>NZ_MRDM01000031.1 GCF_002008165.1 Rhizobium laguerreae
AGGATCGCATCCAGATCAGGAAAACTTATTCCCTTCAACAACATAGAAAGATGGGCGTTATGAAACAGGATTGTAGTCTCTACGCCAATCCTCCCTCTTTTGCGGGCATCCGCAAGGGTCAGGAACCAGTGCTGGTTCAGGCATTCGGCTCCTGCTGCTTGGCGATCGCCCGTTCGGCCGCGGCTGCAAACAATGGCAGTGGTTCGTCGCGCATAGACGTCGATATCGCAAATTCGTCAATGCGTTCTCTGCACCTGAATGGACCAGCCTCAAATGCAAGTCCAGATCAAGCGTTGTGACACTGAACACCTCTGGCGCCTTGCAGCAGTTCAGGGCATCCTATGATGGCTGAAAATTGTGTTTATGGCAGTTGGAGGAAGGCTGATGCGCTGCTTCACCGTGCTTGGACCCTCGCAGACCGGAAAATCGACAATCGTGGAAAAGCTCGGCTCCCTGGAGGGAACGCCGAGAAAATCCAGCTCACCTTATGGATTGAACCTCACAGAATTCACCTTCGGAAACGAGGCGTGGTGTGCACTGGATGCGCCAGGACCCAACGAAGCGTTGGCGCATGCGCAGCACGCGCTTCTTGCCAGCGACGCCTGCATACTGTGCGTTTCATCGGCACCCGCGGAGGCTGTGCTCGCCGCGCCCTATCTGCGGATAGTCGAAGCCTCGGGGACGCCTTGCATCCTCTTCGTCAACCGGATGGACGAACCGCGAGGGCGGTTGAGGGACGTGATCGCCGCGCTTCAAGACTACGCCAACCACACGCTTTTGCTTCGCCAGATCCCGATCCGCGAGGGGGACAGGGTCATTGGCAGTTGCGATCTGATTTCGGAACGGGCGTGGCGATACCGGGAAGGCCAGACTTCGGCGCTGATCGCAATCCCCGAAAGCGCCGCCGAACGCGAGCACGAAGCGCGCAGCGAGCTCCTGGAACACCTGTCCGAATTCGATGACTGGCTTCTCGAGGAACTGATCGAAGATCGCGAGCCACCCAGTGATGCCCTCTATGCCATTTCATCACGGGTTCTAAGAGAAAACAGAATTATCCCGGTCCTGATCGGTGCTGCAATTCACGGCAACGGCATGACGAGGCTGATGAAGGCGCTACGCCACGAGGCGCCGCCGGTAGGGGTTCTTCGGCAGCGTCTCGCTCACACGGGAACTGTCGATGAAGTCAAGCTGGTGGCCTTGAGCTTCCATGCCTATCATCGCCAGAATGTCGGCAAGACGGTGCTCGTGCGCGCACTTGGCGAGGGACTGCGGCAAGGCGCATCACTTGGTGGCTCCAGCCTCGGCGCCGTACAAAATCTCGCAAACGGGCGGTCTAATTTGGCGGTTCTGCCTGCGCCGGGGGATGTCTTCGCGACGGTCAAGTCCGACCATCTGCCCGTCCCTTCGCTGTTGACCTCCGGCGCGGTGGTCGCCCCGCCTGAGTGGACGGAACCACCCACGCCGATGCTTGAAAGGATCCTAATTCCGGGCAGTGAGCGCGATGAAAACAAACTTTCCGAAACGCTGGCGAAACTTTCCGAGACGGATCGCGGTCTGGAAGTCTTGCAGGAGGAAGGCACGGGCGCTCAACTCGTCCGCGCCCAGGGGCCGGTACATCTGCGTGATCTCTGCCGAACGCTGTCCGATGTCTTTCATATCTCCGTGACAGACCGAACGCCCAGCCCAGTCTACCGCGAGACGATCACGAAACCATTGGAGGTTCATTACCGCCATCGCAAACAGACCGGCGGTGCCGGGCAATTCGCGGATGTGAAGTTGAGCATTCACCCCAACGAGCGCGGCCAGGGCTTCACCTTTGGCGAAACCATCAAAGGCGGCGCCGTTCCGCGCAATTACATCCCTGCCGTCGAAGCGGGCGCGCGCGAAGCGATGGAGAAAGGACCGCTAGGCTTCGAAGTCATCGATGTCGGCGTAACGCTGTTGGATGGTCAGCACCATACCGTCGACAGTTCGGAACACGCCTTCCGGACAGCGTCGAAAATGGGGGTGCGACAGGCGCTTTCCGAAGGATCGACGGTGTTGATGCAGCCGGTCTTCCGCGGCGAGTTCCACATCCCGGCGGTCTTTTCAGGCAGCCTTGTCCAGATCGTCTCCGCTCTCAACGGTCAGGTTCTCGGCTTCGACCGTGATGAAACCGCCAAGGGATGGGACATCTTCCGGGCGCTCGTTCCGGGTGGCGCACTTAACGATCTGGCACGGGCGCTGCGCTCGGCGACGCAGGGCATCGGTTATTTTTCCAAGACCTTCGATCACTTCGAGGAACTATACGGCAAGGAAGCGGACGCCATTGTGAGGGCAAACGAGAAACCAGGCACCGCACACTGAAAACGTTCGCGCCACTTCATGCTCGTTCACAGAGCCGGGCTCACGCCGCCCTTACGTGCCTGGAACGTTTGCAGTTGTAGTAGCACAGGCCCGCGGTTGGGGCTTGCTTCGGGGATGAGCGAGGTCGATTGTGCCGAGATCACAACGGCGGTGGCCGACAACATATTCGGACCGTCTATCCAGTGACCACCGGCGTCTCTCACGAAGATCGCCTGCAAGTACCCGGATATCCCCCAGCGGTCCATTCCCCCTGAAGCGCTAAGGCCTCCCACTGGAATCCTCGGCGACTTTCGAATCCGCAGCGGAATGATACCCAGTGCGGAGAACGTCGCCGATCTGCTGGGAGCACGATGCTCGGGAACTGTCATCAGCGGTCCGTCTGATCAATTAATAGCTTTTTCCCGCTTCCTTGCGTTTGAACGCGTCTCGCCGACGCATAACCCCATAACTCATGCCGCCGGAGGAGACCCGATCGCCAATCCGTCGCCACGTGGATCATGCGCGCCGGTCGCCATGCCGTCCTCGTCGATAGCGATCACACCTGCCTGCCCTGCAAGCGGGCTCTGCGCCTCGATCGGTGACAGTGCGTGGCCTCGTGCGGCCAGTTCGGCAAACACCGCTTCGCCGGCATCGCTTTCCAGCTTGAGGCTGTCACGGCTGTCGGAAAAGGTCTTGCCGAGAAGAAAGCGTGGACCGGCCAGCGCTGCTGCTGGTTCCTCGTCGAAGTCGATCAGCCGGGTCAGCAATATTGCCAGCGTCTGCGGCTGGCCGTCGGCGCCCTGCGTGCCGTAGAGCAGCGCAGGCTTGCCGTTGCGCAGGCCGAGGCCGGGATTCAAAGTATAGAAAGGCCGTTTGCCGGGTGCGATGGCATTGACTTGCTTGGGATCGGACGAAAAGGCCGCCCCGCGGTTCTGCCAGAGAATACCCGTATCGCCGACCACTACGCCGCTGCCCCAGTCGAAATAAGTGCTCTGCAAGACGCTGACGCTGCCGCCCTCTGCGTCGGTTGCTGCGAAGAACACGGTGTCGCCGCTGCGAAAGGGCGCCGGCCATTCGAGCGCTCGTGCTGGATCAATGGAGGCTGCCGCCTGCGCAAGATGCTGCGTGCTCAGCCATTCCTCCACCGGCTGCGGCACGACATCGGGATCAGCAATGCCGCCGCGGTCGAGGAAGGCGCGTTTGACGGCTTCGACGCAGAGATGGAGATGATCGGCGCTGCCGGCCTTTTGGGCGGCAAGATTGAAATGGGCGAGAATGCCCATGATCGCCAGCGTCGACAGACCCTGTGTCGGCGGCGGTGGCGCAAGCAGTTCGAAGCCGCGATAGGAGAGGCTGATCGGCGCGACCTCGCGCGTTCGGGTCGCCTTGAGATCGTCGGCAGTCAGCGGAGAACCCGCCGCCTGCAGGCCCGCAGCAATCCTCGTGCCGAGTTCGCCCTCGTAGAATGAACGCGGCCCGTCACGGGCAATCAGCGAAAGCGATAGCGCCAAATTCTCCTGTCGAAACAGACTGCCTGTTTCCGGCGCCGCGCCATCCGGCATGAAGAGCGCGGCAAAACCCGGCCAGCCGGCCGCCTCCGCCTGCCGGAAGGCAAGCCAGAAGCTCTGCGAGCGCGTAATAGGAAAGCCCTCTTCCGCGTGGCGGATCGCATTGGCAAGCAAGACGGAAAAATCGATCTTTCCGCCCCAGTGCCGCGCGGAATAGTCATGAGCGTGCCGCCACGCATCGACGGCGCAGGCCGAGGTCAGCGCCGAAAGCGGCCCGCGCAGCGGAATGCTGCCGCCGAAATCCGGCAATTTCCGCGCCGCCTGGCCGATGCCAAGAAAACATGTTTTCCGCCCGCTGCGATCAGCAACGATCCAGACGGAATCGCCGCCAAGCCCGCAGAAATGCGGGTAGACGACGGCAACGGTGCTGCCGATGGCGATCGCAGCCTCAAGCGCATTGCCGCCGGCTCGCAGGATCGCCGCGCCTGCCTCGCTCGCCAGCGTATGCGGGCTTGTTACCATGCCGCCGCGCCCGGCTGCCTGTCTCGTGGAATCCCGGTCTGCCGGTGTCGTCACGCTCAAATCTCGCTGGGTCTATGGCCTGTAAAGCGCACGATAGGTCCGATAACCTCGATCATAAACCGCTGCATTGTCGGGATTGGGGACGATTCTGTCACCTTGGCCGACAAAGGCGGTCACACCGGACCAATCCTCGGTCAGTCCGGCACCGATCGCCGCGGCCCAGGCGACACCGAGGCAGGAGCCGGGATGGCCAGTGAGACCCTGCAGTGGCTGCTGCAGCACGTCGGAAACGATCTGCATCCAGATACGGCTCTGCGATCCTCCGTCGGAAACGATGAAACGCGTCGTCGGATGGCCGATGTCGTTCAGCACGTCGCTATGATGGCGCAGCGCATAGGCGTAGGCTTCCAGCATCGCCCGCCAGAGATGGCCGATATGATGCGACAGCGTCAGCCCGTCAATCAGGCCGCGCGCACCGGCATCATGGATCGGCGTCTTCTCGCCGAGGAAGTAAGGCAGGATCGTCAGCCCGTCCGCGCCGGGCGCGCATGCCGCCGCCAGCCGATCGAGATAGTGGTGCACGGAAATTCCCTCGGTCTTTGCCGCGATCTGCTCGCGTCCGGCGAAGGTGCTGATGAACCAGTTGAGCCCCGAGCCGCCGGTCGACATGCAGCCGTTCGGCATATAGAGCCCCGGAACCAGATGATAATCGAGAAACATGCGCGGATCGGGCCGCACGACATCCGTTGCCGTCAGGATATCGACGGCACCCCCGAATTTCAGCAGCACGTCGCCCGCCTTGTTGATCCCCGCGCCGAAGGCCGAGGCGATCATGTCGGCTGCTCCGCCGATAACAGGCGTTCCGGGTGCGAGCCCCGTCGCCTTGGACGCCTCATCGGTCACATGGCCAAGCACCTCATGCGAAGCGGCCTTCCTCGGAATAGCGTCCCGCCGGACCCTCGCAAGCTCGATCAGTTCGTCGTCGAGCCTGTCGGTGTTGATATCGACGAAGCCAGCTTCCAGCGCCCAGTTCTGCTCGATCGCCTTTTCTCCGGTCAGTTTCCAGTTGATGAAATCATAGGAACCCATGACCGTGGCAATGCGCTGGAAGACCGCGGGCTCATGCCGGGCGATCCAGCGCAGCTTCGCCGTCACCAGCTGCTGGTTGATGCCGTTTCCCGCCTTCGCGAGAAAATCCGCCTCATTCCACTCGGCCCTAAGTTCCTCGACCTGCTCACCGCAGCGCCCGTCGCTCTGCTGGATGCTCGGCCTCAGCACGTAGCCGGCGTCATCGAGCAACACGACGGCCGGCAGCATGCCGGTTACGCCGACGGCCGAGATTTGCCTAGCCTCGATCCCGCTCGTTGCAATCAGTTCCCTGGTGATCTCACAGACATTCGCCCACCATTCCGCCGGGTCTTCCTCGGCCCAGCCGTGCTGCGGCGAATGAAGCGTCGACGGTCGTGAGGTGAGCCCGAGCACGCGGTTCGGCAGCTCGATCAAGATACCGATGGTGGAGGTGGTGCCGATATCGAGGCCGAGCGTGATGGACATGGCGGTTCCTCTCGTTCAGCGCAGCGCCTCGACGATCTCCATGAAGCGCTTTACCCGGTCGCCGTCGACTGGGTTCCAGGTATTGCCGTCCACCTTGAAATGCGTGCCGATGATGACGCCGCTGGCAACGCTCAATATGTCGCGCACATTGTCCTTGTTGACGCCGGTATTAGCAAAGACAGGGACATCCTTGACCGTCTCGCAGACACGCCTGAGGTCCGATTGATCGACCGCCTGTCCGGTCAGTGGTCCCGACACCAGGATGGCATCGGCGAGCGACGAGAACACGGCACTCTTCGCCCTGAGTTCAATCGATCGCTGGTCCAGCGAATGGGCAAATTCCGCGTTAATGTTGAAGAGCATCTTCATCTCGTCGCGGCCGAGGCTATGTCGCAGCCGTGCCGCCTTGGCGCAATCCGGCTGCCAGATGCCCATGTCGGAAGCGAAGACGCCGGTGAAGATCTCGCGAACGAAGCTCGCGCCCGTCACTGCGCCGATAGCAACGCTTGCCGAGGGATCCCAGAGATAGTTGACGCCGAACGGCACGGTCAATTGCGGTTTCACCCGCTCGACGATCGCGGTCATCGCCGCCAGCCCTTCCGGCGGCGCCTGGAAGACGTAAGGCCGGTCGTTCTCGTTGCCGAACATGATGGCGTCGACGCCGCCTGCCTGCAGCTTCTCGATGTCGGAAAGCACGTCGTCGACGAGCTTGTTCACACCGGCGGCGGCGTCATAGGCGGGCGAGCCGGGCAGGGCTCCGATATGCGCCATCGCGATGACCGCCTTCTTCTTGACGCCAAAAAAGTCGAAGACCATGCGGGAACTCCCTGAAGCGAAATCGAGTGGAACAGTCATCCGCCGGGGGACGGATGCGGGAACGGGCAAATCAAAGCAGCGGCTGCTCCTCGGGCGCGATGCGCACATCGACCCCAGCGGCGGCGAGCGCATCGGCAAGATCGGCCGGCGGCATGGCATCGGTGATCAGCATGTCGAATTGCTGCAGCGGCGCGATATGCACCAGCGACATACGCTTGAACTTGGTGGAATCGCAAAGCACCACCTTCTGCGTGGCGCGGCGCAGATAGACCCGCTTCATGTCGGTGTCCTCGAAGGAATAGTCGTAAATTCCCTGCGCCGTAATCCCGGACACGCCGACGAAGGCGATGTCGAACCAGAGTTCCTCGAATTGCGAAACGGCCGATTGGCTGCTAATCGCCATTTCCTCGCCACGCATGCGCCCGCCAGGCAGGTAGACCTCGCCAAAGCCGGTGCCGAGTTGCATGGCGTTGCGCACGCCGTTGGTGAAGATCTTCGTATGCGGCTGGTTGAGCAGCAGACCGGACAGCAGATAGGTCGTGGTGCCGACGTCGAGTGCCAGGGTGCGTGCTCCGGCGGCAACGCCTGCCGCAGCCATCGCAATGGTCCGCTTCGCGGCGGCATTGCGCGTCAGCCGGGATTCGAAAGTCGGCTCCTCGCGGTCGACAGCCTCATTGGCGATCGGCTCGAAGGCCTTGCCGCTGCGCACCGCGCCGCCATGGGTGCGCACCAGTCTGCCATCCTTTTCGAGTTCGATCAGGTCGCGGCGGACGGTCATTTCGGAAACGGCAAGCTGGGAGGCGACATCGCTGACGGAAACCGCGCCTTTGCGGGCCAGTGTCTCCAGGATGCGCGCATGCCGCACCTGGGCCAGAACCTTCGGTTTTTCCGCTGCGGCGACCATCTGCTGTTCCGCGTCCATGATACCGTTCTCATCCTCCCGCCGTCGCAACTCGTGGCTACGATTGTCTGATTGTTGCTCCCTATGTATCGAATGACTCGAACAAATTCAAACATAAATTTTTCTTGTTGTGTATGATTTTGTTGTTATATGATCGGTGATGTTTCCAGTCGATGAGGGCGAACATGCAGTCTCCGAGCTTTCCAGAACTATCCGGTAAGCGTGCGATCGTAACCGGCGGGGCGACTGGGATAGGGCGCGCGATCGCGACCGCGCTCTCCCGCCAGTCGATCCAGGTGGCGATCTGCGACATCAACCTGGCCGCCGCCGAACAGACGGCGGCCGAGATCGGCAACGGCGCCACTGCCTATGCGATCGACGTTCGCAAGCGCACCTCCGTCGAGGCGACCTTTTCCGAGGTGGTCGAGAGGATAGGCGGTTACGAGATCCTCTGCGCCAATGCTGGTGTCTCCACGATGCAGCATGCGCTGGAACTGACCGACGAGGAGTGGGACTATAATTTCGACGTCAACATTCGCGGCATCTTCCTGACCAACCAGATTGCCGCCCGGCGCTTTACGAGCACCGGCACCGGCGTCATCGTCAACACCGCCTCGCTTGCCGCAAAGATCGGCGCACCGTTGCTGGCCCATTATTCTGCCAGCAAGTTTGCCGTGCTCGGCTGGACACAGGCGCTCGCCCGCGAGCTCGCAGCTTCAGGCGTTCGCGTCAACGCCGTCTGCCCCGGTTTCGTCAAGACCGGCATGCAGGAGCGCGAGATCGCCTGGGAGGCGAGCCTGCGCGGCGTCACGCCCGAACGCGTCGTTGCGGACTATATCGCCCAGACGCCGCTCGGCCGGCTGGAAACGCCTGAAGACGTGGCCGATGTCGTCGTTTTCCTCTGCTCGAATTCGGCCCGCTTCATGACCGGGCAGGGCGTCAACGTCACCGGCGGCGTCTACACGACCTGACCCGTCCAGGACCTGCAACAGGCCTCCCGTTCAGCAAGGAAAGAGCATGGCTGAAATCGTCTTCGACCAGATCAGCAAGAGCTATGGCGATGGCTATGCGGCGATCCGCAACCTGGACATGACCATCCGCGACGGCGAATTCCTGGTCCTTGTCGGCCCCTCCGGCTGCGGCAAGTCGACGGCGTTGCGTATGATCGCCGGCCTTGAGGAGATCACCGATGGCCGCCTGACGATCAACGGCGCCATCGTCAACGACCTTGCCCCGCGCGATCGCGATATTGCCATGGTCTTCCAGTCCTACGCGCTTTACCCACATCTGACGGTGGCCGAGAATATCGGCTTCGGCCTTCGTGTCCGTGGCCTCGACAAGGCCGACATCGCCCGCAAGGTGCAGGAGACGGCAAAGCTCCTGGAGCTCGAGGACTATCTCGCCCGCAAGCCCGCCCAACTCTCCGGCGGCCAGCGCCAGCGCGTGGCCATGGGCCGGGCGCTCGCCCGCAGCCCTCAGGCCTTCCTGATGGACGAGCCGCTTTCCAACCTCGATGCTCGCCTGCGCGGCCAGATGCGCGCCGAAATCGCCCGCATGCAGAAGATGTCGGGCATTACTACGGTCTATGTCACCCACGATCAGGTCGAAGCCATGACCATGGGCGATCGCGTCGCCGTCATGAAAAGCGGCGTCCTGCAGCAGCTCGGCACGCCGCGCAACCTTTATGATCAGCCGGCCAATCTGTTCGTCGCGAGCTTCATCGGCTCGCCGGCGATGAACCTACTGGCGGCCGATCTCTTCGCGACGGAGAACGGCCCAGAGGCCCGCTTCGGCCAGGCCTCCATCCTTTTTTCGGGCGAGGTGCTCGCCGAGCGGCCGCGCATCGCCTCCGCCGTCGGTCGCGCCGTCGTGCTCGGCATCCGACCGGAAGCATTCCAGCCGGTCGACGCAGGCGGTCTCACTGGAGCCGTTGCGTTCGTCGAGGATCTCGGCGCCAACCTGCTCGTCCACGTCGATGTCGAAGCTGCCGACCGGTTGAAGTCGCTCTCGGCCGAAGAGGACGATGTGGCGCTGTCCGCCCCGCGCCTGCGCGTCATCATTGACGCTACCCGCCGCGTCAAGATCGGCGAGCGCCTGTCGCTTGCCGCCGACCCCGCCCGCGTCCACGTCTTCGATGCCGTGACCGAAGCGGCGATCCGCGCCTGAGGTGGTGTCTCTTTAGTGAATGCCTTTTGTCAGGCCCTGCACGAAATAACGGTTGAGGAAGAGCACGATCAGTACGATCGGGATCGTCGAAAAATGCGCCAGTGCGCCGAGCGTGCCCCAGGTGATGTCCTTCGTGCCGTAGGCTGAAAGCAGCGCCACTGAGATCGGCTTGGAATCGAGCCGGGTGAGGAACATCGGATAAAGGAAGTCGTTCCAGGAAAACATCAAGCAGAACAGCGTGGAGGCGACGACGCCTGAGCGCACCGCCGGCAGCGCCACGCGCCAGAAGGAGCCGAACAGCGTACAGCCATCCGTTAGCGCCGCCTCCTCCAGTTCCTTCGGCAGGCTGCGGAAATAGGAAAACATCATCCAGGTGACGAAGGCCGAATTCAGCATCGCGTTGATGAGCACGACGGCGACCCAGCTGCCGAGCAGCCCGACATCGCGCATCATCAGATAGAAGGGGATCAGCGCCGCCACTGCCGGCACCATGCGGATCGCCATGAAGAAATAGGCAACGGCAATGGCATAGCGGCTGGTCGAGCGTGCCAGCGCATAGCCTGCCGGTACGCCGAGAAGCAGCGACAGGATCACCGAACCGCCGGCGATCAGCAGGCTCGACGATACGAGGCTCCAGACGTCGAACAGGCGGAAGACCGTCGCGAACTGCTCGAGGGTCGGTGTAAAAGTCAGTTTTGGTGGGATCGAGAAGATGTCGCGCGACGGCTTGTAGGCGGTCGATGCCAGCCACAGGAAGGGCAGCAGGAAAAAGCCGAGCATGACAAGGATGAAGGCGCGCTCGCCGATGCGGCTCAAGTTGCGTGTGCTCATCGCCCGTTCGCCTTTCTGTCCGCCTTACGGATCAACAGGATGAAGCCTGCCGCGATTACGGCGATGCAGATCAGTGTCAGGTTGGAGATCGCCGAGGCGCGGCCGATATTGAAGAATTCCAGACCCTGCTTCACCGCATGCAGCATCAGCGTGTTGGTCGCATTGCCTGGCCCGCCGCCCGTCGTCACATAAACGCTGTCGAAGATGCGGAAAGCATCGATGGTGCGCAGCGTCAGCGCCAGCAGGATCGAAGGCAACATCAGCGGAATGACGATGATTCTCAGCCGCTGCAGCGCCGTTGCCCCATCGACTTCCGATGCCTCGAGAATATCACCCGGCAGCGCTTTCAGGCCAGCAAGCAGGATTAGCGCCACCAGCGGCGTCCATTCCCATATGTCCACGAAAATAAGGGTCGCCAGAGCCGAACTCGGATTGGCAAAAAGCCCACGCGGATCGGAAAGCCCGAACTCGGCGAGGTAATAGCCGATGAGCCCGTAATCGGCGAGCAGCAGCGCCCGGAAGATCAGTCCGACCACCAGCGGCGTGATCGTCACCGGTATCAGGATCAGCGCCAGGCAGATCCGGTTAAAGCGGTCATCGCGCCAGAGCGCCAGCGCAATGGCAAAGCCGAGCAGCAGTTCGACAGTCACAGCGCCGACCGTGAAGATGACGGTATTGACGAAGGCCCCGCGCGTCACCGGGTCGGAGAGAAGGTCGATATAGTTGCCGAGGCCGACGAAATGCGTCCGTGCAGGCTTCAGCAAATTATATTCGTAAAGGCTGAACCAGATGCCCTGCGCCAGCGGCCAGACGCCGATGACGAGTGCGTAGATGACGGCCGGCAGTGTCATCAGGATGAAGAACAGCCGCCTGCGCTCCAGATAGGAAACGCTCAAGGCCGGGGAGGGCTTCAGCGCGGAAGTGAAGGATAGGGTCACGTCATGTCCATCGGGTTCCGGTTCGATGCACGCTACCGGGATCGAACCCGGGGGCTCTCCCGATCATGAGGCTTGCGGCGCATCGGAGCAATGGTCTGGAAACGGCAGGGCCGCGACATAGCGGCCCCCGGGGGGGACCGTTTTGTTCTCAGAAGAGCTTTGCCGCGGCTTCCTGAGCGGCGTCGAGCGCCTTCTTGGGATCGGCATTGCCGACCAGCACGTCGTTGACGGCAGTGCCGAGCAGGTCCTGAATCTCCGGATATTGCGGGATGCGCGGACGATATTCGCCATCGCCATGCTCGAAGGTTTCGGCGATGACGGGCAGGAAGGGGAACTTCTTCAGCAGATCGGGATCGGTCATCTCGCTCTTGCGCAGGAAGCTGCCTGCGCCCATCATGTTGAATTCCTTGTGCACCGGCGGACTGACCAGCCACTTGATGAAGGCCCAAGCGGCTTCCTTCTGCGTGTCCTTGATGCCGGCGTTGATCGCCATGCCCCAGCCTCCGATCCCATAGACCTTCGGCAGACCGGCGCCGCGAGGCGCCGTCGTGATCGCCACCTTGTCGACGATCTTGGAAATCGAAGGATCATAATAGCCGGGCGCACCGACCGACCATGTCTGCATGGTCGCGGCAATACCCTGGCGGAAGCTTTCCTCGCGTCCGCCCCAGTCATAATTAACGGCGCCGGGAGGTGCCGCTTTCATGAAGAGGTCCTTATAGACGATCAGGCTCTTGATATTGGCTTCGGAATTCAGCGCCGGCTTGCCGTCGGAGCCGAGGATCGAACCGCCCATCTCGGTATTGTACTGCATCCAATCCTGGGCGACCGCCGGGCCCTTCTGGCCGTTGGCGACGAAGCCGTAGATCTTCTTGCTGGGGTCGGTCAGTTTGTAGGCGGCCTCGACCATTTCCTCCATCGTCGTCGGCGCCTTCAGGCCGGCGGCGTCGAAGAGATCCTTGCGATAGGCAAGCACGTTTGCATAACCGGCAAAGGGAAAGGCGACCTGCTTGTCTCCCCAGTGGCCAAGCGCGTTGAGAAGCGTCGGATAGATGTCGTCGAGCTTCAGTTCGGCGGCGTCGCGCTTCATCCACTCGGTGAGATCGACGGTGTATTTGTTTTCGGCATATTGGCCCGCCCAGACGATATCCATCGTCACCAGGTCGTAGCCGCCGGTGCCGCCGACGAAATCGGTCGTGGTCTTGGTCAGCAGCGAGCCGTAGTCGAGAATGTCGACCTTGACGGTGGCGCCCGTCTCCTCGGTGAACTTAGGGGCGATGGCAGCCAGAACAGCGGCGAACTGGTCGTTCTGCGAGGCAAGCGTAAGCGTGATGCCCTCGTATTTCTTGTCGGCGCCGATGGCGGAGCCCACAAATGCGACCGAGACGAGGCCCGCGATCGCCAATTTCCGTGTGAGACTGTTGAGCGATTTCATGTTTGCTCCCCTTTTTTGATTGGCTTGAGGCACTATACATCAAACAAAATCGCACTCAAGCGCACTTGACAAAAAACCACAAACATTAAAAATCACAAATTAGAACATATTCGCGCATAAATGTCCATATTTTGTGCGCGTTGCATAAAAAATAGCAGGAAGTTGATCATTCCCTGCGCGTCTATACTGTCCTGTCCAACGCGGCGAGCTGCACATTCATGAAGACCACACCGGATGAGCGCCTGAGAGAGTTGGAACGCCGCGCCCATGATGAAATGGCGCGCATTGAGGCGCTCTGTGCCGGCTGGCCGACGCTGGGCGATGAAGACCGCGACGACCTGCATTCCGTTGTGATCTGCGGCGCTGGCCTCTCCGGTCTGTCGATCGCCTTCGCCTTGAAGCGGCGCGGTATCAGGTCCGTTCATGTGATCGATCAGAGCGAGGAGGGCCGCGAAGGCCCCTGGATCACCTGCGCCCGCATGCAGACCCTGCGTTCGCCGAAATATCTCTCAGGCCCGGATCTCGGCATCCCGAGCTTGACGCTGCGTTCCTGGTACGAGGCGCTGAATGGCGCCGACGCCTGGGAAGCGCTCGACAAGATCGGCCGCGAGGATTGGATGGCCTATCTCATCTGGTTTCGAAGGACCGTCGGCATCGACGTCGAAAACGACACGACGCTTTCCTCGATCAATCAGGCGGAAGGCGGACTTGCTCTCACGCTGTCAAAGGGTGACGGCACCAGCCGCACGGTCACCTGCCGCCAGCTGGTGATGGCGACCGGCATCGACGGCTGCGGCGGCCCGCGCATACCCACAATGGTCAAGGCGCTGCCGAAATCCATCTGGACGCACAGCAATGAGCCGATACCGATCGATTTCCTCAAGGGCAGGGATGTCGCGATCCTTGGCGGCGGCACGTCGAGCTTCGACTGGGCGGTGGCGGCTCTCGAAACCGGCGCCCGAGAGGTGACGATGTTTGCGCGGAGCACCGAGATGCCGCGCACCGAGGTTCTCGCCTGGACAAATTTCCCCGGCTTTCTCGGCCATTTCGCCGACCTGCCGGATCTGGAGCGCTGGCGGTTCGCCCACCTCTACTTCAATTTCAAGGTGCCGCCGACCCAGGAGCAATATGACCGGGCCCGCCGCCACCCCGGTTTCACCATGCAGCTCGGCTGTGGCGTCTGCGAATTCTCGATGGACGGCGGCAGGATCAGGCTGGCGACCGCAAATGGTAACCACTATGCCGATCATCTCCTGCTCGGCACCGGTTACGAGATCAATTTCGCGCTCAGGCCCGAGCTTACCGGCCTCGTCGACACCGCAGCGGTTTGGAAGGACCGTTTCGAGCCGCCGCAGGGGGAGGAGAACGCCATGCTTGCCGACTATCCCTATCTCGGGCCCGGTTTCGAACTCACGCCCAGGTATGCCGAAGCCGGCTGGGTCTCGCGCATCCATATGTTCAATGCCGGCGCGCTGGCGAGCCTTGGCCCGATCAGCAATGGCGTCACCGGTCTCAAATACGGCGTGCCACGCATCGTCAGCGCCTTGGTGAAAGCGCTGTTCATCGAGGACTCCAGCCGGTATCTTGAGGCATTGGCCGCCTATGACGAACCGCATTTCGATCCTGGCATAGACGAGGACGTCACGACATCAAGGGAGGTTTTGGCATGAGACAGGCTGCCGCCGTTCAATTTTCGGGATTGGAGGCCGTCCTTTTGCGGGCACGCGAGGATAGCGTCGAATTTCCCTATCTGTTGGCCAACCACGTTCCGATGGTGCTGATCGCGCTCGACCGCCTCGGCGCCTCGGCGGAGCGGTTGGAACAATGGTACGAGCAGTATCGCGAGAGCCATGCACTTCCGCTGATGCCGCCGCCGGTTGCCCCGATTATCAGGGCGGCCTGGGCCGAGGCGCTTGGCGATCGTACGCGCGAGGCGGATTACCGTGCCTTCTTCATCGCCGAAACCCGCCGGCTCGGCATCGATGCCGTCATCCGTACCTATCTGCCCGCCATGGTGAACGGCCTTGCCGGCAGCGCCACGCATCCGCTGATGCGCCTTGCCTATGGTGTGCTCAAGAGGGACGACCAGGAGGTTGGCACTGCGCTCGGCTATTGGGCGGCCTGCTATCTGCCGCTGCCATCCGCGACCGGTGCCGTGCCCGATACGGATGATCCGGGGAGCGTGCTTGCCGATGTCGGCAATATTGAAGGCATCCGCGATTATGAGCCAGAAACCGATCTGCTCTGGCATAATATCCGCGCCGTCGCAGCACTTCCGGGCTTCCGCCCTGTCATCGACCGCCTGGCTTTCAGCCCCGATACCCCGCGCCGTATGGCCGCGACCTCGCTTGCCCTCTTCGCCGGAACCATGGATTTCTCCGCACTCCATTCCGTCACCGGCATGCACTGGCTGCGCCTCGTCTCTCCGCACCTCGAAAACGCCGAGCCTTTCTACCGCGCCTTCTGGCAGGTGATCGCCTCGCTGGTGCCGAAGATCGGTTTTCCGGCGCTCCCCACCACTGAGACGCTGGAAGAAATGCGCAGACGACAGGCGCCCGCCTGGGCGGAGATTAAGCGCGCCGCGATTGCTTCGGACGATGAACACGATGTCAGCCTGGTTTTTTCCGCCCTGCAGGAAGAAGAGGTATGGAAGGATCCGCTCTATCGCGTCGTCGCGGCGCGCCGGGTCGGGCTGATTGCATAGCGGATGATGGAAGAATTAATGACGCCGAGCCTCGTAGTCGAAAACGCCAGGACAGAAGCCGGCGAGATCGTCTCGATTATTCTGAACAATGACCGGATCGCCTCGATCGGCCCGAATGCGGCCGCCGGCATCGACCCCGCAGTGCCGCGTTTCGATGCTGCCGGCGGCCTTCTCTGCCTTCCCTTCGTCGACGGCCATATTCATCTCGACAAGACGCTGATTGGCTTGCCATTCATACCGCATATTCCGGGCGATACGGTCGCCAAGCGCATCGGGGCGGAAAAATCCCTGCGGCGCACGGTGGCGCTGCCGATCGAAGCCCGCGGCGGCGCCCTGCTGGAGAAGCTCGCAGCCTACGGCACACTTTCCGTTCGCAGCCACGTCGACATCGATACCGAAGTCGGCCTGAAAGGCCTCGAGGCCGTGCTCTCGCTGAAGCAGAGCCATGGTCATCTCGTCGATATCCAGACCGTTGCCTTCCCGCAATCCGGCGTGTTGCGCAATCCCGGCACGGCCGAGCTGCTCGATGCTGCCATCGCCGCCGGCGCCGATCTCGTCGGCGGCCTCGATCCCGCCGGCATCGACAACGATGTGACCGGCCATCTCGATGCGATCTTTTCCGTCGCCGGCAAATACGGCGTCGGGCTCGATATCCATCTGCATGATGGCGGTGCACTCGGCGCCTTCGAACTTCGCCAGATCGCCGATCGCACGGCAGCACTCGGCCTCGAAGGCAAGGTGGTCGTCAGCCACGCTTTCTGCCTCGGCGAGTTGGACGATGCCGAATTCGGCCGCACTGCCGCCGCACTCGCCAGATCGGGCGTGGCGATCATGACCAGTGCGCCAGGAGCCGTGCCGATGCCACCAGTCAAGCGGCTTGCCGCCGCCGGCGTCCGGCTCTTCTGCGCCAACGACAATATCCGCGACGCCTGGTCGCCTTTCGGCAATGGCGACATGCTGGAGCGTGTCGGCATCCTTTGCGATCGCCAGGATTTCCGTTCGGATGAGGATCTGGCAGCAGCCTTCCGCCTGGCGACGCAGGCGCCGGCCGAAATCCTCGGCCATCCCGTCGAGGCGCTTCAGGCCGGTTCGCGTGCCGATTTTGTCATCCTGCCTGCCGCGTCGCTGGCAGAAGCCGTCGCTGCCCGTCCCCTCGATCGCATCGTGTTTCGCGGCGGCACCATTATCGCCCGCGGGGGCCGGCTCGTCGTCTGATTTTTACATCAATGTATGGCGCATGGGAGCACCGCAGATGAAGGGCCGACTTTGGATCCAATCGCCGCTCGCCATCATGGCAGAAGGCGCCGAAGGGGGCATCGTCATCGAGAATGGCCGCATCGTCGAACTTGTCGCGGCTGGACGGCAGCCTTCGACCCCCGTCGATGCACGCTTCGACGCCGGCCGGCATGTCGTCATTCCCGGTCTCGTCAACACCCATCACCATATGTTCCAGACGCTGACGCGCGCCCATCCGGCCGCGATCAACAGGTCGCTCTGGCCATGGATCCGCGCGCTCTATCCGATCTGGGCAAGATACATGACGCCCGAAGCCTTCCGTCTTGCCGTCCGTCTCGCGCTGACCGAGCTCCTCCTCTCCGGCTGCACCACCACCTCCGACCACCACTATCTCTATGCCGCCGGTCTCGAAGACGCGATGGATGTCGAAGCCGAGGAGGCGGCTCGCCTCGGCATGCGCATCACGCTGACGCGGGGCAGTCTCAATATCAAGGACCAGCAGGGCGTGATTTCGCCCGCCAATGTCGTGCAGGATGACGACGTGATCCTTGCCGACAGCGAGCGTGTGCTCCGGCGCTATCATGACCGATCCGAAGGGGCGATGACGCAGGTGGCGCTTGCGCCCTGCGCGCCCTTCGACGTCACGCTGGAACTGATGCGCGAAACGGCGGCGCTGGCGGAACGCTACGATTGCCGTCTTCATACCCATCTGGTCGAGACCAGGGCGGAAGCAGAATTCTGCCGCAGCAAATTCGCCTGCACGCCGGTAGAATATCTCGACCGCTGCAACTGGCTGGGTGCCCGCACTTGGCTCGCCCACGGCATTCATTTCGACGATGCCGAGATCGTCGAACTCGGCCGGCACGGCGTCGGCATCTGCCATTGCCCGACCTCCAACATGGTGCTTGCATCAGGCATGTGCCGCACCTGCGAGCTGGAAGCCGCAGGAGTGCCAGTCGGCCTTGGCGTCGATGGCTCGGCTTCCAATGACAATTCCAACCTGATGGAAAGCGTACGTCATGCCCTGATGCTGAACCGCCTGACCTATGGCGCCGAAGCCGTTACCCATCTCGACGCGCTGCGTTGGGGAACCGCTGGCTCGGCAAGGCTGCTCGGTCGCGACGACATCGGGATCATCGCGCTGGGCCGCGAGGCAGATCTGGCCTTCTACAAGCTCGACGAATTGCGTTTCTCCGGTGCCGGCGATCCGCTGGCAGCCCTCGTGCTCTGCGGCGCCACCACGGCTGATCGCGTCATGACCGCAGGCGAATGGCGCGTCACCGACGGCATGCCGAAGGGTGTCGATATCGAGGCGCTGATTGCCGATCACAACCGCGTCGCCCGCAATTTTCTTCTGTCGGTCTGAGGAGGCCCCATGGCGATCGATTTCGTCATCCGCAATGCCCGTATGGCCGGCTTGACCGAGCCGACCGACATCGCATTCGAGGCAGGCCGCGTTGCGGCAATCGCACCTCGCTTCGTCTGCGACGCGCCGCACCATGATGCCGGAGGGAAATTCGCCTGCGCCGGCCTGATCGAGACCCATATCCACCTCGACAAGGCCGGCATCATCAGCCGCTGCAATCTCTGCACCGGGACACTCGCGGAGGCAGTCAGCGAGACCTCGAGGGCCAAGGCGGCCTTCACCGAAGAAGATGTCTATGCCCGCGCTGCCGCGGTCATCGAAAAGGCGATCGTCAACGGCACCACCCACCTGCGCACCTTCGTTGAGATCGACCCGCGCGCCGGCTTCCGCTCCTTTGAGGCGATCAGAAAATTGAAGGCCGACTATACCAGCCTCATCGACATCGAAATCTGCGCATTCGCGCAGGAAGGTCTGACGAACGATCCCGGCACGGAGGGCATGCTCGAACAGGCGCTGAAGGCGGGGGCCGATCTGGTGGGGGGTTGCCCCTATACCGATCCGGAGCCTGCCGAACACATCCGCCGCATCTTCGATCTCGCCGTGCGCCACGACGTCGCCGTCGATTTCCATCTCGATTTCGACCTCGACCCCGCAGGCTCGAATCTCCCTGTCGTCATCGCCGAGACCGTCGCGCGCCGGTACCAAGGGCGCGTCTCGGTCGGCCATGTCACCAAGCTCTCTGCTTTGCCGCCGGAAGAACTGGAGCCGATCGGCCGCCGTCTCGCCGAGGCCGGCATCGCATTGACCGTCCTACCGGCCACCGATCTCTTCCTGACCGGTCGGAGTTCGACCCATCTCGTCCCGCGCGGCGTGACACCCGCTCACCGGTTGGCAGGGCTCGGCGTCGTCACGACCATCTCCACCAACAATGTCCTGAATCCGTTCACGCCCTTCGGCGACGTCAACCTGATGCGCATGGCCAATCTCTACGCCAACGTCGCCCAGATCGGCACCGCCGATGGCTTCGACTGTGTCTTCGCCATGATCACGACACAGGCTGCCACCCTCCTGGGAAGAAAGGCTTACGGCATTGCGATCGGCAGCGCGGCAGATATCGTCCTCTTCGACGCCCCCTCGGCTGCCGATGCCGTCGCGACAATCGCGCCGGCGAGCGCCGGGTGGAAAAATGGTCGCCGGAGCTTCCTTCGCCCGCGGCCACGGCTTTTCCTGGACCCAGGCTAGGCACCACATACGCTTTGCGCTAGGCGGGCAGTCTCCTCCAGCAGCCGTCGAGACCTGCCTGCAACTTCCGCAGATTGATTGGGCCCTATCGGCAGCGGTCCGGCGGTTGATGCATTCCTTAATGTCGCCTTTCCAGTAGGGCCGGCCGCCCTCATCCCAACGAGCGATGGCGCCGACCAATGCGACCGTGCCCGACCTCGAAGCGATTGCTGATCAAATGCATGGTCGTCGGTTCAGATCCCCTCAACTGCCCGGACCTCGAATGACGAGCTCTGAATCCTGCTTCCATCAAGAGCTGCAACATCTCTGCTTTCTCTCCGCAGCGGACATTAGGCACATATTGATTATACGCTGCTGGCGGACGCTTATCTCAGGCATGGTTCATATCGCGCCGCTCTCGAACAAGCCTTCCAACAAGGCTCCGCTGAACCTCTCTTATTCTGGGCACAGTCCAAAGGCGGAAAGATATGGTGCCGCCGCGCGCTGGCTCTACCTGAACACCCAGAGAAGGTTTATTAGGAAATTGAAGACGAAGGCCGTGCCGATGCCGAAAAGCTTTGCCCACAAGGGCGGGAGCCCGACCTGCTGCACGAGGATCAACGTCACGCAGACATTGATCGAGAGGCCGAGCAGCGCGCCGGTCAGGAACAGTGAAGCGCCCTTGCGGCTTATTGCCTGATTGAAGACATAGCGGCTGGTGACGCTGTAGTTGACGGCGGCCGCAATCAGCCAGCTTAATGTCGCCGAAAGGCCGAGGGGCACGCCAAACGCCAACAGGCCACGAAACACCGCGAGGTCGACGATCGCAGCCAGACCTCCGGTGAACACATAGCGGATAGCCTTTGACAAGATCATCCGGACGCTTCCTCTGCCCGCAGCGCTGCGAACACCGGGTCCGAATAGGTCGAAAAGGTCAGCCAGCCCTCCCGCGCCCCGTCGGAGCGAATGAGCGGCAGGACACCGGCGCGGCGCGCCGCAAGGCCATCCCGCTCGGGCCTGTCGCCTATCAGAACGGTTTGCGCGGGGCCGACACCGGCGCGCTGCATCAGCATCTGCAGGCCGCGCGGATGAGGTTTCAGGATGCCGACACCGGGGTCGCTTGCGGCCAATACGTAGTCGGCCGACAATGTCATCCTCTGCAGCTTCTCGTCGGCAGGATAATCAGAATAGATCCCGATCGCCTTGTTCTGCCGTCTGAGCCCGGCAAACAATTCCACCAGCCCATCATACCTGCAGGATGCGATATAGGCGAGCGGACGGCGCCCGATCCATTCGCTGACGACAGCCTCGATCTTTTCGGCTGGCTGGCCGGTTCGCGCGACGATTCGCGCCATCAGGCTCGTCTGAAAATCGTCGATCTCCTCCTCGCCGATAGCTTCACGGAGGAAACGATATGCGCGTAGCACACGCAGATTGATCAGGCTGCCTCTCGCCACCGCATCAGCAAGCAACTCGCCGGCCATCCGAAGGCGCAGCCTCCGCTGGTTGTATAGCGTTCCGTCGACGTCGAAGACGACAAATCGGATAGTGCCCCAGTCGACATTGCTCGCGATCATTGGACGGTGATGTAGTGCTGCTCGGTCAGAGTCACGAGAAGCGGAATGTCGACGAATGTGGTGAAGATGAAGGCCGCCAGCAGGGCCGCGACGATCGCGATCAGGCCGGGCTCGCGGAACAGCTTTTCCGGTTTCTGCGCCGTAGAGCCCGGTTTCGTCGCCATCACGAAATAGGCCGTGAATAGGGCAACGACGAAGGGCAGGACGAGCATGTACTCGATGCGATACTTGACCAGGAAGACGGACAGAAAGGCAATCGAAAACAGTGAATAGGCAATGCAGGAGGCGGTCAGCGAGACCTGCGTATACTGGGCGAAACTCGCCCGGTAGCGCGACAGCAGATCCTTGCCATGCGACGCGACAATCTCGTCATATTCCGACAAGCGCTTTGCCGCCATAAGGAACGCGCCGCCGAACCAGTATGCCAGAATGATCGATCCCGGCGGGAGGCTCGTTGGGTCGATCATCGACCAGCCGATCACCAGGCGGATCGGATTATTGATCGATTCTGAGATGACGTCGAGATAGACCTTGTCCTTGCTTCTGATCGGATCGAGATTGTAGACGATTCCCTGAATTGCAAACAGGCAGGCGACGAAGAACAGAAGCTTGCTCGAGAGGATGGCGCAGCCGAGGCCGACGATGAGCAACACGGTCCATTCGAGCTGAACCAGCCTGCCGTTCATCGCGCTTTGCACGGCGGACCGCTGCGATTTCGTCGGATGATGTCGGTCAAACTCGCGGTCGAACCACTCGTTAATGCAGTAGTTCGCGGATGCGATGCAGAGCGCGGTCACAAATCCGAGCAGGATTGAGGACGCCAGGTCGTCGGTTCTGACCCCCCGCAGAAGATAGGCGAGGACGATGCCGGGAACGATGAAGACATGCTTCGTACTGTGATCGAGCCGTGCAATGGCGATATAGTCGCGCAAGCCCGCTCGGCCTGATGCGGTCACCCTGCGGTCACCCAAGCTTGTGTTCATGCCGGACGCCTCCTTCATCCTCAGACGGTCTATTTCCGATCACCGTCCAACAGATACACATCATAGGTTTCGAAATAATTCGCAGGGCCGAATTCGGCGAGCAGCGTCGTCGTCGACAGGAAATCGTCGATCTGCTGGCGCGAGGCATGGAAGGTCCAGTTGTAATCCTTCCGATAAATCTGCTCCGGATCTATTCTCTTCAGCTTGTGCTGCATCAGGATTACCACTGGAGACCTGGGCGCGCAGGTCCTGGCTGGTTTTCAGCGTCTCTCCAAGATCCGACCCGAGCGATGTACATCGGAACCGGCGGTTCCTTGCACCTACAAAGTGGCCTGAGCTTCTGTTCATAAGCACGTTCGAGCTGCGATTGAAACTCTGGAGCGGTTTCGTCCAACGGCTCGTTGCCGATCAAAAGTCGTCGCACATCGTCCCTCGCTTCGGTCACCGAAGGCTGATCAAGCCGTATAGGACGTAGCACAAACTCGCTGAATAATACTAGCGTAAATTAATTAGTATAATAGGCTGGGGGCGGTGCCTGTGACAATGCGAACGAGTTTCGCAGCCAATCGGTTCAAGGGCCAAATGCAGATCCAACTCGGCATTGCGCCGATCCAGTTCTCGTTGATCGTTTGCGACTCAAGACGGATATGCGGGGGCTTCTGGTCTTCAGACATTCGTTCCTCTCAGTGCCGCCAACGAGAAGCTGAACGGAAAGGACGAGTCGTCAATACCGCGACGACGGAGGCAACTCCGGAGAGCCGCCCCTAATTTTACTTTGCTGCCTTCGAGACCTTGTCTCTTCGAGGATTTCCCGCGGCTGCATCCACGAATTACTGCGGGGGGTCAGACTTCGGTCCGATTGAAGACAGCAATCTCTCTGCTAATTTTCGTTCCGCTGAGAATGCAAAACTCGGCATGAAAAGGGTGTCTGCCCCTGATCCGGAGCACCCTTTTCAAACTCTTCTTTTAGGAGTCCGACCTTGCCCCTCGGCACCGGATCGTTCGCGGGGCGGCGAACCTCCCAATTGATCATAGGTTGCAAGTATTCGGTCGGAGCACCATGCGTGCGATGGTGTTACCGGATCCATCAAATCTAAGCGGACCGTCATCAAAGTCGAAGCTTGTGATCTGCTTGGCCTCTCCGGAAATGTGAATCCTCAAACCGTCAGGATTTGACCAGCCCATGGTCGGCTCTTCATCGCCACTTTCCTCATCGTTGTAGTCATCGAGCTCAAGGTCCTCGACGCACCGATCGCCCACACATATTGATGTGCTGCAAAGCGACGGTTCACAGTCGCCATTGTCTTCCAGGTCTGTATCTCCCAGGAGATCCAAGAGCGCGATCAATCGCTCGATGTAGGCTTCAACGGCTTCACGACGCAGCTGTTGAACGACCTGGCTCATGCAGATGCCCTCCTGGCTACTTCCGCCACAAAGGTAACGAAGCGGGCGAGCTGGCGAGGCTAATACGCTTCCGTTTCTGCCTCCTGAAAATTGGAACTATTCGACATGATAATTGGAGGTCAGGAACCTGTCGGTTGCAGGAGGAATCGGCGGTAGGCTTGGCGGAAGAGCGAGAGAGCGGCTGGGAAGGCTTGACCTGGCAGCGCTTGGAGAGCGCCTGGGCAGGTCGGTTCGTTCTCACTCTTGCTAGGATTTTCTGCGATGTTATCCGCCTCCGAGCTGGCGGACCGTCTCGCGCGCGACGCCGAGGCGGTCTGCCGCCACTACCTCTCCGCCGGCCGCCGGGCCGGCAATTACTGGATTGTTGGCGATGTCGCCAACAGCAAAGGCCGATCGCTTTACGTCTACCTCTTCGGCCCTCGTGCCGGCAGATGGACGGACGCGGCGACCGGACAATATGGCGATCTGCTCGATCTCGTTCGGGAAACCTGCGGTCTTGTAGACTTTCGCGATGTTGCCGATGAAGCACGGCATTTCCTGAGCCTTCCGCAATCCGAACCGGCGACGTCCCGCGGGGGCGGCGCCCCCGACTATCCGCCGGTCGAGAAACCGGCGGCGGAACGCGCGAGGCGCCTGTTCGCCATGACGCAGCCGTTGGCAGGCACCCTTGCAGATGCCTATCTGCGCGAGCGGGGCATCCTGCAGGCATCGACGCATGCGGCGCTTGGCTTCCATCCGTCCTGCTACTATCGGGATCTGGGGTCCTCCCGAACGACCAGCTATCCAGCCCTGATTGCGGCCGTCACTGACCCGGCAGGGCAGATCACCGGCGTGCATCGCACTTGGCTGGATCCTGGCGGCGAGGGAAAGGCCAAGGTCGAGGACCCCCGACGCGCGCTTGGCGGTCTTCTCGGCAACGCCGTGCGCCTTCGTTTTCCGATCAACGGACCCGTGCCGATCATGGCGGCAGGCGAAGGTCTCGAAACCATGCTTTCGCTATCTCATGTGATGCCCGGCTTGCCTATGGCGGCCGCGCTCACTGCCAACCACCTCGCGGCTTTCTCACCGCCGGCCGGGTGTCTGCGCCTCTACATCGCCGGTGACGCCGATGCAGCCGGGCGACACGGGATCGAGAGATTGAGCAGCCGTGCGCAGGCGCTCGGGATCCTGCCGCTGGTGCTTGCCCCGGAGCTCGGCGACTTCAACGAGGATCTGCGCTGGCTCGGCCCGGAGCGGCTGATTGGGAGCCTGCAGGCGCAGCTCGTTCCGGAAGATGCTATGGCCCATCTGCCCATGTGAGGCTGGCAGAGACAGTGGGGAGGGGTGGCGTTCGTCACAACTGGCAAGGTCGTTCCATGAGGCACTTCCTCCAGCTGGGCGCGCCCGCGGGCCTGTGGAGAGGCGACCTTTACCACGCGGCGGCCGGGCCTTCAGCGGGTCAGTCAGGTTTCTTCCCCGCGCCGGCTTCGCCGGCGCTCCTCGCGGTTCAAGAAACCTTCCTTCTGCCGCCCGGCGCTGCGCTGGGCCGCAGCGCTTCGCGCCGCGGTTCCGGCCCGTCTTCGCGTGAGCGGGGTTCGCCGTCAGGCCGCGAGAGGCGCCGCCGCAACCGACGGAGACTATCATGAACCTGACACTTCCCATCGACGACGCCTTCGAGCCCCACCATGCCTCCTCCCCGACCGACCGCTTCATTTACGAAATGCAGATCTACGGCCACCGGCCCTTCCAGGACGAACCCGATCCACGGCCGCTCCCGGAAGAGCCGGTTGTTCAGTCGGCGTTGACCGCAATCTTCGACGCCCTGTTCGAGATGCTTGGCCACACGCGGCTCGAGCCTGATCTCGAAAACCTGCTCTGGTCGATGGTCAACCTCTTCCACCGGGCCGGCGAGCGCATCCAGCGCGAGCTGCAACGCAACGAGGACGCACAACGCATCGGACAGCGGGAGCAGGACGGCTCGGAGGTCAAGAGCGTCGAGCTCGAGCGCCTGCTCGCCGAGGGCATCACGTTTCGAACGCCGCAACGCCTTCGAGTTCATGCGCGACTACGCGGCCGACCTCTTCGAGGCTCAGACCGGATCGGCATGGCGGCCGCGCACCGGCTCCAAGGTCAGCCACGCCAACATGACTGCGGCGATGATCGACTCCAAGGACTTCCTCTCCGCACGCCGCCGCGCCGAGACCGAGGTGCTGATCCCGAGCGGGACCAAGATCGCCTTCTCCGGCGGCATGGATTACAACGATCATGAACGCATCTGGGCGAAGCTTGACCAGGCGCACCTAAGGCATCCCGATATGATCCTGCTCCACGGCGGTTCGCCGAAGGGCGCCGAGCGCATCGCCGCCTGCTGGGCCGAAGCTCGCAAGGTGACGCAGATCACCTTCAAGCCGAACTGGACGAAGCACGCCAAGGCCGCTCCTTTTCGCCGTAACGACGAGATGCTCTCGGTCATGCCGGCCGGCGTCATCATCTTCCCGGGCTCAGGTATCACCGGTAATCTCGCCGACAAGGCACGTCGCCTCGGCGTCCCGGTCTGGCAGGCTGCGGAGAATGGCGCGTGAGCGCCATTTCCTCCATGCGGGGAAAAACCTGATGGTAATGAGATCGCGCGTTATCGCGGAGAAAAACAGGGAACTTGCATTTCGATGCATTTGTGTACACAATTCTGGGGAACATGGAGCCTTTCAATGTCTGAACCTCGGCCGAACGCATCTTCTCCCCGCCGTGTGGGCGTGCGGGAGTTTCGTGGCAATCTGACATCCTTCCTGAAGCAGGTTCAGGACGGACAGAGGTTCGTTCTGATGTCCCATCACAAGGTTGTTGCCGAAATCGGCCCTCCGTCAGTTGACATGGCAGTGCGCAAGCCCGGCGCTTTGCGTGGAAAGATCAGCGTTCCCGACGATTTCGACAGCTTGCCCGCAGACGTTCTGAAGGCGATGGAAGAGGGGACGTGAGGCTTCTGCTCGATACACATGCGTTGTTATGGTGGCTCAATGACGACGAAAGGTTGAGCAGTCATATCCGCAGCCTCATTGCGGATCCTGAAAACGATGTACGCGTAAGTGTCGTTTCCCTTTGGGAAATCACCGTGAAATTGCGGATCGGGAAGCTCGATGCAGACATAGACGAGATCCTAGAGGTCCTGCCAGATCAGGGATTTGATAGGCTCGATATTGCCGACGCACATCTGATCGCACTTGGAAAGCTTCCGCTCCATCATCGAGATCCCTTCGACCATCTCCTTATGGCGCAGGCGGTCGCGGAGGGCGCGCATTTCGTTTCGGAGGACCAGAATGTGCCGCTTTACGGTATTGAATTCTTGACCTGTTCGGATCCCTCAACTTCGCTGGACCCACCTGGGCAATAGTTTTGTGGCGCCCGCCTCAAACGTGAATAGATCCCTTGCGCGGCAGCGCGCGCCACCTGCCGAGTGATCATGTCGGGTCACGGACGGCAGACGCAGCCTCTGGCCGGCCTGTAACCCTTCCGGCGCTTCCGGCGTGCAAGATCGAGAAAATGCGCCACAGCTTCCTGTTCGGTCCCGAACACGTCGGTCCTCTCACCGCCACACTTCCCGATCCGCCCCCAGCTTCGCACGACCGCGGTTTCGCCAAACAAGGTAGGCTCGATTGCAAGCGTGTAATAGCGCGCCATGTTGCGGCTGGCATCGATGCGTTGGCAATGGAGGTGGAACGACATTCGGCTCATGCCGGGAATCATTTCCGCCGGGACCGATCCTGTCCAACGAGAGATTTGAATCCTTTACAGCCGATGGATTCCGTTTTGTGATGTGTTGGCACGTCACGGGCCTGCGAAGAACGCTCGACGAAGCCGGCCTCGGTCGCTTGAGACTGCCCGTGTGCCGACGGTTGGGTGTTCGGCGGATGTCGGATCCGTCAACCGGGCGACGGGGCGAGTCCGCGAAGGATCACGTGTTGGACCCCCGAGCGAGCAGCTTCACCCGGCATGTCCGCTCGGTCTGCAGTTGCCAATGCGATCACCGCGTCGGCCACGCCGAGCGACAATGTATGATGGGTGGTGGGCGGGCGCATCTCGATTGCGGCGGTTGGAAGCGGCAAGGTCTTTGCGCAGAATGGCGGCGAGGCACTCCGAGTGGCTGTGCCACTCTCACGCAGCGCCGGACCGGGCGGCCGTAGTGGTTTGTCCCGACCTTCGGTCGCACGAGGCCATTTCCGTTCTCCATGTCGCCTTTCTAAGGGACCGGCCGCCATCAGCGTCAACCCGCAAGGGGTTCCCTGCGCTGCGCTCCGGTGACGCCTGCGGCTCGGCCCCTTCTTCGGGCGCCATCGGGAATGGTCCCGAGCAACTGAAGGAGACAATACCATGGCCACCACGATCGCAACCCTGACGCAGAAGACCGACGGCAGCCTCGAGGGCATCTTCGCCACCATCCGGGTCAACGCCCCGATCGCCATCGTCCCGAACGCCAACAAGGCGAGCGATGAAGCCCCCGACTACCGCATCATCCACCGCAAGACCGGCTTCGAGATCGGCGCGGGCTGGAACCGCATCGCCCGCCTGACTGGCGAGGAATACCTCTCCGTGAAGCTGGAGGCTCCGGAGATCGGCGTGATCTTCGGCAACCTCGCCCCCGCTCCCGGCGGCGAGCCGAACCGTAAGGTCATCCTCTGGAACAACCCGGCCTGAGCCGCACAGCAGCCGGCCCCGGCAACGGGGCCGGCTCTCACCGGCTAGGGTTCGTTCGGTGCCCACCGCTGCCATCTCACGGTGATGTGGCTGCTGGAGATGGTTCAGAGGTACCTTTCCAGCAAGGTTTGATGTCATCAAGCCGGCAACGGGCATCGAGCCCCTTGCCGGCTTTTCCGGTGCCATACGGAGAGGGAGGGTCTGCTCAGTCCGTCCGAGGGTGCCATGGCGGCATGAAGGCCTCAAGGACGAGCGGTGCCCCCAATTTTGTCTGCGCTCCGGGTCCCCTCCACTGTGACAAAATCGGCTCCCCCACTCGCCGGCTCCGCCGATTGCTTCGCAATCCTTGACCCCTGCATCCCTCCATGGCCGCGGGCGGCGTCTTTCACAAACGTCAAGGAGACGACAATGACCACTTGCATCGACGAAGTCATCGCGCTGCTGCAGGCCGAGCTGCGAAACGCTGATCCAACCGAGCGTCGCCAGATCGAGAACGAACTCGAACTGGCTCTGGCCGAACGCGAGGTGATCTGGGCCGAGCAGGAAGGCAGCATCGAGGCTGAGCCCCCGTTCTGACGGAGGCTATCCCGTGTTCGTGAGCCTGGCCGGCCGGATCGACCGGCCGCCAGGCTATCAAGGGTTTCACCCCTCGACACTCCCCGCCGGCTGACGCCGGAAACGGTCGCGTCCCCTTTGGGGCCGCGGGTCTCTTCTCTCTCTGACGTCCTATTTTACTCCAGCAAATCCGGCGTCAAGGACGGCGCGGTCTCCCCCAATTTTTCCGGGCGCTGCGCTCTGGAAAAATCGGTTCCCCCGCTTGCGAGCCGCGTTCCGCGGTCCTTGACCCCTCTTTGCAACAGAGTGGCCGATCTCCGTCATCAACATGAAGGAGATCACATTATGACATCCGACCAGAACCTCATGCTTTACGCCAAGCTTGCCGGTTTCCGGCTCGTCGTCCTCGCAAATCGCTTCGGATGCGACACCGATTTCTCGCGAGAACTTCACGATCGGCTGATTGAAGGGCTCGAGGCGGCAGTCGCTCGCATCCGCGTCATCATGGAATTGGAACGAACCCTTATCGTCGGAGATGACGAATTCATTGCCTATCAGCTGCAGGGCGAGAACGAGATTTTTGGGCGCTTCACCATCAACCTGCTTGATGATCTCGACATCGATCTCGACACATGTGAATACCGCATCAACAGCCGTGGCTGGACCAACGCGGTTGCGGCGGATGACGGTGGGGTCGAGGTCAACTTTCCGACATTGGTCCGGTTGACCGACGATGAACTCGGCACACTGGCGCCGATCGTAAAGCAAATCACGCAGAAAACTGGAATTCCGGTTCATGCGGTGCGCGCCGTTCAATGCTAGCGGTAAAAGCGCTCGGATGCAGAGAGAGGCGGCTGATGCCGCCGCCTCCTACTGGCGATGCTTACATTGTGAGCAAAGTTGCAGCATTGCTGTAAATATTGTATATCACAATAAATACAGCAAAAAAAGGAAATCCATATGTCAAAATCAAGCGGTTCCTATTCAACCAGCGATCTATCGCGTAAATCTGGCGACATCATCGCCGAGGCTCTCCGCCATCCAGTGACCATCACCCAGCGGAATAAACCCCGGCTGGTTCTCCTGAATATCGAAGACTACCAGCGGCTGATGAAGCAATCGAACCAGCGCACCGTCGGGATCATCGAAACGATGCCCGATGAACTGTTTGCCGAGTTCGAAAACGCCGTCGAGGCCTACGCCAGCGAGGACGAGGCAGGACGCTCATGAACTACGAGCTGTGAGAATGCCGCGGCGGGACGGTGATCTGGTTCTCTTCTTTCCCGTCACCACCAAACAACCGGAGGCGTCGCGGTTTGCTGTGGAAGTGCCAGCGATCGAAAAGGGCCGCGCCGGTCTCGATGCCGATCGCAGGCTTTGGATCATCTTCGATGAGTTCAATACCGACATCGTTGGAAACTCATTCTATCTTGAGCCCGAGCCCCAACCGGCCGCTTCAGCAAGGCCTTCTTCCTGCCGCTGCTGCGCGAATTCATCAGTCGCCGCAAGTCGGCCACGGAGGTCAGCCGATTCCGCTGACCTTTGGCTCGTGATAGCCTCGTTACCGCTTGGCCTGCTGCAGCTATCACAAATAGTCTCCGCCGCTCCGCGCGTCGAAAGTTTCGATCTTGTCTTGCCCGTTGGGGCTGATCCGGCCGGATACGCATGGGCGATACCTTCCGCTATCGTCGGCGGTATCGATAAAGGCGCCAGCAAGGACGAGGTGCAGGATCAACCGTCACTCACGGCACCGGTTTGACGAAGCGGTTCGCCTTGGCTGCCGCATTCATGTCCTTCCGCCGGAAGTAGATCGCCCGTCCGCAGCGGATCGGGCGATGGCCCTGCACGATGATGATCTGCTCGTCCTTGCGCATCGACTGGGTGATTTCGTGCGGCATGATCAGCGGCCGGCGCTGGAAATTGACGCTCTCGGATTTACGCGTACCGCCATTTTTCGTGTCCCAGCCGATATTGCGCGAACGCCCTTGAACCTCGACGGTCATTTCCCCGCATTGGGCAGAAACATTTCGCGCCGTATCGAGCGCCTTGATCGCGGCGTAGGAGACAAAGGCGCAGCCATCGATCCATGACGTCGCGCCATCCTTGCCGAAGTGCCGCTCCAGCTGTCCGACCGATTGATAGAGCAGCATCATGCTGATGCCGTACTTACGACCGCGATCGCGCGCCTCTTCCAGCACCCGAATATAGCCGAGCAGGTCGACCTCATCGAGCATGAAGAGCGCTCGGCGGCTGAAGCGGCCATCGGCCTGGACCATGGCGTTGATCAGAGAGCCGATGATGACGCGCCCGATGCCCGGATAGGAGCGCAGGATCGACGCCGGGATATTGAGGAATACGTCCGTCCCGCCAGCGATGATATCGCTCGACCTGAAGGTATTGCCGCAGACGAGCGCGGCGTAACTATCCAACGAGAGCCATTGCGTGTCCTTCGACGCCGTCGAATAGACACCCGAGAAGGTCTGTTCGGTCATGTTGGTGAAGACGCCGAGCGTTTCGCGGATGAAGGCAGATTCCGAGTGTTCTTGAATATCGCGCAGCATGGCGAGCACCGACGGCTCCGGCTCGGAAACGATCTGGCGCAGGCTACGCAGGTTGCGCCGGCCGGCATATTCCGGCGACAACATGACGTGGGCGAGCAGGCCGGTTCGCGCGCTTGCCTCTTCCGGTCAGCCGTCATGTGAAACCTCCGACGGCGCTCCAGTCCCACTATCTGATGGTCGACGTGTTTGAGGAGGCGCGCCACCAGGCCCCTTCTTTTCCTGTTTGCGAAATCGCGCAGCGATCTCTTCGAAAATCCGGTCGATCTCCTCGTCGGCGATCTCCGTTTCCGCCAGCCCGGACTTCATCGCCGCACGGGCAAACCGCTCGGCGGATTTAACGATCAAACTTCTCCTGCGTTCTCTGAGCTTCTCGATCTGGGCATCGAGATCAGAAATCGATGATTTGACGGCCATCGTGGGTTTCTCCTTTCCTGAAAATACCGCTCCTTATACTGACTAGAATAAGATAGTTAAACAGGCTATTTTGCACCAGCCCGAAAATGTCGGGGCTGGAATTCCGGCTGATGGCCGTCTTCCGGAAAAGCGGTATCGGCCCTGCGGTCCGATCGGTTTGAGGGCGCAATATACGTCGCTGTCGCGACGTGCCCGGATGATGTGGAGACGTCAGTGGCGATCATGTTCGTCAGAGCGCAGGTGATCAGCAGAGGGACGGGGCGCAGCATCGTCTCGGCCGCGGCCTATCGCCACCGCGCCCGGATGATGGACGAGCAGGCCGGTACGTCCTTCAGCTATCGAGGCGGGAGGGCCGAACTGGTGCATGAGGAGCTGGCTCTGCCGACGCAGATACCGGAATGGCTGCGCACGGCAATCGATGGCCGCACCGTTGCAGCGGCGAGTGAGGCGCTGTGGAATGCGGTCGATGCTTTCGAGAAACGGGCGGACGCGCAGCTGGCGCGTGAGCTGATCATCGCCTTGCCGGAGGAACTGACGCGGGCCGAGAATATCGCGCTGGTGCGTGAGTTCGTCCGCGACAATCTCACCTCGAAGGGCATGGTCGCGGACTGGGTCTATCACGACAAGGACGGCAATCCGCATATCCATCTGATGACGGCGCTAAGACCGCTGACGCAGGAGGGGTTTGGACGCAAGAAGGTGGCAGTCACCGGTGAAGACGGCGCGCCGTTGCGCGTCGTCACGCCGGACCGCCCAAAGGGCAGGATCGTCTACAAGCTCTGGACTGGCGACAAGGAAACCATGAAGGCCTGGAAGATCGCCTGGGCGGAAACGGCCAACCGGCACCTGGCGCTTGCAGGCCATGAGATCCGGATCGACGGCCGCTCCTATGCCGAACAGGGTCTCGATGGCATCGCGCAAAAACATCTCGGGCCGGAAAAGGCAGCACTCTCCCGCAGGGGTGCTACGATGTACTTCGCGCCGGCCGACCTTGCCCGGCGGCAGGAAATGGCCGACCGGCTGCTCGCCGAACCGGAGTTTCTGTTGAAGCGGCTCGGCAATGAACGCTCCACCTTCGATGAGCGCGATATCGCCAAGGCGCTGCATCGATATGTCGACGATCCTTCGGACTTCGCTAATATCCGCGCGGGGCTGATGGCGTCGGACGACCTGGTCATCTTGAAGCCGCAGGAGGTCGATCCTGAAACGGGCAAGGTAGCGGAACCCGCTGTCTTCACCACGCGCGAGATACTGCGCATCGAGTATGACATGGCGCGGTCGGCGCAGGTGTTGTCGGAGCACAAAGGTTTTGCCGTTCCGTCACGGTATATCGCGGCCGCCGTCAAAAGCGTCGAAGCTGGCGATCTCGACAAACCCTTCAAGCTCGATGCGGAACAGGTCAATGCCATCCGTCATGTCACCGGTGACAGCGGCATCGCGGCCGTGGTCGGCCTTGCCGGTGCCGGCAAGTCGACACTGCTTGCCGCGGCACGCGTCGCTTGGGAGAGCGGTGGCCGCCGGGTCATCGGCGCGGCCCTTGCGGGGAAGGCTGCGGAGGGACTGGAAGACAGCTCCGGCATCAGGTCGCGAACACTCGCCTCCTGGGAACTCATCTGGGCCAATGGGCGCGACACGCTTCACCGCGGCGATGTAGTGGTTGTCGACGAGGCCGGCATGGTGTCGTCGCAGCAGATGGCCCGCGTGCTGAAGCTCGTGGAACAGGCGGGGGCGAAAGTCGTCCTGGTCGGCGACGCGATGCAGCTGCAGCCGATCCAGGCGGGTGCGGCGTTCCGGGCGATCACTGAGCGGATCGGTTTTGCCGAACTTGCCGGCGTGCGCCGTCAGCGGGAAGACTGGGCGCGCGAGGCATCGCGGCTTTTTGCGCGCGGCGAGACGGAGAAAGGTCTCGATGCCTATGCGCAGCAGGGTCGCCTTGTCGAGGCGGAAACGCGTGACGAAATCATCGGGCGCATTGTTGACGACTGGACGGCGGCGCGCCGACAGGCGATCCAGGCTTCAAGCACGGCCGGCAGTGATGGTCGTCTTCGCGGTAACGAGCTTCTTGTACTCGCCCATACCAATCAAGACGTGAAGCGTCTGAACGAAGCGCTGCGATCGGTGATGACAGGAGAGGGCGCACTCGGTGAGGGCCGCTCTTTCCGGACCGAACGTGGTGCGCGCGAGTTCGCCGCCGGCGACCGCATCATCTTCCTGGAGAATGCCCGCTTCCTCGAGCCACGTGCGCGCCGTCTTGGTCCGCAATATGTGAAGAACGGCATGCTCGGCACCGTCGTTTCCACCGGCGACAAACGTGGCGAGGTTTTGCTGTCGGTCCGTCTCGACAATGGCCGTGACGTCGTCATCAGTGAGGACAGCTACCGCAATGTCGACCATGGCTACGCCGCGACCATTCACAAATCACAAGGTGCCACCGTCGAGAGAACCTTCGTACTCGCCACCGGCATGATGGACCAGCATCTGACCTATGTGTCGATGACCCGACATCGCGACCGCGCTGACCTCTATGCCGCGAAGGAAGATTTTGAAGCGAGGCCGGAATGGGGAAGGAAGCCGCATGTCGATCATGCCGCCGGAGTGACCGGTGAGCTCGTGGAAACCGGACAAGCCAAGTTCCGGCCGAATGACGAGGATGCCGACGACAGTCCTTATGCCGACGTGAAGACGGATGACGGAAGCGTCCATCGTCTCTGGGGTGTGAGCTTGCCGAAGGCACTCGAAGAGGGCGGTGTCTCCGAAGGCGACACGGTCACCCTGCGCAAGGACGGTGTCGAGAAGGTCAAGGTTCAGGTTCCGATCGTCGATGAGCAAACTGGGCAGAAGCGGTTCGAGGAAAGAGAAGTCGATCGCAATGTCTGGACCGCCAAGCGGATTGAAACCGCCGCAGAACGCCAGGAACGGATCGAGCGGGAAAGCCATCGGCCGGATGTGTTCAAGCAGCTCGTCGAACGTCTGTCGCGCTCCGGCGCCAAGACGACGACACTCGATTTTGAAAGCGAGGCCGGTTATCGCGCCTATGCCGACGACTTCGCGCGACGCCGTGGTCTCGATCATCTTTCGCTTGCCGCAGCCGGGGTGGAGGAAAGCCTTTCCCGGCGGTGGGCCGGGATCGCCGAGAGGCGCGAGCAACTGGCGAAGCTCTGGGAGCGGGCGAGCATGGCGCTCGGCTTCACGATCGAGCGGGAACGGCGGGTCGCCTATAGCGAGGAACGGGCAGAACCCACACCCGTCTTGGAGGCAGACGTTGTGAGTGGCCGATATCTGATCCCGCCCGCCACAGGCTTCACCAGGAGCGTGGAGGAAGACGCGCGGCTGGCTCAGCTTGCGTCGCCGGCCGGGAAGGAACGGGAGGCGATCCTGCGGCCGCTATTGGAGAAGATCTATCGTGACCCGGATGCGGCGCTTGTCGTCCTGAACGCGCTTTCATCGGATGCAAGTATCGAACCTCGCAGGCTTGTTGACGATCTTGCCGCGACACCCGACCGGCTTGGCCGCCTGCGTGGTTCCGATCTGATCGTCGACGGTCGTGCGGCACGCGACGAGCGCAGCAACGCGACCGCGGCATTGCTGGAACTGATACCGTTGGCCCGCGCGCATGCCACCGAGTTCCGCCGGAATGCTGAGCGGTTTGGTTTCCGTGAGCAACAACGCCGCGCTCACATGTCCCTGCCGATCCCGGCTCTTTCCAGGCAAGCGATGGCGCGTCTCGTGGAGATCGAGGCGGTGCGCAGTCAGGGTGGTGACGACGCCTACAAGACCGCCTTTGCGTTCGCCACAGAAGACCGCTCGCTCGTGCAGGAAGTCAAGGCCGTCAGCGAGGCGCTCACGGCCCGCTTCGGCTGGAGCGCCTTCACATCCAGAGCCGATACGGTTGCCGAACGCAACATGGTCGAGCGTATGCCGGAGGACCTCACAAGCGTCAGAGGCGAGGAGTTGACCCAGCTGTTTAAAGCCGTGAAGCGCTTTGCCGACGAGCAGCATCTCGTCGAGCGGCGGGATCGCTCGAAGATCGTCGCTGGCGCCAGCGTCGATCCCGAGAAGGAGAATGTCCCCATGCTCGCCGCAGTCACCGAGTTCAAGACCCCTGTCGACGAGGAGGCGCGATCTCGTGTGCTCTCAGGTCCTCTCTATCGCCAGCAGCGAGCAGCGCTGGCGGCCGTGGCAGGCGCGATCTGGCGCGATCCGGCCGGCGCCGTCGGCAAGCTCGAAGAGCTGCTCCAGAAAGGTTTTGCTGCCGATCGCATCGCCGCTGCGGTGACCAACGATCCGGCCGCCTACGGCGCGTTACGCGGTTCCGATCGCCTGATGGACCGGATGCTGGCCACCGGCCGGGAGCGGAAAGAGGCGGTGCAGGCCATGCCTGAAGCCGCCGCCCGCCTGCGCGCGCTCGGTTCGACCTACGTCAATGTGTTCGCTGCCGAACGCCAGGTTGTTGGCGAGGAGCGACGGCGCATGGCAGTCGCCATTCCCGGCCTGTCGAAGCCGGCGGAAGACGTGCTCATGCGACTGACAGCAGAGGCGAAGAACAACGGTCGCAAGCGGAATGCATCGGCCGTTTCTCTCGATCCGACTATTCGCCAGGAGTTCGCCGCAGTCAGCCGGGCGCTCGACGAGCGCTTTGGTCGCAATGCCATCCTCCGAGAGGAGAAGGATCTCGTCAACGGTGTGCCACCAGCACAGCGCAATGCCTTCGAGGCGATGCGAGAAAAGCTGAAGGTTCTGCAACAAGCAGTCCGCTGGGAAAGCAGTGAGCAGATCATCTCAGAACGGCGTCAGCGGGCTGTCGGCCGTGGGCGCGGCATTGAACTCCGAGACGCACTAAAGTGAACAGGAGAGCACTTACGATTGCAATCGTCATCGTGAGCCGGGCGCACGGAGTCGCAATCCCGTGCCGTAGTCCGATGATGCGGAACAGCGGTCGCGGAACCTCTGATCAAGCTACGGTTTATCAAAGGGATCGTTTGGTTCCCGCCGCTGCAGCCGGTGAGGACAGGATCGTCGTCGACGAAGTCGCGCTCGGCGCCGCCCTTCCCGAGATCGGCAAGGTCAGTCCCGTCGCCGGCGATGCCTCAATGCGATATATCACCCGCGCCGTCGATCTCGCCATGTCTGGCCAAGCCGATGTCATCGTCACCGCGCCCATCAAAAAGGAAGCGATGAACCTCGCCGGCCATCCCCATTGCGGCGAAAACGGCCTGTTCGGCACCGAAGACATGGAATTCCTGGCGCCCGCCGTCGAGCAGGCGCAGGCAAAGGGCATCGACGTCGTCGGCCCGATCTCGGCCGATACGGTGTTTGCCCGCGCCTATAACGGCGCCTTCGATCTTGTCATCGCCCAGTATCACGATCAGGGCCATCCTTGGATTCCAACGTGATGCCGAAACTGTCAAGTTCGGCAGCTTCACGACGGCCTGCAGCTTTGCGGATGTCGATCATCGGAAGATTGCGGAAGCTTGCGGTTGCCCTGCAGTCCGCATCTCAAATCCCGCCGATCTTCCTCGATACCTTGAGCGCGGTCTCTCCGGAGAAAGTCCCCTTCTGATTGAGGTCATGACAGAGGCGGGCGCCCATCCACCGCTGTCGCTGTTTGCTGAAATGGATCACGCGGCATGAGCGCTGACCGCGGCCCGCATGTAGCGGTTATCAGCGGTGGCACCACTGGGATCGGTCTTGCCACCGCATTTCGTCTGCTCAAGGCCGGTCATCGGGTTGCCGTCTTCAGCCATGGCGAGGCAAGCGTCATGGCCGCAGGCGCCGCGCTTGCTGAGGCTTTCGGACCAGAGCGCTCGCTTGCGAGAAGGGTTGATCTCCGCGAACCGTCGGCAATCAGTTCCTTTTTTGGCGAAGTCGCCCGTGACCTGGGCGCACCTGGGATTCTCGTCTGCAACGCCGGGATCTCGCCGAAAGGTCCAGACGGTCCTCTTAACGTCTCTGACCTTACTCTTGAGGAGTGGAATGACGTGCTGGCCGTCAACGTGACCGGGACGATGTTGTGTTGCCGCGCTGTTCTGCCTGGCATGAAGAAAAGCGGTTCTGGACGAATAATATTGGTTGGATCTCTTGCCGGTCGGACAAGACCACGGATCGCCGGCGCGAGCTATGCGGCGTCCAAAGCCGCACTGTCGGGATTGTCTCGCGTGCTGGTCTCTCAATATGGTCCCTATGGCATAACATCGAATGTTGTCGCGCCAGGCCGCATCCTCACGCCACTGACCGGCTCTCCCGAAAGCAAGATCAACGTCGACGCGCTCGCTCGTATTCCGGCCGGTCGCCTCGGTATGCCGACGGATGTCGCCGCCGTGATCGCTTTCCTAGTGTCGGAGGATGCCGGGTTCGTCAATGGAGCCATTATAGATGTCAACGGTGGCGAGTTCGCGCCGAGCTGAGCTCGGTTCACAGGCGAGGAAAAAGGCAATCGACATGGCTCCCGTCATTCTGGTTTGCTCGCAGAACGCCGAGCTCTATCTGCTCCTCGCGCACATACTGCATGGCGAGGGTTTCAAGGCTCGTCTTGCCGCAAGTGACGCCGATGTGGCGGACGCTTGCACGTCAGCAGAGCTTTCCGCGGTCGTCTTAGATTGTGCGGGGTGGCCGAGTGATGTTGCGCCCCTTTGTGCTCTCTTGAAAGATTCACGGCTTCCAGTGGCGGCACTTATCGGCGACGGCACACGTGCCCAGCACCTGCAATTGATCAAGGCCGGCTCCGACGAAGGCATCGCACGTCCTTTGTCGCCTTCAAAACTCCTCGCCTTTCTCCACGGCACAGGCCCGCAGTCTGAGGCTTCGACTCTGCGCAACTTTGCTGGTGCCGCCGAGATTGTCTTCGGCCCGCACGCCGTCGTGGTTTCAGGCAAGAGAATAGCGCTTGCGCCTATGGAGATGAGAATCCTCAGGTTTCTATTAGAAAGGCAGGGGCAGATCAGTACCCGCGAGCAACTCATTGAGGCCGTTTGGCGCGATCCACACGCTGTAGAAAGTCGGACGGTTGACGTGCATATCGGCCGGCTGCGAAAAGCGTTTGCAGGACTGCGTAATCTGGGGATTCGTACCGTGTACGGCGCAGGTTACGCTCTCGAATACCATTATCATTGATATCCGCATATCCTAGCCTCTAACGGGTTCACGGCGACGTAGGCGCCCGGATCTCTCCGGGGCTAAACAGGCGCGCTCCTAAAAGGGTCAGCGATAAAGGAAGTGCCGCCGGTGGCGTCCACATGGATGATCGGCACCAATCTCCATACTTGGCAGGTTGTCGTGCAGGAAAAAAGCCCGGCCGCGCATAAGGCCACGACGCTTGAGAAAGTGGGTGCTCTGACGTGTGGTTCACGTTACCGCCTCGGGGTTGCAAACCCAAGAAAGTTACGAAACAGACGTCGGCTTAGCAGTGTTCGGAGATGATTGAATTGAAGGCCTGCGAATTCATCTGTTGGATCGAAATGCAGCTCGATAGCTCCGGTCTTCAAATCATGCCTGGGATTAGGTTAGATCAGCCTCTGTAAACGTCCGAACCGTAATTGCCATGATGCGCTTTCGCGGAAGCCAGGATATCAGCAAAGAGTTGCACCGACCTTGGAAAGCTTCGAAACCTGCCGGTGAACAGCACCGCTATCAATTTCCCTTACCCGATCCTCCCAACCATCAGAAAACTTTCTCATGACCAATCCTATCAGCGTCTATTCGATGCCCGGAACTTGTTTTTTTGATCTGGCTCCTGCTGCGGGCGGCGAGCCCTATCGCATATTCCTTTCCATTCCGGCGGAGAGACCGCCGGCGAAAGGATGGCCGCTTCTCGTCATGACCGACGGCAACGCCACTTTCCCCTTCGCGGTCGCCAGCTTGGTCACGCAGGCACCTTACCCCACCGGAACGAATGTCGCTTGGGGGGTGATCGCCGCGATCGGCTACCCCTCCGACGAGCCCTATGATCCGCTCCGCCGGTCTTGGGACCTGGGGCCTCCGCCGGTCAAATCCTATCCGCCGTTCGTTGAGGGCGGTCCGCCGGTTGTCATCGGAGGGACCGGCAAACTGCTGGATTTCATCGAGAACGAGCTTATCCCGCGGATTGCGGAGATGGTGATCTTGGATCCGATGCGCCGATCGCTTTTCGGACATTCCTTCGGCGGCCTCTTTACTCTCTATGCCCTGTTCGAGCGCCCCGGTCTGTTTGCCAATTGGATTGCGGCCAGCCCAACCATCTATTGGGAGAACAGCGAAATCCTCAAGAACGAGGCGCAACGGCAAGACGCGCCGGGGAATGCACCCTTCCTGCATTTGTCCGCTGGGGAATACGAAGGCGATGAGCTGGCACCCTTCCAGTACCGGAACGAGGATGCCACTGCACGCCTGGAGAAGAGGAAGACGGAACGGACCGTCCTCCTGGCGCGGGAGATGGCGGAGCGATTAAACGGCACTGCCGATGGATTGCGTACCGGATTCGAGCTTTATGCCGGTGAGACCCACATGTCCGTTCTTGCGGCGGCCGTGAATCGTGCGGTTGCCATCGCATTCGCCGTCCAGAGTTGACCGACATGTGACGCTCTCCGACGTTAATCGTCCGGCCGGCCGTTCTCCCCACCCGTATGGCCCACCTCGGAGCAAGAGGCAGGGCCAGCGAATGAGGCAAGGCCATAGTGAGATCGTTGATGGTGTTGCGTGGGCAACCCCTCAGCTGGCACTGCGCTTCCGCATCATCAGCATCAAGAACGGCGCTCCGATGAGCGCGGAAACGAGACCGGCCGGGATCTGATAGGGCGATACGATCGTGCGGCCGACGAAATCAGCCGCGACCATCAGCCCCCCTCCGATCAGCGCGGCGCCGACCATTTGCGGCAGCGCGCGCGCCAATCCCGCCTCCCGCGCAAGGTGAGGTCCCATAAGGCCGATGAATGACAACGGGCCAACCGTGAGCGTCGCGGCAGCCGTCAACAATCCTGCGAGGCCAAAAAGCGCAAATCGCGATTTCGCCAATGGAATACCGACCGCCGCCGAAGGCGACGGCCCAAGCGGAAGGATGTCAAGCCAGCGGCGAGCGGCGAGCGAGACAGCGATCAGCACGGCGCCGAGCGCCGCCTCCATTGCGGCGGTCGACCCCTCGATAAGATAGGTGGACCCGCTCATCCACCGCATCAGCAGAACTGCTCTCGGATCTCCCGTCGAGCTCAACACGCCGACGACGGCATCGACCATCGCGCTTAAGGCAATGCCCGCCAGCAGGACTCGTTCAGGCGCGAAGGCCGATCGCCGGGAGCTGGCGAAGATCATAGCAAGCACACTGATCGCACCGGCCACGGCAAATGCAAATTGACCTGAAAATCCTGGAGCGACGGCAAAGAGGGCAATCGCAACGCCGAAGGTCGCGCCGGCACTGATTCCCAGAACTTCGGGACTTGCCATTTCGTTTCCGGTCAGCCGCTGAAGGATCGAGCCCGCGACCGCAAGCATCGCGCCCGATACCAGGGCGGCGAGGATTTTAGGTATTCTGATCGCAAGGACATCGACCGAAAATTCGCCGGAAGCGAGAGCCCAGCCGCCATTGACGTCGCGTCCGAGAAAAGCGCTGACCATCAACAGGACGAGCAGGCCGGCGGCCGCGATGATGACCGGTCGGGTTCCATCCCATCGACGTGGCCGTCTGAACGCCGGCGATTGCTGTAGTCTATGACGGATCTTCAGCCGCGGCAGGAGCGCGAGAAGCAGCGGCGAACCGAAGATGGCTGTCACTGCCCCCGTCGGCAAGAAATCACCAAGTCCGCCGGCGACGAGTTGCAGGATGGAGTCGGCGAAGAACAGCAGTCCGGCGCCGATCAGCGGAGACCAGAGGATGAGCTGCGCGGGACGCCGTGCTCCGGACAATCGCGCAATCGTCGGCGCGACCAGTCCAATGAAACCAATGACCCCAACGGCGCTCGTGACAAATGCAGCAAGCGCGACGGCGAGGGCGACTACAACGAAACGCAGGCGGACCAATCTGACGCCGAGTGCCGTGGAGCTGCTTTCGCCAAGATCGAGCAGCGAAAGCGGTCTCATCACGAAAGCGCTGCCGATGGCGATGACAGCCAACTTCCAAAGAAGCGACAGGGGAATGACCCAGCTTTGCTGTGCCAGCGAGCCGGCGCCCCAGATGAACAGGCTCGAGAGGTAGCGCTGGTTCAAATAGGTCAGGATGGCAGCGAGGCCGCCGCACCAAAGACTGAGAACCAGCCCCGACAGAACAAGCGAATAAGGCGAAAAACCGCGGCGCGCGCCCAGGCTGACGACGATCGCAGCAGCGGTCGCGCTGCCGATCAGAGCGACAAGATCGCGGCCGGCGCCAAGCAAGTCGGGGAGAAACAGCGATGTTACCACCAGCGCCAGGTTTGCTCCGGCCGACACGCCAAGAGTGGTAGGATCGGCGAGCGGGTTTCGCAAAACCTGCTGAAACAGCGCCCCGGACAAGGCAAGCGCGGCTCCGGCAATCAGCGCCGTCGCAAGACGGGGAAGCGTCGAATAGGTGAACACCATTCGCGTGACATCGTAATCCGGTCGAGCGATTTCTGACAGCGCAGGAGCGGCAAGAAACCACGATGCCACGCCTCCACCGCACATCAGGAGGAGGAAGACAATTGCTGGCCCGATATTGTCGCGGCGGGAAACCATCAAGCTTCCTTTTCCAGAAGATCTGTCAAGAGGCCTGCGAAACGCATGGCCTCGTTCACCATCCCGAACATCAGGGCTGGCGGCAGAATCGACAGATGGCCTGGACGCGCAAACGCAAGCCTGTTCCACAGCGGGCTCTGACCGAGTTTCGGAAGAACGTCTGGAGGAATCGGGTCAAAGGCGATCAGACGCGCGTCCGGATCGGTGACCTTGGAGAGATCTTCAATCCCGATCGTTTCAAAGCCCCAATAATTCGACTCTCTGGTCCAGGCATTCCGGACACCGATGCGCTCGAGCACATTGTGGAACAGTCCAGGACTCGAGTAGATGCGGGCATGGCGGGCATCCATGAAATTCACCAGGGCGACTGGCGGCAGGTTCTTGCCCACCAGGCGACTGCGGCATTGCGCAAAGAAGACCTCGGCTCGCGCCAGGAACTGCTCTGCTTCATTCTCACGGCCAAGCTCAACGGCCAATTTACGCGTCGCCCCGATGGCCGCGGTAAGAATAGGTCCGATGCCCGGCGTAAAGATTTCCAGCCGAACGACTTTCGCCACCGACTGAAGCTTGGGCAACAGCTCATCCAGGTAGGGTGTGGTTAAGATAATGTCGGGCTTCAGCGTGACGAGAATTTCAAAATTGACCTCGAACGAACTGCCGATATCGACGACGGATTTTGGCATCGGCGGCTCGACAACCCATCTGTCCCAATCGGCGAGGTCTGAAATCCCGACCGGAGGCAATCCGAGGGATAAAAGAGTGGACGCAAGACCGTAGTCGAGGCTGACGATCCTTGGGCCCATCGACTGTGCAAACAGCGGAGCGGGAATGAGCGAGGCCCCGGCAAATTGCAAAAAGAACCGCCGCGAAACCCCCATTGAACGGCCGGCCTCAGCAAACATAGGCCAGCGGATAGGGCAGGTTGGGCGCGGAGATCACATCCATGTCGATCCCATAGATCTCCTGTAGCGTGTTCGGCGCGAGGATCGCGTTCGGTGTTCCGCTGGCAACCACGCGACCGCATTTCAACGCATGGATCCGATCGCAGAAGCGAGCGGCCATGTTGATGTCGTGGAGAACGATGACGACACTCCTTCCACTTTCATGCGCCAAGCGTCGCACAAGTGAGAGCACCTCGACCTGATGAGCAACGTCGAGTGCCGCAGTCGGTTCGTCGAGCAACAGGCAGCGAGCATCCTGAGCGATCAGCATCGCAATCCAGGCACGTTGCCGCTCGCCGCCCGATAGCGTTCCCATGATACGGTCGGCGAACGTCTCGATATGCGTGGCTCGAAGGGCGTCCTCGACTTTCTCTTCATCGTTTTGGGTGAACCGGCCGAGCGCTCCGTGCCACGGATAACGACCGCATCCTACAAGCTCGCGGACCGTCATTTCCGATCCGGTCGTGACGTCCTGGGGCAGATATGCGACCGAACGCGCAAAGGCGCGTTCGCTATACATCCTCAGATCCTGGTTTCCGTAAGAGATCGATCCAGTGCTCGGCACAAGCTGGCGAGCCAGCATTTTGAGAAGACTGGATTTGCCGGAGCCGTTGTGGCCGACCAGCGCGATAACTTCTCCTGCCGGAAATTTAAGACTGACGTCGCAGAGAATTTCGTTCCGCTCTATCAAAAGACCTATATTTTCGGCGACAAAAGTTTCAGCCGTTCGAGGCGGATCTTGCATCGGGAGTATAGCCACGTGACATCCTTTAACCGGGTGATAGGTCGGTACTAAAGATGAGAGCAGCAATCAACTATTTTCGTTAGCCCTCCGCCTAGGTCCTCGTCATCTCGTGCGGCGACTCCGGCTTTAGGCCAGCAGCGCGGCTTCGGTGCCTCCTGCGTTATAGCGGCTGAGGGAACGAAGAAAGCCTTGAATCCTCCCATGCGTGTATCGTTCTGAAGAAATTTTTGAGATTATCGTTATTAGCAGTCTTTTGCTGGATTTCTTGCGATGAGCTCGTCGGAGGTTAAGCAATCACAGATTGTGTAAAATGGCATAAGCTGAATTATGGAACTTCTCTATTCGGCGTGTTGAAGTCAAGCGCTGTCGAGCTTCCATTTACACCGCATCTGATGTCATTCACGGCCTTGCTTCTCTTCGGGATCGGGTCTTGCCCCTCCCATGAACTCATTCGAACTTGAGACACACCAAATCTCACAGCTCCATCCGAGGTGCGCTAAATTGAATCACTTGCCCAATCTTCATGCGCGTGGCGAATTCGTATTACAAAAATTGTCTCATCATTTTCGATCCGATAGACGATTAGATGCGCTTTGAAGGGATGAATTCTAACGGGCGGATCAATCTCATCCCGTTTGCGCGCGATGCGTGGATTGACAGCTATCAGATCAAATAATGCGAAAAGTTCATCGTGGTATCGCTTTGCTTGGTCTGCCCCGAACATACGGACACCTTGCTCGGCGATCGCAATAATGTCCTCTTCCGCTTCGGCAGAAAGCTTAAAACTCATGACTTGCTGGCACGAGCCATCGCCTCAGCAAAGAGTTCATCCTTTGATCGGACGCCGACACCGCTTTGGAGCCCGGCCTCGACGAAGCTTTGCATGGCGGCGATCTTGTCGTTTCGCGTTTGGTCGCGTCGGATCAGGTCGCGCACGTAGTCGCTAGCATTCGAATATCGCCCGGTCTTGGCCTGGGCCTCCACCCAATCCTTCATCGGGCCCGGAAGAGATACGTTCATCGTGGCCATTGATAACCTCCATTTGAAGGCAATATAACCGAATTTGGCAAAGTTTGTCAAAGACACGAACGCCTTGATGAGATGCGGACCTGACGACTGCATCACCACTTTTGCGGCCTTCCTGGAGGTGAAGGGCCCTCCCAGGCCCTTCGGATCAGTTTGAAGATCGGCCGTTCAGCCCCACTTCATTTCTCCCTTGGCAACTTTGGAGCCTATGTCGAGCGCAACACCCATGCCAAGACCGGGGAAGCGGGCTTCCATGGCGGCCTTCAGCGCGGCGGAATCGGCTGCCTTGGCGAGTTCTTCCTCGAAAGCGAGCAGATAACTGTTCGTGTGTTCGACGGCAGACAGATCGGTTGCCGCTTCCGGCGTCATGTGGCCGGGAACGACAATCGTCGGCTTGCGGGCGCTGATCTTGTCAAGGGTGGCCACCCAAGCGGCACGCTGCTCCGATGCCTGGGTGTCGGCCGTCCACACATGAACGCCCGAGAAGATCATGACGCCCCCGAAAACAGCATTCAGCGACGGCACGAACAGGTACCGGCGATTGCTTAACCCTGCCTCGGCCGCGACAATCTCGACGGTTTCGCTATCAACTGTGAGGCTTGGAGCGTCGAAGGCTTCCGGCATGACGATGTCTGCAAGGGTCTGCGGGCCGTTCTCCTTGAGCTGCGGCCCCCAAACGGCAAGCTTTTTCTCGACGTTGCCCTTGATCGCTGCAATCGTGTCGGAGGCGGCCAGTACTTTTGCGCCGGGAAAGGCTTCGAGGACCGGCTTGAGGCTGAAGTAATAGTCCGGATCGGACTGGCTGACATAAATCGCGGTCAGCGTCTTGCCCGTGGCCTTGATGGCTTCCGCCAGCGTACGACCGTCGGGATAGCTGAACCCGCCGTCGATCAGCAACGCTTCGCTGGGGCCGGTCAGCAGCACCGGAGCACGAAAGAAGCCATTCTGACCGGCGGGGAAGTGCTTCCAGGCCAGCTTTGACCCGGCTGCGTTGCCGAGACCGGCAGGCGCAAAAACGGCAACGGCGCCGGCTGCGAGGGTGGTTTTCATGACTTCTCTCCTTGAATACATGGTTGTCTCCGATGATCGTCAGTTTCGATTTTCTGCTGCCCTGAGTGTTGCCCCCCGGCAGGCTTTGTCGGTAGTTCATGGAACGGTCTGCTGAAAATGAACGATCATGCCGCCTGAAGCTCGGCAGCAAGTCGGTCAAAGCCGCCGAATAGGGCATCGCTGCGCAGCACGCGGCGCTTGTCGCCGTCGCTGACCAAAAGCGCGGGGACACCATCCATCCGGAATGCAGCCATGAGTTGGCGGGACTTCCCGATCCCGTTGCGGTAGGCATCGAGCAGGGCCTCGTCCGGAGCCCGGACACGAGCGGCGGCATCGGGAAACCCGGCCTGATCGAGAACGTCGGCCACGACAGCGATCTCCGAGGTGTTGCGGCCGTCAACATAGCGAGCGCTTTGAAGTGCCTTCAGGGCATCACCTCCCCTGTCGAGTTGCGTCACCCCGACGGCTATGATCCCAAGCGTCGCAGGGGCGGAGTCGAACATACCGTCTGCGCGCCCGAGAACCTGATCGCGATAGAGCTGGCTGAAGACCTGCCCCGTGAGCCGGTTGATCCGCTGGTCATTATGCCAGGCATAGGCTGCGAAGCGTTCATCCAGCGGACGGGCGCCTTCGCCCGCGAAAAGCCCGCTGGGCGCAAGCTCGACGGTGAGGTTGTCGAGCATGACCAATTTGTCGAGCCCGGGCCCCGCACCATAGCACCAGCCGCAAAGCGGATCGTAGAGATAGGTAAGATGCATATCGGACCATCCTTGAAGCGACGGACAACAGATAGTGCACTTCTATTGAGTGATAAATATTGTTAAATGTGACAGAATGTATGTCAAAAACTTACAATCAAATGGAAGAAGGCTATGGAGGCTGTCAACCTCAACCGGCTGGCCTATTTTGCAGCCGTCGTCGATACCGGCTCGTTCACGAAAGCTGCCGAGCGCCTCGCGATCACGAAGACGGTCGTCAGCCAGCAGGTTGCGCGGCTGGAAGCTGAGTTGAAAACTAGCTTGCTGCTCCGGACAACACGACGCGTCGAGCCGACTGAGGCCGGCAGGCTTCTCTACGCACGCTGCGTCATGATCTTCCGCGAAGCCGGGGACGCCGTCGATGAAATCACCCGCGCAAATGCCGAGCCGACAGGCATGCTACGCATTGCTGCGCCCAATGATTATGGTGCGAGCACGATCGCTCCCATTGCTGCGGCCTTTATCCGGAAGTACCCCGCCTGCAGGGTCGAGCTTCTGCTCGCTGATACGAAGATGGATCTTATTGCCAATCAGATCGACCTGTCGATCCGCGTTGGATGGCTCGATGACTCCAGTCACCAAGCGAGACGGATCGGTTCGTTCCGGCAGTTTCTTGTGGCGTCCCCCAGCTTCTTCGCCACGCTCAGTTTGAACAGTCCAGAGGATGCGGTGGGCCAGCCGTTTATCGCCAACCTGGCCCTCAAGGAGCCGGTGGTCTGGAGGTTTATCCAGGGCGATTTCGATCGGCGGACTGTGCAGATGCAACAGAGCCTCATGAGCAATTCGACGCCTGCGGTTCTCGCGGCCACGCTTGCTGGGGCAGGAATGTCCGTGCTTCCGGATTTTCTGGCTGGAGAGCATATAGAGGCTGGCCGACTGATAAGATTGTTGCCGGACTGGAGCCTGCCGGCCGGCGGAATTTATGTCGTCTATCCGGCAGCTCGGCTTCGTCCGCGCAAGGTCACGGCTTTTGTCGCAATGCTTACGGGCAGTCGCTCGCGCGACTAGGCTGCGCCATCACGCAGCCTGAGTTGCTCCGAAGCAGCCATACGGTGGCGGGGAATTGGTATGTTGCCGCAGGGATTTGCAAAGGAAATTCCGACGCCATATTCTCGCCTTGACGGCGACCCCTTCCCGAAGTTCATTCAAGCGCTTTGGTGTAGGAAAACAAGGGCGAGCATGGGACAAGATACAAGCTACCTGCTGGAGCGGATGACGATTGTCGGTGATCTGGGGGCTGCCTCCTTCGTTCCCTGGATCCGGCGCCACGCTGCCAAGCTTGGGCTCTCGCACACCATATCTCATACGAGTTCCATGCGGATCGAACTTGAGGTTGCCGGGCCGGAGGAGTTGATCGACATGATGGAGATGGGATGCTCTCTCGGGCCTATCGACGTGTGGGTCGAGAGGATAGATCGAACGGCGATCAGCGGCGAAAGGACCTAGTCCGGGCTCTCGCGTATTTCATCCGTGCATATTATTTACTCAATGTTGCCAATGCGAAATAATTATGCAAACCTAATAAGGTTGCGGCGGAATTGCCTCGGCGCCGATGCGGGACTTGATCGGCAAGCATTTGGTTTTGTGTGGGAATTCTAGTCATGCCTTCCGATACGACGGGCTTTTGGACGCCAGTCGCCCTTTCCCGGGATTTGCCGGCCGGAACCGTCATACCGGCATGGACGGCAGCCGGATCGATTGCTCTGTGGCGCAGCGCTTCTGGACGCATATCGGCATCGGCGGATCGCTGTCCACATCGCGGCATGCGCCTGTCTCACGGCTTCGTGCGTGGCGAGGCGCTTTCTTGCATCTATCACGGCTGGAGCTATGGCCAGGCCGGAAACTGTCTCCGCATTCCCGCCCATCCGGGGCTGACGCCCCCGGAAACCATCCGTGTCGCCACCCATGATGTCGAGGAAGCGGACAGTGTGATCTGGGTGGCCGTGGGCACGCCCGTATCGAAGCCGCCGAGGCTCGAGGGCCTCATTCCCCTGCGCTCGCTGACAGCGTTCGCCGGCTTCGCCGCGATCAAGGTGGCGGCCGGCAGCAAGGCGAGCCCTGATGGTCTTGTCGAGATCGATGCATCCAGCGGGACCATCTGTCTGCTATTATCCGCCCAAGAAGACGGACGGACGCTGATCCATGTGCTGCTGAAGGGTGATGCCGGCCTTCCTGCGGGCATCGGCGCTTCACGGGCCGCCGAAAGCCTGCGGCGTCGGGCTGAGGATCTTCAGAAAAAGGAGATCGCGCAATGACCATGCAGGCGATGATCGATGAATGGTATCCGGTCGGGCTTTTCAGCCAGCTAGATGGCGCCGGTCGCACCACTGCGCTGATGGGCGAGCCGATCGAGGTGGCGCGCGATGGCGACGGCAAAGCGAAGGTGACGGCCGGAGACGGCCATGTTCTGCCGGTGCGCGTGCGTTACGGCCATGTCTGGTCCTCCCTCGGCGCGCCGAAGAAAGAACTTTTCCCCATTCCCGAGGCCGATCAACCCGGCCGCCGCTTCGTCGATGTCGGCGTGGTGCGCGTGCGCTGCTCGCCGCTCCGCGCCGTCGAGAATTTCCTCGACATCGCCCATTTTCCCTTCGTCCACACCGACATTCTCGGCGCAGAGCCGCATACGGAAGTGCAGAACTACAAGGTCGAGATCCGCGAGCAAGAAGACGAGGTCTGGGCAACGCAGGTGAAATTCTATCAGCCGCAGGCCGCCAAGTCGGCAAGCGGCGGGATCACGACGGAATACATGTACCGCGTGCCGGCACCGACCTGCTCCGTGCTTTACAAGACCTGCCCGCCGCGCCCGAGCGAATGGGATGTCATCACGCTCTTCGTGCAGCCGCTGGCCGAGGACCTGTGCGACGTCTGGCCGTGGATGGCGCTTTTCGACGACGAGACCGCGATGACCGACCTCATTCATTTCCAGCAGACGATCTTTCTGCAGGACCGTTCGATCCTCGAAAACCAGATCCCGCGGCTGCTGCCGCTCGACCCCGGCATGGAAATCCCGACGCGTGCCGATCTGACATCGATCGCCTACCGGCGCTGGCTGAAGCGTCACAACTATACCTACGGCGCACAGCTGGTGGCGCAATGAAGCTCTACGACTATATTCTCTCGCCCAGTTGCTACAAGGTGCGCCTGATGGCGGCGCTGGCCGGCGTGAAACTTGAACTGCGCCCGGTGGATTTCCATCCCGGCGCCGAGCATCGCGGCGCCGAGCTGCTTGCACTCAATCCGGCAGGCTCCATTCCGATCCTGGAGGATGGCGACCTGATCCTGACCGAATCGTCGGCGATCCTCGTCTATCTCGCCGCCAAGGCCGCACCCGAATGGCTCGGCAGCGGCAAGGCGGAGGAAGCGGCGAAGGTGCAGCAATGGCTGTCGTTCTCCGGCCGGCTGACGGCAAGCCTCGGGGCAGCGCGGCTCCATGAAATGCTGCTACGGCCGGGCGATATCGGTGCGCTGCAGGCTCAGGGCATCGCCGCCCTTCGCGAACTTGAAGCCGGGCTTGTCGAGCAGGGTCTTCGCGGCATGTGTTTCCTCGCCGCCGACCGGCCGACAATTGCCGACATTGCCTGCTTTCCCTATGTGGCACTGGCGCCCGATGGGGGCGTCACGCTGGATGCTTATCCTGCGATCCGGCTCTGGTCCCGCGCGCTGCGCGCCCTCGACAAATTTATCGAAATGCCAGGCATTCACCGGCTGCACGAATTGAAGCCCGAACCTCAGATCGAATCGGGCGAGGCGTGAGATGGCTGGTTATCTCCTGAAGAACTGCGCAGCCGTGATCGTCGACGAGGGCAAGGGGCCGGTCGTCCACCGCAATGTCGATCTCCTGACCAGTGGTCCGGCGATCGTGGCGATCGGCGAAAATATAGGGGCAGACACGTTGCCTGCCGGCACGACCGTTCAGGATGCTGCCGGCTGGTTCGTCTATCCGGGCCTCGTCAACACCCATCATCACTTCTTCCAGTGCTTCGTGCGCAACCGCGCCGATCTCGATTGGACGAAGCTCTCGGTGATCGAGTGGCTGGACCGCATCTACCCGATCTTTTCGCAACTTAACGAGGAATGCTTTTACCACGCCTCCGTCACGGCGATGGCCGAGATGATCAAGCATGGCTGCACCACGGCCTTGGATCACCAATATAATTTCCCCCGGCACGCCGGAAAACGGTTGATCGACCGCCAGTTCGAGGCGGCCGAACTGCTCGGCATGCGCTTCCATGCCGGCCGCGGCGGCAACACCCTGCCGAAGTCGGAAGGCTCGACCATTCCCGACGAGATGCTGGAAACAACGGACGAATTCATCGCCGACTGCGCCCGGCTGATCGACACCTACCACGATATCAGCCCCTTCAGCATGCGGCAGGTCGTGGTGGCACCCTGTCAGCCGGTCAATTGCTACCGCGAGACTTTCGTGGAATCGGTGGCGCTGGCGCGTGATCGCGGCGTCATGATGCATACCCATGTCGGCGAAGGCGAAAGCCTGGTCATTCAGGCGCGCCATGGCATGCGCACGGTCGATTATTTGGAAGAACTTGGCTTTGCCGGACCCGACGCCTTCTATGCTCATTGCTGGGAGCTCAACCACGACGAACTCAGGAAGATGGCCGCCAGCGGCACCGGCGTCGCGCATTGCCCGGAACCGGTCTATCTGGTCGGCGCCGAGGTCACCGACATTCCCGCCATGGCCGCCTTCGGCTTGCGCGTCGGCCTCGGCTGTGATGGTGCTGCCTCCAACGACAATTCCAACCTGATGCACTGCCTGCACTCCGCCTACATGCTGCAATGCCTCGTCTCTTCCAGCCGTGCCCATCCCGTGCCGCCGCCGGTCGAATTCCTCGGCTACGGCACGACCGGCGGTGCCAGCCTGCTCGGCCGGCGCGATATCGGCCGGCTTGCGCCCGGCATGGCCGCCGACCTGTTTGCGATCGACACTCGGCGCATGGATTATGTCGGCACGCGCCACGATCCGCTGAGCCTGATTGCCCGCGTCGGCATCGGCATGGCGACTGACATGACGATGATCAATGGCCGCATCGTCTGGCAGAAGGGCGAATTTCCCGGGCTCGACGAAACCAAGCTGGCTGCCGATGCCGAGGCCGCACTATCCACCGTGGAATTCTAAAAAAACCAAAAGAGGGAACTGAGAACATGACCAAACTGACCCGCAGAAATCTGATGACGGCCGCTGCCGCCACCGGCCTCGCCGGCGCGCTCGGCAGCCGGCTTGCTTTCGCCGCCGACGAGCCGCTCGGCATCACGCTGGTAATCCCCTCGCCCGTCGGCGACGTTGGCTGGGGGCACGCACTTGCTGCCGGCCTCGAGCCGATCAAGGCCGCTTACGGCGACAAGGTGAAGGTCACCGTGCTTGAGAATATCGCGGAAGGTCCGGATGCCGACCGCATCATGAACAAGACCGTCGCCGACGGAAACAAGTTCCTGGTCGCCGGCTCTTTCGGTTATCAGAACGGCGCGCTGCAGATCGCCCGCCGCGATCCGAGCGTCACCGTTCTGCACGCCTCCGGCTTCCAGGTCGCTCCGAACTTCTCGCCTTTCGCCGCCAAATATTTCCAGGGCACCTATCTGCTCGGCATGGCTGCGGCAGCACTTTCCAAGACCGGCAAGCTCGGCTCTGTCTCGGCCTTTGCTATCCCCGAGCTCATTACCTCGATCAACGCCTTTACGCTCGGCGCCCAGGCCGTCAAACCCGATATCGAGGTCTCGGTGGTCTGGGTGAACTCATGGTTCGATCCGGCCAAGGAGCAGGAAGCCGCCAAGGCCCTGATCGCGCAGAAGTGCGACGTGATCTTCTCCAACGCCCAGGACACGCCGTCCGTCATCTCGGCTTGCGAGGAAGCCGGCGTTTACGCCTTCAACCTCAATTCCTCGATGAAGAAATATGCGCCCAAAACCTATCTCGGCTGCATCGCGACGGACTGGTCGCCGTTCTTCAAGGCTTCGGTCGATGCCCATCTCGCCGGCACGTTCAAGGGCGCCAATGCGTTCCTCGGCGTTGCCGACAAGGTCGTCGAAGTGGTCGACTGGAATCCTGATATTCCGGCTGACGTGATGACCAAGATCAAGGAGATCGAGGTAAAGATCGCCGACGGCAGCTTCTCGCCCTTCACCGGGCCGATCGCCAAGGCCGACGGCAGCGAAGCTGTCGCATCGGGTGCGACCATGGCCGACCCCGAGATCATCGCCATGAACTGGCACGTCAAGGGCGTGTCCACGCCGTTGCCGAAATAAGTCATGACCACCCCGCTCCTGTCGCTGCGCGGCATTTTGAAAAGTTACGGCCAGATCCATGCCAATCAGGCCATCGATCTGGACGTGGCGCCGCAATCGATTCATGCGATCCTCGGGGAGAACGGGGCGGGAAAATCGACGCTGATGAAACTGATCTACGGCGTCGAGCAACCGGACGGCGGAGAGGTCGTCTGGGAAGGAAACCCGTTGCGCCTCGCCTCCCCCGCCGAGGCGAGGCGCCACGGCATCGGCATGGTGTTCCAGCATTTCTCGCTGTTCGAGACCTTGACCGTCCTGGAGAATATTCGGCTGGTCGTGCCGGGCCGCAAGGCTGAGCTCAAGGAACGCATTCGGACGCTTGGACGGGAATTCGGCCTCGAAGTCGACCCGCTTGCTCATGTGCATGCGCTGTCCGTCGGCGAGCGGCAGCGGGTGGAGATCATCCGAAGCCTGATGACCAATCCGAAGCTGCTGATCCTCGACGAGCCGACCTCCGTCCTGCCGCCGCAACTGGTGGAGAGGCTCTTCGACACGCTGCGTCGCCTGCGCGACGGCGGCGTTTCCATCCTGTTGATCTCCCACAAGCTCGAAGAAATCCGGGCGATCTGCGACCGGGCGACGATCCTGCGCGGCGGACGCGTGACCGGGGATGTCGACCCGCGTCAACATGATGCCCATGACCTTGCCCGCATGATGATCGGCCATGACATGCCGGCTCCGATGGCGGCGCTGCCGCTGTCTGGTGGGGAAAAGCGGCTGGAGATCATCGGATTGGACTATCAGCCCGGCGATCCCTTTGCGGTGTCGCTCTCCGGCATCAGCCTCGAGGTGCGTGCCGGCGAAATCCTCGGGATCGCCGGAATTTCGGGCAACGGTCAAAGCGAGCTTGCCGCGTTGATTTCAGGCGAGACGGTGCTGGGGCGCGACCAGCGCGACCGGATCTTCATGATGGAGATGGATGTCGGCAGGCTCGATGCCGCCGCACGGCGGACGCTCGGATTTGCCTTCGTTCCGGAAGACCGGCTTGGACGCGGCGCCGTGCCCGAAATGTCGCTCGTCCTCAACAGCCTGCTGACGGCCCATCCGCTCAAGCTTTTGCGGCACGGTCTCGTCGACAGGGCGCGGGCGACGGCGTTCACCGGTGATTGCATCCGTCAGTATGATGTCCGCACTCCTGGCCCGGATGCGGAAGCCGGCACCCTGTCGGGCGGTAATCTGCAGAAGTTCATCGTTGGTCGCGAAATCATGCTGTCTCCCAAATTGCTTTTCCTGGCGCAGCCGACCTGGGGCGTCGATATCGGCGCCGCGTCCGCCATCCGCAGTCGTCTGGTCGCATTGCGCAATCAGGGCATGGCGATCCTCGTCATTTCTGAGGAGCTGGAAGAACTGTTCGAGCTCAGCGATGCCATCCAGGTGCTGCATCACGGCCGGCTCAGCCCGCCGCTCGCAACGCGAGACACGAAGCCCGAGGAGATCGGCCGATACATGATCGGGGCACAGGCCTCGCCCGAGAAAGTCCAGCAATGAGCGCTTGGTCCCTTGCTTTCGTTCCCACCCTGGTCCGCCGGGAGCGCGCTTCGCTTGCCGCGGCCCTGTGCGCGCCTGTCATTGCGCTGGCGGGAGCGATCGCACTTAATCTCGGCCTTTACGTTTTGATGGGCCGCGACCCTGTCGCGGTTGTCTATGCGATGCTTTTCGAGCCGTTCCTCTCCTGGGCGTCATTTTCGGAGGTGCTTTTAAAGGCAGGCCCGCTCCTCCTGATCGCGCAGGGGCTGGCGATCGGCTTTCGCGCCAAGGTCTTCAACATCGGCGCCGAAGGCCAGTTCATTCTTGGCGCGATCTTCGCCTCTGCCATTCCGGTCTGGTTTCCGCAAGCGACGGGCCAGTGGATCTGGCCGGCGATGCTGCTGCTCGGCGCCATCGGCGGCGCACTTTGGGCTTCTCTCACCGCCTTCTGGCGCGTGCGCCTCAACGCCAACGAGATTCTCGTTTCCCTGATGCTGAGCCTCGTTGCGGCGCAGCTGCTGAACTATCTGCTGCTCGGCCCCTGGAAGGATCCGAACGGCTTCAACTTCCCCCAGTCGGTGATGTTCCAGTACGATGCGATGGTACCGACCCTGATTGCCGGTACCCGCGTCAATGTTTCATTCCTCATCACGCTGGCTTTGTCGGTTGCGGCCTGGGTCTTCATGCAGAGGAGCTTCATCGGCTACAAGCTGCAGGTCGGTGGTCTGGCACCGCGGGCTGCCGGCTATGCCGGCTTCAAGGAAGGTTGGACGATCTGGCTTTCGCTGCTGATCGGCGGTTTTGCGGCCGGTCTTGCCGGGGCCGCCGAAGTCGCCGGCCCGCTCGGTCAGCTGCAGCGTTCGGTCGCGAGCGGTTATGGCTATGCGGCCATCATCGTCGCCTATCTCGGCGGCCTGCATCCGATCGGCATCGTGGTCTCGGCGCTGGTCATGGCGGTCATCTATATCGGTGGCGACAATGCCATGGTCTCGGCCAACCTGCCGATCGCCGCCGTTCGTGTCTTCCAGGGCAGTTTGCTGCTCGCCTACCTGATCGCCGTCGCCTTTGTGCGCTATCGCCTAGAATGGCGCCGCGCCGCTCACCGGAGCCCCTTATGAACGCCATCGAGTTCATTCTTGCCGGCATGCTGGCGGCTGCGACACCGTTTCTTCTGGCAGCCCTCGGCGAGCTGGTAGCCGAGCGCGCCGGCGTCCTTAACCTCGGGGTCGAGGGATTGATGGCTCTCGGTGCCGTGCTCGGCTTCATCGTCGTCTATCAGGGCGGCGGGCATCTCCTGGGTTTCGTCGTCGCCGGGCTCGGCAGTGCTGTGCTTTCGCTGCTCTTTGCCTTCGTCACGCTGGGATTCCGGGCAAACCAGGTGGCGGCGGGCCTTGCCATCGGCATTCTCGGGCAGGGTCTTTCCGCGCTTTTCGGTAAGACCTATGAAAGCCTCACGGTCAGGGGACTTCCGAAGCTCGCCCTTCCAGGGCTTTCGGAATTGCCGGCTATCGGTGGCCTTTTCGTCCAGGACATCGTCGTGTGGATTTCACTCGCCGCGACACTGGCCTTGTGGGCGATATTTGCCTACAGCAAGCTTGGCCTCATCGTCCGCGCCGTCGGCGAGAATCCCAAGGCCGCTCACGCCATCGGCTATTCGGTAATCTCAGTCCGCGTCCTCGCCATCGCCTTCGGCGGCGCGATGGCCGGCTTCGCCGGCGCCTATGCGTCGGTAGTCTATACACCACTCTGGGCCGACGGGATGATCGCCGGGCGCGGCTGGATCGCCATCGCCCTCGTCGTCTTCGGGACTTGGCTCACCGGCCGTATCTTCCTCGGCGCTTGCCTCTTCGGCGCAGTCTCGCTGATGGGGCTGGCAGCCCAGGCAACTGGACTGGACGTTCCCTCGCAGCTGCTCTCGAGCCTGCCATATCTCGTCACGATCATCGTGCTCGGCATCATCTCCGCTAGCCGCCGACTGCTCAAATTGAACGGCGTCGCTTCGCTCGGCGAACCATTCGAGCGATAAAGACGCGCGGCGCTGTAACGCGTCGGCGAAGAAGCCTGTGGTCAGCCGCGATCGCGTTTCCTGCGGCCGTGCGCCTCAAATTGGACGAGCAGCGACTTGAGTTCTATCTCGCGAACGCGTCTTGCCGCTTCATCCGGGCTGACCCATTCGAGAATACGCTGACCCCGCTCCTTGAAATCGCCGCTGATGTCCGTGACTTCAATCTGAAACATGTCGACGATACAGGGCGCCACATCGCCATTGTCGAGTTCTTTCAGATAAGTATAGCGGCCGACCGGCTTCTTCTTCACCACCCCGCGCACGCCTGCCTCCTCCCAGGCCTCGATTGCTGCTGCTTCGAAAGGCTTTTTCCCTTTCATCGGCCACCCTTTCGGGATGACCCAGCGCCCACTCTCGCGCGATGTGATCACCAGGATTTCGACCTCGGATCCGGCATTGCCGTGGCGGAAGCAAATAGCGCCGTATTGTTGACGGAATGCACCGACGAACAGCGTATCAGGAACAGCGGCGAGCTGCCGCAGCAGCGGCTGGGACTTGTCCGGTCGAGGCTTCCTGCTTTTTTTGCTCGCCGTCATAACGAATGAATTACCGAATTTGATTGTTGCTTCAATTGCCTGGGCGTGTTTATGACAGATTTATGACAATCGGCCGCACGAGGAAGGTTTCCCAGGCATGATGAGCATTTTTCGCAAGCTGATGCCACGGGAAGACAGATTCTTTGAGATGTTTTCCAAGCACTCGAAGACCGTCGTTGCCGCCGCGCACGCCCTCGATCAACTCCTGAAGGGCAATGAGGTTGAGAAAAACTGCGATCGTATCGTCGCATTGGAAAACGAGGCGGACGATGTCACGCGTGAGGTTCTTCTTGCCGTTCGACGAAGCTTCATCACGCCCTTCGACCGGGGTGACATCAAGGACCTCATTCAGTCGATGGATGATGCGATCGATATGATGCACAAGGCAGTCAAGACGATCCGTTTGTTCGAGCAATCGAGCTTCGAACCGCTCATGCAGCAGATGGGCAGCGAAATCGTCAAGGCGGCAAACCTTGTCGCGGAAGCGATACCTCTCCTCGACAGATTGGGAGCAAATGCGCAGCGTCTCACGGCCATCGCGGAGGAAGTCACCCGAGTGGAGGGACGTTCCGATGAGCTCTACGACCAGGGTTTGAAGGATCTGTTCTTGCGTCATGGCGCCAGCGGCAATGCGATGGCCTACATGATCGGAAGCGAAATCTACGGAGAGCTAGAAAAAGTCGTCGACCGCTTCGAGGATGTCGCCAATGAAATCAGCGGCATTCTCATCGAGAACGTCTGATGGATGCCTCCCTCGCTCTGCCGCTGCTGGTCGGCCTGGTCGTTATCGCCCTGTTCTTCGACTTTCTCAATGGTCTGCATGACGCGGCCAATTCGATCGCCACGATCGTCTCCACCCGCGTCCTGCGGCCACAATATGCCGTCGCCTGGGCGGCGTTCTTCAATTTCATCGCATTCCTGTTCTTCGGCCTGCATGTCGCCGAAACACTGGGGACCGGCATCATCGATCCTGCGATCGTTTCGCCTCAACTGATCTTCGCAGCACTCATGGGCGCGATCATCTGGAATATCATCACCTGGATTTTCGGGATTCCGTCGAGCTCGTCGCATGCGCTTGTCGGTGGGCTGGTGGGGGCCGGTCTGGCAAAGGTGGGCTTCAACTCGATCGTCTGGAACGGCCTTCTAAAAACCGTCGGTGCAATTTTCGTGTCGCCAGCCATCGGCTTTCTACTTGCCCTGGTGCTGGTGCTCGCCGTCTCCTGGTTATTCGTCCGGCAAACGCCGTTTGCGGTGGATCGCACATTTCGCGTCATGCAATTCGTGTCCGCTTCGCTCTATTCGCTTGGCCACGGCGGAAACGATGCGCAGAAGACGATGGGCATCATCGCGGTGCTCTTGTTCAGTCAGGGATATCTTGGCCCGACCTTCTACGTGCCTTTCTGGGTGGTCATTACCTGCCAGTCGGCAATGGCTCTCGGGACGCTCTTTGGCGGATGGCGGATCGTTCATACCATGGGGTCGAAGATCACCCGACTCAACCCCATGCAAGGTTTCTGCGCAGAGACAGGCGGAGCGTTGACACTCTTCGGAGCAACGTGGCTCGGTATTCCCGTTTCGACGACGCATACCATCACCGGAGCAATCGTCGGAGTGGGCGCGGCTCGTCGTGTCTCAGCCGTGCGCTGGGGATTGGCAGGGAACATCGTGATAGCCTGGATCGTCACGATGCCGGCAGCTGCGGCAATATCCGCAGCGTTCTACGGCCTCGTATCCTTGCTGCAATGAAATGAGGGGATGGCGAGGCCAATCGCCACGCGCTGACGTTCCCCTCCCGACCTTTCCCGGTGGCAATACGGACGAATAAGGCGGGCAGAATCCGCTCTGCGGTCTGCGTGATCGCGACTTCCATATTGCGTGCACTGCACAAATAGAGCGCTCCCATGGCTGTGATTACGTTAGCAATCGCACAAAACAGAAGCAGAAAATAACAAAGCCTAATAAATAAGCACCCATCAATTCTTCGCATTTCTCCTTTTGCTTCATGCCGTTATCAATAGCTATCGAATTTGGCACAATGCTTGCAGGTTCTGAGAAGCATCGGTCAATGGCGACCGGCGCAGATAGGCGCGGCATAAGCGCCTACAATAGACACCGACGTCGCAAGGTCTTTGCTCCGGGATTCTCCCATCCCTGGACGCAATTTCCGGCGGCGTTTTTTTGTGTCCAAATTCAGCCAGCAGAGGGAACCTGCGCATGACAAAGAATTTGCAGACTGGGATTTCGACAACCGGCATGACCCGCCGCAGCATGCTCAAGACGACCGCAGCGGCTGCCCTCATCGGCGCCGTCAAGGCTGCCTTTCCGTCCGGCGCCTTCGCAGCCGGAGCTGGCCCTGAGGTGAAAGGTGCCAAGCTCGGCTTTATCGCGCTCACGGATTCCGCACCGCTCATCATCGCCAAGGAAAAGGGCTTCTTCGACAAGCATGGCCTTCCGGAAACGGATGTGGCCAAGCAGGCATCCTGGGGTGCGACCCGCGACAATCTCGTGCTGGGCGGTGCAGCAAACGGCATTGACGGTGCCCATATCCTGTCGCCGCTCCCATATCTCATGCATACCGGCAAGGTGACGCAGAACAATAAGCCGGTGCCGATGGCGATCCTCGCCCGGCTCAACCTCGACAGCCAGGGTATTTCCGTCGCCAAGGAATATGCCGAGACGGGCGTGCAGCTGGATTCCTCCAAGCTGAAGGCCGCGTTCGAGAAAAAGAAGGCGGAGGGCAAGGAGATCAAGGCTGCCATGACCTTCCCGGGCGGCACCCATGACCTCTGGATCCGCTACTGGCTCGCTGCCGGCGGCATCGATCCGAACAAAGACGTTTCGACCATCGTCGTGCCGCCGCCGCAGATGGTTGCCAACATGAAAGTCGGCAACATGGACGTCTTCTGTGTGGGCGAACCGTGGAACGAGCAACTCGTCAACCAGGGCATCGGCTTTACCGCAGCCACCACCGGCGAGCTCTGGAAGGGTCATCCTGAAAAGGCGCTCGGACTGCGCGCCGATTGGATCGAAAAGAATCCCAATGCTGCCAAGGCCCTGCTGATGGCCGTCATGGAGGCTCAGCAGTGGTGCGAAAGCATGGACAACAAGGCGGAGATGGCTGACATTCTCGGCAAGCGCCAATGGTTCAACGTTCCGACCAAGGACGTGCTCGGCCGGCTCAAGGGCGACATCAATTATGGCAACGGCCGCGATGTCAAGGCCACCGACCTCTATATGAAGTTCTGGAAAGACGGCGCCTCCTATCCGTTCAAGAGCCACGATAGCTGGTTCATGACGGAAAACATCCGCTGGGGAAATCTGCCGGCGACTACCGACATCAAGGCGCTGGTCAACCAGGTGAACCGCGAAGACATCTGGCGCGAGGCCGCCAAGGATCTTGGCGTCGCGGCGGCCGATATTCCCGCATCGTCTTCTCGCGGTAAGGAGACTTTCTTCGACGGCAAGGTCTTCGACCCTGAAAATCCCTCGGCCTATCTCGACAGCCTTTCGATCAAGGCTGTCTCCTGACCCGCTCCGGCGCGCGACGGCGCGCCGGCCTTTCATTCACGTGAGGAGCACGTTGATGTCCGCCCTGGCAAATAAAGAAAATCCCTCCACGGTCGCCACTGCCACGCCGGCGGCAAAAGTTCTGCCATTTTCCGGCAAACACGGATCGCGGATCGATTTTCGTCGAGCGGCACTGACCGCCCTTCGTAATGTCGTTCCGCCAGTCGTCGTGCTGGCACTCATCCTGCTCGTCTGGCAGGTGCTCTGTTCGTCGGCGGACGCGTCTTTGCCCTCGCCGCATCGGGTCTGGCAGGATAGCTATGACCTGATCGCCTATCCGTTTTTCAACTATGGCTCCCAGGATATCGGGCTCGGCTGGCGCGTGCTCATTTCGCTGCAGCGCGTTCTCTATGGCTTCGGGCTTGCCGCGGTCACCGGCGTCATCATCGGTGCGATCATCGGCCAGTCAGTCTGGGCGATGCGTGGCCTCGATCCGATCTTCCAGGTGCTGCGCACGGTTCCGCCGCTCGCCTGGCTGCCACTGTCGCTCGCAGCCTTCCAGGATTCCAACCCCTCGGCGATCTTCGTGATCTTCATTACGTCGATCTGGCCGGTGATTATCAACACCGCCGTCGGCGTCCGCAATATCCCGCAGGATTACCGCAATGTCGCCGAGGTGCTGCGCCTCAACCAGTTCGAGTTTTTCTGGAAGATCATGCTGCCTTCGGCAGCGCCTTACATCTTCACAGGCCTCAGGATCGGCGTCGGCCTCTCCTGGCTCGCCATCGTCGCGGCCGAAATGCTGACGGGCGGCGTCGGCATCGGCTTCTTCATCTGGGACGCATGGAACTCGTCGCGCCTTCCGGACATCATCGTCGCGCTCGCCTATATCGGCATCGTCGGCTTCGCCCTCGACAAGCTGGTGGTAGCACTCGGCAAACTCATCACCCGCGGCGCCATGGCCAACTGAGGAGCGCACCTATGAACGCCTATCTGAAACTCGACCATATCGACAAACATTTCGATCGGGGCGGCGTGCGCGCCGAGGTCCTGAAGGACATCAACCTGACGATTTCCGCGGGCGAATTCGTCTCGATCATCGGCCATTCGGGCTGCGGCAAGTCCACCCTGCTCAACCTCATCGCCGGCCTGACGCCGGTTTCGGCAGGCGCCGTGCTGCTTGAAAACCGTGAGGTCAACGGACCCGGTCCGGAGCGCGCCGTCGTCTTCCAGAACCACTCGCTGCTGCCCTGGCTGACGGTCTACGAAAACGTCAATCTCGCCGTCTCCAAACTCTTCAACCGAACGAAGACCAAGGCCGAGCGGCATGAGTGGGTGATGGCCAACCTCGACCTCGTGCAGATGGCGCATGCGAGGGATAAGCGGCCTTCGGAAATTTCAGGCGGCATGAAACAGCGCGTCGGCATCGCCCGCGCGCTTGCAATGGAACCGAAAATCCTGCTGCTCGACGAACCCTTCGGTGCGCTCGATGCGCTGACCCGCGCCCATCTTCAGGACGCCGTGATGGAAATCCACGCTCGCCTCGGCAACACGATGGTGATGATCACCCATGATGTCGATGAGGCGGTGCTGCTGTCCGATCGCATCGTGATGATGACCAACGGCCCGGCGGCCCGCATCGGCGAAGTGCTCGATGTGACCATGCCCCGTCCCCGCAATCGCATCGAACTCGCCTCCGACCGGACATATCTCAAATGCCGTGAAGCCGTGCTGAAGTTCCTCTACGAACGCCACCGCTTCATCGAAGCGGCGGAGTAGAGACCGGGACATAACCTCGGCGTTTGCCGGTCGTGGTCTTCTCGCCTTCGTAGCGGCGCCTGATTTCAGGCGTCGCGCCCTCTTTACTCCCCGGGCGTTGCAAAGACCGCGCTGGCATCGCTGACAATTTCCACATGGGAATATGCCGCCTGCCCTGCGGCGGTGGCGTCCGCGCGCATGATCGCGGTGACGATCCGGCCGTGCTCCTCATAGGATTTTGCCAGACGCCCGGGCAGGCGGAACTGCGCCCGCCGAAAAGGCGCAAGCCGCGCCCGTGTCTGAGTCACCATCTCGAAGACATGATCATTATGCGCGCCGCGATAAAGCCGGGTATGAAATTCGGTATTGTGCGCCGAATATTCTTCTTCCGCGCCGGCATGCACGAGCCTCACCGATCCCCGATGCTCCAGCTCTAGCGCGCGCCGTTCATCAACCGTCATACGCTCGGCCGAGAGCCTGGCGCAGATCGCTTCGAGCTCCGCCATCGCCTCGAACATCGAATGCAGATAAGCCTCGGTGACATTGGTCACGACGGCACTGCGGTTCGGCTCGCGCGCAATCAATCCCATGGCACCCAGCTCACGCAGAGCCTCGCGCACCGGCGTGCGCGAAACGTCGAAACGAGCCGCAAGCGACACCTCGTCCAGCTTCGCGCCCGGCAGGAGTTCACCCGTAACGATCATGTCGGCAATCGACCGCACCATCTGTTCGACGGTGGTCCCGGTACGGATCACTTCTCTGCGCCTAGTCTGCTTCACGATACGAATCTGCTCACGTCAACACTCTGCATACAGATGACGTTCGAGACTGGATAAGTCAAATCGGGCGGCGAAGATATTGTTAAATTTTCGCTTTCTGATGCACGAGATACCTCTGATAACTCGACTTTGTGCCAACCACGCAGTCACAATGAATAAGAAATATCTATTGATTACTTTTTGCGCAAGAATTCGATCAATCTGTATGCACTTTGCAATGAGCAAATCTTGCGGCAGCGGATAAACTATAAAAAACAATAGATTAATTTTTGGCACATGCATTGCATGCACTTTTCTGTACCCGTTCACAATCGGCCCAGCGCCGCAAGGAGCATTTCCGATGACCAAACTCCTTTCCATGAACCGCCGCAATTTCCTCCAGGCTTCCGCTGCCGGTGCGCTTGCCGGCGCCATGCCGGGCCTGATCGCCTCCTCCGCCGCAGCCCAGACCGCGTTGACCGTCGGCTTCATCTATGTCGGCCCCAAGGACGACTACGGCTATAACCAAGCGCATGCCGAAGGTGCGGCCGTCATCAAGGCGATGCCGGGTGTGACGCTGGTCGAAGAAGAGAACGTGCCGGAGACCGTCGACGTCCAGAAGACGATGGAATCCATGATCAACCTGGATGGCGCGACCCTGCTCTTTCCGACCTCCTTCGGCTACTTCGACCCACATATGCTGGCCGTGGCCGCCAAACATCCCGACATCCAGTTCCGCCACTGCGGCGGCCTCTGGCAGGAAGGCAAGAACCCAGCCAATACGGGCTCCTATTTCGGCTATATCTTCCAGGGCCAGTATCTGAACGGCATTGCCGCCGGCCATGCGACGAAGAGCAAGAAGATCGGCTTCGTCGCCGCAAAGCCGATCCCGCAGGTTCTGCAGAATATCAACGCCTTCCTGCTTGGCGCGCGCGCAGTCGATCCTGGTATCACCTGCCAGGTGATCTTCACCGGCGAATGGTCGCTCGCCGTCAAGGAGGCCGAAGCCACCAATGCGCTGGTCGACCAGGGCGCCGACGTCATCACCTGCCACGTCGACAGCCCCAAAGTGGTTGTCGAGACGGCTGCCGGCCGCGGCGCCTTCGTCTGCGGCTATCACGCCAACCAGAGCCCGCTTGCTCCCGAAAAATACCTCACCGGCGCCGAATGGGCCTGGGGCAACGTCTACGGCGACTTCGTCAAGAAGGCGCAGGCCGGCGAAAAGCTCGGCAACTTCGTGCGTGGCGGCCTCAAGGACGGCTTCGTGAAGATGAGCGCGCTCGGCCCCGGTGTGTCCGCCGAGGGCCGCAAGGCCTTCGAAGCCACGCAGGCCGACATGATGAAGGGCGGCTTCTCGGTCTTCAAGGGACCGTTGAAGGACAACAAGGGCGACACCGTCGTGGCTGCCGACAAGAGCTACGCCGAAGACGCGATCGAGCTCGAAAGCATGAATTATCTGGTCGAGGGCGTTGTCGGGTCCACGGCGTAAACCGCGAAGGGAGAAGCGCCATGACCATCGAGGCCAATGATCCCGCAATAGCCATCGTGGAAAAACCGGTTTCCCTGCGCCCCGTCCTCGAATGGTTCGCGCGGCGGGCCGAGCCTGTTGTCATCGGCCTCGCGGCCATACTGATCGGTCTTGCACTCTTCTCCCTCTTCATTCTGGCGGTCGGCAAGTCGCCGGCCACCCTCTTCCAACTGATGTACACCGGCGGCTTCGGCAGCTGGTTTTCGGTGCAGAACAGCTTAAGTCGTGCCGCACCCCTTCTCCTGACGGCACTCTGCGTCGCCCTGCCTGCCCGTCTCGGCCTCGTCATCATCGGCGGGGAAGGAGCGGTCGTGCTGGGCGGCGTTGCCGCCGCAGCCATGGCTCTGCCACTCGCCGGCACCGCGCCTGTCTTCCTCACGCTCATCCTGATGGCGATCGCCGCCATGGTGGCCGGCGGCATCTGGATCGGCCTTGCCGGTTTCCTGCGCCACTATCGCGGCGTCAACGAAACCATCTCGTCGCTGCTGCTCTCCTATATCGCCATTGCCCTGATGAACCAGTTCGTCGAAGGGCTGCTGCGCGATCCGGCAAGTCTCAACAAGCCGTCGACCAGGCCGTTGCCGGCGGAATATATGCTCGGCAATATTCCCGGCATGGACGTGCATTGGGGCCTGGTCATCGGCATCCTCGCCTGTGTGGTCTCCTGGATCGTGATCGAGGCCACGAGCTACGGTTTTGCCGCCCGCATCGCCGGCGGCAACGTGCGCGCCGCCCAGATCCAGGGACTGCCGGTCGGCAAGCTGATCGTCGGATTTACCGCGCTTGCAGGCAGTTTTGCCGGCCTGGCGGGCATGATCGAAGTGGCGGCAGTGCAGGGAAGTGCCAACGCCTCGCTTGCCGCCGGCTACGGTTATACCGGCATCCTCGTCGCCTTCCTCGCCAGGCACAATCCGCTGGCGATCATTCCGGTGGCGATCCTGCTCGGCGGCATCGACGCCTCGGGCGGCCTCATCCAGCGGCGCATGGGCCTGCCGGATGCGACGGTTCTGGTGCTGCAGGGCACGCTCTTCATCGTCATTCTGTTCTGCGAGACCTTCTACGGCCGCTTCAAGATCTTCAATCCCGACCTCTGGAAAAGGAGCCTCTGATGGAAGAGACAGGCATCGGCATCTGGGGCGTGCCGCTGGCGATCTTCGCAGGCGCCATCCGCGTTTCCACCCCCTTCATCTTCGTCAGCCTTGGCGAGGCGATCACCGAACGCTCCGGCCGCATCAATCTCGGCCTGGAAGGCACGCTCGTCTTCGGCGCCATGACGGCCTATGCGGTGGCCGTCATGACCGGATCACCGACCCTCGGCGTGCTGGCCGCAATGATGGCGGGCGCGATCTTCGGCCTCATCCACGGTTGGATCTGCAAGTTCCCGAAGGTCAACGACATCGCCATCGGCATCGCCATGATGCAGTTTGGTCTCGGCATGGCGTTTTTCCTCGGCAAATCCTTCATCCAGCCGGTGGCGCCGAAACTGCCCTCGATCCCGCTCGGCGGCTGGTCGAACATTCCGCAGATCCAGGCGGCGCTCAATATCAACGTGCTGTTCTTCATCGGCGCGGCACTTGCCCTCTTCCTGTTCTGGGCCTTCAAGAATACGAGAATCGGCCTGATCCTGCGCGTTGTCGGCGACAGCACCGACGCGGCCCGGGCCATGGGCATCCATCCGGACCGGGTTCGCCTGCTGGCGACGGCAGTGGGCGGTTCGCTGGCGGCAATCGGCGGCGCCTATCTCTCGCTCTACTACCCAGGCTCGTGGAACGAAGGCATTTCGTCGGGCCAGGGCCTGATGGCCGTGGCCCTCGTCATCTTCGCCCGCTGGAACCCGATCGGTTGTTTCCTCGCTGCCCTGCTTTTCGGCGGCGCTGGTGCGCTCGGCCCGGCGCTGCAATCGGTCGGCGTCACACAAGGCTATTACCTTTTCTACGCCGCGCCTTACGTGCTCACCCTCGTCATCCTGATCGCCACCTCCTCGCCCACCCGCTCGCTCGCCGGTGCGCCGGGTGCGCTGTCGCTCACGAAATAACGGAGCTTTCCGATGAACGGACTTGGCGGTCTCAACAAATCCGAACACGGCGTCGGCATCGGCCTCGTTCAGCTCCAGCTGCCGGTGACCGTCACCAAAGCGGACTTGGCAAAACAGACGCAGGTGATCGTCGATCTGGTGGCCAAGGCGCGGCGCAACCAGCCGGGCATGGACCTCGTCGTCTTTCCCGAATACGCGCTGCACGGCCTCTCCATGGACATCAATCCGGAGATCATGTGCACGCTCGACGGGCCGGAGGTCGCGGCGTTCAAGCAGGCCTGCAGGGACAACCGGATCTGGGGCTGCTTCTCGATCATGGAGCTCAATCCCGGTGGCATGCCCTATAATTCCGGCATCGTCATCGACGACCAGGGCGAGTTGAAGCTCTATTATCGCAAGATGCATCCGTGGATCCCCGTCGAGCCCTGGGAGCCCGGCGATCTTGGCATCCCTGTCATCGAGGGCCCCCGAGGCGCCAAGCTCGCGCTGATCATCTGCCATGACGGCATGTTCCCGGAGATGGCGCGCGAATGCGCCTATAAGGGCGCCGAAATCATGATCCGCACGGCCGGCTACACGGCGCCGATCCGCGACGCCTGGCGCTTCACCAACCAAGCCAACGCCTTCTGCAACCTGATGGTTACAGCCAATGTCTGCATGTGCGGCTCGGACGGCACCTTCGATTCCATGGGCGAAGGCATGATCTGCAATTTCGACGGCGCGATCATCGCCCACGGCACCTCCGGCCGCGTCAACGAGATCATCACCGCAGAGGTGCGCCCTGACCTGGTGCGCGAGGCCCGGCTCGGCTGGGGCGTGGAGAACAACATCTACCAGTTTGGCCATCGCGGCTATGTCGCCGTCGCCGGCGGCGCCCAGGATGCGCCTTACACCTACATGCACGACCTTGTCGCCGGCAAATACCGCCTGCCATGGGAAGACGAGATAAAGGTCAAGGACGGCACGTCCTGCGGATTTGACAAGCCGATGCGCCGCTACGGCGAACCCCTCAAACCTTCCGCGGAATAGGAGAGAGAATCATGGACGCGATGGTCGAAACCGAAGGACATTTTATCGACGCCGATCCGTATCCGTGGCCTTATAACGGCGCTCTGCGGCCTGATAACACCGCCCTCATCATCATCGACATGCAGACCGATTTCTGCGGCAAGGGTGGCTATGTCGACCATATGGGCTACGACCTGACGCTGGTGCAGGCGCCGATCGAACCGATCAAACGTGTGCTTGCCGCCATGCGGGCCAAGGGCTACCACATCATCCATACCCGCGAGGGCCACCGCCCCGACCTCGCCGATCTGCCGGCCAACAAACGCTGGCGCTCGCAGCGGATCGGCGCCGGCATCGGCGATCCCGGCCCCTGCGGCCGTATCCTGACGCGTGGCGAACCCGGCTGGGACATCATCCCCGAACTCTACCCGATCGAAGGCGAGACGATCATCGACAAGCCCGGCAAGGGTTCGTTCTGCGCCACCGACCTCGAACTCATCCTCAGCCAGAAGCGCATCGAAAACATTATCCTCACGGGAATCACCACCGATGTCTGCGTCTCGACGACGATGCGCGAGGCGAACGATCGCGGCTACGAATGCCTGCTGCTGGAAGACTGCTGTGGTGCGACCGACTACGGAAACCACCTCGCCGCCATCAAGATGGTGAAGATGCAGGGCGGCGTCTTCGGCTCAGTCTCCAATTCCGTGGCTCTAGTCGAGGCGCTGCCCTGATGCCGTCATTGCGTGCCCATGTCTTTCGCGTGCCAGCCGACGGCCCCGATGACGTTGCCGGCGTCGAGGCGCTCTTTGCCAGCGGCCTTCAGGCGAACAACGTCGTCGCCGTTCTCGGCAAGACGGAAGGCAACGGCTGCGTCAATGATTTTACCCGCGGTTATGCCACCCGCAGCTTCGAGACATTGTTCAGTAGATATGGCGTCGACGGCGTCTCGATCATCATGTCCGGCGGCACCGAGGGGGCGCTCTCGCCGCATTGGACGGTTTTTGCGCGTGAAACCGTAGAAACCCCGGGCGAACGGGCGCTGGCCATTGGTGTGTCGCGTACCCCCGCGCTGCCCCCCGAACATCTCGGGCGCCGGGAACAGATCCTGCTCGTTGCCGAAGGCGTGAAGTCCGCGATGAGGGATGCCGGCATCGATGATCCCGCCGATGTCCATTTCGTGCAGATCAAGTGTCCGCTGCTCACCTCGCGCCGGATTGCCGAGGCCGAGGCAGCAGGCAGGACGGTCGCAACCCACGACACGCTGAAATCCATGGGCCTCTCGCGCGGCGCTTCGGCTCTCGGCGTCGCCGTGGCACTCGGCGAGATAGATGCGACATCGATCGGCGATGCCGACATCTGCACACGTTTCGATCTCTTTTCCCGCTGCGCCTCAACCTCGTCCGGGGTCGAACTCACCGATCACGAAATCATCGTCCTCGGCATGAGCGCAAAATGGTCCGGTCCGCTGTCGATCGACCACGCGGTCATGCGGGATGCGATCGACGCGCATTCCGTCAGGAAAGCCCGCGAACGCCTGCCGGAAAACAGCCGGCTGGCGGCGGTTCTCGCCAAGGCCGAGCCGGACCCGTCCGGCAGGATCGACGGCAGGCGCCACACGATGCTCGATGACTCGGATATTGCAGGCACCCGCCATGCCCGTGCCTTCGTCGGCGGCGTTCTCGCCGGCATCTTCGGCATTACCGATCTCTATGTGTCCGGCGGCGCCGAACACCAGGGTCCGCCCGGCGGCGGTCCCGTCGCCATCATCGTCGAAAAGGAGCAATGAAGTGAGCACAGTCCGCGACACGCCCCTTCCGCAAGCCGGCAAGGCCGTCGGCATCGATACGCTCGGCATGGCCATGCGCTTCGGCTCGTTCACCGCGCTCGACAACGTTTCGATCGCCGTTCCGGCCGGCTCTTTTCACGCGCTTCTCGGCGAAAACGGCGCTGGCAAGTCGACGCTCGTCAAATGCATCATGGGCTTCTATCACGCCACGTCAGGCTCGCTGTCGGTCGATGGCCGCGAGGTGGCGGTCGCCTCACCCAAGGATGCCGCGGCCTATGGGCTCGGCATGGTCTACCAGCATTTCACACTGGTTCCCTCTCTGACCGGCGCGGAAAACCTGGTCATCAGCCGCACCGAAGTGCCCGCGGTGATCAACTGGGCCAGGGAACGCAAGGATCTGGCGGGTTTCATGGAGCGCATGCCGTTCAAGATCCCGCTCGACAGGCCGGTGAGCGAGCTTGCGGCCGGCGAAAAGCAGAAGCTCGAAATCGTCAAGCAGCTCTATCTCGGCCGCTCCTTCCTGGTGCTCGACGAGCCGACCTCGGTGCTGACGCCGGCCGAAGCCGATGAGATGCTCGGCATCGTGCGCGGGATGACCGAGCGCGGCGAGCTCACCGTGCTGATGATTTCCCACAAGTTCCACGAGGTGACGAAGTTCGCTGATGCCGTCTCGATCCTGCGGCGCGGCAAGCTGGTCGGCACCGGCAAGGTCGGCGAGCTCTCCACCGCCGAGATGGCGGCGATGATGATCGGCGACGTCAAGCTCGCCGAGCTCGACAGCCGTCTGCCGGTGGCGGAAGCGGCCAAATCCGTGCTCACTGTAAGCCAGGTGAAAGCTCCGGATCGCTCCGGCCTGAAGACGATCGAGATCGACGCGCTGACGGTCCGCGCCGGCGAGATCGTCGGCATCGCCGGCATATCGGGTAACGGCCAGAAGGAGCTGACGGAAATTCTGGCCGGCCAGCGCCCGACCGATAGCGGCGAGGTCATGGTCAATGGCGAGACTTACGGCGCCACCCGTGGGGAAACCCGCAAGAACAAGGTGCGTTTCATCCCCGAAGAGCCGTTGCAGAATGCCTGCGCACCCAAGATGACCGTGAGCGAGAACCTTGCGTTCCGCACCTTCGACTTGAAGCTGGACGGCAAGGACGCGATCTGGCTGAACAAGGGCAGCATGAAGAAGCGTGCCTCGGCGCTGATCTCCGACTTCAAGGTCAAGACGGCCTCTTCCTCCTCACCGATCGCAGCGCTTTCGGGCGGTAACGTGCAGCGGGCGGTGCTCGCCCGCGAACTGACGGGCGAGGTCGATCTGCTGATCGTCTCGAACCCTTGTTTCGGCCTCGATTTCTCGGCCGTTGCCGAAATCCGCGCCCGCATCATGAAAGCACGCAATTTAGGTGCCGCCGTGCTGCTGCTTTCCGAAGACCTCGACGAACTGCTCGAGATGTCCGACCGCATCATGGTCATTTCGGAAGGCAGGCTGGTTTACGAGACACCGGCGCGCTCGGCCGATATCGGCGTGATCGGCGCCCACATGGCGGGGCATCATTGATGATGGGGATCAAGGCAGAACCTTTCGCCTTTCCGGTGAAGCACGATGAGCTCGCCCTCATCGTCATCGACATGCAGCGCGATTTCGCCGAGCCGGGCGGCTTCGGTGCCAGCCTCGGCAATGATGTCAGCCGTATCACCAGGATCGTGCCCGATGTCAAACGCCTGATCCAGGGCTTCCGCAATGCCGGCCTGCCTGTGATCCATACGATGGAGTGCCACCGGCCTGATCTCTCCGACTTGCCGCCGGCCAAACGCGACCGCGGCAATCCTTCGCTCAGGATCGGCGACGAGGGCCCGATGGGCCGCATCCTGATCTCGGGCGAACCCGGCACGGCAATTCTTCCGGAACTGGCTCCCGTGAAGGGCGAGGTCGTCATCGAAAAACCCGGCAAGGGCGCCTTCTATGCGACCGAACTCGGCACCGTGCTGCAGCAGAAGGGCATCAAGCAGCTCGTCTTTGCCGGTGTCACCACCGAAGTCTGCGTGCAAACGACGATGCGCGAAGCAAACGACCGCGGCTATGAATGTCTTCTCGCCGAGGAGGCAACGGAAAGCTATTTCCCCGAATTCAAAGCCGCAGCCATTGCCATGATCCGTGCCCAGGGCGCGATCGTTGGCTGGACCGCCCATGTCGACGACATTCTGGAAAGCATCGCCCATGCCTGAAACGACCCACGAACGCCTGACGTCAGGCGGCTGGAAGGAGTTGGAATTCGGCCCTTTCCGCGATGCTGTCACCATTCACTGGATCCGCCCCTTCGAAGGCGATCAGCCAGGCGTGGCGCTGTTGAAATATGAGCCCGGCGCCTCTGTTCCCCGCCATCGCCACGAGGGGCTCGAGACCATCCTGGTGCTCGATGGCGTTCAATCCGACGAGACGGGCGATTACGCCAGCGGCAGTTACATCGTCAACGCGCCGGGCAGCGAACACTCGGTCTGGAGCGAGACCGGCTGTATCGTGCTCATCCAGTGGGACCGGCCCGTGAAAATACTCGAAGAGGAGATTGCCTGAACCCGGCAACCGCCTTGGAGATTGGCCCGACGATCCACAAGGACATGAACGTCACAGCAGCATCGAGGCTCCGCGATCGATATAGGTATCCAGGAATTGCTCGAGCCGGGGGTTTCTCGGTCGCTTGAAGACTTCCTGCGGCGGACCGGTGAACAGCACCTTGCCGTGATCGAGAAAGACGATCTGCTGGCCGACCGTTGCGGCAAATCCGATCTCGTGGGAGACTACGACCATCGTCATGCCCTCGGCGGCGAGATCGCGCATGACGTTCAGCACTTCGCCGGTCAACTCAGGATCGAGTGACGACGTCGGCTCGTCAAAGAGCATGATCTTTGGGTTGAGGGCAAGCGCCCGGGCAATAGCGACGCGCTGTTGCTGCCCTCCCGAGAGCTGCGACGGATAGTGCCTTGCCCTGCCCGCCAGGCCGACCTTGACGAGCTGGGCCATTGCCCGCTCCTCGGCATCCTTACGGCCCATCTTGTGAACGGTCTTCAGCGCTTCGCTGACATTGCCGAGCGCCGTCATATGCGGCCAGAGATTGAACTGCTGAAAAACCATGCCGATCTGTGATCGGATCCGCCGGTTCACCGCCGCCGGCACCCGCTCACGGACGCCCTTGGCGTTTTCCGCAAAGCCAAGCACCTCGCCATTGACGGTAATAGTCCCCTCGGTCGATTCCTCGAGAAAGGCCATACAGCGCAGCAGCGTACTCTTGCCGGAACCCGACGGGCCGATGACGCAGGAAACCTGCCCCTGAACGATATCGAGGTCGATGCCGTGCAGCACGGTGGAGCCGCCGAAGGTCTTGACGAGATTTTTGACTGCGATCGCAGGAACGCTCATATGTTGAAAAACCTGAATCTGGTGAGTTTCGTTTCGGCGAGATGACCGAGCCATCCGGTGATTTCGACCAAGGCCCAGTAGAACAGGGCGAGCACGAAGAGCGCTTCGACGAAAGCATATTGCTGCGAGCCGATGGCGCTCAGCGTCGCCGTCAACTCCGGCACGGTGATGATGGATAGCACGGCCGTCTCCTTCATGAGGATGATCGTCATGTTGACCGAAGGCGGCAACACCAGCATGGTCATCTCCGGCAGCAATATGCGTCGGATAATCTGTCCTTGCGTCAGGCCAACGCATATCCCGGCTTCGATATGTCCCTTCGGGACGGCGGCAAAGCCCGAGCGGAATATCTCACTGAAATAAGCCGCGCCGTAGATGGAAAGGCCGATGACGCCTGCCGGGATCGGATCGAGAGACAATCCGACGAATGGCCCGCCGTAGTAGACGAGGAATATCTGAATCAGGAAGGGCGTGCCGCGGAGCACCGCGATGACAATGCCGAACGCCTTGTCCAGGATCACCCCGCCAAAACGTCTGGCGACGGCGACAAGGAAGCCGAGCACGGCAGCGGCCGGGGTGGTGATGATCCAGATGATGATGGTGACCCATGCACCGCTGAGGATTTCCGGCAAGTTGCTGAAGATCACATTGATGTCGAAGGTCATCGCGGCACTCCAGGCAGGGAGCGTTCGATCAGGCCGCCCGCAAGGGCAACGATCCAATTGATGACGAGATAGATGAGCCCGGCGGAAGCGAAAATCTCGAGCGGCAGGAAGGTACTGCCCGCAAGGTCCTGGGCCATGCGCGTCAACTCGACGACCCCGACGACCGAGACCAGCGAAGACGCTTTCAGGATAAGGATTGCTTCGTTGACGAGCGCCGGAAAGGTCAGGCGCAGGGCGATCGGCGCCTTGATGCGGCGGAAGATCTGAACGGGTGTCATGCCGACCATTTCGCCAGACTCGACAAGGCCAGTCGGAACACTGGAAAATCCGCCGCGCAGATTTTCAGCCTGATAGGCAGCGGTACACAGCGAAAGACCAATGATGGCCGCAACGATGCTCGGCACGTTGATGCCGATCGCCGGCAGCAGGTTATAGATTAACAGCAGTTGCACCAGCAGCGGCACGCCACGAAAGAAACTGATGAAAATCCGCGCCTGCAGCGCCAGGAGCCGTTGCCGCGACAGCAGCATGGCGGAAACGATGATGGCGATCGCAAAGCCGATCAGGATAGAAACCACGCTGATCGTCACCGTGTAGATCGCGGCTTGCAGAAGCAGTTCGAAAAGTTTGATGGACATGGACGGTATTTGCCTGGGCGCTGCGGCCGTGAACTCCGATGCCACGGCGGATTGCGCCCCAACCACGGGCGGGGCGCGTTCGTTTCACCGGCAGCTAATCAGAATGCCGGGTCCTTGACAGCATCAGGTGTATCAAAAGATGCACCGAACCACTTCTTCTGCAGCTCAGCCATGCGTCCATCTGCCTTGATCTTGAGCATCGCGGCATCGATCGCGTCCATCAGAGGCGCATGATCGGCATCCTTGAGGCCGATGAAGCCGAAATAGGACTTCTTGCCAAATGGCGGCTGGACGACTTCGAACGTGCCCTTTCGCTGGCTGGCGACGAAGGCGATATTGGGCAGCGAATTGGCAACGCCGGCAATGCGGCCGGCTGCAAGATCGGCGTAGGATTCGGTAAAGGCGGGATATTCGCGCACATCGACCGTGGTCGGTAGCGTCTCGGAGAATTCCTTCAACTGGTCGAGCTGAGCAGTTGCCTTGCCGACGCCGATCTTCTTGCCGGCAATATCTTCCGGCTTGCTGATCGTCGTATCGCCGGCCTTCTTCAGGATCGCAATTGTCGCTTCGGCGATCGGCGGCGTGAAGCGATAGCGCTCCAAGCGCTTCTTGGTGATCGTCGCAGGACCTGCGACGACATCGAACTTGCCGGCCTCAAGCGCCGGGAAGACGCCATCCCAGGGAAGCGCCACCCACTCGATCTTGACGCCGAGTTCCTTGCCGATCTCGGCAAAGAGGTCGACGTTCAGGCCTGTGTGTTCACCGGCGTCGATATAGTCGAACGGTGCGAAAGCCGTTTCGGTGCCAACCTTGAGGGTGCCGGCTGCCTTGACGGCTGCCAGCGTGTCGGCTGCATGGGCGGAAACGGCTGCTCCGATGAGGAACGCAGCGCCGACCAGACCCTTCAGCAGTGAATGTGCCTTCATGATCATCTCTCCAGTTTTTATTCCCCCGGCGGAGGAGTTTTGTTCCCGACTTCGATTTTCCTCGGCACGGATTTCTATGCTCCGCTTTTGACTATACAAATAGATATAGGCTGGCCTAGAGTGTCAATGTAAAAGACGAGGAACGCAAAATTTGTGCCGGATGGCGTCGATCTCGCTGGCGTGCTGTTCCGCATTTGTGATCGCTGACGCCGGATGAGGTGCGGACTTGGTGTCGATTTACCAGCGTATTTTCACGGATATCGAGACGAAGATCATCAGCGGTGATTGGCGGCCCGGCGACCGCATTCCCGTCGAGCACGAGCTGGTGACCGAATATCGGTGTTCGCGCATGACGGTCAGCAAGGCGCTGTCGGCGCTGGCCGAACGCGGCATGATCGTCAGGCGGCGAAAGACCGGTTCGTTTGTCGCATCGCCCCAGATCGACCGCACCGTGATGGATATCCAGGATATCAGCACCGAAGCGGAACTGGCCGGGCACGAACACCGCTTCGAAATCCTCGCCCGCACGGTCGAGCGCCTTGGAGAGGCGGAGGCGCAGCAGCTGTCGGAGCCTCCCGATGCAGAAGTCCTCAGGCTTCAATGCCTGCATATCGTCGATGGCAGACCGAATGCCATCGAGCGGCGGATCATCATGCTCGATGCCGTGCCACGGGCGAGAGAAGAGAGCTTCGCCTCGATCCCGCCCGGCAAATGGCTGCTTGAGCAGGTCCCCTGGTCCAAGGCCAAACATGTCATTCGTGCCGTCTCGGCCGATACCGTGACGGCCCGGATCCTGCAGACGGAGAGGGGCGAGGCCTGCCTGAGCCTGATCCGCCAGACCTGGCAGAACGGGCGCACGGTGACATATGTCGAGATTACCCATCCAGGCGATCGCTTCCAATTTGCAGGGACGTTTCACCCGACGGCAATTTGAGCTGGCAAAAATCACGAGAGGCTCCGTAAGTGACCGATGAGCGCTTCAAGGCGATCCCGCTGAAAAGTTTGCAGGCGTTCGAGGCGGTGGGGCGCTGCGGCGGCGTGACGGCGGCAGCCCTCGAGCTCAAGGTGTCGCCGGGGGCCATCAGCCAGCAGATCCGCAAGATCGAAAGCTTTCTTGGAATTTCGCTTCTGGAGCGCAGCGGACGAACCGTCGAGCTGACCGCCTGGGGCCGGCTCTACCATCAGGAGATATCGAAGGGGTTCGAGCAATTTGCGCTCGCCGGGCAATTGTTGGAAAAGGCGCGCAACGAGACGGCGCTGGTGCTCAGTGCGCTTTCCTCCGTTGTCAACAAATGGATCGGCAGGCGCATCTTCGACTGGCAGGCGCTTCATCCCGACGTTCCAGTGAGAATTATCGGACGCGATAAGGAGCCCCGGATCGGCTTCGACGATGTTGATTTCCGCGTCAGCTACGGATCGGACGTGCTGCAGCACGAACATTATACCGAACTGTTTCGCGATTGGGTGGTGCCTGCCTGTTCGCCGGCGCTGATGCGGGATCGCGCGCATGCGGCGCGCGATCTCTTCGAACAGCCCCTCCTCCATGTCGAGTGGGAACGGCACTTCACTCCCTACCCGAGTTGGGCGGAGTTTGCCGCCAAGGCCGGGGTCTCCTTCGATGCGGCAACGCCGGGCCTCTCCTTCACCCTGTCGAGCAGTGCGATTGACGCCGCCGTCAACAAGCGCGGTGTCGTTCTCGCGCAGATGTCGATGATATCAGATGAGCTCGAGGCGCAAACGCTCGTCATTCCCGTCGACCTGCGCATTGCTCTGCGGGAAAGCTATTTTCTCGCCTGGGATCGGGCGGCCTTGCAGAAGCCCTACGGGCGCGAATTCCGCGATTGGCTCATTGCTATTTCCCGTCAGCAGGCCCTGGCGTCCGCGCCTGCTGGATAATTTCTCAAATCGGAATCGATTTGAGAAATTATGCACCGATTCAAAAATGTTACAGCGTCCTTTGCGCGTCAGAAAAGACGCGCGGCACTGTAAGCCGATACTTTAGAAAAACTAAAACGGAACTCAGCTGCGCGATGTTGATGAAAAATTGCGCCTGGCGATAATTTGCGCAGTCGCCCCCCACCGTTGGCGGCGTGGCCGACATAGCAGGAGAGCTCGATGGCGCGAACTGACAAGATGAAACTCGGGACTTTCGTCTATACGTTCGGCTTTCATCCCGCCTCCTGGCTGCATCCGGAAAGTGACGTCAACGGCGCCAACGACTTCGCTCATCTGCTCGATGTCGCCAAACGATCGGAGGCGGCCAAATTCGATTTCATGTTCATGGCGGATTCTCCTGCCGCCGCCGTCGGCGATCCGAAGGCGCTTGCCCGCATCCCGACCAAGATGAACCGTTTCGAACCGCTCTCGCTGCTTTCGGCTCTGGCCGTCACCACCAACGATCTCGGTCTCGTGGCGACGGTCTCGACGAGTTACTACGAGCCATACAATGTCGCGCGCCTGTTCGCCTCGATCGACCATTTGAGCAAGGGGCGCGTCTGCTGGAATGTCGTTACCTCCGATCACGATGAAACCGGCTACAACTTCAATCGCGAGGGGCTCGACCCGCATGCATTGCGTTACGAACGCGGCAACGAGTTCGTCGATGTCGTATTCGGCCTCTGGGACAGCTTCGAGGAAGGCGCGCTGCTTCTCGACCGCGAAAACGGTGTCTACTATGACAAGGACAAGCACCACACGCTCAATCACAAAGGCAAGCACTTCCAGGTTCGCGGTCCCCTCAACATCGCGCGGACGCCCCAGGGCCGCCCCGTGATTGCCCAGGCGGGCGGTTCGGAACCCGGAATGGACATGGCGGCGCGCACGGCCGAGATCGTCTTCAGCCTCGCATCGAATATCGACCGGAACCGGGCCTTTTACGAAAACGTCAAACGCCGGATGCCCGCCCATGGGCGCGATCCCGACGACCTGAAAATCATGCCGGGCATCGTCATCAACGTCGGTGAAACCGAAGCCGAGGCAAAGGCGAAGGTGGACTATCTGATCGACAAGATGCATCCAGATGTCGGCCGGCTGATGCTCTCCGAATTCCTGGAAGCGGACCTGCGCGATGTCGCTCTCGACAAGCCCTTCCCCATGGATCGGCTGCCGGCGGCGCCGAAGGGATCACGCGCCTTGTTCGACGAGTTGGTCGATTTCGTCAGAAGCGGCCGCACCGTCGGCGAACTTATCCGGCACTATGCCGAGAAGCATACCGGAAATGGCATGACGGGGACGCCGGCCCAGATTGCCGACTTCATGGAGGAATGGTTCGAGACGCGCGCCGCCGACGGCTTCATCCTGATGTTCCCCACCTTGCCGTCCAGCCTCGACGACTTCGTGCGGCTGGTCCTGCCGGAGCTTCGCCGCCGCGGGTTGTTCCGTGAGGAATATGAGGGCAAGACCTTGCGCGAGAACCTCGGCCTTTCAATGCCTGTCAACCGCTTTGTCAAAACGAAAGAGCCGGCCCGATGAGTGTCGAGGCTCTGATCAGCGAAGCGGACTTCAAGCTTTCGATGCGTCATCTGGCGGGTGCCGTCAGCGTGATTACGGTCGGCGACGGGCAACACCGCACCGGCTTCACGGCAACGTCGGTCTCCTCGCTTTCGGCGGAGTTGCCGTCCGTCATCGTCAGCGTCAACCGAGCATCTTCCTCATGGCCGGCGTTGCAGCGGTACGGCTGCTTCTGCGTTAACGTGCTCGCCGCCGACCAGCAGCAGGTGGCGCAATCCTTTGCCGGTCTTGACGGGCGAAAGGGCGCCGAACGCTACGGCGATGCGGGATGGTATCGCCTCAAGACCGGCGCGGCGGCCCTTGAAAATGCCCTGACGGTCCTGGACTGCAAGCTCGAAACCGCATTCCACTACAATTCCCACGCTATTTTGGTCGGACATGTCTGCGCGATGGAAATCCGGCAGGGCATAGGGCCGCTGCTATATTGGCGCGGCGGCTATCATGAACTTCCGGCGGAGGTTGATCAAAAGGGTCTAGCGAAGGCGCTCGGACAATAGTCCTATCGAGGCGACATCCGCATTGGCAAAAGCAAGTCTGAGGTAGCGCTCCTGCCCCTCCCCGAAATAGCCGCCGGGTAAACAGACGATGCCGGATTCCTTGGCAAGTTTTTCGGCAACCTCGGAAGACGATCGATCGGCGTGAGGATGACGGACAAAAGCGAAGTAGGCGCCGATTGCTCCGATCTGCCAATCCGGCAGCCCGGAAAAAACCTGCCTCAACGCCTCCGCCCGGCGAGCGATCTCCAGCCGGTTGCCGGCCCGCCAGTCGGCGAGCGCTGGGATCGCCGATGCAACGGCGATCTGAGCCGACCGCGGCGCGCAGATCTGCATATTGTCCATCACCTTGGCGATTTCGGTGATGAGTTTGGGCCCTGCCGTGATCGCGCCCAGTCGATGACCGGGAATGCAGAAGGATTTCGAAAAGCTGTAGAGAAGGACGAGCGTCTCCTCCCAGCCCGGCTCGGAGAGAAGAGAGTGCGGCCGTCCGTCATCCTCGCCAAGGAAATCGCGATAGGTTTCATCGAGGATCAGCCAGGCGCCATACTTCCGGCAAAGCACAAAAAGCTCGTGAAGCAGGCTTGGTGGATACACCGCTCCGGTGGGATTATTGGGTGTCACGACGGCAAGCACCTTCGCGCCCGCCGCAAGGGCTGCCTCGGCTGAACCCGGATCGGGAAGAAAGCCGCCAGCGGGGTCGCAATCGACTAACCGGCGCCCGATTCCCAGCATCGATAGCGTCGTGTCGTGATTGAAATAGAAGGGATTGGTCAGCGCGACCGTATCGCCGGCGCCCGCAAGCGCGATTGCCGCACACATGAACGCCTGATTGCAGCCGGCGGTAATATGAATATTGCCGGCGGAAAGGGCGGCACCGTAAAGCTCGGCAACGTGAGCCGCGTAGGCCTTGCGCAATAAAGGTTCACCCTCGATCGGCCCGTAACCCGTCATCGCCTGTTGTCCGGCCGCCTCGGCAAGAAGCCGAAGCATCTCCGGATGCGCGGGATAGCCGGGAACGGCTTGCGACAGATCGATGAGCGGCCCTTTTTCCCCCTTGTATTCGCGGCTCCAGGCGACGACGGAAGGAATGGGCGGGGCAGAGAGGCGGGCAACGAGCGAGTTGGGTTTTGCAGCGATCATATCGATTTCTCTTTGATACTGATTGCTACAACGATACCAATTGCTTTCTCAACCTCTTTGTCTGACGAGACGGACCTGAAGCGGAGACACATGCATATGGTGTGGGACCAAACGCGGCTCGAACAGCTGCGCGCAGAATTTGCAGATGCCAATGGCGGCGAGATATTCGACGAGAAGTTTCGGAAAGTGGCGGAGAAGATCATCTCCAAGAACGGCACGAGACTCGCGCCCTATGCCGGAATACCGACCTTTCTCAGCGCGCCTTACATGCCGGTCGCGGCCGATGATCCGGATTTCGGCAATCTCCAGGTTGCAATCACCGGAATCCCCATGGATCTTGGCGTCACCAATCGTCCAGGCTCGCGATTTGGACCAAGAGCACTTCGCGCCATCGAAAGGATCGGCCCCTACAATCACGTCCTCGCCACGGCGCCGGTCTTCGATCTTCGGGTCGCCGACATTGGCGACGTATCGTTCCAAAGCCGTTACCGGCTGGAACTCAGCCACGACGACATCGAAATGCGCATCGGCCAGATCGTCGATGCCGGCGTGGCCCCGCTTTCCGTCGGAGGCGACCATTCCATCAGCCACCCGATTTTGAAGGCCATCGGTCGGCAGCAGCCGGTCGGCCTCATTCATATCGATGCTCATTGCGATACAAGCGGCGCCTTCGATCAGACGAAGTTTCATCACGGCGGGCCGTTCCGCAATGCGGTGCTGGACGGCGCGCTCGATCCGACAAGGACGATCCAGATCGGCATCCGTGGTTCGGCGGAATATTTATGGGAATTCTCCTATGCGTCGGGAATGACCGTGATCCACGCAGAGGAGATCAGCGGAATGGGGATTGCGGCCGTCATTGCCAAGGCAAAATCCATCGTCGGCGACGGCCCGACCTATCTTTCCTTCGACGTCGACAGCCTCGATCCGAGCTTTGCGCCCGGCACGGGCACGCCCGAGGTCGGTGGATTGACCACACGTGAAGTCCTTGAACTGATACGCGGGCTGAAAGGGATCAACCTGGTGGGTGGTGACGTCGTCGAAGTTGCCCCGCAATATGACGCAACGACCAACACAGCACACGCCGCAGCACAGGTGCTCTTTGAGATCCTGAGCCTCATGGTGTTTAGTCCCTCGATCGGCAAACGCTGAGGCCGACCTCTCGGTCATCTCTGGCAATTGACCGGATGGGCCAAGACCATGTCGTTCGCGCAAAACCGCCGCACAGTTTTGCGCGACATGCTTTAACCAACGCCCCTCAAAAACTCTTCGGTTTCGATGAGTTCGAGCTGCACGGAAAACCGATCGTGCAGAAGTTCCAGTGACGCGTCATGCGTATCGTCGGCGCCGCTGCAGACGGCGTCCTTGAGCACGATGACACGATAGCCGAGATCGATGGCGCCGAGCGTCGTGGCAAGCACGCAGACGTCGGTTTCCCCGCCGGTTACGACCAGCGTATCGACCCGCTCGGATTGAAGAATCGCGTGCAGGCGACCGTCGATCCAAGGGGAATAGGTGCGTTTGTCGAAATACCTTGCCGGCGGAACCAACGCCGCCAGCGATGACGCCAGATCGCTCAAGCCGCGCGGAAGGTGTTCGCCCGTCATCATCCACCATTTCCGGTAATAATCCCGCCATTTCCCCGGCATATCGTCCGCACGCTCTGGTGGCAGGAAGCGGGTAAAGATCGTTCGCGATGGGTGCCGTCCGGCCAGCTCTTCGATCTGCGGAGAGACCCGCGCCATCCAGGGGACGTGCCACGGCGTGTCTTCGGCAAACATCCGCTGCATGTCGACGCAAAGGTGCCGCCACTCGCCGAGCTCGCCCATCAGATCCTCCATCCGGTCTTCGGGGCGTCAACTGTCGCACGGGTCGAAAGTTCCCCTGGCCAGTGGAAGATCAGAGCCTCTTACGCGACGGCGCCTGGAGTAATCGTCAGCAATTCGGCGGTGCTCTCAGCATTCCGGAAACAGTCAAGTTCGTGCAGAGGAACAGGTTTGGAGAAGAAGTAGCCTTGGAGGTCGGTGCAGCCGAGGGCGGCCAGAAAGTCGCGTTGATATTCGGTTTCGACCCCTTCGGCGGTCGTCGAAATACCGAGGTTGCGGCTGAGCGCGACGATGGCGCCGATGATTGCCGCCCCGTTGGCTTTCATACCGAGCTGTGAGACGAAGGATCGATCGATCTTGATGCGGTCGATATCGAAGCGCACCAGATGGCTGAGGCATGAAAAGCCGGTTCCGAAATCGTCGAGCGAAACCTGAACGCCCCGGCTGCGCAGCGACTTCAGCACCGTATAAACGTCCGAGTTGTCCTCGATGAGCGAGGACTCGGTAAGCTCGAGCTCGAGCCGGGACGGCGGCAGGCCGCTCTCCTCAAGCACGGCGAAGACTTCCTCAGCGAAATTCGGTCTTCTCAACTGGGCAGGCGACACGTTGACCGCAACAAACGTGTCTTCCGGCCATTTGCAGGCGGCTCTGCAGGCTTCGCGCAAGACCCAGAAACCGAGAGCGTCGATGAGGCCGCCTTCCTCGGCGACGGGGATGAAGCTGGCAGGCGTCAATAGTCCGCGCTGGCTGTGACGCCAACGCACCAGAGCCTCCGCGCCCGACGCCGCATATCCTGCCTCAGCGCGATGGACCGTTTGGTAATAGACCTCGAGCGATCCGAAGTCCGGCCTGTTTACGATCGGGTCGGAGTGCGGACCGTCAGCGTCTGAGGCGGTGCCTTTGGCCAGAACTTCCCGCAATTCGTTCTTGAGAATGTCGCGCGCATTCCTGCCGCCGTCCATGGACGGTGAATAGAGACGCCACTGGCCTCTGCCCCCCATCTTTGCCTCGTACAGCGCGACGTCGGCGTAGCGCATGATGTCATCGGCATTCCGCCCGGCATCCGGGACGACGGTCACGCCGATCGAGCCGCCGACACGCGCGACTGCCTCGCCGCTCAAAAGCGGGAAGGGCTTGCCAAGTTCGGCAACGATTGCTTCGCAGATTGCCGGCAAAACGTAGTCATGATCCTTGATATCCCGGAGAAGCAGGGCGAACTCGTCGCCTCCGAGCCGGGCCAGCGTGTCGCCCGGGCGAAGCTGGGAGCGGATCCGTTCCGCAGCCATCCTGATGAGTTCATCGCCGGCGGCGTGGCCGAACGTGTCGTTCACGGCTTTGAAGCGGTCGAGGTCGAGGAGCGCGACGGCCGAGCGCTCGGTCGAATTCTGCGTCTCGGCCAGGCACTCGTCGAACCTCATGGCGAACAAGGCTCGGTTGGGCAGATCCGTGAGCACATCATGCAAGGCAAGCTGCCTTGCATGCAGCTCGCTTTTCCTCAACTCGCCGAGACTGCTTCGCAGGCGCACCAGCAAGACCGAGAACAGGATCGCGATCACCAAGGCGGCAACTGAAAGCGCCGGCATCAATCGGCCGATCACCCTCGAACCTGGAAGATCGGGCCGCCATACGATGAAGCCGATCGGTTCGCCGTTTGCCGTGGCGTCGATCTGGAACGCAACCTCGTTTTCGTCTGCATCGGCCGTGCGCGCGAAGCGGGCGCCGTTAAGGCCCTGTTCCCGGCTCAATTCATCCAACGCCGCACCATCGATAAAACGCACGACGATCAGGAATTGCCGCATCGGCTGCTGCTGTCCCCCGGCAACCTCGTTGATGGCGACGGCGCCCACGATCGTCGGCCGGCCCTCCAGCCGCATCAGGTTGGCCAAAGCACGGTTGGAACGCGCGGCGTTGGCAAGGCGGGCTTCCATTGAGGACGGCGTTCGTTCGTTCAAAGCCGTGCTTCGCCTGACCCCAAGACGGGCATCCTTAAGGAGAGGCAAAAAGAGAGGCTTCATCCAGCGGTATCGCTTCTCCGTTTGAGCGTCCGCCAGCATGAGCAGTTGAGCCTTGTCATCGACGACAAAGGCCTGATCGTAGCCGAAGGCAGACATCGCCGTCTGGCTGATCGCACTCCCGGCTGCCGCCGTCAAAACGGCATCGAGGCTGGAGGAGCCTTCGGTCGCCAGGGCGGCAGGATAAACACGTGCGAGGTAACCATTGCCGAACTGCCCGATAACATGTGCGACTTGATCGACCTGTTCCCGCAGGCGGGCATTCACAAGCTGGCGCTGTCGATCGAGGGCGGCAGCGTCGCTCTCGGTTCCTGCCCAGAGCGCCGAAAGCACGACAAGTCCGATCGCTCCAAGCCCGCTGACGGCAATCAGAAACAGAATTCTTCCCGAAGCGATCCAGGATTGCTGAAACGTGTTGGAGCTGGAAGGAACAACGATGTGCAAGCGTAGACCCCTGAACACCACGACATGGGCGCATTCGTCGACGCTAACAAAGAAGCGTTCACGTAGAATTAAAGGCTGCGGCGCACTATGGGCGAGATCGAATACGCTCAAGGAGCACCCGACGATGTTGCGCATATCCATTCAGACTATACTGCGCGGAGCGCTGATGGCGGGCGGGATGGGTATCCTACTGGCCGCGACCTCGCCTCTTGAGGTGGCCGCGCAAGATCGCACGCCCATGAGAGTTGCCGTCGAAGGTGCGTTTCCGCCCTTCAACTACCTCGATGCCAACAACAAGCTTCAGGGATTCGACATCGATATCGCCAATGCGCTCTGCGAGGTCGGCAAGTTCGAATGCCAGTTCATCATCGAGAAGTGGGACGACATAATTCCCAATCTCGTCGCCGATAAATACGACGCGATCATCTCGTCCATGTCGATGAGCCTCGAGCGGCGTCAAAAGGTTGCCTTCACGGAGAAATACTACAACAGCCCCTCCGTGTTCATCGCTCGGAAGGATTCGCCGTTCAGCGATGTCAGCCCTGCTGGCCTCAACGGCAAGATCCTCGGGGTGACGTCGTCGACGGCGCAGGAATCCTACGCCAACCATGTCTATCCGGAAATGAAAAAGAAGGTCTTCCGGTCTTCGCCTGAATTGTACAAGGGGTTGTCGGACGGCAGCGTCGATATCATCCTGGAGGACAAACTCGCCATCTACGACTGGATCGCCAACACCAAGGCGGGAACCTGTTGCGAGTTCAAAGGGCCGGATCTGGTCGACGTCATATACTTCGGCGAAGGTGCCGGGATCGCGCTCCGCCTGGATGACAAGGAGCGTCTGACGCGCCTGAACGAAGCGCTGAAGAGCATCAAGGCCGACGGGACCTACGATATGATCAACGCAAAATATTTCCCGTTCAGCATCCAGTAGTTCGCCATTCAAATTGTCATGTGACAAATGCGGGATGGCCGGCTTTCCGCCGGCCATCCCTGTCAGCTAAAATTCCTCGGTCGTAATCGCTATGCGGCTTTCGCCACCTCTCCGTGCGGATCGAGGACATATTTTGTCGCCGCTCCCTGGTCGAAGCTCTCATATCCATTGGCGGCATCGTCGAGCGGGATGACCTTGGCGTTGACGATATCGGCAATTGGCAGCCGGTCGTGGAGGATCGCCTGCATGAGCTGACGATTATATTTGATCACCGGAGTCTGGCCTGTGTGGAAGGACTGCGCCTTGGCCCATCCGAGGCCGAAACGGAGCGAAAGATTGCCGTGTTTGGCGGCGTTGTCGACGGCGCCCGGATCCTCGGTCACGTAAAGGCCGGGAATGCCGATCGAACCCGCCGCGCGGGTAATCTCCATCATCTGATTGAGCACGATCGCCGGCTGTTCCCCGCCCGAGTGGCCGCGTGCCTCGAAGCCGACCGCATCGATGGCGCTGTCCACCTCGTTGGTTCCAACGACCTGCGCGATCATGTCGCCAAGACGGTCGCTCTTCGACAGGTCGATCGGTTCGAAACCAACCTTCGCCGCATGCGCCAGGCGGTCCTTGTTGAAATCACCGATCATCACGACTGCAGCGCCGAGAATGCGAGCTGAAGCCGCAGCCGCAAGGCCGACCGGGCCGGCGCCGGCGACATAGACGGTCGAGCCGACCCCAACGCCTGCACGCACTGCGCCATGGAAGCCGGTGGGCAGAATGTCGGAGAGCATGGTGAGATCGCGGATCTTCGCCATCGCCTTGTCCCGATCAGGGATTTTCAGCAGGTTGAAATCTGCGTAGGGAATGGTGACGTAGCGTGCCTGTCCGCCGATCCAGCCCCCCATGTCGACATAACCGTAAGCACCGCCGGCGCGGGCCGGGTTTACCGTCAGGCAGACACCGGTATCCTGAGACTTGCAGCAGCGGCAACGGCCGCAGGCGACATTGAAGGGCACCGAGACGATATCGCCGATGTCGAGCATCTCGACGTCGATGCCTTTCTCGATAATCTCGCCGGTGATTTCATGACCGAGGACCAGGCCCGGCATCGCCGTCGTGCGGCCGCGGACCATGTGCTGATCGGAGCCGCAGATATTGGTCGATATCACCTTCAGGATGACGCCGTGTTCAATGCGGCGGCCGTCGGGCGCTTCCAGCTTCGGATCGTCGATGTCGCGGACTTCGACCTTGCCCGGCCGGAGATAAACGACGCCTCTATTTTTGCTCATGGATTCCTCCCACTTGTTTGAATGCCTCGATCTGCAACCGATGCAGTCGATGGCAACTTCCCTCTGGACTGCCTCCTCCGCAGCCCGGTGTCCACAACACAGGATATTGGTTCATTTCGCCAGTTTGCGAGATAGCGCCTTGAACACCACAAACAAACCATGCCTGACGGAAAACAGCGATCAAGAAAGCGACATGGGCGCAACCCAAAGACGACAGTCGGCAAAGTCGCAATAGCGCTGCGTAGCGGAAATAATTGATCCCGCGAATACGGCGGTTTTCCGGATCGTCCGGGAAGATTTGATCGCCGCCTAAAGGCTTTACGCGCGATGCGGCCGGCGGCTGCGGTTGACGTCGATGGCTGTGTGCCAGAGCACGGCTCCAAGGATGATCGCACCGCCGAAAAAGGTGGCAACGGGCGGCTGCTCGGAAAACAACAACCAGACCCAGAAGGGTGTGAGCACGATTTCCATCGTGCCGATCAGCGCCGCCTCCGCCGGCGGCATTCGCTTCGCCCCGGCAAGGAAGAGCACCAGCGCGAGAGAGAAATTGGTCGCGCCGAAAGCAGCAAGGACGATCCAGTTGTGGAGGTCGAGCGAGCCGACCGAACCGAACGGAGCAAAGATAACCAGCGTCAGGAAGGCGCTGACCACGGTCGGCGGCAGGCTCGGCACATCAGGACTAACGCGCGGAATGATGATGACGAGCGCGAAGGACGCCGTCATGCCGAGCGCCAGCAGGTCGCCCCAACCGGTACCGCCGCCGATCGACGAGGCGACGATGACCGCAACGCCGAGGAGCGAGATGCCGCCTGCAATCAGCGTCCGCCTGGAGACCCTCTCCCGGAGGATGACCCAGCCGAGCAACGCTGCGATGAAAGGCGCGGTCGCATAGATCATCGTCACATTGGCGACGGTGGTCATGTAGAGCGCCCCGATGAAGCATACCTGACTGAAGGTCTGGCATGCGATCATAGCAAGACCGGACGGATGGAAGACGGATCGCCATTGCTGCCGTGACATGCCCCCTTCGAGGAAAAAGCAGGGGATCAGCAGAAACAGGCCGCCGAACAACGACCGCCAGGCGATCGCCGTCCATACGTCGGTCGTCAGGAGCCGCGAATAGACGCCGCTCGCGCTCCAGGCAAGCGTCGCGGCAATGATGAGAAGCACACCCTTCTCGTGCTCGCTGCCTGCGAGGCGTCTGGACGGATTTTCAATGGTCACGCAGATATTCTCAAAGAAGGAAGTCGAACGCGGCTCCTTTTTGCACCAGGAATTGACATCGGACAAACGAATAGTAGAGATGACTACCATCGATTTTTTCTATGGCTATTCCGATGCACGAGCCGATTGAGAGCGACCTGCTGAGAACCTTCCTGGTCGTTGCCGAGACATCCAATTTCTCCGCCGCCGCGCAGCGCATCGGGCGGACGCAGTCGGCCGTCAGCACCCAGATTAAGAGGCTCGAGCAGACGATCGGCGAAACGCTTTTCGATCGCGGCGCCCGCGGCGTGCTGCTCACGCGCCCGGGCATCCAACTCGTGCCCTACGCCCGCAGGATCATCGACCTCTTGAACGAGGCGGCTGCGACGATTCGCAGCAAGCCGCTGGATGGACCGGTACGCATCGGAATTCCCGAGGAATACAGCCAGACGGTGCTGCCGGCGGCCCTTGCGGCTTTCGCCGTCCGCCACCCGGCCGTCGAGGTCACTGTGTCCTGCGACTACACGGTCCGCAACCTGGCCGCCCTCGAGCGGGACGAGCTCGATCTGGCCGTCGTTTTTGACTGGAGCGACGAGACCAAAGGCGAGGTCATCTGCATTGATCCCACGGTCTGGGTCACATCGATGGTCCATCGGCTGCACGATATCGATCCCCTGCCGATTGCGATCTATCGCAATTCCACCTGGTGCCGCGATTTTGCGCTCCGGTCGCTGGAGCAGACCGGCCGCAACTACCGGATCGCGTTTATCGCCGATACGGGCTCCGGGTTGAAGAATGCCGTCATCGCCGGTCTTGCCGTCACCACGCTTTCCCGCAGCAACATCCCGCCCGGCTGCCGGGAACTCACCGCCGAAGATGGTTTCCCGCCGGTCGATTCCTCCAAGGTCGTGCTGCGCCGAAGCACCTATCGTTCCAGCGAAGCCGTCCGGGAACTAGCTGAAATGATACGGGACGCGTTCCAGCCTATCCCAGCACCTGCGATGACGTGATGCGGCGGCGCAAGCGGCGGCGGGTCTCGGACGGGCTCTCCGAAAAATTCGCCCTATAGCTTCTCGCAAAGGCTGAGGCCGAGTTGAAGCCGGTCGCCGCCGCGATGTCGGCGAAGGAGGCCGTCGTCTCGATCACCTTGCGGCGGGCCGCATTCAAGCGCAGCGCGAGATAATGCACATGCGGCGGCGCGCCGATACTCTGCTGGAAGAGATCCTGCAGATGCCGGGCGCTGATGCCCACCCTGCGGGCGAGCCGCGTGAGAATCAGAGGCTGCTCGATATGCTCCTCCATTAGTCGCACCGCTTGCGCAACACGGGGATCGTGCATGCGCAGTCCGGCCGAGGCTGCGGAAAGAGGCTCATCGGTATGGAAGGACGGCTGCTCGTAACGGAATAGCCGGCTGACCTCGAGCGCCAGCGAATAGCCTTGCCGTTGCCGGATCACCTCCAGCATCAGGTCGACGGTCGGAAGCGAACCCGAGGTCGTCAGGCGCTTGCCGTCGATGACGAAGCGATCCTTGACGGCCTGTACCTCAGGATAGGTCAGCGCAAAATCCTCATAGTCTTCCCAGTGGACGGTGGCCTGCAACCCGTCGAGCAGGCTGGCTTCGGCCAGCAGCCATGTGCCGGACTCGATGCCGGCAATCACCGTGCGATAGCGGGCAGCCTGGGAGAGCTGCATCTTCAGCGCCGGGGTCGCGCTGCGCCGCCAGTTGTAACTGGCCAGCACAAACAGCGGCGCATCCTCGGTCGTCGCCTTGAAAGCGCCTCGCGCGGGCACGGCGATATTGCTGGTGGTCAGGACCGGCGCTCCGTCCGGCGTCAGCAGCCGCCAGCGATAGAGCTCGCTGCCGGAAATGCGGTTGGCGCCGCGCAACGGCTCGATGACCGAGGCGATCAGGATCAGGTTCGCATCCGGCAGGACGAGAAGGTCGATATCGAGCCGTTCCGTCGATCGCTGCAGCAAGATCACCTCCCTTGAGTTCCGATAATGTATGGATTGCTTCCGAAATTGCAACGCATCGCCGTCCATCCTGTCGCGTAATGGGGACAAGACGAGGGAGACCAAAAACATGCCTCTTGCGATGAACCGCGATGTCTTTATCACCTGCGCCGTTACCGGTGCCGGCGATACGGTTTCCAGATCCAATCACGTGCCGATCACTCCCAAGCAGATCGCCGATTCCGCCATCGACGCGGCAAAGGCTGGTGCTGCGGTCGTTCACTGTCATGTCCGCGACCCGGAAACGGGTGCCGCCAGCCGCCGCAACGACCTCTACAGGGAAGTCACCGACCGCATCCGCTCGGCCGATATCGACGTCGTCCTCAATCTCACTGCCGGCATGGGCGGGGACCTGATCTTCGGGGATGTCGAAAAGCCGCTTCCCCTCAATCCAAAGGGAACGGATATGGCGGGCGCTACCGAGCGCGTCAGCCATGTCGCCGAATGCCTGCCTGAAATCTGCACGCTCGACTGCGGCACGATGAACTTCAATCTCGGCGACTATGTCATGACCAACACGCCGGCCATGCTGCGGGCGATGGCGAAGAAGATGACGGATCTCGGCGTGCGCCCCGAGATCGAGGCCTTCGATACCGGCCATCTCTGGTTTGCCAAGCAGCTTGCCGAGGAAGGCCTGATCGAAGACCCGGTGCTGATCCAGCTCTGCATGGGCATTCCGTGGGGCGCGCCCGACGATCTCAACACTTTCATGGCGATGGTCAATAACGTGCCCGCGAGTTGGACCTTCTCGGCCTTTTCGATTGGCCGCAACGCCATGGCCTATCCGGCGGCGGCCGTTCTCGCCGGCGGCAACGTGCGCGTCGGCCTGGAGGACAACCTCTTTGTCGGCAAGGGCCAGCTCGCCACCAATGCCGACCTCGTCGAAAAGGCCGTGCAGGTGGTCGAAGGCATGGGTGCGCGGATCATCGGTCCGGAAGACGTTCGCAAGAAACTCAAACTGACGAAGCGCTGAGGACGGCATGACTGGGATCAACAAGGCGGCTTGTATCGGCGGCGGCGTCATCGGCGGCGGATGGATCGCGCGTTTTCTGCTGGCCGGCATCGACGTGAACGTGTTCGATCCGCATCCGGAAGCGAGCCGCATCGTCGGCGAAGTGCTCGCCAACGCTGAAAAAGCCTATGCCATGCTGACCGGAGCACCCCTGCCGCCCCGCGGCAGGCTGACCTTCTGCACGACGCTCGAGGAGGCCGTCGCCGGCGCCGACTGGATTCAGGAAAGCGTGCCGGAAAGGCTCGACCTCAAGCGCGGTGTGCTGACTGAGATCGATGCTGTGGCGCGGCCGGACGCCCTGATCGGCTCTTCCACGTCAGGCCTGCTGCCGACCGATCTGCAGCGCGACATGAAGCATCCCCAGCGCCTCTTCGTCGCTCACCCCTATAATCCCGTCTATCTGCTGCCGCTCGTCGAAATCGTTGGCGGCGAAAAGACCTCGGCGGCGACCATCCGGGCGGCGATGGTAAGACTGGCTCCGATCGGCATGAAGGGCGTCCACATCGCCAAGGAGATCGAGGCCTTTGTCGGCGACCGGCTGCTCGAAGCGCTCTGGCGCGAGGCCCTGTGGCTGATCCACGACGATATTTGCACCGTCGAGACGCTTGATGACGTCATCCGCTACTCCTTCGGCCTGCGCTGGGCGCAGATGGGTCTGTTCCAGACCTACCGCATCGCCGGCGGCGAGGCCGGCATGCGCCACTTCCTCGCCCAGTTCGGCCCCTGCCTTGCCTGGCCCTGGACCAAGCTTACCGATGTCGTCGATCTCGACGATGCACTGATCGAAAAGATCGGCCGGCAATCCGACGAACAGGCGGCTGGCCTGTCGATCCGTGAACTCGAACGCATCCGCGACGAAAACCTTGTCGGCATCCTGCAGGCCCTGAAGGGCGGCGATGGCGGCAGGGGCTGGGGCGCCGGCAAGCTGCTGAAGGACTTCGAGCAATCGCTCTGGGCAGCAGGCGGCAGAGCGACCACCTCTTTCGACCCGTCGAAGCCGTTGAAGCTCGTCGAGACGAAGGTCAGCCCTGCCTGGGTCGACTATAACGGCCATATGACCGAACACCGCTACCTGCAGGTTTTTGGCGATACCTCAGATGCGCTGCTGCGCCTGATCGGCGTCGATCTCGCCTATGTCGAGGCGGGGCAGAGCTATTACACGGTGGAAACCCACATCCGTCATCTCGGCGAGGCGAAGCTCGGCCAGGCGATCCATTCGACCTGCCAGGTCCTTGATGTCGACGAGAAGCGGCTGCACGTCTTCCACACGCTTCATGATACGGCGACGGGCGAGGCGCTTGCCACGGCCGAGCACATGTTGCTGCATGTCGACAGTAAGGCCGGCAAGGCCGTGCCGGCGCCGGCTGATATCATCGACAAGGCGAAGGCGATCGCCAGAGCCCATGCGGAGTTGGCAGCGCCCGAAGGCGCCGGCCGTCACGTCGGCCAGAGGCGGTAGGAGGATCGGCATGGATTTCGGACTGAGCGAAGAACAGGAAATGATCGTCGAGACGGTCCGCGCCTTCGTCGAGACCGAAATCTATCCGCATGAAAACGAGGTCGAGCGCAGCGGCATCGTCCCGCCGGAGCTCGGAGTCGAGATCCGGCGCAAATGCGTCGATCTTGGCTTCTACGCCTGCAATTTCCCGGAAGAAGTCGGCGGCGCCGGCCTCGACCATGTCACCTTCACGCTGGTCGAGCGGGAGCTCGGGCGCGGTTCCCTCGGGCTGACGGTTTTCTTCGGCCGGCCCTCCGGCATCCTGATGGCCTGCGAGGGCGAGCAGCGCGAGCGCTATCTCCTGCCTGCGGTGCGCGGCGAGAAGATCGATGCGCTTGCCATCACCGAGCCGGACGCCGGTTCCGATATGCGCGGCATGAAATGCGCCGCCCGCCGCGACGGCAGCGATTTCGTCCTCAACGGCACGAAACATTTCATCTCGCATGCCGATGTCGCCGATTTCGTCATTGTCTTTGCCGCGACGGGCGAGGAGGAAACGCCGAAAGGTATCAAGAAGAAGATCACCGCCTTCCTGGTGGATCGCGGCACGCCGGGTTTCGAGATCCTCAAGGGCTACGATTCCGTTTCGCATCGCGGCTACCACAACTCAACGCTCAGCTTCGACGATTGCCGGATTCCCGAAGCCCAAGTGCTGGGCGAGGTGCATCGCGGCTTCGATATCGCCAATCAATGGCTCTACGGCACGCGGTTGACGGTGGCCGCCACCTGCGTCGGGCGGGCGCGGCGCGTCTTCGACATGACGCTGCCCTATGCCGCAGAGCGCAAGCAGTTCGGCAAGCCGATCGGCGCCAATCAGGGCGTGTCGTTCAAGCTTGCCGACATGATCACCGAGATCGATGCGGCCGACTGGCTGACCCTTGCCGCCGCCTGGCAGGTCGATGCCGGCCGCCCCGCAGACCGGCAGATCGCCTCGGCCAAACTCTACTCATCCGAAATGCTGGCCCGCGTCACCGATGAAGCGATTCAGATCTTCGGCGGCATGGGCCTGATGGACGACCTGCCGCTCGCCCGCTTCTGGCGCGATGCGCGCGTCGAGCGTATCTGGGACGGCACCTCCGAAATCCAGCGGCATATCATCAGCCGCGATCTGCTTCGACCTTTGGGAGCGTGAGCCGATGATATCTAGCTCGCTCGACCGCCTGCTCAGACCGCAAACGATCGCCGTCTTCGGCGGCCGTGTGGCGCGCAGGGTGATCGAGCAGTGCGACCGCATGGGCTTTGCCGGCGAGATCTGGCCCGTTCATCCCAAACTCGACGAAGTGCTCGGGCGGCCCTGCTACCGCTGCGTATCCGATCTGCCCTCGGCGCCAGACGCCGCCTTCGTCGGCGTCAATAGGACTCTGACCGTCGAGATCGTCCGCAGCCTTTCTGAGGCCGGTGCCGGCGGGGCGGTCTGTTATTCATCGGGCTTCAGCGAGGCGACGGATGAACTCGGCGACGGCGCCGAGCTGCAGCAGGCCCTTTTGCAGGCGGCGGGCGACATGCCGATCCTCGGGCCGAATTGCTACGGCTTTATCAACGGTCTCGACGGTGCGTTGCTCTGGCCTGACCAGCATGGCATGCAGCGCATCGAACGCGGCGTTGCGATCCTCACGCAGTCCTCCAATATCGCCATCAACCTGACCATGCAGACCCGCGGCCTGCCGATCGCCTATGTGGTCACCGCAGGCAATCAGGCGCAGACATCGCTTGCCGATGTCGCCTGCTCACTGATCGACGATCCGCGCGTCACGGCACTCGGCCTTCATGTCGAAGGCTTCGGGGATCTCTCGGCACTCGAACGCCTGGCCGCCCTTGCCCGGCGGTCGAAAAAGCCGGTCGTCGTGCTGAAGGTCGGCAGGTCCGAGCAGGCAAAACGCGCGGCGGTGTCGCACACCGCCTCGCTTGCCGGCAGCGATGCCGTCGCCGATGCCGTGCTCGCCCGCCTCGGCCTCGGCCGTGTCCGGACCTTGCCGGCACTGCTCGAAACCCTGAAGCTGCTGCATGTCGCCGGGCCTCTCGCAAGCCATTCGATCTCGTCGATGAGCTGTTCCGGAGGCGAAGCCTCGCTGATGGCGGATGCCGCCGTCGGTCGCAACGTGGAATTTCCCGCGCTGCAGCCAAAACAATTGCCACGGCTGCGGCGCGTTCTGGGCGAGATGGTGACGCTGTCCAATCCGCTCGATTACCACACCTTCGTCTGGGGCGATCTCGCACGCCAGACCGAAGCCTTCAGCGCCATGTTCGAGGGCGGCTATGCGCTTAATCTCGTCGTCCTCGATTTTCCGCGCGGTGACCGCTGCGATGCGTCCGAATGGGCGATGACGGCAGACGCGGTGATTGCGGCTGCCGCCGCAAGCGGTGCGCTGGCCGGCCTTCTGGCGACCCTTCCGGAAAACATGCCGGAGCCTATCGCCGAGCGGATGATGGCAAATGGCATCATTGCCTTCTGCGGTATCGACGAAGCTATCACGGCTGCGGACGTCGCCGCCGGCATCGGCCAGGCGTGGAATCGCCCGCCTCCCCTGCCGCTGCTCGACGTGTCCTCTATCGATGGCGAGATCGAGACGCTGACGGAGGCCGATGCCAAGGCTGAGCTTGCCGCCTTCGACCTTCCGGTTCCAAAGGGGCTGTTGGCCTCCTCTCCCGGGCAAGCGGCTGAGCAGGCCGAGCGGCTCGGTTTTCCCGTCGTGCTGAAAGCGCTCGGCATTGCCCACAAGACCGAGGCCGGGGCCGTTGTGCTCAACCTGGAGGATATTAAGGCAGTGTCGAATGCGGCGGCGGCCATGCCGCCGAATGCCGGTTATCTGGTCGAGAAGATGATCGATCCGCCGGTCGCCGAGCTCATTGTCGGCGCCATCCGCGACCCTGTCTTCGGATTGTCGCTCACGCTTGGAGCGGGAGGAATCTTTGTTGAATTGCTTGAGGATTCCGTCATCTTGCCACTTCCGGCGACGAAAACCGACATTCACGCGGCGATTTCACGCCTCAAGCTGGCGAAATTGATCTATGGCTATCGCGGGCGGCCGAAAGGCGATCTCGACGCCGCGGTTGCCGCTATCGCAGCAGCGTCAGATTATGTCGTAAAGAATGCGGCATGCCTGGAGGAACTGGACATTAATCCATTGATGGTTCTTCCCGAAGGGCATGGCGTTATTGCAGTCGATGCTCTGATACGGCGGAGGAGGTAGCATAGGTTGAGCGATCCCATTCGCACACGACTTAACGACGGAGTGCTCGAAGTCGTCATCGACCGGCCGAAGGCGAATGCCATCGACCTTGTGACCAGCCGTGCCCTGGGGTTGATCTTCCAAGATTTCCGCGACGATCCAACGCTGCGCGTCGCCATCGTGACAGGCGCCGGCGAGAAGTTTTTCTGTGCCGGATGGGATCTCAAGGCTGCGGCATCAGGCGATGCGGTCTACGGAGATTATGGCGTCGGCGGCTTCGGCGGGCTGCAGGAACTGCGCGACCTCAACAAGCCGGTCATTTGTGCGGTGAACGGCATCTGTTGCGGCGGTGGACTGGAGATCGCGCTATCGACCGACCTGATCATTGCCGCCGAGCATGCGAGTTTCGCTCTGCCGGAAATCCGCTCCGGCACGGTTGCCGATGCGGCCTCGATCAAGCTGCCGAAACGCATCCCCTATCACATAGCCATGGACATGCTTTTGACGGGACGCTGGCTCGACGTTCACGAGGCGCATCGCTGGGGTTTCGTCAACGAGATCCTACCGGCCGATCGGCTGATGGAAAGAGCCTGGGAGCTTGCCCGGCTGCTCGCGAGCGGTCCGACGCTCGTTTATGCGGCCATCAAGGAAATCGTCCGCGAGGCGGAGGGTTCGACGTTCCAGACTGCCATGAACAAGATCACCAAGCGGCAGTTTGCGACGGTCGACAGGCTCTATGCGAGCGAGGACCAATTGGAAGGCGCACGGGCTTTCGCCGAGAAGCGAAGCCCCATTTGGAAAGGAAAATAACCAGGCGGCAGCAACCGCACTGTTTTCCCGCATGATGCGGGCACCGGAGGGGGAGAGGAAACCGCCTGCGGACCAGCCCGGAAGTTCTGTCAACGCACCATAAAGAAGGAACAGGGGAATGAACGACTACACCAAATATCTCGCAAGCCGTGTCACCGCCGGCGGGCTCAGCCGCCGCGAATTCATGGGACGCGCCATGGCGGCCGGCATCACACTTGCCGTCGCCGACAAGCTCTTCACCGAAAGTGCCGAAGCCGCCGAACCGAAGCGCGGCGGCCACCTGAAGCTCGGCCTCGAAGGCGGTGCAGCCACCGATTCGAAGGACCCGGCGAAGTTCCTGTCGCAGGTCATGTTCTGCATCGGCCGCTGCTGGGGCGACATGCTGGTCGAATCCGATCCGCTGACGGGTGCCGCCGTGCCCTCACTCGCCGAATCCTGGGAGCCCTCGAAGGATGCTGTCACCTGGACCTTCAAGATCCGCAAGGGCGTCAAGTTCCACGATGGCAAGGAACTGACGATCGACGACGTCGTTGCGACGCTGAAACGTCACACCGATGCGAAGTCGGAATCCGGTGCGCTGGGTGTTCTCGGCTCGATCAAGGAGATCAAGGCCGACGGCGGCAATCTCGTGCTGACGCTCAGCGAAGGCAATGCCGACATGCCGCTGCTGCTGTCGGACTACCATCTGGTTATCCAGCCGAACGGCGGCGTCGACGATCCTCTCGCCTCGATCGGCACCGGCCCCTACAAGATGACGAGCTTCGAGCCCGGCGTCCGCGCCACCTTCGAAAAGAACAAGGACGACTGGCGTACCGACCGAGGCTATGTCGATTCGATCGAAATCATCGGCATGAATGATGCGACCGCCCGCATCGCGGCCCTGTCGTCCGGCCAGGTGCACTATATCAACCGCGTCGACCCGAAGACCGTCAACCTCCTGAAGCGCGCCCCGAACGTCGAGATTCTCTCGACCGCCGGCCGCGGCCACTACGTCTTCATCATGCATTGCGACAAGGCGCCGTTCGACAACAACGACCTGCGCCTCGCCCTGAAATACGCCATGGACCGCGAGACCATGGTCGAGAAGATCCTCGGCGGTTACGGCAAGGTCGGCAACGACTTCCCGATCAATAGCACCTATGCACTGTTTCCGGAGGGCATCGAGCAGCGCGTTTACGATCCTGACAAGGCTGCCTTCCACTACAAGAAGTCGGGCCATAGCGGTTCGGTGCTTCTGCGCACCTCCGAGGTCGCCTTCCCCGGCGGTGTCGATGCAGCCGTCCTCTACCAGGAGAGCTGCAAGAAGGCCGGCATCGAGATCGAGGTCAAGCGCGAACCGGGCGACGGCTACTGGACCAATGTCTGGAACGTCCAGCCCTTCTCGACCTCCTACTGGGGTGGCCGTCCGACCCAGGACCAGATGTATTCCACCGCCTATCTCTCGACGGCGGACTGGAACGACACCAAGTTCAAGCGTCCTGACTTCGACAAGCTGCTGCTGGAGGCCCGCTCCGAACTTGATGAAGCCAAGCGCAAGGACATGTATCGCACCATGGCGATGACGGTGCGCGACGAAGGTGGGGTAATCCTGCCGATGTTCAACGATTTCGTGAACGCCTCCACCAAGCAGGTGAAGGGTTATGTCCATGACATCGGCAACGACATGTCGAACGGTTACGTCGCGACCCGCGTCTGGCTGGACGCCTGAGGGCATGGGGGCGTTTGCCCCTCCGATCTCCAACGAAGCCTGGACCGTGGGATGAAAACCCGCGGTCCTCCCGACGTTTTAGCGCGAGGTCCTCGCCATGACCAATCCTGCCCCAAGCAATATCTTGCCCGGCCTCGGGTTTCGGCAGCGTTTTCCGCTGCTTGCCCTTATCCTTGAGCGCTTCTTGCTCAGCATCGTCCTGCTCTTTGCCGTTTCCATCGTGATCTTCGGCGGCCTGGAAGCCCTGCCCGGCGATTTTGCGACCACCTATCTCGGCCAGTCGGCAACACCGCAGGCGGTTGCCAATATTCGAGAGGACCTCGGGCTGAACCGCCCGATCACCACGCGTTACGTCGAATGGCTCGGCAACGCCGTCCAGGGTGACTTCGGCACCTCCTGGGCCAGCAAGAATTCGGTGAGCGAACAGATTGGCAAGCGCCTTGGCAATTCGCTCTTCCTGGCGGGTTTCGCGGCCGTGATATCAGTACCGCTCGCCGTCGGGCTCGGCATGTTGTCGGTGCATTTCCGCAACCGCCTGCCGGATAAGATCATCAACGTCATCTCACTTGCGGCCATCTCGCTGCCGGAATTCTTCGTCGGCTACCTGCTGATCCTGTTCTTCGCGGTCAAGTTCGGCGTGGCCACCTTTCCGGCGACGGTCTATGACAGCATGGGTTTCGTCGAGCGGTTGAAGGCAATCGCGCTGCCGACGGCGACGCTTGTGCTTGTCGTACTCGCGCATATGATGCGGATGACGCGGGCTGCAATCCTCTCCGTCATGTCGTCGGCCTATATGGAGACCGCGGAGCTGAAAGGCCTTGGCGCCTTCCGCTCGATCGTCAAGCATGCCGCCCCCAATGCGCTCGCGCCGATCATCAACGTCATCGCATTGACGCTTGCCTATCTCGTGGTCGGCGTCGTCGTCGTCGAAGTGGTCTTCGTCTATCCCGGCATGGGGCAGTACATGGTCGATGCGGTCACCGTGCGTGACATGCCTGTCGTGCAGGCCTGCGGCCTGATCTTCGCGGCCGTCTATATCTTCCTGAACATGACCGCCGATATTCTCGCGATTATCGCCAATCCCAGGCTGAGGCATCCGCGATGAGATTAAGAGACATTCCCATCACCGCCTGGATCGGCATGGCCGGTATCGTCATCGCCTTCATCTTCGCAATCTTCGCACCATGGATCGCTCCTTATGGCGAGACGCAGGTCGTCGGCGACGTCTGGCAGATGCCGGATGATCAATATATCTTCGGTCTCGACAATCTCGGCCGCGACATCTTCTCGCGGCTGATCTACGGCGCACGCACGACGCTGGTGGTCGCGTCCGCCGCCACCGTCATCTCCTTCTCGCTCGGCATCATCCTGAGCTTCACCGCCGCCGTCTCGCGCGGCGTGGTCGACACTGTCCTCTCACGCTTCAACGATTTGATGATGTCGATCCCGACGCTGATCTTCGCACTGGTGGTATTGGCGGTGCTGCCGCAAAACATCGTCGTGCTGATCCTTGTCATGGCGATCCTCGATTCCACCCGCGTCTATCGTCTCGGCCGTGCCGTGGCGCTTGATGTCGCGGTGATGGAGTTCGTCGAGGCTGCGACGCTGCGCGGCGAAGGCAAGCTCTGGATCATCTTCCGCGAAATCCTGCCGAACACGCTGTCGCCGCTGCTTGCCGAATTCGGCCTGCGCTTCGCCTTCTCGATCCTGTTCCTCTCGACGCTTTCCTTCCTCGGCCTCGGCATTCAGCCGCCCGCGGCCGATTGGGGCGGCATGGTCAAGGACAACAAGGACGGCATCATCTTCGGTATCTCGGCAGCGCTGGTGCCGGGCACCGCGATTGCGACACTTGCCGTCTGCGTCAACCTCGTCGTTGACTGGCTCCTGAAACGCACATCCAGCCTCAAGGGAGGGCGCGGCGATGCCTGAGCTTCTTTCCGTTCGCAATCTGAAGATCGAAGCAACCAGCTATCCGCCGGGTGAACCGCCGAAGCGAGTGACGATCGTCGACGGCGTTTCCTTCGACCTGCAAAAGGGCAAGGTCCTCGGCCTGATCGGGGAATCGGGCGCCGGCAAGTCGACGATCGGCCTGTCGGCACTTGCCTATGGCCGGGGCGGCGCCGAAATCACCGGCGGCGAGGTGCGGCTCGACGGCACCGATCTCCTGGCGCTTGGCAAGAACGGCATCCGGAAAATTCGCGGCGCACGGGTCTGCTATGTCGCGCAGTCGGCGGCGGCCGCCTTCAATCCGGCGCACAGGCTCGGCGATCAAGTGATCGAAGCGTCGGTCAAGCATGGCTTGATGAGCAAGGAGGAGGCGCGCAAACGGGCGCTTTATCTGTTCGGGGTTCTCGGCCTGCCCAATCCCGAAACCTTCGGCGAGCGCTTTCCCCACCAGGTCTCCGGCGGCCAGCTGCAGCGGGCGATGACCGCGATGGCGCTCTGCTCCAATCCCGAACTCATCGTCTTCGACGAGCCGACGACGGCGCTCGACGTCACCACGCAGATCGACGTGCTGGCGGCGATCAAGCATGCCATCGAGGAAACGCACACCGCCGCTCTCTACATCACTCATGACCTGGCCGTCGTCGCCCAGATTTCGGACGACATCATGGTCCTGCGTTATGGCAAGCAGGTCGAATATGGCAGTGTCCAGCAGATCATCGAGACGCCACGGGAAGACTATACCCGCGCCCTCGTCAGTGTCAGGCAGGCTTATCGCGAGGGAGCGGCCGACCAGTCTGCAGCACTGCTCAAGGTGGAAAATATCAGTGCCGAATATTCCAACGGCTTCAAAGTGCTGCACGATGTCACGCTGCACGTGCCGAAGGGGCAGACGCTCGCGGTGGTCGGCGAATCCGGTTCGGGCAAATCGACCCTGGCGCGCGTCATCACCGGCCTGTTGCCGCCGAGCAGCGGGCGCATCGTCTTTGATGGCAAGCCGCTGATGCCTGATCTCAAGAACCGGCCGAACGATGACCTCCGGCGCATCCAGCTGATCTATCAGATGGCGGATACGGCGATGAACCCGCGGCAGACGGTGCGCGACATCATCGGCCGCCCGCTGACCTTCTATTATGGCCTGAGAGGTGCCGAGAAGACCGCCCGGGTGAAGGAGCTGCTCGATCAGATCGAGATGGGCAAGGGCTTCGTCGATCGTTACCCTGCCGAACTATCCGGCGGCCAGAAGCAACGCGTGGCGATCGCGAGAGCACTTGCTGCCAAGCCCGAGCTCATCCTCTGCGACGAGCCGACCTCGGCGCTCGATCCACTTGTAGCGGAAGGTATCCTCAAGCTGCTGCTGCGCCTGCAGGAAGAAGAGCAGCTGTCCTATGTCTTCATCACCCACGACATCGCAATCGTCCGGGCAATCGCCGACAGCGTGGCGGTGATGCATCGCGGCAAGCTGGTGCGGTTCGGTCCGAAATCGACGGCGCTGTCGCCGCCGTTTGACGATTACACCGATCTGCTGTTGAAATCCGTACCGGAAATGGAAATCGGCTGGCTGGAAAGGGTGCTTGCCACGCGTCGCATGGAGAGCGCCGGTAACTGACTTGACGAGGGTAAACCTTCGTCTCATGCAATGTGCATCAAGGAATGAGCATGACCTCGCGCGGCTTCACCACCATCGAGAATGAATGGATCGTACTGAAGGATGGGACACGGCTTGCAGCACGCATCTGGATGCCGGATGGCGCGAGCGAAGATCCCGTTCCCGCCGTTTTCGAATTCCTGCCCTATCGCAAGCGGGACGGAACCAGTCTCCGGGACGAGTCGACCTATCCGGTATTCGCGGCATCAGGCATTGCCGGCGTGCGTGTCGATATCCGCGGATCCGGAGAATCCGACGGGGTCATCGACGGCGAATATACCGAAAGCGAGCTTGCCAATGCCTGCGAGTTGATCGCCTGGATTGCCGCGCAGCCATGGTCGAATGGCGCGGTCGGCATGATGGGCATCTCCTGGGGCGGCTTCAACAGCCTGCAGGTCGCAGCATTGCGCCCGCCGGCGCTGAAGGCGGTCATCTCGATCGCCTCGACCGTCGACCGCTACAATGACGACATCCACTACAAGAACGGCTGCCATCTCTCCGCCCAGCTCTCATGGGCGGCGACGATGCTCGGCTACCAGTCGCGGCCGCCCGACCCTTCACTCGTCGGCGAACGCTGGAAGGAAATGTGGCTGGAACGCCTGGCAGGCGAACCCTTCTTCATGGAGGAGTGGCTGGCCCACCAGCGGCGCGACGATTTCTGGCGTCACGGATCGATCTCGGAGGATTTTTCGAGCGTGCAAATCCCGGCGCTGGTGATCGCCGGGTGGGCTGACGGCTACCGCAATACGCCGCTAATGGCGGTCGAAGGCCTGGGTGACAAGGCGAAGGCGCTGATCGGCCCCTGGGTCCACAAATATCCGCATTTTGCCTGGCCGAAGCCGCGCACCGATTTTCATGGCGAGGCAATTGCCTGGTGGAACAGATGGCTGCGGGGCGAGGACAATGGGATCGACAAGCTGCCGCAGGCCCGCGCCTATATTCTCGATGCCATCCGCCCTGCCCCGCGACGCGACAGCGATCCGGGTTTCTGGGTCGCCAAGGACGTCTGGTCGCCGCCGCGGATGCAGTGCTTCTATGTCGAGCAGTTCGGCAAGCTGACGGAAGGCATGCCGATTCCGCACGCGCCCGAACATCCCGTCTATCTCCGCTCTCCGCTCGACACCGGGACCGCATCGGGTGAATATTTCACGCTGAAACCCGATGCGGAAATGGCGATCGATCAACGCTCGGACGATGCCGGCTCGCTGGTCTTCGATACGATGCCGCTTGCGAGGGATCACGACTATCTCGGCCGGCCGGTGCTCACGCTTGCGCTGCGGTCTCGGGCGGCGGGCGGAAATCTCTGCGCCCGGCTCGTCGATGTCCATCCCGATGGCACGGCAACGCGTGTCGCCTTCGGCGTTATCAATCTTACCCACCGCGACGGCAATGCCGATCCCAAGCCGCTGACACCGGGCGAGACGGTGCCGATCCGGCTCGTGCTCGATGCCTGCGGTTATCGCTTCCGCAAGGGCCATCGCGTCCGGCTTTCGTTGTCCACCGCATATTGGCCGATGATCCTGCCGCCGCCTGATGACGACGGCATCGACATCGATATCGCCGCACTCGGCCTGGGGCTGCCGATGCTCGGCGAGCACCGGCGGATCGACATCAAGGAGCCGGCCAATCCCGATCCCTTGCCGAAATACATCGAGCATGCGGGCGCCGTAACGAAGCGGCAGGTCGCCCGCGATCTCTCAGCCGCCCGAACGGACTATCACATCCACGAGGATACCGGGCTCACCGAACACCCTGAGACAGGCCTCTCGACCCGGCAATTGCGCGAAGAAGTCTGGTCGATTTCACCCGATAATCCCCAGTCGATGACCGGGACCTCGACCTGGACCTGCGACATGCGCCGCCCCGGCTGGTTCGTGCGGACTGTCGCGACCGCGCGTATTGCCTGCACCGGCACCGATTGGGTCATCAGCGCTGTCGTCACCGCCTTCGAGGATGACGTGCAGATCTTCGAAAAGGTCTTTGCGGAAAAGTGGATCGCGCGCGACCTGATGTGATCGGTAGCTAAGCCGCTGCAAAACGCCTTATGGCCTCGCAGACGGCGCGGAAGCCGTCGCGGGCGCCATCGCTCATGTGGCGGGCGCGCAGCCAGGCATGCACCATCTGCGGCTCCTCCCTGAACCAGACTTCGACGCCCTCCGCGGTGAGCCGGGCGGCATAGTGCCGGCCGTCGTCCCGGAGCGGATCGAAATGCGCGACCGTGATGAAGGCCGGCGGCAGCCCGGCAAGCGAAGCTGCCTGCAGCGGCTCGGCGATCTCATTGCCTGCCGGCGCCTGCAGGATTTCGCGATAATAGGCGACATCCGCCGTCGTCAGGCCCGGCGCCGCGGCCATTTCGATGTAAGAGCCTGCGGCAAGGTCACCGCCAAGCGCCGGATAGATCAGAACTTGGCCGACGACTCCGGACAGGCCCTCGTCGCGCGCGCGCAATGCAAGGCCCGCCGCCAGATTGGCCCCGGCGCTGTCGCCGATCAGCACGACCTTGCTGTTGGCGGAAAGCAGATGTTTCGACACGGTAAAGCCGTCATCCGTCTGGGCCGGCCAGCGATATTCAGGGGCCAGCCGGTAATCGACCGAAACAAGTTCCGCGCCGGCAAAATCGGCGATCTCGGCGCAGATGGCATGATGGCTCTCGAGCGAACCGACAACAAAGCCGCCGCCATGAAGATAGAGCAGAATGGTGCGTGTGCTGATTTTCCGTGGACGGTAGCGGCGGATCGGTATGCGCTGGAGCATGCCGTCCGCAAAGATCATCTCCGGGGGCAGCGGGCGGTCGAAACGCGCGCAGAGAGCGTCGTACCAATGTCGCTGCTGTTCGATCGATGCTTGAACGGCGTCTGGCGGATAGAAGGAATCGCAAATCGCCAGAAACTGCAGGATGCCCCTTTCGGTGGGGACAGGCGGTTGAGCGGACATGGAGGTCCTTTCGCGATTTGGGACATGACAGATCATGTCCCTGGCCGACTCTGTCCTCATCATGCGCCTCTGTGACGCGGACGATCTGTCTGGCCGCGACCCATGGATGTCGCGGCTTTCAAAATTCGCAATAATTTTTTCATCGCCGACCCAAGGAAAGTCATCCGAGAAACGTCTCAATCTCGAAATAGCATCTTGCTGGATAGCATGGGGTAGGTGCGGAATTGGACGCAGAGCTCATAGAACGAGCGCAGGGCGGCGACCGGGAGGCCTTCGGGCAACTGGTCTCGCGCCATTATGAATTCGTCCATGCAACGGCGTGGCGGTGGTCGGGCAGTTCCACCGATGCCGACGACATCGCCCAGGAGGTCTGCGTCAAGCTCGGCGCGGCGATCCGCAGCTTTCGCGGCGCCAGCCGCTTCAGGACATGGCTCTATACACTGACGCTGAACGCTGCCCGCGACCATAGACGCAAGCTTGCACGAGAGGAGCAGACATTCCGCGCTTACGCCGCCGAACCGCTGCAGGATGCGCCTGATGGAAATGACGACGAGCTATCGAGCGAATTATGGGCCGCCGTGCGCGCCTTGCCGGAAAGACAATGCGACGCCGTGCTGCTCGTTTACGGCGAAGGTCTCAGCCATTCGGGTGCTGCCGATGTCATGGGCTGCTCGGAAGCGACTGTGTCCTGGCAGGTTCATGAGGCGCGCAAGAGGCTGAAGGCCGTGCTCGGCAAGGAAGAGGTATGACCGTGGACAAGGAACTCGAAAAGCTCTCCCGCCTGACACCGCCGGCCGCGACGCCGGAGGCGCGCGCGCGTGCGCTTGCTGCCGCGATGCAGGCCTTCGACACCGCAGAAAATAATGCGCCGGCTGCCCAAGGAAATGCGGAAGGCTGGCGTCAAAGCTCCATCATCAACTGGATATGGAGCCCTGCCATGAACAAGAAATTCCTCGCCGGTTCAGCCCTTGCGACACTGCTCGTCATCCCCGCCGCCGGTTATATGGCGATCGAACTGACCCGCAACGGATTGCCGATCACCGACCAGACCGAGATCGCCGGCAACCTTTCGAAGAATAATGCGCCGAAACCGATCGGCGAAGCGGCGCGCCAGTCTGCGAAACCCATTACGGTTGTGCCTCAGCTTCGGCCGGCACCCCCCGAAACGAGCGGACTTGCCGAACAACCCGCTGCTGACAGCGCGCCAGCTTTGCGGGACAAGGAACAGCAAGCCGCCGCGAAATCGGCTGCGTCGCAGCTCCCTGATTTCAGCGCCGACGAGATATCCACTCTCCTGAATAAATCGGAAGGTTCTGCCGCTGCACTCGGAGGGGCCAAACGCTCCGTGCCTGCCGCTCCCGGCATCGTTCCCCAGCAGCAGTTGGCCGAACCGATGGCCGCCGTTGCTCCCTCGCCTGTGCCGCCTGCGGAGGGGCGTGTGCAAATTCAGCTCGATCCCAACCGCGAGCGGTTTGCCAATGCTGCGGCCAATCCGATCAAGAGCGTCGCGACGGATCCGGTCTCGACCTTCGCCGCCGATGTCGACAGCGCGTCCTATGCCTTCGTCCGCCGGTCATTGACGGGCGGGGCGATGCCCGATCCGCAATCGGTTCGGGTCGAGGAGATGATCAATTATTTCCCCTATGACTGGCCAGGCCCTGACAATGCCGACCAGGCGTTCAAGGCGACGGTGACTGTCATGCCGACCCCGTGGAACCACGACACGGAATTGATGCATGTGGCGATCAAGGGCTATGACATCGCGCCGGCGACCACGCCGCACGCCAATCTGATCTTCCTGATCGACGTGTCGGGCTCGATGGACGAGCCGGACAAGCTGCCGCTGCTGAAGAGCGCCTTCCGGCTGCTGGTCAACAGGCTGAAACCCGACGATACCGTCTCGATCGTCACCTATGCCGGCAATGCCGGCACGGTGCTCCAGCCGACACGCGTGGCGGAGAAATCGAAGATCCTGTCGGCGATCGACAGGCTGGAGCCCGGAGGTTCGACCGGCGGCGCCGAAGGCATCGAGGCGGCCTATGACCTTGCCAAACAGGCCTTTGTCAAGGACGGCGTCAACCGGGTGATGCTGGCGACCGATGGCGACTTCAATGTCGGCCCGTCGAGCGATGAGGATTTGAAGCGCATCATCGAGGAAAGACGCAAGGACGGTATCTTCCTCACTGTTCTCGGTTTCGGGCGGGGCAATCTCAACGATTCCCTGATGCAGACGCTGGTGCAGAACGGCAACGGCAGCGCTGCCTATATCGACACCTTGGCCGAGGCGCAAAAGACGCTGGTCGAAGAGGCCGGATCGACGCTGTTTCCGATCGCCAGCGACGTCAAGTTCCAGGTCGAGTTCAACCCGGAACGGATCGCCGAGTACCGCTTGATCGGCTACGAGACCAGGGCGCTGAACCGCGAGGATTTCAACAATGACCGCGTCGATGCCGGCGATATCGGCTCCGGCCACAGCGTCACGGCGATTTACGAGATTACGCCCAAGGGAAGCCCCGCGGTGATGAATGACGGCCTGCGTTATGGCGCCGCCGATCAGGTGCCGCCCAAGACCTCCGACAGCGCCCATCAAGGCGAGCTTGCCTTCGTCAAGATGCGCTACAAGCGGCCGGGCGAGGACAAAAGCGCCCTCATCACCACGCCTGTCAACGATGGCAACGCGGTCGCCACCGTCGATGCCGCGCCGCAGGATGTCCGCTTCTCGGTGGCCGTCGCTGCCTTTGGTCAGAAACTCAGCCATGTCGCGGCCGTCGACACCTATTCCTACCAGGCGATTGCCGATCTCGCCGCGGCATCGCGAGGCACTGACGCCTTCGGCTACAGGTCGGATTTTCTTGGCCTCGTTCGGCTGGCGGACGGCCTCAGTCAACGATGAGACAAGAGGCACAAAACTGACCAAACAAGAGGCCGTCCCAAAAGGGCGGCCTCTGCTGAGTGATCATCCCAGTCGCGACCCGTTGGCGGTGAGATAAACGGCATAGACAGACGTGCTTGCGGTGATGAAGAGGCGGTTCAACTTCTCGCCGCCGAAAGCAACGTTGGAGACAAGCTCGGGAATATGGATCTTGCCGATCAACGTTCCATCCGGATCGTAAGCGTGCACACCATCGCCGGCGCTCGTCCATATCCTGCCCTTCCGATCGACGCGAAAACCATCGAACAGGCCTGAGGCACATTCTGCGAAAACGCCGAGATCGCTCAACCTTCCCTCATTCGAGACCGCGAGCTTTCTGATATGACGCGGACCGCCGGGCAGGTGCGTTGCCCCGGTATCGGCAACATAGAGCACCGTCTCGTCCGGGGAAAAGGCCAGTCCATTTGGCTTGACGAAATCGGAGGTCACCTGATCGGTTGTGCCTGTTGCCGGATCATGCCGGTATACATGGCATCCGCCGATTTCCGCGTCGCCATAATCGCCCTCGTAGTCATGGAGGATGCCGTAGCTCGGGTCGGTGAACCAGATGGTCCCATCGGACTTGACGGTGACGTCGTTTGGGGAATTGAGCCGTTTGCCTGCAATTCGATCGGCCAGAACGGTGATCCTGCCGTCGAATTCCGTGCGCGTTACACGGCGCGTCAGATGCTCGCAGGTGATCAGCCGGCCCTGATTGTCGACAGTGTTGCCATTCGAGTTGTTGCTGGGCGAGCGGAATACCGATGTGTGCCCGCTGGTATCGTCATAACGCATCATGCGGTCGTTGGGGATATCCGAGAAAACCAGATACCGCCCGGCGGCAAACCAGGCCGGCCCCTCCAGCCAGCGCCCGCCCGTCCAAAGACGCTCGACGCGAGCGTGACCGACGAAGCAGCTTTCAAAGCGAGGGTCGAGAACCTCAAACCCCGTCCCGTCAATTTGCCCGAACAAGATGCTCCTCCACTTCACAAAAATTGTTATCGATATCATCTTGCCGCGTTTTAACGACTTCGTACAGATGCCGATCTGCCAGCCTCTGCGAAAATTCCCAGGTAATCGTGGTTTCTCGACGTTAGAATGGTGTATTCTTGTAATAATATCGATTGTAGGATGATAGCGATAACTTTATCGTGTCTTGAATTATCCAATCAGGAAGCCTTGTGAAAGCGGAGACCAGTGAAAAACGAGGATGAGCCGAAAGACAAACGTCTCAAGCCGGGAGATGCTCAAAAGCTGACGATGGCGGAGGTCGCCAAATATGTCGGCGTTTCCGCCATGACCGTTTCGCGTGCCTTTCGCCAGGATGCGAGCGTTTCCGAGGAGACTCGGAAGCGCATCATGGAGGCCGTCGACGCACTCGGCTATGTGCTCGACCTGTCTGCCGGCAGTCTTTCGTCAAGGCGAAGCGGCTTCATCGCCGCCCTGGTGCCCTCGATCAACAATTCGAATTTTTCCGACACTGCGCGGGGCATGACTGATGCACTTGAAAAGACCGGGCTTCAGCTCCTCCTCGGCTATACCGACTATTCGACGGAGAAAGAAGAAGAACTGATCGAGGCGATGCTGCGCCGCCGCCCGGAAGGCATCATCCTGACCGGTGGTTCGCACACGCCGCGCGCACGGCGCATGCTCGCGCAAGCCGACATTCCTGTTGTCGAGACGTGGGAGCTTCCGGAGGATCCGATCAATCAGGTTGTCGGTTTTTCCAACAGCGAGGCGATGGCCCTGCTGGTGCGGACACTTGCCAGTCAGGGATATCGGAAGTTCGGCTATATCGGCGGAACGACGGCGCGCGATACGCGCGGCAGCCAGCGGCGAAGCGGTTTCCAGAGAACAGTCGAAGAACTGGGCCTCGGACCAGGACGGATGATTTCCTTCGGCGTGCCGCCCATCACCATGGAACAGGGCGGCCAGGCGATCGTCAGCCTGCTGGAGCGCTGGCCGGACACGGAAGTGGTTCTTTGCGTCTCCGATCTTTCCGCCTTTGGCGCCATCATGGAATGCACGCGCCGGGGAATGAAGGTTCCAAGGGACATCGCCATTGCCGGTTTCGGCGATTATGAGATCTCGTCCATCTGTCATCCGCGCATCACCACCATCAACGTGGACTGTTATGGCATCGGCCGCCAGGCGGCCGCCCGCCTGCTGGATGCCCTCCATACCGGCGAGGCGACCGGCGATGAGATCACATTAACAGGCTACAAGGTTGTCTTGCGCGAAAGCACGGATCGCAACGGCGCGCCGACCGCTTAAGTACTGCAGCGCCGCGCGTCTTTTTCATATGCGCGGCGCTTTAACATTTTGAATTGTTGTATAATTTTATCCCTAAGCCAATTCCGATTTAAGGGATTATGCAGGAGATCAAAAGGCGATCTGGACTTTCATCGACTTGCTGCGATCACCCGCCAGTTCGAAGGCGGCGACGGCCTCTTCAATCCCAAACACACCCGTCAGCAGTGGCTTCAGATCGACGCGACGCGCGTTGATCAGTTCGACCGCGAGCGCAAATTCCTCGTGAAAACGGAATGTCCCGCGCATCTCGATTTCCTTCGCAACGATCATGTTCTGCGGAATGGAAACATCGCCGCCAAGGCCGAGTTGCACGAGAACGGCGCGGGGCTTAAGCGTCTCCAGGCCGGCGCGCACGGCCCTCTCATTGCCTGACGCCTCGAACATGACATCGAAGTATCCCTTGTCAGCGCTGTAAGCCGCAAGGTCGGCAGTATGCGTGGCAACGTTGATCGTTCGATCGGCGCCGTTGGTGCGGGCAATGGCCAGGACACTGTCCGTCACGTCGGTCGCGACGATCTCACGGGCGCCGAGGACGCGCGCGGCGACGATCGCCAACATCCCAATGGGGCCGCAACCGGTGACCAGCACCCGTTTGCCGAGCAGCGACCCGGCGCGGTTTGCCGCATGCAGCGTCACCGCAAAGGGTTCGGCAAAGGCTGCCTCATGGATGGAAATGCCGTCCGCGACCTTGTGGCATTGCCAACGCTCTGCCACCAGCCGCTGGCGAAAACCGCCCTGAATATGCGGCATCGGCATGGCGCTGCCGTAAAACCGCATGTTCAGGCAGTGGTTTTGCTGTCCCTTCAGGCAATATTGGCAATGGTTGCACGGCCGGCTCGGCGAAACCGCAACACGGTCTCCGACGGCAAGGTCGGCGACGCCGGAGCCGAGCGCCTTGACCGTTCCGGCGATCTCATGGCCGAGGATCATCGGTTCGCGCAGGCGAACGGTGCCGAAACCGCCATGATTGTAATAGTGCAGGTCGGAACCGCAGATGCCGCCGGCTTCGATGGCAATCTCCACCTGCCCGGCGCCCGCAACCTCCGGCTCGCGCTCTTCGATCCTCAGATCCTTGGCAGCATGAATGACGATGGCTTTCATATCGGGACCCTCACACGACGGGAGTTGGAAGCGCGCGACCTGCAAAATGCGCAGCGAGATTGTCTCTGACCAGTTGGCCCATGGCCTTGCGGGTCTCGACAGTGCCAGAGCCGTGATGGGGCTGCAACACGACGTTTTGAAGCGTCAAGAAACGTGCATCGATCCGGGGTTCGTTCAGGAAGACATCAAGGCCCGCAGCCTGAATAGTGCGGTCTTGAAGGGCCGCGATCAGCGCCTCTTCGTCGACGGTCGTCCCGCGCGAAACGTTGATCAAGATGCCGTTCGGACCGAGCGCTCTAAGTACCTCAGCATTGATGATCTTCACAGTCGCCTCCCCACCGGGGACGATGACGATCAGAAAATCGGCCCAAGCGGCAAGCGCGACCAGATCGGGCTCGTAGGTGTAGGCAACATCCTGGTGATCATGGCGGGCGAAATAGGAGATGTCGCAGCCGAAAGCGGCAGCCCTCTTGGCGATCGCCTTGCCGATCCGCCCCATGCCGGCGATCCCCACCTTCTTGCCCGAGACGCGCGTCACCAGCGGCATAGCGACACTGCCCCACTGGCCGGAGCGGACCAAAACATCGGCCTGCGGGATCTGCCTCGCCGTGGCAAGCAGCAGTCCGAGGGCGATATCGGCGACATCTTCGGTCAGCACATCGGGCGTGTTCGTGACGCGAATGCCGTTGGCGCGGGCATAGGACAAGTCGATTGCGTTGGTGCCGACGCCATAACAGGAGACGATTTCCAGATTCGGCAATTGCGCCATCAACTCTGCGGACGCTCCGAGTTCGCCGCGGGTGGCTATGGCGCGGATATCCTTGCCGACCCTGGAAATCAGCTCCTGCCGGTCTGCCGCTTCCCAGAGGCGATGGACGCGGTAGGTCGCCTCCAGATCTACCATGTCCCATTCCGGATAAGCTCCGGCCATCAAGATTTCTACCTCAGGCATTCCGTTTCCATCCCGCATTTTGACAGTTGATTATGTTATCGATAACATATAATTCGGAAAAGGGATGTCAAGTGAGTTTCACCGTCAGCGGCAGTTGAAGCCGTCACCCGCGGCGAAACCGGAGGAGCTATTTGCATGAAGAACTTGTTCGATCTTACCGGACGGCGTGCCCTGATCACCGGCTCGAGCCAGGGGATCGGCTATGCGCTGGCCGAAGGCCTGGCGAAGTATGGCGCCGAAGTCATCATCAACGGCCGCACGCCCGAAAGCGTCAACCGCGCGGTCGAGAGCCTCAAGGACCAAGGCCTGTCTGCCCATGCGGCGATCTTCGACGTGACCAGCAAGGACGCTGCCAAAGCGGGTATCGACGCAATCGAAGCCGATATCGGGCCGCTCGACATCCTGATCAACAATGCCGGCATGCAGTTTCGCACGCCGCTGGAAGATTTCCCGGCGGACAAGTGGGAGCTGCTGCTGACCACCAATATTTCGAGCGTGTTCTACGTCGGCCAGGCAGCGGCCAAACCCATGATCGCCCGGGGACAGGGCAAGATCATCAACATCGCCTCCGTGCAAAGCGAACTGGCGCGCCCCGGCATTGCTCCCTACACCGCGACCAAGGGCGCGGTGCGCAATCTGACCCGCGGCATGTGCGCCGACTGGGCCAAGTACGGCCTGCAGATCAACGCGATTGCGCCGGGCTATTTCAAGACGCCGCTCAACCAGGCGCTCGTCGACAATCCTGAGTTCTCGTCCTGGCTCGAGAAGCGGACGCCGGCCGGGCGCTGGGGCGATGTCGAGGAACTGGTCGGCGCCGCCGTTTTCCTGTCCGGCCGCGGTTCGTCCTTCATTAACGGGCACACGCTTTATGTCGACGGCGGCATCACGACCTGCCTCTGATAGAGGTGAGGCGATGGAACTCGGGAGAAAGGCACCGCCTCTAACGGTCGTCGTCATGGGGGTCAGCGGCTGCGGAAAATCTTCGGTTGGAGAGCATCTCGCCGCTCGAAACGGAGTGCCGTTTATGGAAGGTGACCAACTCCATCCTGCCGGAAATGTTGAGAAGATGGCGCAGGGCATACCGCTTGCTGACGACGACCGCCTGCCCTGGCTCGACCGGATCGGCGAGGAAATAAGGACCGCGCAACAAGTATCGCAAGGGCTGGTGATTTCCTGTTCGGCGCTGACGAGAAGCTATCGGGACAGGTTGAGGCAAGCGGCGGACGGGCATCTCGCCTTTGTTTTTTTGGAGGGATCCCGCGATCTGCTGCTGTCGCGGATGCAGGCCCGTCAGGGCCATTTCATGCCCGCGACTTTGCTCGACAGCCAGTTGCAGACGCTGGAGCCGCCGACCGGTGAAGCTAATGTCGTGACAGTGGCGATCGATAATGCGTTGGATGATATCGTGGCACTGGCTTGCAAGGGACTGAGCGGCATGGCCGTCAAGGGAGGAGATTATCATGCAGGATGACTACAGAGCAGATGTCGCCGTCATCGGTGCCGGCATCATGGGAACGGCGATCGTCACCCGATTGATCGAAACCGGGCATAAGGTATCGGTCTTCGACCTGGATACCGAAAAAGTTGCGGCTTTGCAGGCCAAGGGCGCGCGTCCGGCCGGCTCCGTGGAGGAAGCGGTCTCGCGGTCGGCGTTTTGTGTGCTCAGCCTCAATCACGCAAACATCGTCCGCGCTGTCGTCTTCGGCGAAAAGGGCGTTGCGGCGGCGGCGAATGCCGACAAGGTGCTGATCGATATGTCCTCGATCGACCCGGCCGACACGGCCGACATGGCGACGCGGCTGCGTCGAGAAACCGGCATGACATGGGTGGATTGCCCGCTTTCCGGCGGCGTGCCAGGTGCGCTGAGCGGACGCCTGACGATTATGGCCGGAGGCAGTGCTGAGGATTTCGAACGGGCACGCGTGGTGATGCGGCATCTTGCCGCCAACTACACGCTGATGGGTGTATCCGGCGCGGGGCAGACTACGAAGCTGATCAATCAATTGTTTTGCGCCGTGCTGTTTCAGGCCGTCGCGGAGGCGGTCAAGCTCGCTGAAGCCGGCGGCGTCGATCCGGCCGCCATTCCGGCCGCCCTTGCCGGCGGCAGGGCGGACAGCCGCATATTGCAGGAATTCATGGCGAAATTCGCCGCTCGGGATTTCTCGCCGACAGGCAGAATCGACAATATGTTGAAGGATCTGGATTCGCTTCAGGCGTTTGCGCTGAAGACGAAGACGCCATTGCCGATGACCGGCTCGGTGGTCGAAATTCACCGCCTGCTCTGCACTGCCGGGCTTGGACCGAGGGACTCGGCCGAGATGATGCGCCTTCTCGATGGATTTCAGGCCGACTGACGTCAAACTGTCCGAGAAATTCGAGATCGTCATCTTTCCGCTTGACCATCCATAAATGTTATCGATAACATACACCCATGAAAACCGCAGCTTTGGGAGGAGCCACAGTGGAAGCCAAGAGACTGCTGGAATTCCAGTCGATCACCAAGAGCTTCGGCGGCACGCAAGCGCTGCGTGACGTCTCGATCGATCTGCGCGAGGGTGAAATTCTCGCGCTGCTGGGAGAAAACGGCGCCGGTAAATCGACGCTCATCAAGACGCTTGCGGGCATCTACAAGCCCGATAGCGGCGACATCCTGTTTCGCGGCCAGAGCTACCATCATCGTCCCCCGAAGCCGAACGAGCGGCAGCCGGTTGCCTTCATCCACCAGGATCTCGGTTTGATCGAGTGGATGACGGTCGGCGAGAACATGGGCCTGTCGCAGGGCTTCTCGATGCGTCGCGGCCTCATCGATTGGAACAGGACGCAGGCGCGCGCCAACGAAGCCTTGAAACTGGTCGGTTGCGACTTTGACCCCACGACGCGGGTCTCGGCATTGTCGCGCACCGAAAAGTCGCTTGTCGCCATCGCCCGTGCACTTGCCGTCGAAGCCGACGTGCTGGTGCTCGACGAGCCTACGGCGAGCCTTCCCGCCGATGAAGTCGATCGGCTGTTCAATGCGATCCGTCCGTTGAAGGATCGTGGCGTCGGGATGATCTACGTTTCCCACAGGCTGGACGAAATCTTCCGGATTGCCGATCGGGTCGCGGTTCTGCGCGACGGATGCATGGTGGGACAGAAGCCCGTCAGCGAGACCACCCCCGAGGAGCTGGTGACGATGATCATCGGCCGCAGCGGCGACAGCCTCTTTTCCAAGATGGCGATCACGCCCGGCAAGGCGATCGTTGAGGTCCGCGATCTCGTCTGCGCCGGCACAGGCCCGATATCCTTCGATATCCGCGAGGGCGAGCTTCTGGGACTGGCTGGATTGCGTGGCGCCGGTCAGGAACGGATCGGCCGCGCCCTGTTTGGTTGCGAGCCCTTCAACGGCTCGGTTCTGCTGCATGACGAGGCCCCCGACCTTTCCAGCCCACGAGGGGCAATGGCGTCGGGCATCGGCTTGATTGCCCGTGACCGGACGGAGGAGTCCGTGGCGCTCTCGCTGTCCATTCGGGAAAATACCTACCTTAATCCGGGAGCCGTCGGGCGTGGGCTTTTGTCCTTCCTGTCGCCGCGCGGCGAAGCCGACCTTGCCCATAAGATCGGCCATTCCGTCGGTCTACGGCCGAACGACCCGGATCTGCCGGTGGAGGCCCTGTCGGGCGGCAACCAGCAGAAAGTGGTCGTCGGCCGCTGGCTGGCAACCGGCCGCAAGCTGCTGGTCGCCGAAGATCCGACCGCCGGCGTCGACATCGGGGCGCGTGCCGAAATCTACCGTCTGATCACCCAGGCGCTCGAGGCCGGTCTTGCGGTTGTCGTGGTGTCGACGGACTTCGAGGAAATTGCCCATATCTGCCACCGCGCGCTGGTTTTCTCGCGCGGGAAAATCGTCAGCGAACTGACTGGAAGCGCTCTGACGACGGAGGCGGTCATCACGGCCGCATCCGCATCGGAAGCCGCTTGAGCCATCGGGAGAACAGCCATGCAATCCATTGAATCCACGGCTCTGGAGCCGACCAAGAGCGAAATGGCGGGTCTGTCCACGGGACAGAAGATCGGACGTCTGATCCCGGTTTATGGGCTGGTGATCCTGACCGTCGGCCTGATCGTGATCTTCTCGATCCTTCTGCCGGATACTTTCCCGACCGTGTTGAACGTCCGCTCGATTGTGTCCGACAAGGCGATCATCGCGCTTCTGTCGCTGGCCGCGATGATCCCGATGGCATCGGGTCGCATCGATCTGACCGTCGGCTATGGCATCGTGCTCTGGCACATTCTCGCCATCAGCCTGCAGACGGCTTACGGCCTGCCCTGGCCGGTCGCGGTGGTCATCGTGCTCGCGCTCGGTGTTCTTACCGGCTGCATCAACGGCCTGCTGGTCGAGGTTGCGAAGATCGACAGCTTCATCGCGACGCTCGGCACCGGAACGGTCCTATACGCGCTTGCGCTCTGGCACACCGGCGGCCGGCAGGTGGTCGGCGTCCTGCCTGAGGGTTTCTATGCGCTGAACGGCACGATGCTGTTCGGCCTGCCGATCACCGGCTTCTACGTGCTGCTGATCGCCATCTGCATGTGGATCGTGCTCGAATACCTGCCGATCGGCCGCTATCTCTACGCCATCGGCGCCAATCCGAAGGCTGCGGCCCTCAATGGCATTCCGGTCCGCAAATTCGTGATCGGCGCATTCGTCACCTCGGGGCTGCTCGCGGCTCTGACCGGGGTCCTGCTCGCCTCGAAGCTGCGCATCGGCCAGGCGAGCGTCGGCCTCGAATATCTCCTGCCGGCGCTTGTCGGCGCGTTTCTCGGATCGACGACGATCAAGCCGGGACGGGTGAACGTCTGGGGCACCTTGATCGGCGTCATCATCCTGGCGGTCGGAATATCAGGAATTCAGCAATTCGGCGGGTCGTTCTTCGTCGAACCGCTGTTCAACGGCGTGACCCTGCTGATTGCCATCGGCATCGCAGGTTACGCCCAGCGCAAGCGCGGAGCTGTGAGGAGGATCACACCCGCATCCAAATGAGGATGCCGGCTCATCCCGGCATTTCACAACAAACAAAATGGAGGAGTGAACATGAAGCGCAGAACGTTATTGCAGGCAACGGTCGCAACCGTCGCCGTTATGCTCAGCATGCCAGCATTGGCCGATTCGATGGCCGACGCCAAGGCCATAGTCGAAAAGTATGCTTCCAAGGTGAGCGCCTGGGATGGCCCGACGAGCGGCCCCAAGGGCGCTGCCGGAAAGAACATCGTCATTCTTGCCGGTGATATGAAAAACGGCGGCATCCTCGGCGTGGTCAATGGCGTTCAGGAAGCGGCAGGCGCGCTCGGCTGGACGGTGAAGGCACTTGACGGCGCCGGTTCGATCGGCGGCCGGACCGCGGCGTTCGGCCAGGCCATGGCGCTGAAGCCGGATGGCATCATCATCAACGGCTTTGACGCGGTCGAGCAGAAGCCGGCGATGGAAGCGGCCAAGGCTGCCGGCATTCCGATGGTTTCCTGGCACGCTGCCTCGGCGGTCGGTCCGGTTCCCGAAGTCGGCGTCTTCGCAAACGTGACCACCGATGCGATGGAAGTGTCGAAGTCTGCGGCGGACTGGGCTTTCGCCGATGCCGCCGGCAAGCCGGGCGTCATCATCTTCACCGACTCCACCTATGCGATCGCGATTGCCAAGGCCGATCGCATGAAGAAGGAGATCGAGGATCTCGGCGGTACGGTGCTCGAATATGTCGACACGCCGATCGCGGAAACCTCCCAGCGCATGCCGCAGCTGACCACATCGCTTCTGCAGAAGTATGGTGCGAAGTGGACGCATTCGCTGGCGATCAACGACCTCTATTATGACTTCATGGGACCTTCGCTCGCCTCGGCCGGCATTGCCGGCGACGGAAAACCGGTAAACGTCGCAGCCGGCGACGGTTCGGAGAGCGCCTACCAGCGCATCCGTGCCAAGCAGTTCCAGGCCGTCACGGTCGCCGAGCCGCTCAACCTCCAGGGCTGGCAGCTCGTCGACGAACTAAACCGCGCCTTTGCGGGCGCCCCATGGTCGGGCTACGTGTCGCCGCTGCATGTGGTGACCAGCCAGAACGTCGAGTTTGACGGTGGGCCGAAGAACAGCTTCGACCCCGACAACGGTTATCGCGATCAATACAAGAAAATCTGGGGCAAATAACCCTCTCAGTCAGGGCGTATCGATCGATATGCCCTGACCTCCTGACAACATACCAACATCGATCCAGCTCCGGCGAGTTTTGGAAAAGAGAACCTATGATCATTCGTTATGCTTTGTTTGAAGGCGAAATCCATCCCGGCAGAGAAGCGGAATTCCGCGAATTCGTGCGGCAGCGGCTCGTCCCTCTCTGGACGAAATTTCCGGGCGCCGAGGAAATCCGGGTGCTGGATGGAATGGAGCGCGACGAAGGCGCCCCGATCTATGCCATGGCGCTCGCCATTCGTTATCCCGATATGGATACGGTGAACGCGGCACTTCTCTCCGATGTGCGGTCGCAGAGCCGCGAGGTCACCGGCGAACTCCTGCAGCTCTTTACCGGCAAGGTGCACCATCACGTATTCGCGGCCAACGAATATGCACCGTATATTGCCTGACATAAGGCGATCCCGACGTCCGTGACGGCTTGGGCGACTGCTTCGGTCCGCTGCCCGGCTTAAACAAAAGTAAGGGTTTGAACAAAGACCCGGAAAGCGCCCGCGGACGAGCCTCCCGGGCGCTTTTTCACGTCTGGTGCGCCGAGCATCCTCGGGCGCGCCGGATGCGATCGTTCCGGTTGCCCGACTTTTGAGGACAATTTTCCCTCAGCGCCACTTTCATTAAACTAAATAGTCTATCGAATTAGTGGATTATATTCCATCTTACCGTGCATCGCTCCTGCAATCAGCAATCCGAAACGGGAAGATCGACGATGCCATTGGCAAAGACATTCAAAATTGCGTTGTTCAGTCTGCTTGGTCTCAGTGCCATTCACGGTCCGGCGGCAGCCCAGGCAGACGCTCCCCTGCTTCCCAAAGTGCCGCCGGGCACGGTGCTGACGATCGGCGATCCGGTCACGCAGAAAGCGCTCGAAGTGTCCGGCCTGGGCAAGGAGCTCAGTTTCGAGGTCAAATGGGCCAATATCAGCGGCGGGCCGCAGACGTCGGAAGCTTTCCGCGCCCATGCACTCGATGTCGGGTCGGTGGCCGAGATCCCTTCGATCTTCGCCAACTGGAACAATCTGCCCGTCCGCAACATCGCCTATCGCGAACGCCGTGACCCGATCGCCAATCCCATCTACCGCTTCGGCATCGCGCCAGGCGCGGCCGTCAAGACGCTCGCGGACTTCCGCGGCAAGCGCATCGCCTTCAGCCCGGGTCAGGCACAGGGCACGCTCGTTCTACGCGCGCTGCACGCGGCAGGTCTGGATAGCGGTGACGTCACCCTGGTGGAACTGCCGAGCACCAGTGACGTCTACCCGAAGGCATTGGCCAGCAAGCAGGTCGACATCGCGCCGCTCGGCGGCGTCTACATCAGGCGCTATATCACCCAATACGGGCCTGATGGCGCGACCCTCGTGGAACATGGCCTGCGCGATGATCCGAGCCATCTGTATGCGCCGCAATGGGTTCTGGACGATCCGGCCAAGGCGGCAGCTCTCGCCGAATATGTTGGTCTGTGGGTACGCGCCACCGAATGGGTGAACCGGAACCCGGACCTCTGGATCAAGGAATATTACGTTGGCCAGCAGGGATTGAGCCAGGAGGACGGGGAATATCTCGTCAAGCTGACCGGCGAACAGGTCGTTCCCAGCGATTGGAGCGAAGTGAAGAAGCGCCACCAGGAGACCATCGACCTGCTGGCAGGCGAGCTTGGCTACAAACCCCTCAATGTGGAGCAGATTTTCGACAATCGTTTCGAAAAGCTTGGCGCCGCGGCTTTGGCCAAGAGCCAGTAACGTTCGACACCCCTTCGGAGAGGAGATTTGAAGCATGGCAACCACTTGGGATGCAGATGAGGCGAAACTGTCGCGGTCGTCCGGCGGTAGAATTGCGCATGCAGGTTCACGCGCGACAAGGCCGGTTGGCCCTGCTAGCTTTGCTGGCTCTGCTGGTTTAGCCGGCCCCCGCGCCCGGCGCAGGCTCGGTCCCGGACCCGCGATACCTTTCGGGTTGCAGATCGGGCCGGTATTGCTCGTCTTGACCTGGGTCGTCGGTTCTGCGCTCGGATGGATTGACCCGCGGATCCTGTCGGCGCCGTGGACGGTGGTCGAGGCCTTCGTAAGGCTGATAGAGCAGGGTCGCCTGCAGGATAATTTCGTGACGTCGGCGACGCGCGCCCTGCTCGGCCTCAGCATCGGATTGCTGATCGGTACGGTCCTCGCCGTTATCGCCGGTCTTTCCCGGATCGGCGAAGCCCTGATCGACGGGCCGGTCCAGATCAAGCGTGCGATACCGACGCTGGCCCTGATCCCCTTGCTGATCCTGTGGTTCGGCATCGGCGAGAGCATGAAGGTTACGACCATCGCGCTTGCCGTGATCGTGCCGATTTATATCCACACCCACAATGCGCTCCGCAGCATCGACAGCCGTTATGTCGAACTGGCCGAAACACTGCGGATGAGCCAGAAGGACTTCATCCTTCAGGTCGTGCTGCCGGGCGCCTTGCCGGGTTTCCTTCTGGGTCTGCGGTTTGCCGTCACCCTCTGCTGGGTTTCCCTCGTCGTGGTTGAGCAGATCAACGCCACCAGTGGGCTCGGTTATATGATCGATCTTGCCCGAAATTACGGGCAGACCGACGTCATTCTCGTCGGCCTGGTGGTCTATGTGCTGCTCGGTCTCGTCTCGGACGGTCTCGTCCGCCTCATCGAACAGAGGGCCCTCTCATGGCGCCGCACCCTGGCAAACTGAAGCCCGCAACCAAGGCCGTCCACGTGCGAGACCTCGCACGGCGGTTTGCGACGAAGACGATCCTCGACGGCGTCGATCTCGATATTGAGGAAGGCGAGTTCGTCGCTCTGCTTGGCCGCAGTGGCTCCGGCAAAAGCACGTTCCTCAGAGCTCTTGCCGGTCTCGATCATGGTGTCGAGGGAACCGGTACCCTCGAGACGCCGGAGAGCCTTTCGGTGGTTTTCCAGGACGCCCGCCTGCTGCCCTGGCGCACCGTCATCCAGAACGTCACGCTCGGCTTGACCGGCGCCTCCGGCCAGGAAGCCGGACGGAAGGCTTTGGCGGAAGTCGGACTTGCAGGCCGGGAAACGGCGTGGCCGAACCAGCTTTCGGGTGGCGAGCAACAGAGGGTCGCGCTTGCCCGTTCGCTAGTGCGCGAGCCGGCCCTGCTTCTCGCAGATGAGCCGTTCGGCGCGCTCGACGCGCTGACCCGGCTGAAAATGCACGATCTGCTGCGGGAGTTGTGCGCAAGACACCGTCCTGCCGTGCTGCTCGTCACCCACGACGTCGATGAGGCGATTTCGCTGGCGGACCGGATACTGGTCCTCGACGAAGGGCGCCTCATCGAGGATCTCAAGATCGATCTGCCGACGCCGCGCGATCACGGCGATCCGCGCTTTGCGCAATTCCGAATCCGCCTCCTCAGCCGGCTCGGGGTCGAGCTTCCGGGCCGCAAGGCCGCCTGACATCAGCAACAGTTCAATTTGATTCTAGGGATAAGCCAATGTGCACATCGAAACGGCAAATGCGGCTTGGCGCTTTCATCATGGCCACCGGCCATCATATCGCCGCCTGGCGCCATCCGGAGGCGCAGGCCGATGCCGGCCTCAATATCGATCATTACCGCGAACTCGCGCAGACCGCCGAACGCGGCAAATTCGATCTCGTCTTCGTCGCCGACAGCCCGGCGGGATGGGACCGCGCCAAGGACCACGAAGCGCTTCGTCGCACTGCCCAGGGCGCCCATTTCGAGCCGCTGACCCTCTGGGCGGCCCTCTCCCAGGTGACCAAACATATCGGCTTCGTCGCCACGGCATCGACGACCTACGAGGACCCCTACCTTCTCGCCCGCAGGTTTGCGTCGCTGGACTATATCTCCAAGGGTCGTGCGGCATGGAACGTCGTCACGACAGGTGCGGATGTTTCGAAGAATTTTTCAATCGCAGGCCATCCCGCCCATGCCGATCGTTATGAGCGAGCCGAGGAATTCGTCGACCTGGTGAAGGGACTGTGGGATTCTTACGAAGACGACGCCTTCATCCGCGACAAGGAAAGCGGGGTCTATCTCGATCCCGACAAGGTGCATCTCGTCGATCACAAAGGCAAGTTCTTCTCGGTGGCGGGTCCCCTCAACGTCGGCCGCCCGGTTCAGGGCTACCCTGTTATCGTGCAGGCCGGCGCATCGGAACCGGGACGCGAACTTGCCGCCCGCACGGCCGAGATGATCTTTACCGCCAACCAGACCTTCGAGGATGCGCAGGAATTCTATTCCGACGTCAAGGGGCGGCTCGCCCGCTATGGACGCCGGCCGGACGAACTGCTGATCAGTCCCGGCATATTCCCGGTTCTCGGCGGGACGGAAGCGGAAGCCCAGGCGAATTACGACCATATCCAATCGCTGGTTCATCCCTCCATCGCCTGGAATATCCTTGCCCGCCACTACAAGGGCATCGACCTTTCCGGCTACTCGCTAGATGATCCCGCCCCTCCCCTGCCTGAAAATACCGAACTCAACAAAAGCCGCCTCAAGCTGGTCTCCGATCTGGTATCGCGCAACAATCTGACGCTGCGCCAGTTTTATCTGGCGGTCGCCACCGCCCGTGGCCATCGGACGGTTGTGGGAACACCCGAGCAGATCGCCGATGCGATGCAGAGCTGGTTCGAGAACGGTGCTGCCGACGCCTTCAACATCATGCCGCCGATCCTGCCCACCGCCTTGACCGATTTCGTCGATCAGGTCGTCCCGATCCTGCGCAAGCGCGGCCTGTTCCGGCACGAATACGAAGGCACGACGCTGCGGGAAAACCTTGGCCTCCAACGCCCGCCGAATGGCTTTGTGGTTCAGGCGCGGCAGCAGCAGGTGCAGGCGGTCGTATGATCTCTTGAGGGGCTTTCCTCCCCTCGTCTTGTTCCAATCACACACAGAACCGCAGCATCGCATGAGCAATAATTCCGAATTTCTCTGGTATATTCCGAACGACGTCAAAGCCGGCCATCGCGGCGATTCCGCCGTCGAGAACCACAACAGCCTGGATACGCTGACCAGCCACGCAAGGGCGCTGGAGGAACATGGCTGGAAGGGCGCGCTTATCGGTACCGGTTGGGGCCGCCCCGACACGTTTACCGTCGCGGCCTCGCTCGCCGCCCGAACGACTACCTTCGAACCGCTCATTGCGATCCGTCCCGGCTATTGGCGACCGGCGAATTTCGCTTCCGCGGCGGCGACGCTGGACCATCTGACCGGCGGCCGCGTGCGGATCAACGTCGTATCGGGCAAGGACAACTTGCCCGCCTACGGCGACAGCGAGGGCGATCAGGCACACCGCTATGCCAGGACCAAGGAGTTTATGCGGCTGGTCCGCAGATTGTGGACCGAAGAAAACGTCACATCCGCGGGCGAGAACTTCCGGGTCGCTGAATCCACCGTGGTGCCGCGCATCCAGGTCCGCGACGACCGTCGGCACCCCAAATTCTATTTTGGCGGCGCTTCGCAGGCGGCCGAACGGGTGGCCGCGACCGAGGCCGATGTCCAGCTCTTCTGGGGTGAGCCGCTCGACGGCGTCCGCGAACGGATTGCGCGGCTCAAGGCGTTGAGCCGGGAGCTGGACCGCGACCTCCCGCCGCTGGAATTCGGACTGCGAATAACGACGCTGGTCCGCGACACCACCGAACAGGCCTGGGCCGATGCCGAGGCGAAGGTCGCCGAGATGGCGAGAAGCAAGGGCAGCGGCTGGCATGATCACCAACGGGCGCTCGCCGTCGGCCAGCAGCGGCTGCTCGATCTGCATGAGCGCGGCGAAGTCCTCGACGACAACCTCTATACCGCGCCGGGCAAATTCGGCGGCGGCGGCGCCGGCACCACCTGGCTGGTCGGCTCGGCGGAGGACGTCGCCCGCTCGCTGCGCAAATACCAGGATCTCGGCGTCACCCAGTTTGTGCTGTCCGACACGCCCTATCTCTCCGAAATCAAACGGCAAGGCGATCAGCTTCTTCCGCTGCTGCGCGGCTGAAACCGGAGCAGCGGCGCTCCGGTACCGCCGCTGCAATTCATGCCTATTGGCGAGGCCGTTCAGAGCGGCGCGCAGTTCGCGGGCAAGCCGCCGAACCTTGTTGTTTGGGCGAGATGGGAGATTTCGCAACCACGGGGAGAGCGCTCGTCCAATCGCCCATCCGAAAAGCGCAAATGCTATCCAGATAGAGCGCCATAGCTTGCTCCGTCGGCTCCGTTTACACTCTCTAAAATATATTACTCTAATTTTTTAGGTATCGGGCCGACGTTCTTGAGAACTGTCACCTCCGCCATGATGGCGGGCCAGGCACCCGAATTTCGCATGAAATCGGCTTTTATTGCTTTGACGGATGTCCCGTATCTCAAGCGCGATTCCGGGCACAGGGTGCCCGTCGGCTGCCGAGACATTCTTCCAACAAAGCTCACCGCGGGGGAGAGTGCATATGAAGAATATCATGAGTTTCGGGGTTGTGGCGCGCTTGGCGCTTGGCTTCGGCGTTCTCCTCTTGCTGATGGTCGGCTTGACCATCTATTCGACGGAAGAAGTTGCGCAGATCAACGATAAACTTGGAGCGATCAACGACGTCAATAGCGTGAAGCAGCGGTTTGCCATCAACTATCGCGGCAGCGTCCATGATCGGGCGATTGCCATCCGTGACGTCACTCTGGTGACCTCTCCCGATGAACGGAAGACGGCCGAGGCATTGATCGAAAAGCTGGCAGCCTCTTACGCCGAGAATGAAAAGCGCATGGCGGATATGGTTGCATCTCCGGCCGGTGCGACGGAACAGGAAAAGACCATCCTCGGCGAGATCGCAGACATCCAGGCGAAGACCAATCCATTGGTCGCCCAGATCATTGCGCTGCAGGAGAAGGGCGACGGCGAGGCCGCCCGCAAGATCCTGCTCGAACAGGCGCGGCCGGCCTTCGTTGCCTGGCTCGGCGCCATTAACAAATTCATCGACTATCAGGAAGCGCTGAACAAATCGATCGGCGGCGAGGTTCGCAGCATGGCAAGCGGCTTCAAGCCATTCGCCCTGACCGCGCTTGGCATTGCGGCCGTTCTTTCACTCGTTGCCGCCGCCGTGACCGCACGCACGATCGTCGGCCCGCTGGCGAAACTTCAGCTTTCGCTGAAAGCAATGGCCGACGGTAATCTCGACGGCGATCGCCGCCTCGAAGAGCGCGGCGATGAGATCGGCAAGCTCGCACGGGCGGTGGCCGGGCTGCGCGACGCAATTTCGGCAAAGGCAGAACGGGAAGCCGACGCGGAGGCGAAGCGCGCCGTGTCGGAGCGGCATCGGCTCGAGCAGGATGCCGATGAACGCCGCACCCTTGCCGAGCAGACGGACAAGGCTGTCGGCCAGCTTGGCGATGCGCTGCAGGCGCTGGCTGACGGCGACCTTACACAGCAGATAGGCACTCCGTTCATTCCCTCCTTGGAAAAGCTCAGAGCCGACTTCAATTCTGCGGTCGAAAAGCTCCGTGCCGCCATGCAGAAGGTTGCGCAGAACGCCAGCGCCATCGCCGCCGGTGCACAGGAGATCCGCTCCGCCTCGGACGATCTCGCCAAGCGGACCGAACAGCAGGCAGCCTCGGTCGAGGAAACCGCCGCTGCCCTGGAAGAAATTACGACCACCGTTGCCGACTCGAGCAACAAGGCTCAGGAAGCCGGCCAGCTCGTTCGCAAGACGAAGGACAGTGCCGAACGCTCGGGCAGCGTCGTTCGGGATGCGGTCGATGCCATGGGCAAGATCGAATCCTCCGCCACCGAAATCGGCAGCATCATCGGTGTCATCGATGAAATCGCCTTCCAGACCAATCTGCTGGCGCTGAATGCCGGTGTCGAAGCCGCACGTGCGGGTGAGGCTGGCAAGGGCTTTGCGGTCGTGGCTCAGGAAGTGCGGGAATTGGCGCAACGTTCCGCCAAGGCGGCCAAGGAAATCAAGGAACTCATCAACGCTTCGAACGGTCACGTCAAAAGCGGTGTGGCCCTGGTTGGCGAGACCGGAAAGGCGCTCAAGGAGATTGCCGAGCAGGTGCAGCAGGTCGACGGCAATGTGGGCGCCATCGTCGGCGCTTCGCAAGAGCAGGCGACGGGATTGAAAGAGATCAATACCGCCGTCAACAGGATGGATCAGGGAACGCAGCAGAACGCCGCCATGGTGGAAGAAGCCACAGCGGCGGCCCACAACCTCGCAAAGGAAGCCGATGCGCTGTTCCAGCTGCTGGGCCAGTTCAACATTGGCGGAGTGGTGGCACCGAAGCGCGTAGCGCAGCCGGCTGCCGCGGCGCCGCATGCTCAACCGGCGCCCTCGCCTGCGCGCCAGATGATTGCCAAAGTGGGCAAATCGTTCCAGACGAACGGGAATGCAGCAGTGGCCGGTGATTGGGAAGAGTTTTAAGGCGCCCTGATCTCTTTCCAGCCTCCGCTGAGAAAGCAAAAGCGGCATAATTTTGTGAAGGGCAGCGTTTGCTGCCCTTCGCATTTTCGGCCCAAAGAAGGTGAGCATGATGTTGTCCGAAAGCCGCTCACACTTTTCGGCATCATGCTCTAGTCCAGGGGCACGAACAGGCCGAGCTTGACGTCCCGCAGCACGACATTCGTGTGCATGCGACGGATCTGCGGATTGTCAGCCATGATCAAGGCAGCGATGTCGTCATAATGCTCGACGTCGCGGGCGGTGACGATCGCGATTAGATCGACCGCACCTGTGACGTAATAGACCTGCTGTATGTGATCCTGCTTCTCCGCCCAGAGGCGGAACTTCGCCAACGCGTCGTAATTGTCCCGCTCGATCTCCATTCCGACGATGAACACCATCGCTGTGCCCGTCGCCTTGCGGTCGACGACGGCCACTTCCGCCTTGATGATCCCGTCCTCGCGCAGCCGCTTCAACCGCCTCTGCACGGCCGAGACCGACAGTCCAATCCGTTCGGCGATTGTTTCGGCCTTCAGCTGGCAGTCGCGCTGAACGATATCGAGAATGTCACGGTCAAAACGATCCAGCTGTTCCATTGTTCAATCCTAGTTCTCGCCGCAGCAACTCGCGCATTCTGCCGTACTTGCCGCACGAAGAAGATTATTTTGCATAAAATATGCAGAATAGATGAAAACTGCGCGAAAAAACCGCGTTATTTTATCATTATCCTTCGCAAACTCAATTCACCCGGAACCATGCATGCCAGATCAACCCTTTCCTGCTCTTCGCGTCGAAGATCTCCATAAAAGCTTCGGCTCGCAACAGGTTCTCAAGGGTATCTCGGCGCAGGCCGAGAAGTCCGACGTGATTTCGATCATCGGCTCGTCGGGCTCCGGCAAGAGCACCTTTCTCAGATGCATCAATTTCCTGGAAACGCCGGATCGTGGCCGCATCGCCGTGAACGGCGAGGAAATCGCGCTGAAGATGGGGCGGGGCGGCCGGCTGCAGCCGCGCAGTTGGCGGCAGATCGAACGGATACGGACCGGACTTGGGATGGTCTTCCAGAGTTTCAATCTCTGGGCTCATCGGACGGTGCTGGAAAACGTCATCGAGGCGCCGGTGTACGTCATGGGCATTTCGCGGCGCGAGGCGATCGAAAAGGCCGAGGCCCTGCTCCACAAGGTCGGGCTTTTCGACAAGCGCCATGCCTATCCCGCCTTCCTCTCCGGCGGTCAACAACAGCGCGCGGCGATTGCCAGGGCGCTGTGCGTCGACCCTGCTGTCATGCTGTTCGACGAGCCGACATCGGCGCTTGATCCGGAGCTGGTCGGCGAGGTGCTGAAGGTCATCCGCGATCTCGCGGAAGAAGGCCGGACCATGCTGATCGTCACGCACGAAATGCGCTTTGCCCGCGATGTCTCGAGCCGTGTTCTGTTCCTGCATCAGGGACGGATCGAGGAGGAAGGCCCGCCGGAGCAGATATTCGGCGCGCCCGTCAGCGCCCGCTGCCGGGAGTTCACCGGTCTCAGCGCCCATTGATGCGCACCCTATCCTCGACAATACAAACCAGGAGAATCCTGCGAATGAAACTGCTCCCCACGCTTTTCGCCGGCGCGGCACTCGTGCTTTCTGCCGTCACCGCACAGGCCGAAGTCCGCTTCGGCGTCATGAACGAATCCTATCCGCCTTTCTTCGCCAAGGACGCCTCCGGCCAATGGCAGGGATGGGAAATCGACCTGATGAACGCTGTGTGCGAGGAGATCAAGGAGAAATGCTCGATCGTCGAGATTTCCTGGGATGGTCTCATTCCGGCTCTCCAGAGCAAGAAGTTCGATGTGATCTGGTCTTCGATGTCGAACACCGCGGAACGTTCGAAGGTGATCGACTTCACCGACAAATATTACAACACGCCGAGCACCTTGATCGGTCCCAAGGACCAGAAACCCGGTGCTACCGCCGAGGACGTGAAAGGCAAGACCATCGGCATCCAGGTGTCGACGATCCAGTCGGAATATTACAAGAAGTATTTCGCTGAAGCCGCGGAGGAAAAGACCTACCAGACGCTCGACGAGGCGTTCCAGGATCTCGCCTCCGGCCGTATCGACTATGTTTTCGGCGATTCACTGGCGCTTGACGCTTTCCTGAAAAGTGATGGTGGTAAGGATTGCTGCGCCAAGATGGGCGACGTCGCCGACGACAAGGAAATTCTCGGCGCCGGCGTTTCGGGCGGCCTGCGCAAGGAAGACACGGAGCTGAAGGCCAAGCTGAACACGGCGATCGCTGCCGTCCGTGCCAGTGGCCAGTATGACGCCATCAACAAGAAATACTTCGATTTCGACATCTACGGCGCAAAGTAAGCAGCCGGAACGATGGCGACCACGCAACAAGGTATTCTGGACCTGCTGTCTCCCTATCCTCCGGGATGGGGCGGCGTCCTTCTGGCAGGTGCGGTCTCCACGGTCGCCATCTCCGCTTGCGCCTTCGCGATCGGCTTGCTGCTCGGCACGGGCGGCGCGCTTGGGAAGCTCTCGGGCAACCGCATGCTGCGCCTGCTGCTCGATCTCTATACCACGCTGATCCGCGCCGTTCCCGAGCTGATCCTGATCGTCGGGCTCTATTATGCCGGCACCGATGGCCTCAACCGGCTGCTCGCCGCGTTGGAGCTGCCGCCGGTCAATGTGAACGGCTTCGTCGCGGCCGTCGCCGTGCTGGGTTTCGTCCAAGGCGCCTACATGACAGAGGTGCTGCGCGGCGCGATCCTCGCCATTCCCGTCGGCCAGATCGAGGCCGCCAAGGCCTTCGGCATGGGGCCGGTGCTGAGGTTCCGCCGCGTCCTGCTGCCGGCGCTTTTGCCGAACGCGCTGCCGGGTCTTGCCAATCTGTGGATGTCGGTCACTAAGGAGAGCGCGCTGGTCGCGGTCGTCGGCTACCAGGAACTGGCCCTCGCCACCCGTCTTGCCGGGGCAAGCACCAAGCATTACTTCGTCTTTTTCCTTGCTTCGGCCCTTCTCTATCTCGCCATCACGCTCGTTTCCAACGTCGTCTTCAAACTGGTCGAGGGACGGGTACGGCGGGGGCAGCCGCGCCTTGCCTGAAGAAAGCGCCTTATGAATTTCACCTGGATCTCTTCTTATTGGCCGCTGCTTCTGAGCGGCGCCTGGCAGACCGTTTTCCTGCTGGTAATCTCGGTGGTGTTCGGCTTCGTCATCGCCATAGGCCTCGCCTTCGCGCAGGTCAGCGGCGGCAGACTGACGCGGCTGCTCGCGCGGAGCTACTGCACCTTCTTTCGCGGCACGCCGCTGCTGATACAGCTATGGCTTCTCTACTACGGGGTGGGCTCACTGCTGCCCATGGTCCCCGGCATCCGCCAGAGCCTGTTCTGGCCGGTCCTGCGCGAGGGCTTCTTCTTCGCCGCCGTCAGTTTTACCCTGAACTACGCAGCCTATGAGGCAGAGGTGTTGCGCGGCGCGCTGCTTGCCGTTCCCAAGGGCGAACTCGAAGCGGGCCGGGCCTTCGGCCTCTCACCCTGGATGCTGACCCGCCGCATCTGGCTGCCGCGCGCCATTCGCATCGCCCTGCCGACGATTGCAGGAGAGATCGTCATGCAGCTCAAGGCGACGCCGCTCGCCTTTACGGTGACGGTGATGGATCTCTACGCCGTGGCAAACAAGGTTCGGCAGGACACGCTGCTCGTCTATGAACCGCTGCTGGTCGTCACCTTCTTCTATCTCGCTTTGACGGCAGTAATCGCCCACGTCTTTCGAGGTCTCGAAGCGCAGGTGCCGGTTCGCCGCTAAGCCGATGAAGCCCGCTACTTTGTTTTGAAAGCTCGCAGCCGAGGACGGCGCGACAGCCTGAATGGAGATTACGTCATGAGCACCACGCGAATTCTCGACGGCGGCATGAGCCGCGAACTTCTGCGGCTGGGCGCCGAACTGAAGCAGCCCGAATGGTCGGCGCTGGCGCTGATGAATTCGCCTGACATCGTGCGAGAGGTACACCAGGAATTCATCGCCGCCGGCGCCCAGATCATTACGACGAACAGCTATGCGCTCGTGCCTTTTCACATCGGCGAGGAACGCTTTTGGACGGAGGGACCGGCGCTGATCCGTCTTGCCGGTCGCCTGGCGCGCGACGCCGCCGATGCCGCTACCAACAGGAAGGCGCTGGTCGCGGGTTCGCTGCCGCCGATCTTCGGCTCCTACGAGCCGCAGAATTTCGAACCTTCGCGGGTGCAGGACTATCTCGCAGTGCTTGTCGAAAACCTCGCGCCCTTTGTCGATATATGGCTCGGCGAGACGCTGAGCCTGATCGCCGAAGGCGAGGCTGTCCGCAAGGCGGTAGCGGCGTCGGGCAAGCCGCTTTGGATTTCCTTCACCTTGGCGGATGACGAAGCCGCGATCAAGGGCGGCGAGCCGAAGCTTCGTTCCGGCGAAAGCGTGGAGGACGCGGCATCCTGGGCGGTATCATCGGGCGCGGAAGCCTTCCTGTTCAACTGCAGCAAGCCCGAGGTGATGCAGACAGCAGTGGAAACCGCGGCGCAAGTCTTCCGAAAGATGGATGCTCCTATCGAAGTCGGGGTCTATGCCAATGCCTTCGAAGGGGAAACGGGCGAGGCAGCTGCCAATGAAGGCCTGCACGACACACGTGATGATTTGAATGGCGATGCCTATTCGCGTTATGCCTGTTCCTGGGTTGAAGCCGGCGCAACGATCATCGGCGGCTGCTGCGGCATCGGCACGGCCCATATCCATCGCCTGAGGAAGACGCTATTGCGCTGAATAGCCGAGAGTGAGGCTGCTGCCGAGAATTGCGGCTTTCGGGCTTATTGATCCTCTTGGTGAAGTGACCGCGCCAGCGCTTCATCCGCCCTCGGCGCCGTCTTCTGGAGCTCAAGAAGAAACTCGATCTGCTTCGGCGCAATCAATCCGATTTCTGAGAGATGCAGGGGTGCTCAGCCCCGTTTCGGTCGGGCCGGGGCATGCTCCAGGCCGGCGGCGGCCTTCTTCAGGCAATCGAGGTAGCGGTCCCGGTTGGCGATGCCATCGTCGCGCGGCGTGACGAGGCAGAGCGTTGCGGCTGCATGGCCTTCCTCGCCCCGCACAGGTACGGCAAAACAGTGGGTGAAGCTGTCGACGATGCTGTTGAAGGTGAAGAGACCTTCACGCTCGGCCTGGCGTACCTCGGCGATGAAGGTTTGCGGCTCGAGCCATTCGCCGTTCGGCAGGCGAAAATCCTGCGGCGGAATGAAGTTCAGGATCTCCTGATCCGACAGATGCGCGACGAGCAGGCGGCCCGACGCCGTCCACGGGATCGGCACCGACTGCCCGACATCCGTCGAAATGCGGAAGGGGCGCGCGCCTTCGCGCATGCGGACAACCGTGTATCTGTTTCCATCCAGCATGCAGAACTGCGCTGTCTCCCGCGTCTCGTCGGCAAGCTGTTCCAGCGTCGCCTCGCATTCGCGGGTGAAGTCGAAATGGTTCTCATAGGCTGCGCCGAGGAAATACAGCTTGCGGCCGAGATAGACACGCCCCTCGCCGCCGGTGAATTCGAGGATGCCGTGCTGCAGCAGCAGGTTGACGAGCTCGTAAACCGATGAGCGCGGCGCGCCGATCTGCGCGGCGATTTCATTCGGCTTCAGGGCCTGCCGTTTCTGGCGCAGGAAATCGAGGATTTCGAAGGCACGGTCGAGCCCTCGGGCGCGTTTGCCGGCTGCTTCGTCCTGCACTGCATCCATTGCTATCGATCCTTCTTTGTCCGGCCAAGCTTTTCAAGCCGGCTGCCGCATCTGTCAATCGGTCCGTCATTCGTTGCGAATGAAATTTTCCGACCCCTCTTGCGAGGTGGAAAAATCGGCATAAGATCACTTCGTCCAATATATAGATCATATGTACGCTATATTGGACATTGATGGCAAGCGGTCAACGCTGCCGCACACAAAAAAAGGGGATCGACATGAGGAATCTTGAAAACGGCACTTCCGCTTCGCTGCGCCGCCGCCTTCTCGCGGGTGCCGCCGCCGCTGCGGCACTGCTCGTCTTTTCGGCAGGTACGGCCTCGGCCGCCGCCAATTGCATCAAGGGTGACAGGAAAGCGCCCTATACGATCGGCTGGGCAAACATCTATTCGGTGCCGACCTGGATGAAGCAGACCGAAGGCACCATCACGGCTGAAGTGGAGGAGCTGAAGAAGGCAGGCCTTGTGAAGGACCTGATGATCACGGACGCACAGGGCAACGCCCAGACGCAGATCCAGCATATCCAGTCGATGATCGACGCCAATGTCGACGCCATCGTCGTGATCGCCGGTTCCTCCAATGCGCTCGACCGCGTCATATCAGATGCCTGCGACAAGGGCATCGCCGTCGTGAATTTCGACAGTCTGGTCAATACCGACAAGGTGACGGCGAAGATCAACACCGATTCCAACGAATGGGGCGCGACCGCTGCCAAGTGGATGGTCAGCCAGCTCGGCGGCAAGGGCAAGATCATCATCATGAACGGTCCGGCCGGCATTTCGGTGAGCGACGACCGCCGCAAGGGCGCCCAGCCGGTCCTCGACGCCAATCCCGGTCTCCAGGTGATCACCGAGACGAACACGGAATATAACGTCGCGCCGGCACAGGAAGCGATGACCAGCCTGCTCTTCGCCAATCCCGAAATCGATGGCGTGCTGTCGTTGGGCGGCGCGCTATCAGCCGGCTCGGTGCTCGCTTTCGAGCGCCAGGGCCGCGACCAGGTGCCGACCACAGGCGAAAACGCAAGGCAGTTCCTGGAGCTCTGGAAGGAGAAGGGACTGAAGGGCTGGGCGACCATGCAGCCCAATTGGCTCGGCGCGCTTTCCGTTTACACCGCCGTGCAGGCGCTGGAAGGCAAGGAAGTTCCGGCCTTCGTCAAGGTGCCGCTGCCCGTCATCGACGACAGCACGATCGGCAGCTACCTCGCACGGGCCGACAAGTTCCCGGCTGACGGCTATATCTACTCGGACTACGACAAGGCGCTCTTCGACAAGCTGCTTGCCAAGTAATCCGCCCAAGTAATCCGGGGTTGAGGAAAACCGTCATGACGGAAGAAAGACCCTTGCTGGAAGCCCGGCAGGTGTTCAGAGGATTTTTCGGCAATCCCGTGTTGAAGGGCGTCGATATCGCCCTTCTGCCGGGCAAGGTTCACGCCCTGCTCGGCGAAAACGGCGCCGGCAAGTCCACGCTTATCAACCTCCTGTCCGGCGCTCTGCAGCCGGACGGCGGTTCCATCCTCGTCGACGGCAAGCCGGTCGAACGCTTCAGCCCGGCGGCTGCGCGCGCGGCGGGTATTGCCGTCGTTCAGCAGGAGCTGAGCCTGACGGCCAGTCTCTCGATTGCCGAAAACATCGGGCTCGGCGCATTTCCGCGCCGGTTCGGCCTCATCGATTACAGAGCGCTCCATCGCGGCGTGTTAGACGTCTGCGATATGGTGGGACTCACCGAGCCGCTCGACATGCCGGTCGCCGACCTCGCGCTCGGCCGACGCCAGATGGTGGAGATCGCCAAGGCGCTGTTCCGCAAGCCGCGTGTGCTGATCCTGGACGAGCCGACCTCATCGCTCTCCGCGCACGAAGCCGGCATCCTTGCCCGCCTGATCGGGACGCTCAGGGATCGCGGCACGGCACTTCTCTATATTTCCCACCGCCTCAACGAGGTGCAGGCGCTGTGTTCGCATGTCACGGTGCTGAAGGATGGCCTGGTCACCGCCGACCAATCGCTATCCGGCATCGACGGCGAGGGCCTGGTGCGCCTGATGGTCGGCCGCGAGACCGGCGACCTGTTCCCGCCGCGCCCGGCCGCAGCACCCGGCCCGATGCGCGTCAGCGTCGAAGGTTTTTCCGCCGGCATGGTGCGTGACGTCAGCTTCTCCGCCCGCGCCGGCGAGATTGTCGGTATCGGCGGGCTGGTGGGACAAGGGCAGGAAGACTTGCTGCTCGGTCTCTACGGCGCGATTCCGGCCTCGGCCGATCGGGCGGAGGTATCCGGCAAGCCCGCCCTGCCCGCTGATGTCAGCGAGGCGAATGCCGCCGGCATCGTCTATGTCCCGGCCGACCGCAGGCATGAGGGACTGGTGCTGCCGCATTCCATCGCCTCCAACCTCATCCTGCCCTCGCTTGGACGGGTCGCGCGCCAGGGGCTGCGCGACCGGCCGGCGGAAAACGGGCTGGTCGCCGATCTCGCGCGCCGGCTGACGATCAAGGGCGACACGGCCCGCCCGGTGCAGGCGCTTTCCGGCGGTAATCAGCAGAAGGTGGCGCTCGCCAAATGGCTGCCGCTCGATCCCTCCGTTCTGCTCCTCAACGATCCGACGCGCGGCGTCGACATCGAGACCAAGCGGGAAATCTATCTCATGCTCCGCGCCTTCGCCGACGAGGGGCGGCTCGTCATTCTGGCCAGTTCCGATACGCCGGAGCTCGTGCATCTCTGCGATCGCGTCGTGGTTCTGCGCGGGGGGCGTGTCGCGGCGGTACTGTCGCCAGATGAAATCAGCGAAGGAGCGATCGTCGGCGCAGCGATGGGCATCACCACCACGACGCAGGGGGAGGCAGCATGAGTACAAGTTCGTCATCCCGGCTCTACGGCGCAATCCAGCTCCGTCGCAACCGCGGCCTTGCCGGCCTCTACCTGGTTGTCGCCGCCTTTCTCATCCTCTATGCACTGCTCTTTCCCGGCATCCTTTCGATCGGCGGCTTCTCCAAATTCACGCAGAACTGGTTCCCGCTCGCGCTCGTCACCATGGCGCAGGCGCTGCTCATGCTGAACGGCGGCATCACGTTGGCGATCGGCCCGCTCGTCAGTCTTGGAGCGGTGATCGCCGCGACGACGATGGGTGGGGCGCTCGGCGTACCGGGCGGCATTCTTGCTGTCTCGATTACTGGTCTTTCGATCGGCGCCGCCATGGGCGCCATCGTCACATATCTGAGGCTTCCCGCAATCATCGTTACGCTCGCCGGCTCCTTCATCATCGGCGGGGTCGCGCTCATCCTGCTGCCGCGGCCGGGCGGGTTCATTCCCGATTGGCTGTCGACGGTGCTGGCCGGCCACACGCCCGTCGCCTTCCTGCTGCTCGTCGTGATCCTGGCGCTCTGGAAAGCCTTTCTTGCAACGCCGCTCGGCCTCGGCATCTACGCAGCCGGCGACAATCCGGTCGGCGCGTTCCGCTCCGGTGTCCCGGTCGAACGGGTGAAGGTTGTCGCCTTCGCCCTGTCCGGCCTTCTCGCCGCCCTGACCGGTCTCTTCGTCGCTGCGCAGACCGGCTCGGGTGATCCTGTTATCGGCACGCCCTTCACGCTGAACTCGATCGCCGCCGCCGTGCTCGGCGGCGTGGGCTTCCTCGGCGGCAAGGGCACGATGCGCGGGGCGATCTGCGGCAGCCTGCTGCTCTCGGTGATGATCAACGTCATGTTCTTCCTGGGCTTCCCGCCGGTCGCGCAATATGTCGCGCAAGGGTTGATCATCGTCGGCGCGGTCGCCGTGCCGGAACTTCTTGGGGCTTGGAGGGCAAGGCGATGAACATCATCAGGTCCGCGTTCCGCAATCCACCGCTGCTGACCTTCCTTCTGGTCGCGCTCGTCTGGGTCGTCGCAAGCCTCACACTGCGCGGTTTCGGCGCCTATGGCCACCTGCGCTACCTGCTCGAACTCGCCGCGGTGATCGGCATTGCCGCCGCCGGCCAGACGCTCGTCATCCTGATGGGCGGCATCGATCTTTCCGTCGGCGCAGTCATAACAGTGACGGCGATCCTGCTGCCGCTGATCTCGCCGGCCTGGGATCCGACCGGCCTCGCCGGCATCGCGGCGGCCCTTGCCATCGCTACCACTATCGGTCTGATGAACGGCGCCGGTGCTGCCTATCTTCGCGTGCCGCCGATCATCATGACGCTGGCCATGGCGACCTTCCTGCAGGGGCTGCTCGTCATCGTCGCCGGCGGCAGCGCGGTCACCGTCAGCAACCCGGCCGTCATTCTGCTCGGACAGGCGCGGCCGCTCGGCATTCCCTCAGGCATCATTCTGTGGCTCGTCGTCTCGATCATCGTCCTGCTGCTCGTCCACCGCATGCCGATCGGTGCCCGTTTCCTGGCGCTTGGGGCGAACCCGCTGGCGGCCCGGCTTTCCGGCGTCGGCGTCACCCGCAACACGCTGATCGTCCACTCTCTGTCGGGCTTTTTCGCAGGGCTTGCGGGCATTCTCGTGCTCGGCATGAACCGGCAAGGTTATGTCGGCATCGGCGACCCCTATCTGCTGACCTCGATCGCCGCCGTCGTGCTCGGCGGCACCTCCATCCTCGGCGGGCGCGGTACCTATGCCGGGACCATTCCGGGGGCAATCCTGCTCGTCACGACGACGGCGCTGATCACTGTCGTCAACGCCTCGCCCGGCTGGCGGTCGATCATGTTCGGCACGCTGATCCTTGCCCTTTTGCTGGTTTCCGGTCGCGAGGCACGCCGATGACGGAACTCTATGACGGGCCGGTGATCGACCCGCATCACCACCTCTGGGACCTCAGCCTAGAACGCCATCCCTGGCTGCAGAAGGCGCGGGGGTCCGGCGAAGAGATGGTTTTCGGGAGCCTCGCACCGATCCTGCGCAACTATGGCATTGACGATTATCGCGCCGATGCTGCCCGCCAGAACGTGATTGCAACCGTGCATGTGGAGGCGGGCTGGTCCGTTACCTACCCGCTGGAAGAGAGCCGCTGGCTGGATGGCCTCGACCGCAGCTCCGGCGTGGCGCACCGTTATATCGCGCGCGTGCCTCTCGACGGGCCGGACGCCATGCGCCTGCTCGAGGCGGAAGCGGCAAACCCGAATGTCGTCGGCATCCGCGATATTTTGAGCTGGCATCCGGACGCGGCGAAGAGTTTTGCTCCGCGCCCGAACCGCATGGGCGACCCCGCCTGGCGGGCGGGGTTAGCTCACGCCACCCGGCTCGGATTGGTCTTCGATCTGATGCTCTATCCCTGGCAGATGGATGAGGCGCTCGAACTGGTGCGCGCTTTTCCGCAAACGCTTTTCGTGCTCAACCATGGCGGAAGCCCCACTGATCGGACGGAGGACGGCTTGGCGCTCTGGCGCCGTGGTCTGCGGGCACTCGGCAACGAGCCGAACATGCGTCTGAAGATCTCCGACCTCGTCGCCTACGACAACAATTGGACGCTCGAAAGCCTGCGGCCAGTGATCGAGCATTGCCTTGATTGTTTCGGCCCGGCGCGCGCCATGTTCGCGAGCGACTTTCCGGTCGCGGGCCTGCACGCCTCTTTCGACGAGGTCTACCGGGTTTTCCGCACGGTCGCCTCGCAGCTGTCTCTCGACGAGCAACGCGCCCTGTTCTTTGCCACCGCCAATGAAACCTATCGCCTCGGCATCGCCGATCCGGCCAAGATCAGGAGTGGCTGCCATATCTGACCTTCATACCGCGACGGAAAACGTTCTGATCGACGAGCGGGTGCGCGGCTTTCCGCCGGGCAATCCGCCGCTTCCGCTTGCTGCAATCGGCAAGCAGGGATGGAAGCCCTATGACGGCAGGATGGCCCTGCCGCTGATCTCGCTCGACCGGCAGACTTTCACCGGCAATGTCGAACTGATGATGGCCTATGTGAAGAGCCACGGCGCCGATATCGCGCCGCATGCCAAGACACCGATGTCGACGGCGCTCTCGGAGGCACTTCTGGCGGCAGGCGCCTGGGGCACGACCGTCGCCGACATCCGCCAGGCCGCCGTCCTGCTCCAGGCGGGACTACGCCGGCTGATCCTCGCCAACGAGATCGGCGGGGCCGCCGCCGCCCGCCGACTCGCGGCCCTGCTTGGCCGCTACCCCGATGCGGAACTTCATATTTTCGTGGATTCGACAGCGCTGGTCGAGGCTCTTCGATCCGCCTGGCAGGAACGTCCCGATCTGCCGCCTCTCGGCCTGCTGGTGGAGTTCGGCGCCGGCCGCGCCGGTGCCCGCGGCATCGACGCCGCCGAGGCAATTTTCGAGGCGATCCTTGCCGTGGAGACGCCGACCTTCCGGCTGACCGGCATCGCAGCCTATGAGGGCGCGGCGGCGACCGCCGATGCGGAAGAGACGATGCGTCGGATCGAGGCGCTGATGGCGGTGACATCAGATTTCCTGCCGAAGGTGCGCGCCCGTATAGGCAAGGAGCGGCCGCTCTTCGTGACGGCCGGCGGCTCAGTGTTTTTCGACGTGGTGATTGCCAGGCTTTCCGCCGCCGTCGCGGCCGATCCCGCCTGCCGGCTGGTGCTGCGCAGCGGCGCGATCTTCTTCCACGATCACGGCATCTACGAACGCGGCCTTGCCGGCCTCGATGCACGCGGCGGTTTCCGCATCGGCGGCGAGACGGTTTCGGCGGCCGCGGGTTTCCATCCGGCGCTGCGGCTCTGGGCTGAGGTCCTGTCCCGGCCGGAGCCGCGGCTGGCGATCTCAGGCATGGGCATGCGCGACGTGGCGATGGACCAAGGCCTGCCGCGGCCGTTGGCGCTCTATCGCAATGGTGCGTATCTCGCCGATCTCGCGGGCGCCGAAGTTTTCCGCCTCAACGATCAGCACGCCTTCATTAGCCTTGCCGACGGCAGCGGCGTCGCGGTCGGTGACGTCATCGAGTACGGCATCTCGCATCCCTGCACCTGCCTTGACCGGCATGCCATCCTCTACGGCCTCGACCCGGACCATTCGGTGACGGCGGCCTATCTGACCAGCTTCGGCTGAACTCTCCCTCCAAAAGCAAGAAAAGGAAAACCCGCAATGATCCAGCGTTATCAGAAAGGTTCGCGTATGAGCCAAGCCGTCAGCTACGGCGGTCTCGTCTATATTGCCGGCCAGGTCGCGGAAAATCGCAAGGCTGATATCGAGGACCAGACCCGCGACGTGCTCGGCAAGATCGACGCCCTTTTGAAGGAGGCCGGCATCGATCGCTCGCGCCTCATCGCCGTCAACGTCTTCCTGCCGGCGATCGTCGATTTCGAAGCGATGAACAGCGTTTATGATGACTGGATCGACATCGAAAACCCGCCGGCCCGCGCCTGCACCGAAGCTCGTCTGGCCGATCCCGATCTGCGCGTCGAAATGACCGCGATCGCCGCGCTCTAACGCATCGGCCCGAAAATCGGAATCGATTTTCGCAAAGCACGATGTATCGATTCAAAGTGTTACAGCGTCCTTTGCGCGTCTCAAAAGACGCGCGGCGCTGTAACGGCATCGCAACCGTCCGCACTGGAGACATCATGCACAGCGGTCTCGTCAATCCGATCGACTTTTTGCGCGAGGGCCGGCAAGCCGGCCACCTCGCCATTCCCTATTCGATCGACCGGTCGCCCTATTATCAGATCCGCATTCCGATCCTTCGCCTGAAAAATGGCGAGGGGCCGTCTTTGCTGCTGATGGCCGGCAATCATGGCGACGAGTATGAGGGCGAACTCCAACTCGGCCGGTTGATGCGGCTGCTTGTTGTCGCCGAAATCCGCGGCGCCGTCACCATCTTGCCGATGGCGAACCTGCCTGCGGTGATGGCGGCCAAGCGCTGCTCGCCCTTCGACGGCGGCAATCTCAATCGGGCGTTTCCCGGCGATCCCATCGGCTCGCCGACGGCGCGGATGGCGCATTTCCTCGAACATGAACTTTTTCCGCGCCATGACGTCGTGCTCGACCTGCATTCGGGCGGCACCTCCATGGCGCACCTGCCCTGCACGCTGATCGAGCGGCAGGCCGATGCTGATCGCTTCGAGCGGTCCGTTTCGCTGATGCGCGCCATGGGTGCCGCGCATGCCTTCATCGCCGATAACGGGCCGACCGCACCGACATCGATGGGGGCTGCGGCAAGGGCCGGGACCATCGGTCTTTCCGGCGAATTCGGCGGCGGCGGCACCGTGACGCTTGCAACAATGGCTTTCACGGCGGCGGCGATCGACCGGCTGCTGGTCACACTCGGCATCGTGAAGCATCCGGTCCTGTCGCGCGTGCCGCTCGCCGAGCCCGGACCGTTGCAGCTGCTGTCATTATCCCGGCATAGCCAGGGCATCTATGCGAACCGCAGAGGCTGGTTCGAGCCGGCCGTCGGCCTCGGCGCCACCGTTGCCGCCGGTGAGCTGGCCGGGTGGTATCATAATCTGGAACGCCTGGAGCAGCCGGAGGAAGAGCTGCGTTTTGCCGAGAGCGGTATTGTCATTTCCCACCGGCTGCATTGCGACAGCCAGGCTGGCGACTGCCTGATCCAGGTCGCCGAACCCATCGCATCCTGAGGAACGCTGATCCGCTTAAGTGATTGCGTCGACCGCTGCCTTGACCCAGTCGAGGCGCTTTGCCGGTATCAGGCCGTAATTGTAGAAGTTCACGCCGTCAGCGCCGGCATCGACGGCAGCCTTGGCGCGTGTGGCGAGCACCGCCGGCCCGCTGACTTCGGGATAGAAGACGCGCAGGCCAACGCCCAGAAACTTTCCCGGTCCGATTGCCGCCCGGCCGGTCCGGATGACATCGGCGACGGCATCCGGTTCCATGTCATAACAGCAGAGGATCGCGCCGTCGCAGAACTTGCCGACCGCTGTCAGATCGACGCCGCCGAGCCAGCCGTCCTTTAGGTCGATGAGCACGATGCGTGTCGCCGGATCGGCGGCCGTCTTGATCTCGCCGATCAGGCTGGTCACCGGCTCGCTGCGCCAAGTGAGATAGGCATGCAAATCAGGATGGTCGCGAAAGGCATCGATGCCGGCTGCCGGGAAATCCGGGAATTGCCGTTCCGGGACAGCTCGTTCGCAGAGTTCGGCGATGAAGTGCGCGACCGACCGGCATGCGCCTTCGACCGGCACGCCGGCCTTTTCGGCGCGTGCCGTGCAATGGTCGCAGAAGCAGAGCGACAGCAGGAAATCGTCTTCGGCGTTCAGGCCGACGCCGTCCTTCTCGTGATGGTATTCATGCGCGAATCCCATGAAGTTCGGGCTCTCGAGCTCCACCATATCGGGCCGGTAATTCGTCGTGATGTCGCGAACAAGGGTAACGGCATAGTCCCGCGCCGCCGGGCTGGAGGGGCAAAGATTGTAATAGTTGGGATTGCCGAAGGCGTTGCGCGTCACATGATCGGGATGCAGCATGCCGAGACGGGTATTGTGCAGGCAGACCGTCCAGGAGGAGACTTTAAGACCCGTCGCCTCGCGTCCCTTGACGAGCGCTTCCAGCATGTCGCCGCGCTCAGTGACATTCCCAGCCATCAGCGGCCGGATCACTTTGTCCTGCCACAGGCTTGCGTCCGGCCGGAAGTAGACGGTCCCGTCTTCGGGGAAATAGGCCTTCTGCCGCGGGCTGCGCGGCTGCAGGAACCGGCCGGCGTGATAGGAGGTCGCCAGACTGACCGTCGTCAGGCCCGCACGGCCGCGAAGCTCGACGGCAAAGGGGGCGAGCCCCTGGTCCTGGATATCCCAGGGGTAAGTCCACATGGAAAGATGCATTGCGTGCTCCCGCTGAATCTGTCCATTTTATAGAACATGTGTCCATAATAGTGTCCAGGCTGATTTTTCGGCGCGGGCGGCTGTCTTAGATGTCGGCGACAAGGCCCTTTGCTTTCAGCACCGGTTCCAGATTGCTGACTTCGATGACCGATTTGCCCTGCTTATATGCTGCGATATAGCCGGCCTCGGCATCTTCGCGGGCCTGCGAAAGCCTGCCGACGTCCTGCGCTTCCTGGCGGCGCACGACCACCAGGCCGTCGGCATCGCCGGCGATGATGTCGCCTGGATGGATAATTTCACCGCCGACGATGATCGTGTCGTTCACCGCCGCAATAGTTTCCTTCACCGTCCCCTTGATGCAGACGCTGAGCGAGAAGACCGGAAAGCCAAGTTCCCTCAGCTGAAGCGTGTCGCGCACGCCGGTGTCGGTCACGAGGCCGCCGATGCCCTTTGCAAGGCAGGCATTGGCGAGAACGTCGCCGAAGGATCCGGCCTCTTCGTACTCACCTGCCGATACGACGATGATATCGCCTGGCTTTGCGTAGTTGATGGCAAGCTGTAGCATGATGTTGTCACGCGGTGCGCACTTCACCGTAAAGGCCGGACCGCAGAGTTTCATGCGGTAGTCGACGGGCTTGAGGCGGGAGGAAAGGGCTCCGCGGCGCCCTTGGGCCTCGTGGATCGTCGCAGGCGAAAATTTGGAAACGGCGTCGATATCGGCTTTGCTTGGCCGTTCGGCAATATCTTTAATATGGATCATGGATGCCTCACATCGTTGGCCGACGGCGGGCATGTCCCGCCGTCTGATTTCGTTTGGATATCGTCATTGGATGGTGCCGCTGCCGATCGGCTTACGGGATCGGGTCGAACTTCAGCTCGGAGAGCGATACGACCTTGTCAGTGCGTGTCATCTTGTATTCGGTATCCGGGCCGAGCCACTTGTCCCAGATCTTGTTGATCTCGCCCGATGTGTCGAGCTTGCGAAGGATCTCGTTGATCTTGGCGGTCAGCGCCGGCTGATCCTTGGCCATGCCGATGCCGATCGGCTGGTACAGCATCGGCTCCTCGATCATCCGCATTGCCTTGCCCTTGCTCTTCGATTCATTGACGAACTTGGTCGTCGTCATGGTGTTGGCCACCATGCCGCGCGCCTTGCCCTGCTGGACGGCGAGATAGGCCGAGGCGGTATCCTGGAAGGTCAGCGGGTCGGATTTGTTGAGCTTGATCGACATCTCGGAGGTCGAACCCTTGGTCGAAGCGATACGCTGGCCCGCATAGTCGGCCTTCTTCTTGCCGGCATCGTCCGCCGGCACGATCAGCATTTCCTTGGCGAGATAATAGGGATCGCTGAACTGGATCTGCTCGGCGCGGCTGAGAGTATAGGCAAGGTTGGCAACGGTGATGTCGACGCGGCCGAGCTTGACCTCGGGCACGCGCGCCTCGACCGAAACCGGCTTGATTTCAGCCTTGACGCCCAATTCCTTGGCGATGGCGCCGCAGAGATCGACGTCGAAACCGGCCATTTCTCGGGTCTTCGGATCAGGTGAAGCGAAGGGAGGAACGTCGGCGAAAGTCGCGCAGCGCAGAGTTTTCGCCGAGATGATGTTGTCGAGCTGATCGGCTTTTGCGGGCACGGCGGCTGCCATGCCGGCAAATGCGGCGGTGAGGGTTAGGCATTTCCAGTTCATTGCTGTTCTCCTTTGTTTTTGGTGATTGGTATCAATGCCTGAGATCAGCGAGGAAACGCTGAGCCCGGGGATGGCTTGGATTGTTGAAGAATTCCTCAGGCGTCGCCATTTCGAGGATCTGGCCCGCATCGATGAACCAGACCCGATCCGCGACGTCGCGCGCGAAACCCATTTCGTGGGTGACGCAGAGCATGGTCATGCCTTCCGACGCCAAGCTCTTCATGACGGCCAGCACTTCGCCGACCATTTCAGGATCGAGCGCGCTGGTTGGCTCATCGAACAGCATCACCGGCGGTTCCATGGCAAGGGCGCGGGCGATTGCCACCCGCTGCTGCTGGCCGCCCGAGAGTTGACCGGGATAGGCCCGCGCCTTGTCGGCAAGGCCGACCCGATCGAGAAGCGTGAGAGCCTTATCCTCGGCAACATCAGGCGCCACGCCTTTCACCCGGATCGGCGACATCGAGACGTTTTCAACCACCGAAAGGTGCGGAAACAGGTTGAAGTTCTGAAATACGAAGCCGATCCTGCTGCGCAGCTTATTGAGTTCCTTTGCCCGCATGGCGGCGTGAATGTTTTGCCCGTCAAGCGTGATCGATCCGCTGTTGATCTCTTCAAGGCGATTGATCGTGCGGATCAGCGTCGACTTTCCCGAACCGGACGGCCCGCAGATGACCACGACTTCGCCGTGCGAGACCTGCGCATCGATATCCTTCAGGACCGGATAGTCGCCGTAGCTCTTGCAGACCTGCGAAAGCCGGATCGTCTGCAATTCCTGTGCTGGAACTGACATGGTCATAGCTGCTCCGATATGATTTTCGATGGCGCGACCAACGCAGCAGAGGGAAGGTTGGAAAGTCCCGCACGCCGCCGCGTGATGCTCCGCTCGAGGCGGTTTGCGAAGTAGGTGAGCGTCCAGCAGATGGCGAAGTAGACGATCGCCAGAATGAGGAAGACCTGGAAAGGCTGCGTCAGGAGCTGGTTGTTGACCTGGCTTGCGGCAAAGGTCAGGTCCGGCACGTTGATCACGTAGCCGAGCGTCGTGTCCTTGATCGTCGAGACGAAGGTGGAGATGATGCTCGGGATCATGTTGTAGAGTGCCTGCGGCAGGATGATGAAGCGCATTGCACCGAGATAGCCGTGGCCAAGCGCACGCCCCGCGTCCATCTGGCCCGGTCCGAGCGCTACGATGCCGGCACGCACGACTTCGCTCAGGAACGCGCTCTGATAGACCACGAGCGTCGTCAGCATCGTGACGAAGCTCGGCACATCAGCGCCGGTCAGCAGCGGAACGAGGAAATAGCTCCACAGGATGAGCATCAAGAGCGGCACGCCCCTGGTGAAATAGACGAGCGCGGTGACCGGCCAGCGCAGCAGCGGCGACTTGGAGAGCCGCGCCAGTGCGAACAGGATGCTGACCGGAAAGGCGAGAGCGATGCTGAGTGCAGAAAGGATCAGCGTGTTGGCGAGCCCGCCAAGCGGCCCGTTCGGATATTGGCCAATCAGCAGCAGCAGCCAGTAGTCTTGGACGATGGCGATCATGTCATGGATCATGCCCGTGCACTCCTGGCAGGATCCGTGCGCATCGACAGATAGGCGCCGATGCTCATAATCACGAGCGAGAAGAAAAGGTAGAGAACCGTGCCGATCAGGTAGATCTCGAAGGTCCGGAAGCTGAGGTTCTCGATTTCCTTGACGGCATGCGTCAGTTCCGAGGCTCCGATGACAACGGCGAGACTGCTGTTCTTGAACAGGGAAACGCTGTGATTGATGAGCGGCGGCAGCGCGTTGCGCACGCCTTGCGGCATGATGACGAAACGCATCGCCGAGAGATAGCCGTGGCCAAGCGCGCGGGCGGCCTGCATTTGGCCAGGGCTGACCGAGCGCACGCCCGACCGAAGATCTTCGCTGAAATAGGCGGCCTGGCAGAGCCCGAGCCCGATCACCGCAAAGATGGCCTCGGCATTATGGACGGCCAGCCATGTCGCTACTCCGCTCGGCATCAGGGTGAAAATCCCGAAATACCACAGCATCAGCTGGACCAGGGTGGGGACGTTCCGGTGGTAGGAGACGTAAGCGGCGACTAACGGATCGCCGAAACGAAAGGGCGACAAACGCAAAGCTAACAACAGAAGTGCCAGCGCCATCGCCATAGACCAGGAGCCGGCATAGATGATGAAGGTCATCTTAATGCCATGCAGCAGCATGGCGGTATATTCCGGATTTCCGAGGATTGCCGAAAGATCGAAACCACTCACGGGTTTGGCTCCCCGGATTGATCTGTCTTCGCCGCAGCGGATTGATCCGGCTTCGCCGCAGACTGGGGCTTTGCTGTCTGCAGCCCGCCCATGACCTGCAGCGTCGGCGTGATCTCCATGTGCCCGATATTGACGGCGACGGGGGCTGCTATGGCGAAGGCAATCGCGTCGGCGATATCGGCCGCCTGCGGCAATTCGAAGCCGTCGATGTATCGTTTGCGGATGCTGGGGTCATCGCCATGGACGTGATTGAAAATGTCAGTGGCGACCCGGCCGGGGCAGATTTCCGTGACCCGTACCCGCTTGCCGAAAGCGTCGATGCGCAGCTGGTTGGACAGCATGCTCACCCCGGCCTTGGTGGCGTGATAGGATGAGTTGCCGCCGAAATTGTAGGCGCCGGCGATCGACGAGATGTTGATGACATGTCCGCGGTCGCGCGCCACCATGCCGGGCACGACCAGGCGGCAGATGTGCAGGACCGCCCGGAGATTGACGTCGATGATAAGATCGATATCGCCCTCGTCGGCTTCCAGGAATTTCTTCGGCCGATCGACGCCGGCATTGTTGACGAGAATATCGAAGTCCACTCGACGCGTGAGCTCGGCCATGGCCTGACGGTCGGTCACATCGATGACGTGGGCGATGCAGCCGGTTCGCGCGGCCAGCTGCTGCAACGCTTCGGCGCTACGGGCAACCGCATGGACCTCGATGTTCTCCCGGCGGAACCGCTCCACCACGGCTGCGCCGATACCGGAGGATGCGCCGGTCACCAGTGCGGTCCTGTAGTCGGAGAATGGCATTGTCGTTCCCTTGTTGTTGATCGAGACAGTAGCGAAGCTTAAACCTCTTGCCTAAGACCGATTATCTCTGGAGCAATAAGCAACGGTTATGGAGCCGGCGCAGGCTGCTGAAGGAGAGAAAGGGCTGATGCCGGGCATCACCTTGCGGCGTTCGGGCCTGAGGAAAGCAGCGACGGCGTCGCGTTGCAAAAGCAATGCGTGTCTGCAAACATGTAAGCCGCGCAGATCAGAACGGTACCCCGATCCTCATGGACATCAGACGCCTCAAATCTTTCATCGTGATCGTCGACAGCGGCAGCATCACGCGAGCGGCGGACCTTCTGCACATCGCCCAGCCGGCGCTCAGCCAGCAGCTTGCCGCACTGGAGGAGCATTTCGGCCACAAGCTGCTGATCCGCAGCCAGCAGGGCGTCAGCATGACCGATGCGGGACATGCGGTGTATCGTCATGCGCAGATTATCCTTCGGCAGATGGAGCAGGCGCAAGCGGATGCGTCGGCAGCCGGCAATTCGCTTGCCGGACGGGTGTCCGTCGGCCTCGTACCCTTCAGCAGTGCGGCCACGCTGTCGGTCGACCTCCTGGCGGAGACCCGGAAACGGCATCCTGGTATCCTGCTTCACCTGACCGAAAGCGTCGGCCAGACCTATAGCCAGATGATCATGAACGGCAGGCTGGAGATGGCGCTTCTCCACGGAACCGGACCGATCAAGGGTGTCCGGTTCGAGCCGATCCTGAGCGAAGAGTTTTTCCTTGTCGCGCATCGGGACTTTGCGATCGAGGCGGATGCGAAACCCGTTTCGGTCAATACACTCGACGGAATACCGCTGCTGTTGCCGCCGGCCTATAATTTCGTCCGCCGCGCGGTCGATACCGCCTTCACGCGCACCCGCACCAATTTGAAAGTCGTGGCGGAAGTCGAAATCGTCCGTACCCTCGCCCGGGCGGTGGGCAGCGGCCTCGGCGCGACGATCATGCCGAAAGCCATCGCCGACCGCATCGTATCGGAATCGAGCGAGCCGCTGATCTGCCGGCTCGTCTCGCCGCGGATCGAAGAAACCCTGTCGCTGTGCGTTTCCGACCAGAATCCTCTAACAGAGCCGGCCCTCGCCGTCCGAGACATCCTTCTCGAGCTGACGGCGGGGCTGAAAGGCTGAAACGCGTTGTCGATCAGCACATATCCCTGCAGAATTGAGCTATGCGCGCGCAGCCTTCGCCGAGTTTCTCCATGCTCGTGGCGTAGGAAATGCGAAAGAACGGGCTCATTCCGTAAGCCGCCCCTTGCACGGTCGCGACATGATGCTCGTCGACGAGCGCCATGACGAAATCGACGTCGGTCTCGATCTTTCGCCCACCCTTGCTGGTCTTGCCGATCAGCCCGGACATGTTGGGATAGAGGTAGAAGGCGCCGTCGGGCCGATGGCAGCGCAAGCCTTCCACTTCCGACAATCTGTCGAGGACGAAGTCACGTCTTTCCTTGTAGATCGCGGCACGCTCTTTCAACAGATCCTGAGGGCCGTCCAGGGCAGCGGTCGCCGCAGCCTGGGTCAGCGTCGCGATGCCGCCGCCATTCTGGCCGTTGACGTTGCTGACGGCAGAGATCAGCTCTTTCGGCCCGGCGCAAAAGCCGAGCCGCCAGCCTGTCATTGCATAAGCCTTGGAAACGCCGTTCATCGTCAGGACGCGTTCATAGAGCCTGGGCTCGACTTCGGCGATCGTGCAGAACTGAAAATCGTCATAGACCAGGTGTTCGTAGATGTCGTCAGTCATGATCCAAACATTGGGATGGCGCAGCATGACCTCGGCGATGGAAGCCATCTCCGCCCGGGAGCAGGCGGCTCCGGTCGGATTGTTCGGGAAATTCAGGAAGAGCCACTTGGTGCGCGGCGTGATCGCCGCCTCCAGATCCTCGGGACGCAGCTTGAAGCCGGTCTGCTCGTGGCAGGGGACGGCGACCGGGACACCGCCGGCGAATTTGACGATATCCGCATAGCTGACCCAGGAGGGTGTCGGAATGACAACCTCGTCGCCGGGATTGCAGGTTGCCAGCATGGCATTGAAGATCACCTGCTTGCCGCCGCCCGAGACGACGATCTGGCTGGCATCATAGTCGAGATTATTGTCCCGTTTGAACTTCCTGATGATGGCGGCCTTCAGCGCTGGGGTCCCGTCCATCGGAGGATATTTCGTATCGCCTGCAAGAGCTGCCACATGAGCCGCCTCGATCGCGTGCGCCGGTGTGGGGAAATCCGGTTCGCCGGACGAGAGGCTGATGACTTTGATCCCGTTGGCGGCCAATTCCCTGGCGCGTTGAGTCATGGCGGCGGATGCGGATATGGAGACGTTTTTCAGGCGGTCTGATATGGCGGACATCGCAATGGTCCTTCGATGAGGGATTGGAACGGGAGACCGCCCGCAGGCGATCAGGATTGTATCAATCGGCGAGTTCGGCGGCAGGCGCGAGCGCAGCACCCGTGGCTTCGATCTCGCCGCGCACGATGCCGGCAAGCTCCAGGGCGCCGGGTGTGTCGCTATGGACGAGAATGGAGCGGGCCGGCATTGCGATCACGGCTCCGTCGATCGTCTCGACGGTTCCTTCGAGGAGGAATTGCCGGACACGCGCACGCACCGAGGCTTCGTCCTTGATGACGGCGCCAGCGAGCCCGCGCGCGACGAGGTTGCCGCCGACGTCATAGGCCCGGTCGGCAAGGAAAAGCGCCAGGGTTTTCAAGCGCGCGCGTCTGGCCGCCTGCTGAATCTCGCTGCCATGGGTCACGAAGACGACAAGACCGGCATCGACCGTGGCGATCGCATCCGTCATCAGCTCGGCCAGCACAGGATCGCGATTGACCATATTGCCCATGGCTGCGTGGAAGCTGATATGGGAGACAGTGACACCCTCGGCTTTGGCGATCGCCATCAGGGCGCCGAGCTGATAGAGCATCTGCTGGCGAAGCTCATCTGCCGAAAACGCTATTTCGCGGCGGCCGAACCCGAGCCGGTCGGGCAAGCCCGGATGCGCTCCGATGCCGACGCCGTTCAGTTTCGCAAGCCGGACCATACGCCCCATCGTATCGGGGTCGCCGCCATGGAAACCGCAGGCGATGTTGGCCGACGAGACGAGTTTCATCATCGCTTCGTCGTCGCACAGCCGGTAGGGACCAAATCCTTCGCCCATGTCGGAATTCAGATCGATCTTCATCAGTTCCTCCTTTTGACGGCGACACGCGTTAGGCCATCGCCTTCAAGGCGCGCTTGACCATTCGGGATGTTTGCCTGACGTCGTCGACATAGCGGGCGATAGCCTGCTCCGCCTTGCGCGCCTCCGCATGCGTCGAGCGAACGAACTTCAGGCGGGCGCCGATGCGGGCTTGCCCGAGCCGCCAGAGATCGCATTCGATCACGCCGGCGATCTTCGGATATCCGCCGGCGGTGTTGGCATCGCTCATCTGCACGATCGGTTCGCCGCCGGGTGGAACCTGGATCACGCCGGGCACGACGCCGTGGGAGCGCATCTCGATGGACGCCGTCGGCTTAATCGACTCGCCTGACAGCCGGTAGCCGGTCCGGTCGCTTCGGGAGGAAATCCTCCAGGTCTGGCTCCAGAAAGCTTCGCCATCGCCTGCGAAAAGATCGTGCTCGCCGGCCGGCAGAGCACGGATCGGCAGCGTGCCGTCGACAGCAGCCGGGAAGACATCGCGCAGCGCCACGGACGGTTCGACCACGGCAAGACCCGAGGTCGGCAGCATGGTGATCTCTGCGTCCTTGCCGACCGCGATCCGGTCTCCCTTCGCCAGAGGCCGGCCTGCATTGCCGCCAAAGCCGCCGCGCAGCGACGTGCTTCGCGAGCCCATGACAACGGGGATATCCAGTCCGCCTCCAACCGAAATATAGGCACGCGCCAGCCGCGGGGGCTGTTTCAGTTCGAGAACCTGTCCGGGCTCCGCGATGTGGGCGCACCAGGGAAGCAGTTCCAGTCCGTCCAGATGATATTTGCCGTCGGCGCCGGTCACGGCAAAGACGATGCATCGCTCGAAACGCAGGCTGAACGGGAAGGTCTGCACCTCTATCGCGGCGGCATTTTCGTCATTGCCGACGAGAATGTTGCCGATCCGGACCGCAAGCGGATCCATCGCGCCGCTGGCGGATACGCCGATGTCGCGATAGCCGGGGCGGCCTAGATCCTGCACCGTGTTGAACGGGCCGCTTTCGATGATCTCGATCATAGCTCGATCCTTGCCGGCAGGAACCGCACCGTATCTCCCGGCGCCATCATGGCGGGGGTCGGCGATGTGGGGTCGAACATCTCAAGCGTTGCGAAGCCGATGGAATTCCAGCCGTTCGGACCTGTGAGCATGGCGACGCCGGTCTGCATGCCGCCGATGGTCACGCAGCCCTTCTGCATCTTCAGCGAGGGCACGGTCTTTCGCGGCATGTAGATGCGCGGATCGAGACCGTGTAGATAACCGAAACCGGGAGCGCTGCCCAAGGCGAAGACACGGTAGGTCGCTTCATGATGGATGCGCACGACCTCGCGGTCGCTCAAGCCCGAGAGATCGCAAAGGGCCGGCAGATCCGTCGCATATTCGCCGCCATAATCGACGGGGATGTCGATAGTCTTGCCCTTGAGGTCGATGCTGCGGGCATTCTCCCATGCCTCCAGCAGCCGGGCGACCACCGCATCAGGATCCTCGGTCGTCTCCTTGAAGATCACCAGCAGGTTGGTCATGCCCGGAATGTTTTCCGCAAGGTCCGGCCAGTCTTTCACGGTCTGGGACAGAGCCCAGATCCGCCGCTGCGCGATGAGATCGAAGTCGCCTGGCGCCTCGAGCAGGAAGGATCTGGCGCCGATCGAGGAAACCCGCGCCTGGCTTTTGGTGGCCGGAACGATTTCGCGTTGCGATGCATGTCTGTTCGTCGCGGCGATCATGATGGGAGCTCGATTTCGAACAGAGGACCGCCGAAGCCGACCAGTGCGCCGGGCTCGGCGAGCAGCCTGGTCAAAACACCGGAACGACCGGCGCGAAGGGGAAGCAGGATGTGCCCTACCCCGACGAAGCCGACGATATCCGCATCTGATATGGAGCGCGGCAGATTTTGCGGAGTGGCGGAGGTCGGATGCTCGACGCAGAAGCGGCCTGCCATCGGCGCCTTCACGACGGCCGATGCGGAGCCGGGAGCCAAACCGGGAGCAGGAGGCGTCGCTTCGGTCGAGTTGATCCCGGCGCCCCTTTCTCCGGCGACGATAATGCGAAGCTGTCCGCCCGGCCGGGAGATTTCAAGGCCGTCCACACCGGCGGCCGTCAACGCCTCGGTGAGCAATGCGATGGTCGCCGGATCGCTGAAATCGATCGCGCTCATGCCGCCCTCCGCAGCTTCAGCCATTGTTCGAGATAATGGATATCCGTCTCGCCGCGCGCGAATGCGCCGTCCTCGAACAGAGCGCGCAGGAAACGGATATTGGTGGAAATTCCCTCGACCTCAGTGCCGGCAAGCGCTTCGCGCATTCTTGCCATCGCTTCGGCCCGCGTCGGCGCATGGACGATCAGCTTGGCGATCAGCGAGTCGTAATAGGGCGATACCTTGTAGCCGGCATGAATATGCGTATCGACGCGGATGCCCGGTCCCGCCGGCAACGCCAGATGGGTGACGACACCGGCTGACGGCAGGAAGGTTTCCGGATCCTCGGCGTTGATGCGGCATTCGAAGGAGTGGCCCTCGCATGTCACATCGCCTTGGGTGAGATCGAGAACGTGACCCTGCGCCGCCCTTATCTGCGCCTGGACGATATCGACACCACTCGTCAGCTCGGTGACGGGATGCTCGACCTGAAGTCGCGTGTTCATCTCGATGAAATAGAAAGCGCCATCCTCATAGAGGAATTCGAAGGTTCCGACGCCCCGATAGCCGATCTGGAGGCAGGCCTGTACGCAAGCCAGGCCGACCGGCTGGATGATGTCGGGCGCGATTCCAGGCGCCGGCGCCTCCTCCACAACTTTCTGATGGCGGCGCTGCATCGAGCAATCCCGGTATCCGAGCCACACAGCATTGCCGTGATCGTCGCAAATGACCTGGATTTCGATGTGGCGCGGATGCTCTAAGAATTTCTCCATGTAGAGCGAGGGTGAGCCGAAAGCCTTGCGGGCTTCTTCCCGCGTCAGCGCAATTGCTTCATGCAGCAAATCGGCCTTGGGCACGACACGCATGCCGCGTCCGCCGCCGCCGCCGGCTGCCTTGATGATGATGGGATATCCGATTTCGAGCGCTATGCGCTCGGTCGTGGCGGGGTCATCGGGCAGCGCGGTGTCCGGACCGGGAACGCAGGGGACGCCGGCGGCCATCATCGCGCGTTTTGCCGAGATCTTGTCGCCCATGGTCGCAATCGACGACGCGGTCGGACCGATGAAGATCAGGCCGGCCTTTTCGACGGCATCGGCGAAGGCGGCGTTTTCCGACAGAAACCCGTAACCTGGATGGATGGCGCCGGCCCCGGCGAGACGCGCCGCCAGCAGGATGGCATCCTGATTGAGGTAGCTCTTGGCCGCAGTCGACGGGCCGATGCAGAGAAAGCTGTCGGCTGTGCTGCCGTAGGGCACTTCCCTGTCCGCCTCGGAGCAAATGGCGACCGTCTTCAGGCCGAGCTCGCGGCAGGCGCGCTGGATCCGGACTGCGATCTCGCCGCGATTGGCGATGAGCACGGTATCGAAGCGGCCGGCCGCGGATTGTTCAGGCGTTTCCGGCATCAGCCAATCTCCGCCAGCAGGTCGCCGGTCTCGACCTCGCCGTCTTCGGTTTCGGTGAGGTGTGTAATGCGCCCTGCCCGCGGCGCGGCGATCGTGTTGAAGACCTTCATCGCCTCGATGATGAAAAGGGTCTGCCCCTCTTCCACCTCGTCACCGATCGCGACGAATGGCGGCTCCCCGGGCGCCGGGGTCCGGTGCAGAACGCCGAAGACCGGCGCCTTCACCGCATAGGTTTTCTCGGGCCTCGAAGGCATATCGGCGCCGGCATCCTGGGCAGGGTTTGTCGTCGATCCCGCCTCTTGCTCGGCAGCAGCCTCCTGACTCGGCGACGTGCGGAAAATCCGAACCGTCACGTCTTTTTCCGTCACGGTCAGCTCGGTAATGTTCGATCGTCCGACAAAGTCGATCAGCGTCTTGATCTTCGAGAGGTCCATATGCGTGCTCGGAATTTCAAACTTCCACCGCGCTGACCCGAAGTTTCAAGTCGCTCGGTGTTGTGATTTTTCGTAGCACGACGCGTCGACTGATGGGGTCAGACGAAGTTTTGATGGAGTGCAATTGGCGCCTTATAGGACATATCGCCGAACGTCAGCGACCGGCAGCCGGAAGCGGTAGAAACCCCGCAATGGATTCAATGGAGGGACAATGCTTGTTCTGACGGCTAACAGTGCTATATGTAGGTAAATACCTACATGAGGCAGCCATGACCATTACGACACTTTCCAGCCGTGAACTCAATCACGACGTCAGCCATGCGAAGAAAGCTGCCAGAAAAGGACCAGTCATCATCACTGACCGCGGCAAACCTTCCCACGTCCTTCTGACATATGAGGAATTTCAGCGTCTTTCCGGCAGGCGCCAAAGCCTGGTCGATGGGCTTTCCATGCCGGGCCTGTCGGAAATCGATTTCATGCCACCGCGGGTCGAGATCAAAACCCGCGAAGTTGACCTGTCTTGAGCTATCTGCTGGATACGAATGTCATTTCCGAACTGCGCAAGGTCGGTGACGGGAAGGCTGATCCGGAAGTCGTGGCATGGATTCAGATGGCAAACGCTTCTGACTTCTATCTCTCTGCAATTACCATTCTTGAATTGGAACGGGGCGTGCTTGCGGTCCAACGACGCGATGCCCGGCAAGGTTCACGCCTGCGTACATGGCTTGATGATCACGTGCGTCCGCAGTTCGCCGGCCGGATACTGCTGATCGATGATGCTATCGCAACGCGTTGCGCGCATCTGCATATTCCCGACCGGCGCAACGAGGCGGATGCGTTGATTGCTGCCACTGCACTGGTGCACAATCTTACAGTGGTCACCCGAAACGTGAGAGATTTCGACGGCACCGGTGTCGTCATTGTCGATCCTTGGAAGGGTCAAGCAATGTAGCCGCCTTAGACGGATGCAAGTTGCGCGTCAAAATTGACAACGTTAGCGTTTCTGCATGGGATGCGCAGCCGGTTGTTCCCTCATCGTCAGTTCTTCGTGGGGCCGATGCTCTCCCGCAGAATAAGCTCGCTGTGGATGACGGTGCGAACCGCCGCCGTAGTCTCTCTCTGGTCAATGGCGCCGAGCAACAGATCCACCGCCGCGCGCCCCATCTCTTCCACCGGCTGCTTGATCGTCGAGAGCGGTGGAGAGCAGAATTCGCAGACGGGGGAACCGTCGAAGGAGACGACGGATACATCACCGGGGATGCTCAGGCCCGTGCGCTGGATACGGCTTACAAATGAAATGGCCATGTCGTCGCTGGTCGCGATGACGGCCGTTGGCTTTTCGGTCAGTTTGGCGAAATCGTCTGCCGCCTGGACGCCGATGTCGAAGCCGTGCTGATAATCGAGATGACCGCCCGAGCGGCGCACCGAACCCTCTGACAGTCCTGCCGCCTCGAGCGCCTCGAGCACGCCGCCATAACGCTCGACATCGTGGTAATTGCCTTCAGGCCCCGCAAGATAGAAGAACTGTCGATGACCCAATCGGATCAGTTCGGCCGTGACGTCGCGCACGGCTTCGCGGTCGTTGGTAATCACGCTCTGCAGGCCGGCATCACTCATGTCGAGCAGCATCGACACGATCGGCAGGCCGGAATTGGCCAGCGAGCGCCCGTCGACCTCCGGAAGCTTCGACGACAGGATGATGGCTCCGCGCACGCTGCCGCCGAAGGCGAGGTCGAGAATATGCCGTTCTGAAATTTCGTCGCGATCGAGGTTGGCGATCATCAGGTTGTAACCGCCCTGGATCAGCGATTTGTTGATGCTCTGCAGCACCTGCGGGATGATCTGGGAAGCGCCGTAATAGAGCGATCCCGGCAGGATGATCATGATGATGTTGGACTTGCCGACCCTGAGGCCGCGCGCCATGGCGTTCGGCGTGTAGCCGAGTTGCCTGGCTGCGGCATTGATCTTGGCGCGTGTCTTCTCGTTGACCCGTCCGGGATTGGCGAGTGCCCGGCTGACCGTCGATATTGCAACGCCGGCGAGCCGCGCGACATCGGCCATCAATGCACCCGATGGCTCCTCTCCGGCCACATCTTTGTTTTTATTCACGTTTATTTCGGTCTCCCAGATGCTTCGATTTGCAACTCTAAGGCAGGGGGCGATTTATTGCAAACGTTTGCCAAAAACTGCTTGCTTAAAAAACCGGCTTGGCTATTATCTAGCCATGGCAAACGATTGCCATTTCTTAATGTGTTGAAAATCCATGGCTTATTGGACGCGGAATGGCTGTTCCGCACGCGGTAGGTCATGCCTCGAGAAATGGACAGGTTATGGCAACTGGCGACAGGCTGCGCTTCGGCGTCGATCTCGTGACATTCTTTCATCCCGGCTTCTGGGGCGTCGACAGCCACGATGCGATCGTCGACTATGCCCGCGCCGAGCCACGCGCCTTCTGGGAAAAGATTCTCGACGGCGTCCAGGCTTCCGGCGTTACCGGCGTCGAGCTGACCTTCTCTCCTTTCAACTGGCAGGACGCGATCAAGACCTATGGTTCCGTCGACGCCTTCGCGGCCGAGTTGGCAAGACGTGGCCTGACGCTGTGCAGCGGCTTCTTCGCTGAACTGGAGGCGGCCGGCGACTTTGCTGAGCCCGAGGCCCAGCGCGCGCTGATCGACAAGGCGGAACGATATGCCGACTTCCTGAAAGCCTGCGGCAGCGACATCATGGTGATCGGCGCTCCCTTGCGCCAGACGCTCGGCGCCCAGCCGGTGCAGTTCTACGATTTCGACCGCGCCAAGGTGATCGCCGATTTCCTGAACCGGCTCGGCGCGACCCTCTATGCCAGGGGCGTGCGGCTTGCTCTGCACACCGAGGCGCACTCGATCTTTGCCGCCGCGCGCGACGTCGATCTGATGATGCTGCTCACCGATCCGGCCTATGTGCACATGTGCCCGGACACAGCCCATATCATCGTTGCCGGCTCCGATCCCGTCCAGCTCGTCGATCGTCATCACGAGCGCATGATCATCGCCCATTGGAAGGATGCGATCGGTCCTATGCCCGCCGACACACCGATCGACAAACATATCCATGAACGCCACCAGCCCTATTTCTGCAGCTTCGGCCTCGGACGGGTCGATTGGCCGGCCTGGATACGGCTGCTGCGCGACCGGGCCTTTGAAGGCTGGGCGATCCTCGAACTCGATGCCGCGCCCGATCCCGTCCGCGACATCGCCAACGGGCTCACGCTCGTCCGGCAGGCGCTCCTGCCGATCTATCGCTGACAATCATCCCTAAGACAACAAACGCCCCGCAAAGAGGGCATTTTCAAGAGGTGGAACAATGAAGAACATGATGAAGCTTTTTCTAGCCGGCGCAGCAATCGTCGGCCTATACGGCTCGGCCCATGCCGAGGACAAGCCGACGATCGAGATCATGTCGTCCTGGACGTCGGGCGGCGAAGCAGCAGCGCTTAACGTTATCAAGACCGAGTTCGAAAAGCGCGGTGGCGTCTGGAAGGATTCCTCGATCGCCGGCTTCGGCGCGGCCGATGCCGCCTTCCAAAACCGGATCGTTGCCGGTGACGCGCCGGGCGCCAAGCAGGGCGTCATCGGTCTCGCTGCCGCAGATTTCATCAACCAGGGACTGTTCAATCCGATCGACGACGTGGCGGCCGCAGGCAAATGGGCCGATGCTCTGCCGAAATCGATCCACGATCTCATCACCTATGACGGCAAGGTCTATCTCTCGCCGACCGGCGCCCATGGCGAAAGCTGGATCTTTTATTCGAAGGAAGCCTTCGAGAAGGCCGGCATTTCGCAAGAGCCCAAGACCTGGGACGAGCTCTTTGCCGATTTCGACAAGCTGAAGGCCGCCGGCATGGTTCCGGTCGCCTGGGGTGGCCAGCCCTGGCAGCAAACCAAGGTCTTCAATATGATCCTGCTCTCGCAGGTGGGGATCGACGGCTTCCTGAAGATCTATGTCGATAAGGACAAGAGCCCGGTATCCGTCGAAGGCGTGAAGAAGACCCTTGAGATCCTCGGCAAGCTGCGCGGTTATGTCGATGCGGGCGCAGCCGGCCGCAACTGGAACGACGCCACCGCCATGCTGATCAGCGCCAAAGCCGGCGTGCAGTTCATGGGCGACTGGGCCAAGGGCGAATTCACCGTTGCCGGCAAGGAGCCGGGCAAAGACTATGGCTGCATGATCGTGCCGGAGTCGAAGGGCATGGTCTACATCGCCGACGCCCTCTGGTTCCCGAAAACCGGCAAGGCCGAGACCGACAAAGCACAAAAACTTCTCGCCGAAGTCGTCATGGACCCGGCTATCCAGGTCGAATTCGCGCTCAAGAAGGGTTCGGTTCCGATGCGCTCCGACGTCGACAAGTCGAAACTGGACGTCTGCGCCCAGAAGGGTGTCGAGCTGATGGCCGCGGGTGCGATCGTGCCGGATCAGGCGATCGTGCTGACGCCCCAGCAGGTCGGCGCACTCGACGACTTCGTCGACGAGTACTGGAGCGGCGGCTCGAATGATGCGGCCGCCGCGGCCGAGAATTTCTTCGCCATCTTCGAGTAGCATAGCGCCTGTGGCGTCGGCCTGATGTCGACGCCACAGCTGCTGCCGGCTGCCGCCTCGCGCGGTGGTGCGAGCCCTGCTTTCCACCCGTCAACGAGCTGGCCGATGTCCATCAAACGCAAGCCCAATCTTTCCGCGACCATCGCCCTTTTGCCGACCTGGTTCGTCGCGGTCGTGGTCTTCATCGGCACCATGGCCTGGTCGATCCGCCTGTCCTTCACCAATTCCACACTTTTTCCGTCTTCGACCTATGTCGGCTTGGCGCAGTATTCGAAGCTCTTCTCGTCCGCCAAGTGGCTGGCATCGCTGCAAAACGTGTTGATCTTCGGCGTCCTTTACGTCGCAGGCTGTTTGCTGCTTGGCTTCCTGCTGGCCGCGGCGCTGGACCGCAAGATCCGCTTCGAAAGCGCCTTCAGGACCATATTCCTCTATCCCTACGCCATGTCCTTCGTGGTGACCGGGCTGATCTGGCAATGGATGCTCAATCCGACGCTCGGCATTCAGGCGAGTGTGCGTTCGCTCGGCTGGGAAAGCTTCGTCCTCGACTGGGTGGTCAATCGCGACATGGCGATCTATGCGCTGGTGCTTGCCGGCGTGTGGCAGGGCGCGGGGCTCGTCATGGTCATTGCGCTCGCCGGTATGCGTGGCATCGAAGCCGAGCAATGGAAGGCGGCGCGGATCGACGGCATTCCCGTCTGGCGGATCTATGTCTCGATCATCCTACCGCAGCTCGGACCGGCGCTGGCCGCGGCCGGCATGCTGCTCGCCATGGGCGTGATCAAGACCTACGACATCGTCGTCGCCATGACCAATGGCGGCCCCGGCAATGCGACGGAGGTGCCGGCGAAATTCATCATGGACAATCTGTTCGGGCGCCAGAACCTCGGCCTCGCCACGGCCGGTGCAACGGTGCTTGTCCTCGGCGTGATCATCGCAGTCGCTCCGTTCCGCTATGCGATGCACATGCGTGACAAAGCAAAGGGGGCTGCGTGATGGCCCGCTCTCATCCAAATGGTCCGAAGCCGGCACAAATCACCGCCGGGCGCATCGGCCTCTATGCCTTCCTTTTCATCGCCGCACTGTTCTTCCTTCTGCCGCTCTACACCATGGTCGTCACCTCGCTGAAGTCCATGGACGAAATCCGGCTCGGGCAGATCTTTGCCCTGCCAGCCACGCTCGATTTCTCTGCCTGGGTGACCGCCTGGTCGGGCGCCTGCATGGGAACCGTCTGCGTCGGCATTCGCAGCGGCTTCTGGAATTCGGTGGCGATCACCCTCCCCTCGGTGGCGCTCTCGGTCTTCATCGGCGCCGTCAACGGCTATGCGTTGTCGCTCTGGCGGCCGCGCGGGGCAAACCTGCTCTTCGGCCTGCTGATGGCCGGCGGCCTCATCCCCTACCAGATCTTCCTCTATCCGATGGTCCGGGCGATGGCGAATATCGATCTCTATAATTCGCTCGCCGGTATCATTCTCGTGCATGTCATCTTTGGCCTGCCGCTGGTGACGCTGCTCTTCCGCAACTATTTCGTCAGCGTGCCGGAGGAGCTCTGCAAGGCGGCGCGCGTCGACGGCGCAGGCTTCTGGCGCATCTTTTTCGAGATCATGCTGCCGATTGCCGTGCCTATGGTCGTCGTCGTCTCCATGCTGCAATTCACCGGCATCTGGAACGACTTCCTGCTTGGTCTCGTCTTTGCCGGGCGCGACAACCTGCCGATGACCGTGCAGCTCAACAACATCGTCAACACCACGATGGGTGAGCGGACCTACAACGTGAACATGGCGGCGACGATTTTCACCGCCATCGTTCCGCTTGCCATCTATTTCCTGTCCGGCCGCTGGTTCGTGCGCGGCATCGCGGCCGGCGCAGTCAAGGGGTAACGCTTCCATGCAATCTGCCGTCTCCGTGAAGGACCTGAAGATCGCCTATGGCGACCATACGGTGATCGAGAAGATGTCGATCGATATCGCGCCGCGAGAGTTCCTGGTGCTGCTCGGCCCTTCCGGCTGCGGCAAGTCCACGCTTCTAAACGCCATTGCCGGTCTCCAGGACATTACATCAGGCGAGGTCTGGATCTCAGGCAAGAATGTCAGCTGGGAGGAGCCGAAGGACCGCGGCATCGGCATGGTCTTCCAGTCCTACGCGCTCTATCCGCGTATGTCGGTCCGCAAGAACCTCTCCTTCGGCCTTCGCGTCGCCGGTCTGCCGAAGGCCGAGATCGAGGCCCGTGTTTCCCGCACCGCCGCGCTCCTCCAGCTCGACAAGCTGCTCGACCGGCGTCCCGCCGAGCTTTCCGGCGGTCAGCGCCAGCGTGTTGCCATCGGCCGGGCGCTGGTGCGTGAAGTGGATGTCTTCCTGTTCGACGAACCACTGTCGAACCTCGATGCCAAGCTGCGCAACGAATTGCGCGTCGAGATCAAGAAGCTGCACCAGCGCCTCGGCAACACGATGATCTATGTCACCCACGACCAGGTCGAGGCCCTGACGCTGGCCGACCGGATCGCCATCATGCGGGACGGCGTGATCCAGCAACTCGCCTCACCGGCCGAGATCTATCGCCGTCCGATCAATCTCTTCGTCGCCGGCTTCATCGGCGCTCCTGCGATGAATTTCGTCGAGGGCCGGATCGAGCGCGGCAACGGCGCTCCGGTCTTCCGGAGCAAGGAGCTCGCTGTCGATCTTTCCGGTTATTCCTTCCGGGCAGACGCAGCGGAAGGACCTGCTACACTCGGCTTTCGGCCGGAACACCTTGTGCTCGATGGCGCCACGAGCGGCCTGCCCACCATTCCCGGTCGCGTTTCCGTCGTCGAGCCGATGGGTTCAGACGCCGTCGTCTGGTTCGACTGGGCGAACCAGAGCCTTTCGCTCCGGCTCATGGGCGATGTCACCCTGCAGCCCGGAGATGCCGTGGCTCCCGGGCTCGATATCGCCAAGGCATCCCTCTTCGGCGCTGACGGATCGCGGCTGTGACGCGCCATCCCTTTGTTTTCCTGCAATTCCGGGTGCGTTTCGCGCCGTTTTGAGGATTGCTCCAGGACAGGATTTGAAAAGACATGTCTGAGATCGTCTATGATGCGCTGGTGATCGGCTCCGGCGCGGCGGGTTCCTTTGCGGTAAAGGAACTGACGGCACAGGGATTATCGGTGCTGCTGCTCGAGGCTGGCCCCGCCGTCGGGCCGAAGGATTTCGATCCCGCGCGCAAGAAGGCGCCGGCAAGCAGCATCAATATCTGGGAGCGTGCGCGGGCCACCCTCAAGGGCCAGCCGATCCAGGCGCGCGCAGCCTTTTTCACCGAGCGCTTCAGCCACTTCTTCGTCAATGACCGCAAGAACCCCTATACGACGCCGAAGGGTGAACCCTTCCTCTGGATCCGCGGCCGTCAGGGCGGTGGGCGCCTCCACAGTTTCGGCCGGGTGCTGCTGCGCTGGACCGACGACGATTTCAAGATCCGCTCACGCTCCGGAAAGGGCGTGGACTGGCCAGTCTCCTATCAAGAACTGGTGCCTTTCTACGACGAGGTCGAGGCCTATCTCGGGCTCTACGGCAACAAGGACAACGTGGCCACCCTGCCGGACGGCATCTATGCGAAGCCGGCAAGCCTGACTCCTGCCGAACAGATCTTCAAGCAGGCGGTCGAAAGCCGCTGGCCGGACAGGCACGTCGTCTCCTGGCGCTACATCGCGCCTGACGCCGACCGGATGCCGCGACCGCTGCGAGAAGCAAAGGCGACCGGCGAGCTGACCATCCGCTACGACGCCGTCGTTCGCCGCATCACCACGGATGAGAAGACCGGCCGCGCCACTGGCGCGGAGTTCATCGATCGCAACACGGGCGCGGTATCTACGGTTCGCGCCGCGACTGTGGTGCTTTCGGCCTCGCCGATAGAGAGCGTGCGGCTGCTGTTGAATTCGGCTTCGGCGAAACATCCGGATGGGCTCGGCAACAGCTCGGGCGCTCTCGGCCGCTATTTCATGGACCAGCTGCCGTGCCTCGCCTTCGGGTCTTTTTCGAAGGCGAAGGGCTGGGCGCCCGACGATTCCGCGCCGACCGACCCCTTCTACAATCCGTCGGGCGGGATCTTCATTCCCCGCTTCGGCGAGGGCGACGCCGCCCGCGGCGATTTTGACTACCAGGGAAGCGTCGGCCGGGCGCCGGTCTCGGGCGACACCGATGCGCGTCTCGCTTTCTTCGGCTTCGGCCGTATGCTGCCCTATGCCGACAACCGCATCAGGCTCGATGTCAGGCGCAGGGATGCCTGGAATATTCCCGTGCCGCATATCCGTTGCGTCATGCAACAGGAGGAGCAGGCACTGCTCAAAAGGCAGGAGGAGACGCTGATCGCCATGATTAAAGAGATTGGCGGCGACCTCGAATTCATCGGCTCGCCCACCGGCCTCAAGGAAATGGGCAAGGGCGCCTTTCCCGAAGCTGATGCCTTCAGCCGTTTCATGTTCCGCAAATGGTTCCGCAAGACCATGTGCATGGGGGCAGCAATCCATGAGACGGGCGGCGCGCGCATGGGCGAAACCCCTGAGGCTTCGGTGCTCAACCCCTACAACCAGGTTTGGGATGCCCCGAACCTCATCGTCACCGACGCCAGCGCCTTCCCCGGCAGCGGTATCGCCGGCACGACGCTCACCGTCATGGCTCTGACGATCCGCGCCTGCCGGAATCTTGTCGACCAGTACCGGACGGGACAGTTATAGCCGCGCCTGGAACGAGGGACCCGGGTAAACCGTTTCAGCCTTCGATCAGTGGTCGTCATATAAACTTCGCACTGACATGCTCCTGTCAACACAAAAGCAGGAAGGGAAACCCATGTCGCGAACACATCAGGACCAGCTCAGCCGGATAAAGGCCGAAATCGCCGACAGCTTCGATGAAGAGCTGGAAATGCAGATGGAGGAAGACCGACTCGACGATCTGGTCGCCGAAGGAATGTCGGAACCGGCGGAGCAGACGCTCGAGCGAAAGATCTACTTCCGGGAGCTTTTCCGATTGCAGCACGAACTGGTACGGCTGCAGGACTGGGTTCAGCATAAGAAACTCAAGGTGGTGGTGCTTTTCGAAGGCCGGGATTCGGCCGGCAAGGGAGGCGCGATCAAGCGCGTGACCCAGCGTCTCAATCCGCGCGTTTGTCGAACAGTCGCGCTGCCCGCCCCTACCGAGCGGGAACGCCATCAATGGTATTTTCAGCGTTATGTCCCGCATCTTCCGACCGGTGGCGAGATCGTGCTCTTCGACCGAAGCTGGTATAATCGCGCCGGTGTCGAGCGCGTGATGGGGTTCTGCACCCCCGATGAACTCGAGGAGTTCTTCCGCTCGGTGCCCGAATTCGAACGGATGCTGGTCCGCTCCGGAATCGTGCTGATCAAATACTGGTTTTCGATCACCGACGAGGAGCAGGAGTTCCGCTTCAATATGCGTATCCACGATCCGCTGAAGCAATGGAAGCTCTCACCGATGGATATGGAAAGCCGTGTCCATTGGGAGGAATACACCAAAGCCAAGGAAGAAATGCTGGCGCGTACCCACACGGAGGATGCACCCTGGTGGGTGGTGCAGGCCGTGGACAAGAAACGGGCGCGTTTGAACTGCATTGCCCATCTTCTCGATCAGATCCCTTACGAGGATGTTCCGAAACCGGAGATCCAATTGCCGGACCGCATCCGTAACGCCGATTACAACAGGGCGCCGGTTCCGCCTGAAATGTATGTGCCGGAGCGCTATTGAAATTATAGCGTACGCCGCCCCCAGAATTGTCTTCAGGGGGCGGCCCTCGCGGCCTGCTGCCTCTGGACCATTCCCCACCCGACACTAGGTTCCGCTTCAAGAGTGAGGTTCCGTCGACCGTGCCTCAGAGTGGACGAGTGAGGGAATTGCTTGCTTTCCAGTAGCCGATTTTACGCCGATACGCGTGCCAGATGGGGATACGAACCAAGTTTCGACGGCGCTCTCATCGCATGGTGGGGTTCCAAACGCGGCGCTCGCGCCGTCTTCGTCGGGGAATTTTCCAGCGGAAAACTCAACATCATCGCCACGTTCAAAGGCGACCTCTTCCATTTTGGCTGGCGGCAATACGCTAACCTTTTGGTTCTCACCGAGAAAGACCGCCTGTGGGAAGTGGATCCCAAGCGACCCGGGACACGGACCGACGTCACTCCAAGAGATTTCCAAACGTGGCAGGTCATCGTTGAACCTCGACACGCCGGAGACAGCCAATTCCTGGTTTCCTACGATCGCAGCCCCGCTGTCGCCGATCTCTATGCAACCAGTGCGGACGGACGCGACAAATGGCTCGTGGAACAAAATAACGGCTCGACCGAAAGCTGGTTGTTGAATGAGGCTCAGGTGCCATGCATTCGCGTCGAGCTGACCGCCTCCGGATTGAGGCGATACCTTCACCGCAGCGATGCCGACAAGCCGTGGCAAGAGATGGCGGCAGTCGAGCCGGATGACACGCTGGTGATCTGGCGTACGGACAGGTCAGGCAATGCCTTCGAGGCGCTTTCCAGCCGTCAGCGGGACAAGATCGCGTTGGTTTCGCTGGACCCGGTTACCGGCAAGGAAACCGTGCTGGTCGAGGACGGCGATGTCGATGTTTCAGACGCGCTGCGCTTTACGCCCACCGAACCGGCTGACGTCGCCGTCATTCGCGACGGCTATCCGCGATACATCGCCCTTTCGGAAAGGGGTACGATCTTCACCGAGCTCGTTCTGGATCGCAACGGGCATGCCGACGTCGAAATCTCAGGCTCTTCGAAGGATGGTGCGCTGCTTGCAGTCGCTATCTCCTACGATGAACGACCCTACCAGCACTATCTTCTAAACTTGGCGGACAAGAGCAAGACGCTCCTTCCCGCGCCGGCGGAAAAGCTCAAATCCTCATTTTCGGCAGTCACGAAGCCTGTTTCCTTCACGGCCGGAGATGGTGAGGAAATACCGGCATTGTTGACGCTTCCGGCTGGCGCGCCTCATCCTGTGCCGACCGTCGTCATGGCTCACGGCGGCCCTGCGCGCCACGACAGCTGGGGTTACAACATCGAGAAGAGTTTTCTCGCAAGCCGCGGATACGGAATCCTGTCGGTCAACTATCGCGGCTCGACCGGCTTCGGGAAGAGATACCAAACTCTGGGCTATCGGCAGTTCGGGCGAAAGATGCAGGACGATATCGCCGATGCCGGGCGATGGCTGCTCGCCCAAGGCATTGCGGCTGAAGGCAAGCTTGCGGTCGCCGGCGAAAGCTACGGAGGTTTCATCGCCGCGTTGGCAATGGCCGGCGATGACAGGCTCTTTTCCGCGGCAATCATCGACTGTGCGATTTTAGACCTGCCTTACCAGATGCAGAACAATCCCGCCGGCTGGGGATTGTTCCTGGGCCAGGTCATCCGTTACTTCGGCAATCCGGATGATCACGGCGATCTCACGCAGATGCAGGAATTCTCGCCGCTCCACAATGTGGAGAAATTGCGTGGATCGTTCCTGCTCACGGCTGGAATGGAAGATCCGGTTGTCGGTTTCGAGCAGACAAAAGCCTTCGAGAAGGCGTTGCGCAAGGCGGGTCTCGATGTCACGGCACTATACTTCGATCGGGAGGGCCATGGCTATGTTGACTGGCAAACAAAACTGGTGCGCGCCCGCGAAGTGGAGCTATTTCTCAGCCGCAAGCTCGGCGGCAAGGCAAAAAAAATCGATCCGCTGGCCTTGTTGTCAAAGCACTGGATTCAGGGCCGTTTTGCCAATGGTCGGCGAAATATTCGCGCTCGCCGAGTATAAGCCGCGAGAATAAAGCCTTGATACGCTCCCTGATTGCCCTAGCCTTCCCCCTCGCACGCCCGATATGGCGGGTTTTGGCTTTACCTCGGAGGCACCTATGGTTGACGTTCAGAGTGTTAATGCAAATACCAGCGGATATTACATCCATCCCCTTGAAGATTTTGAAATCGACGCCGTGAATGGCGCAGGCTCGTGGGTCGGCCATGTCGATCGTGGGCTGATAGGCGGCACGTTTGCGGCCGGCGGCGCTCTTGCGAGTACCGGAAGCCTCGGCACAGCCGGTATTGCCGGCGGTGCCGGATTCGCAGCAGGGGCGTCGGGCAGCATATATAATGGCGGCCTCTCTGGCGGTGGCAACAGCAGCGGCCGTGTCATCTGCACGCATTTCTTCAGGCGCGGCATGCTTGACCGCGATCTTTGGCGGGCGGATCTGGAGTTCACCTTTCAGTCCCTGTCCCAGACGACGGTTCGCGGATATCAATACTGGGCGATCCCCTATGTCCGCCTGATGCGTCGCAGTCCGCTGGCCGAAAAAATCATGTATCCTCTCGCCAGAGCGCGGGCTCTGGAGATTGCCTACCAGGCCGGGCGCCGTTCGAAGGGGTCGCTCAGTGGCAAGGTGGTGCGCCTTATCGGCGAGCCGCTATGCTTCCTGATCGGCAGCGTGGTGAAGCAGAAGGACTGGGCTCCGCTTTGGGTGGAGAAGACCGAGGCGACAGGAGGTCAATCATGACGGCTCTTTCGAAATTGATCATGCAGGAAGTTGCGTTATCGGCAGTCTTGGCGGCAGGCGCGGTCATCGGCATTCCCAAGCTGACCGACCCCAATGCCGCCGCCAATTATCCGTTGGCGATCGGGGTTTTCCTGGCAATGGCCGCGACCTTCGTCGCCTACGAGCTTTTCGTCACGAAATCATCCTGACGTTACTGTCTGGTTTGAAAAGCCTGTGACTTTTCACCGGCCGGGAGGCGTAAATCTCCCGGCCGTTATGATTCAATTCTATACTTAATCCTGTCCCGGCATTCAAAAGTCATCGTCTGCAGGTTGACGCTTTCCCGCAGCTGCCTAATTTTCCCGTGCACGTAGTGTTTTCGACTACTTCCCGAAACAAACAAAGGGTGAGTTAAAGTGCAGGGTATCAAAGAACTTTCGAGTACGGAGATTGAAAACGTATCCGGTGGTGGTGTCAGCTCCGGTGTTCGGGGCGCAATCGACGGCGCAGCCGCACTCGCAGGCGGTGGCGCTCTGGGCTACGCCGCAGCGATCGGCGCGGGCGTGGGCATTTCCGCCTTCGGCGTCGGAGCGCTTGCCGTCGGTGGCGCTGCGCTTGGCGTCTACGGTGTCTACAGACTGGCGAGAGCTTTTGCCTGAGCTTTAAAACATGGGGGCTCCGCCCGAATGGCGGGGCTCCCTTCCTCCCCTTAACGACCATATCTGATCACAATGAGCCTGTTTCGCCGAGAAGCCCTCGAACGGCAGTCCCAGCGTTTAACGGGAACGGTATCGATGGCGGTGCCCATGGGGTGGCACGTCACTGGCTATCTGATGGCCGGTATTCTCATCGCCGTGCTGATCTTTCTTTCCATCGCAAGCTATTCCCGCGTTGTCACCGCAACCGGCATTATCCAGCCGGACAAGGGTGTTGCAGTCGTCATGCCCTCGCGCTCAGGCGTCATCATGAAGATGATGGTCGCAGACGGCGATCAAGTCGAAGAAGGCCAGGAACTGGTCGCCGTGCGCTCCGAGGACTACCTGGTCAGCGGTGAATCGGCCTCCGAAAAAGTCGCCGAGATGCTCGACCGGCAGAATGCGAGCATCAGCGAGCAACTGGCGGAGGTCAAAAACGATGAAATTGCCCAAACGGCGCAATTCGACGCGCAGATTGCCGGTTACCAGACGCAGATCGACAAGCTTCAGAGCCAGATCGCCCTGCAAAGGGAGCTGATCACCTCGATCGAGAAAGATGTCGAGCGCATTCGCGGCCTGGTCGACAAGGGCATCGTTCCACGACGAGATGTGACGTTGAGAGAAGATTCGCTCACCGAGCGGCGCCAGCAAATGGCGGTGCTGGAAAGCACGTTGACGGAACGGCGCTCGGATCTCTCCGATGCCGAACGAATGCTCGATCAGGTCAAGGCGCGCTCAAACGAGAAGGTCGCAGCACTCCAGTCGCAGCGTGAGGATATCAATCGCGGCCTCGCCACCAACGAACAGTCCCGCGCCTATGTGATCAGATCGCCGATGGGAGGCACGGTTTCTGCCCTCACGGCCAAGATCGGCGAGCCGCTGAACACGCAGCAGGCGCTCATGAGCGTCGTGCCGCTGAATGCAACATTGCATGCGCAACTGGACGTGCCCAACGCCGCCGTCGGTTTTGTCGAGGTCGGGCAGGAGGTACGGTTGGCGATCGATACCTTCCCTTACCAGAGCTTCGGGACGATCGCAGGTCGCGTCAAGAGCCTGTCGAAAAGCCCGATCAACCGTGGCAGCGGCGCGAGCACCAACCTGAACTATCTCGTGACGGTCGACCTCGAGCGGCAGAGCATCACGGCCTTCGGGAAGCAGCAAGCGCTGTTTCCCGGCATGACCTTGTCGGCCCGGATTGCGACCGCGCGCCAATCTCTACTCGAATGGCTGTTCGAGCCGTTGTTCGCCCTTCAACGACGATAGGACCCGCGATTGTCTGCTAGAGCACTTCAGGCCGGGTTCTTTTCAACCTCACGGATTCGTCTCATTCGTCAGAATGAGGTCAGCGAATGCGGTCTGGCCTGTCTGGCAATGATGGCGAGCTTTTACGGGCACGACGTTGATCTGGCGACGATGCGCCGACGTTTCACCCCATCATTTCGAGGAGCCCCGCTGTCGAGCCTGATCAAGATCGCAGACCAGGTCGGCCTCCTGCCTCGCGCCGTCAAGCTGCCGCTGGAGGAGCTGCCCAATCTCGCATTGCCGGCGATCCTCCACTGGAACATGAACCATTACGTCGTCATCGAGCGGGTTTCGGGCGACAAGGCGCTGATCCACGACCCTGCTGGCCGCAGTGAATGGCTTCAAATGTCTGAGGTTTCGGACCACTTTACCGGCGTTGCGCTGGAGTTGCGGCCAAACGAAGCATTCGAGAAGAAAACGGAGCGTACGGTGTTGCGCTGGTCGCAACTCTGGACGCGGATCAACGGGCTTGGAAGCTCCTTCCTTCAGGTCATCGTCCTCAGTGTCGTGCTGCAGATCTATGTGCTTGCCCTGCCCTACTACTTGCAGATCGGTATAGACAACGCGCTGCCGGCGCTCGACCACGATCTGCTTGCCGTGCTTGCGCTCGGTTTTGGGTTGTTCACCGCCTTCAATGCGAGCGCGAGCTTCCTTCGCTCCTTCGTGATCCTGGCGGCGGGTTCGGCATTGGGCTTCGGCATCGCCTCGAACATCGCCAGGAAACTGTTCCGCTTGCCGCTCGACTGGTTCCAGAAGCGGGAGGTCGGCGACATTCTCTCCCGCTTCCAGTCGGTGACGCCGATCCAGAAGATGCTGACGGAAGGTGTTGCTGGAACGTTGGTCGACGGGTTGCTCGCGCTGACGACGCTGGCGATCATGTTCTTCTACAGCGCCAAGCTTGCAATTATCGCGCTGACCGCCTTCTTCCTCTATTTCGTCGTTCGCCTGATATCCTTCTCTTTCGAGCGCCGCGCCCAGGAAGGCAGCATCATCGCGCACGGCAAGGAACAGACGGCACTCATCGAGACGATACGCGGTATCCAGACCTTTCGCCTCTACAACAGTGAAACGATGCGGCACGCCATGTGGCAGACATTGCTGACGGATGCCGTCAATGCCAACATCCGCTCCTCGCGCATCGGCATTTGGCAAACGACCGGCAATGCCTTGTTGTTCGGCCTGGAGAATGTCGTCACCATCTATCTGGCAATCGGCTTCGTCATGAATGGCGGCTTCAGCGTCGGCATGGTTTTCGCCTACCTCGCCTATAAAGGTCAGTTCCTCGAAAAGGCCGGCAATCTCGTCGATCAGGGCATGGCGTTCTTGATGCTACGGCTGCATCTGGAACGCTTGGCCGATATCGCCTTGGAGGAGGATGACAGAAGCTTTGCCCCCAGTTCCATGGCCGTCACGGAATTAAAAGGACGGATGGAGCTCAAAAGCGTTTCCTACCGCTATTCTCCAACCGATCCCCTCGTTCTCCAGGAGATCGACTTTTCCGTCGAAGCCGGCGAACATGTGGCCATCACCGGGCCGTCGGGCATGGGTAAATCGACGCTCCTCAAGGTGATGCTCGGGCTGCTGTTGCCTCAATCCGGTGAGGTGGCCGTCGACGGTCTTCCCCTCCAGCAGTTCGGTCACAAGAGCTTTCGCGATCAGATCGCAGCCGTCCTGCAGGACGACAATCTCTTCGCCGGATCCATAGCGGACAATATCACGCTGTTTGCCGAGCAGGCCGATCTTGAAGCCATTGCCGATGCCGCACGCGCTTCGGCAATTCACGACGAGATCATGAAAATGCCGATGCAATATGAAACGCTCGTCGGCGACATGGGATCGAGCCTCTCCGGCGGCCAGAAGCAGCGCGTGCTGCTGGCGCGCGCCCTTTATCGAAAGCCGAAAATGCTTTTCCTGGATGAAGGCACGTCTCACATGGACGCCGCCAACGAAGCGCGTGTCAATCATTCCATCCGCTCACTCGGCATTACCCGCATCGTCGTCGCTCACCGGCAGGAAACCATCGCCGCCGCCGACAGGGTTCTTTACATGGACGGCGAAGGCCTGCGACCTCTCGCTCCACCAAAGGAAGTCATCAGCCTGCAACTGGGCGAAAGCCTGAGCACGCGTTGAGAGCGTGACGTCGCGCCTGGTTTCAAATTGCATCAAGCGGCGCTGCCAGCCACGTCGTCCAACTGCTTGAGAGCCTCATCCGGCAGCGCGAGCCCGGCGGCGGCGAGGTTCTCCCTGAGATGGCCGACGGACGAAGTGCCCGGGATCAGCAGGATGTTTTCCGCGCGACGCAGCAGCCAGGCGAGCGCCACCTGCATAGGCGTGGCATTGAAGCGTGCGGCTACATCGGACAGGGTGGAAGACTGCAGCGGGTTGAACCCGCCGAGCGGAAAGAATGGTACATAGGCAATGCCGTCGCGCGCGAGGTCGTCGATCAGGGCATCGTCGGCCCGATGCGCCAGATTGTACTGGTTCTGCACGCAGACGATCTCGGTGATACCACGCCCTTCGGCGATCTGCTTGGATGTGACGTTGCTCAGCCCGACGTGACGCACTAGGCCCTGCCGCTGGAGATCGGCCAGCACCGTCAGGGGCGCTTCGATCGACCCTTCGGCCGGGCCGTGCACGTCGAACATGATCCTGAGATTGACGACATCAAGCACATCGAGACCGAGATTGCGGAGGTTGTCGTGCACTGCCTCCGTCAGCTCTTCGCGCGAGAAGGCCGGAATCCATGATCCATCCGCGCCGCGCCGGGCGCCGATCTTGGTGACGATGACGAGATCGTCGCGATAGGGATGCAGCGCTTGGCGGATGATCTGGTTGGTGACGTGCGGGCCATAGAAGTCGCTGGTGTCGATGTGGTTTACGCCGCTCGCAACCGCCTCTCGCAGCACGGCCAAGGCCGCGCCATGATCCTTGGGCGGGCCAAATACGCCGGGCCCGGCAAGCCGCATGGCGCCATAGCCGAGCCGCTTTACGCTGCGGCCGCCGAGGTTGAACGTGCCGGACTGATCGATAGTGGACATGATCTAACTCCTTTCAAGAGATGACGCCAAGATAGGCTCAAGATAAGCATTGTCGGCGCGTGTGAAAATTGGCTATAATCCGCACAGGCTGTGCGGAGGGGCGAACAGTGAAAGCAGATCTGAGTGATCTCAATGCCTTCGTTGCCGTGGCGCGTGCCGGCGGTTTTCGCGAAGGCGCGCGCGTCAGTGGCAGCAGCGCCTCCTTCCTCAGCGAAGCGGTGCGTCGCCTGGAGGCGCAGCTCGGCGTCAGGCTGCTCAACCGGACGACACGCAGCGTCGTCCCGACCGAAGCGGGCAAAGGCTTGCTGGAGCGGCTCGGCCCTGCTTTGAGCGAGGTGGAGTCTGCCCTCGACGTCGTCAACGGTTTTCGCGACAGGCCGGCCGGTGCGCTACGCCTCAATGTGCCGGTCAGCGCGGCGCGGCTGGTGCTGCCCGCCATCGTTCCGCCGTTCCTTGCCGCCTATCCCGATATTCGGCTGGAAGTGGTCACCGACGAGAGCTTTGTCGACGTGATCGCGGCCGGCTGCGACGCCGGCATCCGCTATGACGAGCGGTTGGAGCAGGATATGATCGCGATACCGATCGGGCCACGCGTCCAGCGCTTTGCCATCGCAGCCTCCCCGGACTACCTCGATCGCCGTGGCCGGCCGCAACATCCGAGCGAGCTGCTCGGCCATGCCTGTCTATTGGGTCGCTTTGCCAGCGGCGCGATGACGGCGCCGTGGGAGTTCGAGCGCGATGGCGAGATAGTGCGAGTGGACCCGACGGGGCCGCTGATCGTGCGGGTCGGCGGGGCGACCGATTTGGCCGTCGATGCAGCGATATCAGGAACAGGGATAGTCTGCCTCTTCGAGGACTGGCTGCGCCCGCATATCGACAGTGGCGCGCTCGAGCCCATCCTCGAACCGTGGTGGCAGCGTTTCTCCGGGCCATTCCTCTACTATCCCGGGCGTCGGCTGGTACCGGCGCCGCTCCGGGCATTCATCGACTTTGTCAAGGCATCGGCTCCGGCATAATTCTTTAACCGGAATCGATCAAGGGATAAAATGGTGTCGTAATTCAAGGTGTTACAGCATCCTTTGCGCGTCTAAAAGATGCGGCGCTGTAAGCGGCCTTAATGGCCGACGATGCGCTAAAGCATGTCTCGCAAAAGTGTGCAGCGGTTTTGCGGCAAAGACATGCGGAAAACAAAGACCTAAAGCGCGGCACGCGAATCTGAAAGATCGCGACGCGCTTTAGAGCTTGACCTCGGCATTGTCGCCCATATCAGGTTTGCTGTTCGAGACTGCTGCGGCCGCCATCTTGATATAGCTGATGATCGTGCCCGGGCTGTCCCAATATTCCGCCGAAGCCGGCGTCATCTTGAGGATACGGATGGAAGGATCGTCGGGATTGTCCCACCAGGCCTTTGCCGGCGTCGCCCATAATTCCCTGATTCTCTCCCGGTCGTTTTGCACCTCGGCCGTCCCCGATACGGAAACATATTTCTGTCCCTTGGTGTCGGCAAAGGCGAGGCACACGTTTGGCCAGCGAGTGATTTCATCGTCCTTGTGACTGCCGACATCCGTCAGAAAATAGATCGCATTCTCGAGCTGCGCGGTATAGGCGGACATCGGGCGGGCTCGCAGATCGTCGCCGCTGCGGGTCGTCAGCATGCAAAACCCGATCTTGTCGATCAATTCCCATACCCGTATCGCATCGTCTTGATTGGCCATCGTCATCTCCGTCTGTGCAAGAGACGAAGTAACCATCAGCCGCGGCCGATGTTCCCAGTCGGCGGGCCTCATGAGCCGATTCCCAAGGCGATCGAGGCACGCAGTCGATCAATGGACGCTTGGGGTTTTCATGACAATTGCGAAATCTTCGGCGACCAGTTCGCTGACGGCGATGAGAACTTCCTCCCGGGAAAAGCCCGATATCAGAGCGCGTTGAATCAGATCCTGCAGATCCGGCTCCACGACATCGCGGCAATCCTCGAGGCGTTCTTCCGAAACGGTGAGGCTATTGAGTTCGTCCATTGTCTGTCCTTTCAGGGGGATGTAACCGCCAAGGCCCGGGAAGGCTGGCGAGGATAAAGCCGTTAACGGGCGGCCACCGCCCGCTTCGGACCGGGCAGCAGGCCTTCACGCTGCATCTGCTTGCGTGCAGCCTTGCGATGTCGGCTGATCGCCTGTGCCTTTTCCCTGACGCGCCGTTCGGACGGCTTCTCATAGGCGCGCCGTTCCTTCATTTCGCGGAACAGCCCTTCGCGCTGCATTTTCTTTTTCAAGACTCTGAGCGCTTGATCGACATTATTGTCTCTGACGAGTACCTGCATTTCGAGTTCTCCTTGTTTGGGATGGTGCGCCGGTCGCCGCTCAGCCGAGCTGCTCGGCGATCAGAGCCTGCAATTCGCGGCGGGTGAGAAGGCAGGGAAACGGCTTCCAGCTCCTGGGAGCATTGCGGACAGCCTCGTCATCCTCACGCGGATTCGCCGCCGCAACCGCGGTGGCTGTATGTGTGTTGTTCAAAAAGAAATCCTTTGCCGGCCTTGGCCGGCGTTATCGATTGTTTGTGGGATTGCCCATCACGCAGCCTTAAGGCGCGCGCCGATGCATAAGCGTCTCAATCAGCAGCCGGCAACGGCTTGGATTTCCGCCTGGATCGGGTACATCAGCAACATAGGGCTCAGCGAGCAGAATTGCAACGGATAGCCCGGATGGTTGGCTCGGGGCATCGCCGATCGCCTTCAGATATACTCGGTGCCATTTTATTCAAGTTAGCCGGGTATAGTTTTTCCCGAATTTTCTTCAATTTTGCGCGAGAGTGACATTATTCCGCCGGAATGGAAGCAACGCGAAGACCGCCATCGAAATTAACCTTCTGTTAAATAGACCATTGACTTGTAGTATTAATAGGTTGTTAAAGGAGCCGCTCGCTGAGGTCGAAATTGACCCGCCAATAAACATTTTAGGAGAGAGCCATGGCTTCGCTGATACATGCAACTGATGATAGTGCAACATTTCAAGAAACTGATGTTATTTCCGGAAACCTGCTTTCCAACGATTCTTCCGACAATGGCCACCTGTTCCTGCGCGCATTCGATGGCGCAAGTGTTGGCGCCAAGAGCGGCAACAGCCAGGTTACTGAAATCCAGGGCGATTACGGCACCTTCTTCGTCAAGCCGGACGGCAGCTACACCTATGTCCTGAGCGACGCTGCCAAGATCGGTTTCGCCAACGGCGAATCGTTCCAAGAGAAGGTTTCCTACAAGATCTCCGACGGCAGCGGTCACACCGACGTCGGCCTGTTCACTTTGAACATCCAGGGCGTAACCAAGCCGATCGCAGTCGACGATACCTTCAGCTTCACCGAAGGCAACGCCATCGGCGGCAACGTTCTGGATAACGACATTGCCGGCGACAACGGCAAGATGTTCCTGCGTCAGTTCCTGACCGAGCAGGTAGACGGCAAGGATGGCGCCGTTACCGACGTTGCCGGCACCTACGGCATGTTCCACGTCAAGGCGGACGGCACATTCACCTATGAACTGACCTCCGATCTGGATGCAGGTCAGACGTACACGGAAGTTCTCCGTTACTACAAGATCTCCGATGGCGAAGGCCACACGGACACTGCCAAGGTGACGCTCAACATCACCGGCACGGATGCTCATCCCGACGGCGTCGGTGTTTGATCCGCAGCGATAGATCAGTGAGACACGACGCCCGCCGCGCAATCGGCGGGCGTCCGCATTTCGCCACTTGATACAAGGCCCGGCGGGAGCCGGTATATAATCCTTTTTAGCTAGTTCTTATAGACGCAGGGGAGGCGTAGTCTCGAAGTTCGGAGGACAGGCCCTTGACCGAACACATCGAACCCAAGCAAATCGAGACAGACGATCTGACGAAAGTCTGGTCCGTAACAGAGTTCTGCGCTCGCCATCGGATAGATGACGAGGAGCAGGCGCTGTTGCTCAAACTTTTCGGCCCGTTCGCGACCGCCTCCGAATTGCTTCACAATGCCAAGCGCGCGCCAAGGTTCAGATGAACCCCTCTTCAACCTCACAAATCCCGGCAAGTCACTTGGTGAACGAGACGGCGCGAGATATCGCCTGATCGGGTGACGCTCGCTATCTTGCCTCTCCTTAGACTTTTAGGCAGTAATCGAAATGGTGCGATCGTTGCATTTGGCGGAACCATCATCGTGAAAACGAGCGGCGCTGATATGGATCATGTCGATATCGTTGATGCTGTCTATCAGGCGGCGGTCCGTTCAGAACTATGGCCGGATACGCTGTGCGCGATCATTGATTACGTCGGTGCTGTCGCCGGAAATATTGTCTATCAGGCGCCTGATGGCCGCGGCAGCTTTCTGATCCCCGGCCGCATGCGTGAAGATTTGAATGCGCTCTATCTTCAGCATTACACGGGCAATCCCTATGCCCGTGCGTTCGAGAAGGTAAAGCCGGGCGAGATTGCAGTCGGCAATAGGTTGATCGATGCAGAGGCCGTAAGGCATTCCGCGTTTTACGCCGATATCTGCGAGCCTCAAAACATCTTCAATCAGCTCTTCCTGCCGCATGCCAGCCTGCACGAGCGGGGAGGTATCGGCGGTGTCGCTCTGTTCCTGTCTCGTCAGCAAGACGAGCACGCCGCGGAGGCGGCAGCACGGTTAGAGCGGCTGAGCCCGCACATGGCGCGGGCGATCGATCTTTCCTTTCAGGTAAACCGGATCGCCCGCGCACCCGAATTGCCGCAACGGCTGATCGATGCAATCGCGGATGCGGCCGTGCTGATCGATAATCGGGGTGCCGTCCTTCTCCTCAATGCGGCAGCCGAAGCACTGCTCAAGCAGGCGGACGGCATTTTCCTCAGCCGATCCGAGAAGCCCTCGCTTGCAGCCCAGATCCCCGAGACATCCACCCGCCTGGCGAATGCCATTCGTCAGGCTTTGCTGATTGCCGATGGCGAAGACACGCCTTTCGAAGGGGCATTATCGATCTCTCGGCCATCTGGTTTGCCGCCTTATCTGGTGATGATCACGCCGCTTGCACCGACAGCGGTTTCCATATGGGATGCGATTGACAGCGGAGCGCGCGTCCTCATTCATATCGTCGATCCGGAAGCGAAGACGCGTCGGCAAGCGCAACAGCTGCAACACATCTTTGGCCTGACGGAAGCCGAAACCCGGATCGCCGCACTGATCGGCAGCGGAATGAATCTGCCCGAGATTGCCCGGGTTCTTGGAATTTCGTCCAACACGGTAAAAACCCACACCGGCCGATGCTTTGGCAAAACGGGGGTACGATCCCAGGCGGCTCTCGCCAGGCTGATTGCCTCGATCCCGATCGCCGGAAACAGGCCGGCGACGCCGTCCCGCACGAATGGAAAGAGCCGTCCGCGGCAATCGTAAATTCTACGTCTTTTGCGAGAGCCGCAAAGAACGCTGTAGCACTCTGAATTATGCAGTAGCCATCTTCACGCGGGAGATATGGTCTGGAGAGACCGCTGCGTGACCTCATAGGTCCGGGCAATTTTCCTGAATTGCTGCTCACTCTCTGCACAAAATCTGCAATCCGGCGCGGCATTCTTCCGCCATGAGCAAGAACGACATCCCCCTCGCACCACACCGTCCGGCTTTGCCGGATCGCCTCCGCAATGACGGATGGTGGCTGACGGAGGCGAGCTGGCCTCGAGGGACCGCCTCCGAGGAGACCCCAGCAACCATGCTCATCGTGATCGAAAAACGGCATCTACGAGAGGAGCACCAATGGACACAACCGACACGCTGACAGAAGCAAAGCCCATCAGGCGTGGCAGTAGCCGGATTGCCACGCTGTCTGCGCTGGTGGCGCTGGCTGATTTTATGATCTTTGGTCAGATGTCCGGGATAAACCTTTTCCTGTTTGCGCTCGCCGTCTGCGTCGGCATTCTACTTTCGGCCGGGAAGATCCGAGCGCCGTCAATGGCTGCTCTCCTGTTTGGTTTCTCGGTTCTGGCGTCGGCACCTCTGCTGGAAGCGCCCTCATTAACCGGCATCGCCCTTTGCTTCAGCGCGCTGATAGCGGTTGCTCTCATCGTCGCCAGGCTTATGCCTCGCAGTCTGACCGGTCTGCCGATGGTGTTTCTCCGTTTCACTCTTGTCATTCCCTTGCGGCTTGCCGACGATATTAGGAAATATCTTAAGACGCCGGCCAGACGTTTCTCCTTCACCGTCGTTTGGCAGGGCGTCGGCCTCTGGATCATGCCGCTCGCTCTCGCCGCAGTCTTCGTGTTCCTCTTCGCGGCTGCAAACCCGCTGATCGAGATCGCGCTGCGCAGCATCCGCTTTGCCGTTCTGTTGCAGTTTCTCGACCTTTGGCGGATCGGCTTCTGGATGATGATCGCTACTGTGGTCTGGGCGATGTTGCGGCCGCGCCTGAAGCGGCGCGCTGCGAGGTCGCAAGCCAGCAGGGCGTTCGTCATCGTGCCGACCAGAAATGCACCGTTCGGCCAGGCCTCCCTGCTGCGGTCGCTGTTCCTCTTCAACGCGCTCTTTGCCGTGCAGACACTTCTCGATCTCGTCTATCTCTGGGGCGGCGCAGACCTGCCCGATCACATGAGTCACGCAGAATATGCTCATCGCGGCGCCTATCCGCTGATTGCGACGGCGCTTCTGGCCGCCGGTTTCGTTCTCCTCGCCATGCGTCGCGGCGGGCCTGGCGATCAAAGTTCGCTGATCCGCGGCCTCGTCCATGCCTGGATAGGCCAGAACGTCCTTCTCTGCCTGTCCTCGATTCTGCGGCTTGGACTTTACGTCGAGGCCTATTCGCTGACGGAGCTGCGCGTCGCCGCCGGCCTCTGGATGGGCATCGTCGCTGTCGGCCTCGTCTTGATCCTGCTGCGCATTCTGCTCGACCGATCCAACGAGTGGCTGATCGCCACGAACCTCGCTTCGCTGATTGCGGTGCTCTATATCAGCGCCTTCATCGACTTCCCTGATGTCATCGCCCGCTTCAATGTCGTCCACAGTCAGGAAATCAGCCAGGAAGGCCCGCCGCTCGACCTTGATTATCTCTCCTCGCTCGGTCCTTCCGTCATTCCGGCGCTCGATCTCTACCTCCTCAAGCTGCCGGATCACCTGATCGAGCAGAGGAGCCAAGCTGCGACAGTTCGGCACTACCTCGCCAGGAATTTTGAGATGCGCCGGCGGGACTGGCGGAACTGGACCTTCCGGGCGGCGCGGTTGGAGAGTTATCTTCTGGCTCCCATTGCAAGACAGAACGAGAACGATAACAACAGGCACGACAAACCAATGCAGGACTAGTGATGGCGCCCCGCATTCTCGTCGTCGATGACGAACCTCATATCCGCGACGTGATTTGCTTCGCCCTTGAGCGCGCCGGCCTGGCATCAACGGCCGCCCGCAACGGCACCGAGGCGATGACGGCCTTCCGCCGCGGCAACATCGATCTCATCATCCTCGATATCGGCATGGCCGACATGGACGGCCTGGAGGTCTGTCGCCATATCCGCAAGACGTCGGCATTGCCGATCCTGTTTCTTTCGGCGCGCGACGAGGAGATCGACAGGGTGCTCGGGCTCGAAATCGGCGGGGACGATTATGTCACCAAGCCGTTCAGTCCGCGCGAACTCGTGGCTAGGGTCAAGGCGATTTTGAAGCGCAGCAGCAATGAAGTGGGGGCTGACAGACGCCACGCCACCCTTGTCGCCGGTGAACTCAGCCTGGATCGGCGTGGCAGGACGGTCATGTTTGGAGAGAGCACCATCGCAATGACAGCGCTCGAATTCGCAATCCTGGATGCATTATTGTCACGCCCCGATATGGTCTTCAGCCGCGAACAGTTGATGGAGGCGGCCTATGGCGCCGGAACCTATGTCGCTGACCGGACGATCGACAGCCATATCCGCAACATCAGGGCCAAGTTCCTGGCGGTCGGCGGTTCCGCGATCATTGCAACCGTTCACGGCATCGGTTTCAAGCTCGCCGCCGACATCGGGAGGAAGGCCTGATGTCGGCACCGAAAGTCAGGACGAAGTGGCGGCCGACGCTGGCGCTGATCGTCTATGTCGTGCTTCTCGCGGTCATGGCGCTGCCGATCCTGATCGTCATCTGGTTTCGTGCCGTGGAGGCGAGTTCGAACCGGATGGCACCAGCGGAGATCGGCGCCCTCGTCGTTGCATTCATCCTGACGCTCGGTGTTGCCTATGTGCTGACGCGCACCATCACCGGGCCTATCGACGCTTTGATCGCCCGGACGGAAGAGATCGCCCGCGGCGGCAAGGGAGCAATCCAGCCGCTGGAAAGCTATGGAACGCGCGAGATCGCCGTCCTGTCGCAAAGCTTCCTCGATCTCGCCGGAAAACTGGTCGATCGCACCGAATATGTTCACTCCTTTGCTGCCCATGTCTCCCACGAACTGAAATCGCCGCTGACGGCCATCCGCGGTGCGGCAGAGCTTTTGCGCGATGACGATGCCGAAAGGCCGATGACGAAGGCGCAGCGGTTGCACTTTCTCGACAACATCGTCGCCGATGCCGTCCGGCTCGATGCATTGTTGCAGCGGCTGAGGGAACTTGCGCAGGCGGAAACGCCCGTGGCCGAGGGCAGAAGCAGCGTCACGGACATCATATCCTCACTGCGCGGGCGATTTCCCGCTCTCAATATTTCCGGCACAGGCGATACGGAAATATCGGTTGCTCTTCCCCAGGAAGCAGCCGGCATCGTCTTTGCCAACCTCGCCGAAAACGCTCTTCAGCACGGCGCCACGCTGTTGGAACTCAGAGTATCGGCCGACGGCCGAACAGCCGTCATTCTTATCCGCGACGACGGCAGCGGTATCTGCGAGGCCAATCGCCAACGCATCTTTCAGCCGTTCTTCTCAACCCGCCGCGAACAGGGCGGTACCGGCATGGGCCTCGGTATCGTCCACGCCATGCTGAGCTCCCATGGCGGCACGATCCGCCTGCTGCAGACAACCGGCGGCACCGAGTTCGAAATCACCATCCCCCTGTAAATCTGATCCGATTGACATCGCGTCGATGCGATGTGCGGCCCGCAATTTGTCTTTGATGCCCCACTCCACGATTATCAGGCCCACAGGATGGCGGGGAGAAACTCGCTACCGACAACCGGCCGAGCCACCCTCCCCCAATCTCGTATTCGCGTCTCACCGTGTCGTATAACCGCCGTCGATAACCAGCACTTCGCCGGTGACATAACTTGCCGCCGCCGAGCAGAGGAACAATGCGGCACCCGCCACCTCTTCCGGCTGCCCGACGCGTCCCATCGGGGTCATGCTGCGCCAGGTCGGGAACCAGTCGGGATTGTCGATGCCGCCGCGCGACAGATCGGTCTCGATGTAGCCGGGGGCGATGGCGTTGACGCGGATATTCTCGGCGGCAACTTCGCTGGCGAGGCTTTTCGTCATCATGTGGACCGCCGCCTTGGAGGTATTATAGGCGACCTGGTTTTGGGGAATGTTGGACACGATGCCCGATATCGAGCCGATATTGAGGATGGCGCCGCCGCCTTGGCGCCGCATCGGTGCTAATGCGGCGCGGCAGGCGCGAAAGACGGCGTCGACATTGACCGTCATGATCTCGCGCCAGATGGTATCGGGAAATTCGCCGCTGTCGCCGTGAATGGCGATGCCGGCATTGTTGACGAGGATGTCGAGCCGCCCCGCCCGCGAAAGAGTCTCAGCGACGAGTTCGTCGGCAGCGCTTTCCTTCGTCAGGTTGACGGCGATGAAATCGCAATCGACGCCGGCCTTGGAGAGCTGGTCTTCCGCGGCCGGATTGCGGGTTCTGCCGGTGATGATGACTTTGGCACCCGCCTCGCCGAGCGCCTCGGCGATGGCAAGCCCGATGCCGCGCGTGCCGCCGGTCACCAGCGCCACCTGTCCGTTCAGGCGAAATCTGTCGAAGATCATGGCCGTTTCCTCTTGAGTGGGTTCGCGAGTGTAGAAGGCGGATGCACTTTCGTCAGATGTCGGCGCTCTGCGGCAGGATGACGAGATCGCGGATGGTGATGTTGCGTGGGCGTGTCAGCATGAAGAGCACGGCTTCGGCCACTTCGTTCGCCTCCATCAGGCCCCCTGCTGCGAGCGCCTCGTCCAGCTTTTCCTGCGGCCAATCGCTGAGAAGGGCCGTGACCACGGGGCCTGGAGCGACGGCGCCGACCCGCAAGCCATGCTTGGCCACCTGCCGCCGCAGCGTATGGACGAATGCCTGGACCGCGTGTTTCGAGGCCGTGTAAATCGGCTCCCAGACGACGGGGATCATGCCGGCGACGGAACTCGTCAGGATGATATCCCCGGTCTTGCGCTCGACCATATGCGGCAAAACGGCATGCACCGAGCGGAAGGCGGCATTGATGTTCAGGTTGAGCATCCGGTCCCAGGCATCCGGGTCGCCGCCCAGCACCTCGCCGCCGATATAGGAGCCGGCATTGGCATGGAAGATGTCCAACTGACCGGCTTTCTCCAGAATCTCAGGCACCATTCGTTCGACGCTTTTCGGATCGGTGAGATCGATGACCAAGGGAATGGCGTTGGCGTCGAGTTTCGAGCAGATTTCCTTCAAGGCGTCTTCATTCCGGTCGACCAGCACGACCCGAGCGCCCGCGGCAAGCATGGTCTTGGCGCATTCAAGGCCGATACCCGACGCCGCTCCGGTGACAGCCGCGACTTTTCCAGACAGATCCTGTCCCATTTTCTTCCTCTGCTTTCTGGTTGCTTTAGGCTCGGCCGTGCGAAATTCGCGATCGGCGTGCCAGCGAGTCGACGATGACGGCGACGGCAAGGACAGCGCCGGTGATCATGTATCGAAGCGACGACGACAGATCGAGAAGCGTCAGCCCGCTGGCGATCGACTGGATGACGATGATGCCGAGAAGGGCTGAATAGGCACTGCCGCGCCCGCCGAACAGGCTCGTGCCGCCGATGACTGCCGCAGCGATGGCATTGAGATTGACATCGCCCGTGCCGGCCTGCTGACTTGCCGTCGCCAGTCGTGCAGCGGAGAGAACGCCGCCGGTGGCAGCAAGCAGAGCACACATGACGAAGGCGCTCATATAGATGCGCGAGACGTTGATGCCCGAGCGGCGCGCTGCTTCGCTGTTGCCGCCGACGGCATGCATGGAGCGTCCCCATTTGGTGCGCGTCAGCGCATAATTCATGGCGGCGGTGAGCCCGACGAAAAGGCCGAACATCCACGGAATGCCGCGCGACTGGTTGAGATAGAATGCGACTGCTTCCAGGGCGAGTGTGATGATGACGGCGCGCAGAAGCAGCCCACGGGCCGATTTTGCAGACAGGCCAGCCGCCCGCCGGCGCGCCGAGGTGCGGTAGCTGGAGAAGAAGAAGGCAATGCCGGCAAGCGCCACCAGCAGATAGGCGACCGGGTCCGGCATGACCATGATCTGGCCGAAACTCACGAGCCAGGAACCATAGGGAAGATTGATCGAACCGGTCGCTCCGAGGATATAGAGCTGCAGGCCGAGAACCGCGAGCAGCCCCGACAGCGTCGACACGAAGCTCGGCATCCCGAAGCGGTTGAAGAGAAACGCGTAGAGTGAGCCGATCAGGGCGCCGATAATCATGGCGGCGAGGATCGCCAGGACCACCGGCCAGCCCTGGTTGACCCAGAAGACGCCGACCAGTGCCGAGGCGAAGCCGCTGACGGAGCCGACGGACAGATCGATCTCACCCACCATCAGGATGCAGACGATACCCAGCGAGATGACGCCGACGGTCGAGCAGTCGAACAGCATGTTGACGAGGTTGCTGCTCGAGAGAAACACCGGATTGAGCGCCTGGAACACCGTCCAGATGATCGCCAGGCCGACAATGACCGGCAGCGAACCGAGATCGCCGGAGCGGATGCGATCCCCAAAGGCGCGGATCGAGCCGGCAAGGCTATCGTCGTGATGCACTCTTTCGTCACGTCGGTCGAGGAGCGCAGGTGCTGCGGGTTCATTCTGGATGGTCTTCATCATGGCCTGCCCTCCTCTGTCTGCTGGCTTTGCGCCTGGCGGCGCATCGCGCGGCGGGAGACGGAATTGTTGGATGCGCCGGTGATGGCACTGACGAGCTGTTCGTTGGATGCGTCGGGCAGCATGGTGCCGTTATTGCGGCCGAGCCGAAGAACGACGATACGGTCGGCAACGGCGCGCACATCCTCCATATTGTGGCTGATCATGATGACGGCGAGGCCGCGTTCCCGCACGCGCTCGATGAGGTCAAGCACTTCGGCCGTCTGGGCAACGCCGAGCGCTGCGGTCGGCTCGTCGAGCATGATCAGTTTCGGCTCGAGCAGCAGCGATCGGGCGATCGCTACCGTCTGGCGCTGTCCGCCGGAGAGCGAGGCGACGGGTTCGCGCACGCTCGGAAGGCGGGCCGAAAGCTCGTTCAAGAGCTTCCAGGCGGCGATCTCCATCGTGACTTCATCGAGCTGATAGGGGCTGAGCTCCTTGCCGAGAAAGATATTGGCGACGACGTCCAGATTTTCGCAAAGCGCCAAATCCTGGAAGACGGTTGCGATGCCGAGGTCGAGAGCGGCGCTTGGGCTCGACAGGTTGACCGGTTTGTCTTCGAAGAAGATCGTGCCCGAGCTTGGCTGGTGCACGCCGGCCAGGATCTTGACCAGCGTCGACTTGCCGGCGCCGTTGTCGCCCACCAGCGCCACGACCTCACCGGCATACACATCGAGTTCGATATCGGTGAGCGCCGACACTGCTCCGAAGTTCTTCGATATTCCACGCAGACTGAGGACAGGCTGACGGGAAGGGTCAGGAGTATGAGAGGTTTCAGACATCGCCTGGCCTTTCGAAAAGCGAAAATCAGAAGCGCGACCGGTGGCCGGCCGCGCTTTCCCTTGGCTGGATTACTTGGTGATGCCGAGTTTCTTGCAGCCGTCGGCATAGCGGCCGGTGCACAGCTCCTCGGCGGTGTTGATCTTCTTGTCGATGATCTCGGCCTTGAGGTTTTCGGCGGTAACGACAGCCGGTACGAAGAGCTGTGCGGGCGTGTCGTAGAGCGTCATTTCGGCCTTGATCGTTTCTCCGGCCAAGAGCTTCACGGCGACGTTGGCAGCGGCAGCGGCGACGATTTCACTCGGCTTGGAAATCGTATTGTACTGATCCCCTGCTATGATCAGCTGCAGCGCAGCGATCGTCGCATCATTGCCGGTGACCGGCGGCACCGGATCGACACCCGCCGCCTTGAAAGCTGCGATGGCGCCGCCGCCGGTGCCGTCATTGGCAGCGACCACGCCGACGATCTGCTTGCCGAAGCGGGTGATCTGCCCGCCTGCCCATTGCTGGGCGTTCGCGGGCTGCCAGTTGGGCGTGTCGAATTCGGCAAGCGTCTTGTATCCGCCGCTCGCCAGACCCTCATGAATGCCGTCCTTGATCAGTCCGGCAGCCGCATCGGTCGGTGAACCGTTGATCTGCAGAATGCCGCCGCCTTCGGTCGGCACCTTCTGTGCCTTCAGATGCTGGACGAGCGATTCCGCGATCGCCTTGCCGATCGCCTTGTTGTCGAAGGAGACGTAGAAATCGGCCTTCCCCTTCGGGATCGGACGGTCATAGGCAATGACCTTGACGCCCTGGCTCTGTGCGAGCTGGACGAGCGATGCGGCGGCCGCCGAATCCACCGGGTCCAGCACGATGACCTTGGCGCCTTGCGTGATCGCCGAATTGAACTGTTGCTGCTGTTTTGCGATATCGGCATCGGCGTTCTGATAGAGAACCTTGCACGACGCGCAAAGCTTCTTCATTTCCGCGACGAAGCCCGGGTGGTCGTGCTCCTCGTAGCGGGTCGAGCCCTGGTCGGGCATGAGGAATGCCACTGTCGCATCCGAAACGGCCGTTTGCGCAAAGGCGGAAGTGCCGCCCAGCAAGGACAGGACAAATACCGCGGCGCCTGCCGCCTGTGTTGAGAATTTCATCATTTCCATCTCCTCCCATTGAAAAAATTGTGTCGTGATCGCAGTGTTTCTGCTGTGGCCGTTCGGCTGAAGGAACGGTCGCGCCTGTCCCGGCGGTTTGACGTTTTTGAGGACAAGCATCTCCGATCACGAGCCGCTCATCGCGTGCCCGCGTTCAAGTCAGTGTCAGTTTTCGTTCCTTCTCCTCCTCGACCTCCCTCGTCCCTTGAACGTGCTCGTTCGGCTCCTCTAGGCCGCCTTTGCCACGTTGATATTGTCACCCAACAACCGTCGGAAACGGGAAGGCGTCATGCCTTTTTCCGCGAGAAACTGCCGGTTGAAGTTAGACAGATTGTTGAAGCCAACCTCGAAGCAGATATCAGTGATCGATGCGTGGTCATCGCTCATCAGGATCTGGCAGGCGAGATTGATGCGCAGGCGTTTCACATATTGCACCAGCGACATGCCCGTATGGCGGCGGAAGCCGCGCGAAAAGGCGCCTGTCGATTGTCCAGCAATCGCCGCGAGATCGGCTTCGTCGAAGGATTTGGTCAGGTGTTCCCTGATATAGGCGAGCGCTTTGTTGATGCCGGCCGACATGTAACCGGAGGGATCAGGCAGATAGCTCGGGCTGGCGAGAAGCTGCGCATCCTGTGCGCGGCTGAGCAGGCCGACGATCATGATGAATAGCTCGATACGGCGCACACCCTGCGCCTGCTGCACCTCGTTCATCAAAGGTGCGACCTGCCGGCTGGTCTCGGCTCCGAAAAGCACGCCGCGGCGGGAGGCTTCGAGAACAGGTTCGAAGGGGCCGAGTTCGGCCAGCACCTTCATCGTGTCGATGATGAAATTCTCGCTGAACTGGATGAGCTGGCATCGAAGCGGGATGCTCGATCCCGTCGGGACATCGCTGATCCAGTTATGTGGAAGATTAGGCCCGGCGAGCACGAGATTACCAGGCTCGAACTCGCCGATGAAGTCGCCGACGAAATACCGTCCTGTTGTCGCCACGACGAGATGAAGTTCGTATTCCGGGTGAAAATGCCAACGAACCGTATGGTAGGGATAGCCATGCGCCTTCGTTGCGAAAGATTCGCCCGGGCGGATCTGAATGACTTCCAAGTCAGGTTCCATTGTTTCCTCCTCCGAGGACGGTTCCAAGCCGCCCGCCAAATTCCCTTTTTGGCTTTATTGTTAAAGGGGAGTGTAGTGGGCTCGTGTCACGCCCGCCACCACGATTCCTGGCTAAAACCGATACTTTTTTGACAATCGGCGCCGCGCAACCGGTGTAAGGACGGCAGTAATCCACTTGCACATCGTCCAAGGGCCGGCCTCAGGCGGCCAAGGCTGCAATGACGTTTCTGACCAGCGCAGAAGAAGACAGCCGGCTCGTGGCGCAGCTCGGGGCGCCGATCGCACCAACACGCACGGACACGCCGCCGCGGGCATTGGCGACCGCAAACATCGACTCGTCGGTCAGATCATCGCCGATGGTAATCGGGGAGCGGTTCTTGAACGGGTCGGACTGGAAAAACCGCTCAAGCGCATCGCCCTTGCTCGATCGTGCCGGACGCAGCTCGAACACCATCTTGCCAAGCTGCAATGCCCAGTTCGGCCCGGCGACCTCCGCATAGTGGTGCATGCGGTCTTCGAGTACCTTTTCATATTCGGGCGCCAGCCGGTAGTGGGCGGCAACAGCCGCGCCCTTGTCCTCGATCAAGACGCCGGGGTAGTGCTCGGCTTCTGCGGTCAGCGCATGCTTCAGCGCCTGAAATTCAGGTGTCGCCTCGATCGTCTGCATTCCAGCGGCATTCCTGATTTCTGCGCCGTGCAGGCCTGCTGTCGGAAATGCAAAGGGCTTGAACAGCGCGTCTGCATAAGCAAGCGACCGTCCGGTGACCAGCGCCAAGGCGCCGCCGAGCTTATTCGACAGGCGATGCAGTTGTCCGGGAAGCGCCTCCGGGACGTCGATCGCATCCGGTGTGGGCGCAAGATTGAGCAGCGTCCCGTCAATATCGAGAAACATTGCCCAGCGGTCCGGCTCCTCCAAGACCATTGAAAGCATTTCCTGGGTAGCGGCATCGTCCTGCACGGCATTCTCCAAACTCTGCAATCATTGAAGCTAGGTCGCCAGTCGGCGAGGGCAAGGTGATTTTTCAGACTCCGGAACATCCAGAGACGCGTCCGCGTTGTATCTCGCCGCCTGTTCGAGCACTCGCGCCGTAGAAGGTACATTAATGGTCAAAAGCAGTCCCGATCCCCGTGATGAGATCAATGCGCCGTTGGCACATGGCGCCATGGTTCTGCCGTTGGTGACCATCGATGATTATAACAATGAACTGCGTGACAAGAATGGTTTCGTTGGCGACAACGCCAATAAGAAGACGTTCCAGCAGAAGCTCGACGATTGGCGAAAACGCATCCGCAAGTTTGGGGACGATCCGATCGGCAAGACCGCGACGACAAAGCTTTCCAAGAAAAAGATCGAGGCCCTCTTGACGGGCGACGACATGGAGGCTGCCGCTCTGGTCATGGGAGCGGTGGAGGACTTTGCCCAGGACTTTGCCGAGGTGATCGGAAAGTTCCTCAAGGACGAGCGCTGGTCCAAGACCGAGCGCATTGTCGTTGGCGGAGGCTTCAGGCGAAGTCGCTTCGGAGAACTGGCGATCGCCAGGACCATGGTTCTTCTCAAGGCGGCCGGCCTCAATATCGAGGTTGTGCCGATCGTCCATCATCCCGACGAGGCGGGGCTGATCGGCTCAGTCCATCTCATGCCGGGGTGGATGTTCAAGGGTTATGAGGCCATCCTTGCCGTCGATATTGGCGGCACGAACGTGCGCGCCGGCGTCGTCGAGTTCGGAAAGGAAAAGACACCGCACTTTGCGGATGCGAGTGTCTGGGAATCGGCGATCTGGCGCCATGCCGATGACGAGCCAAGCCGCAGCGGAACGGTAGAGAGGCTGGCGGCGATGTTGCAGGACCTGATCGACAAGGCCGAAAAGGCCAATCTGAAACTTGCTCCCATTATCGGGATCGCCTGTCCGGGCATCATCAAGGCCGATGGCTCGATCGAACGCGGTGGACAAAACCTGCCGGGCGGAAATTGGGAAAGTGACAGCTTCAACCTTCCCGCCGCACTGATCAAGGCCATTCCCGAGATCGGCGACCACAGCACATTCGTAATGATGCACAACGATGCCGTCGTGCAGGGATTGTCGCAGATCCCTTTTATGAACGACGTGTCGAGATGGGCGGTGCTGACCATCGGCACCGGGTTGGGCAATGCGCATTTTACGAATCGCGAGGGAACGAAGGCGCGATAGTGGAATGCCTGCCTCGCGCAACTCTGCACGCAATGAACGCCGGATCGACCGGGCCGTGGGAGCACTATGGTAAATAGCAGGTAAACAAGAAGGAATTCCGCAGACGGAAGCGAACTTGCCGATAAGTTCCGCTAGGGAAGATAGCCGCTTTGCCGAACAGGAGTGAGATAAGGCTATCGGCAAACGTCTGCGATACCAACGCATGATCCCGATTAGCAGTATCGATCATACCCGCCGCGACCTGATTCGCCTAGCATGCGCTGTTGTGATCTTCGCGGAGGATGACGCCCGCGGGATGTCGGAAACCTATTCGCGCACAACTGCCAGCACCTGATCGGAATGGTGTCATCGGCCTGGCCTGGCGATCGATCGGATCTGCGGACAAACGATCCCCACCTTTCAACGCCCCCTGCTCTCGGTATTCTGCCGATCTAGACCCCGGCCACACCTCCCCTTCCCCGATATCACTCAGCGACAGCGCTCCCTGAAGTGAGGCCCACACCGGAATCTCGGAATTCCGGCGATGCCTCGTGATCGGAGAAAGCGCCGGTTCGCCGGTGCGCCGGCGAAGATTCAGTCTCGCATGACAGATCTCTGCGCGCCGAAGCGATCCGAGACGGCGAGCCTCGCTGCCGAAGGCCGCATTTCCGAGCGGCGCTTGAAGATGGAAGTCTCCCCTCCCCTTTCCAGCGCGGCATCGGAAAAGATGGTGATAACGCCGGTGGGCGGTTCTCGGCAGGTTCAAATTGCGCTTATCTCCACAACTTCACGCAATTGATGCGCAGACGAAAGATGGATCATGAATTTCAAGGGAATAAGCGCTCCGCTCAATGCCGGCCGTCTCGAACAAATGCTGAGCCTTGCTCAGCCACGCCGCGTCGCCGAAACCCAAGACGCAAATGACAAGGCCTCCGGCAGCGAATCCGTCCGCGGACTGGAGGTCGAAAGCCTGTGCCGCTCGCCTGCCTATAAATGAGAAACGGATTGCCTGATCAGGCATGCCCAAGCGGTGGATGTTGTCTTCCAGTGCGTCGGTAATGGCGTTCTGCCGTGTTGAAATATGCTGAGATGCGCTAAGGGTGGCCGTCGATGGAGGCGGACACGGTCGCCATTGTCAGCTGACAATGGCGCTAAGATTCCGGAATTCCACATGATTTTTTCGTCGAATCCGGTTTGTTATCCATTGGCTAACCAAGAAATCGCTTGACGGAATCGGCAGACTCACGATCATTTGCGCAAAATGACCCGATTTATCAGGATTTGCGTGAATGCCGACCAAGGCCGCGATTGTTGAGAAAGCCAAGAGAGCGAGTCGAGTCTCGATCGACGAGACGATCGCGCAGGACTCGACGATGCTCAGCAGCCAATTGCAGGTGCTGTTCGAGCGGTTGTTTTCGCCCGACGCCCGCAAATCGCTAAGGCGGTTCAGCAGCACCGAGACTGCCAAGCTGCTCGGTGTCACCGACAGCTATGTTCGCCACCTCGCCGCGCAGGTGGAAAGCATCAATCCCGAAAAGACGGCGGCGGGTCGACGGGTGTTCTCGCTTGAGGAAATTCATGCGATGCGCCACCATCTCGGGCGCACCAAACCCTCCTATCTGCCGATGCGCCGGCCGGGCGACCATCTCCAGGTGATCGCGGTCACCAATTTTAAAGGTGGCTCCGGCAAGACGACGACATCCATCCACCTGGCGCAGTTCCTGGCTCTTCGCGGCTACCGCGTGCTCGCCGTCGATCTCGATCCGCAGGCGTCGATGTCGGCGATGCTCGGATATCAGCCCGAATTCGACGTCGGCGAAAACGAGACGCTTTACGGTGCCATCAAATATGACGAAACGCGCCGCGACGTAGCCGACATCGTCCGCCAGACCTATTTTCCGGGGCTCGATCTCATTCCCGGCAATCTCGAACTGCACGAGTTCGAGCACGATACTCCAAAGGCGCTCGCCGACACCAACCGCGACGACAAGGACATGTTCTTCATGCGGGTCGGCAATGCGCTGCATTCGCTGGAGCAGAGCTACGACGTCGTCATCATCGATTGCCCGCCGACCCTCGGCTTCCTGACACTGTCTGCTCTTTGTGCCGCGACTTCCGTCCTCATTACCGTCCATCCGCAGATGCTCGACGTCGCGTCGATGAACCAGTTCCTGACGATGACCTCCGATCTTCTGGCCGTGGTCAAGCAGGCAGGCGGCAATCTCGATTATGATTGGATGCGCTATCTGATCACCCGCTATGAGGCCAATGATGGACCGCAGGCGCAGATCGTCGCCTTCCTTCGCAGTTTGTTCGGCGAGCGCGTGCTGACCTCGATGATGGTCAAGTCGACAGCGGTCTCGGATGCGGGTCTGTCCAAGCAGACAATCTACGAGGCGGGACGCGAGACGATGCATCGCCAGACCTATGACCGCGGGGTGGAATCCGTCGACAGCGTCAATGCCGAGGTCGAGCAACTCATTCGCAGTGCATGGAGCAGGACATGAGCCCAAAAGGACGCGACATCCTGAAGAGCATGGTCGGTGCCGTCGAGCCGACACGGCCGGAGGTGCCGAGCGTGCAACAGCCGCATCGGCCATCGGGAGCGGTCAAGGCGATGAACCTGTCGCTTGGACGGTTGGGAGAGGAAGCAGCCGCAGCCAAGGCGCTGCGCGAATCGCTGGCCTCCGGCGACAAGGTGCTGGAGATCGATCCGGCAGCTGTCGAAATGTCCTTCATCCGCGACCGTATCCCGGTCGATAAGGATGCCGAGTTCGAGCGATTGAAGCAGTCCATCCAGGAAAGCGGACAGCAGGTTCCGATTCTGGTGCGGCCGGACCCGGTAAGGGCCGGGCACTACCAGGCCGCCTATGGCCACAGGCGCCTGCGAGCGGCGGCAGAGATCGGGGTTCCCGTTAAGGCCGTCGTGCGAAAGCTCACGGATGAAGAGTTGATCCTCGCACAGGGTCAGGAAAATGGCCCCCGTGTCGACTTGAGTTTTATCGAGCGGGCACTGTTTGCACGCCGCATGGATGAACATGGCTTCAGCCGCGACATGATTGCCAAGGCGCTGGCGACAGACAAGCCGGAAACGTCAAGGCTCCTGCAGGTGGCTCAGACGATCGACCCCGAGCTCATTCTCGCCATCGGGCCGGCCCCCAAGGTCGGCCGTCCACGCTGGTTGGCGTTTGCCGAGAAGTTCAGAGAGACGGGCGGACAGAGGAAGGCGCGGGCCGCAATCAGTGCCGCCGGTTTTGACGCGTTGGAGACCAACAGCCGCTTCGATGTCATCTGGAAGGCACTGGAGGAGAAGAGCGCACCGCAGCGGGCCGAGCAGACGCTCCGGACCCAAGGGGGCGCGCCGCTTGCTTTGGTGGCCCGCTCCGGCAAAAGCTTTCGCATCACCGTCAAATCGGCGGCGTTTTCGGAATTCCTGGCTCAGCGGTTGATAGGCCTCGCCGCCGAGTTCGAAGAGGAAAACGAGGGAAAATGAGGCAGTTAGACCGGTTGTCAGCTGACAATCCGGATAGGAGATAACGCGCAAAAGAAAAAAGCCCCCGAACGTCACCGTCACGGAAGCTTTCCTCGTAGTCTTGAACACCTCCGAGAATCGCACTTCCGAGAATCGCTGTCAAGAGTTTTTGGCGCCGTTTTGGTGAGCGGATTTCTTTTGCCTCGTTGAGGTGAAAGATATGGAAACCGGGAATGTGACGACGCCCTTCGGGCGACGGTCGATGACGCTTGGCATGCTTGCAAACCAAGTCATGGCCGGGGAGATCAGGCCGGATCAGTCGGTCGACAAGTGGAAATTGTTTCGCGCACTATGCGAAGCAAAGCCGCTGCTCGGCATCGGCGATCGGGCGCTTGCCGTGCTCAACGCGCTTTTGAGCTTTTATCCGAAGAACGAACTGGCCCAGGAAAACGGCTTGATCGTCTTCCCGTCGAACATCCAGCTTTCTCTCAGAACGCATGGCATGGCCGAACAGACCGTCCGGCGCCATCTTGCCGCGCTCGTCGAGGCAGGCCTTCTGCTGCGCAAGGATAGTCCCAATGGCAAGCGGTATGTCCGCAGAGACAGGGCAGGGGAGATCGATGAGGCTTTCGGCTTCTCGCTGGCGCCGCTGCTTGCCCGTGCCGAGGAGATCGAACAGCTTGCCGCCGAAGTGATGGCTGAGCGGCTGCATGTCCAGCACCTGCGCGAGCGTATCACTCTGTGCCGCCGCGACGTCGCAAAACTGATCGAAGCGGCCGTTGAAGAACAGATCCCCGGGGATTGGCAAGGCCTCTACGGCGAATTCCGGGACCTGATCGAAGGCTTGCCGCGATCGCCGACCACATCGCAGCTTGAACTGTTGCTGGATGAATTGACGGCCCTGCGCACAGATATTCTTAACCGGCTGGAAATTCGGGTTAAATCGACAAAACAGCGCGGCAATGCCGATTATATCGAGCGTCACATACAGAATTCAAACCCCGAATCTACCATTGAACTTGAACCAAGCTTCGAAACGAAGCCGGGGGCGATGGCGGAGCAAGACAAAGGGCGAGAGGCGGAGACGCTGGAAGAGGGGAGGGGGGAGACAACCCGTCCGGGCCGGCAGGAGGAAAGTCGGCAGTCGGGCGGCCGCAATGATGGTGGCGAACTGAAATCCTTCCCGCTCGGCCTCGTTCTGCAAGCCTGCCCGGAAGTCCTTGCCTATGGACCGGGTGGTGCGATCCGCAACTGGCGCGATCTGATGACCGCAGCGGTTGCGGTTCGATCGATGCTGGGCGTCAGTCCGTCGGCCTACGAGGAGGCCGCCAATGTGATGGGGCCGGAAAATGCCGCGACCGTGATGGCATGCATCCTGGAGCGCGGCGGCCACATCAATTCGGCCGGTGGCTATCTTCGTGGCCTGACGCGGCGAAGCGAAAAGGGAGAATTCGCGATCGGCCCGATGCTGATGGCGCTTCTGCGGGCAAACGCACCGGCCGGCCGGAAGGTTGGATAGTGTTCAACCTCCGTGTGGGCAGCGTATGGCTAAGCGCGGATAAGCCTTCGCTCCAGAAAACTCTGCATGTCGCGCCGTCCGTCTACGACGCAGTAGACGACGACGTCCGTGCCCAGGATCCGATAGATCATGCGCCACGGCTTATGGTGGAGTTCCCGATATTCGGAAATTCCGATCCCCGCCAACTCCTTCGGAATATTTCCTCGGGCGGGGAATTCTTCAAGCTCGGCGCACGCGCTCTCGATGTCCGTCAGGATGCGCTCTGCCGTCTCGGCGCCTTCGCGGCCGGCGATGAAGTGATAGAGATCCTCGATGTCGCGTTCCGCATCCTCAGAGAAAAGAACGCGATATGGCATCAGGATTGGCTGTCTTTCAGACGTTTGCGGATGCGTGCGAAAGATTCCGCAGCTGGGCGCAGTTTGCCCTCCTCGACCTGCCGGTTGGTGAGCGCCAGCACCTTCAGGAGCGCCAGCGTCTCCTGCGTTTCTTCGTATTGGCCGACGTCCTGAAGGATGGCCTTCGCCTCGCCGTGAAGCGTAATGACGACCGGCTGCGGGTTATCCTTCAACGTCCGGATGATCTCCGGCGCATGCGCCTTGAGATAGCTGATCGGCTTCACCTGTTCTGACAGCTTCATGCACTTACTCCCTTTCGACCAGAATATAGACCATCAAATGGTCGATTGAAAGAAGCCTTTCGATGGTGGCGGCGCACATTCCCGGCTTCCGATTTCAAAAGCGTAATCGTTGGGGCTAGCGGGAGAATAACAAACTATATTTATAGACTATAGAGATAATTGTTTTCGCGATTCTGCGCTCCTGCGATCAGCAGGGACCGGTGAGCGACACGAGGCTTGAATGGCGAAATGTCTCGATGACGTTCTGAGCTTCAGGGAGAATGCGTTTGACATATGATGTTATCGTGGTCGGTTCCGGTTTTTCGGCGATAGCGGTTACCTGCAATCTCATCGAGCAGCTTCCCGCTTCGGCGACGGTCGCCGTCGTCGGCGACGATCCTGGCTTCGGCCGCGGGACGGCGTACCGGACGGAGCTCTATCTCCATCGCCTTAATGTTCCTGCCGGCCGCATGAGCCTGCTGCCGCATCAACCCGATGACTTTGTCGACTGGTTGAAAAGCCATGGACGCCAGCTGCAGGCCAGCGATTTCGCCTCGCGCAGCGATTACGGCCTTTATGTCCGCGATACGCTTGCACGGCTCCTTCGAAAGCGCGACGGCCGTTGCCGGGTCGATTTCATCAAAGCCAAGGCGGCGGGATGCGTGGAACGTTACAGCAGCACGCTGGCCTTCCATCTCGGCAACGGCGACGAGATTGCCGGAAGGAACGTGGTGCTCTGCCTCGGCGTCGGGAACGCGACCCTTCCGGTCGATCCGGATGGCGTCCCGGCATCGCTGCGATCGCGGATCATCGAGAACCCGTGGCGGCTTTCCTGGCTGAGGCGCGTGGCGCCGTCCGATGCGGTCTGTATCCTCGGATCCGGCCTGACGATGATCGATCAGGTTCTCGCGCTTCGCGCCCATGGCCACAGCGGCAGGATCGATGTGCTTTCGCGGCGCGGGCTTGCGCCCCTGGGACACGCACCGAAGCCGCCAGTGCCTCTGCCGATCGACGTTCGGGCGCTTCCCGAGACGCTCAGCGGCATATTGAAGACCCTGCGGGCGAAAAGCAGGACGGTTGCCGACTGGCGAGCCGTGATGGACGGCCTGAGGCCTGCAACGCAGGCTCTCTGGCAACGGCTTTCGAGCAGGGAGCGGGCACGGTTCCTCAGGCATGCGCTTCCCTGGTGGAACATCCATCGTCACCGGGTCGCGCCTGACGTGTTCGACAGGTTTGAGGAACTGGTCTTGGACGGAACCGTTCGTTTCCACGCGGGCTTCCTGAAATCGCTCGGGGCCGAAGAGGGCGGGCTCGTTGCCGCCTACAGGGTCAGAGCGGCGCGCGAGATCGCCGAGATCAGGGCGGACTGGCTCGTCAACTGCACGGGAATGGAGCGGGCCGGCATCAGTCATTCACCGCTTTTGAAGGAGATGAGCCGCTTTGAGTTGATCATCCCCGATCCTCTTGGCCTCGGGATCCAGGTGAATGCCGCGTCCGAGGTGATAGCCCCGTCCCGGATCTCGCCTGCCCGACTGTTTGCGGTTGGTGCCCTGACGGCGGGGCAATTCTGGGAGATCACCGCCGTTCCGGATATCCGGGTGCAGGCCAAGGCCGTGGCCGAGGAGATTGTTTCAAGAGGTTAGCTCTCGACGTGCAGGCAGCAGAGCGTCCGTTGCGCGTTTGCAAAGACGCGCGGTGCTGCAGATCCGCACTGTGCTTGTTGAATTGCCGGCCGCCGAGGGCTACAGTATCTGGTACGCCATAATACGATTCTTGCATTCGGCTGCCGCGGCGGAAGTTGAGCGTGCAAAGTCCAACACTGAGGTAGACAATGAGCGGTGCTCTGAAGGACGCAATTCGAGTCGAGCGTCCGGCAAAGACCTTGCGGGAACTGGCGCTCGACAAGGTCCGCGAAGCCATCGTCAACGGATATTTCCGTCCCGGAGATCGCCTTGTCGAGCGTGACCTCTGCGCCCAGCTCGGCGTCAGCCGAACAGTCGTGCGCGAGGTACTGAGGCATCTGGAATCGGAAGGGCTTGTCGCCAATCTGCCGAATAAGGGGCCGATCGTCGCGCAGCTCGACATCGACGAAGCCAAACAGATCTATGAGATCCGCGGCGCGCTGGAAGGCATGGCGGCGCGGCTGTGCGCGGAGCGCCGCAGCCCGGAGATCGTCGCCGCGCTGGAGGAATCGCTGGCCGGGATCCGCAACAGTTACCGTGACAACGATATGGCGGCTGTGCTGACGAACACCTCTTCCTTCTATCACACGCTGTTCACCATGGTTGACAGGAACGTTGCCTGGGGTGTCGTCAATCTCCTGACCGTGCGCATAAACCACCTGCGCTCGATGACGATCAAGACGGAGAGACGCGGCATAGAAGGGCCGCTGCAGATGTCGAAGATCGTCGACGCCATCCGCCGCGGCGACGGCGAGGGGGCTTACCAAGCCGCGATGGATCACGTCGCCGCCGCAAGCGCGATTGCCGAAGCGGTGCTGTCGGCCAAGAAGACTGCCGACTAGGCACGAGCGAAGCCTGCCGCTTCCCCCGCAGGCCCTGGCAATGCGCTCACTTCGGCTGTCGATGTCGCTCCATTCACGATGATGTTCCGCGCAATTCAGCGGGAATCCATACTCCGCGCTTGACACCTAACTTTTTCCGATGTGATGGTATGCCATATTAAGTAATATATAAGGCGGCACCATGAACTGGGACGACCGTGACTTGCGGACTCGGCCTGTCTCCGCGGGGCGCCGTCATGTCGTTTGTCGGCTGTCAACGCGCTGAAGGGAAGAAAGCGCCGCCCGGAGAGTCGAAGGTGCGCGCGCGCCAAATTCAAAATCTCCGCCTCGGCCTGAACTGCGCCTCACAGCAACCAACTTGACATTCATATATTATGGTATACCATAATACGAAATTGAGAAATGAGGTGCTCGATGGCTATTCAAATTCGCAAGACGGGACTGCAGATCGAAACGACGCTGATCGAAGGCGGCAAGGCCGCGGCGGTTCCGCTGAAGCTGTTCACCGCCTTTGCGGTCGTGAAGAATCCTTGGGCAGGTCGCGGCTTTGTCGACGACCTCAAGCCCGAAATTCACGCAGGCGCTCCGGTGCTCGGCGAGTTGCTGACCAGGATGATCATCGATGCGGTCGGGTCCGGCGAGGCTGTCGAAGGATATGGAAAATCCGCTGTCGTCGGCCTGGATGGCGAGATCGAACACGGATCCGCGCTCATCCACACGCTGCGCTTCGGCAATTTTTATCGCCAGGCCGTCGGCGCCAAATCCTATCTCGCCTTCTGCAACACACGCGGTCCGGCCAATGCGCCGATCATGATCCCGCTGATGGACAAGAACGATGAAGGCCGCCGTTCGCACTACTTGACCATCCAGACGTCGATCCCCGACGCGCCTGCCGCCGACGAGATCGTCGTGGCTCTCGGTGCTTCGATAGGCGGGCGCCCGCATCACCGCATCGGCGACCGCTACCAGGATCTGAAAGACCTGGGGCAGGACGTTGCCAATCCAGCGGGCGTTTGAAGGAGCGCTCTGAGATGCTGACAGCCGGATCGACCACACGCACCGCCGCAGCAACGAACGCCACCGGTGCCTTGCCCCGAAAGGCGACGGCAAGCGGAACGGCCTATCATGAGGCCGGCAGCGGTGAGCCGTTGGTTCTCATTCACGGCGTCGGCATGCGGCTCGAGGCCTGGGCTCCGCAGATCGCATTCCTGTCCGCGGGCCATCGCGTTATCGCTGTCGATATGCCGGGACATGGGGAAAGCGCAAAGCTGCCGGCGGGCAGTCGGCTTGAGGAGTTCGTCGCCTGGTTCGGACGCTTTCTCGATGAGATGGCAATCGACACGGCAAATGTTGCCGGGCACTCGATGGGCGCACTGGTTTCAGGAGGGGCGGCCGCGACCTTTGGCGAGCGTATCAGCCGTGTCGCTTACCTCAACGGTGTCTACAGGCGTGACCCTGGAGCAAAGGCCGCCGTGCTTTCGCGCGCCGCGGCCATTCCGGTATCGGGCGTCGACAAGGAAGGTCCTTTGGCTCGCTGGTTCGGCGAGGACGCCGAAAGCGTCACGGCGCGTGAATTGACGCGAAAATGGCTGAACCTCGTTGATCCCCAGGGATATGCCGTCGCTTACGCGGCCTTTGCGGGCGGAGACGAGACCTATGCTGACGGCTGGAAAGACGTGGCTGGCCCGGCCCTTTTTCTGACGGGGTCCGATGATCCGAACTCGACGCCCTTGATGGCGGCGCAAATGGCAGAGCTTGCGCCGCGGGGCTACGTCCGCATCGTCGAAGGTCATCGTCATATGGTGAACCTGACCGCGCCTGATATCGTCAATTCGCTGCTCGCTGAGTGGCTGTCGTTCGGGGAGGATGAACGATGACAATCCAGACTGTCGACCCAAGAGCACTGCGAGATGCATTCGGGGCCTTTCCGACCGGCGTGACTGTCGTCACCGCCTGCGACGGGGAAGGACATCCGATCGGCTTCACAGCGAACTCCTTCACCTCGGTCTCGCTCAATCCGCCTTTGCTCCTCGTCTGCCTTGCCAAGACGTCGCGCAATTTCGCTGTTATGAGCGGAGCGCAGCATTTTGCGATCAACGTGCTTTCGGAAACACAGAAAGACGTGTCGAACACCTTTGCGCGCCCGGTCGAGGATAGATTTGCGGCGGTCGAATGGGCGAGGGGATCGGCAGGCTGCCCGATATTCTCAAGCGTGGCGGCCTGGTTCGAATGTGCCATGGAGCAGGTCATCGAGGCTGGCGACCACGTCATCTTGATGGGGCGCATCGAAGCTTTCGACAATAGCGGCCGCAACGGTCTCGGTTATGCGCGTGGCGGTTATTTCACGCCGACGCTCGCAAGCAAGGCCGTGTCCGCGGCAAGCGAAGGCAATATGGAACTTGCAGCCGTTGTCGAGCGCCGCGGGGAAGTTCTGCTGCTCGGTGAGGATGTGCTCTCCCTGCCAAGTGTCGATGCCCATGACGGCAGTCCGACCGAGACGCTGCAAAAATACCTGGAAACATCAACCGGGCTGAAGGTCAGCATCGGCTTTCTCTATTCGGTTTATGAGGGCAAGAGCGACGGCAAGCAGCACATCGTCTATCACGCCGTTGCCGGAGAGGGCGATCCTGCCGGCGGCAGGTTCCTGAAGCCTGACGCATTGGTTGCGGCAAAGTTCAAGACCAGTTCGACAGCCGATATCGTCAACCGTTTTGCGATGGAAAGCTCGATCGGCAATTTCGGCGTCTATTTCGGCGACGAGACCGGCGGCACTGTTCACCCCATTCCAGCCAAGGACGCAAAAGCATGAAGTTTTCCCTCTTCGTCCATATGGAACGGCTCGACGCCAGCCAAAGCCACAAGAGCCTCTACGAGGAATTCGTCGCGCTCTGCGAGATCGCCGACAAGGGCGGTATGCACGCGATCTGGACGGGCGAGCATCATGGCATGGATTTCACCATTGCGCCCAACCCGTTCGTGACCATTGCCGATCTGGCGCGCCGCACATCGCGGGCGCGGCTCGGGACGGGGACGGTGATCGCCCCCTTCTGGCATCCGATCAAACTAGCCGGAGAGGCCGCCATGGCCGACATCATCTGCGATGGAAGGCTGGATATCGGCATCGCGCGCGGAGCCTATTCCTTTGAATACGAACGTCTGCTGCCCGGTCTCGATGCCTGGGGCGCCGGCCAGCGCATGCGCGAACTCATCCCGGCAGTCAAAGGCATATGGGCCGGCGATTACGCCCATGACGGGGAATTCTTCAAATTCCCTTCCACCACCTCGGCGCCGAAACCGCTGCAGCAGCCGAACCCGCCCATATGGGTGGCGGCGCGCGATCCGAACTCGCATGAATTTGCCGTGGCCAACGGCTGCAACGTTCAGGTCACGCCGCTCTGGCAGGGCGACGACGAGGTTCAGTCGTTGATGGAGCGCTTCAACGACGCCTGCGCCAAGAATCCCGAGATCGAGCGGCCCAAGATCATGTTGCTGCGCCATACCTATGTCGGCTCGTCGGAGGACGATGTCGCCCAGGCCGCCCATGAACTGAGCACCTACTACAATTATTTCTTCGCCTGGTTCAAGAATGAGAAGCCGGTTACCCAGGGTCTGATCGAACGGATCCCGGACGAACAGATCAGAGCGAACGCGATGCTGTCGGACCAGGTCATGCGCACCAACAATGTCGTTGGCGACGCTGAGACCGTCATCGCCCGGCTCAAGGCGTATGAAGCGCTCGGTTATGACGAATATTCCTTCTGGATCGACACCGGCATGAGCTTCGAGCGCAAGAAGGCGTCGCTCGAGCGCTTCATCACCGAGGTCATGCCAGCATTTCAGGAGTAAGACCATGCGGCGTTTCCAGCACTATATCGACGGCGAATTTTCAGATGGCGAGGCCAGCTCTCCGAGCATCGATCCCGCCTCCGGCGCGATCTGGGCTGAGATGCCCGAAGCGCGCGAGGGCGATGTCGATCGGGCTGTCAACGCGGCCGACAGGGCGCTTTACGACGGCCCATGGCCGAAACTGACGGCCACCCAACGCGGCAAGCTGCTTTACAAGCTGGCCGATCTGGTTGCCGCCAACGCGCAGGTGCTCGCTGAACTGGAGACGCGCGACACCGGCAAGATCATCCGCGAAACATCGGCGCAGATCGCTTATGTCGCCGAATACTATCGCTACTATGCCGGCATCGCCGACAAGATTGAAGGCGCCTACCTGCCGATCGACAAGCCCGACATGGATGTCTGGCTTCGCCGCGAGCCGATCGGCGTCGTTGCGATGGTCGTGCCATGGAACAGCCAGCTCTTCCTGTCGGCAGTGAAGATCGGCCCGGCGCTCGCGGCCGGCTGCACGATGGTGGTCAAGGCCTCGGAAGACGGGCCGGCGCCGCTTCTCGAATTTGCACGGCTCGTGCACGAGGCAGGTTTTCCTGCCGGCGTCGTCAACATCATCACCGGTTTCGGCGCCTCCTGCGGCGCCGCCCTCGGCCGGCACCCGAAGGTCGCCCACGTCGCCTTTACCGGCGGCCCTGAAACCGCCCGGCACGTCGTTCGCAACTCGGCCGAAAACCTCGCCTCCACCTCGCTTGAACTTGGCGGCAAGTCGCCGTTCATCGTCTTTGCCGATGCAGATCTCGAGAGCGCTGCCAATGCCCAGGTCGCGGGCATCTTCGCCGCGACAGGGCAGAGCTGCGTTGCCGGATCGCGCCTCATCGTCGAACGCAGCATCAAGGACCAATTCGTCGCCCTGCTACGGGATAAGGCCGAGGCGATCCGGATCGGTGCTCCGCTCGATATGGCGACCGAAGTCGGCCCGCTTGCCACCAAGCGCCAGCAGGACAATATCGGCGCCCTCGTCGCCAAGTCGATCGAAAGCGGCGCCCGCCTTGTCACGGGAGGGCGCAAGATCGACGGCGACGGCTATTATTTCCCGCCGACGATTCTCGACTGCGACGATGTCGCCTCGCCCTCGCTGATCGAGGAGTTCTTCGGGCCGGTCCTGTCCGTCGTGTCGTTCGAGACGGAGGCCGAGGCGCTGCGGCTCGCCAACGATACCCGTTATGGCCTGGCTTCCGGCGTCTTCACCCAGAACCTGACCCGGGCGCACCGGCTGATGAAGGGGCTGCGTGCCGGGATCGTCTGGATCAACACCTACCGCGTGGTATCGCCGATCGCGCCGTTCGGCGGTTTCGGCCGGTCGGGCCATGGCAGGGAAGGCGGCATGGCCGCGGCGCTCGACTATACCCGTACCAAGACGATCTGGCTCAGGACATCGGACGATCCGATCCCCGATCCCTTCGTGATGAGGTAGCGCCGATGTTTTACGAAATCCGGACCTACCGGCTGAAGAACGGCACCATCCCGCAATATCTCAAGGTCGTCGAGGAAGAGGGGATCGAGATCCAGACGAGCCATCTCGGCACGCTCGTCGGTTACTTCTTTTCGGAGATCGGGACGATCAACGAGATCGTCCACATCTGGGCCTTTGCGAGCCTGGACGACCGGGAGGCGAGGCGCCAGAGGCTTCTGGCCGATCCCCGGTGGCAGGCCTTTCTGCCCAAGATCCGCGATCTGATCGAAGTAGCGGAAAACAAGATTATGAAGCCAGCTAACTTTTCTCCCGGGAGCGAGGCGCACTGACGGCATAAGGCATACCTAGGACAAACCAGAACAAGGATAAGGGAACATGAAAACAACATTTGCTTTCGCGGCGGTTGCCGCATTCGTGGCTGTGTCCGCACCGGCGCACGCCGACAACATGGTCTTCTCGAGCTGGGGAGGAACGACCCAGGACGCGCAGAAGGCCGCATGGGCCAGCCCGTTCACGGAGAAGACCGGCATCACCGTCGTACAGGACGGGCCGACGGATTACGGCAAGCTCAAGGCGATGGTCGAAGCTGGCCAGGTCACTTGGGACGTTGTCGACGTCGAAGGCGACTATGCCGCCCAGGCTGGCAAGAATGGCCAGCTCGAGAAACTCGATTTCTCCGTCATCGACAAGTCCAAGCTCGATCCGCGCTTCGTGACCGACTATTCGGTCGGCAGTTTCTATTATTCCTTCGTGATCGGCTGCAATGCCGATGCCGTCAGCGCCTGCCCGAAGACTTGGGCGGATCTGTTCGACACGGCAAAGTTTCCGGGAAAGCGTACATTCTACAAGTGGTCGGCTCCCGGCGTGATCGAAGCGGCGCTGCTTGCCGACGGCGTGGCCGCCGACAAGCTCTATCCGCTTGATCTCGACCGCGCCTTCAAGAAGCTCGATACGATCAAATCGGATATCGTCTGGTGGTCGGGCGGCGCACAGTCGCAGCAGCTTCTGGCATCCGCCGAGGCTCCCTTCGGCAGTGTCTGGAATGGCCGCATGACCGCGCTTGCGGCGAGCGGTATCAAGACCGAGACCTCATGGGAACAGAACATCACCGCTGCGGACTCGCTCGTCGTGCCGAAGGGTTCGCCGAACGTGGAAGCGGCGATGAAGTTCATTGCAATGGCGACCTCGGCCGAACCGCAGGCCGCCCTTGCAAAAGCCACCGGATATGCGCCAATCAATTTTGACTCGGCCAAGCTGATGGATCCGGAGACGGCCAAGACCCTGCCGGATCAGCAGACGGCCAGGCAGGTGAATGCCGACATGAACTACTGGGCGGACAATCGCGATGCCATCGGCGAGAAGTGGTACGCCTGGCAGGCGAAATAACCTGAAACGGCAGATGAACGGGCACGGCGAATGTTCGCCGTGCCTTCCGCAGCGTCGTGTCCATTGTTGGGCCTCGGCCTGGGGAAATTGACGGGTGGGAAGGACTGTCATGTCGACATATAGCGATGCTTCCGGCGCAATTGCGCCCCTGCCAAAGGCGCGTAGGGCAACAGGGTTTGGCGGGGTCCTTCCGGCTCTCGCCTTCGTGGCGATCTTTTTCATCGCGCCGGTGGCGGTACTCTTGTTGCGAAGCGTGCTGGAACCCGTGCCGGGCCTTGGAAACTATGCGCAGCTGATCGGGTCCACGACCTATCTCAAGATTTTCGCCAACACCTTCATCGTTTCCGGTCTGGTCACCGCGATTTCGCTGCTGATCGGATTTCCCGTTGCCTGGGCACTGGCAATCATGCCCGGGCGCCTGACCTCGGTGATCTTTGCAATCCTGCTCTTGTCGATGTGGACCAACCTGCTGGCCCGCACCTATGCCTGGATGGTGCTGCTGCAGCGGACAGGGCTCATCAACAAGATGCTGATCGGAATGGGGCTGATCGACAAGCCCTTAGCGCTCGTCAACAATCTGACCGGGGTCACGATCGGCATGACCTATATCATGCTGCCCTTCATCATCCTGCCGCTCTACGGCGTGATCAGGAAGATCGACCCGTCGACCCTGCAGGCGGCAGCACTTTGCGGCGCCAACCGGTGGCAGTGCCTGACCCGCGTTCTGCTGCCTTTGGCCATGCCCGGCATGGCAGCCGGTGCCCTCATGGTCTTCGTCATGTCCCTTGGTTATTTCGTCACGCCGTCGCTGCTCGGCGGCACCGCGAATATGATGCTCGCAGAGCTCATCGCGCAATTCGTGCAGTCGCTTGTCAACTGGGGAATGGGGGGTGCCGCGGCGCTGGTTCTCCTCGTGGTGACCCTGGCGCTTTATGCCGTGCAGCTACGTTTCGTCGTCAGCCAGAACCCGGGAGGGCGTTGACATGTTGCTCAATTTCGACCGGCTCGGCTGGTGGAAATACATCCTGCTGGCGGTCACGCTTCTGACCGCCGCCTTTCTGCTGCTGCCGATCGTCTTTATCGCGGCGCTCTCCTTCGGCTCCTCGCAATGGCTGATCTTTCCGCCGCCCGGCTGGACGTTTCAGTGGTACAGCGAGCTCTTTGCCGATCCGCGCTGGCTGGAATCGGCCTGGACGAGCTTCAAGATCGCGGTCATCGTGACGATCCTGTCGGTGCTGCTCGGGCTCGTGACCTCCTTTGGACTGGTGCGCGGTTCGTTCCTGTTCCGCGATGCGCTGAAAGCGCTGTTCCTGACGCCAATGATCCTGCCCGTCGTGGTCCTTGCGGTTGCCCTTTATGCCTTCTTCCTGAGGATCGGCCTGGGCGGCACGTTGGCGGGTTTCGTCATTTCGCACCTCGTTCTCGCACTGCCCTTCTCGATCCTGTCCATCTCAAGTGCGCTGGAGGGCTTCGACAAGTCGATCGAGGATGCGGCGGTTCTTTGTGGCGCTTCGCCTCTGGAAGCAAAGATCAGGGTCACCCTGCCGGCGATCAGCCACGGGCTGTTTTCGGCTGCCGTCTTCTCGTTCCTGACATCCTGGGACGAGGTGGTGGTGGCGATCTTCATGTCCAGCCCGACCCTGCAGACGCTGCCCGTCAAGGTATGGGCGACGCTCCGGCAAGACCTGACGCCCGTTGTCGCCGCGGCGTCGACCCTTCTCATCCTTTTGACGATCATCTTGATGGCGCTGGTTGCCGTCGTGCGTAAGGTACTGAAACAATGAAAGAACCATTCCTTCAGATCCGCGGAATACGCAAGGAATACGGCCCTGTCGTCGCCGTCCACGACGTCAATCTCGACGTTCGGCGAGGGGAATTCCTGACCTTTCTCGGACCGTCCGGATCCGGGAAAAGCACGACCCTCTACATCCTGGCCGGTTTTGAAACTCCGACGAAAGGCGATATCACGCTGGAGGGCAAGACCCTGCTCGCCACGCCGTCGCACAAGCGCAACATCGGCATGGTGTTCCAGCGCTACACCCTGTTTCCGCACCTGACGGTGGGCGAAAACATCGCCTTCCCGCTGAAGGTCAGGCGCAAGTCCAAGGCCGAGGTCGACAGCAAGGTGAAGGAGATGCTGCGCCTCGTGAGGCTCGAAGGCTTCGAGGATCGCAAGCCCGCACAAATGTCCGGCGGCCAGCAGCAACGTGTCGCCCTTGCCAGAGCCCTTGCCTATGATCCTCCGGTGCTTCTGATGGACGAGCCGCTGTCGGCGCTCGACAAGAAGCTACGCGAGGAAATCCAGCATGAGATACGCCGGATCCATCAGCAGACCGAAGTGACGATTCTCTATGTCACGCATGACCAGGAGGAGGCGCTGCGGCTCTCCGACCGCATCGCCGTCTTTTCCAAGGGTGTCATCGATCAGATCGGGACAGGCCCGGAACTCTACGCCAATCCGCGGACCCGCTTCGTTGCCGAATTCATCGGCGACAGCGACTTCATTTCATGCGACCTGCTGTCATCCTCCGATGGGCAGGCCACCATTTCGCTTGGCGGCGGGAGCGTCTTCAATCATATTCCGGTGCATGGAAAAGGAACCTCCGGGACGAGGGCAGCCCTGATGTTGAGGCCGGAGCGCATTCGGTTGTCGCGAAACCAGGCGGCGGGAGCGGGTCTTGCCGCAACGGTCAGCGACATTACCTTCCTCGGCAACAATATTCACGTCTCGACCGAGACGGCGACAGGCGAGGCGCTGGCGGTTCGCCTGCCATTCGGTCACGAGGCTATCGCGGGGCTCAGCCGTGGCGATATAGTCCATCTGAATTTCGATCCCGGTGCCGCTCACGTATTCTGTTGAAAGTTGTCATATGAAGCTCAATGATCCCTCGCTGTTCCGTCAGGCATGCCCCATCGCCGCTCGTTGGATCGAAGCGGAAGGCCGCAAGGCGGCGACGGTCCGCAATCCGGCGACAGGGGAGCAGCTGGGGCTGGTCCCCGACCTCGGCGCCGCGGAAACGGAAGATGCCATCCGCGCCGCGGTCATTGCCCAGAAGCTTTGGGCGAAGAAGACCGCCGGGGAGCGCGCCGCCGTTCTGAAGGCGTGGCATCGGCTGATGATCGAAAACCGCGACGATCTGGCAATGATCCTGACGTTGGAGCAGGGAAAGCCCCTGGCCGAGGCCAAGGGGGAGATCACCTATGGTGCAAGCTTTATCGAATGGTTCGCCGAAGAGGCGAGACGCATCAACGGCGAGGTCGTACCGGGACATCAGCCGGACAAGCGGATCCTCGTCCTGCGCCAGCCTGCGGGCGTGGTGGCGGCGATCACGCCCTGGAACTTTCCGAACGCGATGATTACCCGCAAGATCGGCCCCGCGCTTGCCGCCGGCTGTGCCGTCGTTCTCAAGCCGGCGCTGCAGACGCCATTCTCCGCCATAGCGATCGCCGTTCTCGCTGAGCGTGCCGGCCTGCCGCCGGGGCTTTTCAACATCGTCACGGGTGACGCAGCGGCAATTGGCGGGGCGCTGACGGCAAGCCGTGACGTTCGGGTCCTGACATTCACCGGCTCCACGCGGACGGGCGAGCTGCTTTACCGGCAATGCGCGCCGACGATCAAAAAGCTCGGCCTCGAGCTTGGCGGCAATGCACCCTTTATCGTCTTCGACGATGCCGATCTCGATGCTGCGGTCGAAGGCGCAATCATCGCCAAGTTCCGCAACAACGGCCAGACCTGCGTCTGCGCCAATCGGCTTTATGTCCAGGACGGAGTCTACGAAGCGTTTGCCGCCAAGCTCGCCGCGGCGGTTTCGGGCTTGAAGGTCGGCAACGGTCTCGACCGTGACGTCGTGCTTGGCCCGCTGATCGACGATAATGCCGTCGCCAAGGTCGAAAGCCATATCAGCGATGCCGTTTCAAAGGGTGCCGGGATCGTCTTAGGCGGCAAACGCCACGCGCTCGGCGGCCATTTCTTCGAGCCGACGATCCTGCGCGATGTTGCTGCCGGCATGCAGGTGGCGCGTGAGGAAACTTTCGGGCCGCTCGCACCGCTGTTTCGCTTCCGCGACGAAGAGGACGTGATCGAACAGGCAAACGACACCGAGTTCGGGCTTGCTTCGTATTTTTACGCCCGCGATCTGTCGCGGGTATTTCGCGTGGCCGAAGCGCTCGAATATGGGATGGTCGGCGTCAATACCGGTCTCGTCTCGACGGCCGAGGCCCCATTCGGCGGCGTGAAGATGTCGGGTCTCGGTCGCGAAGGGTCGCGGCACGGATTGGACGAATATACCGAACTTAAATATGTGTGCCTGGGCGGCATTGCCTAACCTTGGTCGATGCTTGCGGTTTATCCGCACCGGCGAAATGACGTCCGGCGCGGACCGTCAGTTCCCGACCGCTGCTATGATGCCGATCTCGACAGCGAATTCCGGTCCGGCGAGCCTTGCTTCGACCGTGGCGCGCGCCGGCGCATGACCTGAAGGCAGCCAGGCGTCCCAGACGGCATTCATGTCTTCGAAGCTGGAGATGTCGGTAAGCCAGATCGTCGCGCTGAGGATCCGTGTCGGATCGCTGCCTGCGCCTTCCAGAAGCCGGGTGATCCGCGCCAGGATGTTGGTCGTCTGTTCGCGCACGGACGCGCCCGGCGCGTCGATTGCGACCTGGCCTGCGAGGAACACCAAGCCGCCATAGGTCACGGCCTGGCTCATCCGCTTTCCGGTTTCGTAGCGTTCGATCTGCATGCTCAACCCCCTGAATTAATCCCTATGCGCAATCTTTTGGCGTTCGGCACGTCGCTGCAGCCATTGGATCGTGGCGAGGAACAGCGTCGAAAACAGGATGAGGAGCGTGGCGACGGCGGCGATCGTCGGGCTCAGCGTTTCGCGCACGCCGCTCCACATCTGGCGCGGCAGCGTGCGTTCTTCGGAACCGGCGATGAAAAGCGCAATCACCACTTCGTCGAACGAGGTCACGAAGGCAAAGAGCGCGCCGGACGCCACCCCCGGCGCGATGATCGGCAGCATGATGCGCACGGTCGCTTCGACCGGGGCTGCGCCGAGACTGGATGCCGCCCGCATCAGATTGTGATCGAAGCTTGCCAGCGTGGCGGTCACGGTGATCACCACGAAGGGGGCGCCGATCGCCGTATGCGCCAGCACTAGCCCGGTCAGGCTGTTGAGCAGCCCGACGGCCGCGAAGGCATAATAGATGCCGACCGCCGAAACGATGACCGGCACGATCATCGGCGAAATCAGAATGGCGGTCAGCGTTGCACGTGCCGGGCAGGAGGGCCGGCTGAGGCCAATCGCGGCAAGCGTGCCGAGAAAGGTCGACAGAAGCGTGGCGAAGACGGCGACGATGATGCTGTTCTTGAGCGCCAGCTGCCAGACGTTGGAATCGAAGAATTCGCGATACCACCGCAGCGACAGGCCGGGCATGGGATAAGTGAAGAACGGCTCGGCATTGAAGGAGAGTGGCACGATCGCCACGATCGGTGCGATCAGGAACAGGATCACCAGGCCGCCAGCCAACCACAAGAGGATCGCAAACAACCGCGGGAAAGAAAGGAAGTTCGTCATCAACCTATCCTCAGCCGGTCGATGCCGACAATGCGATTGTAGACGGCATAGAGGATCAACACCGCCACCAGCAGGATCGTGCTCAAAGCCGCCGCCATGCCCCAGTTCGTGACCTGATTTGAGTAATAAGCGATGAAATAGCTCACCATCTGGTCTCCCGGCCCGCCGACCAGGGCCGGGGTGATGTAGTAGCCAAGCGCCAGAATGAAGACGAGCAGCCCGCCGGCGCTGACACCAGGCATGCTCATCGGCAGGTATATGCGGAAGAAGGCCGACATCGGCGGCGCGCCAAGCGACGAGGCGGCACGCAGATAGACCGGAGGTATGCTCTTCATGACGCTGTAGATCGGCAGCACCATAAAGGGCAGGAGAATATGAGTCATGGCGATCAGCACGCCGACGCGATTGTAGATCAGGTCGAGGGGATGCGCTGGGTCGATCAGGCCCAACCAAATGAGCGCCGAGTTGATCACGCCGCGCCCCTGCAGCAAGACGACCCAGGCGCTGGTGCGGACCAGAAGCGAGGTCCAGAACGGCAGGAGCACCAGGATCATCAGCGTATTGGCGACCGCTCCTTTCGATCGGGCGATCAGGGCGGCAAGGGGATAGCCGAGAAACAGGCAGATCACGGTCACCGAAGCGCTGACGACGAAAGTGCGGATCAGGACATCGACATGCACCGCATTCTCCGCCGAGACCCTGCCGATGGCGCCCGAAGCACCGCGCTCCAGGTCGAGCGAGGCGAGCAGGTAATAATCGGTGAAGGGCGGCGACGCATTCTTGATGAGCGTCCAGTAGTGCGGCGTCTCCCATTTGGGATCGATGGCGACGAAGGCAGTCTTATAGGGCGGCTCCGCGTTGCGGATCGTACGAGCGGTTTTCAACAGCATCGAGCGCATGCCGGTCTCGTAATAGTTGAGACGCTTGGCCACTTCGGCAATCTGGTCGCGCGGCGATTGTTTCAGATCGGTGGCAAAGGCAGCAAACAGCGTTTCGTCGGGCGCAGACTGCTCATCCCAGGCTGATAGAGCCGACATCGTGTAGGGCAGGGCGGCGGAAGCCGCCCTGTTGTCGACCGCGCGTGTCAACAACAGGGCAATGGGCAGGACGAAGACGAGCAGCAGGAAGATCAACAGAGGTGCGATCAGCAGCAGCGCTCTCAGCTGCGCCTTGCTTTTCGCACCGCCGAACCTTTTCGCCCGCGTGCGAGCGGCAATCCTTGCCTCATCGCCATCATTCATTGTCGCGATCGCCATCGCTCTGCCTTCCTGAGGGAGAAAAAGGGGCGGACGAGGTCAGGGGGACACCCGCCCGCCCGACGAGGTTACTGTGCGAGCCACTTGTTGAAGCGTTCAGTCAACTCCTCATCATGATCGGCCCAGAACTCGGAGGAGACGACAAAGGCGTTCTTGGTATTTTCAGGCGCTGTCGGCAGATCGACGAGAATATCCGGCGGAACCTTTGCGATGGCCGCTTTCAGGGTCGGGCCATAGGAGATATATTTGGACTGCTGCGCCATCACGTCGGGATTGACGGTGAAGGCGACGAATTTGTCCGCCAGTTCCTTGTTCTTCGAGCCTTTCGGCTCGGCCCAGAGATTGAAGTCCATTCCCTGGCCGTCCCAGACGATCTTGAAGTTCTTGCCGCTGTTCTTGACGGCATCGTAGATGCGGCCGTTCCATGCCGTAGTCATCACCACTTCGCCGTCGGCGAGAAGCTGCGGCGGCTGCGCGCCCGCCGTCCACCAGACCTTCACATCCTTCTTGATCGTGTCGAGCTTCTTGAAGGCGCGGTCGACGCCCTCCGACGTGCCGAGCACATCGTAAACCTCGGCGGGTTTGACGCCGTCGGCAATCAAGGCGAATTCCAACGTGGTCTTCGGAGACTTGCGCAAGGCGCGCGGTCCGGGGAACTTGGCCGTGTCGAACAGATCGGCCATGGTCGTTGGCCCGCCATTCGGGAACTTGGCGGCATCAAAAGCATAGATGGTGCCGAAGACGATCGTCGCGACGGCGCAATCCATCGCAGCGCCGTCGATGAAGGCGTCCTTGCCGCCGAGCTTCGAGTAGTCGATCGTTTCGAGCCAGCCCTCGTCGCAGCCTTGCAACGCATGGCTGGGTTCGACATCGACGACATCCCAGGTCACTTGGCCTGTTTCGACCATGCCCTTCAGCTTGGCCGTGGAGCCGTCCCATTCGTCCTGGAGGATCTTGGCGCCGGCTTCCTTGGCGAACGGCTTGAAAAAGGCCTCCTCCTGGCTCTTCGTATAGGCGCCACCCCAGGATGTGACGGTCAGCGTATCCTCGGCAAATGCGGCTCCTGCGATGGCAAGAGTGATGACGGAACTGAGAAGCATGTAGTTTAAACGCATCATGGTGGTTCCCCTTTTTGTAGCTGCGTTTGCGAAAGAATGAATGTCCGGTCAGGAGAGCGCGAGCACGCGGCAATCCTCCGGCGTCCAGCCGATGACGGTATTCGCGCCTGGCGCATGAACCGGAATGTCCTGGGCGGCTGCCACTTTGATGAAGACGTCGTCGCAGCCACAGGCTGAGACGCGCAACCTGACATGGTCGCCGTGATAGATGATTTCCTTGAGCGTCGCGGTGAACCGGTTGGGAACCTCGGCTGCGGGCGCCAGCTGAATCCGCTCCGGCCGCAACACCAGCGTTGCCCGCGCGCCTTGCTTCAATCCTTCTCCGGCATAGCCGGCAATGATCGAACCATCGGGCGCGCGAATTCGGCAGACCGCATCTTCGATCGCGACGACTTCGCCCGATATCGCATTGTTCTCGCCGATAAAGGTTGCGACGAAGGGGTTTGCCGGCGTCTCGTAGAGCGCATGCGGCGGTGCGATCTGCTGCAGGATGCCGTCATTGAACACGCCGACCCGATCCGACATAGTCAGCGCCTCGCTCTGGTCGTGGGTGACGTAGACGACGTTGATGCCGAGGCGGGCATGCAGGTGCTTGATCTCGAGCTGCATATGTTCGCGAAGCTGCTTGTCGAGCGCACCGAGCGGTTCGTCCATCAGCACGAGCTGCGGCTCGAAGACCAGAGCCCGGGCGAGCGCGATGCGCTGCTGTTGTCCGCCGGAAAGCTGGTTGGGCCGCCGCGTTTCGAAGCTCGCCATGCGCACCATGTCGAGCGCTCGGCGCACCCGCTCGGTGATCTCCGCGTTGCCGAGCCGGCGCATTTTCAGCGGGAAGGCGACGTTCTCGCCGACGGTCATATGCGGGAAGAGTGCGTAGTTCTGGAAGACCACACCGATATTGCGGCGATGCGGCGGAACGCTGTCGATCCTGTTGTCGGCAAGGGTGATCGTCCCGTCGGTCGGCGCCTCGAAGCCGGCCAGCATCATCAGCGTCGTGGTCTTGCCGGATCCGGACGGACCGAGAAGGGTCAGAAATTCCCCTTTGGCGATGTCGAGGTCCAGGCCGCGCACGACATAGCTGACGCCGTCATAGGATTTACGCACGCCTTCGAAAGCAATGAAGCGCTCGCTCATGAAGTCCTCCTGTTTGCATCGGCGGGTCCCTGCCTCTTTGTCTCGATGCTGGGTCATATTGTCTCGGTCCAGTTCGGCTTGTCAAGCCACACAAATAATTTTGTGTGGCGGCGGCGACAGGGTCTCGAAAACGCGGGAAAAGCGTGCTATGTCGCACGAAAGCAAGCTGAATCGCAGCGCCACGGTGATTGATGCGCGCGTTCGGCTTATGGGATTTATGCCGCTGTTACAGGAATTGTATGTCTGAAAGATCGGAAGTGACCCGGACAAATCAGGAGAGGGAAACGCGGATACCGGCCTATCTGGAGCTCGCAAACGAGCTCGAGGCGAGGATCCGCTCGGGGGCCTTGCCCCCCGGCAGCCAGCTTCCGCCGCAGCGTGACCTCGCGCGGGAGCGGTCGCTCAACGTCTCCACAGTCACGCGCGCCTACCGCGAATTGCAGAACCTCAACCTTGTGATGGGCAGCACCCGGCGCGGCACGATCGTGATGGGCGACGGCGCCATGCCGCGGGTCGACCGGGCGGCGAGCCCGGCCGGTGTCATAGACCTGACGGTCAACCGGCCGGCCGTCGACGATTTCCAGCAGCGCTTGGCGCAATCTTTGCCTGACCTGTCGTCCGACCGGCGCTTTCGCCAGATGCAGGAATACCAGCCGCCGGAAGGGCCGGCCTGGGCACGCCACGCGGCGAGGAAATGGATATCGCTCAACGGCTTCGATCCGTCCGAAGAGGATATCGTGGTCACCAGCGGCGCCCAGCACGCTTTGCTGGCGGTGATCAGCAGCCTGATAGAGCCCGGCGACACCATCGTCTGCGATCGGCTGACCTATTACGGCCTGATCGCGCTTGCCCAAATGTTCCGCTTCCGCATTATCGGCATTGGAAGTGACGATCAGGGCATGTCGGCGGCGGAAGTCGACGATATCTGCCGCCGTGAGACGGTCCGCGCCGTCTTCACAGTTCCCTCGATGCACAATCCGACCGTCGTCACCATGAGCGAGGCTCGCCGGCGCGAACTGGTCGATGTCGCGGAAAAGCACGATCTCGTCATCATCGAGGACGATGTCTATGGACCGATGCTCGGGACCCGGGCAAGCGCCTTGATCACGCTTGCGCCGAGCAGAACCTACCATATATCAGCGCTCTCCAAGGCGCTGGCGCCGGGTCTGCGCGTCGGCTATCTCTCCTGCCCGCCCGGCCGGGCGCTGCTGTCTGCCGAGGCGGTTCGCACGACCGCCTGGATGCCCTCTCCGCTGCCGCTGCTGCTTGCGACCCGCTGGCTGGAGGACGGCACGGCCGAAGCGATCCTGAAGGCTCAGCTTGCGGAGCTGCGCGCACGCCACGCGATCGTCACGACGATCCTTGCCGGCCATTCCTTCTCCGCCGATCCGCGCTGCATGTTTTTATGGCTGAGGTTGCCGGCGCCATGGCGATGCGAGGATTTTGCCGCCAATCTGCGCGCCCATGGCGTTGCCGTCATGGCTGCCACCGCCTTTGCCTGTGACCGTCAGCCGGTCGAGCATGCCGTTCGCGTCAATGTCGGCTGCGCATCGTCGCGTGATGAACTTGCAACGGCGCTGCGCATCATTGCCGCCACGCTGAACGATCGTCCCCGCGCTCTGGCCGGCCTGGTCTAGGCGATGAACAAGTCGCTGCCGGAGCTTCAGCCCTTGCCCGACGCCGAGCGCCAGCATGTGGCTGTGGTCGGTGCCGGATTGGTCGGTCTCTGCACGGCCCTTTGGCTGCAAAGAATGGGGCACCGGGTCACGATTATCGATCCGGCGCCGCCCTTGGGCGATGCATCCTACCGGCAGTCCTGCTCCTATGGGAATGCCTGCACCTTTGCGCCGCACGGCGTCGTTCCCGTCGCGACGCCGGGCGTCATCTGGCTTGTGCCGGGCATGCTGCTCAATCCGCTCGGTCCGCTGGCGATCGTCTGGAGATACCTGCCGCAACTGGTACCGTGGCTGCGCGCCTTCCTGGCATCGAGCGGGAAATCCGAGGTCGAGCGGATCGCCGGCGCACTGGCGGTGCTGCTTTCCCACGCCGATGCCGCTTGGCGACCGCTTGTCACGCAGGCAGGCGCCGAGCGGCTGAAACGGCATGACGGCTGCCTGTATCTCTATAAGAGCGAAGCGCAATTCCGGGCGGCTGACGCCGAGAACGCGCTGCGTGAGCGTCATGGCGTCGCGATGGACCGGCTGAACCGCGCCGATATCCAGAACATGGAGCCTAATCTTGCGCCGCTCTACCACAAGGGCGTGCTGTTCCGTGACGCTTATGTCTTTTCCAGCCCCAGGCAACTCGCCTTCGCGCTTGCGGAGGCTGTTATAAACGGCGGAGGGGAAATCGTCCGCGGCGAAGTCTCGGCGATCGAGCCGCGCGACAACGGCATCGGCCTGCGGATCGCGGACAAGCAAATCCTTGCGGACCATGCGGTCGTGGCCGCCGGCGCCCATTCGCGCAAACTGACGGCATCGATCGGCGATCTCGTCCTGCTCGACACCGAGCGCGGTTATCACGTCCTGTTCCCGCAAGCGGGCCATCTGCTGTCGCGCCCGGTCTGCTATCCCGAACACGGTTTCTACATGGTGCCGATGGCAGATGGATTGCGTGCGGCCGGAACTGTCGAACTCGGCGGACTTGCCGCTCCGTTGAACCCCAAGCGGACCGCGATGATCCGTGACGGCGTGAAAATGCTCCTGCCGGCGGCCGGACAGGGCAGCGACGAGTGGCTGGGTTTTCGCCCGTCCATGCCGGATTCACTTCCGGTGATCGGTAGCTCCCGGCACTTGCCTCGTGTCACCTATGCCTTCGGCCACGGCCATGTCGGTCTGACGCTGTCGGCTCTGACCGGCTATCTGGTTTCCCAACTGGTCGCAGGACAGCCCCCGGCTGTCGATCTGGCGCCCCTGCGTCCCGACCGGTTTTAGGTAGGCGGCTCTAATCGGCGCTCTTTTTTCGGTTGGAGCGAGCCGCCTACCAACAAGCCTTGAATGTAAGGAAAAATTCCATTACTTTTCTATTGGTTCACGAGGAGATTTGGCATGGCTTCCCTTGCCGTCACAATGAAAGGGCAAATCACGCTGAGACGGGATTTGCTGACGCACCTTGGGGTCAAACCGGGGGAGCGGATCGAATTCGACAAGCTGCCTGGGGGCGAGCTGCGGGTAAAGGCTGCTCGTCCGACGGGGACAATCGACGACTTTATCGGTCGGCATGCCGGCAAGATGAAGAAGCCCTTGACCATTGAAGAGATGAACGAAATCGCGGCTTCGGGCTGGGCCGGCGAGGAATGAAGGTTTCAGTCGATACCAACATTCTTGCTCGAGCCGTCCTGCAGGACGATGCCGAGCAGGGCAGGGCAGCGGCAAAGCTCCTCAAGGAAGCATCGCTGATCGCGGTTTCCCTGCCGAGTTTGTGTGAACTGGTCTGGATACTGCGTCGAGGCGCCAGGCTGTCAAAGGAAGATGTTTCACAGACGATCCACGACCTGCTCAACGCGGGCAATGTGGCGATGAACCGTCCTGCGGTCGAAGCAGGACTGGCCATGCTGGAGGCCGGCGGCGATTTCGCAGATGGCGTGATTGCCCATGAAGGAGCATGGCTTGGCGGCGAGAGCTTCGTATCTTTCGACAAGCAGGCGGTCGAACTGGTCATCCGCCAAGGCCAACCCGCGCGTCTTCTCGCCTGAAATTCCGCAGGCTCATAAGCGGGTAGGAAGGAAAGCGGCGCTTTTCGTCTGGTGCCGATCAGGTCGATGCTGAGCGGTTGCAAGCGTTTCAACGCTGAGACGACCGGCGAGCATTGACTTCAGAACCGATGTTCCGCTCCTTCGACCGGATTTGCCCAGACCGTCATACCAGGCGCAAACGGCGTCTCGCCTTCGGCGCGCACCACCATCTCGCCGAGTTCGGGGACGTCGAGGTAGAGGATTGCGTCGGCGCCAAGCCGCTCGAGATGCCGGATCCTGCCCTGCCATTGCCCGGCACCTTCCGAAAGCCTGATATGTTCGGGGCGAATACCATAAGTCGTGCAGTTCATTCGCCGCGCGGTCTCGCCGCCATAGAGGTTCATCTTCGGGCTGCCGATGAAACCGGCGACGAAGGGTGTCGCGGGCTTGCGGTAGAGTTCCATCGGGCTGCCGATCTGCTCGACCGCGCCTCCATTCAGGACGACGATCTTGTCCGCCATCGTCATCGCTTCGACCTGGTCGTGGGTGACATAGATCATCGTCGACTTCAGGCGGGCGTGCAGATCGGCGATCTCGAGGCGCATCTGGGCTCTGAGCGAAGCGTCGAGATTGGAGAGCGGCTCGTCGAACAGGAAAACTTTGGGGTCGCGAACGATCGCCCGGCCGATGGCGACGCGCTGCCTCTGGCCGCCGGAGAGTGCTTTCGGTTTTCTCTGCAAGAGATGGGTGAGCTGCAATGTTTCGGCGGCTGCCGCCACCTTGGCGGCGATCTCAGCCTTCGGGCGGCGGGCGAGCGAAAGCCCGAAGCCGATATTCTCCGCCACGGTCATGTGCGGGTAGAGCGCGTAGCTCTGGAATACCATGGCAATGCCGCGCTCCGAGGGTTCGGCATAGGTCACGTCCTTGCTGCCGATGGTCAGCGCGCCTGACGTCGCTTCCTCCAGGCCGGCGATGATCCGCAGCAGCGTCGACTTTCCGCATCCAGATGGGCCGACGAAAACGACGAACTCGCCGGAGGCAACCTCCAGATCGATCCCCTTGATGACTTCAAGGGCGCCAAAGCTCTTGCGAACCTGTTTGAGAGTGAGCTCAGCCATTCTGCTACCCTTTGACTGCGCCAGCCGTCATGCCCGCGACGATCTGCCGGTTGAAGAAGATGAAGACGATCAGCGGCGGGATCGTCACGAGGAGGATATTCATGAACAGGAGATTGTACTGGCTCGTGTACATGCTCTGGAAGTTATAGAGCGTCAGTTGCACGGTCACGTTCTCCTTGCCCGGAAGATAGTAGAGCGGGTTGGTGAAATCGTTGAAGATCGCAATGGACTGAACGACGATGTTGGTGACGGTCACCGGCTTCAGCAGCGGCAGGATCACTCTGAAGAAAATCTGCCGGGGCTTGGCGCCATCGATCAGCGCCGCCTCGTCGAGGTCGCGCGGTATGGTCGAGATGAACGACCGGTAGAGCAGGGTCGAGAAAGAGAGATTGTAGGCGACCTGGATCAGGATCATCCCGGTCATGGTCTTGAAGAGACCGATCTCCTGCAGGAGGCCGATGGTTGGCACGACGGCTGGGGGCATCATCAGACCCATGAAAAGGGCAATGGAGGCCACCCTGTTCCAGGCGGTCTTGCGGCGCTGCATTACATAACCGACCATCGCCGAAAGTAGGATCAGGATCGTGACAGAGACCACGGTGATCAGCGAGGAGTTGAAATAGGCGAGCACGAGCTGGTAGTCGCGCGCCTTGAAAACGGCCACCAGATTATCCCAGAACAGCCACTGCTCAGGCAAATCGAAATTGAGGCGGGACGCTTCGGATTTCGATTTGACCGCCTGCAGAGCGACGAAAACGAAAGGCATCACGAAGACGACGGCAGCCACCGCAAGGGCTATCGCGCCGGTCACGTAAGGGCGGGAGCTTCTCATTCTTCGACCCCACGTCGGTTGAACCAAAGGGTGAGTGGCAGGATGATCACTGCAATCAGCGCAAACAGGATGACGTTTCCAGCGGTCGACAGACCGTAGAAGCCTGCCTGGTACTGTTTGTAGATGACCGAAGCGATCACATCAGAGGAGAAACCGGGCCCTCCGCGGGTCATCGCCCATATCAGGTCAAAGGATCGAAGCCCGCCGATCAGCGACAATGTCACCACGGTAATGGTGGCGGGACGCACAAGCGGCAGAGTGATCCGGAAAAATTGCTGGGGGCGTGTGGCGCCGTCAATTCTGGCCGCCTCATAATAGTCAGGGCTGATCGCAGCGAGGCCGGCGATGAAGATCAGTGTGGCGAGGCCGACACCCTTCCAGAGATCGACGAGCGCCACGGAAAAAAGCGCGAGTGCCGGATTGGTGAGCCATCCCGGGCCGGGAATGCCGAGCGTTTCGAGCGTGACATTGATGATGCCCCTGGTGGGATGCATCATCACCGTGAAGGTGATGCCGATGCCGATCGTCGAGACCAGAACGGGAAAGAAGACCAGCGTGCGCAGGAAACCACGGGCGAAAATATTGCTGGTCAGCATCACGGCGAGCAGCAACCCGCAGACCGTCTTCAGGCCGGATGTCGTCACGGCATAGATCAGCGTGTTGACCAGTCCCTTGACCAGGAAGGGTTCGGAAAAGAACTGCTGAAAGTTTTCGAGCCCGATGAATTCGGCGGTCGAAAGATCCCAGCGTGTCAGGCTGAACCAGAGAGAGGATACCGTGGGAACCAGAAACAGCACGCCATAAATGATTGCGGCCGGAATGAAAAACCACAGCGGGTAGGGCGATTTGCGCGAGCGGGGGCGTGTCTCTGTCATGACGACCTCTTCGATCGGGTGGAACCTCGCTCCATCAGGAGCGAGGATGACTGGCCCGATAGACCGCTACCAGTTGGGCAGGCCGAGTTGCTTGGCCTGCTTGCGCACGTCGTCGTCATAGAGCTTTGCCGCGTCGGCCGGCTGGCGAATACCGGAGCCGACTTCGACGGTGATCTGCTCGAGAGCCGGTCCCTTGATCGGCGAAACGAATTCCAGCGCCGGGGTCGTCTTGTCCTTGTCCTCGAAATAGGGAAGCATGTCCTTCACCGCAGGCGGTACGTCGGCAGGCAGACCGCAGCCGTCGATCAAGGGAGGCCCTTGCACGGTGTTGGTTTCCACCATGATCTTGCAGCCTTCGACGCTTCCTGCGAAATCCACGAATTTCTTCGCTTCCTCTGCGTGCTGACTGGTAAGGGGAATGTAGAGGGCGGGCGGCATCCAGACCGTCAGGCCATTCGTCGCCGCGTCGTCGCTCGGCTGCGCGAAGAAACCGACATCTGCGAGGTTCTCGGGATAATTCTGCTTGAGCGCGCCGATTGCGAAGCTCAGCATTGGATAATGCGCTGCCTCGCCGGTTGCCACCATTCTCAAGCCATCGTCGTAGCTTGCCGCGCCGAAATCTTCGTTCATCAGGCCGGCGTCGTGAACGTCCTTCAGCCGTTCGAAGCCTTTCATGGCCGCCGGCGTCTGGGCATATTTCGCCTTGTTGGCGGTATAGTCCGCGGCAAAGTTCGGCACGGCGGCATGCAGGTTGTAATAGTCCGCCAGAACGAACAGCTGCGAGGTCCAGGTATCGCGATAGGTCTGCGCCACGGCGACCTTGCCTGATGCCTTGACCTTGGCGTTGTTCGCCATGAAGTCCGCCCATGTCTTCGGGACTGACAAGCCGAGGTCCTGGTAGATTTTCCTGTTGTAGAGGACCCCGCCCGCCATCGCCGTGCCGAAGGGAACACCGTAGAGCTTGCCGTCGGCGCGGACGACCGACTTGAAGCCTTCGTCCACCGTCGCCTGCGACGCAAGACCGCTCAGATCGACAAGCGTCTGCGCGGGTTTCAGCGCCTGGAGCAGCGAGCCGGAATTATAGAGAAACACGTCGGACATCTCGCCCGTCGCTAGGCGCGTCTTGATGATGTTGTCACCCTCGCCACCGCCTGCCCGCGGCTCGATTTCGATCGTCACGTCGGGCGCCTTTGTCTGATAGGCGGCAACCAGTGCCTCGGCCGCCGCGACGGTGTCCGGGTTATTGTCGATCAGGAATGACAGCGTGGTGTCTGCATGCGACGGCCCGGCCGCGACCAGTGCCAAAAGCGCGGACGCGCCCGCAAGAATGAGCTTTATCCGATGTGTCATGACGTTCCTCCTCTGAACGGTGCGACGTGTATGCTCCTCAAGAATTGGGTAGGGAAAAGACTAGTCGGTGTGTCCCCGGGGCAAGAACGGCTTCCTCGACGACGGGCTCTCCGTCGAGCGACGGGTTTTGATGCCGTTTTCCGGGTCGGAAGCGGCCGATGCAGCCTTCCGGAAGGGTCAGCACATAGGTGATCTTGTTGCCGTCGCACTGCCAGCCGGCCTCGATGCGTCCCTGGCTGATATCATGATGGGCCGAAACCGGCGAAAGGGACGGAATCGGCGCCGGGTCGACAATGACCTCGGCAAATCCGGGTGCGCTCGGGCTCGGCGAAATTCCCGCGACGCTTTCGAACAGCCATTGGCAGACCGCGCCATAGGCATAGTGGTTGTAGCTGTTCATGTCGGGTTCGTAGATGGTGCCGTCAGGCGCCATGGAATCCCAGCGCTCCCAGATCGTCGTCGCCCCCTTCGACACCTGGTAGAGCCAGCCCGGCACATCCTCCTGCAGGAAGACTTTTTCGGCAAGATCGTCCATTCCGAGCTTCGTCAGGGCCGGCAGCAGGGCCGGCGTGCCGATGAAGCCAGTGCCGATCTTGTAGTCGGCATCGATGATCACCTGCCGAAAATGCTGCTGTGCGGCTTTCCTGTGCTGCGCCGGTATCAGGTCGTGGAGGAAGGCCAACGCATAGGACGTCTGGTCATTGTGCGCGAGCCGTCCCGCAGGCGTGATGAACTCGTTGGCGAATGTCAGCCGGATCTCGTTTACGCGCTGTTTCATCTTCTCTTCAAGGGCATGCTCGCCGAGAGTGGCTGCGATCCTTGCCAGAAGGTCGGTCGAGATGAAGTGGTAGAGCGTCGCCGCGCAATCGTCGGCGATCGTCGGACGAGGCTTTCGATTGTCGCCGACCGGCTGCAGCCAGTCGCCGAAGGTGAAGCCGCGGGCGCCCCAATGTGACGGCGGACGCACGAGCGGACCATCCGAGATGGACCAGACGAAATCGACCCAGCGCACCATCGAATCCAGGCACTCCGTCAGAACGGCCCGATCGCCGTAATGGGTGTAGAGTACCCACGGGATGACGACGATCGCGTCGCCCCAGCCGGTCGAGCCGGCATAGCCCGGGAAATTGGCCGGATGTAAGCGCGTCGGATCCGGCGAGAAATGCGAGACGGCGCCGTCTTCGCGCTGATCGGCCATCACATCGCGCAGATATTTCCTGAGGAACGACTGGCTGTCGCTCAGCCAGCACGCGGTTGCGGCAAACACCTGGGCATCGCCCGTCCAGCCGAGGCGTTCGTCGCGCTGCGGGCAATCGGTCGGCACTTCGACGAAATTCGCGCGTTGCGACCAGATGGTATTCTCGACGAGGCGATTGACCAGCGCATTGCCCGAGGTGAAGCCGCCGGCAGGCTCGGGCACAGATGAGATCGGGATGGATGCGATTGCGAGGATCTTCGCATCGCCCTTGATCGTCACCCTGGCATAGCGGAAGCCGTGGAAGGTGAAATGCGGCGCGTAGGTCTCGTCGCCGTCTCCCCGCAGCGTGTAGACGGTGTGCGCGGCGGCCGTGCGATAGTTGCGATTGTCGAAATGACGGTCGGGACCGAGAACTTCCGAATGCTCCACCCGGACTTCGGCGCCGGCAGCGCCTCGGACGGTATATCTAACATAGCCGCCGGCATTCTGGCCGAAGTCATAGACCGTCCTGCCGCCATCGTCAGTCCAGCTTTCGACCGGAGCAAGCGGCTGCAACTCCCGCACCGCCGCAGTTTCATGCGCGACGAGCAGCGCCCTGTCGAACGGCAATCTTTCGGTGCCGTGGGTCTCGGCATAGTTTTCCTCGCGGGCATCATAGACTTCGCCAAAGTAGATCCCCGACTGCAGGATCGGCAAAACACCGCTTCGCCATGTCGTGTCGGTGGAAAGAACGGTGCCATCAGCTCCGATCAGATCCGCAATGGCGCCGATCCTGTCGCCCCAGCAGTTCGGGATCGCCTTGGCGCCCCACATCAAGGGCGATCGGTACCATCCGTCGGCAAGCCAGATTTCAATGCGGTTCGGCCCCGGCTTGAGCAGGGTCGAGACGTCGTATCGCTGATAGGCAATGCGATCGTCGTAGTTCGTCCAGCCTGGTGTCAAGAGGTCACTGCCGACGCGGACGCCGTTGATGAAGCAGCGGTAGAGGCCAAGTGCGGAGATAAAGAGCTCGACGGGAAGCTTGGCGCCATCATGTTCGAAAGTCTTGGAGACGAAGCTTGCGGCCGTACCCTGGCCGCCGTCCGATAGTGGCGCGATCATATCCCCGGACCAGGCGCGCGAAACGAGGTTGCCGCTGATGGCTGCCGGCTGAAAGTTCATCAAGTCCTCCCGACGAATGTAGAACGTTCTCCATATAACGTTCTACATTTTCTTCGGAAGCGCAATAGAATTTTCGTTGCCAGTCTGCCATGGTGATTCTGCGGGCGATGTTGAAGACCCGCAGCCGCAAGCCAGAGAGTTCATGTCAATCGAAGACAAACAAAAGCCGCAACGAAACGGTCGCGTGACGATCCGGACCGTGGCAGCTCACGCAGGCGTATCGGTCGCAGCGGTTTCCAAGGTGATGCGAAATGCCTATGGCGTCAGTGATGCGCTGCGCGCAAGAGTGACCGATGCCATCGAGACACTCGCCTATCGCCCTTCGCGGGCAGCTAGAGGGCTGCGTGGCCGGAGTTTCACCATCGGCGTGCTCTTGATCGATATTCGCAATCCCTTCCTTCCGGAGGTGATTGCCGGCGTGAACGAGGTGCTTGGGCCTTCGCACTACCAGGCGATGATCGGCGTCAGCGATGCGCGCGTGCAGCTGGAGACGTCGTTGATCGAGTCGATGATCGACTACAAGATGGACGGCCTTATCCTCGTTGCGCCGCGTTTGCCCTCGGAGATCCTCGCAAAATTCGCGGTCCAGATACCGATCGTCGCCGTCGGTTACCACAATGCCAGCGCCTCGGCCTTCGACACCGTCAATGCCGACGATCAGCGCGGGGCGGAGATTGCCGTAGAAGCGCTTCTGGCCTGCGGCTATCGCGATATCGAAATGCTCAGCCTTGGCGAGCGCCAGGGGCACGCGGTCTCCGTCGTCCGCCAGCGTGAGATCGGGTTTCGCCGGGCGATGCAGCGTGGCGGGCTCGGCTCCTCGCCAGCGATCGGCAAAATTCCCATTGCTTCGCCGAAGCGGGAAGAGGCGATGCGAAAGTTCCTATCGAGGAAGGACAGGCCGCGCGCCGTATTCTGCTGGAGCGATCTCGACGCGATTACCCTTCTGAGCCTGGCTATGGAGATGGGTGTGCGCGTGCCCGAAGACCTCGCCGTCATCGGATACGACAATTCGTCGACCGCGGCACTCGGCCTCGTCAATCTCGCAAGCATCGACCAGTCGGGCAGGGAGCTTGGCCAGATAGCAACTCGAGCCCTCATTTCCAGAATAGAAGGCCGCACCGCTTCCGAGCATATTTTCCAGATACCGTCGCTGGTCAGCCGCAACAGCCTGACCCGTTCCGGCAATTCCACGGATAGATAATAGCGCGCCGCCGCCGTGTCACTGTTCGTTGCCGTCGTTTTCAGTCGGATTGAAGGGGGCTGCCGCAAGACTGCCGCACGACCAGGCGACACGGCAATCGGGTGATGCCGGCAGGGACCGGTTCACCCTTGGAGAGGCTGAGGATTGCCAGGCCGGCGCGATGGCCCAGTTCCTTCAACTCCATGTCGATGGTGGTCAGCGGCGGGCGCGTTTGCCGTGCGACGACCTCCCAATTGTCGAACCCGACCACGGCGACATCCGTGGGAATCTCCACATTGAGGTCGCGCAGCGCGTCGATGACGCCGCGGGCGATCTCGTCACTGCCGCAGAAGATGGCGTCGGGCTTTGGGCCGGGCCGGGCAAAGACCGTCTGGACGGCTTCGTGACCCCATTCCTCCGACCACTCGCCGAACATCGCTTCGGCACCGTCGCCGCAGGCGTCGAGATAGGATTGGGCGCGGATGCGAGCGGCCAGGTAATCCCGCGGGCCGGTGATGTGCAGGATCCGCGACCGGCCTAGTTCCTTGAGATGGTCGACGGCGAGGCGCGCGCCCTGTTCGTCGTCGGGAAAGAAGGTGACGCTGTCGGCCGGTCCCTCGGCAAAGACGTAGACGACGGGTATCGGCAAGCGGGACAGCTGGACCGGCGGCGCGAGGTCGAGGCGCGTCGCGGTGAATATGATGCCGTCGACCTGCCTGTCGAGCAGCGCCTCCAGGTGCAGCTGGGCGAGCCTTGGATCATTGTTCGTGGCGCAGAGGAAGACGGAAACGCCGTGATCGACCAACACTTCCGACACCCCGGCCGCCATTGGCAGCGTCAGTCTGCCATAGGTGTCGTTGGTCAGCATGCCGATCGCATGGCTTCGCTTGCTTAGCAACCCACGGGCGAGTGCGTTCGGCCGAAACCCAATCTCTTCTGCCACACGCCGGACCCGTTCGCGCGTCTCCGCATTCGTCCGGCCGGTGCCGTTCAGCGCGTTCGACGCCGTCGAAATGCTGACGCCCGCAGCCTTCGCCACGTCGTAGATCGTCCGTCTCCGATCACCGGTATTCTTCAAACCACGCCTCGTCTTCAATTTATGCTAAAAGCTTTTAGCAGAAAAAATCGTGCTGTTAAAAGGTTTTATCAATCGCACACGTGATTTATGCACACAGACTGTCGACACCAAAAAAATTCTGATTTAACGTCCGTTTCGTCCGAAGGCCTGAGGCCTGAACGAGAAAAAGGGGAACAAGCATGCTTCGACTGAAAACAACGATCACTGCTCTTGCGCTGCTGGCAAGCTCTTCTCTCGCCAGCGCCGAAGAAATCACCCTATGGGTGCGCACGTCCTCCGGCGCCGTCCTTCAGGGGCTGGCCGACAAATACAACGCATCGCACGCCGACAAGGTCAACGTTACCCAGATCACGGCAGAGCAGATGGTGCCGAAGCTGGGTGCGGCGATTGCCGGCAGCGCGGCTCCTGACGGCGCCGTGCTCGACCTGATCTATCTCCCGACCTTTGCCGCGGCGGATGGTCTCGAGGATATCTCCGACTTCGTGAAGGGCCTACCCTATTCCTCGGCGATGAGCCCGTCCCACATCCGCCTTGCCACCTATGACGGCAAGATCTACGGCGTGCCGGCCCTGCCGGATGCCTCGATCATCGCCTATAACACCGATCTCTTCACCAAGGCCGGCCTCGATCCCAACAAGGCGCCGGCATCGATGGAGGAGATCGCCGCCGATGCCAAAAAGATCGCCGCGCTCGGCAACGAGACCTACGGCTTCTATTTCGTGGCGAATTCGGGAAGCTGGCTGATCTACGACTTCCTGCCGCATCTTTGGGCCGCCAATGCCGATGTGCTGAGCGATGATGGCCGTAGCGCCACGGTCGATACGCCGGCGCTGCGTGAGACCATCGCTGCCTATCGCGATATGTGGAAGGCCGGTGCGATCCATCCGACCTCGCGTTCCGGCAACGGCAACAATGCCGTCGAGGCCTTCGCCTCGGGCAAGGTCGGCATCCTGATGACCGGCTCCTACATCGTCAATCTGCTGACCAGCAAATTTCCCGATGTGAAATTCGCCGTTGCACCGATCCCCGGGCCGAAGGGCGGTGAATCGAGCTTTGCCGGCGGTGACACGCTTTCCCTGATAAAGGGCATCAGCGACGAGAAGAAGAAAGTCGCGCTCGATTTCGTCAATTTCTACATGCAGCCCGAGCAGCAGGTCTATATCACCCAGGAATCGGGGATGCCCTCGCGCACCGACCTCGCAGCGGAAGCCTATGCAAAGTTCGACCCGCGCAATCTCGTCGCCTACAATATCCTCGCCAATGCGCGCACGCCCTACACATTTTCGTCCGACGAACTCTTCGTCAGCCGCACCGGACCCTTCCTCAATCTGATCCAGGGCACGATCTTCGGTGACGATGTCGACGGAACGATCGCCAAGACGCAGGCCGACTTCACCCGCATCCTCGAACGCACCAATCCGAACTGAATCCGACGGGGCTTCGGCAGGGTATTCACGGATGCCCTGCCGTTCCCTTCACATCTCGACATTCAAACGGAAGGAGGAGTTGCGGTGATACCCTCGACACTTCGCAACCGGAGGCGCACAGCCGCTACCGGAGAGCCCGAGCCGAAGGGTTGGCTCGGCCTTGCCTTCATCTTGCCGGGCTTGCTGTTCATCGTCGTGCTCTTCCTCGTGCCGCTTGTCATGACCGTCTGGATGAGCTTCTACAACTGGCCGCTTCTCGGCCGGACGAAGTTCGTCGGCCTGTCCAACTATGCCGAACTGATCGGCGACACCCAGCTCTGGCATTCCCTGGGCTTCACGCTGCTCTACACCGTGCTGGTCACGGCTGCGATCTTCCTGGTGGCCTTTCCCCTGGCGCTGCTCGTCGACCGGCCGCTGCGTATCGCCGGTTTTTTCCGCACGATCTATTTCATGCCTGTCGTCATCGGCTTCGGGGCGGCCTCGACATTGTGGATGTGGCTGCTCAATCCAGATAGCGGCGTCTTTGCGCAGCTGTTGCGCGGCGCGGGCATCATCGACAGCGCGCCGAGGCCGCTTGAAAGTTTCTGGCCGGCGCTCGGCGTCGTCATCCTGATGGTCGTCTGGAAAACGGCGGGCTTCACGATGATCATCCTCCTGACCGGCCTTCAGAGCATTTCGAACGACGTCATCGAAGCCGCCAGGATCGACGGCGCCAGCGTCTGGAGCCGGTTTCGCCGGATCACGCTGCCTTTGATGAGAAACTCGGTGGTGCTGGCGCTCGTCCTCAACGTCACTTCATCGATGCTGGCCTTCGATCAGTTCTTCATCATCACCCAGGGCGGCCCTGAGAACAGCACGATCTCCGCGGTCTTCTCGATCTATCTCGCGTCGTTCTCATCCTACCGTCTCGGTTACGGCTCGGCGATCTCCTTTGCCCTGCTCGTCGTCCTGGTGGCGATCAGCGCGATCCAGTTCGTCCTGCTGCGCCAGCGGCCGGAGGAGGGTTGATGGAACGGCTCAACCACAAACTCGCAGCGAAGCCGGTGAGCGAGCGGCTCGGTTATCTCGCCTTCGTTCTGGCGGCATGCGTCTTTGCCGTCTTCTTCGTTATGCCGATCGTCTGGTCCTTCGCCAATTCCTTCAAACCCGCGGCCGCAGCACTTGCCGATCCGGCAGCGCTTTTCTCGAAGGCATTCTCGCTCGAAAACTACCGCCGTCTCGAACATGTCGGCGCCGGCTGGTACGTCTATGCCGGTAATTCGGTGCTGATTGCCGCCGGAACGGTGGCCCTGACGGTACTCGTCTCGGTGCCGGCGGGATACGGTTTTTCGAAATTCCGCTTTCCCGGCCAGTCGCTGCTCTTCGTGCTGATCATGGCAACGATGATGATCCCGTTCCAGTCGATCCTGACGCCGCTTTTCCTGATCCTGAAAGTCTTCCGGCTGCAGAACAATCTTTTCGGCCTGGTGCTGATCTACGTGACCTTCCAGCTTCCTTTTTCCGTTTTCATGATGCGCAACGCCTTCGACGCGGTGCCGAAGGCGTTGATCGAAGCGGCGCGGATAGATGGCGCGTCGCAGGCGACGATCCTGCGCCGGATCATGCTGCCGATCGCGCTTCCCGGTGTCGCCACCGTTGCCATGTTCGCCTTCCTGAATTCCTGGAACGAATTCCTCGCTGCCCTCATCTTTCTGTCCGATCAGAACAAGTTCACGCTGCCGATCATGCTGGTGAATGTTTCGTCGGGCATCTATGGCATCATCGACTGGGGCGCGCTTCAGGCCGGCATAGCCGTGACTATGGTTCCCTGCATCCTGCTTTTCCTTCTCTTGCAACGATATTACGTGCGCGGCCTGACGGCCGGCGCCGTGAAGTAACAGCGCTCGTCCGCTCAGGAGTCCTCATGACCAGCTCACCTCGCTTTCAACCGGCACGCGCTGCGGGACGGCAGCGATACAGGCCTGCCGACCATTCCGGTGTCGTATTCGATGGCGGTTTCTGGCAGAGCTGGACGGAGACGGTCCGCAACGTCACCATCCCGACGCAGCACAAGCGGCTGGAAGAGGAGGGCTTCCTCGATGTGCTCGATTTTGACAAGCCGGCCGGGCCGCTGGTGCGCCCGATCCAGCCGAGCGGACTGTCGATGCAGCATTTCTTCGATTCCGATTTCGGCAAATGGATCGAGGCCGCAAGTTACACGCTGAAGGCTCACCCGAATGCTGCGCTCGAAACGAAGATCGACACCATCGTCGAAAAGCTCGAAAAAGGGCAGATGGCGGATGGCTATCTCAACAGCTGGTTCATTCGCCGCGAGCCGGACAGGCGCTGGACCAATCTGCGCGACCTGCACGAGATGTATTCGATGGGCCACTTGCTGGAAGGGGCCGTCGCCTACTACGAGGCGACGGGAAAGCGACGTTTCCTCGATGTGATGATCCGCGCCGTCGACCATATCATTGCCACCTTCGGTGCGGAGCCCGGAAAACTCAGAGGCTACGATGCCCATGAGGAAATCGAGCTGGCGCTGGTGAAGCTCTACCGCGTGACGCGCGATCCGCGGCATCTGAAGCTTGCGACCTATTTCGTCGACGAACGTGGCCGGATGCCCTCATATTACGATGAGGAGGCTCGCAAGCGCGGCGAGAGCCCTGATGATTACGTCTACAAGACATATGCCTATAGCCAGGCCCATATGTCGGTGCGCGACCAGTACCAGGTCGTCGGCCACGCGGTTCGCGCCATGTATCTGTTTTCTGCGATGGCGGATCTCTCCCATGAAAACGACGATCCGACATTGAAGGAGGCCTGCGACCGGCTTTTCGACAATCTGGTCAGCCGCCAGCTCTACGTGACCGGCGGCCTTGGCCCATCCGCATCCAATGAAGGGTTCACCCAGGAATTCGACCTGCCGAACGAGACGGCCTATGCCGAGACATGCGCAGCCGTCGCACTCGGCTTCTGGAGCCATCGCATGGCGCAGGTCGATCTCGATAGCAAGTTCACCGACAGACTGGAAACGGTGCTCTACAACGGCGCGCTTTCCGGCATCTCGCGCGACGGCGAACATTATTTCTATGAGAACGTCCTTGAAAGCCACGGGCAGCACCGCCGGTGGAAATGGCATTACTGCCCCTGCTGCCCGACCAACATTGCCCGTTTCATCACGTCGCTCGGCCAATATTTCTATTCGACTGATGATCATGAGCTCGCCGTCCATCTCTACGGCACCAATTCCGCCGAGCTGACAGTCGGCGACAGCTTCGTGCGCCTGGTACAGGAGACGCAATATCCCTGGGATGGCGACATCAGCCTGCGGTTCGCAGTCGAGCGGCCAAGCCGGTTTCAGCTTCGTCTTCGCATCCCCGGATGGTGCAGGCAGGCGCAGATTTCGGTCAACGGCGTTGCCGTCGATCTCGATCAATGCGTGACGAAGGGTTATGCCGCAATATCAAGGGAATGGTGCAATGGTGACGAGGTCCGCATCGGCTTCTCGATGCCGGTCGAGCGCATCTACGCACATCCTGCCGTCTCCGAAGACGGCGGACGCGTCGCGCTGCGGCGCGGGCCTGTCGTCTATTGCATCGAGGAGACGGACCTCGGCGGCGAGCCGCAGCGGCTCCGCCTGCCGGCATCTGAGGAAATTTCTGCCCGTTACGATGCCGCGCTTCTCGGCGGAGCGACCGTCCTCGAAGGCAACGCGCTCGAAGCCGATATAGCCGATTGGCAGAATGCACTCTATCGCACCGCGCCTCCCTCGCTGAAGGAGCGGCCCTTCACGGCGATCCCCTATCACCTCTGGGCCAATCGCGAGCCCGGAGCGATGGCGATCTGGCTGCAGGAGGTCTAGGAGAAAACCATGGCACGGCTGGAACTCAAGAGCATCGTCAAATCCTATGGCATCTACGAGGCCGTGCGCGGCATCAGCCTTGACATCGAAGACAATGAATTCGTCGTTTTCGTAGGCCCGTCGGGATGCGGAAAATCGACGACATTGCGCATGATCGCGGGTCTCGAACACATTACCGGCGGTGAGATCGTGATCGGCGACCAGGTCGTCAACCGGCTTGGCCCGGGCAAACGCGATATCGCCATGGTCTTTCAGAACTACGCGCTCTATCCGCACATGACGGTGCGGGAGAATATTTCGTTCTGCCTGGAGCAGCAGAAACTCGCCAAGAGCGAGATCGATGCGCGTATCATCAGGGCGGCGGAAACCCTGCATATCAGCGAGCTGCTCGGCCGGCGTCCGGGCCAGCTTTCGGGCGGCCAGCGTCAGCGCGTCGCGATGGGGCGCGCGATCGTGCGGAATCCGAAAGTCTTTCTCTTCGACGAGCCGCTGTCCAACCTTGATGCCAAGCTTCGCGTGCAGATGCGCACGGAGATCAAGCGGTTGCACCAGCTGTTGCCGACGACGACCGTCTACGTCACGCACGACCAGGTCGAGGCGATGACCATGGCGGATCGTGTCGTGGTGATGAATGGTGGCATTATCGAACAGGCGGGGCCGCCGCAAGCACTCTATCATCGGCCGGTCAGCCAGTTCGTCGCCGGCTTCATCGGCTCACCGTCGATGAACTTCCTGTCCGCGACGCTGCTATCAGGAGAGAAGGGTCTCGTTGTCAAGCTGACCGACGGCAGCGAGCTTCCAGTGCCGGAGACGCGCGCCGGCGACTATGCCAGCCATGCCGGTAAATCAGTCGTGTTCGGGATCAGGCCGGAATCGATCACCGAGCGCCAGGCCCGTCCTGGTTATGCCGACATCGAAGCGAAGATCGATCTTGTGGAACCACTCGGGCCGGAGACCATGGTTTATTTCGGCATCGGCGAGGCAAGCCTTTGCGCCTGCATCGATCCGGAGAGCGGGCCGAGGCCGATGTCGACGATGCCGCTCTCGTTCAACATGAACCGGATGCATCTGTTCGATCCGGCGAGCGGCCGGTCGCTGGCGCTTGCCTGAACCGCAAACACGGAAAGGCCGGCAACCGCGGGGTCGCCGGCCTCGTTGTATCAGGCGGCCTGGCGGATCTTCGAGGGACGCGTGGCGGCGGCCTTCTCGACCATGGCGGTGACTTCAGCGCGGCGGGCGCCCGAAAGCGGCAGGCGCGGCATGCGAACGCGCTCGGAGCCGCGGCCCATGATCTGCTCGGCAAGCTTGATCGACTGCACGAGGTCGTGTTCGGCATCGAGGTGCAGAAGCGGCATGAACCAGCGATAGATCTTGCGGGCCTCTTCCCAGTCGCCTCGTTCGGCGGCGGCAACGAGCTGCACGGATTCCTCCGGGAAGGCGCTGGTCAAGCCCGAGACCCAGCCCTTGGCACCGAGCAGCAGGCCCTCAAGCGCGACGTCGTCGAGACCTGCGAAGATATCGAAACGATCGCCGAATTCATTGATGAGATCGGTGAAGCGGCGCGGATCCGGCGCACTTTCCTTGACCGCCTTGATGTTCGGCACGTCGGCAAGCACCTTCAGCACATCGGCGCCGATATTGACGCGGTACGCCGGCGGGTTGTTGTATAGCATGATCGGCAGCGAGGTCGCTTCGGCGACGGTGCGGAAATGCGCGATCAGCTCTTCGGGTTTCGGCACATAAACCATGGCCGGCAGCAGCATCAGGCCGTCAGCGCCGAGCTTTTCGGCGTCACGAGCATAGGCGACGGCACGGCGCGTGTCGAATTCGGACACGCCGGTGACCACGGGAACGCGGCCGTTGACGACTTCGACGGCAGCTTTCAAGATCGTGCGCTTCTCCTCGGGGTCCAGCGAATTGTTCTCGCCACATGTGCCCATGACGATTAGTCCGTTGACGCCATCGTTTACAAGCGCGTCCTGGACGCGCTGGGTCGAGGGCAAATCAACGGAAAGATCATCGTTGAACTGTGTCGTTACGGCGGGAAATACGCCCTTCCATCCTGTGGTCATTGATCGAGCCTCGTTGAAACTGGTTGCCTTATATACAAACTGTCGACAAGATTCAATGATGTGAGCTTACAAATTTGAGGCCCCCGAAGACCGACATTGCGAGAATCGGCCGAAACGAAATACAAGGCTCTAACGAAAGAGGGCAGACGGATGCGGAACGACGCGGAAAATGTGCGGGTGCGCGGCTCTGGCACGCAGAGCGTCTATGTGACGCTCCGCCGGGAAATCCTGTCGATGGCGCTGGAGCCTGGCAGTCCGCTCGACGAGGTGCGGCTGTCGGAGCGTTTCAGGATGTCGCGGACTCCCATTCGCGAGGCGCTGTTGCGGCTCGCCGCCGACGGGCTCGTCACGACGCTGCCGAACAGGAACACGATCGTTGCGACGATCGATTTCGCAAGCCTGCCCACCTATTTCGAAGCGCTGACGCTGATGTACCGGGTGACGACCCGCGGCGCCGCACAACGGCGAAACGCTGAGATCATGAAGACCGTCCGCCGGCATCAGAAGGACTTCGCCGACGCGGTAGCCGCGCACGACGCCTATGCGATGATCGAAGCAAACCGCGAATTTCATGTTTCGATCGCCGAACTTGCCGGCAATCCCTATTACACGGCCTTCTTCGCCAGGCTGCTCGACGAGGGCCGCCGCATCCTGCGCCTTTACTACTCGACATTCGACGACCGCCTGCCGCGCCAGTATGTCGATGAACACGAGGAAATGATCGCCGCGATCGAGGCCGGCGACGTCGAGCGGGCCGACCAACTGGCGATCGCCCATGCCGCCCAGATCGTCCGCCAGATCCAGGAATATATCGCCCGCGACCTCGACCGGCCGGTGGCGATCAGCATGTCCTGACGCGACGAGAGTAATGGAACCGTTGGAGCCTCAGGAGGCGAGGGGGCCGCCCTGCTCCCTGACCAAGGTTATCAGCCTGCGCAGGACAGCCGCCGACTGGCGAACGCCGTCATGTTCGAATTCGTTGGTCACCCATGCCTGCACATTGGCTACGTGGTGCGCCGTTTCGAGCGAAAACCCGGCAGCGGTGCGTCTTCAAGCTTCAGCAAGCCATGGCGGCCATCGCTCTCCTCATTTTCATGTCGACATATTGCCTACAGCGGCATTAGTGTCGGTTCACAAGATCCTGGCTGCAAGGCGAGGGCTTCATCGATCTGGAAGCGCAGGAAAAGCAGGAAAACAACATGTCGTGGCAGCATACGGTACCCCGCATAACTGAGGATGAACGGCAGAACCGCCTCGCCAGGCTTCGCAAAATGATCGAAGCCGAAGGGTTGGCTGCCGTGCTTCTTGGGCCGACCGAATGCCTGCATTACTTCACGGGGTTGGTCTGGCATCCGACCGAGAGGTTCCTCGGCGCGCTCGTCACGTCCGCGACCATTTCCTACATCGTTCCGGGGTTCGAGCGCAGCCGTGTCGAAACGCTGCCGCATCTGCCGGGGGAAATCCTGGTCTGGGAAGAGGAGGAGAGCAGTGCCGCTCTCATCGCCCGTCTTGTTGCCCAGGGCGGCAGACTTGCCCTCGACGATGGTTTGCCGCTTTTCTTCTATCATGCATTGGCAGCGGAGATGGGCGCGGTGAGGCTTGCCGATGGCGGGCGGCTGATCCGCGACCTGCGTTGCATCAAATCGGCCGCGGAGATTGCCCTCATTCAGTATGCGATGGACCTGACGCTTGACGTCCACAGGCAAGTGCATGGGCTTTTGAAGCCGGGCATCAAATCATCCGAGGTGGTCGATTTCATCGACCGGCAGCATCGCCAGGCCGGCGCCGATGCCGGCTCGACATTCTGCATCGTCTCCTTCGGCGCGGCGACCTCGCTTCCGCATGGCGCCGACGGCGATCAGGTCCTTGGTCGCGATGACGTCATTCTCATCGATACAGGATGCCGAATCGACGGTTATCATTCCGATATCACCAGGACCTATATGCTGGAGGGCGGCGAAAGCGCATTCGAACGGGCCTGGTGGATCGAGCGCGAGGCGCAACAGGCCGTCTTCGACGCAGCCCGGATCGGCGCCGCCTGCTCGAGCCTCGACGATGCGGCCCGCAAGGTGCTTGCCAAACACTCCCTCGGCCCCAAATATCGCCTGCCAGGTTTGCCGCATCGCACCGGTCATGGCCTCGGGCTCGAGATCCACGAGGAACCCTACATCGTTCGCGGAAACGACGCGCCGCTTGCCGCCGGCATGTGTTTTTCCAACGAACCGATGATCGTCTTCCCCGGGAAATTCGGGATCCGGCTGGAAGACCATTTGTACATGACCACCGAGGGACCATGCTGGCTGACCAATCCGGCGGCGGGACCGACCGAGCCATTCTCCTGAGCAGGCCCCATCTCCTGCCCGCTCAGGCAGCGCCGGTTTTCAAGTGGCTGTCAGGCGGCTGACGATCGCTCACGCCGCGCAGATCGTCCGACAGAACCAGGAATATATTGCCCGCGATCTCGGCCGGCAGCCGGCGATCAGCGTAGCCTGAAGCGACCGGATTGATGACGCGGAGGCAGCCCCGGCCCGCACATTAGCGAGGGTAGCCGGAAATTCGATCCGTAAAGTATTACTTCACAAACGTTACTTGCTTTCTGGCGTGGTAAAAGGTTGACTATGGTTAACCCTATAGTCTCGAGGATAGGATGATGGATTTGTTCAGAAGGGAGGGGGATGACCACGCTCAACTGAAGAAAATGACACTGACTGGCAGATATAGAAATATAGCAGCGATGCTTTCGATAGCCGTGGTTGCCCTGTCTATATTCTTGATATCGTTTGGTGCTTTAATTGAATTTTTTCAACCTTCGTTTTTGTCAAACGTCATTCTCGACGACGTCCCCTTGCACTACATCGCCTGGTTCATGATTACCTTCGGGATCACTATCGCCGTCATCAACGTGATTTTGGCAGCAAGACGGGAGATCGAGCAAGAAACGGCCGAAAGCATGCTTCCATCGGACGCAGCCGAGATCAAAAGGCAGGCTTTGCGTGACCTTCGAACACATCGAAACGGCTATGCGCGCTCCTCCAAGCTCAATCAATATCTCTGGAATTTTCTCACATTGGGGATCATCGTTTTGAGCGGTCTCTCATCGTTGTTTTCCGCCTACGGCCCGGTTGTCCCCAATTGGCTGCCAATGACCGCTTCCGCGCTCGTGGCACTTTTCGGCGTTATAATGGTTCAATTTCGCGTCAGGGATGTCTGGCAATTGCGAGAGCAGGGAAGGATTGAGGCGGAGGTGCTCGTCGCCGATGCCCACCTCATCGAGACAACTGACAATCTTGCAACGCTCAAACAGGCTGCCGCCCTCAGAAGGCGCGCCCATGCGCTCGAGATGAAACAACTCAACCAGCTCTTCGTGGAAACCACCGAAGCCAATCCGTAAGCCACTGTCGGCTTATGGCGGGGCGGAGCCGTTCTGAGCCGGCATATGCCCCGCCCGCTCGGGCAATCTATCTCAGCTGCGCGATCGTCCGCCGCCCTTTAATCCTGAATGCCGGAGGAGCTCCCCGCCTTGAGCTTAACTTCGATGACCGGGACCACGATCTGAGGTCGACGCACCGGCAGGACGAATGTCATTTGATCATCACCGACGGGGAACTGGGTGTTTGCCCACAAGGTATTGGCGGACGGGCGCAGCCAGGTGACCTCGCTGCCATCATGCAGGAATTGCGCATATTCGACTTTCCCCGCCAGCGCATCGAAATGCAGATGGCGATAGGGCCAGTTGAAGAGGTGGATATAGAGACGATCGCCATTCTGGGTCAGGCGGCAGTCGGCCGGCGCGGTGAAGTCGGACTGGGTGCAGCCGACGATGCTGCGCTCGTGCAGCGCCATCCACTCCTCATAAGCGGCAAGGGCCGCAATCGCTCGGTGGTCGAGCGTGCCGCGCGCCGTCGGGCCGACATTCATCAGCAGATTGCCGCCCATGGCAACGGTACCTACCAGCATCTGCACCAGTTGTTCCGTGCTTTTCCACGTATCTTCGTCTCGGTGATAGCCCCAGGAACCGCTGAGCGTGTGGCACGCTTCCCAGACGACGCGTCTGCCATCGCGGAGCGGCCGGGCGCGCGGCATATATTGCTCCGGCGTGACGATGTCGGGCTGCAGGCCGGCGAGATCGAGCCGGTTGTTGATGATGATATCGGGGGCGAGTTCGCGCACCAGGCGCACGAGTTTCTCGCTTTCCCAATCCTGATGACCCTTTCCGACCAATTCTCCGAGCTTCCATTGCGGATAGCTGAAATCGAACCACATGATGTCGATCTGCCCGAACTCGGTCAGCAACTCGCGGACCTGTTCGCGCATGAAGGCGGCATAGCGGTGCATATCCCGGCCTTCGTTGATTTTCAGCGCATCTGGATGATTGCGCTGCGGGTGGCGCGGATCGACCGTGAAGTCGGGATGATGCCAGTCGATCAGCGAATAGTAGAACCCGATCCTCAGGCCCTCTGCGCGGAAAGCGTCGACGAATGGACCCAGCAGATCCCGCCCATAAGGCGTGTTGGTCACCTTGAAGTCGGTCGCCTTGGTATCCCAGAGGCAGAAGCCTTCGTGGTGCTTGGTTGTCAGCACGACATATTTCATGCCGGCCGCCTTTGCGCGTCTGGCCCATTCTCTGGGGTCGTAGAGATCGGGATCGAAATGATCGAAATATTTCTGGTAGTCGGCATCATCAAGTTCTTCGCGGCTCTTGACCCATTCATGGCGTGCCGGCAGGGCGTAAAGCCCCCAATGCACGAACATGCCGAACCGGTCGTGGACGAACCAGGCCTTCTTCTCCTCGGGCAGGGCCAGTGACTGCAGATTGCTGATATCCATCGGATACTCCTCCTGTTCCAAGCTTTAAGAGTTGGAGCATGATGTCGTCCGAAAACCGCTCACACTTTTCGGCATCATGCTCCGGGCGTTCAGGTTGTTTCGCGGATGATGAGCTCGGGCACGATGACGATGCCGTGCTGGCGATTTCTGGTGGCGATGCGGCTGAGCAGCAGACGCACGGCTTCCTCTCCCATTTCGCGTTTTTGCACCCGCAAGGTGGTGAGCGCCGGGGACAGCAGTTCGGCAGTCGGAATATCGTCGAAACCGATCAGGGCGATTTGCCCGGGGATCGAAATACCGGCGGCCCGGCAGACCTTCATGGCGCCAATTGCGTTAAGGTCGTTGTAGCAGACGAGAGCATCGATGCCGGGCGCCTCCGCCAGCAATTGCGCGGCCGCCGTTTGGCCGCCTGCCGCGGTGGGATCGCAATAAACGATGCCTTGCGCCTTGAGCCCGTGGGCTGCCAGCGTCTTGCGAAAGCCGACAAGACGGCTCTTGCCGCCAAACGAACTGCGCGGCCCGGCGATGATCGCGATCCTGCGGCGCCCGCGCTCGACGAGATGGTCGATGGCACGCGAAGCTCCCGTCTCGTAGTCGGTGACGATCGTCCCGGCGACCTCGTTGGGCGCCTCGCGGTTGATGAGCACCACGGCGCGGTGGGGCGCAAGCGCCTTGTGCAGCGCGGCATCGGGCAGCCGCGGGCTGCAGACGATGATCCCGTCGACCCGGTGCCGCAGCAGCGTTTCGATGAGCTCTTCCTCCCGCTTGCTGTTTTCGACGACATTGGACAGAAGCAGATTGTAGCCGGCGGCGCTCGCGGCATCCTCGGCTCCCCTGATGACTTCGGGAAAGAACGGATTGGTGATGTCGGGAACGAGAAGGCCGATGGCCTTCGATCGATCGGACCGCAACCCGCGCGCAAAGGGATTGGGCCGGTAATTGAGTTCGCTCGCCGCTAAAATAATGCGCTGACTGGTCTCCGCGCTGGCTCCGCCCCGATCATTGAGCACGCGCGATACCGTCATCGGCGATACCCCTGCGGCGCGAGCGACATCGGCAATGGTTATTTTGGATTCTGGCTCTTTAGGGCGGCTCAACTGGATAGTCTCATCAAAATCGGCGGGAATCTACGATAACGATAACTAGCATAATTTCGGGGAAAGCCAAGGCTGATACGGGCATGGATGGGGCTCCGAGAATCTCTTTGACAAGATTTGACGGTAACGATAACGTTAAAGAAAGAGGAGAATACGTTAACGATAACCTATAGCGGAATATTGGGAGGAAAGAATGCAACACGTCAGAATCTTAAGACGGCAGGTTGTCTCGACCGTTGCCGCGGCGATCCTCATGGGTGCCGGCTGGGCCGGTGTCGCATTCGGCTTTGAGGAGTCGCCCGAACTGAAGGCGCTCGTCGAAGCCGGCAAACTGCCGCCGGTCGAAAAGCGGCTGCCCAAGGAGCCGCTGGTGCTCACTCCGCTTGAATCGGTCGGTACCTACGGCGGCACCTGGCGCACCGCCACCTTTGGCGGTGGCGACAGCGAGATCGAACGTTCGATCGGCTATACAAGACTGGTCCGCTGGAATCCTGAATGGACCGAAGTGATCCCCGATATCGCCAAGAGCGTCGAGGTCAATGCCAATGCCACCGAATATACGTTTACCTTGCGGGAAGGCACGCGCTGGTCGGACGGCGAGCCGTTTACCGCAGACGATCTTGTGTGGTGGAACGAGAACGTGCTTCGCAACACCAGGATCACCCCTGCCGCACCCAACTGGCTGACCGCAGGCGGAGAGACCGTCAAGGTCGAAAAGCTCGCCGACGACAAGGTCGCCTTCAAGTTTGCCGCGCCGAACGGCCTGTTCCTGATGAACATGGCGACCGTGCGAGGCTCCGATATTCTGGCGGCCGCGCCGGCGCACTACCTCAAGCAATTCCACAAGGATTTCAATCCCGACGGCGTCGACGCCCTGGTGAAAGCAGCCGGCGCAACCGACTGGGTCCAGCTCTTCAACAACAAGATCGGCTTTCCCGGCCGCTGGCGCGATCTCGGCCGTCCAACGCTCGATGCCTGGGTGTTGACCGCGCCCTATAACGGCACCACCCAGGTCGTCGCGGAACGCAATCCATACTATGCCAAGGTGGATACCGCAGGAAACCAGCTGCCTTACTTCGATCGGATCACCATTGATGTGATGCAGGATACCCAGGCCATCATCCTGAAGGCGATTAGCGGCGAAATCGACATGCAGAACCGCTTCATCGAGACGACGGACGCCCGTACGGTGATCGTGCAGAACCAGGAGAAAGGCGGCTACGGCCTGTTCATCGCCCGGCCGGCGTGGTCGAACGCCCTGCTGATCACCCTGAACCAGACCCACAAGAATCCGGCCTTGCGGGCTGTCTTTTCCAGCAAGGATTTCCGCATCGGCCTCAGCTACGCCATCAACCGCGAAGAGCTCAACCAGCTGATCTATGCCGGACAGGCCAAGCCTTATCAGGCAGCACCGCGCGAAGGCACTGCGCTCTACGACGAGAAGATGGCGACGCAGTATCTGGAGTATAATGTCGATCTCGCCAATCAGTATCTCGACAAGGCCGGCCTCACCAAACGTGACGCGGAAGGCTATCGCCTCGGTCAGGACGGCAAGCGGATTACCTTTGCGATCGACGCCTTGACCGGAAGCCCGATCCAGGTGGACGCCCTTGAGATGATCCAGCGCTACTGGCGGGCTGTCGGCATCGACATGCAGCCCCGCCCGGCCGAACGTTCGCTGATCTTCTCCCGCCTGCAGAACAACGAGAATGACGGCCTTGGATGGGTCGGCGGCGGTGGCTACGACTTCCTCGGCCTGCTCGATCCAAAATGGTATTTCCCGCACGAATACGAATCGAGCTTCGCGACAGCCTGGGGCCTCTATTACCAGAACCCCAAGGATCCGAACGCGCAAGAACCGAGCCCCGCTGCCAAGAAGCAGATGGATCTCTACCGGCAGGTGAAGGAAGCGCCGACGCTGGAAAAGCAGTTGGCCGCGATGAAGGAACTGCTGGCGATCACCCGTGACGAATTCTACGTCATCGGCACCAACCTGGAGCCGGACCGCGTCGGAATCGTCAAGACCAATATGCGCAATGTCCCGAAGGTCATTCCGAGCACGTCGTTCTACATGACGCCGGGGCCGGCAAAGCCCGAGACCTTCTACTACCAGCAATAACGGATCGCGACCGACAGGGATGGCGCCCGCGGGCGCCATCCCATCGACACCAGCCCAGTCCCAATCATCCAATCCGATCGGCGATCGCCGATTGAAGGAGCTTGACCATGGCCGGCTTCATCATCAGACGCCTGCTTTATATGATCCCGATGATGTTTGCGATTTCCGTCGTGACCTTCATCATCATCCAGTTGCCGCCCGGCGACTTCCTGACCGCGCTGACCGCGCGTCTTGCCTCCCAGAACGAAACGATCGATCCCAGCGTCATCGCCGGGCTGCGTGAACGTTATGGCCTCGATCAGCCCTGGGCCGTCCAATACTGGAAATGGATCAGCGGCATCCTGCTGCGCGGCGATTTCGGCCAGTCCCTCGATTGGAACAAGCCGGTCAGCGAGCTGATCTGGGCCCGCATGGGCCTGACGATGGTGGTCTCGGTCACCACGCTGCTCTTCGTCTGGGCGGTGGCCTTTCCGATCGGCATCTATTCGGCCGTGCGGCAATATTCGGTGGGAGATTACGTTGCCACCTTCTTCGGCTTTCTCGGCCTTGCCATCCCGAACTTCCTGCTGGCGCTGGTGCTGATGTATGTTTCGGCACAGTATTTCGGCCAAAGCACCGGCGGGCTGTTTTCACCCGCCTATATCAATGCAGTGTGGAGCTGGGCTAAGCTCGGCGATCTCATTTCGCATATGTGGATCCCGGTCGTCGTTCTCGGCACCGGCGCCACTGCGGCGCTGATTCGCATCATGCGCGCCAACCTGCTCGACGAACTCAACAAGCCCTATGTCGACATGGCCCGCGCCCGGGGCTTGAGCGAAATCCGGCTGCTGTTGAAATATCCCGTGCGGGTGGCGCTTAACCCGTTCATCTCGACCGTCGGCTGGGTGCTGCCGCACCTCGTTTCCGGCTCTGTGGTGGTCTCCATCGTTCTTAGCCTGCCGATCACCGGGCCACTGCTGCTCAACGCCCTCTTTGCCCAGGACATGTATCTGGCCGGCACTTTCATCCTGCTGATGAGCATGCTGACGCTGATCGGCACGCTGATTTCGGACCTGCTGCTCGCCTGGCTCGATCCACGCATTCGCAACGGCTGAAGGACGAGACCAATGACCGATCAAGCCATCGCGCTACAGCCCGAACTGATCCAGAATTCCGACGCGGTCGCCGGGCAGTGGAAGCTCATCTGGCGGCGCTTCCGTCGCCATCGGCTGGCGCTGGCGGCAGGCGTCGTCATCTTTTTGATCTACCTGGTCGCCTTGTTTGCCGAGGTTCTCGCCCCGGTTTCATCGCAGACCTACGATTCCCGCTACACCTATGCGCCGCCGCAGCAGATCAAGTTCGCCGGCTACGACGCGGCCGGACAGTTTCATCCGCTCTACGTCAACGGTTATTCGATGAAGGTTGACCCGATCGCGCTCAGCCGCAATTATGTGCCCGATCCGGCCGTCGTCATCCCCCTCGGCTTCTTCGTCAAGGGCGAACCCTACCGGCTCTGGGGGCTGTTCGATTTCGACCGGCACCTGATCGGCCCGATCGAGATGGGCAAACCATTCTACCTGTTCGGCGCCGACCGCCTCGGTCGCGACGTCTTCAGCCGGACGGTCCACGGCACGCGCGTTTCGATGTCCGTGGGGCTTATCGGGGTGGCAATCAGCCTCATCCTCGGCATCGTCCTGGGCGGCATCTCGGGCCTCTACGGCGGCTGGGTGGACGATGTCATCCAGCGTTCCATCGAACTCATCAACTCTATCCCGACCATCCCGCTGTGGATGGGCCTTGCGGCTGCCGTCCCGATCAGCGCCGATCCGATCCTGGTCTATCTCTGGATCACCATCATCCTGTCACTGATCGGCTGGACCGACCTGGCGCGGGTGGTGCGCGGCCGCTTCCTGTCGCTCAAGACGGAAGACTTCGTCATCGCCGCCCGTCTCGACGGCTGTTCGCAGATGCGCATCATCTGGCGGCACATGGTCCCATCCTTCATGAGCCACATCATCGCCTCGGTGACGCTCGCCATCCCGACGATGATCCTCGCGGAAACCGCGCTCTCCTTCCTCGGCATCGGCCTGCGCCCGCCGGTGGTGAGTTGGGGCGTGCTGCTTCAGGAGGCGCAGAACATTCTCGCCGTCTCGAGCGCGCCCTGGCTGTTTCTTCCGGGCCTCGCGGTGATCGTCACCGTGCTCGCCCTCAATTTCCTCGGTGATGGATTACGCGATGCTGCAGATCCCTATGAATACTGATCCCAATTTTGCCGCTGCCGGCGGCCGGCACGGGGAGCGAGACCCGCTGATCGAGGTCGTTGATCTCAGGACCCATTTCTTCGGCGGTGCGGGCACCATCAAGGCGGTCGACGGCGTCTCCTTTTCCATCCCGCGCGGCAAGACGGTCTGCGTCGTCGGCGAATCCGGTTCGGGCAAGAGCATCACCGGCCGCTCGATCCTCAACCAGGTCCCGCGGGGAGGGCGGATCGTCTCGGGGGCCATCCGCTACCGGCCGGATCCGGCAGCACCCTCCGTCGACTTGGCGGCGCTTGATCCGCGCGGCCACGATATGCGGGCGATCCGCGGCGCCCAGATCGGTCTGATCAGCCAAGAGCCGATGGCGGCCCTTTCCCCCGTCCATACGATCGGCAACCAGATGGTCGAGGTGATCCGCCTGCATCTGAAGATGGGAAAGAAGGAGGCGCGCGAACATGCAATAGAGACATTGGCTCTGGTCGGCATCCCGCGGCCAGCCGAGCGTATGGAAAACTATGCCTTCCAGTTTTCCGGCGGCATGCGCCAGCGCGTCTGCATCGCCTTGGCGCTCGCCTGCCGCCCCAAGCTGCTGATCGCCGACGAACCGACGACGGCGCTCGATGTGACCACCCAGGCTAATATCCTCGATCTCCTGGCTTCGCTGCAGGCCGAATTCGGGCTCTCGGTGCTGTTCGTGACCCATGATCTCGGCGTGGTGGCCGAGATCGCCGACGAGGTCGTCGTCATGTATGTCGGCCGGGTCGTGGAGGCAGGCGATGTCGAGACGATCTTCCATGCACCTGTTCATCCCTACACCAAGGCGCTGCTGCAATCGGTCCCGCGCATGCACGGGCAACCCACCGAACGGCTCGCGATCATCGACGGCATGGTGCCCTCGCGTTTCAACCGGCCCCAAGGCTGCAGCTTTCATCCCCGATGCAAAGAGGCAAGGGCAGGCCTGTGCGACCAAAATGATCCGCAGCCCGTCGCCATCGGCGACGGGCATGTCGCCAGCTGTCTGCTTTACGAAGGAAGACAATGATGGCCGATCCCATGACGCAACCAAGCCCGCTGCTCGAACTGAACGATCTCAGGATGCATTTCCCCATTCGCAAGGGCGCATTCCGGCGTGTGGTCGGACACGTCAAGGCAGTCGACGGCGTTTCCCTTCGTGTCGAGGATGGCGAAACACTCGGTATTGTCGGGGAGTCCGGATGCGGCAAGTCCACGCTTGCGCGCACGGTGCTCCGCATCTATCAGCCGACGAGCGGCGAAATCCGCTATCGCAGCCGCAGCGGCGGCACCGTCGATCTCGCGGCTTTGTCCGGTTCTGCCCTCGACGAAATCCATCGCGACCTGCGCATCGTGTTTCAGGATCCGCAATCTTCGCTCAATCCGCGCCTTCCTGTCATCGACATCATCGGTGAGGTGCTTGGTGTCAACGGCATCGCCAAGGGCCGGGAACTCGAGCACCGGGTCGCCGAGCTGATGCAGAGCGTCGGCCTGCGGCCCGAATATATGCACCGCTATCCCCATGCTTTCTCCGGCGGGGAGCGCCAGCGCATCGGCATCGCCCGGGCGCTGGCCTCCAATCCCCGGCTGGTGATCGCCGATGAGGCCGTCTCGGCGCTCGATGTCAGCGTGCAGGCACAAACCATCAACCTCCTGCAGGACCTGCAGGAACAGTTCGGTCTGACCTATCTCTTCGTCGCCCACGACCTCTCGGTCGTCCGGCATATCTCGGATAACATTGCCGTTATGTATGTCGGCCGGGTCGTCGAAAAGGCGCCGACGGAGCAGATCTTCTCGCGCCCGCTCCATCCCTACACCGAAGCGCTGCTCTCGGCCGTGCCGATCGCCGATCCGAGGATGCGCCGCCACGGCCAGCGCATCCGGCTGGCGGGCGAGGTTGCCGATCCCGCCCATCCGCCTCCCGGCTGCGCATTTCATCCGCGTTGTCGCTACGCCACCGAGCTCTGCAAGCAGGAGGTGCCGGGCTTACGCACCGTCACGGCCGATGGGCACGCAGTGGCCTGTCATTACGCCGAATCCCTGACGCTTAATCCCTTTGCCGACCGTATCGTTCCGGAGTTCAATTGATGCCCGAATTCATTCCACGCTCCGAGCAGCGTCCGATTGTGGATACCTCCTCCACGACGCTCGATCTCATCTACTTCGATCTAGTCACGCTCGCCTCCAACGAGCAGGACATCCGGCGGCTGCCGGCGCACGAAAGCCTCTACGTCGTGCTGTCGGGTCAGGTGGATATCGAGGTGGATGGCATCATGTTCGAAGCGGTGGGCCGGCGAGCCGATATCTGGCGAGGCGATGCGGACTCGGTTTACGCGCCCGTCGACGCCAAGGTCCGGATATCGGCTCGTGGTGCGGCGGCGGAAGTCGCCATCGCCGGCGGCCTCTGCGACACGCGCTACGAGCCGTTTCGGGTGACGCCGGATGAGGTCGATGCGGTCAATGTCGGTTCGTCGGACACGCACAGCCAGCGGCGGATCGTCCATCTGCTCGGCCAACGGCAGAACGGACGCTGCGGCAACCTGCTGGTGAGTGAACTCTATGCCGGCGAGGGCTGCTGGTCCGGCTATCCCCCTCACAAGCACGATACGGAAGACGGCGATGTCGAGACCCGGCACGAAGAACTGTATCACTACCGCTTCCAGCCCGAGACCGGCTTCGGCAGCCAGATCACCTATGACGAAGACGGTCCGGTCAAGATCCTCATGACCCGCAACGGCGACACTGTCCTGGTCGACCGGGGTTACCACCCGACGGTCACCTCGCCTGGGCATCGCGGCTACATCTTTACCATTCTGGTTGGCAAGCATCGCCGGGGGCTGATCCAGCGCTTCGATCCCGCCCATCAGCATCTGACCAAAACCATCCCCGGCATCGATGCGATGCGCGACAAGTTCAAATAATCCGGCTCCTGGCCTCGTGCGCCGGAATTGCGGCGCTGTGCCAACATTCCGCCCAAGGAGAGACGACCCATGCGTGAACGTACGCGAATAAACGTTGATGCCAGTGAAGCGGTGCGCCCGTTCAACCGGTTCTGGCGCGGCACCGGCTTTTCGCCCGCCGAGCTGCTGCTCGAGCCCGAGATGCGCCAGATGCTCGCCTATATCGGCGGCCTGCCGAATGAGGGCATACGGTTCCTGCGGGTGCATTATCTCTACAATCTGCTGAGCGCGAAGGGCGAGGGCAGCTATGACTGGTCGCTGCTCGATCGCGCGCTCGACGTGATGATCGAACACCGCCTTAAGCCGTTCTTCGAGCTGATGGGCAACCCGTCGGGCCTATTCACCGATTATGAGGACATGGATCAGGTCAGGCGCTGGCGGGATCTCGTAACAGCGACGGCCGATCGCTATGGCGCGCGCTACGGCATGGACGAACTGCGCACATGGTATTTCGAAACGACGAACGAGGCCGACTCCGGCTGGTGGACCTACGGGATCAAGGGTTACACCAACTACTACGACGCCTGCGTCGCGGGGCTTGATGCCATCGATCCCAGCCTGCCGATGGGCGGACCCGGCACCGCCCGCACGCTGTCGCCGATCTTTCGCGCCCTCATGGCCCATTGCGACAGCGGCACGAACTGTCTGACCGGTGACGGCCAGCCGCGGATCGATTACATCTCGATCCACGAAAAGGGTGTCAACGGCAGCAAGGTAGACCTGACTCCGAAAACCAACGGTATCGTCGACCGCACGCTTCTCGTCGTCGACTATCTCAAGGAGCATCACCCGCGCCTTGCAGGCCTGCCCATCATCAACGATGAATGCGATCCGCAGCTCGGCTGGAGCGATCACCATAGCTGGCATGGCAAAGCCTATTACGCCGGGATCATCGCCCGCATCATCGAACAGCACGACCGGCGCATCATCGCCCCGAAAGCGGCGAATTTCACTTTCCTCAGCAATGACCACGCCTTTATCGGCGGCTGGAGCCAGCGCACGATTTTTGCCTATTTCGGTTCGCGCAATTTCACCAAGGCGCAGTGGGAGCACAAGACCAATCTGGACATGCTGGTCACGGATGTCGACAGGGCGCCGCCCTTCGACATCATCAAGAAGCCCGGCCTCACATCGATGGAATTGCTGGCAACGCTTGGCGATACCGTCTGCAAGGTGACCGCCGAACCGCCGCTTGCGCCCGATCAGGATGGCCTGGCGATCCTGCCGACGCGGCTGCCGGGTGGCGGTGTTTCCATCAGCCTCATCCATAGCGTCGATGCCATCAACCGCTCGGGCCGGACCGCCGTCCGTCTCGAGGTGAGCGGTTTGGTTGCCGGCCGCCACGCGCTTTGTCTGCTGCGCATCGACGAGGAATTCACCAATCCGATGGAGGTCTGGGAAGCCCAGCGCGACGAAAGCAACCCGCGTGGGCTCTTCGAGCCGGTCGGCGCACCGCCCGCACCTGATGAAGCGCAGTTTGGCGAAATGCGCCGGGCGCAGGAGCCCGCTTTGCTGCATCCGATCAGCGTCGTCGCGTGCGACGAAGGCCGGATCAGTGTCGACCTGGATGTGCCATTGCCGTCGCTGACGCAGGTGCTTGTCGTTCCCGATATCGGCGCGCCCCCGGTGGCACCTGCCCGCCTTGTCGTCGAACGCTACCTTGGTCTTGGCGGTCGGGAGGAGCGCATGCTGTTCTGGGCTGCCGGCGATGCCGGGCCGGCCATCTTCTACGATGTCCTGGTCAGCACCGATGGGGGGACTTTTGAAAAGGTCAGTCCCGTGCCGCTGATCTCGACGGCATTCCTGCACATGTCGCCGCCGGAGGGCGTGCGGTATGCGGTGCAGGCTCACGATGCATTCGGTCGCCGCAGCGAGCTTTGTCTCTCCCGCTCGTGAACAGCGCCTTTCCGTCTGGGATATGATCCATGGATATCGCCTATTTCACCAAGACCCTCGAAGGTCTGCCGCTCGCGACGGCGGCCAAGATCACAGCCGGTTTGGGGTTCGACTGTGCCGATCTCCTTATTCGCGATGGCCATGCCGTTTCCCCTGACAGGCCGGAGGGGATCGTCAATGCGGTAAAGTTCTTTGCCGCGGCCGGTGTTCGCACCCCGATGGCGACCATCGATTCCACCCGGCCCGACGATGCCGCATCTCGGCTTCTCGGTTGTTGCGGCGAGGCCGGCATCGGGCAGATCAGGCTTGGCTTCTGGCGCTACGACCCGTCACGGCGCTGGCAGGTCCAGGTCGATGAGGCACGGTGGGATCTCGACGGCTTCGAGCGCCTGGCCGAACGCTTCGGCATCAAGCTGACCGTCCAGCTTCACGGCGGCACCCTGCACAGTTCGGGCGCGCTGGCGGTGCGATTGCTGGCCGGGCGCGATCCGATCCGGATCGGCGCCTATCCCGATCCCGCCAATCAGATCATTCGGGAGGGAAGCGAGGATTGGCGTCTGACCCTTGATATTCTCGATCCGTGGTTCTGCTGCATGGGCGTCAAGAACAGCGGTTGGTCGCCCGGCGCTTACGGATCCAACGGCCAGCGCGCCTGGCATTCCGACTGGTACGGGCTCGACGAAGGCATGGTGCCTTGGAACGAAATCGTCCCGCATCTGGTCGCCAGCGGCTTTGCCGGCGTGCTCTCGATGCATTCCCAATACCGCGTCTCCCGAGAGCAGGCGCTCGACAAGGTTCGCGCTGATCTTGCCCATTTCCGGCGCCTGGTCGCCGCAGCGAAAGAGTAGAACCATGAACGAACAGGCTCCCGTTATCGCCGTACTGCTGACCGAAAAGACCCGCCGGATGATGCTGGACGATGTGGCGATTGCCCAGTTGAACGCTCTTGGCGAGGTGCGTTGGCCGACCGGTGCCGCAATCGACGCTGCCGATGTCGACCAGCTGCTGCAGGGCGCTGTCGCGTGCCTCACCGGATGGGGCACGCCGGTCTTCGATCCCACCGCGCGCCAACGCCATCCGCAACTCGCCCTCGTCGCCCATTCGGCAGGCAGCGTCCGAACACTCGTTCCCGCCCGTCTGTTCGACGATGGCCTTCGCGTCACCCATGCCGCCTCGAAAATTGCCGCCTCGGTTGCCGAGTTCGTCGTCGCCGAAACGCTGCTCGCCATGCGCGGCATTCATCGGCTGCATCATCAATTGCGCAACGGTGGCGAATGGCTCGACGTCCGCGCCGCCGTGCCGCAGAGATTGCTTGGCGCCAGAACGGTCGGCATCGTCGGTGCCGGATATGTCGGGCGGGCGGTCATGCGGCTGCTCGTCCCATTCGGCTGCCGCGTACTGGTCGTCGATCCGTTTCTCCATGATAGCGAGGCTGCTGCGCTCGGCGTTTTCAGAGCCGGGCTGAACGATATGCTGGCCCAGGCAGATGTGGTCTCTCTGCATGCGCCTGTCCTGCCCGAAACGCGCCGCATGATCGGTGCCCGCGAACTGGCGCTACTGCGCCCCGGCACGCTGTTCATCAACACGGCGCGCGCGGAGCTGGTCGACGAGGCGGCGCTGCTCGCCGAGATCCGCTCCGGCCGTATCGAAGCGGCTCTTGATGTCTTCGACAACGAGCCGCTGCCTCCGGACAGTCCCTTCCGCGATCCCGCACTGGCCAATGTCACCATTTCGCCGCATGCCGCCGGTCACACTGAAGAGGCGCACTTCGCCCAAGGCCAGGCCATGGTGGACGAGATCGGCCGGCTGCTTCGCGGGGAGCCGCTCCATCACGAAGTGTCGCGCGCCATGCTCGACCGGATGGCATGACCGTGGACAGAAACATTGGAGGTTCCGTGACGGCGCCGCGTATCAGAATCATCGAGATCGACGCCTTCGAGCGCGATATCAGGCTGCGCCTGCCGTTCCGCTTTGGTGCGGCAACCCTCGAAAAGGCGCCGCAAGCCTTCCTCAGGGTCCGCGTCGAGGATGAAGAGGGGCGAACCGCCCTTGGTGCGGCCGCCGAGATGATGGTGCCGAAATGGTTCGACAAGGATCCGGCCTTCACGCCGGCGCAAAATGTCGATCAGTTGCGCACCTCGATCCGTACCGCTGCGGCTGCTTCGCTCGAACCGTCTGCGCCGGCGACACTGTTTGCCGCAGCCCGCCTGAACGAGATGGAGACCGTGCGGCGCCTGCCTGGAAATCCATTGGCCGCCTGTTTCGGCCCTTCGCTGATCGCCCGCGCCGCGCTCGATGCCTATTGCCGCCTTGCCGGCATTTCCTTCTTCGAGGCGGTGCGGAGCAACCTCGTCGGCATCGGCGGCCCCATGCTGCCCGACGATATCGACGTGGATGCAGCGTTGGCGGTGCTTTCCGATCTTCGTCCTGCCGGCGCGATCTCGGCCCGGCATACGATCGGGCTTGTCGATCCGATCACCGAGGGCGATATCGTCCATCCCGTCGACGACGGCCTGCCGGAAAGCCTCGAGGCGGTGATAACACGCTATGGCAACCGCTGGTTCAAGATCAAGCTTTCGGGCACGATCGATGCCGATATCGACCGCCTGACCAGGATCGCCGCCGTGCTGGACCGCCTGCCCGACTATCGGGTGACGGTCGACGGCAACGAACAGTTTGGCGCCGCCGAACAGCTTGCCGCCTTGCTGGCACAAATCGAGGCGACGCCGCGGCTGGCGAGGTTGCGTGCGGCCATTGCCTTTGTCGAACAGCCATTCTCGCGCGCGATCACCATGGAAACGTCGCTGGGGGACCTGGCGGCGCAATTGCTCTTCCTGATCGATGAGAGCGACGACGGCGACGGCGCCTTCGCCGGCGCCAGGCGGCTGGGATATACCGGCGTCTCCTCGAAGACCTGCAAGGGCATCTACCGTTCGCTCATGAAGGCGATCCGCATCAGAACTGGAACCGTGCCGGGACTGTTCCTTTCGGGCGAGGATCTGACCTGCCAGGCGGGGCTTGCCGTGCAGCAGGATCTGGCGCTGGTCTCGCTGCTCGGCCTCTCTCATGTCGAGCGCAACGGCCATCACTATGTCGCCGGCATGCAGGGTGCGCCGCAGGCCGAGAAGGCGCGCTTTGCCGCGGCCCATCCCGATCTCTACGAGCAGGGTGCCGATGGACCGCTCCTGTCGATCCGCGACGGCCGGATCGCCATCGGCTCGCTCGGGGCGGTCGGCTACGCGAGCGGCGCCTTGCCCGATTTCGCAGCCATGAAGCCAATGTTATGACGCCCGACCCAACGTGCAGCAGGTCGCCAAAGGCTATGTGGACCTTTATGTCCCGGTCGGTGCCGGCTACCTCACAGGACAAGGGCCTGTTGCCTCCGAACGAGCGGGGAAGTCAGGCTGAAGGCGGCTTCTTGACTATCGCCCGGCCACATCCAGGATGCGCATCGCGAGCTTGAGATGCGGCAAATCCAACATGCGCCCATCAAGCTGAACGACGCCCGCGTCGGGCCTGGCGGCGAAGGCGGCGGCGACTTTCTCGGCCCAGGCGATCTCGGACGGATCCGGCGTGAAGGCGTGATTGATCACCTCGACCTGGCTCGGATGGATGGCCATCATACCGGAAAAGCCATCGCGCCGGGCGCGGCCGACATAGGCCCTGAGACCGCCCAGATCGCGGAAATCTGGATAGACGGTGTCGATCGCCGGAACGGCGGCGGCATGGGCTCCGAATAGCGTGAGCGAACGGGCAAGCTCGTAAGGTGGCGTATAGCGGCCATCCGTCCTCCGCGCGGTCGCAGCCCCCATCGCGGCCGGCAGATCCTCAGCCCCCCAGGTCAGGCCGCAGAGGCTGGTTGAGACATCCCGGTAGCTGCCGATCTCGAAGATCGCAGATGGCGTTTCGGTTGCGATCGGCAAGATGGGAATTGCAGATGCAAGAGAGCCTGCGAGCTTCAGCACCGAGGCGGCACCCTCGGCCTTCGGCAGCACGATCGCGAAAGGATGAAGGCCGCTCAAAGCGGCAAGGTCGTCTTCGAATTCTTGCGAGGCGAGGGGGTTGATGCGGATAAGAAGAGGGGTCTCGCCGGCATGATGCAAGACGAATTCGTGCACGCTCTCTCGCGCTTTCGGCTTGTTTAGGGGCGCAACCGAATCTTCCAGGTCGAGAATGACGGCATCGGCGCCCGAGGCAAGCGCTTTTTCGAAACGCTCCGGCCGGTCACCGGGCGCAAAGAGCAGCGAGCGCAGCCTCATGACGGTTTCACCTTCAGCATTGCCGTGCGCAGGCACTGGCAGACGATCTCGCCGCGCTGGTTCAGGGTGATATGCCGGAAGGTGACGATGCCGGCATCGGGGCGGGAGTTCGAGCGACGCAGCTCCATCACCTCCGTTTCCACCCGCAGCGTATCGCCGATGAAGACCGGCTTCGGCATCGTCACCTTGTCATAGCCGAGATTGGCGACGAGCGTGCCGAGCGTGGTGTCGCCGACCGAAAGGCCGACGGTGAGCGCGAAGGTGAAGGTGCCGTTGACGACGATCCGGCCGAATTCGGTGCCGGCCGCATAGTCGGCATCGAGATGCAGAGGCTGCGGATTGTGGGAAAGCGTCGTGAAGAGCAGATTGTCGGTCTCGGTGACCGTGCGACGGATGTCGTGGGCGATGCGGTCGCCGACCGTCCACTCGTCGAAATAACGGCCGGCCATCAATCCTGCTCCTTCACAATGCTGACGACCAGCTGGTTTCCCGAGACCCTGATCCCCGAGGCAACCTGCAGTTTTTCGACGATGCCGTCGAAGGGCGCACGCAGAGAATGTTCCATTTTCATCGCTTCGACCGTCAGCAGGCGGTCCCCCTTGGCGACCCGATCGCCTTCGGCGACATCCACCGAAATGACGAGGCCGGGCATGGGCGAAAGGATCGCGCCGTCGCCGGCACCCTGACTTGCTTCGACTTCGCTGGCGACCGGCAGGCTGATCGGCCAGGCGTTGCCGGCGTCGAAAAGCACCGTGGTTTCACCGATCGTGACTGTATTTGCCTCAAGCTCCGGACGTGATTGCCCCCAATGGAGGTGATCGCCGATACGGATGCGCACCCTTTTGTCATCCGCGCCGGCGATGCGGAACCCGGTCAGCGCAGACCAGGGATCACCATCCGTATTTTTTGAAAGCACGGTGGCCGCGGTGTCGATTGCGGTTTCGCTCGGCTCCGTCGCCACAAGCCTGTCGCCATGGCGGTCGAGAAAGCCGGTATCGATCCGAGCTGCGCGAAAATCCGGATCGACGGCGATGCGGGTGAGAAGGCCGGCATTGGATCTGACCGGCCAGACCTCGATCTCTGCGCAGGCGGCTGCGAGCTTCGAAAGTGCGGCCTCGCGGTTCGGCCCATGGGCGACAATCTTGGCAATCATCGGGTCATAGAAGGCGGTGATCTCGTCCCCTTGCTCGACGCCGCTATCGACGCGGATTGTGTCAGGCAGGCGCAGATGTTCGAGCCGGCCTGTCGACGGCAGATAGCCGGCGGCAGGATTTTCGGCATAGAGCCGGGCTTCGAAGGCCCAGCCGTTCATGGCAATCTCGTCCTGCATTTTCGGCAGCGGTTCGCCGCTAGCGACCTTCAACTGCCAGAGCACCAGATCCTCGCCTGATATTGCCTCGGTGACCGGGTGTTCCACCTGCAGGCGGGTGTTCATCTCCATGAACCAGATGCGATCTTCGCGAAGGCCTTCCGAGGCATCGGCGATGAATTCGATGGTGCCGGCGCCGACATAGTTGACCGCTCTTGCGGCCTTCACTGCCGCATCGCAGATCAATGCCCGGGTAGCGGCATCGAGGCCGGGGGCAGGGGCTTCCTCGATGACCTTCTGGTGACGGCGCTGCAGCGAACAATCGCGTTCGAAGAGATGAACGTAGTTGCCGAGCGTATCGGCGAAAACCTGCACCTCGATATGACGCGGATTGGCGATGTAGCGTTCGATCAGAACGCGGTCGTCGCCGAAGGCGGCGGCCGCCTCACGGCGGCAGGAGGCGAGACGTTCGGCGAAATCCTGCGGGCGATCGACGCGGCGCATGCCCTTGCCGCCGCCACCGGCGACCGCCTTGATGAGCACGGGATAACCGATGTTTTCCGCCTCGGCCGTCAGTCTCTCTTCGCTCTGGTCCGCGCCCATATAGCCGGGGGTCACGGGCACGCCGGCTGCCTGCATCAATTCCTTGGCGGCATCCTTAAGGCCCATGGCACGGATGGCCGCCGGCGGCGCGCCGACCCAGAGGATGCCGGCCTTTTCCACCGCTTCGGCAAATTCGGCATTTTCCGAAAGAAAACCGTAGCCGGGATGGATCGCAGCAGCGCCGGTTTTCCGGGCGGCATCGAGGATGCGGGTCTGAGAGAGATAGCTCTCGCGTGCCGGCGCCGGGCCGATGGCAATCGCCTCGTCCGCCTCCCTGACGTAGGGCAGGCCGGTATCGGCTTCGGAATAGACGGCGATGGTGCGGATGCCGAGCATCTTGGCCGAGCGGATGATGCGGCGGGCGATTTCGCCCCTGTTGGCAATGAGAAGACTTTCCATCATCGGCGCCTCACATCCTGAACAGGCCGAAGCGCGGCCCTTTCGGGATCGGCGCATTCAGACAGGCGGAAAAGGCAAGGCCCAGCACATCCCGCGTCTGGCGCGGATCGATGATGCCGTCGTCCCAGAGGCGAGCCGTGGCATAATAGGGATTGCCCTCGGCCTCGTAGCCGGCGCGGATCGGCGCCTTGAAAGCTTCCTCCTCTTCCATAGGCCAATTCTCACCGCGCGCCTCCATGGAGTCCCGGCGGATCGTGGCGAGCACCGAGGCCGCCTGTTCGCCGCCCATCACGCTGATGCGGCTGTTCGGCCAGGTGAAGAGAAAGCGCGGGCGATAGGCGCGGCCGCACATGCCGTAATTGCCGGCGCCGAAGCTGCCGCCGATGATGACCGTGACCTTCGGCACGGTGGCGGTCGCAACCGCCATCACCAGCTTTGCCCCATCCTTGGCGATGCCGCCGGCCTCATAGCGGCCGCCGACCATGAAGCCGGAGATGTTTTGCAGAAAGAGCAAAGGCACGCGGCGCTGGCAGGCAAGCTCGATGAAATGCGCGCCCTTCAGCGCGCTTTCGGAAAACAGCACGCCGTTATTGGCGATGACGGCGACAGGCATGCCCCAGATGCGGGCGAAGCCGCAGACCAGCGTGGCGCCGTAGAGCGGCTTGAACTCATGCAGTTCCGAGCGATCGACGATCCGGCCGATGACCTCGCGCACATCATAGGGCGAGCGCACATCCTCCGGGATGAGGCCGCAGAGATCCTCGGGATCGAGCTTCGGCGGTCGTGGCGGCTGCAGGTCGATATCGACTGATTTCACGTTGTTGAGGGTGGCTGCGATATCGCGAACGAGCAGCAGCGCATGTTCGTCGTTTTCGGCCACATGATCGACGACGCCGGAGCGGCGGCCATGGGTTTCGGCGCCGCCGAGCTCTTCGGCCGAGATGATCTCGCCGGTTGCGGCCTTCACCAGCGGCGGGCCGGCGAGGAAGATCGTGCCCTGGTTGCGCACAATGACCGTTTCGTCGGACATGGCGGGCACATAGGCGCCGCCGGCGGTACAGCTTCCCATAACGCAGGCGATCTGCGGAATGCCTTCGGCCGACATCTGGGCCTGGTTGTAGAAGATCGCGCCGAAATGGTCGCGGTCGGGAAAGACTTCGGCCTGATGCGGAAGATTGGCGCCGCCGCTATCGACCAGATAGAGACAGGGCAACCGGTTCTGCAGGGCGATCTCCTGCGCCCGCAGATGTTTCTTTACCGTCATCGGGAAATAGGCGCCGCCCTTCACCGTCGCATCATTGGCGACGATCATCACCTCGCGGCCGGCAACGCGGCCGATGCCTGATATGATGCCGGCGCCCGGCGCCTCGTCATCATACATGCCGTTGGCCGCCAGCGTGCCGATCTCCAGGAACGGGCTGCCGGCATCGATGAGCAGCTGGATACGATCGCGAGGCAGCAGCTTGCCCTTGCTGGCATGGCGCTCGCGCGCCGTTTGCGATCCACCCTCGCGCGCTTTCGCCGAACGGTCCTGGAGCTCGTCGATCAGCGCTTTGTTCTTGCTGGCATTGGCCTTGAAGCTGTCGCTGTCGCGGTCGATCGCAGTCGAAATCACCGTCATGACGCAATGAGCTCCCGGCCGATCAGGTAGCGGCGGATCTCATTGGTGCCGGCGCCGATATCGTAAAGCTTGGCGTCGCGCAAAAAGCGTTCGACCGGCCATTCCTTGGTATAGCCGGCGCCGCCGAGCGCCTGGATCGCCTCCAGCGAGACCTTCACGGCATTTTCGCTGGCAAAGAGGATCGCAGCAGCTGCATCCGTCCGCGTCGCGCGGCCGGCATCGCAGGCGCGGGCGACGGAATAGACATAGGCACGCGCCGAATTCAGCGCGACATACATGTCGGCAATCTTGCCTTGCATCAGCTGGAAATCGCCGATCGCTTTGCCGAACTGTTTGCGATCGCGCACATAGGGCAGCACGACATCGAGGCAGGCCTGCATGATGCCGAGCGGGCCGGCGGCGAGCACGGCTCGCTCGTAATCGAGGCCGGACATCAGGATCTTCACGCCTTCGCCTTCCCGGCTCATCAGCGCCTCGGCCGGCACCGCGCAATCCTCGAAGACCAGTTCGGCCGTGTCGCTGCCGCGCATGCCGAGTTTGGAAAGCTTCTTGGAGACGCTGAAGCCGGGCAGGCCTTTCTCGATGATCAAGGCGGAAATGCCTTTCGGGCCGGCTGCGGGATCGGTTTTGGCATAGACAACAAGCACGTCGGCATGCGGCGCGTTGGTGATCCAGAACTTGGTGCCGTTCAGAATATAGCGATCGCCTTTTTTCTCGGCACGCAACCGCATGGAGACGACATCGGAACCGGCGCCGACCTCCGACATGGCGAGCGAACCGACATGTTCGCCGGAGATCAGCTTCGGCAGATAGCGGCGCTTTTGTTCCGGCGAGGCCCAGCGGCGGATCTGGTTGACGCAGAGATTGGAATGGGCGCCGTAACTCAAGCCGACGGAGGCCGAGGCGCGCGAAACTTCCTCCATGGCGACAACATGATCGAGATAACCAAGACCGGCGCCACCGAATTCTTCCTCGACGGTGATACCATGCAGGCCGAGCGCACCCATCTCGGGCCAGAGCTGGCGTGGAAACGTGTTGCTTTCGTCGATCTCCGCAGCCAGCGGAGCAATATGATCGGCGGCAAACCGCACCGTCGTTTCACGGATCGCGTCCGCGGTTTCGCCGAGCGAAAAATCAAACATGGCACTCCTCCCGCTGAAATATGTAGCGCGGGTTGCGGCGGGTTCAAAGTGCCCTTGAATGATGCGGCCGAAGAGCCTTGCGAATTCTTGTCGAGGGCGCGTGAGCGTCATTTTCTTGAAAATATGGAAAATATGGAATATATGGAATTAAACCGGAGAGATTTTTATGCGACAGTTCACGACAGGTGATCTCAACAAACAGATCGGCGATGTCACCGATGTCGCGAGCCGCGAGCCGGTTATTCTCACCCGCCACAACAAGCCACGTTTCGTGCTGATGAGCTATGAGCACTATCAGCGAATGCGCAGCGGCGGGGACCCGCGTCGTGCGCATCACATTTCGGAGATGCCGGACGAGCATGCCGAATTGTTCGACGAGGCGATTGAGCGGCTGGCGCGCGGGGAAAGCTACGACGATGAACCATGAGTTTCGTCCTGGCGAGGTGATAACCTATCCCTATCTCTGGGCATGGCAACAGCAGCGTGGTGAGACCGAGGGGCGCAAACGGCGCCCAGTCTGTGTCGTCATCGCGATCCGCAGTGCTGGCGATGGAAACACCCATCTCGTCCTTCTGGCAATCACCACACAGCCGCCGGAAGTGGGAAGGGTTGGCCTGGAAATTCCTGATATCGAACGCCGCCGCGCCGGTCTCGGTGATCTCAAACAGAGTTGGATCGTCGTCGACGAATACAATTACGATATCGTCGAGCGCTCCTGGTACATCGAGCCTCATCAGGCGGTTCTTGGTCGCTTCAGCAAGTCCTTCATGATGAAGATTGCCGCCATGTTCGCGAAAGCGCGAGGCCAGTCAGGGCGGGTCAACCGATTCGACTGACATGCCCTCGATTTCCGCTCCGTCCCGCCGAAAGACCTCGGGGCTCTTGTCCATCCATTTCCGGAAGGCCCGAAAGAAGGCGCTCGGCTCGGAATAGCCGAGATGCACGGCAATCTCGCCGATGGTCTTCGGCGTGTTCAGCAGCAGTTCGACGGCGAGGTCGCGGCGGATGTCGTCCTTGATGGCGGCATAACTTTGTCCCTCGTCGCGCAGGCGGTGGCGGAGCGTGGAGGGCGGCATGCGCATATCGGCGGCAAGCTCGGCAAAACTCCGCCACATGGCAGGCGTTGCCTGGTTCAAGCGCCGGCGGACGGCGGCGGCGATGCCGGCATCATAGCGATAGCGTATCAGAATATTGGCGGGCGCGCCGCGCAGGAACTGTTTGAGCGCCTGTTCGCTGCGCGCCACCGGCAGGTCGAGCAAGGCGCTGTCGAAGCCGAGCCGACTGATGGCTTGCGAGAAACGCACCGGGGCGCCGAAGAAGAGCCGGTAGTCGGCCCCTTGTTTGGGTTCCGCGCAGCGGAAATCGACGAGCCGGATCGGAATGCGCCGGCCGACCAGCCAGCAGATGATGCCGTGCAGGATGATCCAGTAGGTGCGGTAGGCGAAGGCCGAACGCGGGCCGCCGGCGTCGCTGAGCTCGATCTCGGCCAGACCGTTGCGGATGACGAGCCGTCCCCGGGGATCGTCGAGCACGACATCGAGGAAGCGCAGCGCCCGGCGGAGCGCATGACCGAGCGTCGGCGCATGCAGGACAGAGTGGCAGAGCAGCGTGAAGCTGCCGCTGCGCATCGGTCGGCCCCCCATGCCGAAGAATTCATCGTCGAGCTCGGCGGCGATCGCCAGCCAGAGCGCGCCATAGGTCTCTGCCGAAACCGGCTGATCGACTGGGGATGCCAGGCCGACGGGGGCAAGAATAGGCTCTGTCGGCTTATCCAGCCGCCGCAGGCTGTCGAGTGCCTCCTCCACGAAGCCCGGCGCGATCATGCGTCGCTCGATCTCGGCCATTCTATCCTCGCTATGGCAAAACTGTCCGAAATAATGGAGCAGTTCTGTCATCGCTTGCAATAGGCCGACGGAATAGAGTCCTCTCATTCGGCTGAGCCTGGAGGAGGCGCGGCCGGTAGGGAGGAACAGATTCATGCTGATCCGAGGTGCAAGTTTCATCGTGACCGGCGGCGGCTCCGGCCTCGGCGCGGCGACGGCGCGCATGGTTGTGGAGGCGGGTGGACGGGTGACAATCGCCGATCTCAACGCGGAAGCCGGTCAGGAAATCGTCCGGGAATTCGGAAGCGATGCCCGTTTCATCAAGGCCGACGTGGCTGATGGCGAGGAGGGGGCGGCGGCGGTTGCCGCTGCCGTCGAAGCCTTCGGCGGCTTGCGCGGATTGGTGAATTGCGCGGGCGTGGCGCCGGCCGAAAAAGTGATCGGCCGCGACGGACCGCACCGGCTGGAGAGTTTTGCCCGCACGGTGAGCATCAATCTCATCGGCACATTCAACATGGTCCGGCTGGCCGCCGCAGCAATCCAGAAGACCGAGCCGGATGCCGAAGGCGAACGCGGCGTCATCGTCAATACGGCCTCGGTTGCAGCCTTCGACGGCCAGATCGGCCAAGCAGCCTATGCCGCCTCCAAGGGCGGGGTGGCGGCGATGACCTTGCCGATCGCCCGCGAGCTTGCACGTCACGGCATTCGCGTCGTGTCGATCGCGCCCGGCATTTTCGAGACGCCGATGATGGCTGATATGCCGGCCGAGGTTCAGACAGCACTCGGCAAGAGCGTGCCTTTTCCGCCGCGGCTCGGCCGTCCGGCGGAATTCGCCGGGCTGGTGCGTCATATCTTTGAAAACAACATGCTGAACGGCGAGGTCATCCGCCTCGACGGCGCATTGCGAATGGGCGCGCGCTGAGCGGGTTGCCCGAAGGAGGAAAGATGGTTTTGCAAGACCCCATCGTTATCGTCGGTGCAGCGCGCACCCCGATCGGCAGCTTTCAAGGAGAGCTGAAGGATGCAACTGCACCGGAACTCGGAGCAACCGCGATCCGAGCGGCGCTTGAGCGGAGTCGCGTCGAGGCCGAGGCGATCGAGGAGGTCGTCTTCGGCTGCGTGCTGTCGGCGGGACAGGGGCAGGCGCCGGCGCGCCAGGCGGCGATCCATGCCGGCCTGCCCTTCGCGACCGCGGCCAGCACCGTCAACAAGATGTGCGGCTCGGGCATGAAGGCGGTCATGATGGCGCATGACCTGATCGCCGCCGGCAGCGCTTCCCTGGCAGTCGCGGGCGGCATGGAAAGCATGACGAATGCGCCCTATCTCCTTGACAAGGCCCGTGGCGGCTACAGGCTCGGCCATGGGCGTGTCGTGGATCACATGTTCCTCGACGGGCTGGAGGATGCTTATGACAAGGGGCGCTTGATGGGCAGCTTCGCGGAGGATTGCGCCGAAGCCTATCAGTTCACGCGCGAGGCGCAGGACAACTACGCCATCGCCTCGCTGACGCGGGCGCAGAAGGCGATCGCCGAAGGCTGTTTCGAAAGCGAGATCGCGCCGGTTACGGGGAAATCGGGCAAAGCCCAGCAGGTGGCGAGCCGCGATGAACAGCCCGGCAAGGCGAAGCTTGACAAGATCCCGACGCTGAAACCCGCCTTCCGCGACGGCGGCACGGTGACCGCCGCCAATTCCAGCTCGATCTCCGATGGTGCAGCAGCCCTTGTGCTGATGCGCCGTTCCGAAGCGGAGGATCGCGGCCTGAAGCCGCTGGCGACGATCCTCGGCCATGCCACGCATTCGCAGGCACCCAATCTTTTCACCACGGCGCCGATCGGTGCGCTGCAGAAGCTGTCCGATCGCACCGGTCTGCCGCTGTCGGAGGTCGATCTGTTTGAAATCAACGAGGCTTTCGCCGTCGTCGCCATGGCGGCGATGCGTGATCTCAACCTGCCGCATGAAAAAGTGAACGTGCATGGCGGCGCCTGCGCGCTCGGCCATCCGATTGGCGCCTCGGGGGCGCGGATTCTGGTGACGCTGCTTGCCGCCCTGGACCGATACGACCTGAAGCGTGGCATGGCCGCGCTCTGCATCGGCGGCGGCGAGGCGACGGCTGTCGCCATCGAACGGCACGAGCGGGGAGGGCGAAACAGATGATCCTTTCCGACCTCCAGCAGCAAATCTCGGATCTCGCCCGCGACTTTGCCCGCGACCGGCTGGCGCCCGGGGCGGCCAAACGCGACCGGGAGCATCTCTTCCCGCGCGAGGAATTGAAGGAAATGGGCGAACTCGGGCTGCTCGGCATGCTGGTGCCGGAGGCCTATGGCGGGTCGGATACGGGTGTGATTGCCTATGCGGCGGCGCTGGAGGAGATTGCCGCCGGCGACGGACCCTGTTCTACGATCATGAGCGTGCATAGCTCCGTCGGTTGTGTGCCGATCCTCAAATTCGGGACCGAGGAGCAGCGGCAGCGCTTCCTGCCGAAACTGGCTAGCGGCGAATGGATTGGCGGCTTTGCGCTGACCGAGCCGCAGGCCGGTTCCGATGCCTCCAACCTGAAGACGCGGGCGCACCGCGACGGCGATCACTATGTGCTCGACGGTTCCAAGCAATTCATCACCTCGGGCAAGAACGGTCATGTCATCATCGTCTTTGCCGTGACCGATCCCGATGTCGGCAAGAAGGGCATTACCGCCTTCATCGTGCCGACGGATACGCCGGGCTACGAGGTGATCCGTGTTGAGGAAAAACTTGGGCTGCATTCCTCCGATACCTGCCAGATCGCCTTCAACAGCATGCGCATTCCGGCAGAACTCAGGCTCGGTGCGGAAGGCGAGGGCTATCGCATCGCGCTCGCCAATCTCGAGGGCGGACGGATCGGCATCGCGGCACAAGCCGTCGGCATGGCGCGGGCGGCCTTCGAGGCGGCGCGCGATTATGCCCGGGAGCGCATCGCCTTCGGCAAGCCGATCGTCGAGCACCAGGCCGTTGCGTTCCGCCTTGCCGATATGGCGGTACGGATCGAGGCGGCGCGGCAGCTGGTTTTTCATGTCGCCTCGCTTAGGGAAGCCGGGCTGCCCTGCCTGTCGGAAGCCTCGATGGCGAAACTTTTTGCCTCCGAAATGGCCGAGCGCGTCTGTTCCGACGCGATCCAGATCCATGGAGGTTATGGCTACATCGCCGATTATCCGGTCGAGCGCATCTACCGCGATGTGCGCATCTGCCAGATCTATGAAGGAACAAGCGACGTGCAGCGCATGGTGATCGCCCGCAATCTCTAAGCACCACATCCGGCCCTGCTTCCGGAGGAGGAGCAAGGCCGGCAAAGGGAGGAAAGAAAGACATGGTGGATTCCGCTCGTTTGAGCCTGCATGTCCCCGAACCCGCCGTTCGCCCCGGTGGTCAGCCCGATTTTTCCAACGTCAAGATTGCCAAGGCCGGTTCGGTGCAGCGGCCGGAGGTGGATGTCGCATCCGAAGATATCCGCGACCTTGCCTATTCCATCATCCGCGTTTTGAATCGCGAGGGCGAGGCGGTCGGTCCCTGGGCTGGGTCGCTCTCCGATGAGGCGTTGCTGACCGGGCTTCGTAACATGATGAAGCTGCGTGCCTTCGACGCCCGCATGCTGATGGCGCAGCGGCAGGGCAAGACTTCCTTCTACATGCAGCATCTCGGCGAGGAGGCCGTCAGCTGTGCCTTCCGCAAGGCGCTCGAGAAGGGCGATATGAATTTCCCGACCTATCGCCAGGCCGGCCTGCTGATTGCCGACGACTACCCGATGGTCGAGATGATGAACCAGATCTACTCGAACGAGAGCGATCCTTTGCGCGGCCGGCAACTGCCGATCATGTATTCCTCCAAGGAACACGGCTTCTTCACCATCTCGGGCAATCTCGCCACCCAATATGTGCAGGCTGTCGGCTGGGCGATGGCTTCGGCGATCAAGAATGACGGCCGCATTGCCGCGGCCTGGATCGGCGACGGATCGACGGCGGAATCGGATTTCCACTCGGCGCTCGTTTTTGCCTCGACCTATAAGGCGCCCGTCATTCTCAACATCGTCAACAATCAGTGGGCGATCTCGACCTTCCAGGGCATTGCCCGCGGCGGCTCCGGCACCTTCGCGGCGCGCGGCCTCGGCTTCGGCATTCCGGCGCTGCGTGTCGACGGAAACGACTATCTCGCTGTCCATGCCGTCGCCCGCTGGGCGGCCGAGCGCGCCCGGCGCAATCTTGGCCCGACGCTGATCGAATATGTAACCTATCGCGTCGGTGCGCATTCGACCTCCGACGATCCGAGCGCCTATCGGCCCAAGACGGAATCGGAGGCCTGGCCGCTCGGCGATCCCGTGCTGCGGCTGAAGAAACATCTGATCGTCAAGGGCGCATGGTCGGAGGAACGGCATGTGCAGGCCGAAGCCGAAATCATGGATGAGGTGATCGAGGCGCAGCGCCAGGCAGAGGCGCATGGCACGCTGCATGCCGGCGGCAGGCCTTCGGTGCGCGACATTTTCGAGGGCGTCTATGCCGAGATGCCGCCGCATATCCGCCGCCAGCGACAGAAGGCGGGGTACTGACATGGCCAGAATGACGATGATCGAGGCTGTGCGCAGTGCCATGGACGTCTCGATGGCACGTGACGACAATGTCGTCGTTTTCGGCGAGGATGTCGGTTATTTCGGCGGCGTCTTTCGCAGCACACAGGGTCTGCAGGCAAAATACGGCAGAACGCGCTGCTTCGATACGCCGATCAGCGAATCCGGCATCGTCGGCACGGCGATCGGCATGGCGGCCTATGGGCTGAAGCCCTGTGTCGAAATCCAGTTCGCCGATTACATGTATCCGGCCTATGACCAGCTGACGCAGGAGGCGGCGCGCATCCGCTACCGTTCCAACGGCGATTTCACCTGCCCGATCGTCGTGCGCATGCCGACCGGCGGCGGCATCTTCGGCGGCCAGACACACAGCCAGAGTCCGGAGGCGCTTTTTACCCATGTCTGCGGGCTGAAGGTGATCGTGCCTTCCAATCCCTATGACGCCAAAGGCTTGCTGATCGCGGCGATCGAGGATCCCGACCCCGTCATGTTCCTGGAGCCGAAGCGGCTCTATAACGGCCCCTTCGACGGCCATCACGAGCGGCCGGTGACGCCCTGGTCGAAACACGACCTCGGGGAGGTGCCGGACGGCCACTACACCATCCCGATCGGCAAGGCCGAAGTGCGGCGCGCAGGATCGGCGGTGACGGTGGTTGCCTACGGCACCATGGTACATGTGGCGCTTGCTGCGGCCGAGGATGCCGGCATCGATGCCGAGGTGATCGATTTGAGAAGCTTGCTGCCGCTCGATCTCGATACGATCGTCAAATCGGTCTCGAAGACGGGACGCTGCGTCGTCGTGCATGAGGCAACCCTGACATCCGGCTTCGGCGCCGAAGTCGTGGCGCTGGTACAGGAACAATGCTTCTATCATCTCGAAGCGCCGGTCGTGCGTGTTGCCGGCTGGGACACGCCCTATCCGCATGCGCAGGAGTGGGACTATTTCCCCGGTCCCGGCCGTGTCGGGCGGGCACTTGCCGAAGTCATGGAGGCCTGAGCCGTGCGCGAATTCATCATCAAGATGCCCGATGTCGGCGAAGGGGTCGCCGAGGCCGAGATCGTAGAATGGCATGTGAAGAAGGGAGATCCCGTCCGCGAGGACATGGTGATCGCCGCCGTCATGACCGACAAGGCCACCGTGGAAATTCCGTCTCCTGTCAATGGCACCGTCACCTGGCTCGCGGGCGGGATCGGAGACCGTATCGCGGTCAAGGCCCCGCTGGTACGGATCGAGACGGCGGGAGATGTCGGCGAGGCTCAGTCCGTTGGGATTTCGCAGAAGCCGATTGTTGAGGCGATCAGGACCGAGGTTGCAAGATCTGCTCCCGCAGTGCCAGCCCCTGCGGCGGCGCCAGTGCCGGCGCCGGGGGAAAAGCCGCTTGCCGCTCCCTCCGTGCGGCTCTTCGCCAGGGAAAGCGGCGTCGATCTGAGACAAGTGCAGGCGACCGGACCGGCCGGGCGCATCCTGCGCGAGGATATCGAGCAATTCCTAGGCCATGGGACCGCGCCTGCAACGGCAAAGAACGGCTTTGCCAGGAAGACGGCGACCGATGAGATCAAGCTGACCGGCCTGCGCCGCCGCATCGCCGAGAAGATGGTGCTCTCCGCCTCGCGTATTCCCCACATCACCTATGTGGAGGAAGTGGATATGACCGCGCTCGAAGAGTTGCGCGCCACCATGAACGGCGACCGCAGGGAAGGTCATCCGAAGCTGACGGTTCTGCCCTTCCTGATGCGGGCGCTGGTCAAGGCCATTTCCGAGCAGCCTGATGTCAACGCCACTTTCGACGACGATGCCGGCATCATCACGCACTACAGTGCCGTGCATATCGGCATCGCCACGCAGACGCCGGCCGGTCTGACCGTTCCGGTGGTGCGGCATGCCGAAGCCCGCGGCATCTGGGATTGCGCCGCCGAGATGAACCGGCTGGCGGAAGCGGCGCGCTCGGGTACTGCGACACGCGATGAGCTGTCCGGCTCCACTATCACCATCAGTTCGCTCGGCGCGCTCGGCGGCATCGTCTCTACACCCATCATCAATCATCCCGAAGTGGCGATCATCGGCGTCAACAAGATCGCCACGCGACCGGTCTGGGACGGCGCGCAGTTCGTGCCACGCAAGATGATGAACCTCTCCTCCAGCTTCGACCATCGGATCATCGACGGCTGGGATGCGGCAAACTTCGTGCAGCGCATCCGCACGCTCATCGAAACGCCTGCGCTCATTTTTATCGAAGGCTGAGATCCATGAAAGAGATCGTCTGCAAACTCCTCGTCATCGGCGCCGGTCCGGGCGGTTATGTCTGCGCCATCCGCGCCGGACAACTCGGCATCGATACCGTCATCGTCGAGGCTGGCAAGCCGGGCGGCACCTGCCTGACGGTCGGCTGCATTCCCTCCAAGGCGCTGATCCATGCGGCCGCGGAATTCGACGCAGCGCAAAAGATGTTCGCCGGCAAGAACCCGATGGGCATCCGCGTCGAAGGCGCCTCGATCGACCTCATGAGGACGATTGCTTGGAAGGACGGGATCGTCGGCCGCTTGACCAGTGGTGTTTCGGGGCTGCTGCAGAAGGCGCGCGTCAAGATCGTCCACGGCCGCGCCCACTTCCGCGACGGCAAGACGGTGGAGGTGGAGACGGAAATTGGCCAGCAGATCATCCGCGCCGAGACGGTGGTGATCGCCACCGGTTCGGATCCGGTGGAGCTTGCGAACCTGCCTTTCGGCGGCCGCGTCATTTCCTCGACAGAGGCGCTGTCGCTGATAGATCTGCCAAAAAAGCTCGTTGTGGTCGGTGGCGGTTATATCGGGCTGGAGCTCGGGACCGCCTTTGCCAAGATGGGGTCTGATGTGACGGTCGTCGAGGCGACGCCGCAGGTGCTGCCACAATATGATGCCGAGCTGGTGCGGCCCGTCATGCGCAAGCTGGCCGAAGGCGGTATCCGGGTGTTGACGGGTGCGAAGGCGATCGGCCTTGCCGACAATGGCGAGGCATTGATCGTCGAAACGCCGGATGGCCGGCGAGAGACCCTGCCGGCGGACCGTGTCCTCGTCACCGTCGGCCGCCGCCCAAGAACCGCAGGATCCGGTCTCGAAGAGCTCGATCTCGATCGTGCCGGTCCCTATCTCCGGATCGACGACCGTTGCCGCACCTCGATGCGCGGCATCTATGCGATCGGAGACGTAACCGGCGAGCCGATGCTTGCCCATCGGGCCATGGCGCAAGGGGAGATGGTGGCGGAAATCATCGCCGGAAAGAAGCGCGCCTGGGACAAAAGATGCATTCCCGCCATCTGCTTTACCGACCCGGAGATCGTCAGCGCCGGCCTGTCGCCGGCGGAGGCGAAGGCGCAAGGCTATGAAATTCGCACCGGCCAGTTTCCGTTCAGCGCCAACGGACGGGCAATGACGATGCTGTCCGAAGAAGGCTTCGTGCGCGTCGTGGCCCGCGCCGACACCAATCTCGTGCTCGGCCTGCAGGCGGCGGGAGCCGGGGTTTCCGAACTCTCGGCGGCTTTTGCCCTCGCCATCGAGATGGGTGCGCGCCTGGAAGACATCGCCGGCACCATCCACGCGCACCCGACCCGCAGCGAAGCGGTCACGGAGGCGGCGCTTAAAGCTTTGGGAAGTGCGCTGCATATCTGAGTTCAAGCGCTTTCGGCGTCCTGGGCCAGTTTTGAATTTGCTCCAGCGGTTTTTTTAAGATGCTCCCCGATTTTTGGGCCGGCGGGAGCTGGAAGTTTCGGGGTTATGGCTCAGCTCGGCGAGGGTGCCGATCGCGCCATGTGGCCGAACCTCATTGTACAACACGACGACAGAACACCCACAGGACGGAGGTTCGTGAGCTTTTATATCCGTG
>NZ_MRDM01000015.1 GCF_002008165.1 Rhizobium laguerreae
ATTGTGGTCTCCGTTCGTCCTAAGCAAACAAACAGAATCACAACTGGCTGATTTCACTCAACTCTTTTTCGGTCAGGCTCTTACTGCGTGCAACGTCCATGTCCTGATCTCTTCAAAATCCGCGTGTGCCGGATGTGACTGCGCATGCTAGGCATACCCCAGACGATTACGCCGCGATTGCGGGTTCGGCTATCCCGATTTTTTCCGGCGCGGCTTGATGATTACCAATCTCGCCGGGACCGCGAGTTGATCCAGATCAAAGTTTCGGTGCCATGGCTGTTTTTGGAAGCGCCTGCCTTGGCACGAGGCCGTTCCGCAGAATCCTTTAAACTTGAACGACTGAGCAAAGATCTTCCAATCCTGGGCGACGAAGTCGACGACGTCTTTGCGCACGAGCATTTCCCAAATTGCATGACGGTTACTCGCGACGGGGAAAGGATCAGGTCGAAAGGCATTACGGGTTCCTTCAACTGGGTCGCCATGCCGCCAAGCGCTTCTTCCGCAAGATGCTGAAGGACGAGCCTTTGTTGTCACCGGCAAAGCTAGGCACGGACGGCGCCAACACCTTTCCGCCGGCGATCAAGACATCAGTCGACGATGGGCACCAGCATCCGGATCCGTTTCATTATGTCACCAAAGATGTCCAACAAGGCATTGGCAGCGCGAGCGCATATTTGATGCCAATAGCTGGTTCCATAAATCTGCTATGCGATATGTTATAACAAAATAATATATATTCATGCCTCTCCCACGATCCGACTGTCGGGACGACACTTCAGCGCCCTCCACCATCATCTTTTATTAATCGGCAGGAGCGCCGAACCTGCATCGTTGATGCCCTACGGAACTGAGCGCGGTCGGTTCCGTAGGGAAATCAACATGGCGACGCATCGCCACCCGTCACCCGCTACCATCCTTGCGCGCACATCTCTCCTCGGCCATCTGCATCGCAGCAACCGTCACCTTGTGAGATCAAGAGCCCTCAGTCTAGCGGAACGACAGAAACCGTTTCAGGCTCAAACCGGCCAGCAAAATGTAAGGCGGCATGCCGAGCGAATAGTGACCACAGTTTAATTCCAAAATGTTTGGCCTAGCTCCGGCGGCCTTCAGCCTCTGCATGAACCCCCGTGATATCTCTGGCAGAACAACCTTGTCCCTCTTAGCCAACACAACATGAAGTTCGAGATCGGTCCGTGCCAAATTGTGCGCGTAGTTCTCTAGGTTAAGCGGACCCCACGCCCTTCTGAGCTCGGTCAGCTCAATAACGGGTTCAAGGCTTTCACGTATCGATCGTGTGGCGCGCCCTGTCCAAACCATATCCGCGAGACTTCCTGCTGTAAGAAACAACGAGGCTTTTGACACAGCCGAGTCGTGCGCAGCGATCAAACCCGCGACCCAGGAACCTAAGCTCATACCGAGAACGGAAATCTCTCGATAGCCTTCGCTTTTCAACCAACGAATGAGTGTTCGCCCGTCCCATACCGCCTGCCGTACAGACTGGATGGTTCGACCGAGATTAGGGCTAAGCATAAAATCGGCGTACACGGACCCGGAACGGCTGCGCTCGAAATGATAGGGCATAGCGATCTCGACAACCGTGATTCCGCGCCGTGAGAAAAAGTTGGCAATCTGACGATTGCGTGCACTTGCATTCCAGTGATGAAAAATCACCAACGCCTGATCGAGGGATCCGCTTTCTGTGATTTTTGCCCAGACTACATCGTTCTCTTCGACGTCAGTGGACATGTCCGACGGAAATTTGATCCACCCGTCTTGCCGTTGAAAATGCTGATCGTGCCCGCTCAGCTCATCGAAAAAGGCTGGATCAGCCACGGCCTGGTCCGCAAGGATACAAAACTCGCCGATACTTCCTATGTTCTTGGCGCCTGGGAAGGCGAGGTTGGCATCAAGGACGAAATCGTCGATTTCCTTGGATTCCTCACCGCGTCGTGCCCGCCGCTCATCCCAACGATCAAGCCAACTATGATACATTCTGATTGCTTCCCCAGTCGCTCGCTCTCCATCGCCCAAGCTCTGGATCAATGAGGCCGTACATCGCGAGCAGCACTGCAAGGCACAGAAGGATCGAAAAGCCTGTAAATGCGTCGATCAGCAGGTAGCTGGTAAAAAGTAACCCTACGGCCGCTGACATCTTCCACATGGGCAAATGAAATCGGCTTCCGGCACCTAAACGGATGGAGCCGTAAAGAAAAACGATGATCGTCGAAATAGCGATAAGAAGGCTGCTGTAGTGGGTCGGCATCCTGTAGCTGAATCCGTTGCCCATGTCTTTGCCCTCGTGCAAAACAGACGACATATCTGCGAGCAGCCAAGCCACAATGTCTTTTCCATTCGACGCCAAATAGGAGCTTTGGGCCTTCATGCATATGGCGATCAGAAGACCTAAAACAGTGCACCGAAAAATTCCGCGCATCACCCGTAAGCCGATTTCATGGACATGGTATTGATAATCAATTCGCGGCCGGTTCCTCGATGCTTCTCCGCTTTTCCAAAGGTCATGAATGATCGTATGAAGCAAAATGAGACCTACGAAGAAGAGGTAGAAGCACAAGCACATGTAGAGATAAGCGAGCGCCGTGAACACAATCTCCATCGGCACCGAGATGACTTCGGGCCGGACGAGCGCTAATTTGCCCCAATCTATCGCGTAGTTGCCACCGCCTTTTACCAAAGGGATCAAGCACACGCCGATCCATTGAAACAGACCGGCGAACAACACGCAGACCATAAAGACCGCCCAATATGTATACGAAGAAGCATCTACGTTGCTGGCCCAGGCGTCGTCGCTTTCCACACGATTGCCCGCCGCTACAATCCGTAAGCGCCCTTCATTTTTCCAAAACAACAGCAACTCTATGACGAACACAAAAAACAGTGGCAAGAAAACCATAAAGAGAAACGTCCAATTGGGCGCCCAGAGGAAACCTACCTGTTTGACGAGACCATCCGCCCGATTGTAAGTCGTGCTGTGGATCCCCACAATATACGAGAGAAACCCAAGGGCCGTGGCACCCGCAAATACCGACGCAGGTAGATCCAAGGGAGATCCGCGGCTAAATAGCGCCTCCGACCTCCTCGCCAAATTAAAACGTCGGCTCGGCTGATTAGCCTCGCTATCCCGTTCCAGCTTTACCGGCGACTCCATCTCCTCATCTACGACATTCAGTGCCAGATTTGGAACCTCTGCCGCAGGTCTGCTTCCCGATTTCTTCAAACCTCGCCTCTTCGCCGTCAAGCGAGATTGCGCCGCACTTAGCTCCATCTGCCATTCGCTTGTTGCTACGGGATCATCACACCCGAAGACCCTTGCCAGCCAACGAATATTGGTCGTGCTGATACCCTTCTCATTTTCTTGAAACCAAAGCTGGACCGTTCGCAGATCGACCCCAGTCCGGTTGGAATCGATCTGTGAAATCGCCTCAGCGAGAAGTTCGGGCGTCCACGGGCCTGCGGGAAAGCCATCACTTCCCAACGGCCGGCCCGCTCCTGCCGCGGCCAATTGTTTGAAGAGTTCTTTGAAATCACTTCCGTCTTTCGGCGGAGGGAGAAATAACTTTCCATTCTTTGGCAATGGCTTACCGGCTCTGCTTTCGTTTCGTTTCGGTAGATTTCGTGCGCTTGTGCCCGATCAACGGGTATCGCAACTACACGCAACTGCATAGCGATTCTACTATCAGGAGCAAAATTTTGAAGTTTGGGATGTTGATTTCAGAACAGATGAGCAGCGAGTGAGAGGAGGAAGCCATTTTGCCGCTCGCTTGTACGAACGCCGGAGACCTCACCGAACCGCGCTGATTTCCCATCCCATAACCGGTAACGACGACAATCGCGACCGACTGGTCCCAAGAGGAAGCTGCGCATCATTTCGAAGTCGTGTGATGGCGAAGCTGGCTTCAAGGTTTGGAATTTAGCCAATGAACAATCATGCAAAATATGCAGACAGGATCTTTAGGAGGATCGGTTCGACGGGCCTCGTCATTTTCGAGAGAGATGGCACCCTCCTCAGAAAGACTAGTCCCTCCGGGGATTACATGCTCGGAGATATCGACGAAGAATTCGTTGAAATGTTAAGGCATCTGCGACACCTCAATGCTCGTTTCGGCTTTATTTCGGACGAGCGTGGGATGGACGCGGGTGCCTATGGAAGATCAGAATTCGCAACCCTGACCGAATTGCTTGACGCATTACTGAGCATCAGATGTGCCATGCCGGATTTCTGGGTGACATGGAGTGACGTCCCACGTGCAAGCGGAACCGGCCTTCAGCGCCAGGCGGATCGGCAACAGGAGGCTGGCGCCGGAGCGATCTTCCAAGTTATGGAGCGGTATGGGATCGGCAGGAAGGAAACCGTTTTCATCGGCAGCTCGACCGCTGGTAGCCTCGCTGCCGACGATGCGGGTGTCTCGGTAATCGACTACTTCAACAACCGAAGCGAGGGAACCGCTCAGAGTGCGGCCCGAAAGCATGCCCCCAATTTGTCTTCGCCTGAAGCCACGGAGGTTAAGCGACTCCGCGCCAAGATCCAGGCGACGTTGGGCTGGTCCATCGCTGGAGAGCTTAACTGTGGCCAACAGTGCGGTTCGCAGGGTTAGCGGGTGCGGTCCTTGTCCTTCTCCTGAGGCGGGCGAAGCTTGATCGATTTTGGTATGTCGCGATCCCGCTGCTGGGGTTTCGGACGCTCCCGATTCGAACGATCGGCTTCCGGCGCGTCATACTCGGCATTAGACCGGGCAATGCGCGATGCGTCGAGAGAACGGTTGTTCGAACTCCTATTAACCACACTCTGCTCCGCAATGTGATCGCGACCGGCAGCCGACTTTGTTTCGAGGCTGTCCGAACTCCGCTTATCGCTGCCAGACTCCGTTCGGTCTCGATTCTTGCCAACGCGTGAGTCGAGCTGCAGCCCGACGACCTTGCCGATGATCTTCGTCGCCTGTTCAAAGATCAGCCGATCAGATGGGTTGGCAATCTTCGCGGCAACCGTCAGCGCGGTGTTCGCCAGCGTTTCCTTCGCTGCTTTTGCTTGCGCGGCACTGATGGGTGTGGATCGCAGCATGTGGTCTTCGCCTTTCTCTCGTGTGGGATCACGGCCTTCGCGGACCGCTGTTTCAAGTCGCCCGTATTCGCGCCGAAGCCCGATGGACAGATCATGGCTGAGCTCGCGCGCGGTGCTCGGTGCACTGCGGTCCTTCGCAATACCTTCCAGCATCAGAATGACACGCCCGACGGAACGCCGGCTCTGTTCGAGCCGCTTCTTGGCCTCTTCACGCTTCGGCGCGGTCGGCGTGTCGCGCAACTTAGCCCTGACCTTGTCGACTACGTTTGCTGGCGCCGTTGCGCCCATCCGGCGAAACATTTCCCACTCCCATCGTTTGACCGGCGGTGGGCCAGCACGTTCGATACGCTTCTGGCGATCGATCGGAATGCCGCGCTCACGTGCATTGTCAGCGAAACGGACCCGCCATTCGGTGAAGTCGCGGATATTCGGATTGAGCATCTTTCCGCTCGCATTGCGCAGGGCGACGATGACATGCAGGTGCGGATGCTTTTCAAGATCATTGCGGTTATGGACGGCGTAGGCATAGCGGTGGCCCGCAAACTGTTCCTTAAGGAAATCGCGACCCGCCAGGATGAAGCGGTCGCGATCGACATTGGCTGGCCCCGACAGCAACAGGTGCATGAAATCCCGCGGCTGGCGGGTCTGCATCAGAGCACCGATGACCTTACCCTCGGCCGTCAGTTCCTTATGGTCTTTGGTCGTGACGTCGCGCCGTTCCCCGCCGCGCTCGTAACGGCCGCTCTTGCCGGGTCGGTCTCTAAGGTGTGTTTTCGTCGACAGGGTTACCTCCGCCCCTGCCCTTTGCATCGCATGTAAGGTGGCTGTCAGGCCTTTGGGCCCGGAGGAGAATTCGGCCGGATAGCGCGAAACCGGAGTGATACCGGCCCCCCGTAAAGCCCTGTCCAATCGCTCGTCGATCGCACGGACATCATCGATTTCTGCAGGGATGCGGTTGGCGCTGCTTCGATCCGATCTGTCGTTCTTCTCGTGGGCAATCACCAGCGCAAAATGGAGACGGGTCCCACCCTTCAAACCCTCGCTGACGCTGAAGGCATAGGTTCGATCGGTATCGCTAGCCTGACGGAACCCGTCTTCCGCCAGCGAACCGAGAGCGCGCTTTATGTCTTCGCCGTCGGCTTTTTCAAGCTCGTAGGTCAGACGGAGAATGTCCTGGCTGCCTTTCCGGTTGCTAAACTCCCGCTCCCAGGACCGCATGGCTGCATTGAGATCGGTGACCTCACGGCCATCCTGGTCAAGGGCCTTCTCCTCCTTGCTTTGATAGGCGAGAACGTTGCGGGCCGAACTAGCCCCAGCGCCGTAGGACAGGACCTTGACGACGACCGCGTTGTTGCCGGCCGCGCGGCTGAATGCCGTGCCGGCGCCGGGACGCTTGGCAGATGGCACTGCACGTTTCGTTGGCAAAGGCTTTTTGGGGGCACCACCTCCACCGCCACTGCGCCGACGCAACTCGTCTTCAATGAGGTCGAAATAGCTCGGCAGCCGACGACCTTCCGGCCTAGATGCGGAGCGACTTCTGGACAGATCGTTCATCGTGGTTCCTGATCAGGTCGGCGATAAAGGTGGACGGACGGATAAAGGCAGCGTCTCGGATGGCATCAAGAGCGCTCATGGCATCTTCGAGGTGATGCGCGATCGCTTTAGTACTTTCGGCATGCAAACTCTCCTGCGAGAGAAATTCCTCGTTCCGAAGTGCAAGTTCGCGCAGAAACTGGTGCATGTTCGCCAGTTGCCGATCGTGCTCCTCAAGCATCGCCGGAATACGCATGATTTCTCTCGTCACGATGAGCTTGGCGATGATGTTCACAGAGACGTCGAGCCGCCGCGCAAGGGCGTCCACGTTGCTCAAAACTTGAGCAGGCAGGCGGAACATGATGGCCGGTTCGCGCATCCGACTACAGCCCCCTCGCCTTCAGAGCCTCGACAATCAACCGGTGCGTCGCCGAGGACAGCTGCTCGTGGCGCTCCAACGAAACCCGGAAGATCTTCGTCAGTACATCATCATCGAGATACAGCGAGATGCGCTTCCGTTTCGTGGCTTCGCCTGCCGGTGTGGCACCTTGGGACGCTAATCGCTCACGGCGTTTTTTCTCCGGAGTGCGTATTTCCGGTGAACTGACGCTCGGCGTGACGCGCTCACCCTGCCCTTCAAAAGCCTCATCGGGCATCAGCGTTTCAAGGTCGATATTGGTCGGCATATAGGAGGTGGCAGTGTCCTCCACCTCCTTCGCCTGATCCTCTCTCGATCGGGCAAGGGCTAGAATGTTGCCGGCCGGTGTTCTTTCCCCCGCCATCTCTCTAAGCCGCCTCCGCCTGCAGGAGGCCGATGAATTCGTTGTTGATCTTCTTGACGAGATCGATCGCATCGAGCACGCTCTCGCTAGCCCGGCGCTTGGCCGATGGGGTCAACGATGGGTTGTTCTCAATGCTGGCCAGCTTGGAATAGAGCGAGCCGAAGCCTGCTCCAACATCGCTGAAATGATTGCTCTTGCGGATGACCGTCTCCACCATCGGAATCCTGCCGCTGGTCAGGATCGCGTGAACTTCCGGAAGCGACCGATTGTGCTTGAGAGCGATCATGTCGACGTAATTCCAGATCGCCGCATAAGGGATGGGGCCCTTGGCGCGCTTCTTGGATATCTCATTCAAAATGGTCGCGACCTTGATCGCTGACGTCGCGGCGGTCGGTTCCGGAATAATCGGGATGAGGACGGCATCGCACTCGTGGTAGACCTCGATTGCGCGTTGATGGACGTAGCCGCCAACGTCATAGATGCGAATATCCGCCTCGGGCGCATCGGCCAACCGGTCCCGAAATCGATCTCCGGGAGCCACTCGCAGATGCAGCAACGTACCATCGGTCGGAAGCAAGCCGCGCTTCATCGAGACATTGTACCAGCGTGTCGACGACTCCTGCTCATCGCAGTCGATGAGCAGCGTTCTGTGTCCTTGCTGTGCGAACTCCGCTGCAAGGTTGACATTCAGGGTCGATTTTCCCGCACCACCTTTGAACGTTGAGATCGCAAGCGAAAGTGGTTTGACTGCCATGAAATTCCTCATCCTTTGCATCACAAATCGCCGGCGCTGCGGACTGTGTTCAATCGCAGTGGCGGCCGACAAGGACGTTGTGGGCTACAGCACCTCGCAAACATTCGAGCGCAGCCTCCCCTTTCACGCCCGAAGTTTGGCTCGCAACTGTTCCTGCCGCCGCGCGGCAATCAGATCATCATTCAGCCTGGTGATCTCGCGCTCACGCGCCGCATCCCCCACCGGATCCCTCGCCGGCCAAAATCGCAGGATGGGCAAGAAAAGTAGCGTGAAGAAAGCGAGTGCGGCAGCTTTGAACCAGGAAGACTGGGCATACAGATCCGCTGCCCATCGCCATAGTGCCTGCGTCCATTCTGCGGGCAGAAAGGCATACGAAAACGCCAGGGCGATGCCATATGCAACGAAGGCCGCGACGAGAAGGCAGACGGCCAGAAAGTTCGCGATCAATATCAGGAACCATGCCGCCCGGAATGGAAAAACAACGACCCTAAGCGCCTTTCTTGCCGCCGACATTCCCCTTCTCCATCTGCACGTTTCCAGTGTCCGACAACACATACTGCAATCCTCGGACATTTTCCAGACTTGCACTGCAGTATAATTTCGTGCATGTTGAAGATAGTCAACTGATGACGGATGCGAGCATGAACAATGGCGCACGGCGGTTCGACCGCCTCCTCTTTTGCACCCTTCTAAATGCCCTGATCGCCCTGCCCTTTGCCGCGCGGGCCGGCACGACCTCTGAGTTTGTCAGCTATTATCAGAATGCCTATGCAGAGGGCCGCGACCTGATCCCCGGACCGCAAATACCGCTCGACACCTTGTCGATCACCACCCGGCTTGATCTGCAAACCGTGAGCCCAATAGCCGCGCTCAGCGGCGGCGCCTTTCTCGGCGCCGATGGTTCCGTGATCAAACTGGCCGGCGTCCAGGGCTGCCTCTCGACCGAGCCAATGGAATTCGCCGGAATGCCGACGACCTGTGCCATGATTTCGCTTGCGGGAATGTCAGCGGCGCTCGATGAGGCGAAGACAGGTGCCGGGGATGCATTTCCATGCCATGTTTTGGCGCAAAACCCAGGCCGACCTACCGTGCGTTATGCTGAATGTTTTTTCGTCGAGAATGGCGCGGTTCGATCGCTCTCCGAGGCGCTCATCCGCAAGGGCTTGGCGCTCGCTGCCCGTGACCGCGCCGGGCGGCCTGTGTTTCCGGAATATCTGCAAGCCGAGGAAGCCGCACGCAGTGAACGAGCCGGCATCTGGGCGAGCGATCAGTTCGCGCACCCCAATGGCGAACGCTACCCGGTCAATTCGTCGACCAATTGATGCGGATTGGGTTCCCTATGTTCATTTCCACGATCACAGCTTCCGGTGTCTATGCTGCCACGACAATCATGCCGATGCTCGCCAACGCCAATGTCATGCGCGAATCGTATTTCTGGCCACCGGTCGTCCCTGTTCAGGCATCGCAAACCGACATTCCCTCGGCCGTTGACGCTGGTGGCGCCCAACCCGAATTCGTTCCGTTCCCCACGCAGGCGCAGTTCGAGACGGGCGACACCTGGATCTCCGGCGGGCGACGCTATCGCCTCTATGGTCTGCAGGCCTGTCTTCGTGGAACCAATGTCACCGTCTCTGCCGGCGTTGTCCGGGATTGCGGAGAGCTCGATCTGATCATGGCGCAGGCGTTGATCCGAGACACGAGGCCCGTCTGCGCGACCATCAAAAATCTCGACCAGAACAACGCGGTCGTCGCATGCCAAACGACGACAGGCCGGCATCGCTACGACCTGGCAACCTATATGATTGCCCAAGGTTGGGGATTTGCAGCCGTCGACAGCGCGGGGCAACTGATCGTTCCAGGTTACAGGGTTGCAGAGGAAAGTGCACGTTCGGCGCGCGCAGGACTTTGGGCCTATTCGGACCTGCCGCATCCGGTCTCAATTCTCCAACAACAGGCGGGAGCACAACAATGAAAGTTGCGGCTGGCTCAATGTTATGGCTCGCAATAGCCCCGACGGCATTGTTTGCGCAAAGTCATCCATCCGATGTGCCGCGTCAGATCTACGGCAAGGTGCAGGTCGTTGATGCGACCACGTTCGAATTCGTCAAGAGCCGACAGATCGTCCGCCTGGCTGGGTATGAAGCCCCTCGCCTTGAGCAGACCGCAAAGAGCGATGGCGTGGAGTGGCCCGCCGGTCAGGTTTCGCGTGCCTGGATGATCCTCCGGACACTTGGGCAGAACGTCAACTGCGCGCCAATTGGCCGCGACACCAACAAGATCCTGATCGCCCATTGCTTTGTCGGCGAAACAAATCTGGCAGCAACGGCAATTGCGGAGGGTATCGGCTACGCATTCAACTACCGCAACGAGCCACAAGTCCCTGCCTATTTCGATATTGAGCGGAAAGCCAGGGGGCTGGGCTTTGGAGTCTGGTCGTCACCGGACCTGCTTCCCCCTTGGCTTTACACCGCATCGACTGTGGCCGCAGAGGAGTCGGACGGCCAATCACCAGAAGCCGAGACGAGCCTGCCCCTGCCTTTGCCTGTTACCCAAGCGGCTCGGTAAACTCAAAGACGTGTAAGGAGATTGAATGAATCGCATCTTTTGCTCCCTCGGTGTCACGGCAATTCTGCTCGTCCTCGCTCCGGTCGCGAGCGGCGCGCAAGATGGCGCCACTCCTAATCCGAGCGAGCAGCGCGATCCGGACTTTTGCGGCGCGGGCGGCGCCGGCTGCGATCCGGCGGACGTGCAGCGATGGAAAGCGATCGGCAACAGGCTTGCCGACCTGTCATCGGCAGACCTTAGCCAATACGCTTACGCCTGCGCCAAGCATGCGGACTGGAAGAAGGAGTGCGAGACCGATCCGGTTGCTGTCCTCAAGCGACTGGGCATCGAGGGGTATTGAGGTTCCCGATGGCCAAGCGTCCCGATACCGCGGTGATTGCTGGCGCCATCGCCCTCCTTGGTGGAATAGCGGGAGGATACGCGATCAATGAGCTGGTGCGAAGCGGCCATATCGCAAACCTGGAACAAGAGATCGCCGGGCTGAAGGACGCGGCGCAACAACCAATGCCGGTCGACGCTCCCAACAACGAAGAGGCAAGCGCTGCGATCGCGAAGTCGGGCCGGTCGATCAGGATTTCGGAGTGCAAGCCTCGCGCGGCAATCCCCGGCGTCACCTGCACCGGCATCATCGCAACAACGTCGGGCTCGTTTGCCGGCTCGGCGCAACCAGGCGTGCTTTCCTTTGCGAGAATCGACGGCACCTGGGCGCAAATTCAATAGTCGATAACGGAGGCGAATTATGAAACCATTCCTGATTATGGTCGCCGCATTGACAGCTATAGCCCTTGGTGTCCCTTCGACCGGCGCAAAAGCCGACGACGCCTCCTGGGGATGTCAGGTTCTGTTGTGTGCGGCATCGCAAAATCCGTCCTGGCACGGCGTGCCCTACTGTGTTCCACCTATGACAAAGCTCATTGCCGCGATGAAGGAACCGGGATTTTCCTGGCCGATTTGCCATGAGGTCAAGGCCGGCAAGCCGGGGCGAGAAAACTACGAGGATTGCCCGGCCGGAACGACGGTCGGCTATAGCTCGCAAGGCGACGGTGGCTGGCGCGGCGAGCCCGACCAGTGCATCAAAACAGTCGATGTCTGCCGATCACCGATCGAGCGCAATGCCCACACGAGACAGTCAGGTATGACGATAGAGCGCAGTTTCGGCAACGGCCATGATGGCTGCATCCAGCAAGTTGCCACGCCGCGACCGCGGCGAGCCGATCCCTATTTCTTCGATATCCCGAACGACCAAGGCGTGAAGGAAAGGTTCTGGTTTAACCTCGATCACTAAATTCGCGCAGGCCGATCGTGCGCTATGACAGGAAAATCATGACGTGGTCTCGGGAGCTTTTTTCTTCCCTCGGCGCGCTTTCAACGCTTCTATCCGAGAGAGATCGTCTTCGGTGACCCTGAGCAAATCCTCGATAATGACGTTCCACTCGCGCTGCATCTTGTCGAGGGTCGACAGCTTGACGTCACGCATGGCGCGGGTCACTTGCGACATATAGGCCTCCGACACACCGAGCTGCTCGGCCAGATCCTTGTTCGACAAGCCCCGCTCGGCCTTCAATCGGCGCAGGCCGATCGCGAGCCTTTCTTGAAACGACAGCGCCTTCAATGTCGAAACGTCCACTGCGTTGCCGGACGGATCGTCTTTCACACGAGACATGGAACGCCTTCCTTGGCGGAAGATGTGCGCGATCCAGCACGACGGGACGTTTCCTTCCGGCGGCAGAGGGTACTGCCGCATCTGCTGGTCCGGGATTTGTTCGGAATTCTACTGCTCATCCAATGCCTGACGCCGGCTAGAGACCACGATGACCAAAGCGTAAACCCTTTGTTGATTAACTCTCGCTTCCAACCGTTCACAACTTCGTTACACGTCTTACACTGCGACGATCACGCCCTGCAAGAGGATGGAAGAGCCTCCAGGGCCCCCTGGCGCGCGGCGCGCAAAACGGGGCTGTCGGCGGTCAGCACGAATTCATCTAACTCGGCCCCCATGGATTCGTCCGGTCTGCGATCTGCGATTGATCAATAATTATACTGCAGTTAAACTCTTGGCGGTTGATAGAAGGAGGCTCTCGATGACGTCGCTTAAAAAGGGTGGCTATCGGTTTGACTTGCGGCGGCTATGTGTGGCCACGCTGGTTCTCGGATCATCTTTTTTACCGCGCGCATCGCAATCCGAGACAGCCTCACGCTGGGCTACGCGATGATGATCCCGGTCTATGCCTTCCTTTCGGCTGTGCTCGAAGGTTCGCGCCTCGACAAAGGCGGCCGTTGGAACATACACGCTTGGGGAGAGACGATCGTCGCTATCAGCGCGGCGATGGCAGTGGGATACCTCGGATATCGGCTCTGGCTCCTCGGCTATTGAAGGGTCTGACATGCGGATCGTCGTTCGCAAAAGTCCGGCCCATACACTTGCCGACCTATCCGACCGAGAGGCAACCGCGTTGCGTGCCTGGTATGGCAACGCTGCATCCAAGGAAGATGAGGCTATTGCGCTTTCGGTCATCAAACGCGCCAAAGTGATGGACGGCTGGATTGAATGCGATTGCCTCGCCGCTGGCTTGCAGCCATTGCTCGCACCGATCCAACAGGAGCGTACATTTACGCTGCGACGACTGACCCCGAAGGAGGCGGACCCGCACCGGCATCAAGAGCGTCCAAACCATGCGCAAACGTGCCCGTTCCATGTAGACAAGGACGCTGCTCCCGCGCTGTTCGATCGTCGCTATCAGATCCGCCCGCTGCCAAAACCCGAGCGCAGCTACATCGACGCCCTTCCGGCCATTCCCAACCGTCTTGCTGATCTCTCGGACGATGATCCCACCCGATCGAGGGAACGAAACGACCGTCCTTCCAGACTTGGCGGCATCCTGTGGCGGATGCTGGACAGGGCGGGTACAAACGTCATACCCCCGCTGCAGGACGAGCCCGATCTTACGCTGGGAGGTCAGCTATCGAGGATACGTTCCGCCGCGAGGGAGCTCAGGGTGCTGCGGACCTGGACACTGAACGCACTGATGTCGACATGGGGTGCGGATTACTGGGACCCGGCCAGCCGTTGGCAGCGGTTGCTCTGGACCTCTCGTCCGGACTGGCCGGAGAACCTTCGACGAACCGGCTTTATGTTGGTGTTTTCGAAAAGCGTTTCGGAGCAGACGATCATGCCGGCATCGTCCTCACGCAAGATCGATGTGCTCGGTAAAGTCCGCCAGCCATTGCGTGGCGATCCCGCGCTTAGGGGTCCGTTCCTGACTTTGCTGAACGTTGATTTTCAGGACGATGACGAGGGACCCGTGCGGGCGATCCAGGCCTATGCGCAACCGGTCTATAACGGCGACACGCTCTTTCCGGTGGAATCGGGATTCGAAAGAGACGTTTCGCATCTGCTGTTCTGGCTGCAGCAATCTCTGTTCGACGCGGTACCGGACCTTCGCATCAAGATTACCAAGCCGCTATTCGCATTGGAAACTCCGATTGGACTGTGCAGACCGGACTTCATATTGGAGGCGTCGTATCGACGATCCCGGCCGGTGAACCTCATCGTCGAAGCCTTTGGGATGGAGACCGACGAATATCGGGAAGCCAAGGAAAGGACGCTGCCTCGCATGAAGCATCTCGGGCCGATCTTTGGCATTTTCCCCAAGGACCTCATAGAAGCGCAGGCCGCAGACACCGCCAGGCGGCTACAAGACTGGGTGATCGATCAAGTTCGTCAGGCCAGAAACAATATCTCGCCAACATCCGATGACGACATCCTGACCTGAACATCAATTGTGGTCGTCGCCATTTTCCGCAGCGTCTGATTGGCCTTCACCGGACAGCGCTCAGCTCGACTCTCGCGGCATCGAGGAGCGCCTGTTGGATGATCACCAGCACCTCGGGTGGGCAAGTTCCGAACATGCGCGAGACGAGGTCGTCAGCCAGTTCTGTGATCGTGGGCGTCAGCCTCGCCGGCGCCGACTTGTCGATCGCATCCTCACCATCGCCCTCCAGGTCAACCTCGGCTCCGATCGTTTGCCTTTCCATCTCGCGCTCCTTCACCATCAGCCAAAAGCCGGCGTCAGCCTTGGCGGCAGCGACAATTCGTTCGAGATGACCATTTTTTGAAATATCGCCGTGTAAGAAATGTCGGATCTCACCCATGTATTGTTCTCCCTGGCAGATGGGGACGCAGTGTTGCGTTTGCGGGCTACGTCGCATCTACTCAGCAAGCGCCTCGGTCTCAGATTGCTCCCGATCCTCGCCCAGCGGATCCCGCACCAAGCTAGCGAACTGGCGCAGGTAGGCTCTCGAGCTGTCCTCCGTGAGCCGATCCGACAGGCTCTCTATCAAGAGCTCGACATCCGCGTTGAGCTCGACCGGCTCAAGTGCATTCTCTTCGGCCTGCTGGAAGATCACCTCGTTCAACGCGGTAAGATCTGCCCCGAATACTTCTCTGACCTCCTGCCGCTGAAGAACAGACGCAGCAGGCCGAGGGCCGCTTTGATCCAACGGACCATTGGCCTGTTTGGCTTGAAGGCTCCGATGTGCCGGTGAGCCCGAATAGACATTGCGGCTGAGCTTCTCCTGGTCGATATCGAGACCGATGTCACTCTCGCGAGCGGCTCCAGGCGTTTTGGGCATGCCGCGCTTTCGTTGCCCCCTCGCCGAATCCCCCTTTTGCTTGTCTTCCGACTGCTTCTTCTTTTCCGCCTGTACCTCCTCCTCCGCCACACCGGCCTCGCGCGTCTCGTCGAGATCCAGGCGATGACGCAGCTCGTCGAGCGAGGAAATGTAGACGTGGCGGACACCATCCTTGACGACGAAGCGCACGGCGTCGATGTCAGTGCCTGTCGAGGCCGGGGCCGCCGCAGCGGACTTGCTGTCGTCGATCGTCCATTCAACCGGCTCAATGCAAGGCCTTTTCGCCGGCTTGAACTTCCGCACCTTCGAAAACATCCGCTCGCCGCCGGAATCGAGTTTCATGATGCGCATCAGCGGCATGCCGGTGACCTGCAGGATCGCCTCTTCCGGCTTCATCATCATCAGCGTGTTGACGGGAAGGAGATCGACCGAAACCGGCACCTTCGAGATCGATCGCTGTCTTCGGCCATGGCGATGGGAATAGGACGATTGCTCCACCCACTCCGTCGTTTTGCCAGCAGCCATCGAGACAGCGGTCGCATCTTCCTGGTTCTGGAAATTCATGAACAGCTTGATCGTCGAAGCCCCCATCAGGATCTTTTGGCCGGAGCGCTGGTACAGCCGCTCCAATTGGGCGCCGTCCTGGAGGATGAAGACGAAGCGCACGCCATTCTTGCGGATTAGCGGGGCAAGCGTCAGGACCGTGTCGATACGACCGCCATTGCCGAACTCGTCGAGCATCATCAGCACTTCGTGCTCACCGTTGCGCAAGGGACCCATTTGCACGAGCTTGTCGGCCATCTGCTGGATGAACATCGAGATCAGTCGCTCATAGATCTGCATGGCGTTCCAGTCAGCCTGGATGTAGATGACGAGCTTACGCTTTCTGACGGTGTCGATCGGGATCGTGGTGATCGAGGTCAGCGCTTCCACCAGCGGGTTCTGCAGAAAGTTGAGCTTGGCGACGATCTCAGCCGCAATCCCCTCCCCGAGCTTTTCATGCCGCCCGGCGAATTTGGTCAGCTGCATACGGGTCTGGTCGGAGAGAACCGGCTCGTATTTTTCCAATAACTGGATGATCGCCTTGCGCTCGTCCGACATCGAGTTGAGGATGCGATAGAGCTCGCTGACCGACTTGCGGGTGTCAGGGCATTCGAGCACGAAGCCGAGCATCGCCGTCAACAGGATCCTGGCGCTTTCCTCCCAGAAGTCGGAGGAATCCGATCGCAGACGTTCCGGCAGAAGCATTTGCGTCAGCTTCTGGAGGTCAGTGATCCGCTGGTTCGGCTCGTCACTGATCAGGTCGAGGGGATTGTAGCCGTCGGTGAACTTCGAGCCGGGCGCCAGCAGGAAAATCTCGTAGCCTTTGTCTTTCAGGTAGCCGGAGGTTTCCTCGAATAGCTCGCCGCTCATGTCGAGGACGACCTGCGATCCCTGGAAGCTCATCATCGTCGGGATGACGAAGCCGCGCGACTTGCCCTGCCCCGGCGAACCGATCACCATCACATGCTGGTCGCCGTCATTGCGCAAAAGCAAACCCTGTTTCAGTCCGAGAACGATGCCGTGCTTGTCGCGCAGCCGAAAATCGGCTGCGTCCTTCAAGGTGGCGAGGCGTGCCTTTCCCATGATCATCCGCTGGCGTTTCTGAATTGCCGCGCCGATCGGAAATCCGACGATGGCACCGGCGGCAGCGAGACCGGCGAGCGCGGCGAGCACCGTCTGCCGGGAGGGTTTTTGATAGGCGCCGGCTGCATCGATTGCGCCGAAAGGAGCCTGATACATCGCGGCCAGATGATTGCCATAGTAGCTGGCAATCTCGGCATGCTCACCGGCCTTTGTGGCAACGAGATAAAAGGCCACGCCGTAGACGATGACGCCGGCATAGGCGGCGGCGAAGATGAGAGCCGTATGGGCGATCAGACTGAACATCGACCGGACATGCAGCAGGTAGAGGATCTTGCGCGACAACGCCCTGCCGCCTTTCAGCATCCAGAGGCAAGCCAAGAAAAACAGGAACGGCAAGGCAACCACGAAGGCCAGCAGCGAAAGTCCGACCGTGTTGCGGACATGGATGATAGACCAGGTATAGCGCACGGCATCGATCCAGCGCGCTTGTGCGACATAGTCGAAGTAGGACGAAGATCCGAACGAGGTGATGTAGGCGTCGTAGATCAGCGTGAAGAAGGCGAGCCACAGGAGAACGATTCCGAGCAGTGCGATCGGCAAGGTGAACAACGATGCCCGCTGCAGGCCCGTCCATTTCGGGCGGTCAGTCTCGGTGTGCGTGGATACGCTTGCCATTTTCGTCCACCTCGTCGGCAAAGTAGATCTCGCTGACGCCGCGGCCGCCAGCGGCATCACTCTTCTTCAACTGGACCACGATCGGGATGATCGAGCGGATGTACCGAACGATATCGTCGCGCTCCATGCGCACATTGCTGTTCAGCACCAAGGTCGACAGCCGGTTGAAGGCGTGGTGCGGTGAGTTTGCATGGATCGTCGACATTGAACCGGGATGCCCGGTATTGATCGCATTGAGGAAGTCGAAGGCCTCGTCGCCGCGCAGCTCGCCCATGAAGATCCGATCCGGTCTGAGGCGGAGCGCCGTGGCCAGCAGATCGCCCATCGTCACCCTTGCCTCGCCCTGGCCACCCTTCGAGACCAGCAGCGACACGACGTTTTCCTGTAGCGGCTCCAGCTCAGCCGTGTCCTGCATGAGGATGAACCGCTCATGGTTCGGAATGGCGGTGAGCATCGTATTCAGAAACGTCGTCTTGCCGCTGGAGGTGCCGCCCGAAATCAGCATGCTGCGGTGATTGATTGCCGCGAGCTCCAGGAAGGCGCGGACCTTGCCGGCCCGCAGCAGCCGCGACAGCTCGATATCGATATCATCGATGTAGTCGTCACCGGTCACTTTGGTGAAACGGAACGCGCCGGCCTTCTCATAGTCGTTCAGATCGAAGCGGCGGATGAACTGCTTGCGGATGGAGAAGGCGTGCCCGGTTGCCGAGGTGGGGCTGACCACGAACTGCACGCGCTCACCATTGACGAGCGTCGCCGATAGGAGCGGATGTTCGGCGTTGACCGTCTGCTTGGTGAACGAGGCGGCGCGCGAGGCCATATGGCTGATCACCTCCTGATCGAGCCCGTCCACCTCCTGCCTCACCATACTGAGTTGGCCGATGCGCTCGAGCCAAATCTCATTGCTGCGCTGGCAGGAGATCTCGATAACACCGGGATCGTCGAGAAACGGCCGGATCGGCTCGATCGCCTCGGACAGAAAATGTTGTTCGGCAGAAATCGACGGGCGCGCGTTCATTTGCCAAGCTTCCTTCTGCGCAGTCTCTCAAACTCTTCGCGTACCGGGTCCGGATAAAGCTCGGTGAAGTCGAGGTCGCGTGTGACGAAGACGTTGATGTCGGAGCCCTGAGGGATATGGATCGTGGGCCGGATGTTGCGGCTGTCCTGGAAGGCTTCTGACGCCAACTGCTGGATACCGGAGGCAATGGTCTCGGCGGCGATTTCGCGGGCACGATCCTGCGACGTTTCGCCATTGTCCTGCGGGATACGGGTGACGCTGCCGCTGTCGTTGACGATGGTGATGTCGCGATCCGGTTTCTGGCCGAGTTGGGCGATGTATTGGGTGGCGCCGCCGATCAGCGTCATCATTGCCGGCGGCCCGAACCGTTCCCAGTACTTGCGGTCGACGACACCCGTCATGCCCGAGCGCCCGAGCCGGTCGGTGCCATAAGAGCCGAGCTGCACCGAAACGCCGTCTCCGCGGATCATCCGTGTCCAGACGATCAAGATCCGCTCCTGCCCCCGCTCGACGCCGGATTTATAATCGCCGATCAGTGACGACCCAGCCGGTATGAGGATGCGACGGCCGTCGAACGAATAGACATCGTCGCGCACGATCCCCTTCACCATGCCGGCGAGGTCTGAATTGATCGCCGTCTCCAGCGTGCCGCGGATCATCGTGCCCTGCGGGATCCAGGCGTCCGTGCGGCGGTTCTCGGTTGCCACTGAAACGTCCACACCCTGCCCGCCCATCGCCTTCAGGAAAGCACGATCATTGTCGACCGCGCCGCCGCCGTTTGACGCTGCTGCCGTTTGCGCCCCGGACGGATCACTGGCGCCGAACAGTCCCGCACCCGCGGCGTCGGTCGAGGCCCGTGCCGCGCCGTTCCTCTGATCCGATTGATCGAAGACCATGGCGGAAGAGCGAACACGCTCCAGCAGCTTGGCTTGCCGTGCGAGCTCGATGCAGCGGGGATTGTCCGGGTTCTTGCCTCTGGTGCAGTCGACCTCGGCCGGTGGCAAAACGGGAGCAGCCGACGGAACGACGGGCGCTGGCGGCGGCGGAGGGGGTGGCGGCGGCGCTTCCGGAACGACGACCGTCGGCAAAGGAGGCGGGGCCGGCGTTCTGAACCCCTCGTTCCTGGGTGTCTGGACCGGACGGAACTCCTCGCGCGGCGTCGTGTCGATCGCCGGCTGCTGCTCGCCGCCTGCAAGCAGAAAATAAAGGACGACGCCGACGCCGGCAATGGCCGCGATAACCGCGATCGGCCGCATGAGACCAACGCCGCTCCTCCGGACCGGACCGCCAATGGCGCTGTCGGTGTCGAGCGAATGATAATCTGGGTCCGACATGGCGCGCTTTCCTAGTGTTGAGCGTGTTGCGGGGGACCGCCGGCACCGATCCGCTTCGGCGCAACCGCACCTTCGATCGGCGCCGGAATATCGGCGGGAACAGTTCGCAGATTGAACAGGCAGGTCTCGTCCTCGGTGCCATAGCGCAGCGACCACTGCCGCGAGACGGTATCGATGACGATGTAATCGGCCTCGCGGCGGTAGTTCACGAGGCTCTCGCGGCGTTTCCGGTCGACGATGAAGATCGCCGGAATGTCGCCGGTGAATTTCATGAAGGTCTTCAATCCGTCGTCAAACACCCAGAGCGGCTTTGCCGCATCGCTTCCCTTGAAGCCATAGTCGTAGTTGACCTTGTCGCGACGGATGTTCTTGAGGTTCGGATTGCGCGCAGCATCCTGCGCCTGTTTCCAAAGCTCGGCCGTCCCCTTCAGCCCGGCATCTTCGGGATAGGTGAACTGCAGCTTGAAGGTCTGGTTCTGGATCGCCTTGCTATCATTGACCCGCAGATCGAAGGAGTAGGTCCGCCTGGTGGTCACGACGGAGAGATTGGTCGAAGCGTCCTTTTCCATTGGCTTCAAGGTCAGGGAACGCCGGTCGGCCGAGGTCAGAATCTGCCAGGAGACGGTGTCGCCGGCAACGACCTGGGTGATCTCTTCGTCCGTGCCGAAGAGGATCGTCGTCACCATACCGTAGGTGCCCGTCACCAGGAAAACCTGTTCAGCCGAATAGGGTAGCGAGCGCACCCGAGGATCGAGCCTTCCCGGACGTGCAACCAGTTCGGCATGACCGACCGTGGTTCCCAGCAGCAGTAAGAATGAGAGCGCCGCCATCCGTTTCATCATTGGGCGGCCCCCGACGGCATGGTTTCCGGAACCCTCGCGTATTCGGTGACGACAAAGCCCAGCGGATTGTGCAGACGAACCCGGTTGCTGGCGGGAAGATTGACCTGCCGGTAGCGCACCGTGGCAGACCAACGATTGACGACGTCGCCACCGCGCTGGCGCTCCCGCGTCTCAAATCGGACCGCCATGGTCGAGGCATTGAGAGGATTGACCGAGAGGATTTCCGGCTGGATGTCGCCGGTGGCACCAAGTGTCTTCACAGGCCCTCGTGGATTGCTTGGGTTCATCCACGCCTCATACTCCTTGAAGGCCTCGGAGTTCGGTTCCGACCAGAGCGCGATCATGTCGAAATTGTCCGAGAGATAGCGGGGATCGTAGGTCTCGCGGCGGATGACGTAATTGCCGACGAATGAGGCGCGAACCGCCTGGATTTCCGAGACGCTCGACCGATCCTTGTCGAGCGTCGTCACGGTTTCCATGTAGCCGGTGTTCTTGTCCACGATCAGGGGCACCACCTCGGTGCGAACGAGCGGGAAGAGCTGCGCCACCGAAAACGACAGTATTCCGGCGATGGCCCAGCCCGCCACGGCGAACACGAGCAGGATGAAACCGATCAAGGTCCGAAGCGAGCGGTTCTTTTCGCCCCAGGACAAGTGCCGGTCATAGATTTCCTGCGGTCCGGGGACATGATCGGTCGGCGCAGGTCTTATCTGTCTTCTGAACAATGCCAAGTGTTGCCCTCGAATAACAGTGTCTCGTTCACTCGCTGTTGCGGCGGCGATTGGTCAGCATCCGGCCGAGCGCGCCGACGCCCGCCACACTGCCGCGGCCGGCAAGTGCTGCCGCCGTCACGGCGCCTCTCGGTCCGGCCAGCATGCCAAGAGCAACGGCGGCGGCCTGCCCCGTCCTCGAATTGCTGGATGCAAGTGTTCTCCGCGTGGCGCTGTAACCGGTATCGACACCGCCCCCGCCCGGCACGCCCGAGATCGCCGTGCCGTAGGAAAAGGTTCTGGCGAAATCCGGAACCTGGAAAATGAAATAGGAGATCAGCGCCAGGTAGAGCACCATGGCGAGCACGATCGCGAGCGCGTTTTCCTTGGTCGCCATGTCGCCGTTGATCGTGTCCATCATGCCGATCAGAAAACCGAAGGACAGCCCGGCCATGATGTAGGTGAAGAGCAGCATGAACATGCCATAGGCGACACCCCTCACCCATGCATCGAAGACAAATCGCGTGATGCCGAAAAAGTAGCAGAGGATCGCAATCGGCCCGATCGCCAGCATCACGGCGGTGATCATCTTGGCAAACAGGGTCACGCCGGTGAGGATGAGCAGCATCGGCAGCAGACCGAACACCAGCACGATGAACACGACCACAGCGCCGGTGACATTCGGCAGCCACCCCGACTCGTAGGAATTGAAGAGCTGCATGGCGAAGTCGTAGACCTTACGCGCCATTGAGGCGACTTGGCTGGCCAGATCAGAACCGGCCGACTGGCCGCCCATCGCCGAGGAAATGGCCGAACCGAGATCCTGGGGCGACGAGAGCACGAACTGGCCGATATTATCGTAGAAAGTGGCCCAGGACATGACCAAGGCGTAAGCCAGCGCGATCTTGAAAGCCTTCACCGCCATGTCCTGCAGGGAGACAGCAGACAGTCCGAGTGCACCCCAGAGGAAGTAGAGGATCAGGAAGATCGCCAGAATGGCTGAGACAAGATTGCTATTTTCGGCAAACAGGCCCCACGCGCGTTCGAGGGAGGCTTCGTTGATCTTGTCGAAATATCGGAGCGCGTCGCCATAGAAATTGATCGCGTAGCTGACTGGATCCATGTCGCATCCTAATTGACAGGCCGCATCGGGCCGCAATCGTCTTTGACCACTCTCGCCAGCGCCTGTTCCGGCGGCGCTGGTTGCGGCTCTCTGTTGTAGCCGAGCGCCGGCACGGGATTTTCGTCGGGCGAGCATTTCGCCAACTGTTCGTATTTACCGCCGCAGCCACTGAGGGCCGCGCAACAAAATGCCAGGATGAGCATCGGCCTCACTGCTCCTGCTCCTCGAATGCCTTCAACTGATTGCGAACCGAGGCCCCCTGCTGCTCTAAGCCCCCATCCCGCATGACACTGTCGGGAAGCGGCGCGAAGGTCTTGAGGTTCTGCGATGAAGTGGCGAGCGCGGCCTTATATTGCTGGTTTAAAAGCATGACCTGGTTGTTGAGGGAACCAACGGCCTCGTTTGCGGTCTGGTTGCCCTGCAGCACCATCTGGGTGTTTTGTTCGAGCGCACCCTTCAGATCCTGAGCCGTTCCGATCTTCTCGGTTGCCTGCATGAACGAGTTCTGCCGATCCTTGGTGGCGCTGTTCATCGCATCCGTCAGCGCCGTCATCGTCGTCAGCGCATTGACACCTTGCGAATAGGCCTGGTTGGCGCCGGAGAGCTCACCGCCCTTGACGGTGTCGACCACCATCTTCACCAGGTTGAGGCCGTTGATAAGTTTGGCGGCCGTATTCTGAAACTGACCGCTGATGCCGCCGAACACGGCCTGATTTCCCGACAGGATCATCCCGAAATCCGGCGCCTGTCCCATGCTGAAGCCATTGCCGGTCGCAAGTTTGGCGAACTGGCTGGCATCCTGATTGCGATCGCCGGTGATCGCCTGCAAGGTCTTCGTCGTGTTGTCCTTGACAACCGAGGTGTCCTGCTGGATCTCAGACGACAGTTTCTTGATGTCCTCGCTGAGCGAAATGTTCTCCGAATCCTTGACGGGGACCTGCGCGTCAGCATGCGAGACGGCGACGATGCCAAGGGCTGCCGCGATGACCAATGTGTTCATGTGCCTAACCTCTCCTGTCCGTTCAGTTTGCTGTCGCTCTGGCGTCGACGACCGTCACCAGGCCCAATACGGGATCCTGCATCGCCGAAAAGGTCGCGATGGTGCCATTGGCGCGTGCCTGTTCCTGCAGGTCGTAAAGCCAGCGCTGGATATGCTCGGTCGTGGCGGTCGACGGCACGGCAAAGCAGCGGGTGCTGCCGGTGTCGACGATCGTCGACGGGCATTGGATCTGCGCCATCACGAGCGAACCGTCGAAATCTTTTGAATTGCCGCCACCGGAGCCGCGTAAGTTCGCCGACGACGATTGCAACCCGGCCTGAAGGCGCTGCAGATATTGCTGGTTTGCTTCAATCGATTTCCCAAGCAGCTCATTCCAGACCGATCCGCGCTCGACCTGCGCTTGCGTGTTGCGGTCGACAGCTTTTTTCAGCTGCTCGCCACAACCGTTCCCGTAGCTCGCGCTTTCGGGCTCGGTGTTGTCGTCAACTGGTGGGCTCCGGTCGCCATTCTGCGCCTTGTTGCGGCTGTAGTAAGCGGAGACCTTTTTGACGTAATCCTGGGTCTCGGGGATGTTCGGGATTTGGCCGTTCTGAAGCGACTGACGATAAGGACCGGCATTGTAGCCGGCGGCGATCAGGCCGTAGCGATTGCCGAACATTCCCTGAAGCTGTTTGATGTATTTGACGCCGCCGCGGATATTGTCGCGCGTATCATAAGGGTTGACGCCGAGCTGGTCTGCGGTTCCTGGCATCAGTTGCATGACACCAGTGGCGCCGACCGCCGAGCGCGCGGACTGCCGGAAGCGCGATTCCTGTTCGGCAATGGCGAGCGCAAAATTCGGATCGACGCCCTGGCGAATGGCCTCGTCCTCGACCATGCGGGCGACTTCCTGTTGGCTCGGTGTGCGCTTCGATGGCGCCGCCGGCGCGGTGTCGCCGTCCATGCCGTCTGCCGAGCAATCGGCGGGTGCGCCAGAGCCTTGGCCGGGCGCCACGCTGTCCGTCGTTCCGCCCGAGGCGCCTTTCAGTTTCCGGGTGTCGGCCTGATAGGCCTGGTACCAGTTCAAGGTCGCCTGCTGGATCTTCTGGCGGGCATTGTCAAAGACCGGAACCTGGGCGCGGGTGGGCGCGGGGGCCATCACTGTCGCCAGCGCCAGCACGGCGGCCATCGCCAGTTCAGGAAGCTTTGCGTTGTTCATCGGACGCTTCCCTCTCCCAGTCGCAGAATTTCGACAGCCAGTTCTTCGGATCGTCTCCGTATTCGTTGAGCAGCATCTCGACCTCGCGAACGGTCTCCTCGCGGCCGGACAAGACCTTGATGAACTCCGGCATGTGGGACATGTCGACGCGCGCGATCACGCTGCTCCTCGCCTGCTTGATCAGCATGAAGCGCGAGCTCGGGTCGCCGTTTCTGACCCATTCGAATTCAGCCCTGGAGAGCCCGAAATGCTCCATGTAGGAGTGCTCGTCGGCCTTCGGATTGGCGAAGAAGATGTTGGTCGACGTCTGCTCGATGATCGTGCGGCTGACGCTGGACTGCACGACGTCGTCGGCCGACTGCGTACCGAAGATCACTAGACCATTCCTTTTCCGGATAGTCTTGAAGTAGTCTTTCATGGTGCGCTTGAACTCGTCGTCGTCGAGCAGCTTCCAGGCTTCGTCCATCAGGTTGATGATCGGCGCTTTGCCGTCGTAGATCTCGTCCAGCCGGTGGAACATGTAGAGGAGGGCCGCAGTGCGCACCGTCGGATCGTCGAGGATCGAGGTCATGTCGAAACCGATCATCGGCCTGGAGATGTCCAGATTGTCGTCGGCATTGTCGAAGAGCCAGGCATAGGGGCCGCGATCGATCCACTTGTCGAGCCTTGCGATCAGGCTGCCTTCGGTCCTCTCGCTACCCGCAAGCAGCGCCCTTAGCGAGGATAGACGACGATACGATCTGTCCTTCGTCTTGAGGACGGATTTGATCGCATTGCGGATGATTGATTCCTCTTGCGGCGTCAGGCTTTCGCCTTCCTTTGACGGCTTCAGCATGAAGCTCAAAAGCCCGTACAGGAAAACGCGGTTCTCCTCGGTGTCGTCGAGAAGCAAGGGATTCCAGCCCGACGGTTCGCCGGGTTCGAGCGTCATGTATCGGCCGCCTGCCGCCCGCACCATGATGTCGAGACCACGATCCTTGTCGAAAACGATCGTCTTCAGTCGCGGACTGACGCGGTAGGCCTGGAGGATCAGGAAAGCCATGATGACGGTCTTGCCCGAACCCGTCGGTCCGAACACCGTCGTGTGCCCGACGTCGCCCTGGTGGAAGTTGAAGAAGAAGGGCGTGCCGGAGGTCGTCTCGAAAATGGTGATTGCTGGTCCCCAATGGTTTCCATCCGGCTTGCCATAGGGATAGGCGTGGAAGCTGCTGAGCCCGGCGCAGTTGAGCGTCGAAATCAAAGCCCGGCGCGCGATATAAGCCTGGTTGCCTGGTAGCTGAGCCCAATAGGCCGGTTCGGCATTCAGATCCTCGCGGACATAGGAGGCTCCAAGCGCCCCGAGCTCATTTCCGATCAGGGCAACTGCGTCGTCAAGCTGGGCCGTGGTCCTGGCGATCGGCATGACGGTGAGGTGGTGTTCGGTGAAGGCGACGCGTTTCCGCGCAAGCTCGTCGCGGGCGATATCGAGATTGGCCTGCACGCTGGAGCCGCCCTCGTCGGCCTTCGACATCTGCCGATCGAGCCTTTCGATGCGGCTGCGGGCAGCCATGTCGTCGATGAACGATATCGACTGGGTCAGCACCATCTCGAAGGGCAGCTTTAGGATATAGTCGAGCATGCCGGCGCCGGTCTCGGGCGGATATTCCTTCAGCGAGACCATTGCCGCATAGCGGTCGTCGTCGGGCGTGTCGCCCTGCAGATGGATGATCCGGTTGCCGATCGATGTCCGCCGCGCCGGCAGCATCTCGTCGATCGGTATATTGCCGAGACGGATCGGCCGGACCCGGCCGCCGTTCAGCAGTGTGTAGAAGAACTCGCACTGCTCAGAAAACCAGATTTTACTCGTGCCTTCCTCGAATGTCATATCGTCGGAGATGGCGCGGTAGATCGCCTTTCCGTTGCCAGGGTCGACTTCGGCGCGCTGCACGTCGCGCAAGACTTTTGGACCGTAGGCGGCGAGCGATTTTTCCAGAGCCCTTGTTGCTTCGACAAGCCTGTCGCGCATCGCACGAAACTGCTCCCTGCGCACGACATTGCCGCCGATGCCCATGACACGGGAGAGCGCCGAGCCTTGTCTGAACAGCGGCCGAACAACCACGGACACGTAGGTGTCGTTGACGAACATCTCGTTCCTGGAAATGCTCGACTGATAGACGTCGTCGAGACGCCGCATGAAGGGATCGGCAAAAGCCGACGGCAGCGACGGCGCGACCTTGCGCCGGATGACGTGGGTGTACAGCGCAAAATTGCCGATCGATGAGATCGCGCGGAACGCGGCGTTGCGCTGCCGCTGCAGCATGTTGATCGTCTCGATATCGGCGGTCTCGAACGAAAAACCGGTCAATTGCACAGTGGAGACCAGGCAGTCGTTCTTCAGTCGGATAATGCCGTTTTCGATCGGCACATAAAACGGGACGTGTGTCGATATGCTGCGGTCGGCGAATATCTCCCAACCTTTCGACAAGCTCCCTTTCAACGATCTCGCCATCGTGCCCATCGATCACGCCCCATAGGTCCTGATGCCACCGCCGAGCCTTCGACCCAGAGGATTGACGCCGCACATGCTGAGCCGGCCGACGATCTCGAAAAACCACAGGTCGAGCTTCACCGTCAGAACATAGAGAATACTGTGAAGGATCACGAAGGAGACCGGGAACCAGAGGATCGAGCCTAGGATCATGAACACCATCAGCGAGAGGAAGCATTCCGCCAGAAAATACGTATAAGGGATCCCCATGACCGTCGGCGGCCGTGTCAGAGCGAGGATGACCGGATGGCATTCGATGTACTCATCGCCACCGTCGGCGGTGTTGACTGATCCAGCCATGGTTCAAGATCCGCTGCCAGCAAGGAAGTCGACGAGCTCGGCGGCAGCAAACATACCGGCAAGGCTTCCCCCGACCCGAAGTAGGGCGCCCCACGACCAGTATCCGAAGGCTGCAGCCAGAAACATGCCGATGAAGGCGATCGCTCCGACGGAGCGGCCGAACGGACCGGTAAAGAACTGCACCAGCCGGTCAGCGGCGTTTTGCAAGGCATCGAGGTTTTGCGCCGCAGCCGGTTCGAACTGGCTGACAAGCAGGATCAGGCTAGCTGCAAAAACCATTGCGGCATTGCCGACCCATTTGCGTTTAGCCCTCGAACGCCAGGCGACGCTGCCATAAAGGACTGCCACTGCGATCAGATTCATCAATGCACCTCTTCCTTGACGATTTTAAGCGGACCGGCAACGTGGGTCGGTCCGTCTTCCTGGGGGGAGCGGTTCGTCGCTGTCAGCGGACCTGCAACTGAAAAAACAAGCATCGGCGACTTTGCGCGATCGGCGGCTCCTGCCCGGCGCTTCGAGCCGGACTCCGACTGAAGCGACAGGCCGCCATGCATACCCGTAGAGGTCGCCGCCGCGCCAATGTAAAAGCCGACGACGCGCGTGACGTAGTCCGCGGTCTCCCGGATCAGCGGCAGGGAGTGGCGAAGATCGACACGAGGCTCACCGGCATTATAGGCAGCGGCGACAAGCACCGGATTGCGATACTTGTCGATGAGAACACGGAGGAATCGAGTGCCGGCGCGGATATTCTGTTCGGGATCGGTGAGATCACTGGCGCCGAAGGCCTCGCCGATCCGCGGCATAACCTGCATCAAGCCGATAGCGCCGGCGGAGCTGACGAGGCGCGGATTGAAATCGGCATTTTCGGCCCGCATGATCGAGAACACCCAGTTCGGGTCAACCTCTTCCGCGTCGGCAATCGCCGATACGAGTTTTGCATATTCTTCAGGAATGCCGGAAAGTAGATCGGGTCGGGGCTGTGTCGACGACAGCTCGCCGCCGACTTTCAACGCGATCGGCGGATCGACGATGTGAGGGGACGGCATCTGCTCAAAAGAAAAGACGTCGATCGGCGAATGCACCGTGCGTTCGCGGCGAGCATTCGCGCTATTAGCCGTTTTTCCCGACAATTCCGCGCGACTGTTTTCAAACTCCTCAACCGTGTCCAAGGAAAGAACGCCGGATTCAATCGAATGTCCGTCTTTCGCCGTGTCAAAGCGCTGACTGAAGTTGACCCAATCGATTGTCGGCTGTGGCGGCTGCTTGGCTGCAACGGCCAGACTTGACGCGGCGACTGGGTTCAACCGGGCTGCCACTCTCCCTGCCTTCTCGGTCGTGATGCCGCCACGCCCATCGGCCTGAGGCATGCCAGAATAGGAGGGCGGATCGTTGTCGTCCGGGTCGGATGCGAAACCGGTGAGCAGGAAGGCCGACATTCCAGCAACCCACAGCGCGCTTCGCGACCATGCCTTTTGCGGTGTTTTCACAGGCGGAAGTGGGATTCGTTCCATGGCCGAACCAGTTCATAATTATACTGCGGTATAAGATTTTGAACTGCATTCCGTTACGGAAATCAACCTTAAAATTTCACTCCGGTATAATTATCGGCAGCGATAGCGATGGCGGGGCGCTCTTTTCCTGAGCAAATTCAGTCATCTAGCCGCGACCATTTATCTGGCATCCAGCGATATTGGATCTGTTCGCGATCGCCCAGAACACGCGCTAAGCGCACCGCAGTGCCTCCTTTGATCAACACCGGACTGACATCCGTTCCTGATCGAGGCTCATAGATTCGGCAGACGAAATTGGGCAATTCCCTCTGGATCCTCGAGACCGGATAGCAGGACGCGACCTGATAGCGGCTGTCACCGCCACTGATATTAAGACCCGTCTGCTGGACAGGACCGAGGCGTTGGCGTCCAAACCGTGTACCATACTCAAGCTGGCACTCGACGATATTGCTGGTATAGGCTCTGCAAGCGGTGAGGCTGAGGTAAGCAAATGGGACTGGGGGCAGCGGTCGCGTTGGGTGTGTCAGGTCGCCACATCCGGACAACAGGATCAATATCGCCAAAGATCCCGATCGCGTTTTGGAAATCCGCATCGTGTTGCTTTCTAATTTTCCTGCCGATATCCGGCATGGGCAAGGGTTTCGAGGAAGAGATCACGGGCAAGCCGGCAGTAGGGTGATGATGGCTGTGCCAGGTGGAGCTGCGTCAGGACCAGTCCGAGATTGGAAACAGTGGCCACTACGACGGCGAGGTCATCATGGAGGGTGTCACGGCAAATCTCCCGACCTTCGTGACCTTTCACAGTGATGGCGTAGTCATTACGCGCGATGCTGTGCCACACTTCGACGGTACCGGTTTCGCCGCCTGTGCTTTCCGCATCGCAGATCAGCATGAGCGCGTAATCTGGATGCGGCAGGCCGCTTTCCTCGATTGACGTGCCGCCATGGAATTCCGTCAACACAACGTGCGATGCGAAGAGCAGCATCCGTTCGTTGACCAGCAGACGTCTCTGCCCAAGGCGGACAAAGCCGTTCATGGCGACAGAGCGGGTAGCGGCAGGTGAAAGACTCTCCCCGCAGTGCTGGCAGATCGCCAGCAAGTGATCGTTCCTGAATTCGAACGCGTTGTGAAAGCGGTTGACGATGAACTGCTCGACATTCTTCGTTCGACCACCGAGCGACTCGACGAATGCGAAGGCATCAAGCGGTGTCCATGGCCGCTTCAGAACATCGTTCTCAGAGCTGTCGGCAGCGTTGACGAGGCTCGATGGTCCGACGACAATGCCGGCGGACCGGGTCTGTGCGCCGCAGCCCGGGCAATCGACGGATATCGGAACTTTGTACCATTCCTTCGTCAGTAGGGATCGATTGTGTGTCAGATGCAGACCCGGTTGTTAACAGCGTAGAGGGCGCGTAGGTGGTGTTCTGATCTCCGACCTTACCTCCTCGCGCCGCGAGCCGTACTTATACTCCAGTATAATATTTTATCAACCAGATGAGGCCGCCTGAGGGCTTCAAATGCTGCGGAGACGACCTGCCGCAACATCCGACGCATGAGGGTTATAGTGAGCAAGGGGCGCCGCCCACGTCAATGGAAGCACCAAAACCCGATGAAACGGTCCCTCCCGCTGACGCGGCAGAGTCTTCGCTGCCACAGCCAGCCAGGAACTGCCTCCAAGATGATTGCTGAATAGCATTCACTATCGTCAAACAACGACGAAGCAGCCATCGTTGCATGAACCCTTCCCTCAATCAGTTCAGGAGAATTCTATGCAGCGACGTCAACAAATCGAGCAGGAGACACGCAAGAAGATTTCCGATCCGTATGACGCCGACTACTTCGCCAAGAAGCACGGGATAAGCCTCAAAGATGCCGCTCGGATCATCAACCTCCATCGCTCGGACAGGGACTCCTCTGATCGGGCGGCATACCATCTGAAAGACTCGTGTTGAAGACCGAGGCTTGCCGTAAGGTCGTTTGCCTCACCCGCAGCCACGCACAAACGACGTCTTGAACCTGCACCTGCTGATGATCTGCGATCGCATTATCGGCGCTATATCCGTCGCGACATCTGCTCAGCGCTCGCGTGGCAGCGTTCCTGAATTTCTCAAGCAGTCGGTACCCAACGGAATGCCCGATGAACTGGCGGCTTGCGTTGGCAAATGGCAGGTAAGAGGCTCCCCGCTAAAAGGAGCGGAGACATCATTCGCAAGATCGCTCATCAGCGCAATCGCCGAATTGCGGGTTCGCAAAATCACCTATCGGCCCATACTCCCAATCCCCAAAACGCCGATTTGCTCAACCACCTATTAGCCGAAATCGTCGATGAGTAATAATCGCGATCGCCGGTTTGCCGATGCGCGCAGTTGGCGAAGCACCCCCTCGCCTATTCTCCGAGCCGCACAATCGCTGATGAACCTATTCGCTGATCCACCGACCAGCCCAACCGCCGAAACGCGAGAACGCCGGATCTCTCATTGACCGATTGGCGAAACGGGTGAATTGCACGCCCGCCGATTCACAGACAGAGATTCAGTGCCGTGAGGAGATGTCACTCTCTGCCGCCAAACGACCTCTACCAAGAACAAATTCATGTCCAGGCACCTGCCAATAAGCGGTGACAGATTCCGGCCCTGATCACGCTCTCGACAATCGCCCCTCGGGCGAAACGGTTAACGGTATACCGTTAGCCTATCCTGCCATCTCTCAAGAAATCGGTATGGCCATCGTGCCCGAGGCGCCGATGCAGTTGCAAGTCGTCAGACAAAGCAACAGCGATCACGGGCTCATTGCCTGTGATCCGCGCCGGAGGAACAGCACGGTGTCCAGGCCGATTTGATGGGAGATGCTGAAGCGAGCTGTCGTCGTAAGGAGTCGAGAGGACCGCGACCGGAGGGAACGGGCATCGACGACATGCGAACGATGAGACGGCGAGCGCACCGCAGGAGAGGATGAACACCTGGAGCGGATGACCGAAGAATGCGGGCGTAGCGCAAGGAGTTCATCCTCTCCGTCTTGTTTGGGAAAGTCGCGGCAGCGTCCGCCAACCGGCCCGAAAGGCCGGGCGGGTGTCATCCCGCACCACAGGGAGAGGGGTGTTTGAGGGGAGAGGCGGCAAGTCTCTCCCCTCAGGAACGCGCGCTGGCTCGATGCCTGCAAGCGGTCAAGCCAATGGGAAAGACGAGAGGCGGAACGGCCTCTCGTCCCATCAGCTCAAGCGTAAACGACGCGCGCGACGCTGATGGCAATACCTGTTTCCCGCGCAATATCGTGGATGATCGTAGCGAGGGGACCGATCTCCGTGTCGCTCACCGAGACGGTCGTCGGATAGCTGATCTCGATGCCGTCGCAGTCTGCCGACAAGGCGTTGTGCCATTCACCGCCGTTGACCCGATACTCATAGGTGAAGTAATCGATCTCTAGCTCATCGAGGAGCACAAACGTGCGGCGGGCGAGGACTTCCTCCTCGCCTTGGAGTTGGCACGATATCGTCCCCTCCAAATCGTCCCCGATGACCAACTCGCGTTGCAGGGCCACGATACGGCGCGTCGAGCGGATCGCCCCATCAAGGCCGGCCATCAGCCGGTCGTGGAGCATCTTTGAGAATTCATCCTCGCAGCCGATACGGTTCGCGCTCACGAGAAGCTTGAAGCCGGCGAGCTTGGCATGAAGCATGAGAAAGTTGAAATCAGACATAAGAAGCCTCCTTTTTCGTTCTGACGAAAAGGTGCCCGCATTGGCGACCCAAGGGGTCAAGGATCGCGAAAGCGACCGCCAGCGGCGGCGAGCGGAGGAACCGATTTTTTCGTTGTGTCGCGTCAGCGGCGCGGCGGAAAAATTGGAGGGGCCGCGATGTCCTTGAGGCCGCCGGGGCGAATGCGACAATAGGAAGTCAGAGAGAGATAGACCACGTCGCCGACAGGCGACGTGACCGTTTGCCGAGCGCAGCCGGCCCTGCCGCCTTTTAACCTGGTTGCCCGGCAGATAATCGCACTGAGGGGGTGCGGCAGCCGCGAGAGGGCGTCACCCGAATGGGCGGAGACCGCCTTCGGGCTCCGTGAGCGCCAGCGAATAGCACCGTCCGCCGCAGGCGGCTCGCCCGGATCATGCTGCCCGTCGGGGCAACTCATCACCATCATGAATCAATCGACACGGACCGATTCAAATGTCTCGTTGGACGTCGAGTCGGCTCTCAGCGATCCTGCCGCCATGATCGCGCAACCCTACCAGCTCTATGTCGAACGCACGGACGCCACGAAAAATATGGCCCGCTACTATGCCATGTCGATCGAGCCCACCCTGTTCGGCGAGGCCTGTCTCATCCGCCGATGGGGCCGTATCGGCGCCACCGGCCAAAGGCGGGAGCATCATTTCGCGCTGGAGGAAGAGGCGGTCAGGCTCTTCCTTCAGCTTTTGCGAAAGAGGCGGTCGCGCGGATACAGGCCGAAACCGCATATACGGCAAGATGCATCGGGTGATCGATAGCGAAGGGAGTGCCGTGGAGGCGGATACCATCCTCATGTCGATGGCATGGGATCGAAACAGGAGTTGGGGTATTCCACCGCTTCCGCCCTTCCCGCAAGAACCTCCGCAGGTTCCGACACCGGCCGGTGGCGAGCGAAGCTGGCCTGAAGCGCCGGTCGATCCGGCGCGTCAGGCCAGGCGATATGGCAAAAGCCACCCTCAGAAGGGTGGCTCGGCGTCGATTGCGCCCTCCTGCTCTGCGGTGATCACCGCCAGTTCGGCACGAGCCAGCTCCAGTTCGATTTCGATCTCGCGGCGCTCTACCGGGTCGATCGCTTCGCGCAGTTCGAGGCGAAGCTCTTCAATGTGTTGTTCCAGAAGCATCGTCGTCTCCTTGACGTTTGTGAAAGACGACGCGCGCGGTCATGGGGGCGTGGCGGGGTCAGGGATCGCGTCAGCGACCGCCAGCGGCGGCGAGTGGGGGTGCCGATTTTGTCGGAGTGCAGGGAACCGCAGCGGAGGCAAAATTGGGGGCACCGCTCGTCCTTGAGGCCGTCATGCGCCCATGACACCCTCGGACGGACTGAGCAGACATTTCCTCTCCGTATCGCACCCAAACCCGAGGACGGGCTCGATACCCGTCTTCGGGTTACTGACACGTGACCACGTGAATAACTGTGGAGATCCGGGGCTTTCCGCGTCATTTGCCGCAGCGTGTCGATGACAGGTCCGGTCGGCAATGGCAGGGATTCTGCGTCTGAAACGATGCGGAGAAGAAAATGACCACCACCAATGAGATCGCCGACAAGATTGCAAGCGAGCATGGCCTCACCAAGGCTCAGGGCAAAGCCATCGTCGAGGCAGTGATCGCATCCATCACCGAAGCCGCAGTAGCCGGCAACGAGACCTCCCTCCCCGGCTTCGGCAAGTTCAAGGTGAAGGCGACACCGGAGCGCGAGGCTCGCAATCCATCGACTGGCGCGACGATCAAGGTTGCCGCGGCCAAAAAGCTGGCCTTTACGCCGGCCAAGGCATTGAAGGATGCGCTGAACAAGTAACTTTGTCAGCCAAGCAAAAATAGCCCGGCGCCGTGCCGGGCTATTTTCGTTTTGGGTTTGCGTCAGCGAGCGGATGTCCCGTTGAGAATATCCTGGATGATCGTGTCGCCAACCGCGTGCTGCGCTTTGCGGGCATGGTCTTCCAGCAGCCTGTGAAGAATGCCGGATGCCAAGGGTATGAAGTCGAAACCGAGTGCGATTGCTGCGGACCGCAGTTGCGACAGTGTTTCGAACTCCCGGAAGTCCGTGCCAAGCCAGAGTTCAAGATTCTCGCCACCGGTATCCGGAAATGCCTGGAGGAAGAACGTCTGAAGCGGACGGTCGTAGCCGATAATGGCATCCGGGTCGGCGTGGCGGGATGCGGTCCTGGTGACGGCAATTGTGTAGCGGCTCATGGCGGCCTCCTTTGGAATGGGGAGGCCGGCCCCGATTTCGGGGCCGGCGGTCCGGTTCAGGCCGGGCTGTTCCAGAGGATGACCTTCTTGCCGGGCTCGCCGCCGGGCGCCGGGGCGACGTTGCCGAAGATCACACCGATCTCGGGCGCTTCGAGCTTCGTGGAGATGTATTCCTCGCCGGTCTGGCGCGAGACGCGGTTCCAGCCTGCGCCGATCTCAAAGCCGGTCTTGCGGTGGATGATGCGGTAGTCCGGGGCTTCTTCGCTCGCCTTGTTGGCGTTCGGGATTAGGGCGATCGGGGCGTTGACCCGGATGGTGGCGAAGACGCCTTCGAGCGTGCCGTCGGTCTTTTCGGTGAGAGTTGCGATCGTAGTAGCCATGGGATTGTCTCCTTCGTTGCATCGGGACCATTCCCGATGGCGCCCGAAGAAGGGGCCGCGCCGCAGGCGTCACCGCAGCGTAGCGAAGGGAAACCCCTTGCGGGTTGACGCTGATCGCGGCCGGTCCCTTAGAAAGGCGACATAAAGAACGGGAATGGTCTTTGATTGCGACGTCGTCAGGAGACCTCGCCGTGGCGGCCGTTTGCTGCCGCGCGGAGTGCCGCGCTCGTGACATGCGTCGGTGTGTTCGATAAACGGACCCTGGTCGTCAACCAGTCGGGCACATCGCGAGAGATTGGCACAGTCTTGCTCCCATCCTCATCATCAAAGACGGCTTCGGTCGGCGTAACGCTCGAACTGTAGGCCTCTCCTGACGCGACTGCAGTTCTGCGGAGCGCAACCGCGTGACAGACGTGATTTCAAGGGATGTCGCTTCGGAGGGCGGTGGGGATGCGGGAAGTCTCAGTCGAGGCGGTTGACCCGGCCGGTTCGGCCGCGCGCCTCGGCAAACAGTCTGGCGATCTTCACCATGAAGGGTTTGCTGAAGCGGCCGAGGATGTCCTGATCGGGCTCAATGTACCAGGAGCGTTCGACAATATCGTAATTGTATTCGTCGACCATGATCCAGCACTGCTTCAGATCGCTTAAGCCCGCGCGCTTGCGCTCGATGTCCGGGATCTCCAATGAGGCGCGACCCGTTTGCGGCGGTTGGGTGGTGATGGCGAGAAGCGCCAGATGGGTATTTCCATCGGCGGCATTGCGGATGGCGATGACGACGCAGACGGGACGCTGCTTGCGGCCTTCGGCCTCACCGCGCTGCTGCTGCCAGGCCCAGAGGTAGGGATAGGAGATGACCTCGCCGGGTCGGAATTCACGGCTCATTGTCGTAGCCTTCGCCATGCGTCAGCCGATCGAGCGCCTCGTCGAACAGTTCCGCATGCTCGGCGGGCATCTCCGATACAGTATATGCCCGGCGCGGATCGCCACCGGTGCGCATGCGCTCATAATGTTCAAAGCTCATCAGCACAAAACGCGGCTTCTTGTGCCGCGTGAGTATGACAGGCTCACGGCTCGCCGCATCCGTGATATCGCCGATTTGTTTATTCAAGTCGCCTGTCGTGAACTGCTTCATCGCCATGGTCTCCATTCCAGTTTTCCATATACCCCATCTTCTCCATATTTTCCATCGTTCGGGGAAAGGGCGCTCACGCGCCATCTCCTGATGCCTGCCAGACCGGAATGCCGAGCCGGCGTGCCTTGTCGGAGAGATTGCCTGTGATGCCATTTCCGGGAAAGACGATCAATCCGGCCGGCATGACCGAGAGCATCTCGTCGTTGCGCCGGAACGGGGCAGCCTTGGCGTGTTTCGTCCAGTTCGGCTTGAAGGTAATCTGCGTCACCTTGCGGGCTTCAGCCCAGCAGGCGGCGATGCGTTCGGCGCCTTTCGGCGAGCCGCCGTGCAGCAGGACCATGTCGGGATACTTGGCGTGCGCCTGATCGAGCTTGGCCCAGATCCGCTCATGATCGTTGTAGTCCATACCGCCGGAGAACGCGATCTTGGTGCCGGCCGGGATCAGCACCTCGGTCTCGGCGCGGCGTCTGGCTGAGAGGAAGTCACGGCTGTCGATCATCGCCGCCGTCATGTTCGCATGATTGACCTTGGAGCCGGTGCGCGGTCGCCAGGAGGATCCGGTCTGCGCCTCGAACAGGCCGGCGGCATAGTCGCGCATGAACTCGAAGGCGTTGCGGCGTTCCAACAGCGTGATGCCCTCGGCGATGAGGCGCTCGAGCTCGACACTCTTGACCTCCGAGCCGTCCTGCTCGCGCTGGCCGGTACGCTGCGCTTCCTCATTGCGGTCGAGTTCGCGCTGGATGCGCTCGCCAGCGCGATGGAAGAGATTAGGGATCGACCAGAACAGGTCTTCGAGATCGGACTCCAGGCGGGTGTTGCCGAGCATTTCGGCGAGGGCGTCGAAGATCGTGGTGATCGATGACTGGACCTGCGGTTCCTCCGGCAATGGCCGCGGGTCGGGCTCGTCTTGGAAGGGACGATAGCCGAAGACCTGCATCTCGTAGATGAAGCGGTCGGTCGGGGAGGAAGCGTGGTCGGGCTCGAAGCCGTCGTCGGGGTGGAGGATCAGGTCCATGGTGGTCTCCGTTCGGTGGGCCGCGCCTCTCGCGGCCTGACGGCGAACCCGGTCACGCGGGCCGAGGCCGGAACCGCGAGCGAAGCGCAGCGGCCCAGCGAAGCGCCGGGCGGAGGAGGGAGAGTTTCTTGATCCGCGAGGAATGACGGGCCGCGCCTGCGGACCGACAGGGGAAGAAACCCGACTGACCCGCTGAAGGCCGGAGACCCGCGTGGTAAGGGTCGCCTCTCGGCAGGCACGCGGGCGCGCGCCTCCGGAATGAGGCGAATGGACCGCCCTTCGCTAGTGCTGCCGCTAGCCCCTCCCCCAGCCTTTGCGCCCAGCTTCAGACGGGCAGGAAAGCCGCCGCATCTTCCGGAGTGAGTTGACCCTTGAGGCTTGCCGTCAGCCGGTCGGGACCCAGCCAGCGAAGATCCTCGTTGAAGTCGCCGAGCTCCGGCGACAGCACCAGCGGCAGGATCCCGCGTTCCTGCGCCCTGCGGCTCAGTCCCTCGATCCCATGACGGCCGGCCGCATCCGCGTCGGCGGCGATGTAGAGGCGCCGGCATCCGGGCGGGAAGTTGAAGGCCGCGAGGTGATTGGCCGTCAGGGCCGCGACCATCGGCATGCCGGGCAGCACGTGCGAGAGCGACAGCATGGTTTCGAGGCCTTCTCCCGCCGCCAGGACCGGCACAGGCGCATCCACCGGAAAGCGGAAGCGAACGCCATTGCCGAGCAGTCCGCCGAGAGCACGGCGCGGATCGTCCACCTTGGCCTTGCCGACGCCGTCGGGATCGAGCCAGCTGCGATGCACGCCAGTGATGGCTCCGGCGTCGTCGGTGACAGCCGCAATAAGCGCCGGATAGCTGCTCGTCCGGCCGGTGACGAGATCGCGATAGTAGCACGACGGGTGGAAACGGAGCGCCCCATGGGCGGATGCCCGCAGAATACCGCGTTCGCGCAGATAGATGTCGGCGAGCGTACCCGCCAACGGCTGCGTCATTCGAAACAGCCGCCGCGCCCGCTCTGTCGCCGGCCGCTCGACCGGAGAGGCGTCACTCGCGTCGCCCTTGAGGTCCGACACCGGTTCGGGTTGGGGCAGACTGAGAAAATGGCGCGCCTCCTCGGCAACGTCACGGAAGTCCACGAGACCGCAGGCCTCGCGGACGAGATCGAATAGGTCACCGAACTGGCCTGTTGCCGCATCAGTCCACCTGCCGGCGCGCGGGCCGGCCAGATGCACGTAGAGCGATCGGCCCTTGCTGTTGGCGACGTCGCCGACGAGCCAGTAGTTGCCGGCGCGGCGGCCGGCGGAAAGATAGTGGCGGCAGACCGCCTCTGCGTCTTGCGCGAGACGGCTCGCCAGATCAGCGGCGGACAGCATGGCGGGCCCCCGTCACGACCGGCGCGCGACATCGACGAGGCGATGACGCTGCATCAGCTTCGACAGGATCTCCGCGCCCTCATCGGTCACCGGCACGAAGAAGCGCAGCTTCCAATTGATCATCTCGGAGAAGAGGCCGATCGACCGCAGCCAGTCGCGCATACTTTCGGCAAAGCCGGTCAATTCGGGTATAGCCATTGCAGTGCTCCACGAACGAAAATGCCCGGCACGGCGGCCGGGCTGATGGTGATGTTGAGGTTCTATTGATCTCCTCGAAGCCGGATCAGGAGGCGCTCTCCAGCAGCTTCTTTGCCTTGCCTTCGAGTTCCAGACGCGTGTCCTGATTGGTCTTCGAGCGCGCCAGCGCGGTGATGCCCTGCACGAAGTCGAAGACTGACTCCGGTGGCCGTCCCTCCTCCGACAGCACCATCTCGATCACCTTGCCGGTTTCGCCTTTCGAGAATCCGCGCCGGCGCAGGAAGGTCTCGCGGTCGTCGTCCTTGCGCGCGACGATCTGCTCACGCGCCGCCTTGATGCCGGCGATGAACGGCGCCGGTGACGAATTGGCGAAACTCGTCAACGCAGGCGCCGCCTCATGCGCAAAGCGCTGGGCGGCGAACTTCGAATGGCGGATGGTGATCTCCTCAAAATTCTCCGTGCCCCAGAGATTGCGGTTGGCGCAGACCGCGCGCAGATAGAAGGAGGCGATACCCAGTCTTTTGGACCCTACCTCGGAGTTCCAGGCATAGAAGCCGCGGAAATAGAGGTCGGGCTCGCCGTTCGGCAGTCGCCCGGCTTCGATCGGATGGGTGTCGTCGACCAGGAACAGGAAGACGTCGCGGTCGCTGGCATAGAGGGTGGTCGTATCCTTGGTGATGTCGACGAAGGGATTGTGGGTCATCGTCGCCCAGTCGAGAACACCTGGTACTTTCCAGATCGTGTCGCCGGTCCCGTTGCCGGCGATCTTCATGACCGACGAGACCAGTTCGTGATCCCAGATGCGACCGTATTCCGGTCCAGTCACGGCCCTTAGTTCCAGCCGACCGTTATCCATCTCAAGCGTCTTGACGAGTTCGGCACGATGGTTGAGCAGGCCATGCTGCAGGTTGATCGCCGCAAGCGGCGCCGGCAGTTGCCGCATATAGGTGGCGGGAGCGCCAACCAGGCTGCAAAGCTGCCCGTAGCTCCAGTGGGTCGGTGCGATCGCTTGGCGCTGACCTGGAACAACAAGCTCAAGCCGCTCCGCATTGTCGCGCGTTGCCTCGACGCGGATCGCAGCGCTTTCGATCGTTCGGGCATGGGCGCGCTCGGCGCGGGACCGGACGGTGTCGTAGAGATCGCTCAGCGACAGGAAGCGTTCATCGTCCGGGCGGGAAAACCATTCCGACGAAACGCGGCCGATCCGCTCGCCGCGGGAGATATCGACCTTGAAGGCGGAACGGGCGGACGGGTTGTTGGAGGTGAGAGTGGTCATAAGGTGTCTCCTTGAAAGCAGAAACCCGGCGCGATGGCCGGGCGAGGTTGAGGGATGTTTGAGGAAGAGGAAGGATCAATCGGAGGCCAGTCGGCGGTGCGCCGACCGGATTGCCAAGAGCGCCGCCTGGAATTCGGCGTTTCCGACCACGTCGGAAAAGTCCATCGTGGTGGCAATAGACAGGCACGCGACGTGGACCTCGTCGTCGGTCACGGCCTCGGGTGTTAAACCCTTAAAGTTCGGGTCTATGTCGAGCACCGCGGTGATTGCGGCGCGCACACGATCCTCCTGAAGTCTGACCAGGACGTGGGAAGGCTTTGGTGGGCCGACCGGCTCTTCAGGATCCGGGTCTCCGGCGAGAATGGCTTCTCCTCGGGCGATCGCCCAGACAGATCGGGCGAGCCAATCGAGCGACGGTGGCCGGGCAGCACTGATGTCATCGAACAGGATCTTCAGCAGTCCGAGCAGGATCTCGAAATGACGCGCCCGGCGTTGGACAGGTTCGTTGAATTGCTGGGGGATCTGGATCGGCGGACCCGCATAGGCCGCATGTGCACCGTCCCAGATGCCGGTGATATGAATTGCGCCCGAGGAATCGAAGTCCTTCTCGGCGATATCCCAACTGTCATCCTCGATGGCAGCACGGCACGCCGCGTCCAGTGTGTCAGCCGCGTAAGTGCGATGCCGGAAGACCGGCAGGTGATAGGTGGTCTCGATGGTGAAGTCAGGCATAGGTGCCTCCTGAAACGGAAAAGCCCGGCGCGATGGCCGGGCTGTTGGGAAAAGGACCCGACCGCAAATGCGATCGGGTCAATCTGGGTCGGGTCACTATTCGGCGGCGGCGAGATGCTCGCCGTCGATCGCACTTTCCGTATCGCCCGTGTCATCGCTCGATGTTTCCGGCTCTTCGACCAGGAAGGCCGGCAGGTCCTGAGCTTCGAAGATTGTCTCGCCCTCGTCGGACCCGATGGTGTCTCCGACAGCGTTGTGTTCGATGGTGCCTTCCTCGACCATCATGCGAAGGGGTTCAGGCAACCAGCCGCAGCCCGTCATCAGCCGCTCGGCCTCGCAGGCCATGTCGGCCTTCTTGAGATGGCCGATGAATTCCGCCGCCTGGTCCCCCTTTGCCTCACGAACCGCCTGCAGGATGTGCGCCTTCGTGACACGGCCGAGATAATTATCGGCGGTCGTCGTCCAACCGGCTTCCACCATATCGAAGCCGATCGAACTGGCGAGCTGATTGGCATGGGCGATGGCGCGTGTCCGCTTGTTCCAGGGTTCGATCACCGCGTTGACCGACAACGAGGCGCAATGGGCAAACAAGGCCTGGCGGCTGACCTCGTCGAGCTTGATCAGGAAATCCCAGAGATCGTTCGGATCCTTGGGCAAATCCTGGCCCCAGCCTTCCTGCCTTTGATCGATCTCCTTCGCCCAGACCGTATCGCCGAGGCCGGCCGTCTGGCTGAAGCGAGCGCTCTGCAGCGTCACCTCCAGGCATGAATCCGATCCGTAGACGTAGAAGATCTTTAGAACAAAGGCATGCAGGACGGCGACAAAGGCGATGACCGGGTTGTTCGCCAGTGCGTTGCGCAAAGCGATCGTCCGCGCTGCCGTGAGATCGAGAACGAGGCGGTCGGGAAGCGGCTTGATCGTTTCGTCCTCGTCGTCCGGTTCGGTGCCCTCGCCGCCGGCCGCGCGGGTTGCCAGGAGATCACTGCCATGATCGGCACCATCGTCGCAGGCATCAGCCGAGGGATCGGTCTCATCCTTCGGTTCATCCTCGGGTCGAACGAAACCGCGCTCGATCTTGAGCTCCCCGCCAGCGCCGAGCGACACGAAGACACCGCCGCGGGCGACCTCCTGCGGATCGAAAACATACGGACGGTCGTTGAGCCGGTCGAGCTCGCTGCCGAGTTCCTCCAGCTTCTGTTCGGTCGCTTCCGAGTACTCATCTGCCTCCGCATATTCTGCGTCGAGCTTGTCGTATTTGGCGCGGGTGGCGTCATAGCGGGCCAGTTCATCTTCAGTCATTTCGGCCTGCTCGCCGTAGAAGCGGCGCAGGCCCGACGTGTGGCCGTAGGGGAAATCGAAGGCCGCTTCGACCCATTTCCAGCCTTCGCTGACCTGGATCGCCTCGGCGTCAGCCTTGAGCTTTTCCATCACAAGCTGCTCCAGCAGCGCCGGATCCTGCAGCCAACCGCCCTGATCCTGGTCGAACAGATCGCGCATGGTCACACCGCCTGCGGCCTCGTAGGCTTCGATGCCGACATAAACGGCACGGCGGTCGCTGGCGCGGATCGCGGTTTCCGTCAGCAGCCGGCGGATATAAAAGGGCTCGCGGCTATGAGAGCGCGAGATCGTGTCCCAGACCTGCTCCTGGCGGACGTGGTCGTTGGTGATCGAGAAGGCGATGATCTGCTCCAGCGTCATCTCGTCCTCGGCATAAAGATCGAGAAGCCGCGGCGAGACGGAGGCCAGACGAAGTCGCTGCCTGACCGTCGCAATCGAAACGAAGAAGCGCGCGGCGATGTCCTCTTCGCCGAGCCCCTGCTCGCGCAATGTCTGGAAGGCGCGGAACTGATCGAGCGGATGCAGGCTGACGCGCTGGAGGTTTTCGGCGAGCGAGTCCTCGACTTCGAGAGTTTCGCTTTTGCTGACGATGCAGGGAACACCGGCAGTCTTGGCCAGTCGCTTCTGCGCGACCAGGCGCTCGAGGGCGCGATACCGGCGCCCGCCGGCCGGAATGCGATAGATGCCGGTCTCGTTGCCATCGCCATCGAGTTCCGGGCGGACGTTGAGGCTGGTGAGCAGGCCGCGATGGGCGATGTCTTCGGCGAGATCCTCGATCGACACGCCTGCTTTGATCTTTCGGACGTTCTCTTGGCTCAACGTAAGCTTGTTGAAGGGTATGTCGCGGGCTGTACTAAGGGTGATTTTCTGGATGGCCTGGGCCATGTCGGTTTCTCCATGACGGACCGGGCGGAGCCTCTCTCCAACCCTCTCAATCCGTCACAGCTTTCCCGTCCCTCCTCTTCCTCTGCGCCGCCTCCTGCCTATGCCTTACCTTTCGGTACAACCTCCCTCCCCCGTTGATCGACTTCAGGCTCCCCTATTCCGATACCTGCAACACACCCACTTGTAGCTCCGATGAGGGACCAGTGATAAAAACCAGGCCATTGTCACAGCGATGCCGGGCGGATCGTCGACACAGTTCCTGATGAGCTAGCGGAAATCTTGGGAGCATACGGGCGCGTCGACGTCGGCGCTTGGAGCTATTTTCCATGCGCAACCGACGCTCACGGTCCGGACGCAATCCGAGAAACGGGACCTTGGTCTTTATCGAGGAGAAATGGGCGACATTCTTCCGTAGGGGCAACGAAATGCAGCAACATTTGGATCGACTCGAAAGGGGCATCGGGCGGAAACGCCCTTGCGGGATGGTCCTATCTTCTGCACGCTTCGGATGAAGAAGTCCTGTCCGGAAGCTAACGTTCTTGGTTTGTTCCGTCATTAAAGATATCTCGCGATTGACAGCAATATCTGTGTTGGGTCGTAGCGACAGGCACTCGATAAGTCTCAAAGGCCACCACGATTGAAATTTGCACGGCAGCACCACGGACGGGCGCCGCCTGGTCGCTTCGGTAGCAGATGCGCGCTTTTCCCACTTGTCCAAGGTACGAAGACGCAGCCGCGACGATCGCGAAACTTTCGAAGGGCTGAGCCGGCAAGCCCTTGGGGGCCGGGTCAAAAACGAAGTATTGGCTATCGCTTTTTTTGGAAAAGCACCCAGACAGCAAATGCCTTCCGGTCCGATCGTGGCGCGAAGGCGAGGTCCTTGATGGCCTGCTCGCAGTTGTCGATTAGTACGAGGACTTCGGCGCGGACATAACGCGCGAGCGGGTCATAGTCGGCGCGGTGGCGCTCTTCCTGCAGGATCACGAACGTATCTGCAAACGAGACTATACTACCGGGAAATCCCCGGCCCGCTGCAGCCTTGCAGGAATTCTTCGCGACCCCATTTCGAGAGTCCGATAGACCTGCGCCCAGGCCGTCTCGCTCCGCGTATCGCCAGTTCCCACGAGCAGCTCGGCACAGTCACGCGCGAGGGCGTGGAACAGGGCATAGTAAGCCGTGCTCACACCGCGCTTCAGGTCAGATTGGCGCGGACGCTGCGGGCTTGCTTTTGCGAGCCGCCGAGCCGTAGCGATCAGATCGTGCGACACGGCTTAACTTGCGATCTTCTGCTGTTCGTCGAAATGGTGTCGGATATGCGGGAACCGCGTCTCGCCAAGCTCGCTCAATGCTTTGCGGACCTCGGTCGAAAGCCCGTAAGTGAGCTTCGAACTAATCGGCTTGTCCGAGCAGACATACTTCACATCGACGAGCAGAATCGGGTCGCCATCGCTATCATGTTCCGCGCGGATGTCAGCTCCCGAAAAGCCTGCCGGACCAAGACGGCCGCGAAGCACCTTTTCGACGGCACTTTTGGTCGTGTTCGATATGGTCTGTTCGTCGCTCATGCCAGCAATATAATGGATTCTATCCAAGACTGCCACTCCTGTGCTGGCGAAGCCTCTGCATAAAGCGCCGCTCGCCCGTTACAGAAGGTAAATGGAAATGAAGCGCAATCCATTCCTTGAGATCGGTTGTTCCAATACACATTTCTGCGGCAGGATGTGCGCAGCGATCAAGGATCTAGATTATCGCAGAACCATCACGCAGGAAACGATAGAGGGGCTGAGACGATATGACGAAACCTTGGATGGTCAGCCGCGGCCCAATCGTGGCAGCAGATACCGATATCCGGAAAGCTGAGGCGATCAGTGCCCTGCTTGTCCGTCCGATCGGTATCCTCCCTAGCAAACTTGGCGATCATATCCGACCTTTCGCAATTGGCCTTTTTGAGGAAATACGTGCGCTCCTGAAGCCGGGTGTTGGTGTGACGACGCTGCGGCGTGCTGTAGCCGCCTTCGTGCATTCAAAGCGTTACTACTTTGCGAGCGCCCAGCCGGACTCCTTCCGCCACGACATTGATGGCAGAGAGTTAGAGCCAATGAGCGACGACGACCGTATGACAGCACAGAACCGCTTTCTGGCGCTGAAGCAAAAGACGGCCGCCGACGCCGATGGCAAGTCCGATTCGTCTTCTTCCTCCCCTCCCCCCGCTGCGTCGGCGATGACGAAAAGCGAGCAGATACGCGCGGCCCTTCTTGGCAGAGGCACGTCGCAGCGCTCCTCGTCAACCGCTTTCTGATCGGCGAACAATGACCGTTACATCTTGGTTGCTAGAGACTGGCGAATTATCCAATCAGGTTCGGCGTGCTTTATCTTGACGAGCATGGTCGAGCACACCTGGCGCGCCGGTTCGAGCGTTCTGTTTCGTGAGTACGAAAGCGAAGGATCACAGGATTGAAGGCTTGCATTTTTTTGCGTGTGGGCATGAAGAACTATCGCGCCTTTCTGCAGCTTTGGGCAAAATGGCTTCAAGATGAACGATGACGGCAGGTTTCGCCGCCACATGATTGGCCGTGAAAGTCCGTTAGAAACGGACATTTTTCCCTCTTTATAAAGTCTTCTTGCCGGCCACTTTAAAAGGTGCCATTTTTGTCCGTCATGAGCGATCAAAAACGCGACAAATTAAAGTCAATGCTGGATGAGGTTCCGGCAGGTTTCATCGTGGATTCCGCATGGATGCGGAAAATGGAAATCCGCCGCAGCTCGACACATGATTATTTGCGCCGCGGCTGGCTGGAGCCCGTCATACATGGCGTCTATCGGCGTCCCTCGCGGGATGGTTCGGCAGAAGAACGCATCGACTGGCGCATTGCCGTCATGTCTGCACAGACGATCATGAATTACCAGTTCCACGTCGGCGGCCGCACGGCGCTCGGGCTTCGCGGGCATGTGCACTACCTGGCGCTGGGGGACGCCGAAAAAGTCTTCTTCTATGGCGATGCGCCCCGCTGGCTCGTGAACCTTCCCACCAATGGCCTCCCCGTCCTGCGCAGCACGCGACTCTTCAAGACGGCGGATCTTGGGATCGAACCACTGGCGGCTGAACCGGACGGCAACGCCATCCTGTTTCTACAGAACTGGACGATACGCGCTTCAGCGCCGGAGCGGGCCATCCTCGAAGCGCTGGACGAACTGCCGGGCAACGAAAGCTTTCACAACATCGATACGATCTTCGAGGGTCTGACCAACCTGCGCCCGCGTCGTATCACCGGGCTTCTGGCCGACTGCACCAAGGTCCAGGTGAAAAGGCTTTTTTTCGTATTTGCCGACCGCCACGAGCATGCCTGGCTCAAGCATGTCGACCGATCGATCGTCGATCTTGGAAGCGGCGACCGTTCATTCATCAAGGGCGGTAAACTGCATCCCACATACCGTATCACCATTCCGGAAGAGTATCTTCCCGGGAAGCCGGAGGGCAACGATGGCCCGTGAACAGTATATTTTCCAGCTCGAGCTCCTCGTTCAGGCTTTGCCGATGATTGCCGACGAACCAGTTTTCGCCTTGAAGGGTGGAACCGCCATCAATCTCTTCTACAGAGATCTCCCGCGTCTCTCGGTCGATATCGACCTGACCTACCTTCCGCTCAAACCGAGGGTCGCGAGCCTGGCCGAAATCGACGAGGCCCTCGACCGGGTCGCTGGGAAGGTCGAAAGCATCAAGGGCGTCCGGACAAAGCGAATAGCCGGCGGTGGCGGCGGCGATACACGCGTCGAGGTGAGGCGGGGCCAGACCGCAATCAAGATCGAAACCTCTCCGGTCGCCCGCGGCACGGTGCACCCCGTCGAACGACGCAGGGTCAGCGAGCGGGTCGAAGATCAATTTGGTTTTGCAGAAATGCAGGTTGTCGCCTTCGAAGACCTCTTCGGCGGCAAGATGCATGCAGCGGTCGATCGCCAGCATCCGCGCGATCTCTTCGACATCAAGTTGCTTTATGAAAACGAGGGACTGACCGAGCCGCTGTTTCGCACCTTCCTCGTCTACGTGGCGAGCTCCGGACGCCCGCCCCACGAGTTGCTGCAGCCCAATAGGGCAGACGTCGCACATGTCTTCAATCAAGAATTCGATGGGATGACAATCGAGAAGGTCTCGCTGGACGAATTGCTGGATGTCCGGGAGCGGTTCCTGAAGGACATCCAGGAGCGCCTTGATGACAAGGCCCGCACGTTTCTGCTGTCCCTTCACGATGGTGACCCCGACTTCGAGGTTATCGGCTTGCCGCACGCCCTCGCCTTGCCGGCGGTCCGCTGGAAGATCCTCAACCTGCAAAAACTAAGGAACGACAATCCGCCCAAACACGCCGAACAGCGCGGGGAGATCGAGCGCCTCTTCATACGATGATGCGCCTTTGGCCTATCTGCAGGATCGATGATCCGACGACTGGCTCGCTTCTCCTGCCGCCCGACGCCGCGCCTATCGGAGATTACCCCCTCGGTCTCCCTCGAAGGCCGTACTCCCAGCTGGTGATTTCGCTCCAAAATATCGAAATTCAAAAATCAAACGACTACAAGGGTTTAGCAGAGTTGGTCGCGACCAACTTTTCTACGGAGCCTTTGGAGGGGGCAAACTTCCCCGCGGTTCTCTTCGATATGGCCCGGCCGCCCCTACCCCGCTCTCGTTTGCGCCAGGCCATTCGCCTTCAACAAGGCCATAATCATCGGCCCCAGCGAAAATTCGCCTCGCTCCGACCGTCGCGTGAGATCCCGCAAGTATCCGCCCGGAGAATTGATCATGTTTGCTCGCTCCAGGATGCCGGCAACCGCGATCGCCGCATTTTCCGGCCCCATGATCTCACACGCCTCCTGATAGGCCGACGGGCTGATCCCCAGCATCGACCGGACGACGACGGCTGCGGACATCAACTCGCGCCAGCTCCCTATCGCGCCGCCGGCCCCATAATCGATAACTTGCGGGCAGGCCTTCAACACCAGGCCGAGCGGGAATGCCTTCAACGGCTCTCGCTGGATTCCATTCGCCCCGCTCGATTTTGCCCCCTGCTCTTTTCGGGAGCTAGGTTCAAGTTCACTAAAGGATTCGGGTTTTGAATTCTGTATGTGACGCTCGGTATGGGCAGCATTGCCGCTTGGATTTTCTGCTTTTTCCTGATTTTCCAGCCGGTTGAGCACTTCCTCTTTCAGCATCTGCATTTCTTCGAGGATTGCGTTCACGTCAGCGGTCGATGGCGTGCGTGGCAGTCGGGCAATCAACCCTACATAAATGCCTTCGATCGCCTGCCAATCGCCATCTGCCCCTTCCTCCATGGCCGCCGAAATCAGCTTGCGCACGTCGCGCCGGCAGATCGTCAGATTCTCCTTCATCCTTTTGAAGGCGGCGCGCTCCGCTACGATCTGCTGCGCGAACATGGCGAGCTCCTCCGCGCGAGACAGCAATGGCGAAAGATCGAAACCGAAGGCGTTCTCGATATCACCCGTGTGGTCTCTGCGTACGTAGCGCTTACCGTTGGCGCTATCTTTTCGAATGATCAGGCCGGCCTCAACAAGCGCCGCAAGATGCCGTCGGAGGGTGGAACCCGCCATGCCATGGGCACGCAATGACAGCTGCGCGTTCGACGGAAAAACGATGAGCGATGCGTCCTGGCGCAAATCGTTTTCCGGATAGAAGCTCAGCAAGGCGTCAAGCACCGCCAAGCTGTTGGACTGAATGCCAAGCAGCGCCATTGCCGCGGAAACGTCGCGAAAGACTTTCCACTTCTCTGCCGACTTCCCCGCCTTGATCTCGGCAACAGCTTGCTGCCGTCTGACCAGGGCAAGCGAAACCGGCCGCCGCCCAAAAGGCGTCGTCACATTTCCCGTTTGCATCGTCTCTTACCTTTCAGCAGGCAAAAGAAATTTGCTCACCAAATCGGTGCCAAAGACTCTTGACGAGGATTCGAGGAAATGCGATTCTGTTCGTGCTAAAGAGACAGAAGGGCTTCCGCGACGGCAACGTTGAGGGGGCTCTTTTCTTTTGCGCGTTACGCTTCCTTCTTCTGTTTCTGTTTCGCACGGTGCGCTTCATAAAGCGCCGGCAATTGCTCGAGCACGAAGGCAGCAAAGTCCGGCGTCGCCTTCCGATCGATCATGATTTCCACCTTCGCCTTGCTCTGCTTCACCTGCGCCAGGCGCTCGCCAGCGGGGCTCGCCATGACTTCAGGGAGACCGCGTTCCAACCGGCGCGGCTTCAGATGTGCAATCAGCGCCTTGAACCGGTCGGCGGACTGAAGTGACTGCAACTCGCTGGAACGCACCTGCTCTAGGACGTTGTCGGCCGAGGAGGTCTTATCGATCAGTTCTGCCAGTTCCTGCCAGCTTCTGAGGCCGATACCGGGGGCAGGGCCGATGGCATCGATCAAGTCCGAGGGAAGGGCCTCGATGATGGAGAGCATCTTGGAGAGATCGCCTTTGTCGACTGACATCGATGAGATGATCACGTCGCGGGTAAAACGTTCTTTCAGGCGGGCGGCAAAGCGCGCCTTCTCGATAAAGGATAGATCCTGGCGCTCGTTATTTTCCTGACCTTGGGCAACCACCAGCTGCTCGTCCGTCAAATCCCGGACGACCGCCTTGACCGCTAGACCGAGTTCCGTCACCGCGCGCAAGCGGCGATGGCCGAAGGCAACTTCATAGCGGCCGGACGTCTGCGGGTGAGGGCGCACGAGAATTGGCACCTGCTGACCCTGTTCCTTGATAGACACGAGCAGCCCATCAATGTCACCCGGCATCCGATCCTGCATGAACGAAGGGTCAATAACCTTCGGATCGAGATCGATCACTGCCTGTCCCTCGGCAAGACGCCGTTCAATTTCCTCGGCTCGTTCCACGCGATCGTTCTGCTCGCGCAAAGCGTTGCCGATATTGGCGGTCAGCTTGGTCGCGGGGTCACGGTCTTTGCGGGCCACGCCGAGAAGCGGCATGGTTCGGCTTTTTGGCGCTTGCGGATCGTTCGGCGAAGGCGCGGTCGGTATAGTTGCGGAAACGCCCAAAATGTCCTTTCGGCTCATGTGGATCTACCCCACGCTTTTTTGATCAAAGATTCGATCTCGTCATTGACGGCGTTCATCGCCTCCAAGGCGCGATCGTAGGTGGAACGCGTGAATTGGCCCCGCTCGACTTCGAAAAGAGTCTGGTTTGTCAGCCCGGCATCGGAGACAGCCGTCGTTTTCAGCATCGGAAAATTGAGCACGTTCTCGCCGAAGATCGACCGGAGGTAACCGACCATCTGGTTTTGTGGGCCGTCGCTCGGCTCGAAGCGGGTGATAAGATACCGCATCCAGTTGAAGTTGAACCTGGCGCCGGCATTTTCAATTTCCCGCAGCAGGTTTGACGTCATTGCCAAAAACTGGTTCATCGACATGACATCGAGCATCTGCGGATGCACGGTCACCAGGATCGACGTTGCGGCGGTCAGCGCCGAAAGCGTGAGATAGCCGAGCTGGGGAGGGCAGTCGATGACGACGACGTCGTAATTGTCCGCGATGTCCTCGATGACCTGGCTGATCCGCCCGTAGAAAAGCGTATCGCCTTCCTTGCGGCTCATTAGGGCGCGCGGTGTGTCGTGCTCGAACTCCATAAGCTCAAGATTGCCGGGAATGAGATGGAGATCGGGTATGTAGGTTCCCCGGACTACCTCTTCGATCGGGCGCTGCTCTTCATCGTAGCGAATGGCGCCGTAGAGCGTTTCGTTTGGACCTACATGAATTTCCGGCTGGTTGCCGAACAAGGCGGACAGGCTGGCCTGAGGATCGAGATCGATCGCGAGCACGCGATATCCCCGCATCGCAAGATACTGGGCCAGATGTGCCGACGTCGTGGTCTTGCCCGACCCACCCTTGAAATTCATCACGGAAATGACTTGCAGTTGCTCGCCATCGCGCCGGTGGGGCAGGTAGCGTCGATTGCCGCGACCCACCTGATCCATATGCTTCCGGATCTGATGGATATCCTCGATCGAAAATATACGACGGCCGCCCGCACCCGTACTGACGTTCAGTTCCGGCATGTCGGACGCGATTTGGCGGAGATAGGATTCTTTGACGCCGAGAAGCTTTGCGGCCTCCGACGGCCCAAACCCTCGGATGCCTTTCTCTGCAGACGGCGGAAAGACCTTGACATGATGCGCTTGCAATTGTCCCGACAGGGCCTCAGCATGCCGCTCCATCAAAGCGGTCAATCCTTCGATTTCCGACGCTGTCTTTACGGCGTTTTTCGCCATCCCATAACCCGTTTCTTGCCAGTGGCGGTTTGAAGCGAACAATCGAAAGAATTCCGCCGATGGCAATAGGCCCCGATTCTGTCAGCCGGGCAAGAGTTTTTTGGTTAACAAACAGTTAATACACTGACTGGTCCTTCCCGTGAAATCGATGGTTTCGAGCCCTCGCATCCATGAAAAACAAGGAGTTATCTAGCTATCCGAGAGAAACTGCGATTCCTCTCCCGCGTTGGAAAAGCGCAAGCCAAAGTGCTCGCTTAATCCAGCCGTAGTAACTCTTGCCGCGGAACACATTGAGATCTCGGCCGAATCGACCTGTTTGCCAACGAACTTTATTCACTACGGAGCAGAGCGGCGAGGGGAGCTCTCACTCAAAGCACGCGCCGACCCGGGATTGAACCCGTCGACCTACTGATCGCATTCCTTCGCGAGGGAGGGGCTATGGTTACCTACTCTGTTAGCAAGTTTTGGCGCGAGGTGCTCACGCAAATAGGCACACTTTAGCTCGAGCGGGAGACCTTTCGATTCGCCATCTTCGGATACAGAGCAAAAGCCAGCGTCACAGCATACGGGCGGCGCGTCCGCTTGGACGTGTAGCGTTGTTGTAGTAGTTCGACGCCTGTTGCACTGACCGATGACGCGACTGATCCATGGCTTCGAGGAGCGGGATGTTGCGGATGGCCGCCTCAGTGAGAAATCCCGACCGCAACCCGTGCGCGGAAAACTCCCCACTATCCAACCCGGCCATTTCCACCCGCTGCTTGATGATCGCATTGACCGATTGCGGATCGATCGCCCGCTTTGAGACCGTTCCCCATCGCCCGATCCCCCGAAACACGCTGCCGCTTTCCACCTTGGCGGCCACCATCCAGGCGTTCAGCGCCTCGACCGGCCGGCCGGTGAGGTAGACGATATCGTCCTGCTCGCCGGTCGTGGTCTTGGTGCGGCCGAGATGGATAGCGAGAGAGGGGAGGGGAGCGCCGTCCGGCACTTCGATCGGCGGCTCGACGGTCAACTGTTCACACCGCAGTCCGGCGATCTCGCTGCGCCGGCGGCCACCGGAGGCAAAGGCGACCATCAGGATCGCCCGGTCGCGCAGATCGCGCAGGCTGTCCGTGGCGCACGTCGCCAGCAGTCTTGCCAGCACGTCGCCGGTGACCGCCTTGGCGCTCTTGCGAAGACGTTGTCTTGGCGCGGCTCGGATCGCCAGCCGAATGGCTGATTTGAGGGCAGGGGAGGCGAAGGCGCCGTCAAGGCCGCGCCATTTGGTCAGCGTCGACCAGTTCGCCAGCCGCCGCCGCACCGTGGCTGGCGCGTGTGGACCGACGGATTTGAGAAACCCTTGGCTGCGCAGGTTTTCGTCGACGGCAGCCGGCATTCCGTGATCCGGATCGGTTACGCGGCGTTCTGGGTCCCAGAGATGATGCGCGACGAATTTTAAGAGCAGGGCTTCTGGCGCCGGCCAGGGCAGCGATTTTCCGGTGGCGGCCAGTCCCCAAGCTTCGAGATAGGTCAGATCCGAGGTCAGTGCCCGTAGCGTATTGTCGCCCATGCCCTGGTTGACGAGATGGCGCAGCGTCTCGACATCCTGGTCGGTGAGCAGCTCGGCAAGCTCGTCGCGGCGTTCGAGCGGCAGCACGGCGGCAATGGTGTCGAGTTCTTCGGCACGGCGCTCGACGGCGGTCAGTGATGTCTTGGCTTTGGCCACGGACGCTCCAAAATCGCGGTTTCGGCGGCCTCCAGGGCCGTGATTTGCCGCGATTGTTTCTTGTCGATCGGCGTGGTTCACGCGGAATCGATTTCGTTGTAATGATAGCTGTTCTAGTCTTCCAAGATCAGCGGAATCTTCTGACTTGGCCGGAATGCGCCAATTGCGGTCATGATCGATCGCGTGAAATCCTCAGCTACTTGATCGATTCTACTATGGATCGGTCTTGCAACACGACAGCGAGCGGCATAGCCAGGCTGCGCCAGAATTCCATCGGATCCATGCCCGTCACCCGCGACAGGTAAATGGTCATGGCAGTCCCGTGCGTCACAAACCCTACGGAGCCTTGGTTTGACGCCTCGGCATCGGCGACCGCGCCAGCGATACGAGAGAATACCATGTCAGCGCTTTCGTCGCCGAATACGATCTCGCCTGGATGAGAGAAGATTTGGCAAATTCCGTTTTCGAAATTCGGTTTTGATAAGAAGCCCACCGCCGACCGGCTGTGTTCACGCAGCCGATCATCAACGCGCACAGGTAGCCCCAGATGCCCGCCGATTGTATTGGCGGTCGAAAGGGCCTTCGGCTCCGGGCTCGCGACGAGTTCGCCGAGACCAAACCGCATAAGCCGCAACCCCAGTGCGGACGCTGCAAGCTTTCCTTCCTCGGACGGGCCCCAATGTCGCGACGACAGCTCCGGCCGAATTTCGGGCGCAGCATGGCGTATCAGCACGAATTTGCGCAACGAGCCAACCCTCCCGACCCCGTAGTCTGTTGACTGAGAATGCCGCGTCGTACGACCGCATGTAAACCCGAACCCCGCAATGTCCAGTCATAGGCGAGTTGTTATCGCGTTTAGCCATCCGGCGTGACACCCCGATAACCGCTTTGGGCCGATTCCGGCCCTTCAGGCCGCACTTTCAAATCGCAGCGTCTTCCAACTGTCATGGTTCGCGAGCATGGTGAGATTTGCAGCGATTGATCGTGGCCAGGCCAATGTCCTGGCTAGGAGGTCTCAATGGCGCAGACACCTGAAAGCATTCTCATCAGCGAGACAGCTTGGCAAAAGGCCCTGGCCCGCGAAGCGGTCATTAGGCCCATCGCTTTCGTCGGGGCGCTGAACGCGGCGGAGAGATTTTCTGCGTGCAGACAGCTGGGCCTCAGGCCAACAAGGTTCTATCAGCTACTCCGTCAATTTCGGCGAAAGCCGGTCACGAGTTCGCTGTTGGATGAGACGCCCGGCCCCGAGAAGGGGAGGCGGCTTCTATCTGCGGAACAAGAAGCGGCTGTCACATGGGCCATCCAGGAGACCTATTGCCGCCGCGAGCGGCCGACAATCACCGCCGTCCACGACCATGTTCGACTGATTTGCCGTCAGAGAGACCTGCCGGCCCCCTCATGGAAGGCAGTAAAGGTCCGTATCGATCAGGTCGATCGGCAAAAACTGACCAAAGCTCGGGAGGGCGCCCGCGCCGCACGTCAGCGATACTCTCCCGTTGTTGACGAATATTCAGCACAGCACGCGATGGAGATCGTGCAGATCGATCATACCCTGGTCGACCTCTTTGTCGTCGATGCGGTGAACCGCCAACCATTGCAGCGTCCCTGGCTGACGCTAGCGATTGACGTCGCGAGCCGCATGGTGGCCGGCTTTTATCTGAGCCTCGAACATCCATCGTCAACGTCTGCCGCCTTGGCCATACGGCACATGGTATTGCCGAAGGCGTCGTGGCTTGCGGAGCAAAATGTGGTCGGGAATTGGCCAGTCCACGGCCTACCCACCGCCATTCATCTGGATAACGCTCGGGAATTCCGGGGAAGGGCCCTCGCGTGGGGCGTGGCTGAGCATGGCATCAATCTCATCCACCGACCGGTTGCCCGACCACATTACGGCGGTCACATCGAGCGGCTTATCGGCACCATGATGGGCGCCGTCCACTTTCTGCCCGGCTCAACCTCGAGTGATGTAGCCTCCCGCGGCGATTATGATCCCCGAAAACATGCCGTCATGACCTTTGACGAGCTCGAGCGCTGGCTGACCCTGGAAATTGTTGGCCGCTATCATGCCGACATTCATCGCGCTCTGAGGATTCCACCTCGCCTAGCTTGGGAAGACGCCGTCCTTGCACGCCACGAGCTTTTGCGGCTCCCATACGACGAGCATCGTTTTGTTCTCGATTTTCTTCCCTTCGAGGAGCGTGTCATCCGCCGAGACGGATTGCATCTATTCGGCCTGAAATACTGGGATGATGTCTTGAGCCCTTGGGCTGGTGGGCCGGGCAAAATGCGGGTCCGCTATGATCCCAGGGACATTTCATGCGTATTCGCCGATGCGCCAAATGGCGAAAGCTGGCCGGTCCGGTTTGCAAACCTCGGCCGACCACGGATCACGCTCGGAGAGCATCGACAGGCTGTTGCCGCTTTGAGAGCCCGTGGACTTCAATCGGTCGATGAACACCTGATTTTCGAGACCATCGAAGCCCAGCGGCAGATCGTCGAAATGGCCGGCCGTCAGACACGCAGCATGCGTCGAGGAGTGGAGAGGCGGGCGCGAGCGTTGGCCGCCACCGAGCGACATACGATCGGAACGAAGGATGATGACGACGAGAGCGAATTCCTCGACCTGTCGCCGTTATCGGTAGAGGAGTGGTCATGACGGAATATCCCCATCTCCTGCCGGCCTATCGCCAATATGCCGAGATGGGGATTGAAGAACGGGTGGCCTGGATCCGGGCAGATCGTTGGTTGGAAACGGCCGATGCGAGGGCAGCGCTGGCGCGGCTTGAGGATTTGCTCTCTTATCCGCCGCGAGACCGAATGCCATGTCTGCTCCTCTACGGCGACACCGGGATGGGAAAGACCAAGATCATCCGAAAGTTTCTTCGCGACCACCAGCCCAAGTTCGATCGCGGAACCGGGGTGACCATCATGCCCGTCGTGGCGATGCAGATGCCCGCCGAACCTGTTGAGCGCGACGTCTATGGTGAGCTTCTCAATGCGATGAGCGCGCCTGGCCCGGGCGGAGATGCAACGTTCCGTCTGAAGACCACTTGCCGGACCCTCATGCGCAAGATGGGGGTGCGGATGCTGATCATTGATGAGATCCATGCCATGCTGACCGGGACATATCGGCAGCAACGGATCTTCCTCAATGTCATTCGCTTTCTGGCAAATGACCTCAAAGTTCCGCTGATTTGCGCCGGCACGGATCTGGCCCGCCAAGCGTTGTTGACGGATCCGCAGCTTGCGGAGCGGTTCGAGGCCTTTCACCTCAAGCGCTGGTCCAATACGCAGCAGCTTTCTCAACTGCTTGCAAGCCTTGGGAGCATCCTCCCTTTGCGCGAGCCGTCGCAGCTTGGGACTGCAGCGGTGCGCCGCAAGGTGCTGGATATGACCGACGGCGTTACGGTGCGAGTTTTCCGGCTCATCGAGACCGTTGCAGTTGACGCGGTCCGGACTGGGGCGGAGGCAATCAAACTGGACAGTTTCGATGGTGACAACCTCGTGCTGCCACTGGTCGCCATGGCACGGCGATCGGAACGCCGCCTACAGCGGCAGGCAAGCTGATGAGGCAGGTGCGGCTGCTGGCCATAGCACCTCGTCCCTGTGACGACGAACTCCTGAGTTGTTGGCACTGGCGGGTCGCAAGCCATTATTCCACCTCGCCCCAGCAGGTTGAAAGCTGGATATCCGAGTCGAGTGGCGGCCAGAACCAAAATTTTTCCAGCTGGGACTTCCATCCGGATCGAGACCAAACTCGGCTTTGGGCACTTGCCTGTCGGATCCGTAAACCCGATCTGGACCGACTGTCGCTGCAAAGCGCGGGGCGGCCCAGGAGTTCTTTCGTGAGTGATCCCATAAACAGAGGCGTCTGTCCGGTGTGCCTTGATGAGGATGCCGAAGAGGGGAGGGACCACTATTGCCGGCGACGGTGGGCAGGCGTCGAAGCAGTGGTCTGTCCTCGACACGAAATCGGCCTCGAGAATAGCTGTGCCCGGTGTTTTCGCAGTGGTCTGTTTCAGTTTCGGCAGACACCCGCCGGTGTCGCCAGGCTGTTTTGTCGTTATTGCGGAGCAGTCGTCTCGGCGCGGGGTTTTCAGCGAGGCGATCAAGCAGAGATAGCGCAGGTAGCTTCGGTGATCACCGGTGCCATCGCCAAAGGCGGAAGGGAGCTTGACCTTGTAGCCATGGCAAGTCGCTTCTTCTGGGCGCCGACTTCGGAAGGAGCGCCCTACATCACCTCGCTGGGCCTGCCGCTACCCTATGGTCGACGTCCCTCGGCACCTACAGACGTTGCGCCGCTGACGAACCTTCCACCGGCATGGCGGGCGGTGACGATTGCGGCGATCGCAGACCTGCTCTTTGGGATGAGCTCCGAAACGAAACGACTTCCGGTTTCCGCTCGCGCGGCTTTTCGGCACTTCGGACTCGAGCTCCCCGCCCCAGATCCTCACGCCCCTTTACCGGCGCCGGTGACTTCACCCATGAACCTCCGCCCCGAACCCGAATACCGAAAGCTCGCCAGCGACATCATCCGGAGCCAAGCCTGGAAATCTCTGCCGCCAAAAACAGGGCGCGCAAGAAACCGCGCAATCGGCAAGTTGATGCTCCGTGCCCTCAATGACGGATGAGACCAAACCGATGCGCCTCATCCAGCAGGTGACGAACGGATGATGGCTGCCATTTGCGTCCGCCGCGCGCCGGCCGTTCTCCCATTTGATCAAGCTGGGCGGCGATGTCGCGAAGCGATAGATCGGGATCGGCAATGGCAATCGCTGCGACGAGCTTCACGAGGTGGTCTTCTGGCGCGCGGCGCGGAGAGCGGACCAATAGCTCAGGCTCGGCCAGCTTCTCGCGGACCATGCGATGCACGGCTCGACGTAACCTTTCCACCGTCCAGTCATGGCCTCGGCGATTGAGGACCCGCACGACATTGTCCCAGCTATGCTTTGGACGAAGTTGCCGAACGGTTGGGAGCCAGGTCTGGGCGGTGGAGATCAGTTCGTCGAGATAGAGTTTTTCCCGGGCCTTCGACACCGCCTTGATCGCCTCCGGTCGCCTCTCCCGAAGGCCTGGATTGCCCGGCAGCTTGCCGCGGGCTTTTGCCGCCTTGATGCCGGCCTTGGTTCGCTCAGCAATCAACGCTCGCTCGAGCTGCGCGACGGCACCAAGGACCTGGAGAGAGAACATGCCCTGTGGCGTGGACGTATCGATCGGATCGCGGATCGACCGAAAATGGACACCACGCTCTTCGAGATCTTCGATCACTTGCAGAAGGTGGCTCACAGACCGGGCGAGGCGATCCAGCCGGACGACGACCAGCACGTCGCCGTGTGCGAGCTCGCCGAGCAGTCTCGTAAGAACCGGTCGGGCTCGGGATGCGCCCGAACCGTGCTCCTGAAATATCCTCTCACAGCCGGCAGCACGCAGCTCGTCCATCTGTGCGTCATGCACCTGATCGTCGGTCGAAACCCGGGCGTATCCAATGAGGCGCTTAGGAGCGGGTGGCGGATCGGCGGATTGTCGTTTTGCCATCGGTTTTTTCGGTTCTTTTATGGTGCTTTGTACAAATAAGGAATGCGTGAGAAAATGACCAGTTGCAAGCGTGTTTTATGGTCTAAATGCAGCCCCACCAGACTCAATATGCAGTGCAGAATGAGCGTGGGTCTCCGGGATCTGCAAAACGCGCGCTGGCGGCGCTCTGCGGCGAAAATGCCTGAAAATAAGGAGATCGGAGGAGGGGAGGGCCATGAAGGCCCGCTCGAGCGAAAGGACGATGGAGAATTCTGCGCTCATCGGCAGGGGAGGGCTGCTCTCAGTGGCCCGAGAGCGAAGACGGTTCCGCCGAACCTGGCCGGAATCTACCAAAAAGGCCGGAAAACCAGCCGTTTCCGTTCATCCAAGCCGACCGACAACGGTGATTTGCGCGTCAAATCAATCAACCATCGATAAACGCTTGTTATCGATGGTTAAGCCGCCAACCACCAATCATACCATGTGAGGAACCGTAATAATCAGATAGAGTTCTTATAAGAAATCATTTACCATAATATCAATGGCTTACGATCTCGCGAAAATCAGCATGACTGCTTTCATGGAGCCGGCATTCCGCGCCGGTGTCGAATTGGCGCGTCTGGACGAGCGGATCGCCCGTTCGGCGGTCGGGCAGGGATGGATCGAACGATCCCAATTCACCGACGCCTGCGCCTCTTTGTGGATTGACGGCGAACTCGTCCATCTCGAAGACCTCGTCCTCCATGACGCCACGAAGGATATTCGCACACCCACCCATGAGCTGACAATCGCCCGCGACGTGCTGCGCACCCGTCGGCGCATCGCCACCCAACTCCCCGGCTGGGCACTTTCGACCGAGGGCGTCCGCACTCTCAGAAAAACCGCGGAGATCAGGTCGGCCGCCGCCGAAGCGGAGCCGGCAGCTGCCAACCGGCGCCCGGTCGCGACAGATCCGGAAGGGGAGGCAGAGGATGGTGATGAGGTCGAAAATCTCCTCGGCGTCGACTACGCCGCCATCGATGCGGTTCTGGCCCGATCAGACGCGGCGATCGAGAACGCAACACGACCCGGCCGTGGCGTGACGCAAGAGAAAGATCCGCTGATCTATGATCTCGATTGGGACGAGGACGCGCGGCTCGAGGAATGGCGCGGCGTGCTGCGGCATGCCCAAGGACAGCCGGCGATGCTACAGGCCATCGTTGCCCTCGATGCCTGGAACGAACTCTCCGTCCTTCAGCACGCGCCCTGGCTCGGCCGGTTGCTGGCCGCTTCGATCCTGCGGCAGGCGGGCATCACGTCAGGTGCTCATCTCGCGGCCATCAACTTTGGCCTCAAAACCATTCCGGTCGATCGGCGCCGGCATCGGGATCGCGAGACCCGGCTGCTGGCCATCGCCCACGGATTTTTGGCGGCCGCCGAGATCGGAATTAAAGAGCATGACCGGCTGACTCTGGCGAAGACGATGATGGACCGAAAACTTGAAGGACGGCGAACCTCGTCGAAATTGCCGGAGCTGGTCGAGCTGGTGATGGCGAAACCGCTGGTGTCGGCTGGGATGGTGGCGAAGACGCTGGACGTCACTCCACAGGCGGCGCGGCGGATTGTTTTGGAGCTGGGTCTGCGGGAGATGACGGGGAGGGGGAGGTTTCGGGCGTGGGGTGTCATATAATGCAAATACTTAGGGGAGGGGCATATGTCTGTCCATTTTCTAACAGAACTCGATAACAGTTTTTCAGGCCGGCTGTATGTGAAGATAGGAAGATCGAAAGCACTGAAGCGCCGTATTGCAGATTTGCAAACTGGTAATAGGCGAACAATCGCACTAATGGGGGAAATCCGGACGTCTTCTATCAAGGAAGATAAGGAGATCGAGAGGGATCTTCACGATCGCTTCAGTGATAAGTCTGATACGCGTGAATGGTATTTTCTCAGCATCGAAGACGTAATCACTGGTTTGAAGCAATATTCTGCCACAGCCTATATTACGGTCGGCAATGACGCTTTCGAGATTGTGTCATATGACAGAGACGCGGTACCAGAATTTGCTAGTCCGTGGCTGTGGGGGGATGTCGATGTCTACGAGTTCTGCCCAAACTGCGGGTGGGCATGCGGGTGGACTTACAGCGAGAATTTTGGCGGCGATTTGTGCTTGGAATGTGGTGCCTCGGAGCACGACTATGATACTTCCAACCCAGATTAAACGTTCAGCTATCTACGAGTGACAGCTATGAAACGAGTGAGAAGAGATCCAGCCAAATTCGACGCCATTGAATTGTATACGGCGGTCGGCCGGGACCGGGGATACAGGCTCAACGTTGAAGGCGACATGGAAAACTTCCTCGACACAGTGAAAGGCTCTCTCCAGGCGTCGCAAACAAACCCACTCTTGCTCCATGGAAAACGCGCTGAGGCGCTCTTCGCTTATGTTGCCGGCGCATTGGGCCACTGCAGGCTCATCAAAAAGGAAGACTCCGGCGATATTTTTACGGCGGCGGGAAATGTTATCGCTCCAGATTATAGGATCGTGCTCAACGACGGCTCGAAATTGCTTGTTGAGGTGAAGAACTTCTTCATCAAATCGTTCAGCAAGGAATTTACGCTGCCCGTTAAGACTATGGCCGGTCTCGAACATTATGCTGAGCTCAACGGACTACCATTGAAAATCGCGGTCTATTTTTCCAACGCAAATGCATGGGTCTTGTTGTCGAAGAGTGCGTTCAAAAAGAGCGGAAAGCATTTTGCGATATCGTTTGTTCAGGCTATGGCCGTCAACGAGATGGCTACTCTTGGTGATCGTAGCATAGCCACGCTTCCGAGATTGGCGATCCAATTTTGGACAACGCCAGAACTGGCGATGGAACCCGACGAGAACTCGGAAGTGGTTTTCACCATCAAAGCGATTAAATTCGAGTGCGGGGACACCGAGATCATTGGTGATGAAGCTCGCGACATCGCATTTTATCTAATGAGATATGGGCGATGGTCATGCGGTGAGCAAACACCTCTGTTCGACGGAAATAAGGTCATCGCGCTGCAGTTCGTGTTCGAGCCGGACGAGGTGCATGCAGACCAAGGGTTCGAAACGATCGGTGGCCTTAGCCAAATGGTCAGCAGTGCATACAGGGAGCTGACGGTTGACGACACAGGTGTTATGGCGCTCGATATCCGGCATGATCCTGAAGTATTCACTCTCCGCATTCCGCAAGGCTTCAAGAACGAGACCTTGCCGCTTTGGCAATTCATCCTGCAGCCTAACCCGAAGTTCGGCAAAGCCGATGCAGAGAAGTCTATAGATTTGTAGGCGTGCGATAGAGTGAGCCCATAAGCCGAAAAGTAGCAGCTGTTACTTTTCGATCCGGTGGTCTGACAGGCGGCTGACGCGGATAGCTTGGCGGAAGCAGGCAACCTGTTGAGATCGAACGAAATTCTCAATAGAGTTTCAGAGGGGACTCGGGGATTTCGAAAATGACTGCGATGCTATCTAAAGAGGTTGAGGTTGACGATGACGTCACCGGGCAACTGTGGACGGTGAAAGACAGGAAGAAGCTGGCGCAACTGATAGCGGTGATCGCACTCGGTCAAGCACAGCACGCGGTTAGAATAATCGACGAGCTCGAGCCTCTTGCCCCTGCCCTGTCAGCTGCGGAGCTCTTTCGAGGAGCCCGGGGACAAATGCTTATCAGGGGGACGACCGAGGCACAGAAAGACACATCGCGCTACCATCGAGATGGCTTTCTATTTGAGTGCATCTCATGGATCGTCGCGCGCCAGTCGAGCTCAGCGCGCACTTTCATGAAGGATCCGCATATCGCAGCGACGACGCAGGGTCTGGATGGCCTGGCGATTGAGATGGACTCCGAGAAAGACGTGATGATCGGGGCAACCATATTCGAGGACAAATGCACGGATAACCCGAGGAAGAAGTTCCATAGCGAGGTGATGGTGACCTTCGGGGAGCATCACACGAGCAAGCGGGTCCGAGACCTGGTCGCCAATGCGGTGTCTCTCATAAGAGAGAGCGGGCTCAACGGTTCAGAAGCGACGAAGGCGGCAGCAAGAGTGCTTGACCGGTCGTTTCGAACCTATAGGGCATCGCTCACGGTAGGTTCGGACATCTCGACCCCACAGCGGCGGAAGAAGCTGTTTAAGGGGTACACTGACCTCGAAGAGATCAAGAAAGAGCAACGTATTGGAGCAACCTTGATCGTGGAAGAACTCCGCGAATGGTTTCAGGGCCTGGCCGATGAGGTCATCGTCGCCCTCAACGAATACGAGGATGCCGATGTTTGACGTACGGACCGCGGAACTGCTTCGCTCATCGCGAGATCTTAGGACGAGTTCAGCTTCATCGGTTCTATGATGAGACCTACTCCTTCCCTGAGCTGGACCTTGACGACGAGCTGTAGTGGCCGGGGTGCTCCGCACAGCCTTAGAAGGCCCAGTCGGCCCGAAGCTGCGATTTCGGCCAACTCGAAGAACGTTGTGGGAACATAGCTTGCGGGATTGACCCGCGACGCGCAGGGGGTGAAGCACGTCTATGCCTTGGACGGCTCAAATATTGTAGAGGTTCGGCGCGGGATGTCTAAACGGCCTTCCGTATCTCTCTCGTGGAACTGTCGAAAAGGCTGGTGCGATGAGCTATCTTAAATTCTGCCTCGGCGTGGCATAAGCTCGCTTTCAAGATTTCAGCCCGGCAGCTTTCGGTTTCCAGATATCCAGAAAATTCTAGTCGGCATCTTTACGCGACATCTCGGTCAATTAACGAGTGCCGCTTCGCGCTGAAACGAATGTGTTAAAGGAGCAACCGGTCGACATGCATTTGCCGCTGAGCGCGGCGTGCGAAAAGCTGCTTGTAACCCGGCAGACAGGTGCAGTATTCGGCATTTTCAATGCCTATGATACCGACAACATGGGACGTGCTTTCTGGAGGAATGCGCATTCGACCGTCGCGCAGTGCCCGGAATAAGGCCTCCCTGTGACCCTCCGCCCCCAGGCTCTCAGCAGTAACCGGATGAAGAACGAGATCGAGCGACCATGCAGGTTCGACACCCATGATCGCTTTGGCACGAGTACGGCCGCGTTTCTCGTCTATTACCGGGAAGAGGCCTCTCGCGCTTGCGAGCGCGATCGTCGCCGCCTCACCGTCATCGAGTGATGGCGATACTGAAGTGAGCTTGAAAAACATCTCGAATTCCTGATCCGACAGATCAACCACCGCGACGTGTCCAGCTGCGGAAAGCGCTCGCAGGAATGCCTCTTCGCCATTGCGACGGCTCGTCTCATTCTCAAGCTCACCAGCTACGACGTTCGCGACGACGATCGGATTGGGGATCGAAGTAAGGATATCGACCCCGCACCTGGAGGCATGCAGGTTGATGAGCACGCTCGTATCGAGAACCAAAGGGACGGTATCGTCACTCAGGGAATTTGAGTAGGTCATCCGTCTCTTTTTCCTCGAGCTCGATTTCGTCGACGATCTCGCGCAGCTGCAGCCTCGTGATTTTCAGGAGTTCGGCGAGCTGTCCCTCAGACATTAGCTCGCGCTTCCAAGCCGCATGTGCCATCAGACTCATTCGTTGCGAGACCAACCGATCTGCATCAGCCTTTCCAACGTCGCGCCGGTCTGCAGCGCCCCCAAGAACCTCTCGTGCCTGCTCGTCCGTGATACCTCCGTTATCTTCAAACCAGGACCACGTTCCCTTCTTCACAAGCCCCAATTCTTCCAAACGCAGAACACAGGCTTGGCGGGAAATCCCATACTGGTCTGCAAGGAGAATGACGAGGCGGCGGGTCGTCTTTCCAGTGATCTCCTTCAGTTCTCGAAAGCTCTCGCCAAAACTCTCCGCCGGCGCGACGAATGCGCGGCCGAAGGCATTTGCGTAGCGCTCGTCCCGCGACAGAAATTTCTCGTCCTCTTCGAGGACCTCAGGTACTTGCCGCGTCCCATAGAAATGCCCGGTTTCGTGTGCCGTGGTCTGGACCCGGCGAGGCAGCGGATGGTTTGCGTTCAGCAGAATGCAAGCGCCCACGTTATCATCGTAAGTGAACAAGCCCGCTACACGTGACTTTGGAGAAAGGCGCCGCTGGTAAAGGCGAATTCCGAGTCCTTGCTCCACGATGGAAAAGATATCGGCGATCGGGCCTGATCCCAGCCCGAGCCAGTCTCGAAGTTCTCTCGCATGAGCTTCCCCCAAAGCGACCGCGTCACCCTCGTTGAGGCCCCGCTCCGGAGGATAGTTACGGCGGCGCTGTATACCGAGAATGTTTTCGAGCTCCACGTCCGCTTTGATCAGGTCATTGAGCAGCCGAATTGCCTCCAGCGTATGTTCGTCTTCCGTCTCTCGGAGCTTGCGAAACCGCGGCATCAGATCGGTATGGACGGCCTCGCGTCGCAACAGTGCATTTACCGACACGCCGTAGTGGCGAGCCAAAGTCTGGATCTCCTGGATGCGAACACGTCTTACGCCCTTCTCGATGGAGACCAGCGTCGGTCGCGAGACGTCGATGAACTGCGCAGCGTCATCTTGGCGAATATCGGCGTTCTCGCGAGCAATCCGGAGACGGCGGCCGATTTCCTGCGCGCTCAGCTCATTCAGAGCACTCATAGCGGCCTCCGTCCATCCAGTTTTTCAAGAAGCTTTTTTCACCTTGCGCGGACAAGAAGGTCCGCCATTCTTGGGCATGCGTCATCAACATTATTCTCAGGTTTCGAAGGGTTTGCTCATAGGCCTCACCAGTCGCGGCGGCAATCTGTGAAGCGAATGGCCGTAACGCTGCATCGGGCAATTCCGACATCGTGGCGAGGTGGTCGAGATGGCGAGCCCCCACGCTTCCGTATTCAACCATGATGGCGCGATCAGCGTCGTTGGTGATGCTCGCGAGCGCCGAATCAACTTCTGCAGCGGATAGATCCGAGACAACATAGGTGTCAATCGGCTCTAAGATTTCTGCCGCGTGAAGGCTCATTCGGCGCAAGAGGCAGGCAGCGCAGAGACCGCATTGCCGCCGGTGCTCGGCATTGACGATCCTGCGCGTCTGCCAGCACGAACGGGTATTGATCAAATGCTGGTGTTTCCTGCCTGGCAAACCTAGGAACGCCTTCATCGTCTCACCTTTGGTCGACCATAGGCGTGGCTGTTCGAACTTTATGATGCAGTCGAGCAAAGCCCGCGTGAACCGCTCCATCTTTCTGAAGAACGCCGGAAAATTCCGGTAATCAGTGTAGATATTATAAAGCGGTACGAGAACCGGTCCCAGCGCGCCTTGCCCGCTTTCGGGCACGATAATCCTGCTTATATTGGAAAGATGCGAGGCAATCGTCGCCATTGCCGCGAACTGGAAACCGCGAGATCGGAAGCTACTCTCCTTGCCCTTGAAGCCCTTCACCCGGAACGGAATCTGAGTGAAGTGGCTGTCGCCATCCATCCGGCGCTGTTTGGTGCTGGCAACGCGGATACACAACGCCTCGGAGGGAGGACCGCTCAGCGCGGACACTGCGCGCGAATCCAATCCGTTGCTATAGGCGATCGCGAAAGTCTTCGGCTGCTCAAACATAAGCGGTACCTGCCGCCAACCTATCGGAGACGCGTTGGCGGCTTTGAGAAAGGTGAAACGCCAGCTGTCGCCGGTCAGAAAGTTCATGGCGCTTCGGAGTGACGACTGAACCTCAGGTCTCGACCAGCATGCGTGGTCGATGACCGGGATCGTAACATGCAGATTGCGGAGCCACGATGCCGGCCGCCTCCACCGGCGATCGGCGAACTCGATCGCGGCTGCCAAGACCATCAGGTCATAGTGTTTGGCCGCAAACCCCTTCACGTCAAAGGTATCAAGAATATCTGGAACGAACTGTATATGCTTGCCGATCTCGGCAATGACAGTTTTATCGAATCCTGGGCATTGGACGGCCTGGCCCTTCTCAACAGCGAAAAGGAGCTTTTCCTGCTGGACCTCTGCGAGCGCTTCAGCCTTCATCTGGTCCATCGTTCACATCCGTGCGCGCGGTCCGGCGGAACGCGTTCTTGTTGCCATTCTCGAGGGCAGCACAAATGCTACCAACATCGATACTCGCGAAGGTTTCTCGATTCCGCTGAATGCCTTTTGCAAAATCCGATCGGCTCATATCTCCAACATCTCTGGCGCGAAGACATTCCTCGTGGATACGATTTTTAGCGTTTTCGAGAAGTTCGCTGACAGCGCTCCCGAGGGCCACATCGAGCGATTTTCGTTCCGACGTCCCCTCCCGAAGATTGCAGAGGAGATTTCGTTCGAGCGCATCGCCGAGACACGAGCGCTCGTTGTTGTCGAAGATGGATTCAGTCGCGGCGACGGAATCCAGATCCATCTGGTCACGCGACGCGCGTGAATCCAATTCACGATAGAGGCGGTCGAATGCCTTCGTATCGATCGCCCCAAGTACGCTGTGACAGGCCTGCTTAGCACGCTCATCCTGGGAGGCCGCGTCGTTGACGAGGTCCCGTCCATACTGCTTCCACTTATTGCTCAATGCAGAATTTCGGAAAGGTCCGTCGGTCATCATCGCCTCCAATGTTTGCAATGTAGTGGTAAAAGCTGACAAAGTCAATATCTACATAAAAATATCTGACAATTCCGTAATGCGGTTACTGGCTGACTTGGAGGAGAAGTGTTGAGGGAACGCACCAAAACGACACGGTGCATGGGCAGCTATGACGAAAGCAATAATGCTAAGGGGTCGAGGCACGGCATCATATTATTGCCCAACCGCTTGAATCCGATAACGATATATGCAGCTTAATCTGCCATAGATTGCCGATTGCACATATTCGCTGCTCGCGGGATTATTCCGCGGACATCGCTACTTGGATGGTTTGTATGGACTCTGACGCAATCGTTTCTCTGACTGGTTCGGATTTCAATTATCATTACAAGGAGCTTCCGACCCGCTGCTCTGACAGTGAGATCCAAAACTATATCAGCCGGACACGAGATCTATTTGATCCGATCGCGCGTGCTTTTGAAGATGCACACAACACCGAATGGTTTATCCGAAGCTATCTGGCACTAAAATACGTCCTTGGCTCTACGGTTCTAGCGAATTCTGCTGAGTATGCCGAAGAACGTAACCTGCAGGTGACCCTGCCTTATCTGCGATACTATATGCTACTGAACTGTAGCCGCGCATTTCTCCTGACGCTTCCGTGCCTTGGTTGGCGGGGCGAAAAAACAATCGAAATGACGCACAACAATATCCTCAACCTGACCGGTGACAAACTGAAGCGCCTCGGTCAGCGCCACGAAGATACGGTGAAACCGAGGCTACTCGCTGCAAAAGACCAACGGGAATTGTTCTCGTACAGGTTTCCATCAACAGCTTTGCGCATATTTGGTGATGACATTGTATCCGTTGACGAGGCTATAGACATCGCTCGCCTTCTGACGGACTTGGCGCAAATCAATCTCGCCTGCCTCGAAAGTCGGGTGGAAAGGTATCATCCGAAGAGGAGGTTCGGCCTGCTCGATGTCGACGACATGTGGCATACGATGCAGTACGACGTTGTCACGGCACCTCTCATTGATGACGAGGATTACAACCGAGTTGCATATTTCGTTCGGAAGTACACGGGCCCCACATGCTTGGGAGCCCTAGCTACGGATGGACTCGTCGATGAGTTCTTCAGCGCGTGGTCGCCACTAAACGACATAGATGATGAGGGCGCCTTCAATGCCGACCGCCAGTGTAATCTGTTGCTGGATATATGGTGATATCCCGATAGGTTTGATCGTAACAAAGCGCACCCATAATAGAGGACATTATTATTAGTATTCAGCGTGTTGATCTTTTCAGAAATTTGCAGTTTGCAGTTCGATTCCGACCAATTGCATTGCAGCGGGTAGAGCTCTCCCAGGCCTAACGAACTTCCTGTCGGCGTCGAGAGCTTTGCCTGCTCTGCGCCCTCATCTCGGCCGAATAGGGAGCCGAGACGATATCTCGGTACTGTCATCGGCGGCAGGCTCATATTAACGGCTGCATCGAGGTGCGAAGCTCGGCGCCCGACTTCCCGCTCCAGCTGCAATACAGGTTGGGGTCCAGCGACATCGCTATCCCCATCTTTATGCCAATCTGCACCCTTTAAGTGGCGATATCGCGCCGGACCAGTTGCCTGCGGCGACCAGCGCAGTCATGTTATCGGTAGTGGGAGACGAAAGAACAGTGGTCGAAGGTAATAAGCCGAAAGTTCAGCAGGTTAGGGAAAGGATTGAGGACGGTTCCATCCTGTTCCTTTATACGCAGCCTAACGGATATCAAGAGTTCACCGTCAAGGTGACCGATGGGATGCGTGAATTCCTAATCGAGGAAGGAAACGCACAGGTGTTGGACTTCGGCAGCCACGAAATACTGTTGGCCGAATACGACCCAGAGCTGAAGCTGCTCACCACCTATCCAACGATCCTTCTCCCCCGAAGCGCGTACTTTGGCATCAACAAATACCGCTCGATCCAGCGCATCAGTGTCGATGAGGCTATGCCCATCTTCGATGATGAGGAGGATGACGACGGCAGATATCACTTCCGCCAGTTTCCGGCTGGTTTCAGTTATGACCCGTTCGACGGATTTGGGCTGATATACATGCTGCGCTTCATTGTGGAAGCCATCGAAGAATTCGATAACGTCGATGAAATCCGCATCACTCGTGGTTCCGAGACCTCTATTGAGGACCGCATTTTCTTTCTGCCGAGGGCGATTTACGAACCGATCCGCAAAACACTAAACCGCACCCATAAAGCCGCCGTTGATTTCGCCAATGTTGAGAAAAAGAACTTCCTCCTATCAGACCTCGTCTTCCCCCTGAAACCAATAAGTGAGCAGCGACCCATTGTGCGTCGCACAAAGGGGGATCTCCACGCGATCCTCGATGCTGCTATCAACGCTCCTGGGAGGCGATCACAAGCGCGATCGACGAACCAGTCAGCGGCCGTCCGTGTTGTTAAATCGTCCGCGAAAGAGCTCCTCAACGAAAACCACGATGAACTTCTCGAGCTCAATCGGGAGATCGAGCTCGTTACGCTGGAAGATGTGATCACAAAATTTGAGGCCAGGCTTGCCGACAAAACACTGAAGGAAGGGAGTTGGCAAAAGTTTTTGTCCAAAAACCCGTTCATCCTCCGGCTGGCGTTCGGGCTGCCCGCTATCATATTCAAGGAACAGATGCCGGTCGGCGGGTTGGACATTGACAACAAGGGCGGCAAGCTCGCCGATTTCGTCGTCAAAAGCGGAGCGATCGGCAATCTATCCATCGTCGAGATCAAGACGCCCAAAGCGAAACTACTCGGCAAGACGGAATATCGTGGCGGCATTCATGCGCCCTCCTCTGGTATCTCTGGAGCGGTGACGCAGGTCATGGACCAGCGGTACCTTCTCCAGGAAAATATTGGCCAGCTTTTAAAATACTCTCGAGGAGAGGAGGCCTTCACATATGCCGTCGGGTGCATCGTCATTATAGGCACCACCCCGACTATCGAAGCGCACAAAAAATCCTTCGAGCTGTATCGTAACAACCTCCGCGGCGTTGTGGTCATTACTTTCGACGAACTGCTGGAGAAACTGAAGGCACTTCATCAGTTTCTTGCAGAGCCTTCGACGGAGGACATGGAGGAGACCGACGAGGTGAGCGATACCATCGACTACGGAATCGGCGAAGATGAGGATCTGGAAGACGACGACGACGGCGAAGAATAGTGCGCTCTCATGGCGCATTGCTCGGATTTAACCGCGAAAGCCAAGCGCGGTAAAAATTGAGGCGGGGGCTGATGCGGATCAAGAGCGTTGACATCGAGAATTTTCGACTATTGCGGCACGTTGCGGTCGGATTGGAAGAGCGGACGACCCTGGTTGTAGGGCGGAACAATAGTGGCAAAACGTCGATCGCGGAGTTATTTCGGCGGCTCCTGAGTGAGAAGACGCTATCGTTTCGGATGGAGGATTTTTCGCTGGGCTGCCACGAGGGGTTCTGGGCTGCTTTCGCAGCATTCCAGGCCGGGCAGCCGGCGCCTGACGTGGTCGCGCTGCTCCCAGCGATAAAGGTTTCGATCGACATCACATACGACGTCGACTCAGCGGACCTTGGCCCGCTCAGCGACTGCATCGTTGATCTTGATCCGGACTGCACGGATGCGCGCCTCATATTGACTTATGGTCCACGCCCAACTGCGCCGGCTCTGCTCTTTGCCGGCGTGGTGGTCGGCGACGACGTCGCGGTCAACCGACTGAACTTGTTTCGCGCTGTCAGTGTGGGGCTGTCCGGCGCGTATGGAGCATCGCTGGAGGCCGTTGATCCCAATGACCCGACTAATCGCAAGGCACTGGAGCCAAAGACGCTTACGACGTTGATCCGAGGTGGTTTCATCAACGCTCAGCGCGGGCTCGATGACGACACGCACCGTGAGCGCGATGTTTTGGGCAAAGTCGTGGAGGTGCTTTTCCAATCTGCGCTCACCGACCCCGTCGACCCTGAGAAGCGGAGTACGGCCGAGCAACTGAAGGCAGCCGTCGAGCAAATTCAGGGTGATCTGCACGCAGGATTCAACGCGAAGCTCACCTCGCTGCTGCCGACCTTCGACTTATTCGGTTATCCCGGTCTTTCCGACCCCGGCCTCGTTACAGAAACAAGTTTCGACGTCGATAAGCTGCTGAACGATCATACGAAGGTCCGCTATGTCGGCGTCAATGGGATGACCTTGCCAGAGACCTATAATGGTCTCGGCGTTCGCAACCTCGTTTACATGCTGCTCCAGCTGTTGCGGTTCTTCCGCGAGTTCCAGGCCGCCCCGACATCGGCCGGCGTGCATCTGATCTTTATTGAGGAGCCGGAGGCGCATCTTCATCCACAGATGCAGGAGGTCTTCATCCGGCAGCTGGACCAGATCATCAGCGCGTTTGTTTCTCAGCTTAATGAGAATAGGCCTTGGCCCGTCCAGTTTATTGTGAGCACGCACTCCCCGCACATGGCCAACGAGGCTCGGTTCGAGGCCATGCGCTATTTCCTTTCTGTGCCTGATGGCGATGGAATGCGCCGTTCCGTTGTAAAGGATTTGCGTAGAGGAATGGGCGGCGCGCCAGAACCGGACCGCGAGTTTCTCCACCAATATCTGACGCTGACGAGGTGCGATCTATTCTTTGCCGACAAGGCGGTGCTCATTGAGGGCACCGCAGAGCGCATCCTACTCCCCGAGATGATTCGTAAGACCGATGCCTTCGCGGTAGGTGAGCCGCAGCTCGGAAGCCAATATCTTACGGTCATGGAGGTCGGCGGGGCGTATGCGCACCGTTTCTTCGATCTGCTTACCTTCCTCGAATTGCGCACCCTCATCATCACCGACATCGATTCCGTGTCGCCTAATGGCACGGGAAAGCGGGTCGCTGTGCCGGTGGCGGAAGGCACGTTCACGAGCAACGGATGCCTTAAAGCGTGGTTCGACGCCGATGTGTCGCCAGCCGCGTTGCTCGGGAAATCCGAGGCAGAGAAGACGACTGGCGGCCGGCGGCTTTCCTTCCAGGTGCCGGAGGTTGATGGAGGGGCGTGCGGCCGGAGTTTCGAGGACGCCTTTATCCTCGCAAATCCTGTTCGCTTCCCGCTTGGCGACGGTGACCGGGCATTGGCCGCCTATGAGTTGGCTGGTGATCAAAAGAAATCGACCTTCGCATTGGAGCATGCGATCGTACACACAGACTGGATTGTGCCGCGCTACATCAGCGAAGGTCTGCGCTGGCTGGCGCAGGGCAATCCGGCGCCAGTGCAGCCGGCACCTGCGGTTGCTGTTGAGATCGTCGCGGGCGTTGCTGGGGTAGCGGTGAACGTCGCCGAGGTTGCCGATCATGGTTGAAGAGGCTGAAAATCCTGCGGATGCCGCTGGGCGAATTGCACTCCAACGGATGTTCGGCTGTCTCGACGACGGCAGCAGCTTTCGGCTTGAGGCTGGCGCTGGCGCCGGCAAGACCTTCTCGCTTGACAAGGCGCTCCGCCGTCTGATCGATCGGCGGGGTGCGGAGCTTCTTCGGGCTGGTCAGCAGGTTGGTTGTATCACCTATACCAATGTCGCCAAGGACGAGATCATTTCGCGTATCCAGGCGCATCCCGCTGTGCGCCCTGAGACAATCCACGGCTTTTGCTGGTCCCTCCTGAAGGACTTCCAGTCGACGCTTCGGGCACTTGTTCCCAATCTCGACGGCTGGGCAGAGCGGCTGGATCCTGTCGCCGGCATTGGCGCGCGACGCGTCCACTATGAGTTGGGATATCCAAGCGTCGGCGACCATCAGGTCACGCTCCGGCACGACGACGTGCTGGCACTGATGATTGAAGCGTTAAGCTATCCCAAGTTCCGATCTGTGCTTACAGCCCGCTTTCCAATTCTCCTGATCGATGAATATCAGGACACCGACGCTGGCTTCGTCGACGCGATCAAGGCGCAGTTCCTCGATGGGGGACATGGACCGCAGATTGGCCTCTTCGGCGATCATTGGCAGAAGATCTACGGAGAGGGCTGCGGTTTGGTCGAGCACCCTGCGCTGGTGGTGATCGACAAGAACGCGAATTTCCGGTCGACCGACCCAATCGTGCAGATGCTCAACCGGATGCGACCAGCGCTCCCACAAATGGTTCGCGATCCCGCGTTGCCGGGTGAAGCTCGCCTGTTTCATACCAACCAATGGCCTGGTGCTCGCCGTACCGGGCAAGGTGGTGGCCACTGGACGGGCGATACGAGTCCAGAAGCGGCGAGGGCGTATTTCGCGCATATCAAACACCGGCTGGCTGGCGAGGGATGGAACTTCGCGGTCGAGAAGACCAAGATCCTCATGCTCAGCCACAGCGTGCTTGCCCGGGAGCAAGGCTATGCGAACATCCCGCCGATCTATGGCCAGTTCAACGATCCCTGGCTCAAGAAGGACGATCCACACATCAAGTTTCTCGCAGATCGGCTCGAACCCGCATGCGCAGCGTTCGAGGCCAAGCGATACGGTGAAATGTTCGAGTGCTTTGGGACCGGGGCGCCGAAAATCCGCAAGCATGCTGATAAAGTCGCTTGGACGAATGCCATGACCGCCTTACTCGCTCTGCGCATGTCGGGCACGATCGGCGAGGTTGTCGATTACATCGCTGGTCAGCCGCACATGCGTCTACCTGAGACTGTGGAGGAAGCGGAGAAAAGGCTGGCCGATGCTGGCCCTGAACCGATCGAAGGGGAGTCTCGGCGGGTCACTAGGCTGCGGAAGCTTCGCGCGGTTCCCTACATTGAGCTGATAGCTCTCGATCGGTTCATCGACGGGCACACGCCCTTCGCGACCAAGCACGGCGTCAAGGGTGCCGAGTTCGAGAACGTATTGGTGATCGTTGGGCGCGGTTGGAACAAATATAATTTCGGTCAGATGCTTGAATGGATAGAGGCGGGGCCGCCCGCCGATAAGGTCGAGTTCTTTGAAAACAACCGCAATCTTTTCTATGTGGCGTGTTCTCGACCAAAGGTGCGGTTAGCCTTGTTGTTCACGCAGTTGCTCAGCGCTGATGCCATGGCGCGGCTGAGTGCGTGGTTTGGCGCGGACAACATCGTCGCGCTCCCTGCTGATCCGGGGGTGGCATGAGCATCGCGCGAGATGAAGGCCGGCTCGATTTCAGTGGCCTGGAAGCTAGCTAAGCACCCGTTCCCGGATTGCCTCGATTTTCTCCCTGTCTGCACAAAGGAGGATTTGCCGGATATCATGCGCTTTATGCAGCCAGCGACCGTAGTGTCGAAGGCGATCGAAGGCCGTCCCAGAGGACCTCAGACCGGGAATGTCGAAGTTGTACTGCTCAGCGACATACTCGCACACGCCAAGAGCTTGTTCGGGCGAGGGGAGATCGCCAGTACCGGCAATCATCTGTCGGACCCTGCTTGTCATGAAGTCAGATAGCCTGAACGGGCCCCCTGGAACTACAGAGGGCGAATGCCAGCTGACTTCATCGCCGGAGGCGCTAAAGGCGTAGAAGTGGCGGTGTGTGCTTACTCTCTCGTGCGGAGCGATCGAAATATGGTTCCTTAGAAAAGGCTGGAAGGCGTAGCGGCTCAACCATGCGCGATGCCCGACATCCGACAATAGTTCGGCGCGTTTCCATATCCACGGGTCGTCAAGGTGCCTCTTGCCGGTCAGCAAATCGACAAAGTAGCGCTCCTTGTCTAGGTGTAATGGCGCGACGTAGATCGCGTGACTGCTTTCAGGTCGGTGATGATCCAGAAGTATGTTGTGCTGAAAATCGCTGGCGTGCTCGGCCATAGCGCGAAGACCAAAAAAGAGTGTGGGATCGTCTGACAGCATATTGTCTCTACGAAATCGACGGACAGATTGCATCTTGTCCTCAACTACGCGGCGCTTTCGCTGTTCCGGAGGAAGCGGCTGCAGACCCTGCGACTTTTTGAATTGTATGTAGATCGGTACGGTGACCGTCGAAAGCTTGTCGGCCCCCGTTTCTTGCTCGTCGATATCAAGAAGCCGAAAGGGCATCTCGTTTGAGCACCAACCTAGATAAAACGACACATCCGCTTCGATCTGCTTTTCCGAAAGCTGGCTTTTTAACAAGTACGATGGAGACATGCCGTTACTCTTGACTAAGTGATCTGATCGTTGCCGGAGAGAACTCGACAAGTTGCTTGTTAGCGAAGCTGAAGATGGCGGTGCTGTGCACTATTCTGCGACATCGGGAAAGCCGGTAAAAATTTAATCGGAACTTTTCGCGGCGCGGAATTCTGTGGCGGGCCTCAATTCAGCCGTTACTTTAAAGACCGGTATACCTCTGAGGCTGAGCAATTTCAGCGCGTTAGTTCGAAGTAAATAACAGGGTTGAAGGTTCCTATCCTTTCAAGGCGACCTGGGTTTGATGGGCCGGGCCAGTGGTTCGAAATCAAATCGTGTCGGGAGATGACGGCGGCGAGTTATTCCGGCATTATCCTTTACCATGTTCCCATCCACGCTCTCCCCCTTTGTGTATTTGTCTCCGGCTCTTCATCAGGATGAACTGGCAGCTAGCCCACTTGCCACCAATGGCATGAAGCTTCTCCGCTATGCCGAGCAAAACGGCGGCGTTCCGCTGACGCAATCCTTGGGCGCTTTTCATAGGAAATGTGTCGAATGGGCCGCACATGAATTTCAGTGGCCCGGGTATGAACCGGAAATCCTCTATTCCGTGAATAAGGTTCTCAACGAGCCGGATTTCCCTCCGCTCTCCATCCTGCATTGGGCGCTGCAGGACCTTCGTATCATTCGCCACTCCAAAGGCAGGGCCGTGCTCACGAAGCGCGGCAGGTCGATCCTCGGCAATCACGGGGAGCTTCAGGCAGTTCTCGCAGTATGATACTGGTCGCTCCGCTGCAGGAGAGCCTGTCCCCTGAGGCTGCCGCCCTGTTCTGGGATCTTAGGCATATGCTGGGCATCGTCTCGACCCGGTTGGGCGACTGGGTGACGCTTGGCGATTATACCGAATGGGCACTCCCGGTGGAGATTTTCCCGGCGAGGGGACCGCTCGGCCCCCGACACGAGGCAGGTTGGTTTATCGCACATAATCTCGTTCGCCCGCTGACCTGGCTGGGCGTACTGGAGAACTCGCCGCAGAACGTGCCAGCCATGTCGATGATGGACAGGCAATTTCGCAAGACGGTGTTGTTCGATAAATTTTTCAGGATCGGCCTTCCGATCGGGATCGAGGCGGCCATCATACATTGATGAGCCCCAGGGACTGGGTCGCTGGGGCTATCGCGTAGCGGCACCCTGACGCCCACGGCGGCGCATTTGTCGTCGCACGACAGATGCTCAGCCAACAATACATTCTGCGGGTTGTGAATCGCCGCGCCTGACGATGCAGCACCGGGCATTTACACCGCCAACCAACACTTCCCTATGCCTGGTGGATGCTGCAAATCTGGTCCCATCGCGGCAGGGCTTGGGATCCCTTTGCCACCCATTCTGATCATCGATGCAAGGTGGTCTCTGGAATGAGAGAAGCGGCCCCGCGCGCCGGGGGCTGTCGATCCCGGATCCCGGCGTTGCCGTCGCTATGCTGACCCTCCTGCGGCAACCCTTTTAGCCGGTCTTGCGGGAGGCGAACGGCTTTCGCGGTTCCCGCTGCAGCTTGTATGCCCTTTCCTGTTTTGGACGCTGCTGCGCATCGACCCAAGAACGGCCACTGCGTGAAACTTCGCGATTGCAAACCTTGCTCGACAGTTTGGCTGAAATCGCACCCCGCCAAGAAGGTTGATCTGACGATCGTGCCGTGTTTTGAAGGTGGCAAATTGCGGCGGGGCCTTGACCACAGGAATGGCAGAACAGTTTGACATGTTTTCGGAGCAGGCTCGGCGCGACCATGTGGTCACGCGTAGCACCGCCAAATCTGCCGAAACCGACAAGTATGCCATCCCCATGAGTGAAGAGGACATGGTCCGACATCTGTCGGAGACCGGTCGATATCGGATCCTCACGAAACTTATGCCGCGCGCAATCGCACCATTCGCTAGACCAGCCTACCCCCTCAAGGGCATCATTCTCGACACTGAGACCACGGGCCTCAATGCTCGCAAGGATGAGATCATCGAGATTGGCGTGATTGCTTTCACCTTCGATGCCAAAGGAAACATCGGTGACGTCACCGGGGTCTATGGTGGACTTCAGCAGCCAAGCGTTTCCATTCCTCCCGAAATCACCAAACTCACCGGGATAACGGACGACATGGTCGCCGGGCAAACGATCGACATGGCGGCGCTAGAGGCGCTGATTGAACCTGCTGATATTCTTATCGCCCACAATGCCGGTTTCGACCGGCCATTCTGCGAGGCATTTTCTCACCTGTTTTCTGGCAAGGCCTGGGCTTGCTCCAACTCCGAGATCGACTGGTCGTCGCGGGGATATGAAGGCACCAAGCTCGGCTACCTGATCGGGCAAGCAGGATATTTTCACGATGGGCATCGGGCGGTCGACGATTGCTTTGCACTTCTGGAGGTCCTGGCTCGAGAAATGGACGGACCGGCTTTCACCGCTTTCGCCGAACTCTATGAAGCAAGTCAGACTTCGCGTGTCCGGATCTTTGCAGAGAACAGCCCCTTCGATATGAAAGATCACCTGAAGGCGCGAGGCTATCGCTGGTCCGACGGAAGTGACGGCCGTCCCAAATCTTGGTGGATCGAGGTGGGCGAGGAAGCGCTCGATGATGAGCTGCGCTATCTCAGAGCCGAAATCTACCGTTATCCAGACGCCGATCCTCCAATCAAACGCCTCACTGCCTTCGACCGCTTTCGGGCCTGATAGCCCCCTTCAGCACATCTTTGATTGGACCCATGCTTTGAGCGCATGGCCGACCTGAGACCTTGTGGCTTATCGACGTGCAGACAACAGCCTATATTCCAATCATCGAAACGACGTTGGAACCAAGGCATGGTTGCTGGCGTCAAGAGACCTCACGAAAGGGGATCATCATGAACGTAGCACGCTCCTTCAACAACTGGCGCAAGTACCGTCAAACCGTTACCGAACTTGGCCGCATGAGCTCGCGCGAACTGCAGGACCTCGGTATCAATCGTGCCGACATCCACAGCGTCGCTCGCCAGTCGGTCGCTCGTTAAGCGACTTTTTCCTGCCCATGCCTATTGAATCTACGCCCGCTGATGACGCGGGCGTTTCTGTGTCTGGCCGCCGCGAGGCGCTGTGCTGGAGTTCGCTCTTATAAGAATTATGTCGTGCAGTTTCCGCATAGCTGCACTGCAGCAAAGTCCATTTAATGTGCGGAGAGAATGAGTATCTTGGTATTCATCGAAGCGATGCACCTCCTCCCGCAGAGCTTCGAATTCAGACGGCCCACTCCTCCTCCCAAGGGGCGTCTGTCGGAACAGCGGCACTCCTCCTCCCAGCCGTTGTTCGGTTCTTTTCGGAAAGCCTGCCGCACCTCCTCCCGCGGCAGGCTTTTTCGTTTTCAGGGCCGTAGCATCAGAGTTCGAGCGCGAGCTGCGGTTCTTGCCCGCTCTCGTCGGTGTTCAGCGATGACAGGGTGATCCCAAGCAGCCGCACCGGATGTTTGAACGGGAACACTGTGGCGAGCATGGTCTCTGCTATCTCCAGGATCATGTCGATGCCCGAAACGGATCCCGCCACGGTCTTGCTGCGTGTCGCCTGGCTGAAATCAGAATATTTGATTTTGACGGTCACGGTCTTTCCCGTGATGTTGTGCGCCTCGCAATAGCGCCAGACCTTTTCGGCCAGGGGCCGCAGCTCGGCCTTGGCCGGATCGAGATCATCGATGTCCTCAACGAACGTGTCTTCGGCGCCGACGGACTTCCGGATGCGATCAGGTCTAACCTGCCGTTCGTCGATCCCACGGGCAATGCCGTAGAAATACGGACCGGACTTGCCAAAATGCTGCTGAAGGAAGGCGAGTGATTTCGATTTGAGATCGAGCCCGGTTTCGATGCCATGTCGTTTCATCCGCTCGGCGGTGGCCGGCCCCACGCCATGAAATTTCTTGACGGGGAGGGCTTCGACAAAACCCGGGCCGTTCTTCGGCGTGATGACAGCCTGGCCGTTCGGCTTGTTCAGGTCGCTCGCCATCTTGGCCAGGAACTTGTTGTAGGAGATGCCAGCAGAGGCATTGAGGCCCGTGACCGCCTTGATCTTCGCACGGATCTCCAGCGCAATCTCGGTCGCGATCTCCATGCCCTTCAGGTTCTCGGTCACATCGAGATAAGCCTCGTCGAGTGAAAGCGGCTCGACCAGCGGCGTATATTCCGCAAAGATCTCCCGGATCTGCTGCGAGACCTGCCGATAAACCTCGAATCGCGGTGGGACGAAGATCAGATCCGGACATTTGCGCTTGGCGGTCACCGACGGCATGGCCGAATGCACGCCGAAAACACGGGCCTCATAACTCGCTGCCGCCACAACGCCACGTGCCGCGGATCCACCGACGGCCAATGGCAGGCCACGCAGCTCCGGATTGTCACGTTGCTCGACCGAGGCATAGAAGGCATCCATATCGACATGGATGATTTTGCGCAGGGGTTGTACGCTCCCCATGACGTCAGTGCCCACAGGATAAGCCGGCATTTCGTGTACGGGCATCTGACTGCTCTGGTCGTGCTGAGTAGAGCTGATCAAAGCAACAGACCTTCCTCGTCCGGCTTCGGTTTGGCCTGTGGCGGCACGATCACCAGCATGTTGCCCGGTAGCGGACGCTGTAGGTGGCGGGCTTCATCCCACGATGCTGTCAGCCAAGCCTCGACTTCTTCAGGCGTGGTCAGGATGGAGGGCATGGCCTTTTGATGGATAGGCGAGACGATCTCGTTGGGCGAGGTCGTCAGAAATCCGAAGAGTTCGTATTCCTGTTCACCATCCCTGACCTTCCGCACGCCTTTCCAGGGCGTCCAGAAGCCCGCGAAAAACATCAGCGGCCGATCTTCATTGCCGGCAAACCAGGCGTTCGGCACGCGTCCGCCCTCCACCTTGCTGCTTGGGTCGGGCTCGGCAAAGGACGTGAACGGCACGACGCAGCGGCTAGTTGGGCCGAGCCAGCGGCGCCAATGAGGGGAGTTTACATTGCGGATATTGGTGACGCCCGGGTCGTAGTTTTTCACATAGGCTGGCGGCGACGGCATCCCCCAGGTCGCCCGAGCAATCTCGCGCTGTCCGTCCTCGGCGACGCGGACAATCGGCGCCTGATAGCCTGGATAAACATCGAAGGAGGCTTCATTCCAGCCGGCTCGATCCCGGAACGCCTTTGTAAATTGCAGAACCGCGTCACGCGTGGTCGTCACATTATAGAGATTACACACTACCCGTCCTCCTATCCAATGCGGGTCAAGGCGAAGTTTCCGACCCTTCGGAACGCAATCAAGCTTTGAAAGCCCCAGCGATCACGTGGGCACTTGCAGCTCAACAGCCTTACCGGCCTCCAACAAACAGGGAAATCCCGTCCCGCATCTATCCTGCCCGTCAGAACAGTGCATCTTGTCGCAACCCATTGCCATCCGACGGCGCAGATCCACAAAACGCATGCCGGCGCCAAACTGTTTCACCAGCGCCTTGCGATCAAGCTCGCCCTGCTGACCGCATGGCTTGCATTGGACGGTGATCACCGGTCCCTTGAAATCTCTAAGCGTCAGCAGGCCGGGCATATCTCTATTTTCTCATCCACGATATTTTTCATCACATTCTGCATCGGATTGAATCTGCTTGATGAATCGATTGAACAACAGCCGTCTCGTGATGATGGCGGCTGTCCACCTGATTCTTGCCCGTTGACTCATCGCCGGTTAAAGAACAAAAACAGAACATATCAGCCTTTTTTTGGCTATGCAAATGCACTCTTGACGTGGGAAACCGATGCCAATCACTGCCGCCAACCTCGTCATTTCCGAACTTCAGGACCGCATCCGGCGGCTTGAAGGCGGAGCTGCGCGCAAGGGCGAGGTGCTGTCGTTCGGAATTGCCGAGATCGATGCAAAGCTACCCGGTGGTGGGCTGGCCTGTGGTGCCTTGCACGAAGTGGCTGGTGGTGGTGCCGATGCGGTGCATGGCGCAGCCGCCGCGCTGTTTGTCGCTGGGATCGTCGCGCGCACCAAAGGCGACATTCTGTGGTGCCTGACACGGCCGGATCTCTTCGCGCCGGCATTGGCTCAGGCAGGCCTCCATCATGATCGGGTGATCTATGTCGAAGCCGACCGGGAAGAGGACGTGCTGACCAATTTCGAGGAGGGCCTGCGTTTTGGCGGGCTTGGGGCTGTGGTCGCCGAGCTCGTGCGACTGCCGATGACCGTCTCGCGGCGGTTGCAGCTGGCGGCCGAGGCGTCGGGAACGATCGGCATTGCGCTGCGACGATGGCGTCGCCCGACGGAGGCCGCCGATTTCGGGCAGCCGACGGCCGCCACGACACGCTGGCGCATCAGCGTCCTGCCCTCCGAGCCGCTTCCCGTGCCGGGCATCGGCCGGGCGCGGTGGCTGGCGGAACTGATCAGAGCAAGAGCGGGAGAAGCCGCAGAATTTGAAATAGGTGCCTGCGATGCCACGGGTCGTATCAGTCTTTCTCCCAACGCTCGCGACGGACAGGATCAGGCGCGCCGAGCCCGGAATCTTGCCTGAAACCCCCGTCGTGGTTGTCGCGCGCAGTGGATCGAAACGCACCGTCGCAGCAATCGACGCTGCGGCCTTCAAGGCCGGCGTTCGCATCGGCATGCCCGCCGCCAAAGCCCAGGCGATGATATCCGGCCTGCATCTGGTCGATGCCGACCCGAACGGCGATGCCGCGGCGGTGGAGCGCCTGGCGCTGTGGATGCTGCGCCAATATACTCCGGTGGTGGCAATGGACGGTCCCGACGGCATCGTCATGGATACCGAGGGGGCAGACCATCTGCGCGGCGGCGAGTTGTCGATGCTGACTGGCCTGGTCAACGCTCTGAGAGGCCGCGGCCTTCAGGCCCGTGGCGCCATTGCTGATACCTGGGGCAGCGCCCATGCCATCGCCCGCACTACCCTGCGAGAGGTGGTCATCATACCGGTTGGCGAGACGTCCAAAGCTGTCGTCAACCTGCCAATATCCAGTCTTCGCCTCCCTCATGAAATCGTCAGCGGCCTGGCCGTGCTCGGGTTCCGTACCGTCGGCGAAGTGTCGGCAACGCCGCGAGCGCCTTTGACACTGCGTTTCGGGCCGGAGATCGGCCGCAGGCTAGATCAGATGTTCGGACGCCTTGCCGAACCGATCGATCCCATTCGCACAGCCGACCTGATCGAAGTGGCCCGATCTTTTTCCGAGCCGATCGGGGCCTCTGAGACCATCGCCAAATATATCGGTAAGCTGGTGGTCGAACTCTGCGCGGCGTTAGAGACGCGCGGGCAGGGTGTTCGCCGCGCCGATCTCATCGTCTACCGCGTCGACAACACCTTGCAGTCCCTGCGTGCCGGCACGGCCAAGCCGGTGCGCGATATCCCCCATCTGACAAAGCTTCTCTGTTCCAGCATCGAGAAGATAGATCCCGGTTTCGGCATCGAGAAACTGTCGCTTGCCGCGACGATGATCGAGCCATTCGAAGAAAAGCAGTCCATCTCCTCGCTGGTCGAGGAAACCATCGTCGATGTGACGCCTCTGCTCGACAGTCTTGGTAATCGCGGTCAGCGCATGTACCGGCTGGCGCCGGTCGAAAGCGACGTTCCCGAGCGCAATGTCGGACGTGTCTCCCCCGTTTCCGCAAAACTGGGTCAGGCGTGGCCGACCCGCTGGCCCCGGCCGAGCCGGATGCTGGAGCACCCGGAACGGATTGAGGTGATTGCGCTCACACCCGACCATCCGCCGGCATCCATGACCTGGCGCGGCAAGCGCCGGCGCATCAAGCGTGGTGACGGGCCGGAACGAGTATTCGGCGAGTGGTGGGTTCGTTCCTCCGAGATGGAGGCTGTCAGGGATTATTATTCTGTCGAGGACGAGGACGGCAATCGCTTCTGGGTCTATCGCTCCGGCGACGGCGTGGATCCCGCGACCGGAACGGCCAAATGGTTTTTGCACGGGATCTATGGCTGATGCGCTACGCCGAACTCCAGGTCACCAGTCATTTTTCCTTCCTGCGCGGCGCGTCAGGCTGTGATGAGCTGTTCGCCACGGCCCGGGCACTCGGCACCGAGGCGCTCGGCATTGTCGATCGCAACAGCCTTGCCGGGATCGTGCGCGCCTGGGAGGCTGCCAAGGAAACCGGCGTCCGGCTGGTTGTCGGCTGCAGGCTGGATCTGACAGACGGCATGTCGATGCTGGTCTATCCGACGGACCGGGCCGCCTATTCGAGGCTGTGCCGGCTTCTGTCGCTCGGCAAGGAGCGGGGCGGCAAAGGCAAGTGCGTTATCGATCTGTCGGATGTCGCCCTTTATGCGGACGGTCTGCTCGCCATCCTGATCCCTGACGAGGCCGATGACGCGTGTGCCGTCCAGTTGCGCAAGGTGAAGGAGATATTTGGCGACCGCGCCTATATGGCGCTGACGCTGCGCCGGCGGCCGAACGATCAACTGCGCCTGCACGAGCTCAACACTCTGGCGATCCGGCAAAAGGTCCGGCCGGTCGTCACCAATGACGTGCTGTTTCACGAGCCGGGCAGACGACAGCTGCAGGATGTCGTCACCTGTATTCGCCATCGCACCACCATCGACCAGGCCGGCTTCTTGCGCGAACGGCACGCCGATCGGTTTTTGAAGCCGCCAGCGGAAATGCACCGTCTGTTCAGCCGCTATCCTGAGGCACTCGCCCGCACCCGCGAGATTGTCGATCGCTGCCGCTTCGACATGAACGAGCTGACATACCAATATCCCGACGAAGCGATCATCCCGGGATTGACGGCGCAGCAGTCGTTGGAGAGATTCACCTGGGAGGGTGTTCGCGTTCGGTATCCCGAAGGGGTGCCTGATGATGTGGTGAAGATCCTCAATCACGAACTCGACCTGATCCGCAAACTCGATTACGCGCCGTATTTCCTGACGGTCTACAGCATTGTCCGCTTTGCGCGATCTCAGCATATCCTCTGCCAGGGCCGTGGAAGTGCCGCCAATTCTGCCGTCTGTTATGTGCTGGGGATCACGGCGATCGATCCGGCCGCAAACGATCTGTTGTTCGAGCGCTTTATCTCGGAAGAGCGCAACGAGCCGCCCGACATCGATGTCGATTTCGAACATGCCAGGCGCGAAGAGGTGATCCAGTGGATCTACAAGACCTATGGTCGGCAGAAAGCTGCGCTTTGCGCCACCGTCACCCGCTACCGCGCCAAAGGCGCACTTCGTGATGTCGGCAAGGTGCTCGGCCTGCCCGAAGACATGATCACGGCGCTATCTGCTGGCGTCTGGGGCTGGAGCAAGGAGGGCGTCGGCGAAAAACAGGTCAACGAGCTGAACATGAACATGTCCGACCGCCGCCTGCGGCTGACATTGGAACTGGCGCAGCAACTGATGGGCGCGCCCCGTCATCTTGGCCAGCATCCGGGCGGTTTTGTCCTGACCAATGACCGTCTCGACGAACTGGTGCCGATCGAGCAGGCGCGGATGGAGGATCGACAAACGATCGAATGGGACAAGGACGACATCGAGGCGCTCAAGTTCATGAAGGTGGACGTGCTTGCCTTGGGAATGCTCACCTGCATGGCCAAGGGCTTTGCCCTTTTGCAGGAGCACAAGGGGATAACGCTCGATCTCGCCACCATCGAGCCGGAAGATCCGCCGACCTACGCGATGATCCGCAAGGCCGACACGCTCGGCACGTTCCAAATTGAGTCCCGCGCGCAGATGTCGATGCTGCCACGGCTGAAACCCCAGACCTATTACGACCTGGTCATTCAAGTGGCGATCGTTCGCCCCGGGCCGATCCAGGGTGACATGGTGCATCCTTACCTGAGACGGCGCGAGGGCAAGGAGGCGGTCGTCTACCCGAAGCCTGAACTGGAGGCTGTTCTCGGCAAGACGCTGGGCGTGCCTCTGTTTCAGGAGAGCGCGATGAAGGTGGCGATCGTCTGTGCCGGCTTTACCGCCGGCGAGGCTGATGCGCTGAGGCGTTCAATGGCGACATTCAAGTTCACCGGTGGTGTCAGCAAGTTCAAGGACAAGCTCGTCCAGGGGATGGTGAAAAACGGCTACACGGAAGAGTTCGCGGAAAAGACCTTCTCGCAGCTTGAGGGTTTTGGCTCCTATGGCTTTCCGGAGAGCCATGCCGCTTCCTTCGCTCTGATCGCCTACGCCTCCTCCTATGTGAAATGCCATTATCCGGATGTGTTCTGTGCCGCCCTCATCAATGCGCAACCGATGGGATTTTACGCACCGGCGCAGATCGTCACCGATGCCCGGGCCCACGGGGTGACGATCCGGCCGGTTTGCATCAATCGATCGCGGTGGGATTGCACGCTCGAAGAGATCAAGGGGACCGACGACCATGCCGTGCGTCTCGGGATGCGTCTGGTCAGGGGGCTGCCTGAACAGGATGCGGCAAAAATCGCGGTGGCGCGGGGCGACGAGCCCTTCGTTTCCATCGACGATATGTGGCGCCGCGCCGGAGTGTCGTCGGCCTCCCTGGTCAAGCTGGCCGAAGCCGACGCGTTTCGACCGTCCTTGAACCTTGAAAGACGCGATGCGCTCTGGGCGATCAAGGCCTTGCGCGACGAGCCGCTTCCACTATTCGCGGCTGCTGCAGATCGCGAGCGGGCTGTGATTGCCGAACAGCAGGAACCGGATGTGGCACTTCGGCAGATGACCGAAGGCGCCAATGTCGTCGAGGACTACGGACATACGGGCGTGACGCTGCGCGCCCATCCGGTCAGCTTCCTGCGCGAGGATCTCATTCGGCGAAACATCGTCACCTGCGCCGAGGCGACCTCGGCGCACGATGGCCGCTGGTTGATGACAGCGGGGCTGGTTCTGGTCCGCCAAAAGCCCGGCAGTGCAAAGGGCGTGATGTTCATGACCATCGAGGACGAGACAGGCGTCGCCAATGTCGTCGTCTGGCCGAGCTTGTTTGAAAGACAGCGCCGCGTCGTGCTCGGATCCGCGATGATGGCGATCAACGGCAAGATCCAACGGGAAGGGGGCGTCGTGCATCTGGTGGCGCAACGGATGTTCGATTTGACTGGCGATCTGGCAAGCCTTGGCGAGCGGGATGGTTTCCGGCTGCCGCCAGGACGGGGCGACGAGTTCGCCCATGGATCACCGGGCAGTCCGGACAGTCGCGAGCGGCCGCCGATGGGCGTCAAGGCTCGGGAAATTTACATAGATGACCTTCATATCGATACGCTGAAGGTGAAGAGTAGGAATTTTCAGTAAGCACGTAGAGCGCGGACGAGACCAGTCGGCCCAAATCTATCGGTCAGGCTGGCCTCGCGGCCCGCAGGTCAGAGCACGCTAACGTTCTCAGCCTTCGATTTTCCGGTCTTGCGGTCCTGGCCAACTTCGAAAGTGACCTTGTCACCTTCTCTGAGCGAACCGCCTTGCTGCAAGGCGGACACGTGAACGAACACGTCGGTTCCGCCAGTTTCCGGCGTGATGAAACCAAATCCCTTGTCATCGTTGAAAAATTTAACAGTACCGTTTGGCATGACAGTTCCTTTTCAATTTTCGCAGCCGTTCACTCAAAGCTGTGTTAAAGTTGCATATCTGGGTGTGCTTTGCATCCAGGCTGAAACCCAACCCCGCTTCGCGGGAGAAAGAGAGTCCTATAAGCAATGAGGAATTTGAAACTAGATGTCCAAGAAATTTAAGTTTGTGAACGACGGCGCCAAGCGCGCCTTTATGGACCTGCCGACCGATATTAGAATCAATTTTTCAGGCGAGATCCGGAGAGTTCAGGACGGTGACGACCCGCTGGATGACTTCAAGGTTCTCAGAGGCGAATGGAAGGGCGTCATCGAACTGCGCGAAAATGGTTCGCCCGCCTATAGAGCGGTCTACTGCGCAAAACACCTCAACACCGTCTACATTCTCCATGCCTTCACCAAGACCAGCGAAAAGGCCGATCAGAAGGAGATGGACACTGCACTGTCCCGCTACAAGGAGATGATGGCCGAGGTCCGGGAAGTGACCCAGGCTGAAGCGAAGGCGGCTAAAGACAAAAAACCGACGAAGAAATAACGCTCCGAAACTGGAGCAAGGAGAGGCCGGTTATGCGGCCTCTTTTTGTTTTTCTTCGACACGGCAAACCACGTGATGGTTGCCATCAAGCGACGGCTTGAAGCGGTAGCCGAGGACTGCCAGGTAGCCAAAAAGCTTCTGGACTGAAAGGACGGCGATCTTACCGCGCACGAGTTCACTGACGCGCGACTGCGGGATGTCGAGCGCGGCGCCGATATCGGCATTCTTCCAGCCGCGCTCCTTGAAGATGGCGACCAGCGTGTTGACAAGGTCCGATCGCAACGTCAAATCCGCAGCTTCGATCGGATCGCCCGTGATCGCTTCAAAGATGTTGTCGTATTCAAGCTGTGTCATCGCACAATTCCGGACTTTAAAAATTACAGAATTCTGTAAATAGGCCAAAATGACGGAGCCGTCAAGTTGGCGACGCTGTATCGTGCGAACCCGGTGCGGAACGCTGCCACGCTCTCGCCCTTGGGCCGGCCAGGTGGCTGCGCTAAAGTCTTGCTGCCAGCAAGTCTTCACCGTTCAAGCTTTCATCCCTGATGCCCGTCTCGGCGGGAACGTCCGGAGCGCATCAGCAGCGACTTTGGCCATCCGCTGTAATGCGGAAGGCAGAACTCAGCCCATAGGTATCCGGGGGTTTTGTATGCCGACGGATCGAATGATCGGATGGTTGGCCTGCAATTCAGACCGGATCGATGAACGCTCCAACCATTGGCGTTTCCGACCCCGCTCTCTTGTCTGGCATCCCTAATCCAGTCCCGTCCTTGGACGGTCAACCCGCAGGGGGTTCGCAAAGGAAAGGGTTCCGCTTGGCTCACCACTGTGGGAGCTCGGGACCCATCGTTTTCAAATCGACAAGCTGAACTACCTTTTGACGCAGAGGTGGGATTTCGGTCGCGATATCATAGGCGCCGACGTGCACATCCAGCATTCCTCCTTCCTTCAGGAAAGCCATCTAGATGGACTGCATATTTATTTTAATCCGTATGCTGAAGTGCCATTTGACCCGAGCTTTTCGTGGCCGGGCGAAGTTTCCCGGAACTACTATGACGTGGCTGTCGACCAACCGATCCAAATACACCCCGACCGCGCGTTAGTCTCCCGGCAGGTTTTTGAAATTAGCCCCTTCTGGATCCATCACCTACTTACAAGCTACGGCTTTGTCTGATGTCCCCATCCTCTACATCCAGCGGCTCGTCTTTGGTGGCAGCGACGGCGCGCTGGGACACATCGATCTGGTCGAAAGCGGTCACCAATCCTGACAACAAGGTTGCCCCGGCATCCGTAAGGCGACGATCATCCCTTGCATATATCTGCGCGATAGAGCTTCCAGCTCACGAATTGAGAGCTGTCGCGGGTCTACTGTGATGCCGCCTTTGGCTCCTCCGTAAGGGAGTCCTGCGAGGGCGCATTTCCAACTCATCCAAACAGCCAAGGCCGCGACTTCCCCGATATCAACGTTCGACGCCAATCGTGTCCCACCTTTTGTGGGGCCGAGGGTCAAGTGATGTTGGACGCGATAGCCCTGAAAGACGGCGACTTCGCCGTTGTCGAGATGGATAGGACAAGAGATCGTTATCGCCCTTTTCGGATAGAGAAGGCGATTGCGCTGACCGTCTGGGAGATCCAGACGGTCAGCAATACGATTGAACTGGGTCCTCGCCATCTCAAAGACGGGACCGGAATAGATGTCTGTCATTTTGAAAACCCAGTTGATATTTCTTATCCAGCGGGCGGCGTTGGGTGGATGAAGGGCCAAGGGCTTGCTTCGGATCCCTTCTCGATCGGCACTTCGATAAGAACGGGAACATTCAATTGCAGAGCCTCACTGACTGCCAACTTCAGCCCATCCGGAGAGGTCACGCGATACGTTTTCACGCCAAAACTCTCGCCCAGTTTTACGAAATCAGGATTGGTGAGGTCTGAGCCAATGTACCGACCGGAATAGGCTTGCTTCTGATCCCGCAATACGTTTCCGTAGGCATTGTTGTTGAACACGATAGCGACGACCGCGATGTTATGCTGCACGGCTGTAGCCAACTCCTGCACACCAAACATGAAGCCACCGTCGCCCGAGACTGAAACGACTGCCTTGTCCGGATTGCCGACCTTGACCCCAAGCGCGGTATTAAACCCGAAACCAAGATTGTCCTGATAGCCACACGTCACGTACTGTCGAGGACCGTAGACAGGAAAAGCAAACCTGGCGGTGAAGCCCATCTGGCTGATTTCTTCAACAAAGAAACCGTCCCGCGGCAACGCCTCTCTGATGGCGTTCAAATAATCGACTTGAGGCTGAACGGCGGAGAACCGCTGTTTCGCGTTGCGATTCAACTCCGCGAACTCTTTAGTCCGTGGGGCGCTGCCGGTTGTGCCGAGGGCTTCGGACAAAGCCGCGGTTCCAGCCTTTGCATCCGCGACAATTCCGACATCCGGCTTCAACCGAACCATTTCCGTTGGATCGATATCAATCCGTATCACTTTTAGGCCCTTCGGGAGCCACTTCCACCGCATGAATTCGAGCTCAAGACGGCTGCCAATACCGATGAGCACATCGGTGTCTTTCCAGTAATCGAACGCGGCGACAAAATTGAGATAGTTCGGGTGGTCGTCGCTCACCACGCCTTTTCCCGATCGATGGGACGTAATCGGCGCATTAAGCGCTTTGGCCAACTCGGCAACTTCCGCACCCGCATCAACAGCGCCGCCGCCCACCATAATCAGAGGATTTTTGGCGTTTGCCAGGATAGCAGCCGCAGCCTGAATATTGTCAGGATTGACCTGCGGGTCCTCTGCGCGTCTGGTTTCAGGAAGGTCCAGCTCCGGGCCGGTCATTCCAAACACATCCCACGGCGCCTCGACCGCCCCGGGTCCCTGACGTCCGGAGAGCATTTTCCCGATGACCTCGGCCATGACCGTGCCTGTCTGGGACTGATGGTCAATCCGCTCTGCGACCTTCGTGATCCCACGCATGGTCGCCAGCTGATCGGGGAGCTCGTGGAGCTGGCCACGGCCCTGGCCGATCAAGTGCGACATGATATTGCCCGTCAAACACAGGACCGGGGAATTCGCTCCATAGGCAGTGCATAGGGCGGCGCCGGAATTGAGAACACCTGGGCCGGGCACAACCGTATAGGCGCCGATGCGTCCAGTGGACTTCGCGTAACCGTATGCCATGTATCCCGCGCCCTGCTCGTGGCGGGTATGGATGAAACGGATCTCGTTGCGCTTTTCATAAAGAGCATCGTTGAAGTCATACATATGGGCGCCGGGAATGCCGAAGACAGTGTCAACACCGTTTTCGACCAGTGAACGAGCGATGGCCTGCCCTGTGGTCTCTTTGTTCTTCATAATGATTTCCAAACCTGGTTTTTGGGGATGCTCAGGCCGCCGAGCGGGTGCTCAGCGTGCCTTCTGCCGACAGAGCCTTGACGATCGCACCAGCGTCGGAGGGCTGCATCCCCGCCAGGTTCATGCGACCGGAATCCGCCATGTAGATTCCGTGTTTCTGGCGCAATGCGACCGCCGTTTCTTTCGACATCGCCAGGTTGGAGAAAAGCCCTCGCTGGTTTGCGATGAAGCCCAGTTCCGGATGGGCAGATGCAAGGGCGGCGCGGTTACCATTGACCCGAGCGCACATTTCAACCAGCTCCTGCTTCCAGATTTGGGTTAGCTCCGCGCTCTCCAGAATCACGCGTACGGTGGCCGCGCCGTGGTCCGGGGGCATCGACCAGTTGACACGAGCCAACGAAGCCATGTTGCCGTCGGCAATCTTAAGCTGGTCCGCATTGCGGCTAACAAGGTAAAGGGCACCAACACGTTCGCGATAAAGACCAAAATTTTTGTCACACGAATAGGCGACAAGCGCTTCGTCTACTGCCTCGAGGATAAGGCGGGTCGGTTCTGCGTCCGCTTCGAGGCCGTCGCCCAAGCCTTGGTAGGCAAGATCGATGAAGGGAAGGAGTTTGCGCTCCACCAGCTTTGCAGCGATCTGCTTCCATTGGTCGATATCAAAATCAATGCCAGTTGGGTTGTGGCAGCAGCCGTGTAGCAGGATCACATCACCAGCCTGCGCCGCGTCGAGTGCCTCCAAAACACGATCGAAGTCGATTTGCTGCTTGGCAAGGTCGACGAAACGATAGTCTTTCACGGTCAAGCGCGCCGACTCGAAAATCGGAGCATGGTTGGGCCAGCTTGGTGTGCCAAGCCAGACTTTCGCGCCGGGCGCGGCAGAGGCGATGAGTTCAGCGCCCAGTCGCAGAGCGCCGCTTCCACCTGGCGTCTGGATGCCCACAACGTTGCCGGCATCATGATTTGCGCCGAAAATAATCGGCTTCATGAGGTTGACGAAATTCAGGTCCCCTTCAGGCCCGAGATACCGCTTGCTGTCCTGGGTCTCGAGGAGCTGCTTTTCAGCGAGCTTGACGGCCCGCATGACTGGTGTTCGCCCCTGTTCGTCTCTGTAGATGCCGACGCCGAGGTCGACTTTGTAGCCTCTTGGATCGGCCTGAAACGCTTTGATGAGCGCAAGTAGGCTGTCGGCTGGTTGCGCGGTGAGTTTCTCAAACATGTTGTCTACCTCCTAAGAACGTGGCGTAAGCCTACAGGCGCTTTGGTGAGGTTTGTTTGCAATTTTCAGCAAGCTGAGATATTATCGTGCATGAAAATCATCACATTTCCGCCAAATATGCAGATATTTCGACATGACATCAAAGTCACACCCTCTAGATCTGTTCGATGTCCGTCTTCTCGCGGCCATTCAAAGCAATGCTGAGCTGACACAGACTGAGCTGTCGCAAGTCGTCAATCTGTCAGCAGCTCAATGTTCGCGGCGGCTTGACCGGCTGAGAAGTGAGGGTCTGATCCAGAACGTTGTAGCGATCTTGAACCCAGAGAAACTCGGTTTTTCCGTAGTCGCGCACACGTTGGTTAGTCTTCGGTCCCACACGGAGGAAGGGAATGCTCAACTGCATCGCTTCATTGAAACAGCACCTGAGATTCTGGAATGCTATTCCCAGACGGGCGATGCGGATTTCCTGATGAAGATCGTGGCTAGCGACCTTGACCACCTCAGCATCTTTTTGGAACGTATGATCAAGGCCACGGGTGGACTAGCGTCGGTCACCTCGAGCATCGTGCTGCGGACCATTAAGAAGAGCACTGAACTCCCGTTGCAGATTATTCAGACCTAGCGGGATCAACTACAACGACAAAAGCAGGCTATCGGCTACCTTCGATATCGCTACCCGATCTGCGATTGCGATGACAAAACCGGACGCCATAACCATTCCGGCGATTGAAGCTGTCGCAAGAAGATAGCGCCTTCTCCGCCAAAGCGACGGCTCAAGCGCGAATTTGGTGAATGCAATTGTCATAAGAATCATCCCGACGACTGCTGGAGCGATCGTTACAGAAAGAGCATCCGGACGATAAGCCAGTATGAGTGAGCATATTGTAAGGATAGCCGATGCGACGAGCAGCAGAAGAAAACACAGCAATCCGTCTTGCTTCAGAGCGAGACGGTCCGCCTTGGATTTTTCAGGATACGACATCAGTACACGCTCCCTGAGCTGGCAGAACCCTGGCTGGAGACGGTGCGATTGAATTCTTCAATCAACCGCGTCGTGGCGTTCGCGAACAAGGTGACGTCATTTCCAATGGCAACAAATGTTGCGCCGAGATCTACGTATCGTCTGGCAAGTGACAGATCGGCAGTCAAAATTCCTGCAGCTTTTCCATGGGACTGGATGCGCTTGAGAGCCTTCTCAACTTCTTTTTGAACTTCCGGGGTTCCCGGCTTACCAAGATGGCCCATGTCAGCTGCAAGATCAGCCGGGCCGATAAATATGCCGTCGACGCCGTCGATCGATGCGATTTCATCGAGCGCGGCCAGGCCTGCGCGGCTTTCGATCTGAAGCAAGAGACAGATTTCGTCGTTTGCCGTCTGGAGGTAGTCCGGAATCCGGTTGAAGCGTGAGGCACGAGCCAGCGCTGCACCAACGCCCCGGACCCCGCGTGGGGGATAAGACACGGCTTTCACCAAATTCTCGGCCACCTCTTTGCTGTCAACCATCGGGATCAGGAGTGTTTGCGCGCCGATGTCGAGCAGCTGTTTTATGATGTACGTCTCGCCGATTGGCGGCCGGATAACCGCGTGACTGGCTGAACCTTTCATCGCCTGCAACTGGGCGACCAGGAGCGGGATGTCGTTTGGTGCATGTTCGGCATCGAGAAGGAGCCAGTCGAAGCCGGCGTCCGCTGATATTTCGACCGTGTAAGGATTTGCCAGAGCTTGCCAAAATCCGGTTTGAAGCCGCTTTTCCTGAAGCGCCCTTTTGAAGGTGTTGGTTGGAGCTGGCATGGTTTTCCCCTATTCGAAATACAGGCTTAGAGTTCCGTAGGGCCCGAAATCGCCTACGATCGTGTCTCCATGACGGGCCTCAATCGGTCGAATGAACGACCCGGCAAGAACGACCTGCCCTGCTTCTATTCCGTCTCCATATTGCGACAGCCGATTGGCAAGCCACGCAACACCACGAGCAGGTTGATTGAGAACGCCTGCGCCAAGCCCAGTTTCTTCGACCTCCGCATTGCGAGACACGATGGCGCCCATCCAACGCATATCCAGCTGATCCGGGCGCACGGCACGGCCGCCCGTTACGATGCCGGCGTTCGCAGCATTGTCAGAGATCGTATCGAACACGTTGCGAGCCTTTTTCGTCTGGGGATCCAAACGAAGAATCCGCGTGTCGAGAATTTCGAGGGCTGGAGTGACATAATCGGTGGCATTGAGCACATCGAAGACGGTCACGCTCGGCCCCTTTAGAGGCGCCTTCATGATAAAGGCGATTTCAGCTTCGATCCTCGGCTGAATAAACCGGTCTTTCGGGACGACCGAACTGTCCTCAAAGACCATGTCGTCCAGCAATACCCCAGAGTCTGGAATGTTGATGTTGAGGGCATACTGCATCGCCTTGGATGTGAGACCAATTTTCCAGCCCACCACCTGACGTCCGTCGGATACTTTCTTTTTGACCCACGCAGACTGGATCGCATAGGCGTCATCCATCACCATGTCCGGATGCTGAAGTGACAAAAGTCCGGTCTGAACGCGTGTCCGCTCGGCTTCGTCCAGCGCGGTCACAGCTGTTTCTATGTCTGCGTTCGACAGCATTTCAGATCCTCTCGTCGGCAATGGTGTTGCGCAGCAAACCGATACCGTCGGCCTCGACCTCCACGATATCGCCCGGCTTCAGCCAGATCGGCGGATCGAAACGTGCGCCCGCGCCAGTAGGTGTTCCGCAGACGATCACGTCGCCTGGAACGAGTGTCGTAAAGGTTGAGACGTAGTTGATGATCTTCCGGAATGAGAAAATCATTCGACTTGTTCGATCACCCTGGCGGACCTCACCATTGACCCGCGTCTCCAGCTTGATGTCCGCCAGCTGACTTTCGTCAGTATACGGAACAATCCATGGTCCAATCGAGCCCGAGGCATCGAAGTTCTTGCCTTGGGTAACGTTGAACTTGGCGTGCCGGACCCAATCCCGCAGCGTCCCTTCGTTGCAGAGCGACAGAGCCGCTATATGTGAGAGAGCGTCGCTTTCTGGAATGCGTCGGCCTTCTTTGCCAATAACGATAACTATTTCCCCTTCATAGTCGAGCTGAGGGCTCTCCGGCGGCCGGATCAGCGGCTGATCGTGACCCGTGAAGGATCGTGGAAAGCGGATAAATAGCGACGGATTGCTGGGCGCCGTCTGCCCATCTTTGTATTCCTCGTTTCGGTCCGGAAAATTGACGCCGACGCAGATGATCTTTTCCGGCGACGGGATTGGAATGTCCAATGTAACTGCAGCCAAGGGATAGTCGACGGGTGCCGATTGACCTTTCTCAGCCAGCATGTCCAAAGCACCTGCGGCAATAACCTCGCGCAGGGTCGAAAAACGCGGGCGGAACCTGACGGACAGGTCCACCACGCCATCTTCGCGGATTAGGCCGTAACCCTGGCGACCGGAATTCGAAAAAGATGCAAAACGGGGACGCATACGGACTTTCCTTTATTGTTCTTTTGTTGTGACGCCACCAAGGCATACGTATTTGAGCTCGAGGTAGTCATCGATGCCGTATTTGGAACCTTCACGGCCTAGCCCGGACGACTTAACGCCGCCGAACGGCGCTTCAGCGGTGGATATCATGCCGGTATTCACGCCAACCATTCCATATTCGAGGGCCTCGGCTACTCGAAACACCCGCGACAGATCCTTCGCGTAGAAATAGGAGGCGAGACCGAATTCCGTGTCGTTCGCCTTTTCAACCACATCAGCCTCATTCTCGAAGCGAAAGAGCGGTGCGATAGGCCCAAAGGTTTCCTCGGATGCCACGGCCATGTCTTGCGTGACGCCTGTGAGAACAGTCGCTTCGTAGAAGGTGCCGCCAAGTTCATGCGCTTTTCCGCCTTGAATGACGGTCGCTCCCTTCGATACGGCATCCTCAACGTGCTCTTCGACTTTCTTAAGAGCCGCTTCATCGATCAAGGGTCCGAGCGCAACACCCTCATCGAACCCATTTCCGGTCCGGAGCTTACTGACGGCTTTGGCCAGCTTTTCAGCGAACGCGTCATAGACCGCATCCTGGACGTACAGGCGATTGGCGCAAACGCAGGTCTGACCATTGTTCCTGAACTTCGCGATCAAGGCGCCTTCGACCGCTGCGTCGAGATCTGCATCATCGAACACGATAAAGGGCGCATTGCCGCCCAGCTCCAGACCAAGCTTTTTAATCGTGCGAGCAGACTGACGGTAAAGCTCGGCACCAACCTCCGTCGAACCAGTGAATGTGAGTTTGCGTACGACGGGATTAGAGGTCATCTCCGCACCGATCTCACGAGATGAACCGGTGATCACGCTGAACAATCCTGCCGGCAATCCTGCCCGCTCCCCCAATACCGCCAAAGCGATTGCGGAAAATGGCGTCTGAGCAGCAGGTTTCAATACCATTGCGCAGCCCGCTGCCATCGCGGGTCCTGCCTTTCGCGTAATCATCGCGTTCGGGAAATTCCAAGGGGTAATGGCTGCAACGACGCCAATCGGCTGCTTCATCACCAGAATGCGCTTGTCGCGCTGATGACCGGGTATAATGTCGCCGTTGATGCGTCTGGCTTCTTCGGCGAACCACTCGATGAAACTCGCCCCATAAGCGATCTCACCCTTTGCTTCGAGAAGCGGCTTCCCCTGTTCGAGTGTGAGAATGTGCGCCAAGTCGTCCTGGTTTGACATCATCGCTTCAAACCACTTGCGCAGGATTACGCTGCGTTCCTTCGCGGTTCGGGCGGCCCATTCCTTCTGCGTTTCTTCGGCATGCGCGATCGCCGCACGAGCTTCAGCCGCCCCGAGCTTGGGAACGGAGCCGATCTTCTCGCCAGTTGCGGGGTTTGTGACCGCGATGGCGTCCATCTCGTTTGCTTCGATCCAGCCGCCGCCAATGTAAGCGGCCTGGCGAAATAACGCTGGGTCTTTGAGGTTCATCGCTTCGTCACTCCGTGTGGGCCGGGAGAAGAGGGACACAGGACTTGCCAATGTCCCTCGTAGTCTACGTTCGCAATGTAGATCAGGGCGCGATGATCGGTTGAGCCTTAAGAAGCGGCTCCTGAGTTGGAAGGTCGGTGAACAAACTGCCGTGTTCGAACCACGACCGCGGCGCTGGCGCGCCCCACAGTGTCTGACGCTGCGGATCCTTCAGGTCCCACTTGATTGGCTCCAGGTCGGGATCGACAGTCTGGTAGTCCGAGCAGTAAATCTCGATGCGATGGCCGTCTGGATCAAGAATATAGAGGAAGAATGCATTGGAGATGCCGTGACGGCCTGGACCTCGTTCGATGTTTGCCAGATATCCCGTGGTCGACATGAGATCGAGGAGATCGATAATGTTCAAAGGTGTTGGAACCCAGAATGCTGTGTGATGCAGTCGCGGGCCGACGCCGTTTGTGAACGCCATGTCATGGACGCCACCCTTTCGATGCAACCAGGCGGCAAACAGTTTTTTGCTTTCCGCATCCTCAGTGTATTCGGTAACACGGAAACCAATGTCGTTGTAAAAGGCAACGGATGCATCGACGTCGGGCGTGAAGCAGTTGAAGTGGTCGATCCGAAGTGGTTTGACCCCGTGATAAAGCGCGTACTTTTGATGGATGGGCGTCAGGCGATCCATTTTGAAATAGAATTCGAGGGGGATGCCGAAGTTGTCATGGGTGCGCAGGGTGCGTCCCTGGAAAGGGCGCTCCACCCATGCCGTCTTATGGCCTTTTGCATCGAAATAGGCCTTGGCTTTGTCGAGATCTTCCTCGGAGTAGACTTTCAAGGCAAGGTAGCTGATTGCCGAAGTATCGCTCTTCTTGAGCACCATGCAGTGATGGCCGCGTTCTTCCATGGCGCGCAGGTAGACAGTATCTGAGTCTTCGTCTGTGACCTGAAGGCCGAGCATGTCCACATAGAAGGCACGGCTGGCAGCGAGATCCTTGACAAGGAATTCGACATGGCTAAGCCGGACCGTGTTGAACGCTGGGTAGAGATTGAATTGCGGGAGCGGCATAGTTTCCTCCTCGGGGCCGAGACAACCCGTGTTCGGCACTTGTTGTTAAGAAGCGGCCGCGTCTTTCGTTGACGCGGCCGGAGTGTCGCGAAAGCTTGTCAGCCACCCAGCTTCTGGATGGTGTGAGCCGTCGTTGCGAAAGCAATGTTCTTTGTTTCCATGTAAAAATCGAACGACCAGTCTCCGCCGTCTCGTCCGATACCGGAATTCTTCACGCCGCCGAACGGAGTCGGCAGGTGGCGGACATTCTCTGAATTGACCCAGATCATGCCAGCCTCGAGCTGGTCGGTCAGCCTGAAAGCGCGCGTGACATCGGAAGTCCAAAGATAACCGGTCAAACCGTACTGGACATCGTTGGCAATCTTCAAAGCATCCGCTTCGTCCTTGAACGGGATTGCCGTCAGAACCGGACCAAAGATCTCTTCCTGGGCGATCCGCATTCCATTATCGGCACTGGTAAAGAGCGTAGGAGCGACATAGCATCCGCCTCCCGGTCCATCGACCTTATAGCCACCGGCGGCGACAGTTGCGCCTTCGGCTTTGCCGATCTCGACGTATTCCAACACTTTGCGTTCATGGACAGGGTGAATCAGAGGTCCGACGACCGTCTGCGGATCGAGCGGGTGACCGACCTTGATACGTTTGGCCCTCTCGGCAACCATTTCAGTGAACTTGCCGTAGATGCTGTCCTCGACCAGCAATCGGGATGAGGACGTGCAGCGTTCGCCGTTGAGCGAATAGATCATGAATACGGCAGCATCCGCCGCTCGCTCCAGATCAGCGTCAGCGAAAACAATGACCGGGTTTTTGCCACCGAGTTCGAAGTGGACGCGCTTGAGCGTGTCGGCACCCTGCTTCATGATCATTGAGCCCGTCCGGCTTTCGCCAACAAAACCGATCGCCTTGATCAATGGATGTTCTGTCAGCGCTTTGCCGGCGTCCTCTCCTAAACCATTGACGAGGTTCCAAACACCTTTAGGAAGGCCGGCGCTTTCGGCAATCTCGACCAGCAAGCGTGCCGTAAGCGGCGAGAATTCCGCCGGCTTGTGGACGATCGTACAACCGGCCGCCAAGGCCGGTGCAATCTTCCAGGTGGACAGCATGAATGGCGTGTTCCAAGGCGTGATCACACCGACCGGGCCTATGGGGTTCCGGGTGGTTACGTTTACCTGGCCAGGAATACGGATCGATTTGCCGTCTCTCGCTTCTGGTGCTCGGTCTGCGAAGAAACGAAAATTCTCTGCGCCACGTAGCGCCGCCTTCGCCATGAATTTCAGCGACTGTCCGGTGTCCATGCACTCAATGAACGCGATCTCCTCGGCGCGGGCAACGATCGCGTCAGCGATTTTGTGCAAGAGCGCCTTGCGAGCGTCACCAGGCATTGCCGCCCAGGCGGGAAATGCCTTGGATGCGGCTTTGGCAGCACGATCGATGTCTGCCGCTTTGCCGTGGGCGACTGGCGCCAGAGGCTGCAAGTCGACGGGCGAGATTGTTTCGAACGTGGCACCATCTAAAGCAGGGACTGCCTCGCCGGCAATGTGGTTGAGGACGCCGTCGATGCGAAACCGGGCAAGATAGGCATCGGCCTTTTTCTTGTTCTCTTCAAAATTCGTCATGAGATCTCCATCTCGAATGCAGCAGCATTCGCTCAGCCAATGTTCAATGGTGTTTTCTAGGTCCCCGCCCGAAGGCGCGCATGCATCGCATTGTCTTTCCAGCTGAGGGCTGGATCGATCTCGCGCACCTCAAGGGAGAGGGCAAAATGTGGCTCGCTGAAAAGGTCCAGCAGCTCGGCCTTGACGACTGCCATGATCGCGTTGCCAACACGCTTCTTTTCTTCTGAAGATCTGCCCGCGCCAATGCGAAAGCTCATGTCGATGAAAGAATTGCGCTCGTCGAGGTCAGCGATCGCGTAGTCATCGCTAAGCAAAACTCGGACACGAACCGCGCCACGTTCGAACAGCCCACTGTCGAGGATCGCTTTATGAATGACCTCACACAGCGATTTGAAATCGACGCGCGGTTTCAGGTTCGCGGACCCTTCAATAACGAAATGTGGCATTTATCGCTCCTCCGATACTTAACACGTTAACAATCATTGAGCCTTTGTCAACCCACGTCGGGTGATCTCGGCCTGATCGATTATTGACGGGCCGGTAAATTCTCACTTAGACACCTCATATGGATCAGGATAAAAATCACCCTCGCCTTCTGCGTAGCACCCGCCAGGCACTCCCAATCGCACTATTGAAGGCGCGAGAAGCAGTGATGGGTCATTTTCGACCGATGCTTGCGCAGCACAATGTGACTGAGCAGCAATGGCGTGTGCTGCGGCTATTAAGTGAACGGGGGCAAATCGATGCCACCGAATTGGCGCAAGGTGCCGCGCTCCTTGCCCCCAGCCTGACAAGGATGATCAAGGCGCTTGAGGACCGTAAGCTCATCAGGACGACGAAGGATACTGCGGATGGCCGACGTCTGCTTGTCCGGATTGATGACGCAGGCGCTAAGCTCCTCGAAGAAGTGCGGCCCGAAAGTCTTAAAATTTATGAAGAGCTCGAGCTTCGGATTGGCCACGACAAGATCGAAGCCCTGATTTCACTGCTTAACGAGGTCACGGATAAGGCGACGACGCGCTAGTCGAGTTTGCGCCCTTGCTTTCCTTCGCTGATTTACTTAACATGTTTAGTAATTCAGCGACGGAAATAGGAGGAGTTTTCCCATGGTGGACCACCAATACAGGCTTGTCATCGACGGCCAGTCGATCGCAACCGAAGGAACATTCGACGTGCTAAATCCCTCAGATGGTCAAGTCGTGGGGGCAGCGCCAAAGGCAACCGTGGCCCAGTTGGACCAGGCGGTTTCCGCGGCGCAAACAGCTTACGAAAAGTGGAGCAAAGCTGACGACACGACGCGCCAGAAGGCCTGTGTCGCAATCGCTGACACCTTGCGCGATCATGCGGAGGAGCTGGCCCAGCTTCTCACCCTGGAACAGGGAAAACCCTTGAATGGAATGGGCTCCCGGTATGAGCTCGGAGGGGCCGAAGCTTGGGCGCGATACACTGCCGGTCTGGAGCTGCCGGTCAAGGTTTTGCAGGATGACAATCAGGGCCGGGTGGAACTGCACCGCAAACCGGTGGGCGTTGTAGGATCAATTACGCCCTGGAACTGGCCGTTGATGATTGCGATCTGGCACATTGTACCGGCCATACGAACCGGGAACACCGTTGTGATCAAGCCCTCCCCGCTCACCCCGCTGTCCACCATCCGGATGATCGAACTGCTCAACACAGTTCTACCCGCAGGTGTGTTGAATTGCGTGACGGGTGAAAACGACATCGGGGCCGCGATGTCCTCCCACCCTGGTATTGCCAAGATCGTTTTCACGGGCTCGACCGAGACCGGCAAAAAAATAATGGCAGGCGCTGCGGCGACATTGAAACGCCTGACTCTTGAACTCGGTGGTAATGATGCCGGCATTGTCCTGCCCGATTGCGATTCCCGCCAGATTGCCGAGGGACTATTCTGGGGCGCTTTCATCAATGGCGGGCAAACCTGTGCGGCATTGAAGAGACTTTATGTTCACGAGGACATCTACGAGGACGTTTGCCGCGAGCTGACAAGCTTTGCAGCGACAGTCAAAGTCGGTGATGGACTTTCGGAAGATAGTGTCCTGGGTCCGGTCCAGAACCGCATGCAGTACCAGAAGGTCAAAGACCTGGTGAACGACGCGAAGGGGCGTGGCGGGCGCATTCTCATTGGAGGGAATTCTGACGACAACGCTCCTGGGAATTTCTATCCCGTGACGCTGGTCGCGGACCTTAATAACGGTGATCGTCTGGTGGACGAGGAACAGTTTGGGCCGGCTCTCCCGATCATCAAGTATTCTGATCTCGACGAAGTCATCAGGCGCGCGAATGACAACCCCAACGGTCTTGGTGGTTCCGTCTGGGGCAGAGACATTGCAAAAGCAAAGAAAGTGGCAAGCCAGCTGGAATGTGGATCCGTATGGATCAACAAGCATGGGGCTATCCAGCCGAACGTGCCGTTCGGTGGCGTGAAGGGCTCCGGTCTGGGCGTAGAATTTGCTGAAGATGGCCTGGCGGAATACACGACGATCCAGGTCATTTTTCAGTAAGAGCCTGGAGCGCGAGAAAAGAAAGGGACGCCGGGTTCGCCGGCGTCCCTCTTCTTATGTTGTTCCGGGATCGAAGGCTCCGAATTCTACCGATAGGAGACCTGTGTCCGCCAGTTTGGCTTCAAGCGATCTCAGATAGGAAACGTTGAGCACGTTCGGTCTTTGGGTGGTCGAGGAAATCGTTCGAAAGCCCCTCCTCGATGATTTCACCGCTTTCGAGAAACACGATGTGGTTGCCGTCTTCATGGCCGCCCCCATTCTGGTGGTGGTCATCAATGCATTCAATATCAGTGCCTATAACGCATGGCCGCCACCAGGCTTGACGCTGTCGTGGTTCCAAAAGGCGCTATCCACTGCAGGGTTCATCACCGGGCTCTGGAGGTCGCTGACTGTTGCGATCTTTGCGACCCTGACAATTATCCTGATCGGAATACCTACTGCCTACGCGATCTCGCGCTTCCGTTTCCATGGGTGCGAACTTTTGCGGGCAATCCTCTTTGCTCCGCTTGTCGTGCCGAGGGTCGTGCTGGGTTTCGGACTTTTCATCCTGTTCGTGACAACGAGGTCCCAGTATTCGGCACGCTTCCGGGCATTGCACTAGCACACGTAATCCTGGTCGTCCCTTTCGTCGGGGTGATATTTCTCGCGGCCCTGGAAGAGGTAGATCCAACACTTGAAGAGGCCGCGCGCGACCTCGGTGCCGGCCCGATCCGTACGTTCTTTCTGGTGACGTTGCCACAAATGCGCATCGCGCTGCTTTCAGCTTCGTTCTTCTGCTTCATCACATCTTTCGATGAAGTCGAAACTACGCTTTTTCTGGTCCAGCCCGCAGTGAAGACCTTGCCTGTTGCGCTCTATCATTATCTCGAATCCCGGCAGGATCCGACTATTGCTGCGGTCTCCAGCTTAATGATCGCGATTGCTTTCGCTTTCATCCAAGCCGGCATCAATCTGACCAACGGACAATTTTGGAAGCGAATATTTGGGGCTCGATAGGTAGAGATCTAAGCGCTTAGATCGCTCCGCTACACCGCTGCGGGGCGATCTGTTTTCGGCCCAGGCGCTGAAGCGCCTTGACGCCTCCGTCGTCCATGCCGATCGACTTCCTGCGGGTGCCTATGGCTGCCCTGGTGGGTTCTGATGCTTATGCCTAAGCCATCGACCTCCGGGTCTTTCCCGGCGGCGCGATTAATTGTTTTCGAACTATCGGGCGGTGATGGCGGAGCGGCGCGCGGCGATCGCATGAGAGGGCGCATTGGATTTTTTTTCGCAATTCCGCACGCAAAATCGCTCCGCAGTTATGCTGGAATTGCTTTAGATTTTGCTGAACCTGATGTCCTGCGCGCCCTCCCAAAGCACTTTCCTTCCCAATGCGGGGAGCTGGTCGAGCCCTTCCGTGATGGTCAGGAAATGGTTGCCGGCAAGCTGGCCCATCTTGCTGGCAAAGTTGACGCCGCCATAGGCAAGCAGGATTTCGGTTTCGCTGAAGCCGCCGGGATAAAGGATGAACTGTCCGGGCGCCGGGTAGCTCGTGGCGTTTTCAAATCCCAGGCCAAGATCGGTATCACCTAGAGGAATCCAACATCCCTCTCCGCTCCAGCGTACATGAATGATGCGCTCTGCGTATGGCAGCAGTTCCAGGAACCGAGCGCATGTCTTTGGCGCCGCTTCGGTCTCCAGACGTGCTCTGAAGGTGAGGTCTGCTGCTTGTATCTCAATCATTTCGTGCTCTCTTTCAGTCAGGATTTTGCCGATGGTCGCAAACGCTTTTGGCCCGCCTGCGCGGCCCGCAGGTCGCTCAGCGCGGAAATCACGGCTTCGCAGGTGGCCTTGTTGTGTGCTTCAAGCCGCTCCATCAATTCCGCCTGGTCATGGCGACGCAAGGCGTCCATGAAGTCAGTGTGTTCGATCAGCGACTGGTCCCATCGCTCATGACCGTAATTGGCCATGGTTCTTGCCCGGTAGACCTTCTTGGACAGTGCCTCATAGGTATCCTGCAGCGATCTGTTGCGGGTGAGCGCCGACATCCGCCGATGGATCTCCTGGTTGATCCTGAAATAACCGACCCTATCCTCGGCCGCATGGCGGCGCGCCAGTTCCAGATGCATTGCCTGCATTTCCAGATGCTCGCTCGGTACCATCCGTTCGATCATAAGTTGGCCTATCAATCGTTCGATGCCGCCGAGTAGTTCAAAGACCTCGGCCACTTCGCCGACGTCGACTTCCGAAACCCGCGCACCGTGATTAGCCTTCCAAACCAGCCATCCATCCGCCGCCAATACCTTGAGCGCCTCGCGCAGCGGGGTTCGCGACACGCCGAAGTGCTCGCAAAGCTGGATCTCCGGCATGCGGCTGCCGGGCGGAAGTTCCCCTTCTTGGATCATCTCCGTCAGACGCGCGACGAGATCCTCATGCAAGGTCAGGCGCTTTGTAGGCTGAGAATTCCATGTCCTGGATTTCTCTTGCGGGTCTATTGGCATGCACTACCCTCAAAACATGTTGGGACGTTCATAGCATTCAGGACAAGATATCGGGAACGCGGGTGTCGGCCGTCAGGCGGCTGTAAAATGCAGTCAGGTAAGGCTTCAGCCTTTCGGTGAACTGGACGTCCTCAGGGCGTTCGGGCAGTCTTGCCGCCTTTGCTGCGGCTGCTGCCCGGCGCGCCACCTCGCCCGCATCGAGCGCGGTGAGCACGCCATCGCGGTAGAGGATTTTGCCGGCCACCATCGTCAGACGTGCGTCGGCACCTCGGCCCCGCGCGACGAGCGCCTCGATGATCGGCATGTCCTCGTCGAGATAGACGCCCCTGGTGTGGGCGAGCGAGAAGGCAGTGAGATCGGCAAACCAGCCGTTTTCCAACCTGCCGATACGTCCATCAAATCCCGCGATGGCGGCCCCTGATGTCGTCAGCATCTCGATGACCTGTCTGGCCGTGGGCTTTGGCGGCGATGTCCAGTTGCGCCGCCCCGTCAGCATGGAGGCTACCCGAGCTTCGGAAAAGAGGTCTTCGTCATCCATGACGCTGGAATTGTCACTGCCCACGCCCACGCGGACTCCGCTTGCGATCAGGGCCGGCACCGGAGCGGTGGCGTCGCAGAGCCTGAGATTGGAGCCGGGATTGGTCGCGACCATTGCGTTGCCTTGCGCAAGGATTTCGATATCGTCAGGGGTGAGGAACACGCCATGCGCGATGACGGTCTTGGACCCGATTGCGCCAAGTGCTGCCAGATGACGCATGGTCCCTTCGGGATAGAGGTAACGGCAGGCCGCGTATTGCCCAGTGGTTTCCAGCGCATGGATGTGGAGACCGATATCGCGGCGGCGTGCGTCCGCGGCAGTGGCGGCAAACAGCGGATCGGTAACCCATTGAGGCCCCGACGGACCATAGCAGAACGAGACCAGGTCGTTCTGTCCGAAGTCTGCGAGCAGCCGATCCAGGAGAGCCGACGTTGCGGTAAAGTCTTTTTCATAAGGCGTATCGTTGCGTTCTCGCAGGCGGTTCGCCAGATCGTCTGGCAATCCGGCAAGAAACTCGGCTTCCGCTTCCTGCGGAAAAACAATGTTGCCCTGGTCGCAGACACCAATGGCGATGCAGGCTCGTAACCCGGCCGCGCCATACCCGGCAATGCTGCCCCGCAACTCGGCTTCGTAATTCCCTGTCCCATAGGCCAGATCGGCATGCACGGCACAGGTGACGCCGTTCTTCAACATCTCCGCTGATGCCAGGGTTCCTATGGCCCCAAGATCCGGCGAGCCGCGACTGCGTCTCTGCGCCATCCAATGTTCCAGACGCTGGTCGGGATAGCCAAGCTGGATTTGGCTGACGCCCCGGCCATGCTGATGCGCGTTGACCAACCCAGGCATCAGGATCGCGTCCGGCAGATCGATGACCTCGGCATGCGGGTAGGCTGCTTCAAGTGCAGCGACAGGGCCGCTGTCGGCAATCAGCTTTCCGTCCACAACCAGCCCATGGCCCTGTTCCAGAGGAACATCGTGGCCGCGCAGCAGGTATTCCGGCTTCAGCAATATCGGTGTCATCGGCTAGTTTCCTTCGCGCATGGCGATGGGTTGGACGTTCTGGAACAGGCTGCCCCAGCCTTTTACCAAACCCGGATCGATTCCGGCCAGGAAGAGGGATTTCCATACGACGGCGGCGATGCTGTCATAAATGGGTATCCCGATTTCCTGCTCCATGCGATCGATTATGGTAGCGGCCCTAAAATTCGTGCACATCACCATGATCGCGTCGGGTTTCTCCTTGGCGACGTCGCGGATGAGATCGGCAATCTGGTCTTCGCTCCACTGCGCAAAACTGTAGTTTCCGGGGTCGTCGAGGTGCCGCTCGATCGAGCAATCAATGCCCAGACCGGCGTAGTTCTCGATGATCTTTCGCTGGATTTCGGGTTGGTAGGGCGAGACAAGCGCTACCTTCCGGCAATTCGTGATCGATAGTATTTCGTTGATAGCCAATACCGATGTTGTCGCGGGAATGCCGGTGCGCTGGAAAATCTCAGCACAAAGTGCCTCATCATTGGCCTGTCCCAGCCAACTCCCCGAAGTCCCGCTCCAGCCGATCACATCGACCTTCGCGTCGGACAGCAATTCGGCTGCCTGAACGATATGAGATGTCTGAAACTGCACGAGATCGTGTGGTTCGAGCGAGATGCGCGTCACCCGAAATCTCTGGAAGTGACTGCTGACCGATCGGATATTGGCCGTCATGGCCACCGTGACCGGTTCAAGCACCGTGTTGGAGGATGGGGTCAGCATTCCCAGCCGCACCCGCTCGTCCAAGGAGGTTCCTCTTGTAAAACGGTCAGCACCGTGACTTGGCATGTTGGTTCCTCCTGATGATTTTTTTATAGCGCGCATTCGAACCTGGCAGGATAAGTGTCGGAGGCAATCGGATGACAGAGGCACCGGGCATGGATGCGTCTGTAGGGTGCGAGCAAAGGTGCGACGCTTTCCTCGACGGCGGTAATGATCGGTTCAAGCTCGGCATGGATTTCCTGTGCTTCCCGCAGAATCGCCGCCTCGTCGATCAGCGTCAGCTTTCCGTCGCGGAAAATGACCGTGCCATCGACGATGGAGAGACGAAGACCGGAGCCTGTCTCGGCATAGACCAGTTGGCGGATGGGGTCGTTTAGGGGAACGAAGGCGATCTGGTCGAGACTATAGCCGGACAGGTCGGCTTTCATGCCCACCTTGATCTCGCCGATCTGCTTCTCAAGGCCCAGTGCCCGTGCCCCGCCCTTGGTCGCTGCATGAAATGCCTCCGGGGCGGTGATCCATCGGTCCGGATCGTTGCCACGCAGCTTCTGGACATAGGCGGTATTGGAAACGGCGCGCAGCATGTCGGCCGTTTCGACGAGGCCGCACCCGTCCGTGCCGAGGCTGACATTGATGCCGGCATCCAGCATCTCCCGCATTGGCATCAGGCCGGAGCCGAGTTTCATGTTGACGGTGGGATTATGCTGCACGGAAGCGCCTGATGCGGCGATGATGGAGATATCCGCCGGCGTCAGCCAAACCGCGTGTATTAGCGCCGTTTTTTCCTTGAGAAAGCCCAGCCGATCGAGATGGGCAAACATGCTCGACCCATACATGATCTGGCCCGTGACGGCTTGAAGGCGCGTTTCCTGCACATGGGTCATCACAGGAAGGTCGAATTCGTCGGCGAGGCTGCGGGTCGCCTTGAGAAAATCATCGGTGCACCGCTGGGGAGCCGATGGAGCAACGATATATCCGACGCGATGTTCGGAAGGATGACGGGAACGTGCCATCTCCCGCGCCAGCGCGAGGATATCGCCGGCAGGGGTCGGACGCACGGCGTCGAGTTGCGCCAGCAGTTCTGCCGGGAACTCTTCTTCGACAAACGGCATGGCCCGAAAGAACGGCCGGTCAAACAGGGTGAACCCCAGGAGGGCGCGGATGCCGCAATCCTCGTAAGCCTGGAAGGCTGCATCGACATGGCTGCGATCGAGCATCGGACTGACGTTCATGTCGTCTACCAGCGTGGTGGCGCCGCTGCGGATCGCCTGGATCGCACTGATAAGCGTTCTGACATAAACCTGCCGGGCCGTCAGCGGCACCGGTTTCAGCGGTCGGACGAAGTTCATGACAAGTTCCAGTGGTTGCCCCTCGAACCGTCCCTTCAGATAATTCTCGTGGGAATGATGATGTCCGTCGATGAACCCCGGAGTGACCAGGAGCCGGCTTGCATCGATGACAGTTCCTTGGGGAGGCCTGGCACCGGTGGGCTGAAGGTCCGCGATCCGGTCGGCCTCAATGAAGATATCCGTCGCACGGCCGCGCTCGTTGCCGGCGAGCGTCGCGGCGGTCAATGTGATCGAGTCCATTAATTCACCTCCACAATGCAATCCACCTCGACGGAGGTGTTGAAGGACAAGCCTACGACACCGATCGCAAGGCGCGTGTGCGTGCCGGCCTCGCCAAGGGCGGCTATCAGAACATCGGAGCAGCCGTTCAGCACGAGATGCTGGTCGGTGAAGCCAGGGCCGGAATTGATGTAGCCGGTAAGCCTGACGATTTGCCTGATCCGGGAAAGGTCGCCGAGCATTGTCTGAGCACGATTGAGAAGACCAATGGCGCATTGCCGCGCCGCCTCATAGCCTGCATCAACTCCAATCTCGCTGCCGAGCTGTCCGGTGATGCCGGCAACGACCCCGTCATATTCCATGGCCGACAGCTGTCCGGAGAAATACAGGAGATTTCCCACGCGGATGGCCGGCTTGTAGAGGCTCGCAGGCTCTCTGTAGCCTCCGAGCACGATGCTCATATCAGCCAATCTCTGGGTGATCGTCGCGTGTGACATTGTTAGGCTCGCATCGTCAGACATGGTTGAAAAACCTGAGAAACTGCTTGGTTTCCGGCTGCTGGGGATGGCGGAAGAGCTCTTCAGGCGTTCCCGACTCGCACACCAGGCCGTTTGCCATGAAGATGACTTCGGACCCCACATCTGCCGCAAACTTCAGTTCGTGGGTTACCACGACCATCGTCATGCCGGTGCGGGCGAGATCGAGCATGACGTCCAGCACCTCATTCACCAACTCAGGGTCAAGCGCCGAAGTCGGTTCATCGAAAAGAATGACCTTCGGCCCCATGGCCAGGGACCGGGCGATGGCCACACGCTGCTGCTGGCCACCGGACAGTTGCGAGGGACGTTTATTCATGTGGCTGCCGAGGTGGACCTGCTCGAGAGCGGCGGTGGCTATCTCTCGTGCCTCAGTTCTACTCTTACCCCGAACCCGGTGTGGCCCAATCGCGACATTGTCGAGAGCGGTCAAGTGGGGGAAAAGGTTGAACCGTTGGAACACGAAGCCGATGTCCGATCTCTGTCCGGCAATCCTGGCTTCGGAATCCCGCACCCATTTTCCACCATCACCAATGAAGCTGCCGCCAAGGCTGACGCCTTCGAGATAGACGACGCCCGATGTCGGCATTTCCAGGAGATTGAGGCAGCGAAGCAGGGTGGTCTTTCCGGAGCCGGACGCGCCGAGCAGCACCACGGTCGACTTTTGGGGCACGTTGATATCGATGCCCTTCAGCACTTGAGTGCCTCCGAAAGACTTGCTGAGCTGTTCGGTCCTGAGCATGGGAACTGTAGAAGGCATCACGTCACCACTTCGGCAGGATGTTTTCGAGTTTTCGGGAGAGAACAGTCAGCGCCTTGACGATGACATAGTAGTAGATCGCCAGTAGGCCGTAGACTTCCAGAGGCGCGAAATACATGGAGACGATGGATTGACCGGACCGGGTCAACTCAAAAACGGAGATAGCCGAAAGAAGCGATGTGTTCTTGGTAAGATTGATCACTTCGTTGGTGGTTGGCGGCACGATCTGGCGCAGTGCCTGCGGCAGCAGGATCCAGATCAAGGTCTGGTGTTCCCGCATTCCGATCGAACGGGCGGCCTCGGACTGCCCTTTCTCAATCGAACCTACAGCGCCGCGGACGGTTTCCGCTATAAAGGCCGCTCCGTTCAGCCCAAGGGCGGTCACGCCCGCCCAGAACTCGTTGAAGCCAATGCCGAAGCCAGGCAGCACGAAGTAGACGAAGAAGATCTGTATCAGCAGCGGCGTGCCGCGGATAACGTCGACATAGATTGCAACCGGCGTGCGGATCAGCCGCGACTGTGCCAACGACACAAGCCCGAGCGCGATTCCGAAAACGATTTCCGCTATCCCGGCAAGAACCGCGATCTGTATCGTTACGACCGAAGCCTTTGCCAGAAGTGGCACAGACAGCCACACTATGTTCCAGTCAATCATTATCGAGCCTGCCGAGGGAGGGTTCCGGTGGCGTCGCGCCACCGGTCAGGGAAATCATTCCATTACGGGAACGGTGGTCGGCATGTCGAACGCAACGCCGAACCATTTCGTCTGCAGTTCCATCAGCTTGCCGCTCTTGGTCGCAGCCAGGAGCTGTTCGTCAATATACTTGCGAAGTTCCCCGTCCTCCTTGCGGATGCCGATCCCGGCAAGGCTGCTGCCGGCAACTTTTTGCACCAGCGCATATTTGCCGGGCGCGTTCTTGATGACAAGACCAAGGTTGGTCATGTTGCTGATCACGCCATCGACCGTGCCCTGGTTGAGGGCGAGAATGGACATCGGCTCAGAATCGAAAACTTTTACCTCTCCGAAACCGTTGCCCTTGGCCTTCTCCACCTGCTCGTTGAATTTCGGCATCGACGCTTCCTCGGGCGTGCCGGCCTTGATGGCAATGGGTTTTCCCGACATGTCGTCGAAGGACTTTATCGTGCCTTCGTCTGCGGCGCGTACCAGCATGGCAAGCGAGGAGTCCGCGTAAGGGATGGAGAAATTAACCTTCTGCATCCGCTCCTTGGTATAGGACAGCGAACTCATGATGATATCGAACTTGCTGGAAAGCAGGGCAGGGACGATGCCTGACCACTGGGTATCGACGAACTCCGGCTTCACGCCGAGATCCTTGAACATCATCTCAGCGAGATCAACGTCATAGCCAACGATCACGCCATTCTCCCGATAGCTGAAAGGCGCAAAAACGCCTTCGACCCCGATCTTGATGACGCCGTCTGCCTTGATGGCGGCGAGCGTCCGCTCGGCTGCCATGGCGGATCCTGCGCCAACGGCTACAGCCAAACCCGTTGTGGCTGCCAAAAACAGTCTGCGAGTGAAATTCTGCATTGTGTTCCCCTTTTTTATTCCAAGAGTGAAATCCAGGAAGCAGCAATCATGTAATACATTATACAATCATAGTAAATATCAAAAAAATAGGCAAAGTCGTGATCAAAAAATATGCAAATGCTTTCTAACAATATAAATATGCCAATTTGAACAGGTAATGTACAATATTTACAGCCTTGGATAGTTGGTAATTTTGAAATACGAAATCTGGAAGTGGTGAATATTCATTCTAGAGAATATCGAGGGCGATATTTTTCCTGATGACTGAAGTGTCACTTGGCCATCTGCCAACGCAGGGATTTGATGCACCCGAGTGCGCAACACCCTTGCTCACGAGGTGATGTGGCGGCGGCTCTTCATTGTTCAGAGAGAAGGCTTCGTCAAAAGCCTTCCGACCCTCATTCCGCTGAAGGCGGTTTTTCGGGCAGCCTGCACTGGCTTTGATGCACGACGCTTTCCTCTCAGCATAGACACGGGCTGGCGGTTGAGCCTCGACGTCATGCTGTGGTCAAACGGCGCAAGAGAGATGGGACCACTTTGTCGGAGAAGCCAGCGATCGAAATGCGTATGCTGGGGACCGTATCCCAAAATTATCAAAGCGCACGGTAGCTCAACACCGTAGCACGCATTCTGGTGGGGCTTTGTCCGAATGTCTGGGAAAATGCACGCGAGAAATGCGATGCATTCTCGAACCCGACTTCAAGGGCAACTTCGATCAAGGATGCCTTGGTCTTGATGAGCAGTTGCTTGGCGCGTTCCATCCGCACCCGCCGGTAGACGAGGGCGGGGGAGCTTTTGGTTTCGCCCATGAACAGGCGCTCGAGCTGCCGCCTGGAGAGCCCGACCGATGCGGCGGGTTCCTCGATCGGCAGCCGTCCCTCGATATGCTGCTCCATCATGATCAGCACGGCCCTGATTCTCGGATCCTTGCATTCGATGGAGAGCGGTTTGCGGGTCTGGATGGCAAGCGCGGTTCGCGCTTTTTCGATGTGGAGAACCTCGAGCGCATTGCGCTCGGCTTCCTTGCTGATGTGACGCCGCACGATCAGCGCCGCCATGTCGGCGGCGCTGCTGCCGCCGGCGCAGGATCTGCGTGTCCGGTCGAGGTTGAAAATTCGGTCGGAGCGAACCTGGTGGTCGGGGAAGCGCTCGCGAAACGCGTTGTAATGTAACCAGCTGACGCAGGTCCGGTGTTCCTTCATCAGTGATCAGGTGCTGCGGCCCGGCTCCGTTCATGGCGGCGTCACGCACGATTTCCGCCGACCTCGGCGTGCCGCCCGAAAATTACATCGAAGAGAGTTTTGACGCCGCCGTGATCGACGACGCTCCGCCTCCGATGACGGCCGAGGCAGTGCTCGCACCCTTCAAGGTCGAGTTTGCCAAGCAGGGTCGTACGATTGACGTCACATCCGATCAGACCGTGCTGTCCTGCGCAAAGAAAGCCGGCATTAAAATCCCGTCATCCTGCTCGAACGGCCTCTGCGGCACCTGCAAATCGAAACTCGTCAGCGGCACCATCAACATGCACCACAACGGCGGCATCCGCCAACGCGAAATCGACGCCGGATTTTTCCTGCCCTGCTGTTCAAAACCGCTCACCGATCTGGTTATTGAGCGATAAGGCTTAAGCTAGATATTAGCTGGCCACGCGAAAATTGAGCATTTTATGTGGCTGTCGCGGCTGTATTTTAGTAGCTAAATGACGTTCTGGAGTTCGTGTCCCTTCAAGGCGCTCGCGCGACGTGGACGATTCCGAATCGGGCATGAGGCAAGCCAGAGCAGCAGTTTGCTTTAACAGCAGTTCGCTTTGTTTGCTGCGCAGAACATATAGACATTTTTGCGGATATGCGGCATAGAGGCTATATTTGCTGCGCAGGGAATATCGTGGAAGATTTCATCGCTATCGATATGTTGGGTGAATTGACGGCCAGCCTCACGGAGGCAGGCGGGGAAATCACGTCCGAGCCCATGTTTGAGCCGCAGACGGGAAACTCTCACGCAGATTTCCTTATAGATGCGCGTTTTTTTGATGCGCCCCTCAAACTTGTCGTCGAAGTCAAAAGATCGGCTTTTCCAAGAGACGTCAGGGAAGCAATCTGGCAGCTGAAGAAATTCATTGCCGCCATGCCGCCATGCAATTCCAGAGTTCTCCCCCTATTGATGGCCGATACCATTTCCCCAGGTGCACGTGCACTCCTGCGCGATGAGAAGATCGGTTATTTCGATCGTAGCGGCAGTCTCTATCTTTCGGCCGACAATCTCTTTGTTCTCGTCGAAAAGCCAGCCTCGAAGCAGCAGGCTCGATCGCTCAACAATCTGTTCGTTGGGAGTCGCGCGCAGGCCCTCCATGCCGTCTGGACATTTAAGGACCAATGGTTCGGTGTGCATGAACTGGCCGAGCGGGCATCCGTATCTCCGACAACTGCATCCCAGGTTCTTATCGAACTAGAGCGCCGCGAATGGGCGAGCTCCAAGGGTGCCGGTCCATCGAAGCAAAGGATACTCTCCAGTCCCCGCGCGCTGCTTGACGAGTGGTCTTCCTATGTCGCTTCGCTCAAGCCAAAGCCGCTCCGCTCGTTCTATATGCGGATGGCCAATATCGATGAGGCAATCCATGAGATTGACCGCACCTGCGATGAGAGGGGAATTCGCTACGAAATTTCCGGGCTCATGGCCGGCCAGATCCATGCACCGCACCTCTCGAAGATATCCCAGCTCCATTGCCGCATCGATCATGGCGGCGAAAGCCTTCTCCGAAAACTGGGAGCAAAGGCTGTCAAAGAGGGCTGGAATCTGGGAGTTATAGACTCTAATCCACGCCACGACTTTCTGTTTCGCCAACGGGTCGGTCATGTCTGGGTCACAGATCCACTTCAAACCTACCTCGATCTCCTGCAGCTTGACAGCGGTCGCTCAAAGGAACTGGCCGACCATCTTCGGCTGACAAAACTCGCGGTACCCGAATGACAAAGCCCCAGATACTGACTGAATACAGTGCCGATGTTACCCGCGACTGCGAGCGCGTCCTGGTTACGCTCTTCAGCGGCCTCGGCCCCTGGCGTGATTCCGTCTTTCTGGTCGGTGGGCTTGCACCGCGCTACATCGTCACCAAGAGGCCGCCTGACGTCCCGCCTCATGCAGGAACCGGTGATATCGATGTCGTCGTCGATCTGTCGATCCTCGCCGACACAGAGGCATACCGGACGCTCGAGCAGAACCTCAAAAAAATGGGTTTCGAGCGTGCGCAAAATGACAAGGGCAATAAGGTCAACTGGCGTTGGCAGACCATGACCGAGCACGGCATTCTCGTCATTCTGGAGTTCTTGGCAGACGATCCGAAGCTCCGGGGTGGCGCATTGCAGGAACTGCCGACGGAAGGAAATGTTTCTGCAGTGAATATCCCTCACGCGTCGCTCGTGTTCGGGCACCACGATCGGATGGAAGTCACCGCTGATCTGTTGGGGGAAAAAGGCCGCTCGACAGAATCCATCCCCCTACGCCGATATCGTGGCATTCACATGCCTCAAGGCGTTTGCCTTTGATCACCGGCGTGAGCGCAAAGATGCGCACGATCTCGTCTACTGCCTCGAACACGGAGAAGGCGGGCTCGCCGGCGCAATCGCCAAATTCCAAGAGGCTCTGAAAGGCAACGATCGGGAGGTCATCGAACGTGCCCTGACGCTTTTGCTCCAGACGAAGGCTACTTGCGCGAAGGCAACGTTGCCGTGGCGCAGTTCGAAATTGAAGGTGCTGCCAGACGACACGGAAATCAGAGAAGCCCGGATTTTGCGCCAGCGTGCCGTCAATGACATCATGCTCGAGTTTTTAAGCGCGCTTGGTATTGCGTTCAAGTGATGCTCGGAGCGCGGGCCGCAGGCGGTGAACTCGACGTCGAGCATCATCGCCCTCCGGCCAACGCGGCCAGAAAGCGCAGGATTTTTCCGCACCACAAATGGCCGAACACGGCCAAGACGACGAGGCAAGTGCCATTATATGTGCGGCTACCGCGCGACTCCATCAAGCAAGAAAGCATCAGTTGCCCGAGCTGCTTCCACTGGCGCAATGGTTTAACGCAATCTTGGATCGACCGCGTCAGGGTAGGCGCGTCTTTGAACGGAGGCACCGTAGTCGGTAGTCAATATGGTCGCTGCTCCGCTGGCCTATGCGAGTATTCCGACTGTTGCGACTTGCCACAAAGCATCGCGAAAGGCGCACCTAAACATACCACTTACTGGATCAGGCGCACGTCACTTGTAACCGGCAGCGTCCCCGGGGTAACGCTGAGCGCAATAAGCTGGGCGAGGATCGAAAAGACTTGATTGGTGTTTTCGGCGCCCCTCTCTGGGACGCAATAAGCCGAGCCACGGTAGACTGTGGCGGCAAAGCAGTTGTGCGATCGTCCCCGAGTAACTTTGATAATCGATGTGTCGGTCGCCCGCCGAAGGGCCTCCTCCGTCTGGAGCCTGAAGGCATTGGGGGTGGATCGCATCAATGCTCCAAGATAACGAAAGACAGCAAAAGGCGAGCGCAGGGAAATGGAGAAGGTGAAGGAAGCTTCACCTTCTATATCGTTGTGAAACCTTACTACGAGGTCCTTCGGCGTCGCGCCCGTACCCGACCAGTTCGCGCTGCAGATCTGGCCAGGGCCCTGACGGACTAGGTTGCGCTTGAAGGCGTCGTCGCTGTGTTCGGGTCGGTCCCTGATTTCATGATCACGATCGATGCCAACTTCTGGATGTCTGCAAGCGACGCTCAGGCCCGCGCCCTCATGGAGCATGAGCTATCGCACTGTGCGCAGGAGCTCGACGACTTCGGAGCCCCGAAGTTCCGCAAGCGTCGGATTCACCCGAAGCCGCGCACAACGCCAGGGTCGCAGAAGCCCAAAACAGCCTATTTTTGCGCCATCACGATGACCCGCTGGCAATAAATTTCATTTTTTTATGGACATCGAGCGTATATCCACCTACATAACGTTCAATGCCTCCGCCGAAGCGCTGGTTTCGAATGGAACATGAAGCGCCGAACGCAGACGTTACTATCGATGATTGCCATTATGGCAAAGCCATACTTGGATGGCCAGATACGTGATTAAATCAATAGCGCTTTTCTACATTGGAAACACACCCGACACTTGGAAATTCACAGTAAATACTGCCGTCTCGACAAGCATCGGCTAAAAAAGGAGAATGCCTAGCCTCTTGAGCTCGGCGCCCAAATTATATGAATTCTGCAACTGGAAAAGACGCGCCGACACAATCGGCAACGACCAAGATCAGCCTCAAGAACATCTACAAAGTCTTCGGCGAGCATCCGAAAAAAGCCTTCGCACTACTGCGGGCCGGAAAGACCAAGTCTGAAATTCATGCAGCAACGGGCTGCTCGATCGGCGTCAACGACGCCAGTTTCGATATTCGTGCCGGCGAGATATTCGTGATCATGGGCCTGTCGGGCTCCGGCAAATCAACGCTGCTGCGCCTTCTCAACCGACTGATCGAACCGAGTTCCGGATCGATCGAGATCGATGGCCGCGACATCACCGGCATGTCGCGCAGCGAGCTGATCGCGCTTCGCCGCCGCGACATCAGCATGGTCTTCCAATCCGTTGCACTGCTGCCGAACCGCACGGTCCTCAACAACGCCGCCTTCGGTCTCGAAGTCGCCGGTGTCGGCGAGGCCGGCCGCAAGCAGAAGGCACTGGCGGCGCTGAAGGCCGTTGGCCTAGATGGCTATGCCGACAGCCGCCCGGACCAGCTCTCCGGTGGCATGAAGCAGCGCGTCGGCCTTGCCCGCGCACTGGCCAGCGAGCCGACGATCCTGCTGATGGACGAAGCCTTCTCGGCCCTCGACCCGCTGATCCGCACGGAAATGCAGGACGAACTGGTTCGCCTGCAGTCGGAACACAGCCGCACCATCGTTTTCGTCAGCCACGATCTCGACGAGGCGATGCGCATCGGCGACCGGATCTGCATCATGCAGAACGGCAATGTCGTGCAGGTCGGCGCGCCCGATGAAATCGTCACCCAGCCGGCCAACGACTATGTTCGCTCGTTCTTCCGCAATGTCGATGTCGCCCATGTCTTCAAGGCCGGCGATGTTGCCCGCAAGTCGCAGGTGACGATCATCGAGCGCGAAGGCGTGTCCGCTGCCGCAGCGCTCGAGCGAATGAAGAACTACGATCGTGAATACGCGATCATCCTCGGCCGCGACAAGACCTATCACGGCATGATCAGCCAAACTTCGCTGATCGAGAAGATGCGGGCCAAGGCAGCCGACCCCTATCGCGGTGCTTTCCTGACCGAGATCCAGGCCATTCCGGCTTCCGAGCCTTTGTCGAACGTGCTCGGCAAGGTCGCCGCCAGCCCATGGCCGGTACCCGTCGTCTGCGATCGCAACCGCTATATCGGCTCCATCAGCAAGTCGGCGCTGCTCGAAACGCTCGATCGCGCCAGCTGACCCCAAACACATCGGATATACTATGAACTTCGATATCGGAAACGGCATCGACGCTGCCGTCAATTACGTCCTCGACAATTTCTCACCGCTGCTGGACGCCATCGCCGCGACCATCGGCTTCGTCACGGATGGTATCCAGAATGCCCTGCTGGCTATCCCCATGCCTGTCGGCATCGCGATCTTCGTGATCCTGTCGCTCTGGCGTGTCGGCATCGGCTTTGCGGTGTTCACCGCGCTCGGCCTGCTGCTCGTCAATCACATCGCCCTCTGGGGCCCGATGATGGAGACGCTATCGCTGGTGATCGCCTCGACGCTGATCGCCATGCTGGTCGGCCTGCCGCTCGGCATCTCCATGGCGCGCAAGGATTCCGTCGCCGCCTTCGTGCGCCCTGTTCTGGACCTGATGCAGACCATGCCGGCCTTCGTCTACCTGATCCCGGCCGCGATGTTCTTCGGCCTCGGTGCCGTACCCGGCGCGATCGCCACGGTGATCTTCTCAATGCCACCGGTGGCCCGCCTCACCAATCTCGGCATCCGCCAGGTGGATGGCGAATTCATCGAGGCCGGCAATGCCTTCGGCTGCACCGCTACGCAGTTGCTCTTCAAGGTGCAGTTGCCGAATGCCCTGCCCTCGATCATGGCCGGCATCAACCAGACGATCATGTTGTCGCTGTCGATGGTGGTGATCGCCTCGATGATCGGTGCCGGTGGCATCGGCAACACGGTACTGACGGGCATCCAGCGTCTCGATGTCGGCACCGGCTTCGAAGGCGGTATCGCCGTTGTCATCCTGGCCGTCATTCTCGACCGGATCACCCAGAGCCTCGGAAAACCCCGCGCCGCCTTCTGGCTGGGACTGTTCCGCAAGACCGAGCGCGAGGAACTGGCGACCGCTACTGCCTGACCCCCGCGTCAGACCAATGCGGGCAACGACCCGTCTAATGCGGACCTTCACAAAAGGAGCACATATGTTCAAAACACTCGCAACCCTCGGCCTCGCCGCCGCCCTTCTCGTTGGCACCGTCACAGCGACCATGGCTGCGGATGCCAAGCCGGTGAAGATCGGCTGGGCCGCATGGTCCGACGCCGAATTCGTCACTAAGCTCGCTGCCAGGCTGATCGAGACCAAGCTCAACCAGAAGGTCGAGCTTGTGCAGGCAGACGTGGCGCCGCTCTACCAGGGTGTCGGCCGCGGCGATCTCGATGCGATGATGATGGCCTGGCTGCCGCAGACCCATGCGGACTATTATGCCAAGGTCAAGGAGAAGGTCGAGACGCTCGGCACCGTCTATGACGGCGCCAAGCTCGGCTGGGTCGTCCCGGACTACATTCCCGCAGACCAGATCGGCTCGATCGAGGATCTCAAGAAGGAAGACGTCCAGAAGAAGCTCTCCGGCACCATCCAGGGCATCGACCCCGGCGCCGGCCTAACGCGCCTGTCGGAGAAGGCCGAGAAGGATTACGGGCTGGGCAGCTACAAGCTGCAGATCTCCAGCGAAGCCGGCATGCTGACCACCGTCGATCGCGCCGTGCGCGGCGAAAAGTGGTTCGTGGCCACCGCCTGGAGCCCGCACTGGATGTTCGGCAAGCACCAGCTGCGCTACCTCGACGACCCGAAAAAATCGTTGGGTGAAGCCGAGCACGTCGACATTCTGGCGCGCAAGGACTTCAAGTCGGAATATCCCAAGGTTGCCGACTTCCTGTCGCGCATGAAGCTGCCGATTCCCGATCTGGAAGCGGCGATGTTTACCGCGCAGCAGAGCTCCTATGATCAAGCAGTCGACAAGTACATTGCCGACCACCCCGACCAGGTGAAGAGCTGGATCGGCGAGGAAGGCTGATCTCCGACATCATGCTCCCCAGCACCATCGTGCTGGTGAGCATCTTCGCAAGATTGAGCAGGAGCGGCAGTTGTATATCGACAGCCCGGACACGTTCTACACGACTGACGACACCATCGGCGGCCGGATATCGCTGGCGCGCGACGCGAACGGCCTGTCGGTCGAAGCCGCCGCCCTCGCAATCGGCATCGCGGCAGGCACCTGGATCGACTGGGAAAACGATCGTGACGCTCCCTTCCCCGACCGCCTCGTGATGATTGCCGAAGCGCTCGGGGTCAGCCTGGCGTGGCTCGTCAGCGGACGTGGCGAAGGGCCAACCTGGATCACCAGTGACAACGCTTCTGCCTTTCGTCCGGACTGACGGCCAACGGCCGCGCCAAACGATTTCAGCAGGACAAGGAACGACATCGATGGATACCAGCACAATCACATCCGAACTGACGCAGAACATACCTGGGGCGCCGGCCCTGGAAGCAGGATCGACAACCGGCCAGCCGATCGATCTCTCTGCCATGCACGCCCTCTATTCGGATATGGGATGGCTGATCGCCGAGCGTTTTTCATCGCTTGAAGACCGCCAGAGGGTATTCGAGCTGATCGAACTCGGCATGCGAAGCGGTGACCCCAAACTGAAGCATGCGGTATCGACCGGCTTGATCGAAGCGATGATTTCCCGCACCGGCGCGCAGCCGGCGAGGTGGCGACAGATCTCGGCGGAGCTCGGGCCGTTGTCCGCTGCCTATATCCACGGATAGCTTTTTCCCCTGCCAAGTTCCGCCCATCTCGGCCGGCATCAGCGTGGATCGCAGATGCCGGCCTGTTCGTCTTCGGCCAGCCCCCTTCCTAGTGGCGTTGTTGCGTGGATCACCCGGCGACTGATATTGAGCGGTTGTTTTCAGTCTCCTGATCGGGATTTCGACGATGCCGCACACGTCCAAAGCCGATCGGCGGGACAAGATTGCCAAGCAGAAATATCAGGTGACGAATTGGCCGGCATATAATGAAAGCCTGCGTCAACGTGGTGATTTGACCATCTGGGTGAAGGATGAGGCCCTGTCTTTATGGACGGCGCGAAGGCGGACATCGCGGGGTGGTCAGCCGAAAACTCGGATCTGGCGATTACGTTGTGCTTGATCCTGCGCGTCGTCTACGGGCTGGCGCTACGCCAGACCCAAGGCTTGATGCGCAGTGTTGCGGCGCTGATGGGGTTCAATATTGCCGTGCCTGACGTCTCCACCCTGTCTCGCCGGAGCAAAGGGCTGGCGTTGCCGTCGACAAAGTCCCGAGCCACAACATCAGGTCCGGTCCATCTGGTTGTCGACAGCACCGGCTTGAAGGTCTTCGGCGAGGGCGAGTGGGTGGAAAACAAGCACAAAACCAAGGCCAAACGCAAAAGATGGCGCAAACTGCACCTTGGTCTCATCTTGTCATTGGTGAGATTGTTTGTTCCGATCTGACCGTGGATGATGTCGGCGATCCGACAGCGTTACCAGGACTTCTGGACCAGATCGGTGGCCCCTTCGAGAAGTTCATTGCCGCCGGCGCCTATGATGGAACGCCAAGCCGAGATCTTTTGGCGACACGCTCTGGTGAGATCGTAGAGGTCATTATCCCACCTCCCAAGACTGCCGTTGCCAGCCCTCAATCGGGGCTGGTTCCATCCGTCCGCGATCGCCATATTGCAGAAATCCAGACTAAAGGGCGGATGGCCATTGCAGAAATCCACCGACTACAACAAGCGCAGTCGCGCTGAGACCCAGATGGGTCGATGGAAGGCTGTGCCGGGCCCAAACTCAAAGCACGACATTTTGAAAATCAGAAGACTGAAGCGAAGATTGGCGTCCGTGTTCTTAACCGGACGACAGAACTTGGCCGGCCCAAGTTCGAGCGCGTTGCATGAAAAATGCAGTGGATAGGGTTGCCTTGTCCAAAGTCTGATCCATGCAACAGTGCTGTTGGTGGGAGCCCAGGCACGTGATATTGCGGCACGGTGACAAATGCCCGATGTCACCGCATTTATTCTTCCACCAACCGCAACACTGGCGGGGCTCCACATGCGCGGAACGCCTTTAGGTCGACTTGAACCATCGGGCCACGCGGCGTGTGCATGGTGAGGGTGCTGATATCGACATCAATACCGGATTTGTGTACGTCGCGGATGGCGTCGTTCATTTGTTGAAGGGCTGCGCCTAGTCTTTCCTCAGCATGCTTCTGTCTTGCGAGGTGAGATGTCATGGTTGTCCTGATCGTTTGCTGTTCGCTTTCCGCTTATGCGGGTAGCTTTTTGGTCCGCGCTGGGGTTATCTCATCCCTGGGGAAACGTGCGCGGATCCACGGAAGTTTTTCGTTATAACAGTCGAGAAGACAGCCTCATCCGACGCTATTCGTTTTCACTGTCGGATCGACTGGAGATCGACCTGCGGAGGCGTGATCATAATCGGCTCGACTTGCCATTCAGCTATGTTTAACGCGATACCCGGGCCGGTTAACCTGACGGTGCCAATCACCCGTCCTTGTAGTAATAGCTATAGCCGTTGAGCGCCGGGGCGCCGCCGAGATGGGCGTACAGCACCTTCGAGCCCTCGGAGAAGAAGCCCTTGCGTGCGAGATCGATCATCCCCTGCATCGACTTTCCCTCATAGACTGGGTCGGTAATCATCGCCTCGGTGCGCGCCGCGAGCCGGATCGCCTCGTTGGTCTCCTCCGAGGGCACTCCATAGGCGGGATAGGCGTAGTCAGGGTTGATGACGATCTCGTCTTCACGCACCGACCGACCAAGGTTCACGAGTTCCGAGGTCGCATCGACGATCTTCCGCACCTGATCCCGCGTCTGCTGGAGGGTGCCCGAGGCGTCGATGCCAATCACCCGGTCGGCCCTGTCTAGTGCGGCAAAGCCGACGATCATTCCGCCCTGGGTTGAACCGGTGACAACGCAGACGATGATATAGTCGAAGATGAAGCCGAGGTCCTTTTCCTGTGCCGCGACTTCCTCGGCGAAGCCGACATAGCCGAGGCCTCCGAACTTGTGTACCGAAGCGCCAGCCGGGATCGCGTAGGGCTTGCCGCCCGCATCCTCTACCGACTGAATCGCATCCTCCCAGCTCTTGCGGATGCCGATGTCGAACCCATCCTCGACCAGCCGGCTGTCGGCGCCCATCAGTTTCGTCATCAGGATATTGCCGACACGGTCATAGACCGCATCGTAGTGCGGCACCCATTTCTCCTGGATGACGACACATTTCATGCCGATCTTCGCCGCAGTCGCAGCCACCATGCGGGTATGATTCGACTGGACCCCACCGATCGACACCAGCGTATCCGCGCCGGAGGCGATCGCGTCGGGCACGATATATTCGAGCTTCCTGAGCTTATTGCCGCCCATGGCGAGGCCGGAATTGCAGTCGTCGCGCTTGGCATAGATGTCGACCTTGCCGCCCAGCGCCGCAGTCAGCCGCGGCAGGTGCTCGATCGGCGTCGGGCCGAAGGTGAGCTGGTAGCGTTCGAACTTTTCCAACAGTGACATCGATCAGGACCTCCGTGCCGAATTTGTGGTCGAAGGCTAGGGGCTGTTGAGGTTCAGGGTTTCTTCTGGGGCTTGTTTGTGATTCAAGCTGCAGATGGAACGATTTGTGCTGACGGACGCCCAATGGGCGAAAATGGAACCACATTGCCACGGCAAGCCGTCTGATCCCGGCCGAAGTGGCAGCAACAACCGGCGCTTCATCGAGGCAATTCTTTGGATTGTGCGTACAGGAAGCCCGTGGCGAGATCTCCCCACGGCTTTTGGGAACTGGAACACGATCTACAAACGGTATCGTGATTGGGTCAAAGCCGATGTTTTCACAAGGCTTTTTGAGGTCTGCTCAGATGAGCCTGACATGGAATATGCCATGGTTGACGCCACCATCGTCAAGGTCCACCGCCACGGACAGGGCTCAAAAGGGGACTCAGAGCCAGGCTATAGGGCGTTCGAAGGGCGGCTTGACGACCAAGATCCTTGCGTTGACTGACACACTTGGAAATCTCTTTGTTCTTCTGCCCGGTCATCGCTTCGACACGGTAGGCGTTGCTCCGCTCATCGATGGCATTGGTTTTGACGGGCTGATCGCTGACAAGGCCTTCGACAGCAACCAAATCGTCGCTGATTTAAACGAGCGTGGAGCTAAGGTCGTCATCTCCCAGCATCCACGACGAAAAGCAGCTCTTCCACTCGACAGCGAAATCTACAAATAGCGGCACCTCATCGAGAATTTCTTCTGCAAACTCAAAGAGTTCAAACGCATTGAATGCGAGCGGACAAAACCGACCAAAGTTTCAGCGCAATCATTCACCTCGCGGCAGCCGTTATAATCGGGTCGGCCAGTTGATGGCCGCCGCGCCGCGCGTTGAAAAATCGAAGACGGATAGCTGCGAGAATTCGTAGTTTTGGAGGTCTTCCCCTTGGTCCCTCGACGTAATTTTCGCTCTGGAGGGAGAGCGCCGCCATGCTGTCCGCTTGGGCATGCGCTTGGTGCGTGGACTAGCGGCGGTCGACGCAGCACGCATAGTCGCCGCCCGTGCCAATCACCCCTTCGACAGCATCGATGACATGTGGCGGCGCGCGAGCGTTTCGGCAGCATCGTTGGTCGATTTGGCGGAGGCCGATCCTTTCCTGCCATCGCTCGACGTTCAGCGACGGGATGCGCTGTGGGCGATAAAAGCTTTGCGCGACGAGCCACTGCCGCTCTTTGTTGCCGCGGCCGAGCGCGAGATGAAGACGATCGCCGAGCAGCAAGGAGCCTGATGTCAAACTCCGGCAGATGACAGATGGGCACAACGTCATCCAGGACTACAGCCATACCGGCTTGACTCGACGCGAGCACCCGATCGCGTTTTTGCGCAAGGACCTTGCCGCTCGAAGCATCGTCACCTGCGGAGAAGCCATGTCGGCTCGAGATGGCCGTTGGTTGATGACCGCTGGCCTTGTTCTGGTCTGTCAAATGCCGGGAACGGCAAAAGGCGTGATGTTTCTGACGATCGAGGATGAGGCAGGTCCGGCGAACGTCACCTGGCCGAAGCTCTTCGAGGGACGCCGGCGCGTTGTACTTGGATCGAGCATGATGGCTATCAATGGCCGAATCCAACGGGAAGGGGAGGTCGTGCACCTCATAGCCGAACAGCTCTTCGATCTGTCGGGCGACCTATCCGCCTTGGCGGATCGTGATGGGGAGTTCAAACTGCCGACGGGTCGCGGTGACGAGGCTTGTCATACCGCCAGATCCCACGTTTGATCGATGCCCGGTTACCGTGACGGTACCGCACCTCGACCTCTGCTACGAAATTGGCGATGGCCGCGGCTTCTATAAGCTGGAGGGTGTTCGGCGGCGGGACGATTCTGTCGCCGAAGTCTAAGCCGACGCACTTCACGTCCGAGGACATCGGGTCACAATCAAGCAGCTACGGCAAGAAGACGAGCATCAGCGACTGAATCGGTCATCCGCCCGCGGTAAGGATAACCAAGAGACCTGAAAAATACCTCACCTGGGCCGGTCGCCGTTACATGCCGATTGGCCTCGGTCCACGCCCAGCCGCTGCGCATTACGCCGACGTTCCCGTGATCAATTGGGCTCGATCGCAGCATGGCCTGATCGCGAATATAGCTGCATGCCTGCGCGCGCTGCTGAACGATGAGGATATCGCCGAGATGCCATCCGGTCTGTTCCGCAAGAAAACCGTCGCCCTCTGATTTTCCATCCGGCAGATGAACATCCACAAGCGGTCGCCATATGTGATTGCCAGGACTGGAACTGTTCTTTCGGTGGCAGGTTATGCGTCGAAAATCAAAGGGCACCAGCGCCGCCGCTCCAGGTGCGCCGGTCATTCCTGTCCCGCAGCGGGGTCATCTCCAGACTCCGTAGCCATCCAATTCCTCCAGCGCATAAGCCGATCCGGGCGGCTGACACTGAAGCAAACAATCGTTTTCGCGGCTGAACCTTGCAGCCATCCGACAAAAGCCGAATTGGCTAGAGCTTTACGTGCATAAGCTACTTATCATATTCCCTGGCGAGCAGAAATGGACGGACCGATAATTTTCAGGATGCGGCGATAACGACAATTGCGTCCTGTTCATATATCTAGATGAGTAGTGATTAATTCCGAAGGAAGTTCGGAAATCCAAAATACGCAGCTGCCGGTGCAATGTAGTTTCGGGGCGCCGGCAACATAAAACGATATTATTCAAAACAAAACATGCAAAAATAGGAGGATAGGTCGTGAACTATCGGAGAATTGTTCTTGCGCGCTTTGCGCAAGCGTTGGCTTGCAACAGGAATCATTCTGCGTGCACCCGCTCAGGCGCCGGGAAGAATTCCACCGCCTATTGTGCAGATTCATGCGAGACGCTCCTGATGCCGGACATCGGCAAATAATGGCGCGCGAGGGGTTGCGCGCAGCCGAGGCAATCTGTGTCGATGCGTAGTGGCTTGAGGCTTGCATGCAACCCCTCCCATATCCACCCATTGTCGAAATTGTTTACGCTGCCTTTCAGATGGCAGAGCGGAGGCTAAGATGACCACGGCATGTGATGAGAAATATATCGAATTGAAGCCGATTTCGAGCTGCAGACGAGAAGTCGAAGTCGCGATGGTGGAAATGCTCGTCAGTTTGCAGAAACGTGGATGGTCGGCTGCGGAATTGGCACTGGCGCTCGCAGATGCCTCCGAAGATCTCGTCATGCTGATTGCGACCAAAAGGCTTCGACCGAATTAGGTCGTGGTGACGATTTAACGGTTTGGGATTCCGCCGGAGGCGCAAATCAGATTCAAGGCTGACTTTTGGAGATCGGCCGTGGATTGTGATGCGCTTCGGGATGACCAGTGGGAACGGATCAAGGATTGTGTGCCGGGCGGCACGAAGGGCAAACGCCGCCCGCGCACGAACAACCGGCTGTTCCTGGACGCGCTGTTGTGGGTGGCCCGTTCCGGCGGTCGCTGGCGTGACCTGCCCGAACGGCTCGGCGGGCACTGTAAACTTAACGCTGCGAAGACAAGATCTGGGAGTGAGGCTTTGGTTCATTCGGCGTGGCGCGATTTGGCGCATGCTTGCATGTCAGTTGCTTGCAATTCTCGATGGTGGGTGGATGGAATACCGTGGCGGGGAACGTTAAAGAGGTTGGCGATCGGGTCGTGTACGGAAACGAAACGCTGAAGGTGTCGCGCTGACTTGAAGCGCTTCATGATCCTCTCCCGCCGTCGGACGGGTTGATGAGAGGGTACTGTCACATTGATTGAGCGGTATGGAATTGAGGTAGCAGCGCACCCATGACCGTGAGTGCACCGACATACAGGAACCGCGGCTATCGGATCGAAATCGTAGCCCGTGCTGTCTGGCTCTACTTTCGCTTTAATCTGAGCCTGCGCGATGTCGAGGAAATGCTGCTTGATTTCGGGATCGTCGTTTCCTACGAGACCATCCGCCGATGGTGCCGAAAGCATGGCCTTGATTATGCGCGCCGCATACGCCGCAAGGCGCCGATGAAAGGCGATGTCAGAGCTGGCTCGGGAAATCTGCACAGCGGGGATAAGTGGAATTTCTGCCTGACTTCGGCTTAGATGCCAGGAACAGGAGATACCATGACGAGACGACCGCGCCGGAACCATAGCCCGGCTTTCAAGGCAAAAGTGGCGCTCGCCGCCATTCGAGGCGAGCAGACGCTGGTGGAACTGTCCCAGCAGTTTGACGTGCACGCCAACCAGATCAAACAGTGGAAAGACCAGCTCCTTGAGGGGGCGACAGGCGTTTTCGGTGATGAAACCAAGGCGGAACCGGCGGGACCAACCGTCGATGTCAAAACCCTGCATGCCAAGATCGGCGAACTGACACTGGAGAACGATTTTTTATCCGGTGCGCTCGGCAAAGCGGGATTGCTGGGCGGAAAGAAATGATCGACCGCGAGCATAAACTGTCGGTCGTGCGCCAAGCGAAGCTTCTCGGCTTCAGCCGTGGCAGCGTCTATTATCTGCCTCGTCCGGTGTCTGACGGGGATTTGGCCCTGATGCGACGGATTGACGAATTGCATCTCGACTACCCCTTTGCCGGAAGTCGGATGTTGCAAGGGCTCTTGAGGGGAGAAGGGCTGGAGACTGGGCGGCTGCACGTCGCCACGCTGATGAAAAAGATGGGCATCGAAGCGATCTACCGTCGGCCGAACACCTCCAAACCAGCGCCTGGACACAAAATCTATCCCTACCTCCTGCGCAAGCTGGCGGTCACCCGACCCAACCAGGTGTGGGCAATGGACCTGACATATATTCCGATGGCACGGGGCTTTGTCTATCTCTGCGCCGTCGTCGACTGGTTCAGTCGAAGGGTTCTGTCGTGGCGGCTGTCGATCACGATGGAAGCAGCCTTCTGCATAGAAGCGGTCGAGGAGGCACTTGCCCGTTATGGCAAGCCGGAAATCTTCAATACCGACCAGGGATCGCAGTTCACCTCCATCGACTTCACGGCGGTCCTGAAGAAAGCATAGATTGCCATCTCGATGGATGGCAAGGGCGCGTGGCGGGACAACGTGTTCGTTGAACGGCTCTGGCGGTCGATCAAATACGAGGAGGTTTATCTCCACGCCTACAAGACCGTATCCGAGGCCCGCGTCGGCATTGGCCGATATCTGACCTTCTACAATGGCCGACGCCCACATTCATCCCTTGACCGGCAGACGCCGGATCAGGCCTACTTCAACGCGCTGACACCAATGATGGTGGCGGCATAATCGAGGCAGAAATCCACTTAGCGAAACGCCCGAAACTGTTCAGACAAACCGAACCAGCTCTGTTGTCGGAATTGTTGACCAGCCATTTTCGAGCGCATGGGTGACGAAGACTTCGGCCAGCGTCTTGAATCCCAGACATTATGAGTGCCTAACTTGAGTTGATGCGCCAGCTGGACGAGTTGATGCTGGGTGATGTTTGCGCTTTATGAATTTCAGTCGGTCGAGGGTGCACCCTTTCGACCGGAACAATCATCGGGTCTGAAGTTCGGTTGCGACGAAGCAGCTCGCGGGATGGGGCAACAGAGTGTAGACAAGTTCTTCGAAAACGCGCGTCCGCAATACTGAACGGTCGCTGCCTCATCATGTCGTCGCCATTTAATTTCGCTTCAAATCCAGCAATGCGCTACACGTCCAAGTCTCCGTAAATTGCTACAGGTTCGCTTTGATATTTGTGCCCCATCCCTCGAGTTCCAAGAGCATATGCACGCAACCTTAGCCGCCGACACGTCGGTCTAAATAGCCTCCTGGAAACGCGGTCAGAGCGGGCATTGGCGTACAGGGGTTCCAAAGTGGAAGCCCAACCAAGCGGGCGTCCAGCCGGACAATCAGCTTGCGAGCAATAAGGTCTGCAGTCGCCTCCTCAATCTCCATCAGGCTCGCCCCCTTCAGCTGTCCACCCAGGCGGGCCTCTGGCATGCCTTGATCAGCAGCCAGTAGGATTTCACGCGCCAGGCCCTTGACTCCCTGTTCACGCTCCGCTGCGACCTCACGTGTGTCCTCGACTATAATCTCGTCACCGGTGTCGCGCATCGATAACATGGGTGGCGTGAGGCCGCACCATGCGTCCCCCCAGGCATCCATACCTTGAATAACCGCCTGAACTCCGGGGCGGCGTTTTGCGTCAAGTGCGCGGAAATCGCGGCCGGCATCATCGTCTTCACTGTCTTCGAAGTAGTAAACCTGATCAGCAAGATCGCGCTCAGAGAGCGGATAGACATAGCGATAGGAAGCCGCCGGGCTGAGCGTCAGCCCATATTGGTCGGCTGCGCGATGATAGAGACTGAAGCGCTGGTAGCGCAATCTGACAGCGTGTCCCGGCTGCAGATGATGCAGCAGCGGCAACAAGCGGCCCATTTGAGCGTACCAGGCGTCGCTTTCGCGGGGGAAGCCCCACAGAATACTCCAAATGACCCGCATGCCGAATTGGCGACACCATTTCAGGAGTTGAACATTTTGCGCTGCCGTCGTTCCCTTGCCCATAAGCTTCAAAGCGCGGCTATCCAGGCTCTCGATACCTGGTTGGATGCAGCGGACACCGCCTGCGGCCAACTTCTCGACTTCATCGCGCTTCAAATTGGCTTTGACTTCAAAGAAGATGGCGAGCTTTTCGGGTAGGGCGACGAGGCGAGGCAATGCCTTTTCAACATAGTCATTCGCCAGAATGTTGTCCACGGCCTCGATGCGCGACGTGCCGTAGCGCTTGGACATCTCGATCATCTCCTCTGACGCTTGTGCGGCCGGCTTCTGGCGATACGTCATCAATGCGCCGTTCAAGCCGCAGAACGTGCAGGGGCTGCTGCGCTGCCACCAACAGCCGCGAGAGAACTCCATCGGCAGCCCGGGATGCACGCGGTCGGCATAGAGCGAACTCTGAAGCTCGGCAAAATAATCCGAAAAATCTGGCAGCGGCAGGGCATGCATATTCTCGACCACTGCGCGGTGCACCAAGTCGCCTGTCAGCGTGGCGGGATCGCCGGCCTGGCGATGAGCTGGGCCGAAAACGCCGAACGGCAGGTCGGCTGCTGGGATGTCGCGACCATGAGTGAGGATGTCGCGACAGAGCCCTCCGATCAGTGTGTCGGCCTCCCCCGACACGACGTAGTCGACCCACGGGAACCGCGCATGAGTAGTACGTCCCATCACGGATTCACAATTTGCACCTCCCATGAGGGTGATTAAGCCTGGTGCGAGCTCCCTCAAGCGTCGCAGCAACGCGAGCGAGGGAACATGCTGATTGAATGTTGAGGTACAGCCGACCATAGCCGGCCGTTCCTTCAGTATCTTGCCGCATGTCCAATCGATGAAGCCGCCGATGAGCGAACGCAGCTTGAGGAAATTAGCACGAAGCTCGGCCTCATTATTATGTGGGCACGGATTGCGCCGGAAGTACCGTTCGAGGAACAGGGCGTGGTTGGGTTCGAAGTCGGGAAATGCGACGCCTGCGAACAGCCAGTCAACAAGCGCTTCCTCCGGAGGGGAAGTTTCAAGTAAATTATAGTCGGCGAGGCCAGCGTATTCCAGAAACCAGATATTGGCATAAACTATCCTCGATCTCAGGCCGGCCCGCGTCAGCGCCGACTTCAGCAGGCCAAGCGCCAACGACGGTCGTTCAACTGCTGACATCGGCATGTTCACCAGGAAGATCTGCATATCGGGGCTCATGTCGTGCCCTCGCCACTACGCCAGGCCAAGCGTTCGTCGAGGTCCTCTTCGAGCAACCCTCTTAAGTGCAACTGGTCGAGCTCATCGGCAACTGCTATGGCGCTCGCTCCATCCGTTACGATCTGCGCAACCAACTCCGACGCAGTACAACGGCCACCTGCGATCAGGTCGCCAACGGAGGAGGCGGCGTTGTCGGGCACCTGATACTCAATGTGGCAAGATCGGAGGAGGAAGTGATGGCGCTTGGGCTCGTACTGCAAGTCCCCGCGGAAGCGGATCGGCCGGTTGGGAGGCGGGCTCTCGTGCATGTGGTCATCGATCATGCTCTGGACTTCGTCCCGGAACTCGTCTGACGTTCCGAAGAAACGTTCATCCACGATGCGATAACCGAGAGGCCAACGTCCGCTCGCCGGTACCGGCGTCACCAATTGCACACGCCGCCGCGGCATGTTTACGAGAAAGCCGGAAACGCAGGCGATCGTCGAGTGATCGCTCTCAGATTCCATGGTTGCATCGCCGTTTTTGACTGCGCTGAGTTTCTCCTTTCGCGCGCGGCCGGCGAAAGCTTTTGAACTTCGCATCTCCTTGCCCTGCAGCACGAGTTCAACGCCCATCAGCTCCTCGGGCGAAAATATCGCGTGGATCTGATTGAGTTGAGCAGTGCTCAGCACGGAAAAGCGATTGGTCACGCAGCGGTAGCGTTTGAACAGCTCGAGCACGCGCTTGGTGAGTGCCAGATCCTTGAGAGGCATTGCCGTCGTTGTTTGCGGCAATGTGCCGGTGATTTGATAATAGTCGAAGAGAAAGCGGTCGTAGTCGGGATTATCCATCGGATCTGTGGCGCAATAGCAGAAGCCAGTGCTTGCTGCCGAACCAAACATTTCCCTCGCGACGCCGACCACGCCGCGCCACAGGTGGGCATGGCCTTTGCTATATTCAAAAAAACCTTTGAACCGGCCCGCCGAGAGACCGCAAAACCAGCAGCCCCCGGTGCAGCCTTCGCTCAGCTCGAAAGCAATGACGGGGTGCGTGATCGACTTTGCCGATGAGCCCAAAACGTCATCGCAGCGGCGCATTTGGCGCTCGCGCCAGGCATGGAAACGGGGGGAGGCCACCGACATATTGCCTTGGTCGCGCAGGATGTCGCGATGGCGCACCATCTCGTCCATATACTCACGCCAAGTTACAGCCAATGGCCACGACTTACACTCCGGCGTGCGATAGAATTTCCGGTAGCTGGAATGCCAGAGCGGCAGCATCTCCATCGGGTCGACTTCAATCCCATAGCGTGCGGTTACGCTACGGGGGTTGTCGACGTTCTCCGAAAGCGCGCTCTTGAATGCCGCGTCGCCGGAGAGGCATTCCATGAAGCGCTTAATATTGGCCAGCGTGCGGACCTCTCCAGGTGTCCGCCGGTTAAAGATCTGTCGATAGTGTTCCTTGGCAGAATGCGCCACGAGGTTGACCTCCCATTTCCACTTTCTCATCGGTCCGGGGGTGAATGAGTACCCCCGGACCGTCTGATTAGACGAGGACCGCAGCGACCACGACAATCGCTTCGGCGGCTTCAAAGACCGTCGTTGCCGCTTCTGCCGCCTCAACAGCGGTGGTGGCGGCCACGATGGTCTGGACTGCTTTGATAGAGGTCACAACGTCGGAACGGAGCTTGCCGACAGCTGGATCGGTCTGCTTGTCAGTCATACCACCCGGGCTTCTGGCTTTTATGTAGCTCTTTGCCTCATCGATCGTGAAATCGTAGCCGTGCGCCTTTCCGCTTGCCACCAGTGATGCAAGACCGGTAGCATGCTTTTTCACGTATTCTAGCAGGTTGACGTCTTTCCCCAGATCGCCAACGAAACGCGCAATTTCAGCTTTGGACATCTTTAATCTCCTTCACGTATTCCAGCAGGCTGACGTCTTCCCCAGATCGCCAACGAAACGCTTAGGTTCAGTTTTGGACGTCTTTAATCTCCAGATCGCCTCGAGCTCAGAGAGCCTTGGCCGTGCGTGAAGCATGATACGTCTTCGGCGTCTCTCCAACATCGACATCCTCATCGCGGATGCCGGCGAGCACGGCCGTCGTTTATCAGATTGCGGCATAACAAACCTCCTGACGGTTTAATTACGATGTGACGGTACTAAGTCAACGGCCATTAAGCTGCCGCGCCAACAAAATTACCTGCTCCATCGGAGCAAGGCCTTTCGCGACGGCTTCGGCGGCGGAGACAATTTTGGTAGTGGACTTGCCAATTCCGCCCTTTCCATAGAATGCGATCTGACGCAGAGCTGCCATGCTTGGGGTTCCTTCATGTGTTCGAAGCAATGCGGTTATCCCGCACCGCGGATGCGGCGGCCCATCCGCTGCCTCGCAATAGCTCTCAAGATTCGTGCCAAGCCGGCCGATTTTGCTGACGAACAACTATTCGCTGCTATTTCAGCGATGTGGGCGGAAAATACGCGATTGGGCGAAGACGAATGCGTGTCGCGAAGCTGACAAAGGTGACGACGATGTGGTGGGTTGGCGTGGAGAATTTCGGTTAATCGGGTCATCTGGAACTGCATTTGTCGACTTACGACCCGCGCAGGAAAAAATTAAGCGGAGATCGCATTGTCCCGAATTTTGATAGAGGGGGAGGCTGATCGCCGATGTCTGTCGCAAAGTAGAAGCTTCTAACGCGACCTTCTAAATTAGCACAAAATATACCGGTCTGATGCCCTCGCAAGTGAAGCGTCAACGCCATTTTGGAAGGGCGAACGTCAAGCTGAAGCGAACTGTCGCCGAGCTATCGCTGAACAAGACCGTGCTGCAGGGGTGTCACCTTCGTTCATGCAAGCGTCATGATTATTCAGGTCGCAGGCGCACGGCGAGAGCCTCGCTGAGGTCACCCACACCAACGGGATCGTCCGCCTCCCTGCGCAAGGCCTTGGCATCATCAAGCAGGGAATCGCTGTGTTCGGACTTTTCCTGCATGCCGGACAATCGTCCTTCGGAGATCCTGCTTTCGCCTGACGCTCTTCGCTCAATTACAACGCTCTGGCATAGTGATGGACGAAACGATCGATCAACATGCCGTAAATCCTGTGAAAAAAGGCTTCGTGCCCGAACTCTTTATTCCGAACGGAGCGTGCGGACCTGTCATCATGACCAGCTGCAACAGCACTCCAGGCGCGCAGGGCCGGATACATTTATGAAACGGCAAGCGTCATTTGCTCGACGTCGTGGTCCCTTGAGTGGGGAGAGGCCGCTCAAACATTTTTGGCCGATGGCGGAGCAGGCGCGCGCGCCAGACGGCAACATTATGCAGGGTACCAGATGCGGGACGAGGTTACCTCGTCCTGGTGAATGGGATCGCTCGCCGCGGCGCTTGATCGATGATCCCACCGGAGACAGCGCTATTGGGTAAGTGGGATCGTATCCCAGGGAGTGGTTTAGCGCGATAGCACTGGCCTGCCAGTGTTTTCCGGTGGGGTCGGCTGTTGATGACAATCAACTTACGACATCGTCGTCGCCTTTGTCACCTTCGCGACACGCATTCGTCTTCGCCCAATCCCATATTTTCCGCCCACATCGCTGAAATAGCAGCGAATAATTGTTGGTCAGCTCAATCGGCCGACTTGGCACGAATCTTGAGAGCTATTGCGAGGCAGCGGATGGGCCGCCGCATCCGCGGTGCGGGATAACCGCATTGCTTCGAACACATGAAGGAACCCCAAGCATGGCAGCTCTGCGTCAGATCGCATTCTATGGAAAGGGCGGAATTGGCAAGTCCACTACCAAAATTGTCTCCGCCGCCGAAGCCGTCGCGAAAGGCCTTGCTCCAATGGAGCAGGTAATTTTGTTGGCGCGGCAGCTTAATGGCCGTTGACGTTCCTGCCGAAAAGATCATAATTCGGCAAATGACGGCTTGATTCCATCATATCGCAACTAAACCGTCAGAAGGCATACTATGCCGCAATCTGATAGACGTCGGAAGCGCAAGGTCAAGGGGTCCGACCTTCTTATTCGGGGGCTTGAGGACGAGGGGGTCAAATGCATCTTCGGCATCCCCGGCGAGGAAACCCTCGACATCATGCAATCCATTTGCAAGTCGAAGACGAAGATAAAGTTCGTGACGACCCGCTGCGAGTGGGGCGCGGCCCTCATGGCTGCGAGCTATGGCCGCCTGACTGGCAAGACCGGCGTCTGCCTCGTCACTTGCGGTCCGGGCGTGCTCAACTTGCCCAACGGGGCTGGCTATGCCTTTCTCGGCGGGGCGCCGCTGCTGATGATTGGCGGCCAGAAGCCGATCAAGAGCCGCCCCCAGGCAGGTTTTCAAAGAATCGACGCCGTCGCGGTGATGAAGCCAGTGACCAAGCTCGCAATACAAATCGCATCGGCGCAGTTGATCCCGTCGACGGTCAGGGAGTCCTTCCGCGTCACCCAGGAGGGAAAGCAGGGGCCAGTGTATCTTGAGCTTCCGGACGATATTGCGGCCGAAAAATGCGAGGAGGAGGAGGTCTGATGATTGCGCCGACGCCCCATCACCGCAGCCAAACGTCCGCTTCTGATGTTCGGGGCAGTCGCCTCGCGTCCCCGCTCTACACCGGATTCGCGCAGTTTACGATTCGCACAGGCAGCAATCGAAAGGAATTGACATGACAAGGCAACAAAAGAACACTCGCAGCCCTGAGGGCGAAAAGCGCATGGTCAAGGGGTCCGACCTCCTGCACCAGTTCGGACGGCCGATAGCAAGCGATGCGAAACTCAATCAAATCGCCGCCCGCATCACCGCAGCCAAACGTCCGCTTCTGATATTCGGAGCCGCCGCCTCGCGTGCCGCCGCCTCTCATCTCGGCTTGGCAGCGGATATGGCGCAGTTTGTGATCCGCACCGGCATTCCGTTCCTTGCCACCCAAATGGGCAAGGGCACCGTGTCCGAGAGCTCCCACCTCTATATGGGCACGCCGGCGCTATCCGAAGGCGAGGATGTGCATGAGGTCATCGACAAGGCCGACCTGATCCTCCCGATCGGCCACGACACGACCGAAAAGCCACCGTTCATCATGCGCAAGGGCGGCCAGGAGGTCATTCACATCGCAGAACAGGCGCCACCAGTCGAGCCGGTCTACTTCCCGCAATTCCAGCTCATCGGCGAGATCGGCCATTCGCTGAAGGCGCTGGCCGATCGCCTCGAGGGCAAGCTGCCAAACGCGCAGGCGCTTCTCTACCTACGCAAGCCCATTCTCGAGCGCACCGCCGCGCGGGCGACGGAGGACCGCTTCGCTCTACGTTTGGTCAACGATATAAGCGAGGTGATGACGCCGCATGACAGCATCCTGGTGCTGGACAACGGCCAGTACAAGATCTCGGTCGCTCGCAACTACCAGACCAATGCCCCCAATACGCTGCTGCTCGACAATGCTCTTGCAACGATGGGAGCAGGACTGCCGTCGGGGATTGCGGCCGCGATGCTCAATCCCTTGCACCGCGTCATGGCGCTCTGCGGCGACGGCGGCTTCTTGATGACCAGCCAGGAACTGGAGACGGCCGTCCGCCTCAAGCTCAACCTGGTCATCGTCATCCTGAATAACAAGGACTACGGCATGATCAGCTGTAAGCAGGCCTCCAAGGATTTCAAGAATTTCGGCACCAAATTCGACAATCCGGATTTCGTGAAATTGGCCGAATCCTATCACGCCAAGGGCACGCGCGTCGACCCACGGGACGATCTGGTGCCGGCGCTGGAAGCCGCTTTCGAAGGCGGCGGCGTCCATGTTGTCGAAGTGGCGACCGATTATTCGGATTACAAGCGAGGGCTCACCGACAAGCCGCGCTCGCGCAAAGCGAAACCAACTACGCGCCTGAGCGACCTAGGATAAACCGCCTCGGGCGGCAGGCCCTGCCGCCCGAGAGAGCCAAACAAATGGACCAAACACATGGCCATCACTTTCCAAACCCCGTCCAACATCCGTTTCGGGGCAGGCGCGTCCAGCAAGATCGGCGAGCTCCTCAAGGGCTACAAGGCCGCCCATGTGCTGCTCGTCACCGACGAGAAGGTGCGGGCGGCCGGGCTGACGCGCAATGCGGAAGCGGCGATTGCCGAAGCCGGCATCGCGCTCACCGTGTTCGACGGCGTGGTCGTCGACGCGCCGTCGCATGTCATCGAAGCGGCAGCAGAAATCTGCCGCGAGTGCGGCGTCGACGCTGTCGTGGCGATCGGCGGCGGCAGCGTACTGGATACGGCAAAGCTCGTCGCCTATCTCGCCAAAACCCCGGACAAGCTTGATGATATCTATGGTATCGGCCGTGCCACCGGCGATCGGCTGCCGCTGCTGCTGGTGCCGACCACGGCGGGCACTGGATCGGAAGTGACGCCGATCTCCATCGTTAAGACGCCCAACGACGAGAAGAAGGCGGTGATCTCGCCGCGCCTCATCCCGGACTGGGTGATCCTCGATCCCGTACTGACGCTCGGCCTGCCGCCGCACCTCACCGCCCAGACGGGCATCGACGCCATGGCGCACGCAATCGAGGCCTATACCGGCAAGATCAAGAAGAACCCGACCTCCGACCAGCTCGCGTTGAAGGCGCTGGCGCTGTTGTCGGCCAATCTCAGGAAAGTCTATACGGACGGCTCGGACCTCGAAGCGCGCTTGGACATGCTGTTCGGCTCCATGCTGGCCGGCATGGCGTTTGCCAACTCGCCGGTTGCCGCGGTGCACGCGCTCGCCTATCCGATCGGCGAGATCTTCGATGTCGGGCACGGCCTCTCCGTTGCGCTGGTCCTGCCCTACGTGTTGGAATTCAACCGGCCGGCGGCCGAAGCGCTCTATGCCGAGCTCTCCGACGTTATCCAGCCCGGCTATCGCCGGCAGTCCGATGCGGCGGACGCGGCGGCCTTCATCGCCGAGATCGAGGCGATCTGCCGAGACTGCGGGGTGCCCGGCTCGCTTTCGGCGGTTGGAATCGGCGAAGGCGATCTTTCCAAGCTGGCGAAGGGTGCGATGAAGCACGCGGAGCGCCTACTGGTCAACAATCCGCGCGAGCTCGACGACGATCAGGCCCGGGCGATCTATGCCAAAGCACTTGCGGGAGTGAGCAGGCCATGACCCCGAGCTCGGACGACCAACCGGAATTCTCGCAGATGCTGCTGCGCATGTCGGAAATGTGGCGCAGCAACATCGAGCAGGCAGGGGAGGTTGAAAAATTGTGGTTCAAATCGATGATGCCCTTCATCGCCCCGCGCGCGGCTGACAGCAGCCTGTTTGCCGCCGCGCAGGGCGGCGAGATCTCAAAAACCATCAAGCGCATGGTGGAAGGCCCGCGCCTTGCCGACATGTGGAACCTCGACCAGGTCTACGCTCTGATGGCGGCCTGGATGGACGTGGGCGAGCGCATGGCGGCCTATCACGCCATAGCCTCCGTGCCGTGGAGCAAGGCCTATGAACGCTACAGCGCAACGCTCGCCGACACGAAGGAAGAAGACGCCAAGGATTTCGGCTGGCGCAAGGCCTTCAACAAGTGGAGATACATTGCGAACGAGGAAATGATCAGCAACCTGCGCTCTAAGGATTTCCTCACCGCGCAGCGCGAATTGCTGCTCGCCGCGCTGGACCTGCGCACCTGCCAGCAGCAAATGACCGACAGCGTCGCCAAGCTGTTAGGCGTTCCGAGCCAGCACGACTTCGACGAGCTGACGCGGCAGTTCACGGAACTCAGGCGGGAGCTGCGCGCCAGCATCAGGGCACAGCGCGATGAAGTCGAAGGTGCACGCGGTTTCGCCACACAACCAGGAAAGGGATGAGCGATGACCGAACCCCGCGAAACCGCCTTCACCAGCTTCCTGAAGGATTTCGCCGAGAATGTCGGCAAGTTTCACAAAGGGGCGGACGTGCTCGCCGGCATCCGCGACGAGGATGTCGATGTCGGAGCAACCCCGAAGACGCTCGTCATGCGCCGCGACAAGGTGGAGCTGTTTCGCTACGAGCCGACGGCCAAGCGCACCGTCGAGACGCCGGTCCTCATCGTCTATAGCCTGGTCGGCCGCTACACTATCGCGGACCTCCAGTCCGACCGCTCGCTGGTGCGTAGCCTGCTCGCCGAGGGCACCGACCTTTGGCTGATCGACTGGGGCAAGCCCGGCCGCACCGAGCGCTGGCTGACGATGGACGACTATGTCGACGACTATATCCATGAGGCGGTGCACCGGATCTGCCGCGAGACGGGCCATGACAAGGTAACGCTGCTCGGCATCTGCGAGGGTGGCGTCTTCACCACCTGCTATGCGGCGCTCCACCCGGAGAAGGTCAAGAACCTGGTCCTGACCATCACGCCGATCGACTTCCACGCCGATATCGATGACCCGGCGGCGATTCAAGGCCTCCTCAACATCTGGATGCGCTCGCTTGCGCCCGAGGATATCGACCGCATGGTCGATGCGTTGGGCGTCATCCCCGGCGAATTCATGAGCTCGATATTCTCGCTCATGAGGCCGATGCACTCGCTGATCAAGTACAATGTCGACCTCTTCGACATCGTCGACGACAAGGACCGGCTGATGAACTTCCTGCGCATGGAGAAATGGCTGGCCGACCGGCCGGATCACCCGGGCGCAGCCGGCCGGCAATGGCTGAAGGAGCTCTATCAGGAGAACCGCCTGGTCGAGGGCAGGTTCGAGCTGTCGGGCCGCATCGTCGACCTCCGCGCGATCGACATGCCCGTGCTCAATATCTACGCGCGGGACGACCATATCATTCCGCCCAGCTGTTCCAAGGCGCTCGGCGGCAAGATCGGCAGCGCCGACTATAAGGAGGTTCCGCTTCCGTGCGGGCATGTCGGCCTGTTCGTTTCGAGCAAGACGCAGGACAAGCTCATCAAAATCATACCCGAATGGCTCCGGGCACGGGACGGGTAGCGATGCTCAACAAGATTGTCTCCCCCGCCGATGCCGTCACGATCATCCATCCGGGCGATACAGTCGCCTTTTCCGCTTCGAGGCCGGGATGTCTCCAATATAATACAAAATCCCCTCCGAAAAAGCTCGGAGACTGATGAAACTGCTTGGAGAACAAGATGCACTGGATTTCCAGATTATTTGCAACGGGTGCCGTTTTTACGTTGGCGTCCATACCTCTCGACGGCTCCACTGAGTCTGTCGATGCCAACCTCGCAATCAACAGGCCGGACGAGGCGTCTTGGCGTTTCCTCGCTTATGTCGCTGGTCCCGTCGCGGCGACGCCTGGCAAGGTTTTGTTCGAAACATGGGCTTCGAACGAAGATACATTCACTCCGCACCCGGTTTTTCCGGGCGCCAAAGGTGACCCGTCCTGTGGACAGTCGGGTGCAGCGGCGGAAATCGCCGCTCCCGTGGCCAGCCCGAAAATACTGAGTATTCCAGCCCTCCAGCAGTTGGCTCCGATGGGCCTCGTCCCGCATGGGTCGCCCGACGGGAGCGAAGAAAGTTCGCCGCAACCAGGCGACTTTCGATTACATCGTTTGCAAGCAGCTCTTTACCAAGGCCGGTCTGCGATCCTTCTATAATGCCGGCGGGCCGATCTCAGCTCCTGTCGGCGCCATGGAAGTCAAGGCAAATTGGGTGCCCGCCGATGAGGTCGATAGCGCCGATTATTATGTCAGCGAGGCACCTGACGGGAAGAAATACGCGCTAACCGCCATGCATATCATCAGAAAGGTGCTGCCCGACTGGACCTGGGCAACGTTCGAGCACCAGAACAATCCAGGCCGTTGCGATTATACCGGATGCCGTGATGCCTATGGTGCGCTTGTCACCGACGTGGACGCGAGTGACGTCCGTGATCGGCCCTACAGCGCCTGTGCAAAGAACGACGCACTGAAAGCCATGCTGAGCGCTGCAGGCCTTTCGCCTGTGTGGGAACATTACTGCCTGAAGGGCAGCCAGACCGACTTCGTCTCGGCGACCGGCTTGCCGACGCATCTTGGCAATTCGGTAACGGAGGCTGGATTCGCCGACACTTCGTCCTGCATCACCTGCCATGCGCGTGCCGCCGTCAACGCAAAGGGAATAATGACGACGCCAGCAGGATTTGTCGATCCGCCGATCCCGGCGCTCTGCCCTAATCCATCCGGTTCCTGTAGTCCCAACGGCGCGCCGGATCCGAATTGGTTCTGGACCAATCCCGGCAAGTTCGACCAGGCAGCCGTTGCCATGCAGACGGATTTCATCTGGTCAATTGCTCGCTTTGCAATCGGGGACTAACACCGGCCCCGCCACGACGCTGCCCGAGAAAGCGAACCGCCGAAAGTTGCCCGGCGATGAAGTTATGACCGTCTATCTTCGTGATCGGCGCCCGGTCCGGCATCGCCCCGGCAGCGGAAGGGACCTATAGCCGCGCTGGTTTCGCGGAGGACGACTCTGATCTTGCGCGCGAGCGGCGCAATGTTCTGCGCCAGACCTCTTCTGAATTCAGGCGGCTGGCGCGGATATCGAAGGCCCGGGTTGTGCGCTTCGAGATCATCCTCCGCACCGCAACGATCGTCATGTTGTGACAAGAATCTGGATCGATTCAATTCGCTAGTCCACGTCTTAGGCTAATTGGGACAAGCGGGCCGCACGATCCGCGGCAGGCCATATGGGGTAACGGCGAAGGTCGTGGCACGCTGGGTCGAGTGGTTCATGTGCAGAGGCCCCGGCGGCATGGAGGATTGTTCGTCCCGCCGAACACGAGCCCAAGCCGGTCCCCGGAGCAGATCGCCCAAAAAATCTCGTTCCGCCCTAAGAGGAATAGAGAATAAGAATTCCATGACGAAAGTATGCAGCCGTAAGCTTCCTGGCGCGGAAAACTGCTTGTTGACGGGGACAGATAATGTGGTAAATCGTGACAGAATAAACACGTCATGTACATGAAATGCCGTCACGAGGTCACTGATGCCACGCTCTGAGAATCCACCTCAAATGGAAATCACTTCGGAGCGCATTCAGCGCCTTACCAAAGAACTCTGGGATCGCCTAATCGAGCGGGGGGCAGCTCCTAAATTTCGAGACGACAGGACCCTTCGCTCGTTCTCCTTGGGCGAGGTTGCCGAGATTCTCGGCGTGTCGGGCAGTTATTTACGCCAGTTGTCAATTGATGGGCTGGGGCCAACACCGGAGCTAGGGACCGCAGGACGGCGCTCCTATACGCTTCGACAGATTAACGAACTCCGTGCCTATCTCGCTTCGGCCCGTCAGAAAGAGGCTTTGAAGTTTTGCCCGCGCAGGCGCGAGGGTGAGAAACTACAGATCATCTCAGTAGCCGCCGGCTCCGCAAGCACCACCACATCGCTCTATCTGGCTCAGGGCCTTGCACTTCAAGGATACCGCGTCCTCGCTATAGATCTCGATGCGAATGGCTCATTGTCGAAAATGTTCGGTTATTATTTTCCGGATATCATTTTTTCCGACCACCCTGCGAGCATGTATGCGGCTTTACGCTATGATGACGATCGGGTCAGTGTGCGTTCTGTAATTCAATCAACCCATTTTGATGGTCTTGATTTCGTGCCGGGTACTATCGAGCTCTTCCGGTTCGAACGGCAAAGTAGGCAACGCTACCATAGTGAAAAATTGAGGTATCCAGATGCTAGCATCAGAATGGTGGATGCGCTCAAGGAAGTCGAGGAGGATTACGACGTCGTCGTTATCCACTGTGGAGGTGAAAGCTTTCTGACCGCGGGTGCCTATGAAGCAGCGACCGGCGTGCTGATGACCGTCCGCCCGCAAATGGCTGACATCGCGTCAATGGCCATGTCCGTCGACTATTACTCGCATTCCGTCTCCTTGATCGAAAAAGCTGGGAGGCCCGTAAATCACGATTTCACCAAATATTTGGTGACAAGGCACAATCCGCGTGACGTCTCACAGCAGGAGGCAGTCGCACTACTGCGGGACTCCCTGGGGGATGATCTGTTGACTGCGGCCGTCTGGGAATCGGGCGCGATCCGGCAAGCTTCGATGAAAAACCAATCGTTGTATGAGCTGTCAGCGGGAGAGGTAGGCCGGTCGGCGTACGAGCAAGCGATGGAAACGCTGAATTCCACCAATGCGGAGGTAATGGACATACTATCCAAGATTTGGGGCCGTCCCCCGATGTATGTGGCGAGGGCTTCCCGGACTGCAGGTAAGGCGAGCTCCTAATCCAGGGACTTAGCAAGTGAGCCCACGTACGCAGCGCCTACGCTTGATGTTGTACGGAACCGGCTGAGCTCTTGAAGGCGGCCAACGCCATGGCGGAGGCGGAGGCTCCGAAGCAGACATTCTTTGAGGAAACGGTTATATCATCGACGCCCGCCACGCCGCTTGGTGATTGCCACCGGTCTCGAGGAAATCGAGAGCCGGGTCGCAGATTCCACCGACGAGAATGGCGCCAGACGTCCCAAGGTCGAAAACAGCGTCCGCGAGCCGCTCGGCCCGGTTATGACCGACATGATTGGGATACGATAACCAGGAGCGTGCAACGAGCTAAAAGCTCGTAATTTGTTTAGACCTAATCCGCGTATCGCTATACCGGCCCCGCAGTTCATGTAATGCCGCAATGATGAGGCCTGACACATGACCGCACCCGATGACATGCTCAAAAAAGCTCGATGCCTACTTGCATAGCCGGGAGCATCCCGGCCCAAACACCGCTACAGCCGAACCAATCTTATTTCCGACCTATTCGATCGCGTGGATCGGGTGACTGGCCTAACCCGACCGCGACTGTGACGATCTCAACTCCGCCGGCCATATATTTCTTTTGCAGCTGTATCAGGTCGGGCATCGCCGATGGTCCGCGACATATGGCTTAAAATTCGACGGCGCGCATTTTCCCCGCTGGAATTCGCGGGGGGCACGCCACGCCGCCAATTCTGCACTTTAATTGCAGGAAGCCTGTGACACCATGGACATGGACTAGACCATATTGCTCTCCAAATTATCTACTTAATCGTACGATAAGACCCCAACAAAAAAGGAAACGCTTCGAGCAGCGGCCCCAAGCAAGTATTGTGGGCCGCGAACGCGATGGAACAAAGACAGGTTGTCTAACTCCTTGCACTATCTAGGCGAAGCATGTCTTTTCTCTTTCATAACATTAGCGACATTGCGAATAATATCTATATTTGCCTGATATTTCTGTATTTTGTAATATCCTTCATTTAGACAATTGAAATAAAGAGTCTCAAGATATCGGTAGCTTCTGAATCTCAGGAAATCGTTGTACAGTTCATCTGGATCTGCCGAGAGGATATATTTTATTGTCCGAGCGGTCATGTGATGATTAGGCTCCACCACGATCCGGTTTAGATCCTTGATTGACTTAACGGCGGCAAAATTTAGCTCGGATTCTATGTTAGGACGATCGCCCGTGTATCGGGCAAAATACAGGAAAAATGTTTTGTTCTCTAACTGCTGCTTGCGCATGAGGTGGACCAACTTGTTTTGGTGGGTGCCAGTAATCTTCACGTCGTCGATAAACAAAAGACAACGACCTTCGAAATGTTGCGAGTTGAAGTAGAATTTGTCACCAGCGATCAATGATTTGCGATCCTCTCCTGAAAGAAATCCATAATCGTCCATGTAACTGATCTTTCGCGGGACAGTCGCATATTCCACATGGTTGCCTTTCTCATCAACGATGTGGTTGTTGAGGCGGTCTAGCAAATGCATCGTCATTACATTTGCTGCATTCGGAACGAAATTGAATGGCGACGGAATCATCAGGCAGCGACTGTTCAGTATTGTGGATGCGTGTTTTTCGAAGAACGCGTCTGCAATCTGGTGGCCCATCTCGCGAGCGGCCTCGTCGCAACCAAACTTCAGACGCGAATATTGCTCCGGTCGAAAGGGTGCATCCTCGATTGATTGAAATTCATGAAGCGCAAACTCCTCAAACTGCGTCATAAACAGCCTCTTGAATGTCCTCAGATCTTCCCACCAGGGCGCCGCGCATTCCAGCGCTGCGCGCACCTTGCAGATCGCCGATGGCGTCATCGCCCACATGCAGGATGTTGTCGGCCGCAACGCCGCACGACTTGATGATTTTGTTGAAAAATGCCTCGTTTGGCTTTGCATATCCAAGCAGGTCGGAATAAATTCCGAACCGAAATACACATCCAAAGGTGCTCTCAAGAAAGTTGTGCATCGTAGTGCCGCTAATAAAACTCGAGTTGCTACCAATTGATAGCGTGTACCCGTCTTCTGCCAGCGAATGGACGAACCTCACAGTGGTGTCCAAAACAACTGGTTTGCAATTCTCAAAAACGTGCTCAAACGCCTTTGCGATTAAGCCTGGATCTTTTTGAACATTACAACGCATCATAAGCAGACGAATATTTTCGGACAGGGATGGGGCGTACCCCGTCTCGATCGCGTGTTGGTTAACCCACTTCTTGACCTCCGCGTATGCATTCCTCACAACTGCTTCTTCTCTATCAAAACAGGTGGCGAGAAACTTGGTCCTCATCGGCGCATGACCTGGGTTCGCTGTTACGAGAGTGTTCCAGACGTCAAAAGAAATGTGACTGATCAACGTGGCTCCCCGGGATCTTCGATCTCTCAAACGATGTGTAACTGTGGTTGGTCCCGCAGCCGTTTCGGCTGCGGCGTGTGGGCGGTCCGAAACGATCGGGATGTGCTACTTCCAACTGGCCGGGCTGCCCAATCCGATCCGCCGTACAAGCCGTTCCCCGGATCGGCAACATGGCGGCGAATGCACTCCGCCACTGACCTCTTTCCAAGGGGAGTGTTATCATGGTGTGGCATGGATGGCTCCGTGACGCTATTTTCAGCGTATGACGAGATTAAACCGTCTGAGTCTTAAATCTGTCGCCTTCTTTAGTCAACAATCTGCGTATTTGCCGCGCAACAACTCAACTCGCCACTAGCGGCTGGGGTGAACCGAGCATAGACGTACGGACGTACAGAGCTTCGATCCCGATGTTCAAAAAGCAATTAAACGAAATCCAAGCGAGGAGCTGACGGCGACTGTGGTCAATCAACTGCCCCGCCACGGGATAAGCCTCAATCAATTTTGACTTGATCTACGGTCGTCCAAATCAGACGGTGCAGTCCTGCGTCAACTCCGCAGGAGCTGCTCCCAATGCACCAGTCGATTTGCCGTGTTCGGCTCGCACTGGTCCATCCTTAGGAAAAACCAACGTCTGACGAGGAGGAGGCGCTTGGCTGCCGGGCCTGTCAGCTCGCGGCCGTGGCCAACACCCTGATTGCGGAAGGCTACCTCCCGATCGGCCTCAATTATTTCGCTTTACCGGATGATGAGCTTGCGTTGGCGCAGTAGGCCGCTCCGCCTCTGCGTAACTGGGGGTATTCGGCAGACACCTGCACAACGGTGATCGGCTTCGGCGCGTCAGCTATTCACGGCGTAGGCGACGGCAATGTTGTCGATCTCTCCGGTCAAGGCCGGGAGCGAGTTAACTTGCGGCAGGCAAGTTAACGGGCTTGTCACAGATTCCGCCAGCCGCAGTTATGCGTCGAACGGCCCGCGTTTCATGCTTTGCTAACCTTTTGCAGTCCGAAAGGCGTTGTCGGTGTTCATCCCGGTCGGAGGCTAGTCCGCGCCGGACCGCGGAGCCGAGGAAGTTTGCCTCGATGCGCTCCGACTACAATCCACGAAAACTCAATGAGGTGACGACGGCCGCTTCGTCCATGGAGCGGGCTAAGTTTGTTGGCGGCATTTTTCTGTTGGCTCGTCTAAGCGGTCTATCTATGACATGACGAATTATCGACGGTATGTGGAAGAAAAACCGTCATGGTTTACTGTTTTACGCGCAACAGAAGAGATATGCTCCGAACATTGAGCGGTCGGTCTCGCCAATCCGACCGCAGTGCCTCGCCACCTGCCACCATGTCGGCGAAGGCGAGAAGGCGAACGCCATCCGCAACGCGGTCGAAAAGGTGCTGAACATCGACAATGTCAGGACCGGCGGCCTCGGCGGCAGCGCGACGACCAAGGAATTCACAGCAGCAACTGAAAGGCGGCTGGCATGACAAAAAAGCAGGAAAAGAACCCACCCAGCTCTAAGGGGGGCAACGCATGATTAAGGGTTCCGACCGAGTTGTCGCGGTCCTTGAGAAAATGGGCGCCGAGCGCATCTACGGCGTCCCCGGCGAGGAAATCCTCGACATCATGGAGTCGCTGCGCAAGTCGAAGAAGATCAAGTTCGTGCCGACCCGTACCGAGTGGGGTGCGGCCCTCATGGCCGCCACCGAGGGCCGGCTCACCGGCCGCCCAGGCGTCAGCCTCGCCACCTGCGGCCCGGGCGCACTTAACTTCCCCAACGGCGCTGAGTATGCGCATCTCGGCGGATTTCCGCTGGTGATGATCGCCGGCCAGAAGCCGATCAACAGCAGCCTCCATGGGCACTTTCAGGTCAGCCCCCTCGTCTCCGTGATGGAGGGGCTCACCAAGTACGCAGTGCAGATCGGGTCGGTGCAAATGATCCGGCCAGTCTTCAGTGAGGCGTTCCGCATCGCTCAAGAGGAAAAGCAAGGCCCAGTGTCTGTTGTAATACCGGAAGACATTGCGGCCGAAGATGGTGAGGAGGATGCACTATGACTACGAAGACCCTCGATCGCGCGGTTGAAATGATCCTTGCGGCCAAGCGTCCGCTGATCATGGTGGGCGGGGCGGCAAGCCGCCTCGACCAGCACCCGAACGCCCAAATCCGCGACTTAGTGCAACGCACGCGCATTCCCTTCTTCACCACGCAAATGGGCAAGGGCGTCGTGGCGGAGGACTCCGACCTCTATATGGGCACGGCGGCGCTATCCGAAGGCGACCATGTCCACGAGGCCGTCGACAAGGCCGACTGGATCATCGCGGTCGGCCACGACACGTGCGAAAAGCCTCCGTTCATCATGTCTGAGGGCGGCCCGAAGGTCATTCACATCGCACATCAGCCTGCGACCTTCACACAGGCCTATTGGCCGCAGCTCGAGGTCATCGGCGAGATCGGCGCTTCAGTCGCGGCGCTGGCGGATCGCCTCGAGGGCAAGCTGCTCAATGCCGGCGCGCTACTGCCGCTGCGCGAGGAGATCCTCGCCCTGATTGGCGAGGGTGCCGATGATAAAAGTTGGCCGGTCACCCTGGATCACGTGGTGCACGTTGTAGGCAAGGTCATGCCGGAAGGCAGCATTGTTACGCTCGACAATGGCCTTTACAAGATCCCGTTCGCCCGGAAGTATCGGACCAATCACCCCAATACGCTGCTGCTCGACAACACGCTCGCGACCATGGGCGCCGGCGTGCCCTCAGCGATCGTGGCGGCGATGCTGAATCCCGGGCACCGCGTGATGGCGGTCTGCGGCGACGGCGGCTTTCAGATGACCGGCCAGGAACTGATGACGGCCGTCGAACAAAAGCTCAACCTCGTCGTCCTGATCTTGGACAACGGCGGCTGGGGCATGATCGAAGCGAAGCAAACCGCCAAAGGTTTCCCGAATTACGGTGTCAACTTCCTCAATCCGGATTTCGTGAAACTGGCCGAAGCCTGTGGCGCCAAGGGCACGCGGGTCGAAACGCTGGACGATCCGGTGCCGGCGCTGAAAGCCGCTCTCAAAGGCGGCGGGGTGCATGTGGTCGCAGTGCCGGTCGATGATTCAAAGTACAAGCGACTGCTCGGCGGACTTCGCTCGCCCAAGGCGAAACCGCCGAGCGCCTGAGCAGGCCCGAAATGAACCGCCTCGGGGAGTGCCGGGGCGGTCCACAGCAAGGATCGGCTTTTCAGAGGGGGCGGGCGGCAGGCCCTGCCGCCCGAGAGAGCCAAACAAATGGACCAAACACATGGCCATCACTTTCCAAACCCCGTCCAACATCCGTTTCGGGGAAGGCGCGTCCAGCAAGATCGGCGAGCTCCTCAAGGGCTACAAGGCCGCCCATGTGCTGCTCGTCACCGACGAGAAGGTGCGGGCGGCCGGGCTGACGCGCAATGCGGAAGCGGCGATTGCCGAAGCCGGCATCGCGCGCACCGTGTTCGACGGCGTGGTCGTCGACGCGCCATCGCATGTTATCGAAGCGGCAGCAGAAATCTGCCGCGAGCGCGGCGTCGACGCTGTCGTGGCGATCGGCGGCGGCAGCGCGCTGGATACGGCAAAGCTCGTCGCCTATCTCGCCAAAACCCCGGACAAGCTTGATGATATCTATGGTGTCGACCTTGCCACCGGCGATCGGCTGCCGCTGCTGCTGGTTCCGACCACGGCGGGCACCGGATCGGAAGTGACGCCGATCTCCATCGTTAAGACGCCGAACAACGAGAAGAAGGCGGTGATCTCGCCGCTCCTCATCCCGGACTGGGTGATCCTCGATCCCCAACTGACGCTCGGCCTGCCGCCGCACCTCACCGCTCAGACGGGCATCGACGCCATGGCGCACGCGATCGAGGCCTATACCGGCAAGATCAAGAAGAACCCGACCTCCGACCAGTTCGCGCTGAAGGCGCTGGCGCTGTTGTCGGCCAATCTCAGGAAAGTCTACACGGACGGGCTCGGACCTCGAAGCGCGCTCGGAAATGCTGCTCGGCTCCATGCTGGCCGGCATGGCGTTTGCCAACTCGCCGGTTGCCGCGGTGCACGCGCTCGCCTATCCGATCGGCGAGATCTTCGATGTCGGGTACGGCCTCTCCATTGCGCTGGTCCTGCCCTACGTGTTGGAATTCAACCGGCCGGCGGCCGAAGCGCTCTATGCCGAGCTCTCCGACGTTATCCAGCCCGGCTATCGCCGGCAGTCCGATGCGGCGGACGCGGCGGCCTTCATCGCCGAGATCGAGGCGATCTGCCGAGACTGCGGGGTGCCCGGCTCGCTTTCGGCGGTTGGAATCGGCGAAGGCGATCTTTCCAAGCTGGCGAAGGGTGCGATGAAGCACGCGGAGCGCCTACTGGTCAACAATCCGCGCGAGCTCGACGACGATCAGGCCCGGGCGATCTATGCCAAAGCACTTGCGGGAGCGAGCAGGCCATGACCGAGCTCGGACGACCAACCGGAATCTCCACATTCAACTTACGACATCGTCGTGACCTTTGTCGGCTTCGCAACACCCATTCCACTTCGCCCGATCCCGTATTTTCCGCCCACGTAGCTGAAACAGCAGCAAATAATTGTTCGTCAGCTCAATCGGCCTGATTGGCACGAATCTTGAAATCTATTGAGAGGCGGCGGGAGGGACCGGCGCCATCCACATTGCGGTTTAACCGCATTGGTTCGAACACGTGAAGGAAACAAAATATGCCAGAACGGCATCAGATTGCATTCTATGGAAAGGGCGGAATTGACAAATCCGCTACCAAGATTGTCTCCGGCGCCGAAGCCGTCGCGATGATCCGCTCGGGCGATACAGTCGCCTTTTCCGGCTTCGTCGGAATCGGTACGCCGGAGGCGGTGATCTGCGCCCTTGAGAAGCGTTTCCTCGAAACGGGCGAGCCGAGCAATCTCACCCTCGTCTTTGCCGCCGCCCCGGGCGACGGCAAAGACAAGGGCCTCAACCGACTGGCGCATGACGGGCTGGTGAAACGCCTCATCGGCGGGCATTTCAAGCCGGTGCCAAAGCTGGCGAAACTGGCAGCCAGCGGCAAGTGCGAGATCTACAATCTGCCGCTCGGGGTCATTTCCCATCTCTACCGCGAGATCGCTGGGCGCAAGCCCTGGCTGATCTCGAAAGTCGGGCTTGGAACCTTCGTGGACCCGCGCAACAGCGGTGGCAAGATGAATTCCAACACGACGGAAGACCTCGTGGAGATGGTGGAAACCCACGGCGAGGAGCGGCTCCTTTACAATGCGTTCCCCATCGATGTCGTCATCTTGCGCGGCACGACGGCCGATCCATCCGGCAACGTCACGATGGAGAAGGAGGCCGCGACGCTCGACAACCTGTCGCTCGCCATGGCCGCCAAGGCGGGTGGGGGTATCGTCATCCTGCAGGTCGAGGGCATCGCCCCCGCCGGCTCGCTGCACTCGCGTGACATCGCAATCCCCGGCCACTTAGTCGACCGCGTCGTTGTGGCCCAGCCGGAAGATCACATGCAGACCTATGCGACCCATTACAGCGGTGCCTTCTCCGGCGAATTCCGTGCGCCGCCGGACAGCGCCGCCTCCATGAAACTGGACGAACGCAAGATCATCGCGCGGCGCTGCGCTTTCGAACTGCGGATGGGCGGTGTCGTCAATCTCGGCATCGGGATGCCGGAAGGGATTGCTGCGGTAGCGGCGGAAGAGGGGATCATCGACAAGATCACGCTCACTACCGAATCCGGTACCATCGGCGGCACCCCACAGACCGGGATGGATTTCGGCGCGGCCAAAAACCTCGAGTCGATCATCGACCAGAACCAGATGTTCGATCTCATCGACGGCGGCGGGCTGAGCTTCGCCTGTCTCAGCTTCGCGCAGGTCGATGCTCAATGCAATGTCAATGCCAGCCGGTTCGGTGGCATCCTCGCCGGCGCCGGCGGCTTCATCAACATCTCGCAAAACACCCGCCACGTCGCCTTCTGCGGCAAGTTCACGGACGGGGGCCTGCGCATCGAGATCCGGGACGGCAAGCTTGCCATCCTGCAGGAAGGCCGGCAGGCGAAATTCATCAAAGAGGTCGAGCAGATCACTTTCTCGGGCGAAATTGCCCGCGAGACGCACCAGTCTGTGCTCTACGTAACCGAGCGCTGCGTCTTCTCGCTAATCCCCGAGGGGCTGGAACTAATCGAAGTCGCGCCGGGGATCGATATCGAGCGCGACATCCTCGCCCATATGGAGTTCCGGCCGATCATCCGCCAGCCGCGCGAAATGGCGGCTGTGATCTTCGCCGACGGTCCGATGAATCTCGACCAGCTGCTGCTCGAACGCCTGCTTTCAGAGGGCATAGAGTTCGATGCAGAGCGCAGCACGAGGCCGCCAGCTATGGGCTAGACGCCCGCAACCTTGTAACCCCATCGTTTGAGGAGAAGCCCACCATGCCTACATCGCAGACCCCGGATATCCAAACGTTGACCAACCAGATCAACGAGATGCTCGCCAAGTTCAACATGCCGGGCGTCGATCCGGCAGCACTTGTTAGGGAGCAGGCCAGGAATATCGAGGCCGTCGCGCAGGCCACGCAGGTTGCCAACAAAGGCGCCTACGGCGTCGTCGAAAAGCAGCTGGAATTGTTCCGCGCGGCTTCCTCACAGCTCCTGATGATGTTTGAGGATGCGGCCCTTGCCCCCAAGGAGCGCGGCGAACTGGCGAAACAGGCTTACGAGGTGGCGCTGATCGGCTCGCGCGAGATCACCAGCATGGCGGTCAAGGCCAGCGAGAACGCTTTCGCCATCACCCGCAAGCGGATGACCGAGATTTTCGAGCAGTTCCGCAAGGCCGCGACAATCGGAAAGGATACGTGAGGCCGGACCTGCCGAACGGAAAGCATAATTCGTGCGTGACAATCCTCCACCCGTCGAGGTGATGGGGAGCTGCGAATAACCTCCTAGGAGGGACAACGACAATGAACGGAAACAAGCAGGCGGCGGGCGTCTATTCAGTTCCGAAGCAATGGGCCGAGCGCGCGTTCATCGATGCGCAGCGCTACGAGGCGATGTACGCGGCCTCGATCGCCAACCCGGAAGAGTTCTGGGGCGAACACGGCAAGCGCATCCACTGGATCAAGCCTTACAGCACCGTCAAGAACACTTCGTTCGAATCGGGCAAGGTCTCGATCAGGTGGTTCGAGGACGGCACCACCAACGTCTCCTACAATTGCATCGACCGGCATCTGACCGAGCGGGGCGACAAGTTCGCCATCATCTCGGTGGGGGACGACCCGAAGGATGACGCCCGCATTACCTATCGCGAACTGTACGCCCATGTCATGAAATGGGCGAATGTTTTGCGGTCGCAGGGCATCGGGAAGGGCGACAAGGTCACCGTATACCTGCCGATGATCCCCGAGCTCACCTATGCGATGCTCGCCTGCACGCGCATCGGCGCGATCCATTCGACGCTCTCCACCAATTGCCCGCCCAAAGTCCTGGCAAGCTGCATCGCCGATGCGGCGAGCACCGTCGTGGTCACCGCCGACTCGGGCACGCGCGGTGGGCGCAAGTTGGAGCTGAAGGTCAAATTGGACGCTGCGCTGGACAAGCTTCCCGAGGTGGTGACAAGCGTCATCGTGGTCAAGCACACCGGCGCGCCGGTCAGCATGCTGAAAGGTCGCGACCACTATTATGACGAACTCGCCGAGACCGTCCCCGATCAATGCCCGCCAGAGGAGATGAAGGCGGAAGACCCGCTGTTCGTCCTCTATACGTCAGGTTCCACCGGCAAACCGAAGGGGGTGGTGCATACCACAGGCGGCTATCTCGTCTATACCGCCATGACGCACCAATATGTCTTCGACTACCGCGACGGCGACATCCACTGGTGCACTGCCGAAATTAGTTGGATCACCGGCCACAGCTACACTGTCTACGGGCCGCTCGCCAACGGTGCGACGACCCTCATCTTCGAGGGCACCCCAACCTACCCGAGCATGTCGCGATACTGGGACATCATCGACAAGCACAAGGTCAGCCTGTTCTACACCGCCCCCACGGCGATCCGCTCCTTGATGGGATCGGGCGAGGATGCGGTGAAATCGAATTCGCTCGCCTCGCTCCGCCTCCTCGGTTCAGTCGGCGAGCCGATCGACCCGAAAACCTGGGACTGGTATCACCGCGTCGTCGGCGGCGGGCGCTGCCCGATCGTCGACACCTGGTTTCAGACCGAGACCGGCGGCATCCTGATGACGCCGCTTCCCGGCGCCACCGAGCTGAAGCCAGGCTCCGTCGGCACCCCCTTCTTCGGCGTCAGGCCTGAGCTGGTCGATGCGGCGGGCAACGTGCTCGATGGCGTTGCAAACGGAAACCTGGTTATCGCTGACAGCTGGCCGGGCCAGATGCGCACGCTTTACCGCGACCACGAGCGCTTCGAGCAGGAATATTTCTCCATCTATCCAGACAAATATTTTACCGGCGACGGCGCCCGGCGCGATGCAGGCGGCCATTACTCGATCACGGGCCGCATCGACGACGTCATCAACGTCTCCGGCCACCGCATCGGCACGGCGGAAGTCGAATCCGCCCTGGTCGCCCACGCTAGCGTTTCGGAAGCCGCGGTGGTCGGCTATCCGCACGAGATCAAGGGGCAGGGCATCTACGCTTACGTAACCCTTATCGACGGCGAGGCTGCCTCTGACGAGCTGCGCAAGGAACTCGTTTCCTGGGTGCGCAAGGAGATAGGCCCGATCTTCACGATCGACAAGGTCCAGTTCGCGCAGGGCCTGCCGAAAACAACCTCGGGGAAAATCATTCGCCGCATCCTGCGCAAGATCGCTGAGGACAAATGCACCGAGTTCGGTGACACCTCGACGCTCTCTAACCCCGCCGTGGTCGATCACCTGATAGACAACCGGCTGAACCGGAAGGCTGCCTGACGACACGACAAGATGAAGACGTGGGTTCCGGCGCGTTACCGCACCGGAGCCGACGGGACGATCAAGGGAAGGACAATTTGTGGCCAGACGTACGAGGGAGGGAACGATGAGATTGATCATCCTTGGACCGCCGGGGGCGGGCAAGGGAACACAGGCAGCGCGCCTCGCCGAGCGGCTGGGCGTGCCACAACTGTCGACGGGAGATATGCTGCGCGCCGCGGTCACCAAGGGCTCGCCGGTTGGCCTTGCTGCGCGCGACCTCATAGCGCGGGGCGAATTGGTTGGCGACGACATCGTCGTCAATTGCGTCCTGGAACGCATCGCCGAGCCGGGCGCTGCGTCCGGCTTCATCCTCGACGGCTTTCCCCGCACGCTGGGACAGGCGCGGGCCCTCGACGAAGCGCTCGAAAAGGCACACCTCGGTCTGGATGCGGTGCTCGAACTGAAGGTCGACGAATCCGTGCTGCTAGACCGCATCATCTATCGGGCGCGCGAGGCCAAGGCCGCAGGCCTGCCGGTGCGCGCCGACGACAATCCGGAAGCGCTGAAAGTCAGGCTCGAGTCCTACCGGACGCAGACGCAGCCGCTCGCGGATCACTACCGCACCGCCGGGCTCCTACGCACCGTTAATGGGCTGAGGCCCGTCGATGAGGTTACGTCCAGCCTTTTTGCGGAATTGCGGCTCCAACCGAGAACGGCCGACCCGGGCTCTCTTGGGTGACTTTCGATGAGCGACGCAAATCGTCTTTAAAAACCTACGGCTGGCGTTTTAGCCTCCCTGCATTTCTTGTCAGAAGCCCGAGCCAAGTAAAGTTGTCTGTCATTTATAACACCCACCAGGAAACCCAGCAGGCGACATTGAACTGGTAACTGGGTTATCTGTCCGATACCCGGAAACTGAAATGCACCGGGGCGGCACGACGGACAGCGTGGCGCCGGGCCAGGGCTCTGGCCCACCCGGGATGCCCGGCCGACGGCATGAGAGGCGTTGTCGCGCCCGCGGCGCCATCTAACCGCACGCCGAGCCAGCAGGAAGTTGCTTAGATGGCCCAGGATGAGGCGATCCGGCAGGGAGTTGATCTGCGCGCTCATAGCTCCCAACGTTCTCTTTCTCCGTGGGGAGTGTCGAATTGGTTTCTCTTTCCCTGTGGCCACAACGCCTCAGTAGTAAGATTGACAGAGCGGCACCCGCCAAGCCGCCCGCTTTCCTCAGTCCGCAATGAATAGCTAACCCGCTGTTTAGGAGTTTAAATTCGAGGTGTGCACCTATGCGGGCGTCTTTCGATTTCATCCTTAGCAATGTCGGGAGTAAGCGATGCAGATAGTCTAACTACCATGGCGAGTACCGCCTCTCATCAGACGTAGAACACGGACGAGACGCCTCCGACTGCATCGGTGGGCGCACTCATGCGACACCTGAACGGGAAGCGGAGCCGATGCTCAGAAGACTCGTTGCAGCATGCCGGATTGTTTCTCTTTGCGTCGCCGTGGCGTTTGCCGCCAAAAGCGGCGTCGGCAACCTCGATCGCGGGGACACCAGACTTCTAATTTCGGAATGCAAGTTGCATGCATTACTGCGCACCCAATGCGCCTACGTGTTGGCTACAGCATTTCATGAGACTGGAGGCCTTATGATGCCGGTGCGAGAGACTTTCGCGACATCTGACGATCAGGCGATTGCCTGTCTTGACAGTGCATGGGCAAAGGGCAAACTGCCTTGGGTCACCTCCCCATATTGGCGTCAAGGCTGGTTTGGAAGAGGATACTCCCAACTCACGCACGAGAACAACTACCGCACGGTCAGCATCAAGCTCGGCATCGATCTCGTGTCCTTTCCAGCAAAAGCACTGATACCAGAAATTGCGGCGAAGGTGCTTGTCATGGGCTTGAAGGAAGGCTGGTTTACCGTAAGCGCGATTTTCCATGCACATTGACGTAGGCGGTATCTCTGAACCAGCCGCTTTCGCGAAGCGATATCCGGGTCTGTCAGGCAGCGGAGGCTTTGGAGAAGTTGAACGGCAGCAGGTCGCCGATGTCGGCGGCTTCTTCGCGCTGAGGCAACTCAGCAAGCACGTGGCGTAGCCAGGTGAGTGGGTCGACGCCACAGGCGCGGCAGGTCAGCATCAGACTGTAGATCACGGCGCTGGCCCTGGCTCCGTCAGCGGTATCGCTGAACAGCCACGATTTTCTTCCGGTCGCAAAAACTCTGATGTCGCGTTCCAGAATGTTGTTATCGATCGGCATCCTGCCGTCGCTGATGTAGCGCGTCAGGTAATCCCATTGGTTCAGGGTGTAGGACACGGCATCGCCTAGCTTGGTATCCGGCACGACCTTCGGCGCGATATTGTCGAGCCACGTCTTTAGGGCGATGAGGACAGGCAAGCTGTGCTGTTGCCGGAAACGACGAATGCAATCGGCCTGCGTTTCACCGGCGTCGGGCGTTTGGTCTCTTGCCTGCTTTTCGATACGGTAGAGCTGCTCGAAGAACCGGAGCGCCTGTTCCGGCGGTCCGCCTCCATTCTTCCGGGTTTTGAGAGCCTCGACGAAGCGCCGCCGGGAATGGGCCATGCATCCGACATGGGTTGCGCCATGCAATGTGCGCCATGCGGTGTATCCATCGGTCACCAATATGCCGCTATAGTTACCGAGAAAGGTCTGCGGGTGGACCTGGCCGCGGCCCTGTTGATAGTCGAGAAGCACGATTGGCTCCTCACTATCGTCGCTGCTGCGATACGCCCACATGTAAGATGTGCTGGTGGCTTCCTTGTCTTTTTCCTTCAAGACCTGAACTGTTGTCTCGTCACCATGAATGAGAGGCTGCGACTGAAGCCGCAATCTCAGCGCATCGTAGATGCGATGCAAATGCCTCTCGCTCGAACCGATCACCCAGTGCGCGAGAGCACCTCGGCTGATCGGTACGCCGGCCCGTTCGAACGTTTGCGCCACGCGGTAGAGCGGCGTGCCGTCGACATATTTGTGGACGAGTGCGAAGGCCAGCGTGGAGGCGGTGGCGATGCTGCCCGGCAATGGTTGCGGCGGCATCGGTGCGATCACGACAGGTGTGTTGATGCCGGTGCGGTCGCAATGGCGGCAGGCGTATTTGAACCGCACATTCTGCAGAACCTTAGCCTTGACCTCGATATTAAGCTGCTCGGTAATGGCCTCGCCCATGCGATGCATTTGACTGTCGCAGCAAGGGCAAACTTTCTGATCGTCGGGAAGGTCGTATTCGACACGCTCGCGGGGCAGGTCTTCTGGCAGAGGTCTGCGGCCCCGCTTTTTACCCGCGGCACTTTCGACTGCAGGCAGGCCTGTATCCGGGAGATCGGCGACGTCGTCGCCATGATCAGGATCATCCTCGTCTGCGGCCTCTTCGGCTTCGTTGAAGAGGCGATCGACGTGCTTTTCGCTGCGGGGTGCAAACCGATGCAGCCTTGCGAGTGCCAGTTCCTCTTCCAGCTTGACGACCTGCCGTGACAGCGCTTCCTTCTCGGCTTTGAGCGCAGCGATTTCAGCAGCAACTGCGCCATCAGCTCTGCAACGCTCGGTTCGCCGGTTCGGGTCATCCCAGTTTTGAATCTGAACCGCGTCGCCGCGTCAACAGATCAACACGCCACCTCAGCCAGCGATCTGATATTGCCGAACCGGATGGCGGATCATCGCATCGATATCAATGCCGTCGAGTATCCAGTGGAGCTGCTCGCTCGAGAGCGTTACCACCGCAGTCTCTCGGCGGGGCCAACGGAACCTGTCCTCCGTCAATTTCTTCAGGACCATGACAAAGCCCGACCGGTCAAAGAACAGCAGCTTCACCCTATCCCGACGGCGGTTGCAGAAGGCAAACACCGCCGGAGCAAACGGGTCCAGCGCCATCGTCTCCTGGACCAGGACCGCAAGGCTATTGATGCCTGCCCGAAAGTCGATCGGTTCGCGATGCAGGTAGACCTTGAGATCAGCGCCCAGTCTGAACATGACCCAACGCTCCGATTATCGCCGTCAATCCGCTGAGATCATTGCACTCCAGCGTCAGTCTCACACCATTGGGCAGGGACGCGCTCACCTTTGCTGGAGAGGAAAGCGGGCCGTTCCTGTCCATTCTCGGCAATCGCTCTTCGCGATCCGCGGCAGGCATCTCAATGTCGAACTCCCTGCTCGGGGCGGCGACCTGAACGGGGATAAACGCAGATGTCGAAGACGGCGATAATGGATGGGCTTGGGTGTGCTTCCTGATCCATTTCCAAACGAGGTTCGCATTGACCCCGTGTTCTCGCGCTAGTTTCGATACCGATGCGCCGGGCTCAAGGCAGGCAGCAACAAGGCGATCCTTCGACCCTTGATCGAAGCGGCGTCTTCCATTCAGACCGACCAGCCGTACCGCGAGTTTTTGACCTTCATCCATAACTTGGTGTCCACCTCTTTTAAGTGGACACCACATGCCAAAGCTCACTCAAATACAGAAGGTGCGGAGAAATTCGCGCTTACGGTTTACCGGCAAGAAACTCTCTGATTACATTAACCTTGGCACAACCAACTTCATCGGCGCTCGCCATGTTATCAATGGAACGGATCATGCGGGTAAGATCGCGAAATATGCCGTCGCGTACGACGCGACACTTGAGCAAGGCGGCTATAGTGTGATGTAAACTACAGCAAAGGTCGCCGCTCCATAGCAGGAACTAACTACGGAAAGGAAATCGCTGGTCCCATTCCAGCGTAGTCGGGGCCAGGGCAATGACCTCGTTGATATGATCAGCTTCAGGCGGCAATGATGAAGAACAAAGAATGACCAGTATTTAGACCCGTGCTCCCAAGCCCGCGCGAATGTCTCAACGCAGCCTTGATAGAGCAGCCGTCGAAACCGCGGCTTACCGAAGTGGTTCACAATTTCGTATGCGGCGGTTGGGAGCATTAATCGACAGGACCAAAACCGTTCAGGTGTTCCATAAGTACCTAAGTGTTGTAGCCGCAAAGTTGAAGTGTCCTGTTTCTGCAAAGTTGGAATGTCACTCTCCCCGGGTTTTGATGACGTGGGAGATTGCGGATGGGACTGATAGCGATGAGCGCGCGCGACCTGCAACGGATCGAGCGCCGGCCGGGCGACGATGGTGTCGGCGGCGCATGCGCAGCAGAGATGCACAGGCGCTGCCAATGACGGTCAAATAGAAGTGATCTGGCCACGATCCATGCGATAAACCATATCGAGGCCCTTACCGGCGTGCCGAAGATCGGCGCCGGAAAGGAGGATGGAAAGACCAAGCGGCCGCAGGGATGCGACGACCTCGGAAATGCGCTTGGAAAGCGCGGGGGCGACGCCTTCGAATGGCTCGTCTAGCATTAACAGCTGGGTGCCAGTCATGCGTGCGCGACCGATGGCCACGAGTTTCTGCTGGCCGCCTGAAAGCTGGAGGGCGCGGCGATGGCGGAAGTCCGCTGCCTCCGGAATGAGCGCATAGACATCGTCGAGCCGCTTCTGCGCATCTGTGACGCCAGCTGCCCATGCCGGAATAAGCAGGTTTTCCTCAACAGTCAGTTCGGGAATAAGGCGCCTGTCTTCCGGCGCGAAGCCCATCTGGTGGTGCACGCGCAGATGCGGCGCCTCACGAGAAATGTCCTTCTTCTCATAATGTATCGAACCTGCCCGGAGTGGCAAGAGCCCCATTATCGCACGCATCAACGTGGTCTTACCGGCACCATTGCGTCCGACGATTCCGACCATCGAGTGGGCTTCGACCTTCATGGAAACGTCACGCAGAATAGGAACCCCGCCGATGGAGACGTTGATTGACTTCACCTCAAGCATGGTTGTCCTCCTTGGGAACGCGATGTTCTTCACCAATGATGAGTTCGCGCACTTGTCGGTCGCTGAGGACCGTTTCAGGAGGTCCATCAATCAGTACCCGGCCTTCGAAGAAAGCGAGCACGCGGTCGGAGTAGCGGCGAACGATCTCCATGTCGTGCTCGACGAAGAGCACGCTGACGCCTGCGACACGGGTCGCGTCAATAATGCGGTCCATGACCGAGAACTTTTCTTCGCTGGCGACGCCGCTCGTCGGCTCGTCCAGGAAAAGAACCTTCGGCTTGCCAACCATGGCAATTGCAATGTCGAGAAGCTTGCGGATGCCTTCGGGCATCGTGCCGGCAATCGAGTTGCGGAACGCTCCAAGTCCGAACACCTCGAGCGTCTCGTCAGCATGGATCGCGAGCTCATCGTCGGAAAGAATCGAAAAGCCCTTGGCGCCAACGCTACCCGTTGCGCTGTAAGCAAACATCAGGTTCTCAATCGCTGTCAGCGAGTTGAACAATTGCGGAATCTGAAAGGACCGGGCAACGCCGCGCCGAGTGATCTGACGAGGTGAAAGCCCTACGATTTCCTGTCCCTCGAGCAGGATCGAACCGGAGTCCGGGCCCAGATAGCCCGTAATCATATTGATGAACGTCGTCTTGCCGGCGCCGTTTGTGCCGATCAGACCCGAAATCGTTCCAGACATGATGTCGACATTCACGTCGTTTGCGGCAGTTACCGCGCCGAACCGCTTGACGAGGCTCTTTGCTTCAATAATCGGCTTCATGCTTTTTCTCCTGCCTCGACGGTTGCCTTGCGCTTACCAAAACGGACCCCACCAAGGCCTGTCGGCAGAAACAGGATCATCGAGAGGATTATGACTCCAAGTACCAGTTGCCAAGTGTTGGGCGCATGCTGGTAGGCGAACGTCCTGACAAATTCGAGTGCGAGCGCGGCGATGAAGGGCGTGAAGATGTTCCCGGTACCGGCAAGGACCGCGATCACCACGAATTCGCCCGAGGTTGCCCAGAAGGCCATTTCCGGATCCACATGCGCGACGAGAATGCCGCTCATGGAGCCACCTACGGCGGCTAGAATTGCCGCAAGGATGTAGGAGAGATAGATCGTCTTGCTTGCAGACGCGCCGAGATACTCGACGCGAATCTCGTTATCCTTGATGCCAGGCAGCAGGCGACCGAGCGCCGTCTTGCCGAAGCACCAGACAGTTATCACCGCTGTGAAACAGATCAGGACGAGGATAACCAGGCCGTTGAAACGCGCAGTACCGCTCAGCGGCAGGCCGAACAAGGTCACGCCTCGGATGTTGAAGCCGTCCGTGCCGCCAAGTTCCACCGACTTCACCAGAAGACCGTAGAGAAGCATGGACAGGGCGAGCGTCAGCATCGCGAAGAAGATGTCGCGGTAACGCGACAGAAGGAGACCGGCGACTGCAGCAGTCGCCGCGGCGATGATGACCGGGGCGATGAGCAAGAGAACCGCTTCGTTGATTTTCCAGAGATTGACCATCAGGCCGACGCAATAGCCGCCGATCGCGTAGTAAAGTCCTTGGCCGAACGAGACCAGCCCGGCGCGCATCATCAGCACAAGGCCGAGTACCGCGAGCCCCTTGGCAAGGCCGATCGAGATGACGAAGTTCCAGGTGGGTAGCGCCCAGGCTGCGACGATAAGGATAAGTGCCGCGCCGACGGCGACCGGCACAAAGGTTTGGGCTTTGTTCATCATATCTTGCGCAACTCCACACCGGAAAACAGCCCCTGCGGACGCATGGCGAGAACGATAGCCATCACTGCATAGATGCTGAACACTTCGACTTCGGGCCAGTAGTGGACCGCAAGTGAGCGGACGAAGCCGACGATCAGGGCACCGACAATGGTGCCAGGAATCGATCCAAGCCCCCCGATCACCACCGCGGCGAACATCATGACGACCACTTCGACGCCCATGCCCGGCGCCACGGAGATGGTCGGCGCTGTGAAGGCGCCGCCGAGTGCGGCGAGGATCGAGCCGGCCACAAAGGCCGACACTTTCCAACGGCTGACATTGATGCCCATCGCCTGCGATACTTCCGGATCATGAATGACGGCGCGCAGCATCTTCCCCTTGGCAGTGAATTGCAGAAACCACGTGAGGAAACCACCACTGACGATCGCCACGACGACGATAATGAGGTTGTAGGTCGGATACACAAGGGGGCCGAGATAGACGTTGCCGAAAGTCCACACCGGGTCGGAGGCTATCCATGGATCGACACCCCAGATGAGCTTCACCACGTCTTCCAGAATGAGGAAGAGCGCGTAGGTTACCAGCAGCAGCACGATGGGATCGCGCCCCGTGAAGAAGCGCAGGACGCCCCGTTCGACGACGAGGCCGACAATCGTACCGGCGATCAGCGCCGCGACAATCATGACCGGAATGCTTCCAGCGGGCGGCAGGCCCTGGGCGAACCACCAACCCAGCAAAGTCACCGACATGTAGGCGCCGATGGCATAGAACGTGCCATGGGCCATGTTTAGGATCTTCATCACGCCGTAGATCAGCGTCAGGCCGACTGCGATGATGAAGAGCCATGCGGAATACAGAATGCCGTCAATAATAGCGCCTAGAAACGCGTTCATGTCACACACCATTTCGAAACAAGGGGCGGGATTCATCTTTCGGTGCCAGCGTGGCGCGCGACGGGTGAAAACCGCTTAAAAGGGATTGCGACGCCAAACGCGCCGGGAAACCCCCGCGTGCGATGCCGCGGTGAATAGATCACTTGAGCTTATTCTTGATCCACTCATGGCTGGTCATGCCTTCCGGTGGGTTCACCCTTTCCGGGGCGTAACGGATCACATCGACGAAGGTGAGCTTGCCATCGACGGTTTTGGTGCGGCCATAGACCATTTCCTGCACAGCCTGGTTGCCCTTGCCCAAAGACATCTTCACTTCGCCCGAGGGACCCTGGAAGGTGGCGCCCTTGAGAGCAGCGGCGATCTCCTCGGTAGTCGGCGTCTTGGCGGTGTCGCCGCCCTGTGCCTTCTCATAAGCGAACTTCGCCGCAAAAAGCGTCTGCACCATGTGGTAGGACGGATAGCTGGGTGGCGTGGCGGACTTGGCGTTGTAAGCGGCCTTGAACCAGTCGTTATAAGCGTTCTCCGGTGCAAAGATACCGTTTGGACCGCGGGCGCCGATGATGGTGCCATCTGGGATTTGTTTGGCCTGGCGATGGATCGCCGTTTCGCCTGCCGTCAGAACGACAGTGGCGTTTTTGAATAGGTCGCGCGGCGCTCCCTGAAGCACGAGACCTTCAAGGTCGCCACCCCAGAAGCTCGAATGAATGATATCGGGTTTGCTGCCGAGAATTGCGGAAATTTCGGTATTGTACTGACCGGCACCGAGCTTCGGCATCTGCGAGGTCGTCAGCGTCACTTCGGGGCGAAGGCTCTTCAGTGTGCCCTCGAAGTCGTTCCAGGCGTCCTGACCCCAGGCGTAGTTCTGGTTGATGCCGGCGTAGGTGTTGAATTTCTTGACTGTCTCGTTGACGTAGAGTGCGGCACCGGCGTTGTCCATCGTCGCGGTTGCAACGGGGCGGAATACATATTCGTAGTCAGCTTCCTCGAAGATGCGCGGCGTGCCGCAATCGAAGAGAAGTGTCATGGTCTTCAGTTCTTCGGCAACAGGCGCGACCGCAAGACAATCGCCCGAGGACGTGTAGCCTACGATCATGTCTACGCCCTGCTGTTCGACGAGGTTGCGTAGTTCGGAAACCTGCTTGGTGGTGCCACCGGCCTCGTCGATGACGACGAGTTCGATCGGACGGCCGCCGAAGCCGACCTTGTCATACGGCGCCGGGAGCTTGCCACCGGCATTGACCTGCTCGGCGAAGACTTCGGCGGCAATCTTTGCGGGTATGCCGAAGGGACCGGCCGGTGCGCCGGACAGGAACGTCACGACACCAATCGTGAAGGGCTTTGACTCCTGAGCCAAGAGGCCAGCGGGGGCGGACAGAAAGATCGCTGCAATGGTCAGAGACCACGACTTTTTCATAGATTTCCTCCTCTACGGCAATTGCCGGATCTGATGCAAAGACACATGCCCTTGCGGTGTAGGCCGAAGCGTCCTCTCACGCTGCGGTGGCGCAACATAGTTCAATATATTGAACGTAGTTCAATACTGTGTATAGTAAAAACTGCAACCAGCGTCAAGATGCTGGAACAACTGTCCAGCCAACAAGCGAGTACAAGCCGCGGCGCAAACTGTTCCGAAAGGGAAAAAGAACCGTAAGGCGCACGAAGAATCACTGAATATGAGGACGGCTTCTCGTGAATTCCCCAAGAGCTCGGTTCTGGCAAAGCTTTCATCAACAAGTCGACGTGGAGAAGATTTTCGTTAGCCTGCTTATGCAGCTATTCTCGACTGAAGCGGGAAACCGCGACATCGATCACCCGACGGTCACACGTCGATATCGCATCGGATTGATTGTGAGCCCAGATGAAAGATTTTTGCAGCCCTTCGGTTCGAGGCTGGGACTGCGTTGGGGTCAAGGAACAGACGCGCTGCCCAAACGGAGCCAACCCCACCAGGTCTCCCTCGGTCGGCAATGAATTTCCGCCCTCGCCAAATGCTACGCTATCCTTCGTCACGGAAGAGTGATGAGCTGTTATGCCCCAATTGCTCAGAAAGAATGGCGGCTGATCTGCGCATCGTCTCTCCGAGTGACTCGATAAGCACCGGAGTTGTTTCGCTTTCCAGAAGGCTGATGGCAATGCCGGCAACCGCGCATCTCGTATGATCTCGCACAGCGGTGCCGATGCAAATCATCCCTTCGCGAACCTGACCGTTATCGATCGAAAAACCGCGCGTACGGATGTCAGCCAGCTCCTGCCTTAGCAAGCCAAGATTTTTGACGCTTCTGGAGGTGATGGGCGGAGGAAAGTTTGCGCTGAACAGCGCCTCGAGTTTATCTTCCGGCATTTCGGAAAGCAGCATTTTGCCGGTCGCGGTAAAGGTGGCAGGAAGACGCATTCCAATCCGGAAAGTATGCCCCAGGGGCTGGTCGGAATTTCGGCAATCAATATAGACGACCTCGTCACGGTCAAGAGTTGTCAATGTGACGGTGTAAGGCGACAATGTGGTATCGGAAGCGAAATAATTTCGGAAAATCGAGACGATGTCCATCTCGGACAGAAAGCCGTGCGCCCAGCGCATAGGATGCGGGCCGAGGCGGTACGTGCCGTCCTGTTTGCGAACGAGCAGGCCGAGCTCTACCATGACACCAAGTAGCCCGTGCGCCGTACTCTTCGGCAACGACATCGCCCGTGTGATGTCGGCGGCCGACATTGCGCCGCCAGAATTGGTGACAAGATCGAGGATCGAAACCGCGCGCCTGAGAGCCGGAACAGAATCGACGGATTTGCCGATCGCAGTGTCTTCCACTGCGGCGCGTCTTGTACTTGACACTTCCAATACCTCCTGTCAGGCTAGTTCAATATAACGATAGTGGTTCAATTAAATGAACTGTATGCTTGGAGGAGATCATGGTCAATCTAAAAAAAACGGAACTCCTGCGCGATCGATGCCTGATAGATGGCAAATGGGTTGCCGGCTCTCAGAACAACATCGCCGTCAAGAACCCAGCGACGGGGGAGATTGTCGGCACCGTTCCTTCACTGGAGGCGGGAGATGTTGAGCAGGCGGTCGTAGCGGCCGAAGTTGCCTTCCGTTCGTGGAGCGCGCTTGCAGCGAAGGAAAGAGCGGCCGTCCTGCTCCGCTGGTTCTATCTGATAATAGAAAACGCGGACGATCTGGCCGCGCTGATGACGGCTGAACAGGGCAAGCCGCTGTCCGAAGCCAGGGGGGAAATGCTTTACGCCGCCTCCTTTATCGAATGGTTTGCCGAGGAGGCAAAGAGGGTCTATGGGGACATCATACCCGCACCAACCACCGACAAGCGCATCCTGGTTTTCAAGCAGCCGATCGGTGTCTGCGCCGCAATCACGCCGTGGAACTTCCCGGCAGCAATGATCACACGCAAGGCGGCGCCTGCGCTGGCTGCCGGTTGCACCATGGTGGTTAAGCCGGCCGAGCAGACACCCCTCACGGCGCTGGCTCTCGGCGTACTAGCCGAACAGGCGGGTATTCCCGCCGGCGTTTTCCAGATTGTGACAGGAAAATCACGCGAGATCGGCAAGGTGCTGACGGAAAGCGACATAGTCAAAAAACTGTCTTTCACCGGGTCGACCGAGGTGGGGCGAATTCTCATGGCGCAGTCTGCGCCGACGATAAAGAAACTGTCCATGGAGCTCGGCGGCAACGCACCCTTCATCGTTTTCGACGACGCCGACCTCGATGCCGCCGTCGACGGTGCCGTCGCGTCGAAATACCGTAATGCTGGTCAGACCTGTGTCTGCACAAACCGTATCTACGTGCAGTCGGGTGTTTACGATGTCTTCGCTGAAAAGCTTGCGGCGAAGGTTTCTGCGCTGAAAGTCGGTGAAGGCACGCAGGTGGATGTAACAATTGGACCGCTGATTGATGCTGAGGCCATCGCCAAGATCGAGGACCATATTAGCGATGCGATCGGGAAGGGCGCGAAAGTGGTCGTAGGTGGCAAGCGACACAGCCTCGGCGGGAGATTCTTCGAACCGACTGTCCTGACAGGAGCGACACAAGCGATGAAGATCGCCCGCGAGGAGACCTTCGGGCCAGTCGCGCCTCTCTTCCGCTTTGAGACAGAGGAAGAGGCGCTCGCTATGGCCAACGACACGGAATTCGGATTGGCTGCCTATTTTTATACTGAAAACATCCGCCGGACATGGCGAGTGGCCGAAGCGCTGGAATACGGCATGGTGGGTCATAACACCGGTCAGATCTCGAACGAGGTGGCGCCATTTGGCGGCGTCAAGCAGTCCGGCCTCGGACGGGAAGGCTCCCGTTACGGAATCGATGACTATCTGGAAATCAAATATCTGTGCTCGGCCATCGCGTAAACGGCTGACAATGAGGGAGGAGTTAATGACGATCAATCCATTCGAATTTCGAACTGTCCCATCCATGGAGATGGCTTGGGGCGGAGCTAAACGAATAGGTCAAATCATCGCTGCGCGTTTCGCTGCGCGCAAGGTGCTTTTGGTCACCGACGCGGGCCTGGTGAAGGCTGGGATGATTGCACCCATTGCCGCCAGTCTGGAGGCGGCTGGTTTCAGTGTGGCGATTTTCGACAAGGTTGTGGCCGATCCACCGGAAAGCGTTTTGTATGGTTGTGTCGAGGAGGCGCGGCAAGTCGCAGCCGATATTGTCATTGGTCTCGGTGGTGGCTCGTCCTTGGACATAGCCAAGCTAGCGGCGGTGCTGCTATCATCAGAACAATCACTCGCCGATATGTATGGTGTCGGCAAAGTTCAGGGCGCGCGCTTCCCACTCGTTCTCGTTCCGACGACGGCAGGCACAGGTTCCGAAGTTACCAATATTTCCATCATCACCACAGGCGAGACGACCAAGATGGGGGTCGTGTCGCCGGAGCTATACGCGGATTTCGTGCTGCTGGATGCAGAACTTACCGTCGGTTTGCCGCAGGTTCACACCGCCGCAACTGGTATCGATGCGATGGTGCACGCCATTGAAGCCTATACCAGCAAGCACAAGAAAAACCCGCTTTCGGATGCGTTGGCACGCGAAGCCCTGCGGCTGCTCGGCCGCAATCTTATTGCTGCCTGCAAGGAGCCTTCCAATCGGGATGCTCGTGAAGGCATGCTTCTCGGTGCAACTCTTGCGGGCCAGGCCTTCTCCAACTCCCCGGTGGCTGCCGTCCACGCATTGGCCTATCCGTTGGGTGGACATTATCACATTCCGCATGGTCTTTCGAACGCTCTGATGCTCGGTCCAGTCCTTCGCTACAATGCGCAGGCAGCTGCCCCGCTTTACGCCGAGCTTGCCGATGTGCTTGGCGTCACGGGAAGCGGCGACGCCACGGCCCGTTCGGAGTACTTTGTTGCCCATATGCAGGTGCTGATGGATGAAAGCGGCGCGCCGCGACGGCTTCGCGATGTCGGTGTAACCGACAACAGTCTCGCCATGCTCGCCGCAGACGCGATGAAACAAACCCGCCTTCTCGTCAACAATCCGGTCGAAGTCCGGGAAGAAGACGCGCTTGCCCTTTATCGGGAAGCCTTCTGAAGCTTTCCGCAGAAATTCACCGTTCAAATCACCGCGGGAGGATCCAACGTGACGGATATCAGACTTTACATGCTTCAGTCCGGCACCCTGAAATGCAAGGTGCACAACATCAAAATGAATCAGGGAAATGGCGCTGATTACGAAATCCCGGTTCCCTTTTACCTCATCACCCATCCCGACGGTCACACGATCATCGACGGTGGCAACGCCATTGAAGTGGCAACGGACCCCCGCGGCCATTGGGGCGGTATTTGCGACGTGTACTGGCCCGTTCTTGACAAGGACAAAGGCTGCGTCGATCAGGTCAAAGCTCTCGGCTTCGATCCGGCCGAGGTTAGATATGTCGTGCAGTCCCACCTGCATCTCGACCATACCGGCGCGATCGGCCGCTTTCCGAATGCCACGCATATCGTGCAGAGGGCCGAATATGAATATGCCTTCACGCCCGACTGGTTTGCCGGTGGCGGCTATATCCGCAAAGATTTCGATCGCCCGGGTCTGAAATGGCAGTTTTTGAACGGCACTCAAGACGATTTTTATGATGTTTATGGCGACGGAACGCTGACGACGATCTTCAGTCCTGGCCATGCGATGGGCCATCAATCCTTTCTCGTCCGCCTTCCCAGCAGCGAACCGCTGCTTCTGACGATCGATGCCGCCTACACACTCGACCATTGGGAAGAAAAGGCGCTGCCGGGCTTCCTCGCATCGACGGTGGATACTGTTCGCTCTGTACAGAAGCTGCGCACAATCGCGGAAAGGACGGGGGCAAACGTCGTCACCGGTCACGACCCAGCTGCGTGGTCGACCTTCAAGAAGGCACCAGAGTATTACTCTTGAGAAGTCGCCGCGGTCTGGCGGCGACATGATCCCACAGGGGCGAATAAGCCCCTTAGAAGCTGAGAAGTTTTGACCTGGATCAATGTGAAATCCAGTGACTAGGATACGGCTTTGGAAGGCTGAGGCCACCGCTTTGTTTCGTTGGTAATCCGACCAAGGAGAAGTAAATGCGTCTGAAAATACTCATCACTATTGCCATGATGGCCGGCCCTGCATTGGCGTACGAGCCATTGGTTGAAAAGCGGGAATTTACCCTGAAAAACTTCGTAACACGTGGAGGCAGGACGGTTCCCGAAATGCGGCTGGGGTATGAAACTTATGGCACGCTGAACGACGCCAAGGATAATGCCATCCTGATTCCGCATTATTTCAGCGGAAACAGTCACGCGGCGGGAAAATATAAGGAGGCGGATGTAAGCGCTGGCTATTGGGATGCGATCATAGGGTCCGGCAAGCCCGTTGATACGGATAAATACTTTGTTGTGTCGGTCGACACACCCGTCAATCTCGGTGCCAACGATCCGAATGTCATCACCACCGGCCCGGCGACGACCAATCCCAAAACAGGAAAGCCTTGGGGTATGGATTTCCCGATCATGACAATCGGCGATTTCGTTGATACGCAGAAAGGGCTGATGGAGCAACTGGGGATTGGGAAATGGCATGCTGTCATGGGCGCCTCCATGGGAGGGCTGCAAAGCTATGAATGGGCAGCACGCTATCCCGACAAGTTGGAGCGGGTGATTCCGGTCATTTCCTCTGGTTGGGCAGACGCGAACCTTATCGCGTGGCTGGACGTATGGGCGTCGCCGATCAAACTGGATCCAAACTGGAACGGTGGAGATTATTACACAGGCCAGGCGCCGAATGCAGGGCTGGCTCAAGCGATGAAGACTTTAACGTTGCAGGCAAATTCGGCAGAATGGACCGACGGTACATTTGGGCGTGACTGGGCCAGCGAAGGTGCGGATCCCGGGCAGAGTTGGGCGAATGATTATAAGGTTGTCACGAAGCTGAACGAGGCGGGCGCAGCACGAGTAGCCCAGTCAGATGCGAACCATTTCCTTTATCTCGCGCGCGCCAATCAGCTGTTCGTCGCTGGACAGCCCAAAGACAGCCTCTACAAAGGGCTTCTGAATATCGATGTGCCCGTGATGCTGATCTATACCGATGAAGACCTCATCTTTCCTGGAGATGCCGTGCGCGGGACAGGAACGATTATTAAATCAGACGGTACGCCGGTCGAATTCGTGGAACTGGAAGGTACGCGAGGACATATGGATGGCTTGTTGAGCATTGCTCAGGCGGGAGAGCGAATTCGAGCATTCCTTGAGGCCAAATAGGAGCGGGCTGGCCCTCCCTTTGCTTAAGGCGAGGCAGCAGACGCTGCCGTGCTCGAGGCGGTGTTCGGCCACACCCACCGTCCTCGGACTCCCTAAGAATATAGCGGCCTCCGGCAAGTCCAAGATAGCCGAGCCGGTCCGCTATGCTTTTACTCGCCGCGAGGCGTCGTCGAGAACGATGAGCGGCGCGTTTCCTGCAAGCCCGGCGCCGAGTTTCATGATCTCGTTGGCCCTGGGACATCAGGACCTTGCCGGCTGACTGATAAATTCGCTAGCGTCGCTGTTGCGAGTGATCAAAACGTGGTTATGAAATCCGGCACTGTTTTTGACCCGCCACGGGTATTTTCTCGAAATGTACCCGTGTCTCCCTGTACGTACGCGTTTTGCAAACATTGCGGCGTTCAAGGCGCTTCCTTGGATCGAGCGTGCCTCTAACCAGCAAATTGCGCATGAACAAAAGTGCCGAGATGAACCAGAAAAAAATCTATACCATTGCGGAAGCTGCACGTATTGCGGGATCTACTACATCGACGCTTCGGCTTTGGGAGAAGGAGGGTCTCGTTGTACCGGATCGCTCAAAAAAGGGCCACCGGCGGTACGACGCTGACCACATTACGCAGTTAAAGCGAATCGCATCGCGCAGAGCAGGCGGACGACTCACCATCGCGGGGATCCGCGAAGATCTCGGGAACACTTCACCAGAAGCGGGCACGCCTCGGGACGCGAGTGATGCCACTCCGGAAATGAAGAAGCTGGACCAGTTCGAAGACGAAAACGCCCGGTTGAAACGGATGGTCCTAAGCGAGATGTCGGCGATCCGCGAAATCGTCGAAGTCGAGGCGTCTTCGCCAGAAGCGGACACGCCTTGGGACGTGAGTGATGCCAGTTCGGAAATGAAGAAGCTGAGGCAGTTCGAAGACGAAAACGCCCTGTTGAAACGAACATTCGCAGATCTGGCGCTGGTCCGCGAGATGTTGCAGGAGGTCATGCGGCGAAAGCTCTAAGGCCTGCTCGAAAGCGGGAGGTGGTGAAGGACATGTGTCGGAAAGACGGTCTAGCAGGCTGCTGAAAAACGCTCTGGCTTTTGGGTTGAACCGATGATTCCCTGGGGTCGCAACAACGACGAGTTGCTCAACGAAAGCCTGTTTTTCGGCCTCGATCATGCCCGAAGCGCGCCATTGCTGAATGGACGGACGATTACAATCCTGTTTCATAACGCCCATCTTTCTATGTTGTTGAAGGGAATAAGTTTTCCTGATCTGGATGCGATCCTGTGGGG
>NZ_MRDM01000020.1 GCF_002008165.1 Rhizobium laguerreae
AACCACACCGCCCGAACCATTGGCCACGCCACCCTTCTCGGTCGCATTCCCCGCATCGGCAACTGCCGTCGGCGTCGTGTTGGAGGTCGACGGATTGAACATCACATCGACCCAGTAGTTCGTCGACCGGAAGGTGCTTGTGGGGTACAGGCTGGCGCTGCCATAAGTGTACACGCCGTTGCCGGTGGCCGGCGCCGTTAGCGGCCCGCTCGTCACATTGGAGATGAAATAGTCGGCGGTTGTCGAATAGTGACCGGTATTCGTGTGGTAAGACGCAGTGTAGGTTTGTCCGGCCGTCAATGCCACCGGGCTGGTGAAATAGGCGGTCTGCCAGCCGCTGGCGGTCTCGTTGGTGAAGGTGAGGGTCGCAAGCCGTGTACCGGTGCTCGACCATAATGAACCGGTATGCGTGCCCGTATCCTGACTGCCCTTGTAGAAACGAATGCCGGTGATGGTGCCAGCCGCAGAGGTCTGGAATTTGACCCCGAGTTCAACAGCCGAGGTATCGTCGGTGTTGACGACCGCTGGCGTTGCCGAACCGAAGAGAGATGTGTAACTCGGTCCGCTCACGGTGACCGTGCGCCCGGACGAGGGCGTTTCGAGGTTGATATTATCGTCAACGGCGCGGGAGCGGATGGTGTAGCTACCGGCGACCTGCGGCGACCAGGAATAAGTCCAATTCTCATCACCCGTCGCCGGATGCCAGCTCGCCCCGTTGTCGGTGGAAACCTCGACACCGGCGACGACTCCGCCGCCCGTGTCGGCAGCGGTGCCTGTAATCGTCACGGTGGATCCAACGGCCGCCGTCGCGGGTACGGTGATGATGGAGGTCGGTGCAAGATTGTCCGTGGAACCGGTTGCGGCAACGAGTCCGGATTGTAGTGTTCCCGGCTGAATGCCCATGTCGGCAAGCAGATTGACCATTGCCTGCTGCACGCGGGGATCAGTGGGGGTCGCCTGATTATCGTGATTGTCGCTCAAGCCCCATGTCCAGTAGACGGTACCGGCGCCGAACACCAATGCACCGCTCGGCGCACGATAGAGCGTCAGATTGTGGGTCGAGGTCGCATTGCCGGTCGTGTTTCCGTAGTCGAGCAAGTAGGTGCTGACCGGAAGCGTCGTCGACGATAGCTTGACAAGACCGGCTGGATCGAAGCCGTTATCGACCGCTTCGTCCCATTCGTAACCAAGATAGTTCTTGGTGAGCGTTGCCGTCTGGCCAGGCTGAAGATTGGCAACGCTGGTATTGCGCCAGAAGCGCAGGTTGGCGTCGTCATAGGGAATAGTGATCGCCTGGAGATTGCTGCCGACATCGTCGACCTTGAACAACTGTCCGGTCAGTGAGTTTTCCGGGTTTCCGCCGCCGACGGCGGGTGGGCTGAGGCGCGGATCACGGAATGTGCCTGTCCATTCGTTGGAAGGGTCGATGCTCGCGGTGGGCGAAAATGTCTCCTTGTAGGAGATCAGCGTGCGATAAGGCGTACCGTCGGCGCTATAGGCATTGCCCCAACGGGTGCGCCAATAGACCTCGTTACCGCTCCAGAACATCAGGTTGACGCCCGCATCGCGCGCGGCTTCGACGTTCGTCCTCTGCTGTCCAGACCAGTATTCGTCGTGCCCGGCATCAATATAGGTCTTGTGATTGAGCAACAGGCTGCCATAGCGGTCGGCGTCGACACCCGACAGGTAGGAGACGTCATAGCCGTTCTGTTCCAGCCAATAGATGCCCGCATATTCGGCGCCGAACAGATAATCCTGCGGACCGGCAAAAGTGCCAACCCCGCCACGGGTCGCGATCGGTCTGTTGTAGCTGACCGCATAGGCGCGACCCGCACCCTGCCCCGTCGCCGGGCCGTTGCCGCCATAGAGGTTTGCCCCACCCCAACCGTTATAAGCTTGCCAGGTCTGGTCTGCCGTCTGGAAGACGATGTCGCTTTGGCTGTCGTCGTCGCGCACGATGAACGGGATATGATTTTGGCCGGAGGTGCCATCCTGACGCACGAGCTTGGCGATATAGACGCCCGATACGGCGTCCTCCGGTGCGGTCCATGAGGCCGACACAGCCCAGTTGCCGGCATCCACCGTGCCGGTCGAGGCGTTGCGCAACGGATTTGGCTGAGTCTGCAATCCGGTATGCTGAATGGTGTCGACCTTGCGGGCGCCCATGCCGCCATAATAGCCGAGCCGGTAGATATCGATCCGGTAGTTGGTGGAATTGGTATTGATCTTGAAGCTGATGGTCTTGCCGTTGTCGACGCTGATGTCGGTCGCAAACCCTTCGATGTTGGAGCTGCCGGCGCCGTCGATGCCCCACTCGCTCTCCGGGTTACCCTGCTTCTGGTTTTCCAGCACGATCAGGTTGTTGGCCGCAGCCGCGGCCGCCAGATTTTGCGTCGTCAACGATCGCTGCGTAGAAGGTGGCGTCGTCACCGAGCCGGAAAGAGTGCCGATACCCTTGGTGGCGGTGCCCGTTCCGATTTCTCCGCCTCCTGGCAACGATCCGTTCAAGATCGTCGAATCCGCCGTCCACGTTGCGGTCCCGCGCCAGCCCGAGAGAGGGGACAGGTTACGATCGAGAAGCGGGTCGCTGGTCGAGGCGCCGATGGCCCGCTTGATCGTCGATACAAAGTCCGGCCCCTCGGTCAGCCTGGTTCCCGGCAATTGACCGTCCTGTTGAAGCACGGCGCCGCCGTGGGCCCAATCGAGAATCCGCGTGGGGGAGGTAAAGTAGCCGCATCCGCACACACCAAAGGGCATGCCAAACGCCAGTGAATCCGCGCCAGCCTGATGCGCAGTCGCCTGCGCTGACGGGCTCGATTCGAGAATGACGACATTGCCCGAGTGAGCACGCTCGCCCGTCACCGCGGCAGATCCTTCTCCCGAAACTCTCGGTGCAGGGCTTTGCGGCAAATACGGAGCCAAAGGATCGTCGCCTATGAGGCTCATTCCAGCGTAGCTGCGATAAAGGGACGATTGCGCCCCGAATGCAACGCCGTGCGCATCCCGCTCGAAACCTGCAAAACCAGGCGTGTGGGCGAACAACCGAGACGCGGCAGTGTTCCCGCTTTGAACCCCGGTCTCGCGATTTGCTGCGAAAGCGTCAGGCAGGGCAGGCAAGGACGGCGCTGGGTGGCTGATATCCACCCCACTGTCCGCGTCGCCGATCACGCCCGCACTCTGTCCAACATCATGCTCATTGAGCGCCGCGTTGTTGTGGGGATTGTCGACAAGCGTACCATCATGCTTGTTTCCATCCGCCGTTTGCACGGATGTCGCAAGTTGAGCACTATCCTCGCGCTTATCGGCAGGCTTGCGAGGCCTTCCCTTTCCGCCGACGGTCAACCATCGGGGAACCAACGAATCCAGCAGGAGTGAGCGTGATGTCCACCGGCGAGCGTTGCGATACATGGCGTGGCCTTCTCTCGCGAGATTGTCGGGATCGAATCTACGGGGATCGTTTGCTACGAAGCCCTGAATGATAGCCCAAAAATAAGCGAGTAGGTCCTACGCCTTTTGCTCTACAGGCGGCATCCTTTGGGCAAACCGCAGTGTTGGCATGGACGACGTGATGGGCGAGACACGCAAGGTGTTCGTTTGGAGGCCTTTTTCTTTGCGCCGACTTATAAGGCGACGACGCCGGTCAATATCATCGACTTGCAAAATCAACGATCCAAACACGACGGCTCTGCGGCGAGGGATCGCTGTCCTTGCGGCTAAAGCGCGTCGCGCTTTTTACGCATGTCGTTAGCGCAAAACCGTTGCACACTTTTGCGCGACATGCTTTAGCGCGCCTCTTCCTGCGCGCATGACCTCGTGGTTTCTCGGGCCGATGCCTCTGTACCGCGCCGAAGGTATATGTTCCTACTCGGTTTAGGCTAAGCCCCCTCCCCCACCTCATCAATAATGATAGGGCGATGCAAACAACCGCCACCTTCCTCAAGGCTTCGCCAGATTGCACACTGGCATTGCGGCTTCGGACCTGGCGCCCGATGCTCGCGTAGCGCCTAAGGCATTGAACCGGTGTCCGTTTAAGGACGCTTTTGCAGGCTGGACATGTAAATGAAGCTATCGTATCGCGTTCTTAACGTGTTCTTTCCGGCGACGCTTGTCATCAGTACACTCGTCTTTCTTGCCGGAGCTGTGCCGCCGGCTCTCGCCGATGACACTGCTTTTGCTCCGCAGACGAAAATCCGTCTGACGATTGTCCAATGGATGCAGTCCAAAGGCCAATATGAAAGATGGGATGCGCTTGGCGGTGAATATACCGTCTCGGATGAAGGCGCTGTCTTTTTGCCCTTTCTTGGATCCGTTTCCGTCGGCAATCGCGATAACACCAGCCTCACGAACGAGATTGCCAAGCGTCTGCAAGAAAAAATCGGATTGGTTCAGCCACCCGCAGTCACGATCGAAATTCTCGAATACCCGCCAATCTATGTCGTCGGAGACGTAACCACGCCTGGGCAGTACAAATTCCGCTCAGGACTTACCGTCCTGCAATCCCTGGCAATGAGCGGCGGCCCGTTCCGCGCCACAAGTCTGCAGCAATCGCAGACGATCAAACTCGCGGGCGAGCTGCGGGAAATCGACCACTCCCTGCTGCGCAGCACTGCCAAATTAGCACGGCTCCAAGCAGAGATGACAGGGGCAAAGGAGATAATTTTCGATCAGACGCTCGGCGTCAATCAGCAATACGCCGCGGGAATATACAACGAGGAACGGGTCATTTTTCAGGCTCGCGCAAATGCGCTGGACAGGCAGTCGAAGGCGCTCACGGAATTGCGTGATCTTTTGAATAGTGAAGTCGGCATGCTGGGCGAGAAGGTGCAGGGCTCGGAGGACAATATCAAATCGATCGAGGACCAGCTGACCAGCGTCAAAACACTGGTTTCGAAAGGCCTCACCGTTTCGTCGCGTCAATTGGATCTGGAACGGTTGCTCACCACCTACCGCTCCGATCGGCTCGACCTTGTCACCGCCATCATGCGGGGCCGTCAGGCGATCAGTGAGACAACGCGAAATCTTGAGGGGCTTTATGATACGCGGCGAAGCGAAGTCGCTTCCGAATTGCAGTCGGAACAGGCAAGTCTCGACCAGCTCAAATTGAAGCGCGAGATGACGCAAAAACTGCTTCTCGATGACCTCGCGACAGGGGGAAGCTCGAATATCACCGACGAGGCGCTCCCGCTGACGTTTACGGTGAGCCGGCGAAGCGAAGGCCAAATCAGGCAGTTCCAGGCCTCCGAGACAACGGCACTGATCCCGGGTGATGTTGTGAGGGTCGTTCGACCCCCCATTGCGGATCGCGTGTCTCAGGCCGCGCCCGCCGACCTGCCGCGTGAAACTGAAACACGCGCCAGTCAGGCAAGCCAGTGACCCGCGAAAAGCATGTATTGCAAACGAACTCGCAGCGGACGATTGACCAGCGCCAAGGCGCTCCGACTACCTGCGCGAGAGAAATTGCTCTTGATACGAGCTGCCATAAACCCGACCAGGTCTTGAATTCGCTTCCTGCCTCAACAGCAATGCCTGTGCCGCGTATCTCCGAAGCGGCGTTGGGCAACATGTCGGCGACATTGCGCCGGAGATCCCGCCCCACAGCATAGCGGCCAAGGACAATTGATGACTTTGCGCATGATCCCAGCCAGTGGGCAGACTTATACCCAGATCCTCAAGTCGACGATGCTGATGGGCGGTTCCTCGCTCGTGAACGTCGCTCTAAGCGTCATTCGTAACAAGGCCCTGGCCGTTCTGCTTGGGCCAGAAGGCGTGGGGCTCATGGGCCTCTACCAGTCAATCGTCGATATCGCGCAAACGGCCGCTGGTCTGGGACTGGGCGGCAGCGGGGTGCGCCAGATCGCCGAGGCCGCCGGTACCGGCGACGAAGCGAGGATCGCACAGTCGGCGAAAGCGCTAAGACGCATATCGATAATACTCGGCCTGCTTGGCGCGCTCCTTCTTGCAGCGCTGGCATTTCCGGTCTCGAATTTCACCTTCGGCGACTACCAGCACGCCGGTGGCATCGCGCTGCTCTCGCTCGCTGTATTTTTCCGGATAGTGTCGTCCGGGCAGACGGCGTTGATCCAGGGCTTACGTGGCATTGCAAATCTTGCCCGCATCAATGTGCTCGTAGGTTTTTTCAGCACAGTGAGCACTGTCCCGCTGATTTACCTGTTCGGCGCGCAGGCGATCGCACCGTCGGTCGTAGCGATTGCGGCCGTCACAACACTCTCCACCTGGTGGTACAGCAGACGGATAGGCGCACACTCGCCGCGAATGTCGGCTCGCCAATTTGGTCAAGAGTGGGCACCTCTGCTGAGATTCGGCGCCGTCTTCATGGCGAGCGGACTTCTGACCTTCGGCGCGGCCTATGCGATCCGCATCATCGTATTGAAGGACGGGGGCGTGATGGCCGCAGGATTGTATCAGGCGGCCTGGGGGTTGGGCGGTCTCTATGCCGGCTTCATTTTGCAGGCGATGGGAACGGACTTCTATCCGCGCCTGACCACGACTGCGGACAATCACGCCGAATGCAACCGCCTCGTCAATGAACAGATGGAAATCAGCATCCTTCTTGCCGGCCCTGGTCTGCTCGCCACGTTGACGCTGGCGCCGCTCATGATGAGCCTGTTCTATTCTTCGGAGTTTCATGGGGCGGTGGATCTCTTGCGCTGGATCTGCCTTGGCATGATGCTCAGGATCATCGCCTGGCCGATGGGTTTCATCATCTTGGCGAAGCGTGCCCAAGCCATCTTCTTCTGGACGGAGGCGGCGGCTACGCTCGTGCATGTAGGGCTGGCATGGCACTTCGTATCGAAGTTCGGTACGCCAGGAGCCGGCATGGCGTTTTTCGGCCTCTACGTCTGGCATAGCATCCTCATTTACGTGATCGTGCGGCGGCTTACCGGCTTCCGCGGGTCCGCAGCCAACCGCAGGCACGTGCTGCTTTTCCTGCCTGCATCGGTGTTGGTATTTTCGGCATTTTGGGTCTTGCCGTTATGGCCGGCGATAGGCATCGGCGCCTTGGCCGTAGCTCTGACGGGGATCTACTCGCTGCGCATGCTGATCCAGCTTCTTCCGCCCGAGATGATGCCCGCAGTGATCAGAGGATGGATCGCGAAATTTGCCTAATAAAAAATGCGCATCGAGGCGATGCGCATTAGGCCCTGCGGCACAACGAGGATTGCATCACGCAATCAGGAAATCATACAAGCGCGATGTCCCGATCGTGCTGTACGGCGGCGGGTATGCTGGCCGCCTCAGCCAATGAGCTTCGAAGTGCTTCGACAACCCTGACGATGTCGAGATCCGCCATCTGAGCATAAAGCGGCAGGATTATTGTTTGCCGCTGCGCTGCCACGCTTCGCTTCAGACTTGTGGCAGCACGATGGGAACTTTGGCCCGAATAGGCCCCCTCCAGATGGATGTTCATCACACCGCGCCGGGTGGATATCCCCTGATCGAGCAGCGCTTGCATGACCGCCCTTTGGTCGACAGCATCAGGCAATCTCACACAAAAGCTCTGCCAGTTGCTGCGAGCCCAGCCGGGCTCGATTGGCAGCGTTAGCCCAGGGATCGTGGACAGGCGCTCTATATACTGCTCGGCAAGCCGCCGGCGCTGCGCAATCAGCTCCGGCAGCCGCCGCAGTTGCACCCGTCCGACCGCCGCCTGAAGGTCAGTCATGCGGTAGTTGTAGCCTAGTTCATCATAGTCTTCAAAGATCACCTGCCTCGAGCCGTGACGGACGGCGTCGGTGACGCTCATGCCATGCTGGCGCCAGAGGCGAAATTTTCGGTCATACTCGGGATTGGCCGTAGTCAACATGCCACCATCACCGGTCGTGACGACCTTACGGGGGTGGAAGGAGAAGCAGGCAATGTCGCCATGCGACCTGCCAATTTTTTCCCAATTTCCATCCCAAAGGATTTCGCTTCCCGTTGCGCACGCCGCATCCTCGATGACCGGTATCGAGAGGCGCTTCCCGATCTCAACGACAGGGCGAATATCGCAAGGCATGCCGAGCTGATGAACGCACAGGATTGCCTTGGTCCGGGACGTGATTGCCCTTTCGATCAGGCTAGGGTCGATGTTGTAACCGTCCGCCTCGATGTCGATAAAGACAGGCACGCCATCGCAGTATCTGATGGCGTTCGCGGTTGCGATGAACGAATGACTGACCGTAATGACTTCATCACCGGCACCGATACCTACCGCCATCAAGGCGAGATGCAGTGCGGTCGTGCAGTTTGAAACGGCGCAGGCATGTGCAGCGCCGACAAAGGCAGCGAATTCACTCTCGAAAGCGGCAACTTCCGGCCCCTGCGTCACCCATCCTGATAGAATAACGCGGCGGACAGCCTCCGCCTCCTCCTCTCCGAGAACGGGCTTGGCAACTGGAACTACAGGTAGCGACGGGCTCATGCAGCTTGGCCTCCTGCCGCATCGGTCTTCATCTTCCACCAGGCGACAAGGTCGCGAAGCCCTTGTTCCATCGATATTTCCGCTTTGAAGCCCAGGAGTTTCTCGGCCTTGCTGATATCGGCAAGACGACGGGTTACGCCGTTTACCGCGCGGGCTTCTTTGTGCTGCGGTTCGAGTGAGACCCCCATGATATCGCTCAGCATCTGCGCGAGTTCCCGGAGGCTTATCTCCCTGCCGCTCGCGACATTGAACACTTCATCCGTGACATCGCTCTTCGCAGCCAGCAGGTTTGCCCGGGCGATGTCACGTGCATCGACGAAGTCCATCGTCTGGCTGCCGTCTCCATAGATGAGGGGTGGCATCCCGGTCGCCAGACGCTCCATCCAGCGGATCAGCACTTCGGTATAGGCGCCGTAAACGTCCATTCGCGGCCCGTATACGTTGAAATAGCGCAGCGCCACATAGCGCAGACCGTACATCTCCGCAAAGCTGCGAAGCAGCCCCTCGTTAAACGTCTTGGCCGCCCCGTAGATCGTCCTGTTATTATAGGGATGATGCGCTTCGGTGGTCGGAAAGCTTTCGGCCAAACCCAGCACAGAGGCAGAAGAGGCAGCGACGACTTTCGACACGCCTGCCTTTACGGCAGCTTCGAGAACATTGAACGTGCCTTCGGCCAGCACATCGAAAGCAAGGCGTGGGTCTTCCGCGCATTGCGTGATGCGGATGGCCGCCTGGTGAAAGACGATGTCCACGCCCTCGAAGGTTCTCGCCAACAAGGCTCTGTCACGGATATCTCCTTCAATGATGTTGACGGACCCGCCACCTATTGCCGTGCTGAGATTGTCCCGGCGTCCGCGCACGAAGTTGTCGAGGATGATAATCTCCCGCGGCTTCTCCAATGCGACGAGATCGGCGATATGCGACCCGATCAGGCCGGCTCCGCCGGTAATGAGTACCCGTTGATTTCTCACGATCTTCCTCCATGCGATAAATCCAGCACAGGATCGGCTTCCGTGCGCCAGCGTATGAACTTCGCCGGCACACCCGCCACGACTGAAAACGGTTCGACATCGGAGACAACGACTGCACCCGCTCCGACGATCGCCCCTTTTCCGATGCTCACGCCGGGAAGAATCGTTGCGTTCGTTCCAATATCGGCCCATGCGCCGATGCGGACCGGCTTGATTTCGAGATCGGTGCGAATGATCGGCACATCCACCGGCTGTGCTGTGTGGGTCGAGCCAAGCACCTTGGCGCCAGGGCCCCAGCCGACACAATCCTCGATAACCAGGTCGCGTGCGTCGAAATAAGCCATCGGGCCGATCCAGACATTGTCGCCGATCACGCAAGTGCCGTCGAAGCGGCCCTGGATATAGGCCTGAGCGCCGATGAACACGCCATTGCCGATTTCAAACGTTTCCGGATGTTTGAAACCGGCGCCGCCCGCAACCTGCAGTCCCGTGCCGCAGCTCCGCGCGATCGCTTGCCAAATGGCTTTCCGCATCAGAGTGTCGACGACCCCGTCGCCTGTGGCGAAACGACCATAGAGGTCTATCAGGCCAGCGCGCCCGTATGATTGTCTGAGTTCTTCGACCAACCCAGTTTGGTAGCCAGGATCTGCCGGCCTTTCATGGCGACCATGGACCGCCTGCACCAGTCGAGCCTCGCCGGCGCGGTTAACTGACATAGGCGTACTCCAGCGCGGCGACCACCAGGTCAACGTGACGTACAGGCATCTCTGGATAGATCGGCAGCGAGAGGACCTCCCGTGCCGCGGCTTCCGAGAGTGGGAAATCCCCGGCCTGGTAACCAAGGTCGGCATGGGCTTTCTGCAGATGAACAGGGATGGGATAATGGAGCCCGGACGGAATGCCTTCCGCGCTGAGCAGCCGTTGAAGCCCATCGCGATCACGGCTTCTTATGGCATAGACATGATAGACGTGACGCCGGTCGGATGCTTCGACAGGGGTCGTCAAAACCGTCGACCCGGCAAGCAGCGAAGAGTAGCGGCGCGCATGCGTGCGACGCGCCTCGGTCCAGGCTTCAAGGTGCCGGAGCTTGACACGCAGGATCGCGCCTTGAATGGCGTCCATGCGATAGTTAAAGCCCTTCAGCAGATGGTGATAGCGCTGCTCCTGACCCCAGTCTCGCAGCATGCGCATCGTCTTGGCCTGATCATCGTCATTGGTAACGACCATACCCCCCTCGCCGCAGGCGCCGAGGTTTTTGCCCGGATAGAAGCTGAAGCAGCCGGATAGGCCGATACTGCCGGCGCGGTGGCCTTTGTATTGCGCGCCATGGGCCTGGCAGGCGTCTTCGATGACGGGTATCCCGTGGCGCTCGGCAATTGCCTTGATCGCGTCCATATCGGCCATTTGACCGTAGAGATGGACGGGAACAATGGCCTTGGTCCGGGGAGTAATCTTTGCCTCGACTTCCGCCGGATCCATCGTGAGTGTCACGGGCTCAACATCGACGAACACGGGCCGTGCGCCCGTGTAGCAGATAGCCGACACGGTTGCGACGAACGTGAATGGCACGGTAATGACCTCATCGCCGGGACCAACGCCCGCCGCAAGCAGGGCAAGATGCAAGGCACTCGTTCCGGTGTTGACGGCTATCGCATGCTTGACGTTGCAATAATCTGCGAATTCCTGCTCGAAATGCGCGACCTCGTCGCCCAATACGTACTGCCCCGAGGCGAGGACGCCGAGCACGGCGGCGTCGATCTCACCCTTGATTGATTGATATTGTGCCTTAATGTCCAGGAACGGGATCATGCGATGCGCCTTGCCTCTTCGAGCTCGATGATGCGACCGCGCTGGGCCAACGACCGGCTTGCTGCCTCCAGAATCCGAACGACGCGCAGGCCGGCATGGCCGTCCGTAATGGGCCGCGAATTCTGCTCGATGCACTCGACGAACTGATCCAGTTCGCGTTTCAGTGCTTCGGTCATATCGAGCTTGGGCGCCCACATGTCGCCGCTGCGGTAGCCGACCATCATCTGATGCACCTTCTCACCGTAAGCCTGAGAATTGGGGTTCAACGTGATGCCCTTGTCGTAGACCTTGATTTTTTCGCTGGGCTCCAGATCGTCGTAAACGATCATCTTGTTGCTGCCACCGATCAGCGTGCGGCGCACCTTGACCGGCGCCAGCCAATTGACGTGGATGTGTGCGATGAGCTTGCTTTCGAAGAAGAGCGTCAGGTAGGCGATGTTTTCCGGCTCGCCGAGTACATGGCTCATGCCTGTCGCTGAAACAGCCACCGGCCTTTCCTGCACGACATGGTCCAGGATGGAGAGATCATGGACCGCGAGGTCCCAGATGACGCTGACATCATGCTGAAAGAGCCCCAGATTGACCCGAACCGAGTCATAATAATACATGTCCCCCAAGCCGTTCTCGACCAGTTCACGCATCTTGCGAACGGCGCCGGTATGGACGAAGGTGTGATCCACCGCCAGCACGAGGCGTCGACGTGTGGCCTCTTCGACCATCCGCGAAGCTTCCTCCGTCGTCGATGCCATCGGCTTTTCGACGAAGACATGCTTTCCGGCCATCATAGCCTGCATTGCAAGCTTGAAATGGGTGAAGACCGGGGTCGCGATAGCGATGGCATCCACTCTTGGATCACGCAGCACTTCCTCGAAATCATCGGTGATCGTCACGGCGGGGTAGCGGCTTTTGACAGCCGCCAACCGGTCAACATTGAGATCACAGACAGAAACGAGGTGCGCTCCGGCTGCCTCCGAGATGTTGCGAACCAGGTTCGGCCCCCAATATCCATACCCAACAACAGCGATGCCGATCATCACATTCCCTCCAACGCGTGCATGTCGACTGGCCCGTCATTGACACGGCCGATAACCCTGGCTGGAACGCCCGCGACGATGGCGCCATCCGGCACATCCTTTGTTACAACCGCTCCCGCTCCGACCTGGGCAGCCTCTCCGATCGTCACGCCGGGCAGAATTGTGGCGTTGCTGCCGATCGATGCGAGGCGCTTGACAAGCGTGGGGATGAGAATCCAGTCGGCCTCCGTCTGCAGGCTGCCATCCCGATTGACGGCGCGCGGGTAGGTGTCGTTCGTAAACATGACCCCGTGGCCTATGAACACGCCATCTTCCAGGGTCACGCCCTCACAGAGGAAGGAATGGCTGGAGATCTTACAGTCTTCTCCGACGATGACGTTCTTCTGAATCTCGACGAAGGTGCCGATGCGGGTTCCTGCTCCGATCGTGCAGCCGTAGAGATTCACAAGATCTCGATGGTGGATGACGCTGCCTTCACCCAGCTTGACGTTTGATGCAATCATCCCTGCAAACTCCCTACTCCTAACAGGCCCGATTTTCAGTCAAACAAATAGTCGTTCGATTGCGTCCAAGGCTTCACACCAACATGAGAAATACTTCTCTCCATTCCAAAGAGAATTGTTTTCTTCATCTGAGTAAAGAAACAAAACGTTTAAGCTTATCCGCCGAAAGGCGTATCTACTTAAGACGACTTACGCCCCGGTTTATGCCCCTGACCATCATTGGTGGTGGGGTTACCCCCCGCACTCGTCGGCTGCTTACGTCGGAGACAGCGATGGTTTCCATGCATTTAGGGGTTCATCGCCAAACGGCGACGCAACAACAGAGACTATCCCGCAAGCTCTCCAGTAAGACCTAGGTCTATACTCAGGCTTATCTTCAACATCTTATCCATTTATGGAATCTGTGTAGTACTTAGCCTATATTAGCTACTGTAACGCTCGGCGAATTGTGGTATTCGATTCCTACTTTAGAGTTTCCTAAACCCCCGTATTGAGAGGGGTTGGTACTCGGGTCTTAGTTGAGCGTAACGTGTTAGGGGAGGGTAAGCTGTGAATTCAGCACTTATACCGAATTTGGACCTCAGGCAGGAGAACGTAGCTCTTCCCCTCAGGATAGATAATCCGAACACATCTGCCGCGCCGGGAAGACACACGCATTCGCTTGTCATTCTCGATAATCGTGAGCTCGATCGTCAATGCCTGGCGCAATGCATGGCTGCCCAAAAAGCGGATTTGCAGATTTTGGCTTTTGGGTCAATTGAGGAGTGGAAGCAGAAGCGCGACGAATATCCTCCGCTTTCGGCAATCCTCTTGAACGTCGGCGGCAAAAAGATCGATGAACCGACGGTTTCGGAGCAAATCCGGAAGCTTTCGTCGGAATTCGCATCAACGCCACTCATCGTATTGGCCGATAGCGACGATTTCGGTCAAATCGTTAGGGCACTTGAGTACGGAGCCAAAGGGTTCATACCCGCCTCGGTCAGCGTCAGTGTCTGTATGGAGCTGATCGCGCTGTCAGTGGCAGGAGGAATTTTTGTGCCTGCAAGCGCCCTGTTCGCCATGCGTCACTTGCTGGACTCGAGCAATTCGACCGCACGCCCGCTTTCCGGCATATTCACGGATCGTCAGGTCGAAGTCGTGGAGGCGCTCCGACGCGGAAAGGCAAACAAAATTATCGCTTATGAGCTCAACCTGCGAGAAAGCACTGTAAAGGTGCATGTCCGCAATATTATGAAAAAGGTCAAAGCGACGAACAGAACGGAAGTCGTGTTCAAGCTCAACGATCTTTTTCTTTCGGGCGGCTCTGCGACAAACAGCCTGTGCTGACGGGGTCGACCGATTAGATCTTGCATCGCATCACGAGCGCATTCTCGCTCTAAACATGCTCGGTGGCTGCGCGACAAATACGCCACCGAGTCCCCGATTGCATCTTCAGCCTCACCGGAGAAGTTTGTCATGCACGCCTCTCCAGGTGAGGCTGTTTGCATGTGCGCTCACAGCTAATTGCCGGTGCCTATTGGAAGCCTGGAAAGCGCCGTTCGGATCCTGCGCAACGGGCCTCTCCGCGAATGGGGGACCAGACGCCGCGCAAGATGCCAGAAGTATCGGAACTCAGGCAGCGGCGGTACATTCGGCCTCAGGCCATTCAGGCGCAGTCTGACAATCAGGCCATCGACGCCTGAATATAGTCGCAGACGCCAACCAGCATCACGTTTGAAGTGTAGAAATGTCGCTTTCTCGCCGGCGCCGCTTCGGCCGACGGGAGCGTGATGAAGAACATTTGCAAGATCTGGCTGCTGACACCGCTCAAGAATATCGGAGAACCATGCAAGCCATTCGGAATCGCTCCGATCGGGAAGCTGATGAATGCTTTTTCGATCCCTGCCATACCGTCCCGAGACGACCCCATCGCCTGAGCGACCGAGTTGCGCGATGACGAGGCGCGCGCGCCTGAATTCGTCGTGGAATAGAGATGGATAGAAATCTTGCAGCCTCCGCGCCCGCTCACACTGGCCTCTGCAGATCAAAGCGAGAAGGTAGTACGCCCACTCGACCGGATCCGGGTTGAGTGCCCCATATTCAGTCATGGTCACCTTGACCAGGTCCACCAGAAGGTCATAGGCGCTCTCGGCGTCGCCCTCCTGCAACGCACAAATGGCAAGGCGGAATTTAGCTTCGGGGAGGTACGATACATAATCCAGGCAGCGTGCGTAGCAGTGCTTCGCCTCCTCCACCCTGCCCTGCTCGAGAAGCAGGTCGCCCTGCTTCAGTAAAGCGCGATCGCTCGCTTCCCCCACGATATGGACGCTCTCTTGCTTGGAGATCCGCTGGACTTTTGTAAGATCGCCGAAGGGGCCGGACTGGATGATCTTTTCGCCAAACTGCAGGCCCTTGTTCAGCATGAACCACTGATATATTTGCGGCCTGTGGCTCAGTGTATGACGCGCATGGATCAAACTGTAACCTGCTGTCGTGATACGCCGTATTTCGTCGGGATGGGCAAAAAGGTAATCCAGTCGCTCGACGACGTTGCGCCCGTCAACAAAGACACAGTTCTCCATGTCGACAAAGCCGGCTGCCTCCACGGCTGCCGTGCGTTCCGTCACGAGACAGGCCTTTGCCGCGGGGATCTCAAAATGCTTGCGCACGACCTCGCCGCCCATAGTGCCGCATGTGGGGACGACGAGGCTCGCGTTGAGCGCGCGCGCATAAGCCTCTCCAGACAGGAGCTGGGAAGCTAGCTTGCTCTCATAGGCGTGTTGCGGCGAGACCAGGCAGGGGTAACGGTCGCGGATTATCGGAAAGACCGTCTGTCGCCAGGGATAAAGGCCGTAGGCCTGACCTGTGAGCATGGCCGGGATGACTTTTTGCTGGCCATAGTCGTGGTAGACTTCGGGATCGATGAAATTTGGCCAGACGAACAGATTCTCCTTCACCGCCGGCATATATTCCGGAGCCATCGTTGCGATCGCGAAATACGCCTCGATGCCCCACTGCTCCATATCGGAAAGGAAGCCCGCGCGTCGATCGCACCATGCGTCGGCGTTATGAAGGCCAAGCTTGGGAATAGGGATATGGGTATTGGTGTTGGTGATTTTTATCCGACGCGAGCCATGCGACCGATAACCACTTTCAAACAGCGTCAGATCCGGTTCGTACCTGTCGCATATCTCCGCATAATCGCAGTCGCGGTTAATGACGACGACCTCGAAATGTGTTGCGAGGCATTTGACCTGCTGCTGCATGTGCAGCAGCAGGTAACCGGCCGCGTTCGCATTGGGCTGATGGTCCCATTGAAAAAAAACGAGCCGCGGCTTTCGATCATCAACGGTGCTATTCATGTCCCTATCGAATGGCTTCAGGAGCAGTGAGTTCGACGTTGGCAGACGCCAGATGCGGATAAGCCTCTTGCGAGGACTTGACGCTAAGCCTGTTCTTCACGCCGCCGGAAAGCTTCCACTCGAAATAGGCGATCGTTCTCTCAAGCCCCTCACGAAGGTTCACCTTCGGCTGCCAGCCCAGTTGTTGCGTTGCGCGGCTGATATCGGGCTTGCGCTGTGTCGGATCGTCAACTGGCAGATCCTTGAAGGCGATGCCGGACTTCGATCCCGTCATTTCGATCACCATTTCTGCCAATTCACGGACCTGGAATTCTCCGGGGTTGCCGAGATTGATGGGGCCCGTGACCCCAGCGGGCGCCGCCATCAGACGGATAAAGCCATCGATCAGGTCGTCCACATAGCAGAACGATCGTGTTTGCCTGCCGTTGCCAAAGATGGTGATCGGCTCGTTTCGAAGCGCCTGAACGATGAAATTGGAGACGACACGGCCGTCATTGGTCTGCATGCGCGGACCATAGGTATTGAAAATCCGCGCCACCCGAATTTCCACGCCATATTGGCGATGATAATCGAAGAACAGCGTCTCTGCGCACCGCTTGCCTTCGTCATAACATGCCCGCGGGCCTATGGGACTGACGCTGCCTCGATACTCCTCGGGTTGAGGGTGGACTGCCGGATCGCCATAAACTTCGCTTGTGGATGCCTGGAAGATCTTCGCCTTGGTGCGTTTTGCCAAGCCGAGCATATTGATGGCCCCGTGCACATTGGTCTTCACGGTCTGCACGGGGTCGTGCTGATAGTGGACCGGAGATGCCGGGCAGGCGAGGTTGTAGATCTCGTCGACCTCCACATAAAGCGGGAAGGTAATGTCATGGCGGAGCACCTCAAAGCGAGGATCGTCAAGAAGATGCAGCACATTGTCGCGCGAACCGGTGTAGTAATTGTCCACGCAGAGGACGTCATTGCCCTCTCGCAAAAGCCTTTCGCACAGGAATGATCCCAGAAACCCGGTGCCGCCGGTTACCATAATTCGCTTTTGTCCGTGCATTGGTATGCTCCGTTGTTGATGGTTGCCTCGCGGAAGCGAGGATGGTCAGTAGGCTCCCCCGCGCTTGAACACCGCGGGGATTGTGCTGAGAAGAATTTGGCAGTCGAGCCACAGGGACCGGTTGTCGATGTAGAACTCGTCAAGTTGCTGCTGCAGTTCGATGTCCGCATTGCTTCGTTCGGATATCTGCCAGAGGCCCGTCAGCCCCGGTGTTACCGAACGCCGCTTGTCACGAAATTCGCTATCCATCGCTGAGAGGTGATATTCTGGAAACGGACGCGGTCCGACGATGGCCATCTGCCCCGCAATGATGTTTGCCAATTGCGGCAGCTCGTCGATGCTCGAAGAGCGCAGCATATGACCTATAACCGGAAGGACGCGCGGATCGTCCTTGAGCTTGAAGTGGCTCAACCACTCGGCGCGCATGTTAGGGTCATCTCGGAAGACTGCTTCGAGGCGCTGCTCTGCATCCTGATACATCGTCCTCAATTTGAGGACGTGCACCGGCTTGCCGGACCGCCCCTCCCTGGTGTGCCAGAAGAAGACGGGGCCTGGATCAATGGCATAGATTGCAGCCGCTGCAAACGCGATGAATGGGGCGACGACAATCGATGCAGGGATGGCGATTGCGAGATCGAGGATCCGGCGAACCAAGTCCGAGTTGATTGAACTCCCACTGTTGATAAGGCGAATACCGATCTCTCCGCCGACATCCGCAGGTCGCAATCCGCTTACCTTGAGGCTCGGCGTATCGGACAGCAAAATAACTTCGGCGAACTTCCGACGCATCGCCGCCAAATCGGATGCAAGCGCGCCTGTGGCGCCCGCAATCACGGCAATGGATGGCCCGCCATCGGGCAATGCCTCCAAACTATCGAGGGAGATGGCCTCCGGCCTGATGCCATACTGCCAGTGGCTCTTGAAATGCGCCACGAGAGCGGGAGTAAGGTCGCCTCCCCCCATGACAACCGCGCGCTCCCCCCAGATTCCAAGTTTCCAGCACAGGCTCCGTGCAAGCCAATGCCCAAATGGCTGAACAATCAGCCCGAGAGCGAGGAACCCAATGACGGCAAGCAGCAGTCGTTCCCCCTCCGGCAGGATAATTGCTCCAAACGCCGCCAGGACAGCCACCTTGACGCCAGCGACAGTGCGCCGCCGCAGATGTTCATGGTCATACAACCGATACCCAGGATAGAGGCCGGCCGATGTGTAAAGAATAATCGCGGCGAATGCTGCGATCGTGAACGTACGCTCCGCCAGCGTGCCCTCCAAACCACTGGGGAAAAAGGACAGGACAACAAAGTAGGCAACCAAATAGCTTGCAATGTCGCCGGCGACTAGGAAGGACGAGGTTGCAAGCCGAGGAAGCCGACTCCGTAGTGCGACGGGCATATACAGCCCTGCCCGGTCAAAGGGATCGGCGGTCTTAGCTGCTATGGGCGGCACGGAACCTGCCGCAATCGCCCGCGACGTCATGTCATTTGAGGTGGCTGCCTTCGGCGGCCTCGGTGTCATTGCTGGCGACGCAAATAAGGACATGATGGCTTTACACCTTTGCAGCTGCTTCTTTTGGCGCGCTTGGTCCAAAAACCGCGTCTTCGATCGGAAACTTTCGAAGCCCCAGTCTCTGGAATGCCGTCAGTGAGATGAACGTCGGCACGACGACCGCATAGCGCCGCCACAGCCGTCGCGGCTCGCATAAAAGACGAAACGCCCATTCGAAGCCGCTTCTTTGAATGATCCTTGGAGCCTGCCGCTTGAGGCCGGCGTGGAAATCGAATGCGGCTCCGACACCGATGAGCATCGATGCTTCCAGACGATCGCGCATGCGCGCCATCCAGAGTTCCTGCTTTGGACTGCTCAGCCCGACCCAGATGATATCGGCGCCCGATCGATTGAGCTGGTCAGCAATCTCCGTTTCCTCCCGCGGCGACAGTTTGCGAAAAGGTGGCGCATAGGAGCCGACGATCCGAGCTTGCGGAAATTTTGCGAGAAGGCGCGCCTGCAGCTGTTCGAGCGTTTCGGCCGTTGCGCCATAAAGGAAGTGGCGCAAGCCCTTGGAGCTGCCGGCATCGAAAACGGATAACATCAGGTCAGGTCCATAGACCCTGTCGCTTTCCGCATGACCGGCACGCTTCAATGCCCATACCAACGGCATGCCGTCGGGTGTTACGAGGAAAGCCCGGTTATGTATCGACCGGAGCTCGGGATCATCTTGACACCGGACCACGCCGTGCGCGTCGCGAACGCACACATATTCCTTCCTGCCGTCTTCGATCGCTTTTTGAATAAATCCGGTGGCACTCTTGAGATTAACTGCCGAAATGCGAACACCAAGGACATTAATACATTCCAAAGAACTCGTTTGGTTGAGAACTGAATCTTGGCTTCTGTCTGCTGATTGCTTTCTCATGACCTACGCTTTCGCGATCTAAACTGTCATCAGAATATGCTGCCAAGACGATTGCCTCCATACTTGCGTCTCTAACTATTGGACGTAGAAGAGACTTCATGTTTCTACGTCTTACGCCGAGATAGGTTACATATTCGAAGTAAGGCGATGTACCCCAGCTGCTTGCCAGGCTGCTCTTTTTGATGAGCGCTGTCCCGAAAGAGCGGTTTGACCTCGGCAAAGCCGAACGCGGCTCGCCATCGCGCCAAAGCGCAACCGAAAGTGCAGCGCGCCCGCGACGCAGACCTCTACAAGGAGCGCAAGCGCATCGAGCGCTTCTTCAGCAAGCTCAAACAGTTTCGACGCGCCGCAACCCGATACGACAAACTGCTCGTGAACGTCATGGGATTGGCCAAGCTCGCCGCCATCACCGTTGCCATCCGAGTTAAACAGTTGTCCCCTGTCCGTTTACTGCGACCGGGGCAACTCATAGTCTGCGGCAGAACCGTCGATATGCTTCTTTACAACGCGGCGAGAAAAACCAGGGACCCTGCGGGGCGGCACGCTTATGAGATGAATATGGTGCATGCATCTTGCACACCGGATCGATCCAAGCCGGGTCAGCCGACGGAGCAAGCTGGATTTCATAAAGAGGACTTCCCCGCCACCGTTCCGAGGTCTCGCACCAGCGGCCGAACTTGATCGCCCACTCAGACACGGCCTGGAACGAGACATCGATATCACGCTCGGCAAGCAGATTGTCGACATCAGCGGAAACGGAAGGTGTAGTCACACCGCATGCCAGACGATCTCGGCGGGAAAGCGGTGGCGCTTGAAATGCTGGGCAATGGGTTGGCCGAATCGATACCGTCGACCTCCCCATTACCATCTCGATCAGCATCAATCGTAAGGCGATGCTGCCCAAAATTGCCGAATTCAGAAAAAAAAGTCGATTCCGCATTTGGCGGGAGCAATCCAGCCACGCCCATCAGATTTTTCTAAAGTTTTCAATGGATGCATATCGCTCTGGTTGCAGAAAGAATAACTCCCGGCAAGCGAGATATTAATACTGCCACATTTTGGGCGACTCCAAATTCACCAAATATTTCAAAACGTAACTTTGGATCGATTCGGATATTGTGGCAGCAATAAGGCTATGCTTCTCAAGCACTTACTGTTGCGTTGCTGTTGCGCCCTCAAAAATGTCACCCTATAACCTGCCGCCGTAACGCTGGATTAACCACAAATATTAACGGGCGGGGGTTGAGGAACAAGACCATGACAACATATTACGTAGCGACAACTGGCAGCAGCGGCGGTAACGGCAGTACCTCCTCTCCCTTCCGCACGATCAGCGAGGCGATGTCGGCGAACCTAAGACCCGGCGACGAGGTCGTGGTGAAGGCGGGGACCTACAACGAAGCTATTAACATCGACACGGACGGCTCGGCGGCAGCCGACATCACGCTGCGCTCGGAAGTGCCCGGCGGGGCGCTGATCCGGCCGCCCGCGGGCTCGTGGAACGCGATCAGTGTCAACGCCAACTACGTGACAATCGACGGCTTTGACATCGGCGGCGCCAAAGGCGACGGCATCGAAGCGAACAATGCCCACCACGTCCAGATCCTCAACAACAAGGTCCACGGCAGCGGCGAGTCGGGCATCCAGTTCAACCAGTCGGACTTCATTCGCATCGAAGGCAACGAGACCTACAACAACGCGTCGACGGGCTGGTTCTCGGGCATCTCGATCTACCAGAACCGGAACATCACCGGCGATACCTCGACCGACGGCTACCGGACGATCGTGCGGGACAACATCTCGCACGATAACGTCACCAAGTCGGGTGAGCACACCGACGGCAACGGCATCATCATCGACGATTTCCAGAGCACGCAGACGAGCGGTCATCCGAACTACACGTTCAAGACCCTGGTCGACAATAACCTCGTCTACGAGAACGGCGGCAAAGGCATCCAGGTTACCTGGAGCGACTCCGTCACGGTGAAAAACAACACCGCATACCACAACAATCAGGACCCGGCGAACAGCGGCACCTGGCGCGGTGAGCTCAGCAACTCGGCGTCGAGCAACAACATCTGGGCCAACAACATCGCCGTAGCGGACCCATCGGTGAACAAGAACAACACTGCGATCGATAACACGTCGACCGACAGCTACACCAACAACAACGTCGTCTGGGCCAACAACATCACCTACAACGGCACGGCCGGCCAGGCATCGGTCAAGACCGACGGCGGCAACGCGATGCCGAGCGCGGCGAACGGCAACAAGCTCGGCGTCGACCCCAAATTCTCGGGGGCAGCGAGCGACAACTTCCACCTCGGCTCCGGCTCGGCGGCAATCGACAGCGGAACCGCCAAGTACGGCGTCGGGTCGGTCGATCTGGACGGCCACGCTCGCGTCGTTGGAACTGTCGACATGGGTGCCTACGAATCGGGCTCCAGCTCGACACCGGGAACGCCAACCACGCCAACACAACCGGGTACGCCAACCGCGCCGACGCAACCAGAAACGCCAACCACGCCAACGCAACCGGAAACGCCGACCACACCGACCACGCCGACGAAGGTATTCACCGGCACCAACGGCAATGACATCCTGCCACATACCGGTCAGTCCAACGGCGGCAACGAAACCTTCAAGGGTCTCGGCGGTAGTGACGTGTTGAAGGGCGGCGCCGGCGCGGATGTGCTCGACGGCGGTTATGGCACCGACACGGCCAGCTATGCGGGCTCCGGTGCGGTCAGCGTCAATTTGGCGACCAAGGCCGCAGCGGGCGGGCAGGCCACCGGTGACAAGATCGCCAGCATCGAAAACTTGACTGGCTCCAGCTACAGCGACGTGCTGACCGGCGGCAATGGCGGCAGCAACGTTCTCAATGGCGGGGCTGGGGCGGACAAGCTGGATGGCGGCGCCGGCGGGGACGTCATCATCGGTGGCGCCGGAAAAGACATCATGACCGGTGGCGTCAGCACCGGTGGCGTCAGCGCGGATACGTTTGTCTTCAAAGCACCGACGGAAGCCGGGTCTGGCTCGAACCGCGACATCATCACCGACTTCCAGCATGGCGTCGATAAGATCGACATCGCGGCGATAGATGCGAATGGTTTTGGGCTGGGCAATGGAACCTTCCATTTCCAGGCGCAGGAGAATGCCTTGTTCGACCATAAGGCTGGCGCGCTCGCCTGGCACTATGACGACCAGGCTGGATCCGCGAACGACGCTACCGTTATCCAGGGCGACCTGAACGGCGACGGCGTTCATGATTTCGAGGTTCAGCTGAAGGGCCTCGTCCACGTGGGCGCAGGCGATTTTCTCCTGTAACTATCACTTGTTGCGGCGGTCGTCCGATCGCCGCAACAATCGTGCTGGGCGAGTTTCCTCATCTCGATCCAGCCGCTCGGGCAGATCTCGCCGGTGCGGAACATCGCTCGTCGCGTCGCCCTTTTGTTACTCGGGCGGCGCGACTACGCTTTCGGTGTCCGCCCCAACCTTCTGAAGATCCTGTAAACTGCCAAATTCTCCCGAAGGCATGATCTCCGGATGTATTCGGAAGCTCTTGTCGTTCAAATTGCCGGTGTAGCGGTTATGCGCGAACTGCACGTATCCAGGCCCATGGTCAGGAGCGTAGACATAGGCTGCAAGCCCGTTGCTACTGTCGATCGACACGATATTGCTCTCGATACGATTGGGACGTGCCCATGGCGGACGCCAACCCCTGCCCGTACCGTCATCAACGCGAAAAGCCGCGCCCGATCCATGCGTGATGACGTTTCCCGTCACCAAGTTGCTCCAGCCGCCGTTGATGCCGATCGCCGATATATTGTCCGAGAGCGTATTTCCTTCGATGCGCACACCACTGGCCTTGCCATCCGTGTAGATCGCCCAACTGATAGGCGTCGGCCATTCATTGATATTTTCATATCCGAAAGGCCAAAACGTCCCATCGGCCCTGTTCATAAGTTGACCTGTCCCGGTGACCAGATTGTAGCGGATGCTGCTGTTCAGGAGGTCTGCCTGCTCGCCCATCAGCTTGATGGCACCGCCATCTGCCGTCTGCTGATTGGCATTACGGATCTCGTTATGTTCGATGACTGCGTCGTGGACTGCGTCTTGTGCCCCCCACAATGAGCCGCCGGCGATACCGAACTGCGCAGTATTTTCGACCAGGTTATGAGCGATCCTGATACTGTCGGCCGCCTGGAACCATATGCCCGCGGTTTCAAAGTAGACCCTTCCAATGTCATGAATATGGTTCGAGAGGATTTTGGCACCGTCGGATTTGCCGAAGCTGCCATAGGTCGTGCCAACGTAAATCCCGTTGCCAGCCACATCTCCAATCACGTTGCCGGCAATCAAGACACCTTTGCTCTCGGAAACATGGATGCCGACGCCGACATTGTCGATGGAGTTGCCGAGCAGCCGAACACCATCCGAGTGATCGAGCCGTATGGCCCCAAAGCTTCTGGTGTCGGTACCGAACTTGCCGCTGCCCCGCGGATCCCCATCCCGAAACTGGAGCCCCGATACAACCATCCCGTCGGCTCCATCCAGCCTGAAGAAGGTCGGCAGGATGCCGGCTACAGCCGTAGAACCTGTTGGTAGCCCATTGGTCGGGATATAATCGAGTTGACCCTTGGTGCGGTCATACCACCACTCCCCAGGCGCATCGAGCAGCGCTGCCGCCCCGGTCAAAAAATAGCGGCTGCCTTCTGCGGTGAAGAAATAGCCGGTGCCTTGGGTATTTATCGCCCGGTTCGCGGTGTCGACTGAAACCACTGGGAGGGTATCACTGCCCCACTGGCTGCCGGGGTGAAAACCACCAACGATGTGGGCGACAAGGCCTGCTGCATTTTTTGAGATCGGAAGATCGCCGGCATGGAAGCAAAAACGCGTGTTACCATGCCATAAGTCGTCGTCCTGCGTGCACTTAGCCGCGAAAAGCCACCCTTTGCGCGGATCTCCATCGAGTGGAGCGTTGGGAAAGCGAGCCTGCGTCTGGCGCGCGCCGCCGACGAAAAGATCGCCCAGATCCCGGCCCGCAGGCAGCTTCAGTGACGCCTTCCAGCGACCATCGTCCTGCGCCGTCCAATTGCGAATGATCGGGCCGCCGTGCAGAACCGGCGCCTCGTTGCATCTCGCCGCGATGATCAGGCCCGCATCGCGAGCATCGAAGACTATCGGTTCAGCGAGATAGTAATCCCCATTGCCCATTGCGATCGTATTCTGGCCGCCCTTCTGGCGCGCAGCATCCCGCGCTCTTTCAATACTGGCAAAAGGACCGTCTGTACGCCGAGAATTTGCTTTAGGAAGGTGCCCGCTCCAGGTGTCTTTGCCATCGGGAGAGACATAGAATACTGCCCGGGGCGCGGATGTTCCGGTCATTATGTTGCTCAGTGAAGTCCCCTTCAGCTTGTCCGAAAAGGTCGCCGGCGAAGCTTCCGCGCAGGTTGCCTCCCTGACCGCCGTCTGCAGCCTGTCGGGCGCATCTGCGTCTGGGCGCACCGGAGCCAGCTTGCTCGGCTGCGGAAAGAGCATCGCAAGCAAAATGCTCAAGATCGGTGCGAAGCGCAGCCTCATGAGATTTGCAGCTCCGCCGTTTTGCTGCGGGCCGGTGCTCGCAATTGCCGGCCGGGGGCCGTCGAAGCAACAACAGGCTTGTATAGAGAGAACATGATGATGGCCGTTGTGAACAGAATGAAAATCGCGTCATTCTGGATCAGGAAGATTGTCTCGGTCAGGTTCATCACCAAAATCACAACCGTGAAGACGTTCAACCAGAGCCAGCCATAACGCGGGTCCCCGCATTGGAGGGCCGCGCCTTGGCGGAGTGCCTGCAAAAGCATCAGAGCGAACAAAGTCATTCCGCTTGCTCCGAAGCTCAGCAGCGTATCGCGGAATCCATTATGGGCGTGGGGAGCCATCCATTGGATCTTTGACCAGATAATCCAGGCTTCGGGATTCGCCTCTGTCCAAAACGCTTGGTAGCCGAAGCCGAGCAGCAGATGATCGGCGATCTGACCATCGACCAGCTCCCACAAGGGCACTCGACCCGTCAGAGTGGCATCCTTGCCAAGCGCCTCAAGGAATGGGACCAAGAACTCGTGAAGCAAAAGGAGGATCCCGACGAAGATTTGAACGAAAAACAGGATGAAGACAATGCGACCGACGCCACGGATTCGCTGCAACATGGAGTAGAAGCCGATCAGGCAATATGCCGATACCGTCGCAATTGTCGCGGTCATCGATCCGGAAAGGAAGAGACAAGCCCCGCCCGCCATCAGCAAGATCAAAGCTGCTCGCCGCAAGCCTGGATTGCCGTCCATTACGATGGCGGTCGACACCAGTATCATCATGCCGGCGTACCAACCAAGGCTGTTCTTGTGGATGAATATGCCGCGAACCGCGCTGTCCGTGGGCATGCGAGCGAGCCCCGGTGACACTAGAAGAAGCAACAGGCTAAGGACGATACATGTTCCGAAGGTGGCAAATGCGATGAGAAGCAACTGCCTCGGTGTAAAGCGTATGGCCAACACATAGGCCAGAAGTACGGTGAAGAGCAGGCCGATGGCACGCCTGAAAGTCGTCGACGGGCCAACCGACCAGAAGACAGACACGAAGGGCATGGCGACCATCAGGGGGACAAACCAATTTCGCTTCAGCGCTATGATGAATTGCGGAGAATTTCGTGCCAGCATCAGCAATGTAAACCCGTATACCGGTAAACAAAGCAGACGCAGTATAGACCTGGCATGATCGCTCAGGCCTCCGTCGGCATCCGCCAGCATGAGCGGGAAAAGCGCGCCTGTCTGAAGAAAAAGGCATAGGCCGGCGCCCCAGCACTCTATTGCCCGCCAACTGACAGTCGGCCCATTCGCTATTCTAAGCGTATACGCTCTCATTACCCGTCCCGATTTGCTTGGACAGATGAGAGGCTGTTGATCGCGGCAATTTGGAAAGACATGGGTCCCCTTTCATAGCTGCGCTGCTTACCAACGAACAATCATCCCGCCATATCCCCGGTCAACCAACGCAAACGAAGGCGGGGCTAAGCCTAACGTCCATACCCACCACCCAAGGGCGTTGTTTGGATTAAGCTTGCAGTCTACCCCTCCCCCAAAAGTTGGTGCTGGGGCCTACGACATTGCCCATAAGAGGAGATGTCACCCGTGACCAATCACCGGTAGCTTGACGATGAAAGCATACCGCGAAGCACGTCGCGCCGAGCCGCAGTTCCGGTGAAGTGAGGCAATAATTCTGGCGCAGCCGGCTGTTGGCAGGTGACGCTTAGAAGGGTTGGGATTGCAATGGTTCTGCGTCATGGTCCTGGTTTTGTACGTTATATAAAGGGAGCGTCACGCGTTGCGGCGTTGTCGGCGGTGACCCTACCGGCTCAAAGCGAAATCCTGATCGAGCTGAACTCCTTCCATCAATTCGCGCTGCCAAACGCGCGAGCGTTCGCAACTCTGGCGCACCGACGTGTCGCCCAGCGACGCGCTTGAGGGGTGTCATGGAGCGGCCGACATTCAGCGTCCTTATCAACAACTACAACTACGGTCGCTTCGTCGAACGAGCGATTGACAGCGCCTTGAGCCAAGAGGCGTCCAACGTTGAGATAATCGTCGTCGACGACGGCTCGAGCGATCAGTCGCGCTCTGTTCTCGACGGCTATGACAAGCGGGTGGCGGTGCTTTTCCAGGAAAACCAGGGACAGGCCGCCGCCATAAATGCTGCTGTGAAGTTAAGCAGTGGCGACATCCTCTGTTTTCTCGACGCCGATGACTGGTGGGCGCCAGGTAAGCTGTCGGCAACAGCCGCTGCTTTCCAATCCAATCCTCAGGCATCGCTTGTTTATCACCGACTTCAGCCAACGCAGACCGATGGTTCACCAGCCTTCAAGCCAATCCCTCGGACCCTGTGTTCAGGAAATTTGTCGCCACGGCTCGCCAGATCGGCTGGTTGGTGGCCCTTCCCGATGACATCAGCTATCGCTGTAAGGCGTAGCGCGTGGGATGCTGCAGGGGATATTCCCGAGCAGTTCCGCATGTCTGCAGATGCCTGGCTCACAGGCATCTACCCATTTCTGGGGGGCGTTGTCGCCTTGTCGGATCCACTCGGGTTCTATCGGATTCACAACAACAATTGGTATCGGCCAGTCGATGACGCCGCCATGCTGCGAAGGCGGATGGCCCATTGGCAGGCTACCGTTGAAGCGACGAACCGGTTTCTTTCCGCGCACGATCTGGCGGGAAGGCTGCGTCTGACCGATCACTATCCGTACCGGGTGGCCTCAGCCAGACTGCAGGGCGCCGATACACGCACCCGGTTCAGACTTGCTATGGAAGGGCTCTTTTTCGCCGGAGAACCAAACTTGCTGAGGCGGACGCGTGATGCATTGCGCACAGCCTGCGACCTGCCTCGACTTGGTAAGGATGTCGGCGTGTCGGAGTCAGCGGGATGAAGGCGCTGCTACTGGTTTCCGAATTGGAAGACTACACCATCTCCTTCGCTAGCGGCGTTGCGCGACATGCGCACGTCGTCCTAGCGGTTCCGCGCCGGCGCTACGCACATCTTGCTCCATGGATCGATCCGGCTGTCGATCTGCACCTGATGGACTGGCCAAGGCACCGCTCGCTCTCCAATCCCTGGTTCCTGCACCAACTCACACGTCTTATCCGGCAGGAGCGGCCGAACGTCATTCACCTTCTGAGCAACTCGACGCTCTGGTTGAACTTTGCCGCGCCGTTCTGGCGCCCAATCCCGATCGTGACCACCGTCCATGACGTGGAAGTGCATCCCGGCGATTCCGACACCCGCACGCTGCCCGCCTGGGCTCCCCAATTGATGGTGCGGCAATCGGGTCATGTCGTCGTCCATGGCGAAGGGCTGAAACGAATGGTCCTCGAGCGATATTCAAAATCGCCTGATTGTGTCCATGTCCTGTCGCATCCCGCCATTCATCGCTACGCGGAACTCGCTCGGCGGCACAAGATGGCGCGGCGCGGCGCAGATGGAACTTTGCGCGTTCTGCTGTTCGGACGGATTTTTGCTTACAAGGGATTGGAGCATCTGATCCGTGCCGAGGCGATGCTCAAGGACCTGCTCCCCAATCTACGCATCACGGTCGCTGGCCGCGGCGATAATCCGTGGATCTTCCAGCCCCTTATGGGGGACGCCGGCCGCTATGATATCCGCAACCGCTTCATCGAGGATATGGAGGTCGCCCAGCTCTTTCTGGATGCCGACATCGTTGTCCTTCCCTATACGGAAGCCTCTCAAAGCGGCGTCCTCAATCTTGCCGCGGCATTTGGCAAGCCAGTTATCGTGACTGATGTCGGCGAATTGCGAGCCACCGTTCTGCCAAACGGACTGGGAATGGTGGTTCCACCGGGAGATGTGGAACAGCTCGCGAGAGCCATCTGGACATTGGCGGAAAATAACGAGCTCAGAAGCAATTTCGGGACCAGCGCGCTTGCATGGGCTACAGGTCCGAATTCGCCTCAACAGGTCGGAGCACAGGCTGCGGCCGTTTATCGTAAGGTGGTCGGGGCATGCTAATGAACGCGCTCACGGATGGGAATCGGGTAGCGATGCGGAACGCAGCAGCAACCGTCCGCCACTACGTCCCGGGTGGTTGCGAAAACGGTGGCGGAATTGGCAGGCTCGTCGGCTATATATCGAACACGGCGAAGGAGGCCGGCGAAACACACCTCGTCACCGATACCAGAGGGCCTCGGTGGTCCTCAGTTGCGTCGCCTGTGCGCCTGCTCGGCGCCGTCTTGATGATGGCGAAGGACCGGATAATTGCTCCGGCACGCATTCACCATATTCATGTCGCGGGTCGCGGCAGCACCGCAAGAAAACTGATCCTGACCGAGGCTGCCCGTCTCCTCGGATGCTCTCACATATTGCACCTGCACGACTACGACTACGCGACCGACTTTGCCGCACGCTCGCCGCGTCAACAAATGCTTGTACGCCGGATGTTCCAACATGCCGACCAAGTCGTGGCACTGGGCCAGCGCGACCGCATGACGCTCACGACGCTTCTCGGCGTGGAAGAGCGCCGCGTAGTCGTCATCGGCAATTGTGTTCCCGACCCCGGGCCGCGAAATGTTCATGTCGGCGAGATGCCGTTGATCATATTTCTCGGCCGGCTGAGCGAACGCAAAGGCGTTCAGGAGCTTCTGCTTGCCTTAAGTCATCCGATCATGAAAGAGCTCCGGTGGCGAGCCGTGCTGGCAGGCGACGGACCTGTGGAAGACTACCGGCGCCAGGCTGCCGCCATGGGACTTTCAGATCTGGTGAAAATGCCGGGCTGGCTTGGCGCCGACGAGGCGCAAGCCTTGTGTACACGGGCAGATATCCTGGTCTTGCCTTCGCATGCCGAGGGCTTGGCAATGGCTGTGGTCGAAGGGCTTGCCCATGGGCTCGCCGTCGTCACCACGCGCGTCGGCGCGCATGGCGAAGTCATCTCCGACGGTGAAACCGGCGTCTTCGTACCTGTCGGAGACAAGGATGCCCTGGCTGCGGCGCTGGCTAAGCTCGTCACCGACCCGGAAGTCCGCAACTATCTGTCGGCCAAGGCCCGCGCTCATTATCTCAACAATTTCAGTATGAAGGCTTACATGCGATCGCTGGACAAACTCTACGACGCGATCTCCGCGCAACCTCAAACGACGGCGGGTGAACGATGACTATTTCGACTGTGCCGCCAGACCGCAACACCTCGCTCTCGTCGATGCGCTACGATCCCCGGCTTCAGGTAGAGACTCGTTCGGATGACCTTGATCTGACTTCGGGCCTGCGCCTTATCCGGCGACGGGTGGTCATGATAATGGCCATCGTCATGCTCCTTATGGCGGTTGCCGCAACCGCGATTTCGGGATTGAAGCCGACTTATCATGCCGAGTCCCGGCTGATCATCCACACGCCTCTGGCGACAAAGCTCGGCACCGACGAGTCCAGCCGCAACGATCCGCTGGACGCCACATCCGAGACCGAACGGCTTCTTTCCAGAAGCATCGCAGAGCGGGTAATCCGCGACCTGCGGCTCAATGAATGGCCGGAATTCAATCCGGCGCTGCAAGAAATCTCGCCTATCGACAAGATCCGATCAATGCTACGCGGCTGGATCGACAGCGAAAAACCGTCCTTGCCGATACGGGACAGCATCGAGCCGATAATCCCAAAGTACTACAAGGCCCTCCGCGTTTGGCGCGATGGCCAGGGTGACGTCATTCAGATCGGTTTCGATGCGAGCGACCCCGAACTGGCCGCCTCGGTCCCGAACCGGCTCATCAGCATCTACCTCGAAGAGCGGAAGGACAGTCTGCGCGGTCGAGTGGACGCAGCAGAAGAATGGCTTCTGCTGCGCATCGACGAACAGATGGGGCGCGCCAAGGCAGCACGCGATGCCGCCGACGTGTACCAGAAAACGACCGACGTTGCCTCAAATGACGACGATCAGGTTGAACAGATCAAGTCGATAATGGAGCTGGGCGAGCGGCGGACAAAAATCGAACAAAGCCGCGCTGAAGCGAGAGCAACGATAACCGCACTCGAAGCGGCCGACGACCCCTCGCTCGTCCTGCAGAATATGGTCATTCCCGACAGCATTGGTGCAATGCAACGCGAGCTTCGTGCGCAGGAGCAAGATCTCGAGCGCCTTCTTGAGACATATGGCAACACCGCCGACGCCGTGGTCGACACGCGCGCCAAGATCCTTAAATCCCGCACCGATCTCAGCCTTGCGACCGACCGATATCTCCAATCGATACGCGCCAAGCTTGCGGCGCTCGATCATGAGGACGACGCAATCCGGTCGGCATTGGCGGCCGCTCATGAGAAACGCACTCGCTCTGCCCTGGCGCAAACCGAGTTGGCCCGACTCCAGCACATGGCTGACAAAGAGCAGACGGCGCTGGATAAGCTCGAGGAGCAGCGCCGTGGCCTGGCTGCGCAAGCGATGCTGCCGGGCGCGGAACTGGAAGTTTTGTCACCGGCCGCGGTGCCGCTGGCGCCGCAGGGACGCGGGCGGCTTTTCTATTTGATCGGCGCCCTTTTGGCTTCGATATCGATCGCGGTGACGGCCGCTTTCGTGGTCGAGATGTTGGACAATTCAGTCCGCAGCTTCGACCAGATGGCCGGAATGTCGCGCATCGTACCCGCCGGATTCATCCCGCACCTGAAACGGAAAGACCGGAGAGATCCGTCGATGCTCTTCGGGAGCATCCAAGACGGGATGTTTGACGAAGCAATTCGCTCGGTCATGACTTCGCTTAAACAATCCAATGGCGGAAAGTTGCCCAACAGTATTGTTGTGACGTCGGCTCACAGCGGAGAGGGCAAGTCGCTTGTCGCCAGATCCCTGGCAATAGATCTCGCCGCCAACGGAATTCCGGTGCTGCTTGTCGATGGCGACCTCAGACTCGGAAATCTCGACTCGTTTTTCAAATCAGAGCTAAAGCAGGGGTTGAACGAATTCCTGTGTGGACAGGCCGGAATGCGGGACATCATCCATCACCATCCAAGCGGCATCGACTTCATCCCGGCTGGCAATGCCAGTCTCCATCGGCGCGTTCGTTTGACTGATGCGGCTGACATCGTCGCGATGGCCGCCTCACAGGGCCAAATCGTCATCTTCGACAGCGCACCTGTGCTCGCCTCGGCTGATACGATGCATCTGACAGCGTTAGCAGAACGAACGCTAGTGGTCGTAAAATGGGGAAAGACGAGCCGTCGGGCCGTAGAGTTTTGCCTACATCAGCTGAAGACCGCGCGCAACGCAGAGATTGCCGTTGCCATAAATAACGTCAATCCGAACAAACACGCCATGTACAACTTCAGCGATTCAGAACTGTTTGCGAGCTCACTGAGGAAGTACCACGAGTTCACATGAGTTCGAACAGCGTGTCCGCCTGATTCCGTCGAAATAAATTACGGAGACCGCAGTGAAAAACGAAAATAAAGTCGCGCTGATTACGGGTATAACGGGTCAGGACGGTGCGTATTTGGCCGAATTGCTCCTGGAGAAGGGCTATATTGTTCACGGCCTCAAGCGACGCTCATCGTCCTTCAACACCAGTCGCATCGAGCATCTATACGAGGATCCCCATGTCGAAAATCCTCGCTTTATTCTGCATTACGGGGACATGACCGATTCAACGAACCTCATCCGCGTCGTTCAGGAAACGCAGCCGGACGAAATCTATAATCTCGCCGCACAGAGCCACGTTCAAGTCTCTTTCGAGACGCCGGAATATACGGCTAACGCCGATGGAACCGGCACCCTTCGGCTGCTTGAAGCAATTCGCCTCCTGGGGCTGACCAAGAAGACCCGCTTCTATCAAGCATCCACCTCAGAGCTCTACGGCAAAGTGCAGGAAGTCCCGCAGAGCGAAACGACACCTTTCTACCCCCGATCCCCATACGCGGCGGCCAAGCTCTACGCCTATTGGATTGTGGTCAATTATCGCGAGGCATATGGCATGCACGCCTCGAACGGCATTTTGTTCAATCATGAAAGCCCGATCCGCGGCGAAACATTCGTGACGCGCAAAATCACCCGGGCGGCGGCTGCGATCCATCTTGGGCTGCAGGAAAGGCTTTATCTCGGCAATTTGGACGCCAAGCGCGACTGGGGACATGCACGAGAATATGTGCGTGGCATGTGGCTGATGCTGCAACAGGACGAACCGGAGGACTATGTCCTTGCGACCGGCGAAACGCACTCGGTTCGTTCCTTCGTTGACAAAGCCTTTGCCCATGTGGGCATGCCGATTGATTGGCGTGGGAACGGGGTTGAGGAAAAGGGATACGATAAGACATCCGGTCGGTGTGTGGTGGAGATCGATCCGGCTTATTTCCGTCCGACTGAAGTTGATCTTCTGATCGGCGATCCGACGAAGGCGCACACGAAGCTTGGCTGGAAACATCAGACCAGTCTTGATCAGCTGGTTGCAGAGATGGTTCGCGAGGATCTGAAAGTCATGGCACGAAATGTTCCGTCGGTCGGCGCAACCAAAGGTTTTGCCTATGCCTGAGGTGATCTACAGCCTAGCCGGAAAGAGGGTCTATGTCGCGGGCCACCGCGGCATGGTGGGCTCTGCAATCGTCCGACGTCTCGCTTCCGAGGGCTGCGAGATTTTGACGGCCACCCGCGCCGAGGTCGATCTCAGACGGCAGGAGCAGGTGGAGGCGTGGATGAGTAAGCATCGTCCCGACGCTGTCTTCCTGGCTGCTGCGAGGGTCGGCGGTATTCTCGCGAACGCTACCTATCCGGCCGACTTCCTTTACGACAACTTGATTCTCCAAGCGAACGTCATCCACGCCGCCCATAGAGCTCACGTCGAAAAACTGATGTTTCTGGGCTCGTCCTGCATCTATCCGAAATTCGCCGATCAGCCGATCGTTGAGGACTCACTTCTGACCGGATCGCTTGAGCCCACGAATGAATGGTATGCGATCGCCAAAATAGCCGGATTAAAGCTCTGCCAAGCCTATCGCAAACAGCACGGTAGAGATTTCATCTCGGCCATGCCTACTAATCTTTACGGTCCAGGCGACAATTTTGACCTCGGGTCAAGCCATGTCATGCCGGCGCTCATACGCAAGGCGCATGAGGCCAAGGTCAACCAGCAGCAAGAGATATGCATCTGGGGTACTGGCACGCCGCGGCGCGAATTCCTGCATGTTGACGATTGCGCCGACGCCTGCCTCCATCTCATGAAAACCTATTCCGCCGAAGGTCATGTGAACGTAGGTTGTGGCGAAGACATTACCATCCTCGAATTGGCATACCTCGTCTCCAAGATCGTTGGTTTCGAAGGCAAGATCACGCGCGACCTCACCAAGCCAGATGGCACGCCACGTAAACTCCTGAGCGTCGACAAGCTTCGCACTCTCGGCTGGTCTCCTAAGATAAGTCTGAAGGAGGGCATCGCAGATGCCTACCACTCCTTCCTTGAAGGCCATCATCTCGAACGCAGCGACAGAGCTACGTCCGCCGACTTCATCGGTCAAAGCGACATCAGTTTCGAGAAAGCGAAGAGTTCGGCACCGCATGCGCCCACGCTCTCGACCGTTGCGCATCATCCCTCGCCATAGGGAATTTGCACGAGGGATAACAGGGGTTTGTCTCGGGGGGGACGCATATGCTGGGATGGCGCAAATTATGCAACCTGTAGAAGTCAGGATTGCAGCGCTCATTTTCCTGATCGTCGTGTGGATGATGATTATCGGTGCGGCAGTGGATTTTTTCGCGGTCGAAATGCCGATATCGCTTGTCGCGCTATTAGGCAGATAGTCCACATCGGATGGCTCCACCGGGCCTTACCTCCGGCTGGACTTTCGGACCACAATCGCTGCAGCAAAGTCGACAGGCGAAGAGAGGAGCCGGACGGAACCCGCCTCAGTTGATTGGCGGTTCCGCATCGATGTGACCGGGCGGCAAACTTGGCTGACCGAGCCCGAAGAACGCGCGCGCGGTCAAGCATGCGTCATCCCCTGGGACGCAGGCGCGGCAGACGTCAGGCCGAAGATCGTACACTTGACAGGATGTCTCTGAACCGACGCGACCGACCAATGCGGAGCAACGCGCACCGTCGCAACGCATTCCTTGCTGGTTCGCGGCTACGAAATGCGCCGGCAGCAAATCGAGAGCAGCGTCTGTTTCGGTGGAAAATCTGGGCCAGGTCGGCGAGAAGGAGCAGCAGGCTCCGCAGCCTTGGCAATCGAAATCGATCAATGATGTCATGGCCCGCTCCTACCACACAGCCCGCCAAGAGCAAAGCCTTCGCACGATTTACCGCCGCCGTTGAGGATAGGGCGGCTGGCGTTCTGCTGCAAGCCAGACGCCGCACTCGTCGACTTTCCTGACGAGGCCGGGAATGCGGCGCGGCATTTCCAACGGGAGGCGCGACCTGTCAGGTGGCCTCGAGGATCATGTTGAGGGGCGTCTGGGCTGCACGCCGGATATGAGTGAAACCGCCTGAGCGGATCACCTCGGCCAATCGCCGCTCTCCCGCCTGCGCGCCGAGTGCGAGCCCTGTCTCCTGCGCAAGCGAGGTCGGAACGCAGATCATCGTCGAAGCTGAGTAATAGAGCCGTCCAACCGGATTGATGTTCTCCTCCAGCGTATCTCCGGCCATTGGTTCGACCACCATCCAGACGCCACCCTCTTTTAACGCCTTTCGAATATGAGCCGCAGCCGCTTTCGGGTCGCCCATATCGTGCAAGCAGTCGAAGCAGGTGATCAAATCGAAATCCCGGCCGTCGAAATCCTGCGCCCGGCCGACCTCGAAGTTCAGGTTCGTCAACCCGTGTGCCTGGGCGTGCGCGGACGCAGCGGCAATCGAGCCTGGATGGAAGTCGTAGCCCACAAAGCGGGAATTGGGAAACGCCTGCGCCATCAGGATCGTCGATAACCCGTGCCCACACCCAACGTCCGCCACCTTCGCACCCATCTTCAACCTGTCGGTGACACCGTCGAGCGCCGGCAGCCAGTCCTGCACAAGGGCGTTGACATAACCTGGGCGGAATAGTCGCGCGACGGCGCAGAACATGCAGCCGGCCTGATCGCCCCAGGCAACGCCTCGGCCGGTTTTGAAGGCGGACTGCACCTTCGGCTGGTTCTCGACCATCGCAGCAGCGGTATCGAACGCGCCGATCAGATTGACCGGGCTATCCGGCTCGGCAAATACGAAGGCCTGTTCGGGCGTCAGCGAGAACAATCCTCGCTCATGGTGCACATAACCCGAGGCAGCCTGTGCCGCCAGCCACTCGCGGACATAACGAGGTGCGCATCCCGAGGCATCGGCAAGTTCGTCGGCCTTCACCGGCCCGATCTCCTTCAGCGTCCTGTACAGCCCGAGAGCATCTCCGATCCGGACCAGCGGCACGCTGACCGCTCCGCCGAGGTCGCCAAGGACGCGGCCCACGAGTTCATTGAGCGTTGTTTCGTTGATTTCCGTCATGTGAATTCCTCCCGGTGCTCGGATGGCGTCCTGCCATCCGCGATGCCAAGGATGAAGCTTGCCGTCTCGGCGAGCATGAGGCGGTTGTCCCGCGTCTGCGAAGAAATCCACTCCTTGGAGGGACACATGTCCCGTCGGCATCGGAGGAGGTGTCTATCCACCTGCAGAGCGGGACTATCGGGAGAGCGCGACGACGATCGCTTGCGAGCGGCTATGCACGCCGAGTTTGCTGAATATCACCGACAGCTGGTTTCGCACGGTCTTTGCACTCTTGCCAAGCCGTTCGGCGATCGCGCGGTTATCTAGCCCCTCCGCGACAAGGTCGAGAAGGGCGGCCTCGGCGGGTGTCAGACCGGCCTCAATGACCGCGCGCGGCCGCACCGACCGATCCTGCCCGAGAAAGGCAGCAAGTTCCGTTTGAAATACATTCCAAGCGGGCTCGTCCGGCAAGAGCACATGGTTCTTGCTCTCAAGCGGCACGAAGCTCGCGCCCGGAATCGCGGCGGCGAGCTTGCAACCCTGGTCAAACGGCACGCGCATGTCACCGCGGCAGTGTGCGATCAACGTCGGGACGCGCAACATCGCCGCAAGGTCGAGCACGTCGATCCCCTGCATCTGCCAAAGCAGTTGTGCGGCGACGTCGGCCGTTGCCGTTTGCCGCTCGAGATCGCCCCACCAGCGATGCTGTTCAGGCGTGCCGTCGGGGATAAAGAGATTGGTGAAGAACCGGCAAAACGCCGGATTATCGCGTCCCCAGCCGATGCGAACGAAATTGACAAGGGTCTCGGCTTCCAGCCGCTCCGCCTCGGTCTGAGCTCTGGCGCGGGCACCCTGACCGTAGGCGTTCAGAAGCACCAGATGCGATACTCGCTCGGGATACTTGAGGGCATATGCGATAGCGAGCGCGCCGCCCTGCGAAAGACCGAGGAGCACGAAGCGCGGCTCCTCGATCGACGCTGCCACGGCAGCAAGGTCTGCGTGCCACGCTTCGACCGAAAGATCAAAGACATGCCGGTCCGACAGACCGCAGCCGCGCGGATCGTAGCGCACAAACCGGTTGTGGGCGGACAGCGCCTGGAGCCACGGCCGCCACACCGGGCTTTCGAGATCGTAATCGACATGGCTCAGCCAGTGCGCGGCCCGCAGGATCACCTGACCCTGCCCGCAAGACGCCATGGCGATACGGGTGCCGTCCTCGGCGGTAGCGAACCGTATGGTCTGACTGAGTTTCATCGGTCGAGAATATCGCAGCCGAAGATCGCATAACAGACCTATCTCCTACGGGATGATTCTCCTGGAAGACAGTGCAGCCTGGGAGGCTTGCTACGAAGCCTTTCGATCCGTTTCGCCCGCTTCGGGCCATATACTCGACCAGCGACCCGAACCCTCCCGCTAGCGCTTGAGCCAAAGCGAAGTCGCCGCGACCTCTGTTGACTGTCACTGAGCTCACGGTCTAATGGCAAGAGCGAGGAGGCCATCGTATAGCGCGGTGGCAAGCGGGTCGGCGTCCGGTGCCTCCTGGTGGAGGCGGAAGGTCGTCGCAACCAGCTTACCACGGCCGAGCCGCTTTTCGATGATGAAGGCAGCGGGTTTGTGAACCCAGCCGATGACGACACCGGCGTGCACGCGACCCTGGAATTCCCAGGGACGGAGGCCGGCCATCACCTGGTGCGGCGCGACGCCGGTGAAGGACAGGTCGAACAGCGGACCGCCCGGCACATGAGCGAAGACACCATCCCGGCGCAACCAGGAAAAGTTGCCGACCCAATCGCCGCGCCAGATCGATTTGTGACGATTGACGAGATTGTAGCCGGGAAAACTGAAGAACGGCCCCGAAACCATGCCGCCGGCACCCGGATCGATTTCGATCGACATCGGGCCATCGCGCGGCGGCGCGTCATCGCGCAGGCGGCCGGGGTCCTTGTTGACGATCTGCAGCACCCGCTGGCCGGAATGGATTGCCTCGACGCGATCGGCATCGATGTCCTTGGTGACGAAGACATCCGCCTCGTGCAGCGACACGCTGACATGGCCAAGGGCTGATAACCTCTCGGAAATCCCGTCGTCGTGCGAAGCAAAGCGAATGGGGGGCACATCGCGCTTAACGTAGACCGCGAGTGTCTCGGAATTCTGAGACAGCACGCTTCCATCGGGCGACACGACCTGGAACCGGGCCTTTTGGATCTCGGGCACCGGCACCGCACCTGCTGTCGCGGTGATCGGGGCATTATGAACCTGCATCGGCGCCATGGCCGGCAGCGGTATCTCGCCTTTTTCAGCGCCAAATTCCCAGACGAGGCGACTGCCTTCGGGCAGTGCTGTTCCGCCGCTCGACACCTTGATGTCGAAGCTGGTCGTCTGGCCTTGATAGACGGCGTGGCGGGCAGCACCCGGCGCGATGACGATGTCGGAATTGACGGCCGGCAGCGCTTTGGCGAAGACGCGCGGATTGCGTGCCATGTCCATCAGCCCGTTGCCTTCCCAATGGACGTCGGTGAGTTCGGTGATGACATAACCTCCGATCGGCGCGTGCGTTCGGATAACCTCGATCTCGTATTTCAGATTCATGTATTGATACCACTGCACCTGCTCGATGAACTGGCCGAGATCGCCAAACACTTTCTCAAGAGCGAGTTCGCGGAAACGGGCTTCGATGCCCTGCGGCAGTGCCGTGCCATCCGCCCAGGTGGCACCATAGGCCATCCACCAGGGGTCGCGGCCGTTCTTTTCGCGCAGACGGGCAGGATCGGGCAAACCCCAGACGCCGAACTCGGAGAGGACAAGCGGTTCCTTCCTCGTGCGCACGGTTTCCTTTTCGGTTGAGAAGGTCCAGTCGGCATTGCCTGCGAATTCGCGGCAGAGCGTGTCCCATTCCTCGCGCCGATCCACCGCCGTTCGGTAGAAGTGGTAGTCGTTGATGTCGGTCTTGACGTGGACGTTCGGGAAGCAGGCGGAATTGTCGACAACGAGCCGTAGCGGGTCTTCGACACGCAGCCAGTCGACCATGTCGGAAATCCATTGCCGCTGTTCGGCCGCTTCGCGCAGCCGGGTGCCCCAATCTTCATTGATCAGGGTCCAGATTACGATGGAGGGGTGATTGCCGTCACGGGCGAGAATACCTTCCATGGTCGTGCGCAGGCGCTCGGCGGAGGCCGGGGTGAAGGTCTCGATATTTGGAATTTCGCTCCAGATCAGCATGCCCAGCCGGTCGGCGACCTCGTAATAGCGCGGGTCCGGCACTTTGATATGGCAGCGCAGGCAATTCAGTCCCATTGCCTTAGCCTTGCGCAACTGGTCTTCGAGCAGGTCGAGCGAAGGCGGCGCGCCGAAACCATCGGGATAGTAATCCTGATCGAGCGCGGCGCGCAGATAAAGCGGCTTGCCGTTCAGATGCAGGAAGCCGTTCTTGGCTTCGAAGCGGCGAAAGCCGAAATTTTCCTGCCTGCTGTCGATCTCGACACCGTCGGCGCTGAGGATCGTTGTGATCGTATAGAGGTTCGGGCTGTCCGGCGACCATGGCGCGACGGCGTCGAGCTGGATCGAATGTTCGAGGGTATTGCCGGCGGCCGGAATGTTTCCGGTAAAGACGGACATGCCCTGCGGGCCGATGATCTCGATTTTCAGCGAGCCTGCAACCATGCTCGCAAAGCGGGCTTTAAGATCCAGCCTGGCTCCCGGCCAAATCGGGTCGAGGCGAAGCGATGAGATGTGAGCGGGATCGCGGGCCTCGATGAGGACGGACTGCCAGATGCCGCCTTGCGGGCCATACCAGCTCTGCTTGCCGTGCGGGATCTCCGCAAAATCGGCACCACTCTCGTTGCGATAAGCATCCGGCAGGCAGGCCAGGACCTCGACGGTGTTCTCCGCCTTCAACAGAGGGGGTGGAATCACGAATTCGAAAGGAAGATAACCGCCTTCATGACGGCCGATCTCAGTGCCGTTGATGGAGACGGTGGCCAAATCGCTGACGGCACCGAAGCGGATGGCGATTTCCCGAGCCGACCATTCTGCGGGGAGCGCGAAGGTCCTGCGATAGCTTGCCGATCCGAAGCTGACGGCGAGATCCTCGAAACACGCCTGCCAGTGCGCCGGCACCTTTGCATGCCGCCAAGCACGATCGGTCTCGTGGCGGAACTCCCAGGTCCCATCAAGGGAAAGCGTTTCGCGGAGCGGCGTGTTCGCTGGGGCGAGCGACTGAGAATAGGCGTTCATCGGTTGTCCTTGGAAGTCGGCTTTTTCAATGGGGTTCCGAGATACGCACGGAGCAGCGCGTATCCCGGCGGGAGACCAACCCCTCAAGAGGGGTTGGAGGAACTAGCGATTGCGACGCAGGACGCGCTCGACGCCGGCCTGCATCGCTTCAAGCGTTGCCTGCGGATCGGTGCCGGTCAGCCACATCGCGTTCAAGTCGGTGATCATCGCGTTGTAGACTGCACGTTGGTTCTGGATCTGCGGCAGTGACGTGGCATTTTTGGCAGTGTCGGCAAACTCGGCGCGATGCGGCAGGGCCTTGAACTCTTCGGAATTCAGAACCGACTGACGGGTCGACAAATGGCCGGTGCGCGACCATTGGAAGTTGTTGTCGTTCAGAAACTTGAGGAAGGCGAGAGCGGCTTTCGTCTTGTCTTCGCTGCGATCGTCATCCTTCGGGATCACCCACATATGGCTGTCGGCCCAGACGGAGGGCTTGGCGTAGAGTTGCGGCACATTGGCGACGCGATAGTCCTTGAGGGCCACTTTGCCGCTCTTGGCCTGGGTATCGTAGTTGTCGACGCCCCAGGTGCCGTTGATCAGAATCCCGGTTTCGCCGTTGAGGAACGCCTGTTCGGAGCCGGGATAATCCAGCGCCGGATTGGCAAGACCTTCCGAGAATATCGACGAGATCAGCTTGGCTGCGTTCAGCCCTTCCGCTGTATTGATGCTGGCCGTCTTGCCGTCGTCGGCGAGGACATCGACGCCCTGCTGCCAGAGAAGCGTGTCGAACAGGCGCACCATCATGCCTTCCGAACTCTGGGCTTCCGAACCGATATAGTACTTGCCGGTCGTTTCCTTGAACTTCCTGCCTTGCTCGAGCAGTTCCTCGGGCGACTTCGGCAGGATCGGCGAGCCGTCTGCGTTCACAAGGCCCGCTTTCTTCATCAAGTCCATGTTGACGTGGAAGAGCAGCGCATGAAGGTCGTATGGGAGGGCATAAATTTCATTCTTGGCGGTAGCGTTCTTCAGCGCCGCCGGTACGAAGTCGTTTGTCTGGATACCGAGATCGGCAATAGGCTTGGTCAGCGGCGTCAGGAGATCCCGGTCCGAAAAATTCGGCATAATCGAGGCATGCATGACGGCGACATCAGGGATGTTGCCGGTGGAATAAGTCGCGGTCAGCAGGTCGTAATAGGCGCCCCATTCGGCCGTCTGGGTGACGACCTTGGCGCCGATGGTGTTTTCTGCGTTGAACTTGTTGGTGAGCGCGGTGATGATGCCACATTCGCCATTGGCCTTGGTCACGTCTGTCACCTCGCCGTATTCGCCTTGGCAATCGCCGAAGAAGCGGAAGAACGAGATGTCGACTGCTTGGGCTGCTCCTCCCCAGAGCGCGGTCATCAGTGTCGTGGCGAGCGCCAGACGTTGCAGCATTTTCGTCTTGTGCATCATATCCTCCTTGCGATGCCGTTGCGAAAAACCCGTCCCGGCATGGCCGGTTCGGCCGGTGCCTATTTGCCGGCGCTCATGGCAACACCTGCCACGATGAAGCGCTGGAAGATCAGGAACAGAAGAACGATGGGCAGGCTGGCAAAGACCGCCGATGCCATGACGGCGCCGATGCCCTCCGAGAAAGCGAAGTTGGTCTGGATCGAGGCGAGGCCGACCGTGACCGTGTACATGTCGGCCTTGGTCGCCGAGACGAGCGGCCAGAGAAAGTCGTTCCAGGCGAAGATGAAGGTGAACAGACCGAGCGTGGTCAGTGCAGGTACGGAGAGCGGCAACATAATCTTCAGAAAGATCGTCAGCCGTGAGGCGTGATCAATGGCGGCCGCTTCCTCCAGTTCTTTCGGAACGCTGCGGAAGAACTGCATCATCAAAAAACACACCGATCGGTACGGCGACGCGCGGCATGACCAGCGCGAAGTGGGTATTGTGTAGTCCCCAGCCCGAGACCATCGTGTGCAGCGGAATGAACACTGCCTGCTCGGGCACCATCAGGCCGGCAATCACGAGCATGAACAGCGTCTTCTTGAAGGGGAACTCCAGGCGCGCGAACGCGTAGCCGGCCATGGACGAGACGACCAGAACCAAAATTGTCATCGTTACCGAAACGATGAGACTGTGCATCAGCCAGCGCGGCACGGTATCGAGTTTCAGGAGGCCGATGTAATTATCGAGCGTGAATGGGAGCGGCAGGAAGCCTGCCGTGGAACGCATTAGCTCGGTATTCGGCTTCAGCGACATAGTGACGACCCAGAGGACGGGCAGAAGCCAGAGGATCGCAAAGGCGATGGTTGCGGCGAGGATGAGACCGTCCGTGGCGCGGCGCAGGCCGCTTGTACGTGCGCTTGCCATCATTCGTCCCCCCTGCGGCCGAGCCAGAGCTGCAGCATTGTGAAGCCAAGCATCAGGATGAAGAGCCCGAAGGACATGGCCGTGGCGTAACCGACCTGCCAGTCGCGGAAGCTCGTCTCGTAGATGTACTGAACCAGCGTACGCGTCCGATTGGCAGGCCCGCCCTGTGTCATCAGGTGGGCCTGACCGAAAATCTGGAACTGACCGACGATCTGCAGGACCAGAACCAGGAGCACGGTGTGACGGATCGACGGCAGGGTGATGTTTTTCAGGACGCTGAACCGACCGGCATGATCGAGTTCGGCCGCTTCGTAAAGTTCCGGCGGTATCTGGCTTAATGCCGCCAGAAACAGCGCCATGGGGAGGCCGACACCCCACCAAAGCGTCGTCAACGCAATCGACGGCATGGCGAGCGTCGGATGCCCGAGGAAATTGATGGGCTTGACGCCGATGAGATTGAAGAGCGGCACCAGCAGGCCGTTGTCCGCAGACAGCACCATCGACCAGATCAGCGTCACGACCGATACCGAAAACACGCTCGACATGAAGAACACGGACCGCAGCACACCCTTGAGCCGCCCCTGCCCGAACACGGCAAGAGCCAGCACCAGGGCCAGTGCTGTCATGGTCGGCACGGTCATGGCGACGAAGGCCAGCGTATTGCCCACGGTCTTCCAGAAGATCGTGTCGAACCACATGTCCTCATAGTTGAGGAGGCCGATATATTTCCGGTAGCTGCCGGCAAGCTCCCAGTCGTGGAGACTGATCCACAAGCCCTTGAAGAACGGGTAGACCAGGAACGTGGCGTAGATCACCGCGAAAGGCGCGAGGAAGATGTAAGCGGCGAGTGCATCGCGCCTGCGCGCGGCGGTCAGGCTGCTGGCGCTCATGCTCCATCCACCTCAGAATGCAGGGTGATCGAGACCTTGTTTGCATCGAAGACGTGGCGCGTGCCGGGGCCGATCGCGAACCGGGCGACCGAGCCGATCGAAGGCGCCGCGCCGCCGCGCAGTTCGGAGACGATGGCGGTGCCATCAGCAAGTGTCGCATAGACAAGTTGCAACGAGCCGAGCTGCTCAACGACATCAACGATTCCGCTGAGCGCTCCTTCATCGGCCGGCGACAGGATTTCCGGCCTCAGGCCGATCGTCACCGTGTCGCCTTTGGCGGGACTGGCACGAACCTTGGCAGTAAGGCGGGCATCTCCCGCACAGGCGAGTTCGACCGTTTCGCCGTCGACGGCTGTGACTGTTGCCGGGAGCAGATTGATGCGCGGCGCACCGAGGAAACCAGCCACGAAGGCATTGGCAGGGCGCTCGTAAAGCTCGATCGGCGCGCCGACCTGTTCGATCTGCCCGTCCCTGAGGACCACGATACGGTCTGCCATGGTCATGGCTTCCGTCTGATCGTGAGTCACGTAGATCATGGTTGCGGCGAGGCGGTGGTGGAGCTTGGCGATCTCGGTGCGCATCGAGACGCGAAGAGCGGCATCGAGATTGGAGAGCGGCTCGTCAAATAGAAAGACATCCGGTTCGCGCATGATGGCGCGGCCGATCGCAACACGCTGACGCTGGCCGCCGGAAAGCGCCTTCGGCTTGCGGTCGAGGTAAGGCTCAAGCTGGAGGATGGCGGCGGCCTTGTCGATGCGTGAGGCGATTTCGACCTTCGGCGTACCAATATTGCGCAGACCGAAGGCCATGTTCTCGCGAGCTGTCATGTGGGGGTACAGTGCGTAGTTCTGGAAGACCATGGCCACCCCGCGATCGCGGGCGGCCATGTCATTGACCCGGTTGCCGCCGAGCAGGACGTCGCCGCCGGTGATGGTTTCGAAACCGGCGATCATGCGCAGAAGCGTCGATTTCCCGCAGCCGGAAGGTCCAACGAAAACCAGGAACTCGCCGTCGTTGATCGAAAGCGAAATGTCACGGATGACATTTACCGTGCCATAGCTTTTGGATACCCCAGCGAGCGTTACGCCTGCCATGCACTCCTCCCAGAGTGATTAGTTATAAATCACTAGTTATAACTAAAATTATTATCAAGCAAGCCCTCGCCGCTTTTGCGTTGGTAAAACTTCGTGCTAAGCGGATAGTCAGTCTTGCAAGGGGTTCGCGTGATCAAAAAGCCGACGATGTCCGACATCGCTGCCGCCTGCGGCGTCTCGCAGGCGACCGTGTCGCTTGTGCTCAACAATGCTCCGGGAACGCGCATATCGCCGGCAACGCGTGAGGCTGTTCTAAGTGCGGCGGCCAGGATGGGTTACAGGACGCAAGCTCGGCGCATCGACAGGCGTCCGCTGATTGCCATGCTCATCAACGAGGTGACAAGTTCGCCCCATGTCGCCGGCTTGATCGACGGAGCCGGAGAGGCGGCGAACGAGCTGGGCTATCTGCTCTCGGTGATGCCGACCGACGCCGACGAGGAGGCAGAGCAGGCAGCTCTGAGCCATCTCGCGACGCTGCCCGCGGCCGGCGTCATCTATGCGCGGCTGATCACGCAGCAAGTGACGCTTGCTCCGCAGCTCGCGGAATGGCCGACCGTACTTTTGAACTGCTATACGGTCGACAAGCCCCTGCCGAGCGTGGTGCCCGGAGACCTGTCGGCTGTCATGAAGGCAACGCTGTCGCTGATCGATGCCGGGCATACGCGCATTGCTTATATCGGTGGGGAGGACGCGATCGAAGCTTCTCGCGAGCGCATCAAGGGTTATCGCCGAGCGTTGACAATGCGCGACATTCCTGTCGACAACCATCTCATCATCAAGGGGCGTTGGACGATTCAGGGAGGCTATGCAGCCTTCAAGCGCCTGCAAGCGCTCGATGACCAGCCCACGGCAATATGCTGTTTCTGCGACCGCATCGCCATGGGTGTCTATGAAGCCGCAAAGGAAGCCGGCCTGTCTATCCCGCGCGACCTTTCGGTCATCGGTTTCGACAATGAATCCTATTCCGGCGATATGCTGCCGCCGCTCACGACGATGCAACTGCCCCATGCCGACATGGCGCGCTATGCCGTCGAGAAACTTGCCGAGATGATCGCCGCGCCGCGGATGCGGCATGACAATCACAAGGTCAAGCTGGAGTGCGAAATGATCGTGCGCCAGTCGGTCGCGCCAATAGACGCCGTATAGGCCGGATGCCAGGGTGGATTCGCCGGTTGTCCACAAGTGCTTCCTCGGATGACCGGCCCAAGGGCGAAACTCTGTCGCAGTGCCGGTGCATATGGTTGTATGCGCGCCCGGGCTGACGCCGACTGCTGGAGAGGGCCGACTGCTCAGCTTCGACAGTTTAAGCACTCGCTCGCAGGATATACGTCCAACTCGTGTGGAACGCCCTGGGCGGCTGACGCTCGCTTGTCGCGATGCTGTCTATGAGATAGCGCCCCGCTTCCTCCAACGATCCCCATTCCGGACCGATCGTGGTGAGGCGCGGCTCGCAATAGAAGCCCTCCTCCGCATTGCCACATCCCACGACGGCAATCTCCCGGGGCACCGCGATACCCAGGCGGGAAAACTCCTCGATCACCGTCACGGCAGTATAGTCCGACTCGACAAAAACCGCGGTTGGGCGTGGCTCGAGAGCCACGATCTTGCGCGCGCAGTCGGCGGCTAACGATCTTTCGCTGGCCCCCACCATCGTGTCGATGACGACATCACCCTTGAGCCGCCTCCGGCGGTCCATGATGGCCTGAAGACGGTGATTGGGACTAAGGCCGGTATTTTGAACATAGGCAAATATTCGGTGCCCTTTCGAAATAAGATCCTCGAATGCTGTTTCGAGTGCCGCCACGAGGCCGTTGTTCAGCACGCTAAATCGCATTGATCGGGCCGTCGGGTGTATGATGAGACAATCTTTGCCCATGCCGGCGAAAACTCCGTCGACCTGTTCTTCGCTCAGATATTCAACGTCAGCGACTACACCATCGGCCAAGCCGGCTTCCACTTCCGCAAGGACTTTCTGCAGCTCAGCGATGTTCGATGCCGTTGACACGATTGGCAGCAAACCACGTTCTACGGCAGCCTGGCCCAGATCCTGCACCATCTTATCGGCGTAAGGGATGCCAAGTTTCGGCAGAATGATGCACAGGCGCTCGCTCTTCTGGCGGCGCAAATGACGCGCAGTCTTGTTTGGCACATATCCAAGCGCCTCAACCGCTGCTCGGATACGCTCCCGGGCCTCGGGGCCGACACGCTTCAGATGTTCGGCCCTGTCACTGAAGTAAAAGGAAACGGCAGCTGTAGAAACGCTTGCATGGCGCGCGACGTCAGCGACCGTCACGTTCCTCTCGTTGGACACCGGCTGCAACGGCCGCGCCTGTTTCCCGTGTTCATTCATATCGGCGTTATCGTCGGTAGAGGTTCACCTGCGTCGGCGATCCGGCGTAGGAGTTCTGTTCGCAGGCTCTCGCGAACGTCCTCGAATTCGCCGTGCCTGCAAAGATTATCCAGCTCATACGGATCCTTTTCGAGGTCGTAAAGATGGGTCTCGACATAAGCGGAACCGTTCATGTCGTCCCAGCCACTTAGTTCCGGTCCACCCACCTCATATTTCCAGCGCCTGGTCCTCAAGGCTCGTCCGACATGGCTCTCGCTTATTTGCACGAAAATACTCTCGTTCTCCAACGGCGAATTTCGGAATATCGACCGTCCTTGCATCTCGTCCGGCACCGGCAGCCCGGCGGCCGCGAGCAAGGTTGGGGGCAGATCGATAAGACTTGCCAACCCGTCGTAGGGGCCGCGGTTCATAAATCCGGGCCCATGAAAAAACGTCGGAACCCTGATCGATGCCTCGTGGCATGACCGTTTGTATTCCTTGTTTCTCGTCTTGAAATGGCAGCCGTGGTCCGAGGTAAATAGAATCACAGTGTTGTCGAGCTGCGTGAGACTGATCAACGTATCGACGAGCCGCCCCAGCGCTTCGTCAAGCCGCTGTACCATTCCCATGTAGCCGGGATAATGCTCTGAGGACGATCCGCCAAGCATGGCCAGATCCGGAGGCAATTCCATTTTCTCTCGGATACGCTCCTCGTAGCCAACCGGAGCTGGATAATCGTCAAACTCGTTTTGGTGGTGTGGCTCGATGAACGAGAGAAACAGGAAGTACGGCTTGTCCCGCGGCTGGGCGACATAGCGGATTGCGGCGTCTGTCAAAGCATCGACCCGATAGCCCGGCAGCTTCACCGCCTCGCCTGCCGCATTAAACATGGTGGTGTCGTAGGCATAGGACGTGAATTCCAGGATGTTGGACGCCAACCAGTGTTGATACCCACCCCGCTGCTCCGGCGGCACCGGTTCCCTGGAGGCAAGATGCCACTTGCCGATATAACTCGTCTCATAGCCGCCCTTGGCGAAATGGTGGGCCAGCGTCTTCTGTTGCGGAGGAAGCGGGATGTCGTTTCGAAAGCAGCCGGTCGTCGTCGGATAGAGCCCGGTCTGAAGCGCGGACCGAGCCGGACCGCAAACCGGCTGGCAGGTAAAGGAATTGGGAACAAACATGCCTGCTTGGGCCAAGCGGTCGAAATTCGGCGTAAGCCTGAGTGGATGACCGTGAAGTCCAACGGTGTCCCAGCGCTGCTGGTCCGTGAAGAATACGATGACATTCGGAGAAGAGTTCATGGTGGTCCTCGTTCGACTATTTCATCCCGGACATCATCACCGACTGGACGAAATAACGCTGCATAAACACGAACAGCAGAAGGCTCGGGACGAAGAGAATGACCCCGCCCGTTGCAGTCAGATTCCACTGTGTAAAGAATTCGGAATTGAACAGAGTGAGCCCTGTGGTGATTGGCCGCATTTCGACCGAGCTGACGACGACCAGCGGCCAGAGAAACTCGTTGAACTGAAAGACGAATGTGAGAAGCCCGAGCGTGGCCATTGGGGGCCCAAGCTGCGGAAGGACGATTGCACGATAGATCCGCCACTCCGACGCTCCATCCACCCTTGCCGCATCGAGAAGCTCCGAAGGGACTGGCCGGATGAACTGGCGCATCATGAAGATGCCATAGGCGCTCATCGCAAACGGCATGATCAGCCCCTGATAGGTGTTGAGCCAGCCGAGCTCGGCCGTGAGAATATAAAGCGGGATCATTCTGATGAAGAAGGGCAGCATCAGGGTCGATAGCAAGGCGACAAACATGAAGCGCCGGCCCGGGAATTCAAGCTTGGCAAACACGTATCCGATCAGGGGATCGAACAGGAGGTGGAGTATGGTTATGCCTCCGGCGATCACGAAGCTATTGACGATGAAGCGGGCAAAGGGAGCTTTGTCCCAAATGGTGATGTAGTTCGAGAATTGCAGTTCCGAGGGAATGATGACGGGCACGCCACTGAACAGATCGGCATCGCTCTGCAGTGACAACGACACCATGTAGAAGAAAGGAAAAAGCGCCAGGATCACGAAGAATGCGAGCACAAGATAGGTGATCAGAGACGCCGCGACCGGGCGCTGGTTTGCCACACCTGCCATCAGTAAGAGATCTCCCGGTTCAGAAAGCGGAACTGCAAGGCAGTGACGATCAGGATGACGATCAACATCAGAAATGACAGCGCCGATGCATAACCGATGTTGAGTTCGACAAAAGCCGTTTCGTAGACATGCAGGGCATACAATCTTGTCGCTTCAGCAGGGCCGCCTCCCGTCAAGAGATATGGGGCCGAAAGGTCCTGGAGGTGGGCGATCATGCTGATGACGGCGAGAAAGAGCGTCGTAGGCGTCAACAGCGGAACGGTAATCCGGAAAAACTTCTGCCTGGCCGATGCCCCATCGACGTCAGCCGCCTCGTAAAGATCCTTGGGAATCGATTGGATCGCCGCAATGTAGATCAGCATTGCATATCCGATATCCTTCCATACCGTGACTGCGATGATGGTTGGCAAGGCGGTCGACGGTGTGCTCAGCCAGTTCTGCATCGGCAGCCCCAGGGAGGCCAACACTGCATTCAACATGCCGGTGTATGGGTCGAGAATGCTTTTCCACATCAGCGCAACGATGACGAAGGAAATGATGTAGGGGAAAAAGATGATCGCCCGGATCGTCGTTGCAGCCTTGACGGGCCCGACGAGGATGGCGGCCAGGCAAAGGGCAGGCAGCAGAGTCCCGATCGTTCCGCAGATTGCGAAGACAGCGGTCCGGATGAAGGCATCGCGAACTCTCTCATCCGTCAGCGCCTGCATATAGTTGTCAAATCCGGCAAATTCGGAATCACCGATCAGCGGCTGCCCGCGAAAGAAGCTGGCCCAAAGTTCGACGGCAATCGGGTAGAAGAAGTAGACGGTGAAATAGAGGATCGCCGGCGACAGTACGATGTAGGCAAACGTTGCCTGACGGCCTTGGTGGCTGTTCAAGAACTTCATGCCGGCGATCTCCGGTTCTAGTTTTCGTCACTTTTTCTGAAGCTCTGCGTTTGCCTTCGCAGCGTAGTCCGACAGCACTGCCTGGGCGGGTTTGTTGTTATAGAGAATGTCCTGAACAGCGGCTTTGAAAAGGTCCTGAACAGTCGCATTCTTGCCCGTCAGGGAGAGTTCTGCCGACGAGTCCACTGCGTATGGAAGGCACTGACTGAATTTCCCAAGCACCGGATCAGATTTGACCTTTGGATCGGCAGCCCAGGATTTGCGCGGCATCGTCATGCCATTTGGTATCGAGGCAGCGAGTTCGGCGTCGAGCGAGACGAAGCGCTTCAACAGATCCCACGCTTCCGCCGGATGCTTGGCATCCTTCGGAATGAAGAGGCTGACGCCTCCGGACATCGTTGCCTGATCCTTCTCTGTCAGCGAAGGCGCAACATCCCAATGCAGTTTCGGATTGCCTGTTTTGATGGGTCCGACATCCCATGGTCCTGTCAGGATCATGGCTGCCCGTCCAGCCGTGAATAGTTTTTGCGGGCCCTCGTAATCGGCGCCGGCGACAGGAAGGGTTGCGGCCTTATCCTTGTGGATCAGATCCGCGACGAACTGGAGCGCTTGCGCGGCTTCAGGGCTGTCGAACGTCACTTTATTGGAGGCTTTGTCGTAAAACTTGCCGCCATTTTGATAGATCCACGGCGTGAAATAGGCGGCCACCTGGTTGGGAGCAAAGCCAAATCTTCCGGTTTTCGTTACGGCGATGGCAGCGTTGCGGAACTCTTCCCAATTGGCAGGTGGCTTTTCAAAACCTGCCGCTTTCAGCAGATCGACGTTATAAACCAGCGTCGCGCATGTCAGGTGTAATTGGACGCCGTAGTACTTTCCGTCGATGGTATTTCTCGCCACCGAAAAGTCCTGCCAGTCATCAGGATAACCCATCCCCTTTCCGTCTTTAGCGACGAAGTCGTTGAGGGTGGTTATCTTTCCTTGCAACGCGAATTCCGGCACCCAGCCACCAGGTTCGGCAACAAGATCCGGCGCATTGCCAACAGACAGGTCGGCCACCAGCTTCGTGCGCAGATCCGGCCATTGAAAACGGCCCCACTCCACGGTCCAGCCGGGATGATCCGTTTCGAACTGTTTGATGACGTCGGCATAAGCTTGGTAAGCGTGGCCGGCGTTCCAATAGATTTTTAGGGTTTCGGCCTTTGCTGGTGCGCAAAGCGCGAGGCCAAGCGCGGTAACGGCTATGCGATTGACGAGTTTCATCTGTCTCCTCCTAGCGCAATGCTGGCCGTAAGTCGCAGGACGCCCCTCCTCAAGAACGTCCTGCAGCCAGTCAGTTAATGGATTAACTTAACATGTCCGAACTGTCAATCTGCCGACGCGTTGATGTCGAAAGCAATGCGAAAGCCTATGTGGCCCGTTGTGGAGTCCCCTGTGCTGCCCATTCGAGCGGCGATGCGATACCGATGGCAATAAGACGCGTGACAAAGGTAAGAGCCGCCTTTCAGAACTCTTTTGCCTTCCTCTTTGGATGCCGAATTGGTTGAAGTTGCCGCCCTTCGCAGAGAACGGACGCGGAATGGATCGGCGGTCCATTCCCAACAGTTTCCGGCCATGTTGTAGAGGCCATATCCGTTGGGCTCGAAGGAGAGTACCGGCGCCAGGCCGGCATATCCGTCCACCGCGGTATCAAAGTCGGGAAAACGTCCTTGCCATATGTTGCAGGGGGTGAACGTCTCGGTCGGCTGTTTATCGCCCCATGGGTAAACAGGCTGGTCGAGGCCACCGCGTGCGGCGTGTTCCCACTCAGCTTCGCTCGGCAATCGTCCGCCCGCCCAGTGACAATAGTCCGACGCATCCTGCCAGGAGATGTGCACGACAGGAAAGTTCCCGAGCTTTTCAAGCGACGAACCAGGACCGCTTGGGTGGGCCCAATTTGCGCCCTCGACCTTCCGCCACCATTCGGCGCCGACTACTCCCGATGTCGGAACATCTCCATCGAGGAATTTATAGAAAACGTAGGACCAGCCAAGTCGCTCCGCCTCGGTCACATATCCGGTTGCCTCGACAAACCGCCCGAATTCTTCGTTGGTGACTGCGCCGACAGAGAGTTCGAACGCGTTTATTCGAACCGACCTGACCGGTCCCTCACCGTCTTGAGGCAACAAAGGCTGGCTTGTTCCGACCGAAACGCGACCACCTTCAATTCGGGCAGTTTGCAACACCGGGCGGGATGAAGCAGAGTGGATCGAGGCCCGCGGCCCGTGCGGAACTTCCTGTCCGCCCGTAGATGGAAAACCACAACAACTCGCCATCAGCCCGCCTCCTACAGCTTGCAGATCTAAGCTTACATAAGGGGCTGACGGAATCATAATCCAGCGGCCCTCGAGCTACCGCGCCGCCTGACTTGGCGTTGGGATATCTTAAATGCCGATACGCAGCTTGCGCGCCAGAGCCTGAAGCTCCTTGAACCCTTCATAGCGCTTGTCATGAATATCAGGGATCGGCCCTTCTGATGGCAGGAATGTCGTTTCGACCGCCGAGAGTGTCGTCATCGCTTCACGCACATCCGCAAACAGCCCGCCGGCGACCGCGCCCAGGATGGCGGCCCCCAGGAGTACCGGTTCCTCTGCCTTTGTCGCGATGACCGGCTTGCCGCTCGCATCGGCGAGCAGCTGGCGAACGAAATCGTGCTGGCCGGCGCCACCGCTGATGACGATGTTTTCGATGGTAACGCCCGCATCGGCCTGCGTCTCGATGATCTGCCTGAGGCCGTAGCCGATACCGCAAAGCCCCGCGACGTAAAGAGAGACCAGGCTGCCTATATCATCCTCCATCCCGAGACCGGCGATGATTGCGCGGGCATGCGGATCGGCAAAGGGCGCGCGGTTGCCGAGGAACTCGGGAACGACGTGCAATCCGGCCGCAAGCGTGACGGCGTCGGAAGAACGGCCCGCCTTTCGGGCGGCCATATCTGCAAGCAGAACCGGCAGCGAAACGCCGGCCCTCTTAGAAAGCTCCCTCGCTTCCGCGGCAGCCGGATGGAAGGAGAGCAGCTGGTCGATCGCCGCGCCGGCGGCACTCTGACCACCCTCGTTCAGCCATAGTCCCGGCACCATGGCCGAATAATAAGGCCCCCAGACGCCGGGCACGAACGACGGTTCAGCTGTCGATGTCATCGTGCAGGAGGAAGTGCCGAAAACATAGGCCAGATTGGCTTGTGGACCGGCACCCGTGCCAACGGTTCCGATTCCGCCCGCATGGGCGTCGATCAGTCCGGCAGCGACAGGCGTTTCCGACTTCAGGCCGAGCTCGCCGGCTGCAGCCGTGGTCAGTCCTCGACCGAGTGCCGAACCGGGCTCGACGATAGCCTGACCGATGCGGGCAAACTCTTCGTCGGCAAGCGTGCCGAGGCCGATCTGATGAAAATAATCGCCATCCCAGCGCTTTTCATGGGCGAGATAGGTCCACTTGCAGGTGACCGTGCAGGTCGAACGCGACAGATCGCCGGTCGCCCGCCAGGTCAGGAAATCTGCAAGGTCGAAGAATTGCCACGCAGCGTCGAAAACTTCAGGACGATTTTCCTTCAGCCAGAGAAGCTTGGGCGTTTCCATCTCAGGCGAGATACGGCCGCCGATGTAACGCAGGACGTCATGACCGAGTGCATTGATACGCTCCGCCTGCGGGACGGCGCGGTGGTCCATCCATACGATGATGTCCCGGTTCGGATCTTCCGAAGGCCCGACGGGAAGCGGTTTGCCGCCTTCGCCAAGGACGACGAGCGAACAGGTGGCATCGAACCCGAGCCCCTTGACGGACGCCGGATCGACCCCGGCCGAGGAAACCGCCTCGCGCACTGCCGCGCAAACCGCCGCCCAGATCTCGGTGCTCGATTGCTCAACCATGGAACCCGCTTCGTGAAACAAGGTGATATTCCGCTTGGCGGACGCCAGCATCCGGCCGGTCAGGTCGAACAGGCCGGCGCGGGCGCTGCCGGTGCCGACGTCGACGCCGATGACATATTTGGCATCTGCTTCTGGCGTGCGAGATGTGTCGCTCATGGTCTCTCCTTTGAAATCGGCAAGGATCAGGCTAGCTGCAGTCTGGGCTGGTGTTTACAGATCCACGCTATTTGGCAGAATCACCAGATCGCGGACGGTCACATTACGCGGTCGCGACAGCATGAAAAGGACGGCGTCGGCCACTTCTTGCGGCTGCATCAGGCTGCATTGGCCAGCGCCTCTTCCATTTTCGCCTTCGGCCAGTCGTCTAGCAAGCCGCTCCGTTCCGCAGCCTGCGCATCTCAGGAACTCTCCGGTCGCCCATTTGTTTTATATTCTGCACCGCCCAGAAGTTTGCCCCCAGTGCAATCGGCGACAGTGGAGCTGATCCATGGATATGACGCGCATCCGAGATCGCATGGTGGAGCACCACGTGACGCGTCGTGGCATTCGCGATCAAAGCGTCATCGGAGCGATGCGCATGGTACCGCGCGAAAAATTCGTTCCTCCAGGCTCCGAGGAATTCGCCTATGAGGATGCACCGCTGTCGATCGGCGAGGGCCAGACAATTTCGCAGCCGTTCATCGTGGCGCTGATGCTCGAAAAGGCCAATCTGAATGTCGGTGACAAAGTGCTCGAGGTCGGAACCGGCTCCGGCTATGCTTCGGCCCTCATCAGCCGGATAGCAAGACATGTCTACTCCATCGAGCGTCATGAAAAGCTGGCGTTTCAGGCCAGGGAACGGTTCGAGAAGCTGGGATACCGCAACATTGACGTTCGCGTCGGCGATGGCAGCAAGGGCTGGGCGAAAGCCGCTCCGTTCGATGCCATTATCGTTTCTGCGGGCGCACCCGAGGTGCCAACCGCCTTGAAAGAACAGCTGCACCTCGGAGGGCGGCTCATCATCCCGGTCGGCGGCGGTGAAGGGCAGCGCCTGAAACGGTTCACGCGCACCGGCGCCGCCGCATTCGAGGAAGAAGATCTAGGCGGGGTACTCTTCGTTCCCTTGATCGGCGAAGACGCCTGGACAGCTTCACATCCGATGTACACGGCGACGACCCCCTCATTGCCGGGAACTATTGCGCCCAAGCCAAGTTCTCCGCCAAACGCACAGGGAGGGAGCATGGAAAAGATACACAAGTTGCCCGCGTTGCCGGAAGGCGTGCTCGATCATAGCGAATTTCAGCAAAGGTTCTGGGCTGTTCAACGTATTTCCTGGATCGTGTTCATGCTTCTTTTGGTGACCTGCTTGCTGGGATTGCTGGGAAGAGGTGGTCCGTTTTCGCGGCAAACACTGCTGTTGCCCGATGGCTCCGTGGATTTTCCCGTCATCTCCCGATGGAATGCCCCCGAGGACATGACCGTGACCTTCACGCCATCATCCGAAGACAGGGTCCTCACGATCGATGCCGCCTTTCTTCAAAGCTTTTCAGTTCAAGGGGTCGATCCGCCCCAAAAAGCGACCTTCGCGCGCGACGGCCGGATAGGTTATGTCTTCCCGGCCGACGCGTCTGGGCCGACGCAGATCGTCTTCCGTCTGCAAACGCAACTCCCCGGCCCTCGTCGCGCCCTCATCGGCATGGGCGGCGAGACGCGCACCCAATCGACTTTCATCTTTCCATGAGGGCGGTACGGTGGACGCGGTATTACGCGGACTGGCAATTTATTTCACGCTACTCGTGATCATCCGTCTGTCGGGAAGACGGACATTGGCCCAGATGACACCGTTCGATCTGGTCATCGTGCTGGTGATCGCCGAAACCACCCAGCAGGCGATGCTGGGCGATGACTTCTCGATCACCAACGCCGTCATCTTGATCCTCACGCTGTTTACGACCGATATCGGCCTGTCCTACGTGAAGAGGTGGTGGCCTCGCGCAGCTCATATCATCGATGGTGTTCCAACCATTCTGGTGACGGATGGCGTCTACGACGAAGGCGCACTCAAAGGTGCCCGGCTGCAGAAGGAAGATGTCATGCAAGCGGCTCGAAGCCAGGAAGGCATCGAGAGCGTGACGGAGATAAAATTTGCCATCCTCGAAGTGAGCGGCAACATCAGCATCATCAAGAAGCAGAAATCCGGCTGACAATCGATCTCTGGCATCAAAAGATCAAATGTGATCTTGTCACATTACTGAGGTGGCTCTGACTGGGGAATGACCTAATGCCCGTATATGAAACGACGAGGCCGACGACGCGTTGCCCTTCCCACCCTGGGGCACTGCTTGAGGACATCATCCCTGCAACGGGAAAAACCAAGGTGGAAATCGCCAATCTGCTCGGAATCTCGCGCCAGCAACCCTACGATATTCTGAACGAGAAGAAGCCGGTTTCGCCCAATGTCGCTGCCCGACTTGGGAAATTGTTCGGTGATGGCCCCGCAATATGGCTGCGCATGCAGGCTGCCTATGATGCTTGGCACGCCGAACGGGAGGTGGACGTCTCCAGCATCCCGACGATCAGGGCGGCATGATCAAAAGCGCGCTTATCGGCATTGCCGAGGCAGCAGCGAAAACATCGTGATGATCTTTCTGCTTTTTCGAGCGGGATGCGCTTCAGAAGGATAGGTCGAGCACCCTGCCCTCGAACAGACGGTCCCGGGAGCCTTCGAGATGCGCTTTCATCAGTCTCTGCGCATCGTCAGGTCGCCCGTCGGCGATCGCCTTGTAGATGGCGTTATGCTCTTCATAGACCTGTTCCAACCCTTGGCGGGGGCCGAGCAAAGAGAGGCCGTGGAGATGCATGCCGACGGCGATATGGGCCTTCAGCGCATCGATCGAGGCCGTGTAATAATGATTGTTGGCAGCCTCCGTCACCGCGCGGTGGAAGAGAAAATCAGCGTCGGTGCGGTGAAGCTGATGGCTGGTCGCCTCGCGCAGATCCGCAAGCGCGCTGGCGATCTTCTGGATCGCCTGCTCATTGCGGCGTTTGGCGGCAAAATAGGCCGCCGCCGGCTCGATCGTCAGGCGGAACTCGTAGCAGCGCTGGATATCGGCGATCGTCTTGACCGGTGAATAGGCAAGCTGCGTCGTCGGCGATCCATGCGCGCTGACGAAGGTGCCGGCGCCCTGCCGGGCATAGACCATGCCCTGATCGCGCAGGCGCGCCAGCGCATCGCGGACGATCGGCCGCGACACACCCAGCATCGAGGCAAGCTCATGCTCGCCGGGAAGGCGTGAATCCGGCGGATAGTTTCCGCCGCGGATACGCTCGAGCAACTGGTCGAAGACGCGGTCGACCAGCTTCACGGCCTTGCCGCGTTCGGGCTTGCCCGGCGGGCCGGCTTCCGCGTTCAAAGATTCGCCATTCACTTCAGCCACGTCATTCTCCCCGGCGGTATCTTACTATGCCGCCCGATTCCAAAGGACTAGTCTTAGCAAACTATCGGGCTTGCCGAAGCCCCCCGACTTCACCGCGCACCGAAAATGCCATCCGTCGGCTGCCGTGACATCGAACCACGGCACGCCGGCTTCGATTTCACCCTGCGGCGCCAACACTCTCACCCCGAGCGCCTGGAAAACGGCAAGGGCCGTATCGCCGCCACCGACCATCAGCATATCAGGCCTGGTATCGTCGATAACCGATCTGACGCCCGCCGCAAAACGGCGGGCGACCAATGCCGCATCGGTTGCCATATCGCCGGAGCAGCGCAGCAGCGCCGGCAGCGCCATGCCCTCCCCGACTTCGACCTGCCCCATCGGCGCGTCCACCACCATGCGCAGGACACCCGAGGCTTGGAGCCGCTCCATCTGGATAGCGGTAATCGGGTCGCGCGAGCCAAAGGCAAACAGGGTGCGCCGGGTCGCCGCAAATTCCGGCACCGGCTGCCGCCCCATTTCGCCGAGCTGGCGGGCAAGCGCGGCCCCGAGGCCCCTTGCGCCGACCGCAAGTGTCGTCAGCCAGTCATGCCCCTCTGCGATCTGGTCGAGATCGCCATCGTCCTCGGCATCGGCAATCACGACGCCTTCCGCGCTGATTTCGAACAGCTCAGCGATCGGCAGCGGCTGGTTGATGCCGCGGCCGACGACACACCCTCGGTAGGTCAACCGCTCCTGATCGGGAATGGCGGGCGCTACTAGGATGGTCTTCCGATCGAATGCCTTCGCCAGCGCAAGGCTCTCGGCCGCGACATTTCCCTTGAGCCGGGAATCGATCTTCTTCATGACGACCGCGGGCTTCTCGCCACGAAACACCGCCGCCGCCGACCGTACTCTTTCGGCGGCTTCGCGCTCATCCAGCGCGCGGGAGGCGGTGTTGATGACGACAACGTCACAGCCGGTGGCGATCGCATCCTCTGCTGCCTCGACATCGACGGCAACCGCAACCGAAAGACCGGCTTCGACGAAGGGTGTGCCGGTATCGAGCGCGCCCGTCAGATCATCGGCAATGATGGCGGCCTTCAGCGTCATGCGGTCTGTCCGGTGTTGACCGCATGACAGGCGACGAGATGGCCGGGTTTTGTTTCCTGCCACGCGGGGATGACCTTGCTGCAGACATCCATGGCGATTGGGCAGCGCGTATGGAAACGGCAGCCGGATGGCGGGTTCAGCGGGCTCGGCACATCGCCCTGCAGGATCTGGCGCTGGCGGGTGCGCTCATGCTCGGGATCGATCTCCGGAACAGCCGACAGCAGCGCCCTGGTATAGGGATGCAGCGGATTGTCGAAGAGTTCCTCGCGGGTGGCAAGCTCTGCGAGCCGCCCGAGATACATGACGCCGACACGGGTGCTGATATGGCGCACGACCGCGAGATCATGGGCGATGAACAGATAGGTCAGCCCGTATTTTTCCTGCAGATCGAGCAGCAAGTTTATGATCTGTGCCTGGATCGACACGTCGAGCGCCGAGATCGCCTCGTCGCAGACGATGAATTTCGGCTGGCAGGCAAGCGCGCGGGCGATGACGACGCGCTGGCGCTGACCGCCGGAAAGCTCGTGCGGATAACGTTGGGCAAACCGAGTCGGCAGGCCTACATCAGTCAAAAGTGTCGCGACCCTGTCCTTCAGCTCGGCCTTGGTGCAGAGCTTGTGGAAGAGGATCGGCTCACCGGTCGCCTCGCCCACCGTCATGCGCGGATTGAGTGTCGAATAGGGATCCTGGAAGACGATCTGCAGGTCGCGGCGAAACGGCCGCATCTGCTTCTCGTCGAGCGCCGCGAGATCCTGGCCCTTGTAGACGACCTTGCCGCTGGTCGCCTTGTAGAGGTTGAGAATGGTGAAACCGGTCGTCGACTTGCCGCAGCCGGATTCGCCGACCAGGCTCAGCGTCTCGCCTTCCATGATGTCGAGATTGACATTGTCGAGGGCATAGACGGTTGCTGAGCGTTCGCCGAAGGCGCCGAGCTTGACGTGGAAATGCTTGACCAGATTTTCGATCTTGAGCAGTGGTTGAGCGCCCATCACGCGGCCTCCTGCATTCTCTGGACGACGAAACAGGCGGCGCGGTGGTTGGCGCTGCCGCTCAACGGTTCGAGCTGCGGCACCTTCTCGTGACAGATGTTCTCGGCAAGCGGGCAGCGCGGCGCAAATGGGCAACCCTTCGGCCGGCGGCCAGGCTCCGGCGGCGTACCGCCGATCGAGCTCAGCCGGCTTGCCGGCGGGTCCGAGAGCTTCGGGATCGAAGACAGCAGGCCGCGCGTATAGGGATGGCTCGGGCGGGCATAGAGCTCGTCGACCGGCGCATCCTCGACCACCGTGCCGGCATAAAGCACGGCGACGCGATCGACGAGGCCGGCGATCAGCGCCAGATCATGGGTGATCCAGACGACCGACATGCCGAGCTTGGTCCTGAGATCCTTCACCAGATCGACGATCTGGGCCTGAATAGTGACGTCCAGCGCCGTTGTCGGCTCGTCGGCAATCAAAAGCTTCGGATTGCAGGCAAGGCCGATCGCGATCATGACGCGCTGGCGCATGCCGCCGGAAAGTTCGTGCGGATAGGCCTGCAGGCGCTCTTCCGGGCCGGGAATGCCGACAAGGCGCAGAAGCTCGACGGCACGGGCGCGGGCCGCCGACTTCTTCATTCCGCGGTGATAGATCAGCGGCTCGCAGATCTGGGCACCGACGCGCATCACCGGATTGAGCGAAGTCATCGGATCCTGGAAGACGAAGCCGATATCGCCGCCGCGCACCTTGCGCAGTTCTCTATTCGACATCGTCTGCAGGTCGCGGCCGTCGAATGTCGCCGATCCCTTGGTGACTTTAATCTTGTTCGGCAGGAGCCGCATCAGGCTGAGCATCGTCAGGCTCTTGCCGCAGCCGGATTCGCCAACCACACCAAGCGTCTCACCCTTGTTGACATGCAGATCGATGCCATCGACGACGACGGCCGGGCCGTTGCGGCCATCGATCTCGACGGTGAGGTTCCTGACATCGAGCAGGCGGTCGGTGCTTTTCGTATCCATCATTTGCTGCCCCGCGGATTGAGCGCGTCGTTGAGGCCGTCGCCAAGGAAGCTGAAGGCAACCGAGGCAAGGCCGAGCACGGCCGCCGGAGCGGCGAGAAGATGCGGATAATGCTGCCAGACACGTAGGCCATCCGAGATCATGTTGCCCCAGCTGGGCGTTGGTGGATTGACCCCGACGCCAAGGAAGCTGAAGGCGCTTTCCAACACCATCGCCGTACCGAGACCGGCGCTGACCGAGACGATCAGCGGTCCCAGCGCATTCGGAATGACATAACGCTTGATGATGATCCAGTTCGACAGGCCGAGCGCCTGGGCCGCGGTGATATAGGGTCGGCTGCGGATCGACAGCACCTGGGCGCGGACGAGACGGGCGTAAGGCGGCCAGGAGATCAGCGCCATAGAGCCGAAGACGAGGATGAAATCCACCCACATGGTTTCGCGGTAGAAGGGATTGAGGGTCGCAAGGTAACGCGCCTCCATCCATTTGCTGATCGGCGATTTCAGCGAGGCGTTGATGACGACGACGAGCAGCAGGTTGGGAACCGACATCGTCACGTCGGTCAGCCACATAATGGCACGATCGAACGGATTGCCGAAGAAACCGGCAACGGCGCCGAGCACGAGACCGATCAGCACGGCGAAGACGGTGACGATGACGGCGACGAGGAAGGCGGTGCGCGTGCCGAAGACCACGCGGCTGAAGACGTCGCGACCGAGATCGTCGGTTCCGAAGAGGTGGCTCATCGACGGCAATACATTGCGGGCGTTGAGATCCTGACTCAGATAGTCATAGGGCGTGAGGTAAGGCCCGAAGATCGCCGTGAAGGCAAGGATCACTACGATGACGAGGCCGAAGATGGCAAGCCGGTTGCGCTTCAGCCGATACCAGGCATCGCGCCACAGGCTGACCGGCTCTTCGTCGGCTTCGATGGTGGAAAGAGGGATGGCGGACATGGTCAGCGGCTCCTTCTTGAATCATTGGCGCGCGGGTCGAGCAGCGGATAGAGCACATCCACCAGGAGGTTCGACACCATCACCAGGAACGATCCGATCAGCGTGATCGCCAGAATGACCGGATAATCGGAATTGATCAGCGCCTGCACCGTCAAGCGGCCGAGGCCCGGCAGGCCGAAGACGAGTTCGACGAAGATCGCACCGTTGACGATGGTGATCATGATCAGGCCGAGCTGCGTGACGACGGGCGTCAGCACCGGCCGCAGGATATGGCGCAGCGCCACGATGATCTCCGGCACACCCTTGGCGCGGGCGGTTCGGACGAAATCCTCCGACAGCACCTCGATGACGGCGGCCCGCGTCTGGCGCACGATCAGCGCGATCGGCTGGAAGGAAAGGACGGTGAGCGGCAGCAGGATACGGACATCGAAGATGCCGCCCCAGCCATAGGGCACGCTCGCACCTGGCAGCAGCACGATGAGGCCGACCATCAGCAGCGGACCGGCGACATAGGCCGGGATCGCCCAGAGGAAAAGTGCGGAGCCCAGAATGGCATAGTCGATGCGAGAATTCTGGTTGAGCGCGGCGATCATGCCGAGCGGGATCGCGACGACGGCGGTCAGGATGATGGAACAGAGGGCAAGCTGGAAGGAGACGGGTGCAGCAGCCGAGACCATCGCCCACACGGAGCGGCCTGATGTCAGCGAGTTGCCGAACTGGCCGTGCAGCAGGTTCCAGATGTAAAGGCCGAACTGGACGATGAAGGGTTTGTTGAGGCCGGCACTTTCGCGAATGGCTTCGATGCGCTGCGGATTATAGGCGACGTCGCCTGGCGCGCGCAGGAAGATCAGCTTGATCGGGTCGCCGGCGCCATAGAAGGCCAGCGCGTAAACCGCCAGCATCACCACCAGAACGGACGGAATCCAGATGGCAAATCGGGTTAGCACGTAGCGCAGCAAGGCCATCTCCCACCTGTTGTTCGATGCGTTCCCGCTTTTGGCTGCGATCGCATCTCTTCTTCTTGAAACTTGCGCGAAGGCCTTGCGGCCTTCGCGCGGTTTATCGCCGACAGGGACGGTTTCCGCCGATCAACCGATGGAAATGTTCCAGGGTTCTACGACCTGCCAGTCAAGGTTCTTTTCCAGGCCCTTGACGTCCTTGGTGGCCCAGCGCGACATCGCCTGAGAATACCATGGAATGAAGGCCCAATCCTCGCGGAACGCCTTCTGGGCTTCCTGGGCGAGAGCGATGCGCTGCGGATCGTCCGCAGCCTTGGTCGTGGCTTCGGCAAGGGCGCTGTCGACCTTGTCGTTCTTGTAGCCGCCGAGCTTGTTCTGCGCATTCGACGAGGTCGAGGCGATGCAACCCGCCAGATAGGAGACGGCATCGGGGACGCGGGTGCCGACGTCATCGCGGAAGATCTGGACCGAATTCTGATCCGGACCCGCATAGGAATCCTGCTGCGGCTTCATGTCGACGGCTGTGATACCGAGATTCTGACGCCACTGCTCGGCGATGAACTGGGCGGCGGCCTGAATGGCCGGCGCCGAAATGCCGACGAACAGGATCTTCGGCAGGCGCTCCGGACCGCCGTAGGTCGATTCCGCAAGCAGCTTCTTGGCAGCCTCCGGATCATAGGGATAGGGCTCGAAGCCGGAATTCTCCGCACCCGGGACCGCATTGAGGATCTGGTCCGCCTTCTTATGCGGCCCGTCGGGATAGGAAGCCTTGAACAGGCCATCGCGATCAACGGCCATGATCAGTGCCTGACGAACCTTGGGATCGTCCATCGGCGCACGAGAGATGTTGAACCAGAAGTGCTGGCTGGTCGGGATCAGCGGGCCGGCGGAAAATTCCTGGCCGAGATCCTGGATGATGGTCGAGGTGATCAGCTCGGTATGGGCGTTGAACTCGCCCGACTTGATCAGCGATGTCGCCGTGACATTGTCCTCGATCGAGGTGATATCGATACGGGCAAGCTTCGGCTTCGGCCCGAAGAAGTTCTCATTCGGCTCGAAAGAGAGTTTGCCGGCGTCGATGTCGATGCTCGTGAGTTTGAAGGGACCGGAGAAGACCGGCTTGCTCTCTGGCTTGTACCAGTCGATGATCTCCTCGCCGTCGCTGCCGCGCGACTGCGAGGCCTTGGTGATCGGCGCGATGTGGTTTGCCAGGCGCATGAAGAAGATCGGGTCGGCGGCAGCCAGCGTCACGACGACGGTTCCCTCGTCGGGTGTCGCGACACCGGTCAGCTCGTTGCCGGAGCCGGCGGCGATTTCGGCGTAACCCTTGACCCTGCTCAGCACCTGGTCGGCGCGCTGGTTCTTGGTGTTCGGCATCGAGGAGACTTCCCACGATCCCTTGACATCCGCCGAGGTGATCTTGCTGCCGTCGGAAAAGACGGCCTTCGGGTCGATCTTGAAGGTCCAGACTGTGTTGTCGGCCGATTCCCAGCTGGTGAAGACGTAGGGCTTGATATTGCCTTGGCTGTCGAAATACATCGGCGATGCCCACCAGATCGAATTCCAGCGGAACGTCCTGCCGCCGCCGCGCAGCGGCGACCAATCCTGGTCGAAGGCCGGATTTGCGACCTTCAGGACCTGGCCTTCATCGGCCATAACGATGCGGGCTTTCATTCCGAATACGGTGAGGCCGACGCCGGCTGCAAGGCCGAGCTTCAGCGCGTTACGACGTGATATATTGGTTTTATCCGATTGATCAGACATGGCATTCCTCCCAGAGTGAATTCGGCAGCGCTCTCCCTGCACCTGCCAGGCGCAGCACAATCCGTTCCGTATCGTTCTCTCGTTATTGTAAATATGTCAACAAAAAATCGCCATTTCTATTCGAACAAAATTTTCTACTGAAAATATATAAGTTATAACAAATAGATAACTTTTCGCAGCGACGTCACGGCATTTTGTCTTCTTGACAAAAGCGCGGCAATATAAAAATTCTTTGCACTCCATCGCGACAGACGGATGACAATTGCAATGCGCAGCCCCCGGTTCGAATACGGATCGGCAAGACAGGACGCGCCGAGGAGGGCGGAATGAGCCATCACAGGATTACCGGCGTTTTCAGCGCCGCCGCAACGCCGCTGACGGCAGACAACAGGCCGGATTTCGCCCTTTTCACCGACCATTGCCGGCAGTTGCTGGCCGAAGGGTGCCATGGCGTGGCGCTGCTCGGCACCACAGGCGAGGCCAATTCCTTCTCCGGCGCCGAGCGCCGTGCCATTCTGGAAGCAGCACTGAAGGCCGGCATTCCCGCCGACAGGCTTTTGCCGGGCACCGGCGTCGTCGCCATTCCCGAGACCGTGGAATTGACCCGGCACGCGCTATCGCTTGGCGTCACCAAGGTGGTGATGCTGCCGCCCTTCTACTACAAAGGCGTCTCCGACGACGGTCTCTTCGCCGCCTATTCGCAGGTGCTGGAGAAGGTCGCCGACACGCGCTTGCAGGTCATTCTCTATCATATTCCGCAGGTCTCTGGCGTTCCGCTATCCATTCCGCTGATCGGGCGGCTGATTGCGGCCTTCCCGGAAACGGTCGTCGGCATCAAGGAATCTGCTGGAGATTTCAACAACATGCAGGCGATCATCGCCGCCTATCCCGGCTTCTCGGTGCTGGCGGGCGCAGATCCGCTGCTGCTGCCGTTGCTGAAGGCGGGCGGTGCTGGCTGCATCACCGCCACCTCCAATCTCGTGGCGAATTCGCTGCGCACCGTCTACGGCCATGTCCATGACGAGGCGCGCGCCGCCGATGTCGAGGCGGCGCAAGCGCGCATCAACGCCTATCGCACGCTTTCCAATTCCTACGTCCAGATCCCGACCATCAAGGCGATGGTGGGGCTGAAGACCGGCAATCCCGCCTGGAAGCGCACGCGCGCGCCGTTGATGCCGCTCGGCGATGCCGACTATGCCGCACTCGCCGAAAGCTATGCCAAGCTGCCCTGAGGAGATCCGTCATGAGTTTTACCGGCCTGCCTCCGGAAGCCGTTCCGGCCCTGATGACCGGGGCCATCGCCCCTCACCCCGCCCTCGAGGGTCGTGCGGACGCCTATCTGCCCTCCCCTTGCATCCAGAACCATGCCGCAAATCTCGCTTTTCTGCCCGACGGCACGCTAACCTGCGTCTGGTTCGGCGGCACGATGGAGGGCATGGGTGATATCTCGATTTACATGTCGCGGCTGGCGCCGGGCTCCGAGCGCTGGTCCGTGCCGGAAAAGATGAGCGACGATCCAGAGAAATCCGAACAGAACCCGTTGATTTTCAACGCTCCGGACGGAAAAGTATGGCTGCTCTATACCTCGCAGACCTCGGGCAATCAGGACGGCTCGGTTGTCAAATGCCGGATTTCAGGCGATGGCGGCCAGACCTTCGGCCCGGTTCGTATCCTCTGCGACAGCCCCGGCACATTCGTTCGCCAGCAGATCGTCGTCAACGGCAAAGGCGACTGGCTACTTCCGGTGTTCCGCTGCGTCGGCCTGAATGGCCGGCGCTGGAGCGGCGATGCCGATACGGCTGCTGTGCTGATGTCGCGTGATGGCGGCGCCAGCTGGGAAATGCGCGATAATCCAGACAGCATCGGCGCGGTGCACATGAACATTCTGCCGCTCGGCGGCGACGAGATGATCGCCTTCTACCGCAACCGTTTCGCCGAAAACATCCTGTCCAGCCGATCATCCGACGGCGGCGAGACATGGAGTGCGCCCGAGCCCGCCGAATTGCCGAACAACAACTCCTCGATCCAGGCAACGATCCTGAATGATGGAGCAATCGCAATGGTTTACAACCATTCGAACGCCGGCATGTCGGACGCACGGCGCCAGTCTCTCTATGACGAAATCGAGGGTGGCGAGGCTGGAGAGACAGCCGTCGTTGCCGATACCAGCGCACGTAAGGCCGTCTGGGGTGTTCCGCGTGCGCCGCTGAGCCTTGCGATATCAAGGGATGGCGGCAAGAGCTTTCCGCGTCGCATCGATCTCGATACCGGTGACGGCTTCTGTCTCAGCAACAATTCGAAGGAGTCGCTGAACCGCGAATTCTCCTATCCCTCGATCGTCCAGGGCGGCGACGGCACGCTCCATATCGCCTACACCTACTACCGGCGCGCCATCAAATATGTGCGCCTCGCCCCGCAATTCCTGCCGTAAACAAAGCGGCAGCCGGAAAATTGTCATCCTGCATCCGCTCGCATGCGAAAGCATGCAGGATGACAACGGCTGCGTGTTGACTGACGAACGATTTGACAACAGGGTCGGATAATTCACCGTCGCCACAAAGAGATGGCCAGCCGGTGTCTGACATGTAGTTTTCATCATGACGGATTTCATAACACACTGATATCTTTATCGATACGCGCAGGACAACGCCGCCTTGAAGCGCGCGACCGAGCGCATATCAGATGATAAAAAATTCCGCTCGCTGGAATGTCGGCTTGACATTGATCTTACAACTTTACATTAAAGAGGGCAACGATAGTGCCGCAAGATCTTGCAGGGAGGACCGGTTCATGGCCAGCTTGGATTCGCCGATCACGATAGTTCGGCCGCATCTGATCGAATTCGGGGTCGGTACGGCGGGAAAGCTCGGCCAATGGGCTGCCGAAAAGGGCTATCGGCGCACGCTCGTCATCTCCGATGCGTTCAACGCCTCGCGCATCGACGTGCTGGATCTCAAAGGCGAGGTATCCGTCTTTGCCGAAGTGACGCCCGAGCCGGATACGGCCAATCTCGAAAAGGTCCTGGCGGCGGCAAACGCCGCCGATGCCGAGCTGATCGTCGGCTTCGGCGGCGGCAGCGCCATGGATCTGGCAAAACTTGCCGCAGTGCTTGCCGGTTCCGCCCAGACGCTGCAGGAGGTCGTCGGTCCGAACAAGGTGCATGGGCCGCGCAAGGTGGCGCTCGCCCAGGTGCCGACGACATCGGGCACCGGCAGCGAAGCCGGCATCCGTGCGCTCGTCACCGATCCGGCGACGATGGCAAAGCTTGCCGTCGAAAGCCTGCATATGCTGGCCGATATCGCCGTCATCGATCCTGCTTTGACCTTCAGCGTCCCTGCCCGCACGACGGCCGCCACCGGCGTCGATGCCATGGCCCATTGCGTCGAGGCCTTCACCAACCGCAAGGCCCATCCGATGGTCGACATCTATGCGATCGAGGGAACGCGCCTGGTCGGCAAATATCTCGCCCGTGCGGTCAGGGACGGCAATGACGCCGAGGCGCGCGCCGGCCTCTCGCTCGCCTCGCTTTATGGCGGTTTATGCCTCGGCCCAGTCAACACAGCTGGCGGCCATGCGCTTGCCTATCCCCTCGGCACGCGCTGGCATGTCGCCCATGGCGCGGCCAATGCGCTGATTTTTCCGCATGTTCTCGCCTTCAATACGCCGTCCGCGCCTGAGAAAACCAGGGCGGTGATGAAAGCGCTTGGGCGCGAAACCTCCGGGAACATCACCTCCGTCTTCGATGCGGCTTACGCTTTCTGCGCCGAACTCGGCATCGAGATGAAGCTTTCCGGCCTCGGCGTGCCGGAAAGCGATCTCGACGCCATGGCCGAAGACGCCTTTGCCATTCGCCGTCTGCTCGATAACAATCCACGCGATCTCACGCGCGCCGACATTCGCTCGATTTATGCGGCCGCTTTCTAGGCCAAAAAGTTTTCAGAAGGAATTCGATCGATGGACAGGAATGCGAAAGTCGCGGTAACGCTCGGCGATCCGGCCGGCGTCGGCCCCGAGGTGATCGTCAAGGCCTTGGCAGCCCTTCCAAGAGAAGAGCGCCGCGATTTCGTCATCGTCGGCAATGTCGAAGCGCTGGAGCTCGCCGACCGCGTCAGCGGCACCGGACTGCGGTTCGGGCCTGCCGATGCACCTGATGACGACAGGATCGCCGTCGACGAAGTCGCGCTCGGCGCGGCCCTCCCCGAAATCGGCAAGGTCAGCCCCGTCGCCGGCGATGCCTCGGTGCGCTATATCACCCGCGCTGTCGATCTCGCCATGTCTGGTCAAGCCGATGTCATCGTGACCGCGCCGATCAACAAGGAAGCGATGAACCTCGCCGGCCATCACCATGACGGCCATACCGGGCTGCTCGCGCATCTCACCGGCTCGAAGAGCTCCTTCATGCTGCTTGCCTCCGAGCGGCTGAACACCATCCACGTCTCCACCCATATCTCGCTTAAGGGCGCGATCGAGCGCGCCAAGACCGAGCGGGTGCTCGCAACCATCGAAGCCGGCCATAGGCACTTCCTGCGGCTCGGCCGCAAGGCGCGCATCGCCGTCGCCGGCCTCAATCCCCATTGCGGCGAAAACGGCCTGTTCGGCACCGAAGACATGGAATTCCTGGCGCCCGCCGTCGAGCAGGCGCAGGCAAAGGGCATCGACGTCGTCGGCCCGATCTCGGCCGATACGGTGTTTGCCCGCGCCTATAACGGCGCTTTCGATCTGGTCATCGCTCAGTATCACGACCAGGGCCATATCCCGATCAAGCTCGTCGCCTTCGACACGGCGGTCAACGTCTCGCTCGGCCTGCCGATCGACCGCGTCTCGGTCGACCACGGCACCGCCTTCGACATTGCCGGCACCGGCAAAGCCAACCACGTCAACATGCTCTCGGCCATCGCCTATGCCAGGCTGATGGCCCGCTCGCCGCGGCGAGAGGGGTGATCGCGGCTTTCCAGAAGGACCGACAGGCGCCGATCGCCGACACAACGATGTCGAGCTTCGTTATGACACCTAATAGCAGAACCGGACTCTGTCGTTCAGGAACGTCCCGCCGTTGACGCACGAGCATTCCGCGCGCGTACATAGCTAGACAGTCTAGCCAGGAGCGGATTCGATGGAATGGCAACTGCAGGACGCCAAAAACCAATTTTCGAAGGTCGTGCAGAAGGCCCGACAAGAAGGGCCGCAGGTGGTGACCGTACGTGGCGAGCGCACGGCCGTCGTTCTGTCCGCCCGCGACTACGACGCCTTGCGCGCCGGTAGGCCGACGCTCGTCGACGACCTGCTCGGTGGCCCCGCCTGGGACGATGAGTTCGCCGATGCGGTCGAAGCACGCAACAAGACTCCGAGCCGCGACGTTGCGTTCTGATGTATCTGGTCGACACCAACATCGTCTCGGAGGCGCGACGCGGCACGCCGCAGGCGGTCTCCTGGCTGCGCTCCGTCGATCCGCTCAGCATCCACCTGAGCGCGCTGACGCTTGGCGAGATCATGCGCGGCATTGCCCTCAAACAGAAGTCGGATCCGAAGACCGCGGCGCATCTCACCGAGTGGCTGCGCAAGCTGCGTTATGATCATGGCGACCGGATCCTGCCGGTGACCGACGAGATCGCCGTCGAATGGGGCCGCATCGCCGCCATCCCGCCGCGTGGCGATATCGACGGGCTGATCGCCGCAACCGCAATCGTCCATGATCTGATTGTCGTCACTCGCAATGTCGGCGATTTCGACGACACCGGTGCAGCGGTGATAAATCCATGGGAGACGGACGCGTGAGCAGTCGAGGCAGCCACCTCCTCGTTTAAAATGGCCTCCTGTGCAGTGTGACCAAGCCCCATCTGTCCGGCGTTTTGATCTGCTCTGCGGAAACGTTGATTGCACCGCCAACCCATCACATGCCGAACAAACGGCGATCCCAGAAAACCGGTTGGTGAAGGCTTGTCGTGATCGACGGGAATTCCGGGTGGGCCGGATTGATCAGCACGTTGCGGTCGACGCGGGCGACGACGCTTGGCACCAGCAGGATGGCGCTGCGCTTTTCCTGGCGCCACCGCTCGCCGAAAGCCTTGCTGACGTTTGCCGGCATGCTGTCCCAGCCGGGCAGCGCGGGCTCGAAGAAGACCTCGTAGCTTAGCCCCCGCGGTAGGGTGATCGTGACATAGTGCTGGTTGGGCGGCAGCCGCCCGCTGCCATGGACGAGCTTTTCGAGCAGCGCCGTCGAATAGTGCTCGCTCGTATAGATGATCGGGCTGCCCGAAGTGTTCCACCGCCCCGGCGCGATGGTCGAGCCGGTGGCGTCGAAGATCGGATAGGTTCCATGGGGATCTCCGATGCGGATGGATGTCAGCGTTCGGTCGAGATGCTGTGCGCTCACGCAGCACTGCCGTATTTCAGGCTTCCGAGGATATCGAGCACGAGCTCGCCACCGATCTCGCTCTGGATGACCACGTCGATCGGCCGCCTGTCCTCCAGCATTGCATGCGGGCGAAACAGGAAATCACGTGCCTCGGTCTCGGTCTGCCAGACATCGAGTGCCGATCCCCAGACACGCGCGAGGCGGGCGAGTTTTATGCCCTCGTCGGAAGAGAGCCGATGCTTGGATTTGCGCCGCTCATAGGTGGCCTTCGGAACGAGCCTATATTTGAACTGGGTATCATCAGGCGCCAGAAGCAGCGCCATGCGATCAAGCGCCTTGACCGGCAAGCCTTCCTCGATGCTGGAGAGCAGGCCAAAGGCGGAACGCGACGCCGGTTCCCTGGCGGGCAGTCCGAGAACGTCGGCGATGACTGCAAATCCCGTCATGGCAAAGCTCCTTTTCACTTGAGGTTATATTTAGCCTCAAGTGAGCAAATGTTCAAGAGTGCCATTCAGACAACGCGGGAGGCCTTGTCATATCCTGGAAGCGTCAGCGTTTCGGTGCCCGCACTGAACGGCTTTCAGTTTCGCCCCAGCTGCAGCCGACGGAAAATCCGCTCGATCTGGGCAACAGCGGCAAAAAAGACGATGCCGGAGAAAGAGGCGAGCACGACGGCGGCAAAGAGCCTTTCCGCCTGATAGTTGAATGTCGACTGGATGATGACGGCGCCGAGCCCCTGGTTCGAACCGATCCACTCCCCGACGATCGCGCCGATCACACAGGTGGTTGCAGAAATGCGCAGCGACGCAAAAAGCAAGGGGGCAGATCGTGGCGCGCGCAGGCGCCAGAACGTCTCCCACCCGCTCGCCGAAAGCACATGCATCAGGTCAAGCTCGCTCGTCGTCGCCAGATTGAGGCCCCGGGCCGTATTCACCAGGGTTGGGAAGAAGCAGATGAGAGCGGCGATGATGACCTTTGGCAGCATACCGAGGCCGAAGATGAGGATGATGATCGGCGCAAGCGCCAGCACGGGGATGGTGTTGAAGAGCAGGACAACGGGAAAATAGGCGGCCTGGAACCGCGGATTATAGACAAAGGCAATTGCCATGATCACGGCGAGACTGTTGCCCAGGAGGAAGCCGAGGCCCGCCTCACCCCATGTCGGGATCGCATTCGACAGAAGGAAGCGCCATTCCGTTCCGAGCGTACGCAGGATCGCCAGCGGTGTTGGAACGATATAGCTGGGAATACCGAGCGCCGGCACCAGCCATTGCCAGGCGAGAAGCAGCGAGAGGGCGCCGATAACAGGAAGGCCGATTGCCTCGGTGAGGGATAGCCGACGATGCGTCATGCAGCCGAACTCCCCTGCTGCAGCAATTGGCGCAGATGGGCTGCGGTCTCCTGGACATCGAGGCTCTCGCGCCGACAGAGGCCACGCTCGTCCTTCAGCGGTGCAAGGTCGATCAGCGCCTGGACGCGGCCCGGATTGGCCGCCAGGACCAGCACGCGTCCGCCGAGATAGATCGCCTCGATGACGCTGTGGGTCACGAAAAGGATGGTCGTACCGGTCCGGCGCCAGACGTCCAAAAGCTCGTCGTTCAGTCGTTCGCGCGTGATCTCGTCGAGCGCACCGAAGGGCTCGTCCATGAGCAGGATATCCGGCTCGCATTGAAGCGCGCGCGCTATGGCGACGCGTTGGCGCTGGCCCCCTGACAGTTGGTGCGGGTACCGATCGGCCAGATGCGACAGGCCGACCAGTTCAATCCAATGGTCGGGCCGCGGATCGACCGATCGCGAGACGCTGTTCTTCCCCACCTGCAGCGGCAGCGCGACATTCTCCCTCACGGTCCGCCAGGGCAACAGCGTCGCGTCCTGAAAGACGAAGGCGACCTCGCGGCGCCTGCGCGCCTCCGACGCCGTTCTGCCGAGCACCGCCAGCTGCCCGTCAAGCGGCGGGAGAAGATCCGCCACCGCCCGCAGCAAGGTCGACTTGCCGCAGCCGGAAGGGCCGAGAATGGTCAAAAACTCGCCCCTGCCGACGCTGAGGTCGACGCCGGACAGAATGCGGGTCGTCTCGCCGGCGCCGGCATAACCTACAGCCAGATCCTTGGTTTCGATGGCCGCTGCTTCAGGCAAATCCGCTCTCACGCAATCTTCGGACGGTCGTCCGCCGTCATGTCGAGGATCCTGGTCGTATAGCAGTCCTCCAGCTTCGGCGCGCCGCTCTTGAACTGACCGATCTTGTCGTAGACGGAAATCTGCTCGGCAAGCGCGGCCGGATCGAAGCTGCCCCAACCATCCTTGCCGGTCGCTGCGTCGAAGCTCAGCGACAGGATGCGCGGCACCGTCTTCAGCTCTACGGCAAGGTCGAGCTGCGGATAGGCTTCCACCGTCAGTTTGACCGCCTCTTCAGGATGTTCATGCGTCCAGGCCCAGCCCTTGGCGACGGCACGCAGCACCTTTGCCAGTGTCTCGGCATGGCCGCTCACGGCATCGTCGGTGGCAAAATAGACATTGGCGTAGGAGGGCAGGCCCGTGTCCTTCATCATCAGATCGATGCGGTCGGGACCGATGATGGAAAGCGCCTGCGTGTTGGTGATCCACCCGGTGACTGCATCGACCTGGCCGGTCATCAGCGGCGTCATGTCGAAGCCGATATTGGTGATGGTCAGGCTCGATGGATCGATATCGTTCTTCAGCAGGATGGCATCGAGCACATAACGGGCTGTCGGCTGTATGCCGATGCGCTTGCCGACCATATCCTTGACGGTGCGGATCGGCGCCTTCGGCAGCGAATAGAAGGCGAAAGGCGCCATGCGGAAACCGCAGGCGAAGATCCTGATCGGCACGCCGGATGAACGGGCCAGAAGAAGCTGTGCCGAATCCGAGAACTGTCCGAGCTGCGCATCACCCGTGATCACGGGCGGCACCGTCGCCGAATTGGGACCGCCTGGGGAAAACTCGACGTCGAGACCCTCGGCCTGGAACAGTCCCCGCTTGACTGCGACGATATCGCCGATCTGTCCGTTGCTCATCAACCAGTCATATTTGATGACGACCTTGGATGCGGCGGCTTTCGAGTGACGCGGCACGAACACGCTGATCCCTGCCGTCGCTGCAGCAAGGGCAAAGGCTCCGCCCTTCAGGACGGTACGCCTGCCGACCACGATTTGTTTGTCATCCCCGCTCATTTGCTTGCCTTTCCCCTTGTTGGATTGTTGGACGACCGGCCGATTGCGCTCGCTATTGCGGATCGATGTCACCGATCGGGCCGCCTGCGGACCACGCATAGATTTCCCAGAGATTGTCGTCAGGATCGGCGAAATAGACGCATCGCGCGTTCCAGACATAATCCTGCGGCGGCGCGTGGAAGAGCACGCCCGCAGCTTTCAGCTCCGCATAGGCAGCATCGACCTGCTCTGGCGAGGCGAGCTCGATGGCCGCGCAGGCCTTGTGCGCACCTGGAGGGGCACGGCGGCTTGAGACACCGGTATTCTCGGCAATATGCTCGATCTCCCACAGCGCCAATGTCACGCCCGCCCCTTTGAAATCGGCAAAGCCGGGAGCCCGGCGGCGAGGTTTGAAGCCAAGACGCTCGACATAGAAAGCCGATGCTTTGTCGATATCCTCGACCAGGAAGCAAATGTCGGTAATCGGATTGGTTTGGGCAAAAGCGGTCATATGGGCCTCCTGATGGGAAAAGCCTCGCAGACCGCAGCCTCAAGAGATTTCAAATTCGTGCGGTTGTCTTTCGCAAAGCTGCTGATCTGTCATCGGCAAGAGCCGGCTCAAAGACGGACCGAACGCTGGTATTCTTTCGGCGTCGCCCCGATCAGACGACGAAAGACGCTGGAGAAATGCGCCTGGCTGGAAAAGCCCGTGGCATAAGCGATGTTTGCAAGCGTCTCCTTGCCATCGGCGAGGTAAAGCCGTGCTCGTTCGATCCTGCGTTCGAGAACGAAGCGGTGCGGCGCCATGCCGGCCGCCCGTTTGAATTCCCGGCTGAAGTGAAAGGGGCTCATATGGGCCACGCTGGCCAGCTCCTCGACACTCAGATCGGATTTGCCAAGCAGGTTCTCGATGTAATCGATCACACGCCGGAGATTGTCCGATGTCAGCGGACGGTCGCCGGCTTCAGGTTTGGCGCCCAGCAGTTTTACGACGCAGCAGGCGAGCGCCATCCCCAGATGCTGCATCAAAAGCAGGTCGGCGCGCCCGCTCTTCTCGGCGGCAAATGCGAGGGAGAGTGCGACCTGCAGCGTTGTCGGATCAGTCGTCGCGCTGAGCGCGTCACTATCCCAATGCTCGGGATCGAAGCGAGAGCCGCCAATGCCGCTGTAGAGCGCAGGGGACTGGAAGATCGAAATATAATCCGCCGCATCGCCATCGACTTCGAGGACCGTGGCGGCCGGTTGAAATCCCAGGGTGAACGGCGGCCTCTCAATTTTGCGGAACGCCCCGCTTCCAAGCCGATAGGCATATTTGCCGTGCGCGGTGCGGTTGATCGAAATTCTATGAAGGGAGCCCCTCGAAACCATTTGCCCCGCGGCGCTGCGATAGGTCTCGACGATCATGTCGCGGTGAACGAAGGCCTTGTAGCCTCCGAGGGATGGCCGGCTTATTGAGAAAATCTGCGGGTCTATATCTGGCATTGTTTCATTCTCCCTGGCAGCTGAGAGGCAAGTTGCGCGCCAAGTGGAGCGAAGCTTCGCGCTAGATATCAACATCGCAGCATAAAACCCGACGGTGCCCAGAAAATCGTGATCTTACGCCTGCTGTCGCGCCACACGGCACCGCGGCCTGGCAGGAGTTCGCCTTCGGCAAATTTGGTCGCATGCGCAAGAATTATGCAGTGCATGTTCTTCTGATCTGTGGCTGCAGACCCATCTGACCGCTCTGAAAACCGCCAGGCTTCCGAAATCATTCCCGGTCGCAGGAAACCGCGGCTCAGGGATGAGCTTTCGTTCCGTCCACTCTTTCCCCCGGGGATCGTTCTTTTGGAAATTCGTTCCTATCCATCCGCATTAATCCATTTAATCTATAGACATTATATTGGGAGAGAAATTGCGATGAGTATCGAAAAGTCTGAAAACGGTCTCGGAAGACGAGATCTACTGAAACTGTCTGCCGCGGCCGGGGTCGCCGTCGCCGGTGCATCCCTCATCGGGCAGAAGCCGGCTTTTGCCGCCGGCGAAGAACTGTCGCTGAAAGGCAAGCGCATCGCCATCAGCGCAACCGGCACCGATCACTTCTTCGACCTGCAGGCCTATAATGCCCAGATCGAGGAGGTAAAGCGCATCGGCGGAGAGCCGATCGCCGTCGATGCCGGACGCAACGACGGCAAGCTGGTCTCGCAATTGCAGACGCTGATTGCCCAGAAGCCGGACGCGATCGTTCAAATCCTCGGTACGCTCAGCGTCATCGATCCCTGGCTGAAGAAGGCACGCGATGCCGGAATCCCGGTTCTGACCGTCGACGTCGGCTCGACCAATTCGATCAACAACACCACCTCCGACAATTGGGGGATCGGCAAGGATCTGGCGCTGCAGCTCGTCTCCGATATCGGCGGCGAAGGAAATATCGTCGTCTTCAACGGCTTCTACGGCGTAACCCCCTGCGCGATCCGCTACGACCAGCTGGTCAATGTCGTCAAATATTTCCCGAAGGTGAAAATCCTCCAGCCGGAACTGCGCGACGTCATCCCGAATACCGTGCAGGACGCCTTCACGCAGATTACGGCCATCCTCAACAAATATCCGGAAAAGGGTTCGATCAAGGCGATCTGGTCGGCCTGGGACATTCCGCAGCTTGGCGCGACCCAGGCCCTGGAAGCCGCTGGGCGAACCGAGATCCGCACCTACGGCGTCGACGGCAGCCCGGAAGTGCTGCAGCTCATCGCCGATCCGAATTCGCCGGCCGGCGCCGATGTCGCCCAGCAGCCGGCGGAAATCGGCCGCACCGCCATCCGCAACGTCGCCAAGCTGCTCGCCGGCCAGACGCTGCCGCGCGAAACCTATGTTCCGGCCCTGCTCGCCAACAAGACCAATGTCGGCGAAGTCACCAAGAAACTCGGCATCGGCTGACATCTGAACACGAGCGATTCGGCCATGCCGGATCGCTCGGAATCTCTGTGCCTGGAGAAATCGATATGACGGCCATTTCGTTGAAGCAACCGGTGTCGGCACGCGACGACATCATCCGCCTTGAAGGCATCGTCAAGCATTTTGGCGGCGCGCAGGCGCTTGCCAGTGCGTCGCTGATCGTCAGGCGCGGCACCATCCACGGTCTCGTCGGCCAGAACGGCGCCGGCAAGTCGACGCTGATCAAGTTGCTGGCCGGTCTTCATCAGCCCGATGGCGGCCGGATCGAGATCGAAGGGCAAACATTCGACAGGCTGACACCGCATCTTGCCGAAGAGCTCGGTATCCACTTCATTCACCAGGATCGACTGCTGGTGCCGACCTTCACCGTCGGCGAAGCCCTGTTCCTTGGCCGGGAACCGCGGATATCGGGCACGCCGTTCCTCGATCGCCGACTGATGCAGCGCCGGGCATCTGACATTCTCAACGACTATTTCGGTATCCGGTTGCCGAACGCCGCCTTGATCGGCGAATTGTCGACGGCCGAAAAGCAGATCGTGCAAATCACCCGCGCCCTCCTCAATCAGCCGAAGGTGCTCGTCTTCGACGAGCCGACGGCCGCATTGGTGCGCCGCGAGGCCGATATCCTTTTCCGGCTGATCCGCCGTCTGCGCGACGAAGGCGTCACCATCATCTATATCTCGCATTACCTGAACGAAATCGAAGAGCTCTGCGACCACGTCACCGTGCTGCGCAACGGGCTCGACGTGGCCTCCCTGCCGATCGGGGAGACTTCCGCCGGTGCGATTGCCCGGCTGATGGTCGAGCGCGACATCAAGGAAATGTTTCCGAAGCCGCAAGTGACGCCCGGCGAAGACATCCTCAAGGTCGAGCAGCTGTCGGCGCCGGGGAAATATAGCGACATCAGTTTCACGCTTCGCCGCGGCGAGGTGCTCGGCCTTACCGGCCTGCTCGGCTCCGGCGCAAAGGAGCTGGTCCGCGCGCTCTTCGGTCTGGAGACCCCGGCTTCCGGCCATATCGAGATCAACGGCAAAGCTGCCCGTTTCACCAATCCCACCCAGGCGGCCGGCCGCGAAATCGCCCTAGTGCCGGAAGATCGACGTCGCCATGGCGTCGCGCTCGACCTCAGCGTCGCGGAAAATATCAGCCTTTCGAGCCTTGGCCGCTTCACGCGTTTCGGCTTTCTCGATCGCAGGCGCGAACAGAGAGAAGTCGACGCTCTGATTTCGCGGCTGCAGGTGAAGACCAATGGCCGAGATGCTCTGCTGCGTACGCTTTCGGGCGGCAACCAGCAGAAGGTGGCCATCGCCAAGTGGCTGAGCCGCCGTTCCGAGGTCTATCTGCTCGACGAGCCGACGGTCGGCGTCGATATCGGCTCCAAGGTCGAGATCTACACGCTGATCGGCGAACTCGCGTCGCGCGGCGCCGGCGTCATCGTGCTGTCTTCGGATCTGCCCGAACTGATCGGCATCACCGATCGCATCCTGGTGCTCTTCCGCGGCCGCGTGGCGCGGGAATTCATCTCGTCGGAGACCACGGCAGATGCGGTGCTGGCTCAATCGACCGGATCATCCGAGGGACAACGCCATGTCGGCTGAAGTGGAATTCGCGCCTTCCGGTTTTTCCGCTGCCGAACTGCCTCCCCGGCCGGCCGGCAATATTGCAGCTGCGGCATTGCGCTTCGGATCGCTGATCGCATTTGCCGCCATCCTGATCATTTTTTCGCTGACCGCACCCTATTTCCTCAGCATCGGCAATATCGGCAACGTCCTCGGCCAATCGGCCATCTCAGGTGTGCTTGCCATCGGTCTGACGATCGTGCTGATCGCCGGCGGCTCCAATGTCGTCACCGGCGGGATCGACCTGTCGCTCGCGGCCAATATGGGCCTGAGCGCCGCGGTCTACGCGAGCCTGACACAGTTCGGCTACGGCGATGCGACGGCGGTTGCCGCTGCGATCCTCACCGGCGCGTTGATCGGCACGGTCAATGCCATTGCCGTCGTCTATGCCGGCATCGTGCCGCTGCTGGCCACGCTGGCCGTCATGAACGTCGTCGCCGGCCTGGAATTGGTGCTGACCGGCAATACCGTCCTGCCGGCTTCGACGCCATTCCTGTCGGCGCTCTCGGCCTCGGACGCTTTCGGCATCCCGGTTCTCGCCTATGTGCTCCTCGTCTTCACGGCCATCACCACGGCGATCGTGCAATATACGCCGCTCGGCCTGCGTCTCTATGCCGTCGGTGAGTTTCCGGATGCAGCGCGTGCCGCGGGTCTGCCGCTTCGACGGCTACTCGCCGGCGCCTTCGTCGCCAGCGGCGTCTCCGGCGGCATCGCCGGCATCCTGTCGGTTTCCTATCTGAGCGGCAGCACGACCGGCGCCGGCGAGATGCTGTTGCCGGTCGTCGTGACGGCCCTGCTCGGCTCGGTCTTTTCGCGCCGGCTGGTTGCAACGGTCACCGGGACGCTGCTTTCGGCCCTTTTGGTCGGCTTCCTGGTTAACGGTTTCCAGCTGCTGAACATTTCGAGCACGCTGGTCAGCGGCGTCCAGGGTGTGCTCATTCTCATCGTCGTTTCCGCGACCACGCTGCTGCGCCGGCAGGAGGCCTGACCATGTCGCTCCAGACCCCTCCCCTCGCCACCGTAGGCTTGCCGCGTCTGATCGCCGGCGGCCTGGTGCGCAATGGGCTGATCCTCGCCCTGATCGCGGTGTTTGCCGCCTTTTCCGCGGCAACGCCGACGTTCCTGACGCCCGCGAACTTGCAGAGCATCCTGGTCAACAATTTCACGCTGCTTGCCATCGTCTCCATCGCCATGACCGTCGCCGTCGCGTCGGGCGGCATCGATCTTTCGGTGGGAACGGCAATGGATTTTGCCAGCTTCGCCTTCGTTTCGCTCGTCCTCGCCGGACAGCCGGTGGCAGTCGCCGCACTCGCGGGACTGGCCGCCGGAGCGTTCGTCGGGGCCTTCAACGCGCTCTTGATTTCAGGGATCGGCGTGTCGCCGTTCCTCGCCACGCTCGGCACGCTGTTCATCGGCCGCAGCGTGCAGCAGCTGCTGACCAATGGCGGCAATCCGGTCTATCTGCCGCCGAACGGCGTGCCGGAAGCCTTCCGTTTCCTCGGCCATGGGACGATTGCCGGCTTTCCGGTACCGCTTGCCGCTGCCATCGTCGTCATCGCGGCGGCTGCCGTTGTCTTTGCCCGCACGCGCTTCGGCCGCGTCATCCTGTCGATCGGCATCCAGCCGGGCGTCGTGCGCTATTCCGGCATCGCCGCGCCGGCCCATGTCGCGGTGACTTTCATGCTGGTCGGGTTGATCGCGGCAATCGCCGGACTGATCCTGACCGCAACCGTCACCACCTACATCCCCTCCTCGGGCAATGCCTTCCTGCTGAATGCGATCGGCGCGACCTTCATCGGCACGACTCTCAGCCCGCTCGGACGGCCGAATGTGGGCGGGACCGTTCTCGGCGCGCTGCTGCTCAGCATCGTCGCCAATGGGCTGCTGCTGACCGATCTGAACTTCTATTGGCAGCAGGTCGGCACGGGAACGCTGATCTTCGCCGTGCTCGCCCTCAGCTTCATCAACAGAAAGGCCGTCGGCGCCGCTTAAGAGAAGTTGCGTCTCCTCGGAAGCGGTTCTATCCCGCCGAGGCGTCCGAAATCATTCTGGATACGGCATTCTTCCAGCCGATGATCTTGCCCTGCCGCTCGGTCTCATCCATCGAAGGGCTGAAGCGGCGGTCGCAGGTCCAGGCTTTCGCAAAATCCCGCTTGCCGGGCCAGATGCCGGCTTTCGAGCCGGCAAGCCAGGCTGCGCCGAGCGCCGTCGTCTCGCGGATCGCCGAGCGGTCGACAGGGTTTCCGGTCATGTCGGCTAGGCACTGCATAGTCCAATCCGAATCCGCCATCCCGCCATCAACGCGCAGCACCGTTTCCAGCTGGTTGGCGCCCCAGTCCTTCTTCATCGCCACCAGCAGGTCGAGCGTCTGGTAGGCGACGGATTCAAGCACGGCGCGGGCGAATTCCGCCGGCCCGCTGTTTCGCGTCAGACCGAAGATCGCGCCGCGCGCGGCCGGATCCCAGTAAGGGGCGCCGAGGCCGGTGAAGGCCGGGACGATATAGACCTGCTGTCCGGGATCGGCCTTGGCCGCAAGCACTCCTGCCTCGGATGCCTGGCCGATGATGCCAAGGCCATCGCGCAGCCATTGGACGGCAGCACCGGCGATGAAGATCGAGCCTTCGAGCGCATAGGTCGTCTCGCCATCGAGCCGGCAGGCGATCGTCGTCAGCATCCGGTTGGAGGAGGAAACACGATCCCGGCCGGTGTTCAACAGGGCAAAGCAGCCGGTGCCGTAGGTGGATTTCATCATACCGGCCTCGAAGCAGGCATTGCCCATCGCCGCAGCCTGCTGGTCGCCCGCGACCCCGAGGATCGGAAGTTCCGCGCCGAACAGCGCCTTGTCGACGCGGCCGAAATCATCCGCACATTCCCTGATGTCAGGAAGCATGGCGGCCGGAATACGGAGAATGCCGAGAAGCTCCTCGTCCCAGGCACCCTCGTCGATATTGTAGAGCAGCGTTCTCGATGCATTGGTCGCATCGGTGGCATGCACGCGTCCATCAGTCAGATTGTAGATCAGCCAGCTGTCGATCGTGCCGAAGCAGACATCGCCCACTTCCGCCTTCTCACGCAGACCATCGACATTGTCGAGCAGCCAGCGCAGCTTCGTTCCGGAGAAGTAAGGGTCGAGCAACAGCCCGGTCTTGGCGCTGAACAGCTTCTCGTAGCCGTCTGCCTTCAGGCTCTCGCACATTTCTGCAGTGCGCCTGTCTTGCCAGACGATCGCGCGGTGAAGCGGCTTTCCTGACCCGCGGTCCCAGACGACCGCCGTCTCGCGCTGGTTGGTGATCCCGATCGCGGTGATATCGGCGGCGTCAATACCAGCATCGGCGATCGCCTTGCGCACCGTATCGACGACGGATCGCCAGATTTCGGCGGCGTCGTGCTCGACCCATCCGGGCTGCGGATAATATTGGGTGATCTCCGCCTGCGCCGAGCCGGCCATTTTCATGTCGCCATCGAAGATGATGGCGCGCGACGACGTCGTGCCCTGGTCGATTGAAAGAATATAGCCGCTCATATCCGTCTCCGGCTCGCACGAAACCGCTCAGCCTGCAGAGGACAGCAGGACGCGGACGTTTCATGAGAGAAAGATTGTGGGTGCCACCGGCTTGCTGCCGGTGGCAGGAAGTGATGGCCGGAAGCCTCGTCGCCTCCGGCCTGGTCCGCCTTACTACTTCTGCCAGCTCTTGACGAGTTCGTCGTAGTTGACCGTGACCGGCTTGTCCTTCTCGTTCTCGATCTTCAGCTGCGGGGCAAGGTTGCCGTTCTTCACCGCATCCGCGTTCCAATAGGCGAGATCATGCTCCTCGGCGAGTTTCGGGCCGATGTCGCCCTGGACCTTGGCGCGTTCCAGGCGCTGCAACACCTTTTCCTGCTCGGAGCAAAGCGAGTCCATCGCTTCCTGTGCCGTCTTGGCGCCGGAAGAGGCATCACCAATCGCCTGCCACCAAAGCTGAGCGAGCTTCGGATAGTCAGGAACGTTCGTACCGGTCGGCGACCACTGCAGGCGGGCGGGCGAACGATAGAATTCGATCAGACCACCGAGTTTCGGCGCACGATCGGTGAAGGACTTGTGATCAAGCGTCGACTGGCGAATGAAGGTCAGGCCCATGTGGCTCTTCTTCACGTCGACAGTCTTCGAGGTGACGAACTGGGCATAGAGCCAGGCCGCCTTGGCGCGGTCGTCAGGCGTGGACTTCATCAGTGTCCACGAACCGGCGTCCTGATAGCCGAGCTTCATGCCGTCCTTCCAGTAGACGCCATGCGGGCTCGGTGCGAAACGCCATTTCGGCGTGCCGTCCGCATTGACGACCGGCAGGCCTTCCTTGACGAAGTCGGCGGTGAAGGCCGTGTAGGTGAACATCTGCTGGGCGACTTCGCCCTGCGACGGGACGGGGCCGGATTCGGAGAAGGTCATGCCCTGGGCGGCAGCCGGTGCATAGGCCTTCATCCAGTCCAGATATTTCTGGATGGAATAGACCGCAGCTGGGCCGTTGGTATCGCCGCCGCGCGCGACGCAGGAGCCGACCGGACGGGAGTTCTCGTCGACCTTGATGCCCCATTCATCGACGGGCTTGCCGTTCGGGATGCCCTTGTCGCCGTTGCCGGCCATGGACAGCCAAGCATCGGTGAAGCGCCATCCGAGCGATGGGTCCTTCTTGCCGTAGTCCATATGACCGAAGACCTTCTTGCCATCGATCTCGCGGCCGGTGAAGAACTCGGCAATATCTTCATAGGCTGACCAGTTGACCGGCACGCCGAGATCGTAGCCGTACTTCGCCTTGAAGTCCGCCTTGTTCTTCTCGTCGTTGAACCAGTCGTAACGGAACCAGTAGAGGTTCGCGAACTGCTGGTCAGGCAGCTGGTAGAGCTTGCCGTCAGGCGCCGTGGTGAAGGACTTGCCGATGAAATCGTCGATGTCGAGGCCGGGATTGGTGACATCCTTGCCTTCGTTGGCCATCCAATCGGTCAGCGAGCGGGCCTGCTGATAGCGCCAATGGGTGCCGATCAGGTCGCTATCGTTGATATAGGCGTCATAGATGTTTTCGCCCGACTGCATCTGCGTCTGCAGCTTCTCGACCACGTCGCCTTCGCCGATGAGGTCGTGCGTGATTTTGATGCCGGTGATCGCCGTGAAGGCGGGCGCCAGCACCTTCGATTCGTATTCATGTGTCGTGATCGTTTCGGACACGACCTTGATGTCCATGCCGGCGAAAGGCTTTGCAGCATCAACGAACCACTGCATTTCCTTTTCCTGGTCGGCGCGCGGAAGCGCCGAGAGATCGCCGACTTCCTTGTCGAGGAACGTCTTGGCCTCGTCCATGCCGGCATAAGCCGATGCTGTCATTGCCAGCAGCAAGCCTGCTGTCGTCGTCAATAAGTGCCTTCGCATAATATCCTCCCAGGGTTTGCGATTGCAGTCACGTCTCAGGCGGCCAGTACCCCCGGCCATCTGTCTTCTCCTTGCCGTCACACGTAGCGGAAGACGCCGATGGCGTAGACCACGGAGATGGCAAGAGCCCACCACAGGTTGGGCCCACCGAGCCCAAGCCATGCAAGATGAATGAAAGCGCTGCCCAGCAGCGAAATGAAGAGCCGGTCGCCGCGCGTCGTCTCGAAACGCAGCACGCCCGTGCGCGGCGAGCCGCCCGGCGAAAAATATTCCCAGACACTCATGGCGATCAGAAGCGCCAGGATCGTCAGGAAGAACAGCGTTGTCGGCAGCGTCCAGGCCATCCAGGAAAAATTCATGACCGTCTCCTCCTCAAACGCGCCCGAGCGCGAAGCCCTTGGCGATGTAGTTGCGGACGAAATAGATGACGAGGGCGCCCGGAATGATGGTGAGCACGCCGGCAGCCGCCAGCACGCCCCAGTCCATGCCCGACGCGGAGACCGTTCGCGTCATGATCGCCGAGATCGGCTTTGCCGCCGTCGTCGTCAGCGTGCGGGCAAGCAGCAGCTCGACCCACGAAAACATGAAGCAGAAGAAGCCCGCGACACCGACGCCACTGGCGATCAGCGGAATGAAGATCTTGATGAAGAAACGCGGGAAGGAATAACCGTCGATATAGGCGGTCTCGTCGATCTCCTTCGGCACACCGGACATGAAACCTTCGAGGATCCAGACGGCGAGCGGCACGTTGAACAGGCAATGGGCGAGCGCCACGGCAATGTGGGTGTCGATCAGGCCGAAGGCCGAATAGAGCTGGAAGAACGGCAGCGCGAAGACCGCCGGCGGCGCCATGCGGTTGGTCAGCAGCCAGAAGAACAGGTGTTTGTCGCCGAGGAAGCGGTAGCGCGAGAAGGCATAGGCTGCCGGCAGCGCCGCCGCGACCGAGATCACCGTGTTCATCACCACATAGATGATCGAGTTGATATAGCCGTTATACCAGGACGGGTCGGTAAAGATGACTGTGTAGTTACGCAGCGTCGGGTTCGTCGGCCAGAGCGAGAAGGCGCCGGTGATTTCGGAATTCTCCTTGAAGCTCATATTGACGAGCCAGTAGATCGGCAGGATCAGGAAGATGATATAGATCGTCGGAACGAGCCAGGAGAGGCTGCCTGCAGGTTTGTATTTGTTGCTCATATCTCGCCCTCCCTTAGCTCGCGTCGCTGCTGGTCATCACGGTGTAGAACACCCATGAGAGCAGCAGGATGATGAGGAAGTAGATGATCGACATTGCCGCCGCCGGACCAAGATCGAATTGGCCGACGGCCGTCTTCACGAGGTCGATGGACAGGAAGGTCGTCGAGTTGCCAGGCCCGCCGCCGGTGACCACGAAAGGCTCGGTATAGATCATGAAACTGTCCATGAAGCGCAGGAGCACGGCAATCAGCAGTACCCGCTTCATCTTCGGCAGCTGGATGTAGCGGAATACGGACCAGCGCGAGGCGCCGTCGATCTTGGCGGCCTGGTAATAGGCGTCCGGGATCGACACCAGGCCCGCATAGCAAAGCAGCACGACGAGGCTTGTCCAGTGCCAGACATCCATGACGATAACCGTCACCCAGGCATCGATGGGATCGCGGACATAATTATAGTCGAGGCCGATGGCTTCGAGCGTGTGGCCGAGCAAGCCGATATCGACGCGCCCGAAGACCTGCCAGATGGTGCCGACGACGTTCCACGGAATGAGCAGCGGCAGCGCCATCAGCACCAGGCAGACGGGAACGCCCGGTCCTGATTTCGGCATATTGAGCGCGATGAAGATGCCAAGCGGAATCTCCAGCGCCAGGATGATGAAGGAGAAAAGCAGATTTCGCTGTAGCGATTCCCAGAAGCGGTCGGAATGCAGGGTCTGGACGAACCAGTCGGTACCGGCCCAGAAGAACTCGTTATTGCCGAACGTATCCTGCACTGAATAATTGACGACGGTCATCAGCGGGATGACGGCCGAAAACGCCACGAGCAGCAGCACCGGCAGGACCAGAAACCAGGCTTTGTTATTCCACGTCTTCTGCATGGCTCAGGCCTCCCTGCCGACACGCCAACTGTCGGCGTAGATGCTGATGGCGGACGGATCGAAGGTGACGCGGGCGTCCGCGGGAATGTCGGCGTCTTCAGCCACGACGATGGCGATCGGCTGGCCGGCAAAGCGGGCGCGCACAATCTTCTGCCGGCCGATATCCTCGACCTTGCTGATCGTGACCTGCATGCCCTCCCGTCCGAGACGAATGAATTCGGGACGGATTCCGAGTTCGGTTTTGGCCGTGCCTGACGTCTTCGGTGCGTAATCGAGCGTCAGGGTCTCGTCTCCGACCTTGACCGCGCGGCCCTCGATCCTGGCCGGCATGAAATTCATGCCCGGCGAACCGATGAAATAACCGACGAAGGTGTGGCTCGGCCGCTCGAAAAGCTCGGCCGGCGTGCCGATCTGGACGATCTGGCCGTCATACATGACGACGACCTTTTCGGCGAAGGTCAGCGCCTCGGTCTGGTCGTGGGTGACATAGACCATGGTGAAGCCGAACTGCTTGTGCAGCCGCTTCAGCTGCGAACGCAGCACCCATTTCATATGCGGATCGATGACGGTCAGCGGCTCGTCGAACAGAATGGCGTTGACGTCGTTGCGCACCAGTCCGCGGCCGAGCGAGATCTTCTGCTTCTGATCGGCGGTCAGGCCCTGCGCCTTGCGCCTGGCCCAACCGGCAAGATCGATCATTTCGAGGATATCGCGGACACGCCGGTCGACATCCGCCTCGGCCACACCGCGGTTGCGCAGGGGAAAGGCGAGATTGTCGTAAACGGTCATCGTGTCGTAGATGACGGGAAACTGGAAGACCTGGGCGATGTTGCGGCTCTGCGTCGAAAGGTTCGTGACATCGTTGCCGTCGAACAGGATGCGGCCGTGCGAGGGCTGCAGCAGGCCGGAGATGATGTTGAGCAGCGTGGTCTTTCCACAGCCGGAAGGGCCGAGCAGCGCATAGGCGCCGCCATCGTTCCATTCGTGGTCGACTTCCTTCAGCGAATAATCCTTGTCGGACTTCGGATTGGCGCCGTAGGCGTGGCGGATATGGTCGAGCGTGATGCGTGCCATTGTGCTCTCCTATACCTTTCCGGCCGCGGCGATGGCGCGGCCGTCGCTGCCGAAGGCCATCAGGTGGCGGGTGTCAAGAAAGGCCTCAACCTCCATGTCGGGATCAATGTCGTGAATGCCATGCGCCAGCATCACCCAGCGCACACCGTCATATTCCAGGTGAACGAAGCTCTCCGAGCCGGTGATTTCGGAAACCAGCGTGCGCGCCTGCAGGCGGGCCGCGTCGCCGGTCTGCGGCGCAAGGCCGAGATGATGCGGGTGAAAGGCGATGGTGACGGGACCATCCGGCACGATGGCCAGATGCGAGGGAACTGAGATCGTCACCCCGCTCGGGCGCGTGAAGACATTGCCGGATTTCGTGACGTCGAGGGCGTTCAGCGGTGGATCGGCGAAAATGCCGGCGGTGGCGAGATCGACGGGTCGGCGATAGACCTCGATCGTCGGCCCGAACTGGGTCACCCGGCCCTGGTTCAGCGTTGCCGTATTGCCGCCAAGCAGCAGCGCCTCGGAAGGCTCGGTCGTCGCATAGACGAAGATCGCCCCGGATTGGGCAAAGATCTTCGGCAGTTCCTCGCGCAGTTCCTCGCGCAGCTTGTAATCGAGATTGGCGAGTGGCTCGTCCATCAGCACGAGGCTGGCATTCTTGACGAGCGCGCGCGCAAGCGCCGTGCGCTGTTGCTGGCCGCCGGACAGATTGAGCGGGGTGCGATCGAGATAGGGCGTGAGCTTCAGCAGCTCGGCCGCCTTGCGCACCTCACTGTCGATCGTGGCGGCATCCTTGCCCGATATGCGCATCGGCGAGGCGATGTTGTCGTAAACGGTCAGCGCCGGATAGTTGATGAACTGCTGGTAGACCATGGCAACGTTGCGCTTCTGCACCGGCATGCCGGTGACGTCAGTGCCGTCGAAATGGATGGAGCCGCCGGTCGGCCGGTCAAGCCCCGCCATCAGCCGCATCAGAGAGGTCTTACCCGCGAGCGTCGGCCCGAGCAGGACGTTCAGCGTGCCCCGCTCGAGAACCAGATCGGTCGGATAGATATGATAGTCCGCGCCCACCATCTTGGCGGCGTTTCGCAGTTCCAGCATTCCGATTCCCGTGCCTCCACGCATCGGGGACCACATGGCTCCTACCCGGCCATCGCCGGCATGGCAGCCATGTACTCCTCCAGTGACTGGGCCTGCTCCTTCGAAAGGCGCAGACCATCCTTTGTTCTCCTCCACAGCACGTCTTCGGCGTGCCGGGCCCATTCCTGTTCGACGAGATAGGTGACCTCAGCTTCGTAGAGATCGCCACCGAACAGCCGACCGAGATCGTCGATGCCGCGGGCATCGCCAAGCAGCGCCTCGGCCTTGGTGCCATAGCGGCGCACCAGGCGGCGGGCATGCCGATCGGCGAGGAACGAATAACGCCGCTTCAGCTTGGCGACCTCCGCCTCGTAACCCTTGACCGCGAAGTCGCCGCCCGGCAGATGGCTTTTGGCCGTCCACGGAGCGCCTTTGGCGCCGATCGCAGCACCGATCTTCTCCAGCGCATGTTCGGAAAGCCGGCGATAGGTGGTGAGCTTTCCGCCGAAGACGTTGAGCAGCGGCGCGGCACCTTCGCCTTCCAGCTTCAGCACATAGTCGCGCGTCGCCTCCTGCGCCTTCGAGGCGCCATCATCATAAAGCGGCCTGACCGCAGAATAGGTCCAGACGATATCCTCCGGCCTGACCGGCTCCTTGAAATATTCCGACGCCGCATTGCAAAGATAGACGGTCTCTTCCTCGGAGATTCGGACATCCCGGGGATCGGCGGTGTAGTCGCGATCCGTGGTGCCGATCAGGGTGAAGTCGCCCTCGTAGGGGATGGCGAAGATGATGCGGTTGTCGGGATTCTGGAAGAAATAGGCTCTCACATCGTCGAATTTCTTCTTCACGACGATATGGCTGCCCTGGACGAGGCGGACATGGTGGGCTTCGTTCTGGCCGAAGGCGGAACGAATGACATGGTCGACCCAGGGACCGGCAGCATTGACCAGCATGCGGGCCTGATGGCTGTCATTGCGACCGGTGACTGTATCGATGGTCTCGATCTTCCACAGGCCATTCTCGCGCCTTGCCGACACCACCTTGGTGCGCGGCATGATCAGCGCACCCTTGTCGGCGGCATCGCGGGCGTTCAACACCACCATGCGGGCATCGTCGACCCAGCCGTCGGAATATTCGAAGGCCTTGGAAAACAGCGCCTTCAGCGGCTTGCCGGCCGGATCGCTGCGCATGTCGAGCACCGATGTCGGCGGCAACAGCTTGCGGCCGCCAAGATGGTCGTAGAGGAAGAGGCCGAGCCGGATCAGCCAGGCCGGGCGAATACCGCCCTTGTGGTAGGGCAGCACGAAACGCAGCGGCCAGATGATGTGCGGCGCCATCGCCCAGAGGATCTCGCGCTCCATCAGCGATTCACGCACCAGACGAAACTCGTAATGCTCGAGGTAACGCAGGCCGCCGTGGATCAGTTTGGTGGCGCCCGACGAGGTACCCGAGGCGAAATCGTTCATCTCCGCCAGCGCCACCGTATAGCCGCGCCCGACGGCATCGCGCGCAATGCCGCAACCGTTGATGCCGCCACCGATGACGAATATGTCGTGAATATTTCGGCCCAATTCCCCCTCCGAGCCCGCCGTCGATTTCGCATCGCACAAAACTTGCGCAATTGCGAAAGTAACATCAGTTAAAACGAAAGGAATACGAATGTCAAACGAATGTTTGTGAGGGTCTGTTGTCTAGCGAGATCTGCCGTTCGTTTCGATCAGTTTCACATTGTTTTCGAGGCAGAGATTGCGGATCGACGGCACAGGACAGCGATCGGTGATGAAGGTATGAACCTGGGAAAGCTGACCGATCCTGACCGGCGCGGTACGTTCGAACTTCGTCGAATCGGCAACGAGAATGACATGCCGGGCATTGGCGATGATGGCCTGGGCGACCTTCACTTCGCGAAAATCATAGTCAAGAAGCGCGCCATCGATATCGATCGCCGACGCGCCGATCACGGCGTAATCGACCTTGAACTGGCGGATGAAATCGACGGCCGCCTCGCCGACGATCCCGCCGTCCGAACCGCGCACGACCCCGCCGGCAATGACCACCTCGATTGCCGGAAAAAGGCGTAATCTATTGGCAACGTTGATATTATTGGTGATCACCATCAGCTCGTGATGGTTGGCGAGCGCCTCGCCCACCGCCTCCGTTGTCGTTCCGATATTGATGAAGAGCGAGGCCCCGCTCGGAATCAGCTCGACCGTGGCAATGCCGATCGCCTGTTTCTCGGAAGCGGCGATCTGACGGCGCGCTTCGTATTTGACATTCTCCGTCCCACTCGGGAATGTGGCGCCGCCATGGATGCGCGTCAGCACCTGCGCATCGCAGAGATCGTTCAGGTCCTTGCGGATCGTCTGGGGCGTCACCGAAAAGCGGGAGGCGAGCTCCTCGACCAGCACTCTGCCGCTCGATTTCGCAATCGCCACGATTTCAATTTGCCGGTCGGTCAAGAACATGAACGCGCGCCTTTCGATCTGCTTTCGTTTTAAAGAAAGCGAACCGCAGCGCAATGCCTATCTGTTACCGGGCCGCCTTCACGGCCCGAATTCGACGCTACCGCTTCCGCATCACGTTGACGACGAGCACACCGAGGATTGCCATGACGCCACCGACCGCGCCGAGCGCTGTCGGCGTTTCGCCCAGCCAGACGAACCCGATCAGCGTGGCGACCGGGGGAACACCGTAGAGGAAATTCGAGGCGCGGGCGGCCGTCAGCCGCTTCAGGGCGATTGCCCAGGTGAGATAGCCGATCGCGGTCGGGAAGATAACGAGATAGGCAACGCCCCAGTTCACCTCCGCCGGTGCGGCGGCCAGCGCCTGAATCGTCGCCGGGACGGCCGGAAACAGTGGTACGGAACCGATGAGCAGGATCCAGGCAGTGACGGCAAGCGCCGGCAACCGCCCGAGCAGCGGCTTCTGCAGCACGCTGGCGACTGCCGAGCAGAGCGCCGCGCCAAGGATGAGGACGGCATTCGGATCGAGCTTAAAGCCGCCGTCGGAAGCGACCGCAATCAGCGCCACGCCGCCGAAGGAAACTGCCGTGCCCACCCAGCCCCAGCGGCCGAAGCGCTCGCCAAGCGCGAATGTGGCGATGAGGGCAGTGAAGACAGGCATGGTGTTGATGATGAAGCTTGCCGGTCCCGCCGCAACGGTCTGCTCGCCGGTGTTCAGCAGAACCGCATAGGCGGCGATGAAAAGCACGGCGGCAACGGAGAGGCGGAAAAAATCACGTTTTTCCGGCATCGGCCGATAGATGACGAGATAGACGAGAGCGATGACGCCGGCTGCCACATAACGCGCCGTCGCCAGTTCGATCGGCGTCAGCGGTTCGAGACAGATGCGGATCACCACGAAGGAGGAAGCCCAGGAGAGGATGGTGACGATGATCGCCGCAAAGGCCACCAGATCGAACCCGCCTTGCTGTTTCGTCGAAACCGGTACACTTGCCGCCATGCTCATTTTCGCCTCCATGTGTTGCTTCGACAGTGATTAGGCCTTCGATGCGTGCTTGAAAAGCATCGCAATCGATGATCAAATGTGCGCATGGTTCACAGCTCGCCAATTCTTCCGCCGCTCGATACGCTCGAGACCTTTGCCCGCGCCGCCCGGCTGGGATCGTTTTCGGCTGCGGCCGAGGAAAGCGGCATCACGCACGGCGCGGTGTCGCGCCAGGTCTCGCGGCTGGAGCGCTGGATGGGCGTTCGCCTGTTTGCGCGCGAAGCCCGAGGCGTGCGTCTGACGCCGGAAGGCATGCGGTTTTTCGCGCGGGCGGAAGAAGCACTTACGCTGCTCGGCAATAGCGGCGAACGCTGGCTGCCTCGCCGCAATAAGGCGGTGGTACGCCTTTCGGTGACGCCCTCTGTCGCCTCTCTATGGCTGTTTCAACGCCTGCCGAAGCTCGAAGGAAACGAGTTGCATGTCGAGCTGACGCTCGAACACCGGCTGGCGGATTTCGGCGAAGGCACGGATCTTGCCATTCGCTGCGGCAAAGGACCATGGGCTGGCGTGCGCGCCCTGCCGCTCTGGCAGGAGAAATCGTTTCCGATCGCCGCCCCGGCGCTGGCGGAGCGGCTCGGGCAGCGCTCCGATGCCTTGGCGCTGCTCGATCTGCCGATCCTTCACGATTCGAATATTGAAGGCTGGCGGCGCTGGCTCTCTCGTGAGGGCGTCGACTATATACCGCGCGGCCATGATCGGCGCTTCGAGGACTACAATCTGGTGATCGATGCCTGTGCGCAAGGGCTCGGCATCGCGCTCGCGCGGCCGCCGCTGTCGGATGCCGCGCTGGCCACCGGGCGCGTCGTCGCGGTGTCGGAGCGGACGCTCGACTATCATGTGGCCTTTCACCTAATTAGACCGGACGAGGCCCTTAGAAGCCCGGCCATCGAATTCGCCAGCCGCTTCCTGCGCGAGGCCGGTCACGACGAGACGACGATCGCCGCGTTCACCGCGCCAGGCCGGGCCAAAACGTAGGCGGATCGGACGGCCAGCGCTAGATCGAGCCAGTTTGTCATAGAGCAGACAAACGACGGCATTGCCGCTGCGCGGGCCAGAGGAAAGAAACCGCGGCGCCAGCCACTCGATGGCAACAAAGTCGAGGCCGCTCAACTATTTATCGCGAATGCACCAGCTAGGTGTCAGACGCTCCGAGCAACAGGATTTCTTATGATACGCAGCTCTTCGCGAAGCAATATCCTGAAACACACGGTACGATCCGATGCAGAAAAAGCGCGCATCTGTGCCGCTAACAATGCAGACTTGTATCAGGCGATGTTCCGTGCCCATGGACTGCCTCATCAGCGAACCAGTGCATTTTGGTCAAGCGATGCGATCGCACCCCCTACTATTCCAACATGACGACACTTGACCCGGATGCAACGGAGGAACAGCTGATTGAAATCGGTCGGCTGACAGATCGGCTAGGACGGCGACCTGGTTTCAAAGACGGGTTTTCCAGGCTCGATCTCGTCAACAAAGGGTTCCAGTTGTTGTTTTCCGCATCATGGATTTAGGCTGAACCTCACAGAATTTCAGCGCGTGAGCCTCAAAATTGGGCACGCATTCGCGATGCCGCGGCGCTGGATCTCTGGGAAAATTCCTGGAAAGAGTCTGGTAGCCAGACCGATGCCAACGTCTTCACACCGGCCCTGCTTTCCGATCGCAACATGCATATCTATGGCCGATGGGCCGGCAACGGTATTGATGCGGGCTGCATCGTAAATCGATCACCGGAGGCTGTAGGAATCTCCAATATCTTTAACTTGGCTGGTACGCCGCAGGCCTTCCGAGATGCCATTTCGTTGGCCACTATAGCCTTTTCACCCGATGTGCCGCTAGTCGGGTATGACAGTGGCGCAGCGCTAGACGAGATGACAAAGCTGGGCTTCAGGTCAGTCGGCAAACTGAGAATTTGGCTATCTGACGACGGTTCCTAAGTGTCTTTCTTTATTTGTTCTCCAATAACGTAGTTTGATGGGAAACCAACGCTACGCCCTCTGTAGTGCTACGGCGGCGTGCCGTAGCTATCCCAGATCTTCAGACAATGCCCCACCAGGACCTCGCCCTCGTCGGGCGTTGCCGTTCGAATATCATTATGTCGTGATCCTGCTTGGGCATGCGAGGGTGCGAAATCGCGCCTCAGACGAGATGGCCTCCCCTGCCGCGACGCGGCAGGGGACGTCAAAAGGCCATATCAATTCGCTGGTGTGAGCGTCATCGAGGCGCTGCCGGCCGCAACGTTGAGGCCGAGCTGACCGGTCAGGCTGACCGTCTGCAGATGGATCGAACCGGAGGTGCCACCAACCAGGAGATTGGCGCCGACACCGGCGCCGAGCGTGGCTTCGGCGGTGGCACCGACATAGAGGCCGGCGAGCGATCCGCGGTGATAGCCGGCCGTCGGCGCGAACACGGCCCAGATCAGGCGGCTGCGCGTGGTGAAGCCAAGGTCGATGCCGAGCTTTCTCATTTCACCGGTATAACGATCCGAAAGTTCGTTGCCGACGGTCGACTGGAAGATGCAGTCGGCCTCTTTGGAGGAACCGAGCACGTAACCCGTGCCGCCGCCGATATCGCAGGTGAGGTAACCGATCTTCACGCCATTGCGCAGGTCCGGCTCTTCATATGTCCTGGTGCCTAGATCGGCGGCATTGACCGCCCCAGCGCCGACAAACGTCAACGATACCGCGGCAAACGCCGTCGCAAGAATTTTGTTCATAAGTCTCTCCTTCTCAAATCGTGACGGGAGCATACCCGGCTACTCGCCACCAGATTCGGCAACAGATAACGGACGGAACCGCAAAACGATCCCGAACCGGCATCATTTACGCATCGCATGTCAAAGCGCCTGGGGGCGCAAGCGACAAACACGCTTACGGTTCAGCTCCCATTGGGACATTTCGAAGGCACCTTTTCGCGTCATCCGTTTATTTCACGATCTTGTCAGGGATGGTTGCCGGAAAGGCACGATCCTGATCGCCGTCAACTCACGACGAGCGGTATCATGCCACATCGCAGGCGTCCTATTGGACAGTCGATGGATGATCGCGCAGGTTGCCATGTCGTATAGATAGCTGTACTGTTTGAAGATACTCTCCATCCAGCACTGAAACTGGAGAGGAAACGGCATGATTGCTTGGCATTGCCGCAGATTTTCTGCTTGTTTTCCGGAATTCTGCTTCTGTTCGAACAGCAACTAAGTCTGAATTTGAGAAATATAATCAGGCGATATTTTCGCGGGGGCCGGACAATCGTACGCCCGCCGATCTCTATTGGAGATAACGGGCAATTTATCGGGAGGGAAAGATGCGCATACGCAGGACAAACATCATACTGGCGGGATGCCTTGCCGTCTCCGCCTGCCAGTCCGGCCCGACGTCGCAAGCCGTCTCGGATCGTAATTCCGAATTCGGCTGCATCGCCGGAACCGTCGGCGGCGCGATTGTCGGCGGATTGATCGGCAGCACGATCGGCGCCGGAACCGGGCAGGTGCTTGCTGTCGGTGCCGGCATCGGCGGCGGCGGTTACGTCGGCAACCGTCTGGCTTGCCGCTAATTGGGGAGGGATATCAAGCGATGAAGACCTTGGTTTTGGTGACCACATTCATACTGTGCCAATGCGTTGGGGCAGCGGCTCAACAACAGCAACAGCCCGGATCGATGTATCAGGGCCAGATGGATCGGCTTGACGCAAATACCAGCAAGACCGTCGAGCGATCGGAATACGAGACCTTCATGGGCACGGCTTTCGGAAGTCTCGACAAGAACAAGGACGGCAGCCTGCAGTCCGACGAGACGGTGCAGATCCTGACAGTCGAGCAATTCACTTTGACCGACGCGAACAACAACGGCCGCATTAGCCGAAGCGAATTCATGCAGCGGGTGATGGCGGATTTCGCGACAGCCGACCACGACCGGGACGGAAACCTTCAGTGACGGAGACGTCAAACCAAATGTGGTAATAAAGGAAAACCCGGCGGATGTTTCGCCGGGTTTTTATACTTTAATATGGTCGCGTTATACTTTTCGCATCAGTCGCATGACGAGCGATACGACGAACAGCACCAGGAAAATGAAGAACAGAACCTGGGCAATGGAAGCTGACGCCCCTGCGATGCCGCCAAATCCGAGGACGCCGGCAATCAAGGCCACGACGAGAAATACCAGAGCGTAGTAAAGCATCGCAATCTCCTTGTACGTTGCTGCGGAGATAACGGGGGCCGCCCCATTTGGTTCCCGTCCGTCTGATGGCCGGGACATGCAACGTCGCATCAGCTTCATTCAGCCGACGTGAAAGACGCCGCTGTACATCCGATCGCCTTCATTCGGCTCGGGAGGTTCGGCCGCGTCGAGATAGGCCTTGAGCGGCCCGGTCAGGACGAACCAGATGCTGGCTCCCAGCATGAAATAGGCTCCCACCGGATCGTCGATGCGGGCGATGAACGGAAGGCAGGCCGATGCGAAGAGGACGATGATCCGCACCGACCACTCCGCCTCACGTTTGGCGATGGCGCGCGCTCTCAGCGACTTGTATTCCCGGGCGCCGTAACCGCCTTGCCCTGCCTTCACAGCCGAAAGCAGCTTTCGCGCGGACGGCAGCGCCAGCATGACCAGCGCGGCAACACTGAGCGTGAAAGTCTCGCCGGCCATGACCTGCCCGCTCGCGATCAGGAGAAAGGAGAGCACAACGAGATTCCACGTCGGCTCCAGCAGCTCCGGCGGTTGCCGCGTGCGGAGATGCCAACTCCGCAGCAAACCCGCCGCGCCGTGCAGTAGCGGCTGATCGATATAACGATTGATCCAGTCCATGCCGATGCGCCCGTCCCCGATTGCATGAAGAGGCCTCCGAACACCACGGAATTTGGTCATCATCGTGGCGACAACCGTCGAATCCGTCCGCAACCGATCGAACCGCGTGTCGCAACCCCTAAAATTTGGAGCCGATTTCAGACGCGCGGCAGCCGTCTAGCGCAATTCCTGCGCGACTTCCCAAACATGGCCGATGGATCCGCAAAGGCCGCGGTGCGTTTTCTCCTCCGTTGCCCCGAGCGGCCAATCGATGTCGCTAGCCGGCTCTTCACTGGTCGTTTCGACACTGACGGTTTCGACATGCCGGGCAAAATAATCGTCAGCTTCGCAGGCCGGGCGCCTCCTGACCGGTGCGCGCCACATATTCGGTATAGCCGCCGCCATATTGATGGATGCCGTCGGGCGTCAGCTCCAGCACCCGGTTGGAGAGTGCAGCCAGGAAATGCCGGTCGTGCGACACGAACAGCATCGTACCCTCATATTGCGACAGCGCCTTGATCAGCATTTCCTTGGTGTCGAGGTCGAGGTGGTTCGTCGGCTCGTCGAGCACGAGCAGGTTCGGCGGGTCGAACAGCATCATTGCCATGACCAGCCGCGCCTTCTCACCGCCTGACAGCACCCGACACCGCTTTTCGATATCGTCGCCGGAGAAGCCGAAACATCCGGCTAGCGCACGCAAAGGCCCCTGCCCTGCCTGGGGAAACCGGTGTTCCAACGATTGGAAGACGGTGTGCTCGCCGTCGAGAATATCCATGGCGTGCTGGGCGAAATAGCCCATCTTGACGCTGGCGCCGAGAGCGACGCTGCCTTCGTCAGGCTCGGCCGTGCCCGTCACCAATTTCAACAGCGTCGATTTCCCGGCGCCGTTGATACCCATGATGCACCAGCGTTCCCGGCGCCGCACCATGAAATCCAGCCCTTCATAAATGCTTCGACTGCCGTATTTCTTGTGAACGTTCTTCAGGCTGACTACGTCCTCGCCGGAACGCGGCGCCGGCTGGAAGTCGAAGGAGACCGCCTGACGGCGCTTGGGCGGCTCCACCCGGTCGATCTTCTCCAGCTTCTTGACGCGGCTCTGCACCTGCGAGGCATGCGAGGCACGCGCCTTGAACCGTTCGATGAACTTGATTTCCTTGGCGAGCATCGCCTGCTGGCGTTCGAACTGGGCCTGCTGCTGTTTCTCGTTCTGCGCCCGCTGCTGCTCGTAGAATTCATAGTCGCCGGAATAGGCCGTCAGCGTGCCGCCGTCGATCTCGATGATCTTGGTGACGATGCGGTTCATGAACTCGCGATCGTGCGAAGTCATCAGCAGCGCGCCCTCATACCCCTTCAGGAACTCTTCCAGCCAGATCAGGCTTTCCAGATCCAGGTGGTTGCTTGGCTCGTCGAGCAGCATGACATCCGGGCGCATGAGCAGGATGCGGGCAAGCGCTACGCGCATCTTCCAGCCGCCCGACAGCGCGCCGACATCGCCGTCCATCATCTCCTGGCTGAAGCTCAGGCCCGCGAGCACTTCGCGGGCGCGTCCCTCGAGCGCGTAACCGTCCAGCTCCTCGTAGCGCGCCTGCACCTCGCCATAGCGCTCTATGATCTTGTCCATGTCGTCGGCCTGCTCGGGATCGGCCATGGCGGCTTCGAGCTCGCGCAACTCCGCAGCAACGATGCTGACCGGCCCAGCGCCGTTCATCACCTCGGCGACGGCGCTGTGGCCGGCCATCTCGCCGACGTCCTGGTTGAAATAGCCGATGGTGACGCCCTTCTCGCAGGAGACCTGCCCCTCGTCGGGCTGCTCCTCGCCGTTGATCATCCGGAAAACGGTCGTCTTGCCGGCGCCGTTCGGGCCGACGAGACCGATCTTCTCGCCTCTGTTGAGCGCTGCGGAAGCCTCGATGAAGAGGATGCGGTGGCTGAGCTGCTTGCTGATATTTTCGATACGGATCATGATTTACGCGGCGCCTGGAAAAAGAGATTTTGGCGCGCTTATGCCATGCGGAGAAACCGCAGGATAGCCCCGTTTCCCACCCCGTCGATCAAGAATATGATGCCGAAAAGCCTGAGTGGTTTTCGAACCACATCATGCTCACCTTCTTTAATTTGCAACAGGATTGGATAATATCGCGGCTCACGCCAACGGAGACCTGTGCCAATGAGCGTTCGTCCGCCGCAATCCTTCAGACAATCCGAGCAGGATAGAAACGGCTTCAACGTCCTCGAATACGAGTTGATGTCGGAACGCGCGGAACCGCTCGGACGTCACGGGCTAAAGGTGGAGGCAGCCCTTGCCGCCCTGAGGACCTGGACTGCCGACCACCAGAGCGGCGAAGACCACGAGAGGCTTCTCAACGAAGCCTCCGACGCCGTCTGGGCGTTCTTCATCCAGCGTGAGATTTGCGGCTTGCGGAACAACCGCGACGCCATCCAGCGCTACGGCATCCCGAACGAAGTGATCGCGAGATTGGGCGCGATCAGGAAATAACGAGGGCGGCGGATGGTGTGGCTGCCGTCCCGCCCTCTATTGGGTGGAAATCCCCCGTGCGGAACGGTATGGCTTGGTGCCGAACCAATGCGAAAGGAAACGCGATGCCAATCTCCATCCGGATCGGGAATGAGGATCTCACCGTCGATGTCTCCTCTCTCGGCGCCGAGATGCAGGCGCTGAGCTCAAGCGACGGACGCTCGTGGTTATGGACCGGCGACGCAGCCTTCTGGACCGGGCGGTCGCCGATCCTGTTTCCGATCGTCGGCAAGGCGCCTGATGACAAGGTAGCGATCGGCGGCACGGTCTATCCGATGGCCCAGCATGGGTTTGCCCGCCGCAGCGAATTCGTGCTTGCGGCCTCCACTGAGACGATGTGCCGGTTCGAACTGGTCGCCTCGGATGCGACGCGGTCGGTGTATCCTTTCGATTTTCAGCTGGCCGTGGTGCATGCGGTCGAGGGCCGTGTGCTGACTGTCACGGCGGAGGTCACCAATCGCGGCCGGAAGGCGATGCCCTTCGGCCTCGGATTCCATTCGGCCTTCGCCTGGCCATTGCCAGATGCTTCCGGGCGCGACCATGTCGTGACGCTCGACAATAAAGGCGAGCCGGGTCTTGTGCGGCTGGAAGGCGGTCTCATCAACCCCGCGCCCCTGCCCTCGCCGTTCGATGCCGGCCGGCTGGTGCTCGATCACGCCATGTTCGAGCAGGATGCGATGATTTTCCCTGATGGTGCGGGCGAAAGCTTGAGTTACGGCGCCGAAGGCGGGCCGGTCATGCAGTTCCATTTCGAAAACCTGCCCAACCTTGCGCTGTGGACCAAGCCGAGTGCGCCCTTCCTCTGCATCGAGCCCTGGCATGGGACGGCTGCGGAAGCTGGAGGGTCGAGCGAGCTGTCGGAGAGGCCGTCGACCACGATCCTAGCGCCGGGTGCGGTGGCGAGCTTCGCCTTCACGGTCAAAATTCCGGAATAGGGACAGGCAGAAAGCGCTCGCCGGGAAGCCGGGCGAGTGCCGCTGTTTCAATGAGCGCCGGCGCCACCACCGGCCTGCGGTTTTAGGGTGAGCAGCAGGGCGACGGCTCCAATGGCGAGAACCACGCCGATGTCGGCGAATGTATCGGCAAACCGAGGATCAGAGCCTGGCGTTTGACGATCTGGCCAAGCGCCACGACGGCCTTCTGGGCTGCGACGGCATGGTCGGAGACCCATGCTGGACGAAGTAGGCTGTCAATTGGTCGAGACGGGTGCGGACTTCATCGCGGCCGGGTGAGCGACACTGGGAGCGAATGCACAGAGCGCAAGCGAAGGGCAATATTGAGCGACGTGCCGCGCGGCCCCCTCAACCGCCTGCCGGCACCTTCTCCCTGCTGGGGAGAAGAGGTGTGTGGCAGCGTCTTGCCATCTCTCCTTACCCGATACCCTTCGACGATACCGTCAGTTTGGCGGAGCGCCCAGCGCATGCAGGATGCCGCGCAGTTCGGCGAGGCCGCGCATGCGGCCGATGGCCGGGTAGCCTGGTGTGACGACCTTGTCGAGGTCGTCGAGCATGCGATGGCCATGGTCCGATCGGAACACGATGGTGTCTTCGGGACTGCGGCGGCGGTCTTCCGCGACCAGTTCGCTGAGAACGGCGACCATATCGACGTCGCCTTCCAGATGCGCGCTTTCATGGAATGTCCGGCCGTCACCCTCGCGCGTCGTGGCGCGCAGATGGGCGAAGTGGATGCGCGAGGCGAAGCGTCGGGCGATCGCCGGCAGGTCGTTTTCGGCGCGCACACCGAGGCTGCCGGTGCAGTAACACATGCCGTTCGCCGCCGACGGCACCGCATCGAAGAGAGCGGCATAGTCGTCCGCCGTCGAGGCGATGCGCGGCAGGCCGAACAGCGAACGCGGCGGATCGTCTGGATGCAGCGTCAGCTTGACGCCGCGCGCTTCGGCAGCCGGCGTCACCGCCTCCAGGAATTCGACCAGGTGCCGGCGCAGCCTCGCGGCATCGATGCCACTATAGGCGACGAGCTTTTCCCGGAAGGCCGGAATGGTCAGAGGTTCGGTGGTCGAACCCGGCAGAGCCGAAGTGATGATGCGGGTGATGTCGGCGATCTCGTCGTCCGTCATCGCCTCGAAGACGATACGCGCCCGTTCGCGGTCTTCGCTGGAATAGTGCTGCGCCGCATCCGGCCGCTCCAGAATGAAGAGATCGAAGGCTGCGAAGCGTTCATGGTCGAAGCGCATGGCGGTGGCGCCGGTCGGCGTCACGAAATCGAGTTCGGTGCGAGTCCAGTCCACCACCGGCATAAAATTATAGCAGACGATCGGAATACCGCAGGCGGCGACCGCTTCTAGGCTGGCGATCCACGCCTCGATTTCGGCCTTCGCCTCCCCGCCCTTGCGCTTGACGGCGTCGGGGATCGGGATGCTCTCGACCACCGACCAGACGAGCGGGGAACGGTCGCCGGGCGTCGTCTCGATCAGAGCTTGCCGTTCGCGCACTTCCTTCTCCGTCCAGGCCCTGCCGATCGGCACCTGATGCAGCGAAGAGACGATATTCGTCGCGCCCGTCTGGCGGACATCATCCAGCGTCACCGGCGCTTCCGGCCCGAACCATCTCCAACCCTGTCGCATCCTTCTTCCTTCCCTCTCGCTTTTCGTTTCGTGTTCTGGCCTGCTGTCAGCAGAAATAATCGGGGTAACGCGCGCGCAACTCGTCGACATCGGGAATGACGGCGCTTAAGTGATGGGTCATCGCGCTTCGTGCAACCGCCGCATCATGGGCGGCCAGTGCATCGCGGATGATCATGTGTTCCTGCACCACATTATCCATGCGCCCAAGGACCGGCAACGTCAGGCGCCGTGCCCGGTCGATCTGCACCTTGACCGTTTTCAGGATTGCCCAGATGCCGGGATAACCCGATATCTGCGTGATCGCCTCATGAAAGGCCTCGTCCTCCTCATGGAAGCTCGAAGCATTGCCGGTCGCGGCATGGGCCTGCTGGCGGGCTATGATGGCGTCGAGACGGGCGATATCGGTGGCCGTCGCGGTCAGAGCCGCAGCCTCGACGGTCGCGCCTTCGAGCGCCTTGCGCACGACGACCGCCTCAGGGATCGCCGAGACCGCCACCCGCGACACGAGGGTGCCCGACTGCGGGTAGATATCGACCAGTCCGCCTTCGGAAAGCCGGAGCAGCGCCTCGCGTACCGGCGTGCGGCTGACGCCGAAATCATCGGCGATCCGCTTTTCCTGCAGCAGCATGCCGGGCGGCATCCGCAGCGACACGATGTCGGCATAGAGGCGATCGTAGATGGCGCCGGCCGTGGTGATACGGCGTAGCCTGCCCCCGGCCTCCCGCGACGTCGGGACGACCAAAACTTCGGTTTCTGATGCTTGCTGCATGGGGTATACCGGGACGCTGAAACCTCGTGGCATACTAGTATATCAGTTTTATCGCCGTGCCAAGACATACTGCTCGAGGTTCGACGCTTCGCGAATTGAGCAAGTCGACCCCCGGGCGGAGGCAAAAACATGGAACGGCAATTACAGTGCGCAAGCGCTGGTGAACGGCATAGACCTCGCGGAAATGAAAAGCTGATCTCTACGCCGAGGCACTCTTTGTTTGGAACTTAGATCGGCCAAGTTGGTTGAGATCCGCAAGGAGGCCCTCATGAAAAAGCCAGCACCACGCAAGACAAACGAAAATACGACTGACGGCGGCCGGCCGAAAACTCCACCCGCCGCGGACGCTGGCGGACGGAAGATGGTTCGGCGAGCCGCAAACCAAATCGACAGGCCGAGCGGCGGGTCGCCGGCAGCCAGCCGCGAGGAGGAGATCCGAGGAAGGGCATATTCCCTGTGGGAGAAAGAAGGCAGGCCGGAAGGCAAGCACGGGCATCACTGGACCCTGGCCGAGCATGAACTCGATGCGCAGCAGGGCGAAGCCGACAATCCTCCAAACCTCGCAGCATTGCGAGAGGCCTCGCGCGAACATACGGATGCCTTCCTCGTCAAGACCGATCTCGAGGACGCCGATCAACGCGAAGCCTCCCCCGGCACACGCGAGCAGGATTGAACTTCCGCCTCGCGCCAATCTCAGACCTCTTGCCATTCAGAAAGGTGCCCGACATGACCGACAAACAGAACTTGAACGCCGGATTCACCGGAACGCCCGCTGAGCAGCCGGAGGGATTGACCAAGGTCGCGAAGTCGGCAGCCAAAGAGATGAAACGTGAGGCTTATGCCGTCGCCTTGGGTGCCAGAGAGCACCCGCATACCGCAAGCGCATTGCTGCTCACCACCGGCATTGTCGCATTCGGGCTTGGCTATCTCCTTGGTCGATCGTCGGCGGAAGGTTCGACACGCCCATATTGGCGATAGCGGCAGCCGCGTCACTTCAACGAGGCGCATGCATCGGTTCTTCGACTAGCCATGCCGATCCCGATGGCGCCGCCTTCTCTTTTCTCGGAGCGCCCCGTCGGGCTGCTTGCTACACCGTCACATCAAGCTCGCACCTCAGACGTGTTTTCTGTTCAAGCTGGCCTTACCGTCGCACGCACTTGCCACCCATCATCGAAAAGAACTACGTCTGTCCGGATGCCTGTTGCCGGAATACCACGTCGAATAAAGCCATAGATTGCACCGTTATCACAGCTTGACAGCTGTGATGACGATCCTTAGCGAGGCAGCATCGACACGGTCAGGACCGGCAAAGTGAATTATTTTAGACAACTCAAGATGGCAGTGCTTTATCCGGGGGACGAGGCCGGAAGCGCACTCGACCGAAACAACCGCATTGCCGTCTTTCTCTTTGCAATCCTTCCAGGGCTTTCGCCGAACTTTAACTCCTTCATCCTCCTCGCGTCGATGGTGTGGGGCGTCTACTGTCTGGCGACGGGCAGCCTCGCCTTGAACCTGTCGAAATCCGACCGGCTCGTTGCCATTTTCATGTCGATCTATCCGCTGGTGATGATTGCCAGCATCTTCATCAATCCGCCTTACTCCGAAGTACCGGACTGGATATTCCGGCTCCTGCCTTTCTTTTCCATCTGGCTGATATTGCCGCGAATGCGCCAATCTCCCGATGGCCGTCTCGTGCCGCTCTTTATCCTCGGCGCAGGCATCGGCATGATTGTCACCTTTCTTTTCAGTCTCCTGCAGATCATGTTTCTGATGGAGAGAGCAGAGGCTGGAACGTCCAACGCTGCACTCCTCGGCGTGATAGGTATTCTGTTCGGCGGCATTGCGCTTCTCAACATTCAATCTCCCAGAAGCGTGGAGCAAAGAATTGCGATATTGGGATATGCCGCGGGTCTAGGCTGCGTTCTGCTTTCCGGAACGCGCTCGGCCTGGCTGGTCATTCCCATCCATATCGTCATCTTTCTCTGGTATTTTCGCAAACACAGCTTCCATCTGAGTTTGCGCAGCCTGGCTATTACCAGCTCTCTGCTGTTGGTGGGACTTCTCACCCTGGGCAGCGGCCAGATCCTCCATCGCATCCAGGCGCTTCAGGAAAATCTGACGTCGCTCGAACGCACCGACGGCGAGATCACGTCGCTGAGTGCCCGGTTCGCCTTGTACAAAGGCGCACTATCAGCAATCAGTAAGGACCCGTTGACAGGTTATGGCCCGCAGAACCGAATGAGTTCGGTTTTGGCAGAGCTTCCCGATAATATAAGGCCGCAGTTGCCTTACTCGCATGTCCATAACGGCTTTCTGACCGCGGGAATCGACGCCGGCGTTTTCGGCATTGCAGCGCTTTCGCTGATGCTGCTGACGCCCGTGATCGGCGCGTGGAGAAAAGAACCAGGACCGGGCCGGGATTTAGCGATTGCGCTCGCTCTTCTGCTCGTTAGCAGCTACGTCATAACAGGCAGCTTTGGCATCATGTTCAATCAGAAAGCTTTGGATCCGATCTTCGCCTACATGGTCGCCCTTATTTGTGCGGATCGGGGCAGCACGTGTTTTGCGCCCGTCGTTCGGAACTGACGTCGGGCACGCCTTGAGCCTGCAGACCTTACAGCGTGCTTTGAATTGTCTGAGGCAGCCGTATTGGCTCGGCGCCGGTGAAAGCCAGATCCGAGACCTCACCTGTTGAGGAATAGCCGGAAACAAGCTCCGCCAATGTCGCACGTGCAGCGATCATATCGTTCCGGTCCAATGCCGCGTTGAGCGTGTTGAGCCTTCGCGACAGCTCCGGCCAGGACAGGAAATCCTCACGCGCCTTCATAATCCGAGGATGTTCGGTTGTTTCAGGGTTGTCCCCGATCAACAGTTCTTCAAAGAGCTTCTCGCCGGGCCGAAGACCGGTAACGGACAGCTCGATATCGCCTTCGGGATTGTCTTCGTCGCGGACGGCCAGCCCGGAAAGCTCCACCATCTTGCGGGCGAGATCTGCGATGCGAACCGGCTCTCCCATGTCGAGCAGGAAGACATCTCCGCCCTCGGCCATCGCGCCGGCCTGTATGACGAGTTGAGAAGCCTCCGAAATGGTCATGAAATAGCGGGTTATATCAGGATGTGTCAGTGTCACCGGGCCGCCCTCCTTGATCTGCTGCCGGAAAAGCGGCACGACGGATCCGGAGGAGCCGAGGACGTTTCCGAAACGGACCATGGAGAAATTCGTTCGCATTTTGTCGATAGCCGATTCCGCCGCAAGCGCCTGCAGAACCATTTCCGCCAGCCTCTTGCTGGCGCCCATTACATTTGTCGGACGTACGGCTTTGTCTGTGCTGATCAGCACGAAATTCGAGACGCCGCATTTATTCGCCGCGCGTGCCGCGACCAGCGTACCCATCACATTGTTCTTGATGCCTTCCACGGCATTGTGTTCGACAAGGGGAACATGCTTGTAAGCGGCTGCATGATAGAGCGTCTGAGGTCGCCAGCTCTGCATGACATGTTCCATGCGATCCTGATCGCGGACGGAACACAGAATCGGAACGATCTGCATATTTTCATGCTTGTACAGTTCGGCGAGCTTCTGCAATTCGGCATGGATATTATAAAGCGCAAACTCATTCTGATCGATGAGGATCAGGCTGGAAGGCCCGGTGCGCAATATCTGACGGCATAACTCGCCGCCGATCGAGCCGCCAGCGCCGGTGACCATCACCACCTTGTTGCGCATCGACTTGTCGAGTAGCTCCTGGCGCGGCGCGACCGCTTCTCTTCCCAGCAGATCTTCGATTTCCAGCTCTCGGATGTCGGAGACGGCGATGCGTCCCTGAGCCAGGGCAGTGAGATCCGGCAAGGTGCGAACATTGACCCTGGCTTTACGGATGTGCTCCAGGATTTCGTTGCGACGCTGCCGCGATGCGGAGGGAAGAGCAAGAAGCACGTTGTGCACGCCGAGAGATTCGGCAAGCACTGGAAGATCCGAGGGGTCGTAGATCGGCAAACCACCCATGACGCCGCCCTTGAGACGCGGATCATCATCCAGATAGCCGACGACATTGAGTTCGGCACTGTTGATCAAGGCACCGGCCAGTTGCCGCCCGGCCGTCCCTGCCCCATAGATCAGCACCTTGGCGAGCATATTCTTGTGAAGGATGCGCTGGTAGGCATCCCCGAGCCAGTAGCGGATACTCAACCTCGACAGCCCGATCGCAATCAACAGAAGGAAGGGCTGGAGGATGCCGACGGTTCTCGGAACACCGGGGACGCTGAGTGCTGTAAATATCGTCATGAAGGCGACGCCGTAGATCGCAATCGCCTTCAGAACAGTAATGAAAGCAGCCATGTTGGCATAACGGAAGATCGCCCGATACATGCCCATGACGATGAAGATGGGAAGGGCCATGCACAGTGAAACGAAGACCGGCAGCCACTGCACACCTGTCAGCACCGTCCATTCGTTCAGGCGGAAACAATAGGCCAGCCAGATCGTCAGAACACAAAAGCTGGAATCCAGCAGCAAGGCCAGAGCGCGTTTGGCAACCCGCGGCATCGCCAGCAGAGGGGCGACGAGCGCTTGCATCGGCATTAAGAACCATCCTGAGCGCGGCGTCTCAGTGGGGGTATTTTCGGGCATTGCTTACCAGCGTCTCGCGGATCAATCAGACAACCACCTTCTTGTCATTTTCTGCAACGAGCGCAACTGAAATAATCGGAAAGTAAGGTCTCCCGCACCGCTTATCTATCAGAAGTAGGTAGCTTAATGCCTTATTCCCTTACGGCGAATGACCTTCTCGGCCGTCATAAACAGGATGCTTATGTCGAAGCCGAACGAGCGGCGTTCGAGATATTCGACATCGAATTTTACCTTCTCCGGAATCGGCAATTCGTCCCGGCCATTGATCTGTGCCCATCCCGTCAGTCCGGGCAGGAGCTTGTCGACACCATGGGCCGTCCGCAACTCTATCAGATCATATTGATTGTAGAGTGCCGGCCGCGGTCCGACGAAACTCATCTTCCCCTCGAGAATGCACCAGAGCTGTGGCAGTTCGTCGAGGCTGGATTTGCGCAGAAACGAGCCGATGGGTGTCAGAAAGCGATCCGGATTTTCGAGCAGATGCGTGGCAACCGTCGGTGTGTCGATGCGCATGCTGCGAAATTTCGGCATCAGGAAGATCTGATTGAAACGGCCGACACGTTTTGACCAATAGAGGACCGGTCCGGGCGAGGTAAAGCGAACACAAAGAGCGACGACAAGGATTGGAACGAGCAGGATCGCCACCGCAATCAAAGCCAAGAAAAAATCCATCGCCCGTTTCAAACCCATGCTCCGCAGCTCTTCCGCCCCCATCGCCCGACCATCGCCATTCGCGCCGTCGCCTGCCGTATCGTCAAAAAGCTTTTCGCGTCAACTGCTGGGATGTAGTGTTTTTTCCATGAATCGGCTTGGTCGATTATTGCCTGCGGGGCTCTTCCGTCTCTCAAAATTTTCTCGGCCCTAACCCTCTGATCCGAAAGCCGGAAGCTGCCAACCAGAAACTATTTCGGCCTTTATTTCCGTTACACTCTGTTAACCATAATCGTTCGTCACCAGATCGTGAAGCGGCAGCTGGGTCACAACGCCGATGGCTTAGTGTCGCTTATGCTTTCACAAAGCCTGCTTGCGTTTAGAAGCCCCCACCCGAACACCGGGTCTTTCCCTGGCTTCCCAATGTCGTCGGTAAATTGCCTTATCTTTGCCTCCAGACTTTCGTGCGACATATCAGGATCGCCAGCAATCAGCACCGAGACCGCCGCCGTGATGAAGGGCGCAGCGAAGGATGTGCCGGTTTTTTGTCGGGCGCCGGAGATGGACGCCGCAGTCCAGACCCCCACGCCAGGAGCGGCAATGTCAATATAATCGCCACGCACGGCACGGCGATAAGGGTTGCGCCCCTTGTCAACTGCCGTCACGGCAATCACTTCGTCATAGGCCGCAGGGTAAACAGGCTTTGCGTTCGGGCCATCATTGCCGGCGGCGGCCACCAGGATCATCCTGCTTTCAGTCGCTGCTTTCACGGATTTTTCGAGCACCGCGTTCGCCGGGCCGGTCAAGCTCAGGTTGACGACCTTGACGTCGCGCTGAACGAGCATATCCAGCGCCCGCACGAGGTCGTAAATGTTGGCGATATCCGCAGATTTTCCAGAGCGCTGAAAGGCATCGACGGCGATGAGTTCCGCTCCAGGCAGGAGCCCGGGGACGCGGCTGTCCGATGCACCGATCAAAAGGGCAGCAACGGCAGTACCATGCTGCGCGCCCGATTTTGTCGCCTCCCCTTCGCTGAGGCGGATGACCTCCAACCGCGTATTCGTCAGGGTCACATGATCGATATTGATCGCCGTGTCGATGAGACCGATGCGGGGCGGCTTGGCACATCGGGTGATCTCACTGGTCGGCCACCCGACGATCTCGCGGACGAGTGCGCACCCTTCCCCCGAGCAGCCTGCCTTGTTCTCCGATTGCGGCTGGTAGAAATGGTTGAGATCGACCACGGCCGTCGCACTGCGGGCCACGACGGCAGCGCGCGCCGAATCGAGCGTCGTGCCTGCCGGCACGATGAGCCTCACCATTTCGCTGCCGATGAGCGAAACCTGGATGCGATCCTCAACGGCAAAGCCCTCCTGGGTCAATCCGGCAATCGCGTCTTCTTCAAGACCAATCGCGACGAGCTCGTTTTGCGCCTGTTCCGGCGTCGAGGCTGCGCGGCGCATGGGTGTACGACGCTCGTGGGATGGCCAGCGAAAGAGCGAGCGCAGATCATGGAAGCCGCCTCCGCCCCGATGGTATGCGGGATTGTCACGGTCTCCACCGCGGCCGTTATCGCCGCCACCACCACCACTGCCGCCGTCGTCGTCATCTCCATCATCGTCATCGGCAAGCGCAGCGGGCATGGTGAACCCGGCGTCACCCAACGGCAGGGGCAGAAGAGTAAGTACCCCGCCGATAGTTGCAGCAGCGAGGAGGCGCAACGACTTAATCTTGACTGTAAGCAGCATGGTCGGTCTCCTGCGGCAGTTTCCGATTGGATTCTCAGATCGAGAAGCCACTTTCGATCAAACTATCCCGAGAATACGTTTGACTCGACAGCTTATTCCCTCGCGTGCGAAAAAGCGAAATGACCAACGACACGCAGACAGTACCCGAACGGCTGGTTGCCTTCCTGCCGAACCTCAGGCGTTTTGCGATCTCGCTGTGCCGTTCCCGGGAATTGGCAGACGACCTTGTACAGATGGCCTGCGAGCGCGCTATCCTCGCAGCCGATAGCTTTGTACCCGGCAGCCGGTTCGATGCCTGGATGTTCCGCATTCTGCGCAATTTGTGGATCGACCACCTGCGCCGCCAGAAAACGGCCGGCCCCCAAGGAGATCTGGAGGATGCGCGCGATGTGTCGATTCCCTCCGGCGAGGCTGCATCGCTTGCGCGCATGGATCTGCTCGAAGTGACCGCCGCCCTCCAAAAGCTGCCGGCCGAACAGCGTGAAGTGCTGGTGCTTGTCTGCGTTGAGGAGTTCAGTTACCGCGATGCCGCCGAGGTTCTCGCTATCCCGATCGGCACGGTGATGAGCAGGCTTGCCCGCGCACGGAAAAATCTGATGGAGCTGACGGGAATAAGTTTTGACGAGAGACGTTCGCCCGATTCGAAAGGCGGCGTTCTATGAGCAAGAAAGATTTTGACGATGAAACATTGATGGCATTTGCCGATGGCGAACTGGACGAGACGCAAAGCCGCGCGCTGGAAGAGGCACTTGCTAGCAACGAGGCGCTCTGCGAACGCCTCGCCGTCTTCCTCGACAGCCGCCAGTTGGTGGGTGACGCGCTGAAACCCCTGATCGACGAGCCGGTGCCTGAGGCGTTGCTTGCTTCGGTCCACAGGATGGCGGATGAGGTACGGCACCAAAAGCCGCAGGATAACGTCGTTTCCTTCCGTCCAAAACAACAGCAGCAGACGATGCGGCGCTGGCTCGTGCCGGTCGCGGCAAGTCTTGTGGCGATCGTGACCGGCGTTGTCGGTTTTACGCTGGGCCGCATAAACCCGTCTGCATCGAATTCCGGCGCAGAGATCGCCGCTGTCCTCGACCGCGAGGTGTCTGGCCGGGACGTGACGCTGTCTTCCCCGGAAACCGTGCTGCATGTCGTCGCCTCATTCCGCGATGAACGCGGCGAACTCTGCCGCGAATATGAGCTGAAGCAACCGAAAAGCAGCACCCTCACCGTCGCTTGCCGGCAGAACGGCGTCTGGGCGACGCGGCTCGCACTAACATCTGCGAAAGCCGACGGATACGTCCCTGCCTCGTCACAGGAGACGATCGACGCCTATCTGGCCTCGATCCAGGCTGGGGCACCACTTTCGCCTGAGGAGGAACGAGAGGTTCTGGCCCCTGAATGAATATTTGCCATCATCGGGAATAAGTCCTTCCGGGCGCCGTTCATCCCGCATCGATTGACGGGAGAACCGCGATGACAATGGCCTTTTTGAATAAACCGCAGCCCGGATTGACATTTCTCTGCCGCAAGGAGGACGAGGGGGTTATCCCCGCTCCCGTGCGCGCCAAGACGGCGCTGCCCGACTGGTTCCGCAGGCTGCCTGCCGTCGATGAGGCGCATGTCTCATCCAACAACAGCGGCTTGACCGTGAAGCGTTGCATGCCCTTCCTCGACGCGATGGCGACGGGCTGGGTGATCGGGCTGGCGGCAAGCGTACGCATGGAAATCTCCGACAATGGCAAAACGGTCGATTGCGGTTGGGATTTCGACCGCACGCTCGTCAGCAACCATGCCAGCCATCAGGTTGCCGGCAATCCGCGCGAGCCGCTGCCGCCGTGCAAGTTCCACAATTATTGGACCATCCGTACGCCGCCCGGCTGGAGCTGCCTGTTCGTGCCGCCGCTCAATCGACCGAATGGCGTCTTCGAGGTCGTTGCCGGGGTCGTGGATACCGACACGTACCAGTCGGAAATCCACTTCCCGTTCTTCGCCACCGGTGAGGACGGCCTGCATATGCTGGAGCGCGGCACACCGATTGTCCAGGTCATTCCATTCCGCCGCGACGCATCCGACCTCGACGCCGACATCCGCACGGAAAACCCGGAGGAAGGCACCGTTCGCAAGACGATCCTGCGCAAGACACTCGCATCGGACGGCTGGTACCGCCGCTTCGCTCGCGCGCAGCGATAGTTTTTTGACACGGATTTCCGGTTCGCCGTCGCTGCCCATCGCAGCGGCGGTGCTTCCGCGTGTGTTGCGGATTCAAATTATCCTATTGAAAATATTTGTGTTTTTTGAGGAATAAACATCCCTCGCCGCCGTTTCTCCCTCGCAGCCAAGGAGGCTGTCACTCAAAGGAGAAACGTCATGAAGAAGTTCATCGCAATCCTGAGCGCGTTCCTGGTGGTCGGTGCCGCGGCACCCGCGCCCGCCATCGCCGATGACCCGGTCACACGCCTTTTGCAGAAGATGACGCAAAGCAACAAGGCGAGCCACGCCCGCTATAACCGCGACCGGGACGATGACCGGCGCAGCAGCTGGAGTTCGAACCGCAACTCCAACAGTTCGTCGAACTCCTCCCGGAATTCCAACTCGAATTCCAACTCGAATTCCAACTCGAATTCGAGCTCAAACAGCAGCTCCAATTCGTCGAGCAACTCCAACTCGAACAGTTCATCGAACTCTTCGAGCAATTCGAACTCGAATTCTTCCTCCAATTCCTCGTCAAATTCGTCCTCCGACGACGATTGAGGCTCAGTCTGAAACCCGAAAGGAGGGCGATCGTGGCCCTATATGCAATCGCCCCTCTGGACCCCCACGCCAACCGGCGTGGGGATCCCTCTATGGCAACCGAGCGCACCGTGCCGCTTGCCCGCGTCAAGCAGATCGTCGCGGCGATCGTGCTCGCCTTCAGCGCCATGCTGATCTTCCTGGCGATCGACGATCTCACCCTGAAGATGCGGCTGACACTCGCCGTCTTCGTCGCATCGATCACCGCCTGGACCATCCTCGACCTGCCGGACACGCCCGTGGCGCTCGCCGCCGCCGCTCTTCTGCCGGTCGCCGGCGCGATTGACGAGGATGTGCTTTACCGCTCGCTCGGCAATGATATCGTTTGGCTGATGCTGGCGGCCTTCGTTGTGGCCGGCGTGCTGCGTCAGGTCGGCGTAATCGAACAAATTATCCGTCGGCTGCTCGCCCGGTTCGCCACCGTGCGAGGCTTGTTCTGGGCGCTGACGCTCTTGATCTTCGCCACCGCCTTCATCATCCCCTCGACCTCGGCGCGCGCCGCCATGCTGGCACCGGTCTATCTTGGTCTCGCCACCGCGATCGGCAATACGCGGGTCAACCGGGCGCTCGCGCTGCTCTTTCCCTCGGTCATCCTGCTCTCCGCCGGCGCTTCGCTGATCGGCGCTGGTGCCCACCTCGTCGCGGCCGGGATGATGGAGCGCCTGCAGGAGAAAGGGCCCGATTTCCTGGGCTGGATGGCGCTTGCCGGACCCTTTTCGCTGCTATGCTCGCTGCTCGCCTGCGCCGTGCTGCTGCGTCTTTTTCTTACCCGCGAGGAGCGGGCGATAGCGATAGCCGAGCGCGACGCCGACGAGGCCCCGACCCCTTTGACACGCCAGCAATGGACCGTGCTCGCCGTGACCGGCGCGATGATCCTGCTCTTTGCAGCGCAGCCCATGCACGGCATCGGCATGCCGCTCATCGGCATCGCCGCTGCCCTGCTGTTGGCGAACCAAAAGGTCTCCGGCCTACCGCTGAAGGCGGCGCTCAAGAGCGTGGAATGGAACCTCCTGCTCTTCCTCGCCGGCACGCTCGTCATCGGCGAGGCGCTGTTGGAGACCGGCACCGCGAAAGTGCTGGCCGAGCGGATGGTCGACCTTGCCGGAAACAGCATCGCGGCATCGCCCGCACTCCTGGTCTTTTTCGCTGCCGTAGTCGCGACACTTTCCCACCTCGTCATCACCTCGCGCACGGCGCGGGCGACCATTCTCATACCTGCGCTTGCCCTGCCGGTCGCAGCCCTCGGTGTTGACCCGCTCAATCTCGTCATGGTCGTTACGTTGGCGAGCGGCTTTTGCCAAACGCTGATGGTCTCCGCCAAACCGGTAGCGCTATTCGGCGCGATAGATCCGCCCCCCTTCGGGCAGGCCGACCTGTTCCGGCTCGCCGGTTGGCTGATCGTGCCCTTCGTGGTGCTGCTGGTCATCTTCGCCACACTCGTCTGGCCGCTGCAGGACCTGCCGCTGTACTGAACAGTTCGGATAGACAAAAGGGAGAGACCGCTGCGTGCGGTCTTTTTTATTTAGTCGGCTAATTTATTTTTATAATGCTGGAATAGCCTCGGTCCTGTCCCGTTCCTCCCCTGTCACATCATTGTCATAGTAGAAAGGAACATCCCATGTCGTTCACGGTTCTCGTCGCGCCCTCCGGTTTCAAGGAAAGTCTGTCGGCAGATCAGGCAGCGGATTGCATCGAAAGTGGCGTTCTGCGCGCCTTTCCCGGCCTTGCCGTCATCAAAACGCCTATGGTCGATGGCGGCGAGGGTTTCACCAAAGCGCTCATCAAGGCGACCGGCGGTACACTTCACCAGCTGACGGTGAGCGGCCCGGTCAACGAGCCGGTCGAGGCGCATTTCGGGTTCCTCGGCGGCAGCGACGAGCCGACCGCCGTCATCGAGATGGCCGCGGCCGCCGGGCTCAGCCTCGTGCCGCGCGACCGGCGCAATCCCTGCGTGACGACGAGTTATGGCGTTGGCGAACTGGTGCGTGCAGCGCTCGACCGAGGTGCACGCCGCATCCTTCTCGGCTGTGGCGATAGCGGCATCAACGATGGCGGCGCCGGCATGGCCGAAGCGCTCGGCATCCGTCTCCTCGACCAGGAAGGCAATCGCCTGCCCCACGGTGGCGCAGCGCTTTCCCGCCTCGCCGCCATTGATATGAGCGGCCGAGATCCTCGTCTTGAAGGCGTGCGCATCGATGCTGCCGTCAACTGGCACAATGTCCTCCTCGGTGAACGCGGTGTTGCGCGCATTTTCGGGCCGCAGAAGGGCGCAACGCCGATGCAGGTGGAACTGCTTGCTGCTGCCATGGAGACGTATGCCACCGCGATTCGGTGCACGACGGGCATCGATGTCGGCATGGCGCCCGGATCCGGCGCCTCCGGCGGGCTTGGTGCCGCGATACTCGGCCTCCTGGGCGGCAGATTGCATCCGCGTTACGACATCGTCATGCAGTATCTGGAGCTCGACCGGTTTATCGCACAGGCCGATTTGGTCATCACCGCGGAGGGCAGCCTTGACGGGCAAACCCCATATGGAAAGGTGCCTGCCGAAGTGGCTGCACGGGCAAAAATTGCCGGAGTGCCCGTCATCGCACTCGCCGGCACCATTGGCAAAGGCGTACGCCTTAATTTCGAGCATGGCATTGATGCCTTTGCGTCGATCCTGAGCAGGCCCTGCTCGCTGGAAGACGCCATCTTCAGCGCCCCGAAACTACTCTCCCGAGCGGCAGAGGATGCAGTCCGCATGGTCATGGTGGGCATGAAGCTTGGGGGCACGCTGGCGCCAGGTGCCCGACCTTGAGCAAGGGTAAAGGGGACAAAGTCAGCTTCTGCAAGCACCAATTCATCCCGTCTTAGCTCTAATCGGCGAATTGCTGCGGGCAAGGGCCATCAACATTGGTCCGATGGCGAATTCGCCTTTCTCGGCGCGTCGCGTCAGGTCGCGCAGGTAACCGCCGGCGGAGTTGATGTGCCCTGCCCTTTCGAGAACGCAGGCCATGACGGTGGCCGCATTTTCAGGTCCCATGATTTCGCAGGCCTGCTCATACGCCGATGGGCTGACGCCGAGCATCGAGCGAACGACCACAGCCGCGGCCATCAGCTCGCGCCATGTGCCGACCGAGCCCTGCGGTCCATAGGCTGCGATTTCCGGGCAGGCCTGCAACACCAGCCCCAGTGGGAAGGATTTGAGCGCGGCGCTGGCAGTGGGGGCAGAACTTGCGGCCGGCACACGCCCGTTCTTCTCTTCATCTTTCTGTATTCGGACTGTCGGTTCGGCCCGGCCCCCCGATCGTTCGTCCGCCGTTGCGTCCTGCTTCATTTCGGAAGCCGGTTCAAGTTCAATAATGGATTGTGGATTTGAATTCTGTATGTGCCGCTCATAATGTTGGGCATTGCCGCTATGATTTCGAGTTTTAACCTGCATTTCCAACTGATTGGTGATTTCTTCGCGCAGCAGCTCCAATTCGTCGAGTGCGGCTGCAACCTGTTCGGCGGAAGGCGACCGTGGCAGCCGCTCGACGACATCGCGAAAATGCAGATGAACCCGGCTCCAATCGCCGGCGGCGCCCTCCTCCAATGCCATCTCGATGAGCTTGGCGACATCGCGCCGGCAAAGCGTCAGGCGTTCTCTGAGCCGCTGCAGGTGCAACCGTTCCGCAACCACCTCTGCCGCCAACCGCTCGATTTCCTCAGCACGCACCAGCAGCGGCGCCAGCGAAAAACCGAATGCCTCGCGGATCTCCCCACCCTGCTCCTTGCGGGCGTAGCGCTTGCCGTTCGGGCTGTCCTTGCGGATCAGCAGCCCGGCCTCGATGAGGGTCGCCAGGTGGCGACGGATCGTCTGCTCCGCCATTCCATGTGCGCGCAGCGAGAGCTGTGCATTGGAAGGGAACACCACGAGCCCGTTTTCCTCAGAGAGCTCCCCCTTGGGATGAAAGCTCAGCAAGGCGTTCAAGATAGCGAGCGCCCGGTCGGTGATGCCGAGCAGCGGCTTGGCCTCGCACAGGGCACGATAGAGTTTCCACTTGTCGATAGATTGGCCGGGCTCGATTTCTCGAGCAGCCGCCTGGCTTGCTAACATGCCAAGCGTCATCGGCCGCCGCCCGAAGGGCGTCGTCACATTTCCGCTTTCCATTTTCTTCGCCTTCTTCAAGGCAAAAGATCGCGGCTCACCAAATTCGGTGCCAAAGACTCTTGACTATGATTCGCGGAAATGTGATTCTCTGGGTGTCTAGATCAGAGAGGGCTTCCGCGACGGCAACGTTCGGGGGCCTTTTCTTTTGCTTATTGATCTCCGTTCTTGGTCAAACCCTGTGTCTTCTCGAACGCCTCGTAGAGACGATCCAGATTGCTGGCGATGTAGGCTCCAAAGGCAGACGCCTTCTCCGCCTTCAACGCGATGGTGAACTGTTTCCCGTCATCCTTGATCTTCGCCTTGACCGCGCCGTCCTTGCGCTGCCAGGCGTGAGCGGCGGGCTGAATTGCCGCTATGGATGAGGCCTGTTGTTGCCTCCTACTGATGAAGGCAACCAGCATATCGAAGCGGGCATCCGGCTCCGCCGTCCCGAATTCCCCCGATCTGGTGAACTCGATCGCTCGTGCGGCAATGTTTTCGGTCTCGAATTTCACTGACAGATCGTGCCACCGATCACGGCCGGTGGTCTTGGCCGCACCGATCGCGGTCAGGACTTCGGCCGGGATCCGCCTGGTGACGGACAGCATCTTGGAAACCGTCGTCTTGTCGGCGCTGAGCGCGGACATGATTGTTTCCCTGTCGAAGCCCAACGCGTCGAGCTTGTCGGCAAACATGGTCCTCTCGATGAAGGAGAGATCGGCGCGTGCCGAATTCTCCTGGCCCTGCGCAATGACATGGTCGCGATCGTCGAGTTTCTTGACCACGGCACGGACAGGTCGGCCGAGTTCCTTGGCGGCCCGGGCGCGACGGTGGCCGAAGGCGATCTGATATCGGCCGTCCTTCTCAGGATGCGGCCGGACGAGGATCGGCGAATCCTGACCGCGCAACCGGATCGCCTCGACCAATTCGCGAAACTGTTCGTCGGTATGCGCCAGCCGGTCCGTTACGAAGGAATCTTCGATCAGGGCAGGGTCGAGATCAATCACCGTCTCACCGGTCGCCAGCTTTTCCTCGATCGCTTTGGCCGCATCGGCCTTGGCAGCCAGCGCATCGATACTGCGCGTCACGGCACCGAGAGCGCCGATTCCCTTATAGGTAATCTGCTGCTTCTCGTCCCTGTGGAGTGGTTCGTCCTGATCGTTTACCGCAGTAAACTTCTTGGAATCGTCCATCAGGCCCGAAAGGAGATTCTTACGCGCCATCAGCCAGCTCCTCGTCCCAGTTTACCGCAGTAAACTTCTCGGTCATTTCCGCCCCCATGCCTTGTGGATGAGATCGGCGATCTCGGTATTGACGGAATCCATCGCCTCCATGGCGCGGTCATAGGTCGCGCGGGTAAACTGGTTCCGCTCGACTTCGTAAAGCGTCTGATTGGTCATCGCCGCATCGGAGATCGCGACGCTGCGCAACATCGGATTGGTGAGCACGTGGTACTTGAACATCGAACGCATGAAGGCGACCATTTGCGTCTGCGGCCCGTCCTGCGGATCGTAACGGGTGACGAGATAACGCAGCCAGTCGAGGTTCATGTTGCCGCCGGCACCTTTCAGTGTGTTGAGCACCTCGCCGAGCATCTGCAGAAATTGGCACATCGACATCACGTCGAGCATCTGAGGATGAACGGTGATCAGAACTGCTGTTGCGCCGCAAATGGCGCTCATGGTCAAGAAGCCGAGCTGGGGAGGGCAGTCGATGATGACCACGTCGTAATCGTCGGCGACTGAGGACAGCGCCTCGTCCAGCCGCGCGAAGAAGACGCGTCCATAGTCACCCGCCTTGCCCTGAGCAAGGACGCGCGGCGTATCGTGCTCGAATTCCATCAGTTCGAGATTGCCCGGCACCAGATGAAGGTTCGGGAAATTCGTCCGACGGATGATCTCTCTCAGCGGCCGCCGCTGATCGTCATAACGAATGGCGGCGTAGAGCGTCTCATTTTCGTTGACGTCGAACTCCGGTTGAAAACCGTGGATGGCGGAGAGAGAGGCCTGCGGATCGAGGTCGACGGCAAGGACACGGTGACCCGTCAGGGCAAGATGCTGGGCAAGGTGTGCCGCACTCGTCGTCTTGCCGCTGCCCCCTTTGAAGTTGACGACGGCAACGACCTGCAGATGTTCGTTGTCGCGGCGATGACGCATATAATGCGTCCCGGCGCGGGCATTGTGCTCCAGGAAGCTCCGCATCTCTTCCATCTGCTCCGCCGTATAGGATCGACGGCCCGACGGCGTGACCTGGGGAAGGGCGCCTTTGCCCTCCAGCGACAGGTTGCGAAGATAGCCGCTGGTGACACCGAGGAAACGCGCCGCCTCGGCAAGCTGAAATTCCCTCAGACCCTTCAATGCACGCGGCGGAAACATCTCGAGCCGATGCTGCTTCAGCTTGTCGGACAGTTCCTGCGCCTGACCAATAATCAGCTGGTCGACATCAGAAATTGCTTTTTCTATCTGCGGTGCCATATTCATGGAAATCTCGAAAATGCGATTTAAAAGCCCCGGGCGCTGTGAAACCGCATTTAGCGCCGATTCTGGAGGGGTGGCAAGGCAAATAGGGTTAACAAGACCTTACCGTGAGGTTGTCCAATCTTTTTCAAAGGCTTGAACATGCCGCCCGGGCGGCCGCTGTCGGAGCAGCAATCGCGCATTCGCCAGCCGAATCGCAAGAGCAAGGCCGCGCAACCGGCATCATAGCCGATTGGATACTTCGGAAGCGAGATATCGAGCGTGCACAGCTCTTTGAAGTACGCCCGCAATGGGCAAAGCACCTGGACGGTCGGTGGCTGTTCAGGCCGCGTGGCGGAGAGCCGTCTTGATTGCTTGCCTGGGGGAGGGACACGCCGCTCCCGCCGAGGTTCTGCAACAGTGCGCCCAGCGCAAGATCCAGGCGATAGGCCGAGAATTCAGCGCCCAGCTCGGCGCCGTCCCCAGATAACGATCCAGCAAATGCAAATCGCAAGCAGACCCTTTCGGGAAATGCCACTGATTGTCCGGTCGGCCTGCCAGGCGCAACGCTGCGTTACCCGCCTATTCTCCGAGCGGAAGGATGATATCCGCTGCGGAGGCTCCCGATGTCAGACCGCGACTTTCCGCCTGCGCCATCGCCTTCACCAGCGCGATGACCGTTTCGCGGATATTGCTGTCGGCGATCTTCAGAAAGGCGCGATTGAGTACCAATCCCTCTTTCGTTCGCAGGAATTCGGCGACCGGATCCATATTCGCGGATAGATCCAGCCCTTGCAGCGTCAACGGCTCGGAATTCTCCTGTTCGAAGAAGAAGCTCGGCGACGTGTGCAGCACCTCGGCGATCCGCTGCAGCCGGCTCGCGCCGATGCGGTTGATGCCCTTCTCGTATTTTTGAACCTGCTGAAAGGTCACGCCGATCTGCTCGGCAAGCCGTTCCTGGCTCATCCCGAGCAACTGCCGGCGCATTCTGATGCGCGCCCCGACATAGCTGTCTATTGCATTCGCTGTCTTGACATTCATCACGTGTGTTCAGCCTCGATCGCATTTTCAATCGGCGCAGCTGTAGTATCACCCGCATGGCTTTTCCATGGTTGTTTTCATACAGCACAGCGGATATGCGACGATCGCGGCCGACTGTGATATGAAAGCCCCCGTCCAACGACGTGAAATCACGCAGAAATCACTCGGCGGCAGCGCAAATCGAGCAAAAGCCGTACCAATACGGATAAAACTGGGCTGTAATTGCGTTTCGGCTTACGCTAAATGCAATTCAGCGACCGTCGCACGAGAGTCTTCCCAGCCCCGATCGCCCGAAAATCCATCGAATAAAGCGACATCGCACGGCACCGGCCGTGCCTGTGCAGGAGAAGTATTGATGGCAACCGTTGCCGAGGGCGCGCCCCGTTTCGAAAAAACAACGATGTCTATCCTCGTGGCGGTCAGCTTCTGCCACATGCTGAACGACATCATGCAATCGCTACTCGCCTCTCTCTATCCGCTGTTCAAGGCGAACTACGATCTCGATTTCGTGCAGATCGGTCTCCTCACCATGACTTTCCAGGTCACGGCTTCGCTGCTGCAGCCGCTGGTCGGCATCGTCACCGACCGCTGGCCAATGCCCTATTCGCTGCCGGTTGGTATGGCGAGTACCTTTTGCGGCCTCATTCTGCTCGGCAACGCCGGCAGCTTCGAACTGCTGCTGGTTGCCGCCAGCTTGATCGGCTTCGGCTCGGCGGTCTTCCATCCGGAATCTTCGCGCGTTGCCCGTCTTGCCTCCGGCGGTCGCCACGGTTTCGCGCAATCCTTCTTCCAGGTCGGTGGCAATGCCGGCCAGGCGATCGGTCCGCTGCTTGCCGCCTTTATCGTGCTGCCGCTCGGCCAGCACAGCGTCTCCTGGTTCGCCGCCATCGCCATGGTCGGCATGATCGTGCTGAGCTGGGTCGGCAACTGGTACATGAGCCACAGGCGCCAGAATGCCAGCAAGCCGGCAATAAGCCGGACCCTGCCGCTGCCGCAGAACCGGGTCATCGGGGCGTTGCTGATTCTTGTGCTGCTGACGGCAACGAAAAATGTCTACATGGCCAGCGTGTCGAGCTACTTCACCTTCTATGTCATCGACAAGTTTGCCCTCAGCGTGCAGCAGGCGCAGCTGATGCTCTTCCTGTTCCTCGGCTCGGTCGCCGTCGGCACCTTCCTCGGTGGACCGATCGGTGACCGCTTCGGCGCCCGTTTCGTCATCTGGTTCTCGATCCTCGGCGTCATTCCCTTCGCGCTCTTGCTTCCCTATGCGAACCTTTTCTGGACGGGCATACTCAGCGTCGTCATCGGCCTGGTCTTCGCTTCGGCCTTCTCGGCAATCGTCGTCTTCGCGCAGGAACTGGTGCCCGGGCGCGTCGGGCTGATTGCCGGGGTCTTCTTCGGCTTCGCATTCGGGGCAGGGGGGCTTGGTGCAGCGCTACTCGGCAGTTTCGCCGATACCCACGGCATCGATTTCGTCTACCGGATCTGCTCCTACCTGCCGCTGCTCGGTCTCCTGACGGTCTTCCTGCCGCGTATTCCCAAGCAGAAACCAGTCTGAGGCGACACCGCTTACGGACAATCGATCGAGCCGGAATGTCACCAACACTCCGGCCCGATTTCGCACATCGCCGTCGCCCATAGGCCCGAACGTATTTTTCTCCTCCTATGAGGAAGAGGGATCACCATTCCTTTAATCCACTATTTTTATAGATAATATTCGTGAGAATAATGACGTCGGTCTCGGCACGATATTGGAAGGAAATGGCATGTCTGCTCACAAACTGGTCGGCCTTGCAGGTAGTTTCAACCGCCCCTCGAAGACCTTTGCGCTTGTCGAAAACATTGCCGGTCTCGCCGGGGAGAACTACGGCTTCGACAACACCATCTATGACCTGGCCGATGTCGGCCCCTCGCTTGGGCAGGCGCTGCGCCGTGACGACCTCGACAGTCGCGCCAGGGAAGTTATCGACGACATCGTCAATGCCGATGTCCTGGTCATCGGAGTGCCAACTTACAAAGGCAGCTATCCCGGCCTCTTCAAGCATCTGATCGACCTGATCGACCCGCATGAACTGCGCGCCAAGCCAATCATCATCACTGCGACCGGCGGCGGCGACCGCCATGCGCTGATGGTCGAGCACCAGCTCCGCCCGCTCTTCGGTTTTTTCATGTCGCACACGCTGCCCACAGCGGTTTACGCGTCCGACCGCGACTTCACCGATTACCGTGTCTCGTCCGATCCACTTTCCAAGCGGATCGGCGAAGTCATCGGCGAGCTCAAGACGTTCTTTCCTGCGCGAAGTCGCGCCCTGATTGCTGCCGAATGAGGAATGCCGGAATGGGCTTGAGACGGCGCCGAGGAGGCGCCGTTTTCATTTTTGGAGCATGCTCTCGAGCCGCAATTAATCCATAAATTTGGTGGAAATTTATCCTGCCGATATCGATGGCAGGGCAAGAGTTTTTCCGGCCCTTCCTCCACATCAGACATTCGTGCTTCGCTCCCGACCCGCGCATTTGCCATGATCGGCCTGCTCGGGGCGTTCGGCCTCATTCAGTCAGGCGGGATATACAATGACCAAGAACAAAAATCTTCACGGCTTCCACCTTTCGCGCCGGGCGGCTCTTGCCGCCGTCGCCGTTTCGGTGGCCGCAGTCTTTTCCTTTGCCGCTCCCGCTCCTTCCCATGCCGAGGATAAGTCGATCAAGGTCGGCATCATGGCCGGCGAGGAGGAGGATATCTGGCGCGTGGTCGCGAGCGAGGCGGGCAAGGAGGGTCTCAAGATCGAGACCGTCATCTTCAACGACTACACCCAGCCGAATGAAGCGCTGGAGCGCGGCGAAATCGATGCCAACGCCTTCCAGCACCAGCCCTATCTCGACAACCAGATCCAGCAGCACGGCTATCACATCGTTCGCGTCGGTTATACCGGGGTCTGGCCGATCGGCCTTTACAGCAAGAAATACAAGTCCGTCGCAGAGATCCCGGAAGGTGCCGTCATCGGCGTGCCGAACGATCCCTCGAACGAAGGCCGTGCGTTGCGCGTTCTCCAGAGCGAAGGCCTGATCAAACTGAAGGAGGGCGCCGGTATTCTCGCGACCGTCGCCGACGTCACCGACAATCCGAAAAAGATCGAGATCAAGGAACTAGACGCCGGCATCGTCGGCCGTTCGATCGACGATCTGGATGCCGGTATCGTCAACACCGACTGGGCGCTGAAGAGCGGTCTTTCGCCAGCTGAACGCATTGCCCAGGAACCGGTCGCCGACAATCCGTACCGCAACTTCATCGCCGTCAAGGACGACAACAAGGATGCCGAATGGGTCAAGACGCTTGTGTCTTCTTATCAGAACGACACCGTCAAGGCCGAATTCGACAAGGTCTACAAGGGCACGGGTCTCAGCGCCTATTGATCAGAGGCAGGGCTGGGGTTAGAGCCTTTCCGGGTTAGATTGAAGCATTCTGTTGGCTCGAACGGAGTCGGATGGTCGACCGGCCGGCGCGCGTCGTAGCCCAGCTCTACGGCCAAGCCGGCCGGTCGATCAGCCGGTCCGTTTTAGCCAACCCGAAGGGCCGGGCATCTTTGCGCCAGGGCAAAGGCGATCGGCTCGGACGTACCAAGGGGTATGTCCATCGCCAATCGCCTTTGCCCTGACGAAAACCTGCTCCGGCAGAATGCTTCAATCTAACCCGGAAAGGCTCTAAGGCCTGCCGAGAGGCGGTCCGGGCGTTCTCTGCCCGGACCGCCTTCAGTATTTGTAAGGAAAAACACATGAATTCCCTTGTTTCCACCACGGCGATCGAGGCACAGTCGCAAGCGGCGGCTTCCGAAGAGGTGGTGAGACTGACCGACGTGAAACGGCGGTTCGGAGCCACTGCAGCCCTCGACGGTATTTCGCTGACGGTGAGGAGAGGCGAGATTCTCGGCATCATCGGCCGCAGCGGCGCCGGCAAATCGACGCTGATCCGCTGCCTGAACGGCCTGGAGCGCGCCGATAGCGGCGAGATCCTTATCGAAGGCCGAGACATCACCGGACTTTCAGAACAGGAATTGCAGCGGCTGCGCCGCCGCATCGGCATGATCTTCCAGCATTTCAATCTGCTTTCTGCCAAAACAGTCGAGGAAAACGTCGCGCTGCCTCTGAAGATCGAGGGTCTTGCAAAGAACGAGCGCCTGAGGCGGGCGCATGAGCTGCTCGAACTCGTCGGCCTTGCAGACAAGGCGAAGGCTTATCCCGCGTCGCTGTCCGGCGGCCAGAAGCAACGCGTCGGCATCGCCCGGGCGCTGGCGGCACGCCCGGCACTGCTGTTGTCCGACGAGGCAACATCGGCGCTCGATCCAGAAACGACCCGGTCGATCCTGGCATTGCTGAAGGACATCAATCGTAAGCTCGGACTGACCATTCTGCTGATCACCCACGAGATGGAAGTGGTACGCGGCATTGCCGATCGCGTCGCGGTCATCGATGCCGGGCGGATCGTCGAGGAGGGGCAGGTCTGGTCGGTCTTCGCCAATCCGCAGGCTGAAATCACCGGGAGCCTGCTTGGCGGCATCCGTCCGCAGCTTCCTGAGCATATCGCCGGCCGGCTGTCGGCGACGGCGGGCAGCGAAGCGATCCTCAGCGTCGATCTCGCCGGGCCACAGGCGCAGGGCGCGCTATTTGCCGAACTCTCGGCAGCATTGCCGCATTCCTTCCGCCTCGTCCATGGCGGCATCGACCATATCCAGAACCAGCCGGTGGCGCGGTTCTTCATCGCCGTTCCCGCGCGCGACCCCGCGCTTGCCGGAAAGGTTGAACAATTCCTGACGGCCCGGTCCGCCCGGGTGGAGGTGCTTGGTTATGACACCGATCATGCTTGAACTGCTTATTCGCTCCCTTTGGGAGACAGTCCTGATGACCCTCGCCTCGGGATTGATCTCGCTCGTCGCCGGCCTGCCACTCGGCCTTGCCTTGGTTGCGACGGCGCGCGGCGGCATCGCCGAAAACCTCTGGATCAATCGCGTGCTAGGCGCAGTCATCAACGGCTTTCGCTCGGTGCCTTTCATCATCCTGCTGGTGGCGCTGATCCCACTGACGCGGCTGATCGTCGGCACCGCGCTCGGCACCTGGGCGGCCATCGTGCCGCTCGCCATCGCTGCAACGCCCTACTACGCCCGTATCGCCGAAGTATCGCTGCGCGAGGTCGACCGCGGGTTAATCGACGCCGTGCGCGCCATAGGCGGCAACCGCTGGACGATCATTCGCGAGGTGCTGGTGCCTGAAGCGCTGCCAGGCATCGTCGCCGGTTTCACCGTCACGCTGGTAACGCTGATCGGCGCCTCGGCCATGGCCGGCGCGATCGGCGCCGGCGGCCTCGGCGACCTCGCCATCCGCTATGGCTATCAGCGTTTCGAAACCAGTGTGATGATCGCGGTGGTGGCCGTCCTCATCGTGCTCGTCTGCGGTATCCAGTGGCTTGGCGACCGGCTGGTCGCCGGGCTGGACCACCGATAAATCAGCGCCGGAACTGGGCGGCGGGATGAGCAGCGGGCAACCTGCCGTTCCCGCCGAAAAGCTTCTGCCGCAACGGTCCGGCAGCATAATCCGCCTTGAAGACGCCGCGCTCTTGCAGCACCGGCACGACCAGATCGACGAAATCGCGCAGGCTTTCCGGCGCCACTGTCCGCGCCAGATTGAAGCCGTCGATATCACCCTCTTCGATCCATGTCGCGAGATGATCGGCGATCTGTTCCGGCGAGCCGACCACCGGTTTCATCCGGCTGCCGAGTATCATCTGGTCGATGATGTCACGCAGCGTTACCGGCTTTGGCGCCTGTTGCGTAATGGCCGCAAGTGCGGATTGATTGGCGTTGGTCGAGCTCTGGTCGATGACGTCGTCCAATCCATATTTCGAAAAATCGACGCCTGTCGAAGCGGAATAATGCGCAAGCGAGGCCTCGACGCTCGCATGGCTGCGGTACTCCTCCAGCTTCTCCTGGGCTTCCTTGTTCGTTCGACCGACGACAACAGTGATCAGGCTCAGGATCTTCAATGCGTCGACGCCGCGGCCGAATTCCTCCGCCTTCGCCCGCAGCGCATCGACGGTCGGCCTCGCCGCCTTGGGATTTGGCCCGGCAATGAAGACGCATTCGGCGTGGCGGGCGGCGAAATCCTGGCCGCGTGCCGAGGCGCCGGCCTGGAAGAGCAGGGGCGTGCGCTGCGGCGAGGGTTCTGAGAGATGGATGCCTTCCATCCGGTAATATTTGCCGTCGTGACGGACAGAGCGCACTTTGGAGGGATCTGCATAGACGCCGCCCGCCTTGTCGCGCACCACCGCATCGTCGTCCCAACTGCCTTCCCAGAGCTTGTAGAGAATTTCGAGATATTCTTCGGCTGCGTCGTAACGCGCATCATGTTCCGGCAGCTTGTCAAAACCCATGCTGCGAGCCGCACTGTCGAGATAACCGGTGACGATGTTCCAGCCGATCCGTCCCTTGGTCAGGTGGTCGAGCGTCGACATGCGCCGCGCCAGCAGGAAGGGCGGCTCATAGGTGGTGTTGACGGTCACGCCGAAACCCAGATGTTTCGTGACATAGGCCATCGCCGAAATCGGGATCATCGGATCATTGACCGGGATCTGCGCACCCGTCTCGATCACCGGCGACGGGCTACCCCTGTAGACGTCATAGACACCGACGATGTCAGCCAGGAAGATGCCGTCCAGCTTGCCGCGTTCGGCGGTCTTGGCAAACTCCGTCCAGTAGTCGAGATCGGTATAATGCGCTGAGCGGTCGCGCGGATGCGTCCACAGACCGTGGTTGATGTGCCCGACGCAGTTCATGTCGAAGGCATAGATCTGCATGGTCTTCATCAGGCGGTTCCCAAAGCCGGCAATAGGAATCAAGGATTTGCCGCATTAATTATCCAAGAGCATGATGCCGAAAAGTGTTCGGACGACATCATGCTCTAACTATATAATGTAGAACAGGATTCAGATTTTAGCCGGCTCGGCCTAAAATCATCCTCTTCGGGCTCTATCGCACGATGAGCCTGTGAAATGGTAGGGTGGGGATGAAAAAAGCCGGAGGAACCGCATGACGAAGAAGACGCTGTCGGATTGGGCGGAGCTTGCTCAAAAGGAACTGCGTACCTCGCCCGAAACGCTGACCTGGCAGACGCCGGAAGGCATTGCCGTCAAGCCGCTCTATACGGCCGAGGATATTGATGGCGCCGGGCACCTTGGTTCGCTTCCCGGCTTTTCACCTTTCACCCGCGGCCCGCGCGCGACGATGTATGCCGGCCGGCCTTGGACGATCCGCCAATATGCCGGCTTCTCGACGGCAGAGGAATCGAACGCCTTTTATCGCCGCAATCTCGCCGCCGGCCAGAAGGGCCTGTCGGTCGCCTTCGATCTTGCCACCCACCGCGGTTATGACAGCGATCATCCGCGCGTCGAGGGTGATGTCGGCAAGGCGGGTGTGGCAATCGACAGCGTCGAGGACATGAAGATCCTGTTCGACGGCATTCCACTCGGCGAAATGTCGGTGTCGATGACCATGAACGGCGCCGTCATCCCGATCCTCGCCTCCTTCATCGTGGCAGGCGAGGAGCAGGGCATTCCACGAGCCGACCTTTCGGGGACCATCCAAAACGACATCCTCAAGGAGTTCATGGTCCGCAACACCTATATCTATCCGCCGGAACCCTCGATGCGGATCGTTGCCGACATCATCGAATATACGGCCAGGGAGATGCCGAAATTCAACTCGATCTCGATCTCTGGCTATCACATGCAAGAGGCCGGCGCGACGCTGGTGCAGGAACTTGCCTTCACGCTGGCCGACGGTCGCGAATATGTCAGGGCGGCGATCGCCAAGGGCCTCAATGTCGATGATTTCGCCGGCAGGCTCTCCTTCTTCTTCGCGATCGGCATGAACTTCTTCATGGAGGCGGCAAAGCTTCGCGCCGCCCGCCTGCTATGGACCCGCATCATGGAGGAGTTCCAGCCGAAGAAGGCTTCCTCGCTGATGCTGCGCACCCATTGCCAGACCTCCGGCGTCTCGTTGCAGGAACAAGATCCTTATAACAACATCATCCGCACCGCTTTCGAGGCGATGTCGGCCGTGCTCGGCGGCACGCAGTCGCTGCATACCAACTCCTTCGACGAGGCAATCGCCCTACCGACGGAATTTTCCGCCCGCATCGCCCGCAACACGCAGCTGATCCTGAGCCACGAAACTGGCGTCACCAAGGTGGTCGATCCGCTGGCAGGCTCCTATTACGTCGAGAGCCTGACGAAGGAGCTTGCTGACAAAGCCTGGGCGCTGATCGAGGAGGTGGAAGCGCTCGGCGGCATGACGAAGGCCGTCAATGACGGCCTGCCGAAACGATTGATCGAGGAAGCGGCCGCGCGCCGCCAAGCAGCCGTTGACAAGGGCGAGGAGGTCATAGTCGGCGTCAACCGCTACAGGCTCGAAAACGAGCAGCCGATCGACATTCTGGAGATCGACAACAGCGCGGTGCGCAAAGCGCAAATCAGACGTATCGAGGAAACCAAGCGGCGGCGCGATGGCGGAACCGTGCGCGAGACGCTGGCGGCCCTGGCCGAGATCGCACAGAGCGACAAGGGCAACCTGCTGGAAGCCGCCATTGAGGCCGCGCGGGCCCGCGCCACGGTCGGCGAGATATCGGATGCGATGCGCGATGCCTTCGGCGATCATGCCGCCACGCCTGTGGTGATCAAGGGCGTCTATGGCCAAGCGTATGAAAATGAGCCGGAACTCGCCGTGCTCAGGACCCGCATGATGGAAGTGACGGAAGCCATGGGGCACCGGCCGAAGATCATGGTCGCCAAGCTCGGTCAGGACGGACACGACCGAGGCGCCAAGGTGATCGCCTCGGCCTTCGGCGATATCGGCTTCGATGTGCTCGCCGGTCCCCTCTTCCAGACACCGGAGGAAGCCGCCGGCGTCGCACTCAGCGAAAAGGTCAACGTCGTCGGCGTCTCGTCATTGGCGGCCGGCCACAGGACGCTGCTGCCGCAGCTGATCGACAGGCTGAGGGAACAGGGCGGTGGTGATATCATCGTCGTCTGCGGCGGTGTCATCCCCCGGCAGGACTATGAATTCCTGCATGAACACGGCGTTGCAGCGGTATTCGGCCCGGGGACAAACGTTCTCGAGGCGGCAAACTCCGTTCTCGATCTGCTGCAGGGCAGGCGGCGGAATCAGTAATTTAGAGAAGACCGCGCTTCGCCAGATTGCTCATCAGCGCCGAAATGCCGAAGGTCCAGGGCGGGCATTCGGTGGAAAGGCGCACGGTGTTGACGAGCGCGCCGAGGCCTGCCGAGGAAATCTCGACGACATCGCCAATCTTGTGGGTGAAGCCTTGCTTCGGCGCGTCGCGGTCCTGCGTCGGCGCAAACAGCGTGCCTAGGAAAAGCATGAAACCGTCAGGATATTGATGATGGGCGCCGACCGTCTGCTTGACGAGATCGGTCGGGTCGCGGCTGATGTGTGACATCGAACTCTTGCCATGCAGCACGAAACCGTCCTGGCCGGTGACTTTCAGGTCGAGTTCCGCCTTGCGGACGTCATCGAGGCTGTAATCGGCATCGAACAGGCGGATGAAAGGACCGATCGAGCAGGAGGCGTTGTTATCCTTGGCCTTGCCGAGCAGCAGCGCCGAGCGGCCCTCGACGTCGCGCAGGTTGACGTCGTTGCCGAGCGTCGCACCCTTGATTTCGCCGCGGCTGTTGACCGCGAGCACGATTTCCGGCTCGGGATTGTTCCAGGTCGAGATCGGATGCAGGCCGACATCCGCACCCCAGCCGACGGAGGAAAGCACCGGCGCCTTGGTGAAGACTTCGGCATCCGGCCCGATACCGACCTCGAGATATTGCGACCACATGCCTTCGTCGATCAGTGCCTGCTTGACCTTGGCGGCCTCCGGCGAGCCGGCCTTCAGATTGGTGAGGCTGCCGCCGATCAGCGTGCTGACGCGCTCGCGGATCGAGGCGGCACGCTCCGGACTGCCGGCCGCCTTCTCCTCGATGACGCGCTCGATCATCGACTGCGCAAAGGTGACGCCGCAGGCTTTAACTGCCTGAAGGTCGACGGGCGCGAGGAGATAGGGACGCGCTTCATCCGGAGCTCCGGTACTGTTGGCGGCGATGTCCGCCAGCGAGCCAACCGCCTTGCCACTTGCTGCAGGGACGAGGGTGGCGGCATCCTGCCGCTCGAGCAGGGCGCTCAGCGTCGGCGCCTCGCGCGACGTGATGTCGACCAGCATACCCTCGCGTAACATCACAATGCTCGGTCCCTGCACTTCGGGATTCCAGATGCGACCGACAAAAAGACCATCCGAAGCGGCGACATCGAGCAGAGGTTGAGACATGGTGATCTTCCGTCACAGGCGAGCGGGGAGCGCTCTTCAAAACATTGCGGGGTGTTGCCGCCCTCCAGCTTGGCAGCAGCCGAAATCGATCACATTCACGGAGGCGGGGCAAGATGCGTCGGGGAAAAAGACTTTCGCCTGATCGGCTCAAGCGGCGGGCTTTCTCGGGAATCCAATTGCCAGAGCCCACAAAATAACTATTTAGATACAAAATAACTGTTAAATTTCAAACATTTGAATACAGGCTGTGACGATTATGCCCTCCATCTCGCCTTGACAGGCGCCGGCTTTCGTTATCTGTTTTGCCCAACATGGAGGAGGCTGGCGTCAGGCAGCCACACGAAAATCCCAGGAGGATATTGCAGCGATGTTGAGATTTGCCGTCGTCGGAATCGACCATGGGCATACGTTCGATCACGTGAAGGGATTGCTGGCCGCAGGCGGCGAATTCGTGGGCTATTGCCCGCAGACCTCGGTGCCGGCACTGCGCGAGGCCTTTGAGAAGACCTATCCGGACGCGCCGCAGATCGACCGGGAAAAGCTGTTCGACGATCCATCGATCGACGTCATCTGCATCTCGGCGATCCCGCGCGATCGCGCCGGTCTCGCCATCCGTGCGATGAAATCAGGCAAGGACGTGATGACCGACAAGCCTGGGGTGACGACCTTCGCCCAGCTCGAGGACGTCAAGAAGACCGTCGCTGAAACCGGCAAGATCTTCTCGATCTGCTTTTCCGAGCGCCACTGCGTGCGCTCCGCCGTCAAGGCCGGCAAGCTCGTCGCCGAAGGCGCGATCGGCAAGGTGATCCAGACGCTTGGTGTCGGTCCGCATCGGCTGCAGCTGCCGACCCGGCCGGACTGGTTCTTCGATCCCGAAGCCTTCGGCGGCATTATCGTCGATATCGCTTCACACCAGGTCGACCAGTTCCTGTTTTATACCGGCTCGACCACAGGCGAGGTCATCGCCAGCTCGATCGGCAATTTCGGCATGCCCGACAAGCCCGCCTTCGAGGATTTCGGCGAGGTGCTTCTGCGTTCTGACAAGGCGGCGGGCTATGTCCGTGTCGACTGGTTCACGCCGGAGGCGCTGCCGACCTGGGGCGACGGGCGCCTGACCATCCTCGGCACCGAAGGCTACATCGAACTGCGCAAATATATCGACATTGCCGGCAGGCCGGGCAAGGATCATCTCTTCCTGGTCAACGGCAAGGAAATGACCCATATCGATTGCAGCGGCGAAAAGCTTGATTATTTCGACGCTTTCACCGCCGACGTCGGCAACCGCACGCAGACGGCGATGACCCAGTATCACGTTTTTGAAGTCTGCCGTCTTTCGCTCGAAGCCCAGGCGAAAGCCGCGCGCATCGGCGCTCGCTGAGGAGGATATCATGACCAGGAAATTGCGCGTCGGTGTCATCGGCGCAGGCATCGCTGCGCGGCATCTGGCCGGCTTCGGCTGGAACAAGGAGCTTTTCGAAGTTCCCGTGCTCTGCTCGCTCGATGAGGAGCGCGGCAAGGCGCTGTGCGAGGAGTTCGGCATTGGCGAATACACGCAGGATGCGGATTCGCTGATTGCCCGCGACGATCTCGACATCATCGACATTTCGACGCCGCCGAGCTCGCATTTCGAACTTTGCCGCAAGGGCATCGAATCCGGCAAACACGTGATCTGCGAGAAGCCGCTCTTCGGCTCGATCGCCGAGGTCGACGAGATGGGGCGCATCCTCGATCGTTACCCCGGCAGGAAGCTGATGCCGATCTTCCAGTATCGCTACGGTTCCGGTCTGCAGAAGCTGAAGCTGCTGATCGAACGTGGCCTCGCCGGCAAGCCGTTCCTGACCACGATCGAAACACATTGGTGGCGTGGACCGGATTATTACGCCGTGCCGTGGCGCGGCAAATGGGCGAGCGAACTCGGCGGCGGTCTTCTCGGCCACGCCATCCACGCCCATGACATGCTGAACTATGTGCACGGTCCCTGCGCCGAGGTGTTTTCCTATGGCGCCACGCTGGTCAATCCGATCGAGGTCGAGGATACGGCAGCCCTTTCGGTGAAGATGCAGAACGGCTCGCTGGCGACGCTGTCGATGACGCTCGGTTCGCGCAAGGAGATCTCGCGGCTGCGCTTCTGCTTCAACGACCTCGTCGCCGAAAGCATCATCGAACCCTATACGATGGGCCGTGACCCGTGGACATTCGTCGCCGGGACAGAGGAACATCAGGCGCGGATCGACGAAGTGCTCGCCGCCTATGTGCCTGGCGAGGATGGCTACACCCGTCAGTTCGAGCTCTTCCACAAGGCGATCGTCGAGGACACCGACCCACCGGTGACATTGCAGGATGCCCGCAATTCGCTGGAACTGGTTACGGCCGCCTATTCCTCGCAGCGAACCGGACAACCGACGCCGATGCCGATCGCCGCCGATCATCCGCTCTATCGTTCCTGGCTTCCGGCAGCGGAATGGCGTGCTGCGGCCACCGTCTGAACCGGGAAGGGCGCTCCGATGCTGAAATCCTTCGAGCATGTCGGCATGACGGTCAGCGACATGGACCGCACCGTCGATTTCTACTGTGGCCTGCTCGGCCTCAACCTCGCGCTGCGCAAGACGATGGCGAATGGCATGCAGGTCGCGTTCCTCGATGCAGGCGGCGGCATGCTGGAGGTCTTTGCGCCGCCCGGCGGCGCGTCGAGAGCGGTCGACGTGCCTGACGATACGGCCGGCGTCCGGCACCTCACCTTCTGTTTCGACAATGTCGACGAGACCTTCGCCCGCCTTGAACAGGCGGGCGTCGAGATCAAGGAGCGGCCGCGCTTCGCGGTCCACTCCGAGATGCTGAACAGGATCGCCTTCGTTCGCGATCCCGACGGCATCATCGTCGAGCTTGCCGAACGTTCTCAGAAACGCCAGGGCTGACACAGGTGCTGCCGATCGCTTCGCTGCGGGCGGTCAGACCGTCCCGCAGCAGATCGATCAGGCGCCGGACGAGTTTTGCCGCCATGCACTGTTCTCCTCAGCTCGCCACCTTGGCGCTGATATAGTTGCGCCAGCCGCCAAGTGCGGTGATTTCCTCGGCACCTTTCACCGCATGGGCCTCGCAGACGAAGCCGGAGACGCTGGAACCGTCTTCGAGCGTGAGCTTACCGATGCCGAGGGGTGCCGGAATCTTCTGGACGAACCTGCCGAAAGCATCGGCCGGCAGTGCCCAGACCTCGACCTCCAGCCCCTGACCCTTATGGCCGGGTTCGCGCAGCAGTCCCGGTTTCGGCGGCGTGGTATTGGGCAGAACGAAGAGGCGATAATCGCCGGCCGTGCGGCAGGTCTTGACCAGACGCCCGTCGGAGCCTGCCAGTTCGTGATTGAGCGGCATGCCGGTCAGATGCGCACCAACGACCGCGATTTCGATGAAACCGTCATCGCCAGGCGCAATGCGGCTCGCTTCCGGTATTGCCGCCTGCCGGTCGATGCCCATGCCGGAACCTGCTGCGCGATGCAGCGCATCGGCAAGTGGTGCCAGCGCATCGTCGGTGAAGGCAGGCGCGATGACGGTGACGCCGCCCGGCAAGCCGCCTTTGCCGAAACCGGCCGGAACGGCGATCGCCGCGCAATCGAGCAGGTTGACGAAATTGGTGTAACGGCCGAGGCGGCCATTGAGCACGACGGGATTGGCCAGCATGTCGGCGACCGTGTAGGTGGTCGGTGCGGTCGGCAGCAGAAGCACGTCCGCCTTTTCCCATTCGGCTTCGGTCTTGCGGCGCAGCTCCTCCAGCCGGTATCGGCCGTTAAAGGCCTCGACCGCGGTCTTGCCCTTGGCGCCTTCGATAATCCCTCTGACCGTCGGGTCGAAATCGGCGGCGTTGGTGGCGAGGAAGGTCTCGACCGCGGCCAGGCGCTCAGCAACCCACGGCCCGTTGTAGAGCAGGGCCGCGGCCTCGCGGAACGGTGTGTAGTCGAAAGGCACGATGGTCGCTCCGAGCGCTTTGGCGCGTTCGATCGCCTGGTCGTAGAGCGCCTCCACCTCCTTGTCGCCGAAGAATTCTCGCTCGGCGTCGGTCAGGACGCCGATGCGCAAGCCTGATACCGGCAGGTTCGCCGGCTTGGCGTGACGCGAGAAAGGATCGGCGGCATCGAAGCCTTCGGCGACCTTGCGGATCGCGACGCCGTCGCCGACGGTCGCGGTAAAGATCGTGATGCAGTCGACGCTCTTGCAGGCCGGTATGGCGCCGGTATTCGGCAAGAGACCCGGCGTCGGCTTGATGCCGACCAGATTGTTGAAGGCGGCCGGCACGCGGCCGGAGCCGGCCGTATCGGTGCCGAGCGCGAAGGCGGCGAGGCCGGAGGCCACCGTGACCGCCGATCCGGAGCTCGAGCCGCCGGAGATATAGGCTGCATCGAAGACCGAACGAGGCGCGCCATAAGGCGAGCGCGTGCCGTTGAGGCCGGTCGCGAACTGGTCGAGATTGGTCTTGCCGATGATGATGGCGCCGGCTGCCTTCAACCGGGCAACGACGGTGGAGTCCTCTTCCGGCCGATACGCATAGGCTGGGCAGGCGGCGGTCGTCGGCAGGCCGGCGGCATCGATATTGTCTTTCACAGCAAAGGGAACGCCCCAGAGCGGCAGGCTGTTTGCCTCAGGCGCGCGTGCCATCAGCGCGTTTGCGGCAGCGCGTAATTCCTCATCCGGCACCGGCGTGATGAAGATTGCCGGATCTTTCGAGGCGGCACGCCGCGCGATCACCTCTTCGATGGCGTCGAGCGGCGTCAGGCCGGACTGGTAGGCGGCGCGAAGGCTTGAGAGATCGAGGATGGTCGGCAGCATGTCAGCATTCCTCCAGAACGACGATGATATCGCCGGCTTTGACGTTTCTTCCCGGCCCGGCACGCAGGTCGCGGACGCGGCCTGCCGCATGGGCGGTGACGTTGATTTCCATTTTCATCGATTCGATGATGGCGAGTGTATCGCCGGCCGCAACCGACGCACCCGGCTCGACCAGCAATTTCCAGATATTGCCGGGCACGGCGCTGGCAACACCGAAGCAGCCGTCGGGAATATCCCCATCCGGACTTTCGCCCGTGCCTTCGTCGGTGACGAAGCTGTCGAGCCCGGCTTCCTTCCAGCGCTGGCGTTCGGCATCGAAGGCGGCCTGCTGGCTTGCCTTGAAGCGGCCGATCGACGCTGCGTTCGCCTGCAATTCTCTCTCATAGGCGGCATAGGAGAATTCCGTTTCCTCGATCCGGATCGGATAGCCGCCATGCGGGAAGGCGGCGCGCGCCTCCGTCAATTCCTGGTTACTAACAGGGAAGAAACGGATCTGGTCGAAGAAGTTCAGCAGCCAGGGTTTGCCCCTGGCAAAGGCCGGTGTCTCCCGCCATGTGTTCCAGACCTGGATTGTGCGGCCGAAGAGCTGGTAGCCGCCCGGTCCTTCCATGCCGTAGATGCACATATAGGCGCCGCCGATGCCGACGGCGTTCTCAGGCGTCCAGGTGCGGGCGGGATTATACTTCGTCGTCACGAGGCGATGGCGCGGATCAACAGGGGTCGCAACCGGCGCGCCGAGATAGACGTCGCCGAGACCGAGCACCAGATAGCTTGCATCAAAGACGATATCGCGGACGGCCTGTTCGTCAGGAAGGCCGTTGATGCGGCGGATGAACTCGATATTCGATGGGCACCAGGGCGCATTCGGGCGCACGAGCTCCTGATATTTGCGCATCGCAAGTTCCGCATCCGGATCGTTCCAGGAGAGCGGCAGATGCACGATGCGGCTCGGCACCGTGACCTCCTGGGCTGCCGGAAGGGTCGCCTCGATCTCGGAGAGCAGCCCAAGCAGGCGCCGGCGCGTCAGCTGCGTGCCGTCATAATGGATCTGCAGCGAGCGGATACCGGGGGTGAGGTCGACGACTCCGGGAAGGCGGGCCTCCACGACCGCCTGCATCAGCAGGTGCACCCGCAGCCGCAGCGCGATATCGAGCGTCATCGGCCCATATTCGACGAGCAGATTGTCGTCGCCCTGGCGGCGATAAACGACAGAAACCGGGCCATCCTCGCTGATGCCGAGGATCGGCGAACCTGTTTCTTCCGTGACCCGCCGCACCGCCGGGCCGGCGATCGGGTCTTCCGGCCGCGCCATGGCATGAAAACGGATGCGGTCGCCGGGCTTGAACTGGCCCATCTTCCACTGCTCGTCGCGGGCAATCACCGCCGGGCAGACGAAGCCGCCAAGACTTGGGCCGTCAGGGCCGAGAATGATCGGCATGTCGCCGGTGAAATCGATCGCCCCGATCGCATAGGCATTGTCGTGCAGGTTGGAGGGGTGCAGCCCCGCCTCACCGCCGTCGCTACGTGCCCATTGCGGGGCTGGGCCGATCAGGCGCACCCCGGTGCGGGCACTGTTGAAATGCACCTCGTAAGCCGTCGAAAACAGAGTCTCGATATCGCCGTCCTGAAAGAAGTCAGGTGCGCCATGCGGGCCGTAGACGACGCCGACATTCCATTCGCGCGTCAAGGCGGCCGGCTCCGTCGCAGGCGTTGCCGGTTCGGCCGGCACTTGGCGGGCAAAATGCAGCACATGCCCCGTCTTCAGCGTGCCGGTGGCATTGCCGCCGAACTGGCCGAGGCCGAAAGTCGCCCTCGAGCCGAGCACGACGGGCGCGGCAAAACCGCCGGTAACGGCAAGGTAAGCGCGTTGCCCCGGTCCTTCGATCGAACCGATCGACAGGACCTGGCCGGCCCGGATCAATACCGGCGTGTCATGCGGCAATCTTGCGCCGTCGCATGTCATTGGCATCCGCGCGCCGGCAAGCGCGATCGTCTGGTCGACATAAAACCGCAACGTCGGGCCGGAAACCGTCAGTTCGAGTGCTGCCGTTACATCGGCATTGCCGACCAGCCGGTTGGCATGACGGAAGGAGCGTTCGTCCATCGGCCCGCTCGGCGGTACACCGACATGCCAGAGGCCGAGCCGGCCCGGCAATTCCTGAATGCTTGACTGCGCGCCGGGCGCGAGTACCTCGACGACATCTGGAACGAAGGCGAAGTCGCGTAAAGCCGTCGTTGCCACTTTGGCGCTGGCCAGCAATTCGGAAGCGGCGATCGTTCTCAAATAATCGAGATTGGTCTCGATGCCTGATATCGACGTTTCGGCGAGTGCTGCCTTCAGTTTCTCGATCGCCGCTGGCCGGTCTTCCGCCGCCACGATCAGCTTGGCAAGCATCGGGTCGTAGAAGGGCGTGACCTCGGTTCCCGTCTCGATCCAGCCGTCGACGCGGGCATTATCAGGGAAGACGACCTCAGTCAGCAGGCCGGCACTCGGGCGAAAATCCGCATGCGGCATCTCGGCATAAACACGCATCTCGATCGCCGCACCCTTCGGCGTCAGGCCCCTGGCTCCCGAGAGCACGTCCTCGCCGGCCGCCTGCCGGATCATCCATTCGACGAGGTCGATGCCGAAGACGGCTTCCGTGACGGGGTGCTCGACCTGCAGGCGAGTATTGACCTCGAGAAAATAAAATTCCTCGCGCTGGGGATCATAGATGAATTCGACGGTGCCGGCCGATTCATAAGAGACCGAGCGTCCCAAATCGACCGCCGCCTTGTGCAGCAGCGCCCTTGTCTCCGCAGAAAGGCCAGGCGCAGGCGTCTCCTCGACGACCTTCTGGTTCCGCCGCTGCAGCGAGCAGTCGCGTTCGCCGAGCGCAATCACTCCACCCTTGCCGTCGCCGAAGATCTGCACCTCGACATGGCGCGCTTCGGCAACGAAACGCTCGATGTAGACGCGCGCATCGCCGAAGCTGGCGCGCGCGGTCCGCTGCACGCTTTCGAAAGAGGCCTTCAGGCTTGCAACATCGGTGCAGAGCTGCATGCCGATGCCGCCGCCGCCCGCCGTACTTTTCAGCATGACGGGATAACCGACGGTTTCGGCGGCCGAAAGCGCCTCGTCAACGCTCTGCAAGAGATCGGTGCCGGGCAGTAGCGGCACGCCACTCGCTTTCGCCAATTCGCGTGCCGTATGCTTCAGGCCGAATGCCGACAGATGCTCCGGCCGCGGGCCGATGAAAGCGATACCTTCGGCGGCGAGCCGCTCGGCAAAGCCGATATTCTCCGAGAGGAAGCCGTAGCCTGGGTGTACGGCCTCAGCGCCCGTCGCCTTGCAGGCGGCAATGACGGCATCGACGTAAAGATAGCTTTCGGCAGCAGGCGCCGGGCCGAGGCGCATGGCCTCGTCGGCGGTCAGCGCCGGCTTGGAGAACCGGTCGGCATCGGAATAGACGGCGACCGAGGCGATGCCCATCCTCTTCAATGTGCGGATAACGCGAACGGCGATTTCGCCGCGATTGGCGATCAGGACCTTGGTGAACATCGATCAGTCCTCGCCGTCCCAGATCAGCACCCGGATCGGTGTCGGATCGAAGCCGTTGCAGGGGTTGTTGATCTGCGGGCAATTGGAGATGACGCAGAGCACGTCCATCTCAGCCACCAGTTCGACATAGTCACCGGGTGCGGAAATGCCGTCGACGATGGTCATCTCGCCATTCGGCTTGATCGGTACGTTCATGAAGAAATTGATGTTCGGCACGATGTCGCGCTTGCTCATGCCGTGCTTGGTCACCTCGATCACGAAATTGTCGCGGCAGGCATGCAGGTATTTGGTGCCGTGGCCGAAGCGCACGGTGTTGCTCTCGCAGGAGCAGGCCCCGGCCGATGTATCGTGGCGGCCGCAGCTGTCGGCGGTCATGACCAGCATGACATTGCCTTCGTTCGAGATGATCTTCGTGCCGGTGCCGATATAGGCGCCACTCTGCGCCCGCATCGTATCCTGGTTGGAATAACGCTCGGCAAAGTCGTCGGCACGATAAAATAGCGTGTCGATCGCCTGCTGGCCGTAACTGTCCTCGATGCGGATCGTCTGGCCCTTGCGCACGATGCCGGACCATGGCGCTTCGGCCGCGATGAAATGATCCTGCACGGCATTTTCGAGGCTGCGCGAAGCTGAAGTCTTGATGAAATCGGTCATCGTATCTTCCCTCAGGCCAGCATCGCGGCGTTGTTCTCAAAGCCGCGAAGGGCTTCGGCGGTTGCCGTGCGCGCGAGGTCGTCGACTGCGGGCGCGGCTGCGCGAAAGCGCGTGACGATCACCGGTTGCGGCGCATAGACCGGGTCGGGGTCGAGCGGATGCGGGCAGTTGGAGAAGCCGACGATCATGTCCATCTCGGCGCGCAGCTCGGCATAGTCGCCGCTGTTGGAGAGCTTGCCGCGCCAGTGGAAGCCACCGTCATCGTCGACGCGGACGGGGGCGAAGAGGTTGAGAATCGCAGGAATATCGCGTCGTTCGAGACCAAGCTTGCCGGCGACGAGCACGAGATTGTCGCGGGTGTTGCGGGTCTTGACGCCAGGATATTTTGTAGCGTTCGAAGCTGCCGTCGAGCCGCCCATCAGGCAGTCATGGGCGCCGGAACTATCCTCGATCAGCGAAAACATCACCCGGCCCATGTCCGAGAATATAACGCGGCCCTTGCCGGGGGCGGTCGTCCACTGCACCTTGACCGTATCGACGAGATTGAGCCGTTCGCTCGTGTCGGTGGCGTTCCACGCAACGAGCGCCACGGTCGATCCGCCTTCGCCCTGATCGATGCGGAGAGCTTCGCCGCGCTTCAGCGCGGTCGACCAGTACCAGCCGCCGGGGATGATTTCCTGATGGATGATCGCGGCAGCATCGATGGCGGGGGCGGGCAGGGGGCTCGGCGCCGGCAGGGCCTTCGGGGCAAATTCCAGCCCCTTTTTCTGATGTTCCTCGTAACGCTGCCGGTTGGCGGCGATCTCCTCGGGCGAACGTCTGACATGCATCATGGTTTTTCTCCTGGCGGACTGGAAGCCGGGTCGTCCCGGCGAAGGCCCAGAGAAATGACCGGGCCGTCCCGGTCGGGGCTGAAGATGGAGGGCGCGCCGGCGAGCCTGGGCGGCCAGATCGAAATATCCTTGGTGATCGTCGCGCCGTAGCGCTCCTTTTCCTCCGGGCGATCACGCTTGCGCTCGAAGGCGACGACGCGCGTCGCCAGGGTGAAGGCTTCGCGCATGTCGTGGGTCACCATGACGACGGTCATCTGCGTTTCGTGCCAGAGGCGTTTCATCAATGTGTGGATCTCCGCACGAATGCCGGGATCGAGCGCGCCGAAGGGCTCGTCGAGCAGCAGCACCTTCGGTTTCATGATCAGCGCCTGCGCCAGCGCCAGGCGCTGCTGCATGCCGCCTGATAGTTGCGCCGGATATTTGCCCTCGGCGCCGGAAAGGCCGACCTCGCCGATCAGCCGCCGGGCTTCGTCGACGGCGTCGCGGCGGGCGGCGCCGAAAAGCTTGGCCTTGTAGCGGGACCCCGAGAGTTCCCGCCCGAGCAGCACGTTTCCGACGACGGTCAGATGCGGGAAGACGGAATAGCGCTGGAAGACGACGCCGCGATCCGACCCTGGCTCCTGCGGCAGCGCTTGCCCGTCGAGCAGGATCGTCCCTCGCGTCGGCCGCTCTTGGCCGAGCAGCATGCGCAGGAACGTTGACTTGCCGCAGCCGGACGGGCCGACAAGAGCGACGAAGGCGCGCGAGGCGACGGTCAGCGACACATCCTCGAGCACGATCTGGTCACCATACTCTTTCCAGACCTTTTCGATCACCAACTCGCTCATGCCTGCTTCTCCAGCTCAGACCAGGGGAAGACAGCAATGCGGATGCGATCAAGGATATAATTCATGACCACGGCGAGCAGCGTGATCCAGACGACATAGGGAAAGATGACGTCCATCGAGAGATAACGGCGGACGAGGAAGATGCGGTAGCCGAGGCCGGAATCCGACGAAATCGCTTCGGCCGCGATCAGGAACAGCCAGGCAGGACCGAGTTGAAGCCTGAGGCAGGTGATCAGCCGCGGCAGGATCTGCGGCAGCACCACACGAAGGCCGATCTGCCAGGAGGAGCCGCCGAGCGTTTCGGCCTTGACGATCTGTTCGCGCGGCAGTTCCAGCGCCTTCAGCGCAAGATCACGGATCATCGTCGGCGCAACGCCGATGACGATGAGAGCGATCTTGGAGGCTTCGCCAAGCCCCATGGCGATGAAGAGGATCGGCAGCAGCGCCAGCGGCGGCACCATCGAGATAACGGCAACGAAGGGAGAGAGCAGGGCTCGGAGATACGGCAGCATGCCAATCAGCATGCCGATGACGAGCGCCGTGACTGTGGAGATGCCGAGGCCGGCGAACAGCCGGATCAGGCTCGCCCCGGTATCGGACCAGAGCAGATATTGTCCGGTGCGCGGATCGGCGATGAAGGCAAAGCGGTCGATCGCATCGGCAAAACCGGCAAGACCGGGCAGCAGTTTGTCGTTGGCGTTTTCCGCCAGCCGTGCGGCCGAGCCGGCCGTGTAGGCAACGATAAGCAGCACGAAGGGCAGCAGCGTCAAGGCAAGCTGCGCGCCCCGGCTCGGCCTCGTGTTGATCCAGCGCATGAGGAAAGCTCCGCTGATGAAGGGTGGGCGGTGCGGTCAACGCCGCACCGCTGCTTTGACATCGCTCAGAGCGAACCGTCGGCGGCCGCCTTCATGTAGGTCTCGGTGAAGCGCAGCTTGACGTTGCCGCTATCGCCAAGGATCTTGCCATCGGGCATTTCGATGCCGATGACGTCGGCCGACGGCGCACCATTGCCGAGCAGGCCTTTTTCGAACAGGAAGTTGCGGACAAGATCCATTGTCTTCGGCAGGTTGCCCGAGGCCGTGAAGGCAACGGCATCGGCCGGCTTGGCAAACAGCTTGGTGGCGACAAGCTGGGATTCAAAGCCCTTGAGATCGGTGCCCGATGCCTGGCCCATCGCCTCGCGCGCAGCCTTGCCATCGGCACTGTCGGCAGTCAGCAGTGCTGCGGTTTCATACCAGATGCCAGCGAGCGCCTTGCCGAAATTCGGATTGTCCTTCAGCACGCCTGTATTGGCGACCATCAGGTCAATGATCTCGCCCGGCACCTGCGAGCTGTCGAAGACCTTCTTGGCCGTGGGATCTTCGAGGATGGTCGAGACCAGCGGGTTCCAGGTGACGACCGCGGTCACGTCAGCCGTCTTGTAGGCGGCGACCATATCGGCGTCGGAGGTGTTGACCACCTTGACGTCGCGCTCGGTCAGCTTGATGCTTTCGAGTGCGCGGGCCAGCAGATAATGTGAGACGGAAAATTCAACGAGATTGACGTTCTGGCCCTTGATGTCGGCAAGACTCGCCTTGTCCTTCAGGATGACCGCATCATTGCCGTTCGAGAAGTCGCCGACGATGACGGCTGTCGTATCGACGCCGCCGGCGGCCGGGATCGACAGGCCGTCCATATTGGTGAGCGTCACGGCGTCGAAGGCGCCGGCCGTGTACTGGTTCATCGATTCGACGTAGTCGTTGAACTGGGTGACCTCGATCTTGATGCCGTATTTGTCGGCCCATTTCTTGACGATACCGTGATCGGCCGCGTAGCCCCAGGGCATCCAGCCGACATAGATCGACCAGGCGACCTTGAAGTCGGTCTTCTGTTCGGCCTTGGCGATGGAGCCGAGTCCTAGCGCCAGGGACGCCGTCAGTGCGGTAATCGATAGTATCTTCGAAAAAGTCTGCATTGAAATTCCCCTTTTGCTTTTCTTCAAAAGGGATTGGCAATGACCATCGTGCCGCCAATCCCTTGGCTTACGAGGTCTCCCGGGCTTTTGTCCCGCCGTGCACCCGGCGGGATGTCTCCCTCGCCGGTGGCAGCTCTCGGACCAGCGCGTCTTGCGACGCCGGAACCCTAGCCACCAACTCTGCAACTATCGAAGCAAAGTGTGTGCCAAATTATATATCATTGATTTTATTGAGAGTGCGATGGCGTCAATTCCCCGGAAAATGCAATAGTGCATGCACTTGCACAGAAAATGTGCGCATTCTGCCGATACCTTAGGCGTTGGTTATTTTTTGCCCAGTGAAAAGCAAGCGGCAGGCAGAACGCACAGAACGCCGAATTGCGGCTGGCCCTGAGCTAGTTCCGGAAGGCCCCGGCCGGGACCGTCGTCACCAGCCGGATATCGCGGCGGAAGTCCGACGGCGACATACCGGCGATGTGGCGGAAGGATTTGTTGAAGGCGCTGATCGAGCCGAAGCCGCTGTCCATCGCCACCTGCAGCACGTTGGCGCCCTCGCTCATCAGCATCGCCTGGGCGCGCGACAGCCGCAGCAGCGTCACATATTTGCTGAGCGTCATGCCGGTCGATCGCTTGAACAGGTTCATCGCATATTTCGGGTGCAGGTCGGCGGCGCGGGCAATATCGACCGAATCGATGTCGTGCAGGAAATTTGCGGCGATGAAATCGCACATGCGCGCGACGCTGCGCGAGGAATGCGGGTGCGGATGATCGCCTTCGAGACTGATGACGGCCTGCGACGTCATCGAATAAGGTTCGAGCGCGATCCGTTCGATGCGCAGCAGCAGCTCGTCGACGGCGTGCTGAGCCTTGGCGGGATCGCCTGAGTTGGCATAGTGGAACCAGCGGGTGAAGTTCTCCCTGTCGGCGGCATCCGTTGCCGAGGTCAGCAGCGTCTCACCCTTCATAAGCCGGCTGGAAACGCTGATCGGTAGGCGCAGCCGGAAGAAATAGACGAGCGGCAGATGGGCGCCGGCATAGAGCGAATCATCCGACGATTCGTCCATCTGATGCGGCTGACCACCCCAGAAGAGGCACATTTCGCCAGCGCTCAGCCGGAATTCGTGATCGCTCATCCGGTAGTGCACGGTGCCGCGCATCACGTAGTTGACCTCGACCTGCGCGTGCCAGTGCGGCATGGCCATAACAGGCGGATGGGCATGAAACATCTGCAGCGCTGTCGGCAAACCCTCGATGCTGCTCGCGCCGGGCTGATAGATTGCACGTGTGCCGACCTTACTTTCCGCCAAATTCATGTTCCCTTTTTAGGAGACACCCGCTCCCTTACAGATAGTCTAACCGCGTTCGTGAAAGATCGGCAATTGAAAAGGGAGGATTTTCAATGCGCTTCAAACTTCTCGCTGCGACCGCAGCTGTCGCAGTGCTTGCTTCCGGCTCCGCATACGCGCAGTCGGTCAATCTCACCATCTGGAGCTGGAATGTCGCCGCGTCGGCATTGAAGTCCACGCTTCCAGGCTTCAACAAACAGTTTCCCGATATCAAGATCACCGTCGAGGATCTTGGCAACAGCCAGGTCTTCGACAAGACGCTGGCTGCCTGCGCCGCTGGCGGCGACGGCTTGCCCGATATCGTCAGCATCGAGAATTTCGAGGCTGAGATCTTCTGGAGCCGTTTCCCGGATTGCTTCGCCAATCTGAAGGAGCTCGGTTACACGCCCGAGATCCAGGCGAAGTTCCCCGAATTCAAGCGCACCGAGCTTGAGGTCGGCGACGTCGCCTATGCCATGCCGTGGGATTCCGGCCCTGTCGCCGTCTTCTATCGCCGCGATCTCTACGAAAAGGCTGGCGTCGATCCAAGCACGATCGGCACCTGGGACGACTTTATTGCCGCCGGCAAGAAGATTTCCGCCGCCAATCCCGGCGTCGTCATGGCGCAGGCGGACTTCAATGGCGACAGCGAATGGTTTCGCATGATCGCCAACGAACAGGGCTGCGGCTATTACTCGGCCGACGGCCAGTCCATCACCATCAACCAGCCGGCCTGCGTCTCCTCGCTGCAAAAGGTGAAGGAAATGAAGGATGCCGGCACGCTGACGGCGGCCAATTGGGACGAAAAGATCCAGGCCAACACCGCCGGCAAGGCCGCGAGCCAGCTGTATGGCGGTTGGTATGAGGGCACCGTCCGCTCGACCTCGCCCGATCTCAAGGGCAAGTGGGGCGTCTACAAGATGCCGAGCCTGACGGCCGACGGCCCGCATGCCGCCAATCTCGGCGGTTCGTCGCTCGCCATTTCGGCGACCTCCGCAAATAAGGAAGCCGCCTGGAAATTCGTCAACTACGCCCTCGGCACGAACGAGGGTCAGGTGACCATGCTGAAGGAATTCGGTCTGGTGCCATCATTGCTCTCGGCCGTACAAGATCCCTTCGTCAACGAAGCGCAGCCCTATTGGGGCGGTCAGAAGGTCTGGGCCGATATCCTTGCGACGCTGCCGAAGATCGTGCCGAGCCGCGGCACCGCCTTCCAGAGCGATGCCGAAGCCATCTTCAAGGCGACGCAGACGAAGTTCTTCTCCGGCGGCTATCCCGATGCGAAGGCAGCTCTCGACGATGCCGCCAACCAGATCGCTTCGGCGACCGGCCTTCCGATCGCGCAGTGAATGACGAAGCCGGGCGCTTGACGCGCCCGGCTTTCCGTCCGCCGCAAGGCGGCTGGTCATTCGTTGGTTTTGTGAGGAGGAGGCTCGATGCCGTTCAGAACCCGGAGCGCTTATGCGTTCCTCGCCCCTTATCTGCTGGTCTTTGCCACCTTCTGGGTCTGGCCGATCATCAATTCGTTCCTGATTTCCTTTCAGAACACCCGCATCAACCCGTGGAAATATAGTTTCCAGGCCAATTGGGGCCGGCTCTTCTACGACCCGGCCTTCTACAATGCCCTCTACAACACGCTGATCATCCTGGTGATCCAGGTGCCCGTCATGATCGCGCTTGCGACCGTCATGGCCGTCATGCTCAATTCGCCGCTGCTGAAAGCGCGGCCGCTCTTCCGCTTCGCCTTCTTTGCGCCTGTCGTCGTCGGCGAGGTCGCCTATGCTGCCGTCTTCCGGCTGATGTTCAGCCTCGATTTCGGCATCATCAACAAGCTGATCTCGGCCGTCGGTCTCAGCCCGGTCTCCTGGTTCGACAATGCCAATGCCGCCATGGCGCTGATCATCCTCGCCGTCACATGGCGCTGGGCAGGCTACAACGCAATCATCATCCTCGCCGGCCTGCAGTCGATTCCCGATGATGTCTACGAGGCGGCGACGCTCGACCGGGTAAGCAAGGTCCAGCAGTTCTTCCACATCACCCTGCCGCTTCTGAAACCGATCATCCTCTTCTGCGTGGTGCTCTCGGTGATCGGGACTATGCAGCTTTTCACCGAGCCCTTCCTCATCACCAATCGCGGCGGTCCCGGCGGCGGCACCGAGACGCTCGGCCTGCTGCTTTATCGCCAGGGCTTCACCTCGCTGAACTTCGGCTATGCCTCGGCGATCGCCTATACGATGGCTGCCCTTGCTGTGACGATTTCGCTTCTCAATCTCTGGGTCGGGAGGGATCCGAAATGAAATCCAAATCCCTATCGCTTCTGCTGCGCCAGATCGCGTTGCATGCTGCACTGGCGCCCCTTGCTCTCATCTGGTTGTTTCCGCTCTGGATGATGTTCGTCTTCTCGACCATGCCCGACAACGGCATCTTCAGCCCTGACATCGTGCTCTGGCCATCGACCAACTTCGTCGAGAATTTCAAAAACCTGCAGGCCGATACCGATTTCATCGGGGCAATGGTGATCTCCATCGGCGTGGCGCTGATCTATACAGTGCTCTCGGTGCTGCTGACTTCGATGGCCGGCTGGGCACTGGCACGTTACCGTTTCGTCGGCCGCTCCGTCGTCATCGCCATCATCCTCGGCACGATCACGCTTCCCTTCTCCGTGGTCGTCATCCCGCAATTCATCATGGTGGCGCGCGAGTTCAAGCTGGCAAACACCTGGGTGGCTCTGATCGTGCCGCCGCTGTTCAATTCGCTCGGCGTGCTGTTCATGCGGCAGTCCTTCTCGATGATGCCGGGCGAGCTCTTCGATGCGGCCCGGGTCGAGGGCGTCAAGGAATGGCAGATCTTCCTGCGCATCGCCTTGCCGCTGGCGCGCCCGACCATGGCGGCATTGGCGATCATTCTCTTCCTGCACTCGTGGAACAATTACCTCTGGCCGCTGCTGATCAATTCCAGACCGGGGATGATGACGGCGCCTGTGGCATTGGGAACGCTGATCGGCCTCACCAAGGTCTCCTGGGGCGGCATCATGGCCGGCGCGGTGCTGCTGACGGCGCCGATCCTCGTCATCTTCGTGGCTCTTCAGCGCCATTTCATCGCCGGCATCGCGGCCGGCGCAATTAAATAATCGGGAGGCTGCATGGCAGAGCTTTCACTCAGCAACATCGTCAAGCGCTTCGGCGGCTTTGAGATCATCCACGGCGCCAATCTGGAGGTTAAGGACGGCGAATTCGTTGTCTTCGTCGGCCCCTCCGGCTGCGGCAAGTCCACGCTGCTCAGGATGATCGCCGGCCTCGAGGACATTACATCAGGCGAGCTTCAGATTGGCGGCAGGGTCGTCAACGACGTCGAACCGGCCGATCGCGGCATCGCCATGGTCTTCCAGTCCTATGCGCTCTATCCGCACCTGACCGTCGAGGAAAATTTGAGCTTCGGCCTGCGCATGAATGGCAATCCGAAGGCCGACACCGAGCGGCGCGTGCGCCATGTCGCCGAGATCCTGCAGATCACCGAGTTGATGAAGCGCCGGCCGAAGCAGCTTTCCGGCGGTCAGCGCCAGCGTGTCGCGATCGGCCGCGCCATCGTCCGTGAACCACAGGTCTTCCTGTTCGACGAACCCTTGTCGAACCTCGATGCGGAACTGCGCGTGCAGATGCGCGTCGAAATATCAAGACTGCACAAGAAGCTCGGCACGACGATGATCTACGTCACCCACGACCAGACGGAAGCGATGACGCTCGCCGACAGGATCGTCGTGCTGCGCGCCGGCAATATCGAGCAGATCGGCGCACCGCTCGACCTATACGACGATCCGGCAAACCAGTTCGTCGCCGGCTTCGTCGGCTCGCCGAAGATGAATTTCCTCAAGGCCGTGGTGGTTGATACGCAGCCGGGCAGGGCGGTGATCGCGCTGGAAAGTGACGCCAATACCCGCTTGAAGCTGCCGGTCGCCGATCCCATCGAAGCCGGCGCTAAAGTGACGCTCGGCATCCGTCCCGAACATTTCGTCGATGCGGGCACGGGCGATGCCGACCTCACCGTCACCATCGACGTCGCCGAACACCTCGGCAATACCAGTTACATCTACGCCACCATAGGCCCCGAGCAACTGATCATCGAGCGGCCGGAATCGCGCGTCGCCGGCAATCGCGAGACGCTGACAGTCGGCCTTCCCGCCAACCGCTCATTCCTTTTCGACGGCGCCGGCAAGCGGCTTCGCTGAACCAAATCCCAGGACAGAAAGACGAAAGAGGATTTTCCATGACTTCAGATCAACCGATCCGCTGGGGCATCATCGGCCCCGGCACCATCGCCCGCACCTTTGCAGACGGCGTCGCCCATTCGCGCACCGGCAGACTGGTGGCGATCGCCACCCGCAATCCGGCAAAGCCGGGCCTTGCCGAAGGTTTCCCCGGCGCCCGCATCGTCGATGGTTACGAGGCGCTGCTCTCCGACAAGGAGGTCGATGCGATCTATATCGCCGTCCCTCACACCGGCCACGCCGAATGGGCGATCAAGGCGGCACGCGCCGGCAAACACATCCTGGTGGAAAAGCCGATCGCGCTCTCGGCCTATGATGCCGAGGCGGTTTACTACGAGGCGAAAAAAGCCGGGGTCTTTGCCGGCGAGGCCTTCATGTACCGCGTGCATCCGCAGACGGAGAAGCTGGTCGAGCTCGTCAAAAGCGGCGTCATCGGCACCGTTCGCATCATCCGCTCGAGCTTCGGCTTCAACATGGGCAGCTATAAGCCCGAACACCGGCTTTTCGCCAACGACACCGCCGGCGGCGGCATTCTCGATGTCGGCGGTTATCCGGTCTCGATGGCCAGACTGATATCAGGCGCCGCGGAGGGCAAGACCTTCCTCGAACCGGAGAAGGTCTCGGGCGTCGCCCATCTCGGAGAGAGCGGCGTCGATGAATGGGCATCTGCCGTGCTCAAGTTCCCGAACGAGATCATCGCCGAAGTCTCCTGCTCGATCATGGCGCAGCAGGACAATGTGCTGCGCATCATCGGCTCCGAGGGCCGGATCGAGGTCCAGGACTTCTGGTTCGCCTCCGGCCACAAGGGCGGCGTCGGCAAGATCGAGATCTTCAAGGGCGGCAGCCGAGAAACCGTCGAGGTCAAGGAAGATCGCTGGCTCTATTCCTTCGAGGCGGACGCGGCGGGTGATGCCATCCACGCCGGCAAGACCGAATTCAGCTCTCCCGGCATGAGCTGGGCGGATTCGATCGGAAACCTGCGTGTACTCGACCAGTGGCGCGCGTCGGTGGGTCTTGAATACGGCGTAGAAAAAGCCAGCAAGCGCACGGCAAACATTGCCGGCGGCACGGTCGCGCGCGGGAACAGCGTTCCGCAGCGTCAGATTCCCGGCATTTCCAAGCCGGCCTCGGTGGTGACACTCGGCTTCGAATTCTTCTCGAATTTTGCCTCCGCCTCGCTGACGCTCGACGCCTTCTATGAGGCCGGCGGCAACGCCTTCGACACGGCCTATGTCTACGGCGGCGGCAAAACGGAAGCGATCTTCGGCGACTGGCACACGAGCCGCAAGGTGCCGCGCGAGGAGATCGTGCTGATCGGCAAGGGCGCCCACTCGCCGCTCTGCTATCCTGACATGATCGCAAAGCAGCTCGACCAGTCGCTTGCCCGGCTGAAGACCGACTACGTCGACATCTATTTCATGCATCGCGACAATACCGACGTGCCGGTCGGCGAGTTCGTCGATGCCATGGATGCCGAGGTCAAGCGCGGACGCATCCGCGGCATATTCGGCGGCTCGAACTGGACGCGGGCGCGCTTCGACGAGGCGATCGCCTATGCCGAAAAGACCGGCAAGACGGCGCCGGCAGCACTTTCCAACAACTTCTCGCTTGCCGAGATGCTCGATCCGATCTGGGCCGGCTGCGTTGCCGCCTCCGACGACGACTGGAAGAAATGGCTGAACGAGAAGCAGATCCCGAACTTTGCCTGGTCGAGCCAGGGCCGCGGCTTCTTTACCGACCGCGCCGGCCGCGACAAGCGAGACGATGAGGAGATCGTGCGGGTCTGGTATTCCGAGCGCAACTTTGGACGCCGCGACCGGGCCATCGAGCTTGCCAACAAGCTCGGTCGCAATCCGATCCACATCGCGCTCGCCTATGTGATCGCCCAGCCTTTCCCGGTCATTCCGCTGATCGGGCCGCGCACCGTCGCCGAATTGGAAGACAGCCTCTCGGCGCTCGACATCAAGCTGACGCCCGAGCAGGTGAAGTGGCTGGAAGGCTGAAGCAGTGGAGAAATGGCTGCGGCTTGAACCGCAGCCATTTACCTACAAAATGGGCGTAAGGCGACGCGCCGAGCGTTGCGCCACCGTCATACGGTCTTCTCTTTGTCTTCTTCATCATGGTCGTCTACGGACAGCATCTCGACTGGAGCGTATGCATCCTTCTGCCGTGCATCCCTGATTGCCGCAATCTCAACAATGCCGCCTCGTGAGCGAATTGTGAGCACGAGGGGAGGCATACTCACTTTGCGAGTTCCTTCCAGGATCCCCCTTTCGGTCATTTGGGGAAACGATGAAAGAAGGTCTCTTTGCCTTTCCAGGCGTTCAACGAGTTTCCTTGCGGCGGCTGGGTTAACCTCTGCGAGTTCGGCGATCCTGCTCAAGAACCAGCGTTCTGCACTTTTGGAAAGGCGAACGGGAGGCATCAACCCACCCGCGTACGGCGTCGATATTCGGCGGCATTGACGATTGCCCGAGCCTTCTCGAGCACATCCTCCAGATCGACGCTATCCCCGCGATCCAATTCGTCGAGGCCTTGCGCATCTGCTAGGATTTCGGCCCCTTCAGTTGCAAGGTATTGACTAAGCGCCTTCTGCATTACCCAGGTACGATCACGTTCAAGAATTGCGGCGATACGATCAAACTCCGAAACCAGCGACGTGGGCAGTCTCAGAGAAACTTGAGATTTTTCACTGTTCAGCATGGTTATCGCTCCGTAATACAGTGAATTACACGGTAACCCAAACCCAGGCGAAGTCAATTCCCTTGGCCTTACGACGCGCGCGATCAGCTTTAGCGGCATCATGCTCTGGAAAGGACGATGCCGCCCATTCCGCCGATTCCACATTTAAGTAAAGGGCGCGGTTTGAACCGCGCCCTTGCATTTCACTTACGCGGCTCGGAAGCCTTCTTTTTGGCTGCGTCGTCCATCAGCTCATACCACATGGCGTTGAGGACGGCGAAGGCGGCGGCCAGCGGCAGGCCGAGGATCCATGCGAAATACCACATCGTTTCGTCTCCCTCAGTAAGCGTGGCTATTTTTATCGGTGATCGACTTCTCATCGACCTTGCCCCACAGAACCTTGTAGACCCAGGCCGTGTAGGCGAAGATGATCGGCAGGAAGGTCACCGTCACGACTAGCATGATGAACAGTGTCATATGGCTGGAGGATGCATCCCAGACCGTCAGGCTCGATCGCGGATCAAGCGAGGAGGGCAGGATGAACGGGAACATCGAGAGGCCGACCGTCGAGATGATCCCGAAGATCGCGAGTTTGCTGAAGAGCAGTGTCATGATCTCGCGCCTCGCCCGCATGGCAATGAAGGCCAGTGCCGCGCCGACGAAGCCGAGGACGGGCGCGATGATCATCCAAGAATGGGCGGTGTAGTTGGTAAGCCACGCGCCTTTCTCCAGCGCCACGGTCTTCAGCAGCGGATTGGAGGGGCCGATCGGGCTGATATCGCTGGTGATGCGATAGCCACCGACGCTGATCCACAGGAAGAGACCGCCGAGTGCGAAAAGCAGAATAACGGCAAGGGCGGCGACGCTGCCATAGCTTCTGGCACGCTCGGCGACCGGGCCACTCGACTTCAACACCAGCCATGCCGCACCATGCATTGTCAGCATGGCTAGGGAAAGCAGGCCGCAGAGCAGCGCATAGGGGTTGAGCAGGGCGAAGAACGAACCTTCGTAGAAGATCCGCATATCGTCGGCAAAGCGGAAGGGAACGCCCTGCAGCACATTGCCAACGGCAACGCCGAAGATCAGCGACGGCACGAAACCGCCGATGAACAGCGCCCAGTCCCAGCCGTTGCGCCAGCGGGCGCTTTCCCGCTTCGAGCGATATTTGAAACCGACCGGACGCAGGATGAGCGCGAAGAGGATCGCGAACATCGCCATATAGAAGCCCGAGAAGGAGACCGCATAAAGCGGTGGCCAGGCGGCGAAGATGGCGCCGCCGCCGAGGATCAGCCAGACCTGGTTGCCTTCCCAGGTGGCGCCGATGGTGTTGATCGCCACGCGCCGTTCCGTATCCGTCCGGGCGACGAAAGGCAAAAGTGTGCCGACGCCGAGATCGAAGCCGCCGGTCGTCGCAAAAGCGATCAGTAGGACGCCGAGCAACAGCCACCAGATGAGACGCAGGGTTTCATAGTCGATGAGTTCGTGAAGGATCATGGCAGTCACTCCGCGGCCGGGACGAGGGTTTCGGAAATCAGAACTGCTTCCGGCACGTCGTCCGGCTCCGGTCCTTGCTTGATCGCCTTGATCATCAGGCCCATCTCGATGACGATCAGCGTCGTGTAGAGTGCCGCAAAACCGATGATGGTCAGAAGCACGGTGCCGGCGCCGAGGCTGGAGACAGCTGCGGCCGTCGGCAGAACGCCTTCGATCACCCAGGGCTGGCGGCCGAATTCGGCGACGACCCAGCCGAGCTCGATGGCGACCCAGGGCAGGGGGATCGCCAGCACGGCAATCTTCAGAAGCAACGGATATTTGTCGAGATGGCGGCGCGCCGACAGCCAGAAAAAGGTGGCGGTCAGCAGGATAAAGAAGATACCCAAGCCAACCATGATGCGGAACGACCAGAAGAGCGTCGGCACGTGTGGGATGGTATCACGCGCCGCCTGAACGATCTGCTCGTCGCTCGCCTGGCGCGGATCGTCGACGTAGCGCTTCAGCAGAAGCGCGTAGCCGAGATCATGGCCGAGATCCTCGAAGGAGCTGCGCACTTCCTGTGCAACCTGATCCTGTACCGGTGCCGAACGGATCTGCATCAACGCGTCGTAAGCCTTGATGCCGTCCCGGATCCTGATTTCGGCCTGTTGTTCGAGCTTGTCGATGCCGGGGATTTCGGTGGTCAGCGACCGCGTGCCGATCAGGCCCATGACCCAGGGTATATGCACGGCAAAATGCGTTTCGCGCGCCTCCTGGTCCGGAAAGCCGAAGGCGGTGAAGGCCGCCGGCGCCGGTTCCGTCTTCCACATGCCCTCGATCGCGGCGAGCTTCATCTTCTGGTTCTCGGTGGCGAGATAGCCGCTCTCGTCGCCAAGCACGACGACGGATAGAGCCGAGGCGAGGCCGAAGGAGGCGGCGACCGTCATCGAGCGCTTGGCAAGCTCGATATGCCGGCCCTTGAGGACATACCAGGCAGAAACACCGAGCACGAAGATCGAGGCGCAGACATAACCCGCCGACACAGTGTGGACGAATTTTGCCTGGGCAACCGGGTTGAAGACCACGTCGAAGAAGCTTGTGATCTCCATGCGCATGGTCTGCGGATTGAGCGCCGATCCCACAGGGTTCTGCATCCAGCCATTGGCGATCAGGATCCAGAGTGCGGAAAAGTTCGATCCGAGCGCCACCGCCCAGGTGGCGACGAGATGCCCGACCTTCGACAGCTTGTCCCAGCCGAAAAAGAATAGGCCGACGAAGGTCGCCTCGAAGAAGAAGGCCATCAGGCCCTCGATCGCCAGCGGCGCGCCGAAGATGTCGCCGACATAATAACTGTAGTAGCTCCAGTTCATGCCGAACTGGAATTCCATGACGATGCCGGTGGCGACGCCGAGCACGAAATTGATGCCGAACAGCGTGCCCCAGAATTTTGTCATCTGCCGCCAGATCTGGCGGCCGGTCATGACATAGACGGTTTCCATGATCGCCAAAAGCACGGACAGGCCGAGCGTCAAGGGCACGAACAGGAAGTGGTAAAGCGCCGTCAGCGCGAATTGGAAGCGCGATAACGCGACGATATCTAGTTCCATTGTCTTTCTCCCACGGTCCCACGGGGTACAGGGCGTTCCTCAGCGCCGACCGGCGCGTGAGGGCATGCAGTCTCGCTCAGTCCGGCCGAAGCCGGTCGAGCGCCTTTTCGAACGCCGCCTCTCCGCGGCGCGAAACTTCTGTGATGCGACCACCTTCGATGATGGCGATACGGTCTGCGATCGCCGCCTCCCGGCGGATATGCGTGGCGATCACCAGCGAGCGGCCCGCCGCCATTGCCGACAGCCGGCTGAGCACGTCGCGGGCGGTGACGCCGTCAAGACCCTCGGTCGGCTCATCGAGCAACCAGAGCGGCGTGTCGCGCAGGAAAAGCCGGGCAAGCGCCAGCCGGCTCGACTGTCCACCGGAAAGACCGAGCCCGCCTTCGCCGAGCCGGGTATCGATCCCCCGCCGCATGGCCTCGATATCGGCAAGCAGGCCGGCGGCGGCGAGCGCTTCGCAAAGACGGGCCTCGTTCGCATCCGGGTTTGCAAGGAGCAGGTTGCCGCGCAGGCTGTCCTCGAAGAGCTCCGTCCGTTGCGTGAGCAGGGTTGCTGTCATCACGGCAACATTTCCTTTCCTTGCCGGCAATTCGCCGGAAAGCAGGGCAAGCAGGCTCGACTTGCCGGCACCGCTGCTGCCGATGACGGCGAGGCGTTCGCCCGGTTGAAGCGCAAGATCGATATCCTCGAGCGCCGGCACGGCGGAGTTTTCATGGAAGGCTGACACCTTCTCCAGCGAAAAAGCGCATCCCGGCAATGGCGCCGGCAATGGTTCGAGTGCCGCCGCGACGGCAAGCCGCGGCGCGATGCGCCTTGCCGCAAGCAGTGTCCGCCCAAGTTCCAGGGCGCCGCGGCGGAGCGCCGCAAAGGGTTCGACTGCCGCAAAGGCGACAAGCAGGCCGAGCGCGGCGACAGGGGCGGTGATCGCCTTCGTTTCCGCAAGTGCTGCGACGGCGAGCAGCGAAGCCGTCAGCAGCAAGGTCGAGACGAGGCCGAAGCCGAATGTCAGGCCGGTCTCGACGCGGTTCAACTGGTCGTCGGCGCGGGCAGAGTAAGCGTCGGCCGCAGCGATGGTACCAGTCTGCGCGGTAAGCCGGCCGGCCATCAGCAGATCGGTCTGGCCGGCGACGAGATCGATCGTCCGCGACCGCAGCGCCTCGATGCCATGGACGCGTCTGCGAGCATGTTTGCGCGCCACCCGGCCGGCGATCAACGGCAGACCGAGGCCGGCACCGGCGAGAAAAAGGCCGAAACACAGGCCGAACACGGGATGCATCAGCCCCAGCACGAGGCTTGCCGCCAGTGCTGCACCGATCGCCACCGCGGCCGGCACGAGGATGCGCAGGTAGAGGGAATCGAGCGCATCGATATCGGCCGTCAGTCGGAAGAGCAGCCGTGCGGGACGATGGAGCAGGGCGCGGGCAGCACCCGGTTCGGCAAAGCCGCGAAACAGCCTTTCGCGCAGGGCGGCGAGCACGCCAAGCGTTGCGTCATGGGTCGCAAGCCTTTCGCCGTAGCGCGCGGCCGTACGGACGATGGCGAGCAGGCGGATGCCGGCTGACGGCGCAAAGACGTCGAAGGTTATGGCGGCAGCAGCCGAAAGGCCGGCGAGTGCGGTTGCGGTGATGAACCAGCCGGACAGGCCGAGCAGGGCGATGCCGGCGGTCACCGTCGCCGCCGAAAGTGCTGCGCCGAGCAGCAACGCACGCCGGCGCTCGGCAAGGAACAGGCGCAGGATCGGCTTGAGGTCCGCAGCAAATCCGCTCATTCGGCGGCCTCCCTCATAACGATGCCGGCATCGACGCGCATGGTGCGATGCATACGGGCGGCAAGCAGCGGATCGTGGGTCGCAACGATCAAAGTGCGGCCCCTGGCGAGCGAAAGCAGGCTCTCGGTCACCTCGGCGGCGGTGACGGCGTCGAGATGTGCGGTCGGCTCGTCGGCCAGGATGATCCGGAGATGCGGATTGCAGGCGGCACGCGCGATCGCAAGCCGCAACGTCTCGCCGCCGGAAAGCCCGATCCCGCCTTCGCCGAGCGGCCGGTTGCCATAGGCGGCGGCGACTTTTCCAAGCCTGGCGACGTCGAGCGCATCCGTCACGTCGCCGCGCAGGATACCGGGCCTGCCGAGCGCGATATTGCCGGCGATCGTGCCTGCGAAAATATGCGGTCTTTGGCCGATCCATGCCATGCTGGCCCGCAAGGCGTGGGCGCTGTCATCCGCAAGTGCGGTGCCGCCGATGACGATGCCGCCACCGGTACAGGGCGCCAGTCCTGATATGAGCGAAAGAAGCGTCGACTTGCCGGAACCGCTGGCGCCGAGAAGCGCCAGATGTTCGCCGGCCGCGACATCGAGGTTGAAACCGTCGAGGATCAACGGTTCGTCGGCGTTGTAGCGGAAATCGACATTCTCAAGTCGGATGGCCGGCGCTTCGACGACGGCAGATGCTGCTGGCGCAACGTCGGCTGCTCCTTGGATGGACAGCCCGCCGGCAGCGAGGGTGTCCAGGGCCTTCAGCGCCGCTTCGCCGGCCGCCCGATCATGCCAGACGGCCGAGAGTTCACGCAGAGGCTCGAAGAAGGCCGGTGCCAGCAGCAGGATGAACAGTCCCTCGGTCAGGTCGAGCCGGCCTACCCAAGTGCCGAAGCGGATCTCACCGAGCAGGCTGAAGCCGACATAGACGGCAATCATCGCCACGCCGAGTGCGGCGAAAAGCTCGAGCACCGCCGAGGACAGAAAGGCGATTTTCAGCACCGCCATGGTGCGCGCACGCAGCGACTCCGCCTCCGACCGCAGGCGGAGTGCCGTTGCATCGACTGCGTCGAGCGCACGGATGGTCGCCAGTCCGCGCAGCCGATCGAGCAGGAAGCCGTTTAGGCCGCCGGTCGCGACGAGTTGCCTTTCACTGGCCGCCTGGGCACGCCAGCCGATCAGCGCCATGAAGATCGGGATCAGCGGCGCGGCAAACAGCAGAACCAACGCCGCGATCCAGGAGACCGGAAGGATAAAGGCAAGGATGATGAGCGGCACGAGGCTGGCCTTCATCCGTGCCGGCTGGAAACGGGCGAGATAAGGCACGATCAGCTCGGCCTGTTCGCCAACGACACTTGCCGCTTTGCCGGAGGCAAATCGGTCGCGATCGACCGGCGACGACACGGAAATTGCCGCGGCGGCGATCTGCCGCCTGCGGCTGAGTTCAGCGCGGGCGGCTTGAAAAGCCAGGCGGCCGCCAGCCGCATCGAGACAGCTTCTTGCAAATCCGAGGACGAGGATACCGAGGGCGGGCCAGAGAACGTCATGCAATCCGCCGCCATCGGCGATGCGGCCGACCGACACGGCCAGCAATGCCGCCTGCGGGATCCAGACGGCAGCAGCCAGCGCCTGCAGCATTGCCGCTCTGCGCAGCGCACCTTTCGCATCATCGGGGCCGGTGACAGACGAGACCGTATCGCCGTCCGGCACCGGCTCGGCGCCCCGTCCGTCCTTCGCGTCGAAGAAAGCAGTGCTCATGGCGCTAACTCTTGTTCGCAGGATTTGGCCGGCGGCTGCGGCCGAGCGAAACGACGCGGTCCTTGGCCTCCAGAAGCTTGGTCACTTTCGCGCCGAGCGAGAGTAGCGTTGCGAGCCTTTCTGTTTCAAGTTGTTTTACGTCTTCATACCAATGCGTCAGTTGCTCGATCAGCGTGTGCATCTCGCTCATGCGCTGCTGCGCATGCCGCTCGGCGTCGCTGGCCGGCCGCTGCATCAGGATCTCACGCAGAACCGACAGCGTCGGATCGACTTCACGCTTCTTTCGCTCCTCGGCAAGCGTCCTCAATATCTGCCAGACATCGTCAGGCGTGGTGAAGAAATCGCGGCGGTCGTCTGGCTTGTGTTTCAGGATGACAAGGTTCCAGGCCTGCAGTTCGCGCAGGCTCATCGACACATTGGAGCGCGAGATGCCAAGCGACTCGGCGATTTCCTCGGCGCAGACCGGCGCGGGCGAAACGAAGAGCAGGGCATAGATCTGGCCGACCGTGCGGTTGATTCCCCAGCGGGACCCCATTTCGCCGAAGTGGAGAACGAAGGACTGGACGAGAGGCGGAAGGTTCATGGTCGTTTCCGTTGCGTCTGTGATTTCAGAAATTTCTGAAATCACTATACTGACTTTCGCGTCTCACCGGCAATCGGCAAGGCAGGCCTGCGTCAATTTGGATGTTCGTTCGTTGATCGTGGGCTAGATATAGCCGGACGCGATGTGGCTGGATTTGACTTGGGTCAAGTCCACAGCACTTTGCAGCGATGACGCAGAAACGCCCGGGGATGCGTTACGCAAGCCGGGCGTCCTCTCGGATTGAGATGTCTAGGCCGCCGATGCCGCCCAGTTCTTGTTCAGGAATGCTGTCAGGCTCAGATCAAGCCGGCCAGAATGCCGACACCGGCAACAGCAGCAAGACCGCCGGCCGTGCGTGTCACGAAGAGGCCATGACGTTCACCGGCGCGGCCGATGAGATAACTAAGGACGAGGCCGGCGACATGCAGCAGTGCGGTCGCGACCATGAAACCGGCGGCATAGGCGGCACCGGCGGCATTTTCCGGCATTTCGGCGCCATGTGCAAAACCGTGGAAGATGGCGAAGAGGCCGACGATGCCGAGTGCTGCGGCGAGCGGCGCCTTGACGTGGAGCGCAACGACGGCGCCGAGGACGACAACGGAAAGCGCGATGCCGATTTCAACGAAGGGAACGTTGATGCCGGCAACGCCGAGGGCACCACCGAGTGCCATCACCAGAACGAAGGTCGTCGGCACGAGCCAAGTGGCGCGGCTGCCAAGCTGAAATGCGAAAACACCGACCATCACCATGGCGAGAACATGATCGAGGCCAGAGATCGGATGGGCAAAGCCATGGCTGAAGCCGGCAGCTTCGCCGATGGCGGGATGGGCATAGGCGACGGCCGGAAGCGCTGCGGCAGCCAAGGCAAGCAGGCCGCTCTTGAGTGCTGATTTCATTGGCTCATTTCCCTCGTGAGTTTTCGAATATCCTGCGGCCGCCGAACACAGGCACGGTTCCAAGTCGCGCGCATCACGCTAATTCAAAGAATTCACGCCGTCAACGAAAATGCCATGAAATACCGAGCCAATTCAACTGCTTATCTGATAGGCAGATGCCACTTTCGATAGCTTCTCCCGGCGCGCCGCGCCTCAAGATCGAACTGGAAACAACTCCGCACAGGGGCTATCAATCGTCCGGCAGAAACGGTGCAAACCGCCGCGATGGAGGAGACGCCCATGACGAATACCGAACGGCCGCTGGCGATCAGCGCGCCCGAGCCGCGCACGCTTGATCTGATCTTCAGCGACAGCGCGCGCGCCGACCTGCAGGCGAAATATGAGATCGTCGAGGCCGACCCCGAGAATATCGCCGGGCTCGGTGACGGCATCCTCGGTAGGGCACGCTACATCATCGGCCAGCCGCCGCTTTCGGCGGAAACGCTGGCCAGAATGCCGGGCCTGCGCTCGATCCTCAATGTCGAAAGCAATCTGCTCAACAACATGCCTTATGAGGTGCTCTTCCAGCGCGGTATCCACGTCGTGACGACAGGGCAGGTCTTTGCCGAACCGGTCGCCGAAATCGCCCTCGGTTTCGCCCTGGCCTTGGCGCGCGGCATCGTCGACGCGGATGTCGCGTTTCGCCAAGGCAGCGAACTCTGGGGAGGGGAGGGGAATGCAAGTGCGCGGCTGATCGCCGGTTCCGAGATCGGCATCGTCGGCTTCGGCGATCTCGGCAAGGCGCTGCGTCGTGTGCTTTCCGGCTTCAGGGCGCGCATCCGGGTATTCGACCCCTGGCTGCCGCAATCGATCCTTGAGGAAAACGGCGTCGAGCCCGCAAGCCTTCAGGAGGTCCTGACAAAGAGCGATTTCATTTTCGTCGCCGCCGCCGTCACCAGCGAAAACAGCAAATTTCTCGGCACTGAGGCCTTCGCCAGCATGCGCAGGGGCGCGGCCTTCATCCTGCTCAGCCGCGCCGATGTCGTCGATTTCGATGCGCTGATGGCGGCCGTCTCGTCAGGCCACATCGTCGCGGCGAGCGACGTCTACCCTGAGGAACCGCTGCCGCCCGACCATCCGGTGCGGAGCCTGAAAGGTTTCATCCGCTCGGCGCATAGGGCAGGCGCCCTCGACAGCGCCTTCAAGAAAATGGGCGACATGGTGCTTGAAGACATGGACCTGATGGATCGCGGACTGCCGCCGATGCGCTGCAAGCGGGCGGAACGCGAGACGGTCTCCCGCATGCGTTCCAAACCGGTCGCGGTGAATTAAAGACAGAGCATTGGTTTTGAGCGCCGCATCAAGCGGCGCGCTGCTCGGCACCCTGGATCGCCGCAAGCTTCCAATCGGCGCCAGACTTGCGCACGAAGGTCCAAACCTCGGTGCTTTCGCTCGGACGGCGGTCGTCGCCGGAAACCAGGCGGCCGCTGTCGCGTTCGACCATCGCGTCGATCGAGGAATAACGCATGGCGAGCGTCGCATATTCCTGGCCTTCCTCGCGCCAGGCCTCGGCAATATCGCCCTGCAGCAGCTTGACGTCGGAGACACTGTTGCGCACGCCGTTGGTGGCGTTTTCGCCGAGCTCCTCGGCGAGATAGGACATCGCCTCGGGCGTCGTCAGCCGGCGCAAGGTGCCGTAATCTTCGGCACCGTAGGCAGTCTGCACTTGAGTCAGCAATTCCTCGAACTGATCGAGATCAGCCTGCGTCAGCCCGATCTCGTCGCTCGGCCGATTGCCGCGCGACTGCCCGCCGAAACCGCCCCCCGAACCGATCGTCGGGATCTGGAATGACGAATTATTCGTGGGCGACATGTTGTAGGACCGGCTCTGACCGCCACCGACGCCGTAGGAAGGCTGGCGGCGGTTTGCGAAATAACGCATGGCGAGCATGACGGCGCCGCCGATCAATGCGATCTGCAGCAACATACCGAGCAAGCCGAAGCCGCCGCCGAAACCGTGGCCGAGCAGCATGCCGAGAAGGCCACCGGCAATCAGGCCGCCGATCATCGAACGGCCGAAGCCGCCGAAGAAACCGGGGCGCTGAGCGCCGAGGGGCTGCTGAGCGGTAGCAGGTGCCGTTGTCTGCGGACGTGGAGTCATCGACCGTTCGATCGGCGCTGCGGTCCCAGGCGCGGTGCTGGTGACAGGCGGGGCCTGGAAGGTGCGCGTGCCGCGGCTTCCGAAACCGAAGCTGCCGGCGCGACGGGCCTCGGCATCGTCGAGGGAAGCAAAAACGGTGGCGCTCGTCAGAGCGGCAATGGCCGCGATCTTGGCAAAACGCGAAACGGCACTCGGCATTCCTGATCTCCTGTCATGCGCAATCACGGCATGTCGAGATGTAATATAGGGACTCTTTCCGCCGTGTGAAGCTCTTCGGCGCCATTACTGGCAGACGTCGACCCAGCTGGCGCCGGTCAACTCCGCCAGCCGTCCGGTTTCGATGCGCACGGCCGAGTTTATCGAGCCCGCGGCCGGCACGACTTCATCGAAGCGTTTCAGCGAGATATCGCAATAGATGGGCAACGGCGAGGGCAGGCCGAAGGGGCAGACGCCGCCGACCGGATGGCTGGTGACGGCCACAACCTCTTCGGCATCGAGCATGCGCCCCTTGGCTCCGAAGGTGTCCTTGAACTTGCGATTGTCGAGCCGCGCCGTGCCGCCGGCAACGACCAGCATCATTTGCTCGCCGACACGCAGGCAGATCGTCTTGGCGATCTGGGCCGGCTCGACGCCATGGGCTTCGGCGGCAAGCGCCACCGTCGAGGAGTTCTCGGCGGTTTCGATGATTTCGATATCGGGTGCGTGGGCACTGAGGAAGGCGCGGACGGATTCAAGGCTCATGACGCGATGCTAGCCCAGGAAATACGCAATTTGAAGCGTAAAAGACGCCTGTCAAAAACCGCCGCTTGCAAGTCGTGCGGACATCGTCATAATAATTTTGCACACGTGCTCAATTTTGTCATTCGGCCGTTACGTTCGCCCCTAGAGCGGGATACGCCACGTTTTCGTGGGGTTTTCGGAACGGCCGTCACGCAACAGTGATGACCCGTCAAGAGGCCTCACACTGCTCTTCCAGGGAGACGAAGAAGATGACCATTTTGCCGACATTGAAATCTCTTGCCGTCGCAGCCGCCATCCTGGCTTCGACCTCCGCAATTGCACTCGCCAAGGACGTTCACATCAGCGTCTGGGCCGGCGGTACCGGCCCGAACGACGTCTATCGCCTCGACGCCATCGAGATCGCAGCCCAGCAACTGCAGCGCGAAGCCGCCCTCAAGGGCGAAGAACTGAAGATCACCGTCGAGAAGAAGCCCTATTCGGCCTGGGAGGACTTCAAGCAGGCGCTGACCCTTGCCGCCGAAGCCAAGACCGCTCCGAATATCGTCGTCAGCGGCCATGAAGACATCGCACCGTGGTCGCAGGCCGGGCTGATCGTTCCGATCGAGGATTATGTCGATCTCGACTCCTGGCCGCTCAGCGACATCTATGAAAACCTGTTGCAGATCGCCTCTTACAACGGCACTGTCTACGGCATCCCGCAGGATGCTGAATCCCGTCCGATGTTCTTCTGGAAGCCTTACATGAAGGCGATCGGTTACAGCGACGCCGATTTGGATGCGTTGCCGCAGAGCGTCCAGGACGGCAAGTACACCATGAAGAACCTGCTCGAAGACGCCAAGAAGATGCAGGACAAGGGCCTCGTCCAGGCCGGCTACGGTTTCTATCCTCGCCCCAGTAACGGCCCTGATTACTGGCAGTTCTACAGCAGCTTCGGCGGCACGATGGAAGAAGGCGGCAAGCTCGTTTTCGACAAGGCCGCGATGACCCGCACCTATCAGTTCTTCGCCGATGCCGTGAAGACCGGTGTTACCAAGAAGAACCACATCGGCATGCCGGGCGACCAGTGGTGGAAGGAAGTCGCTACCGGCAAGGCCGGCATCTGGGACGGCGGCACCTGGCACTATGCCCGCCTCGTCAACCAGGAAGGTCTGAAGGACTTCTTCGGCAACGTGATCTTCACGCTGATCCCCGCCGGTGAAGGCGGCAAGGCCAACACGCTGACCCATCCGCTCGTCTACCTGCTGACCGCAGGTCATGACCAGGAAGACACCGAGATCGCCGCCCAGCTGGTCAAGATCGCCTCCGAGCCGCGCACCAACGCGCTGCATGCGGTCAAATCCGCCCATCTCGGCATCTCCAAGTCGGAATCCACGGTCGACTTCTACTCGGCTGACCGCTGGACCCGCGAAGCCACCGAGCGCCTGCTGCCGCATGCCAATGCGATGCCGAACAATTCCGATTTCGGCAAATATTGGAACATCATGTGGAAGAACCTCGAAGCATCCTGGACCGGCGCCAAGACCGTAGACGCCGCGATCGGTGACGCCGAAAGCGAGCTGAAGAGCACGCTCGGCGACAAGATCGTCATCCGCTAAGATCGAAGCACTCTACCGGGCGGCGGCACCGCCGCCCGGTCGGTCCGCGATGAGGGGGCTTCCATGAAATCGTCCAGAACGCTCGGACTGGTGATGATCGCGCCTGCCGCGATCATGATCGTCCTGTTCTTCCTGATGCCGGTGGTTCTGACGGCGGTCTTCTCGATGACCAATATGACGACGGCGACCGGCATTTCCGGCGGTGTCTACCAGATCGCGCCCAATTCCCTGATCGCGCTAAAATCGGCGATACCAGACATCGCAGCCGAGATGGCCGAACCGCGCTACACGATCGACGATGCAGGCCTCAAGGCCATTGGAGGCCTCGGGCTTGCGCCTGGGATTGCCGCGGAATTGCGCGCCAAACATACAGGTGAGGTGTTCACGGCACGCCGCGACGTCGAGCGCATGATCAAGGATCTTGCCGAGCGACCTTCGACACGCGAGGTCAAGCAGATCTCCGAACAGTTCAACCGCTCCGTCCTCAACACCCGTTTCGACAGCAAGGAGCAGCTCTTTTCGTCGCTGGATAGTCTGGGGTTCAAGCTGACGCCGGAACAGAAGGAAACCGTCGCCAGGGTCACCTATACCGGTTGGACCTGGACGACCGACAATTTCTCACGCATGGCCACCTCGCCCGACATGGCGCGTGTGCTTTTCAATACCGTGCTCTACGTCGCGCTGGTGCTGATGCTCTTCAATGTCGGTTATGCGCTGTTGCTCGCCATCCTGACGCATTACATGCCGCCGACGCCTGCCTCGATCTTCCGCGGCATCTGGCTCCTGCCGCGCATAACGCCCGTCGTCATTTACGTCATGCTGTGGAAGTGGCTCGCCTGGGACAGCGGATTCATCTCTATCCTGATGGGCAAATTCGGCTATCCGCCGAAGAACTATCTTCTCGACAACGCCTATAATGCCTGGTTGTTCGTCGTGCTGATCAACGGCTTCATCGGCGCCTCGATGGGCATGCTGGTGTTCTCCTCGGCGATGAAGGCCATTCCGAAGAGCCAGTTCTATGCGAGCGAGGTCGACGGCGCCTCCCGCTGGCAGCAGATCCGCTACATCATCCTGCCGCAGATGCGCTGGCCGATCCTCTTCGTCACCTGCTATCAGACGCTGTCGCTGCTTGCCTCCTTCAATGAAATCCTGCTTGCGACCAATGGCGGACCGGGCAATGCGACCGAGGTCTGGGCGCTGTCGGCCTATCACACTGCGCTGAGGAACTATGCCGGCAACCTCGAATACGGCTTGGGTGCCGCCATGGCCTTGGTGCTGGTCGTCATCGGCGTGGCGATGTCGCTTCTCTATCTGCGCGTCTTCAGCTACGGCACGCTTGTCGCCAAGCCCTTGATCGAGGATTGACCATGGCCGAACGATCGCAGCCCTCGGCAAATTACCGCAGCTGGCCTGTCATAACGGCGCTGACTATCGTCAGCCTGCCGCTGCTCCTAATGTATGTCTATCTCTTCCTCGACACCGTGACGGTGAAGCAGGCGGACGCGCTGCTGCCTTCGGGCTTGACGCTCAATCACTGGCGCTTCCTGTGGCAGACGACGGAGGGCAAGGCGAACATCTGGCAGGTGACTGTGAATACGTTGCTCTTTGCCGCCTGCACCACCAGCCTCGTGCTCATCGTCTCGTCGATGGCGGGCTATGTTCTGTCGCGGCTGAACGTCCCGGCACGCGGCTTCTTCCTTGCGGGCGTCATGGTGTTGCATGCCTTTCCGTCGGTGACGCTGATCATCGCCATTTTCATCGTGCTCCAGATGATCGGCCTCTACAATTCGCTGATCGGCGTCATCCTGGTTAAGGCGGCGATCGACCTGCCGCTCGGCATCTGGCTGATGAAGGGCTTCTACGACACCGTGCCTTGGGAAATCGAAATGGCGGGCGTCGTCGACGGCGCCTCGCGTTTCCGGGTCTGGCGCAGCCTCGTGCTGCCACAGGTCAAGCCCGGCATCATGGCGCTCGGCCTGTTCTCTTTCCTTTCCGGCTGGGGCGAATTCATCCTGCCGCAGGTGCTGGCGCCTGGTAATCAGGTGCAGGTACTCTCGGTCTATCTCGCCGGCTTCCTCGCCGATGACAACAATTATGACTTCAACATGTTCAAAGCGGTCGGCGTCTTCTACCTCGTTCCGGTGCTGCTCGTTTACGCGCTCTTCAATAACTACCTCATGAACATCTACGGCGGCGGGAGCAAAGGCTGATGCGCATCCTCCTCGACAATTTTTCGAAGAGCTTCGGCTCCACCAAGGTCATCGAGAACATGCGGCTCGAAGTCCGCAACGGCGAGATGCTGGCGTTGCTCGGTCCTTCCGGATGCGGCAAGTCGACGACGTTGTTTGCGGTCTGCGGTATCCACCGGCCGACCGGCGGACGCATCCTCTTCGGCGACCGCGACGTCACCGACCTGCCGAGCCAGGCTCGCAATGTCGGAGTCGTTTTCCAGTCCTATGCGCTCTATCCGCACATGACGGTTACCGAGAACATCGGCTTTCCGCTGAAGGTGAAGGGCATACCGGCCGCCGAAATCCGCAAGGAAGTCGACCGCATCGCCGCCCTCGTTCAGATCGGCAACCTGATGGGCCGCCGGCCAGCCGAGCTTTCCGGCGGCCAACAGCAGCGCGTGGCCCTGGCGCGCGCGCTGATCCGCAAGCCCGATGTGCTGCTGCTCGACGAACCGCTCGCCAATCTCGATGCCAAGCTGCGCCTCGAAATGCGATCGGAAATCCGCCGCCTTCAGCGCGAAACCGGCATCACCGCCATTCTCGTTACCCACGACCAGGTGGAGGCGATGAGCATGTGCGACCGCATCGCCATCATGAAGGAAGGCGAGATCGTTCAGATCGCCACGCCCGCCGAAATGTACAATGATCCGAAGACCGCCTTCGTCGCCGGCTTTCTCGGCAATCCGCCGATCACCTTCCTGCGCGGCGTCGTGGACAAGGGCGCCTTCACAATCCCGCAAAGCGAGATCCGTGTGCCGCTGCCGGATACTGTTGGTGCCGCTGACGGCACCAAGCTGATGCTCGGCGTCCGGCCGGAGCATTTTACGCCGTCAGGCGATATCGCCGTGCCGGGCAAGGTCACCTTTGCCGAAACGCAGGGCCGCGAAAACCTCTACGACGTGGCTCTTGCCGGCGGACCGCTGCTGCGCTCGATCCAGCCGGTGCGCAGCGATATCCATGTGGGCGACGACGTCCGCTGGGCGATCGACAGCCGCGGGGTGTTCATCTTCGACGAAAATGGCAGGAGGCTCTGATGACCCGCGATTTCTCGGCATTTTTCGAGCGTTACGGCTGGCCATTGGGCAAGGGCCGGCTTCCCTTCTGCATCGGCCATCGCGGCGCCAGCGGCCATGAACGCGAGAACACGATCGCTGCTTTCCGCCGCGCCGCCGAACTCGGCGCGGAAATGTGGGAGCTCGACACGCAGCTGACCAAGGACGGCGTGGTCGTCGTCTCGCATGACGATCACCTCGAGCGCGTCTTCGGCATCGACCGCCGCATTTCCGAAATGACGGCGGCAGAGCTCGCCGGTCTCGACGGCGTCGACGTGCCGAGTTTTTCGGAGGTGGCCGCGCTCGGCCGCGAGACCGGGACCGGTCTCTATGTCGAACTGAAGGCACCTGGGACCGGCATGCGCTGCTGGCAGCACCTTGCCGAGATGAACCAGCGTTTCGCCTGTCTCGGCTCCTTCGACACGGCACAGGTGCGCGAACTTAGCGACGCGGCCTGCGATTTCCCGCTTTCGGTGCTGATCCGGGTCGGCCACGATCCGCATGCGCTCGGCGACGAGGCCGGCGCCGATATCCTGCATCTATGCTGGGAGAGGGCAGGCGAACGTCCGCAGGATCTGGTGACCGACGCGCTGATGCGCCGCGCCTTCGATGCGGGCCGCGAAATCGTGCTCTGGCACGAGGAACGGCCGGCCATTCTCGATGACCTCATGAAGCTTCCGGTTCTCGGCATCTGCACGGATTTGCCCGATCTGATGCGGCCATCGGCGGTCAAGGAAAAAGCAGTTGGCAGACAAGGATAAGGGACCGCGCAAGGTAACCTCCTTCGACGTGGCGCGCGTGGCCGGCGTCTCGCGCGCTGCCGTGTCGCGCGCCTTTACGCCGGATGCCAGCGTTTCGCCGAAGACGCGCGAAAAGGTCTACCAAGCCGCCAAGGAACTCGGCTACCGGGTGAACTATCTTGCCCGAAGCCTCACCAACAAACGCTCCGATCTCGTCGGCCTCGTCGCCGCTGGCCTCGACAATCCGTTCCGCACGCTGCAGATCGAAAATCTGGCAAGAGTGCTGCTTGCCCGCAATTTCCGCCCCATCCTGCTCCCGACCTCGCCGGAGGCCGATACCTCGACGGTTATCGGCCAGCTGCTGCACTACGCCGTCTCGGGCGTCATCGTCACCTCGGACGCACCGCCGACCGAGATCTGTGAACAATGCGCAGCCGAGGGCGTGCCGATCGTGCTGATCAACAAGGGCAACGACATTCCCTTCGTCGACCGCATCATCTCCGACGACGACATGGCCGGCCAACTCGCCGCCACCCACCTGATCGACAGCGGCGTGCGAAAGCCCGCCGTGATGGCCGCGCCCGCCATATCCTACACGGCGCGGCGGCGTAGCGAGGCGTTCGTCGCACGCTGCAAACAGCTCAGCGTCGAGCCGGAATTTCTGCATATCAAAATCAACGACTACCGAAGCGGCTATGAAGCGGCCGCCGAACTTGCCGCGTCCGGCATCGACGGACTGTTTTGCGCCAACGACTACATGGCCTGCGGCGTCATCGACCGCGTCATGCAGGGCCGCGGCCGTGATGATGCGCCGCCACTCTCCATCATCGGCCATGACGACATTCCTCAGGCGAGCTGGACCGCTTACGATCTCACGACCATCCGCCAACCCTGCGACGTCCAGGCCGAAAAGACGGTCGACCTGCTGATGAGCCGGATGGCTGAGCCGGAGCTGACGGCGCGTGTCGAATTCACGCCTGTGACACTGATCAGAAGAAGGACCGCCTGATGAATGCCGCATTCGATGCCGCCGCCATCCGCGCACGGGCGGAGGTCGCGATTACCGTTGCCCTCGAGGCCGGACGGGAGACTGCCCGGTTCCGGCGCGACTCGAATTTCGGAACGCTTGCCGTCGAAAACAAGGGATTGCAGGATTTCGTCACCATCGCCGACAAGAATGCCGAGCAGGCGATCCGTGACGGACTGCTCTCGCGTTTTCCGGATGATACTTTCATGGGAGAAGAGAGCGGCGGAAGATCGGGCGAGGGCGGCACCTGGGTCGTCGATCCGATCGACGGCACGACCAACTATATCAGGGGCTTCCGGCACTGGGGCGTCTCGATCGCCTTCGTCGCCGGCGGCAAGGTGGAGATCGGCGTGGTCTACGACGCCGCCGGAGACAAAGTGTTTCACGCCGTGCGCGGCGGCGGCGCCTTCAAGGACGGGCTTCCGGTGCATGCGGCTGCGACCGCCGATCCGGCCAATGCGCTTGTCATTCTCGGCCATTCCCGCAAGACGAGCTTCGACGACCATCTCGCGCTCTCGCGACGGCTCCACGAACGCGGTATGGATTATCGCCGCATGGGCGCGGCCGCGATCGACCTCGTTCGCGTCGCCGAGGGGTCTGCCGATCTCTACTACGAACGCCACCTCAATGCCTGGGACATGCTCGCTGGCGCGCTGATCGCCGAAGAGGCCGGCGCGATGGTGGCGATGCCGCCGGTCGACAGGCTGCTTGCGCAGGGCGGGCCTGTCATCGCCCACTCGCCAGGGCTTGCCGGCGAATTCGCGTTCATCCTCGACATTGAGGGGCTATAGATACACCGTCCCAGAGACGCGATCCGCCCGAATGGCGAAACTGCGAGCGCTACCCAACAACGCGATTGCGACCGCTCTTTTTCGCCGCATAGAGATTCTGATCGGCGATAGCCAAAATCTCGTTCGGAGACTTGGCAGACAGGGTACCGGCAACACCTATGCTGATCGTAACGTGCAGCCCGTTGCAGATCTCGGACCAATCCCACTGTTCAATGGCCGAACGCAGCTTTTCGCAGACATCGGCGGCGCCTCGGGGAGCGCCGGCGAGCAGGACGACGAATTCCTCGCCGCCAAAGCGAACTGCCTGATCGGTAATTCGCAACTGGCTGCGCAATATGGCCCCAATGGTACTCAGGACCCGGTCGCCGATCATGTGAGAGAAGTTGTCGTTGATCGACTTGAAGTGGTCGACATCCAGCATCGCGATGGAATGTGGACGCTTCTCAGACGTCAGTTCCTGAAAGCGGCTGTCGAGATATTTGCGGTTATAGAGCCCGGTCAGCGTGTCCAGATAGACGGCACTGGCAAGGATATCGGTTTGCTCCTGCAATTTCTGATAGGAGGCCTCCAGCGTTTCCGCGCGCTTCGTCTCCGTTTCGGCGACTTCCTTAAACCGCCTGGTTTCATAGTAGATTTCCGCGAGACGTGCGCGCTGCTGGGTTCTCTCGGCGCTATTGCGCAAATAGGCTTGGTGGTATTTTTTATGTGCCGCCAGCGCCGGATCGAACTGTCCCAGCCCCTCATAGGCCTGCGACAGATAAAGATAGATCTGGATACAGGAATCGAAACTGCCGCCGGCGTCGATCAGCTCCACCGCCTCGAGCAGCGGTGACAGGGCTTCTTCGAATTTTCCGGAATTGTTGTAGATCTGGCCCAAGGTGTAGAGATATTGCTGCCTGTCCCTGACATAGCTGTTTTCTTGGAATAACCGGTAGCGGACCATGCACTGGAGCGCCTCGTCATGCTCGCCCAGGTGGCTGTGGAACTCGGCTTTATTGCCGAGACAGATGCGAGCAGCCCAGCTGTCACCGGTTTCAGTTGCGATGTCGAGCGCCTGTTCGGTCAGTTCCAGCGCTCTCACCAGCATCTGGCGTCCTTGTCCCGGCTGGCCGAGCGCCTCCGCGATATATCCGCCTTCCGAATGAGCGCCGCCGAGATTGATCAGCCACCAGCATTCATAGGTCTTGTTGCCGATCGATCTGGCGAGTTCGACGGACCTCTCGCTCATCAAGATGGCCCGGTCGGGCTGCTTGTTGTACCAGAAGATAATTCCAATCACGTTGGTCGCTAGGCTTTGCGCTTTCGGATCTGCTGTCTTGTCGGCCAGATCAAGCGCGCGCGTCGCTTCTTGGATCGCTTCCTCCGGCAAGCCCAATTCCAAGAGCAACCATCCGAAATACGCCCGGGCACAGGATTCTTGTTTGGGCTCCCCGCTCAATTTCCAGAAGTCTACCGCCCGGCGGACATGCGTCAGTCCAAGTTCGGCTTTGCCGATTTGAAAACAGTACCAGGCAATGTCAGTATCGCATTGAGCGGCGAGCCGATCGTCGCCCCGAGTCTTGGCATCAACCAGAATTTCGCCGGCCAGTGTGAGTGCCTCAAGCGAACGGCCTGTACAGCCAAGATGCCACGCGTCCTGCAAGTTGGAATTTGCTTGTCGAGTAATTGTATCGGCATCAACAACTTGCATTTCGGACACCAACATTTGTCTGCTGGCTATGGATAGCATCAGAAGTTTAAAATGATGCAAACTGCAAAAAACATGCAACAAACCCCAGAAACAGGGTATCGAAACCTCTCACACCTTTCGGCATGATGCAGCAATTCGAAGTGCTGCAGCGTCTTTGCGCATCTCGAAAAGACGCGCGGTGCTGTAAGCCGGCCGGTTAATCCGCCATGCGGCGGCGCCAGGCACGTTCGGTCCCCGGCGCCTCATCGGTGGTGATCTGATCCGGTTTCAGCGCCATCAGCGCCGAAAAGCTCCGCCATTCTTCTTCGCTGAAACCGGCCTCCGAATCCTTCAGGGTGAAGGTCCAGGCATCGACACGTTTGCCTTCGTCCTGGCAGAGCGCGATCATATCCAGCCCCGCATTGGCGGCATCAAGGATCAGCGGCCAGTGCAGATAGATCGTGTCCGGTTCGGTCGGGCCGCTGAGGTCGGCGCGCAGTTCCGTCTCGACCGCCTTCCAGCCGTTGGCCATCCTGATATCGTAGAGCTTGTTGGTCGGATCGATGCCGCGCAGGAGATGGGGAAGCTTCTCCTTGACCGCGACGATGAGGTCGAGACTGTCGCCACTGACGATCACCGAGGCTGTGATATCGCGGAAATGCGTGGTCAGATGCGCGACGCCCCTGGCGCCGATCGCTTCGTAGTCGTCCTTCATGTCGAATTGCAGCAATGCGGCTGGATGCGCCGATTGCATCATGGCAGCGAGATCCTCGCTGAGGATCAGCGGCCGGTCGCCCTCCTGCATCCTGATATCGCTGAGGTCACTGACGCTCTTTTCGGCGACCGGTCCATGTCCTGTCGTCTCGCCTTCGAGTTCCTTGTCGTGCAGCACGACGAAACCGCCGTCGGCGCGCACGCGCAGATCGAGCTCCATCGAGGCGCCCGCCGCAAAGCCCTCCGCCATCACTTCGGCTGAGAACAGCGGGTCGGAAAACCGCTTGCGCAGGCGGTGCCATTTCAGGCGGGTGCGATGCCCCTCATGCGAAATCTCCAGCCCCTGCGCATCCAGCAATCTCGTCATCTGCACCAAGTCTCCGCGATGCCACATTCCTGCCCTGACGAACCGTGATGATCAAGAGCCGAATACGGTTTTCATCGGCTATAGGCCGAGGATATCGCCTCCGAAGCGGCTGCTATGTCCGAGGGATGCCCGGCCTGCCTGAGGGCCGCGCCATACGCCACGACATTCGAAAGCACCATCTGGAATCCGGCGCGCGGACCAGTGTGGTTCAGCCGCACGAGACGGGCCGGTGCGGTTCCGACGCCTTCGCTCAGCTCGACCCCGAGCTGCCCGGCGGTTGCGATCAGCGCGGCAGGCTCCAGTGTCTGCGGCACTGGTACCGACGTCACCAGGTTCGAAGCCTTTGCTGCCGGTACCCAGGCCGAGGCTCCGAGTGCGGCAAGCCCTGCCCGTGTCGCCGATGCCGCCAGGGCATGGCGGGCGACGACATTCTCCAGGCCTTCAGCCTCGATGCGGTCGAGCGCCGTCTCCAGCGCGAAGAATTCCAGCGGCGCCGGTGTTCCCGGCAGGCTACGCCGGCCGCCGTCGATCCAGCTCTTCAGATCGGCCAAAGACAAGATCGACTCGCGCGGGGCGCCGTCTCTGAGGATCAGATCCCAGGCGCGGCCGCTGACCGAAATTGCGGACACGCCGGCCGGGCCGCCGAGCGCCTTCTGTGGCCCGATCACCGCGATGTCAATGCCGAGATCGTCGACGTCGAGCTGATGGCCGCCGACCGAGGCGACCGCGTCGACGACGGTGACGATGTTGCGAGCTCGGGCAAGCGCCAGTATCTCGGGCAGGGGGTTGAGAATGCCGCTTGCGGATTCGGCATGGACCAGCGCCAGGACATCGATGTGAGCACCGGCGTCGAGCGCGTTTGCAACGGATTCGATCTCAATCGGCAGGCCCGGTTCGGCGACAACATCCTCAACCGTCGCGCCACCCTGGCGCAGCCATTGCCCGAACCAGCCACCATAGGGGCTGGTGATGATGTTGAGCGCTGAAAGGCCGGGGCGCGCAAGGCTGGCCGCCGCCGCCTCCAGCGCCACCACCGCCTCGGCCTGCACCAGCACTATGTCGTTGCGGCTGTGCAAGATACCGCCAATCCTGTCGGCAAGGACGGCGTAGCGCCCGGCGGGATAGGAGGGCACGCCATGCAGGGGATTCCAATCAAGATCGGACATGGATACTTCCTTCAGCAAGGATCGGTCACGAGACGGGGGACGGCGGCAACGAGTGCGCGGGCGGCCGCCGATTGCGGCGCGGCAACGACCGCCGCTGCCGGTCCGGTCTCGACGATCCGTCCGCCATCCATAACGGCGATGCGGTGGGAGACGGCGCGCACCACGGCAAGATCGTGCGAAATGAACAGACAGGCAATGCCCTGTTCTTTCTGCAGATCGACCAGAAGCTCCAGGATCCTGCCGCGCACGGTCACATCGAGCGCCGAGACCGCCTCATCGAGCACCAGCAGCGAGGGCCGTGTCGCGATCGCCCGCGCAATCGCCACACGCTGCCGCTGGCCGCCGGAGAGTGCCCGCACCGGACGGGCGGCATGATCTGCGGTGAGGCCGACACGCTCGAGTAGCATGATGATCTCGCCGGGGCGCCGATCCTTGCCGGCGATGCCGTGGATGCGAAGCGGATCGTCGAGCACTGCACCAACGCTCGCCAACGGATTGAAGGCGGCGAGCGGATCCTGAAACACCATCTGCATACGCGCCCGCCGGTGGCGCAAAGGCGCACCATTCAGCGCGAGCCAATCCTCTCCCTCGAAGCGAATCGAGCCGGCATCGGCAGCAACAAGCCGTAGCAGGATACGCGATAGCGTCGATTTTCCACTGCCGGAGGCGCCGACGAGACCGAGCGTTTCTCCGGCCGCGATGATAAGCGACACATTATCGAGAGCAGTAATCCGGCGTCCCGCAGACGAAAAACCTTTTGACAGGTTTTCGATGGAAAGCAGCCTGTCGTTCATCACGGCACCTCCGCGATCAGCGGCGGCGTCGCGAGATCGCGATGGCTGGCGATGAGGGCGGCGGTATAGTCGCTCTCAGGCGCCGAAAGCACCGAGCGGACGGGACCTGCCTCGACCAGCCTCGCATTGCGGAAAACGGCGATGCGATCGACGAAGCCCGAGGCCAGCGCGATGTCGTGGGTGATGAAGAGCAGCGTCATGCCATCCTCGCGCACCAGCCCGTCGAGCAGGCGGACGATCTCGGCCTGGACGACGACGTCGAGCGCACTGGTCGCCTCGTCGGCGATCAGCAGTGCCGGCCTCGCGGCAATGGCCGCGGCAATCGCCACGCGCTGGCGCTGGCCGCCGGAGAGCTGATGCGGAAAGGACCGCATCGCCTTGTCGGGCTGCGGTATCCGTACCCGCCCGAGCAGTCCCTCAGCCCTGGCATAGGCCTGTTTCCAGCTGAGGCCGAGATGGCGCCTGGCGCCCTCGGCGATCTGCTCGCCGATCGTCAAAACGGGATTGAGGCTGGAGCCTGGATCCTGGAAGACGAAGCCGAAATCGCGGCCTGGGCGGGGCGGATGGCCAAGGCCGGGCCAAAGTATCTCGCCGCCGACCTTCGTTCCCTCCGGCAGCAGACCGGCAAGCGCGCGGGCAAGCGTGCTCTTGCCGGAGCCGCTTTCGCCGATGATCGCCAGCCTTTCGCCGGCGACGATATCAAGATCGATATCGTCTAGCGCGGCCGCACCGCTGCTGCCGCGCCCATAGGTGACTGAAAGCTGTCGCAGGCTCAAAAAAATGCCGGTCATGCCGCCCTCACGCCATTCTCGCCAAGCGCCTTGCCCAGACCTTCGCTGAAGAGATGGACGCCGAGCACGGTCACGGCGAGTGCAGCACCCGGTATGACCGAGAGATAGGATGCCGAACGCAACACGCTGCGGCCCTCTGCGATCATCGAACCCCAGGTGGCGATATTGGGATTGCCGAGACCCAGGAAGGAAAGCGCTGCCTCGGTGAGGATCGCACCGGCGACGATGGTGGCCGAAAGCGCCAGCACCGGCGGCAATGCGTTCGGCAGGATTTCGCGGAAGGCGATCTCAGCGGGATGCATGCCGATCACCCTTGCCGAAGCGACATAATCCTGCTCTCGGATCGCAAGCACCTGCGCTCTCGTCAACCGCGCCGGATCGGCCCAGGTGCCGAGTGCGATGGCAAGGACGACAATGGGCGTCGACACGCCGATGGTGCTGACGAAAGCGAGGGCGAGCAGGAAAGCCGGCACGATCTGGAAGGCGTCGACCACGCGCATCAGCGCCTCGTCGACGAGCCCGCCGGCAAAACCGGCCGCAAGGCCGACGCAGAGCCCAAGCACCATGGCCGCAAACGCCGCCGCGAGGCCAACGGCAAGCGAGGTCCTGGCACCATAGAGCAGGCCCGCCAACACGTCGCGGCCGAGACGGTCGGTGCCGAGCGGGAAAGCCGGATCGGCGAACGGCGCCAGCAGGGCGTGGCCGGCAATTTTCAGCGGATCGCCCGGCGAAATGACGGGAGCGAGCAGCCCGGCCACAAGCAGAACGAGAAGGATCGCAAATCCTGCCGCACCTTCCGGCGTGCGCAGCAGTCGCCGCAGCCAGCTCATGCGCCGCCCTCCGATGCGCCGATGCGCGGGTCGAGTGCGGCATAGACGAGATCGACGAGGAAATTGACGGAGATGACCAGGACGGCGCTGGTTACGATGATGCCCATCAACAACGGCGCGTCGCGGCCGTTGACCGCCTCCTGCGCCAGCCGCCCGAAGCCCGGGATTGCAAAGATGCTCTCGATCACCACGCTGCCGCCGAGCATGGCCGCCAATTGCAGCCCGAGCATGGTGACGAGCGGCAGCAGAGCATTGCGCGCGACATGGCGCAGCACGATCCGGCTCCGCGACAGCCCCTTGGCTCGGGCGAAGAGCACGAAATCGAGCTTCCAGACCTCGGCCATGCCGCTGCGCATCACCCGCAGAAACAAGGCAAGATAGATCAGCGCCAGCGCGCCGACCGGCAGAACCAGATGATCGGCGATATCGAGCGCCCGCGAAAATCCTGTCTTGCCGGAAGCAATCGTCTCGACGCCGGCGATCGGAAACCAGCGCAGCTTCACCGAAAAGGCGATGCTCAGGACCAGGCCAAGCCAGAAGCTCGGAATGGCATAGACGATCAGCGAGCCGATCGACAGCAGCCGATCCCGCAGGCCGCCCGGCCGCGCCCCGGCAAGGATGCCGAGCGCCGAGCCGAGGCCGAAGGATAGCGCCGTCGCACTGCCCATCAGCAGCAGCGTATTAGGCAGGCGTTCGGCAATGAGCGCACCGACCGGCCGGCCGAAGGCGACCGACCAGCCGAGATCGAAGCGTGCGAGTGAGGAAAAATAGAGCCAGAGGCGCGCGAACATCGATTGGTCGAGGCCGTAGCTCTCGCGCAGCGACTGCCTAAGTGCGGCATCGCCGCCGCCGATCGAGCCGAGATAGGCGTCGACAGCATCGCCCGAGGCTGACTCAAGCAGGAAAAAGGTGAAGACCACCACGATCAGCAGCACTGGAATGCTGCTGATCGCCCTGCGCCTCAGGAGGATGATGGCTCGTTTCACGCCTGACAGGGCCTCTGGAAGGGAATTGCCGCCGATCCTATCACGATTGCAACGCGGTATCGCCCCAGTTCGAGACGGCCCAGCGCGGATTGTCCGCGACGTTGAGCACGCTGTCGCGCGCAACGGTGATGAAGCCCCACTCCGCAACGTTGATCAGCGGCAGGTCGGCTGCGACGAGCTGCTGGAACTTGCGGTAGAGATCGGTGCGCGCCGCCGTGTCGACAGTCTCCGATGCCTGCTTGATGATCTTGTCGAGCTCCGGATTGACGTAGCCGCCCTGATTGGAGAAGGGCACGCCGGCTGGCGTGCCGGACTGGACGAGAATGGTGGTGGAGATCGCCGGATCACCGCGGAAGACCGGCGGACCGACGGCGAGGTCGAAGTCGTGGTCGGTATAGACCGCTTTCTGGTGCGCGGCCGCATCGGCATTGACGATCTCCGCATTGATGCCGATCACCGCGAGCGCCTGGCGAAGGTAATCGCCGAACTGCCGGGTCTCGTTGAAATAGGGCGCGGGGCGAAGCTTCAGCGTAAAGCGGTTGCCGTCTGGCCCTTGTTTGTATCCTGCCTTGTCGAGAATGTCGTTGGCGGCCGCAGGGTCGAACGCATAGGTCGCGACATCGGGTGTATAGAACTCCGGCGCATTCTTCGGCACCGGGCCGGTCGAGGCGGCGGCATAACCGAGGAAGATCGTGTCGACCACGAATTTCTTGTCGATCGCCTGGGCGATCGCCTGCCGCACCCTGAGGTCGGCCAGTTCCTTGCGGCGATGATTGATCTCGACGACGAGCTGGTAGGTCAGGGCCTCATAGCCCTTCGAGATCACCTTGATGCCGGCGACCTTCGAAATACGGTCGAGATCGGCGAGCGGCACCGCGGAGAAGGCGGCAAGCTGGATTTCCTCTGCTTCGAGTGCTGCACCCGCCGACTCGCGATCGGGCAGCACCCGGAAGATGATCTCGTCGAGTTTCGGCTGTTCCTTGTCCCAGTAATTCTCGTTGCGCGTCAGCCGGTAATATTCGCCGGGCTTGTGTTCGGCGAACTTGAACGGACCGGTGCCGATCAGTGTATTGTTAGCCGGGTTGGTGGCGATATCGGTACCGTCGAAAATATGTTTGGCAACGACGCTGGTCACGACAGGCAGGGCGTTGCGGATCAGCTGGAACGGCGTCGGCTTGGAGAAGCGGAAGATGGCGGTGTAATCGTCAGGTGTGTCGACGGCTTCGAGATTGGCGAAAACCAGGCGGCCAAGATTCTGCAGCGGCTTCCAGATGTTGAGCGCGGAGAAGGCGACATCGACTGAGGTAAACGGCTTGCCATCGTGCCAGGTGACGCCGTCGCGGAGTTTGAAGGTGACCGAGAGGCCGTCATCCGAGCCCTCCCAGGAGGTGGCGAGGCGCGGGGAAAGCCCGTCCTTGCCGTCAAACGACGCTTCGGCGAGCGGCTCGATCACCTTGCTTGCGACAAAGAAGACACCGTTCGAGGCGACGATGGCAGGGTTGAGGTTCTTCGGCTCGGAATCGGCCGCAACGATCAGCCGGCCGCCGCCAGACGCGGTCTGCGCAAGCGCCTGCCGGGCGAGGGCCGTCGAGGCAAGCAGCAGGGCAGTGCCCTTCATCAGCGTGCGCCGCGAGATAGATGGTACGGTCATGCCCCCTCCTGGTCGGAACAATTCGCCAGACTATATTCGAAGCGAAAAGATCATTGCGACGGATATTAAATTCAAACGCGCGAGCCGGGCGAGATATTTTTCTGCCCTGTGCGCATTCGCCACTGCATAATTCAAAGAATTATGCAGCAATTCAAAGTGTTACAGCGACCTTTGCGCGTCTAAAAAGACGCGCGACGCTGTAATCAATCACTGCCGGTCAGCCGCCGGCGGCAAGCCTGACCGGTTCTCCGGCGAGGTTGCGATAGGCCGCCCCCGGATGCGGCGCGACGAGCCGCGGCCCCGCTCCCCCGAGTTTTTCCCGCAGCGTTCCCTTGGCGTAGTCGGTCTTGTAGACGCCGCGCTTTTGCAGTTCCGGCACCAGCAGATCGACGGCATCCTCGAAACTCTCGGGTGTCACGGCATAGGCGAGGTTGAAGCCGTCGACATCGGTGTCCTCGATCCATTCCTGCATCAGATCGGCGACCGTTTGCGGCGAGCCGACGAAAACCGGGCCGAAACCGCCGATGCCGACCCACTCGGCCATTTCGCGCACCGTCCATTCCTTGGTGGGATCGATGGTCGTGAAGGTCTCGACGGCCGATTGCACCGCATTGGTATGGCGGTGCCGCAGCACCTCGTCCGGCCCGAACTGGCCGAAATCGATGCCGGTCCAGCCGGAAATCAGCGTCAGCGCTCCTTCGAAGGAGGCGTATTTGCGGTATTCGTTGAACTTCCGCTGCGCCTCCGCATCCATTTCGCCGAGGATGACGGTCTGCAAATTGAAGGCAAGGATTTCTCGCGGGTTGCGGCCGACGCGTTCGGCCGCCTCGCGGACATTGGCGACGTAACGCTTCAGCACCGGTTTCGACGGGGAGGCGACGAAGATGCACTCGGCATGGGCGCCGGCGAAATCCTTGCCGCGGCTGGAGGCGCCGGCCTGGTAGAGCACCGGCGTGCGCTGCGGCGAGGGTTCGCTCAAGTGAATGCCGGGCACGTTGAAATGCTTGCCGGAATGGCGGATCGGGTGGACCTTGTCAGGATGGGTGAAGATGCCGCTTTCCCGGTCGCGGACGACGGCGCCGTCTTCCCAGCTTCCCTCCCAGAGCTTGTAGCAGACCTCGAGATATTCCTCGGCGAGGTCGTAGCGATCGTCATGCTTCGTCTGCGCCGGCTGGCCGATATTGAGCGCACCGCTGTTGAGGTAGGAGGTGACAATATTCCAGCCGACGCGCCCCTTGGTCAGATGGTCGAGCGTCGAGATGCGGCGGGCGAAGGTATAGGGATGCTCGAAGGAGAGCGACGCCGTCAGGCCGAAGCCGAGATGCTCGGTCTCGTAGGCCATGGTGGGGATGAGCTGCAGCGGGTCGTTGACCGGCACCTGCGCCGAATGGCGAAGTGCAGCATCGACGTTGCCGTTCAGCACATCGTAGACGCCGAGCACGTCGGCGATGAACAGCCCGTCGAACTTGCCGCGCTCCAGCGTCTTTGCCAGATGCACCCAGTAGTCGAGATCCTTGTAGGTTGAGGACTTGTCGCGCGGATGGCGCCAGAGCCCCGGCGACTGGTGTCCGACGCAATTCATATCGAAGGCGTTCAGCCTGATTTCGCGGGTCATGTCTTTCTTCCTTGGAATTAGGGATTGCTGCGGCCGAGGCCGTAGGTCAGCGCCAACGCGCCGACGAGCACGGCGCCCTTGACGAAATCCTGGGTGTAATAGGGAGCGTTCAGCATGGTGAGGCCGTTCAGCAGCACGCCGACGAAGACGGCGCCGGCGATGGTGCCGAGCACGTTAGGACGCCTGAGATTGAAGACGGCAAAGCCGATCAACGCGGCGGCGACCGAATCCATCAGCAACGAGCCGCCGGACGAGATGTCACCACGCCCGACGCGGGCGGCGATGACAACGCCGCCGAGCGAGGCCAGCGTGCCCGATAGGACATAGGCGAGCGTCTTCAGCCGCACCGTCGAGGCGCCGGCAAGCCGGGTCGCGACCTCGTTGCCGCCGGTCGCAAACAGCAGCCGGCCGATGCGGGTGCGTTCGGTGAGAATGAAGAGTGCGATGGCGACCACCGCCATCAGCACCACGGCAACTGGCAGGGTGCCGAGGATGCTGTAGCGGCCGATCAGCAAAAAGGCGGGGTCGAAAGCGCCGGTCGCCTTCGAGCCGTCGGGCAGGGTGAGGCCGGCCGAAATCGACCGGCCGGCGGTCGGGATCAGCTGCAGGCCGGAAAGCAGGAACATCATCGCCAGCGTCGCCAAAAGATCCGGCACCTTCAGGCGCACGATGAGGAAGGCGTTGACGAGGCCGACCAGAGCGCCAAAGGCGAGCACCAGCGGTACCGTCGCATAGGCATCAAGATGCCAGACGATCATCGCATAGCTGGCCGCCATCACGCTGGATGCGGCGACTGCGCCGATCGACAGGTCGAAACCGCCGACCGCCAGCGTGACGGTGACTCCGGCGCCGAGAATGGCGACGACGGACACCGCCTGCAGGATGCTCATCAGATTGGCGATATTGATGAAGGCGGGCTCGGCGACGGTGAAACCGACGACGAGCAGCGCAAGCAGGATGAACACCGCGCCCGCCCGGAGGAACGCCCCGAGTGCTGCAAGACGACCGCTATCGGCTTGCGGCGACGCCTTTGGCCGGGCACTTGCCTGTGGAAGAGTGTCGTCGTCGATCGTCGTCATGCGGATATTCCCTGAATGGCGGAGGCAAGAGCGGCCCCCTCTGCCGCGGGCCTCAACACGTGGCGGTCGATGACGAGGATGCGATCTGCCACCTCATAGGCTTCCTCCGGGTCGGAGGTCGCAATCAGCGTCGCCCGATCCCTGCGGGCGCGGATTGCCCGGATGATGTCATGACGGGCGCCGACGTCGACACCCTGGAAAGGTTCGTCGAGCAGCAGCAGCCGGCTCGGTTCCGCCTCCCAGCGGGCGATCACCGCCTTCTGCTGGTTGCCGCCGGAGAGCGACCAGACCGAGGCGAGCGGGCCCGGGGCCTTGATACCGAGACGAGTGATCGCCTGTTCGGCCTCGCGTCGTTCACGGCCGCCGACAAGGAAACCGCGCGGATACCATTTGCCAAGATGCGGCAGGCTGATCGTCGCCGACAGCGAATGGCCGGGCCATGCCGGCGGCATCAGCGAAGAACGATGACGGTCTTCGGCCGCCATCGCCACACCTGCGGCGATCGCCTCGGCCGGACCTTTCGGCCGGTAGGGCCGACCGCCGAGGAACATCGCACCGCCGGCAAGCGCCGCCACCCCGAAGATCGCCGACAGCAGCCGGCTCTTGCCGGCGCCGAGCACACCGGTCACCGCCACCACCTCGCCCTCATGCAATGACAGATCGAAGGATGCGGCCTCAGAGAGCAAGCGGGCATTGCGCATCTCGAAAATCGCCGGACCAATCGCAGGCCGCGCATCCGGCCGGGCCGCATCTAGTCTGCGGCCGATCATCGTCTCGATGGCGCTCGAAAAATCGATCGGCCGCGAGAAGGTGCCGACGACGCGGCCGCCGCGCATGACGAGCGCGCGGTCGGCGATGGCTTCGAGATCGGCGGTGCGGTGCGAGATATAGAGGATCGCCAGGCCCCGCTTGCGAAGCTTCAGCAGAATATCGAAGAGGCGGCGGCTTTCCTCTCCGGAAAGGCTCGCCGTCGGCTCATCGAGGATGAGGAGGTCGGCACGGTTGGCAAGCGCCCGGGCGATCGCCACCAGCTGCCGATCGGCGCTGGCGAGGTCCCCGAAATCACGGTCCAGCGGCAGGCTAAAGCCGGCGGCATCGAGCATGGACTGCGCGGCACGGCGGATGCCGGCACGCGAGACGAAGAAAGGTGTGCTGCGGTCGGCGAGGCGATTGAGCAGCAGCGCGTCGGCAACGGACAGACCGGCCGCGCCGACGAGATCCGTCGACTGATGCACCGTGACGACACCGGCCCTTGCCGCTTCGGCCGGGCTACGCGGCGCAAAGTCGCGGCCATCGAGTCTGACCATGCCGCCATCGGCCGGAAGCACGCCGGAAAGGATCTTGACCAGCGTCGATTTGCCCGCGCCGTTTGCGCCCATAAGCGCCACGATCTCGCCGCGTTCCATAGAAAAATCAGCGCCGGCAAGCGCCCGCGTCGACCCGAAACTGCGGGCGATATTGTCAATGTGAAGAAGCGGCATCGATAAAGGTCCGGGACTGCAATCGAAGCCGGAGTGTGCCCTGTCTGGGCGGTCGAACTCCAGGCACGCCTTTCCCCCTCGAACTGCCCTCGGGAAACAAAGAATCTCCCACAGCCCATAAAATCGGATCATTTAATCTATTAAAAACATAGATATTATATCTAATAATCCGATGCGTCGCGAGGGCTGCCAGACCTGTCAGACGACGCTCCCGATTGCTAAAAGGAACGCGACGATGAAATCCCTCGCACGGCTCGCACTGTCTGCCGCCGTCATTCCGTTCATTTTCATTCAAGGCGCAAAAGCCGACGGTCTGTCCGGCGCTCCCGCCCCTTTCGACAAGGGCGGCGTTAAAGTAGCACTGATCAGCTACATCTCGGCCGGTGACTTCTTCCAGGCCTATCAGGCGGGGGCTGAAGCCCAGGCCAAGGCGCTGGCTATCGACCTGCGCATCTTCCCCGGCCGGCAGGATGCCGCCGAGCAGCGCGAGCAGATCCTGCAGGCGATCAATCTCGGCGTCTCCGGCATCGTCATCGACCACGGTCTGCCGGAATCGCTCGGCGACGTCGTGCAGCAGGCGCTCGACAAGGGCATCAAGGTCGTGGCCTTCGACGTCAACCTCAACAACCCCAAGATTCCGCAGGTGGAGCAGAGCGATCACGAACTCGCGTCACTGGCGCTCGAGCAGGTGGTGAAGGACAACGGCAACAGCTTCAGCGCCGGTTATGTCTATGTCGCGGGCTTTGCGCCGCTCGACCGCCGCAACGAAGTCTGGGACAAGTTCAAGTCGGACAATAAAGGCGTGGTCGAAAAGGCCCGTTTCGGCAATGTCAGCGACACGACGGCGACTTCGACCGCCGATCAGGCGAAGGCCGTGCTGACCGCCAATCCCGATATATCGGTCGTCTTCGCCCCCTATGACGAGTTCGCCCGCGGCGTGAAGCTCGCCGCCAACGATCTCGGCATAGCAAGCAAGCTCAAGATCTATTCGGCCGACGTCTCGACGGCCGATATCCAGGAAATCACCGAGGAAGGCAGCCCTTGGGTCGCGACCGTCGCGACCAATCCTGCCGTCGTCGGCGCCGTCTCCATTCGCGCCGCAGCACTCGAAATTGCCGGGCAGACGGTTCCCCACCAAATCACCGTGAAGCCGACGCTTCTGACGCAAGAAAGCCTGCGCGCAGCCGGCGTCAAGACGATCGAGGAGCTGGCCGAAAGGATCCCGGCCTTCAGCACGAGCGATGCGGCGACCGCCAGCTGGATCCCGGACAAGCTGTTCTGAGAACTCGCACTTCGATCCTTCCGGCGGAAGCGTGCGGCTCCCGCCGGATCATCTTTTTGGAGAATTGGAGTTCCGCCCATGAGCCAATCCAATGTCATCTTCGCGGCCAGCCGAAATCCGACGCGCGAAGAACTCTTTGCCCGTGCCGAGGAGATCTCTGCCGACCTGTCGCGGCGCGCCGCAGACCTCGACCGCGAAGGCCGTCCGCCGCTCGCCGAGATCGTCAAATTGAAGAATGCCGGGCTGCTCAATGCGCTGCATCCCACGCAAATCGGTGGCGGTGGCCTCGATTGGGTCAACGGGCTGAGGCTGGTGCGCATTCTCGCCCGTGGCGAGAGCTCGATCGGCCAGCTGCTCGGCTACCACTACGTCAACAGCCAGTACATCTATTGGGCGCTTGATGCGGCGCGCGCTCATGCGCTGGGCAGCGATACGGTCGCCAGGAACCTCTATTGGGGGCGTCCGTCAATCCGCGCGATCCCGGGCTGGTGCTCACCCGTCGCGGCAACGGCTATGTGCTGAACGGACGCAAGTCCTTCTCCACGGCGGCTCGGGTCTCCGACTATATCAATGCCAACGCGACGCTCGACGACAAGATCGCCAGCTTCGCCGTGCCGACCAATCGTCAAGGTTACGTCGCCAACGACGACTGGGACAATATCGGCCAGCGCCTGTCGGACAGCGGCAGCGTCGAGTTTCGCGACTTCCCCGTCTACGAGGAGGATTTCGTCGGCGCGCCGGCTGCACCCGACGCAGCACCTCCGGTGCTGTCGACTTTCAATACGCCGTTCATCCAGCTGGTCTTCGTCAATTTCTATCTCGGCACAGCGGAAGGCGCGCTCAAGGCGGCGGTCGATTACGTCCGCAACACGACCCGGCCGTGGATCACCTCCGGTGTCGAGCGGGCTGCCGATGATCCCTATATCCTCGAACGCGTCGGCGAATTCACCGCCGCGCTGAAGGCTTCGGCGGCCCTTGCCGACAGTGCGGCAGCCGCCGTGCAGGCGGGCTTTGCCCGCGGCCGCGACGTCACCGCGCGTGAGCGCGGCGAGGCGGCGGCGGAAGCCTATGCCGCCAAGGTCCACGCCACCCATGTCTCGCTCGACATCACCTCGCGCGTCTTCGAGCTGACGGGCGCGCGCTCGACGGCCGACAAATACCGTTTCGACCGGTTCTGGCGCAATGTCCGCACTCACACGCTGCACGATCCTGTCTTCTACAAGGCGAAGGAAGTCGGTGAATTCGTGCTGAACGACAAGATACCGGAGGTCAGCCTCTATAGCTGAGGCGGCCATCTTTCATCAAACGCAAAATCTCCACTGCCGGCACCGGCGGTGGAGTTTTCGGTTGGAAGACGGGGAGATTTCAGAGCGCGCCGTTCTTCGGCGGCGTTACGCCGTTCAAATGGTAGTTGCCGACGACGTGGTATTTCCAGCGCACTGGATCGTGCAGCGTATGGGTGCGGGCATTGCGCCAGTGGCGGTCGAGGTTGAGGCCAGCCTGCACCGACGAGGTCCCGGCAAGCTCGAAAAGCGTGTTTGAGGCCTCGAGCGCCACTTCGGTGGTCAGCACCTTGGCGGCGGCAACCGCAAGCGTCGCCGCGACCACCTTTTCCTCTGTCGTCTCGACCTGCGCGGCATCGACCTTGTGCCCGGCGCGCTCCACCAGAGCCGTTGCGGCTTCCAGCCGGATGGCGATCTGGCCGACTTTGGCGATCGTCAGCGGATCGTCTGAGGCACGGTCAAGGCCGCTATCCATCCAGGGGCGTGATTTCGTCCTGACGAACTCCAGCGTTTCTGCAAAGGCCGCCCGCGCGATACCGAGATCGACGCCGGCATGGATGATCTGGCCAACGGAGCCGATCGTCGTCGGCCGCTCGAAACCCTTGTGATGGAAGACCACGGAATCGGCGCTGACATAGACATTCTCGAGGATCGTCGTGCCGCTGCCGGTGGTGCGCTGGCCGAAGCCGTCCCAGTCGTCGATGACCTCGACGCCTTCGGTGCCCTTCGGCACGAAGGCCATGGTCAGCCGATCCTCCGGATCGAGCGCAAAGATGGTGATCCAATCGGCGAAGAGGACGCCGGTCGAATAGAATTTGCGACCATTGATCCGGTAACCCGGACCGTCGCGGGTGATGCGCGTATTGTAGTGGCCGACTGTCTTGGTGCCGCGCTCGGATAGCGCATTGCCGAAACGATCGCCGGCGAGCACCCGGCCGAAGAAATAACGCTGCTGCTCCTCGCCGCCGTCGGTTCTAAGCGCCTCGAGAATATAGAAATGGTTTTGCGGGATCTGGCCGATCGAGCCATCCGCCTCCGACAGGATCGCGGTGATCTCGGCAAGCACGGCGTTGGAGACGTCGAGGCCGCCATATTGCGCCGGCACGGTGATCGCCAGAAGGCCGGACTGGGCGAGAAGATCGAGTTCGCTAAAAGGCAGGATCCTGTCGGCATCGCGCTCGGCGGCGCGTGCGGCAAATTGCGCCGCCAGTCTGCGGGCGGTGGCGATCGCCTCATCATCGCTGCCGATACGGTCGGCCACGGGCCGGATCTGATCTGCTTGCCTCAGCACGGTGTTCATCGATGTCTCCATTTCTGACGGCCCTATCGGTGAAAGAAATCGCGCGCCGAGATAAGATTAGAAATTCTATAGATCTGGTAGAAAATGAAAAGTGTTTGCTTACCGGCTTCTGGCTGCCGCGATTAGTGTCTCAGTCGGGCGGTTCTGCGAAAACGTGGCCGAAAGCGCCGAAAGCGCTACCGGAAATTAGCGGAGCCGGCCTCGATTTGAATTCGTCGAGTTCCTACGTAACCGATATCCGATGCGTCGCTGCAGCGGCTTCAGACAGAACGCCCAATGCGGGGCAGGCGGCCGCCTTGCCCGATCCATGAGGAAAGTCATGACCCCACGGCAGTTGCGCCTCGGCGCCTTCATGCGTCCCGTCAGCCTGCATACTGGCGCCTGGCGCTATCCCGGTTCTTATCCCGACGCCAACTTCAATTTCGCGCATCTGAAATCCTTCGCGCAGGCGCTGGAACGGGCGAAATTCGACGCCTTCTTCATGGCCGATCATCTTGCCGTGCTGAATATGCCGGTCGAGGCGCTGAGGCGCAGCCACACCGTGACCTCCTTCGAGCCCTTCACGCTGCTCTCGGCGCTGGCAGCGGTGACGGAGCGCATCGGCCTCGTCGCCACGGCCTCCACCACCTTCGACGAGCCCTATCACATTGCCCGGCGTTTCGCCTCGCTCGACCATATCAGCGGCGGCCGCGCCGGCTGGAACATCGTCACGACGTCGAACCCTGATGCCGCGCTCAATTTCGGCCTCGACGAACACGTGGAGCATGGCGAGCGGTATCATCGCGCCCGGGAATTCTACGACGTGGTAACCGGGCTCTGGGACAGCTTCTCCGACGATGCCTTCATCCGCGATCGGGAAAGCGGCCTGTTCTTCGATCCGGCAAAGATGCATGTGCTGGGCCACAAGGGCGAGGAACTGAGCGTGCGCGGGCCACTCAATATCGCCCGGCCGCCGCAGGGTTGGCCCGTCATCGTCCAGGCCGGCCAGTCGGACCCCGGCCGCCAGCTTGCCGCGGAAACCGCCGAGATGGTCTTCTGTTCGCCGCGCGATCTTGCCGCGGGCAGGGCGCTTTATGCCGATATCAAGGGCCGCATGGAAGCCATCGGCCGTAACCGCGACCACCTGAAGATCCTGCCCGCCGCCTTCGTCATCGTCGGCGACAGCATCGAGGAGGCGCGCGCCAAACGCGCCACGCTCGACAGTCTGGTGCATTACGACAGCGCCATCGCCTCGCTTTCGATCGCGCTCGGCCATGACGCTTCGGGCTTCGATCCCGACGCACCGCTACCATCAGACATTCCCGACACCAATGCCAGCAAGACCGGCCGCGCGCAGGTTCTGAAACTTGCCGCCGAAGAGAAACTGACGGTGCGCCAGCTCGCACAGCGCTATGGCGGCTATGCCGGCCTTGCCTTCGTCGGCACGCCGGCAAGCATCGCCGACGAGATGGAACGCTGGCTTGATGAGGAAGGCTCGGATGGTTTCAACGTCGTCTTCCCCTATCTGCCGCAGGGTCTCCTCGACGTCACCGACCGGCTGGTTCCCGAGCTGCAGCGCCGCGGTCTGTTCCGCAGCGAATATCAGGGCACGACGCTGCGCGAACATCTCGGATTGCCGCGGCCGGAGAACCGGTTCTTTGCATCAGGTGCATGAGGGGGTTCGCTTCTGCATTCCGGAAGCAAACCGATCGCGCTCAGGCCATGACCCCAACCCGAAACGCGTCGCTTTCACCCGCCATCAGTTCGAGCGGCCAGATGATGTTGCCCCCATCGCCTGGATAGAACTCCCGATAGATCGGCATGTTGGCGAGAAGCATCCGGCCGAGCGCTGCACCGAGATCGTAGAGCGAGATGCGGAAGCAGCTCAGCGACGGCTGCAGGAACCGTGCGCGCGGAGCGTCGCGGAAGCCGATCACCGCAAGGTCGCGGCCGGGCATGACGCCCGATTCCATCAGGCGGCGGTAAAGGCCGATCGCCATCAGCTCGTAGATCAGGATCACCGCCGTCGGCCGCTCTTCGAGCAGCAACAGCTCATGGGCCGCCTGATAGCCGCCCTCTTCGCTCGACCTGACGCGGATGACGAGTGAGGAGTCGAAGGCAATGTCGTGCCGCTCGAGCGCCCGGCGATAGCTGTCGATAAAGAGATAGCCGAGGTTGGCCTCGCTCGACGGCGCGGTGATCGCGATCCGGCGGTGGCCCAGCGCGATCAGCCGCTCGACGGCATGGTCGGCCACGCCCTCGAAATCGAGATCGATCCAGGGGAAATTGCTGGCCGAAAGGCTGCGGCCGAGTGCGACGAAGGGGATCTTCGCCCGTGAGAGAAAGTCGATGCGCCGGTCGACGCGCTGCGTGTCCGAGATGATCATCGCATCGACGATGCGCCGCGCCACCATCCGCTTCAGATATTCGTGCGGGTCCTCGTCGCTCGGGCAGGGCAACATGATGAGGTCGAGTTTGTGGCGGGCAAAGACGCTCTGCAGGCCGCTGGTGACGCCAAGGAAGAAGTTGTCGGCGTTCTCGACCGTCTCCTTGCTGGATTCGATCATCAACCCGATGACCTTCGTCTCCCCCTGCCTCAGGCTCCGTCCAGACTGGTTGGCGACATAGCCGAGTTCCTCGGCCGCCGCCAACACGCGCCGGCGGGTTTCCTGATTGACATCGGGCTTGCCGTTCAGCGCGCGGGAGACCGTGCCGATCGAGATATTCAAATGTTCGGCAAGCTGGCGAATCCCCTTCATCGCTGACGATTTTCCCGGGAGCATGATGCCGAAAGGTGTGCGCGGTTTTCGGACGACATCATGCTCCATTTCTTTAATTCAGATCCGTCCGGATCTGGGCCCGTAATTTCCCATTTGGCGTCTATTGACACCGCAAAATGTTTTCGCCTACAGTCGTAAACGTTTACGGAGTGCGTGTCACGAGGAGAGTTGACACCGTTCCCCTGGAGGAAATCGTGAAATTCAGTGCCATTCTGTGCGGGTGCGGAGCTATGTCCAAAGGTTGGTTGCGCGCCATCGCTTCCAACCCTCTGCTGGCCGACTCCATCACCATCGTCGGCCTCGTCGACCTGAACCGGGAGACGGCGGAAAAGCTTGCCTCGGAGTTCGGCCTTGAAGGCGCCGTCATCGGTTCGGATCTGTCCGAGGTCATCGCGGCCACAAAGGCCGACCTGGTCTTCGACATCGTCATTCCGGCCGCGCGCTACGACGTCGTTTCCACCGCACTCAAGGCCGGCTGCCATGTGCTCAGCGAAAAGCCGATGGCGGCCTCGCTTGCAGAGGGCGCCGCGCTGATCGATCTTGCCGCCGAGACCGGCCGCATCCACGCCGTCATCCAGAACCGCCGCTTCATATCAGGCGTCAGGCGCCTTCGCCGCTTCGTCGAAAGCGGCGCGATCGGCGAACTTACCGGCATCCATTGCGACTTCTTCATCGCACCGCATTTCGGCGGCTTCCGCGAAGAGATGGACAACGTCCTGCTTCTCGACATGGCGATCCACACCTTCGATGCGGCCCGCTACGTCGCCGACACGAAGCCGCTTGCCGTCTATTGCGTCGAGCGCAATCCGAAGGGTTCCTGGTACCGGCACGGCGCCTCGGCCAATGCCATCTTCGAATTTTCCGACGACATCGTCTTCACCTATCGCGGCTCCTGGTGCGCCGAGGGCGAGCGGACAAGCTGGGAAAGCCAGTGGCGCCTCGTCGGCTCGAAGGGAATGCTCACCTGGGATGGCGAAGAGAATTTCAAGGCGACCATTGCCGGCGAAGAGCCCGGCCTTCTACGCGGCGCTGCTGCCGTAAACGTTCCCGGTCCGGAACATGACAAAGAAACCCATGGCCACGCCAGCGTCATCGCCGACTTTATCGCGGCGATCGGCACCGGCAAACGGCCCGAGACGGTCAATTCCGATAATATTCGAAGCCTTGCCATGGTCTTCGGCGCGATCGAAAGCGCCAAGACGGGCAGGCGCATCGAAATTTCAGCATAGGATGACGTGACGTGAGCAACCCTGCAAAATCCATTCGTATCGGCACCATGGTCAGCGGCAACAAGGGCAATGCCGCAACCCGCATCGGCGAGATAGCCGACTTGGGCTTCGAGAGCTTCGAACCCTTCTTCTGGCAGACGACGAAGGGCCAGGACCTTGCCGAGCTCGGCAAGCGCTGCCTCGATGCGATCGGCGACCGCGATATCACCATCTCGACGCTCGGTATGTTCGGCAATCCGCTGGAAGAGACCGCGATCGACCTCGAGACGCTGCAGGGTTGGAAGAACTGCATCGACAATGCCCATCACTTCGGAGCCACCTGCGTTGCCGGCTTCACCGGCCGCATCCGCGGCAAGCCGCTGACAGATAGCCTGCCTCGCTACAAGCAGATCTGGAGCGAGCTTGCCAAGCGCGCCGCCGACAAGGGCGTCAAGATTGCCTTCGAGAATTGCGCCATGGATGGCAACTGGGCTAGCGGCGACTGGAACATCGCCCACAATCCCGATGCCTGGGAACTGATCTTCAACGAGACGCCTGACGAAAATATCGGGCTGGAGTGGGAACCGTGCCACCAGATGGTCTATCTGATCGACCCTTTGCCGCAGATCCGCAAATGGGCGCATAAGTTCTTCCACGTCCACGGCAAAGACGCGACCATCCGCTGGGAGGTCATCAAGGAACACGGCATCTTCGGCAAGGAGAAGTTCGTCTTCATGCGCACGCCGGGCTTTGGCGACAGCAACTGGACCGACATCATTTCCGAGCTGCGCCTTGCCGGCTGGTCGGGCTCCATCGATATCGAAGGCTGGCACGACCCGGTCTATCGCGACGCGCTTGAAATGACCGGCCAGGTCTATGCGCTCAACCACCTCAAGCATGCCCGGGGCGGCGAATTCGTCGTCGATCCCATCTGATGATATCGTTTCCGGCAAGGAGGAATTGCCGGAAACGGGGATAACCACAAAGGAGGAGAATCATGGCTATCCGCAAATATGCAATTCTGGGCGCTCTCGCGCTCGCAGGCATCTCGCTCACCGGCCTTTCGGCCAGGGCCGAAGACGTCACGCTGACGCTCTGGTCGCTGGACAGGGACATCCAGCCGGCGCCGAACCTCGTCAAGGAATTCAACGCCCAGAACAACGGCATCAAGATCGAATACCGGCTGATCCAGTTCGACGACGTCGTCACCGAGGCCATGCGCGCCTATGCGACCGGCCAGGCGCCCGACATCATCGCCGTCGACAATCCGGAGCATGCGCTGTTCTCGTCGCGCGGCGCCTTCCTCGACCTCACCGACATGATCTCCAAGTCGACGGTCATAAAGCCGGCAAACTATTTCCCCGGACCGCTGAAATCCGTGGAGTGGGACGGCAAGTATTTTGGCGTGCCGAAGGCGACGAACACGATCGCGCTCTACTACAACAAGGACATGTTCAAGGCGAAGGGCCTCGATCCGAACAAGCCACCGCAGACCTGGGACGAGCTCGTCGAGGATGCGCGCAAGCTGACCGACCCCGCCAAGAACGTCTACGGTCTCGCTTTCTCGGCCAAGGCCAATGAGGAGGGCACCTTCCAGTTCCTTCCCTGGGCTCAGATGGGCGGCGGCAGCTATGAGAACATCAACGCCGAAGGCGCGGTGAAGGCGCTTGAGGTCTGGAAGACGATCATGGACGAGAAGCTCGCTTCTCCGGATACGCTGACACGCGGCCAGTGGGATTCCACCGGCACCTTCAACTCAGGCAATGCGGCAATGGCGATCTCGGGTCCGTGGGAGCTCGACCGCATGAGCCAGGAGGCGAAGTTCGACTGGGGCGTCACATTGCTTCCGGTTCCGAAGGAAGGCGCTGAACGCTCCTCGGCCATGGGCGACTTCAACTGGGCGATCTTCTCCACCAGCAAACATCCGGCCGAAGCCTTCAAGGCGCTCGAGTATTTCGCCTCGCAAGACGACAAGATGTTCAAGAATTTCGGCCAGCTTCCGGCTCGCTCCGACATTTCGATCCCGGAAACCGGTCAGCCGCTGAAGGATGCCGCCCTCAAGGTCTTCCTCGAACAGCTGAAATACGCCAAGCCGCGCGGCCCGCATCCGCAATGGCCGAAGATCTCCAAGGCGATCCAGGACGCTATTCAGGCAGCACTGACCGGCCAGATGAGCCCGAAAGACGCTCTCGACCAGGCAGCCGACAAGATCAAGGCAGTATTAGGCTAGTTGGCGTCGAGCCAGCCGCTCGCTCCCTCCCTCTTCTCCCCAGCGGGGGTCCGAAGGACGGGGCGAGACCGGTGGCTCGACCCAGGCAAAGATGCCCAACGGGCAGATGAGGGGGTGAGGAGCAAAAGCGACGAACGCCCTGAGCGACAAGCGAAGGGCAGTATGTGCCGCCCCGCCCCCTCATCCGACCCTTCGGGCCACCTTCTCCCCGCTGGGGAGAAGGGATAACTCAACCATTTCCTCCCGGCAGGGGCCGTCTTCCGCATCATGCGCCAGGCGGCCCCGTTGGGAGTATCGGAGGACCCATGAAGAGGATCCTGATGAGCGTCAGGGACGGCCGCGGTTTCGATATCGTACTGGTCGCTTTCCCGCTCGGTTTTCTGTTCCTGATGGCGGGGCTGCCGCTGATCTACAATGTCGTGATGAGCTTCCAGGAGGTCGACATGTTCAGCCTGGGGACCTTCTCGCGTCCCTTCGTCGGCTTCAAGAATTATACCGACCTCTTCGCGCAGCCGGAAACGCTGCCGATCCTCTACAACACCGTCATCTTCGTCGTCGGCTCCATCGCCGGCCAGTTCCTGATCGGCTTCGGCCTGGCGCTGTTCTTCTGGGTCAATTTTCCCGGCGCCTCATGGATGCGCGGCTTGTTCCTAGTCTCCTGGGTGATGCCCGGCCTCGTCGTCGGCGCCATCTGGAACTGGATTCTGTCGGGCGATTTCGGCGTGCTGAATTTCATTCTCAAGGAAAGCGGCATCATCTCCGGCAACATCTTCTGGCGCTCGGACCCGCAATATTCGCTCTATGCCGTCATTATCGCCAATGTCTGGCTCGGCACCTCGTTCAACATGATCCTGCTTTCCGTCGGCCTTGCCGGCATTCCGGCCGACCTCTACGAAGCCGCCGAACTCGACGGCGCCAATGTCTGGCAGCGCTTCTGGACGATCACGCTGCCAATGATGCGCTCGACCATCGGCGCCATCATCGCACTCGGCCTGATCTTCACCTTGCAGCAGTTCGATCTTTTCGCCGCGATCACGTCGGGCGGGCCGAACAATTCGTCGAATGTCACGCAATACTGGGCCTGGGATCTGTCCTTCCGCCAATACGACTTCGCCAAGGGCGCAACGATCTCCGTCATCATGATCGTCTTCGTCATGTTCGCGTCCGTCGTCTATGTCCGGTCCACACGCCACGAGGTGCGCGGATGAATACGACGAACCGCGACCGCCTGATGCTCGCGATATCGATCGTCATGGCGGCGATCTATCTGTTCCCGCTCTACTGGATGTACATCACCGCGCTGAAAAGCGGCTCGGAGATGTTCGCGACGCCGCCGAGCTTCTGGCCGACCTCGCCGCAATGGGGCACCTATGCCGCGGTCTGGGAAAGCCGCAACATGGGCCGCTACCTCTGGAACTCACTGGTCATCGCTCTTGGTTCCGTGGCGCTGATCACCCTGCTTGGCGTCGGCTGCGCCTATGTGCTCGCCAGATACCGCAACGTCTGGGTGGATATCGGCCTGTTCCTGATCCTGATGCTGCAGGTCCTGCCGGCCTCGCTGATGATCACACCGATCTTCGTCGGCTTCTCGCAGATCGGCCTGCTTTCCACTCCGCGCCTTGCCGTCATCATCGCGGTCGCGGCAAAGAGCATGCCTTTCTTCGTCATCCTGGTGCGCGCCACCTTCATGAGCGTTCCCCAGGAGCTGGAGGAGGCGGCACTCGTCGACGGCAATTCGCGCGTCGGCGCCTTCTTCAACATCGTGCTGCCGCTTGCCCGCAACGGCATCCTCGTCAGCGCCATCCTGATCTTCATGCAGGCCTTCGGCGAATTCGTCTATTCGAAGTCGATGATCCAGGCGGCCGAACTTCAGCCGGCAAGCGTCGGCCTCAATTCCTTCATGGGGCCGAACACCAACGAGTGGAACAACATCATGGCCTACGCCACGATGTATGTGACGCCGATCCTCGCCATCTTCGTTCTCTTGCAGCGCCGCATCGTATCCGGCCTCACCTCTGGAGCCCTCAAATGACCACACAGATCGAGCTCAGAGGCGTCAACAAATATTACGGCGCCTTCCACGCCCTGAAGAATATCGACCTCTCGATCGCCAAGGGCACCTTCGTTGCGCTCGTCGGTCCGTCCGGCTGCGGCAAGTCCACGCTGCTGCGCTCGCTTGCCGGCCTCGAAAGCATTTCCTCGGGCGATCTCAGGATCGCCGGCGAGCTGATGAACGGCGTGCCGCCGCGCAAGCGCGATGTCGCCATGGTGTTCCAGTCATATGCGCTCTATCCGCATATGACAGTCGAGGAAAACCTGACCTACAGCCTGCGCATCCGCGGCATCGCCAAGGCCGAGGCCAAGAAGGCCGCCGAGGACGTGGCGGCGACGACAGGTCTTTCGCATCTCCTGAAGCGCTATCCGCGCGAGCTTTCCGGCGGCCAGCGCCAGCGCGTCGCCATGAGCCGCGCCATCATCCGCCACCCCAAGGCCTTCCTGTTCGACGAGCCGCTGTCCAACCTCGATGCTGCGCTGCGCGTCCACATGCGCAAGGAAATCCGGTCGCTGCACGACCGGCTGCACGCAACCTTCGTCTACGTCACACACGACCAGGTCGAAGCGATGACGATGGCCGACCATGTGGTGGTGATGCGCGACGGCGTCATCGAACAGCAGGGCGCGCCGCTGGATCTCTACGACCGGCCGGCGAACCGGTTCGTTGCCGGTTTCATCGGTTCGCCGGCCATGAATTTCATTCCCGCGATCGCCGCGGAAGACGGCAAGAGCCTTGTCCTGGATTTCGGCGCTGTGAAGCAGACGCTTGCGATATCACGCGCCATCGAACCCGGGCGGAAGCTCATCGCCGGCATCCGGCCGGAGCATATCGGCGTCGTCGAGCCCGGGCATGGCAGCTTCGATGTACCGATCGCCTTCGTCGAATCGACCGGCTCGTCAACCTTCATCGTCGCGGCGACGGAGCCGGAGCTGACGATCGTCGAGACGCGGCGCGACAGGGTCAAAGCGGGAGACATGATCGGACTTTCGATCGATCCGGGCCAGATCCATCTCTTCGACGCGTCGACGAATCACCTGGTATAAGCTCATTCGAGCAGCCGGTCGGGCAGGGGTTTCAGCGGGTAGGCCTGCCAGAAGAAGGTATCGGCCGCCGCCTGATCATAGGAGAAGTTGCGCGCCTCTTTGATCTTGCCGTTCTCGATGCGGAAGGCGAGCACCCAGATGGTGTCGACATTGGCCAGGCCGTCTCGTCCCGACCAGCCGCGATGCATGTCGATCACCCAGTACTCGTCGGCCGTCAACGCGATCAGCTCGGCGCGGAAACCGGCCTTGCCCAGCTGCTGGAAGAATGCCGCCACTTCTTCCTTGCCGCGTTTGACGCCGGCCAGCGGATGATGGCCGGGAATGTGCCATTCGATATCGTCGGCGAAGAACGCGGCGACACGGCTCATGTCGCCGCTGCCGTAGGCGGCGTAGTAGTCGGTGATGACCTTGCGGTTTTCTTCCGGGCTTGCGGCTATGACGGTTCCTCCGGAAAAGAGTGCGACTGAAACGAAGAGTGCTCGAACGAGCGATGGTCTGCGCATGCGGATCTCCTTGAAGGTATATTGGAATGAGAGTGGCAGGCCGGATCAGCCCGGCTGCCCGGCGCGTTCCGCGGCCCTGTTGACCAGAGCCCGGTCGCCGGTCTCGTGGGCGGGCGTCATCACCAGCCGGGAGACTTTCCAGGTGCCGTCGATCTTGGTGAGGTCATATCGATAATGTCCCATCAGTACCCAGCTCTCCGCGCCGATCCGATGGACTGCCTGGAAATCGGCCTCGGCCACCGCTGTCGGGCCGGCACTTTCGATGATGGCGTGGTTGCTGACGAGATGCAGCGTGCGATCGAAGCCCGGCAGAAAGGCAGACCATTGCCGGATGACGGCTTCGGCCGGCTGGGTGGTCGGCTCGCCGCCCCAGAGGCCGGTATAATCCAGCGTCACCGTGTCGGCGAAGGCGCCGCGCACGCGGTCCCACTGGTGGCGGTCGGCGCCAGCGGCAATGTCGGTAATGGTATCGATGATGGCCGCGCGGTCGTCGGCACCGATCGATTCGGCACTGGCGGTGAATGACGCCAGCAAGACGCCGGCGGCAGCTGTGAGCATGAGGGTTTTCATGGTCATCTCCTTGTCAGGTATCAGGAGCCTTTGTTGATCCGTTCGAAATGCGCAGCCGCGGCATCGGTCGCCCGCGTGACATGCTGGGGATTGTCGTAGAAGTCGAACTGGGTGACGCCGTCGAGCCAGATCTCGGATGCATCACCATGAAGGCGCGCCAAAAAGGCATGTGTGCCTTGCGGAACGGCGGCCGCTTCCGAGTGGACGATCAGCGTCGGTTTGTCGAGGCGGTCACCGGTGGCAACCGAATCATAGGTCAGCCATGGCTCCCAGGAGGCGAGATTGAACTTGTTGTCATATTGCGGGATGAGGCCGCGAGTGGGCTCGGTATAATAGGGGATCTGGTACATCAGCGCCGTGCTGTCATTGGCGCTTGCGGCAACGATCATCCGGGGCTGGCCGTTGCGCTCGGCTTCCTCAGCCTCGCGGGATATGGCGATCAGCCTGGAGACACCGTCCGCACCGCCATAGATCCGCTCGACGATCGCCTTGTCATGCAGCCACGGCGCAACCAGCGATATGGCGGTGAAATCGGGATTGCCCGAAGCCGCCGCCGCCATATAACCGGCGGAGGCGCAGATGCCGAGACCGGCGATCTTGCCGGCGTCGATTTCCGGCAGCGTCGTCATGTAGTCGGCCGCCGCTACGATATCGTCGGTCTTGGCCGCCGGATCCTCCTTGAAGCGGATATTGCCGCCGGACTGGCCCCAGCCGCGGAAATCGAAGGCGAGGGCAATGAAGCCGCGCTCGGCCATCTCCTCCGCGTAAAGGCCGGACATCTGCTCCTTGATCGAGGTCCAGGCGCCAGTCACCAGAACGCCGGGGCGCTTTTCGCCCGGCTTGTAGTCGACCGGGAGATAGAGCGTGCCGGCAAGCGTCACTCCCTCGTTCTGGAAGGAGACGGGACGCGTCTCGATGCCAGCCGCAAAGGCCGTCGAATGGAGCAGGGCTGCTCCAATTGCAGAAAGGGTCGATAGTCTCATCGAAGGTCTCCTCGCCGTCATCGCCAGTTTCATGAGGTACGAGGAGGAGTTTCGCAGCATCGGCGCGCAGGCGCCGGAGCGATACTTGGCATTTGTTATGTGTTTATTGTCATTCTGGGTCGGAGCGCTATCTTCTGCGAAACGCTGCCGGCGTGAGCCCTGTACTGCGCCTGAAATGCCGACCGAAGCGGGACACGTCGTCATAACCCACGCGGATGGCGACGGCAGCAACCGGAACGCCCGTGGTCCTGAGCAGCACCTTGGCCCGTTCCATTCGCTCACGGATGACATATTGTAGCGGCGACGTGCCGAGCGCAGCGGTGAAGATGCGCACGAAATGGAACCGGCTCATTGCCGCCTCGGAAGCCATGTCGTCAAGGGAAAGATCCTCGGTGAGATTGTCGTGGATATATGCCAGTGCACGGCGCAGCCGCCGGTCCTCGACCCCAATGGATGACAGCGGGGCAGGCGAGAGCAGCTGGGCCAAATGTGCTGCAACCGCAAGGTTCATCGTATCGCGATAGAGGGATTGCGGTGCATCCCGAAGAGAGGCCGCGTGACGAACGAATTGAACCAGCAGCGGATCGAGGCTGCCGACGACGGGATTGAAGACGGCCCTGTCGAAACCGACATCCTTGAGCAAGGCATCCGACAGATCCACCCTCAGAAACGAGAGCTCATCGTCATATTCGCAGGTGCCCGACGAACCGGCCGGCAGAATCCAGCCGTCGCCGGCACGCAGCGGCACGACCCGCTTACGATCGGAACCGACGGCGATGCGGTGCCGGTCCTGATCAACCAGAAATAAGCCGATGGCCAGCCGGGGAATCGCGAACGCACCACCGCCAGCAGGCAGATCCAGCCTGCCCGCCGTCAACCAGTCTCCGCTCGAAACTCCTCGCGGTCCGCTCATGGGACAAATCTAATTTGTCACGCCGGGAATTCAACCATGCAGATTTCGGCTGTCTTGGCGTCGGAAAGCAACTGTTATTAGCCGGAAGACGAAGAAAGCCCGATAGCGAGAGCCGGGGAGCCGCCTCACGCGGTGAACGGCTGTTGTGTCGCAAGTATTACAATCTTATGACGCTCATGGAATAAAAGCGAAGAAAGCCACGATCCGTTTAATGTCATGGAACTTTGAAAAAGTGGTCATCGCGCTGAAATAATCGCGGTTCAAACAGCCCCGCACAAGTGGGGGCTCCATGCGAAAGAAAAACGTTCTACTCATCGTCGTTGACCAATGGCGAGCCGATTTCGTTCCGCACGTTCTGCGTGACGACGGGAAAATCGATTTCCTGAAGACGCCTAATCTCGACCGGCTCTGCCGCGAGGGCGTGACCTTCAGGAACCATGTGACGACCTGCGTTCCCTGCGGTCCGGCCCGCGCGAGCCTGCTTACCGGCCTCTATCTGATGAACCATCGCGCCGTGCAGAACACGGTGCCGCTCGACCAGCGCCACTTCAACCTCGGCAAGGCGTTGCGCGGCGTCGGCTACGATCCGGCGCTGATCGGCTATACGACGACGGTGCCGGATCCGCGCACCACTTCGCCGAACGATCCGCGCTTCACGGTGCTCGGCGACATGATGGACGGTTTCCGTTCGGTCGGCGCCTTCGAGCCTAATATGGAGGGTTATTTCGGCTGGGTGGCACAGAACGGCTTTGAGCTGCCGGAGCATCGTCCTGATATCTGGCTGCCCGAGGGCGAGGACGCCGTTGCCGGCGCCACCGACCGTCCGTCACGCATCCCAAAGGAATTTTCGGACTCGACCTTCTTCACCGAGCGGGCGCTGACCTATCTCAAGGGTCGCGACGGCAAGCCCTTCTTCCTGCATCTCGGTTATTACCGGCCGCATCCGCCCTTCGTCGCCTCCGCTCCCTATCACGCCATGTACCGGCCGGAAGACATGCCGGCGCCGATCCGCGCGGCCAGCCCGGATATCGAGGCTGCACAACATCCGCTGATGAAATTCTATGTCGACAGCATCCGCCGCGGCTCCTTCTTCCAAGGCGCCGAAGGGTCGGGCGCAACGCTCGACGAAGCGGAACTGCGCCAGATGCGGGCGACCTATTGCGGCCTGATCACCGAGGTCGACGATTGCCTTGGCCGAGTCTTCGACTATCTCGACGACACCGGACAGTGGGACGATACGCTGATCATCTTCACCAGCGACCACGGCGAGCAGCTCGGCGATCATCACCTGCTCGGCAAGATCGGCTACAACGATCCGAGCTTCCGCATTCCGCTCGTCATCAAGGACGCCGGCGAAAATGCCCGCGCCGGCGCGATCGAAAGCGGCTTCACCGAGAGCATCGACGTCATGCCGACCATTCTCGACTGGCTCGGCGGAAAGATCCCGCACGCCTGTGACGGCCTGTCGCTGCTGCCTTTCCTGAGCGAGGGCCGGCCGCAGGATTGGCGCACCGAATTGCACTACGAGTACGACTTCCGCGACGTCTATTATTCCGAGCCGCAAAGTTTTCTCGGCCTCGGCATGAATAATTGCAGCCTCTGCGTCATCCAGGACGAGCGATACAAATACGTTCATTTCGCAGCGCTACCGCCGCTGTTCTTCGATCTGCAGCACGATCCGAACGAATTCACCAATCTCGCCGACGACCCGGCCTATGCCGCGCTCGTGCGGGACTATGCGCAGAAGGCGCTCTCCTGGCGCCTGAAACATGCCGACAGAACCCTGACCCATTATCGCTCCGGCCCAGAGGGCCTGAGCGAACGCAGCCATTGATCCGATCCACCAGAGAACCCAAGGAGATATTCCCATGGTCACCTTCACCCGTCGCGGTGCTCTCGGCCTTGCCACCGGCGTCGCCAGCTCGCTGATCCTGCCGCGCTTTTCCATCGCCCAGGCCGACAATCGTCCTTCAATCACCATCGCCGTACAGAAGATCTCGAACTCGAACACGCTGGATACCTTGCGCGAACAGTCGAATGTCGGCCAGCGCATCTTCAATTCGTCGCTCTGGGAAAGCCTGATCGGCCTCGACTGGCTCGGCAACCTCTCGACCGTTCCGTCGCTCGCCACCGAATGGCGCCGTATCGACGACAAGACCGTCGAGCTGAAACTGCGCCAGGGCGTCAAATTCCACAATGGCGACGAGATGACTGCCGAAGACGTCGCCTTCTCCTTCAGCAAGGAACGCATGTTCGGCGATACGCAGCCGAGCGCCGGCAAGACGATCTTCGTCACCGAAAAGAACCCGCTCGGCCGCGAAAGCAAGGAACTGCCGGTCGAAATTCCGGCCGTCGCCCGCCGTATCTGGCCGGCCCTGCTCGGCATCGAAATCGTCGACAAATACACCGTCCGCTTCGTCAACGGTTCGCCTGACGTGACGATGGAAGGCCGCATCTCCGTTGCCGCCAGCGCCATCGCCAACCGCCGCAGCTGGGATGAGGCCAAGAGCTATCTCGACTGGGGCCGCGCACCGATCACCACCGGTCCCTACCGCGTCGCCGAATTCAAGCCGGATACCTACCTGATCTACGAAGCGCATGACGAGTATTGGGGCGGCCGTCCTCCGGTAAAGCAGATCCGCTTCGTCGAAGTTCCGGAAGTCGCCTCGCGCGTCAACGGCCTGCTGTCTGGCGAATATCACCTCGCCAGCGACATCCCGCCGGACCAGATCGAAGGCATTGAAAAGAACGCGGCCTTCGAAGTCCAGGGCGGCATCATCACCAACCACCGCCTGACTGTGTTCGATAAGACCCATGCCCAGCTCGGCAACCCGCTGGTGCGCCGCGCCTTCACGCATGCCATCGACCGACAGGCGATCGTCGACTCGCTCTGGGCAGGCCGCACCCGCGTTCCGGCCGGGCTGCAGTGGGATTTCTATGGCGACATGCTGGTCAAGGATTGGACCGTGCCGGAATATAATCCTGATCTCGCCCGCCAGCTCCTTAAGGAAGCCAACTACAAGGGCGATCCGATCCCGTATCGCCTGCTCAACAACTACTATACCAACCAGACCCCGACGGCGCAGATCCTCGTCGAAATGTGGGCGCAGGTCGGCCTCAACGTGCAGATCGAGATGAAGGAAAACTGGCAGCAGATCCTCGAAAAGACGCCGACGCGTGCCGTCCGCGACTGGTCGAACTCCGCAAGTTTCCCCGATCCGGTTTCCTCGATCGTCGCCCAGCACGGTCCGAACGGCCAGCAGCAGCAGGTTGGCGAATGGACCAACGCCGAGATGAACACGCTGTCGACCTTCCTCGAGACCAGCACCGATCGCGCCAAGCGTCATGACGCTTTCGCCCGCATGCTGCAGATCTGCGAGCGCGAAGACCCCGCCTATACCGTTCTCCACCAGAACGCCGTCTTCACCGCCAAGTCGAAGTCGATCAATTGGAAGGCCGCATCGGCCTTCGCCATGGACTTCCGCCAGGGCAACTGGTCCTGATCAAGACCTGACGACATCAGCGAGCCGGGGGAAACCCTGGCTCGCTGCCATTTGGTGCACCGGCTACCCGGAAACAAGGCAAGCCCGACAGGCACGAGCATGATGCCGAAAAGTGTGAGCGGTTTTCGGCATCATGCTCTCATTCGGATCTGGCTGCCGGCGGGAATGCAAGAAAGAGAGGCTGAAATGCCATTGGTCGAAATTTCCAATTTGAAGGTCGCTTTCAGCGGTATCGAAGTCCTGCACGGCGTCGATCTGGCGATCGAGAAGGGCGAGGCGGTGGGTCTCGTCGGCGAATCCGGCTGCGGCAAGTCGGTCACCTGGCTGGCGGCACTCGGGCTCCTGCCTGGAAAGGCTTCCGTCTCAGGCAGCGTGCGTCTCGGCAGCGATCAGCTGATCGGCGCGTCGCGTACGAAGCTCGAAAGCATTCGCGGCGGCCGCATCGCCATGATCTTCCAGGATCCGTCGAGCTCGCTCAACCCGGTCATCCACGCCGGGCGCCAGATCGCCGAAGCCGTCGAACTGCACCGCGGCCTGACCGGTAGGGCCGCCCGCAACGAGGCCGTCCGCCTGATGGAAATGGTCCGCATTCCCGACGCCGTGCGCCGTTTCGACAATTTCCCGCATGAATTTTCCGGTGGCCAGAACCAGCGGTTGATGATCGCCATGGCGCTCGCCGGCAATCCTGATCTGCTGATAGCCGATGAGCCGACGACGGCGCTGGACGCGACGATCCAGGCGCAGATCCTCGATCTGCTGATTTCGATCCGCGAGGAAACCGGCATGGCGATCGTCTTCATCAGTCATGATCTCGGCGCGGTGTCGCAGATCTGCGAACGCGTCTGCGTCATGTATGCCGGCAACATCGTCGAGAAATGCCCGACGGAATCGTTGTTCCGGTCGCCACGCCATCCCTATACGCGCGGGCTATTCGATGCCATTCCGCGTATCGATGCCGGCCGCGACCGGCTGGTACCGATCCCCGGCACCGTGCCGCAGCCCGGCCGGATGCCCGGCGGCTGCGCCTTTGCGCCGCGTTGCGGCCATGCCTCGGAACTCTGTCATAACAAGGTGCCGCCGCTCCTCGCGCTTGACGACGACCGTGCGACCGCCTGCTTCCATCCGCTCAGTGACGGCGCCACCGCATCGAAGCCGAACCTCATGCAGGTCCAGCAGGGAGTGGCATGGGCATGAGCGAACCTCAGCTGATCGAAGCGAACGACCTCGTCAAGACCTATACGATGCGCCGCGGCGTCTTCGGAAAGCCGAGCCATGTCCGGGCGGTCGACGGCGTTTCGCTGTCGGTCGCGCCGAAGACGACGCTCGGCATCGTCGGCGAATCCGGCTCAGGAAAATCGACGATGGGCCGGCTGCTGCTCGGGCTCGAAGCTCCGACAGAAGGCAGCGTCCGCTTCGACGGGGAGGCGATGCCGGCACTCAGAACGCCGCGCTGGCGTAGCCTGAGGGCACGCATGCAGCTCGTCTTCCAGGATCCGCTGGCAGCCCTTGACCGGCGCATCTCGATCGGCGCGCAGATCGGCGAACCGCTTGCCATCCATGCCGTCGGAAGCGAAGAGGGGCGGCGCGAACGTGTCGATGAACTGCTCGTCGCCGTCGGTCTTCGGCGCGATCAGGCGGAGCGTTATCCGCACGAGCTTTCGGGCGGCCAGCGCCAGCGCGTCGTCATTGCACGCGCCATCGCCACCAATCCGGAGCTTCTGGTCTGCGACGAGCCGGTCTCGGCTCTCGACGTCTCGATCCAGGCGCAGGTGATCAACCTGTTGCGCGACCTGCAGGAAAAACGCGGCATCGCCATGGCCTTCATCAGCCATGATCTGAAGGTCGTGCGCAACATCGCCGATCGCGTCGCGGTGATGTATCTCGGCCGGATCGTCGAGGAAGCAGCCTCGGAGGATATTTTCCGCAGCCCGTTGCATCCCTATACGCAGGCACTGGTCTCCAGCGTTCCGGTTCCCGGCACGGCGCTGCGCGACCGTATCATCCTGCAGGGAGAACCGCCGAATCCCGCTGCCCGGCCTGCCGGCTGCGCCTTTCATCCCCGCTGCGGCCATGCGATCGAGCGCTGCCGCGTCGAGACGCCCGAACTCGTCACCATCGAGGCGGGCCGAAAGGCTGCTTGCCACCTGGTTGCGCCCGCATCCGTCTCAACGCTCATGGAGAGCTGAGCCATGATCCGTTTCTTCCTGATAAGGGCGTTCCGCGCGCTGATGACCATCGTGCTGGTGGTGACTTTCGCCTTCGTCGTCCTGCGCCTTTCCGGCGACCCGGCCCTGACGATCATGGGTCCGGAAGCGCCGCCGGAAGCGATCCGCGCCTTCCGTGCCGCCTGGGGTCTCGATCAGCCGATCTGGGTGCAGTATCTGCGCTATTTCGGCGCGATCGCCCGCGGTGATCTCGGCATTTCGATGCGCGACGGCCAATCGGCAATCCAGCTCGTGCTCGACCGCATTCCGGCAACGCTGGAGCTGACGATCCCGGCCCTCATCCTTAAGCTGGTGATCGGCATTCCGGCCGGCGTCTACGCCGCCCTCCACCGCGACAGCTCGACCGACCGCGCCGTCATGGCGAGCGCGGTGGTCGGCTTCACCATGCCGAGCTTCGTGCTCGGCCTCGTGCTGGTGCTGATCTTCTCCGTCACGCTCGGCCTGCTGCCGTCGGGCGGCCAGGACAGTTGGATGCATGCCATTCTGCCGATCATCACCATGAGTATCGGCGGTGCCGGCATTCTTGCCCGCTTTGCCCGAAGCGCGATGATCGAGGTGCTTGGCCAGCCCTATATCCGTACGGCTAGCGCCAAAGGCACTGCTTGGCGAAACGTCGTCTGGGGCCATGCGCTGCCGAATGCGGCGATCCCGATCGTGACGATCGCCGGCTTCATGGTCGGCACGCTAATCGCCGGCGCCGTGGTGGTGGAATCGCTGTTCTCCTGGCCGGGCGTCGGCCGGCTTCTCGTCGTTGCCGTCTCCAACCGCGATCTCGCCGTCGTCCAGTGCATCCTGCTGCTGGTGGCAGCAACCATGGTGTTTTCGAATTTCGTCGTCGACATCCTTTACGGCTATCTCGACCCGCGTCTGCGCAGCAATCAGGCAAGGCATTAAGGAGCGGAATCATGACAAATATCTCTGCTCAACCGGCGACCGTCATCCACGAAGTGCGCGCGAAGAAGAAACGCGGCGTGCCCGTTTTCGTGATCATCGGCTTCGCCTGGATCGCCGTCGTGATCCTGATCGCGCTGACGGCCGATTGGATCCGGCCCTACAATATCACCGCCTTCGACCTGAAGAACCGCCTGTCATTGCCCGGCAATGCCGCGCATTGGCTTGGAACCGACGAACTCGGCCGCGACGTTCTCTCCCGCCTCATCGTGTCGATCCGCATCTCGCTGCTGATCGCCTTCGGGGCAACGCTGATCTCAGCCTTCGTCGGCACGACGCTCGGCTTTCTCGCCGCTTATTTCCGTGGCGTTGTCGAGCAGCTCGTCGTCATGCTTGCCGATTTCCAGGCGGCCATGCCCTTCCTCATCATGGCACTTGCTGTGCTCGCCTTCTTCGGCAGTTCACTGCCGCTGCTTATCTGCCTGATGGGCTTCTACGGCTGGGAACGCTATGCGCGCATCGCCCGCGGCCTTGCCATCGCCGCCAGTGGCCAGGGTTATGCCGCCGCCGTCACGCAACTCGGCGCCAAGCCGGCCCATGTCTATCTCAAGCATATCCTGCCGAACATCGCCTCGACGCTGATCGTCTCGATGACGCTGACTTTTCCTGAGATCATCCTGATGGAAAGCAGCCTTTCCTTCCTCGGCCTCGGCGTCCAGCCGCCGATGACCAGCCTCGGCAACATGGTCGGCTACGGGCGCGAATATCTGACCCGCGCGCCCTGGATCATGCTGGCACCGTCCTTCGTCATCATGCTGACGACGCTGTCCATCAGCATCACCGGCGACTGGCTGCGCGACAAGCTCGACCCGACGATCGGCTGACTGCCCACCGGTCGAGCTTCGATCGGCTGGCAAGAAAAACAGATCCTCTGCGTTCACCGCTGTTGACAACGGTGAGCAATCAATATTGTCTTGTAAAGCGTTTTACTAAACCGCTTTACAATAGGTCCAGTCAATGGCCAAGGGAACGCCACCAAGCTTGAAGGATGTTGCGGCCGCCGCCGGCGTGTCGGTCACCACCGTGTCGCGCTTCGTCAACGGCAGCCTCGACCTTCCCTTTCAGACCAAGAAACGCATTGAGGATGCGATCAAGACGCTGAACTACCGGCCGAACCCGCATGCGCGCCGGTTAAGCAGGGGGCGCTCGGACACGATCGGCCTCGTCGTGCCCGATATCGCCAACCCTTTCTTCGCGACTCTCGTCGCCGCCGTCGAGCAGGCGGCCGATGAAAAGAAGCTCGCGGTCTCGTTGCACGCGACGCTCAACCGGCCGGGGCGCGAGATCGAATATCTGCAGCTGATCGAGCGCAATCACGTCGACGGCCTGATCTTCGTCACCAACCACCCCGACGACGGCGCGCTTGCCGCACTCATCAACGGCAGCGGCAAGGTCATCATCGTCGATGAGGACATTCCCGATTCGAAGGCGCCGAAGCTGTTCTGCGACAATGAGCAGGGCGGTTATCTCGCCGGCCAGCATCTGGCCGAGCAAGGCCATCGTCATGTCCTCTTCATCGGCGGCGACGAACGCATGATCAGCGCCCGCAGGCGTTATGACGGCCTGTTGAAAGCGCTGAGGGAACGGCATGGCGACGAGGCCCGGGCCGATCGTTATGCCGGCGAATATACCATCGAATACGGCCGTGCGGCGGCGCTCGACTATCTCTCCGGAGAGCGAAAGGCGACGGCGATCTTTGCCAGCTCCGACGAGATCGCCATCGGGCTGGTCGAGGTCTTCAGAAGCCAAGGCGTCTCGATCCCTGCTGACATCTCGGTCATCGGCTTCGACGACGTCGGTCCGCTTCATCTCTTTGCGCCGCCGCTGACCGCCATCCGTCAGCCGGTGCGCCAAATCGGAAGACGGTCGCTGGAGCTGCTTCTGGAAACCAATTGGCACGAGTGGAAACCATCCGCTTCGGAGGAACTGGTGCCTGTCGAAATCGTGGTGCGGAACTCCGTTGCGCCGCCTGCGAAATAACAATCAGCAACGTCAAAAACCAAAAGAGGATGAGAACATGACACGGAATTTGACAAGACGAACGATGATCGCAGCCGCCGGCTTCACGGCATTGACCTTCATCGGCCTCTCCAGCGCTGCGGCACAGGAAAAGAAGACCATCGCGCTGGTGCAGATCAACCAGCAGGCGCTTTTCTTCAATCAGATGAATGAGGGCGCTCAGAAGGCGGCCGATGCCGCCGGCGTCAAGCTGGTGATCTTCAACGCCAACAACGAGACGACCGCGCAGAACAGCGCGATCGAAACCTACGTCCAGGAAAAAGTCTCCGGCCTTGCCGTGGTGGCGATCGACGTCAACGGCATCATGCCGGCGGTCAAGCAGGCGGCCGATGCCGGCATTCCGGTCGTTGCCATCGACGCCATCCTGCCGGATGGCCCGCAGAAGGCGCAGATCGGCGTCGACAATGCCGCGGCCGGCGCCGATATGGGCAAATACTTCCTCGACTACGTCAAGGCGAACATGGGCGGCAAAGCCAAGCTCGGCGTTGTCGGCGCGCTGAACTCGTTCATCCAGAACATCCGCCAGGAGGGCTTCGAGAAGACCCTGAAAGGCGTCGACGGCATTGAAATGGCCGGCGTCGTCGACGGCCAGAACATCCAGGACAACGCCCTTGCGGCGGCTGAAAACCTGATCACCGCCAATCCTGACCTGACGGCGATCTACGCCACCGGCGAGCCGGCCCTGATGGGGGCGATCGCTGCCGTACAGAGCCAGGGCAAGCAGGATAAGATCAAGGTGTTCGGCTGGGATCTGACCGCCGAAGCCATTGCCGGCATCGATGCCGGCTTCGTTGTCGCCGTCGTCCAGCAGGATCCGGCCGCAATGGGCGGTGCCGCCGTCGACGCGCTCGTCAAGGCCTCGGCCGGCGAAGCCGTCACCAAGACAATCTCGGTGCCGATCACCATCGTGACCAAGGAGAATGTCGAGCCATACCGGGCCGTCTTCAAATGATCGAAAGCGGCCAGCGTGACATCGCTGCCGCCGGTTCCGGAGGGGTCGCATCCTCCGGAACCGGAACATCCGGCGGCACCCGATCCGACCCGCGTATCTCGCTGCGCGGCATCCGCAAGTCGTTCGGCTCGCACCAGGCGCTGCGCGGCGTCGATCTCGACATCTTCCCTGGCGAATGCCTGGGCCTTGTCGGCGATAACGCCGCCGGCAAATCGACGCTGACGAAAATCATCTCTGGAACCTACATTCCCGATGCCGGCACCATCACCATGGAAGGCGAAGAGGTTCGCTTCTCCGGCCCCGCGGATGCGCGTGGGCGTAACATCGAAATGGTCTTCCAGGATCTCAGCCTCTGCGATCATATCGATGTCGTCGGCAATCTCTTCCTCGGCCGCGAACTCAGCCGCGGACCGTTTCTCGACACCAGGACGATGTTGGCCGAAGCACGCAAGATGCTGGATTCGCTTGAGATCCGCATACCCAGGCTGACCGGCAAGGTGGCCCAGCTCTCCGGCGGGCAGCGTCAGGCGATCGCCATTGCACGCGCCGCCTCCTTCAAGCCGAAGGTGCTGATCATGGACGAGCCGACGTCTGCACTTGCCGTCGCCGAGGTCGAGGCGGTTCTAGCCCTGATCAACCGCGTCAAGGCAAATGGGGTTTCGGTGATCCTCATCACCCACCGGCTGCAGGATCTCTTCCGGGTCTGCGACCGTATCGCGGTGATGTACGAGGGCACGAAGGTGGCAGAACGGCAGATCGGCAGCACCAACCTCGAAGATCTCGTCAGGCTGATCGTTGGTGAAGGAGCCAGACAATGACGGCTTATACCGAACGTGGTCACGGCTCGCGCGTCGCCGATTTCTTCGGCGAACACGCACAGGTGCTGTCGATCGCCATTTTCTTCCTGGCCTGCATGATCTTCTTCTCGATCGGCAGCGAAACCTTCTTCACGCTCGGCAACATCCTGAACATCATCAGGCAGGCGGCCCCCATCCTGATCGTCGCCATTGCCATGACCTTCGTCATCATCACCGGCGGCATCGATCTGTCAGTCGGCTCGCAGGTCGCCCTCGTCAATGCGGTCGCGGCGATCGTTATGGCGATGGGCGTTCCCTGGCCGTTGGTGGTCATCGGCATGCTCGTGCTCGGCGCCTTTATGGGCCTGGTCCAGGGCTGGTTTACCGCCTATCAGGGTATTCCGGCCTTCATCGTCACGCTTGCCGGCCTGTCGATCCTGCGCGGCCTGGCGCTCTATCTGACCCAGGGCTATTCCATCCCGATCAAGGATGCACCGGGCTTCTTCGCGCTCGGCCGGGGCGAAATCCTCAGCTTCCCGATCCCGGCGATCATCGCCGTCATCATCGCCATTCTCGGTTATGTCGTCATCACCGCGACCAAATATGGCCGGCAGGTCGTGGCGGTCGGCTCCAATGCGGAGGCGGCGCGGCGCGTCGGCATGCCCGCCAAATGGATCATCGCCTCGGTCTATATCATCTCCGGTATCGCCTGCGCGGTCGCCGGGCTGCTGATCGCCGCCCGCCTCGGTTCCGGCTCGTCCAATGCCGCCGTCGGTTTCGAGCTGCAGGTGATTGCGGCCGTGGTACTCGGCGGAACGTCGCTGATGGGCGGACGCGGCACCATCCTCGGCACCGTGCTCGGCACGCTGACCATCGCCGTCATCGGCAACGGCCTGATCCTGATGCATATATCGCCGTTCTTCACCCAGATCGTCACCGGCGCCATCATCCTCGTCGCCATCTGGCTGAACACGCGCATCTTCACGGCCAATTTCCATTTCCGGCTGGGCAGGAAAGGATGAAGCGATGAGCGAACAGACAGCAGAAAGCCTGTCCGAAGCGCATGTCCGATCCGGCAAGGTGATGACCGTTACCGGCCCCGTTTCGGCGGATGCACTCGGCGTGACGCTGATGCACGAGCATATCCTCAACGACTGCCGCTGCTGGTGGCATGCGCCGAAGACGCCGGAACGGCAATATCTCGCCGAAAGCTTCGTCTGCATGGAGATCCTCGGCGAACTCAGGCAGGATCCCTTCGTCAACAAGCACAATATCACGCTCGACGACGAACATCTGGCGATCTCCGAACTCCAGGATTTCGCAGCAGAAGGCGGTCGCACGGTGGTGGAGCCGACCTGCAAGGGCATCGGCCGTGATCCCTTGGCGCTGCAGCGCATCTCGAAAGCATCCGGTCTCAACGTCGTGATGGGGGCGGGGTATTACCTCGGCTCTTCACATCCGGAAGGCGTCGCGGCAATGAGCGTCGATGACATCGCACGGGAGATCGTCCGCGAGGCAAGAGAAGGCGTCGACGGCACCGGCGTCAGGATCGGCCTGATCGGCGAGATCGGCGTCTCCGCAGATTTCACCGCCGAGGAAGAAAAATCGCTGCGCGGCGCTGCCAGGGCGCAAGTGCTGACCGGGCTTCCCCTGATGGTACATCTGCCGGGTTGGTTCCGTCTCGGCCATCGCGTGCTCGACGTGGTGGCCGAAGAGGGGGCGGATCTCAGGCACACCGTGCTTTGCCATATGAACCCGTCGCATGACGACATTACCTATCAGAGCGAGTTGGCGGCGCGCGGCGCCTTCATCGAATACGACATGATCGGCATGGATTTCTTCTATGCCGACCAGCAGGTGCAGTGCCCGAGCGACGAGGAGGCAGCGCGCGCGATCGTGCGTCTCGTCGAGGCCGGTTGTCTCGACCGGATTCTTCTGTCGCACGACGTGTTTCTGAAGATGATGCTGACGCATTACGGCGGCAACGGCTACGCCTACATCCTCCGCCACTTCCTTCCCCGTCTGGGGCGGCACGGCCTCGACAGGACAGTTCTCGACGAAATGATGCGCAGCAATCCGCGCCGCGTCTTTCATGCCGAAGCCTAACCCCATCAATTCAATCGATCACAGGTAACCGCAGACCATGACCAAGAAAATCCTCCTTGTCGGCGAGAGCTGGGTCAGCTCCGCCACCCACTACAAAGGCTTCGACCAGTTCGGCAGCGTCACCTTCCATCTCGGCGCCGAACCGCTGGTCAAGGCGCTCGCCGGCAGCGCCTTCGAACTCACCTATATGCCGGCGCATGAGGCGGTGGAGAAATTCCCCTTCCATATGGCGGGGCTCGATGCCTATGACGCCATCATCCTCTCCGATATCGGCGCCAACTCGCTGCTGCTGCCGCCGGATGTGTGGCTGCATTCGCGCACCGTGCCGAACCGGCTGAAGCTTTTGAAGGCCTGGGTGGAGAAGGGCGGCGGTCTGCTGATGGTCGGCGGCTATTTCTCCTTCCAGGGCATCGACGGCAAGGCGCGCTGGCGGCGTACAGCCGTCGAAGACACGCTGCCGGTGACATGCCTGCCTTATGACGACCGCGTCGAAATCCCTGAGGGCACCGTTGCCGAGGTGGTGAAGCCTGATCATCCGACGATGCAGGGTCTCGAAGGCGCCTGGCCGGTGCTTCTCGGCGTCAATGAGGTCGAAGTGCGAGATCGTGCCAATGTCGAGATCGTCGCCCGCTTGCCCGAGAATCAGGGCGGCCACCCGCTGCTCGTCGTCGGCACGCATGGCGTTGGCCGGACGGCAGCCTGGACGTCGGATATCGGCCCGCACTGGCTCTCACCCGCTTTCTGCGAATGGGAGGGTTATGGACGGCTCTGGAAGAACATCCTCGGCTGGCTCACGGAAAAGCAGGCGTGATGTCAGCGCCGGCAAGAATTGGAAAGGGAATGACATGCAGGAAATTTCGGACAGGCCGTCCAACGCCATCAGGGATATTTTCGGCAGGGACAAGGTTCTGATCGGCATGATCCATTGCCCGGCCTTTCCGGGCGCGCCGCGCTACCGGGGGGCTGCGATGGATGCGATTTACGACGCCTGCATGCGCGACGCCGAAGCTTGCGTGGAAGGCGGCCTGCATGGCCTGATCATCGAAAATCACGGCGACGTGCCGTTTTCGAAGCCCGAGGAGATCGGCCCCGAGACGACCGGCTTCATGTCTGTCGTCACCGACCGGATCGCGCGCGCGGCCGGCATTCCGCTTGGCGTCAACGTGCTGGCCAACGCGCCGATCCCGGCCTTCGCCATCGCCATGGCGGGTGGCGCCAAGTTCATCCGCGTCAATCAATGGGCCAATGCCTATGTCGCCAATGAAGGTTTCATGGAGGGCAGGGCCGCCGAAGCCATGCGCTACCGCTCGCTGCTGAGGGCCGAACACATCAAGGTCTTTGCTGACAGCCACGTCAAGCATGGCAGCCACGCCATCGTCGCTGACCGCTCGATCCAGGAGCTGACGCGCGATCTCGCCTTCTTCGATGCCGATGGCGTCATCGCCACCGGCCAGCGGACCGGCAATTCGGCAACGATGGAGGAGATCGAGGAAATCGGCGCGGCGACGCACCTGCCGCTGCTCGTCGGCTCCGGCGTCAACAAGGACAATATCGTCGATATTCTGAGCCGCACCAATGGCGTCATCGTCGCTTCCTCGCTGAAGCATGGCGGCGTCTGGTGGAACCCCGTCGATATCGAGCGGGTGCGCGCCTTCCGGGCCGCGGCCGAACCTGGACTGGAGGGTTGAGCATGGCAGAAGAGAGCCTTTCAGACCGCATCCTGCGCGAGAACGACGCCGTCTTCCGGACGATGCTGAGCCACCGCTTCGTCGAGGACGTCAAGAACGACAGGCTGAGCAAGGAGGCTTTCGAGCGTTATCTCGTCTATGAAGGCGCCTTCGTCGACAGCGCTATCTCGATCTTTGCCTATGCGGCGGCGACCGCTGAGACGATGCCGCAGAAGCGCTGGGTGATCGCGGTTCTCGATGCGCTTGCCAACGAGCAGATCGCCTATTTCGAGCGTACCTTCGCCAGCCGCGGCATCGATCCCTCGTCCTTCGATACCGGCATCGCCGAGGTCGAGGCCTTTCGCGCCGGCATGTTGGAGATCGCCCGCCAGGGCGGCTTCCTTGACACGGTTGCGGCGATGTTTGCGGCCGAGTGGATGTATTGGACCTGGTCGAAGGAAGCGGCGACCCGTTCAATCAGCGATCCGCTCTTGAAGGAATGGGTCGACCTGCATGTTGATCCGAATTTCGCCGCCCAGGCGCAATGGCTGAAGAATGAACTCGACATGACAGGAGAAACGCTGGAAGAGGATGAAAAAGCGCGGCTCAGCGCGATCTTCGGCCGGGCGATGCAGCTCGAGATCGATTTTCACGATGCGCCTTACCTCTAGAGCAATTCCAGGAAAAGTGCGAAGCGGTTTTTCCGTCCGGAATTGCGTAAAAACAAAAGGTTAGAACGGTTCTGCGCTTTCACGAAAAGCTGAACCGTTCTAAGCTCCACCTTGCGAAAGCGGATGCATGCGCGCCTACATAATCGGTAACGTCGCCATCGACGAAACCATCGCGGTTTCCGAACTTCCCCTCATCGGTGCCTCCATCCTGGGCAAAGCCGGGGGCAGCGATCTCGGCGGCAAGGGCACGAACCAGGCGGTCGTCATGGCCCGCTGCGGCGTTCCGACAACGCTGGTGGCGCCCGTCGGCAGGGATGCGAGAGCCGATACCATTCGCCATTACCTCGCGGACGAACCGCTTCAAAGCGAACTGATCGAAATGGAAGATGCATCGAGCGACGTCTCGATCATCTTCCGGCTGCCGGGCGGCGAGAATGCCATCGTCACGACGACGGAATCGGCGCAGAGCCTGTCCCTGTCCGATGTCAGGCGGATCCTGTCGACGGCCGGTTCCGGCGATCTGATGATACTACAAGGCAACCTCTCCGACCGGACGACGCGCGACATTCTCGAGCATGCGAGAGCGATCGGCATGGTCACCGCTTTCAATCCCTCACCGGTGCGCTCCTATTTCTCCGATCTCTGGGATCTGATCGACATCGCCTTCCTCAACAAGGGCGAGGCGCAGGCCCTGACGGGAACGACGGGCAGGGATGCTGCCGAATATCTGCTGAGCCGAGGCCTGCGTGAAATCGTCCTGACGCTGGGCGGCGACGGCGCGACGCTCGTGAACCGGCACGATAGCATCGAAGTGCCCGCCCAGGTCTGCGAGGTTGTGGATACAACGGGCGCAGGCGATACCTTCATGGCCGCAGCACTGGCATCCTGCGCGCTGCGCGGGCAGCGCCTGGACAGGCTAGCCATCGAACACGCAGTTGCAGCCGCAGCCATCACCGTCTCAAGACATGGAACAAGAAAGGCATTTCCGACCATTTCCGAGCTTGAAGCGATCCTGAGATAATCCGCTCGGCATGGGCGCGCTTCATAAAATCATCATCGGCCTCTGCGAAGGGATGGGCTCTTCGCGATTCATCCCGTCATATCAGCAGCATCCGGACTTTTCTCATGACATCTTCCCCGATTTCCGCGCGTCTTTCCCCGACCGCATCGTCCCGCCTCGTCGTGCTTGCCGAAACGGTATTGAAGGCGGGCGAAACTGCCCGCGGCTCCCTGCGGCGACGAACGTCGGCAGAAATGCTAGCCAAGGCGCCGCGCGATTATCAGACCGAAATCGATGTCGCCGTCGAGCGGATCATCGTCGACGAGATGGCGAAGGCCTTCCCGGACTATGCCATCCAGGGCGAGGAAGCCGTCGGCAACCGCACGGCGGGTCCGGAAACGCCTGTTATCTACATCGACCCGATCGACGGCACGACCAATTACGCCTGGGGCATTCCGCATTTCGGCATGACGATCTCGATCGTCGAAAGCGGCAGGCTCGTCATGGGCGTCGTCTATGATGCCATGCAGGACGAGCTGTTCAGCGCCGAGATCGGTGGCGGCGCCTATCTGAACGGCGAGCGTATCCGCTGCGCCGATGTCGGCGACATCGAGAACGTACTTGTCGGCGCCGGTCTGCCGATCCCCGGCCAGGTCACGGCGGTTGCGGAAGAGACCTATTTCGAAGCCGTCAAACGCCTGATGGCGAATACGGCGGGTGTGCGCCGCCTCGGCTCGGCAGCCCTGTCGATCGCCTACGTCGCTTGCGGCCGCCTGGACGGATTCTTCGAAGACGGGCTCGCGATCCATGATTTCGGCGCCTCGGCGCTGATGGTCGAAGAGGCGGGCGGCATCGTCACCCGTTTTTCCGGCGCTGCGGTTGTCGGAAAGAGCGATATCCTGGCCGCCAGCAAGGCGCTGCATCCCTGGCTGCTGGAAGGTTTTCGGAGCAAGGCGTGAACGGGCGCGCCCGATAGAATCCGGCTGCCTAGACTGGCAACAGCTCGACCTCGGTATCGCCCTTTGCCGGCATCGACTGATGGACGAGCTCGTTGTCGCGGAAGACGAAAAAGCCAGCGAAGCTCGGCTCGACCCTCATCCCGGTCCGGGTGCGATCGTCCGGCGCCACCATCGCCTTCAGGCGGGCGCCGTCGGCAAGATCGACATCGACCATCTTGTGGGTGCCGAAATCGACGGTGCGATGGACTGTCGCGGCATCCGCCCGATCCGAGGGACGGATCGTCAGCGCTTCCGGGCGGGCGGCCAGCGTCACCGGCCCATCCTCGACCGGAACCGCAAGCGAAAAGAGCGGATGCTCGCAGACACCGTTCCTGGTATGACTCTGGACGAAATTCATCGAGCCGATGAAGCCTGCGACGAAAGCCGTCTGCGGTTGCCGGTAGATGGTGCTCGGCGGCGCGATCTGTTCGGTGCACCCGTCGCGCATGACGACGATGCGGTCGGCGAGCGCTAAGGCCTCATCCTGCCCATGGGTAACGAAGAGCGTGGTGATGCCGAGGCGCTGCTGGATATCGCGCACCTCCTCCCGCAGCCTCTCGCGCAGATGCTGGTCGAGGCTGGCGAAGGGCTCGTCGAGAAGAAGGATCTTCGGCTCGAGCACGAGCGAGCGGGCAAGGGCGACACGCTGCTGCTGGCCGCCTGACAGTTGCGTCGTCATCCGGCGTCCGTAATCAGCGAGGCCGACCAGATTAAGTGCAGCCTCGACACGCTCACGGATTTCCGCTTTCGGCAGCCGGCGAAGCTTCAGGCCAAAAGCGATATTGTTGAAGACGTCCATGTGCGTCCAGAGCGCATGGCTCTGGAACACCATGCCGGTCGGGCGCCGCTCGGGCGGCAGCGTCGTCACATCCTTCGCATCGATGCGGATGGTTCCGCCGCTCGGTCGCTCGAAGCCGCCGATCATCCTGAGAAGCGTCGACTTGCCGGAGCCGGATGGGCCGAGCAGGCAGACCAGCTCGCCGTCGCCGACTTCGAGCGAGAAGTCGCGAACGGCAAAGGTCGTCCCGAACAGCTTCGAAACGCCCTCGATCGAAAGATGTGCCATTCTCAAACCCTTCCCTGAATTAACCTCACGCGCCGAAGCCTCGTGCGAATGCGCCGGTGCCGATTACGCGGCGCGCAAACATCAGCGCGATGAAGGACGGCACCCACAGCATGACTGACAGTACGGCACCGTATTGCACGACGATCTGGTTGTTGATGAAGCTGATCATCAGCACCGGCATGGTGCGAACCTGAGGCGCGCCGATCAACCAGGCGCCTTCGGTCTCGTAGAAGGTGCCGACGAAAGTCAAAAGCAGTGCGGCGGCGATCGTGGGTCCAGCCTGCGGCAGGGTGATCGACCAGAAGACGCGCAGCGGCGTGGCGCCCGCATCGCGCGCCGCCTCTTCCATGCGCCGGTCGACATTCTGGAAGGCTGCGACCGGAATCCAGATCATCAGCATCAGCGTGCCGACAAGCTGGATCAGCACGACGCCCCAGAACGTGCTGATCAGGCCGAGCTGCAGGAAGATGCCGGCAATGGCGACGAGCAGGCCGAATTTCGGGAAGGCATGCGATGCGAGGAACGACAGGAACAGGATGTTCCTGCCGGGAAAGCGCATGCGCGCGAAGGCGTAAGCCGCGGGAAGGCAGATCACGGCGGAAAGAATGGTGACCGTCGTCGTCAGCCGCAGGCTGAGGAAGAGCGCGTCCCAGACATCCGGACGCGCCAGCGTCTGGCCCCAGAAACGCAGGCCGAACTGCTGCGGGATCACCGATGGATAACGCCAGACCTCGGTGAAAGCCCATGTTCCGACGACGATCAGCGGCAGCGCGATGAACAGCGTCAGCAGGCAGGCGAAGAGCATGCCGATCCAGTCGAAGCGAAGATCCGTGCCCGATCTGCCGGCACTCATGGCTGGGCCTCGCGGTTGCGGGCGATCGACCTGATATAGAAGATACCGAAGACCAGGCAGAAGCCGAAGGTGATGACGGCCTGGGTCATGGCGTTTAGCGGGTCGTTCATGTCGGCGAAAGTGCGCTGCATGAACGGCCCCATCATCTCCGGCGATGCCGAGCCGAGCACATAGGGCAGGGTGAAGGCGGAGAAGATGCCGAGCACGGCGAAGGACGCGGTCACCAGCATGGAATTGCCCATGCGCGGCAGGATGATCGAGATGAACACCCGGAGCGGGCCTGCGCCGACATCGCGGGCGGCCTCGATAGCGCTGTTCGAAACGGAGGAGAGCCCGGCCGTCAGCATCAGCACCGTCAGGGGAAGATTGTCCCAGACGAGGCCGATGACCGGTCCCCACGGCGTCAGATAGGGCGTGCGCAGCTTCGGCAGGCTGACAGCGTTCAGCAACAGGTCGACGGTGCCGTTCGGCCCGATCGTCCTGATCAGTGCATAGGCAAGGATGATCGACGGCACGAACATCGGGAAGATCGCAAGAGCCTGCACATAGGCGGCAAGACGCCCTTGCGAGAACCGCAGGTAAAGCGCGATCGGAAGGCCGATCGCTAGAAGCAGAATGCCGCAGACGGCGGTGGTCCAGAGCGTCAGCCACAAATTGCCGAGGCTGTAGCTGTCGGTGAAGAAGAAGCGGTAGGAGGCAAGCGAGAATTCCGTCGCGCCGTCAGGGCCTCGAACGAAGATCGTGCCGACGACCGCCGAAAAGATCGGAAAGACGATCAGCCATGCGAGCAGGAGGACCGGCAGGGCAACGAGGAGGAGCCCGATAGAGCTCCCCCTGTTGATGGACCGGTGACGGCGCAGAACCGCCGGCGCAGTGTCAGTGGACATCAGGTGCGGCTGATGCTTGGCGCGACGTTGCGGTACCAGCCGTCGGCGATCGCCTTTTCCCAGTCGCCGCCCGGAAAGGTCGGAATGGTTGACGGAATGACGTCGGCATATTTCTTGCGGAGATCGTCGGAGATGTGATCCCAGGAGACGGCAGGGAAGCCGCCGATATTGGTGATGATCGCTTCCTGCATTTCCTTCGTCAGCATGAATGCGGCAAGCTTCAGGGCCGCATCCTTGTTGGCGCCGTTCGAGAAGACGGTGATGCTGGAGAAGCCGCCGCAAAGGGCAAGATCGCTAAGCTGCACGAGGCCGGTCGTGTCAGGCAGTACGCCCTGGGAGATTGCCTGCAGCACCTGGTCCGACCAGACCGGCACCATGGTGACGACGCCCTGGGCGAGCAGTTGGATCGACTGGGTGTTGCCAGCCGTATAGGCGCCCTTGTCGTAGAGCGCAGGCGCGAGGTCGTTGAGGATCTTCCAGGCCGGCGTCAGCGTTTCAATGGCGAAATCGGCGGTGAAATTGTCGATCTTGAACTTCTTCGGATCGCGGCCGTTCGCTTCATGGATCGCGCGGCGCACGAAATTTCCGCCCGAACCGCCCTTGTCGGGACGGTTGTAGATGAACTGGCCCGGATTGGCCTTGATCCAGGCGGTTAGCTGATCCCAGCTTTTCGGCACATCCTTCGGATCAAGCTTGGTCGTGTCGTAGGCGAGAAGGACCTGCGAACCGCGATAGGGAAGGGAGAAGGGGGTATCGAAGGCAAGCGGGTTGATATGGTCATAGCCCTCGATGTTCTCGGCGGAGAATTTCACCCAGAGGCCGGCATCGATGCCGCCGGATGGCAGGCGCGGATCGAACTGCTCGAAAAGGTCGGCTTGCGGATCGGTCTTCGTCTTCAGCGCGGCGAGCGCACGGTCGGCGATGGCGCGCAGACCATTATTGTCGCCGGCATCGGTCACCTTCAGGGCGACGGCGGGATGTGCCTTTTCGAAGGCCGGGCGGATGACGTTGTTCCAGAGGTCGACGATATTGGCATCGGAACCGCTGTAGAGGTCGATCGTGCCGGCCGCAGCCGATGCGAAACGCGGAAGCGCCAGCAGACCGGCTGCAGCTGACGATGTGATCAGAAATTCGCGTCTATTCATAACCCGTCTCCATCAGGTGTCGAGGCTCAGCCTCCGCAGGATTGTCTGAGGCCTTGCTAGCGCCGGCGCGTAACATCGACATGACAGATCGGGCGTATCTGGGGGAAATTGCACAGCTGTGCTCTTTGCACCCTGTGGAAATCGGCGGCAGGAAATACTATCTCTTGCGGAAAAGGAGATATCCAATGACCGAAGAACGTGCAGTCCTCGCCGGCGGTTGCTTCTGGGGCATGCAAGACCTTATCCGCCGATACAAGGGCGTGATCTCGACCCGCGTCGGCTATACCGGCGGCGATGTGCCGAATGCCACCTATCGCAACCACGGAACCCATGCCGAGGCGATCGAGATCATCTTCGACCCCTCAAGGATCAGCTATCGGGAAATCCTCGAATTCTTCTTCCAGATCCACGACCCGAGCACGCGCAACCGCCAGGGCAACGACGTTGGCTTGAGCTACCGCTCGGCAATCTTCTACGTCACCCCTGAGCAGGAGCGCGTCGCCAAAGACACGATCGCCGATGTCGACGCATCAGGCCTGTGGCCCGGCAAGGTCGTCACCGAAGTCGTGCCGGTTAGCGATTTCTGGGAGGCGGAACCCGAGCACCAGGATTATCTGGAGCGGATTCCAAACGGCTATACCTGCCACTTTGTCCGGCCCGGCTGGAAACTGCCGGTTCGTCAGAAGATCGCCTGAAATTGATCAGGCTCCCATCGCCGCGCGGCTGGTTTCCAGAAGCGCGGCGACGAGGTTTGCCCGTGGCGAGGATCGCGTCACCACGATGCCTACGGTGCGCACAGCGGACGAGCGGGGCAGGGGCAGCTTGACGACATCTAGTCCCGCTGGCCAGGGCGGCGCCCAATCCGGCACGATCGAGATTCCGAGACCGCGGTCTACCATCACCGCGATCGCCTCCAGCGCGTCGAGCTCATAACGCTCGACCGGATGGATGCCGGTCTCGCGCAGATATTCGTCGGCGATGTGACCACCCCACTGGTTGCGGTCGTAGCGGATGAAGGGCAGGGTCTTCAACAGTTGGAGCGGATCCGCCCCCTCACGGTCCCGCGGCGCGATCAACACCAGGGGTTCCTGGCGCAGCTTGTTGAAGGTTAGCGTCTTCTGCATCGGAAATCGCGGTTCGATGATGAAGGCCGCATCCAGCCCGCCGTTCAAAACCTCGGCATAGAGGTCCATCGACGCGCCCGGCTTGAGGAAGATCTCGATCAGCGGATAGTCCTGGGCGAGACGGTGGAGAATGTCGGGAACGAGACCGGTCAGCGCCGTATTGATCGCCCCGATCCGCATCTCGCCCGAAATCGTCGCGGTGCCGGCCATCGCCTTCAGGTCGCGTGTATCGCGAACCAGATCCCTGCAGCGTTCGAGAATGGCAAAACCCGCCTCCGTCGGCCGCATGACGCGGCCGGAGCGCACCAGCAGCCGCACCCCGAGCTCGGCCTCCAATGCGCGGATGCGCTGGGCAACGGCCGCAGGCGTGAGGTTCAGCCGCTGGGCGGCCTCCGCCAGCGAGTGCCGCTCGGCAACGACAATAAAGGTTTCGAGAAAGCGGGTGTCCATCGATAGTTTTTCTATCTCCTGAACGAAGCAAAAGCGATATTTTATTTACGATCCATTGCTCCGAAAGATGGCCCGACCCTATGAGGAGATGAATGAAATGGATTTCGGCTTGAAGGACAAGACGGCCCTGGTGCTTGGCGCCGGTGGCGGACTGGGCAGCGCGATTGCCGTCAAGCTTGCGCGCGAAGGCGCCAGAATTGCCGCGGCTGATATCGATCTCGCCGCCGCTGAGAAGACCACGGCTGCGATCGAATCCGAAGGCGGCAAGGCGCTGGCACTGCAATGGGATCTTTCCAATCTCGGTTCGATCGATGCGCATGTCGCTGCAATCGAGCGCCAGTTCGGACCGGTCGACATCCTCGTCAACAATACCGGCGGTCCGCCGCCGACCACCGTCTCCGGCCAGGATCCGACGATCTGGAACCAGTATTTCCAGAGCATGGTGCTTTCTGTCATCGCGATTACCGATCGCGTGCTGCCTCAGATGCGGGCGCGCAAATGGGGACGCATCGTAACCTCGACCTCGTCGGGCGTGGTCGCGCCGATCCCCAATCTCGGCATCTCCAACGCGCTGCGTCTGTCATTGGTCGGCTGGTCGAAAACGCTGGCGCGCGAGGTCGGGCGCGACGGCATCACGGTCAACATCGTCCTGCCCGGCCGGATCGCCACCGGCCGCATCACCTTCCTCGACGAGCAGAAGGCCAAACGCGAAAACCGCTCCATCGATGACGTCGTCACTGAGAGCACCGGCAGCATTCCGCTCGGCCGCTATGGCCGGCCGGAAGAATATGGCAATGTCGTCACCTTCCTGGCGAGCGAGCCTGCCTCCTATCTGACCGGATCGGTGATCCGCGTCGATGGCGGCATGATCCAGAGCATCTGACAGAAACCGAATTGGAACCGAACACCGATGGCCCTCAGCGCTGAAGCGATAGCAATTCTCAAGACCGTCTCGACGGCGACCCTGACGACCGTTCTTCTGAAGAAGGGCCTGCGGAACGTCTGGATCCGCGGCGCCGTTCCGCTGAAGCCCGGCCAGCCGCGCATCGTCGGCCCGGCCTTCACCCTGCGCTTCGTTCCGGCTCGCGAAGATCTGGCGACGCCGGCATCCTGGGCCTCGCCGATCTCAACGCGCGCCGCGATCGAAGCGATGCCGGAAGGCTGTGTCGCCGTCGTCGACGCGATGGGCGTTACCGATGCCGGCATCTTCGGCGATATCCTCTGCGCCCGCATGCAGAAGAGAGGCGTTGCCGCCCTCGTCACCGACGGCGTCGTACGCGACCTTGCCGGCGTGCTTGACACCAACCTGCCGGTCTGGTGCCGTGGCGTCGCAGCACCGCCGTCGGTCGCCGGCCTCATCTTCGTCGCCTGGCAGCAGCCGATCGGCTGCGGCGGCGTGGCTGTTTTCCCTGACGACATTATCGTCGTCGACCAGGACGGCGCGGTGCTGATCCCAGCCGATCTGCTCGAGGTGGTGCTGGCCGAAGCGCCGGAACAGGAGCGCATGGAAGCCTGGATCATGACCAGGATCGATGAGGGCGTACCGCTGCCCGGCCTCTACCCGATGAACGCGGAAACAAAGGCGCTCTACGAGGCCTCGAAGAAGTAGGCTCCAGGCCAAGCGGATTGAGGAGGTCGCGGCTTCGCGGCCCTTTTGCTTTCACCGCACCTCAATACCGAGGTGTATAATCCAACCCGCCGTCGATCCGTGCCGGGCGTCCGTCGAGGAAAAGCTCGCCGATGCGCGGCGCCGATCTGGCGATGACTTTGCCGCGGCGGATCACCGCCAGCCGGTTGGGTTTCAGCCTCAGCGCTTCCAGCGTGTCGCTGGCCTGGAGGATGACGAGGTCGGCATTGCATCCCTTTTCGAGGCCGTAGCCTGCAAGTCCCATCGTCTTTGCCGAGTTGACGGTCAGCGCATCGAAGATCCTCTTCTTGTCGTCGATGCCGGCCATCTGCGCGACATGGATTGCCATATGGCCGACCTCGAGCATGTCGCCCGATCCCATCGAATACCAGGGGTCCATGACGCAATCGTGCCCGAAGGAAACATTGAGCCCCGCATCCATCAATTCCCTGACGCGGGTCATGCCGCGGCGTTTCGGATAGGTGTCGTGCCGGCCCTGCAGCATGATGTTGATCAGCGGATTGGGAATGACGTTGATCTCGGCCTCCGCCATCAGCGGAATAAGCTTGGAAACATAATAATTGTCCATCGAATGCATCGAAGTCAGATGCGAGCCGGCGACGCGTCCCTGTAGGCCGAAGCGGATGGTTTCCGCAGCCAGCGTTTCGATATGGCGCGAGAGCGGATCATCGGTTTCGTCGCAATGGATATCGACAGGCAGACCGCGATCGGCGGCGATGCGGCAGAGCGCCTCGACCGACGCCGTGCCTTCGCCCATCGTCCGTTCAAAATGGGGAATGCCGCCGACGATATCGACGCCCATGTCGAGGGCGCGGTTGAGTGCATCAATCGCGCCCGGCGAGCGGTAGTAGCCGTCCTGGGGGAAGGCGACCAGCTGCAGATCGATATAGGGCGCGATCTTTTCCCGAACCTCGATCAGCGCCTCGACGGTCACAAGCCTGGGATCGCTGGTATCGACATGGCTGCGGATGAAGAGCAGCCCTTGCGTCACCGCCAGATCGCAATAGCGCAGCGCGCGATCGACCAGTTCCTCCTTCGTCACGATCGGGCGCAGCTCTCCCCAGAGCGCGATGCCTTCTAGCAGGGTGCCGGAGACGTTCATGCGCGGCAGGCCGAGCGACAGGGCGGCGTCCATATGGAAATGCGGATCGACGAAGGGCGGACTGGCCAGCCGGCCGGTTGCGTCGATTTCTTCCCCCGCCTGCGCCGGGAGATTGCGCTCAAGAGCGATGATCTTGCCGCCCTGGATGCCGATATCGATACCCTTTCGGCCATCGGGGAGATTTGCATTTCTGACGATCAGATCGAACATCGGAGCCTCATTGGATGTGGGCGGTTTCAGCGTTCGCCGCGGCGATAGGGCTGCATCAGCGCCTGTGGAACGCGGGCGCGGCGGGCCATGACGGCAAGGGCGGCAATGGAAAGGATATAGGGTGTCATCAGAAACAGCTGATAGGGCAAAAGCCCGCTCAGCGCGGTTTGCAGCCGAAGCTGAAAGGCATCGAAGAAGGCAAAGAGCAGGGCGCCGAACAGCGCGCGGCCCGGCCGCCAGGAGGCGAAGACGACAAGCGCGATGCAGATCCAGCCACGCCCCTGCACCATGGTCGGGAAAAAGCTGTTGAACGCCGACAATGTCAGGAAGGCGCCGCCCATTCCCATCAGCGCGCTTCCTGCGATGACCGCGCCGTAGCGCACTTTCATCGGATTGACGCCCTGGGCCTCCGCCGCATGCGGATTCTCGCCGGTCATGCGGATTGCAAGCCCCACGGGCGTGCGGAAGATGATGTAGGCCATCAGCAGGGCGATCATGATCGCGAGATAGGTCGGCGCCGTCTGCGTGAGAAGGCTGGCCCGATGAAGGGCAATGTCGAGAGACCGGGAATGGTGATCGGCTGGAACGGCACGATGGTGGGCGGAGTATTGGCAAGCGGCACGATCAGCCGGAAGACATAATAGCTGAAGCTGGAGGCAAAGAGCGTGACGCCGAGACCGGAGACGTGCTGGGAGAGACCGAGCGTCACCGTCAGGCCTGCATGCAGCAGACCGAAGACGCCGCCGGCGATTGCCGCGATCAACAGGCCGGTCCAGAGATCGGCCCCATGATACACGGAAAGCCAGCCGATCATCGCGCCGAAGGTCATGATGCCCTCGATGCCGAGATTGAGCACGCCGGCCCGTTCGCAGAGCAAGGCGCCGAGCGTGCCGAAAATCAGCGGCGTGGCGATCCGCAGGATTGCCGCCCAGAGCCCGGCGGAAGCGATGATGTCGAACAGCTGCATCATCGCCGGATCCTGTATTGGGTAAAGAACAAGGCAATCAGCATCGTCAGCAGCGACAGCGCCACCGTGACATCGGCGATATAGGTCGGGATGCCGAGACCCCGGCTCATGCCGTCCGCGCCCACGAACATGGTGGCGGTGAAAATGGCGGCGAAGACGACGCCGAGTGGATTGAGGTTGGCGAGCATGGCGACGACGATGCCGGCATAGCCGAAGCCCGGCGACAGGTCGGTCGTCACATAACCCTTGACGCCCATCACCTCGATCGCTCCCGCCAACCCTGCAAGCCCACCCGAGAGACAGGCGACCTTCACCAACGTTCTGCCGAGTGGAACGCCGGCAAAGACTGCACCGCCGGGATTGAGGCCCGCGGCGCGCGACTGCACACCGAACACGGTGCGGGACTGGATGAAATGGACGACGACAGCCAGTGCGATCGCGATCGCAAAACCGATATGCAGGCGCGAGCGGGCGATCAGCTTCGGCAGCATGGCGTGATCGCTGACGGATTGCGACTGCGGCCAGCCGAAGGCCAGCGGATCCTTGAGGATGCCATCGATCAGCATCGAGACGAAGAGCACGGCGATGAAATTCAGCAGCAGGCTGGTGACGACTTCATCGACCGAGAAGCGCAGCCTGAGCCAGAGCGGGATCAGGATCAGCACCATGCCGGCAATGGCGCCGACCAGCAGCAGCAGCGGAATGAGGATAGGGGCGGGAAGATTGCCGAACAGTTTCGAGCTTGCCGCCGCAACGGCGATGGCGCCGAGGTAGAACTGGCCCTCAGCACCGATATTCCAGAGCCGCGCCCGGAAAGCGACGGCGGCGGCAAGCCCCGTCAGCATCAGCGGCGTTGCTCGCGTCAGCGTCTCCGTCGCCGACAGCCGCGAGCCGAAAGCACCGGTCAGGATGCGCCAATAGGCATCGAGCACTGGCGCGCCGGCGATTGATATCAGGATGCCGGCCAACGCCAGCGCTGCGATCACCGCGATCACAGGCGTGACGATCAGCAGGTAAAGCGGACGGTGCTCGCGGCGCTCAAATCGCATGGCCGGCCTCTGGGCTTTCCTGCCATTCACCGGCCATCATCAGCCCCAGCCTGCGGGCGTCGGCGTCTTCGGCCGCGACAGGCGGCGACAGGCGGCCGCCGACGATTGCCTGTATGCGATCGGCAAGCGCGATCACCTCGTCGAGGTCCTCCGAGATCAGCAGCACGGCGGTACCCTGCCGGCGGGCTTCGAGCAGGCGTGCGTACACGGCCGCCACGGCCCCTTCGTCGAGACCGCGCGCCGGCTGCGCGGCGATCAGGATGCGCGGCCGCCGATGCAAGTTGCGGCCGAGAATGAGCTTTTGCATATTGCCGCCGGAGAGCAGCCGGGTGCGAATGGCAGGGCCGCCGCCACGGACATCGAAGCCGTCGATAATTTCGCTCGCGAAGGCCATGCCCGCCTTGCGGTTCACGAGACCATGGCGCGAAAAGGCCGGTGAGGTGATGCGCTCCAGCACGGTGTTTTCCCAGATCGCCATTTCGCCGATCACGCCCTCTTCGTTGCGGTCCTCGGGTATGCGGCCGATGCCGGCGTCGACAACATCCTCGACACTGAGATTGCCGACGGCTTCGCCAAACAGCATGAGATCGCCGGCACTGCGCGCCAGGATACCGGAGAGAAGATGCGCCAGCGCCGCCTGGCCATTGCCGGAAACGCCGATGATGCCGAGGATCTCGCCCTGGTGAAGCCGGAAGCTGATCGATTTCAACCGGTCGACGCCGCCGATACGCACCGTCACATCGGCCGCTTCAAGGGCAACGGCACCCGGTGTCGACGGCTCGCGCACGGGTCTGGTCACGCGACGCCCGACCATCAGTTCGGCGAGTTCCGCCTTGCTGCTGTCCGACGCCTTGCGTTCGGCAACCATCTTGCCGCCGCGTAAGACCACGATGCGGTCGGCCGCTGCCATCACCTCGTCGAGCTTGTGCGAGATGAAGATCAGCGACAGGCCCTGGCGGGCCATTTCCCTCAGCGTCGTGAACAGCCGTTCGGCCTCGATATTGGTCAATACCGCCGTCGGCTCGTCGAGGATCAGGATGCGGGCGTCGTTGTAGAGCGCCTTGAGGATCTCGACGCGCTGCTGCTCGCCGACCGACAGGTCGCCAAGGCGGGCATCCGGATCGACCTTGAGGCCGAAGCGCTCGGAAATTGTGAGCAGCTTCTTCCGCGCCGCCGACGTTCCCGAGCGCCAGGACCACAATCTTTCCGTGCCGGTCATGACATTTTCGAGAACGCTCAGATTGGGTGCGAGCGAAAAATGCTGATGCACCATGCCGACGCCGGCGCGGATCGCCGCACGCGGCTTGCCCTGCGGCACCTCCGCGCCCTCGATCAGAATGCGGCCGGCATCCGGCATGTAATGGCCGAAAAGGATACTCATCAGCGTAGTCTTGCCGGCACCGTTTTCGCCGAGCAGGGCGACGACCTCCCCCTTTGCAAGCGTCATGGAGATATCGTCATTGGCGAGATTGTCGCCGAAGCGCTTGCTGACGCCGATAATTTCCAGCACAGGCCCGGTCATGACGGCAGTCCTGCGACCGGAAAACGATGCTGCCACCGCCCCTCGGCCTCCAGGCGAGCGGCAAGCGACAGCAGACGCGGCTCGTTCCCCATCGGCGCCATGATCTGCACCGGCAGCGGCATGGCGTGCTCATCCTGTCCGAAAGGCAGTGTCAAAGCAGGAAAACCCGAAATATTGGCGAAGCAGGCAAGCGGCGCAAATGCCGTCATCCGCTCGAGATGCAGATCCGTGTTGGCATGATCTGATGGAAAGGAGCCGATCGCAAGAGGCGCGGAGGATAGCATCGGCATGACGATGCAATCGACCCTATCGAACAGCGCCCAGAGCTTATGGCTCACCAGAACGGCCTCATTCAGCGTGTTCCAGAGCGAAGTCGCTGGAAGCGCCCGTCCGCGTGCGGCGAAGGCCTGCGTCAGAGGCTCGGCCTTGCTCTCATCAAGTGCCGCCGCCTTGATGAGTGCTGCAAGGTTGACGGAGACGATATCGGCGAAGGCGCGGCCGCCAGCAGCGACGCTCCATTCGAAGTCGGCCCAGCTCAGCGGAACGATCTCGTGTCCGTCGCCCTCAATTGTACGGGCCGCAGCCTCGACGGCTGCGAGCCGATCACCCTCGGTCGGATAGGCCGCTCCGGTATCGACAAGCAGCCCGATCCGCAAACGGCCGTTGTCGCTATCGACGGGGGAGGGGTCAGGAAAGGGTCCTCGCGATTTGCCGCTCAGCCTGTCGAAGATCAGCGCCGTATCCCGGACCGAGCGGCAGACGGCGAGTTCGCTCGCAATGCCGGCCAAGTGGTTGCCGAAGGATGGCCCGCCTGGGATGGCGCCGCGCGTCGGCTTCAGTCCGACGAGGCCACAGCAGGCGGCGGGCACACGGATCGAGCCGCCGGCATCGGTGGCATGGGCAATCGCGACGATCCCGGCGGCAACCGCTGCCGCCGCCCCGCCGGAGGAGCCGCCCGCGGTTCGTGTCGGATCGAGGGGGTTGCGACAGACGGGCCCGATCGCCGGTTCGCTGGCGAGCGACAGGCCGAATTCCGGGCTCGTCGTCAGGCCGAACAGGCAGAAACCGGCGTCGCGAAAACGCGAGGCGAGATCGGAATCCGCTTCGCCGCCCTTTCTCTCGAACAGGCGGGAGCCGGCCGTCACCGGCAACCCGGCGAATGGGCCGCCAAGATCCTTTGCCAAGGTCGGTACACCTGCGAACGGCCGTACGGCAAAGCGACTGGGCGCGCTCCGCCGCTCCCGGTCGCGGTCCTCTGCCGAAGCGAGACCCATAGCGGCATCGAGATAGGCGATGGCGCCGAGCGGCTCCTGCCGCGCAGCCGCCTCAAGGGAAGCTTGCATCGCCTCCGCACCGCTCAGGCTGCCACGCCTGATCGCTGCCGCCAGATCCGTCGCATCGCCTTGCATCAGCCGAATTACTTCGGCTCGTCCATCATCTTCGCAACTTCGAAGGTGCCGGCCTTGATCTCCGCCCGTTTGGCTTCCATCGCAGCCTCCGCCTCGGCGGGCGCGACACCCTTCACGAAGACGATATCGCTGCCGCCTTCCTTCATCAGGCCGTAGGACGTGTAGTTCCTGCCGACCGGTTTTCCGGCAGCGACATCGGCGATCGCAGCGTCCAAGATCGGGCGGAAATATCACATGGCGTTGGCAAACACCGTATCGGGATAACGCGGCGTATAGTCGATCAGCGAGCCGACCGACTTGATGCCGCGTTCCTTGGCGGCATCGGCTGTGCCGATACGCTCGCCAAATAGAATGTCGGCGCCGGCGTCGATCTGGGCAAGGCCGGCTTCACGGGCCTTCGGTGGATCGAAGAAGGTGCCGATGAAGGAGACGAGGTGTTTTGCATCGGGATTGACCGCCTTGACGCCCGCCGCGAACGCATTGATCAGCATGTTGACCTCGGGGATCGGAATGGCGCCGACCGACCCGACGACATTCGACTTGGTCATCTTGCCCGCCAGCATGCCGGCGAGATAGGCGCCGTCATGGTTCCAGGTGCCGAAGACGCCGAAATTATCGCCGGCCTGCTCGCCGCTCGAACCGAGCACAAAAGCGGTGTCGGGATAATCTGCCGCGACCTGCCGGGCCTCTTTCTCCACCGCATAAGCCTCGCCAATAATCAGCTTGTTGCCCTGTTCGGCATATTCGCGCATGGCGCGCGGATAATCGGTGCCGGAGACGCCTTCGGAGAAGACATATTCAATCACGCCTTCCTTGGCCGCGTCCTGCAGGGCCTTGTGCAGACAGGAGTTCCAGGCATTTTCGACCGGCGACGCATGAATGCCGGCAACCTTTAGCGGCGCAGCCGCGCGTGCCAGCGGGGCGAAGCCGCTGATCCCAAGCGCGATGCCCGACGCGATCACTGCCCGGCGTGAAATCAGCATTTCTTTGGTCATTGAATGTTCCCCTTTTTTACCATTTGGTTCAAAAATCATAGTAGCGCCCAAAAATGTGTCAAGCAGCAAATAGGCTTAAAAATCAGGCTGTTCGACCCACACTCGCCGCCGGCTCGTCGAGCCGCGGAGACTATGGGCTGGATTTACAAGGTGTTATGTCTTGGCGCGGCGACGTCGGCAGGATATGCAAGGATCATTGGGGTTGGGGGACATAAAATGGGGGAAGAAGAGGGCGCCTCGCGGCGACCGATCGCGAGCCGGTCGTCGTCCTGGGCTATCGGCCTCAGCGCATGGCTGGCGCGCAGCGGCGCGACACCGAACGGCATTTCGCTTTTATCGGTCGTATTCGCGGGTATAGGCGCAGCACTCATCGTTTTCACAACACATCCGATTGCCATGGTTTGTGCCGCTATCTCGGTGCAACTGCGGCTGGTCTGCAATCTGCTGGACGGAATGGTCGCGATCGAAGGCGGCAAGAAAACCAAGAGCGGGCCGCTCTACAATGAATTCCCCGACCGGGTGGCCGACAGCCTGTTTCTCGTCGCGGCCGGCTATGCCTGCGGCTTTGGCTGGCTCGGCTGGCTGGCTGCGCTGCTCGCCGCACTCACCGCCTATATCAGGGTCTTTGGAGGATCGGTCGGTCTTCCCCAAGACTTCAGCGGTATCATGGCCAAACAGCGCCGCATGGCGGTGCTGACGGCGGGCCTCCTCGCCCAGAGCGTCGAGACGCTGGTTTCAGGCGGCCACTGGTCGCTAATCCTGGCATGCGCGGTCATCGCCGCCGGCAGCCTTGTCACCTGCATCACACGCACGATAACGCTTGCCCGTTCCCTGGAGAGACTATGATCGCGCTCGTCCGTCGGCTTCTCGTGCTGTTCGTCCGTATCCTGGTCGGCGCCCGAAGCGAGTGGCGCGGCTGTGCGCCCGATCCCAGCCGCCGCATCTATTTCGCCAATCACAACAGCCATATCGATACCGTCGCCGTCATGGCGGCCCTGCCATATCAGGTGCGCCGGATGACCCATCCGGTTGCGGCGCGAGATTATTGGGGAACGACCGCCTTTCGCCGTTTCATCGCGGAGAAAGGCCTGCGTGCCGTCCTAATAGACCGCAAGCCTCCGCCGGACAGCGATCCGCTGGCTCCGGTAGAGCGTCTGCTCGAGGAGGGACATTCGATCCTGATTTTTCCTGAGGGAACGAGAAGCACCAGCGAGGAGATCGCCCCGTTCCGCAGCGGCATCTATCGCCTCGCCTGCCGTTTTCCGGATGTCGATCTCGTGCCGATCCATCTCGACAACCTCCAGCGCATCCTGCCGAAGGGAAGCATGCTGATCGTCCCGATCACCTGCACGGCGCGCTTCGGCAAGCCGCTCCGCGTCGAACCAGGCGAGGAAAAGACCGAATTCCTGGCCCGTGCCCGTGCCGCGGTCATTGAGCTCGCAGATGGGGGGCATGCCGCATGACCAGCCTGTTCTCCATCGTGCTGGCCGCGATCCTCGGTCTGCTTGCCGTCGCCTCGGCCATCGGTTTTATCCTTCAGCGGCGCGCGACCGAACCCGGTTCAGTCGCCACCGTCCAAAACCTCAACGCCCGCATCCGCTCCTGGTGGATCATGGTCGCGGTGTTCGGCGGCGCGATCCTGCTCGGCGACACGGCGACGGTCATCCTGTTCGCATTCCTGTCCTTTATGGCGCTTCGCGAATTCTGGACGCTAACACCATCGCGGCGCGGCGATCACCTGGCGCTTTTCCTGTCCTTCTTCGTTGTGCTGCCGCTGCATTATGTCCTGCTCGGAACGGAGTGGTACGGCCTGTTTGCGATCTTCATTCCGGTCTATGCCTTCCTGATCCTGCCGGCGGTGGCGACCTTGACGGGTGACGTCAACGAATTCCTTGCCCGCAGCGCCAGGGTGCAATGGGGATTGATGCTGACGGTCTATTCGATCAGCCACGCTCCCGCCCTGCTCATGCTGGAGACCGGCACGCCGTCCGCACTTCTCCTGGTCTATCTGGTGGTGGTCGTGCAGCTCAGCGACGTCTTCCAATATGTCTGGGGCAAGCTCCTCGGAAAGCATCGTTTCTCGCCGAATATCAGCCCGTCGAAGACGATCGAAGGACTGGTCGGAGGCGGCGTCTCGGCCATCCTCGTGGGAACGCTGCTTTATCGCCTGACGCCGTTCTCGCCGCTGCAGGCAGCTGCCGTCAGCACGGTCATCGTCGTCGCAGGCTTCTTCGGCGGCTTCGTGCTCTCGGCCATCAAGCGCGATCTCAATGCCAAGGACTGGGGCTATGTGATCGAGGGCCATGGCGGCGTGCTTGACCGCCTGGACTCCATCACCTTCGCCGCACCGCTGTTCTTCCACATCGTCCGCTATTGGTTCACCACGTAGAAGCTGGTTCTGGTTAAAACCGGTCGATCTCCTCGAGGCTCTCGAACAGCCGGCGCTGAACATCCTGCTCCTGCTTGCCGATGGCGGTCATCAGCTTGCCCATCGTTCCCCGCAGGCCGTGCAACTCGTCCACCAGCTCCATGACGATATCGACGCCGGCTTCATTGACACCCATGTTTCCCATGAGGTCGAGGATTAGCCGGGCGCGGGCGACGTCGGCGTCGCGAAATTGCCTCTGGCCGCCTGATGTCTCCGGGATCAGCCAACCCTGTTCGATCCAGAAGTCGAGCTGGACGATGTCGATTTTCAAGTAAAGACGGAATTCGAGATCATCCATGATCAAGCCTCCATGTTCTTTCTCGGATCGTAGGAGTTTGCCGTCGCCCATTCCTTCATGAAGGCCGTCAACCGCTCATCCGAGGCGTCGGGCAGCACGATCTTCAGCGAGATGTAGACGTCGCCGTGTCCGCCGCCGCGTTTTGAAACACCTTTGCTCTTGAGACGCAGAATCTTGCCCGTGTTCGAATGAGGCGGCAGTGTCAGATTGACCGGTCCCGATGGCGTCGGAACGCGAACCTTGCCACCAAGCACGGCCTCACTGAGGGAGATCGGCAGTTCAAGGCGGATATCGTCGCCGTCACGCGTAAAGAAGCGGTGCGGGCGCACACGGATTTCGATCAGGGCATCGCCCACCGGCCCACCGCCGATGCCCGGCTCGCCCTTGCCGCGCAGCCGCAAGGTCTGGCCGTCGCGCGTCCCCGGCGGGATCTGTACGTCGAGCGCCGGACCATTCGGCATCTTGACCTCCGTCCTGGTGCCGTTGACGGCCTCGAGAAAGTCAACCTCCATGGAAAATTGCCTGTCACGGCCACGACCACGGGTCTGGCCGCCGCCGGCACGACGTGAAAAGAAGCTGGCGAAGATATCGTCGGCATCGCTGAAATCGGCAAAGCCGGCGCTGTTGTGGTAGGGATCGCCAGGCCCGCTCTTCGACGCGTAGTCGCGGTAATAATTGCGCTGCGCCCGCTCGGCGCCCGTTATATCGATCTCGCCGCGGTCGAAGCGTCCGCGTTTTTGCTCGTCGCTCAAGATTTCGTAGGCGGTTGAAATTTGCTTGAACCGTTCCTCGGCTTTTTTGTCACCGGGGTTAAGGTCGGGATGAAGTTTCTTGGCGAGCTTGCGGAACGCGCTTTGAATATCTTTTTGCGTCGCATCGCGTTTCACGCCCAGAAGCTCGTAGGGATCCTGGCTCATACATGTCTCCGGTCGGGCAGCGAATACCGCTGGTTGGCTTGGCAATGATATAGGTTGTCGAGCCGCCGCCGGGGAGGGGAGGCCGGCCGCTATGATCGACGTCAATCCGACAAAGAGCGCGCTGTCACGCAAGCCAGAGCTTACTAGAGCAACGCCGCGTCTTCCGCTGGGGACGCCGAGCCTTCCTGTGCGCGATCGGGGCGCCGGTCGATAAGAACCGAGCACCCGGCATGGCGCACGACCTTGTCGACGATCGAGGAGAAGACGTAGTCAGTGATATCGGTCACATGGGATGAAACCAGGATAAGATCGGCCGATTTCTCCCTTGCCCTGGAGACGAGCAGGGAGGCGGCAACGCCGATACGAACCTCGATCATCGCCGGAATTCCCAGCTCCTTGCAGAGCGATGCCAGTTTCTTTTCGGCATCGACGATGGCGGTTGTTTCGAATTCCTCGGGAAGCTCCGTCAGGTGATGGCGGGGGATATTCTCGATGACGTGCATGACGACGATGCTTCCGCCTTCGTCCATCAGCGCAGCAGCCCGGCGCAGAAGGCGGCTGGCCGTTTGGCGGGGACCCATGCCGATGCCGCAGATGATTGTCCGATACATTTGAAATCCATATCCTCGAATGCGAATGATAGCACCGATCATACCGGTGTCGACCGTCCCGGCATTGACGAATATCAAGAAAAAGTGCCGCAACGGCAGCGCGCACGAAGCTGCCAGCTCGTTTGGAACGAACCTCCGGCTGAATCGTCGCAGTTGACGATATGGCCACCGGCAACAGTTCTAACCCGATGGCGTCATCGATTGAGGTTCACATGCCGAATTTTGCGATAATCGGATCGGGTGCGATGGGAAGTGCCGTCGCCAGACGGCTGATCGACCATGGCGCTGCTGTGCTGACCTATCTCGAGGACAGGAGCGAGCAGACGATAGCGCGGGCAAAGGCAGCCGGCATGGTGCCGGTCGGCCGCCGGGAGCTGACGAAGGCCGAGCTGATCCTGTCGATCGTTCCACCGGCGGAGGCGATCAAGGTCGCCGACCTCGTCGCGGACATATCGTCGGGGATGCAAGCGCCGCCGCCCTTGATCGACCTCAACGCGATTGCGCCGAAAACGATGCAGGCTTTGGCGGCACGGTTCGAAGGCAGCGGCGTGGAAGTGGTTGATGGGGCGATCATCGGCGGGCCGCCGGTCCCCGGCACATCAGGTCCGACCATCTATATCAGTGGCGATACCGCGGAGCGGAGCCGGCCGCTCGAGGATTGCGGCCTGCGGATCCGCAGGCTCGACGGGCCGCTCGGCGCCGCCTCGGCACTGAAGATGTGTTATGCCGGCATCAACAAGGGATTTGTCGGCCTCGGCACCGCCATGCTGCTCGCCGCATCGCGTTCCGGTGCGGCCGAAAGCCTGAAGGCGGAGCTCTCCGAAAGCCTTCCCGACATCGACCGCAAGCTGTCGAGATCCATTCCCGACATGTATCCGAAAGCCTATCGGTGGGTTGCCGAAATGCAGGAGATTGCCGATTTCCTTGGCGAGGATGATCCGGCCGCGACCATCTTCCGCGGCATGGCGGACGTCTTCTCCAGGATGGCGACCGACGTCGAGGGCAGCCGCGTGCTCGTCGGGCAGCTGGACGAGATCATCGCTTTCTCTGGAACCGAAAACTGATCGCGATGGTCGAGCAATCGTCGCAGCAACCGAATATGATGGGTAGAGCCATGGGCTTGGCCAACACTCTGACGATTGTGTGAAGCCGCTCCGACACCTCTGACAAAACCTTATCGCCTCTGCTATGTCAGGAAAAATGCGGCGGCCAAACTGACGCCGCGCTCTGTCTGACCAATATCAGGAGTTTTGAAAGATGAGCGGTTCTTCCGATTACACACCCCCGAAGGTCTGGACCTGGAACAAGGCGAATGGCGGCCAATTCGCCAGCATCAACCGCCCGATCGCGGGACCGACGCATGAGAAGGAGCTTCCGATCGGCCGCCATCCGCTGCAGCTCTATTCGCTCGGCACCCCGAACGGCCAGAAGGTCACCATCCTGCTCGAGGAACTGCTGGCCCTTGGCCATGAAGGTGCGGAATATGACGCATGGCTGATCAAGATCGGCGATGGCGATCAGTTCGGCAGCGGCTTCGTCGCCGTCAATCCCAATTCCAAGATACCGGCCCTGATGGACCGCAGCGGGCCAAAGCCGATCCGCGTCTTCGAATCCGGTGCGATCCTCACCTATCTCGCCGAAAAATTCGGCGCTTTCCTGCCGACCGAGCCGAGCGCGCGGGCCGAATGCCTGTCCTGGCTGTTCTGGCAGATGGGGAGCGCGCCTTATCTTGGCGGCGGCTTCGGCCATTTCTACGCCTATGCGCCGACAAAGATCGAATATGCGATCGACCGCTTCGCCATGGAAGTGAAGCGTCAGCTCGACGTGCTCGATCGTCGCCTTGCCGAAAGCGAGTATCTGGCAGGCAGCCAATATACGATCGCCGATATTGCCGTCTGGCCCTGGTATGGCGGGTTGGTGAAGGGCTGGACCTACGGTGCAGCCGAGTTTCTGAAGGTCGAGGACTATAAGAACGTGCTGCGCTGGGCCGACACCATCCACAGCAGGCCGGCCGTGCAACGCGGCCGCATGGTCAACCGCCTCTCCGGCGAGCCATCGAGTCAGTTGCACGAGCGCCACGACGCCAGCGACTTCGACACCAGGACGCAGGACAAGCTCGCGGCCGCCGAGTAAGCAAGCGGCCCCAGCCAAGTGTCGCAGCAATCAATGAAGCTCCGCCGCCTTTACGGCGACGGAGCTTCAGCATACTGCCCGAACTCAGTTCTTGACCGTGTCTTCCAGGAAGAAGCGGCCGAGCGGGTTTTGGTAGAAGTTCTCGATATTCTTGCGCGAGACGTTGATATAGGGGCTGTAATAGAGGTCGATCCAGTTGACGTCGACCTTGGCCATCTTCTGCAGATCGACATACATTTGTTCGCGCTTCTTCGGATCGAGCTCGAGACGGGCCTTGGCGACCAGTTCCTTCACCGCCTCGTTTTTGTAGTTGGTCAGATAGTTGTTATTGGAATCGTGGCCGAGAACGAAAGTCGTCTTCTGGTCCGGATCGAGAATGTCGTTCGTCCAGTAGTTGACCGAGATGTCGTAATCACCGGCAACCGTCATATCCCATTCCTGGCTTGGATCGACCTTCTGCAGGTTCGCCGTGATGCCGGCCTTGGCGAGCTGTTGCTGGACAAGCACTGCCGTCTGCTCGTCCACTTCGTCGCCGGCGCGGATGAGATAGTTCAGCGTCAAGTTGGAGACACCGGCATCCGCCAGCATCTTCTTGGCCTTCTCAGGGTCGTAGGGGCGCTGCAAATTGTCGGCATAATAATAGAGCGCGCCCTTCGGAACGTAGGAGTTGGCGACCGTGCCCTGGCCGAAGGTGACGGTATCGACGATCGCCTTCTTGTCGATCGCCATATCAAGCGCCTGACGGACTTCCTTCTTGCCGAGCGCGCCATGCGCATGGTTGATCAGCAGATGGTCCTCACGGGTCGAAGCGTCGATACCAACGTTGAGATTCGGGTCCTTCTTCAGCTCCTCGACGCGGGAGAAGGGCACGAAGATCGCCGTATCCAGCTCGCCGGCCTGAACGTTCAGCATGCGGGTATTGTCGTCAGGCACCGAGATCCACTCGACGCCGTCGAGCTTGACGCGGTCGGCTTGCCAGAAATTCGGGTTCTTCTTCAGGATGACGCGGTCACCGCGCCGCCATTCCTCGACCACGAAGGCACCGGATGCGATCGGCTTTTCGCCATAGGCATCGGCGCCTAGCGATTCCATGCCCTTCTTGGAGATGACCGAGGCATTCGGCAGCGCCAGCGTCGAAAGGAACGGCGCGGACTGGTTCTTGAGCTTGATCGTCAGCGTGTGCGCATCGGTCGCCACGGCCGTGTCGATCACCTTGTAGGAATCGCTCCAGAGCGAGGCCGCGTCATCGCGGATGCGCAGCAGGCTGTAGGCCGCGTCCTCCGCCGTCAGCGGCGAACCGTCCGAGAACTTTGCATCGCGGATCTTGAACGTGTAGGTCAGCCCGTCATCCGAGGTGGTCCAGCTTTCGGCAAGACCCGGCTCCAGTTTCGTGCCTGTCTTGTCGACGCGGATCAGCACGTCGTAGACGTTGGAGAACACCCAGTTGTCGATGTTCTGCGCGGTCTTGATCGGATCGAATGTCGTCGAATCCTCGCGGCGGCCGATGGTGAGTACACCGGCGGCCTCGGCATAGCTTGCGCTGAGCGTCAGACCGACGAGCAAGGCTGCAAGCCCGATTGATTTCCACCTGTTTGTCATGTGTTCGTTCCCTTCGTTGTTATGGCATGCGTTTGATTGATTGAATCGGCATCGAATGCGGACCGTCCTTGCCGTCGGCGCCTTGCAGCAGCCGCTTGTCAGGATCGATATCGGGAATGGCGGCGATCAGCGCCGTCGTATAGGGATGCTTCGGCCGCGCGAAGACTTCTTCGGAGCGGCCTTCCTCGACGATCTCGCCGCGATACATCACGACAACGCGTTCGCAGAGATTGCGGACGATTGCGAGATCATGGGCGATGAAGATCAGCGTGAGGTTCATCTTCGCCGTGAGATCGCGGAAGAGCTCGATGATCTGCGCCTGGATGGTGACGTCGAGGGCCGCCACGCATTCGTCGGCGATGATCAGCTTCGGATCGACGGCAAGGGCTCGGGCGATGCCGGCGCGCTGGCACTGGCCGCCGCTCATGCTGCGCGGTTTGCGGCCGGCGAATTCGCGTTCGAGGCCGACGAGATCGAGCAGTTCGCCGATTCGAACAGGGATATCGCCCCTGGCGACCTTGCCCTGCACCTTCAGCACCTCGGCCAGCATCTGCCCGATCGTCAGTCTCGGATTGAGCGCATTGTATGGGTCCTGGAAGACCATCGCCGTCTCGCGCCTGAGCTTTGCCAGGCCAGCGTTTTTCTGCAGCGCCAGATCGACGCCGTCGAAGGTGACGTGACCCGAGGAAAGCGGGGTGAGGCCGAGCACGGCGCGGGCAAGCGTGCTCTTGCCGCTGCCGGATTCGCCGACGATGCCGACCGTCTCGCCCGGCATGATCTGCAGGCTGACGCCGGCAACGGCGCTGACCGTCTTCGCACCGCCCCTGAGCAGGGCGCCGCCGGCTCTGAAGCGCACATGGAGATCATCGATTTCGAGCAACGGTCTCGCCGGGTTTCTGGCTTCGGCAAGCTCGGGCAACGGCGCTGATGTCGCGCCCGGTATGGAAGGGTGGCTGTTGATCAAGTTGATCGTATAGGGATGCTGCGGCCGCGCCAGGATCGTCCGCTTCGGCCCCTCTTCGAGTAGTTTGCCGCCGCGCAGCACGGCAATACGGTCGCAAGTCTGGGCAACGATACCGAGATCGTGGGTGATCAGAATGATCGACAGGCCACGCCGATCGCGAATGTCAATCAACAGCCGCAGGATCTGCGCCTGGATAGTCACATCGAGCGCCGTCGTAGGCTCGTCGGCGATCAGGATCTTCGGATTGCAGGACAGCGCCACGCCGATCATCGCCCGCTGCCGCATGCCGCCGGAAAATTCGTGTGGGTAGCTATCGTATTGGCGCGCGGGATCGGGAAAACCCACCTGCGCCAGGATTTCCGTCGCCGCGGTGCGGGCCTCGCGGGCGCCGAGGCCCTGATGATAGCGGATGCCCTCGGCGATCTGATCGCCGATCCGCATGACAGGGTCAAGATGGCTGGTCGGGTTCTGGAAGATCATGCCGATCTCGCCGCCGCGCACTTTCAGCATCTCGCCATCATCGATCCGCATGAGGTCACGCCCTTCGAGCAGCACGCTACCGCTTTCGATCTTCAGCAGCGAGGAGGGCAGCAGGCGCACCAGGGAACGGCAGAACAGGCTCTTGCCCGAGCCGCTCTCGCCGACAAGACCGAGGATCTCACCCCTGCCGAGGTCGAGCGAGACCGCATCGAGCAGCATGCGCGGGCCGGAATCGACATGCGCCCTGACGGTGAGATCACGGACGGACAACACGGAGCCGCTCATTCGTGCACCCCCAGCAGTTCGCCGAGCGCGTCGCCCAGCATGCTGAAACCGAAGGCGAGGCAAACGATGGAGAGGCCGGGAAACAAAGTGATCCACCATGCCGTGGTGATGAAGCTCTGTCCTTCCGCGACCATGACGCCCCATTCGGCGATCGGTGGCTGGACGCCGAGGCCGAGATAGCTGACGGCGGCGCCGCTGAGCAGCACCAGCGTCGCATCGGACATCGAAAAGACGATCGAGCCGGCGATCGCGTTCGGCAGCAGGTGGCGGAACATGATGCGCGGGCGGCTGAAGCCGAGGCTGACGGCGGCAACGGCGTAGTCGCTGCCTTTCAGCACCAGCATCTGCGCCCGGATCAACCGCGCATAGGAAACCCAGCCGACCAGCGCCATGGCGATGTAGAAGCTGCCGAGGCCCGGGCCGAGGATCGCGATGATCGACAGCATCAGCACCAGGAAGGGGAAGGCGAGGATGATATCGACAAGACGCATGAACAGCGCATCGACGATCCCGCCGAAAAAGCCGGCGATCGTGCCGACCGTCGTGCCGATCACGAAGGGGAAGATGACGCCGATCAGCGCCATCTGCAGGTCGAGGCGAGCGCCCCAGATGACGCGGGAGAGGATATCGCGGCCGAAATTGTCGGTGCCGAAGGGATGTAACAGCGAAGGCGCCTGCAGGCGCACCTCGGCATTCTGCATGATCGGGTCGTAAGGCGCGACGATGGGCGCACCGATCGCCAGCAGGACGAAGAACAGCAGCAGGCCGGCACTGAACACAAGCATCGGCCGCTGGCCGAAGAACCGGCGCCAGCCGGGGGAGGCGGGGGTGATCGCCTCGATGCTCATAGCTTCACTCTCGGATCGACGGCGACGGTGACGATGTCGGCGATGAAGTTGATGAGCACGGTGGCGCAGGCAAAGACCATGGCGACGCCCTGCACCACCATGTAGTCGCGTGAGAAGATCGCCCTGACGAGCAGCTGCCCCATTCCGGGCAGCGCAAAGACGCTCTCGACCACCACCGTGCCGCCGATCAGCCAGCCGATGTTAACGGCAAGCAGATTGATGGTCGGCACAAGCGAATTCGGCAGGACATGCCGCCAGAAGACGATTCCCTCCGGCATGCCGCGGGCTCGCGCCGCCGTCGCGACATCCGACTTCAGCTGCTCGATCATCGCCGCCCGCAGGCTGCGCGTCAGCACGGTCGAGAGCGACAGCGCCACCGTCAGGCTCGGCAGCACGAGATGCGACAGCTTTTCGCCGATCGTCGCACCATAGCCCGAAACCGGCAGCATACCGAGTTCAACGCTGAAGAGGATGATCAGCATCAACCCCAGCCAGAAGGGCGGAAAACCGATGCCGAAGGTCGAGACGATGCGCACCGCATGATCCGGCGCCCGGCCGGCATTGCGCGCGGCGATCGCCGACATCGGCACCGCGATCAGGACCGAAAGCACGACGCTGGAGACGACGAGTGCAAGCGTCGGCTCGATACGAGTGACGATCAGCTTCAGCACGTCGATCTTGTAGAGGATCGACTTGCCCATCTCGCCGTTGGCAAGGTTCTTGAGGAAATAGACATATTGCAGCCACATCGGCTGGTCGAGGCCGTATTGCGCGTGGATGCTGGCCAGTGCTGCCGGCGTCGCGCGCGTCCCGAGGATGTTGCGTGCGGGATCACCGGGGATCAACCGGACCAGAATGAAGGTGATGACGCTGATGCCGAAGATCACGGGCAGGAACTGCAGCGGTCGCGTCAGAACGAATTTATAGCGATGCATGACGGCGATCGCCCCTTTGTCTTCGTCTGGTTCGGTCCGCTTCCTGTTGCATCAGCCTGCCTCGTGCCGGGTGAGAAAATCGAGAAGCGCCGGATAATAATCCTGCGGGTTCTCATAGAACGGCATGTGGCTGGCATTGGCAAATACCTTCAGCTCGGCATCCGGCAGCGCAAGCTTCATCCTGAGCGCACAGGCCGGCGTCAGCTCGTCATGCTCTCCCGTCGTGATGAGCACCGGCAGCGTCAGCCGCGGCAGGTCGGGGATGCGGTTCCAGTCCTTGAGGTTGCCGATATAGAGAAACTCGTTCGGCCCCTGCATCGTCTCATAGGGCGCCATGTTCCAATCGTCGAGCGAGCGGCGCACCGGCGCCGGCCATTCCGGCAGGCGGCAGACATGGCGATAGTTGAGGATGGTGACGGCGGCGAGATATTCCGGATGATTGTAGGTGCCCTGCGCCTCGTGCTTTTGCATCATTGAGACGGTTTCCGGACCGAGTGCCGCGCGCAGCCGTTCCAGTTCCGAGATCAGATGCGGCATGTCGGCGACGGTATCTTCGAGGATCAGCGTCTTCAAGTTCTCAGGATAGGTCAGCGCATATTCGATCGCCAGCCACCCGCCCCAGGAATGGCCGAGCATGTGGACCTTGCCGAGCCCCAGCGCCTTGCGCACCGTCTCCGTCTCCTCGACATAACGGCCGATCGTCCAGAGCGTGAGATCGTCCGGCCGGTCGGAGGCACCGGTGCCGAGTTGATCGAAGGCGATAACGCGATAGCCCTTGTCCATGAGACAGGAATGCGCCTCGCGCAGGTAATCGCAGGGCAGACCCGGCCCGCCGTTCAGGCAGAAAACTGTCTCGATGCCGGTCCCGAAACTATAGGCAACGACGCGATTGCCATCGACATCGATCTCGAATCGCTCGTCCGGCCGTATTTCACGCCACATTGATCGCTCCGGCAGAAGATTTCGCTTGCTCAATATTTGGGCACGGCTAAATTTTTACCTTAAACCGCATTCAGTGCCAGCTATAAGAAGTGATAGGGTGGGCCGCGATGCCGATCCCCGGGAGCAGCCCATGCTTGACGACCCCATTCTTGACGACATCGGAACGATCCGACGGCAGTTTACGGCGCACGAAACGCTGGACGGCCGGATCGACCAGGCCTTCGAGGCGATGAAGCAGATCGGTTTCGAGGCGCTGATCTACGACTATACGCCGGTGCCTTACGATCTCGACGGCGCGATCATGATACCATCGCTGCTGAAGCTGCGGAATATTTCAGACGATATGCACGACTACTGGTTCAATCGCGGCTATTTCCGTATCGATCCGGTGCAGCAGGTGGCGCTGCGAACCTCCGCACCTTTCTTCTGGAACTACGACCCGGACGCTGACACGCTGATCAACCGTTTCATGAACGACGACACGGCGCCGGTGACGCGCTATTTAAGCGAACGCGATATGTCGACCGGCGTCACCGTCCCGGTTCACATGCCACGCGGCGACTATGCGACAATCACCGGCATCCGCTTCGGCCGGAACAAAGATTTCGAACGGCACGCACTGCGCTATATCGCCGACTTCAACCTGCTTGCCCATGTTTTCCATGAGACCGCCTATTCGCTTTTCGACACGCGGGCGAAGAGCGTCGGCACGGTCCGCCTGACCGAGCGGGAACGTGAATGCCTGCGCCATTCGGCGGAAGGCTACTCCGCCAAGGAAATTTCCCGCATCATCGACCGTTCCGTACCGACTGTCGTGATGCATCTGAACGCCGCGACAAAGAAACTCGGCGCCCGCAACCGCACCCAGGCCGTGGTGCGCGCCACCCACTACCGCCTGCTCGAAGACCGGCCGACCCATAATTGGCCACCCTATAACTTGTGATAGCTGCCTTGGCCGCCGCCGCCGCGTTATGATTTTTTTCATGACGCCGAGAGATGGAGATGCCGGTGGGCGAAGTCACGACCAACGAAGCCTATTTGCCCTTCCTCGATTGTCGCACCTGGTATCGCGTCACCGGCTCGCTGGAGAGCGGCAAGCTGCCCCTCGTCGTCGCCCATGGCGGGCCTGGCTGCACCCATGATTATGTCAATTCCTTCAAGGACATCGCCGCCCTCGACGGCCGTCCGGTCATCCATTACGACCAGCTCGGCAACGGCAACTCCACCCGCCTTCCGCAAAAAGGCCCGGATTTCTGGACGGTCGGCCTGTTCCTCGAGGAGCTGGACGCGCTGCTTTCCCATCTCGGCATTAGGGATCGTTACGCCTTCCTCGGCCAGTCCTGGGGCGGCATGCTCGGCGCCGAACATGCGGTGCGCCGACCGCAAGGCCTGAAGGCGCTTGTCATCGCCAACTCGCCGGCCAACATGCATACCTGGGTTTCGGAGGCGAACCGGCTGAGGCAGGAACTGCCGAAGGAGGTACAGGACACGCTGCTGAAGCATGAGCTGGCGGGAAGCCTCACCGATCCGGAATATATCGCCGCCTCGCGCGTCTTCTATGACCGCCATGTCTGCCGGGTGGTGCCGTGGCCGCCTGAAGTGGCGCGGACCTTTGCGATCATGGACGAGGACAACACCGTCTACCGCAACATGAACGGCCCGACCGAATTTCACGTCATCGGTACAATGAAGGACTGGACGATCGAGAACAGGCTGGACCGCATCGAAGCCCCGACGCTGCTGATCTCGGGAAAATACGACGAGGCGACGCCCCTGGTGGTAAGGCCTTATCTCGAGCGCGTTCCCGGCTGCGAATGGGTGCTCTTCGAAAATTCCAGCCACATGCCGCATGTCGAGGAAAAGCAGCTTTGCCTGGCGACCGTTTCCGGTTTCCTGTCCCGGCACGATTGAGGAAGGGTTCGCCTATCCGCGGACCAGCCATTTCTTGGCGACACGGCAGGCCATCGTATAGGCCGGATCGAAGACGTTGCCGACGTCATAGCGCACGACCTGGCCGAGCAGATGGCTGGCCGCCGTCCTGTCCAGGCGATAATCCGCCGCCAGCCAGTTCAACATTTCGCTGGTCGCGTGCTGGAGCGCCTGATCGAGGGGTCGGGCGTTGCCGATGGTGAAGATGTCTTCGGCCGTTTCTCCGCGCGGCCAGACCAGTCCGGCCTGCTTTTCCACCGTCAGCCGCACCGTGACCTCGAACGTCGTCTCGACGCCGGTTCCGACGATCTCGCCATCCCCTTGCACGGCATGGCAATCGCCCAGAAAGAATAGGGCGCCGGGGGCCGCTACAGGCAAGCGGACCGTGGTGCCGGGGCCGAACAGCCGATAATCCATGTTGCCGCCATATTCGCCGCTGGTCGCGGTCGATATCGCCTGGCCGAGGCTGGGCGCCACGCCGAAACAGCCGATCATCGGGTCGAGAGGCAGAACGAAATTTTCAAGACCTGCAACCGGTTGGGAAAGCCGGACTGTCAGGGCTTCGCGGTCGATCGCCCAGATGGCGATATCGCGCGGCGGCAGGTCGCGAACCGCCTCGGGATCGACCACATTGGCGGCGACGACGCTGCGGGTAAAACCCGTGTCCCTGGTCGGGATCATGCTGATGATCTCGACCTTCAGCGCATCCCCGGGCTCAGCCCCTTCCACGAAGATCGGGCCGTTCGTGGGATTGGGGCCGGATGCCCGCTTGATGCCGCTCTTGTCATGCCCGGCGGCGTCGAGCGTCTCAGTGACCACGGTGTCGCCGTCGGCGATGTGCAAGGCCAGCGGAAGAGAGCCGATGACATTGTGAAAGCTCGTCGGAATGAAGCGGTGAATGGTCATGAAATACAGCTCTCGCTCGTTTTGAATGTATGAGCCTACGGCTGGAGCGCCGGGCCGAGAGAGTTGCAGACTAGATCAGAGATTGCCTGCAATGCCAATATCCGCGCGGCACCACGCGAAACCGGCAGCCGACGGCGGGTTGTCGAAGGGGTGGCACGAGGGGCGTCGTTGTGATCGCGGCAACCGCATAGGGGAATGCATCACTCGTATCCACCCTGGTGGGGTCGACTCTTGCCGCAGCCCTCGAAGGGGTTTCGGCCACGCGTTTTGCACAGGAAAGATCATTCAGGCAATGGTCGAAACGCGATACCATAACCACGACCTTGGCCGCCTCGACCACCTTCCTTTCAAACCGATAGGCAGATCATGAAAAATATCGAGCAGATGCAGGAACAGCGACTTGAAGCGCTCCGGCTGACGAAGTCGGGAGCACCGAGGCTGCCGTCCAATCCGTTTTTCGGCGTCGGTCCGATCACGGATGCGACCACCGACGAGGTGGATAGCCGCCTGCGGCGCATCGCTTTCGATAGATGGATCGAGAAGACCTATCGCAAGTTCGACGACAGGGGTAACGACATCGGCGGTTTCACCACCGCCGAAATTTCCCGCAGCATGCATCGCGGCTACCCTGCGGACAAAATTCTGACCGACATGATGCGGGCGATCCACCGCTATTTCCACTTCCCGAAGGCGAACCGGATGGCTGTGGGACTCGGCGGCGGTCACAGCGGCTTTACCGTCTGCGTCCAGCACCTGATGAACGCCAACGACGCCTCGCAACGCGTCTACGTCGATACGCCGCGCCCGGAAAGCGATCCGGCCCGCGCGGCAGGCTTCTTCCGTCAGTCCTGGGCCACGCAGCTGATCGAGATGCAGCGCTTCGCCGAAAAAGGCTGCGAGAGCCGCATTCATTTTGCCGCCTCCGAGGGTGTGATCCCGACGGCCGCCGAGCTTTCCGCTCTCGGTGTGTCGATCTTCGTCGGCGTCGGCCACGAGACGACCGGCGCCAATGCCTATACCAGCCGCGAGATCCACGAGCTGCTGAACTGGATCGATGGCGATCCGGCAAACCGCCATGCAGTGTTCGACGCGACGTCGATGCTGGGCGCCATGCCTTGGGAGCCCGAGCTAGTCGACGCCCTGATGGCGAAATGCTGCTTGTTCATGCCGTTTCAGAAGGCGATCGGCGGGGTGTCGGGGTATTTCGTCGCCTCCTTCACGCCGCATGCTTTGGCGCTCGTTGAGAAAAACCAGCAGGATCCGTCCTGGGCGATCCTGCGCCAGCTCAAGATTGCGCCGCCGATCGATGCGCGGCGGCCGCTTTCAGCCAAGCGATCCGTGGATGCCGGGCCGTTTTACGATGCCGCGGAAGACCGCATGCTCGGCGGCGTCATCAACACCTACAGCGCGCTTGCCTTTGCCGAAACCACCTTCGGCCTCCTGCAGTCCGAGGCGCGGCTCGGCTCGGTGGTCGAGCTCAACAAGCGGTCTGCGGCCAATCGGGCGGTGATCGACGGCTGGGTCGAGTCGCACCCGCTGTTTTCGCTCACCGTCACCGATGCCGAGCGGCGCGGCGCGGCGGTCACACTGCTAAAGGTGGAGGACGCCGGCATCACCGATCCTGCGATCCATGCCCGCATTATCGCGCGTTCGAAGCAACTACTCGGCTATGATGGCTTTACCCATCCGAACGGCGAGTTCGAGCCCGGCCTCGATGCGGCGCGCTATGTCAACGCATTCCCGGGAACGCCCGGCGACTACCGCGCCTGGGTCGGCGGCATCCGCGAGCCGACCGATGTCGTCGCGCTGCTGGAGAACCTGCAATATGCCTATCTGCGCGCCAAGATCGTCGTGATCGAGGAGGAACTGGCAAAGCAGGGCGTCACGTTCGCGGCGCCTGCGAAGGCCGGCGCGATGGTCCGCAAGGACGATCCCGAACACGCCTATACGGTGCTGATCGCCGATCTGGTCGGCCTGCGCCTCGGCGCCAATGGGGAGCCCGACGACAGCGAGATCAGGACCTATGTCGGGGAAAGGGGCGGCGTCTTCCATGCCGGCCCGATCGGCGACAGGGCGGCGCTGGAAAAGGGCCGCATCCATTTCTTCTACCAGCCGAATCTCAGCACCGAGGCCGAAATCCTGCCGCAGACGGACAAGGGCCAGTATGACGCGCTGATCGCGGCGGCGACCTTCATCCCGAAGGCTTCCGTCTTCCCGTTCGGCGGCGTGCGCATCGGCGCGGGTACCGGCAACATGGGCTCGGCCTCCTGGGGCGGCGGCAACGGCGAGGGCGGCGAGGCGCCTTTGATGAACACGCCCGGCACCAACAGCCGGGCGACCGCTCAGATGGCGATGAAGGCAATCCTCAAGGTCGTTCCCGACCTGCCCGTCGACAGGCTGCACCAGATGGTCGCCAAAGGCGACTTTGATACCGGGCGCCAGCTCAAGAATTTCCCGACCGCCAAGCTGGAGGGCCGGAAAATCGCCATTCTCGGCTACGGCAATATCGGCCGCGAAGTCGCCAAGCTCGCCAAGGCTTTCGGCATGAAGGTGGCGATCTACGCGCGCCAGCGTCACCAAGGCTGGATCGAGTCGGAAGGCTTCTATTACGCCGCAAGTCCGGTTGACGCGGCGACCGGCGCCGACGTGCTCTCCATCCATATCGGTCTCGGCCGGCTGGATGCTGCGACCGGCGTCTACTCCAACGCAGGGGTGGTCGACACGCAGGTCCTCGACGCGATGAACGATGGTGCGGTGCTGGTCAACTACGACCGGGGCGAGGTCGTCGATGCGGCGGCGCTCGACCAGGCGCTGTCATCAGGAAAGATTGCCCATGCGGCAATCGACGCCGATCTCTTCAAGGATGCAGCGACCGGCAAGCTCAGCGGACCGATGGTTCCCTATCTGCCGCTCGAAGAGCGCCATAAGGGCAAGCTGGAACTGCTGCCGCATGCCGCCGCCGATACCGACCATCCTTCGCGGGTGACCGGCGCCAAGCAGGCGGTCGATCAGATCTTCGATGTCATCCGCTTCAAGTCGGTCACCAATCTGAAGGGTGATCTGCCGCAAGGATACGTCTCGGCAGGCGGCCGCACACCGGCCGGAATCGGCAGGGTGACGAAGCGGGTGGTCAGCGAGATCAGCGGCAATTCGGAACTGCTCGACGAATTGCGGCGGACCTCGGAAAAGGTCGCGGCGATCGTCGGCGCGCTGTCTGTTGTCTGCGATCCGAGCCACCGCGACCGGATCATCGATCGCTATACCAGTCTGCTGGCCGAAAATGCCGGCCGGCAGCGGGCGCTTCTCGAGCAGCTTGGCCTCTACGGACCGGCGGCGGAGTAAGCCGCGGTCACGCTCGATGCGTGCCGCTCTTTTTCCGACCGCGCCGGCTCGCGCCACATTCGGAGCGGGGGCTGATCGGCGGAGCAAGCCGGACGCCAGTGTCGCGTTTCTAACTGGCCAGCGACGTCGCAGCCCTAATCAGCTTTGACAGAGTTTCAAACAAAACCAACGGTTTAGATAAACCAGGGCAGGTTCGACGGTTCGCCGCGTATTGCGCCTATCCCGGTCGGGCAAAGGGACGGCTTCGAGGAGCCTCGTGGTGCAGTCATGCTAAGGGTTGGCAAAATTTCCGTTCGGGTGCCGATTTCGACCACCTCGCCTAGGCATGAACGGCAACCAGGGGATCGATGCGGTCCACGACCGCCATGTCATCTCCACACGCTTCTCGACCGCAGATATCTCCTTCGCCGGCAGCAGCCTAGATCTGCTGCGAATTTGCGACAGTTTGCGACAAATTCCCCATGCCGCGGCACAGTTGTGCGACAGCGATGAGCTATTCCTGGCGAGTAACCGCCGCGTCCAGACATTGGTTTGAAGTCCAGGAGGAGAGCATAAATGGCAGAGCAAAGTCCCGCAGACTCTCAAGGCGCTGGTGTGACGCGTCGAGCCGTCCTTGGCACGGGTGCCGGTGTGGCAGTCGCAACGATACTTCCACTGCAACCTGCTGCCGCCCAGGAGACTTCTGTTTCGAATGAAACGGGCACAACTCTCTTCGTTTCGACGACGGTGAATGGACGGGCCGTCGCTCTTGATATTGACTCACGCGCATCGCTTCTTGACCTGCTGCGCGAGCGCATTGGCGTCTCGGGAACAAAAAAAGGCTGCGATCATGGCCAGTGCGGTGCATGCACGGTGCACCTCGACGGCCGAACCGTACTGTCCTGTCTGACGCTTGCGGCGAAAGTGGACGGACGTCAGGTGACGACCATCGAAGGGCTGGCCGACGGAGATACACTTCATCCGATGCAGACCGCCTTCATCGATCACGACGCATTGCAGTGCGGATACTGCACGCCGGGCCAAATCATGTCCGCCGTCGCATGCGTTCGAGAAGGTCACGCAACGGACAAAGCCTCGATCCGCCAATTTATGAGTGGAAACATCTGTCGTTGCGGCGCGTATGCCGGGATCGTCGCTGCCATCGAAGATGTGGCAGCCAATTCGAAGGAGGGCTGAAGATGCGAGCTATCGATTACACCCGGGCGGACAGCCTCGAAGCAGCCGTCGAAGCCTTTGCTGCGGTCGGCCTAGACGCGCGCTACATCGCCGGCGGCACAACGCTCTATGATCTGATGAAGCTCGGCGTGGAGCGGCCAGTGCATCTTATCGACGTTACCGGCATCGTGGGCCTCGACACGATCGACACCGACGGCGACGTATTGCGGTTCGGTGCCTTGGCACTGATGAGCGACGTTGCTTACACGCCGGCGGTGCAGGACGGATATCCCATCCTTTCTGAGAGCTTGCTGAAAGCAGCCTCGCAGCAACTGCGCAATATGGCCACAGTTGGCGGCAACCTGCTTCAGCGAACCCGCTGTCCCTATTTCCGCAACGGCGCGGGGTCACTGTCTACGGTAGGCGTGTACCCCTGCAACAAGCGTGTCCCCGGTTCCGGTTGCGCAGCAATCGGCGGATTGGACCGAGGCCATGCGATCCTTGGAGTGAGTGACGCTTGTATCGCGGTCTCACCGGGAGACTGGCCAGTGGCGTTGACGGCAATGGGCGCATCGGTCGAAATTCATGGACCCGCAGGAACGCGCACCGTCCCGATTTCAGACTTCTACAGGCTGCCCGGCGATACGCCGCATCTGGAATTCGATATAGCCCCAGCCGAACTGATCACGGCCATTACCGTCCCGAAAGCACCAAGCCGTTCCTCGACCTATCACAAGATTCGCGACCGGGAGAGTTTTGCGTTCGCGGTGGCATCCGCCGCAGTCGTGGTTGAAATGGAAGGAGCCAATGTCCGAACGGCCCGCATTGCACTTGGCGGTGTCGCAACGATCCCATGGCGAGCGCAGAGTGCCGAAGAGACGTTGCGCGGCAAGCAATTAACGCCCGAGCTGGCACTTGAAGCCGGCCGGGCCGCATTCAGGGATGCGCGTCCGGGCCAGCACAACGCCTTCAAGTCCGATCTGGGAGCCCGGGTTGTTGCCGATGCCTTGATGATTGCCGCGGAAAGGAGAGCGTGATGCCGTCACAAACCTTCTCAGAAATCGCCCGCGTCGACGCCAGGGACAAGGTACAGGGCCGCACGACGTACGCAGCCGATATCAGGCTGCCCGGCATGCTGCATGCGATGCTGGTCCCTGCCACCATCGCGAAAGGCAAAGTCACGAAAGTTGACGTCACCGCGGCGACCAAAATCCCCGGTGTCGTTCATGTCCTGTCCATCGGCGATTTTCCCTCGCTTCGTCCACAAATATCATTTCGCGGGCAGCCAATTGCATTGGTTGTCGCGGAGACGATCGAGGCCGCGATAGAGGGTGCTGAATCCATATCTGCTGACTACGAAGCGGCACCATTCGTGCCCTTGATGACCAGTCCCGGCGCACAACGCGTTCCGGCAGAAGGCTTTAATACAGGCGACGTCGACAAAGCGTTTGAAAATGCAGGCGTTATTGTCGAGGGCACTTTCGAGACACCAACCCAGCACCATAACGCCATGGAATTGTTCGGGACCGTCGCGGAATGGTCTAACGGGCGACTGACGGTCCATGAGGGCTGCCAGAATATTGAAGCAGCCAAGGGCGCACTCGTTAAGGCCTTCGGCCTTGCTCCGGACCAAGTTGCGGTCAAATCCGAACATGTCGGAGGTGGGTTCGGGCAGAAATCTCCTCCCAAGCTTCAATCCGCGTTGGTTGCCCAGGCTGCCAGGCTTGCAGGGCGGCCAGTTAAGCTGGTCACACCGCGTGGGCAGTTGTTCCATATCGCCAACTACCGGCCGCGCAGTGTTCACAATATCCGTCTCGCCGCCGACGCGCAGGGGCGCCTGGACGCCGTCCTCTATGATGTGGTGCAAGAAAATATCCCTGACGGCGGATTCCGCTCAAGCGGTTACCATGAGGATATCGCACGTCTTTATGCCATCGAAAATTTTCGAGCGACGGCCGGCGATATCCATATCGACCGCCAGATGCCGCGACACACCCGCGGGACGCATCCGTTCCCTGCCGGGTTTGCGCTGGAGAGCCTGATCGACGAGATGGCTTACAAGCTCGGCAAAGATCCGGTTCAACTTCGTCTCGAGCATGAAGCAAAGAACGACATCATCGCTGGGCAGTCGCTGTCGCCGCATTTCCTGAATGACTGCCTGCGGGAAGGTGCAAGGCGCTTCGACTGGAGCCGGCGAACAGCTGAACCGGGATCGATGCGACTGGATGACGGCACGATGGTCGGATATGGCGTCGCATGCGGGATTTTCGGAGCGTCGGGGTCAGCTGCAGAGACGACACTGAGGGTACGTGCGGACGGCACGACACGGGTGATTTCGTCCGGGCATGAAATGGGCCAGGGTATCCGCACTGCGGTCGCAAACACGATCATCCAAGGCCTCGACATCAACCCCGATCGTCTGGAGATTTTACTTGGGGATACGACTGTCGGTCCGCAGATGATGACCGTTGGCGAGCGCGGCACGGCCAGCATCATTCCTGTCACGGCGAAGGCCGTCACCGCATTGCGCGCCCGCTTTGATGAGCTTGCGGGACCGAACCCGCCGGCGGGCAATTTGCATGAGCAACTGGCGCGCCTGAAACGTCCCCAGATCGAAGTGGTGGTTTCGGAGCTCGCGCCCGGGCAGGACGCCTCCGCTCTTGAAGCCTTTCGAGCCGGGGGTCGTGCAGGTGCGGGCCCCGAATACCCGGGCTTTACATCAATGAGTTACATTGCCCAGTTCGTCGAAATTCATATCGAACCCAGAACGGGCCGCATCCGCATGCCGCGGGTGGTCAGCATTGCCGATGTCGGCCGGGTCGTCAGTCCGGTGACCGCTCGTGGGCAGATGTATGGCGGCGTTGTCTGGGGTTTCAGCACGGCGCTTCGCGAGGAGACTGACGTCGATCCGCGTTTTGCCGGCTACCTCAACGCTGATTTGGCCGACTACCTCATGGCGGTTAATGCCGACATCGGTGACGTCGACGTTGGCTTCATCGACAAACCGGACACGATGGTCAACTCGGTCGGCGTCAAGGGCATGGGCGAACTCGTCATGCTTGGCACCGCTCCTGCCATCGCCAATGCGATTTATCACGCGACGGGCAAGCGCGTCAGAAAGCTGCCGATCCGCATCGAAGATGTCCTTTGAAGAAAGTCGGCCGCCAAGCGCTGCGTCATGCGGGTCCAAATGACTATTTGTATTGGTCGACGGATCGCCTCTGTCGTTGTGGCGCTTCCATGTAGAAACTTGTCCCATGGCGGCATCCGCCGGCCGGATCCGTCTAATGATCGAAGCAGGCACCCGCATGCTCCGGGGCATTGGTCATGATCTGCGCACGGCGCTGACGCGGCTGAAACTGCGCGTGGAGCGGACGGGAAAGCGGTCAGAAGGACGCCTGCTCTCCGATATCGATCGGATTGAGAGCCTGCTCGTCGAGAACCTGAATTATCCTCGAAACGACTATGCGACAGAGACAGTTGAGCTTATCGACGTCGCAGGCATCTTGCAAACAGCCTGCAGCGAATTCGCCGTATCGGTCACGCGTCCGATACACCGAGCCAAACAGGCTTCTTGCCAGATGCCGGCCACTTTCCATTGCACCCGCGGTCACCAATTTTACGACAACGCCGTTGAGTTCGCAGTCGTGGTCCCCATAATCCGGCAAGCGAAGGGGGCGTTCGATCCCGAGGCGGCCATTTGAGATCCTTTTAGGACATGTGAGAAAATGGGTTTGGCCGAACCGCTGTGAAACTTTGATACACTTTTTTCGATGCGAACCGCGCTCTCTTCTGTAAAAATAGCTCAAGAGGTTATGCAGATGCAGAATTCATCGCATGTCGTGGTTGTCGACGATCACAGCGATATCCGGGATCTGGTTCGACAGTATCTCGAACAGCAAGGCTACAAGGTGAGCGTGGCAGAAAGCGGCGCGGCCCTTCGACGCCTGCTCGAGCGCGAGCGCCACGTGGTGGATCTGATCATCCTCGATGTCATGATGCCGGGCGAGGACGGATTGAGCGTGTGCCGTCAGGTGCGTGCCGCGACAGACATCCCGATCATTTTTCTGACCGCATTGGTCGAAGATACCGATCGTATCATCGGACTGGAACTTGGCGCTGACGACTACGTCGTGAAACCATTCAATCCCCGCGAGCTCCTGGCTCGCATCAGAGCGGTGCTTCGGCGCGCGAGCAATCCGCTGACACAGCAGCGCATGACACAGCAGCAAAGGGCCGTCCGCATCGGCCAGTGGCGCGTCAACATGGGACGTCAGGAAATTTCCGGTAGCGACGGCGTTGGAATACCCTTGAGCACTGCCGAATTCCGTCTGCTGAAAGTCTTCATCGAAAGGCCGGGCCTGATCCTGAGCCGCGAACAGCTGCTTGATCTGACCGTCGGCAGGACGGCCGATATCTTCGATCGCAGCATCGACAATCAGGTGAGCCGGCTTCGCAAGAAAATCGAAGAGAACCCTAAAAATCCGTCGATCATCAAGACGCATTGGGGCGGCGGCTACAGCTTGGCTGCCGAGGTGGCGTTCGAATGAACCACCTCTGGAACAGAAGCCTGGCGACGCAACTTATCGCGTTTACGCTTGCGGCTTTGATCATTTCCCAGGCGCTGACATTTCTAATCTCCTGGAAGGAGCATTCCAAAGCTCTCGACGCTGCAGCCAAGAGCGAATTCCTCAGTCGAGCGCGCACGCTGACCCGACTGGTGGAAACCGTACCGCCCGAATATCAAAAGCAGGCTCTGCTTGCGAGCGAGACGAGGGACTCGCGTTTTTGGGTGAGCGATCGTGAAGCGGAAGACCCCGCCGCCTGGCGCCTAACGGCTGCCGCCGAATTTTCCCGGCCTCTGGAGAATTTCGTGGACCTCGTCAGGATCTTTCAAGATGGCTCAGCCAGGACGCAGATCCCTGATGCGAAGAGGGTCGCAGCGTCGAACGGCGGTGAGGGATGGCGCGTTCCAATGCAGAGCCTCTGGGCGCTCCCGCAGCCGATCAAATATGTCTATTTCGACGGCTCGCGGGGCTATGGCCTTGTCATCAAGGTCGATGACAGGACCTGGCTGAACGCAGCCTTCTATATGCGACAGACTGGAGGCTGGTGGACCTCCACGTCGCTCGCCTCGCTCAGCCTGACGGCACTCATCCTGGCTCTGCTCGGCGTGTTCTTCGCCAGCCGCATATCAAGACCGTTGCGACATCTTGCGACCTCGGCCGAAGCCTTGGGGCGGGGAGAAAACCTGCCGCCGCTTTCGGAAGAAGGACCGGAAGAGGTCCGGCGCACCGCCGAAGCCTTCAACAAGATGCAAGGCCGGCTGCACCGTTTCCTTGAAGACAGAACGAAGATGCTGGCCGCGATCGGTCACGATCTGCGAACGCCCCTGACGACCTTGAGACTGAGGACGGAGTTCGTGCAGGATCAGGAGATCCAGCGAAAAATGCTGTCGACGATCGATGAACTTCAGGGCATGACCGAGGCCGCCATTTCTTTTGCGCGTGGGGAATCGACGGAAGAGGAAACGCGCGACATCGATCTGGAAGCGCTGGTTGGAAGCATCTGCGACGACCAGTCCGATCTTGGCAAGCCTGTCAGTTTCGTCGAAGGCGTGAAATTGTCCTATCGCTGCCGGCCTGATGGTCTCAGACGCGCTGTGCGAAATCTCGTCGAAAACGCCGTGCGATATGGCGGAGAGGCGCGGGTCTTCATCCGGCACACGGCTGCGACCATCGACATCGTCGTCGAGGACCGCGGTCCAGGCATTCCCGACCTTATGAAGGAAAAGGTGTTCACGCCGTTTTTCCGGCTCGAGGCTTCGCGCAATCGCGACACCGGCGGGATTGGACTTGGCCTATCGATCGCGCGTGCTGCAGCCAGGCAACATGGCGGTGACATTTCCTTCACAACAGGAGATGGCGGCATGCAAGCCGTTCTTTCTCTGCCACGCGATGGCCGTGTGGAAACGCCTGCTGTCCCCAAGGGGCGCGACTGGAAATCCCTGCGCGGGTCGATTGGGCTCCGTGCGCCGAACCTTGCCGAGAAGCCGACAAAGCCGCGGACGCAACATTGATCTCGGCGCCGTTGCACCTCCATCGTCACCCTCGGCAGGCGGCAGCCACCATCCACATTCATGCGTGTCGATCGAAAGTGCACCTTGGACAGCTATTCTGGTAGCGGTGCCGCAGCCTCGCCGCTCATGCTGCGACACTTGATTACATTTTGACTCGTCTGCGGCAAAGCTCTGCGACAAGGCCGAACTAACCTTCCCCTCATCAAGCACAAGGCGCGAACAAGACCGGCGTCTTTCAATCGTCGCCTCGACGATCGTCGGTTGGCCGCCCTGCGCTTCCAGCCCCCGATGGAGACCACGGGCCGATCGACCGACGCGCGATCAACATGGAAAGGAATGGTCATGGCAGATCAGAACAACAGCTACAGAGTCGAACAACACAGCATTTCGGCGATCGCCAGAGGAGTGTTGGCCGACATCATTCTGTTTGCCTCCCTCATCTCACTGACGGCCGTCATCAGCCTGGCGGGCAATTGATGGTGGTTGATACACTTGGTTACAGTTTTGGTCGCGTTCGGCACACCCGTGCGACAGAGCCGGCTTAATTTCCCGCCGATCGCGATCCTGGTGGGGCGCATGGGCGCCCGCCTCGCGTGAAGACCGTTCACAGCCGCGCAAAGGTGTTCGATGATGCGAGCCAAATGCTTTTCGACCGTCTATGTTGCCATGATTTTTTGCCTCCCGGCCCTGCTTTCAAGTTGCAACGCTGACGTGGCAGCACAGGAGCGGCCAGCTCGTTCGAAACCTGAAGTCAGCGCGCAGACCTTGCATCGCCAGGCAGTGACACTGACGACAGAATTGGCGGGCCGTACCGGTGCACAGATGGTTTCGGAGGTCCGCCCTCGCGTGTCCGGCATCATTCTCAGGCAAAGTTTCGATGAGGGCGGCTTGGTAAAAGCCGGAGACGTCCTTTACGAACTTGACCCCATGCCGTTCGAGGCCTCCTACCGCAATGCCGAGGCTGCTGTGCAGCGGGCCGAAAGTGCCCTTCCGAGCGCCCGAGCGCGCTCGCAGCGCTATGAGAGCCTCAGTGCGAGCAGTGTCGTCAGCCGCCAGGATTTCGATGAGGCACGAACACAGATGCTGCAGGCCGAGGCGGACGTCGCCGCTGCCAGGGCAGCTCTTGAAACCGCCCGCATCGAACTGGAATATGCCAAGGTCCGCGCCCCGATCAGCGGGCGTGTGGACGCTTCAAATGTGACCGAGGGTGCGCTGGTTACCGAAGACCAGGCGTCGCCAATGACGACGATCCGCCAGACGGACATCATCAATGTCGACCTTGTGCGCTCGAGCGCCAGCCTTCTCGCGCTCAACAAGGCACTCGCGTCGCAGGATATCAAGCCACAGGAAGGCTCGGTGACCGTCGAACTCCGGCTCGAAGACGGCAGCAAATACGGCCATCCCGGAAAGTTGCAGTTCCGCAACGGCGCCGTATCGCAAACGACCGGCATGGTTCTGATGCGCGCCGTCTTCCCCAATCCGGAAGGCGCGCTCCTGCCCGGGATGTATGTGCGGGCACTCGTTGAAGACGGCTATGTCGAAGATAGCGTGCTCATTCCGCAGCGCGCGGTCTCACGCAATAGCCGCGGAGAGGCCACGGCGCGTTTCATCAGCGCCGACGGGAAGATCGAGGAACGTGTTCTGGCCGTCGAGCGCGGCATCGGCAACAATTGGTTGGTGACCGCTGGCGTCGGGGAGGGTGATCGTGTCGTCGTCGAGGGCCTCCAGAGGGCGGCGATCGGCGAAGAGGTCCAAGTCACCGCAGTGACCGTCGATAACGAGACGGGGGAGTTCGTTGCCGTCGCCGAGGCGGGTCGGCCATCTGCAGGAAAACCCGCAGAGGTTTCCGTGCGGTTGCCTGACGCCGTAACGCGGTGAGGCGGCGCCATGTCGCGTTTCTTCATCAGCCGCCCGATCTTCGCATGGGTGCTTGCAATCGCCGTCATGATGACAGGCGCGATCGCAATCACGACCTTGTCCATATCGCAGTATCCGCAGATTGCTCCCACATCGGTTCGCATCACCGCCAATTATCCGGGCGCCGACGCGAAGACCGTCGAGGACTCGGTGACTAAGGTGATCGAGCAGGGCATGACGGGCATCGAAAATCTGGACTATGCGTCCTCGAACTCATCCTCCACCGGCGAGGCGTCGATCACATTGACCTTTACGAGCGCCGCCGACCCCGATGTCGCACAGATGCAGGTCCAGAACAATCTCCAGCTCGTCCAGGCACGTTTGCCGAGCGCGGTCCAGGACACGGGGCTGACGGTATCGAAGTCGACGTCCAGTTTCTTCCTGATCGCCTCCTTCCTGTCTGAGGACGACAGTCTGTCCGGAACGGATATCGCCGACTTTGTCGACAGCTCCCTCATGGACTCGTTGCGGCGCGTGCCAGGCATTGGCGAGGTGCAACTGCTTGGCTCCTCCCGCTATGCCATGCGCATCTGGCTTGACCCCGACCGGCTCGCCCAGCATGGGCTTATGGTCACTGATGTGACGCAAGCGATCAGAGCGCAAAACACGCAGGTGGCCGCCGGTCAATTCGGGGCTCTGCCGCAGCGGCAGGGCCAACAGCTCAATGCCACCGTGACTGCGGGAAGCCGTCTCCAGAGCAAGGAGCAGTTCGAGGCAATCATCCTCGCGCGCGCTGCCGATGGCTCGGTCGTGACATTGAATGACGTTGCTGAGGTCGAACTTGGCTCCGAGAGTTATACCACGAGCGGAACCTATAGCGGTCATCCCTCCGCAGGTGTCGGCTTCCGCCTGGCGGCCGGCGCAAATGCGCTTGAAGCTGCAGAGGCGGTGCGCGCCGAGATCGAAAGCTACAGAGGTAGCTTCCCCTCAGGCGTAGAGGTCAAATATCCCCTCGACACGTCTCCTTTCGTGCGCCTGTCGATTGAGAGCGTCGTGGTGACATTGATCGAGGCTGTCATCCTCGTCTTCATCGTCATGTTCGTTTTCCTGCAGAACCTGCGCGCGACGATCATCCCGACGCTTGCGGTCCCAGTGGTGCTGTTGGGGACCTTTGCTGTCATGGCTGTGTTCGGATACTCGATCAACACACTCACCATGTTCGGCATCGTTCTTGCGATCGGCCTTCTCGTTGATGACGCGATCGTCGTCGTCGAGAATGTCGAGCGGGTCATGGAAGAAGAGGGGCTCGGGCCGCGCGAGGCGACCTTGAAGTCCATGGGTGAAATCAGCGGCGCCCTGATCGGTATCACGACCGTGCTGTCGGCGGTTTTCATCCCCATGGCCTTCTTCTCTGGTTCTGTTGGAATCATCTACCGGCAGTTCTCGATCACTATCGTCTCGGCAATGGTGCTTTCCGTGCTGGTGGCCCTGGTTTTCACGCCGGCGCTTTGCGCCACGATCCTCAGGCCGCCCGGATCCGGATCCGAAAAGGCCGCGCCGTTTCGCTGGTTCAATGCCGGCTTCCAGAGGTTCACCGCACTTTACCGGCGCGCCACGCTTTCGATCGTCCGCCGGATCGGCCTGGCGCTCGTCCTGTTTGGGGCGCTATCGGGCGCGACCGTCCTGCTTTTCGCGAGGTTGCCGACCGCTTTTCTGCCAGAGGAGGACCAAGGCAGACTGATGACCTCTATCCAGCTTCCGCCGGGAGCGACGGCTGACCGGACGCGGCGGGTGCTGGACCAGGTGCTCGAATACTACCTGACCAGCGAGGCAAGCTACGTCGACGGCGTATTCGGCGCTACCGGCTTCAGCTTCGGTGGCCAAGGTCAAAATGTTGCGACAGTGTTCGTCGCTTTGAAGGATTTCGATCAGCGCTCGGCACCCGAAGCCTCTGCGCAGGCGATTGCCGGACGTGCGATGGCAGCCTTCGGCGCAATTCGCGATGCGCGTGTCATTGCCTTGTCGCCACCCGCCCTGCCGGGCTTCGGAAACAATAGCGGCTTCGATTTCTTCCTGCGTGACACCGGTGGCGCCGGGCATGAGGCGCTGATGGCGGCTCGTAACCAATTTCTGAGGACAGCTGCGGCGAATGAGAGGCTGTCGGGCACCAGGCCGAACGGCCAGGAGGATACACCGCAATATTCCGTTTCGATCGACCGCGGGCGGGCGAGCGCGCTCGGCATTACGCTTTCCGATATCGATGCGACGCTGTCGACGGCTTGGGGAGGCAGCTATGTGAACGACTTCGTCGACCGCGGGCGAGTCAAACGTGTCTATGTCCAGTCTGATGCGTCTTTTCGCATGCAGCCTGCCGATTTCGACCGCTGGCATGTCCGCAACGATCGCGGGGAGATGGTGCCGATTTCGGTCTTCTCGACAGGACGGTGGGATTACGGCTCGCCGCGGCTTGAGCGATACAATGGCGTGTCAGCGGTACAGCTTCAGGGCGCGGCGGCCGTAGGAATAAGCTCAGGTCAGGCGATGGCGGAGATCGACCGCATGGTGGGAGAGCTGCCTGCGGGTTTTTCGCACCAATGGACGAGCCTTTCGGCTCAGGAACGGCTTTCCGGCAATCAGGCCGCATACCTCTATGCCATTTCCGTCGTGGTCGTCTTCCTGGCGCTTGCGGCGCTCTACGAGAGCTGGACGGTGCCAGTCTCCGTCATGCTTGCCATTCCTGTCGGAGTCTTCGGGGCACTGGTCGCGGCAAGTACTTTCGGACAGGCCAATGACGTCTATTTCAAGGTCGGGCTTTTGACGACGATCGGTCTTGCGGCGAAGAACGCCATCCTGATCGTGGAATTTGCCATTACCGCGGAAGCCGGCGGGAAGGGATTGGTGGAGGCGACGCTTGAGGCCGCGCGCCAGCGGTTGCGGCCGATCCTGATGACATCCTTCGCTTTCATCCTTGGCGTCCTCCCGCTCGCCATCGCCGACGGCGCGGGTTCCGGTTCCCAAAACTCGATCGGTATAGGTGTCATGGGCGGCATGATATCGGCGACGGTCCTCGGCATATTGTTCATCCCCATGCTCTTCATCGTGACCCGGCGATTGTTCAGCCGCGGACCGCATCCCAAGCCTTACGCGGATGCGGGAGTAAGCGCTCCCGCCGAATAGGAGAGCATATCGACCGTCGGCGAGCGGCGCCCGCGAAGCCGCACTCTTCGACTTTCTTGAATACGCTTCGCCAAATGAGGATCACGAACATGCAGATGGCATTTCTCCATGGCGCCGCGCCGCAATTGCTGAGCGTCCTGCGCATCATCGCCGCCACATCATTCTTCACGCATGGAATGATGAAATTGTTCGGTTGGCCGGCGCCGTTCGAATACCCGCTGAATGCGCTGCTTCTGGCGGCCGGCTTTCTTGAAGTCATCGGTGGTGTGCTTCTGGCAATTGGTCTGTTTTCTCGCCAGGTCGCTTTCCTGCTCTCCGGCCAGATGGCCTTTGCTTATTTTATTGGACACGGTTCACAAGGCTTCTTTCCCGCCCTCAACGGCGGCGAGACCGCAATGTTGTTCTGCTTCCTCTTCCTCTACATCGCTGCCGCCGGCCCGGGACCATGGAGCCTCGACGAGGTGGCTTCGAAGGCGCCTCCCGTGCAGCAGGCAGGTCCGTCTAACTGACTTTTGCGGGCGAGGTGGCGCTTGATTTATGTCATCGACGGTCCGCTGAGGTTCTCCGCGGGCGAGCGCGCCCTCCGCGGATGTGTGACAGATTGATACAAACTGCGCGATCACTGACAAATCCATCAGACAAGTTCGCGCTAGATTTCGGTCGAACCGGTTCCTTCATCCCCCACAACCAAGGACCGGGTTCCCCCGCATCGGCAGCCTGACCCCACGGTTGCCGATGCCCCCTTCAAGACGAAGAAAACCTGCCGTTGGTCCGGACCTCGAGAGGATCTGATATGAACGAGATGGTAGCCATCACTTTGCTTCCTGCGCCCGTCCAAGCGAGGATGTCGGACGATCCGTCAGAGATTTTGCGCTTTGCCGTTGAGTGCTTCGACCGAGGAGAGGTCGCGATCGCAACACTCGTCGACATTCGAGGCGGCGCGGCTCGTTCTCTGGGTTCGCTGGTTGCGGTCGCTGTTGACGGCAGCTACTGCGGCTATGTCTCCGGCGGCTGCGTGGAGGCTGCGGTTGCTTTCGACGCACTCCTTGCGATTGCCGAGGGCCGGGATCGGACTATGATGTTCGGCCAAGGCTCTCCCTTCTTCGACATAGTCCTGCCGTGCGGCGGCGGCATCACCGTTGCAATCCATGTCCTGCGAGACATTTCGGCGATCCGGCTTGTCCTCGAACGCCTGGAACGGAGGCAGCCGGTTGGCCTTCGTTATGTGCCGTCCAATCAGTCTCTCGTGGCAGTGGATCCGCCTGTTCAATCTGGTTGGTTTGAAGACGAGTTTCTGTCGGTATTCCTTCCGCGAACCCGCATCCTGATCTCGGGTCGTTCGCTCGAGGCGCGGGCCACGGCGCGCTGTGCAACGATCCTGGGCGACGATGTGATCCGGATCGAGAACGGCAATCCCCACTATGTCGCGAAAATGATCGACGCCTTCACGGCCGTGGTGCTTTTGCATCATGATCTCGAGGCTGAAGCGCCGCTTCTCGGACTGGCGCTCAGCTCGCCGGCGTTCTACATCGGTGCCCTGGGCAGCATGAGAACGCACAGCAGGCGTGTCGAATTGCTGACGAGATCTGGTTTCGCCAGGACCGACATCGATCGCATCAAGGCACCGATCGGGCTGTTCGGCCCGGCGCGCGACGCGACCTCCCTTGCACTTTCGGTGCTCGCCGACATTGCCGCGATGAGGCAAGGCATCCGTGAGTCGTGAGGCCATTGATACCAACCTCGCCCCTGTACTCGCGGGCACACCTTCTTTGCCCTGTTCGACCGTCTGTCGGTATGGAAGCTCGCCGCGATAGAAATTGCCGATAGTCAGATCTGCTGTTCCATCTCCATCATGCTGTTGGCTGCAGGCACGGACGAGGGATGATCCGGTCACGATTGCAGCCGGCCGACACGAACGACACCATGCGGTTGGAGTAGCGGCCGTCATAGATTGTCCAGCGGCACCCTCGGACGCCAGGGCATTACGACGCGGCAGCCCGCGCTGAGCGGGTAGCTCGGTTCTCGCAATGTCCACGTTTCAGGCTGAACTTGACCGCTTGTCGGCTAGTGATCAAGCAATGACAAGGAATCGCCTGTTTTTGTGCTGTCGCACGGATCTTGCGATCCCTCTCGAAAGTTCTTAGGTCACCCGAGGTCTTTGCATTCTGCAAATTCCGTGCTGGAGAGACCGACATGATCCTCACCCTCGCAGGCGTCAGAAAATCCTATTCCACTGCCGAGGGCCGGATTGAAATCCTGAAGGGCATCGATCTGGAAGTCGCTGCGGGCGAAAGTGTTGCGCTCACCGGAGAGTCCGGCAGTGGCAAAAGCACATTGCTGCATCTGGCAGGCGGGCTCGACAGTGCAGACAGCGGCTCGGTCGTGATGGGTGGCAGCGATCTCGCGCTATTTGCAGAAACCGAACGAGCCCGATACCGGAGAACGAGGGTTGGCCTGGTTTTTCAACAGTTTAACCTCATCCCATCCCTGAGCGTCGCAGCCAACATTTCATTTCACGCCAAGCTTGCAGACCGGTACGATCACGCTTGGGAAAGGCAGTTGATCGAGGAACTGGGGCTGGAAGAATACATCGCCCGATATCCCGAGCAGCTTTCCGGAGGGCAACAGCAGCGCGTTGCAATCGGGCGAACATTGGCTGCTCGACCTCCTCTCATCCTTGCGGACGAGCCAACTGGCAATCTGGATGAGCAAACAGGCGATGCCGTCCTCGATCTGATGCTCAATCTCGCCCGGACAGTTGGATCGGCTCTGCTTTTCGTCACTCACTCCACGAGGCTTGCAGCTCGTCTGGACCGAACGGTGGTCCTTCGCGGTGGGAAGATTGCCGAATGAACGTCGTTGCATTCGCAGCCCTGCTGTCACACTGGCGTCGGAGACCTCTCCAGCTTCTGACGCTGGTCATGGGGATTGCGCTTGCGACTGCGCTCTGGTCCGGTGTTCAGGCGATCAACGCCGAGGCGAGAGCGAGCTATGCCCGGGCGGCATCGGTTCTGGAGCAAGGCAACCTCCGGCAGATCGTCGCCAAGGGCGGTGACGGCATAGCGACTGAGGTCTATGGCAGCCTGCGTCGAGCGGGCCTGAATGTTTCGCCCGTGATTGAGGGCAGCTACCGCTTCGGAAGCATAAGGATCCGTTTGGTCGGCATCGAGCCTCTGACGATGCCAAGGGACTCCCAGAACGCGACGATCGCCAGCGGTTCAGATCTTTCCACCTTCTTTTCAGCCAGCGGACAGTTGCTCGTGTCAAGCGCGACTGCCGAGCGGCTCCGTGGCGCCACGGACATGAACATCAAAGTCGATGGTAAGGTTCCCGACGGTGCTGCCTTCGTCGACATATCGGTCGCTGATCGATTGCTCGACAAGCACGGGAAGATTGATCGCATGGTGGTCGCAGCCGATCAAAAGATTTCCGCCGAATCAATCGATCAGGCGGGATTGACGATCCGCGAACCGGCTGAACAGCCAGCCGTCACTCGCCTCACCGACAGCTTCCACCTCAACTTGACCGCCTTCGGGTTCCTTTCGTTCATCGTCGGGCTCTTCATCGTGTATTCGGCCACGGGCCTGAGCTTCGAGCAGCGTCGAGGCACTTTTCGTACACTTCGATCGCTTGGTATCTCCCTTCGAGCATTGACTACGATGCTCCTGATCGAGCTTTCGATGCTGGCGCTGATATCCGGGTTGATCGGCGTCATACTCGGCTACGTCATTGCGTGGCTTCTGATGCCGGGTGTCGCCGCGACCCTCAGGGGCCTCTACGGCGCGAATGTGTCAGGCTCGCTATCCATTCGGCCGGAATGGTGGTTGGCTGGACTGGCAATTGCACTCGGAGGAACCGCTGTCTCGTCAGCTCAGAGCCTGTGGCGGGTTTGGAAGCTGCCGATTTTGGCTGCCGCCCAGCCGCGAGCGTGGGCGAGACAATCCGCAGGGTCCCTTGTCTATCAGGCGGGAACCGGCGGGTTTCTGCTGATGGTGGCAATTACCCTGGCGATTACTGCGTCCGGGCTGGTAGCGGGCTTTGCGGTTCTTGGCTGCCTGCTTCTGGGAACAGCTCTGATCCTGCCTGGACTTCTTGCGGTCATCCTGACCGCAGCGCAGCGAACGGCGCGGAGCGCCCTGATGGAATGGTTCTGGGCAGACACCCGCATACAGCTTCCCGGCCTGTCGCTGGCTTTGATGGCTCTGCTACTGGCATTGTCGGCGAACATCGGCGTCGGCACGATGGTATCCAGTTTCCGGCTGACGTTCATCGGCTGGCTGGATCAACGGCTGGCCGCCGAGCTTTACGTGACGGCCAAGGATGAGGAGGAAGCTGCACGGCTCCGAGCCTGGCTTCCGCAACGCTCGACGGCAGTCCTGCCCATCTGGAGTGTGGACGGTGGGGTGCTTGGCGAACAGATCCAGATCTTTGGTGTCGCGGACGACCCAACTTACCGAGAGCACTGGCCTTTGATTGCGTCCGACAATGACGTTTGGGTCAAGGTCGCCACCGGTCAGGGCGCCCTCATCAACGAACAGATGTGGCGTCGCGGCGAAGCCAAGCTCGGCCAGCCATTGGTCATGCCTGGAGGTTGGAGTGTAACCGTGGCCGGCGTGTACTCTGACTATGGAAACCCGAACGGGCAAGTGATCGTCGGGATCAATACCCTAGTCGATCATTACCCCGATGTCCCGAAACTTCGCTACGGGGTCCGGGTAGCTCCCGAGCGAGCTCAGGTTCTCAAGCGCCAGTTGGTCGAGGAGTTTGGTCTGTCGGATACCGCGATCGTTGACCAGGCTTCGCTCAAGCGACAATCGAGAGCGATCTTCGACCAGACATTCAAGGTGACGGGCGCGTTAAACGTCCTCACTCTTGCTGTGGCAGGATTTGCCATGTTCTCAAGTCTTCTGACACTGTCCGGTATTCGGCTTCCTCAACTGGCGCCGGCGTGGGCCATGGGTGTGCGGCGACGGGATCTGGCGCTTTATGAGGTTGCCCGGACACTTGCGCTCTGGTTCACAACATTTGTGGCGGCCGTCCCGGTCGGTCTTGCCCTGGCGTGGGTACTACTTGAGATTGTGAACGTGGAGGCCTTCGGTTGGCGATTGCCAATGATGGTGTTTCCAATGGATTGGCTTTGGCTGGGAGCAATCGCCTTCATAGCGGCATCGCTGTCGGTGCTGGTGCCGGTTCGGCGTCTGGCCTCGATTAATCCTGCGGACCTGCTGAGGATTTTCGCCAATGAACGTTAGAAAGTTGGCGTCCCTCCTGATGGCGGCAGCTATGATCTGCATAAGCGGTCAGGCGTTCGCACAGGGCTTCGCCGGATTGGGATCGGATGCGCAAGGTTTCGCGATCCCGGAGCGTGGCAATGGTCTTTCTTTCCCCACCGACCACGGCGCTCATCCTGATTACCGCATTGAGTGGTGGTATGTGACCGCCAATCTCAACGGTGATGATGGCAAGCAATATGGTGCGCAGTGGACGCTGTTTCGCTCTGCCCTGGCTCCAGGAAACAAGACAGGTTTCGCAGATCCGCAAGTCTGGATCGGGCATGCAGCGATCACCACCCAGGGCCATCACTATGTTGCGGAGCGCTTGGGCCGGGGAGGCGTCGGGCAGGCGGGCGTTCAGGCAACGCCTTTTCGCGCCTGGATAGACGACTGGCGGATGGAGGACACTGAGCAAAGCGGCTCGAACACCTTTGGCAACCTTTCAGCCATCGCCGGCGGGCCGGACTTCAGCTATACCTTAAACCTCAAGGCCAATGGGCCACTCGTTCTTCAGGGTGACAAAGGCTTTTCGGTAAAGTCGGCGAACGGACAGGCGAGCTACTACTACTCGCAGCCTTTCTATGAGGTGGCAGGGACGATCACGACGTCCGGATCGCCGGTTAAGGTCACCGGCAAAGCTTGGCTGGACCGGGAGTGGTCGTCGCAGCCGCTTGCGTCCAATCAGACGGGCTGGGACTGGTTCTCACTGCACCTGAATTCCGGCGAGAAACTGATGGCTTTCCGCCTTCGTGACGACAAGGACGGGTTCATCTCCGCGAACTGGATATCCGCGGACGGGCGAACGACACCTCTGTCGAAAGACGACATCCAACTGGAGCCAACTCGGAACTCAACCGTCGATGGCCGCCAAATGCCGGTAGAGTGGCGTATACGCGTGCCGGGTAAGTCGCTCGATATCACGACCGAACCGTTGAACGACCAGTCCTGGATGGCGACTTCGACGCCTTATTGGGAGGGACCGATCAACTTCAGGGGCTCTACGTCAGGCGTCGGATATCTCGAGATGACCGGCTACTAGCTGTTACCTTTCACAGGGTAACAGCTCCTTCGTTGAAGGATGCAAGCTCGCCAGCCCTTCGGCAAATTCCTGCAGGATCGACCGGAGTCTGGCCTATTCAGTAAGCGTCCGGTGGTGTGTTGATCAGCGTTTCAGGGGTTGATCCGCCTGAATGGATCGGGCGACGAGGCGTTGACGAAGGTCCTGAAGCTCTTGTTCGCCGGCGTGTCGGCTCCCGCGGCCGACGAACGGGCAGCCGATGCCGGCTGGCCTTTGATGTAGCATGGCGGGTGGGCGGGACACGTAGTGGTCTTTGCTGAGGCCGATGCGGCGTGTCGGTATCGGCGATCTGTTGTACGACGGCGAGCTCGTGCGAAGAGCATGAGCATGTTTTCCTTGAGCGAGCGCCGAGAGGATTTCATCGCAGATCAGGAGCTTTGGATTAACCAGCAGCGCGCGGGCGATGGCTATACACTGGCGCTCGCCGTCCGAAAGCTGCTTGGGAAGCGGTCGAGATAGCCGGAGCGCAGCCCGACATTTTCCAGCGCGGTTTCAAGGGTCTTTCGTAGACTTCGGTACCAAAATGGTCGAGCGGACGTTCGAGGACCGCCCGGATGCGGCAGTGGGGGTTGAGCTACGCAATCCGCGAAATTCATTTCCAAATGACCGTAAGTGACGTCGGCGCGATCGACATGAGCCTAACACTCCAGTGGAGTTCCATAATATTCGTTACGCCGCAAATTTGTGTGGGGGCTATTTAGTAATGCGACAGTTGGGCCAGTTAGAGATGCGACAGTCTCGCCTCTCGACGCACTGGTCAAAGCCA
>NZ_MRDM01000006.1 GCF_002008165.1 Rhizobium laguerreae
ACAATCTTCTCATCACAAACTCTACGGCCCATGCCGAACAAAAGGGCCGCTCACAAAGCGGCCTTTTGTGTTAGAATGCATAAGCAAATCTCAATGATTTGCACATGGCGCGGGGTGGAGCAGCCCGGTAGCTCGTCAGGCTCATAACCTGAAGGCCGCAGGTTCAAATCCTGCCCCCGCAACCAGATACTTCCCAAATAGACAAAACAACAAAGCCCCGGACCGCAAAAACGGCCGGGGCTTTGCTGTTTTTGCGAAATGGCATGGCGACGCAAGATTTGACGTTGGGAACCGCTGCGGCAAACTCAGCCTCGTTCCCCAACTGTCGTAAACGCATGCCCGTTCGGTCCATGGCGTCTTTCTGGTCAGAGACACTGCAGCAAAAAAAATCCCAATGGGCGTATGATCAACTTTCAGGCACGAGTAAATAGTTGATAAAAGTATAATATTCTAATATACGTGGAGCCGGCATTTTAATATTTCCATAACAGCACGCAACGTCCCTCCAATTGGCGGGCGCTGGTTATTCTACTCAGCAAGGCTATGCGATTTCATGGAGTAGATCAGAGATTTATGGGGGAATGAATAAATGCGAAAATGGGCATCTTCTTTACTGACGACTTCGCATGGAAGGCGTCGTCTTCCGTTTGCTATCTCGGGATTGCCAGCTCTCTGCGCAGTGGTGCTCTATGCCAGTGTCGCTTGCGCGCAAGCGCCGACTGAGGAGCAGCGCAATGCGATCAGGGCGGAATGCCGCTCCGATTTCATAGCGCAGTGTTCAGGGGTGACGCCGGGCGGTATCGAGGCGCTCACTTGCCTGCAACAGCATAGCGCCACGCTTTCGGCTGGCTGCCGGAAGGCGGTGTCGGCGATAAGCAAACCTAAGTCGACATCCGCGGAGCCGGCTCCGGCTGCGCCAGCAACCACTGGGGCGACCAGCCCGGCACCGGCGACGGGTGTACCGGCGCATCAGCCGACCCAGGCGCAACGCAGCGCTGTCAAATCGGCCTGCCAACGCGATTTCATGGCGCAATGCTCCGGCGTCACACCGGGCGGCACTGAGGCACTCAGTTGCCTGCAGCAGCACAATGCCGCCCTATCGGCGCCGTGTCAGCAAGCCGTTGCGGCCTTGGGAGGATCAGCGGGGGGAGGATCAGCCGGATCAACCCCAGCCAGCGGCGCCGCGGCGACGGTCGCGACCACGCCCGCTCCTCGAGCCATGATGCCGGCCTTCTCGCCGCGCGAGGAACTGATGATCCTGCGTGAAACGTGCGGATCGGATTTTCAGGCGTTGTGTCGCATGGTGCCTTTGGGCGGAGGACGGGGTATGGCTTGCCTCCGAGATAATCTGCAACGCGTGTCGCCTGCCTGTCATAGGGTGCTGACCTCGGGACTATAGCGTCTTTTCGAACATCCCGCTGTGAAGTGCCCGCCAACAACCCAGTCCCGCAAACCGCAGACGATCGCGCAAAAAGGTTGTTACAACACCCTTACTGTACCTTCGACACCTCCACCTCAGCGACGGCTGCGGTCTTCGTACGTCCTTTCCAATATTCTTCGAAGCGCTGTAGCACGACGTAGAAAGAGGGTACGAAGAGCACGGCGAGGCAGGTCGAGGCGATCATCCCGCTGAAGACCGATATGCCGATCGATTTGCGGGCGGATGCGCCGGCGCCGGTCGCCAGCACGAGCGGCAGGACGCCGAGGATAAAGGCGAAGGACGTCATCAGAATTGGCCGGAAACGCAAGCGGGCGGCCTCGACGGCCGCATCCAGTATTTCCATGCCTTCCGCCCGCCTTTTCCTAGCATATTCGACGATGAGGATGGCATTCTTCGATGCAAGCGCGATCAGCAGGATAAGGCCGATCTGCGTATAGAGGTTGTTGGCGACACCGGCTGCCATAAGCGCTGCCACCGTGCCGAGGAGAGCGAGCGGCACGGCGAGAAGGACTGCCAGCGGCAAGATCCAGCTTTCATACTGGCCCGCGAGCACGAAATAGACGAGGAGCATGGCAAGTGCGAAGATGAAATAGATCTGCCCGCCCACGGCCTTCTCCTGATAGGACAGCGCCGTCCATTCGAAGCCTGTACCCGGCGGCAGTGTCTGATCGGCAATCTGCTCCATGACGTCGAGCGATTGGCCGGAACTGAAGCCGGCGGCAGGCCCGCCAACGATCGTTGCGGACGGGTAGAGATTGTAGAGGCTGATCAGGGAGGGGCCTTGTGTCGTGGTGACATCGACGACCGTGCCGAGCGGCACCATCGTCCCATCGCCGGCTTTGACCTTCAGGTTGCGGATGTCTTCAGCGCTGACCCGGAAGTCGGAAGCGGCTTGCGCATAGACCTGGAAGGTACGGCCAAATTTGTTGAACTGGGTGACATAGCTCGATCCGACATAGCCGGAGAGAGCGGAGAAGACCTGGCCCACCGTAATTCCCAGTGTCTCCGCCTTGATCCGATCGACGGAAACGGCAAGTTGCGGCACGTTCGAGCGAAAAGGCGTGCTCAGCCTTTGCAGCGACGATTGGGCACTGCCGTTCTTGACGATTGTGTCGGCAAGCGATTGCAGCAGCGGGTAGTCGGAAATGCCGTTCCTGATCTCGACCTGCATGGTAAAGCCGCTGGCATTGCCGACGCCCTGGATCGGAGGCGGTACCACCACCAGCGTCTTGGCGGCGAGCACGCTTTGCAGCGCGCCGTTCAAATGCTGGTAGATCGACAGCAGATCCTGCCCCTTTTCCTTGCCGCGCTCGTCCCAATCCTTCAGCACGACATAGGCGACGCCGGCATTCTGCAGGCTGGCATTGTTGTCGAGAACGGAGACGCCGCTGATGGTCAGTACTTGGTCGACGCCAGGTGTGGCTTCGGCGATCTTGCCGACCTCTTCCATCACCGCGTCTGTGCGCTCCTTCGATGCGCCATCTGGCAGCTGCGCACTGATCAGCACATAGCCTTGATCCTCGATGGGCAGAAACGCAGTCGGAAGACGGGCGAGCCCCCAGACTGCGACACCGATCAGCGCAAGTGCTGCTATGACCATGATGCCGCTGTGGCGGGTCATCGATCCGATCAGCCCTGCATAGCTGCGTTCACCCCTGTCATAGACCCTGTTGAAGCCGCGATAGAAGATGTTGCGTTTCTCGGGCGGGACCGGCGGGCGCAGCCAAAGGGCGCATTGCGTCGGTTTCAGCGTGACGGCATTGATGGCGCTGATCAGTGCCGTGGCGGCGATGACGAGGGCGAATTGCCGATAGAGCTGTCCGGTCAGGCCAGGCAGGAAGGCGGCCGGAATGAAAACCGCCATCAGCACAAGCGTGATACCGATGACCGGGCCGAGCAGTTCCTCCATCGCCTTTTCGGCCGCCTTTCGGCCAGACATGCCGGCCTCGATGTGTCGGGCGACACCTTCAACGATGACAATGGCATCATCGACGACGATGCCGATGGCGAGAACGATGGCAAACAGCGTCGACAGGTTGACGGTAAAGCCCAGTGCCGCCATGGCCGCGAAGGCGCCGATGATGGTGACGGGAACTGTGGTCGCCGGCACGAGCATCGCCCGCCAATCCTGCAGGAAAACGAGAATGACGATGAGAACGAGAACGCCCGCCTCGATCAAGGTGACGTAAACTTCGTCGATGGAAGCGTCGACGAATTTCGTCGTGTCGAAGGGCACGTGATATTCGAGACCCGGCGGGAAGCTCTTCGAGAGCTCCTGCATTTTTGTATTCACCGCCTGCGCCACCGCAATGGCATTCGCCTCCGGCAGCTGAAAAATGCCGATACCGGCTGCCGGCCGGCCGTTCTGCATGAAGGATTGGCTGTAGGTCTGGGCGCCGAGTTCGACGCGGCCGATATCGCGGATGCGGGTGACGCGGCCGCCCTGTCCGCTCTCGACCTTGACGACGATGTTTTCGTAGTCGGCCGCCTCGTTCAATCGGCCATTGACGTTCAGCGTGTATTGGAAGACCTGCCCCTTCGGCACCGGCGGAATGCCGATCTGGCCGGCGGCAACCTCCTGGCTCTGCTGCTGCACGACGCTGACCACATCCTGCGGCGTCAGGCCGCGTGCCTGCAGTAGGTTCGGATCCATCCAGATGCGCATGGCATATTGGCCGGCACCGAAAACGGTGACGTTGCCGACACCCGGCAGGCGAGCGAGTTCATTCTGCAGATTGATGACGGCGTAGTTCGACAGGAAAAGGCTCTCATAGCGGCTATCGGGCGAGGTCAGGCTGACGAAGCCGAGGATCGCCGTCGATTTCTTTTGCGTCGTCACGCCCTGAAGCTGCACCGCTTCGGGAAGCGATGACATCGCAATGGCAACGCGATTTTGCACCAGAACCTGGGCCTGGTCCGGATCGGTTCCAATGGCAAAGGTCACGGTCAGGGAATAAGTGCCGTCGCTGGCGCTTGTCGACTGCATGTAGAGCATGTCCTGCACGCCGTTGACCTGCTGCTCGATCGGCAGCGCGACGGTGTCGACGAGGGTCTGGGCGCTGGCGCCCGGGAAGCGCGTCGTCACCTGCACCGTCGGCGGAACGACGTTCGGATATTGCGCCACAGGCAGCTGGAACAGGGCGACCGCGCCGATGAGCACGAAAACCAATGCCAGAACATTGGCGAGTATCGGTCGCTCGATGAAGAAACGCGAGATCATGCTGTTGTCCTTAGACGTTCAGATGAAGCATGGCGGCGGATTCATTGCGTGGTGGTCTTGGCCTTGGCATCGCCGGTGGCAGCTGCCGGTGGATTCATTTCGATCTTCTCGGGCGTGACCTTGCTGCCGGGGATGGCCTGCTGGATACCTTGGGTTACGACCCAGTCGGCGGGATCGAGGCCGGAGTCGATGACACGGAGCGCACCTTCGCGTTGGCCGGTCTTGACCTGCTTCTGTTCGACGACGTCGTCCTTGCCGAGAACAAGCAGGTAGCTGCCCAGCTGGTTTGTCCCGATAGCGTCATCGCGCACCAGCAAAGCCTTGTCGTTATGGCCGACCGGCACCCGAACCCGCACGAAGAGACCGGGCAGCATGGCATGGTCCTTGTTGTCGAACAGGGCGCGCACCTGAAGCGTGCCTGTGGAGGCATCGAGCTGCGGCGAGACGTAATCGAGATGTCCCTTATGCGGGTAGCCTTCCTCGGTCTGCAGGCCGAGCTCCGCCGGAATGCTTGGAAGGTCCGTCTGCTTGAAGGTGCGCCCCTGCCTTGCCAGGGTTTCCTTGATCATCAGCACCTGGGTTTCGCTAACGTTGAAATAGGCATAAAGCGGATCTGTCTGAACGATGCTGGCGAGTTTGGTGGGACCGGATACGCCGACAAGAGCGCCGATATCGACGAGGTGATCGGTGACTGTGCCGTCGAAGGGGGCAAACACCTCCGTATATCCGAGGTTGATCGTCGCGAGATCGAGATTGGCCTGGGCATTGAGGATGGACGCATTCGCCTCGTCGAGCGTCGCCTTGGCGCTGTCGACCGCGGTCTGCGTTGTGACCTGTTGCTTCGATAGATTGAGCTGCCGGTCGTATTCCTGCTGTGCGCCGACCTGAGACGCATGTTGCGAGGCGAGGGATGCCTTCGCCTGATCCAGTTGCGCCTGATAGGTGTTGCGCTCAATTCCGAAGAGCTTGGTGCCCTTCATCACCGTCATGCCGTCCTGGTAGTCGATCGATTGGACGTAGCCTTGGACGCGCGCCTCGATATCAACTGAGTTGAGTGGCACCGTATTGCCGGTGAGTTCAAAATAGAGCGTCACCGGTTGCTGGATCGGCTGGGCGACCCGAACCGGAGGTGGAGGAGGGGCGACGTAAGTATTGCCGCTTTCCTCACAGCCAGCGAGAACTGCCATGCCGGCGAGCACCACAGACAGGTGCAGACCCTGATACAATCTCACACGCATTGCCGCCGCCCCGATGTTTACGAGCTCTTTCAAAGGCATACAGCGTCACTTGCGCGTCTGAAAAAGACGCGCGGCGCTGTAGTCTTCATGCATGCCTCGGTGGAGACGACCCCTCTCCGAAAAGTTCCGGGCATGCGATATTATGTCGCGGCATTGCTAAAAATTGCAATAGCTGTTGGTGCGCAATTCAACTGCGAGTTCGTCCTCGATGGATGCCATGACGCGGCTACGGTTTCCCGAGCCGTTCGATGGCAGATTGTAATGGTGCGTCCGAAACGCGGATCAGCCCGAGATATGGGTTCGCCATGTCCGAAACCAGGAAGATGGCGCCGGCGACGGATAGAGCGCAGACGAGCAGAATTGACAGCACCGTCAGATTGGCCGGCGCCTGCAGCCCGAAGGTCGCAAAGAGCAGCGAGAGCCAACAGACGAGAACGGTGACAAAGGCCCATGGCAGACCCTCTTCTCCGGATTCGACCAGCAGCCAGTGGGCCTCGGCCATCATGCCGCTCACCTCAACAGCACGCGCTTGCAGAGAGTGCTGCACGGTACCCCTCGGCAACAGGGATCGAAGGACGGCCTGAACCGCCTCGATATCCTGATATTCCCCCGGCGCATTGCCGAATGTTTCGTCGGTGGTCTCGGCAGTCCAGCCGCGGCTCAGCCGTCTCTCTATGAGTTCACGCAGCAATTGACGCGCTTTGTCGGTTTCCGGCCCGTATTGCGCCATCACGCGGTCAAGCAGGAGTACCCGTGCCGCGGCCGTTCTCATCTCCACTTCGGCATTGTCATAGGACGACTTGGCGGATGCAATCAGAAGGCCGAGCGTCAGAGCCGACAGCGTTCCCACCACCGCGGTCGCCAGCCTGATGACGTCCTTGGATTCTGCATTGAGATGGTGATCCGGCAAACGGCCGCGCACCACCAATCCTATCGATGTTGCCATCGACAGAAAAACAAATACAAGCCCTCCAACCAACAGTGAGCCCAAGTCCGGCCTCCGTATCGCCACGTAAGTCCTGCAGCCACCCTGCAAGCTGTGCAATAGCTCCCGTCATCATAGCGGAAGACGGACCAAGCGCGGAACTCTTAACTTCCAGATCTTGTGCGGCCGTAATTGGGCGGATTTCATTGCTGGAAAATGAGCAGCACGTAAGCAAGGAAAAGCACCAGATGGACCGCACCTTGCATGAGATGCGTGCGGCCGCTGGCAAAGGTGATGATGCTGACGGCCAGAGTGAGCAGGAGCATCACCAGATCTCCATGTTCGAGGCCCAGCTTCACCGGGTGCCCGTAAAGACGGCTGATGACAAGCATTGCCGGCACGGTCAGCCCGATCGTTGACAGCACCGAACCAAGGAAGATGTTGACGGAACGCTGAAGATTATTGGCGATGGACGCACGCACGGCGCTGATTGCCTCAGGCGTTGCGACAAGGATGGCCATGACAACACCGCCAAATGCGGTTGGAGCATGCAGGGTTTCGATAATGTAATCGATCGGGCGGGCAAGCTGTTCAACGAGAAAGACGACGGGAGCCATATAGGCGAAAAGCAGAATGGCATGAGGCCAGACCGGCCCGCGGGGAGGGGCATGTTCACCATGATACTCGTGACGATTGCTGTCGTCGGTGAAATAGTCCCGATGGCGGCCGGCCTGAAGAAACAGAAACGTAGCGTAAAGACCGACCGATATTATACCCAGTATCAGTTGTCTCGGTGCGGATGGATGCTGTCCGTCCGGGCCTGCAAGAAATGTCGGCATCACCAGGCTCAGGGTCGCCAGCGGCACGATGACCCCGAGATAAGCGTTGGCGCCCTGCAGGTTATGCTGCTGTTCCGGTCGCCGCCATGCGCCCAGCAGCAAGGACAGGCCGACCATGCCGTTCAGGATGATCATGACGACTGCGAACAGCGTGTCGCGCGCGAGCGTGGGATTGTTCTCGCCGTGAAGCATGACGGCTGATATTGCCATCACCTCGATCGAGGTGATGGCAAGCGTCAGAATAAGCGTGCCGTAGGGCTCCTTCAGCCGCTCAGCCAAATGATCCGCGTGCCGCACGACCGACAGTGCGGAGCCGAGGACGACGGCAAACAGCCAGACGAAAACGACACTGAACCATAGCGGATCGGCAAGCCGGCCGAAGAGCTGCTCCTGGAAGGCAAGAAACGCTAAGCTCGTCACGACGCTGACGCCCAGGAACCATTCCTCGCGTATCAGGCTGCTTGGGCCGACAGCGCGCAATGCCGGACCGTCCGTCATCGAAACCACCCGCCTTCTAGCAAATGCCGCCGCAATGCGATCATCAACACCATGGTGTCCGTCCGCTGTTCTTTTGCCTGTCCCATGAGCAGGCACAGACGACGCTGCCTCAAGGCGAACCGAAGCTCAAGTCAGATCGTAAATCACTGATTAAAACTTGTAGGGCTCTGTCGTTCATCACCCACGGATCTCGACAAGGGAGCAGTCGCCGACGGTCGATCACGCCGCGCCTTGGGTTATTCGCGGCCGGTCGCCGGGATTGCCGCGCCGGTGACGACGGCTGCGGCCGGCGAAATCAGGAAGGCGATGAGGCGGGCGATCGATTGCGGCGATACCCAACCGTCCGTCTTCGCATCGGGCATGGCTGCGCGGTTCTCAGGCGTGTCGATCGTCCCGGGCAGGATGCAGTTGGCGGTGATGCGATCGTCGCGGCATTCGGCGGCGATCGCCTCGGTCAGCCGGATGACGGCGGCTTTCGAGGCGGCGTAAGCGGCCAGCTTGGCGCCGGCCTTCAGGCCGGGCGCGGCGGCGATATGAACGATGCGGCCGTAGCCTGCCGCCTTCATGGTCGGGAGAACCGCGGCGCTGATTGTCAGCGCAGTGCGGGCGTTTGCGGTCATCATCGTCTCCCACTGCGCGGGCGCCTCCGGCCCGACCGGTCCCATCTGGAAACCGCCGACGGTGTTGACCAATGCGCTGACGCCGCCAAAGCGCTTGACGGCCCGGGCGACGGCGGCGGCGCAGGAAGCATAATCAGTGAGATCCGTTCCCGCGATCGACAGAAACTCCGTGGAGGCAGGAAGATCGCCGGCCAAGGCTTCCAGCTCACTGCTCGAACGGTTCATGCAGACGAGTTTCGCGCCGGCGCTGGCAAGCTCGCGGACAACGGCGCTGCCGAGGTTGCCGCCGGCTCCCGTGACGATCACGGCTTTCTGGTCTTTCATGGCAATCGATCTCCTGGCGGTGCCCGCGCTCGACGGTGCCGCGCATTGTTGATCCAGGCTGCGCGGCAGTGCAACCCCGCCGCCCAACACAGGTCAGATGTTTGCGAAACGGCCCGCGGAGCTATCTGCGGGCCGTTCGTCTTTGATCGTCTGTCGGACATGATTTCAGTGATATTTCGCGCGTTCGCGGTCGAGGATGACAGGCGCGTCGAGGCCTGAGATCGGACGGGTGACATCGGCCGGGATGTCGCCGGTGAGCTGCAGGTCGAGATAACGGGCGCAGCAGACCCGCAGGAAGGACGTGAAGTTGCCGAGATCGTGGCCGGCATCGATCGATTCATGATGCAGCCGGGTGATCAGCTGGACGACATTCATGCCGTCGCGCCGGGCAATCTCCTCGAGCTTCGCCCAAAAGAAATTCTCCAGTCTGACGCTGGTGACCATGCCGTCGATGCGCAGCGATCGGGTAGCGCTTTCCCAGAGCCGAGCATCCGCCTTGATAAACAGTTCACACATATCGTCCTCCCCCGTGCCGCCCTTCTCAGGCGGCGTTGGTTTCGAGCAGGGCCGCGGCATCGAGCACGGCCATGAACTGGCGCAGCCACGACGGATGCGCCGGCCAGGCGGGCGCCGTGACCAGATTGCCGTCCGAGACTGCATCGTTGATTGATATGTCGGCATAGATGCCGCCGGCAAGCTCGACTTCCGGCCGGCAGGCGGGATAGGCCGAGCAGGTGCGGCCCTTCAGTACGCCGGCTGCGGCGAGCAGTTGCGCGCCATGGCAGATGGCGGCGACGGGTTTTCCTGCGTCGAAGAAGTGCCGGACGAATTTGAGGACGTCGGCATTGAGGCGAAGATATTCGGGCGCGCGGCCGCCGGGGATGACGAGTGCATCGTAATCTTCGGCGCGCACGCTGTCGAAGGTGGCGTTCAGCGCGAAATTATGGCCGCGTTTTTCGGAGTAGGTCTGGTCGCCTTCGAAATCGTGGATGGCGGTGGCGACGGTGTCGCCGGCCTTCTTGCCGGGGCAGACGGCATCGACCGTGTAGCCGCAGGCGAGCAGCGTCTGGAACGGCACCATCGTTTCGTAATCTTCGGTGAAGTCACCCGTGATCATCAGGATCTTTGAGGCTGGCATCGTTTCCTCCCTTTGAAACCAACTGGCGGAGATTAGCAAAGAGCTGCCGCGAGCAGGTACTATGGGAATACTACAGGCGAAATTCGCACCCGATAAGGCAACAGCATTAGACCGCCCTGACCTTCACATCAGGCACCGCGCAAGCCTCGCCGCCGCCGAAGAGGCGGGAGCGGGTGAGGAAGCGCTTCTCGCGGCCATTGTCGAGCGAGAACATGCCGCCGCGGCCGGGTACGACGTCGATGATCAGCTGCGTATGCTTCCACGCCTCGAACTGGCTGGCGCTAATATAGACTGATACGCCGCCGATCTCGCCGAGCCTGACGTCGCTGTCGCCGATCATGAATTCGTTAGCCGGATAACACATCGGCGAGGAGCCGTCGCAGCAGCCGCCGGACTGGTGGAAGAGGATATCGGGATGATCCCGCTTGATTTCTGCAATCAAATCGAGAGCTGCGTCGGTTGCGAGAACACGCGGTTCGCCGTTGACGGTGGTGGTTTCCATGGATGCCTCCTCCGAAGACACAAGGACTTCTCCCCGTGTTGGGGAGAAAGCTCAGTTTGTTGACAAACCTCGCTCTTTACTCGGCGTCATCCTCGGCCTTGTGCCGAGGATCTGCTTGATATCAACCGGCTGCAGATGCTCGGGACAAGCCGGAGCATGACGAAAGAGGGGTTGCCGACTCATCAGCAGCCTAGGCCTTCTCCCGTCGCCGGGAGAAGGCTTTTCAGCATATCACTTATGGACGGCTCTCAGAAGAAGCCGAGTGCCTTCGGGCTGTAGCTCACCAGCATGTTCTTGGTCTGCTGGTAGTGGTCGAGCATCATCTTGTGGGTTTCACGGCCGATGCCCGACTGCTTGTAGCCGCCGAAGGCGGCATGGGCCGGGTAGGCGTGGTAGCAGTTGGTCCAGACGCGGCCAGCCTGGATCTCGCGGCCGAAACGGTAGCAGCGATTGGCGTCGCGGCTCCAGACACCGGCGCCGAGGCCGTAGAGCGTGTCGTTGGCGATTTCGAGCGCTTCCTTCTCGTTCTTGAAGGTCGTGACCGAAACCACCGGTCCGAAGATTTCTTCCTGGAACACACGCATCTTGTTGTGACCCCTGAAGATCGTCGGCTTGACATAATAGCCGTTCGCCAACTCGCCGCCGAGATCGTTGCGCGAGCCGCCGGTCAACACTTCCGCGCCTTCCTGCTTGCCGATATCGAGATAGGCGAGGATCTTTTCCAGCTGCTCGGTCGAGGCCTGGGCGCCGATCATCGTCGCGCTATCGAGTGGGTTGCCCTGCTTGATCGCCTCAACGCGTTTGACCGCCTTTTCCATGAAGCGGTCGTAGATCGATTCCTGGACGAGGGCGCGGCTCGGGCAGGTGCAGACTTCGCCCTGGTTGAGGGCAAACATCGCAAACCCTTCGAGCGCCTTGTCGAGGAAATCGTCATCCTCGGCCATCACATCGGCGAAGAAGATGTTCGGCGATTTGCCGCCGAGCTCCAGCGTCACCGGAATGAGGTTCTGGCTGGCATATTGCATGATGAGCCGGCCTGTCGTCGTCTCGCCGGTGAAGGCGATCTTGGCGACGCGCGGGCTGGTCGCCAGCGGCTTGCCGGCTTCGAGGCCGAAACCGTTGACGATGTTGAGCACGCCGGGCGGCAGGAGATCGCCAACGATCTCGGCCCAGAGCAGGATCGAGGCCGGGGTCTGCTCGGCGGGCTTCAGTACGACGCAGTTGCCGGCGGCAAGCGCGGGCGCCAGCTTCCAGGTGGCCATCAGGATCGGGAAGTTCCACGGAATGATCTGGCCGACGACGCCGAGCGGCTCATGGAAGTGATAGGCGACGGTATCATGGTCGATTTCGCCGATTGAACCTTCCTGGGCGCGGATGCAGGAGGCGAAGTAGCGGAAGTGGTCGATCGCCAGCGGAATGTCGGCCGCCATGGTTTCGCGGATCGGCTTGCCATTGTCCCAGGTCTCGGCCTGGGCGAGCAATTCCAACTTGTCTTCCATGCGCTGGGCGATCTTCATGAGGATATTGGAGCGTTCTGCAACCGAGGTGCGACCCCATTTTTCCTTTGCCGCATGAGCGGCGTCGAGTGCGAGGTTGACGTCCTTTTCATTAGAGCGGGGAATGTCGCAGAGCTTGCCGCCGGTGACGGGCGTGAGGTTTTCGAAGTATTTTCCCTCGACCGGCTCGCGCCATTCGCCGCCGATATAGTTGCCGTATTTCAGCTTGAACGGCGACTCGACGATTTTCTGATGAAGCATGTCATCCTCCCTTGATGATCCAGGTTCCCAAACGAACCAGTGGGAGGAAAATGTGCATGTTTTGACGGAGTGAACAGGGAGGGTCTTCCATACCGCAGTGCACAGTGTCGCAGACCTGCGACAGCATCGCTTCACGATTGCGGGCGGCGAACCTTGATCAGTGGAGGTCGAGCTTTTTCATCTTCCTGTGCAGCGTGGCGCGGCTGATGCCGAGGGCGATCGCCGCCTGCGAGACATTGCCGCTTGCACGCGACAGCGCCCGAAGCAGGGCCGCTTTTTCCGCCTCGACCATCTCGTCCTGCTGGGCGACGCCAGCCTCGTGCAGGGCATCGGCGGCGGGAATGCCTCCGGCGATGCGCCTGTCGTCGAGCTGCAGCGCGATGCGGGCTGCGCGCGTCGCACCGAGCACCAGATCGTGCCTGTCGACGGCAAGCAGGGCGGCAGCGGAATTGGCGCCGGCCGGGACCATCAGGAAACGGGCGCCGGCAAAGGCCGAGCGGAAAAGATTGAGTTCGATTCGCATCGCCGCATCGCGCACGGTCTGCGTCAGGATCGCCAGCGTCATCTCGTTGACATCTTCGCGGCATGTGGAGATGTCGAGGGCTGCTGCCACCCGGCCGCGATGGTCGCGGATCGGCGCCGTCGTGCAGCTGAGGCTGGTGTTCGAGCTGAAAAAATGCTGATCGCGGAAAATGGCGACGGCACGCTCGTCGGCAAGGGCAGTGCCGATGCCGTTGGTGCCGATGCTGGCCTCTGTCCAGACCGAGCCGGTCCACAGACCGAGCTCGCGGAATTCCTTGTCGTCGCCGGCAGCGCCCCGGCGCTCCAGGGCGATGCCGTTCTTGTCGGTCAGAAGCAGGCAGCAGCCGGCCCTGCCAACGGTGGTAAAGAGACGATCGAGCTCTTCTGTCGCGTTGGCAATCAACTGTTCGGACTGCTCGCGCGCACGGCGAAATTCCTGGTCGGTGAGGCGCAGCGGCGCGCGTTCATCCTCGGGGGCAAGCTGGTGCATGGTCATGCATCGCCGCCATGAGGCGACAACAGGAGAACTGGCTGCCGCAGAATCGCGCTGGGCAGACGTGTAGACGTGCTCGGCATGAGCTGAGTGTTCGTGCATCGGCTCCTCCCACCGAAGTTCAGCATAGTCTGATGGAAAAGCGGCCGGTTTGCAATTGCACGTGTCGACGGCCATCCTCCCCTTCGCCTCAAGCGATCAGGGCACAATGCTGAGAAGTGTCAGCGATCTTTGCACGACATCATCCGCCATTTCATTGATCTAGATCCGGTTTGAGATCATCGGCATCGACCGTGACAGCCAGGCTTCGATACCACGCGCTGCCGCCCGGCCGGTCGCCAGGCAGGCGGTGAGGAGATAACCGCCGGTCGGCGCTTCCCAGTCGAGCATTTCGCCGGCGACGAAGGTGCCCGGCAGTGCCTTCAACATGTAGTTTTCGTCGATGCTGCTCCAGCGGATGCCGCCGGCCGAGGAGATCGCCTCGGCGATCGGCCGGGTTTCGATCACTGGCACCGCCAGGGCCTTGATTATGCCGGCGAGACGCCCCGGATCGGTGCGGTCGCGCTCGGGAGCAAGTTCGCGCAGCAGCGCCACCTTGACGCCGTCGAGGCCGGCGCCCTTACGCAGGCGGTTTGAAAAGCTCGATTTGGCGTCCTGCCGCGCAAGGTCGCGGCTCAGCCTCTCGATGGTGCGGCCGGGTGCGAGGTCGAGCGTCAGGAGGGCGCTGCCGTGGTTCAGCAGCCGGTCGCGCAATGCGGCCGTATGGGTATAGACGAGGCTGCCTTCGATGCCGCTGCCGGTGATGACGAATTCGCCGGGAAACGTGCCGGCCTCGGACGTGGCGGTGACTGATTTTACCGGCTGGCCGGCAAAACGCTCGCTGAAGTTCCCGCTCCATCCGACGACGAAGCCGCAATTGGCGGGTTGAAAAGCATCAATTTCCACACCCCTGCCGGCCAGCCGGGGCACCCAGGCAGCATCGGAGCCGAGGCGCGGCCAGCTTGCGCCGCCGAGCGCGAGCAGGGCCGCGTCGCAATAGAAGATGCTGCGCCCTTCGGGCGTTTCGAAAACATAACCGTCTTCGGCAAAACCGGTCCAGCGGTGGCGGGTGCGCAGCGTGGCGCCCTGTGCCTCCAGCTGCCTGAGCCAGGCGCGCAGCAAAGGCGAGGCCTTCATCTCCTTCGGGAAAACCCGCCCGGACGAGCCGACGAAGGTTTCAGTGCCGAGCCCTGCTGCCCAATCCCTGATATCATCGGGGGTAAAGGCATCAAGAGCGGGGCGCAGACGGGCAGAAGCCGCGCCGAAGCGAGTGGCGAAACGGGCATAATCTTCGGAATGGGTGATGTTGAGACCGGACTTGCCGGCCAGCAGAAACTTGCGGGCAAAGGTCGGCATGGCGTCGTAGACCGTTACCGCGTGACCGGAACGGGAAAGCAGTTCGGCAGCCGCGAGACCCGCCGGGCCGCCGCCGATGATCGCAATCCGCTTCTGGTTCATTGATGTCTTCGCCCGATTCTCTCTGTATGCAGTTTTGGCGCGGGCGCGGACCGCCTGCAAGGGCAGAGATCAGTGGTGCGGATGCGTGCACTGGCCGTGGTCGGCGAGCACCTCGATGACGCGGCATTGGTCGACGCGGCCGTGGCCGCAGCCTTCCACCATGGTTTCCAGCTCGGCCTTCAGCGCCATCAGGCTGCGGATGCGCTGCTCGACCTCGATCAGGCGGGCCTTGGCGATGGCGTCGGCCGAGGCGCAGGACTGGTGCGGATCGTCCTGCAGGGTGAGCAGCGTGCGGATCGCGTCGATCTCGAAACCGAGTTCGCGGGCGTGGCGGATGAAGGCGAGACGGCTGATATCGGCAGGCTCGAAGGAGCGCTGGTTGCCCTCGCTACGGCTCGGGGCCGCGAGCAGGCCGATGCTTTCATAATAACGCACCGTCGGCACCTTGACGCCGCTCTGGCGGGCAGCTTCACCAATGGTGATCTTTTTCATGATTTTCCTCTTGCACCTCTAGTCGCTAGAGGATGTAGGAGGGATGCTTCTATTTGACAAGGAAGCGGATCATGGCTGAGAGCGAGACACGATACCGGGTTGGCGGCATGGATTGCGCCTCCTGCGCAACCAAGATCGATACGGCGGTCAGACGCTTGACGGGTGTCGCCGATGTTTCCGTTTCGGTGATGGCGGGCACGATGACCGTCCGCCACGATGGCAGCAGCGATCTCAAGGCGATCGAGAAGAAGGTGACCGGGCTCGGCTATTCCGTCGCGCCGTTTGCCGGAACCGCTGCGCCTGCGCATACCCAGGGCGCGCAGCATCGTCACGACCATGGACATGATCACCGCGATCACGCGGGCCATGACCACGATCATCCTCACGATCATGGCGAGAAGGAAATCGAGGGGCTGCACGGGCACGACCATGCGCCGATGGCCGGTCCCTGGTGGCAGAGCAGGAAGGGCCGGCTGACCATCCTTTCGGGTGCAGCACTCGTTGCCGCCTATACCGTCGGCCATCTCGTGCCGGCGATCGCGTCCTATGCCTTCACCGTCGCCATGCTGATCGGGCTGGTGCCGATCGCGCGGCGCGCCATCATGGCCGCCTTCTCAGGAACACCGTTTTCGATCGAGATGCTGATGACGATCGCCGCCGTCGGCGCCGTCATCATCAATGCCGGCGAAGAGGCGGCAACCGTCGTGTTCCTGTTCCTCGTCGGCGAGTTGCTGGAGGGGGTGGCGGCGGGCAAGGCGCGCGAAAGTATCCAGTCGCTGACGGGTCTGGTGCCGAAGAATGCGCTGCTCGAAAACAATGGCCAGACGCGGGAAGTGCCGGCAGAAAGCCTTGCTGTCGGCGCCATCATCATGGTTCGCCCTGGCGACCGTATCTCGGCGGACGGCATCATCATCTCAGGCGAGAGTGCGATCGACGAGGCGCCGGTGACGGGCGAGAGCACGCCGGTGCGCAAGGGCGTCGATGCCGTCGTTTTTGCCGGTACGGTGAATGGCGATGCGGTGCTCAGGGTTCGCGTCACGGCCGCCGCGGCCGACAATACCATCGCCCGCGTCGTCAAGCTGGTGGAGGAGGCACAGGAATCGAAGGCGCCGACCGAACGCTTCATCGATCGGTTTTCGCGCTATTACACGCCCGGCGTGCTCGTGGTCGCAGCACTCGTCGCGGTCGTTCCGCCGCTGCTGTTCGCTGGGCCGTGGGGCGAATGGGTCTATAAGGGCCTTGCCATCCTTTTGATCGGCTGCCCCTGTGCGCTCGTCATCTCGACGCCGGCGGCGATCGCCGCCTCGCTTTCGGCAGGTGCACGGCGCGGGCTGTTGATGAAGGGCGGCGCGGTGCTGGAAACGCTCGGCAAGGTGACGATGGTCGCCTTCGACAAAACAGGCACGCTGACTGAAGGCAAGCCTCAGGTGACTGACATCATTTCCTTTGGCCCGAGCGAGGCGCAGGTGCTGTCGCGCGCGGCGGTGTTGGAGCAGGGTTCCAGCCACCCGCTGGCACTGGCGATCCGCAATCGCGCCAAGGCGGACGGCGTTCCCGTGCCGCCGGCCTTCGAGCTGGAAGCGCTGCCGGGTAAGGGTGTCAGCGGCAAGGTTGGTGGCGAGACGTTGGATCTGCTATCGCCGCCTGCCGCCCGCGAGCGCGGGACGCTCAGCGCGGAACAGGATGCATGCATCACGGCGCTGAACGACGAGGGAAAGAGCGTGTCGGTGCTGCTCGTCAACGGTGTTGCGGCCGGCCTGATCGCCATGCGCGACGAGCCGCGCGAGGATGCCGAGGCCGGGCTCGCTGCCCTCAAATCAGCCGGCGTCAAGGCGATGATGCTGACCGGCGACAACAAGCGGACGGCAGCAGCCGTTGCCGGCATGCTCGGCATCGACTGGCGCGGCGAGATGATGCCTGAGGACAAGCAGCGGGTCGTCGGCGAATTGAAGCGCCAGGGCTTCGTCGTCGCCAAGGTCGGCGACGGCATCAACGATGCTCCGGCACTGGCCGCGGCCGATATCGGCATCGCCATGGGCGGCGGCACCGACGTGGCGCTGGAGACGGCGGATGCGGCCGTGTTGCACGGACGCGTCGGCGATGTGGCGCGAATGATCGAACTTTCCAAACGCACGATGCGCAACATCCTGCAGAATATCACCATCGCACTCGGGCTTAAGGCGGTGTTCCTGGTGACGACGATCGCCGGCATCACCGGTCTCTGGCCGGCGATCCTCGCCGATACCGGCGCCACCGTGCTGGTGACGATCAATGCGCTGCGGCTGCTTCGGATAAAGATATAACATTTCTGACTTCCTCCCTCCGGCGTTCGTCACCGGGGGGATGTCCTATCGACGATTCGGGCCCAATCTTGAATCGAAAATCGCGGGACCGGCCATAGGGTCGGCTCTCTTCATCGGGGCTTTCTCCACAGCCTGCTTTCCTTAAGCTTTCGTTATCCGTGTTTTTCACAGGAACGTAGCGATTTCAAATCTGTCGTAACGCAATGCACAAACCATCCGTTGACGCGAATTTGGATTGGCGTACTATATCTAGTGTTCGAGGTTCCATCGATTCGTAGGGATCGATGGCTAAGACGGGAATTCGGTGCGTTTCGCCATCATGGCGCGGCAATGCCGGAGCTGCCCCCGCAACTGTAAGCGGCGAGCAACTGTCCGATTTCAGGTCACTGGAGCATGATGCTCCGGGAAGGCTGGGACAGGGTGCTTTGACCCGTGAGCCAGGAGACCTGCCTCGAACGAAACGTCCACGGGCGGGGTGTCCGGAAGGTCGCGTTGCATGGCTGCGGGGAATCTCCGCATCGCGTTTCGCAGGCCCGAACCTTCGCCCCCGAAACCTTCGTATTGAGCCACTTCGGGGTGAAGTCATGTCAGTATCTCAGTTCAGGCCGCCACCCGCTAGAGGTAGAGGGCGGAGTACGCCCAGCGGCTAAATAGCCGCATAGCTCAAATCACCGAGATTTTTCGACGGATATCGACAGATTTCCGATCAATGTCCTGCGTCCCAATCGCGTCGTCACGAGGAATATTATGACCATCACCGTCTACAGCAAGCCTGCCTGCGTCCAGTGCACTGCCACCTACCGCGCTCTGGACCGCCTGGGTGTCGACTATGACATCGTCGATATTTCGCAGGATGCCGAAGCGCTCGATCGCGTCCGCAGCCTCGGCTACATGCAGGCGCCTGTCGTCATCGCCGGCGAGCAGCATTGGGCCGGCTTCCGTCCCGACATGATCAGCGCACTTTCCTGAGCTGAGGACAGACGATGGGGCTGATCGTCTATTATTCCAGCCGATCCGAGAATACCCATCGGTTCGTCGCCAAGCTCGGACTGCGCGCGGCGCGCATTCCGCCAATTGGCGCAGACGCGTTCCAAATTCGCGAACCCTTCGTGCTTGTTGTGCCGACCTATAGCGGCGACGGCGGCAAGGGTGCCGTTCCCAAGCAGGTGATCCGTTTCCTCAACGATGCGGAAAACCGAGGACACATCCGCGGCGTGATCGCTGCGGGCAACAGCAATTTCGGCGAGACCTATGGGCTCGCCGGCGACGTGGTCTCGCAGAAATGCCAGGTGCCTTACCTCTACAGGTTCGAGCTCATGGGCACCGAAGACGATGTCGCCAAGGTCAAACACGGAATGGAACGATTTTGGACACGGGAACAAATCTGACGCGGGATGCGGGCGCAAAACCGCATCACACATTGGCTCATCCCGCCGGCGAACGCCCTTTGAAAGTGGCGGAAGCGCTCGACTACCACGCGCTGAATGCGATGCTGAACCTCTATGACGACGAGGGGCGGATCCAGCTCGACAAGGATCGAATGGCTGCCAAGCAATATTTCCTGCAGCATGTGAACCAGAACACGGTGTTCTTTCACAATCTCCGCGAAAAGCTCGATTACCTCGTGACCGAGGGCTATTACGAGCAGGAGGTTCTCGACCAGTATTCCTTCAATTTCGTGCGGGATCTGTTCGACCAGGCCTATGCCAAGAAGTTCCGTTTCCCGACCTTCCTCGGCGCCTTCAAATACTACACCAGCTATACGCTGAAGACCTTCGACGGAAAGCGCTATCTCGAGCGCTATGAGGACCGCATCTGCATGGTGGCGCTGGCGCTTGCGCGCGGCGACGAGGCCCTTGCCCGCGACATGGTCGACGAGATCATTTCCGGCCGCTTCCAGCCGGCGACGCCGACCTTCCTCAATGCCGGCAAGAAGCAGCGCGGCGAACTGGTTTCCTGCTTCCTGCTACGCGTCGAGGACAATATGGAATCGATCGGCCGGTCGATCAATTCGGCATTGCAATTGTCAAAGCGCGGCGGCGGCGTGGCGCTGTCGCTGACGAATATTCGCGAGGCGGGCGCGCCGATCAAGCATATCGAGAACCAGTCTTCGGGCATTATCCCTGTCATGAAGCTGCTCGAAGACAGCTTCTCCTACGCCAACCAGCTCGGCGCGCGGCAGGGGGCGGGTGCCGTCTATCTCAACGCCCACCACCCCGACATCATGCGCTTCCTCGACACCAAGCGCGAAAATGCCGACGAGAAGATCCGCATCAAGACGCTGTCGCTCGGCGTCGTCGTGCCCGATATCACCTTTGAGCTCGCCAAGAACAACGAGGATATGTACCTGTTCTCGCCCTGTGACGTGGAGCGCGTCTATGGCGTGCCGTTCACTGAGATTTCGGTGACGGAAAAGTACCGCGAGATGGCTGATGACGCCCGCATCTCCAAGAAGAAGATCAAGGCGCGCGAATTCTTCCAGGTGCTTGCCGAAATCCAGTTCGAGAGCGGCTACCCCTACATTATGTTCGAGGACACGGTGAACCGGGCGAACCCGATCGCCGGGCGCATCTCGATGAGCAATCTCTGCTCGGAGATCCTGCAGGTGAGCGAGGCGAGCGAATATCATGACGACCTTTCCTACAAACATCTCGGCAAGGACATTTCTTGCAATCTCGGCTCGCTGAATATCGCGGCGGCAATGGATTCGGCTGATTTCGGCAAGACGATCGAGACCTCGATCCGGGCGCTGACGGCCGTTTCCGACATGAGCCACATTTCCTCGGTTCCCTCGATCGAGAAGGGCAATGACGAGAGCCATGCGATCGGCCTCGGTCAGATGAACCTGCACGGTTACCTCGCCCGCGAACGCATCTTCTACGGCTCCGACGAAGGCGTCGATTTCACCAATATCTATTTCTATACGGTGACCTATCACGCGATCCGCGCCTCGAATCTTTTGGCGGTCGAACGGGGCCAGATTTTCAAGGGCTTCGAGAACTCGAAATATGCCTCCGGCGACTATTTCGACAAATATACCGACCGGCTCTGGGAGCCGGCGACGGAGAGGGTGAAGGCGCTGTTCGAGACGGCGGGGATCCACATTCCGACGCAGGAAGACTGGGCCGCGCTGAAGAAGGCGGTGATGGCCTCCGGCCTCTATAACCAGAACCTGCAGGCAGTGCCGCCGACGGGCTCGATCTCCTACATCAACCACTCGACCTCCTCGATCCATCCGATCGTCTCGAAGATCGAGATCCGCAAGGAAGGCAAGATCGGCCGCGTCTATTATCCGGCGCCGTTCATGACCAACGACAATCTCGACTATTATCAGGATGCCTACGAGATCGGGCCGGAGAAGATCATCGACACCTATGCGGCGGCGACCCAGCATGTCGACCAGGGCCTGTCGCTGACCTTGTTCTTCCGCGACACGGCAACGACGCGCGACATCAACAAGTCGCAGATCCATGCCTGGAAGAAGGGCATCAAGACGATCTACTACATCCGCCTTCGCCAGATGGCGCTGTCCGGCACCGAGGTGCAGGGCTGCGTGTCTTGTACGCTGTGAGTTGATTTCGGCCGCGAGCCAGAAGCCCCCTCACCCTAACCCTCTCCCCGCTGGGGAGAGGGGGATTTGGTTGCGGATGACGCTGCCACAAGTCTCTTCTCCCCAGCGGGGAGAAGGTGCCGGCAGGCGGATGAGGGGGCGCCCAGACATATTCCTCAAGAGGGACCACCTAATGAACATGCAAATCAAACCCGCCTCGCGCGTGCGCGCCGTCAACTGGAACCGCATCGAGGACGATAAGGATCTCGAGGTCTGGAACCGGCTCACCGGCAATTTCTGGCTGCCGGAAAAGGTGCCGCTTTCCAACGACATTCCCTCCTGGGCGACGCTGACGCCGGCCGAACAGCAGCTGACCATCCGCGTCTTCACCGGATTGACGCTGCTCGACACGATCCAGAACGGCGTCGGTTCCATCCGGCTGATGGAGGATGCGGTAACGCCGCATGAGGAGGCGGTGCTTTCCAACGTCTCCTTCATGGAGGCGGTGCATGCGCGATCCTATTCCTCGATCTTCTCGACGCTGTGCTCGACGCCCGATGTCGATGATGCCTATCGCTGGTCGGAGGAGAACGAATTCCTGCAGCGGAAATCGGCGCTGATCATGGAGCAGTATCGCTCCGGCGATGCGCTGAAGAAAAAGGTTGCGAGCGTCTTCCTCGAAAGCTTCCTGTTCTATTCCGGCTTCTACCTGCCGATGTACTGGTCGAGCCGCGCCAAGCTCACCAATACAGCCGACATGATCCGGCTGATCATCCGCGACGAAGCGGTGCACGGCTATTATATCGGCTACAAGTTCCAGCGCGGGCTGGAACGGCTCGGCGACGAGCGGAAGCAGGAGATCAAGGATTTCGCCTTCGAGCTGCTGCTCGAGCTTTATGACAACGAGGCGAAATATACCGAGGCGCTCTATGACGGCGTCGGGCTGACCGAGGACGTCAAGAAATTCCTGCATTACAATGCCAACAAGGCGCTGATGAACCTCGGCTATGAGGCACTGTTCCCGGCTGAGGCCTGCAAGGTCAATCCGGCGATCCTGTCCGCGCTTTCGCCGAATGCCGACGAGAACCACGACTTCTTCTCCGGCTCCGGTTCCTCCTATGTTATCGGCAAGGCGGTGGCGACCGAGGACGAGGACTGGGATTTCTGAGGCTTGATCGCCGTCTGCCTCTTATCATTTGCTCTCTCATCGCCCACATTCAGCGGAAACTAGATTTAGTCCTCGCCGATGATGCGGCGTAGCGGGAGTTTTTGATGTCGTCTTTTTTGAACAAGGCCGGGATTGCCGTCGAAGCGGGTGAAGGTGTCTGGCCGATCCGCAGACGACGGATTCTTGACTGGCTGGTGAATGAGACGCGCGGCGAGCGGTTCATCGACAACATTTTGGTGGACATGTGCGAGAAGCTGCTGGCGGCAGGGGTGCCGGTGGCGCGGGCGACATTGCATTTCAGGACGAACCATCCACAATGGGTAGGTGCCCGCATTCTCTGGAAAGAAGGCCTCGCGGAAGCGAAGATCGACACATTTGCCTATGGTATCGAAAACACGCCGGAGTTTCTGAACAGTCCCGTCAACGCCATCCATCAGGGTTCGAAGGAGGTGCGCAAACGGCTGGAAGGCACAACCGACGGCGACGAGGGTTCATTCTATCAGGAACTGCGCGATGACGGCCTTATGGAGTATATCGCCTGGCCCCTCGAGCATACATTCGGCAAGCGGCACGTCGTGACATTTTCCACCAGCCGCCCGGGCGGTTTTACCAGCGAGCATGTCGATTTCCTGCGCGACCTGCTGCCGGCATTAACTCTCGTCAGCGAAATCAGGCTGAAGAATATCATGGCGCGCACACTGCTGCAGACCTATGTGGGACCGCATGCGAGCGAACAGATCCTGTCGGGCGTCACGACGCGCGGTAGCGGCGCGACCGTCGGTGCGGCGATCATGATCTGCGACCTGCGCGACTTTACCGCAATCTCCGATCTCTGGCCGCGCGACGATGTCATCCATCTGCTCAACGACTATTTCGACGCCATGTCGGACCCGATCGAACGGCATGGCGGAGAGATCCTGAAATTCATGGGCGACGGATTGCTGGCGATCTTCCCGTTAGCCAAGGAAACCGCCTGCCTCGATCTGCTGCAGGCGATCCGCGAAGGGCAGACATCGATGGCTGAGCTGAACGACCAGCACGTGCGCATGGGGCGCGAACCGCTGCGTTATGGCGTCGGGGTGCATGTCGGCGATGTCATGTACGGCAATATCGGCTCGCGTACGCGCCTGGATTTCACCGTAATCGGCCCGGCGGTCAACGTCGCCTCGCGGCTGGAAAGCCTGACCAAGGAGGTCAAGCGTCCGGTGCTCCTGTCACGAGCCTTCGTCGAAATGGCGGGCTGCGCGCAAGATATGGACAGTCTCGGCACCTTCCCGCTGCGTGGGCTTGGAGAGCCCGTCGATGTTTTCGCCTTTCCGGAGCGTGTTGCTGCATAATTCAGTGCAGGCGGCCTCATACTCCTCGTTTGTTTCCCCAGAGCAGCACGTGCAATTGCGGTAGTACGCGAACTTCAAACCATTGGTCGGCCGTCACCCTTTCGACAAGCCAGTGCATCCGATCCATCACGCCATCGAGATCGATGCGCGCATCGTCGTCTTCGGGCGGCGGCGGCGTATGATTGCCCGGCTGTAGGAACAAGGGAATTTGCGGATAGCGCTGACCCGCCTGCTGGGCGAATGCGTAGTCGGGTTCGTCGAAGACGACGACCTTCAATGCGACCTCCGGTCCGCCGGCGGCCAGTTGCAGGCAGTTATCCACCTGATCCCAATCCGTCAGCATTCCGCTCGATGGCGGTTTGGGGCTGATGACCAGGGTGTCGAGATCGCGAAACCAGCCCTGGGCGACGCTCCCCTGTGTCTCCAGTGCAAAGCGATATCCTTGCGTGTGGCCGAGCTCGATCAGTGGCCTTAAGGGCTGGATCGCCGGATTGCCTCCGGAAAGGGAAACCGTCAGTGGCTTGCCTCCGGAGAGTTTCATGACCTCCTGCCAGATGGTCTCGACCGACATGGGAATCCACTGATTCCGGAACGCACTGTCGACCGCGTGAAGGCTGTCGCACCAGGAACATCTGTAGTCACAGCCGCCTGTCCTCACGAACACCGTCGGCAGCCCGATCAAGGCGCCTTCACCCTGTATGGTCGGGCCAAAGATCTCGCTGACGCGAATGGTTCCGCCACTCACGGCCTGTACTCCGCCCAGGTTTTCGGCGTCTCGCTGACGCGAACGGACGATGTCTCAGGGAAGCGCTGCTTGCACCAGTCGTAGAAGTGCCTTGCCAGGAACTCGGAGGTGACTTTCGAATGACCGAAGACGTCGTTCAGGTGACGATGATCGAAAGTTTCGTCGATATAGCGCTTGAGCGGCGAGAGGTCGTGATAGTCACGAACGAAGCCGTCGTCATTCAGGCTTTCCGCAGCCAGCTCGACGACGACGATGTAGTTGTGACCGTGGAGCCGGGCACATTGATGCTCGGCAGGCAGGTGATCCAATTGATGGGAGGCGGAGAGATGAAACTCCTTGGTGATGCGGTACATCAACGCACCTCCGTGGCCGAGTATCGCGACACGGCCGCCTTCCAGAAATCCCGGTCTTCGTACTCCGTAGGATCGGGGACGTCGGCAAGATGGAACGCTTCACGGCGTTCCACGCAGGTTCCGCAGCGCCCACAGTGGAGCTCGCCGCCCTTGTAGCAGGACCAGGTTTCCGAGAACGGCGTGCCGTGTTTTTCGCCGTCAACCACGATCGCCGCTTTGGAAACATCGACGTAGGGGGCAAGCAGTTTAACGCTGGCATAACCGTCCAGCGCTTCGTTCTGCATGCGCTGGAAGGCATCGATGAAGCCCGGCCGGCAGTCAGGGTAGATGAAGTGGTCGCCGCCATGCACGGCGACGGCAACGGCATCTGCTTTTTGCGCGGCAGCCAAACCGAACGCGATTGCCAGCATGATGGCATTGCGGTTGGGCACCACAGTGGCCTTCATGGTCTCCTCGGCGTAGTGGCCATCCGGAACCTCGACATTGTCGGTCAGGGCCGATCCGCTGAGATGACCGCCGATGCTGGCGATGTCGATGATATGATGAGGAACGGAAAGGCGTACGGCACAGCTGGCGGCGAAGTCGAGTTCCTTGCGATGCCGTTGGCCGTAGTCGAAGGAGACGAGACCGATAAGCTGTTTTTCCGCTGCTACCTTGTGGGCAAGCGAAACTGAGTCCAGTCCGCCAGAGCAGACGACGATGGTTTTCATATTTTGGATCCCTTGTTTTGACCGGGTGGGCTGCGACCGGATTACGCGGTGCTTCTAGGACAAATCACGCGCCATGGAAACAGTTTTAAATGTCGGCCGTCACAGCTGAGCGGCTACCCGACCGGAAGGTCGATCTGCGGCGGCAGGAGGAGCTGAAGATTCTCGGCGTCCGGATTGTTGATGCGCTGCCGCAGCATGCGGCCATCGTTCCGTTAGCAATTCTGAAATTATCATATAATTCAATTGGATGCCACAATAACCATATTTTTCTCGGGAGTCGAGAAAGGACTTGACGACCAAGGCCTTATAACGTTTTAAATTGTTAACCGCGCGGAGGAGCGCGGCCGTGTGTTGCCCACCTGCAAGGTGGGAAACATCGGGCGGCGGGAGGGTCCTGCCGCCAATTTTCAATGGGAGGAAATTCATGAACAAGTTTTTGAGCTCGGCAGCTGTTGCTGCCGTGATGATGGCTGGCCTTAATGCGGCCCAAGCCGCTGACGTCAAGGAAGTTCAGATGCTGCACTGGTGGACGTCGGGCGGCGAGGCAGCGGCACTGAACGTCTTGAAGGAGGATCTTTCCAAGGAAGGGTTTGCCTGGAAGGACGTTCCGGTTGCCGGCGGTGGCGGCGATGCGGCGATGACGGCGCTGAAGGCGATGGTTGCGGCCGGCACCTATCCGACGGCCTCGCAGATGCTGGGTTATACCGTGCTCGATTATGCCGAGGCCGGCGTCATGGGCGACCTGACGGAGACGGCGAAGAAGGAAGGCTGGGACAAGTCGGTTCCGGCAGCCCTGCAGAAGTTCTCGGTCTATGACGGCAAGTGGGTTGCCGCTCCCGTCAACGTCCACTCGGTCAACTGGCTGTGGATCAACAAGGCGGTGATGGAGAAGATCGGCGGCACTCAGCCGAAGACCTTCGACGAGCTGATCGCCCTGCTCGACAAGGCCAAGGCCGCCGGCGTCATCCCGCTGGCGCTTGGCGGTCAGAACTGGCAGGAAGCGACGATGTTCGATTCCATCGTGCTGTCGACCGGCGGTCCGGAGTTCTACAAGAAGGCCTTCAACGACCTCGACGAGGAATCGCTGAAGTCCGACACGATGAAGAAGTCGTTCGATAACCTCGCCACGATCATCAAATATGTCGACCCGAACTTCTCGGGCCGCGACTGGAATCTGGCGACCGCCATGGTCATCAAGGGTGACGCGCTGGTGCAGGTGATGGGCGACTGGGCCAAGGGCGAATTCGTCGCTGCCAAGAAGACGCCGGATGCCGACTTCCTGTGCTACCGCTTCCCCGGCACCGACGGCAGCGTGGTCTACAACTCCGACATGTTCGGCATGTTCAACGTCCCTGATGACCGCAAGGCGGCCCAGGTGGCATTGGCGACCGCAACGCTGTCGAAGAGCTTCCAGTCGGCCTTCAACGTCGTCAAGGGTTCGGTGCCGGCTCGCACCGACGTTCCCGACACCGACTTCGACGCTTGCGGCAAGAAGGGCATCGCCGACCTGAAGGCAGCGAACGAAGGCGGCACGCTGTTCGGCTCGCTGGCGCAAGGCTATGGCGCTCCTCCGGCGATCGCCAATGCCTATAAGGATGTCGTCTCGAAGTTCGTACACGGCCAGATCAAGACCTCCGACGAAGCCGTCAAGCAGCTCGTCCAGGCGATCGACGACGCCCGCTGAGACCAGTGTGATGACAAATGCTTCCCCGCCTGCTTGGCGGGGAAGCTTCAGGCTCCGCGCCGATCATGCGGGATGATCATGCCCGGACAATGATGCAGAGCCGATCATGCCCGATATCATGCGGGGCCGATTGCGGGAAGGAGATGACATTCCATGAGCACCGTTGCGACCACCGATCCGGTTTTGACGCCGAGGCAATCGACGGGGATCTCGTTGAGGGGCCGGCTGCAGGATGCGCTGCCGAAGATCGTCTTGGCGCCGAGCT
>NZ_MRDM01000003.1 GCF_002008165.1 Rhizobium laguerreae
CCAGCCATACTTCTCCCGCTCGTCCGAGATGCGCTCGACACCGGGATAAAGCCGATGCAGCTCTTCGGCCGGCATTCCCATTCTGACGCCATGGATAGGGGGAAGTTCGAAGGGGGCGCGGAAATGAACCTCGCCGAGCCTGCCATCGGCGGTAATGCGCGTGCCAAATTCCTCGATATGCAAATGGCCTTCCGCCTGTAGGCTCGGCTCCTTCCAGCTCTTCCCCAAAGCCGCCTTCAGCTCCTCCACGGATAAGCCCGGCTGCATCGGCGCCAATCTCGCATTGTCTATCGGCATGCGCGTCCTCTCTCGCTGACCGTCCCGCGCAAGAGATAGGACGGGTCGGAGACAGGGCAATGACGTAGGGGAGCCCATTTCACGCGCAATTGCGGCAACAAAATACGAGCCGCCGCTCAATCTGGAGACTCACCTAGGCTGATATGGCATGCCCGAGGGGCATTTTATCAGCAGGCCCACAAAGTTGCCGTTCGACGAGCGTGCCATCGAACGCGTAGGTGGCACCCGCAAAGATAATCTCGTTTGTGTGCAGCTCGCCGCGGGTGGTAGAATGACAGAGGGATCAAGGAAAATACCTTAATGATATTCTGAACGTGACGACTTTCGTGCCGCGCGCTGCAGCCGCGGCGAAAAGTATTCAATGGAGAACAGCCGTGAACACGTCGGAGGAAGATTTCTTTGTCCTCTCAGAGCTGTCCCCAGGTTCAGCGCAGAAGTGGCTCGCTCTCGCTGTCGTTTTCGGCCTACTAGTTCTCGTATTCATCGCCGCCGGAGTACTCTCGAACGTGCAGCCGCACCGGATTGACGCCTTCGTCCCGGCCTACACGACGGCGATGTTCGTGAGCGACTCGATTACTGCGATCCTGCTGTTTGCCCAGTTCTCCATTCTCCGCTCGCGCGCCATCCTCGTGATCGCGAGCGGCTATGTTTTCACGGCTCTTATCCTCATTCCGTGGATCCTGGCGTTTCCAGGTGTATTCGTGCCCGGTAGGGGTCTTATTGGCGGCCTGCAGAGCACATCCTGGCTCTACTTTTCTTGGCACGCCGGTTTTTCCATGTTCGTAATCGGATACGCATTGCTAAAGGAAGCGGAGCCCGACAACCGGTTCTGGCGAGGCTCGGCGGGTGCGGCGATAGCAATAAGTGTCGCCTTGACAGCACTGGTCGTGTTGGCTGCGGTGTATCTCTGCGTAGGTCTTAATGCGATTTTGCCCCGCGTGGTGCTGGATTCCCTCCGCCTTAGCCCGCTCTGGCCTTATGTCGGGGCACCCGTCGCACTGGTAAGTGTCGCGGCCCTCGTCCTGCTTTGGATCAGGCAACGCTCGATGCTCGATCTGTGGTTGATGGTCGTCATGTCCCTGTACGCGATAGAGATACCCCTAAGTTACTACCCTACACCGGTCCGCTTCAGCATTGGCTGGTATGCTGTTCGGATCATCGGATTCATTTCGAGTAGTCTCGTCCTGATTGTCATGCTGTACGAAATAACGACGCTTTACGCACGGCTTCTCGCAGCGGTTCGTGCCCGGCGTCAGGAGCGCGAGGCGCGATTGGTAACCGGAGATGCAGTTGCCGCCACAGTTGCTCATGAAGTCAAGCAACCCCTGTCTGGCATGATAACGAGTGCCGACGCGGGCTTGCGCTTTCTCAATCGCTCATCGCCCGATCTGGAGGAAGCGAAGGAGGCGTTCACGCAGATAGTCGCCGGCGGCCATCGTGCGGCAGCGGTGATTGAAGGTATTAGAACAATCTTCAAGAAGGAAGACCGAAAGCGAGCGTCGCTCGACCTCAATGACCTTATCCGGGAAACCCTCGCCCTCATGCGAGGGGATCTGGTCAAACACCGGATACTGGTTAGAGCTGTGATAGATGAACAACTGCCGGAGATAACGGGCGATCGAACTCAACTACAGCAGGTGCTCGTAATCCTGATCACGAACGCCATCGATTCCATGATCGAGGTTGGCGGATCGCGGGTTCTGTCGGTGGAATCCAAGATGCATGAGGATGGCCACGTAAGGGTATCGGTGGCGGACACGGGGGCAGGAATTGGACCGCAAGACATCGATCGAATATTCCACCCGTTATTCACGACCAAGCCCGAAGGGATGGGAATGGGACTGTCGATCTGCAGGTCAATCGTCGAAGCCCACGATGGACGGTTGTGGGCTGCCCCGAACATGCCCCGGGGGGCTATATTTCATTTTAGTTCAATTCGCTCTGTCTCCGCATGACGAGGATCAGTTGTGGTCAAAATTGCACCGACGAGTTCGCAGCCTACAAGTGATGTCGAGCCTGCTGTCTATGTGATCGATGATGACGCCGGAGTCCGCGACTCGCTCGGCCTGCTATTCCGTTCGGTCGGTTTGCGCGCCGAACTATTCCGTTCGGCGAACGAATTCTTGCAACGGAAGCTGCCTCCGAATCCGAGCTGCCTGGTTCTTGACGTGCGCCTACCCGGGCTGAGCGGCTTCGAGCTTCATGCCGAGTTGACGAGAGTCAATATTCAGATTCCCATCATTTTCATCACTGCACATGGCGATATCCCCATGTCGGTGCGGGCCATGAAAGCCGGCGCCGTCGACTTCATCACCAAGCCGTTTCGCGATCAGGATATGTTGGATGCCGTCACCGCCGCGATCACCCGCGACCGGACGAGGCTGGACGCCGAACGGGCACGGTTCGACTTACAAGGCCTATTTACCAGCCTGACGTCCCGCGAACAGGAGGTGATGGCGCTCGTCGCTACCGGCTTGATGAATAAACAGATCGCGGCTCACGTCGGCCTCAGCGAGATTACGGTTAAGATTCATCGCGGCCATGCGATGAAGAAAATGCACGCGAAATCGCTAGCCGACTTGGTCAAAATGGCTGAGGCGCTCGGCATTTAATCGATAAAAGGGCCTCGTAAACCTCATATCTATGTATGACTATCGCACGCAGGTGGCCCAGAGCATTGTACAGTGCACATTGATGGGCCAATCGCTTGCGTGACACACCAGTTATTTCGATCGTCGACGATGACGAATCCAGCCGTATCGGAACTGCGAGCCTTGTGCGGTCGCTCGGCTTCGTCGCGCACGCTTTTTCTTCCGCACGTTCGTTCTTGCATTCAGAGCAACTGACAGAAACCTCGTGTTTGATTTCAGACGTCCAGATGCCGAACATGAGTGGAATCCAGTTGCACGACGTTTTGCACGCACGAGGGTATAAAATGCCAATCATCTTCGTCACGGCCTATCCCGACAACAACGTCCGCACGCAGGCGTTTGGAAGAGGCGCCGTCTGCTTTTTGAACAAGCCTTTTGACGGTGACAGGCTGTCTCGCTGCATTGAGGCTGCATTGAAAAACGATGGCGGTGACAGCGATTAGAGCGTCGTCCATTGCCGGCGCAATCAGGCGCGGCAGCCCGCAAAGTCCGATCGTCTAGTTTCATTGAATTCAGCCGAGGGAAACTCGGACCTGTCATGGCGATATACTTAAGTATGAGCGCCATAAACGAAGGCGCGATTATGACCAACCTACGTTCGATGGATCGCGCGCGGAAGTGAGAGCACAACAAACGTGCCCAGCCGCTTAATTGCATCCGCGCAACGAAGGAGACAGATCATGTCCACGGTAAATCCGCCGCCAAATCGGCGCAAGTTTCTTGCCACCTCGGCCACTGTATTACTCGCCACTTCGGCAGCCGGAGCGTTGAACTTTACCTCCGTTCAGCCGGCTGCCGCGTCGGGCGCCGGTTCAATCCGCCCCTTCACCGTCAACTTCCCGGACGAGGAGCTTGTCGAATTGCGTCGCCGCATCGCCGCCACCCGCTGGCCCGAACGCGAACTGGTGACTGCTGCAGCTTCGCGGCGGACCTGGGAAACCCCGCCATCGGGCGATACACAAGGGGTGCAACTCGGCACGATGCAGAAACTCATCCATTACTGGGGAACCGAATACGATTGGAGCAAGTGCGAGGCGCGCCTGAACGCGCTGCCGCATTTCGTTACCGAGCTCGATGGGCTGGACATCCACTTCATCCACGTGAAATCCAAGCATCAGGATGCTATGCCAATTATCATCACGCATGGCTGGCCAGGTTCGATCATCGAACTGCTTAAGATCATCGATCCGCTCACGAACCCTACGGCGCATGGCGGAACCGCGGCCGATGCGTTCGACGTGGTAATCCCGTCGATGCCGGGCTACGGCTTTTCCGCCAAACCGACGCAACCCGGCTGGGATCCGGCGCGCATCGCACAGGCGTGGACTGTGTTGATGAAGCGCCTCGGCTACAACCGGTTTGTCGCGCAAGGCGGCGATTGGGGCGCGCTCATCACCGAACAGATGGCTTTGATGGCGCCTCCCGAGTTGATCGCCATCCACACCAATATGCCAGCGACCATTCCGCCCGAGATTGTGAAGGCGTTGGCTGCCGGCAGCCCGCCTCCCGCCGATCTCGGATCCGACGAAAAGCGGGCTTACGAACAGGCTGCCTTCTTTTACAAGTTCGGCCTGGGCTACGCCAACGAGATGGCACTTCGTCCGCAGACGCTCTATGGGCTCGTCGATTCGCCGGCTGGTTTGGCGTCGTGGATTCTCGATCACGACGCTGACAGCTATGCACTGATCGCCCGCGCCTTCGATGGAGAGCCGGAGGGCCTTACCCGCGACGACATCCTCGACAACATCACGCTTTATTGGCTGACAAACACCGCGATCTCCTCGGCCCGGCTCTATTGGGAACACCGGCAAACGGCGACGGCGGGCTTCTTCGACGCCAAAGGCATCACCATTCCCGTCGGCGTGAGCGCCTATCCGTCCGAAATCTACACGGCGCCCAAAAGTTGGACCGAACGAGCGTTTCCCAAACTTCTGCATTACGGCCGCCCGCCCAAGGGCTGCCATTTCGCAGCATGGGAACAGCCCGGGTCCTTCACCGACGAGCTGCGCACATCGTTCAGGACGGCGCGGACGTGAGGTGTCGGGCGCTGCGCCGGACGTGCGCGTCAACCTCAGCTTGGCGATTACCAGATAGCGAATCTCCAAAAGGAGAGAATGCAATGAACCTCCTGATCAAGACACTCGCCGTGCTCGCGGCTTGCACCGTCTTCGCCACGGATGTGGTCGCCCAGAGCACCGTCGTTCCCGTCGACAACGAGCCTGCGCCCAAGCTGATCGTTGAGCCGCCGCTTCCCGGTCCGTTGGCCAGGGGCGTCGTGTTCCTCCCGTACCGGGTGGAGAACGTGCGCATCCTGCCTGTGGGTGGGCCGGCTGCGCGCAACGTGTCTCCGCGGGTCGGACATCTGCACATCACGGTCGATGATCTGCCTTGGGCGTGGGCGGATTACGGCCAGAGCAACACCGTTATTCTGGTGGGCATGTCGCGCGGCCAGCACAAGGTCCTGATCGAGGTGGTAGACGCCGAAGGCAGCGTCTTCACCAAACAAGCCGTGACGTTCCACTCTCCGGGCAAGGAGATTCAGCCATGAAGTTCCACAAACTGGCGACCGCGCTGGCATCGGGGCTTTGCATCCTTTTCTGCCTGACCAACGCCACCGCGGCCGAAGATCGCTCGATCAGGCCGTTCACCGTCAGCATCCCGCAAGGCAACCTCGACGACCTCCGCGATCGCATCGCCGCCACGCGTTGGCCCGACCGGGAGACGGTCCATGACCAGACCCAAGGCATCCAGCTCGCGAAAATCAAGCCGCTCATCGAATACTGGGGAACTGGCTACGACTGGCGAAAAGCCGAGGCCAGTTTAAACGCCCTGCCCCAGTTCATGACGACAATCGACGGCGTGGACATTCATTTCATTCACGTCCGCTCGCGTCACTCGGACGCGATGCCGCTGATCATGACTCATGGCTGGCCCGGGTCGGTGCTGGAACTGCTCAAGACCGTCGGCCCGCTCACTGACCCAACGGCGCATGGTGGCTCCGCAGAGGACGCGTTCGATCTCGTGCTGCCCTCAATGCCGGGTTTCGGCTTCTCCGGCAAGCCGGCGGTCGCCGGCTGGGGCACGGACCGCATCGCGCTAGCCTGGGCGGAGCTCATGAAGCGCCTCGGCTATTCAAACTACGTCGCTCAGGGTGGCGACTGGGGTTCCCCCGTATCAAACGCAATGGGCCGCCTGGCGCCGTCAGGTTTGCTCGGCATCCACATTAACTTGCCGGCGATCGTGCCGCCCGAGATTGCCGCGGTGCTCGCCGCTGGCGGCCCAGCGCCTGCGGAACTGACCCAGAAGGAACGTGCGGCGTTCGACGCCTTCAGCATAGGCGCCAAAATGGGGAATAGGTCCTACGCTCAGATGATGGGCACTCGGCCGCAGACTATCGGCTACGGCTTGGTGGACTCGCCGGTCGGCCTCGCGGCGTGGATGCTCGGGCATCCGGGCTTCTCCCACTGGACCTACGACACCAGAGATCCCGAAAAGTCCCCGGACGAGGTGCTCGACGACATCACACTGTACTGGCTGACCGACACCGCCACCTCGTCAGGTCGAATTTACTGGGAGTACGGAGGCGGACGCAGCCCTGCTTTTGCTGGACCGGAGAAGACCAGTGAAATCGCGCTGCCGGTCGCCATCACGGTCTTTCCTGGGGAGAGCTATCAGGCCCCGGAGACATGGGCCAGGCGCGCCTACCCCAACCTGATCTACTTCCATGAGGTCGACAAGGGCGGTCATTTCGCCGCGTGGGAGCAGCCGGAACTGTTTTCCGCCGAGTTGCGCGCCGCGTTCAGGCCGCTGCGGCCATCAAAATGAATTGGATAGCGCGTGACGCTGCCGCCCCGCTCGCGCCCAAGACATAGGACGAGAACATTTGTCTGATCTCCATAGGCGAAACTCAAGCAAGGCATCCAAACCAAGGAGCTCCACATGACCGACAATCACGTGCACAGTGAAACTGCAACCGAGATCGCCGAATCGCGGACGGTGGACATGAAACTCGAGGTGGCCGTCATCCCTGTTTCGGACGTCGATCGCGCCAAGCGCTTCTACGACGGACTGTGCTGGAGGCTCGATGCTGACTTCGTCAGGAGCGACGGGTCCCGGGCCGTGCAGTTCACGCCGCCAGGCTCGCCGGGTTCCATCCACCTTGGTACCACATCGGCGCTCTTGCTCATTGTATCCGACATCGAGGCGGCGCGCGCCGAGCTCCTGGGTCGCGGTGTCGAAGTGAGTGACGTGTTCCACCCGGGCGCCGGCCCAGATGGCCGCCTCACCGGCCTGGATCCCGAGCGGCGCAGCTACGCCTCATTCGCCTCGTTCAGCGACCCGGACGGCAACGGCTGGCTGCTCCAAGAGGTCACCGCACGACTGCCTGGCCGCGTGGACACGGACGTCACGACGTTCAACTCGTCGACCGAGCTCGCCGCCGCACTGCGACGCGCGGGCGCCGCCCACGGCGAGCATGAGAAGCGGACGGGCGGCCAACGTGATGAGAAGTGGCCAGACTGGTACGCCGAATACTTGGTGGCGGAGCAGGCCGGCGAAGCGCCTCCATCTTGACCAGTTCGGTGGACGTCTTTGCGTTCACGTTCCGTGATCGCCTGTGCAGCCATAGAGGTTCCTAGATGCATTTGGCGGAACGAGATCAACCAAGATCGCCGCCGGCTTTTTGCGGCCCCGATGGGTGTCGTCACCTACTCGCTCGTCCACTCGCTCCGCAGCAGCACAGCACGCGACCGAAAAGCCTTGAAGCATAGCCGACGCCCGCGAGCTGAGCGTCGGCTATGTGGCCTGCCCAAGGACCGCCGCGGACGCTTGTCGAGGTTGTCATCGGTACTGATGGTTATTAGCCCGCCCCACGGGGCCGTCGCTCGCAAAATAAGAAGAGAAGATATCTTGGCGGGGAGTTTGAACCGCTTCAGCACGATTTGGTCCCGTCCAACGGAGAAAACGAAAATGATGATTAAAGATTCGGTGCTGTTCATAACAGGCGCTAATCGCGGACTAGGTTTGGCGTTTGCTGAGGAAGCTCTTAAACGCGGCGCCAAGAAGGTCTACGCCGGCGTGCGGCATCCCACTGGTGCGACTCGGCCCGGTATCATGCAGGTCAGACTGGATGTAACCGATCGTGGCTCGATAGCCGACGCCGCGAACCAATGCCGCGATGTTGCCTTGCTGGTCAACAATGCCGGTATTGCCCGTTTGAACAGCAACATCCTTGACCCGAGTATGATCGACAGCGCGCGGGAAATCTTCGAGACAAACTACTTCGGAATGATCGCTGTCAGCCAAGCATTCGCTCCGACCCTTGCGAGGAACGGTGGTGGAGCGATTATCAACGTCTTGTCTGACGCCACTTGGTACGCACGGCCTATGCTTGCCGGATATTCCGCTTCGAAGTCCGCAGCTTGGAGCTTCACAAATGCCTTGCGTATCGAACTGCGCAACCAGAAGACAGCAGTGCTTGGCCTGCATGTGAGCTTCATGGATACCGACATGACCCATGGGTTCGACATGAAGAAAATCAGCCCACAGCAGGCTGCTGAAGCAGCCTTGATCGGCCTTGAGGCTAACCAAGAAGAGGTTCTCGCTGACGATTTCACAAAAGAGGCTAAGCGAAGCCTCTCCGGGGAAAAGCCAATATATCTCGATCCGCCGCCGCTGGGCTGACTGACATCTGCGCCAACACGACGATGGTTTGGCGTCGAAAACAGATGCCTCGTCCCGGTCACCAGTTTCGCGGAGCCGGATCCGCCAGGAGCAGGGCGGCAACGTGCCGAATGCCTGGTTCGCCCGCGACGAAAGTAAGCCGCTGATGTTCTTTGCCGGCCTCCATGTGCCGCAATGGCAGAGTGTCCGAAAGGTCAGGGACGGGCTGACGACCGACGACCTCTATGGCTTCTTGACCACGGATCCCAACGACCTGGTGAAGCCGATCCATGGCAAGGCGATGCCCGTCCTTTTGCTGACCAAGGAAGAGACCGACACCTGGATGCGGGCGCCCTGGGAAGAGGCGAAGGAACTGGCCCAGCCGTTACCGAATGACGCGCCGATCATTTCCTCACGCGAACCGTACGGATCAACGATCGTTTCGAAATCCGGAGAGCCGGTGGAACAGGGCAGTCTGCTTTGACCCTGAATTCAGAGCATGGACGTATCGGAAACGAAAAAACCTGCCGCGGGAGGAGGTGCGGCAGGCTTTTCCAAAGATTGAACAACGGCTGGGAGGAGGAGTGCCGTTGTTCCGTCAGGCTCCCCTTGGGAGGAGGAGTGGGTCGCCTGAAACACGAAGCTCTGCGGGAGGGGGTGCATTGCTTCGTTGAGCCGAAGATATCAGAGGCTGTCCCGACCGCCAGCGCTCAGATCGCAGCGCAGCCATGCGTTTGTTGCAATGCAATATAATTCCTGTGCTCATTTTTCGACCATTATGGGCGTGACGCGGCGTTCGCTGTGCTGGGTTCGAAACCGAGAACGAATTCGATCACCTTGGCGGAGGACATTTCGCACGGCTTCAGTATCGACCCCGGTCCAGCCAATCGATAGAGGTTGAAGCTGACGATATCGGTTCCGCCAGGCTCCACGCGTTAAAGCCAGGTTCGTTTGCCATCCTCAGACCGGTTGACGGTCACGCCCCATGCTCGATACCAAAATATCCGTCGACGTAGCCGTCCGGCAAATTCGCAAGGGCGTCTTCCAACGTCGCCTGGGTTGATGGAGGTGTCTTGCGGTTGGCGGTCATGGTGCCAGGCATTCGTCGCAGATCCCACAGCCATCGTAGCCCACTTCTTCCCTTCTAAGTGCATGCCCGTCGAAGCCTGTGACGCTATCAGTATTTTGAGGAAAACCTATCATGTGATCTTCCCCGTTCAACCGGCTGGCGTCCGAGACGTCGTGTCTAGCAGTGCACCTGTGACGGCACTTGCATAGGTGGGAACCGCGGGAACAAAGTTGCTGCTGAGAAACTGGTCAGCACCTCCGAACTCCGGCAACATTCGCAGGTCTTCGTCTTTGATTGCAGCGCGGATCGCATCAAAAATCTTCACAGAGTCGATGAAACGATAGGGGCGGTCCTTTAGAGAACCTATTACCGGAGCAATCGCGCCGGGGATGCCCCTGGAGATTTGTAGTTCCGCCACGAAGCGACAAGCTTCCACCAGAGCGGATTCCCGCTCGCGCCAAGTACGGGCGGCCAGAACCTGCTCAAGTAATGGAGCGAGATCGGATGCGCAGGCAAGTCGCGAGAAGGCCGCACCGAACCACTTGGGATAAGGCGCATAGCGGCGTTCGATCAGCATTGCGAGCCGCATGATGTTTCCGACCATCCGCGTGGCGATAACGCGCGAGCCGAGTTCGTCGCCAACGTCCCCTGCCCTGCCGACATAAGCCCGTTCCTCTGCGATACGGCCCCACTGGGCGGCTAACTTGTAGAGCCATATATCGCGAGGGAAGTAGGCAAGCCGGGCACGAAGCGCATTCAATTCGCCGGCATCGTCGCGGAAAACCGCCCCGGCAGTCACCGTCAACAACGTCTGCTCCGAGTAAGATAGCCAGTCCCGCGCGGTAAGCTCCGTGGGAAAAACCCTTCCTAGAAAACGATCGCACCAAGCTGCAATCGTGTAGACCTCAACGCCGTGATCGGAGCCAAGCATACCCTCTTCAGAGTCCCTGGGTGGACGAACATTGGTCGGGTATGCCGCACTTGGCCTTGGCAGCTTGCCCCGCGCGTTGGAAGAAGCGGATTTCTGTGGCGATGCTTTCGCGGAACGGATCGGTTTGGTTGAAGTAGTCGCGGTCCAGACCGAGCTTTGCACCGTCTGCATCGCCCTCGTAATAGGTGCCGAACAAATGATCCCAGATCGGGAAATAATTGGCGAAATTCTTGTCGTGATGTTCTCGCACTCGGGAGTGATGGATGAAGTGGTCGCGTGGTGACTGGATCACGTATTTGCCAAACCAGCCATGCCAGGGAATGGCACTGTGCTTGACTAGACCAATGGCGCCAAAGGTGATGGTCACGACGGCGAATTCCGCCGTTGGCAGGCCGATAAGCAGCGCCGGAACGACCATGATGGCCATATTTATGGCCTTCTCCAGCGGATGCTCCCGCGACGAAGTCAGCGCGTTGAACTCTTCGGCTGCGTGGTGAAATTCGTGCAGCCGCCATAGTACGGGCAGCCGGTGCATCAACCGATGCTGCCAGTAGCTCAAGAAGTCTGACAGCACTAGGAACAAGAGAACATGTGCCCAGCCTGGCAGCCTCCCGGCAAGGTCCAGGTGGGGGGCATTCTGAGCAGCTTTGGTGATGGCATAGGACAGACCAAATGATGCGAGCGCCGCGAATAGCGTAATCATACCCGTCGCCTGAAGGACGAAATAGACGATGTCGGTGATTGTGGATTTGCTGCGTTCGAAGAAAACCCGACGGAACCTGGAATTGCCGAACCCCACATAGGTGAGTTCCACCGCGAAAACCGTCAGAACCAGGCCAATGGAAATGGCGAAACTGAGCGCCATTGCCCGACCATTCAAATAGTAAGTGTTGTAAAAAAAGTCTCCAAGCTTGTGCAGGCAGTACTCGACCAGCTCCATGCCGCTGCTCCAAAACGCGAACTCGTACAGCTTAGTCGTGACGATGCGCTGTTGCCACATTGCTCAAAGGACGATCAGGGCGTCCTTTTGGTATTACCAGCGGTAGAAGGGCAGTCCCGGGAAGCATGCAGGTGGCCGCCCAACGCATAGGAGACATAATGCTTGGGGTTAGCAAGTGATCGCTGAGCGGCCTACCGAATAATACAAATTGTGCGTCTAGTTGTAATACTTTATAATTTTGTTCGATCTCGTACATATGAGGAGAGGAGACCCTGTGGATGGCGTTTCAAATATGTCAGAATTTAATGCAATTTCTCAAAAACAGCGCAAGGTAGTTTTGCAGCGCAACATGCGTTAGTAGAAAACACCCCATTTTCCTGATCCCCGCTCTTGCGGGGCTTTCTTCTCCGAAGATTGAAAATTTGGGTGGAATGGAACTTTCTTGCATTCACCGTTTTTACTATCCGGATGTGCTGCGCACATTGCAGATCCGTCCTTTCCATACACGCACATTAGCCCCGCCACTGCGGGGCTTTTTTTCAACAGTGCGCTATCGCACGGGAACTAGTGCCACACAAACACCGTTACTTGGCTCGGATCGCGCAGATGTAGCCCCCTGTCTTCAACCGCAACCCCTTGCTTCTACGCGATCCTCCCTCCCCTTTGGCCAGGCCTCACCTAACGGTCGGTCCGGAACCGCGCAGGAACTTTTCCGACGCTTTCTTGTTGAGCGAACAGGATCGCATAGGTGGCCCCATACCGGGGCCGTCCGCTTCCCAAGCTTCTTACCTGTGCGATCCGTCCTTTCCAATTGCTGCGTTTCGGCGGGGCTCCTCTTTCAGCGTGGAATGACGGAACCTAGCCGGTCCTCTTTTGTTATATCGGCAGGAAAGCACAGGCGTTCCTCCTGTGCGATCCATTAACTTGCCCTGCCTCTGCGGGGCATTTTTTTGATCTGCAGCGAGCACGGCGCTAGCAATCTGCTAATCTTCAGCCAATGCCTCATGGCTGGCAATCTGAACTGCTGGGCATGCCGGCGGCCGGCAGCATCATCGTCCGCCAAGTGATCAGCGATGGCCCTAAAAATAATGGTACGTCATGGAGACGGCTAAGCGAATCTAAGGCGGTATGCGAAGCTTGTGTGCATTGCGCCCCCTGGAGGAACCCCCAAGGAGTGCGCGTGGCGTGCTCATTCACATCAACCGAGTGATCGCCTTGAAAGGACTCGAACATGTCGCGACGCGGTCAAACAGATTAGATATCTGATTTAGAGATGAAATTCTGAGCGGCTTCGATCAGACGCCAAATCCACCAACTCAATCTCTTCCCGCAACTTTCAGTTATTGCAGTTAACGGCGACGGGTACTATATTGGCGATCCAGGAGATATTGCCATGGCCAGCCAAATCGTTCACTTCGCCGGGCTGTCGGATCGCGATCGTAAGGCAGCTTCACCTCTGCCGAAACTGGGCGCGGGCGACAGGCTGGAACTTCATGTTCGCCATGAAGGCGGGAAGGAACAGACGCTCTCGATACCGCCGTCGGCCGCCGCGGCAGTTGAGGTGCTTTTGGCGCACATGCTACGCGGCGAACGTGTTGCCGTGCTGGCCGAAGACCAAGAACTGAGCCCGACCGAGGTGGCGGCTATTCTCGGCATCTCCCGTCCCCTCGTCGTCCTTCGCATGGATCGGGGCGATCTGCCATTCCGCTACGTAGGCAAACATCGCCGTGCTCTTCTAAAGGATGTACTCGGGCTGAAATCCAGGCTCGACGTCCGTCAAGCGGCGGTCGAGGCGTTTGCCGAAGATACCGAGGACTTGATCCAGACCCATGGCCTCTAAGCCGCCTGTCGCGGTCTATGATGCCTGCGTCCTTTATCCATTTCATCTTCGGAATGTCCTGATCCAGTGCGCCTTTGATGGCCTTGTCGAGGCGCGGTGGACCGACGATATCCATGGCGAATGGATGCGGAATCTCGCTGCCAACACGCCGGCTTTGTCCACGGAACGGCTGGAACTCACGCGTGACCGCATGAAGGCGGTCCTCCCGGAGGCGGACGTGGTGAACTATCGTCCGTTGATCGAAGATCTTAAACTGCCTGACCGCGACGATCGCCATGTACTCGCCGCTGCCATCGCTGGAAAAGCTTCTGTCATCGTCACCTGGAACCTCAAGGATTTCCCGAGGCGAGACCTGCGTCCTTACGGCATAACGGGCAAGTCGCCAGATGATTTCCTGGTTGACCTTCATATCGCGTTTCCCGAGGCGCTTCTTTCGAGTGCCAGACTTGCGCGGCTTAATCTGCGAAAGACAACTCCGACGATTGAGGGGTTCATTCACGCGCTTCAGCAAAATGGGCTGAAGAAATTCGCAACGTTGCTCGGCCAGAACATCAACCGCCTGGGCCGATAAGGATGAACCCGATCAACTTGCCGCAGTCGTCGCTTTCAGTGCTTGAAGCAGTTCTCTCGATGCCATTTCAGGAACTGGGAATGCGGCCGCTCATGCGAACCGCACCCATAATGTCGTCGGTGCGGCGTAACCCTTATTTATGGAACTAGCATGGTTCTCTGGAAGTAAGTTCGAAGCCTTGGCCAATGGCGACCCGCATTTAATGTTTGCGGGCCGCACATGACGACGCGTTATCTCTGGACGCTGGAACGCGAAAGCCGGTCGACCCGCAGCGGCCTCGACACGGTCGAGGAAATCATACCGGTCATTGTGGCCGAGGACGTTCCCGGCGCCATGCTGGCCGCGCAATGAAAAATCCATCACCGCCCTGCCCGTTCCCATCCCCCATCCGGAACGCGCGCTCGGTCTGCCGAAGCGTTCGGACGCACCTCGCACCCCCGCCGTCGATCACTTCGCCCGCCACATCCGCACTAGTTTCGAAAATCTCAAACATCTGATCAAGCGGCACGAACGATCTGTGGTCTGGGGAGCCTAGACGCTAGTTTCCCTGGATCCGCTGTAATATCAGGAAATCAATGAATACTGGAAGCAGTCTTCGGCCCGCTCCGCGATCACCGGATTAGCCCGAGCTCCTCTTCAATGTCGCAACCGGCTTCGCTCGGTTTGCGAATGGTCGAGGATATACCGGCGACGAGTGGCTCATCCCCGCCACGCATTCAAATCAGTCCCGGCTGTTGCAACCGCACGAAAACATCGGTTCAACCCAGAAGCCAGAGGTTTCAGCTGGCTGTTAGACCTCGGTACATCTGGCAGAGAACGGATTTGCGGCATTGCAATAGTTGATAATGCAGCGCAATATAACTGTCATAATCTGGGCAGTTAGGCGCCATGCGATGAGGATTTGCATCCATAAATCGGATAGGGCACCTGAGCTTACCCTTTTGCTGCGAGAAAGCCTGCCTATACCCGCGGATACCAAGATAGACAAATGGACCACAATAAAGGTTGTCACCGACAGAGAGATGAGGGCAGACCTTTTAATTCAAATCGGCGGGATGGGGCATGTGTTAATTCGACTTAGCGCGAATAGACGAGCTAGCATGGCCGTTGCCGTCGCGTTGTCACGACACTACCGCCGCATAATCCGAACCGGTAAGCCAGCATCCGAGTGCTGAGTTGTACCGAACGAGCTAGAGCCTTCAAGACCGGTTGCGAAGTATCGTCAAACTAGCCTCCTGAGATCAACATGCAGTTCAAGCGCAATGAAATTCACGAGCTGTCGATCTTTCTCGCGATAGTCCAGTACCGTAGTTTTCGGAAAGCGGCGGATCACCTGGAAGTAACGGCTTCCGCCCTGAGCCACAGCATGAAGGCGCTTGAGCAAAGGCTGGGCGTTCGCCTCCTTAATCGAACCAGCCGCAGCGTTGCGCCAACCGCCGCCGGAACAGCACTCGCTGAGAAGATTTCTGCCGGGCTCGAGCTTATCAATTCCGGACTGGAGGACTTGAACGGGCACTATCAAGCTGGCGCCGGCAGCATTCGCATCAATGTTCTGAAAGATGCCGCCGTTCTGCTTTTGCGGCCAGCCATTCCGGTCTTCCAGCAACGCTTCCCGAATGTCGAACTTGAGGTCGCCGTGGATGACCAGTTCGTCGATGTCACCGCGGACGGCTTCGATGCCGGTATCCGGTACAGCGGCACCATCCCGGAAGACATGATCGCAGTTCCTCTCACTCCTCCTTTAAAATGGGTCGCGGTCGCTGCTCCTGATTATCTCAGAAGTCATGGTCGCCCTATCATGCCGGAGGACCTCAATTCCCACCGCTGCATCCGGATACGGACGGGACGCGGCCAGATCTACAAGTGGGAATTCGAACGCGGCGACGACCGGCGCGAGATCGACGTTCCCGGAGCGCTGATATCAGGCGAGACCGATCTTGCCATCAATGCTGCGCTGGAAGGTGCCGGGGTGTCCTATTGCCTGGAAAGGCTGGCAAGCCCCTACGTTTCCGCGGGGCGCCTGGAAGTCGTCCTTCCCAAATGGGCATCGATAGGCCCGCCGTTTTCGATGTATTATTCCAGCCGGCGGCAGCTCCCCTTCGGCGTCGACGCGCTGATCAAGATCGTTCGCGGCTTGAACGGAGTGTAGCGGCTGTTTCCCATTAATGAGCCTTGTTCATCGGTTCAGTGATTTCCACTCTATTGATTCATCGCTCTCCCGCGTTGTACCGCTTCTATCGAACCTTCATCAGGAAGCGGACAGATCACATGAGCAAGCGGATCATCTTTACCGGCGGCAGCGGCAAGGCCGGCCGCCATGCGGTTCCATATCTGGTGGGGAAGGGACACAAGGTCCGCAACCTCGACCTCGTTCCCTTGGACTGCCCCAGCGTGCAGACGTTGATCACCGATCTCACCGACGGCGGCCAGACCTTCAACGCCCTGTCGATGCATTTCAGCGGTGAGGGTCTGCAAACGCCGGGCGGACCGGCCAAGGTCGATGCCGTCGTGCATTTTGCGGCTATACCGAGCCTGCTGCTCAAGCCCGACAACCAGACTTTTTCGGTCAATGCGATCTCGACCTATAACGTCATCGAAGCGGCGGTGAAACTCGGGATTCCCAAGGTGATCATCGCGTCCAGCGAAACGACCTACGGCGTCTGTTTTGCCGAGGGCGACAAAGATTTCCATTCGTTTCCGCTCGAAGAAGACTATGACATCGACCCGATGGACAGCTATGGGCTCTCCAAGGTCGTCAACGAGAAGACGGCCCGCGCCTTTGCAATGCGCAGCGGCATCGACATCTACGCCTTGCGGATCGCCAACGTCATCGAACCGCATGAATATGAGCGTTTTCCAGGCTTCCTTGCCGATCCGCCATCGCGCAAGCGCAACGCCTGGAGCTACATCGATGCCCGCGATCTCGGGCAGATCGTCGATCTTTGCCTGCAGGCCGATGGCCTCGGTTTCCAGGTCTTCAATGCCGTCAACGACACGATCACGGCAAGCGAGCCAACGCGGGATTTCCTCGGCAAATGGGCGCCGAACACGCCGATCCTCCGGGAGCTCGGCAAATTCGAAGCACCGCTCTCGAACCGGAAGATCCGGGAAGTTCTCGGTTTCAAGGAAGAACACAACTGGCGGAAATACGTTACCGGCGCATGATGCCGCGAGGCGCATTTCCGCCACGGCCAACCAACAACTCCGAGGAAAGACCATGAAGACCACAAGACTTGGCAAGACAGGGCTTGAAGTCAGCCGCATCTGCTTCGGCTGCATGTCCTTCGGTAAGCAGACGGACGAACGCCCGTGGGTTCTAGGGCTCGAAGAGGCGCGGCCACTCTACAAGCGCGCATGGGATGCCGGCATCAATTTCTTCGATACGGCCAATGTCTACGCGCAGGGCACCAGCGAAGAGATCACCGGCGTCCTGCTTAAGGAACTGGCGCCCCGCCAGGAGATCGTGCTGGCAACCAAGGTGTTCGGCCGCATGCGTCCCGGCCCTAACGGCCAGGGTCTTTCCCGCGCCGCGATCCTTACCGAGATCGACAACAGCCTGCGCCGCCTCGGCACCGACTATGTCGATCTCTACCAGATCCACCGCTTCGACCCGTTCACGCCGGTCGAAGAAACCATGCAGGCGCTGAACGACGTCGTGCGCGCCGGCAAGGCCCGCTATATCGGCGCATCCTCGATGTGGGCCTGGCAGTTTTCCAAGCTCCAGCATGCAGCCGAGGTCAACGGCTGGACGAAGTTCGTCTCGATGCAGAACCAGGTCAGCCTCACCTATCGCGAGGAGGAACGCGAAATGCTGCCGCTCTGCGGCGATCAGGGTATCGCCGTCCTGCCGTGGAGCCCGCTTGCCGGCGGTAAGCTGACCCGTCCCTGGGGCACCGAGACCAAGCGCGCCACCACCGACCGTTACAACAAGAGCCTGTATGAGAAGACCGGCGATCGGGACGTCGTCGAGGCCGTCGAAGCCGTCGCCAAGGCGCGCAAGACGTCCATGGCGCAGGTCGCGATGGCCTGGGTGCTGCAGAAGCCGGTCGTGACCTCGCCGATCGTCGGCGTCAGCAAGATGAGCCATCTCGAAGATGCGATCGCTGCGGTCGACTTTGAACTCACCAGTGATGACGTCAAGGCGCTCGAAGCCCCCTACAAACCGCTGCACGTCGCCGGTTTCTGACGTCATCACCGCGCGGCTTTTCGGACGCGCAGCAAGATTTTGAATTGCTGCGTAGGAAGAGAACATGACGAAAGAAGCAATGGTCGCCGGCATCCCGCAGATGGGGTACGGCACATGGAATCGTTCGGCCGATGAAGCCCATCAGGGCGTTATCTGGGCGCTCGAAGCCGGATGCCGCCACATCGACACCGCCCAGGGCTACGGCAACGAGCAGGATGTCGCCCGCGGCATCAAAGACGCCGGCGTGGCGCGCAACGAAATCTTCATCACCACGAAGGTGAAGCCCGCCAACTACGGCCCCGGAGCCGTCATGCCGTCGGTCAGGGAGAGCCTGGAAAAGCTCCGCGTCGACCAGGTCGACCTGTTGCTGCTGCACTGGCCGTCGCCGCATAATAAATATCCGCTTGCCGATTATCTCGGCCAGTTCGCCGAGGTTTTCGATGCCGGCCTTGCCAGGCAGATCGGCGTTTCGAACTTTACGAAAGCTCTGATCGACGAAAGCATCCGCCTGCTCGGCAGCCGCATGATCACCACCAACCAGGTGGAGTGCCATGTCTATATGCAGAACCGGCCGATCATCGATTATTGCGAAAAACTCGGTATCGCGGTCACGGCCTATTCACCGCTCGCGCGCGGCGCCGTCGTCGGCGACCCGGTTCTCGAAGAGATCGGCCAGGTCCGCGGTGCCGCCAGCGACCAGATCGCGCTCGCCTTCCTCATCGCCAAGGGGCATGTGGTCATCCCGTCTTCCAGCAAGAGGGGCCGCATCATGCAGAATTTGGAGGCCCGCAAGATCACGCTGACGCCGGCCGAGATCAAACGGATTGAAGGCCTCGAGAAGGGCATGCGGCTGGTAAACGGCGATTGGTGCCCCGTTTGGGATGTGTGAAGGTAGTTCGCTGCTCTTTCCTTCACCGCCGTCGATATCGAAATGACAGCCGCCGTTGATGCCACGGTTGTGTTCAAAGAGGAGATAAACATGGATTATCGCAAGCTCGGTCCCAGCGGGACCGTCGTCACCGCCTATTGCCTCGGCACCATGACCTTTGGCGCGGAGGCCGATGAGGCCGCCTCGCACAAGCTGCTCGACGATTATTTCGCCTGGGGCGGCAATTTCATCGATACCGCCGATGTCTACAGCGCCGGCAAATCGGAAGAGATCATCGGACGCTGGCTGAAGGCGCGCCCGACCGAAGCCCGCCAGGCGATCGTCGCCACCAAGGGGCGGTTCCCGATGGGCAACGGCCCCAACGATATCGGCCTGTCGCGCCGGCATCTTAGCCAGGCCCTCGACGATTCGCTCCGCCGTCTCGGCCTCGAGCAGATCGACCTCTACCAGATGCATGCCTGGGACGCGCTGACGCCGATCGAGGAAACGCTGCGTTTCCTCGACGATGCGGTTTCCTCCGGCAAGATCGGCTATTACGGCTTCTCCAACTATGTCGGCTGGCACATCGCCAAGGCCTCGGAGATTGCCAAGGCGCGCGGTTACACCCGCCCGGTGACGCTGCAGCCGCAATATAACCTGCTGGTGCGCGACATTGAGCTCGAGATCGTCGCGGCCTGCCAGGATGCCGGCATGGGCCTGCTGCCGTGGTCGCCGCTCGGCGGCGGCTGGCTGACCGGCAAGTACAAGCGCGACGAGATGCCGACGGGCGCCACCCGCCTCGGTGAAAACCCCAATCGCGGCGGCGAATCCTATGCGCCGCGTAATGCGCTGGAACGAACCTGGGCGATTATCGCTGTCGTCGAGGAGATCGCCAAGGCGCATGGCGTCAGCATGGCGCAGGTGGCGCTCGCCTGGACTGCGGCGCAGCCGGCGATCACCTCCGTCATCCTCGGCGCCCGCACGCCGGAACAGCTCGCCGACAATCTCGGCGCCATGAAACTCAAGCTCTCCGACGACGAGATGGCGAGGCTCAACGATGCGAGTGCCCCTCAGCCGTTCGACTATCCCTACGGCAAGGGCGGCATCAACCAGCGCCATCGCAAGATCGAGGGCGGGCGGTAGTTCGTGGACTGGGACGGTGGCCGAGCCGCCGTCCGGTTTGCCTCGTCACAGCGCTTGTCTCCTCGGTCCTCCGCCAAGCGGGCATTTCGATGGAACTCCATCTCGCCGCGACCTTTGTCACGGTTCTTGTCATCGGCATCTGGGCGATTTCCGGCATGCGGAATGCACCGGCGCGGATCGCGTTGCATGAAGGCAAGGCGCCGCTGGTAGCGCTTCCCACCTGGGGCCTAATGCCGCTCTGCGTGATCGGCATCGCGGCCTTTCTCGTCGAAGGCGCCGGGATCGACTGGTCGGCGATCTATATGCGCGATGTGTTTTCGGTCGAGCCCTTCATCGGCGGACTGGGACTGACGCTCTTTACCTTCTGCATGGCGCTGGCGCGCCTATTCGTCGATCCGCTGGTCGATCGGTTTGGCGCGCGAGCCGTCGCCACGATGTTGCTTGTTCTTTCGGCGATCGGCATCTGCGCCGTGTCGGCGGCGCCGCATCCCTATGTCGCGCTGGTGGGCTTTGCCTTGATGGGCGCCGGCTGCTATCCTCTCGCTGTCTCGGCGGCCGCCCAACGCACAGATCGCGCGCGCTCCGGGCTGCCGGCGGAGGTAGCGCTGCGACTGCTCGGAGCGCCGTTTCATCGCCCTCAGAGTTTCTGTTACTCTATCGCGCTGAAGCGCAATGCCCTTCCATCGGCTTCTGCCAAAGCGTCCATTTCCTTTTCGAGTACATCTCGATCGTCGACGCCGCGCAAGAGGCGACCAGCAAGCACATCGAACCGGCCAGCGGCGATGTCCGCGATAAGAAGTGCAGCTCGAGAAGGGTGGATATCGATGCCGTCGTCGAAGAGCTGCTGGATGGCGGGCAGATAAGTTTTGCCTGCCTCCGAAAACAACTGCTTTTCCGTCATGTCGGTGCGTACGAGCCCCGGGTCGACGGCAAAGGCGCGTATGCCATGAGCGATCGTCGTATCATTGAGACACTCGGTCAGCCGCATGATCGCTGCTTTACTCGACGCGTATCCGGAACCGTGTGGGAAACTATTGCCCGTCCCTCCACCAACAAGGTTGATGATCCGGCCGCTGCCACGTGCCAACATTGCCGGACAGGCCGCGCGGCAGGCGTGAAACGTCCCTTGCAAGTTGATTTCTACATCCCGCCACCAGGCGACAGGATCACACTCCCATATCGGTCCGAAAGCCTGAAAAGAACCGTGATTGTTGACTAACATATCAACCGGACCCAACTCAGATGCGATCCGGGCAAAAGCGTTTTCGACGGCGCTATATTGGGTAACGTCGGTCGTCACAGCAATGGCTTGCCCGCCCTCCTCTTCAATCAGCGAGGCGGTTTCCTCGATCTCAGTGGCGGTTCGCGCAAGCACCGCGACCTTGGCGCCTTCTCGCGCCTGCCGGAGGGCGATCTCCCGACCGATTCCTCTACCGCCGCCGGTGACGACCGCTACGCTGTCCTTAAGCCGAGTCATTTCAAGCTCCTATGTTGTGCAGCGCTCCCACCGCAATGCAACGGTTCGGCTCGTGAGCATTATCAGACAAAACCCTTGCCAGTTTCAAGATAGATGATAACGTTTCAATTAAATTGAGTGCCTAGGGCAAAGTCAACGTTTGGGAGGATGTGACATGACCAACAGCAGTAGATTCACGCATGAGATACGACGCCGCACCCTGCTTGCGGGTGCGGGAAGTGCCGCATTGATGGCATTTGCGGGCAGTGCCAACGCGCAGGATAGCGTGAGCGGCGAGCTTGTAGTGCTGAATTGGCTCGGTGGTTCCGAGCTCGACATGATGCATCAGATCCAGAATGCCTTTACGGCGAAATATCCGAAAGTGACGATCAGGGAAGTTGCCATTACCGGCCAGGGAGACATGCGCGGTGGCATCCGCACGGCACTCATTGGCGGCGAAGTGGTCGATGTTCTCTACAACACCTGGCCGGCCTTCCGGAAGGAACTGCTCGATGCCGGCATGCTGCGTCCGATCGACGAACAATGGAAGTCCTTCGGCTGGGACAAGCTCATCAGCCAATCCTGGAAGGATCTCGGCGCCATAGCTGGCAAGACCTATGGCCTGACCTACACCTTCGGCAACCGCTCCGGCATCTGGTACAAGAAGGAGCACCTTGCCAAGGCGGGCATCACCGAGCCGCCGAGGAGCTGGGACGAGTTCGTCGCCAGCTTTGCGAAGCTAACAAAGGCTGGGTTCGTGGCTCCCGTCGCCATTCCCGGCAAATACTGGGCGCATGCCGAATGGTTCGAAACGCTGCTACTGAGAACGGCAGGCGTCGAGACGGCTTCGAAGCTGGGCGCGCACGAAATTTCGTGGACCGATCCGGCCGTGAAGAATGCGCTTACGAAGTATGCCGAAATGTTGACCGCGGGCTGCTGCGGCGCTCCGAACAGCATGCTCGCCAACGACTGGGACGGGGAAGCCGATCAGATCTTCCAGGCGAATGCCAAAAACTACCTGCTGATCGGCATGTGGATGAATAATCGCGCCAAGAACGACTACAAACTCACCGAGGGTAAGGATTACGGTCTGTTCCAGTTCCCCGCCCTCGGCATGGGTCATGACGACACGTCGAGCGTCGATACCAAGGAACTGCTCGTCACGGCAAACGGCCCCAATCCGAAGGCAGCAGACGCCTTCCTCGATTTCTGGACAAGCGCCGAGGCCGCCAACATTCTTGCCAAGAACGGCTATGCATCACCCAGCAGTAATACCGACACGTCGCTCTATGGCGAGACGCAGAAGGTGGCGACATCGGCGGTCGCAAGCTCGAAGCTGCAATTCGTGCTCGGAGATCTCCTGCCCGGCGATCTCGTCGATGAATATCGCGTGCAACTGCAGAAATTTCTGCAGGATCCCTCGGATGCAAATATCGATAGCGTCCTTGCGGCAATCGAAACCAAGGCCCAGGGTTCCTACTGATGGCTGGCACCTCCGCTTCCCCTGTGCGGGAAGCGGCGGGCGTGATGCAGGTTTCTCCGCTGGCGGTTAGCATTGAAGGCCGCCGGCGTCTGCTCGGGGACACGCCCGCCGCATTGATCTTGATCGCACCTGTCATCGTGCTATTTGCCGTCGCCGTGGTCTATCCGCTGGTGGAGACTATCCGCTTGAGCTTCTGGGACATACAGGGCCTGCGGAAACCTTCTTTCATCGGCTTTGGCAATTATGTGCGGCTGTTTTCGGACGCCGCCTTTCGCAGCACGCTGCTGACGACCCTGATCTTCACGATCGGGACGACCGTGATTTCGGTCTCGATCGGCTGGACTCTGGCAATGACGTGCGCGTTCGCGCCACGACAGACGCTGCCGTTCCGCGTGATGATCTTTGCAGCCTTCGGTATTTCGGAGGCAGTTTCGGGCTACATGTGGATCGGCATCTACAGGGCCGATGCCGGCGGCCTGCTCAATTCGCTGATCCAGCTTTTCGGGTTTTCCGGCTTCTCGCATGCTTGGCTCGGTGATGCCAATACGGCGCTGTGGGCACTCATCATAGCCGCATCGTGGAGCGGCGTAGGCTTGCCCCTAATGCTGATCTTCGCCGCCATCCAGGCAATCCCGAAATCCGTGCTGGAGGCAGCCTATATGGACGGCGCCAAGCCGCTCTCGACCATGCGCCATATCATGATGCCGCTGTCGATGCCCGGAGTACGTGTCGCGGTCTTCATCAATCTTCTGGGTGCGCTGCGCGCCTTCGACATCATCTACATCCTGACGGGCGGCGGGCCGGTGCGCTCAACCGAGACGGTCGGCTATTTCATGTACCGGGAATCCATGACCCAGTTCAAACTGGGCTATGGCGCCGCAGCGACCGTCATCCTGCTGCTGGCCGTGCTCATCGTCTCGATCCCCGCCATCATCCAGCGAACGGCAGGTGCGAAGTGATCGGCAAGGCTCCCCGCTGGATTGTCATCTTCGTCGGCATCATCGCCTGCATCTGGGTCATCCCGATCGTCGGCATCGTTGTCACTTCCCTGCGTCCTCCCGAGGGCGTTTCGCTTGGCTGGTGGCACTTCGAGCGCTTCGATCTGACCTTCGATGCGTGGCAGCGAGTCTGGGACAAATATCCGCTCTCCCAATCCATGTGGGTGACCATGAAAACGGCGGGGATTGCGACGGCGCTGACGATGCTTTTGACGCCGGCAGCGGCCTACGCCTTCCATTTCCTCAATTTCCCATTCCGCCGCATCTTGCTGATCATCATCATCAACGCATTCGTGCTGCCGCAGCAGGTTGTCATCATTCCGCTCTTCACGCTGTGGCGCGATCTCGGGCTGATCGACAACATACTTTCCGTCCTCATCCCCTATGTCGGGATGTCCTTCGCTTGGTCGATCTTCCTCGTCAAAAATTTCTTCGAGGATTTCCCGCGCGAACTCGTGGAAGCAGCCAAGATCGACGGCTGCGGACCGATTGCGACTTTCCGGCATGTGGTACTGCCGAACAGCCTATCGCCGATCTTCGCCGTCGGCATCCTGCAGTTCCTCTGGACCTGGAACGCCCTGCTGCTGCCGATGCTTTTCCTGCGCAACGATGTACCCCTGCCCGTGCTGCTCGCCCGCATCTCCGGCAGCTACGAGATCAATTGGGACCTGCGCTCGGTGGCGGCGATCATCACGACAATCGTTCCCCTCCTCGTCTTTCTTGTCTTCCAACGTCAGTTCGCCGCCGGCTCTCAAACCCGCACCGGCGCAAAGGAATAGGACCATGCCGAACACCACAAACAAGCCGTTGCGCTACCGCCAGATCCATCTCGACTTCCACACGTCGGAACATATTCCCGGCATCGGCGCCGACTTCGATCCGGATATCTTCGTTTCAACACTGAAGGCGGCGCATGTCGACTCGATCACGATCTTCGCCAAGTGCCATCACGGCTGGTCCTACTATCCGACCAAGGTCGGCAAGCCCCATCCGCAGCTGTCCCGCCCGGACCTTCTCGGCGACATGGTGAAGGCCCTGTCGGCGACCGATATCGAAAGCCCGATCTATATATCGGTACAGTGGGACGAGCTGTCGGCGCGCGAACATCCCGAATGGCGCGCCATGACCGCGTCGAACCAATACCATCACGACCGTCCGGACGACCCTTCGGCCGGCAAGCAGCTGAGCCCCGCGTGGCATACGCTCTGCCTCAACCATGCCGGCCTTCGGAAATACATTCTCGATCAGGCGCGCGAAGTCGCGCAAGGCTACCCCACGCAGGGTCTGTTCTTCGATATCATCCTCACGCCGGATTGCGTCTGCCCGGCTTGCATCGAGCGCATGCAGTGCGAGGGTCTCGATCCGGAAAACCCGGCGGACCGGCTGAAAAACGACGAGGCCGTCAACGAACAGTTCCGCCGCGAAACGAGCGAGGCGCTGTTTGAGGAGTTCCCCAATCTCCGCGTCTTCTACAATTGCGGGCATATCCACAAGCAGGGCCCGAAGCGCTTTTCCACCTATTCTCATCTCGAGCTCGAAAGCCTGCCGACGGGCGGTTGGGGTTATGATCACTTTCCGTCCAGCGCGCGCTACGCGGCAACGCTCGGCATGGACTTTGTGGCTCACACAGGCAAGTTCCACACGTCGTGGGGCGAGTTCGGCGGATTCAAGCACCCCGACGCGCTGGAATATGAATGTGCTCAAATGATCGCGCTCGGATCGAAGTGCCTGGTCGGCGACCAGCTGCATCCGAACGGCGCCATCAATCCTGATACCTATGCCTCGATCGCGCCGGCCTATCGCCGCGTCGAAAAGCTGGAGCCGTTTCTGGATGGCGCCAAGCAGATCTCCGAGATCGCCATATTGTCGGCCGAGCATATGAACCCTAAGGGTGCGCGCAATCACCCGAGCGATGATGGCGCCGCACAGATGCTGCAGGAGCTGAAGCGGCCCTTCGATGTGCTCGACAGTTCCGCTCGTTTCGAGGCGTACCGACTGCTGATCCTGCCGGATGAAATCCCGGTCGATGCTGTCCTTGCGGCGCGGCTGAAAGCCTACCTCGGCGGTGGCGGCAAGATCATCGCCTCCTGGCATTCGGGCATCGGCGAAGATGGTGCATTTGCTATCGATTTCGGCATCGAGCGGCAGCCGACACCGGTCGCGTCCAGACCGAGCTATGTGAAGGCAGGCAAGGACCTTGATCCGTCCATGCCGGAAACCGCCTTCGTTTTCTACGATGAAGCCGAAACCGTCCGCGCGGTCGGCGCAGCGGTGCTGGCCGCTATCTACCCCTCCTACTTCAACCGGTCTTACAAACACTTCTGCTCGCACCAGCATGCTCCGGACGATACAGCCGCTGATATGCTTGGCGCTGCCGTGACCGAGCATGGGGGCGCCGCCTATATTGCCTACCCTATCTTTCGGCTTTACCGGGCCATCGGCCAGCCGCTCTATAAATATGTTGTTCGCGGGCTTCTCGACCGTCTCGTTCCCGATCCGGCGATGGTTACCGATCTTCCCTCATCCGGCCGGGCAACGCTGACCCGGCAGATTGGGCACAATCGCCACATCCTGCATCTTCTCTACGGACCGCCGCAGATCCGCGGCAAGGACGTTCGTGGCGATGACGGCTCGACACGGGTGATGGAAATGATCGAGGACATCCCGGCGATCGGCCCGGTAAACGCCAGCGTGCGGTTGCCGGCAAAACCGAGTCGCGTTTTCGATGCCATGACCGGAGAGGATCTGGCCTGGGAAGCCGGCGCAGACGGCGCCATCAGAATCACGGTGCCGCGCCTGCATATCCACAGCGCCGTGGTGTTCGAAGGCGTCTGATGCGGGTCGAGGTGGGGGAACCGTCGGACATTGCTCTTGCCGCCCGCAACGCTGGTGGGCGGCAGAGCGCTGGGCTATATGACGGAAAAGCGCTTCCCCTGGCGCTATTTCCCCTCAATGAGTGCAGGAGCCCGCTCGACATGCGACAGACGGACCAGACGGCCGGAAAGAGACGCGGAGCCACGATTATCGACGTTGCCAGGGTGGCGGACGTCGCTGTCGGCACCGTGTCCCGTTATCTTAACGGCCAGACGATCCGCCGGTCGAACCGCGAACAGATCGAGCGCGCAATCCAGGATCTGGGCTACCGGCGCAATGCCGCAGCGGCCTCGATCCGTACCGACCTTACCCATATGATCGGCTTCCTGGTGCCGACCTTCGACGAATTCCATGCTCGGATGTTGGAACATCTGGCCAATTCCGTGCGTCAGACCGGACGAGCGCTCTTGACCTACTGTCACGGCGGCGATCCGCGCGTGGTCGCCGAGGCTCTCGATTTCTTTGCCGCGCAACGCGTCGATGCACTGGTCATGGACGGCACGGCTGAGGTCTATGATCGCGTCGACGACCTGATCCATCATGACATTCCGATCATCTTTTACAATAACGACGTCCGCGGGCTGGCCGCCGACCGCGTCATGGTCGAGAACCACCGCGCAAGCCACCGCATCGTCAGCCATTTAATCGACCTCGGCCATAGCCGCATCGGCATCCTGACCGGTGATCCGCGTAACTCATCGGGCATCGAGCGTTTGGCGGGTTATGAACAGGCGCTGCGCGACAGGGAAGTTACGATCGATCCGACGCTTGCAGCGCGCGGCAACTGGCGGATGGACGGCGGCTATGAGGCGACCAAGCGGCTGATGTCGCTGGAGAACCCGCCGACTGCGATTTTCTCCGCCAACTACGGCATGGCGGTTGGGGCGTTAAGCTGGCTGAAGGAGAATGGCCGGCACGTGCCCGAGGACATTTCGCTTGCGAGCTTCGACGATGTGGCGATCTTCCGCCTCTATGAGGCCGGCATTACGGCCGTCGCCCAGCCAGTCGCCAGCATTGCCGAGACCATCACCGACATTCTCGTGGAACGCCTGACGGAACCATCAGGAGGAGCGACCCGCAGCATCGTTCTTGAATGCGACATCATTTTGCGGGGCTCGACGCGACGGATCACCTGACGCGTTCTGCCTGCCAAGCGGTTAAAGGGAGGAAGCTTTGGCCAGCGTAGAATTACACGATATCGACAAGTCCTATGGCAGTTTCGAAGCGATCGAAGGGCTCAATCTAAGCGTTGATGACGGCTCCTTCACTGTCTTTGTCGGACCTTCCGGCTGCGGGAAATCGACGCTGCTGCGGATGATCGCCGGCCTTGAAAAGATCACCGCTGGCGATCTCAAGATTGATGGGCGGCGCATGAACGAGGCCGATCCGATCGAGCGCGGCGTCGCCATGGTCTTCCAGAACTATGCCCTCTATCCGCATATGACGGTCGAGCAGAATATCGGCTTCTCGCTGCGCATGGCCGGCATGAGCAAGGCCGATATCGACAGGAGCGTCGCCGCTGCGGCCGAAACCTTGCAAATCGAACCGCTGCTCAAGCGCAAGCCTGCTCAGCTCTCGGGCGGCCAGCGCCAGCGGGTCGCGATCGGCCGGGCGATCGTGCGCAATCCGGCTGTCTTTCTGTTCGACGAACCGCTGTCGAACCTGGATGCCGAGCTCCGCGTCTCCATGCGTGTCGAGATCGCCAAGCTGCATCGGCGCATCGGCGCCACGATGATCTACGTCACCCATGACCAGACCGAGGCGATGACACTCGCCGACAAGATCGTCGTCATGCGCGCCGGCAAGATCGAGCAGACAGGGACGCCCGATACGCTTTATGCCGACCCCGACAACCTCTTCGTCGCCGGTTTCATCGGCTCGCCGCGCATGAATTTCCTGGATGGCACGCTCGAGCCCAACGGCGTGGTTAGGCTCGATTGCGGCGCTGTCTTCAGGACCGCTCTCTTGCACGGCGCAGGCGACATTCCGATCAAGGCAGGCATTCGGCCCGAGCACTTTACTGGACGCGACGAGACCGGCGGTGCGATCGAGCTCAAGGTCGACGTCGTAGAAAATCTCGGCGGCACCCGTTTCATCTATGGCACGCTGAATTCCGGGCAGGCCGTGATCATCGAGGACCGCTCCGAGACCATCCGCCGCCCCGGCGAAATCGTCACTGCCGGCTTCCCCGCACGAAGGGCCTTGCTCTTCGGTGGGGACGGCGAGCGCATCCGCGGTTCGCGCCCGGAAAACACTCTTCCGGCGGCGTAGCATGACCGCTCATCTTCTCTGGTACGATACGCCCGCACAGCTGTGGACCGACGCGCTGCCGCTCGGCAACGGCCGGCTCGGCGCCATGGTCTTCGGCGATCCCCTGCGCGAACACCTGCAGATCAACGAATCCACCTTCTGGGCCGGCGGTCCCTATCAGCCCGTCAATCCAGACGCTATTGATCATCTGGAAACCGTGCGGCAGCTGATTTTCGACGGCCGCTATGCGGACGCCGAGACGCTGGCCGAGAAACATCTGATGGCACGGCCGATCAAGCAGATGTCCTACCAGCCGATCGGCGATCTCCACCTCGAATTCGATCACCGCGAGAGCGTCTCGGGGTATCGGCGTGCGCTCGATCTCGATACCGCCATCGCTACCTCGTCCTACACTGCCGACGGCATCGCCTACCTGCGCGAAGCCTTCGTGTCGCCGGTCGATGGTGTGCTGGTCCTACGCCTCTCGGCTGACAGGAAACGCGCGATCAGCTGCCGGATCTCCATCGACAGTCCACAGCAGGGAGAGATGCGCATCGGCCAGGGATCCCAGCTGAGCTTTTCGGGCAAGGGCAAAGCAGAATCCGGCATTGCCGCCGCTCTCCGGTTCGCCTTTGGCATCCGGCTTATCAACAGCGGTGGAACGGTCAACGCTTCGGGGGGAGGCCTGTCGGTAGAAGGCGCTGACGAGGTTCTAATCTTTCTCGATGCGGCGACGAGCTTCAGGCGCTACGACGACGTGTTGGGACATCCCGACCGCGATATCGTCGATAGGATCGAAAGAGCCGCTTCGCGCGACTTCGTATCGTTGCGCGACGACCATATCGAAGAGCATCGGCGGCTATTTGGCGCATTCGCCATCGATCTCGGATCGGCGCCTGCAGCGTCGCTTCCAACCGACCAACGTATCGCTGGATTCGCTGGTGGCGATGATCCGGCGCTGGCGGCGCTTTATGTGCAGTTCGGCCGCTATCTGATGATCGCCTCGTCGCGTCCCGGGACGCAACCGGCCAATCTGCAGGGCATCTGGAACGCGGAAACGGAGCCGCCCTGGGGCAGCAAATACACAGCCAACATCAATCTCCAGATGAACTATTGGCTGCCGGCGCCGGCCAATCTGCGCGAGTGCCTCGAGCCGCTCGTCGCAATGGCCGAAGAGCTTGCCGAGACCGGCAAGGCGACGGCACATGTACACTATCGCGCCCGCGGCTGGGTCATGCATCACAATACCGATCTCTGGCGCGCAACGGGACCGATCGACGGCGCCAAATGGGGACTCTGGCCAACCGGCGGTATCTGGTTGATGGCGCAGCTGCTGGACGCTTGCGACTATCTTGATGACGCCGAAGCCATGCGACGTCGACTGTTTCCGATCGCCCGGGAGGCGGCACACTTCCTCTTCGACGTGCTTGTCCCGTTTCCCGGCACCAACTATCTGGTGACGAACCCGTCGCTTTCACCCGAAAACGTCCACCCGTACGGAGCTTCGATTTGCGCCGGTCCGGCGATGGATAGCCAGCTCATCCGCGATTTTTTGGGTCTCCTGCGCCCTCTCGCACTATCAATCGGTGGAGAGCCCGATCTTGTCGCCGACATCGATCGTGTGCTGCCGCGCCTAGCGCCCGACAGGATCGGCGCGAATGGCCAGTTGCAGGAATGGCTCGAAGACTGGGACATGCAGGCGCCGGAGATGCATCACCGCCATGTCTCGCATCTCTACGGCCTTTATCCGAGCTGGCAGATCGACATGGACAGAACGCCCGACCTCGCCGCCGCCGCGCGTCGTTCACTGGAGATCCGCGGGGACGACGCGACGGGGTGGGGCATCGGCTGGCGCATCAACCTTTGGGCGCGGCTGCGTGATGGCAACCATGCCCACAACGTACTGAAACTGCTTCTAACGCCGGAACGAAGCTATAAAAACCTCTTCGACGCTCATCCGCCCTTTCAGATCGACGGAAATTTCGGCGGTGCAGCAGGCATCGTGGAGATGCTCGTGCAGTCCCGCCCGGGGGAAATCCATTTACTCCCTGCGTTGCCGACGGCATGGCCGGGCGGCAGGATCCGTGGCTTGCGCCTCCGCGGCGGCATGCTGCTCGACCTTGACTGGGAGGATGGCGAACCGCTGACGATTAGGCTCACGGCCTCGCGTAATGTCAGTTCGATCCTTCGCTTCGGCCAGACGCGACGCAAAGTCGATCTCGCCGCTGGCGAAAGTTTTTTCGAGGGCGGAAGCGAGTTGCGCTAAATCCGCGCGGACGAGGTGCTGGGCTGGGCTCGTACGGCACTCGGGTTGTCCGATCTGTCGGAGACGAGTTTGCGCCCGGCGTTCGCGAATGTCGCCATCAAGCCGCGTCTTATTACGGTTTTACAGGACATAGAAACCATCGCGAAGATTCCGCCGATTGTCGTTTAGACCGAGTCGAGACCTCGGCCCGGAAAAGACTGCCCTACCTGACACTGTTAGCATGCCGCGCCTGTCCATCGGAAATTCGATGGCTCCGCCCATAGCTGCGAGTTAAAGCCATAGCAAACATCGCTCGCCAACCGATGGCTTCTTCTCGCAGTTAAGGCAGTCGAAATTTCAGTCAAAGGCCATGCTCTCCATAGAAATTGAAGGCAGGGCGCAATCACACGCTCGAGATTAGACCCCCGTCCACGCGGATCACCGATCCGGTCAGATAGGAGGCGCGGCTGCTTGCCATGAACGCGACAACGTCGGCATATTCCTGCGGTTCGCCGTAGCGCCCGACGGGGATCGATGCAGTGCTTGCCGCTGAAACTTCCTCGACGGCCTTCCCTTCGCGCTTCGCCTTCTGATCGTCTAGGAAAGCGATACGCTGCGTGGCGACACGACCTGGCAAGACGATATTGACGGTCACGCCATCACGACCGACCTCACCCGCCAAGGTTTTCGACCAGCCGAGAAGCGACATGCGCAGCGAATTCGAAAGTCCGAGGTTAGGGATGGGCGCCACAACCCCCGACGACGTCGAGGTGATGATGCGGCCCCAACTTTTTTCGCGCATCTTGGGAAGGACGGCATCGCTGATGGCGATGACAGACAGCACCATGCTGTCGAAATATTTGCGCCAGGTTTCTGCGCTCTGACCGGACACCAGCGTCGGCGGCGGGCCACCGGTAATGTTCACGAGCACGTCAACCGAACCGAGCTGCTTTTCGATGGTGGCAAGATTGGGCTCGATCACACCGAGCTCGGCAAGGTCCCATTGAAGCGCCATCGCTGAGCCGCCAGCCGTGCGGATATCGGCAACCGTTTTTTCCGCTGCTTCCCTGTTGATATCTGCAACCGCGATCCGCGCGCCTTCGACGGCGAGCGTTTTAGCAATTGCCCCGCCAAGCCCGCCGCCGGCGCCCAATACCAGGGCAGTCTTGCCTTTCAATCCGAGATCCATGGTCCGTTTCCTTTCCGTTATTGGCGATCTTCATACGCTGTGATCATCAGCCCGCCATCCAGCCGCCATCGACCATCAGGTTAACGCCGGTCATGTAGCTCGCCATGTCGCTGGCGAGGAAAAGCGCAGCACTCGCGACATCGTGTGGCTCGCCGAGCCGCGGCCAAGGGGTGCGACGGCGCGAATAATCGAGAGCGTCGGGATCGTTGGCGACACCCGGTTTGCCGGTGACGATCTTGCCGGGGGCGATCGCATTGCAAACGATACCTGTCGCAGCATGGTCGACGGCAATTTGCCGGGTCATTTGCACGACTGCACCCTTGCTGACGCCGTATGGGAAATCACCAGGGCAAGCGACCATGCCGTGCTGCGATGAAATGTTGATGATGCGGCCACGCGTTTCTCCGGCCGGCTCCTGCGCCAGAAATTGCTGCGCGGCTCGCTTGCAGCAATAAAAGAAGCCCGTGACATTGACTGCCATCACCCTGTCCCATTGTTGGGGCGAGGTTTCGAGGAGATTGGTCGAGGTGTAGATCGCGGCATTGTTGACCATGATGTCGAGCCGACCGAACTCTTTCACCGCTTGTGAGACCAGCGCATCGACGTCAGCCCAGTTGGAGATGTCGGTCCTTACGAACATGCCCCTCCCGCCTGCCGCAACGATGCAGGAAAGCGTCGTTTCACCCCCCTCGATCGGAGCCTCCAAGACGTCGGCGATCACGACGGTCGCGCCCTCTTCGACGTAGCGAAGCGCGATCGCACGGCCGAGGCCGGAGCTCGCGCCGGTGACAATGGCAATTTTCTGATCGAGCAAAGGCATCGGCGTTCCTTTATGTAGCCCCGCGGACGACCTGGCCGCGACTGGGAGTAATGAGCGTTCCGTCTTTGACGATGCGTGCGCCGCGCAGGAAGACGTCGGTCAACCGGCCGGCCGTGCGCCTGCCGTGATAGGGTGAATAGGCGGCACGGGAGGCCTGCTCGGTATTGGTGATGACAACCGATCCGTCCATATCGACAATTAGAATGTCGGCATCTCTGCCGACGGCAATGGAGCCTTTCGAACGTCCAAGTCCGAAGCGATGGGCGGGATTGTAGGCGCAGATCCGCACGAGATCCGGAAGCCCTAATACCTCCTCCGCCACAAGGTCCAGCATCACCGAGAGCAATGTCTGAAGACCCGGCATCCCCCCGGGAATATCTGCGAAAGATCCATAGACTGCCGACTTTTCGGCCGGGCTGTGCGGCGCATGATCCGTCGCCATGATTGTAATCAGGCCCTCAGAGACCGCCAGGCGCAAGGCCGCGACATCGTCGCGGCCGCGAAACGGAGGCGATCCCTTCAGCCGGGCACCTTCCGTCTCGTAGTCTTCGGATGTGAAGAACAGGTTCTGCGGTGTCGTTTCGACGGTGACATCAGCCATGCTCTGAAGACGGCGCCAGGTCTCGACGCCGAGCCTCGAATTGATTTGACGCACATGCACGCGCGCTCCGGTCTCAGCCGCCGCCAGTACGGCGCGTGCGATACCGCCGGCCTCGGCGAGCGGCGGTCTGCTGGCCAGAAATGCCGGAACGCCAACACTGCGCTCCCGCACGCCGGCTCCCTCGAGGATCGACTGGTCGCCGGGGGAAACACCTATCACCGCGCCGGTACCCACCAGCCGGCGCAGCATCTCAGTGACTGCGTCCAGACTATCGAACCGATAGTCGACAGGCACGTCGGCGGTGAACAGTTCAAGAGACACCGGCGAGAGGGCGAGCAGGTCATCCAACCTGTCGCAGTTTTTCGAAACCACGGCCTGAAAGCCGACATCGACATTCAGCCGCCCGGCGGCACTCGCCATCTTGGCCGACAATTGCTGGGCTGTCGCCGTCCAGGGATCGTCCGTCGGCATATCGAGGATGGTCGTCACGCCGCCGAGCGCCGCTGCGTGTGTGCCGCTTTCGAAATCCTCCTTCTGCGTCATTCCCGGTTCGCGCAGATGAACATGCGCATCGACCAGGCCGGGCAGCACCTTTTTGCCGCTCGCATTGATGAAGCCGCGTGCCATGGCGGGCTCGCCAGGCGCAAGGAGGGCCGCGACGCGTCCGTCGAGAATGCCGATATCCGCAGGAAGTTGACCGCTTGCGTTGACGACCATGCCGCCGGTGATCAGCGTGTCGAACATAGTCGCCTCCGCCTCCCCTACCATAGACCCGCGAGCCGCGGCTCTTCGTGCGTGACGACCTCGACAAGGGCCGCCTGCCCGGCCTTGACCTTGTCGAGGGCACGTAGCAACGCGGGGCGCAGCATTTCCGGGTCCGCGACGCATTCCGCGTAACCACCGAGAGCTTCCGCGATCGGTGCGTAACTGCCTGTTACCCGATTCGCGCCGTACTTCGTGGTGGCGATCGGCATACTTTTCGCGTAGCCGCCGAGCACGTTGTTGCGCAGCACGATGGTCAAGACAGGCAGATTGCAGCGGACCGCGGTTTCGAAGTCGATGCCGACCATTCCGAACGCGGACTCTCCCATCAGATTGACGACGGTCGCATCGGGGCGAGCAAGCCTGGCCCCCATCGCAAAGCCTAGGCCGCTTCCGAGTTGGGTGGTCTTTCCCCAACCGATGTAGCCGCCGGGTGTGCTTGCCACATAAAATGGGCAGAACTGGTCGCGCGGATTGCCGGCGTCGTGTGTGACGATCGAGGTCTTCGGATCGATCGCCTGCATGATCTCCCAGACGACACGGTAAGGTGAGATCGGCGTGCTGTCCGATGTCAGGAGCGGCATCCATTTTTCCATGAAAGCCGCGCGAACGGCAGCGATCTCCGCCGCCGGCTGCTGACGTTCGCCGAGAGGCAGGTGATCGCGACGGATGAGTGCGATCATCTGTTTCAGGACCGAGGCGGCGTCTGCGACCACACCCTGGGCAATCGCATAGTCCTTGCCGAGATCCGCATCGTCGAGCGTGACATGGAGGATGGTTTTATCTTCGGGAACCGGCAGGATGTAGTAAGAGCGCGTCAGGCTGCTGCCGAGCGCGAACACCACGTCGGCCTTTGCTAGAAAATGGTCGACGGTCGCGGGTCGGGCACGCCCGGCTGTTCCGAGAGCAAGCGGATGGTCTTCCGGAAAAGCGCTCTTGCCGTTCGGTGTCGTCATGACGGGAATGTTCAAGAGTTCGGCAAGCTCGATCAGTTCCGGCGTCGCCGAGGCTGACAGCACTCCCTGCCCCGCGAGAATGACTGGATTTTTGGCGGCCAGCAGGCTTTCGGCCAGATCGACCACCTCACGATCACCGGCCTGCGGTACGCTGCGGCGCGGTCGGCGATGATCCGCCGGCAGAGCATCAAGCCTCTCGGCCAGCAGATCGACAGGCAATTCGAGCAGGACCGGCGCCGGCGGCCCATTCCTGACACGCGATATCGCCGCATGCATGAGCTTGGGCAGATCATTGACCTGCATTGCCGCCTCACACCATTTGGTAATGTGCCGAAAGTTGCGGCGAGATTCGAAATTCGGGGCGATGGCTTCTGATCCGCGCGGGTAGCCGGTCGGCAGGAACAGCATCGGTACGCGGTCGTTGAAAGCCTGGGCAATGCCGGCAAATGCACTTTCGGCTCCCGGGCCATATTGCACAGTGACAACGGCAAGCTCCCTGCCGGCCGTCGCCCGGGCATAGCCCTCTGCGATATTGACGGCGACACGCTGCGTCCGCGCAATCAGCGGCGGAATGTCGAGCGCCGCTGAGGCATCGAAAAGCTCGCTTGCTGGGAAGCCAATGATCTGCTTGACGCCTTCCTCCTTCAGGACCCCGGCAATATATTCGGCGCCGCTCATAGTTTTCGCCTCGGCGGGCAAATGGCCGTCCGGCAGTGCATGCGTGCCGTCAGCCATGATGATCGATCCAGTAACGGGCGATATCTTCGCGCCGCATGAAGGCTGCACCTGGGCTCTTCTTGACGTGCTCGATCACGTCACGCAGCCCCGAGGCGCGATTAGGCTGGCCCATCCAGCGGGCATGCACGCCGATCGTCAGCATACGCCCGCCTGTCTCGTCGGCTTCGCCGATCATGTAGTCGATCGCCGATCGGCAATCCTCGGCAAAATCGCGCGGATTGCTGTAGCCGGGCGCGATCAGATAGCGGCTGTCGTTCAGCGTCTTCGAATAGGGCACGACGAGAAGCTTCGTACCCTCGTGATCGAGGAAATACGGAAGATCGTCGTTGCAGGGGTCCGAATAATAGAGGAAGCCGCCTTCCCTGACGATCAGGTCACGGGTGTTGACGCTTGGAAAGGATCGGCAATTCCAACCCATCGGCCTTGTGCCGGTCAATTTCTCATAAAGGGCCAGTGCTTCGTGAAGCTGCCGCTCCTCCTCATCGCGCGGCATGCCGGAATATTCGCTCCAGCGCAGCCCGTGGCCGAGCAGATCGTGGCCGCGGGCACTCATCCAATCGACGACAGCCGGGTTCTTCTCCAGCGCAACGGCGCAGGCCGAGATCGTTACCGGAATATCGTAACGGTCGAACATGCGAGCCAGGCGCCAGATGCCGGCGCGACTGCCGTATTCGAAATGGGTCTCGGTGCCGAGGTCGCGCAGCGGCGGGCTGTTGGGAATATTGTACTCGCCCCAATTATCGTTTCGTCCGTCCTCGAGCCAGGAATACTCCGCGCCCTCCTCGTAGTTCAGCACGAGGTTGATCGCCAGCTTGACCCCACCTGGCCAGGAGATGACCGGGGGGTTCGGGCCATAGCCGACAAAATCGCGCAATTGATCTTTTGCACCAGCGCTCATCACTTTCCCTCGCTCTGATTTTCGTTCTCGACCATCCAATCCATGTAGTCGTGGAACGACTGCCTGGCGCTGCGTGGCTGCCAGCCCGTGTCTCGCGTGATCCGGGCGATGTCGTAGGCTCCCCACATGCCGTCCTTCAGTGAAATGTCCTGGATGACGTTGGCGGTTTCCGCAGGGCTCACTTCGACCTGAAGGGAAGGCGCGCGCTCCTTTGCCCAGCCGATGATGTCGCCGATGGTCGAAGTCCCGCCACTGCCGATATTGTAGTGCCGATAACGGAGGCGCTCTGCGAGAAGCAGCGCAATGATTGCGCCGGCCACATCCGTGGAAGTGACATAGTCGCCAACAGGTTCCAGGCTATTCGGTCGCACGGTCTCCCCTGCAAGCGCCATATGGGCGACGCGGTTCGGAACATGCCGGAAATTACGGCTGCCGGTGACCCGATCCATCGGCCCATAAACCGATGCAAGCCGGACGGAGGCCGCCGACAGGCCGAAAAGATCAGCGTAGCGGTTGACCACCATCTCCGCTGCAAATTTGGAGATGCCATAGAGTGTCAGCGGTGCAACATAGCCGTCTTCGGGAAGCGGTTCGCCCGTCCAGTCCGGCCCGTGATGACGGTAGACCGAGCCCGAACTGACGAAGACGAGGCGTTGAAAGCCCGGACGCTTTCTCAGCCATTCGAGAATGTGCACGGTGCCCATGAAATTGACATCGACGATCCTGGCGGGATCTTCGGCTTCGGGTTGGCGCTTTGCCTCGGCGGCACTGCCGCGCGAGATGGGGGTGACGGTGGCGCCGTGGACCACGTAGCGGATATCGTGGTCGTCGAGTGTCGCTTCCCATTGGGCGGGCTCGCAAATGTCGGCCGTGATCACGGTCAGTCGATCGCGGACCGGTGCAAAATAGCGCTCCGCCATCGCATCAAGGCCGGCGCGATCGAGAATGACGACACGCGCCTTGGCATCGCGTTCGAGCCATTCCCGTGCAAGGACGCTCATGACGAAGCCGGTTCCCCCGGTGACAAGAAGGGTCATTTCAAATCCATCCAAAAGATCTTCAACGCAGGTATCAGCGGGTAACGTAGCCGCCGTCGGCCAGGAGGTCGGTTCCGGTGACGAACGATGCATCCGACGACAAGAGGAAGGCGGCGGCGGCAGCGATTTCATCAGGCTTGGCGATACGGCCGAGCAAATGCGCAGGCCCGAGCCCGGCATTGGCCGCCTCGAGGTCCGGCCACCGCTGCAGCAATCTCGGCGTCGCCACGGCACCAGGCGACAGGCTGTTGACGCGGATACCATCGCCGGCGTGATCGACCGCCATGGCCCTGGCGAGATGCACGAGCCCGGCCTTTGCCGCGCAATAGGCGACGGCCTTGGCGGTCGCCACATGCGCGAACTGCGATGCGATGAAGACGACGGATCCGCCGCCGCCTTCGATCATCGCCGGAAGCGCATGCTTGCCGACTAGAAAGGCACCCGTCAGGATGACATCAATTTCCAGTCGCCATTGCTTTTCAGCAAGATCGATGACCGTGCCGTCCATCGAAGGTGCCGCGGCATTGTGCACAAGACCGTCGAGTCGACCGAAATGTCTGGTACCGGTCCCAACCGCGCGACCGACCGAAATATTGTCGGTCACATCGCACTGGATGCCGAAAGCACGGGGGCCAAGGGATTGCGCGAGCGCCAAGACGCCCTCCGGCGATTGATCCGCACAGATCACCGAAGCGCTTTCATCGATGCAGCGGCGCGCAATTGCCGCGCCGATACCGCTCGCAGCGCCCGTCAGAAAGACCACCTTGCCGTCAAGACGTGACATCGATGCGGTCATGATGCGAGGACCTTCGAAAGACCTTGCTGCGGTGGGAATGGTCGCTGTCGGGCGATGAACTGGCCGCGCCCGGGCTCGGCCATGATTCTTCCGTCGTCCCAGACGATATCGCCCCGCGAGATCGTCATGATGGGCCAGCCCTTGACGACCTGTCCTTCATAAGGCGTGTAGTCAGTCGCGTGATGCAGGAGCGAATTGGTGATCGTCATGCTGCGATCCGGATCCCAGATCGCGATATCGGCGTCTGCGCCTACGGCAATCCTGCCCTTGCGCGGATGAAGACCGAACAGCCGCGCCGGGGCGCCGGCGGTCAGGTCAGCGAATTTCTGCAGCGAGATCAGGCCGCCGTTCACGCCAGCAGAAAAGAGCAAGGCGAGCCGTGTCTCGATACCGGGAATACCGTTAGGAATACGGTGGAACGGTGTCCCCGGCCCGCCCGCTATCTTATCCGCATAGTGCCACGGCGAATGGTCCGAAGAAAAAACCTCCAGCGTGCCGTCCAGGATACCGGCCCAGATTGCCGGCTGGTTCGACTTGTCGCGTGGCGGCGGCGTGCAGACGCATTTGGAGCCTGAGAGATCATGGGTGTCGATATCTTCGGCCGAAAGGAAAAGATATTGGGGGCAGGTTTCGGCGTAGATCGGAAGCCCCCGCGCCTTGGCGCGGCGGATTTCTTCGACGGCGCCGCCCGCAGCGACATGGCTGACGAGAATCGGCGTCTCGATCAGCTCCGAAAGGCTGATCGCCCGGAAGGTCGCTTCACGGTCGCCGATCGCGGAATGCGCCTTTTCGTGATAGCGCAGCTCAGTCTTGCGCGAGGCGATGAACTTTTCGGTCAACCAGCGAATGCAGGCATCGTTTTCCGCGTGAACCATGACCATCGCGCCTTGAGCACGCGCAAGGTCGAGCACATTCAACACCTCATAATCGTCGAGCTTCAGCCCGTCATAGGTGAGGTAGATCTTGATCGAGGTGCAGCCCTCGGCAATCAGCTGAGGGATCTCGCCGCGCAACACTTCGGCTGATGGATCGCCGACGATCAGGTGAAAACCATAGTCGATACGCGCTTTCGAACGGGCGCGCTCGTGATAATCCTCGACGATGTCGCGTAGCGACTGGCCACGCATCTGCATGGCGAAAGGCACGACAGTTGTCGTGCCGCCGCACATCGCCGACAGCGTGCCGGTGTTGAAATCGTCCGCTGTCGCCTTCCCGTCCCAGGGCTGCTGATCCATGTGGCAATGGCTATCGACGCCGCCGGGCAGCACGATACGCCCCTCAGCCACGACTTCATGTTTCCCCTCGGGCAGATCCGGCCCGAGCGCCGCAATCGCGCCGTCGCGAACGCCGATATCGATCTGCCTAGTCGCATCCGGCAGTACCACACGGCCACGACGGATCACGAGGTCATAAGGCTTGGCGGGCGTCATTCGCTTCCTCCCGAAACAAGGCAAGATTTGGTGGCGCCGATCGGACGGCGAAAGAGATTGAAGCAGGCAGCGACAGCAACCAGGAACGCGCCGCTCCCGAGCAGAAGGAAGAGTGCCTGCGGTGCAAACAGCTCCATCAGCTGGGCGGCGAGCCCAGGTGTCATGATGTTGCCGATCGAATAAAGGAGCAGCAGGCTACCCGATGCCGAGACCATATGGCGGCTATCGAGCTGTGAGTTAGCGTAAGCGATACCGACCGGATAAATCGTCAGCGCAATTGCGCCATAGGCGAAAAACAGACCGTAGAGAAGCATCTGCGGATAGCTTCCGGGCCAGGCGATTCCTGCGCACAGTCCTGCTCCCGCCAATCCCTGAACGAGAAGTAGAACGCGCCGGTCCATACGATCCGACAACCATCCGACCGGCGCCTGAGCGAGCATGCCGCCCAGGCTGAAAGCGGTTACCAGTGTCACCGCCACCGCCGCGTCGAGGTGCACCCGCTCCGCATAGATCGGCGTCATCGTATAGACATTCATATTCGTCATGCCCGCTTGAAAGACGCAGACGACAGCCACCGGTGCGAGAGCGACGAGCCGCCAGATGCCATAGCGATGCCCGGAGTGGGCGTTGCCGGCCTCGACCGCTACTGCCAGCGGCAGGCGCAAGGTGGGCCAGGGTCCACCGATAAAGCGGGCGTAGATCAGTCCAAGAAGGATGACGCCGAGCACGATCTGAAAGAGATGGGGAGAGTCCGCTCCGGCCGCTTCGACAAGCAATTGCGCAAACAGGGTCGCCAGCGACGTCATCAGCATATAGAGCGAGAAATAAGCTCCGCGGTTCTTCTGGTCAGCGTAGAGATTGATCCAGCTTTCGGACACGACGAACAGCGTTGCGATGGAAAAACCGTTTATCAGACGCAGGCAGAACCAGACCGGAGCGGCTTGCGTCAGCATGTAGCCGCAGGCGCCGAAAGCAGCGAGCAATGCGACGGCCAGGAAAGTCCGTTCATGTCCCAAGCGGACAACCATGACACGAGCTGAGAGGCAGCCGGCAAGGAAGCCTACGGGAAACGCCGTCAGCAACAACTGGACGATGTGGGGATCGATTGCGGGGTCACTAAGGTGCAGAGAAACCGTGGTCGTCAGAAGAGAATTGCCAGTCGCGACGATGCAGATGCTCGCCATGACATGCAGGATTGCACGAAGCCCTGCGGCTTTCCGCCAGAAGTCACCAATCCGATCGGGATCGCGCATCATTATGCCTTTTCGGCGAAAGCAAGGACGGAAGGCCGGGCGGCCAGCTCTGCCTGATCGATGTGGCAGAGAATCTCGTGCGTATCGGACATCTTGCGCAGTGGGGGCGGAGCGGTGTCGCAGATGCTGCCGAGCTTGCGATGGCACCGCGTCGCAAAACGGCAGCCGGCGGGTACGTTGACCGCGCTCGGTGTTTCGCCGGACAGGCGAATACGCTCGCGCGGCGCTTCATCCGGGTGCGGGCTGCGGATCGCCGAGAGAAGTGCTTCGGTATAGGGATGCGCACCCTCACCGAAGACTTCCTCGACGGTCCCCTGCTCCATGATCTTGCCGAGATACATGACCACAACCTTGTCTGCCACGTGACGAACCAGCGCCAGGTCGTGGCTGATGAACAGCATCGTGGCATGCTTTTCCCGTTGAATATCGAGAAGAAGCGTCACGACCGCGGCCTGCACCGAAACGTCGAGTGCCGAGACAGGTTCGTCAGCGACGATGAGCGAAGGTTCGGCCGCAAAGGCGCGTGCGATGGCGATACGCTGCTTCTGACCGCCGGACAGCTGGTTCGGCTTTCTGTCCGCGACGGCTGGAGATAGACGCACCATTTCCAGGAGCTCGCGGACGCGCTGTTCGATCTCCGCCTTTCCCTTGCGGATACCGAATTTCTTGATCGAACGACGAATGGAAAAAGCGGCCGAATGCGAGGGATTGAGCGTACTATCCGGATTTTGAAAGATCATCTGGATCTGTTGCAACAGCGCGCGTGGACGTTCGCTGGCCTGCAGTTCGGCGATGTTCTCGCCAGCCATGCGGATTTCGCCCGACGTCGCCTTGTCGAGACCCGTCACGATGCGCGCCAGCGTGGATTTTCCGCAGCCCGACTCGCCGACCAGCGCCACGATCTCGGCTGTTGCCGCTTCGAAACTGATCGCTTCGTTTGCCTTGACGGTCTTCCGGCGGCCGACGGGGTAGAGACGGTTCACATCAGACAATGTTATCGCCGTCGATCTTGCAATCATCTGTATCTCGACCGGAGCAACCGTCGCTTCTCCTGCCGAAATTTCGGGCCAGCGGACGCAGCGCACCAGATGCTCTTCCGCCGCCGGCTCCAGAGCAAGGTCCGGACGGTCGCAGAGGCCGGAGACAAATCTCGAACAGCGCGGCCCGAACAGACAGCCCTGCGGCCGTTCCTGCGGCAGCGGGATCGAGCCCGGGATGGCAGCGAGCGTGCGGCTGCGCTTATCGCCGGTAATGTCGGGAATGCAATCGATAAGGCCGCGCGTATACGGATGTTTCGGCCGGCGGAATACTTCTGATGTCGTTCCCTCTTCTACCATCTGGCCGGAATACATGATGCCGAGACGATCGCAGCTTTCCGCGATCAAACCGAGATTGTGCGAGATGAACAGCAGGCTGGTCGAATAGCGTTGGCGCAATTCGGCGATCAGATCGATGACCGCAGCCTCGACAGTCACATCGAGGCCGGTTGTCGGTTCATCGAGCAGCAACAGCGACGGTTTGGCAAGCAATGCCATGGCGATGACCACGCGCTGTTGCTGCCCACCGGAGAGCTGATGCGGATATCGCTTCATCATGTCACCAGGGTCCGGCAAGCGGACGTCGGCAAGCATCGCTTCCGCCATGGCCATCGCGTCTTTCTTGCTGGCGCCCATGTGAAGCAGGGGGACTTCGGCAAGCTGCGCACCGATCGTCTTCACCGGATTGAGCGCACTCATCGGATCCTGGTAGACCATCGCAATCTGCCGCCCGCGGATGGAACGCAGTTCCTTGGGGGAGGCATCGACCAGTTGCTTGCCGTTGAAGCGGATGCTGCCGCCGGCAACAACGCCGGTCGCGCCGAGATAACCCATGATCGCCATGGCCGTCGTGCTCTTGCCGCAGCCCGATTCACCGACGAGGCCGTAGCTTTCGCCGGGCATGACCTTGAACGAGAGATCGGGGATCGCAACCACCGTTTCGCTCCTGCCGCGAAACTCGATGCGCAGGTTCCGAATGTCGAGAACGGGTTCGCGATCGGTCATTGGCGTGATGGACATGGCCGCTCCTTGAAGACTGGACGCGATGATGTTCATGGTTTCCATGCCTCCCGCATGCCGTCGGCGAGCAGGTTGAAGCCGAGGACCAGGCTGACGAGCGCGGCAGACGGGATAAGCGACATGTGTGGCCAGACGTTCAGTACAGTGACACTTTCCTTGACCATGCCACCCCAGTCCGGGTTCGGTGGCGGCAAACCGAGGCCGAGGAAACCGAGGATGCCGATGGTGATGATCGTGTAGCCGATGCGCAGACAGGCATCGACGATCAGCAGGCTGCGGCAGTTCGGCAGCAGTTCGACGATCATGATGTAGAGCGTGCTTTCCGCACGCAGCTTTGCTGCCGCGACATATTCCTGCTGCTTCAGACCCAGCACCAGGCCGCGCGTTATGCGACCGATGCCCGGCGCCGAGGCGATCATCGTCGCGATGACGATGTTCAGGACCGACGGTCCGATATTGGCGATCAGGATGACGTAGATAACGAGAACCGGAAAGGCCAGGATGATGTCCGAGAAGCGGCTGATCACCACGTCGACCCAGCCGCCATAATAGCCTGCAATCATCCCCATCGTGACGCCGACGATCATGGCAACCGCCACCGACAGCGGCGCAACGGAGAGCACGGTGCGGGCGCCGAAGATCAACCGCGACAGCATATCACGACCGAGAATATCGGTTCCCAGCCAGTGGGCAGCGGAAGGATAGGGGTTGCTCATCGCCATGACATCGGAATCCGTCGGCGACGGTAGCGGCAGGACGGGCGCAAGAAGGGCTGCAAGTACCCAGAAGAGAACAAGGCACAGCCCGACGACGGCCGTGCGCGAATGAAAGATGCGCATCCAGTTGGGCCTTGCAGCACGCTTTGGCGGTGCGGCGATCACTCCACTGATATTGCCTCGAACAGCCATGATTTACCTCACCCGGATGCGCGGATCGAGCAGCATGTAGCCAAGGTCGCCAAGCAGCTGCGTGACAACGGCGATGGCGACGGTGATCAATGTAGCGGCCTCGAGCGTTGCGATATCGCCGAACAGACTTGCATCGAGGATCAGGCGGCCGAAGCCCGGATAGGCAAAGACGAGCTCGGTGACGACGACGCCGCTGATCAGGAAGTTAATTTGCAGCAGGAGCACGGTGAACGGCGCGATCATCGCATTCCGCAACGCGTGGCCGAGAACCATGCGGCGCGTGCTCATGCCCTTCAGGATTGCGGTGCGGATATAGGGCCGCTCCATGACGCCGATCATCGAGACCCGGATCATGCGGGCCACATAGCCGAAGTCATAGATGACGAGCACCGCGACGGGCAGGACGAACTGATACGGCACAGCCCAGCCGCCATCGCTGTTGAGCGGACTGGTGCCTGGCAGGATCGGCCAGAGGATCACGAAAAGCGTCACCAGGAAGACGCCTGACGCGAACTCCGGAATAGACGTGAAGGTGATACAGATGACCGATAGCGTCCGGTCGAGCACGCCACCCTCTTTCAACCCCGACAGGATGCCGAAAACGATCGACAGCGGGACGATCAGCAAGAACGCCAGCCCGGCGAGGATCGAGGTATTGCCGAGACGATCCCAGATGACATCGTTGACGGGCAGCTTGTTCAGGGTGGAGTAGCCGAAGTTGCCGAAGTACTGGGCGCCGCGCGGATCCTTGAAGTTTAACCCGGTGGTCGGATCCTGAAGCGGATCGGGAATTGCGCCGACGAGCACACCGAGCCAGCGGCCGTAGCGTACCAGCAGCGGATCATTGGCCTTCAGTTTCTGCGACAGCAGGTCCACCTGCTGCTGGGTAGCGAAAGGACCGAGCGATTTGCGCGCCACGCTGCCGGGAGTGAACTCGCAGACGGCGAAGACGAGAAACGAAGCACAGAGCATCGTCACGACCATCATCGCCAAGCGCTTGAGGAAGAAATTCGCCATAGCCGGAGGAATCCGAATGTCCGAGCCCAGCACCCGACCGCGCGAACGCGGCCAGGCGCCAGCCGGGAGGTTACGCCGAGATCGCGTATTGATGCGCGAAGATGTATTGAGAAGGATGGAGCTCGAAGCCCTTGACCTTCTTGTCCATGACGGTCGAGAAGACGCGCCAGAAGGGCTGAACGATCGGCCCGTCATCCTGCATGATCGCCTCGATCTTCGCCATGACCTTGCTGCGTTCCTTCGGATCGAGGATGCCCTCGGCTTCGGTCAGCAGCTTGTCGAAATCCGCGTTGGAATAATTGGACTCGTTCCAGGCGGCATTCGAACGATAGGCAAGCGACAATGTCATGATTGCCAGCGGCCGGTGGCCCCAGGCAGTCAGGCTGAACGGCGCGGTGGTCCAGACTTCCCAATATTGGGCGCTGGGCAGGGACTTGATGTTGATCTTGACGCCGATGTCCTTGAACTGCTCGGCAAGGACCTGCGCCGTGTTCAGTTCCCAGATCGGATCGGGACGCGTGACCATGTCGAATTCGAAACCATCCGGATAGCCGGCGTCGGCCAAAAGCTTCTTCGCTTTCTCGATGTCGCGGGGGTATTTCGGCAACGCCGCATATTCGGGATGCGAGGGCGCGACGTGATGATCTTCGGCAGGAATACCGGCACCGAGAAGTGCCGTCTGAATGACCTTATCGCGGTCGATCGCATAACGCATCGCCTGGCGCACGCGTTTGTCCTTGAACTGGTCGATATCGGGATGCATGCGGGCGACGACCGTCTGGGTCGTCTCGACCTGATAAACGGCGACATGCGGGAAATTTTTCATCGCATTGATCTGAACGGCATCGGCTTCCGACAGGCCATCGACCTGCTTGGAGGCCATGGCCGCGATACCTGCACCTGGGTTGTCGCCGAGGTCGACATATTCGAACGTGTCGAGATAGGGGCCAGTGCCCCAATAGTCGGTGCGGGCTTTGTACTTGGCACCCTTGCCGACGACATATTCGGTGATAACGAAGGGACCCGTGCCGTTCGCATCCGCACCGAAGGCGCCATTTTCTTCCGGATCGATGATGAACATCGGGTAGTGATAGAGGTGCTCGGGCACGGCAATTTGCGGCGAGGAGCAGTTGAGGCGGACAGTGTGATCGTCGACCTTCTCGATGGCGTTGTCGGCCCAGAGCTTGCTCGACTTCTTGGGATTGCCCTTCTCGTCCTTTTCGCCGGTTTCGTATTCCTGCATGAGATAGCCGGTGAAGAGCCCGAGCATCGACGAGCCGATGGCTGGATCGCAGACGCGCTTCAGGTTCCAGATCACATCGTCGGCCGTCAGCGGCCTGCCCTTGCGCCACTTGACGTCCTTGCGCACGTGCAGGGTCCACGTCTTCAGGTCGTCGCTGACTTCCCATTTTTCCAGTAGATAAGGATGGGTAATGTTGTTGCGATCGGTGAGGGTCAGATATTCGCAGACTTGGCGGATGACGTTCGACTTTTCGGCAAAGTCGGCGAGATGCGGATCCTTGATTTCCATGCAACGCATGCCGATGCGCAGGTTTCCGCCCTTCGGCATCTCGTCGGCCCGGGCGGCGTCGCCCAGCATCGGAACGCCGGCCAAAGAATATGCGGCTGCGGCCGAAACACCAAGAAGCGTCGCTTTTCGCAGAAATTCTCGGCGGCCGATCGAGCCGCTCGACATCTGTTCAACCAGAGTCGGGATATAGGAATGCTGAGACTTGTCCACGGTAGTCATCTCCTAGTTAGCGCTTTAACTGTTCCGAATTTTTGTTGGTCGGACCGGCCGGGAAGACACTCGCCCCAGGCTCGGTCGCAGCGGACTTTTGTCCGTCACCCATCCGTCTTCGTTCAAGTTAAAACGGGATGGACCTCCGCGACATGCGGTGATCCGACATCTTCTCTGCGCGACTCGACATAGTTCATGACAATGGCTCCTCTCGTCGTTGCTCTGCCTTTCGAGTCGCGGCAGGGTTCTCGCGAAACCGCGTGCGGTATGAGCGGCCGAAATGCGAAGCCGACTGATAACCGCAGATTTCGGCGATCTCACCGATCGCCAACTCCGTGTAGATCAGCAGTTCTTTCGCGCGTGTCATGCGAAGCTCTATGTAGAAATTGCTAGGACTCTTGCCGAGATTGGCGTGAAACAGCCGCTCGAGCTGCCGAAGCGAAAGCGCCACGCTGCTGGCGAGATCGGAAATTTCGACCGGATCGCCGAGGCTGGCTTCCATCCGACGAACCACAAAGGCGAGCTTGGCGTTCCGGATGCCGAAACGATCTTCGGGCGACATCCTCTGAACGTCGTCCTGGCGCCGTATCCGCGCGTGGTTGAACTGGTCCGAAATGAGCGCTGCCAACTCCCGACCCTCCACGGCCGAGATGAGGTAAAGCATCATGTCCAATGTGACCGTTCCGCCCGACGAGGTCAGAAAACGTCCGTCGATCGCGAAAATGTCGTCGGTGGCGAGACAGTTCGGAAACTCGCTGCGAAAGCTTGCAAGCGCCTCCCAATGAACGGCACATCGTCGCCCTTCCAACAATCGCGCCTTTGCCAGGAAGAAGACGGCAGTGCTGACTGCTCCAAGCACGCACCCCTCCGAATGGATGCGCCTCAACCATGCAAAGACATTGGCATCATAGGCATCGGCATAATTGATGCCTGCGCAGAGGATGACGATATCGCAGCGCGGCGCCCTGCTGATTGCCGCATCTGCATCGAAGCCCAGTCCGCTGCTGGACTTCACATGGCCGCCATCCGCCGACAGGATGAGCCACTCAAAGGCCTTTCGCTTGGCTAGACGATTGCCCTGCCGCAACGAGTCGAGCGCTGCCGCAAAGGTCATCAGAGGGAAGTCCGGCACCAGGAAGAAGCCTATCCGGATCGGTCGATGCCCCTGTGCCAATTGCTTAAGCGTATAGGTCTGATCCGTCATGGGGCGAACTCCAAACATCCCATTTGCCCCGCATTTGGCGGTCTGCAGCAGCGGCGGACTCGAGCAGCAATCAAACACAAACCCCGACCACTAAGCGTCGCCGCACGGTCTGCCGGATGTCGCCTTGTTCCTCGCCAGCGATGAAGCAACGCACATCACTCGACACAATATGCTGTCGATGGGGGTGGATGGTTGTGTGACACATCCCATCACGATTTGCTACAAAAGTATTGAGACCAATCATAATGCCTGCCAACTGTGTGGATTCAAAGGTCATCGCCAGATACGAACCGACGCCACTTCTTTTGACCAGCGGGCATTCGGACGCGAGCGCTGGTTAATGTTTCTGTCTGAAAGACAAAAATCCGAGGAACGACTGAGACTTGAACGACCGGAAATCCGATGGTATCAAGCCGTCAAGGGTCCGCAGTTCACCCAGGCATCGCCGTTCTCCGGAACACGCTAAACCTGCTTGATATCGAGATATGGACACCCATCCCGTGCCATGTCGGAAGGGCGATCACCGATGATCCGTCAGGAGCGGCGCGACAGAAGGATAGGTCATGTCCAGAACTCTCATTCCGCTCCAGGTAAGCGACACCTCCACATTCGCGAAAGCGCTCCGCGCGCAACTCGTCGCGCATCAGGGGTTACCTTCCCACCTCCAAATGCTCAACATGGTCGCGAAAGCGGCGGGGCATGGAAACATGCAGGCCCTGCGCGCCAGGGCAGAGCTAAACTCGGCTATCATACGGGTCGATGAAGAAGACATTATTTCCAAACGCCCCGAAGCAGTGGACGAGAAGCACATCGAGCGGGTTGTCCGTTGTTTCGACGACAGCCGAAGCCTGCTGCGCTGGCCCTCCAGACGATCCGATCAGATACTGGTCCTTTGGATCCTATGGTCGCAGATGCCAGCATCTGTCGCAATGTCCGAACGCGATGTGAGCGGGCTGCTTCAGGAAAAGCACCTGTTCGGGGATCACGCACTTCTCAGACGTGAACTCTACGAACTCGGCCTGGTGACACGGACCCGCGATGGCAGCGTTTATCGCCGCGTCGAACAGCCGGTCGCGATGAACCTAGCCTCGGCGCTCCGTCGTCTCGCTTCGCGCTAAAAATCAAGAACCCACCTTAAAGAGCGGCCGGTCAATCCCGGCTGTCATCAGAAATGCAAGCAGTTCAAACTGGCAAATTCCTCGACCGCATTCCGTTCGCTAAGGTCGGCGACGGACCAGACCCCATCCTCATTATCAACGGTGGGCAAGGCTTCATGATGCGGCCGGAAACCGCGCGCCTCGCAAACGATGCCAATCGAATGGCCCGGATTATGCCCGATGGACAGCACTTCATCCTCTTGGGCTACAACCCGTTTCCTGACGAACTGTCCGTTCATTGCATCGCAGACGATGTCGCGGCCATCATCAAGACGCAGCTCGGCGGCAGATGCCGTCTTGTTGGTGTTTCATATGGCGCTGTGGTGGCGTCGAATGTTGCGGCGCGGTTCCCCGACCGCGTCGCGAAACTCGCTCTTGTCGCGGGCGCTCCAGCCTTCTCGTCACACGGGAGACTTCTGATAGCCCAACAGGCTGACCTTGCGCGTAAGGGCGAGTTGGTGCAGTTGCTGGCGCAGTTTAACTCTGTCTTCCGTCGGCCTTGGTTCAACCTCCTGTTGAGCCTCCGCATCCGGCTCACGTGGGCGAAGATTAGAGCCAAGCTCTCGTCGCCCGACACAATATGCCGCTACCTCAACGCCATGCTGGATTATGATGCCACCGGACTAAGTTTCGACGGCATTGAAATGCTCGTCGTCGGAGGCAGCAGGGATCAGTTCTTCGGCGAGACCATTCGCTCGTGCAAGGCGCGATACCCGCACGCCTGCGTCGTGATTCTCGAACGGGAGACGCATATGGCTCCGGTGGAGCGCCCTAGCGATGTCAAAGCCGCCATTACGTCATTCATATGATGGCGGCATTATCCGCTTCGGGTGCGGTGTCCGTGCCTTGCATCTCACGGACTCGCGGCCCGATATTCATAGGCGCTGAGGATTAACCCCCATTTCTATTCGATCCTGAGTTTCAGCATCGAACAGGTTGATGCTCTGCGCATCGATGCTGAAGCGAACCTGATCGCATCTGCGACCCTGGAAGCGCGCTTCAGCTCTTGCGACGATCGCGTGGCCGCCAACCAAAGCGGTGACCATCGTGTCCGGACCCGTTGGTTCCACGACGTCTATCACTCCGTGGATCGCGGCATCATCCCTCTCGACAACCTTAAGCTCTTCCGGTCTCACCCCAAGGACACAGTCCCGGGACCCGGCTGCGCTATCTGGTATACTGACAGGCACGATCACCCCACCGCTCTCAAACCGGGAGCCTCCGTCGTCCGAGATCAATTTGCCCCTGATGAAGTTCATCGCCGGAGATCCGATAAAGCCGGCGACGAACATGTTCGCAGGTCGTTCGTAGATCGTCCTGGGATCGGCAAGCTGCTGGACATAGCCGCCTTTCATCACGGCGACTTTGGTCGCCAGTGTCATCGCCTCGATCTGATCGTGAGTCACGTAGACGATGGTCGTGCCGAGGCGTTCGTGCAGCCTTTTTATCTCGGTCCTCATCTCGACGCGCAGCTTCGCGTCGAGATTTGAGAGCGGCTCGTCGAAGAGGAACAGATCCGGGCTGCGGACAATCGCCCGCCCCATGGCAACGCGTTGCCTCTGGCCGCCGGAGAGGTTGGCTGGAAGCCGATCGAGAAGGTGGCTGATCTGCAGCATTTCGGCCGCCTTTTGCACCTCCGCCCTGCGTTGTTGCTCCGGAACACCTCTCATCTCAAGGCCAAAGCCGATGTTTCGCTCAACCGACATTGTCGGATAGAGCGCGTAAGACTGGAACACCATGGCGATGTTACGATCCTTCGGTGGGAGGGCCGTGACCGATCGATCCCCGATCGCAATATCACCGGACGACGGCTCGTCCAGTCCCGCAATGATATTGAGCAAGGTCGACTTGCCGCATCCTGACGGTCCAAGGAGAACGAGAAAGCCACCATCCTCGAGGTCGACGTCTATTCCGTGCAGCACCTTGAGTGCGCCATATGACTTTTGAATATCCCTGATGGACAAGCTCGACATGATCGTCTCCTAACCCTTGACGGCGCCTGCGGTGAGGCCCTGAACCATCGCGCGTTGGACGATCGCAAACAGAATGACGACTGGCAGAATGCTCAGTATGCCGCCCGCAGCAAGAACGCCCCATGGCAACTGAAACTCGCCGACCATCAGTTGCAGACCGACCGGCCAGGTCCTCGATCCCTGTCCGGTCGTCAGCATCAGCGCGAAAATGAACTCGTTCCAGGCGGCGATGGCGATAAACACCGAGCTTGCGACAAGACCGTTGCGCGCGAGCGGCAAGACGATGCGCACCATGGCACCCAGTCTTGTGGACCCATCGATACGGGCAGCACTTTCCAGCTCCTTGGGGGCCGCGTCGAAGAAGCCTTTGAGCATCCAGACGAACAGCGGCAGCAGGAAGCTGGTATAGGCAAGCGCCAAGCCGAAGCGGCTGTCGACGAGGCCAACGGTCCGCATCATCACAAAGAGCGGAATGATCACCATGACGGCCGGGAACATCCGCACCAGGAGGTAGCTGAGCATCAGTCGGTCGCGGCCCTTGAACGATAGCCGCGAGAATGCATAGGCTGCAAGCGTACCGGTCAGGACGCAGATTGCCACCGTAATCGTCGTCACCACCAGACTGTTTGTGATCAGCACCGGAAAATTCGACTGCGTCCAGATTGCGCGGTAGTTCTGAAAGGTGATCGTGCGCGGAATGTACTGCATCTGCGACGTCACGATGTCGGCTTCGTTTTTCAAAGACGTCAAAAACATCCAGACGATGGGTCCGAGGCAGAACATCGTCATCGTCAAGAGTACAGCATAGGTCAGTATGTCGGCCATGAGGCGGCGACCGCGACTGGTTTTGAACATTGTCATTCTCTCGAGACCCGCGTGAACCTGATGTAGAGGGTTGCAAACACCATCAGGATGACGAACATCACGACCGAGAGTGCCCCGGCATACCCGAAGTTGAATTCGCGATAGGCGGTTTGGAAGGCGTAGAGCGACAGCACCTGTGTGGCGTTGCCTGGCCCCCCGCCTGTCAGGACAAGCAGCAAATCGGGTGAGTTCACCAGGCTGATCACGCGCAGGATAACGGCCGCGGTTATCACCGTTCTCAGCATCGGCACGGTGATCAGCTGGAACTGCCGAACCGGCCCTGCGCCGTCGACTGCAGCGGCTTTGTAAAGATCCTCAGGGATGCCTTTGAGACCGGCCAGAAACAGCAGCGCGAAGAATGGAAACCCATGCCATGCCTCGACAAGAATAGTCGCGGCCAAGGCTGTGGCCGGATCGGCGAACCATGCCTTGTAGGTGCTCAACACGCCGCTGCGCACCAGCAGATCGTTGATGACGCCCAGACGAGGGTCGAGCAGGAGCGCCCACATGTGTCCTGCGACAACGTTCGGCAAGAAGTAGGGAAGCAGGATCAATACACCAAATAGCTTCGTGCCTGGAACATTGCGGTTCAGCGCGACTGCGGCGATAAAGCCAAGCGTCACCTCGATTGCGATGGCTGCGGCCACCCAGATCGCAGTGTTCTTCAACGATATCCAAAACACGCGGTCCGACATCATCGCGACGTAGTGCTTTGCGCCGACCCAGCCGTTGAGACCCGGTCGGGTGAGACGCATCTCACGAACGCTGATGACGAAGCCATAAAGGGTCGGATAGGCTACCACCAGCAAAAGCAGGATCAGGCTCGGAAACAGCAGGAAATAAACCCAGTAGCGCGTTTCGGACAGGTCGCCGAGGCGGGTAAGTGGGCCACGGTGCAAGGCTGGCTTCATGTTTTCACGGCGGCTTGCCGTCCTCTTGGGACGCGACGACTTCTCGTCGCATCGGCTTCACTACCGAAGAGCGGCTTCAAGACCCTCGATCATACGGTCGACGGCCTGCTCAGGGGTGAGTTGACCTGTCAGAACGGATTGGAACGTTGGATTGACGACATTTTCGGACCAGCCCGCAGCGCCGACGAAACTGTTCGGCAGACGACCGAAGTCAAGCGTCTGCGAAGCGGCCTGATAGATTGGATTGGACTTGATCCGATCATCTTCAAGAGCTGCCGTTGATGCCGGGAAATAGCCTGTCGCTTCCAAAAGGGTAATGGCCGCGTCCTTTTCTCCCCAGAAGCTGATCCACTCCCAGGCTGCATCGATATTGTCGTCCTTCATGATGCCGTTGCCGGCATAGGCAACACGCGCGATATGTGCCTTCGGTCCCGCAGGCATCGGAGCCGTGGCGAACTGCTCTCCCGGCTTCAGGGCGGCCGAGATTTCGATCAGCGATCCGGTATGGTGCCAGATCATCGCTGTCTGGCCGGTTCGGAAACCTTCCATGATCTGCCGATAGCTATCGTTCGGCGCACTTGGAGGAACGACTTTCTCTTTCAGGAACAGACTTGAATAGAAGGTGATCGCCTCCACCGCAGCAGCCTTGTCGATGGCCGCTTGGCCGTCCTTCACAATTGGCGAGCCAAAGGCCTCCATGACGTCGATGACGTATTTGAACGCCCCCGCCCCCCCGCGCATTCCGAAAGCGTAGCGCCCCTTTGCCGGGTCGGTCAGCTTCCTGCAAGCAGCGACAAATTCATCGAAAGTCTTTGGTGGGCCTGAAAGGCCTGCTTCGTCGAAATAGTCTTTGCGGTAGTACATCCAGTCGACGAAAGCATAGGCCGGGACCGCGTAGATCGCGCCGTCCTGAGACATGCCAGTCCATCGGTTCTCCGGCAGATTGGCTTTTCCCTTCCATCCTTTCACCCGCTCGGTGATGTCGACCAAAGCGCCCATCGCCGTCAGATCGGCAAAGCGTTCCGCAATGACCATTCCGGTGTCCGGCCGGCCGCCGGCCACAACAGCCGACGAAACCTTGGCCATATATTCCGAATTCGGAATGCTCTCTTGTGTGACCGTGATGCCTGGATGGGATTTTCCAAACAGCTCGATGATTTTCACCAGGCCGGCCATTTCCGACTGGCTGGTGAAGTGATGCCAATAGTTGATCGCTGCGGCAGCACTTGCGGAGCGGACACCACTGGCAAGCGCTAGCGCTGCTGTGGCAACAAGGAATTCGCGTTTGGTGATCTGCATCTCTTCATCCTCCCAGATATCAGAATGGCGATCTGATCGATCAGATGGAGATAGCAGCCTTTTGGATGTACGGCAACTCCAGAGTTGAACCGAACGATAGCTTGGGATCAAGCCAAGCCGAGATTGCGGTTTATCGCTGCCTGGAAATGGGCTTGAAGCGCCTTCTCGGCCGCGTCGGCGTTTCTGGAAGAGCATGCCTCAAGAATTTCCAGGTGCTCCTTCAATGTTCGAATAAGCATGGGAGGCGTCACCCTTCGCTCCAATCGCAGCAAACGCAGATAGTTGTGCATGCGCCGATATGCGGTGTCGATGAGTGGATTGCGCAAGGCGGCGATGATTTGACCGTGAAGATCGAGCTCGAGAAGGTCCATTTCCGCAATATGGTCAGGCGTTAGACCATCCTTCTCAAGCTTTCGCAAAAGCCTGGAATGCCGGACTTCCAAGCTGTTCATCAAGTCCTCGCCAGCTTCCTCGGCAAACACGCGAATGGCTGAGCGTTCAACGATCGCGCGGAATTGGTACGTCGAGCGCGTTAGCTCAAGGCCAGGCCTGACGAATTGGATGCCGGAGCGAGGATGGATTGTCAGAATGCCTTCGGCTTCGAGCATGCGCAACGCATCGCGAAGCGGCGCAACGGGCACGCTGACAATCTCGGACAGTTCGCTCTGGGAGATAAATGCGCCAACAGGGACCCTTCGTTCAAACAGGCTTTCGAGGATGCGATCATAAGCGAGATCGCTGAGCCGGGGGGCAGCGATCTCCGGTACAGTTGCCTTCGCTTTGCGCACTTGCGATTTCTTCATCCGTCCGATAATACCTCTGATAGATCAGTTATCAATATAAAGCGATCAGAGAGCACGTTCATGCCCCTATCCGGATTTCGTATAACCCGATTTCAATTTGCCCGCGACAGGGTAATCGGTGACAGTCAGGTCCGTGCAGATGACGTCAACGTCGCCGCTCTCGAACTTATCGGCGAAACGGGAAACGTTGGGCTCGGCTTTATTCAAACGCTTTTTCACCCCCTGCCGGATCAAGCAGAGATCGAGGCCGTGTTCAAGCATGAAGCATGGCCCGCGATCGCGGGGCAAGAAGCGATCGGGCTGGTCCACCGCGTCAGCCGCCCGCGAGGTGGTAATCAGCGGGCTTTCTCGCTGCCGTTTCACGAGGCTCTTCAGGTCGCATTGTGGGACCTGGCGGCCAAGGAAGTCGGATTGCCTTTGCATAAGCTGCTAGGAAGCCGCCGTGACCGGGTCCGGGCCTATGCCAGCGGTCTAGACTTTCATCTGAGCGACGAGGCATTCCGCGCGCTGTTCTCGCACGCCGCCTCCCTCGGCTACCAAGCATTCAAGATCAAGGTCGGTCATCCCGACTTCCAGCGGGACATGCGCCGGCTCGACCTGCTCAAAGAGGTTGTTCCCGCCGGATCGCAGATTATGATCGACCCGAATGAAGCCTGGAATTCCAAGGAGGCGCTCGTCAAATTGACGGCGATCCGCGATGCGGGCCATGACCTGCTATGGGTAGAGGATCCTATTCTTCGCCATGACTTCGAAGGGCTGCGGACACTCCGTCACGCCGTAAACTGGACGCAGATCAACAGCGGCGAATATCTCGATGCCAGTGGAAAGCGTCTCCTCATGGAGAACTTCGGAACCGATCTGCTCAACGTTCATGGCCAGGTCACGGACGTCATGCGCATCGGATGGCTGGCTGCCGAGCTTGGCATTCCTGTGAGCTTGGGAAATACCTTTCTGGAAGTGGGCGTTCACATGGCCGCCGCACTTCCGGAAGTCGAGTGGCTCGAATACTCATTCCAGAATTTTGATCACCTTGTGGAGCAGCCGATCTTAATCCGCGATGGATTCGCCTATGCTCCCGGTCGTCCAGGCCATGGTCTCGTTCTTAGCGAAGTTGCTCGTGAGCAGTGGTCGCGCCCGAAGCGACTGGATAGGGCGCAACTTGGTGAACCACCTGAAAATTCACGCCTTCCTTGTTTAAATGGAACATGATGCGCAAGATCGCTGGACCGTGCGATGCGGTAGTGCCTCCTGGCAAAGTTCTGACCTGTGGCGAGCCGTCGGCCGCGCACGATTTGCGAGGGCATCGCACCGGGGCCTCGCCAGCCGTGGGCGATCAATCAGCCTGACTTCGCCGCTCGTTCGGAGGCGACAGGCACTTGCTCCGTGAGATAGCCGGCACCGATGGCGACGTAGAGATCCACATAGTCCTTGGCGACCTGTTGCACGGTGGCCGCAAGGCTTTCCTGGGCATCGGAGACCGACCGCTGCGCCTCCAGGACATCCAGCAATGACGAGGCGCCATCCTTGTAGCTCGTGGTCGAAAGCGCAAGCGACTCCTGTGCCGTCTGCACCTGTCTGCGCAACGGTTCGAGCGTCTGCGTGTCGCGGCGAACGGCCGACAGTGCGTTTTCCACCTCTTCGACCCCGTTCAGCACCGCCTCTTTCCAGGCGAGGTACTGGGTGTTGGCATCGGATTTTTCGATATCGACATTCGCACGCAATTTGCCGCCATCAAAGATCGGCAGGTTGAGCGTCGGTCCGAAGGACCAGCTGGTTAAGGTTCCGCCGCTGGCACCGGATGATTTGACCCAGCTCGGCGAGATCGAACCGGAGAGCGAGATCGATGGATAGAGCTGTGCTTCGGCAGCACCGATATCGGCAACGGCCGCCGCCAGCTCGCGTTCAGCCTTGCGGATATCGGGACGGTTGCGGATGAGGTCGGCCGGAATGCCGGCCCGAATGTCGCCGCGGAAAACCGGCTGGCCGGCGCTTTTCTGCAGTTCGCCCATCAGCGAGGCCGCCGGCATCCCGAGCAGCGTGGCAATGTGATGGGCCGATTCGGCAAAACTCTGTTCTAGGCCAGGAATGTCGGACTTTGTCGACTGTACCAGGCCCTCTGCCTGAACGACGTCAAGGCGGGAGGCCCCACCTGCCTTGAGCTGCAGCTGCGTGAGTTCGTAGGTCTGTTGGCGGGATTTCAAATTCGCCCGCGAAAGCGCGATGCGCTGCTGGTAATAGCGAGCGTCGATGTAGCTCTCGACCAGGTCTTTCAGGAAGGTGAGCTTTGCATTGTCGGCCGTTGCATAGGCGGCCTCAAGCGAAGCAATCGCACTCTCCTTGGAGCGGCGGTACTGGCCGAAGAAGTCGAGCAGCCAGGAAAGGCTGGCCTCGCTGCCTGTCGTGTTGGTCGTGCCGATGGTCGTACGCTCAGAACCCTTCTCACCGGACACGGTGTGCGATGCGCCGACATCGAGGCTCGGCAGGCCACCAGCCCCGGCGACCGTTACGTTGGCGGAAGCCGAGTTGATGCTCTCGATAGCCTGCAGCACATCAAGGTTCTCGCTGAGGCCATGAGCCACCAGGCCGTCGAGCTGATTGTCACGATAGGCCGTCCACCAATGCGCCGCCACGACGTCGCCGTTGCTCTTGGTCCCGCCCTCTTGGAATTTGGCAGGAAGCGGTATCTCGGGGGGAACGTGATCCGGGCCGCTGACGCAGCCTGCCAGCAGAAGCGTGACCGCCGATGCGGCGTAGCGGAGCAATGATATTTTCGTGCTGAGCGACGGACTCACTGGCGAGCTTTCTGAACCGGGATCGTGGTTCAGGCTTAACGGCGCCAACGTTAATGGCGGTAAAGACACTGTAAAGTTACGTAAAACCGCGGGGAGCCGGATCAGGCTTGGTCGTCCGCCGAACCATAGGGCTTCGGTTTCCTGGGAAGCTCCAGGGTGATTGCCAGGCCACCCGTATCCGGCAAGGACGCATGCACACGCCCGCCATGGCGTTCGATGGCCTGCCTGGTGATTGCCAGACCCAGGCCATATCCGCCTCTTGGCACAGCCTCGTTCCCGCGTGAGAACGGCTGAAAGATCCGTTCGAGTTCGTCCCGCCTGACACCTGGCCCTTGATCGGTGACACAGATTTTGAGGCGCTCGTCCGTCGCCTCGCAAGATACTGATATGCGCGAATGCTCGGCCGTGTACTTGACGGCGTTGCGGACGACGTTTTCGAGCGCCCTGTAGATCAGTTCGCCTTCGACCTCTGCGCGGAAGACACCCTCGACACTGGTCGTGATCGAGACGTCCCGCGCCTGGGCTTCGAATGCCGCATCGCCGAGAATTTCGTTCAGCAGCTCGATGACATCGAGAGTGTGCGTTTTCAACGGCCGGCTGGGTCCCGCCGTCAACCTGGCAAGCGTCAGAACTTCGCCGACCAGAGCATCCAGCCGTTCGACCTCCCGGTCCATGCGGTCCAGCATAGAGCCGAGTTTGGCCGGGCTCTGCCGCAGCACGCCGACGGCGGCCTGCAGGCGGGACAAGGGCGAACGCAGCTCGTGGGAGACATCATGGAATAACCTCTGCTGCGCATCCTGCAGCTCCTGAAGCCGGGCGGCGCTGGAATCGAAGTCATGTGCAAGCGCGGTGACTTCATCCTTGCGTCCGGCCATCTTGTCACCGATGCGGAAGTCGAAGCGGCCATGGGCGAGCGCGCTCAAGCCATCACGCAGATGCACGACGGGACGAATGAGGTACCGGGCGAGTGCACCTGCCGATATCGTGCTCGAAATCAGGATCGTGAGCCAGGGCAAGAACGGGCCGAAGTTCTCGAAGGTGAACGTCGCCTGGGCCGGCAGGGAAATCTGATAGCAAACCCCGTCCTTCTGGACGGGTCTCGTATCGACGGTCTTTGGAACCGCACAGGCATCGGCTTTCGCAGCTTTGGAAATCGTCAGACCAGACGGTAGCGTCTCTTCGCTTGTGCGCACGAAATACGCGGCGGCATCTTCGCCATTTTTGGCGAGCACGTTTGCGGTCAGGTTCAGGGCGATCGCTCGCCGCTCTTCCTCAAGTTCGCGCGCAAAAGGAACCCCCTGGAGAAAATTGACGAGCAGGAATATCACGCCGACTGTCGCCGCCATCGTCAGCCAGATCGTCGTGAAGAATTTCCAGAAAAGTCGGGGCATGGTCAGTCCACGAGAAGTTGATAGCCCTGGCCGCGAACGGACTGGATCCAGGATTGCCCATCCTCTCTCAGTCCGAGCTTCTGACGAACGCTGCTGATATGGACGTCGATCCGCCGATCGAACGGGGTCAACGGCTTGCCGAAGGCCCGCTTCGAAATATCCTGCTTCGACACGAGCTGGCCTGCGCTGCGAGCAAGCACCTCGAGGAGGCTGAATTCCGTGCCGGTCAGTTCCAAGCTTTCGCCGCGCCATTCGGCGATCCTGCTGCCCGGATGGATCACGAGTTTTCCCGCCCTTATCGTGTCGGTCGAAGTACCGGCCGCCGGCTGACCTGCCCGACGGAGGATGGCGCGCAACCTCGCCGCAAGTTCGCCCGGCGAGCATGGCTTCGGCACATAGTCGTCGGCGCCCAGATTGAGACCGGATATCCTGTCGACGTCATCGCCCCTTGCGGTCAGCATCAGGACCGGGACCTGGCTGAGCTTCCTGATCCTCTGCAGAACCTCGATCCCGTTCATCCGAGGCATCATGATGTCGAGCACGATGATATCGACCGTATTGCCGGCAGCCGCCGCAATCGCGGCGCGACCGTCCGTATCGGTGACGACGTCATATCCTTCTTCGACCAGATATTCCTGCAGAAGCGTCGTCAGCTCGGCATCGTCGTCGATGAGGAGAACCTTGTTCATTCGCATTATCCGATATCAATTCCGGCAAGCCATACAGCACAAATACAGTCGCGTAGCCAAGTTTTACCTAACTTAACACTAACTTGACCGCACTTAACGTTCGCCCCGTTACTGATCCTGCCATGACATAACACGCGTTGAAACCGGATTGCCGCGAGGTGACCTGCAATCCTTCGTAGAGTTGGCGCGGATCGGGAAAAGGCATCGATGCCTTCGACCACAAGGAGTGTATCGTTGAGAAAACCGTCCAGACCAGTCGCCGCCGCTTTCGTTGCGGCTGCGCTTCTCTTGCCTCTGCGCAACGCCTTGGCGGAACAGGCCGCTGCGACCGCTCTCACCGTCTCTATGATGACACCGGCGCAGCGGAATTGGCCTGAGACCGTTCCCGCAAGCGGATGGCTTAAACCATGGCAGGAAGCGGTCATCGCCTCGGAAACGAGCGGTCTGCGCATTACCGATGTTCTGGTCGATGTCGGCTCCGTGGTTACGAAGGGGCAGACGCTCGTCCGGCTTTCTCAGGAAAGTGTGCTGGCCGACCTCCGCAAGCAGGAGGCGGCGATCGAGACCGCCAAGGCAAATCTTTCGAAGGCCAAGGCCAACGCCGACCGCGCACGGCAGCTCCGCCCCTCGGGCGCCCTTTCCGACGAGAAGATCGTCGAATATCTGGCCGACGAGCAGACGGCAACGGCCAGCCTTGCATCCGAGCAGGCGGCGCTCGACGGCGAAAAGATCAAGCTTGCGCAGACGACGATCACGGCCGTCGACGACGGCATCGTAACGTCGCGTTCCGCCGACCTCGGCGCTGTCGTCTCTGCGGGCACCGAGCTGTTCCGCATGGTTCGCCAGCAGCGGATCGAATGGCAGGCCGAAGTTTCGGCGCGCTACCTTTCACGCATTTCGGAAGGTTTGAACGTCAAGATCAACGGCCCGGACGACCACGACATCGAAGGCAAGGTGAGACTTGTCGGGCCGTCGGTCAGCACCGATACCAGCCGGGCCATCGTCTATGTCGCGCTTCCGGCTGACGTCCGCCCACGCAGCGGCCTTTATGTAACCGGCAATATCGAACTGCAGACGTCCCCGGCGCTGACCGTTCCCGAAACGGCGATCGTGTTCAGGGACGGGATCAGCTACGTCTTCACCGCCGGCGAGGGCCAGCGGGTGCAAAGGGTTCGGGTGGAAACGGGCCGCCGCAGCAATGGCGAGGTGGAAATCGTCTCCGGCATAGATCGTTCATCGAAGGTCGTGACCTCGGGCGGTGCGTTCCTGTCGGACAACGACCTCGTGAAGATCGCGGAGACAAACTGATGAACTTCTCAGCATGGTCGATCCGCAACCCCGTGCCGGCAATATTGCTGTTCGTGATGCTTGCCGTCGGCGGGCTCCTGGCCTTCAAGCAGCTTGCGGTCCAGAACTTCCCCGATATGGATCTCCCGACCATCACCGTCACAGCGACGCTCGACGGTGCGGCGCCGACCCAGCTCGAAACCGAGGTTGCCCGCACCATCGAGGATAGTTTCGCGGCGCTGAGCTATCTCGACCATATCACCACAACCATCACCGACGGCACCGTCTCGATCAAGGTCTCCTTCAAGCTGGAAAAAGACAGCGAAGCAGCCCTGAACGAAGTCCGCAATGCGGTCGACAGCGTCAAGAGCGATCTGCCGGCGCAGATGGAGACTCCCACTGTCACCAAGGTCACGGTGCAGAGTTCGGCGCTGGTCACCTATGCCATCCGCTCGACCGCTCTCAACGAGACCGAACTTTCCTGGTTTGTCGACAACGACCTGACCAAGGCGCTGCTATCGGTGCCCGGCGTCGGGCAAGTCAACCGCATAGGCGGGATCGACCGCGAGGTTCATGTGGATCTCGATCCCTCAACGATGGCGTCGCTTGGCGTTACCGCGACAACCGTCTCATCACAGCTGAAGGCGGTACAGGCGGATACGTCAGGCGGGCTTGGCGAAATCGGCGGCACCCGTCAGACCTTGCGCACGCTCGGCGCCCTGCCGTCGGTCGAAGCCTTGAAGGCGCTCCGAATCCCGCTGGCCAACGGCCAGCAGGTTCGCCTCGACGACGTCGCATCCGTCACCGACAGTTTCGCCGAGCGGTCCTCGATGGCCTATCTCGACGGCAAACCGGTGATTGCGGTCGAGATCAATCGGTCGAACGGATTTTCGGACAGCGGTGTCGCTGATGACGTCGACAAGGCGATCAAGCAGTTCGCCTCCAAGCATTCCAACGTGCAGATCGAAGATGCCTACAGCACGATCGGGCCGATCATCGAAAATTACGACGGTTCGATGCACATGCTGTACGAGGGCGCGATCCTGGCGATCGTCGTCGTCTGGCTCTTCCTTCGCGACTGGCGTGCGACGATCCTGTCTGCCGTGGCGCTGCCCTTGTCCGTCATACCGACCTTCCTTGTCATGTACCTCTGCGGCTTCAGCCTGAACATGATCACGCTGTTGGCGCTGTCGCTCGTGGTCGGCATCCTCGTCGACGACGCCATCGTCGAGGTCGAGAACATCGCCCGCCATCTGCAGATGGGCAAGCGGCCGATCGACGCCGCTCTCGAGGCCGCCGACGAGATCGGGCTTGCCGTCATCGCAACCACCTTCACGTTGGTCGCCGTCTTCCTGCCGACTGCTTTCATGAGCGGCATCCCGGGACTTCTGTTCCGTCAGTTCGGGATCACCGCCGCCGTCGCCGTCCTCGTCTCGCTCGTCGTCGCACGTCTGCTGACGCCGATGATGGCCGCCTATTTCATGAAGGCCCATCCGGTGGAGCAAAAGGACGGCCGCATCATGCGCGCCTATATGGCGATCGTGAAAGCCGCCATGAACCGCAGGAAAACCACGGTCGCCGTCACCGCGATCGTCGTGGCACTCTCGCTTTCCACCATCCCCTTTTTGAAATCGGGCTTCCTGCCCGCTTCCGACGACGCGCGAGCCCAGATCACGCTCACCCTGCAGCCGGGCGCCACCATCGAGCAGACGGACGCCGCCACCAGGAAAGCCGCCGAAATCGTCGGCAAGCTCACCGACGTGACGCGTGTCTTTTCCTCGGTCGGTTCAGTATCTTCGGGCGGCGGTCCCGACTCGAGCACGACGAGCGATGTCGGATCCGCCACGATCATCGCCGTATTGTCCCCCATCGGCGAGCGCGATCGCAAGCAGTCGGAAATCGAAAACGACATTCGCCAAGCGCTCTCCTTGCTCCCGGGAATGCGTGTGGAGGTCGGCAGCGGTGGTAATGGCACTAAGCTCGATATTACGCTGGCGAGCGACGATGCGAACGTCCTCGACAGCGCAAGCACGGCGCTTGAGGAGCAACTGCGCACGCTGCAAGGCATCGGAGCGGTGACATCGACCGCATCCAGACAGGCACCCGAGATCCAGATCACGCCCGACTTCGCCCGCGCAGCAGCGCTCGGAGTGACGTCGAGTGCCGTCGCCGAGGCCGTGCGCGTGGCAACCGACGGAGAATATTCCGCCGATCTGCCGAAGCTCAACCTGCCCCAGCGCCAGGTTCCGATCGTCGTGCGCTTCAGCCCGGAGGCCCGCACCAGTCTGGACGACATTAAGAATATGCGGGTGGCAGGAACGAACGGCAATGTCGATCTCGGATCGATCGCCAATATCCAGATCGGCGGCAGCCCGTCAGAGATCGACCGCATCGATCGCATGCGCAATATCACCCTTTCCGTCGAACTCAACGGCCGCATCCTCGGCGACGTCAACCGCGAAGCGCAGGCTCTGCCGGCGCTCCAGCACCTGCCGTCGGGCGTCACTCTCGTCGAACAGGGCGAACTTCAGCGCAGTTCGGAGCTGTTCCAGAGCTTCGGCCTCGCCATGGCGATCGGCGTGTTCTGCATCTATGCCGTTCTCGTCCTGCTCTTCCACGACTTCCTGCAGCCGCTCACCCTTCTGATGGCTCTGCCGCTCTCGCTCGGCGGCGCGCTCGTTCCGCTGGTGGTCACCGGAACCAGCTTCTCGATGGCCGCCGTCATCGGGCTGCTCATGCTGATGGGTGTGGTGACGAAGAATTCCATCCTTCTCATCGAATATGCGATCATGTCGCGCCGCCAGGGCATGTCGCGCTTCGATGCCCTCGTGGACGCCTGCCACAAGCGCGCCCGGCCGATCGTCATGACCACCATTGCCATGGCAGCCGGCATGCTTCCCGTCGCTCTCAGCTTGACGGGTGGCGATTCGAGCTTCCGGCAGCCGATGGCGATCGTGGTGATCGGCGGCGTGATGATGTCGACGCTGCTCAGCCTTGTCGTCATCCCTGTCATCTTCACCTTCGTCGACGACCTCAACGACGCGCTCAAGCGCCTCGTTCACCGGACCGGGCCTGCCCGCGAAGCCGGCGAGGAACCGCATGCCTCGAACGATCACGCAGCAATCGCATTGAAGCCGGAGCTTTCAAAGCGAAGGCGTGTTCAGTGACGAACACTTCCTCCGCAAGCGACTGGCAAAATGACCCAGGTGAAGGCGATGCCTGTTGATTTTCGTGGCAACCGCTTCGGTCGCGTTCCTCCCCCGGGAACGAGGCCGCGGGACGTAGACCCCCGCAGGCGGCCCCGTGCCGCCTGCGCGTCCTGCCTCCTCCTGGGTAGCTGCCCGGTCATGGGCGGCGTGCCTTTGAAGAGGGGGCTCATGTCAGCACGTATCGCTGTTATTCCGATCGCCTTCCTCTTGTGGGCATGCACGCAGATCTGGACAGGGCTTTCAGTGCAGAGGCGGCAGTTAATGTTTCGCTCGCGAGATATGGCGAGATCCGCTCTTATCTCGACGTGCGTTCCGACGAAGCTCAAGAAATTCCCACGACTGGGCGCCCGCCGCAAAGCAGAATAGACGCAATTCTCTGATGATTTCGGGCGGTGAAGCGACCCGCCCATCAGAGATCTCGATGATGCGATCGACTTGGGTGGCGGTCCAAGTCAAGAATCGCCAGTGTGGCGAAGCCTTCGGTTCGAAGCTGCTCGATCGCACGCCGGTTTAGCAATCCGGTCAATTGGTCTGTTTCGGACAGGCGTTCGAGCAGATCGGCTCGTTTTGCGCGGTCTGCTCACGCTTCACGCTTACGAAGCGGTCTGCCATGCCAAGCGTTGTAAAGAAGACTTCAAACATGCAACCGAGATAAAACTGGAGCATGGCGTCGATGGCCGCGCGGGTTAACGCCTATTTAACAACAGCCTTTGCCACCCAAGGCTTTGCGCAGGCGTTGCTTCGTCGTACCCAACACATAGGCGTGGGTTCATCCGCCAAGGGCGCTGAACGTGAGCACGGCGGAGAATGCGGCGAGGGTTGCGGATCCACATCGCCTGACCAATGACGATATGCGTTTTTCACGTCCGAGGATGACCCTGCCGACAAACAGCCAGATCGAGGAGACTGCCAGAAGCACGGATGCGAGAATGGCGATGGCGGATGTCGTGGTCACCTCTTGTGTGGGAGGGACCATCGTCAATCCGATGATAAGCGATTTGGGATTTAAAAGCGTCGTCACGGCCAGCTGCCGGACGCTTACGGCTTCGACCCGGCTCGATCCGATGCCCCAGAGCCGAAGCGCCAGGTACAACACCCAGCTCGCCGAAACAAGTTTGACGCCTTGCGAAACCACAGGGTGGTCGTGGAGAAGCGAACCGGCAAAACCCGACGCCAGAAGAACCACAGCGAGATAGGCGGATATGACCGTGGCGAGCAGCCCGATTGCGCGCCCGACGGTGAGGTCCCGAGATGCCATCGCCAATATGGCGTTGGTCGGCCCAGGCAGGACGAGAAGCGTGAAAACGCCCGCTGCGAAAGGCAGAAGATGCATTGCTAAAAGTCTCCGGTTTCCTTCGCTTCTTGCACCACAATTCCCGCCGGTCTTTGACAAAAATCATTTTGCGGACCGGAACAATCCCGTTGCCCGGCTATTTTTAATGGTTAAGTCAGAGGTGATGTCATGCCTTGCATGATCAGGTTCATGTTGACGCGATTGGCCACGGGGTTCGCAATTGGATGCGCCGCGGGGTTCTTCATTTGGCAGAATGGTTTTGCCGTGGCGGGCGCAATTGACGATTATCTCGCGCAGGGCCTGTTCATCTACCTCTTTGCAAGCACGATCGCCATGGGCTATCTCGCGACGGCTCTCCTCCTGGAAGAATAGCGCTTCATGCTCGCAGTTTCGCCCGATCGGTTTCGGCGGGTGCAGGTCATGCAGACCTATCATTGCGGCCGGTTTTATCCTCGGTGCTTGTTTCAATCTTGTCGAGCGGAGACTTATGTCCTTGACCGGCATGGATGGTCGACATCCTCTCATTTGCTCAGGCCACCATCCGCGCGAGCGCGCAGCGCGACCAGAGCGAATGCAGCGCCTCGACCAGATGGGCGATATCGGCGTCGGAATGCAGCGGCGTCGGCGTGATGCGCAGGCGCTCGGTCTTCTTCGGCACAGTGGGATAGTTGATCGGCTGGACGTAGACGCCGCAATTGTCGAGCAGCAGATCGGAGATCCACTTGCATTTCGCCGCATCGCCGACCAGCACCGGCACGATATGGCTCGGATTGGGCATATGCGGAATGCCGCGCTGATCGAGCAGTGCTCTCAGCTTGCGCACACGGTCCTGATGGCGGGCGCGCTCGAACTGGCTGACCTTCAGGTGCTGGATCGAGGCAACCGCGCCGGCAGCAAGTGCCGGCGGCAGCGCCGTGGTGAAGATGAAGCCGGAGGCAAACGAGCGGATGAAATCGCAAAGCGCCGTCGACGCGGCGATGTAGCCGCCCATCACCCCGAAGGCCTTGCCGAGCGTGCCTTCGATCACGGTCAGCCGGTCCATCAGCCCTTCGCGCTCGGCGATGCCGCCGCCGCGCGGGCCGTACATGCCGACGCCATGCACTTCGTCGAGATAGGTCATCGCGCCATATTTGTCGGCGAGGTCGCAGATCTCCTTGATCGGGGCGATATCGCCGTCCATCGAATAGACGCTCTCGAAGGCGATCAGCTTCGGCGCCTTCGGATCGGCGGCCTTGAGCTTGGCTTCGAGATCGGCCACGTCATTGTGCTTCCAGATCACCTTGTCGCACTTGGCATAACGGATGCCCTCGATCATCGAGGCATGGTTCAGTGCGTCGGAGAAGATGATCAGGCCGGGAATCTTGGCGCCGAGCGTGCCAAGTGCTGCCCAGTTGGAAATATAGCCCGACGTGAAGATCAAGGCTGCTTCCTTGCCGTGCAGATCGGCAAGTTCACGCTCGAGCATGACGTGATGGTGGTTGGTACCAGAAATATTCCGGGTGCCTCCCGCACCCGCGCCACAGTGGTCGATGGCGTTCTTCATCGCCTCGATCACCTTCGGATGCTGGCCCATGCCGAGATAGTCGTTGGAGCACCAGACGGTAACTTCTTTTGCGCCATCGGCCGTATGGCGCGTCGCGCGGGGAAAATTGCCGCGGTGACGCTCGAGATCGGCAAAAACGCGGTAACGGCCCTCGGTATGAAGCCCGTCCAGCTCGTTTTTGAAAAACGCTTCGAAATCCATCATATGCTCCAGTATCGCGCGGATGTTCTTGATGACCGGACGTCCGCGCGTCAACCCTTGCACTTTGCTTTAACATCAACTGCGGCANCGGTCTGTACAGCCAAGCGATACATCGGGGGCGGTCCATCGGTATTTGATCTCGGTCAAGTTCGGCGCAAGTTACTTGCTCCGGATTCTTGATCGGATCACTTGCGGGGACGGTTTCAAGAGCTGGCATCATGACATGCTTCCCCGTCTCAAAAGCGGGATCGCCGACCCGTCGCAACCTGCAAAACTCGTGCATTTCGCCGCGCGATCGATCCCAGCCTGACCAGCTTTACCGTCATCAGTTTGGTCGTCGAACTTTACCGAGCTTCACCCGATGTGGACTTTCAGCAAGGCGCGGGCGTCCGAATATGTATAGGCACGTGCCGTGGCGCGCCTCTTGCTCTTTGCTATACGGTGATGACGGCAAATGCCGTCGGTTCGCTGGTCTGGAGACATCCTTCAATCCTGGCTGTGAACTGCCGATACCAGCAGGCAATCCTTATAGCCGGCAATGCCGCCAAGGCCTTCGACGAGAACCTTGATCGCCCTGCGTTTAAGCTCGGATTCCACCTGACCGTCGAGTGTCACCTGGCCGTTCCGGACCGACACCTGCACTTTTTGCGAGGTGAGACCGAGATCTGATCTGAGCCGCGTTCGCACCGCCAGTCTGATGGCATCGTCTCCTCGCGGCAATATTGTTGTTGGCGCTTCGGCGATGACACGCAAAATATCCCGTCGGCTGACGATCCCGACCAGACGTTCGTCTTCGACAATCGGCAGCCGTTTAATGCGATGCACCTGCAGGCTTTCGGCGATATCGGAGACTTCGCTATCTGGCCGTGCGACGATGACATCCTGGGACATGATGTCTGCGACGCACCATCCGTTGCTGCCGATATAGCGTTCGAGATCGATTTCGGAGATCAGTTCCGGCGCGCGCGCGGGACGGGGCGCAAACCGAACCTCCCGGCGTAAAAGCAGATCGCCTTCCGTGACCATGCCGCAGACACGGCCGTGATCGTCAATGACTGGAAGGCCGCTGACGTGGTTTTGCAACATCATCGCGACCGCATGGCGGACGCTGACCACCGGGCTGGTCGAAACCACTTTTATGGTCATGATATCCCTTGCTTGCATGGTCGCGGCCTCACTGATCATGATTAGTCTCAGGGATAGGCTACAGACCTACCGGTCATACCGCTTTGATCTTCATCAACGTCCATAGCCAGCACCTCGTCGAGATTGACGGCGAAGGCCGGCACGGCCATCAGCATCAGGCAAAAGCCAGGAACGGACGCGGGATCACTGCGCCGCCTCCATGGCAGGCACGGCGCCGCCGATAGCCATGATCAGGGCGCATCCCAGATGCAGAGGATGAGCGGTTTCCACCAGATGCGCACCACAACGCCGTCGTCGCTGATGGCATCGCCAAGTGAGACATCGAGTTTGTTGAGGCTGAAGATCAGGATGCCCCGCCTCCGTCGTCGGCGTCCGCCGGGACGCATAGAGGCGCTTGGCCGACCAATTGTCGGCGACGGCGACAACGGCACGCCGTCGACATGCAGCTGTAACCGCCGGCCTCCGTCACCTGCCCCGGCTTAATCTCGACGTCGTCCTCCGTCTCGAACATCGTGACGGCGACGGTGCCGAGCACGCTGACGCCGAGCCCGGCATGGGTAGGGGCGGTGCCGAACGCCGACCGCGGCAAGCCGGTCAGACGGCGCCAGGCGAGACTGCCCGCGACCTTGCCGATGCCGGCACGATACCAGGATCGGCCACCGCAGCGAGGACGATCAACAGCCCTGCCGCTAGCCCGAGCACCGACAGCATCAGCCAGCCAGCGAGCCGACGCTCGCCACATTTATCATCGCCGGGTCACGGCGCCGATCACCGGCACGATCGAGATGTGAGCGCCAGCGCCAGTGCGTAATGACGATCTCGATGATCATGGCGTCGATTTCGCCTCCTGCCTCTGACCCGGATTTGAACCTGCGCCCGGCTCCTGGCTTTGCCCCCCTTGACCTTCCTGCCATAGCCCTTGCTGCTTCAGCCTGTCGGCCACCTCCTTCGGCAGATAGGTCTCGTCATGCTTGGCAAGCACGGTGTCGGCGACGAAAACATTGCTGCCTGAGGCAAACATGCCTTCGGTGACGACACCTTGGCCCTCACGGAACAGATCGGGCAGGATGCCGGTATACTGGACCTTCACGGCATTGGTGCTGCCGTCGGTGACGGCAAATTCCACCGTCGAGCCTGTGCCGCGCACGACGCTACCCGCACTCACCAAGCCGCCGAGCCGAATGCGGGTTTCCGGCGCCACCGGCGTCTTTGCGAGATCGCCCGGCATGTAGAAATAGGCCACCGACTGGCTGAAGGCGAACATCACCAAAAACACCGCCGCAATGATGAAACTCATTCCGCCAGCGATGACCGAAAGGCGCGTCTGCTTGCGCGTCATCCCGAATCTCCTTCATCTGTGAAATTACGGCGGGCTTTCTGGCTCGTGCACGACGTCAGCACGCCTTCCGCAACAGATCGACACTGTCGACCAGCACGATCTTACCCTTGACTGCGACACCCGCGGGAACGAGCGCAGCGAACGCCCGCGACAGAGCTTCGGGTGCAAGTCCCAGCTTGCCGGCTAGAATTCTCTTCCGGTAAGGCAGGCGAAACGTCACCTGCGAGGCCGAAGCCGGGCATCGACTGACGATGTAGTTCGCAACGCGCTGCGCGGCTGTGTGCAGCCGGTCTCCGGCGATGCAATCCAGCGCGCAGAGCAGATGTCGGGTCGTTATGCGCATAACGTTGCGATGCATGATCGGGTACCGGTCGGCGAGCGCCTGCAAGTCCGAAAGTTGGAAAAACGCCACCTCCGCCCCATCGGCGGACCAAGCGCTATAGGCGTAGGCGCCGCCGCCCGACAGAAGATATTCGCCGAAGGTGTCGCCGGGTTCGCAGATACAGATATCTGCCTCGCGCCCGGCGGACTCGGATTTCGAGAGCCGGATGAAACCGCTCATCACGCAGTAGACGAACGCCGCCGGCTGTCCTTCCGTGATGATCCGCTCATCCGGCGCGAAGGTTTGAAACCGGGCCGTGGCGGCGAGTCGCTCTACCGTCGCCTCGTTGAGGCCGTCGAACAATTCAGACCGCAAGAGTACGGGATTTTTCGCAAGCATCGATCTTCCTTTCGTTTTTGCCCTATATGCTTTCAAGGTTTCTTGCGATCGGTTTCGTCGTCGACGAGAATTCGCCAGGCGGCTCCCTCAAGGTCGTCATACTGGCCGCTCCTCAGTGACCAAAGGAACGCCAGGAGACCCATTCCCCCCATCAACAGCGCAATCGGTATCAGATAGATCAGCATGTTCATGCGGGTTTCACCTCGCCGGTGGCTCGCGTCTCATCCCTTATGCGGGAATGCCTGCCGAAGTCGTTCAACCGCAGCGCGTTCGTCACGACGATGATCGATGACGTCGACATGGCCACTGCCGCTATGAGCGGCGTTGCCAGTCCGGCGATCGCGATCGGGACCGCCAGCACATTATAACCAATTGCCAGAACAAAGTTCTGCCGGATCAGTGTGGCAGATCTTCTCGCGACGGCGATCGCTTCCGGAACTGCATCGAGCCGCTCGTTGAGGAAGACAAGATCGGCCGCCTGTCGTCCAATGTCGGATGCGCTGGCGGGGGCCATCGAAACATGCGCGGCGGCAAGAGCCGGAGCGTCGTTGATCCCGTCGCCAACCATCAGAACGCGGCGGCCCTCGCCGCTCAGCCTCTCGCATTCCTCGACCTTCCGCTTCGGCGCCAGGACGCCCTTAGCCGTGTGGATCCCGAGAAGCTGCGCTGTGGTGTCGACGGCGCTTTGCCTGTCGCCGGATATTATAAGCGTTTCAAGGCCGAATTCAGCGAGCTCGCGGACAGCCTCGCCAGCGCCAGGGCGAAGCGTGTCGTCAAAAAGGAATCGAGCCAGACTGCCGCCGTTCTTGGACAGGATCACTTCCGAAAACGGGTTGTCGATCGCGCTGTGCGCGAGGCCCGCCCCGCAGGCAAAGGCCGGGTTGCCTAGTCGATAGACATCCGTTCCGCTCCTGGCCTCCAGTCCTCCGCCGGGGATTTCCATGACCCTGTCGAAGGAGAATGACGAAACGGGCTCCATGTCCCGCACCAGAGCTTGGGAAAGTGGATGGCGTGAATGGACGGCTAGTGCGCAGGCGATTGAGGGGTTGCCAGCGTCGGTTACCTCGACTCCAACAAGGCGGGGCCGTCCCATCGTCAGCGTGCCGGTTTTGTCGAAGGCGACGATATCCACCTCGGCCAGTCTTTCGAGCGCCGAACCGTCCTTGACCATGATGCCCTTGCCGAAAAGCTCGCCCGCCGCGACCACCTGGACCACGGGCACCGCAAGGCCCAGCGCGCAGGGACATGTAACGATCAGCACTGCCACCGCGACCAGCATGGCCTGTTTCCAGTCGCCGCCGAAGATGCCCCAGGCGAGAAAGGATACCAGCGCCAACATGTGGACGGCTGGGGAATAAAGCGCTGCCGCCCGGTCGGCTATCCGGCGGTAGCGAGCCCTGCCGCCTTCGGCGGCTTCCATGAGGCCGATGATTTCGGATAACAGTGAATCCCTCGCCACTTTCGTTGCCCGCAGGATGAGGGAGCCGGTCAGATTCATCGAACCCGAACTCGCCGTGCTCCCTTTTGCGACGGCGACCGGACTACTTTCACCGGTGACGATGGAGAGATCCACATCGCTCTCGCCGCTGATGATCATGCCGTCGACGGGGATCCTCTCGCCGGCCGCGACGGAGATCTCGTCTCCCACGGCGATCTCTTCCACCGGAACGTAGCGGCGCGATCCGTCGCGCATCAGCAGCAGCGCTCCGCGCGGGGCCAGTCTTGCAAGACCGTTGATCGCCGCGCGCGCCTTTTCCCGCATCACGTGATCGAGGGTCCTGCCGATCAACAGGAAGAACAGCAGCGACACCGAGGCATCGAACCACGCATGTTCGCCATGATGCACGGTCTCCCACAGGGAGACGGCATAGGAGAGCGTCACTGCGAGCGTGATCGGAACGTCCATGTTGGTGCGTCCGCGTTTCAGGGCGTTCCAGGCCGATTTGAAGAAGAAGCGTCCTGCATAGACCAACGCCGGGGCTGCGATCATCGCCGAGACCCAGTGAAACATGTCACGCGTCGCCGCATCGGCGCCCGACCAGACCGACACCGAGAGCAGCATGATGTTGGCGGCTGCAAAACCTGATACGCCGATCGCCAGCAGCAGCTGGTTCCTGATCCTGTCGTTTTCAGGTGCTGCGGGCGTGAAGAGATGCGCGCGATATCCGGCCGAGTTGATCGCTGCGAGAATTTCGGAGGGGTCGGTCGCCCGCGTTTCGATCTCCTCCTGGTAGACGCAGCTAACCCTGCGGGCAGAGAGATTGACCCGGGCTTTCCTGACGAAGGGAACCGCCGACAGTGCTTTTTCGATGGCGGATATGCAGCCGCCGCAGTGCACATCGGGTATGCTGAGGTCGAGCTGGCACAATCCGCCCCCGAGCTGGTGGCTGGCCAGACGCACCTCTTCGGCGCTGACGAATGTCGCGCTGAGGGCGAGCACACTTTCCGCGTCCATGGTACAGCAGGTCATTGGCCTAACCCCCCGGTATCGATGCGCTTGGCCACATGCATGACGACCACGCCGTTCCTTTTCGATATTGCCTCGACGATCCAGTCGCCGCCGGCGACCTCGTGATCGGCTTCGAACCGGCCGTCGCCGATCTTACGGAGCGTCACGTGGAAATCCTCATGATCACCGACTGGCCGTTTGAAGCTCAGCGTGACCTCGTCGATGGTCGCAGGCGTCCCCTCTTTGTCGTGGATGTCGTAGCGGATCTCGCGGCCCTTGACGGAGAGAGCACCCTCGACGCCTGAGGCGGCCATCGCTTTCATCGCTGCGGCCTTTCGGTTGAATTCCTGGCTGGCCACATAGGTGTTTTCCACGACCAGGCCGCTCCAGCTGGATGAGGCATAGAAGGCCATCGTGAAGTTGACGGCGATGACGACGGCGAAGAATGCGGAGGTTGCAAGCACCATGTGCCAGCCGGTAAAACTACGGGTGGAAGCCTTCATTTCACGTCTCCTGGTGCGTTAAACGCCGCGCGATAGGTCGCCCGGTCGGAATGACCCGTATCTTCGGTGACGAAAAGGAATTCACTGATTTCCGCCCGGTCGGGCTTGCGCGTGACAAAGACTTTAAGCGTCGTGGCCGCGTCGGGTTCGGCATGGACGGTGAAGCTGCGACGGTCTTGTTTTCCGAGCTCGGGAATGCGCATGGTCGCGCCTTCCAGTCCGACCAGCGTGATGGTCACGTCTCGCGGCGCCGGCACCATATTCAGGACGCGAAGCGTATAGCCGTTCCTGATTGAACCGTCGCTCTCCAGGACATATTGGGGATTGCGGTCATGAACGACGTTGAGCTCCAGCCGCTCCCGGAAGGCGAGATGAACGGCCATCGCAACGCCGATCAAGGCCAAGACGACGGCGTAGAAGACGATTCTGGGACGGAAGACGATGCGCCAGTCGAAATGCCGGACCGCTGAGACGAAGCTTCCATCCTCGTTTCGGACCTTGGGCGGCTGAATGGATGTTCGTCCGCCGTCCGTCGCAACCGACATATTGCTCGAATATTCGCTGAGCGTTGCGTAGGCGATCAGGCCGCGCGGTTTGCCGAGTTTGTCCATTACGTCGTCGCAGGCGTCGATGCAGAGAGCACATGTGATGCACTCCATCTGCTGTCCGTCGCGTATGTCGATGCCCATCGGACAGACGGCCACGCAGGCGTTGCAATCGACGCAGTCGCCGATCGGCAGGCCTTGGGCCTGGGCCTTCTTCGGGTGCCGCGACCGCTGCTCGCCCCGCCAGTCATTGTAGGTGACGACGAGGGAATTCTCGTCGAGCATGGCGCCCTGAATGCGCGGCCAGGGACACATGTATGTGCAGACCTGTTCGCGCATGAGACCGCCAAGCACATAGGTCGTAGCGGTCAGAATAGCGACCGTGGCGTAAGCGGCGACCGGAGCGGTGCCGGTGAAAAGCGATACGGCCAGGCTCGGCGCGTCGGCGAAATAGAAGATCCAGGCACCGCCCGTTGCGACGCCGATCAGGATCCAGATGGAATGTTTGGCGACGCGCTTTCTCAGCTTGTCGACGCTGAAGGGAGCGGCATCCAACTTCATGCGCGCATTCCTGTCGCCTTCAATCGCGCGCTCAACCACCAGAAAAAGATCGACCCAGACAGTCTGCGGACAGGCGTAACCGCACCATGCGCGGCCCACCGCCGAGGTGACAAGAAACAGACCGAACCCCGCCATGACGAGCAGGCCCGCGACGTAATAGAATTCCTGGGGCCAGATCTCGATGAAGAAAAAGAAGAAGCGTCGCGAAGAGAGGTCGACAAGGATTGCCTGGTCGGACGCATAGGGACCGCGATCCCAGCGAATCCACGGCGCAAGATAGTAGATGCCGAGTGTAATCAGCATCACGATCCACTTAAACCGGCGGAACCGCCCCTCGGCGCGCTTGGGAAAAATCTTCTTCCGGGGGGCATAGAGGGGCTGCCTATTGCGACGTGCATTGACAGGCTCGACGCCGACCCGCTCGATGTCATTGGGATCTGGGGCAGTATAGAGATGCATGGCTCTGTCCGATTTTGACCCCCTCTTCTCCCACCTGCGAGACATCGGTTCCTTGATGCAGATCAAGAAATCTTCAAAGGCAATCTCGGGGGAGTTGATCTTCCCGAAAAGGAAAGGGCCACGCCCTGGAGAGAGGGCGTGGCCTGCAGGAGCTGCGGGGGAGAAACACCGCTGGGACGTCCTCGACGAGCTAAGGACTAACGGCTCGTCTGCTTTTGATCTTTGAGGCAGGTCAAACTTACGATCGAATTACCGATCTTTGCCGGATCGTCCTGCTCGGGTGATGGGGGCATTGTCTTGGCGCGCTCCGATATGCGCGAGCGGATGGCGGCGCGCGGTGTGCCGTAGAGGCCGAGGATTGGATTGTGGTCATGATCTGACATGGCATCCTCCTTAGGTTCCGCCGCCGAGCGAATGGACAAAGATCGTCAGTTCCTTGACCGTCGCGTCGCCCAGGCGTCCTGCCCAGGCCGGCATCACGCCATGCTTGGGAGAGGCCACCTGGCGAAAGATCGCATCTTCGCCGCGCGACTTCAGCCAGATCGCGTCCACGAGATCGGGGGCGCCCATTTCCATTTTCCCCTTGGCGTCCTCGCCGTGACAAGCGGCGCAGTTATCGGCGAAGACCTGTTTTCCCGCCTCGGCGAGAGCTGGATTGGAAGGCTTATTGGTCAATCCCCAGACATAGGCGGCGACCTGCCTCATCTGGATCGGTTCCAGGACATCGGTAAAGGCCGGCATCTCCGAAGCGTGCGTCTCGGAATCGGACTCGAAACGGACCCCATGCGCAATCGTCGTCTGGATTGCATCCAGGTCCCCACCCCAGAGCCAGTCATCGTCGTTGAGGTTGGGAAAGCCGGGGCCGCCGCTCGCTCCCGAGCCATGGCAGGTGGCGCAGTTTACCTTGAACGCAGACGCGCCCCCGGCGATCGCGAATTCACGAAGGGCAGGGTCGGAAGCGATCTCCTGCACCGTCTTTGCTGCGACCAGATCAGTCAGCTTCATCTGCGACGCCTTGGCCTGATTTAGGTCCTGCTGCAGTTCGGCGCGCGTGGAGTAGCCGAAATAGCCTTTCGTGGCGGAGGTGATCATCGGGATGGCGGGATAAGCGATCGCATAACCCACCGCCCAGAGAATGGTGGCATAGAAGGTCCACACCCACCAGCGGGGCATGGGATTGTTGAGTTCGCGGATGCCGTCCCATTCATGTCCTGTCGTTTCGACGCCACTCACTTCATCGATCTGTTTTTCCGACATCTCAATCATCCTTCAACGGAATATCGGCGGCCTCCTGGGCCGTCTGCTTGCTTCCAGGGCGAAGCGTGAACAGAACCGCGCCGACGAAGAAGGCCGCCATCGCCAGCAAGCCCCAGCTGTCGGCGAAATGTCTCATTGCAGTGTAGGTTTCCATGGATCACCTCAGCGGTAGCCGGTCGCATCGTCGTAGGTCGAAAAATCGACCAACGTTCCGAGCATCTGCAGGTAGGACACCAAAGCGTCCATTTCGGTCAGCCGGGCGGGATCGCCGTCGAAATCGCCGACCTTGGCCTTCGGATAGCGCGCGAGCAGGGCCGTCGTGTCGGCATTCGGATCGGCCTGCGCCTTCATGTCTGCCTCGGCATTGGCCAGCATGTCGTCGTCATAGGGGACGCCGACGTTCTCATTGGCCCTGAGGTCCATTCCGACACCCTTGACCGTCACTTCCTGCTCCTCGAGGAAGGTGTAGCTCGGCATGATCGATTCCGGTACGACGGCGCGCGGATTTGCCAGATGCTGGACATGCCATTCGTTCGAATAGCGCCCCCCCACACGGGCCAGATCCGGCCCGGTTCGCTTGGATCCCCACTGGAACGGATGATCGTACATCGATTCCGCGGCCAGCGAGTAATGACCGTAACGCTCCACCTCGTCGCGGAATGGCCTGATCATCTGGCTGTGGCAAACATAGCAGCCTTCGCGGATGTAGATATTGCGCCCCGTCAGCTCGAGGGGTGTGTAAGGCCGCATGCCTTCCACTTTCTCGATCGTGTTCTGCAGATAGAACAGTGGTGCGATTTCGACGATGCCGCCGATGCTGACGACCAGCAGCGAGCCGACCAGAAGAAGCGTTGCATTCTTTTCGAGAATCTTATGTTTATCCAATATCGATGCCATGTCTCACCTCATTCGGCAGGCTGTGCCTGGGGCACGAAAGTGATCGGGATTGCAGCTTCGTCGCGCAGGTGGCCGCGGATCGTCATGAACACGTTCCAGGCCATGACGAGGCCGCCCGCCAGATAAAGAGCTCCACCGATAGCGCGCAGCACGTAGTAGGGGATCATCGCCGCGACCGTCTCGGCGAAGGAATAGACGAGGAAGCCCTGGGAATTGTATTCGCGCCACATCAGCCCCTGCTGTATGCCGGCAACCCAGAGCACGGCCGCGTAAACGACAATACCAAGCGTTGCGAGCCAGAAGTGCCAGTTGACCATCCGTAGGCTGTAGAGACGCTCGCGTCCCCACAGCTTCGGCGTCAGGTAGTAGATCGCCCCGAAGGTGATCATCCCGACCCAGCCGAGTGCGCCGGAATGCACGTGACCGATCGTCCATTCGGTATAGTGGCTGAGCGAATTGACGGTTTTGACAGACATCATCGGGCCTTCGAAGGTCGACATGCCATAAAAGGCAATGGCGACGATCATCATACGGATGATCGGATCGGTGCGGATCTTGTCCCAGGCTCCCGAAAGGGTCATGAGGCCGTTGATCATGCCGCCCCAGGAGGGCATCCAGAGCATGATCGAGAAGACCATGCCGAGCGTCTGGGCCCAGTCGGGCAGTGCCGTGTAGTGCAGATGATGCGGGCCGGCCCAGATGTACATGAAGATCAGCGCCCAGAAGTGGATGATCGAAAGCCGGTATGAATAGACCGGTCGGTTGGCCTGCTTCGGCACGAAATAATACATCATTCCCAGGAAGCCGGCGGTGAGGAAGAAGCCGACGGCGTTGTGGCCGTACCACCATTGGGTCAGCGCGTCCTGGACGCCCGAGAAGGCAGAATAGCTCTTGGAGCCAAGAAATGAGGCCGGAACCGCAAGATTGTTGACCACGTGCAGCATCGCGATGGTGACGATGAAGGCGAGGTAAAACCAGTTTGCCACGTAGATATGCGGCTCTTTGCGCTTCAGGATCGTGCCGAGATAGACGGCGAGATAGCCGACCCAGACGACGGTCAGCCAGAGATCGACATACCACTCGGGTTCGGCATATTCGCGGGCCTGCGTAATACCGAGGACATAGCCGGTCGCAGCCATCACGATGAAGAGCTGGTAGCCCCAGAAGACGAACCAGGCGAGGCTACCGCCGAAGAGGCGAGCGTGACACGTACGCTGGACCACGTAAAAGGACGTCATGATCAGCGCATTGCCGCCGAAGGCGAAGATGACCGCCGATGTGTGGACTGGCCTCAGCCTGCCGAAACTGAGATAGGGCGCAATGTTGAGGTCGGGAAAGGCCAGCTGCAGGGCAACAACGACGCCGACGAGGAAGCCGACAACGCCCCAGAATACCGTGGCGATCAGGCCGTAGCGGATCACCTCGTCGAAATAGCCCGATATATCGACTGTTCGTCGTTGGCCTGCCGGTGCGAAGTCGACCTTCCTGACAAGGAGCAGGGCTCCAGCAACGAGGCAGAAGCTGAGTATGCCCATATGGACCGCAAAGAGATGATCGTGCGCAAATGCGGCTCCGAGCAGCGCGAGAAACGCCGCGACTGCGATCACCATCGTTTCCGTCGTGTAATTCATGATGTCGTCCCCGGTGCGCCGACAACCGCGTCGCGGCCGTCTTTCTCGCGAGGACTGTCATAAAGCCGGGAGCGGCTCCTTGATTTACATCAACAAGCGGAGCGGAAGGCGCAGACGAACCCGCCGCTGTTACACACCGTTACACTCTTTCACCCTTTGGCACCGTCTGCTCATCTCCGTGTGACGCAGCAGCTGTCTACTGCCCCCACTGACATGAGGGGACACGATGATGCTGATGCAGAACAACCACGCATTCGAAACCGTCGAGAAAATTGGTGAAGCCATTGGTGCCGGCCAATCGCTTACCTCGCTTTTCCTGCGCTCGGCGGCGGAAACTGTCGCAGCCGGCAAGGTGATTTGCTGGGAAGGCGACAAGGCGAAACATCTCTTCCAGGTGGAAGAAGGCGTCGTTCGCCTGCATCGCATCATCGGCGAAGGACGCCGCGTGATCACGGCGTTTCATTTCGCCGGCGATCTCATCGGCGCCTCCTTGCAAAATGACTTTATTTTCACCGCGGAGGCCGTCACTGAATGCAAGATCCGGCGCATGTCGCGCAAGAACTTCCACGAAGAAGTCGCTCGGTCAGAAGCGCTCGGGCCGGCCTATATCTCCCTGCTTTGCCAGGAGGCGGCCGCTGCGCATGAACAGATGGTGCTGCTGTCGAAAAAGAATGCCGAGGAGCGTCTCTGCAGCTTCATCGTCAAGCTTGCATCCCGCCGCGCCCCGCTGCCGGGCAAAGGTCTGGTGCGCGTTCCCATGAACCGCCAGGACATTGCAGATCATCTCGGCCTCACCATCGAGACCGTGTCTCGCACGATCACGAAACTGGCATCGCGCAACATCATTATTCCCGAGGGCAGGCACGACCTGCGGATCGTCAACCTCGCCCGGTTGACACAGTTATCCGGCGACGCTGATGATTTTTCTGACGATTCCTGTCATAGGGTCAAGCTGCACTGATAGACAAAGCCTCAGGATGACCGTCATGCCTCACCGTCTCGTCTCACCGAGAACCGCATTGCCGCAGGAGCTGGATGCCATGGTGCACGTGCTCGACGGAGCGGATATCGTGGTCCATCGTTTCGACGGCACGATTACGCATTGGTCCATCGGCTGCGAGAACATGTATGGTTGGGCCAGAGAGGAGGCCGTCGGTGAGAAGATCCACGACCTTCTGGCGACGAAGTTTCCCGAACCGGCAGAAAACATCCGCGATCAGCTGAAATCGCGCGGCTTCTGGCAGGGCGAAATCACTCATCGCCATAAGAGCGGGCACGACATTCATGTCGCATCCCGCTGCGTGCTGGTCAATCTGCCGGACGGCGAGCTTTCCGTCATCCAGACAAACAGCGATGTCACGGCGCTGAGGCGGGCTCAGGAGGCGGTAAAATCGCGTGAGGCGCATCTCAGCTCGATTCTCGATACAGTACCTGATGCGATGGTGGTGATCGACCATAAGGGAACGGTGCTCTCGTTTAGCAAGGCCGCCGAAAAACTGTTCGGAATGCCGGCGGATCAGATTTGCGGCCGTAACATCAGCAACCTGATGCCCAATCCCTACCGCGACGCCCATGACGGCTATATCGACCACTATATCCAAACCGGCGAGAAGCGCATCATCGGCTATGGGCGCGTCGTAACGGGACAGCGGGCCGACGGCTCACAATTCCCCATGGAGCTGCATGTCGGCGAGGCAACGGCCAATGGCGAACGAATTTTCACCGGATTCGTCCGGGACCTGACGAGCCGTTTCAAGATTGAGGAGGATCTTCGCCAGGCGCAAAAGATGGAGGCGATCGGGCAGCTCACCGGAGGCATCGCGCATGACTTCAACAATCTCCTGACCGTCATCAGCGGCAATCTCGAAATGATCGAGGACAAGCTGCCCTCCGGCAGCCTTCGCGACATTCTCAAGGAGGCCCAGGCGGCTGCGCAGGACGGAGCGATTCTGACCGGCCAGTTGCTGGCCTTCGGCCGTCGGCAGCCGTTGAACCCCAAGCATGCCGATCTCGGTCAGCTCGTGAGCGGCTTTTCGGATCTGCTGCGGCGAACGCTCGGCGAAGATATCAAGCTGTCGACCGTCATTGATGGGTCGGGGTTCAATGTCCTCGTCGACGGCTCGCAACTTCAGAATGCCGTTCTGAACGTCGCCCTGAACGCAAGGGACGCCATGCCGAGGGGCGGCAGTCTGACGACGACGATTTCGCGCGTCCACCTCGATGCCGACTATGCAAAGATGTATCCGGAGGTGCGCAGCGGCAACTTTGTCCTCGTTAGCATGACGGATACCGGCATGGGCATGACCGAGGAAGTCAGGAAGCGCGCGATCGAACCTTTTTTCACCACGAAGGAAGTCGGCTCGGGCACAGGGCTTGGGCTCAGCATGGTCTATGGTTTCGTCACGCAGTCGGGCGGGCACCTCCAGCTTTACAGCGAGCCGGGACGCGGTACGACGGTCAGGATATATCTGCCCGTCATCAGCGGGGCGGAAGCCCGCGGGCCTGCGCCGGATCAAGGCAGCGGCGAAAGCCAGGTGCCTCGCGGCGACGAAACGGTACTGGTCGTCGAAGATGACGCCCGCGTCCGCCGCGTGGCCATCGCCAGGCTCGCTTCCATGGGCTACACGGTGCGTGAAGCCGAAAACGGCCGCAGGGCACTCGAACTCTTGCGGGAAAACGCCGATATCGCGCTGCTGTTCACCGACATCGTGATGCCGGGCGGGATCACCGGCGACGAGCTTGCACGAGAGGCGCGCGTTTTGCGTCCCGACATCGCGGTTCTCTTCACCTCAGGTTATTCCGAGCCGGGCCTTGCGGGCAAAGGCATCGTTCCCGGCGCACAGTGGCTGCGCAAGCCCTATACTGCCAAGGAGCTGGCGTCGAAGATCCGCGAGCTTCTCGACGCGAAGTGACCTCCGGTCACTGCCCAATCGATTACCGTCTAAATTGTCGGGTTTTTTCTCGAATTTGACGGGCGTCAAAGGGCATGGCTCTGCCATCTCTTAAGACATGTTCATGAGGCTGACCGAGTCTCACAGAACAGGAGATTGCACATGAGTTTGAAATACCGCCTGATCGCCGCAGCGGCAGCCTTGATTGCCTCGGCAGCGCCGTTAATGGCCGCCGACCACCAGGTCCAGATGCTAAATAAGGGCACCGACGGGGCAATGGTGTTCGAGCCCAGTTTTCTGAAGATCTCTCCCGGCGACACCGTAACTTTCGTTCCAACCGACAAGAGCCACAACGTCGAGACCTTCAAGGGCCTCATTCCGGATGGTGTCGCCGAATTCAAATCCAAGCCAAATGAACAGTACCAGGCGAAATTCAATGTCGCCGGCGCCTATGTCCTGAAATGCACGCCGCATGTCGCCATGGGCATGGTTGCCTTGATTCAGGTCGGCGACGGCCCGGCCAATCTCCAAGCGATCAAGATGGCAAAGGTGCCTAACATGGTACGCAAGCGGCTTGATGCCGATCTTGCGCAAATCACTCAGTGATCAACGCCGGTGCGGGTGGCCGCGCTCGCGCGTCATCCGCGTCGGTGAGAACCTGCCGGGCCTTCGTGGGTGAAGCGTTCGGGACTGCCTGCCCTGCAATGCGCCAGCTTGCATTGGCTTTTGTCTGGCGCGCCTCGTAACAGCGCCTCTCTTCGCCGAGCGCAAAACCGCCTGCCGGGTCCTTGCCGGCGTCCGCCCTGGCGCGGGCTGCCGGCACCTTCACCTCCAGCGCATTGCAGTGTCGTCGCTCTGTGGAGGGGCGGCGAGGATCGCCGTAGTGCGGCAAGCGCTTTCTTGAGGCGTTGGTGGTGAAATACGGCTTTGCTCAGGCTGCTTCGGTCTGATCGGCCGCATCCTCCAAATTTGCAGCTCCCATCGCCCTCCGGACCAAGCCCATCATCTCGCGTGCGAACCTGACATGACTGCGCGTCGAGCAGAAGAACGAACGCAGTTGATATCCGACGGCTTCCCAAGAGAGCCGGCATCGCCCCTCGCCGAGCGTTTCCAGCGTGATGACGACGTCTCGCGCAGCGCCGTGACCGAATAGGCGGCCTGCCCGCAGCCGTTCAACCGCACTGGCTTCTTCCGCGGCGTCCAAGATCAATCGGAGCTCGGACGAGATGAGCCGCTCTTCAAGCCCATGCGTCGTCTGCAGAAGCGGAAGCAGGCCGTCTGAGATACGCTCGCAGAGGCCTTCGTCTATGTGGCAAGGCAGGAAATCGGCGATTGCGTGGAGCACATCGCACCACGACATCAGTTGGTCGTAGCAGCGTTCGAGTTCTATGAAATCGGTGGCGGTCGGCTTCTTCATCATATTACCTTTGCGGGAACAGGCTCGGGCGATGCCTGTCGCCGCGACGATCGCCGAAAACGGTCCGTGAGGGCGCTGCAGCGATCTATCGAAACTTGATCCCTGAAGAACAAGAGCGAACAGCCCTCGGCCCCGACGGGCACCTCCGGCTTGGCTTTAATGGCGGTCAGGCGGCCTTGCTGTGCGTGCGTCCGTGCGAGCCGAAATAGGCGTCAAATGCCGCCGCGACCGCACGAACCATAAAGCGCGCATTCTGGGATACGACGATCCGATCGCCGCTGATCGTCACGACGCCGTCGGTGGCCAGGTCGCCGAGACGGTCGTTGCGCTCGACAAGAAAGCCGGCGTCGAAACCCGACCCGCTGCTCACCCTTGCGAGATCGACCTCGAAATCGCACATCAGCCTTTCGATAACCCTCGCCCGAAGATCGTCCTCCTCGCTGAGCAGATATCCCTTGGCCGTCGGCAGCACGCCGGCGGCAACCCGCTCGGCGTAGAGACCGAGGGGCACGTGATTCTGCATATAACCCTTCGGCAGACGCCCGATCGCCGAAGCGCCGAGGCCGATGAGGCTGTCACAGTCGTCCGTGGTGTAGCCCTGGAAGTTTCGTCTCATCGTGCCGCTGCGCGCGGCGAGCGCCAGTTGATCCTCCGGCAGCGCAAAGTGATCGAGCCCGACACGCTGATATCCGGCCTTTTGCAGCTCCTCGGCTATGGCTTCCGCCTGCTCGTTGCGCTTGCTTGCATCCGGGAGCGACGCTTCGTCGATCAGCCGTTGATGCTTCTTGAATGCGGGTATGTGGGCGTAGCCGAAAACGGCGAAACGTTCGGGCCGCAGCTCCGCAGCCAGGCGAACGGTTTCCACGCAGGATTGGACCGTCTGCTTCGGCAGTCCGTATATGAGGTCGAAGTTGATGCTCGCCACACCTGCCGAGCGCAGCCCGAGGACAGCCGTCTGCGTCTGCTCGAAGGACTGCGGCCGATTGATTGCCGCCTGCACGATCGGATCGAAACTCTGTACGCCGAGGCTCGCGCGGTCGACGCCCGCTTCACAGAACGCATCGATCATGGGAGCGGCCAATGTTCGCGGGTCGATCTCCACCGCGACGCCGGCGTCCGCCGACAAGGCGAAGGCACTGCTGAGCTTTGCCATCAGAGCAGAAAATTGCTTCGGCTTCATGATTGTCGGCGTGCCCCCGCCAAAATGCACATTTTTGACGGGCAGGTCGTTGCCAGCGGCAAAGGAGACGAGCTCGACCTCCTGGCTGATGGCGTCCAGATATTCACCGACCGGGGCGTCCTGCCGGGTGATGGACGTATGGCAGCCGCAGTACCAGCACATCGAGCGGCAGAACGGGACATGGAGATAAACCGAGACGGGGCCGGCCCTTCCGATATCGGCGAGGCCGCTAGCATATTCATCCGGCCCCACGACGGCTGAAAAAGCCGGCGCGGTCGGGTAACTCGTGTAACGCGGAAGCCGTGCATCGCCATATTTGGCGACCAGGTCGTCGGACATTGTCCCATCCTTTTTCAAGAGCACGGATGCTTTATGACGTCCGGCTGCGCAGCCTTCCTTGTCCCAAATCAAATGATGATTTCGTCGCCGGCGATGTCACCCGTTTTTGTCCACTGTCAAAGTTGCCCCCTACGCTGAGTAAGGCCTTCTTCTGACACGGGACGACCACGGTCCCGTCTGTGCGAAGGACGATAAGGTAGCGAGCAAGAATGATCGATCCTCAAACCCTCAGGTCGAAAGGGTCTACTGTCCATTATCTTGAACGCGTCGCCGACGCTCGGCTCTGTCACGAAATCACCAGGCATCGCCGCTTGTGAAAGGCGAACCGCCCGCCTATGCCGATGTTGCTCGCGGGCCTGTCAAACATGGCATTGACGCAGTGATTCATGCTTGAGGCGGACACGACACGAAGTTCGGGCGCCAATTCTTCGCCCTCTTCATTTGAGCGAAGTCAAAGCGTCCTGCGAGCGCCGCCCGTAGCTTGTAGAAATTTTGAAAGCAGCCGCAGCGACGCATCAACGATCCGGAGCGATTGAATGTCATATGAGATAGTCACAGCAAGTCTCGATACGAAAGACAAGTCGGGGCGCCTCGATGTGCGGTTTGGACCCGACATGAAGACCGTCGTCGTCTCGCGGCGGGCATTGCTGTCGGTCGCCTCGCCACCGCGGGCAACCGAATTCCGCCTACTTCAATATGTCGACACCTTCTGCCAAATAGCTGCTCGCCGCCTTGGCAACATGAGCGGCGACACGGTCTTGATCAGGGCGAACGATGTCCGGGGATGGCGCTACGCGTGGCAATCCTCGCCGGCTCCGGTTCCGATGCGGGAGGCCCGCCCTCGGCTGCACGACGCGATGTTCCCGCGATTTTGACCGGTTTTCGGCTTCCGACGAGGACAATGGACAGCATGCGGGTGACACCAGCTTGGCCGGCATGTTAAAGACCGTGCCATTGAATAGGACCTGTAACGAGCGGCGGCTTGGACGATGGCAGCACCTCAGCATGACGCGCATCTTCTCGTCGTCGACGACGACCCGCGCATTCGTCAGATGTTGACGCGCTATTTCGAGGATGAGGGTTACACAGTCTCGTCCGCCGCCGACGGCACCGAAATGCGGGTGCGCCTGCGCCAGCAGAATTTCGACGCCGTCCTGCTCGACCTCGTTCTTCCTGGCGGCGCGGATGGACTTGACCTTGCACGCGAAATTCGCGCCCAGTCCGACGTGCCGATCATGATGCTGACGGGCCGTAACGACATAGTCGATCGAATCGTCGGGCTGGAGGTCGGCGCCGACGATTACATCGCAAAGCCCTTCCATCTCCGGGAGGTCCATGCGCGCCTGAAATCGATCCTACGCCGCCGGCAATCTCCTGCGCGCAACGCCGAAGCGGCCGGCGAGGAAGTCATCGGCTTCGAGGATTGGAAGCTCAACCTCAGCCGCCGCCAGCTTCTGGACCCCGAAGGCACGGAGATCGAACTGACGACCGGCGAATTCGATATGCTGACGACCTTCGTCCGGCATGCCGGACGGGTTCTGACCCGAGAAGTTCTGATGGACCTGACCAGGGGCCGAAGCCTCGAAGCTTTCGACCGGACGATCGATGCGCAGATCGTCCGGCTGCGCCGCAAGATCGAGACCGACCCGAAGAAGCCGCAGTTCATCAAGGCCGTGCGCGGCGTCGGCTACGTCTTTACGGCAAGGCTGGATTGAGGGTTTCAACAGAGGATAGGCATTCCGCTGCCCTTGTCATATCGCTCATGAGGCGCGCAGCAAGGCGTCATCTCGGCGCGAGCGGTGGCACTTCTGAGGGAAGCCCCCACCGGCGCGGGCCGTCGGAGGTGTCCCAAACTCCGGGCGCCAGAGTTACCACCTGATCGATCGAATGAGGATCAGTGTCGGCAGCGAAAACTATTTTGAGAGGCAGCAAGGGGTCGCAACCCGTGGCGCGAACGCGTCGGCAGGCAGCCTATCTGTTTTTTCCTCGTTGATCGTGCCTCGGCGCACCATGCCCCACCCGCCGGCAATCCAGAATATTCGCAAGCGCGATTATCCGTTCAACAGATCGAAGCCCCTATGGCAGACAGAGTACTCCCTATGCCAGATTGACCGAGCGACTTTTGCCAAGCGTAGCGATGTGGAAGCATGCTCGAGGCTGCCGATATCGGTGCGGACTGCATTCAAAGGATGGGAGACGAAAGGACTCGGGGCACTTACCGCGAACCATGCATCGCGATTCTCACATATCTCGGAGTTTTCGTGGCCATCCGCGGCATGTCCGAGACCGGATCCTCCCCCCCGCTACAGTCGTATGAACGCCTGCGTCTCGTCGGGCGTGACCTTGCCGTCCTTGTTTGCGTCTACAGCATCGAATATCCGCTTATGGATCGCCGTCACCTCCTCGAAGGAAAGCGCGCCGTCCCCGTCGGCGTCGGCGATAGCGAACATGATCTTCATCATATGCCCCCGCATGCGCATCATTGGCATATTTTCCATCATGCCCGATTGCATCATATCCCGCCCCATCATCCCGCCAGGCATCATGCCGGCGCCGGGCATCGCTCCCTGGCCCTGTCCGGCCATGCCATCCGTCCCGGGGGGCGAGGCTGCCTGCGACGCGTCGGCGGGATGATGCGGGTCGGAGTCGTTCGTCTGTGCAAGCGCGAAACCTGCTGCGCCGAACGCAAAAAGGGCGGCCAGCAGTGTCATGTGTGGCAGTCTATTCGTATTCATGTCGTCTCTCCTTTGGACTGATTTCTTCGGCTCGCCGCGCATGCCGTATTTAATGCGGGACGGGTATGAAGTGGCCCTAGGCCGGATAGAGCATCTGAGCGCGGCTGCGCCGACCATCTGGCCGTTGAGAAAAATACGGCGTTTCATTGTAGTGATCCCACTCCGGATCGGCACAGCCGACCATTGGTCGTGGTTGTCCGACAGGACATCCGTCGGAAGCGACCGGATGGCGCAAACAACGCGGTCTCGGGCTTCCTCAGACCGGGTGACGAGGAGGACCGAGCGCCGGTGTCATGCCTACAGGCCCGGTCGCCCCATGCGAAATCGACGAAGGAGCCCGCAGTTGCGGGAGCTGCCGTCCCATGCGCGCGAGTGAGGACGATGCAGAATGCGCATTGGCGAGCGCAGCAACCGTTGTGGTCGGACGCATGGGCGTCTTCGCCGGCAGGAAGGAATGGCGGGGCCAAGACTGTTCGTAAGACGGACGCTCGCGGCACTGCATCGCCTGCACTCCCGTCGCGGGCGCAAGCAGAAGTGCGACCGCGACCAGGAAGGGCCAGCGCTGCATTCACCGATGATGACCTGTGGTTGTCTCGGGCCATATCCACGGCTCCACTTCGCTGCTCAGCCGAAGCGGCGGCTGATGAAGTTGAAGATCGCTGCGGTCGATGTTCCTGCATAGCCGCCGAAGACGACGCTTTGAAGGAACCCCAGGGCGACACTTCGAAGATCGTAACCCGTGAGGCCGAGATAGAACTGCAGCCACGGCTTGTGAACACCCCATTCCGGCGCGACGAAGCCGAGCAGCATGCAAAGCAGGAAGGAGATGGAGGCGAAAACGGCGAGCGTTGCGCCGAGCACCGGGACCGAAACATGAGCCGGCGTCACCAAGGATTTCACGGAATGAACATGCAAGATTGTGTTCGCCATCGGAAGTTCCTCCGGCCAGGCTGCATCTGCAGCAATCTGGACAAACCAACAATAGGCCTGCCAGCAGCGTTCATCCTTGATCTAAGTCAAGCAGGCGAAAACGGCGACTGGATCGCGCGCGCCTTACAAGGTCCGGCTGCCTTCATTCCCTAGAAGGGCAATTGCAGGTCATCCCAATACTATAAAGCGGGAAATTGGGCGCCAACTTCACTGATGCGTGACACACATGCCGCTACCACTTCACGCTGAATCCGATCTTGGCGCCGATGGCGTTGCTGTCGCCGAAGTCCTTGAGGCTGGTGCGGGCAAAGGCTTCACCGTGGGCTGAGTAACGCTCGTCAGACCAACTGAGCGAGCCGCCCATGCCAAGGCCTCCCCAGAGCGCCTGGTTCTCACTGACGACGCTGGTCCCCGAGACGTCGACATCCGAGCCGTCGAGGAAGTCGTAATAGAGATTGGCGATGCCGTAGAGCGTCGAGCGGCTGGTCTTTCCGGCGTCGTCCTTCCACTCGCTGTCAAAATCGGCCGAGATGCCGAGGCGGCCGGTCAGGCTGTCGCCGTCATCGAGTGATACATCGGCGCCATAGGCATCGGTGAAACTGTCGAAGCGCACGGAGGAATAGGCGAGCTGTGCCTCCGGCGTCAGCGACCACTGGCTCGTCAGAGCGACCTTCTGTCCGGCTTCGATGCTGAGCCCATAACCGAGGCCGTCATTGCCGTCGGCAAGCGAAGTTTGAAGTGTCGAGGATTTGAGGTCGCTGTCGTACCAGGTGACGGCAGCCTGCGTATCGACGTAGAAGCCGCTCTCGCCGTACCAGGTCAAGGTGCCGTCGAAGCCATAACCTGTGGTGTCGATGTCGCCCTTGCCGAAGCGCGAGGAGATGTCGGCCGAAGCGGTGTTCATATGAAAGTTGATCCCGCCGATCAGGGTGCCCGCCTCGCTTTCGCGCAGCACTCCGTCGAAACCCGCCTGCAGCGTCCAGCTGCTGACGTCATAGTCGGTGCCGGTGGTCGAGCTTTCCGGCTCGAAGTGCGAACGGTTACCGCCGACGCGGGTCCAGATCCCAGTGGCGGCGGTGTTGGCGTCCTGATCGGCGGACCGACCTCCGTCGACCATCCACCCGCCGGTGCGCTGGCGTAGCGTGCCGAACTGGTTGAGGCTCTGCAGCACGCCGGCATAGGCCTCGTAGAGCGGCACGCCCGGCGCATAGATCGGTCCGATCGCGGCGCCCGCGGCATCGAGTTCGGTCGAACGAAGATACCAGTCCCCATCGGCAGGTGTGCTCACGCCGCCCTGGTAGAGGCGATAGGCATAGGCGCCGCCCACCACGGCCTGATCGCCCTCGAACACATAGTCGCCTTGCAGCGAGAAGCTGCCGGCCGAGGTGCCGCCGACATCGACGATCTTGATGCCTTCGACCGTCTGCGCGCCGCCGCCGCCGAGATTGATGACCTTGACGTCCGTTGAGCCCGCGGTATTGCCGGTCACCACCAGACGGTCAGTCGGCGAGGCATCGCCGCCGAGCTCGGCTTCGATCTCGAGCGTCCCGCCAGTGCCCGTATAATTGCCTGCGACCGTCAGCGTGCCGATCGAATTGCCGGGTGCCAGCACGCCGGCATTGCTCACATCGCCGAAGATCGTGCCGGAGCCGCCGAGAATGCCGGTCCCCGATGTCGTGACCGGGCTGGTGATCGAGCCATTGACGGCAAGCCGGCCACCGGTCACGGTCGTCGCGCCGGTATAGGTGTTGACGCCCGACAGCGTCTGACTGCCGCCGGTGACGGTCAGCCCGCCCGTGCCGCCGATGACGCCTGCGAAGGTGTCGTTGCCATTGGCGATCGTCAGGGTTTGGGCTCCGAGCAGCACGCTGCCGCTGCCGGCCAGACTCTGGATGGTCGGGGCCGCGGCCGCCGAAACGTCAAAAGTGCCATCGGCGACGACCCGGCTGGAATTGACGATGGCGCCGGCGCCGGAGAGCGCGAGGCCGCTGCCGAAGTCGATCTGCGTCTCACCGGTATAGATGCTGTTTGCCAGCAGGCTGAAGACACCGCCACCGGTGATGCTCAGGCCGCCGACGCCTGAAAACCCCGACGCCGCGTCGGTTCCCACCGCAAAACCGGCGGTATTGATCGTCAGCCCGCCCGCGAGCAGATTGAGCTCGGTGCCGGAAAATCCGTTGATGAAGGTTGGGTTAGCCGCCGTAGCGCGCAAGATACCATCGTCGAAATTGGCCTGGCTCGCGCCAAAACTGCCCCGGAATGCACGAGTCTGCAGTAAGCCCCCGCTGCTGACGTTGAGCGTGCCGGAGGCCGAGGCGTTAACTCCCAATTGCGTGCCGGATCCGCCGGTGGTGACTTGGCCGCCGTTCTCGATGTTAAGTATGCCAGCGCCACTGAGCCCAATAGCGAACGATCCGCCGGTTATATTCCATTGGGAACCCGACCCGGTGACGGTTACGATCCCTGTGGTGCCGATCCCTTGCCCCATCCGCGCGTTCAAACTCGTCAGACTGCTGCCGTTCTGGATCGTTAAGATTCCTGGTGGTGAGCCGCCGACCCCAACGGACGTAATACCCGCCGAGGTGCTCACAGGCCCCGTGATGCCGAGGACGGCCTCATTTTGCGCCGGCACGGGCGTTGAAGCAATATTGACGGTTTGTCCTATGGGAACGACGCCGCCGCTCCAATTGCCCGCGTTCATCCAATCGGTGCTGGTCGCGCCAATCCAATCAGCAGCTTTAATCGTCCCCGCGGACATTGCCATCAACGCCGCGCCAGAGACGCCCGCCAGCAGCCCGCGCAGATTGAGGGACAGTCTGCGCATCTGGTTGCTGGCTTGCAATGTGCCCATGATCGTCCCCGGAATCGTTAGACAGAACACTACGGTAGGTGAGCCACAGAAGAGAGACAACCTGGGGGTACAGATAAATAGCTGTCGGGTTGAAATTTCTCATCGACCTAAAGGGAGTTGCAAGATTGCAACTTCCCCGGGGAGACGGCATGTGATCGCACAAAAAGTCGTCGAACCCACGTTAGTTCACGGCGCATCGCTCGCCCGCCCCAAGAGCACTGGGCGCCTCAGGAGCTGGGCCCGCAGCGAGGTGCATCTTCTGCTAGCACGCGGTCGCAGAATCCGGCTTCTCTGTCGTCGTGCCGGAGGATGCCGAATTGCCGGGTTGGCCTGCTTGCCTGGATCTCCTTTTTGCTTCACCAGGGCTGGTGAGAGCCGGACTTGTCTCGGAACCTGCCTTGACGGGTTCCAAGACGTCGCTTGGGAGAGATGCAAGTAGATCGTTTGGAGTATTGGACCGGAGCATGACACCCCAACGATTGGCAAGAGCAGAGCGTCTCCCAACCGTGAACGCCGCCGACCGCACTTCTCCATAGCCTGGAGCCCTACATGGTGCTCCTGGAGCACGACGTCATTCTCAGCGTTGTTACGTCGACGACGCCGTTGTTCCCGCTAAGCGAGCTTTGGGCCGCTGATCTTCCTCCTGGCATGGACAAATTAATGGCGGGAACTCACCCTTGAATCTTGTCCCAGCCGTCTGAAAGAGCAGACGTTATGATCCCATGGAATTCGCCACTTTTGCTATCATTAGCCGAGCTGGCGAGACCGCCGGTGTGCGGGTCGAGCTGGCGATGCTGAGGTGGCGCGAAGTAGTCCGTTCGGGGCCGCCGAGCTGGAACGCTTCTATTAGTTGACGAAGCCGCGTTGTTTCCTGCGCTAGGCTCGCGCTGGCGGCATTCGTCTCTTCCACCATAGCGGCATTCTGCTGAGTGACCTGATCCATTTGATTGACCGCGGAATTCACTTCAGACAAGCCGGTCGCCTGCTCTCTAGCCGAGCTAGTGATGGCCTCCATATGCTCGTTCACTGCAATGATGTTCTGTTGGATCGTTCGAAGTGCCTCGCCAGTTTCACTCACGAGCTTCACTCCGGTACTGACTTCGTCGGACGAGTTTCGAATAAGGTCCTTGATTTCCTTTGCCGCCTGAGCAGAGCGCTGAGCAAGCTCGCGGACTTCCTGTGCGACCACAGCAAATCCCTTGCCGGCGTCTCCGGCGCGGGCTGCTTCGACACCGGCATTCAGGGCCAATAGGTTCGTCTGAAATGCGATCTCGTCAATCACGCCGATGATGTTGGAGATCTGTCTGGAGGAGGTTTCGATGCGTGACATGGCACCCATCGCGTCGGCAACGACTTTACCCGAACGCTCCGCGTTATTACTTGCCGTCGATGCGGAATGGCGAGCCTCGTCTGCCCGTTTTGCGGCGTTAGCAACATTTACGGTGATTTGATCGAGTGCGGCAGCGGTCTCCTCAAGTGAGGCTGCCTGTTGCTCTGTTCGCCTCGACAGATCTTCGGCGCTTTGGCTGATCTCGCGTGTTCCGGTATCGATCTGACTGGTCGATTGAGCTACAGCGCCGAGCGTGTTTCTCATCTGGCTCAACGCTTCATTCATCGTGCGCCGCAGCCCTTCGAAATCTTCGGCAAAGGGATCATCGAGGGTGAAGGAGAGGTCACCTTGCGCGAGTCTGGCGAGGGCAGCGCCAATCGCATTTACCGCCTGTACGCGTTCCGTCACGTCGGTTGCGAACTTGACAACCTTCGTAACCTTTCCCTTGGCGTCTAAAATCGGATTGTAGGAGGCATTGATGACGGCGACCTTTCCATTCTTGCCGTATCTGGTGAATTCGGCCGCCTGGAATTCGCCGCGGCGCAACACCGCCCAAAATTCCTTGTATTCTTGTGACTGGGCGTATCCAGGGTCAACCAGCATGCTGTGATTGCGTCCTTTGATCTCGTCCAGTCGATAGCCAAGCGTCTTCAGGAAATTATCATTCGCGGTAACGATCTCGCCCTCCATAGTGAACTCGATAATGCCTTGGACGCGACTAATCGCAGCCATTTGCCCCCGGTAGTCGAGATTCTGAAGGCGTTCCTTGGCGTTCGCCCATTCCACGACGAACCCGCTCGTCTTGTCGCCTTTACCAAGTGGTGTGACGATGAGGTCGAAGGCGCGATGGCCAACCCAGATCGTTGCCCTATGCTGGGTCCTCAGCGCTGCAAGCATATGACGCTGGTGAGACGGGTTTTTGTGAAAGATATCGATATTGCTGCCGACAAGCTTGGCCAAATCGAAACGCGGCAATTCTTTCTTCAAGTCGGCCTCGGCCTCCTTGAGGAGCTCCATGACGGCATCGTTCATGTACCGTATATTGAGGTCGACGTCGGCGATCATGATGTTCGCGGTAATCAGCTTCAACGAATTAGTCTGCATGCGCGAGATTTTGGAACTGCCGAACATCTCAATTGCCCCTTTGCGTCGCCGTTTGAAAGCACTCGCGACGCCGCGGCAGGAATGCGCAGCGAAACGTGAATGTTAGGATACCCTAAAGATAAATGTTTAAATTTCAGTAACTTAGCATTTGTCAATAAAGGTGCGCTAACCCCCCGCAGGGCTTGAATAAGGGAGATAGCGGTTGCCCCTCGGTTGTTGCCAAGTCCGAATTTATCCCCGGAAAAACCGCTATGCCGTCGCTGCGCCCAGCTGGCGCCCATCAGTCAAAGGGAGCCGAATTGCGACTGCCGGCAGGTGTAGCCAGTCTGGCAACGACCGGTGATCGCCTTCTGGTGCCCCTGCTGTGGACGTGGGTTAAGCATTGCGTTGCAACTCAATCGAGACCGCGCCTCGAACATAGGACGATCTACCCTGCACCCACCATGCAACGGTCGTGTTTCGCATGCATGGACAACTCGGCGGGGGCAAGGGACGGACCTTAAAAACGAAGATGCAGAGCTCTCTCTATTCAAGAAAGTGTCCCGAAATAGCTTGGCTCCTACATGCGCTCAGACATCGGATATGAACCGCCAAGGGCACGAGGCACTATGCCTAAACACGCAGTGCGGTGAGAGTTTTTGTAAAGGCAATGGCGTTTCAGGGAAGACGAGTTCTGCACGGAAGCCACCCTCGGCGCGATTTTCCAACGTGAGCGTCAGATCGTACACCGCTGCAATCTCCGAAACAATGGCAAGACCCGTGGCCAGAGAAGCCGGAGCGCCGGCAATTGCGTTACATCAATGCCGAGTCGAGACGAATGGAGATAGATGATTGCAATGGTGGCGGTCCGCGAGAGATGGAGCAGGACATGACGGCACAATATTTTCTCCCGCTGGCAACATATCCCGATTCAAGTTCCGGATTGATCATTTCAAATGCTGTAACGTTTGCTGGCTATTACAGCGCGCATCTTCACGCGTGGGCGCTAACAGTCGCGATTCCGCACATCCCCAACGCATGGTCGTCGTTGCTGCTCGATACTCCGAAGATGATCGAGCATGCAGAGACTCTGAGCCGCGATCGAGCCGCAACGCTGGTTTCATCGGCAACGAACCTCGCAGCGAGCGCCGCGGTCGAATTATCTTGTCGAACGGTGAAAACCACCTTGCCCCTATTGCACGACACGGCTGCCACGGAAGCACGTTTTTTCGATCTGGCTATTCTCGAATGTATCGCGGACGTTCCGGATACTCGCATTATCGCCGAGGCGGTCATATTCGGCTCGGGCCGGCCAGCCATCATCTTTCCCAACAAGACCCTTGCAGGCCCAGTCGACCATCTGGTTATCGCCTGGGACGGAAGCCGAGCCGCCGCTCGGGCTGTCAGCGATGCAAACCCATTCATTCACAAGGCCAAGCGAGTCTCGGTCCTCTCTCTGACAGGCGAAAAGCCGCTGCCGGAGCCAAGTGGAGCGCAGCTTGCTGAGATCCTGGTTTCAAGCGGCGTCAATGCAAGCGCAACGGTCGCTCGCTTTACCTCGTCATCGATCGGTCAGAGCATTCAGCAAACAGCACTGGAACTGAGCGCCGATATGCTGGTCATGGGAGGATTTGGACACTCGAGGTTGCGAGATTTCGTCCTGGGCGGAGCAACCGATGGCGTGTTGCACGAGCCTCTTTTGCCCGTCCTCATGTCACATTGACGAACTGTCCTCGCCGTCGCTTACGACCGGTTCGGCTGCTATCGAGCGGCTGGACCTTTCCGGGTTCGAACGGTGTGGACATTACTGGACGAGATCGCCCTCTGAGTTGCGCGCTGCCCTCGCCACGTCCCTGCAGGACGGGCTGATGTCCGGCGAAGCGGATGAACGCGTGCGACAGGTTCGGGCGGAACTCCCCTTCTCCGGGGAAAGCGGCGGAGGCATGATCGAGGGTGAACTTTATCGTGCCCTCCACCGTCCCAGCGCGAGATAGAGGCTACGATAAAAAGAAGCAATCCGTATGACGCTTGCTGGGTCGCCTCATTGACGATCCGACGCTGGAATTCGAAACCCGCGCCGATAACAAACAGGCAAGGGACAGCCCGGCGTTCAACACCTATGACGCCTTCCCGAACCTGTCGCGCTTCCGGTCTTTTGCGAGAAGCGACCCGGCAGTTCAATCTTGGGGGGCAAAATGTTCATCGCGCTCTCATGGTTCAGAAAGAGAGCGCTCGACGCGCTCGCTTCGAGAGCCGTCGAGTGGCTTCACCAGCAGGACGCCCACGACCGTCCCGACCATGAGGACCAGGATGACGAGGAGAAGCCTTGAGATGACGGCGTCTGCGATGACTCTGACAAACATGACGGAAGCTCCGGGGGCGATTTCATCGCTTGAGGGAGCTCATCATGCGGAGGCCAGGGTGATCTTGTTCGCCACGCCGCCGACGCCGCGGACGCTTTCCGCAGCCACCCTGGCCGCTGCGCGTTCCAGCTCCGTCTCGACCTCTCCTTTCAGGGTGACGATCCCGTTCAAGACGGTCGCTCTGACCATGGGGGCGGCTATTTCGAGCTCGGATTCCAGGCGGCAACGAACAGCGGTCCCGATGGCCTCGTCGCCGGAAGCGGTGCACTGCCGAGGAACATCGAGAAGCGCCCGCATCAAGTCGCGACGGCTGATCATTCCGGCGAGCCTGCCGTTCTCGACGACGGGGAGGTGTTTGATGTCATGGGCCTGCAGCAGTTCGGCGAGTTGGCTGGCGGTGGCTGTCCGGGTGGTGCTGACGACGGGTGTCGACATCACGTCCTTGACGCGCCAGCTTCGGGCCTTCACATAGTCCGCCAGCGCATCTTCGCGGTCGCGCGTATGCGGTACCGCCCGTCTCGCCCAAGACGACGCCACCCGACGCAGCAGGTCTCCCTCGGTGACGATGCCCGTGAGCCGTCCTTCGCCATCGACGACGGGCACCGCGCCGATCTTGCTGGCGTTGACGATCTCGATTGCTTCCCTGACGTTGTGTCCCTCGTCGATCGTCGTCACGGGGGTCGTCATGATGTCTCTGGCAAGCATCGCGCTGTCTCCTTGTTAACCGGACAATTAAGGAGCCAACACACGTCGAGCGCATTGACGTGGATCAAGTCGGACACGAGAGGCCGTCTTCGTGGGCCGCGCGAGGACTCCTTGGGATCGCATCGGCTGCAGAGCGGGAAGGACTCGAAACAGGCTGAAGCTGACGCTGCAAAGCCTGCGGTTGCCGTGGAGGGCACCCCCGGTCGACGACGAGTTTGCCACCTCGCACTCGTCCTCTCTCCTGCTTGCTGGCGTCGCCGCGGCAGTATCGCTGGTGGCAGTTGATACCTAATTCCGGTCCTTGGTCGCCCTAGGAGGAGCGTGCCCAGCGCCAATTCCGGATTTCCGGCATGTCTTCTCCACGCTCCCTCACGAACGCCCGGTGCGCGTCGAGCTTTGCATGCAGGTCTGCGATCACATCTGGGACCTTTTCGGCGAGATCGGGCACCCGCGCGATCGCCTCGAGAGCGAGATGATACCTGTCCACCTCGTTCAAGACGGTCATGTCGAACGGCGTCGTCGTCGTGCCCTCCTCCACGAACCCGCGTACGTGGATGTTGCCGTGATTGGTGCGCCGGTACGTCAACCGGTGGATGAGATAGGGATAGCCGTGGTAGGCGAAGATGACCGGCCTTCCCTTCGTAAAGATACCATCGAACCGCGCATCGTCGAGACCATGGGGGTGCTGCTGGGGGTCTTGCATTGCAAGCAGGTCGACGACGTTCACCGTCCTAATTTTCAAGTCGGGTATCGCCTCGTGCAACAGCATCACAGCCGCGAGCGTCTCCATCGTCGGCACGTCTCCCGCACATGCCATCACGACGTCAGGCCCGATCGAATCCTTCTCGAAGCTTGCCCACTCCCAGACGCCAATGCCCTCCTCACAATGCTTCACGGCCTCGTCGATCGTAAGGTACTGGGACTCCGGCTGCTTGCCCGCCACGATCACATTGATACGGTCGTAAGTCCTCAGGCAGTGATCGCCGACCCACAGGAGCGTGTTGGCGTCTGGCGGTAGATAGATACGGACGACGTCTGCCTTCTTGTTGGCGACCAGATCGACGAAGCCGGGGTCCTGATGCGAGAAGCCGTTGTGGTCCTGTCGCCAGACATGCGACGTCAGGAGGTAGTTCAGCGACGACACAGGCTCCCGCCAATCCAATCCTCGCGAAACCTTGAGCCACTTGGCATGCTGGTTGAACATCGAGTCGATAATGTGGATGAAGGCCTCGTAGCATGAGAAAAGCCCGTGGCGGCCGGTAAGGAGATATCCCTCCAGCCAGCCCTGGCAGAGATGTTCGCTGAGAACCTCCATCACCCGTCCGTCTCTGCCAAGATGGACATCATAGTCTTCAATTTCTTGCATCCAGACGCGGTCCGTCTGCTCAAAGACGGCTCCCAGCCGGTTCGATTCGGTCTCGTCCGGCCCGAAAATCCGGAAGTTTTTGGCCTCGGCATTGAGCCGCATGACGTCCCGCAGATACCGTCCTAAAATCTCTGTCGACTGGACCTGGGAAGCGCCACGAACGTCGACCGAGACCGCGTGGTCGCGAATGTTTGGTAGCTGCAGCTCCCGGCGCATCCGTCCACCGTTTGCATACGGCGTCGCTCCCATACGCTTCTCGCCACTCGGCGCCAGCGCCCGCAGTTCCGGCCGGAGACGGCCGTCGGCGTCAAACAGGTCCTCTGGGCGGTAGCTCCGCATCCACTCCTCCAGAATCTGTCGGTGCGCGTCGTCGCCCCTGCAGTTTGCGACAGGCACCTGGTGGGCGCGCCAGAAACCCTCGACCTTCTTGCCGTCGACCTCCTTCGGCCCGGTCCATCCCTTAGGGCTGCGAAGCACGATCATCGGCCACCGCGGCACGCCGGCCGTCGGCGACCCGTTCCTCGCCGACGCCTGGAGAGATTCGATGGTGTCGAAGGCCCGGTCGAAGGCGGCCGCCATCTGCCGATGCATGTCCGCCGGCTCGTGGCCCTCGACGAAGATCGGCTCATAGCCAAATCCAACGAACAGGCTGCGGAGATCCTCGTCGCTGGTCCTCGACAGGATCGTAGGATTGGCGATCTTGTAGCCGTTGAGATGGAGGATCGGCAGCACCGCACCGTCGCGGGCAGGATTGAGAAACTTCGTCGAATGCCAGGCAGCCGCAAGCGGGCCAGTCTCCGCTTCGCCGTCGCCGACCACGCAGGCTACCACGAGGCCAGGATTGTCGAACGCGGCGCCGAAGGCGTGGACCAGCGCATATCCGAGTTCGCCGCCTTCGTGGATCGAACCGGGGGTCTCCGGGGCGACGTGGCTGGGTATGCCTCCAGGAAAGGAAAACTGCCTGAACAGCTTACGCATGCCGTCGGCATCCTGCGAGATGTCGGGATATACCTCGCTGTATGTCCCCTCCAGATAGGTGTTGGCAACCATTCCCGGCCCGCCGTGGCCAGGCCCGCACACATAAAGGACATCTCCGTCCCGAGCCTTGATGACGCGGTTGAGATGGGCGTAGATGAAGTTGAGGCCGGGCGTCGTTCCCCAATGGCCGAGAAGGCGGGGCTTGATGTGTTCCGGCCGAAGCGGCTCGCGCAGAAGCGGATTGTCCATGAGATAGATCTGGCCGATGGACAGATAGTTAGCGGCCCGCCAGTAGCGGTCGATGAGTTCGAGCTCGCGCTCGGTGGGCGGTGGGCTTCTACGTTCAGACATGTTGGTATCCTTAAAGCCTGTGGCGGCTGATGACTTCGATCGCTTCGTCGGCGATCACCTGTTCCTCGTCGGTCGGAATGACGAGGGCGACGATTTCGCTTTCTCTTGCGCTGATCACGGTCGCGTTCATCTTGTTCGCGGGCTCGCTCAACGAGAGACCCAGCCAAGTCAGATGGTGGGCGACGCCAGTGCGTATCTCTGGCTGATGCTCGCCTATGCCGGCGGTGAAGACGACGGCGTCCACGCCGCCCAGAGAGACGGCGAGCCTTCCTATCTCGCCGGCAATCCTGAAGCAGAAGAGGTCGAGGGCTTCCCTGGATGCCGGATGGAAGTCCTGCAGCAGGACACGGACGTCGCCGCTTTTGCCCGAGACGCCGAGCAGGCCGCAACGGTGATAGAGGAAATCCTCAAGACGATCCGCGTCGTGGAAATTGTTGCGCAGAAGATGGACGACGGCGCCCGGATCGAGCGAGCCTGGCCGGGTCGACATCGGAATTCCGTCCAGCGGGGAGAAGCTCATGCTGGTGTCTATGCTCACGCCGTCGACCATACCGCAGAGGCTCGCGCCGCTTCCAAGATGCGCACAGATGACACGGCCGGCGGCCAGGTCTGGATCGTGTTTCCTAAGCTCGCCGGCGACGTATTTATAGGAAAGACCGTGGAAGCCGTATCTGCGGACCCCGGCGTCGTGCAACTCTCTTGGAATGGCGAGCCGTGCGGCAAGACTGCTCTGCGACGAATGGAATGCGGTATCGAAGGACGCGGTCTGCGGTATGTCCGGATATGCGCTCCGCACTGCGCGGACGATGGCAAGTGCCGGAGGAAGGTGCACCGGCGCAAGATGCGTCAGGTCTTTCATTCTGAGGACGACCTTGGGTTCCAGCAGAACGGGGCCATCGAAGACCTGTCCCCCATGGACGATGCGATGGCCGGCAATCACGGGATCGAATCCTCTGCGGACGATGCAATCGACGACCTGCGAAACCAGCCGCGCGTCGATCGCTGTCCCGGACGGAAGATCGACAGTCTCGTCCCCGTACGAAGATCGAAGGGTGAATCTTGACTGGTCTCCGAGCGTGGCAACACCGCCTCCCAGCCGGAGTGCCCGACCGTCCTTCAGCCTGAAGACGCCGACCTTGAGGCTGGAGGATCCGGCGTTGAAAGTGACGGCAACCCTATCCATGGCCGGGAGCCCTGGAGCGTGCCGTCCCAGCAGACTTCGCAGCCACCTTCGTTGCAGCCTGCCTGGCTGCCTCCTTGCTCGCCTCCTCGAAGAATTCGCATGCGTACTCCAGGGCGGCCTTCTCGTCTTCCGACGACAGACCGAGCGGCGCGCACTGCTCCTTCATGGCCCGCAGGACCTTCTTCTTCAACGCGGCGATCGCAAAGGAATTCTTCGAAGCGAGAACCTCCCGCAGGCAGGTTATAGCGACGACCTCCAGGACGATAAGCTTGCCTTGCACCTCCCCCTGGCTCGGTATCGCGAAGCGTTCTCCGCCGCGCTTGCAGTCACGATCCATGATTAACATTGCCGTTCCTCCTCCCCTCGGCAGCCGGAACATCGTCCGGGTCCAGTGCGCGCCGAAGCTTGCGCAGCACGACCGCGCGGCCCTTCTCGTCGGCGACGGATTTCAGACAATCGGACAGGTCAAGAACGAACCGCTGATAGTCGTTGTTCCAGTCAGGCCTGCCGGGCACGACCGGCCTGATACGTGCGGGCGTCCTGTCTTCGATGAGGCGTGCACCCGCCGGTGCAAGCTCATAGGCGTCGTCCAGCGACGGGCAGACGACCTTTGCGGAAACTTGCTTCTGGAGCCGCGCGGACATCGCTTCACGAGCGTGCTCCTCTCCATGAACGAGGAATATTGCCTTCCGGATCGGTTCCCGACCGGCAACCCACGCATCGAGTTCGCTTGCATCCGCATGTCCGCTGTAGGCGTCGAGCGTGGCCATCCTGGCGCAGACGTGAATCTCCTCGCCCTGGATGCGGACGTCGGTCGCGCCCTCCTGCAGGATGCGGCCGAGCGTCCCCGCCGCCTGAAACCCGACAAACAGCACGGTGCACTCCGGCCGCCAGAGCCAGTTCTTCAGGCGGTGGCGGATCCTCCCCGCCTCGCACATTCCGCTTGCCGCGATGATGATGTGAAAGCCCCGCACGAGATCGAGGGCCTTCGACTGCTCGGCCGTCTCGGTGAAGCGGACGTTCGGCGCGTTGAGCGCGCGAAGGAACGCCTTGCCGCCGTGACCGAGGTCGGCCGCATGCTTCTTGAATGCCTCGGTCGCTCGCGACGCGAGCGGCGAGTCAATCATGATTGGGCACCGCGGCACCTCTCCCTCGTCCATGAGGGCGACAAGATCGGTCAGCACCTCCTGCGTCCTCTCGACGGCAAAGGAGGGAATCAGAAGAACCCCGCCGGGGCTGTTCGAGCTCGCCACCACGTCGCGCAGCCGGTCCCGTCGAACCTTCAGGGCGTACTCTTCCCGTTCCCTGTCTCCGTATGTGCTTTCGCAGATGAGGTAGTCGACCCCGGAAGGCGCCCGAGGGAGAATTTCGAACAGCTTGTTGCTCGCGCCGACGTCACCCGAGAACAAAATTCTTGTCGCCGCGTCGGCGCCGGGCGTCTCGACTTCGATCGATGCGGAACCCATCAGGTGTCCAGCATTCCAGCAACGGAATCTCACGCCGCCAACGGTCTCCCGCCACTCGCCATACTCGACCGCGATGAACTGCGGCAGCATGCTGCGGGCGTCGTCGGCGGTATAGATGGGCTCCACCGTCTCTCGCGCCCTTCGGCGATTCCTTCGGTTGAGCTGTCGGACCTCCGACTCCTGGATATGACCCGAATCCTGCAGCATGATCGTGCAAAGGTCGATCGTTGCCGGCGTTGCAAAGATCGGTCCTCCATATCCCGCCTTCGCAAGTTTCGGAAGCAGCCCCGAGTGGTCGATGTGCGCGTGCGTGAGCAGTACGGCGTCGATCCGCGATGGTTCGAAGGGGAATGACTTGTAGTTGAGCTCCTTCTCCGACTTCGAGCCCTGGAACATTCCGCAGTCGATCAGAATGCGCGTGCCACCGGTCTCTAGAAAGAAGCATGATCCGGTGACCGACCCCGCGGCGCCGTGGAATTGAAGGATCGGATTGGCCATGACAACTCCTGTGTGTTGTGGGGCACTTTATGGCACCTCGGACGACCGCACGTTGACGAAGGTCAAAGACATGTTCGCGGCTCGGCTGATGGTCAAGTTCGGTGAGATGCGGGCGTCGCCAGGTCCAATTGACCAAGCGCAACGCGCGAAATTTCAGGTGGCGCATCATACCCCGCGGGGCCAACAGGCTTCGAAACCCAACAGGAGCACCACCTCGTGCGCCATTGGCACGAGCTCGCCGGCCGGCGCGAAGATGATGGCGGTGTCGAGCTGCACCGGCGGCGTTTCACCGGAGAACCCGGCCCAGACGGCGCCAAGATCAAGCGCGAACTTCCGGCCGGCCTCGTCACCGGGACGCACGAACGCATAGACGCTCTGGCCCCGATGCTTGCACAGCTGCACGAGGATATGGGCGGCCGCGCCGAACCCATAGATGCCGATCGTCCTCCCCTCGCCCGCCACCTTCAGGGATCGCCACCGATGAGGCCCGCGCAGAGAAGAGGCGCGGTCGCCACCGGGTCCGCGTCGTCAGGCAGTTCGAACGCGTAGCCCGCCTCGACGGCCGCATGCGTCGTAAAGCCGCCGTCGATGGTGTACCCCCGTGAAGCCAGGATCGTCGCACAGGTTCTCGCGACCCTCTCGGCAATATGCGCAGTGCCCGCAGGTGTGGCCCAACCAGGGTACCCCGACTTTTCGACCGACAAGGCGACCAGGAACGCCCTCGCCCGTTGCGATCACGGTTCCGACAATCTCGTGTCCTGGAACCAGGGGAAGCTTTGGCTGGGGAAGGTCTCCGTCGCAGACGTGAAGGTCCGTCCGGCAGACGCCGCAGGCCTCCACCTTGACGACGACCTGGCCGTGCAGCGCTGGCTGGTCCGGCTGCTCCACGAGGCGGAGCGGCCGTCCCACCTGTTCGAGCACCATCGCCCTCACGTTTCCCTCCATCGGCATGTACCACCGCGCTAGTCGTATCACCTCCTGTCGGACCGCGGCTTGATTCCGGTCAAACATCCGGATTGATGCTCGTCAAAGACAGAATGCCGTAGGTCCGATAGCCTCCCGGGACACAGCGCCACGACCTCATCCAAAGGAGACGGACATGCGCGAACAAGAAAAGACCCGCAAGACAGAAACCAACGCAGCCACGACCATTCCTCCGGTCGAGCGAACGTCCGCAGACCTTTTTCTCGGACGTCGGGACGAGGATCGCTGGGAGGTGACGGCGGCGACGCCGCGAGGCCAGGCATGGGCGAGAGATCATTTCTGCTGCGCGCTCCGGCAATCCTTCACTGGCACCATGTGTCTCGACATCATGAGCGCCGATCGGCTGCTCAAGGAAGCACATGGCGATGGACTGACCACCGAGTTCGTCAGCCTGTCTGGAAAGGACATATACTGACATGTTCGCCACAGTCGTCTGCGCCATCGGCCGGGGATCCCGGCAACGCATGCTCCAGCTCGTCGAAACGGCCCGCGCGTAGCTCGCGCCCAACGGAAGCCTCCACCTCGTTCACGCGGTGGAGGGCTTGCCCTCGTCCGCTTCGCCGGATGATTGGGCGATCGAGGTGATGGCCGCCGCAGAGACCAGACTTTCGGAAGCTCTGCGGTCGCTCAACACTCATGCTTCGATACATGTCCGTGCGGGCAAGCCGTCCCAGGTCATCCTCGCCATCGCGAAGGAGACCACCGCCGACCTCGTCGTGATCGCCTCTCACCGGGACGACGTGCTCGACCGGGTCTTCGGCTCGGTCGTCGACTACGTCGTGCAGCGCGCACCATGTTCCGTGCTCGTCTTGCGAACCACGCGATGAGCCGCAGGCTTCACACGACCGTCTTCGCTTCAGCCTCGCTGGCCTGACCGACAGCGACGCCGCGACACATTTCTGCGGCGTGCGACAACGATCGTGACCCGGCCTCGCACAGCCGCGCCACCTCTCTAGGATACTCCTCCAGCTCGCCCTCGACATAGTCCGAAAGAACCTCGACCGCATCGCCGTGGTCGATACTGCAGGCAAGGCGAGTCAGAAATCCAAAGCATCGAAGCCCCCGCCGAGCGGCGGACGCCGTCAAATCCGCAGTCACGGTGGCCGACGCGGCGAAGATCTCGTCTTGAATCAGAGCCCCCGCGCGAAATGCGGGTGCGAGGTGGAAATTGAATGTGGCGCTTGGATATAGGCCGCGTAGATCTGGCATGTGGTGCTCCTCTTGTGGGATTTGGGTTCGGCTCGAGCATCGACGGTCATTCCGTTCTGACTGCGCTACGTCCCGACACGGCTGTGACGGCAATTCCGTAGAAGACGTGAGGAGAGCCATCGGGCATGGGAAGCTCCTGGGGCTTCATGGAGCCGATTTCCCACCAGTCCGAATACTTTTGCAGAAGCGACCAAGCATGGAGCCTTTCGCTTCGTCGCGCGTCGCTGTCAGGAAATTCCTCGAACCTGCCTTCGACGACGATGCTCGTCCACCCGCCGGCGCTCGAACGCTGCTCGACGTGAAGACAGACCTTGTCGTTTCCCCGCATCCAGTCGAGCTTCTTGCCGGGCATGGTGAAGCTATAAGCGACACCGCCGGAAAAGGCGAAATAGATCGCCGCCACGTAAGGCTGTCCATCCTTGCAGCAGGCGAGATGACCGAAGCGCTCGCTCTCAAGGATGCGGTAGCACTCACCGGGGTTGATCTCCGTCAGCTTGATCGTCATGGCCGTGTCCTCCAGCTTTAATGAAGGCACGATCATAGGAGCTTCATTGCGCCGCGGCCTTGACAAAGCGCAATGCGAACTCTCTCCGCGGCATGCATCATGACGGCAGTTTAACCTCAGGAGGCCAGCATGAAGCCGCAGTTCCATCTTCCGTTGTCGACCTACCCCGACCCGAGTTCCTTTACCATCATCGACAACGCCATCGACCTCGCTCGGCAAAACGACGCCGATCTCGTCGCCAGCATCCCGCAAGTCCGGATCCCCCAGGTCCATCAGCCCTTCCCCACTTTTATCGATGTCGACACATGGCGGGAACAAGCAGAGGGGTATAGCCGGGACAGCGGGATTTCGCTGCGGGCACACGTCGCCGACGCTGTTTCGGAAACTGGCTTCGAGGTGCGAATCCACGGATTCGAGGTTAGGGAACCGTTCGTCTATGAACGTTTTTCTGAAATTGCCAAGTGCTACGACCTTTCCATCGTCGAAGCCTCGGAGCTCTCCCGTCAACTCTCCGAAACGCTGCTATTCGGAAGCGGCCGTCCACTCGTGCTATTTCCAGCCACCAGCGTCTACTCTCGTGTGGACACGATCGCCGTCGCCTGGGACGGCAGCGCCACCGCAGCACGTGCCCTTTCCTGCGCACGCATCTTCATCGAACGCGCGATCAAGGTGCAGGTCATCTCGATCACCGACGACAAGGAGATCGACGAGGCGAACCGCGCCCTCCTGATCTCCTCTTTGAAGCACGCAGGATTGGACGTGGAAGACGTTGCGATCCAGGCAGGCGGCGAGACCGCGACGGCCGCCATTCAATCGGCCGCGCTGGAACGAAAGGCGGACCTCCTCGTCGCGGGCGGGTTCGGCCATTCCCGGCTTCGTGAGTTCATCCTCGGCGGCGTCACTCGGGAACTGCTCGTCAAGGCAGAGCTGCCGGTGCTTCTCGCCCATTAGAGGGCGCGAAGGGCGTTGAGAATGACCGCCACATCGATGGCCTCCTGAAGCAATGCGCCGCCGACCGGCGGAAGGTATCCCGCTCCCGCGAACCCCATCGCGAGGAGCGAGAGACCTATGCCGGCATAGATGCTTTGAAGCGCGATCTTGCGCGAACGGCGCGCGATGCCGATCGCCGTCGCTATCCTGGTGAGGTCGTCGCGGACGAGCACGATATCCGCAGCCTCCGCGGCCGCGGCAAGGTTCTCGACGCCGACTGCGATTCCGACATCGGCTGCCGCCAGCGCTGGCGCGTCGTTCACGCCGTCGCCGACCATCAGCACTTTCCCGTGGACGCGCTCCTTTTCGACGACTGCGACTTTGTCTGCGGGAGCGAGCCTCGCCGCGACGTCGTCCAAGCCCAGCGAGCGAGCTATGGCTGCCGCGACAGCCAACTCGTCACCAGAAGCCAGGACCACTCGAGAGATTCCCGACGCCCTGAGCTGGGCGACGAGCTGGACAGCGTCTTCGCGTAGCCGGTCTTCGAGCGTGATCGTGCCAGCCGGCGTGCCGTCAAACAGCACCTTTACACGCATTGCACTGCGTGACCCGTTAGCCCCGGACGACGGCGCCTCTCCGAAATACGTGTCTCCTCCGACGCCGACATGCACGCCATCGACGATTCCGGAAATTCCGGATCCCGCGGTCTCGGTCACCTCCGATGGACGGCTCAGTACCAACCCACGTCTATGCGCCTCGTCCACCAGCGCGCGTCCAACCACGTGCCCCGACGCCTGGTCCAGCGAGGCGGCGAGCCGCAGGATCCTGTCGGGATGCTCCGGTCCCTCGATGTGCCCGACTTCCGGCTGTCCCGCAGTGAGCGTCCCCGTCTTGTCGAATACCGCCACGGTGGCCTGGGCGAGCGCCTCGAGAGGTCCCGCACCCTTCACCAGAACGCCCTCCTTGGCGGCTTTTGAAGTACCTGCCGCAAGTGCGACGGGTACCGCCAGGATCAACGGACAGGGGGTGGCGACGACCAGCACGGCCACGATCCTCGACAGGTCTCCGGACATCAACGCCGAGGATCCTGCAATCGCCACCGTGGCGAACAGGAACCAGACCGAGAACCGGTCGGCCAGGCGCATCAGCTTCGCCTTGGAGCGCCTAGATGCTTCCACGAGCCTGACTATACCGGCATAGGTGCTGTCCTCGGCGCGGCTTAAAACGCGGATTTCGATCGCATCGCCCACGTTCGTAGCGCCGCTCGAAATGTTGCCACCCCTGGCGATGCGCACCGGGAGAGGCTCTCCGGTCAGCACCGCCTGGTCGATCGTCGCGGCTTCGCCGACGAGCGCCCCGTCGACCGGTACGACGTCGCCCTTGCGTATGAGGAGCACGTCGCCGACCGCGACCGTCTCGATCGGAATTTCTTCGACGCCGGTTCCGGCAAGCCGCAGGGCCGTCCGCGGAACTTGCGCCAGCAAAGCCGACATGCCCTCATCGGCGCGACGATGCGCGTATGCCTCCAGAAACTGACCGCCGGAATACATGAGACCGACGATCGCGCCGGCAAGATATTCACCGAACCATAAGGAGGCCCCCATGGCCAGGGCCGCAATCAGGTCCAGGCCGTATTCCTCCTTCCGCAGCTTCCTGGCGATCTCAATACAAAGAGACAGCAGGATCAGGCTGGTGCAGCCCACGAGAATTAAACGATACCCAAAGCCAAGACCCGCGAGATAGAAGACGAGTGCGGCCGCAAGGGCAAGGAGCGACGACAGCACCAGAAGGCCCGACCGGGAGCCCGCCGCCCTCAGTCGCGACATGCCGCCCTGAGGCCACGTCCACCTGCCAGCCCTCCAAGCCGCCGCTGTAGCCACCTCTCACCCTCCCATAAATTCAGAAGTCAGCGGAACGATTTTGCGCAATCGATGCAGAACGGCGTGTAGGGAACGGCCGCGAGACGTTCCTTGCCGATCGGATGGTGGCATTTGACGCATCGCCCATATGTGCCGTCGTTCAGCCGGTCGATCGCCGCGTCGATGGCCGCGATCTGGTCTCGGCCCTCGGCCTGCATCTCGCGAAGAACCTCGTCGTTCTCAACCTGGGTCGCGCGCTCCTCGCTGTCCTTCTCGAGCGCGACGCAGAGATCCGCATCGATCGCTTCGAGACGGCGGGCAAGGTCATCCTTCATCGTCTGCAACACCATCTGTACCGAGTTTTCATTCATTTTAGTCGCCTTTCGATCTTGCCGGTCAATCTCAGTCCACAGGCGATGCCGTCGGAACACCGATGCAAACGCACCGCCTTCGAAACGCTGTGGCCGCATATGCGCTGCCTACAAATCGTCTGCAGCTTATCTCAATGCCATCGGAGCTCCTTGATCCCGGTCAATGCCGCCTGCGCTGGGGCACATAGGCTGTCGCGCGAGCTTTCAATGAAATCGTTGCGACGAGCCCGGAGCCCATCATGAATCTCACGGCGCAGACACCCGCCCCCACGACCGCCAAGGCGAACGGACTGACGAGCGTCGAGGCCGAGGAACGGCTTGCCGAGCTCGGGCCAAACACCCTGCCCGAGCCTGAGCCGTCATCGCCGCTGAAGCTCTTCCTCGTTCAATTTCGCAACCCGATCATCTACATCCTTTTGCTCGCGTCGGGGCTCTCGCTTGCGACCGGCAGGATCGAGGACGCCCTGTTCATCTTCGTCGTGCTTCTGATCAATGCCGCCATCGGCACCTACCAGGAGTATTCTGCGGATCGAGCGGCAGCCGCCCTTCGCAACCTTGAGCAGCCGTCGACCAGGGTCATCCGGGACGGCGTGGCTGGCAGGATCGAAGCCAAGCGGCTGGTCGTCGGCGATCTCGTTCTTCTGGAATCCGGCGACCGAATCCCTGCCGATCTGATGCTTGTCGATGCAAGTGATCTCCGGTGCGACGAGTCGCTTCTGACCGGCGAGTCGATGCCTGTCCCCAAGGGGCGCCCCGTCGAAGGCTCGCCGGATGAAACCCGCAATTCCATGCTGCTGCTCGCGGGCTCCCTGGTCACGCGCGGACGAGCCAAAGGCGTCGTGACCGCTACGGGTACCGCGACGATGCTTGGAGGCATCGCCGTCGAACTTGGAACAGCCAGGTCAACGCAGCCCCCGCTTGTCGCCCGTCTGGCGAAGTTCACGAACGCGCTCGCTCTTTTCGTAGGATTGGCAGCATTGGTGCTGGTCGCCGCGGGCTTCATGCGAGGCCTCCCTCTGCAAGATCTGGTCATGATGTCCGTAGGTCTGGCGGTGAGCGCTGTTCCTGAAGGGCTTCCGATCGCCATCTCCATCGCGCTTGCCGTCAGCATGCGGCGGATGGCCGCCCGCAACGTCATCGTCCGAAGCATGCCGGCCGTTGAGGCCCTGGGTTCGACCACGATGATCGCCACGGACAAGACGGGTACCTTGACCAGCAACGTGCAGACGGTGACCGAAATTCGCCTACCGGACGGCACAGACATCGCCCTGGACGCCCATACAGATCTCGACAGGTGCGAGATCAGGGCGAGCGGCCTGGACGGCGACCTGGTCCGCGAGAGGGCTCGCAGGCTGCTACGCGCTGCACTGCTTGCAAACGAAGGGACCCTCGTCCGCCGGGACGATCTCTGGGTCGCCGCCGGAGACACGGTCGACGTGGCGCTTCTTGCAGCAGGACGGAAGGCGGGGCTGGGACAGGAAGAGCTGAACGACCGATACCCACTGGCGGCAAGGATCGCCTACGAGCCCGAGCACAAATACGCGGCGTCTTTCCATCACGGCAGCGATCGGATCCATGTCTTCGTCAAGGGGGCGTCGGAAGTGCTCATCGAAATGGCGGATCGGATGGACGTTGCGGGCAATGCCGTCGAGATCGACCGCGCGTCGCTTTTGGCGCAGAAGGAAGAAATGGCTGCCCGAGGCCTCAGGGTGCTCGCCTTCGCCGAAGGGGAAGTCGGCGCGACGCTGGCCGGAGGCCTCGGACACGGTCACCTCGTCGATCTCGTGTTCTTGGGGCTGGCCGGAATGCAGGACCCGGTCCGGCCTGAAGTGCCGAACGCTATGAAAGACTGCCGCGCGGCCGGCGTGGAGGTCGTGATGGTGACCGGGGACGACCCGCGGACCGCTGCCGCGATTGCAAGAGGTGCCGGCCTGGGCTTTCTTGCCAGCCAGGTCGTTTCGGGCCACGACATTGATGAAGCTGCGCGAGCGGGCGACCAACGGCTGGACGAAATTACGAGAGAAGCCCGCATCTACGCCCGCGTGCAGCCGGCGCAGAAATCGGCGATCGTCGCATCCCTGATCCGCAATGGCCACATCGTCGCCGTCACGGGAGACGGCGTGAACGACGGTCCGGCGTTGAAGAAGGCACATGTCGGCGTCGCAATGGGGCTCAGGGGAACCGAGGTGGCGAAGGAAAGCGCCGATCTCGTCGTCACCGACGACAACTTTGCATCCATCGTGGCGGGGATCGCCGAAGGCCGGGCGGCCTATCGCAACATCCGCAAGGTGGTGCTGATGTCGGTTGCAACGGGCGCCGCCGAGGTCCTGCTCTTCATGCTCGCGCTGCCATTCGGCCTGCCCATGCCGCTCCTCCCCGTTCAGCTTCTATGGCTCAATCTCGTGACAAACGGCATCCAGGACGTTGCCCTTGCAGGCGGAAGGCCGGAAGGAGACGAGCTGGCGGGGCCGCCACGATCTCCGCTCGAGCCCATCCTCGACCGGACGATGATCCGGCGCGTCGTCCAATCGACAATCGTGATCGGCGGAGCAGCGTTCCTCGCCTTCCAGTGGATGATTGCGCATGGATATGGCGTTTCCGAAGCCCGCAACATAACGCTTCTCATCTTCGTGCTGTTCGAGAACGTCCAGACCCTGGCATGCTCCTCCGAAAGACGATCTATATTCTCCGTCGATATCCTTCGGAACCGTTTCCTGCTCCTCAGCGTGCTCGCGGCACAGACGATCCACATCTCGGCGATGTACATACCCTGGCTCAGCAGAACTCTTGGCCTTTCGCCGATCACGCCTCTTGAATGGGGTCTCAGCATGCTGATGGCGAGCTCCCTCATTCTCGTGACCGAGGCCGACAAGTTCGTCTCCCGGCGACGCCGCGATCGTTCATCCCGTGTTGCTTGACGAAGATCAAAGACGTCAGGGCTAGTGCCGTTATCCTTTCGATATTCAACAAGAGAGGTGATCGAAATGTCCATTCGTACGGTATTGAGCATCCTGAGTTCCAAATATTTCGATGAAGACCTGAAGGCCGCCGCGGAGTTTTGCGAAGCCTCAGGAGCGCATCTCAGCGCGGTCGTCATCTGCATGGGAGCGTCGCCAACTGCGGGAGGATACAACTCCCTGTCGACCGTCTGGCTGGAAGAACGCCAGCGCGAAATTGATGAACTCGTCAAGAAAGCCGAAGAAATCAAGGCGTATCTCTCGCGCACCGAACTGTCCTATGACGTGCAGGACGTCTATACGGAATATGCCTTTGCGCGGGAGGACATTGCAGAACGGGCGCTCTATGCCGACGTCGTCCTGGTCGGCCGCCAAGCCTGCAAGGATGAGGAACTCCAGAAACGGGTCATGGATGGCGCTCTGTTTCAGACGCCGACGCCGGTCATCATCAACCGCGGACGGCGGCCGCTCTCTTCCACTTCCAAATCGATCGTGCTGGCATGGGATTCGAGCGACGAGGCGTCGCGTGCCGCAAGGCAGGCCCTAGACCTGCTGAAGACGGCGGACTGCGTCTATGTGACGATGGTCGATCCGGTCTCGCGAGAGCGGGTGAATGGAGAAGAACCGGGCGCCGACATCGCGGGCTTCCTGTCCCGTCATGGGATCAAGGTTCAGGTGGATCGCGTGGCGAGCGGCGGAAACACCGCCGACGAGGTCCTAAGGCGGCATGCGATGGACGTGAACGCCGATCTGATCGTGATGGGCGCATACAATCACCCGCGCTGGCAGCAGACCCTCTTCGGAGGCGTGACGCGCAACATGATCGAGCACAGCAGCATGCCGATATTCATGGCGCATTGAAGGGGAAGGGCACGGCCGCGCTCCATGCGCGGCCGTGTCGGAGCAGCGGCATGTCGCTTTCAGACACGATGGGTACTGACCATCTGGATCTCACCAGCGACGAAGCCGCTGGTCTCTACAAGATGGTCAACGTGTTGGTGTTGCAAGGGTCGCTCGCTCTTCATACTCAAGGGTTCACTTCTGGCCGGAAGTCGCGGCTCGCCTGCTGTCGAGCCCTTCGCTTGGCCTTAGTCCGGCACCCCTGTCCCCCAGTTCCGATACAGGATGTAACCCGCGACCGCGAAGATGAGCGCTGCGAACAGGCGGTTGAGAATGTTCTTGTAGGCGCTGAGCCGGGTGGCGAGCAGCATGCCGAGTACGCCGCCACCGATGCCGCCGCCGATGAATTCGGCGGCAAGCCACCAGTCCACCAGGCCTGAACTGGCATAGTTCAGAGCCGTTGTCAGTCCGAACGCACCGACGGAGAGGAGAGATGTGCCGATCGCGTTGATCATCGGCATGCCCGTCGCCAGCATGAGGCCGGGAACGATCAGGAAGCCTCCGCCGATGCCGAAAAAGCCGGATGCAGCGCCGGCGGCGAGTGCCACGGCGGCGGTGGCAAGGCACATCCTGAGGTCGACCGGACGGCACTCTACCGTCACCGCCTTCCTAGGCTTCAACATCAGGACGCCGATGGCGACCATGAGGATGCCGAATAGGAATATCAGGCTGTCTCCATCCATCGCCTTGCCGAGGCTGGAGCCGCCGAGGGCGCCGATGACGCCGAGCGCGGAGAAGACGGCTGCGCAGCGCCACCAGACGTGCCCCTTGATCGCGTGGCTTGCGAAGTTCGCGAAGGCATTCACCGAGACCGCAAGCGCACCCGTTCCGATCGCGATATGCGGCTGGCTCACGCCAACCACGTAGAGGAGCAGCGGCGTCGCCAGGATGGACCCGCCGCCGCCGAGCAGGCCGAGCATGAAGCCGACGAGCCAGCCGGAGCCAACTGCCGCCAAAATGGAGGTGTTCACGTCCGCCTGCTCCAAACTCGGTCATACAAGGTCATCCCGACCAGCATGGCGATGACGAACAGGAATGTCTGGGGAAGGCCGACCGATAGGGATGCGACTGCCGGACCGGGACAGAAACCACCGATCCCCCAGCCCAGGCCGAACAAGGCCGAACCAACGACCAGCGGACCATCGATCCTGCGGTTCGTCGGCACGTGGAAGCTCTTGTCGAAGGCCGGACGCTTCATCCGTTTCATGATGTGGACGCCGAGAAACGTGACAACGACGGCGCCGCCGAGAACGAAGGCAAGGCTCGGATCCCAGGCCCCGAAGACGTCGAGGAAGCCCCGCACGCGAACAGGGTTCAGCATGCCTGACACTGACAGTCCGAAGCCGAAGACAACGCCCGAGGCGAGCGCCGCCACGAATTGGTAGATGTTCCGGTTCATAACCCGACGCCTCGCAGAATCGCTACGGCGATTGCGCCGGCCGTGAGGAACGTAGCGACCGCGACCATCGATCGCGTAGACAGGCGGGCAAGGCCAAGCACGCCGTGTCCGCTGGTGCAGCCCGATCCCATGCGTGAGCCGAAGCCGACAAGCAGTCCGGCCACGATGAGCAGCGGCCAGCCGGCAGTGATCTGCACGACAGGCCAGCTCCCGAACACCAAAAGGTACGCGAGTGGCCCGAGCGGCAGCCCGACCACGAACGCCAGATTGGTGATCAGTCCCACGCCCTGGACGAGGCGCCCGACTATCCCGCTGATCCCGGCAATCCGGCCGTTGAGGAGCAGAAGCATGACGGCCGATGCGCCGATCAGCATTCCGCCGAGCAGAGATGGGAGATAGGCGTTCACTTTTCTTCCTTCACGCAGAAGATTTCATAAAGGGCGGCGACCAGTTGCGCGGCCTTTTCTTCGGTCAGGCGATAGAAGATCTGTTTCCCCTCCCGCCGGGTTTCGACGATCCCGGAGCCACGCAGTACCGTCAGGTGCTGCGACAGATGCGGCTGGTGGAGGTCGAGCTTCTCTTCAAGCTCACCGACCGAATACTCGCCTTCCACCAGGGTACAGACGATCATCAGGCGCGCCGGATGGGACAGCGTCTTCAGGAGGTTCGCCACCTCTCCGGCCCGGCCGGCCATCTCGGCGGGGGAAAGCCCCGCCCTCCTCATCGCCTTTAGATCGGTGGTCATTCCCATGCTGCTCCCTTCAGTGCATCGAGCGGAAACTTGAGGTAGCGCCGGCCGTTGGCTTCCGGCTCCGGCAGGCGCCCGCCGCGGATGTTCACCTGCAGGGCATGCAGGATGAGCTTTGGCATCGGCAGCGTCTTGTCGCGCTTCGTCCTGAGCGCCACGAATTCTCCTTCCGTCACGCCAGCGAGATGCGGGTTGAACTTCTTCTGATCGGCCACCGTGCTTTCCCAGCGAGGTGCCCGACCGTCCGGCTGGTAGTCGTGGCCGGTAAAGATCCGTGTGTCGTCCGGGAGCGCGAGAATCTCCTGTATCGACTTCCACAGGACGCGGGCGTCACCACCAGGGAAGTCGGCTCGTGCGGTCCCGCTGTCGGGCATGAAAAGCGTGTCGTGCACGAAGGCAGCGTCGCCGATCACATAGGTGATGGAGGCGAGGGTGTGTCCCGGCGAGAACAGCACCTTGGCATCAATAGAGCCGACCTTGAACGTCTCACCATGGGCAAACAGTCGGTTCCATTGCGACCCGTCGGTCGCGAGCTCTGGCCAGTTGTAAAAGCCCTTCCACAGCTTTTGGACGTCCACGACGCGTTCGCCGATCGCCGTTTGCGCGCCGGTCTTCTCCTTCAGATACTGGGCCGCGGAGAAGTGGTCGGCGTGCGGGTGGGTGTCGAGGATCCACTCGACCGTCAGCCCGTTGTCGCGGACGTAGTCGAGGATCGCGTCGGCATTGATGGTCGCCGTCGCACCGGCCCTCTCATCGAAGTCGAGCACCGGGTCAATGATGGCACACTTGCGGGTCGCGGGATCGGACACCACGTACTGGACGCTCCAGGTGCGCTTATCGAAGACGCCCTCCACCTGTGGACGGCGCGCGGCCTTCTTCTCAAGCCAGCTTGCCGCCGCGCTCGTGTCGAAGCCGCGGCTCCTTCCGAACTCGACGACCTCGTCGGCAGACAAGCGGCCGTCGAGAACCTCTCCGATGAGGTAGAGGTTTAGCGATCGAGTACCGGTCTTGCAGTGGGCGAACGCAGGCCCTTCGGATTCGTCGACCACGCGTTGAAATGCACGTATGTCCGCCTCGGTGATCGTGCCGGCTGTGACCGGGATGAACGCATAGGACAGGCCGCGGTGCTTCGCTTCCTGACTTTCCGCTTGCGTGCCCGGCTGTGAAGGATCCTCGTCGTCCGGTCGGTTGTTGATGAGGGTCTTGAACCCTTTGTCGTGAAGCGACTGGATGTCCTCGATGCTCGGCTGCGGCGAGACGGAAAGCTTCTCGGATATCGTTGTGATGGGCATGACTGGCTCCGGGTGAAATTTTATTATATATTCTAATATAATATATTTCGATGTATCATCAAGGTCGGGCACGGAACTCGCGAAGAGGAGGACCACCACGGCCACGACAGCAAGCCGGGTCAGCGATCAGACATCCGACGATATCAACCGACGCCTGCGCTGGCAGATGGAGGAGCGGCTCGCCCACTAAGAGACTCATCCCACCAGATCGAACCATTCCTGAACAATCCGCCATCGAAGCTAGCCCCGCTGCTCGGGGCGTCTTCCGAAGACCTCTTCAGAGGCTGACGGATGCTTGTTTCTCGGCTGCGGCGTTCGATCTACCGTTAATAGGGATCGCCGCCCGTTCCGGAAAGAGCGAGGGCGACTGGTGCAACACCAGGTGCGGGAGCCACACGGTCGTTAGAACGCCAGCCGCCTATCACGCAGCCGTCTCCGTGGTTCGAGCGTGCCGACCTTGCGTTTGTATTATCGAGAAGGGCCGATCGTCGCTACGCTTGGCTTCGAAGCGGATCGTCATCCGGCAAAAGCCGCTCACCCGTCGTCAACGGTCTTGAGGAAGGCCGGTTCGACGAGCTTCCATCGCGGAATTTACTGGCTTTTGGAAGCCGCACCCGTGATTGCCAATGACTAAACCGGCCAGCGCCGCCTAGGGCTGCTTGACTTCGCCGCTAGACGGAGACAGTTCTTCGTGATCCTCGGAAAACCGGCCGCGTGAGACAAGAAGCTTTAGCGCGTACTGGGCCACCGGCTTGATCCGCTCCGCGCATCCTGATTGAAGATGCTCCGCCTCACTTTGGAAGTGACGGGTTTCATTCCTGATGGCTTCCAACACCTGTCCAAGCGCGTCGATGGTTCGTTCCTCCTCTTCCGTGATCGCGCTGTTCGGCCTCACCAACAAATGCCCCTCATGCCAGTAGTCGTAGAAACCTCCGAAGAACTCATTGTAGTTCACCTCGATGAGGCCCTCATTTCCCCGAGCGAGAACTTCGATAGCTTCGATGATCCGATTTCGCCAACGCTGCTCGATAATACGATCTGAAACTTCTTCGCCCACAGTAAAAGCCTCCGTTGGTTTATGCCTCCTGAAAATAGCAATAACATATTGGCTGGCGTTTGATGTCCATACCGGCTTCGCGCTCAGCAGCGAGCGCCCACCCGCTCACCCATTGCTCACCAGCTGCCGAACAGTTGCTAACCGTCTTCGTTGATGATCAGAGGAAGAAAGCGAAATGAGCCGTTTGATATTGTTTCCCAATGATAAGAGCCGCGGACTGTTATTCGACATTCGTATTCGCTCGGAGTTGGCCATTGATATGCCGCAATGGAGTTGCGGCTGTTTCGGGTATTGGATCAGCGCACTTGCCGGCAACAGAATTTTGATCGGCCGCAATGACTGGGCCGACTGGTCGTGATTGGATATGGCAACAGGCAGGGCGACTCGACGAATGATGACATCACTGGTGCTCACCGACGACTTCCAACGTCTCAGCCTGGCGCTTGCGATCGGGATCCTTGTCGGCATAGAACGCGGATGGCGCGAGCGTGAGGCTGCGCCCGGCAAGAGGGTGGCTGGTATTCGCACCTACGGCCTCGCAAGTTTCCTCGGCGGGTTTTGCGGTTTTCTACAACCGGTCGCGGGACCGATCCTTCCAACGGCCATCTTTGCATTCTTCTGCATCACGATTCTCGCCTTCAGCCGCCTGCAGGCGGTGCGTGAGGAGGATTACAGCGCCACCGGCGCCATTGTCGCGATAACGGTCTTCGCGCTCGGCTTCGGAGCGGTGGTTGCGGACATGAGCGCGACGGCCGCAAGCGCGGTTGCAATAACCGCGTTGCTGGCGGCGCGAGAGCCGCTGCATGGATTTGTCAGGAAATTGACCTGGCTCGAGTTGCGGGCCGCGCTGATCCTGCTGACGATGACGGTGGTCATTCTCCCGATTCTTCCAAATGAGACGGTCGATCCCTGGCAGACGATCAATCCGTTCGAACTGTGGATGATGACGGTTCTCGTCGGAGCTGTTTCATTCGCCGGTTACGTGATGATCCGGCTCAGCGACACGACGGCCGGAATATTGCTGACCGGCGCCTCCGGGGGCTTGGTCTCTTCGACGGCCCTAACGCTATCCTTCGCTCGTCAGTCCAAGCAGGTGCCTGCCCTCTCGCCGCTGCTTTCGGCCGGAGCGATGCTGGCCGGAGCCGTATCTCTCACGCGGGTTCTCCTTATCTGCGGCGTCATCGCGCCTGCGGTGCTTAAGGAACTTGCGCCATCGCTAGGCCCCACTGCCGCAATCCTTGCCATAGGCGGCGGTCTCGCCGGTCTGTCGCGGCGCACCGATAATGGCTCGGATTTTTCTCCGCAAAATCCCCTGGAAGTGATGGTCGTCTTGCGCTTTGCGCTTCTGCTAGGCGTCGTGATCATCGTGACCCGGGCGACACTGACCGTCTTTGGAACGCAGTCGCTGGCCGCCGTCGCCTTCATCACCGGGCTCGGCGATCTCGATGCCATAACCCTCTCCGTCGCAAAGCTCGCGCCGCACAACCTTTCGGCGGACGCGGCCGCGCAGGCCATAGCGATCGCCGCCGTCGCCAATCTTCTCGCAAAGGTGGGCCTTGCGGCGAGCACAGGCAGTATCGCCTATGCGGTTCGGCTGGCGATCACAAGCGCTATTGCAGTCCTTGCCGGCGCTGCCGGCTTGCTGCTGACCTGAGCTCTGAATCTCAGTATGCCTGCAAGCATCGAGACAACTGCGTTAGCTCACGCAGAGGAGTGAACTCTGCTGCTCTTGAGCGGATACGAACCGCAGACGGGTGATGTCATCGTGTCAAAGCTGGTTAGAGCCGCGACGGTTCCAGCCAATTGGAAACGCGACACTTGCGCTTCGGATCAGCCCCCGATCCGACCGGCTGGGCCGGGTTGCAAGGGAGGAGCGGGGGCGGGTGAGATGCAAGACGTGCTGGTGAGTGGCTACTGGTTTCTCGACAGCAAGAACTGGCGACCCCCAGACGATTTGGCAGCCTTCCTCGCGGAAGGGGAGCCGCCAATCTACGTTGGCTTCGGAAGCATGCCGGGCGTCGATCCGGGCCGAATGACAGCCACTGTTGTCGAGGCCCTCGCAAGGCAGGGCAAGCGGGGCATCTTGGCTCTTGGAGGCGGTGCCCTGGCCGCGGACCATAAATCTGGGCATGTTCACGTCGTCCGCGACGCCCCTCACGACTGGTTGTTTCCCGAGGTGAGCGCGGTCATCCACCACGGCGGCGCCGGAACGACCGCAGCCGCTCTTCGGGCCGGCAAGCCCATGATCATTTGCCCATTTTTCGGCGATCAACCGTTCTGGGCAAGGCGTGTAACAGACCTCGGCGTCGGACTGTCACTCGATCGCAGAGCATTGACCGTCGAGAGCCTGACAGATGCACTCGCAGCCATGGACGATCCACATATGCGACGCCAGGCAGATGCCCTTGGCTCTACGATTCGGGACGAGGATGGGGTTGCGAACGCAGTCGGTTTCATCGAGGCTGCTGCGGACAAACTGCATTGAGGCCCATGAATTCGCGCTACCCAGTCGAGAGGCCATTCGTGCCAAGCGGGCAAAATCGGGAGAAGGCGATAAACTACCGCGATGCCGCAATGTGCGTACGCGAAAGATATGCTCGCCTGCAAAGATCGATGGTTTGCATTTCATGCGCGGTGTTCTCGATATATCTATCGATTGAGATTGAGCGCTCACGCAGCGGAAGGTCAATGAATGCTGTTTAGGAGACGGAAGCCGCTCTCACTGGCTCAGCGGATCCGTGCCGTCGTTTGGCCATCCAAGGGGCTATTGCGGTCCATCCGGTACATTGCCATTCGAGTGCTTCGATTGAAGGCTACTCCTCATGCAGTTGCGGCTGGCGTTGCAGCAGGGGTGGCCGTGTCCTGTACCCCCTTCCTCGGCTTTCATTTCATAATGGCATTTTGTCTGGCCTTCATCCTCAGAGGCAATATGATCGCGGCTGCGCTCGGGACGGCGTTTGGGAACCCTCTTACCTTTCCTCTGATCTTTGCTGCCGCTTACCGGATCGGCATTTTTCTTTTGGGTCGGGCGCCCGAGCGGGTGGGTGAAGCCAATCTGTTCACGCTGCTCCGGCACCTCGATTTTGCGCCACTTTGGCATCCAATTCTAAAGCCAATACTCGTCGGCGGCCTTCCGCTCGCCGCGCTATGCGGTGCAGTTTTCTATGTATTGACATGGCAAGGCGTTCGCCTGTTCCAGCAGCGAGGAAAGCGGCGGAGATCGTAAGATCCAAAAGAGCCGGCAGCGCGCGAAGACCCTCCGAAGAACTTGATGTCTACGAGAGGCGTCGCTCCGAACTCGTAAACGACTACGACCGGCTGCTTTTCCTCCGGCTCGCCATCAGAACCGCGGATCCGGCCACGCCAGAGATCGCCGAACCGAGCAGAATGCCGATCTTGACCTTGTCCTGTATCGCTGGGTCGTCGAAAGCGAGAAGACCGATAAAGAGACTCATCGTGAAGCCGATGCCGCAAAGAAGCGCGACACCGGTCATCTGCGTCCAGTTCGCCATTGCCGGAAGCTGCGCAAAACGTAGCTTCACCAGGAGGCCGACGACGGAGAGAACCCCAAGCAACTTGCCAGCAAACAGTCCGGCGGCGACGCCGATTGTATGAGTGTCTCCTAAACTCGAGATGGACGTGCCGAGAAGGGAAACGCCGGCGTTGGCGAAGCCAAAGAGTGGGACGATGACGAATGCCACTGGTCGATGAAGCAAGTGTTCGAGCCGGTGCAGCACAGATTCTTCGTCGCTAGCCTCCGGAGCGCCGGGAGAAAGCTTAATCGGTATCGTCAAGGCCAGCAGCACGCCAGCAAGCGTGGCGTGGATCCCGGAGGTGAACATCAGCACCCACAAGGCGACGCCAAGGCCGAGATAAAGCGTCAGCGTCTTCACGCCGGCTCGGTTCATGAAAAGCAGGAGGGCAACAACTGCGGCGGCTCCGGCAAGGGCCAGGAGGTTGAGACCGTTTGTATAGAAGAGTGCGATGACGAGGACGGCGCCGAGGTCGTCGATAATGGCAAGTGCCGCCAGAAAGATTTTGAGGGATGCCGGAACCCGATTGCCAAAGAGCGACAGCACTCCGAGCGCGAAGGCAATGTCTGTGGCCGTCGGGATCGCCCAACCGCGAAGGCTCGCTGGCGAATCGGCATTGAACGCGAGGTAGATTAGGGCTGGAGCGAGCATTCCTCCGGCCGCGGCGGCACCGGGAAGAATTCGCCTGCTCCAGGTCGAGAGCTGGCCATCGAGCATTTCGCGCTTGATCTCCAGACCGACGAGCAGGAAGAACACGGCCATCAGGGCGTCATTGATCCAATGCTGCAAGCTCAGTGGCCCGACGTAAAGATGCAGGGCATGGAAATACGCGTCCGCCAGCGGCGAGTTCGCCACGGCAAGTGCCATCGCTGCGGCTGCCATCAGGACGACGCCGCCGGAGGCCTCGTTGTCAAGATATCTGCGCAGAGTGGATTGAATGCGACCGCTCGTGATCGGCAAGGACATGGTTTCGCGCTCCCTTCTGGAAGGTTGATCTTCGTCTCCGTCGATTTCGGGAAGCCCGCGGCGCACGCAGCACACGCCATCCGGCAAGGGATACCTAAAAGAAGCACGGATTTCCAGGGCCTCCTCCGATATCGTTCTCGTCTCGCAACAATCGACGATGAGGAGATCCATGCCGATCAGCGCTTCTCACAATAGGAGATAGAACTTGGGACGCCGCGGTCTGTTATCGCCTTCTATCTTCAGTTCTGCCGCAGGCTTTGACTGGCAGAAAAAAGCCCGCTCCAGCGGGGGAACCACGGAGCGAGCCAGATGCCCTTGGCGTCAACCGCCTCAGGAGAGCATCCTCAAATTACACCCATGGTCATGTGAAGTAAAATTATCGACGGCTCTGATAGGTCCGCAAAGCCCCCGTCGAGAGATGATCCTTGCCTCGCAGCGATCGTCATCGGATTCGGTGACGAAAAATACAGGCCGCCCAGGCCCTCATGCTGCTCGTCCTGTGACGGCATCGGGCCTAGGGACGGGAAGCCTGGACGGAATGGTTGAACCTTAGGCTCCGCCCGGCGACAGTCGTCTCCGCGATCGATATACCGCAAATGGGGGTGATCTTCGGGCACGATAGCGCTAGTAAAGGACAACCCCGCCATCGCCGAGCCCCGACATGCCGCCATCCTATCGATACTCCAAGCTCTTCCGTCGCTCCCGCGTCTTGTGGGGTTCCTTCTCGCTTTGGCAGCCAAGGTTGGTGTTCTGGTGCGGGGCCTTGGCAATCGGGGCGATCAGCGTCGGCTTTGCCAAGCTTGCGGATCTGGCGCAGAAGGGTTTTGGGTCTATCACCTCGTCCGGTGAATGGGCCTTCCTGCTGCCACTGGCGCTGAGCCCGCTCGGTTTCATGGTGTCGGCCTATCTGGCGGCGACGTTGTTTCCAAATTCAGGCGGTAGCGGGATCCCGCAGGCGATCGCCGCCAGGCACCTGAGGGACGACGAAGACCGGACGCGGCTGCTGTCGCTGAAGATCGCCTTAGGCAAGATCGTGCTGACGGTGCTCGGGCTGTTCTCTGGCGCCTCGATCGGCCGCGAGGGTCCTACCGTGCAGGTCGGCGCATCGATCATGCTCGCCGTCGCCCGGTTCAGTGGCATGGCGCAGGCGCGCGGCCTGATCCTTGCCGGATCGGCGGCCGGAATTGCGGCGGCATTCAACACGCCGCTTGCCGGGATCGTCTTTGCGATCGAGGAAATGAGCCGGACCTACGAATCTCGCGCCAACGGGCTGGTGCTCACGGCAGTCATCCTCTCCGGCCTTGCGGCGCTCGGGATTTCGGGAAGCTACAATTATTTCGGCATGGCATCTGCGGCACCCACCGAGCTTCGCGACTGGGGACTGGTTCTGACCTGCGGCGTCGGCGGCGGCGCGCTCGGAGCAGCCTTTAGCGGTTTCGCGCTGCATTTCGGCCAGAAGATTCGCCGCTGGGCCCAGCCACAGCCGCTAAAGCGCATGCTCGCGCTTGCGGGCACCTGCGGACTGGCGATCGCAGTCATCGGCGTGGCATCCGGAGGCACGACCTTCGGCACCGGCTACGAGCAGGCACGAGCTGCGGTCGAAGGCAACGCGCTGCCTCAGCTCTTTTTCGTCGAGAAGTTCGCCGCGAGCTTCCTGTCGATGCTGTCAGGTATTCCGGGGGGAATCTTTGCACCGTCGCTCGCCGTCGGCGCCGGTTTCGGCAGCACCGTCGGCTCACTGCTCGGCACCAGCATCGCGCTGGCGGCAATCCTTGGCATGGCCGGTTACTTCGCGGGCGTCGTGCAAGCCCCGATGACGGCGTTCGTCATCATCCTCGAAATGACCGGCGATCACCAGGCGGTCATTCCGATCATGGCCGTGTCTATGATCGGCTACGTGACCTCGCGGATTCTTTCGCGCGAGCCGCTCTATCATGGTCTTTCACGCGTCTTCATCGCCGCGGCTATCCGGGCGCGGCGTGCGGTCGAAAGGGAGTCGGAGTATCCCTAACCCGACCCACTGGCGAGTATGCGCGCGGTCATCTACTCCGTGGTAGGCTCCGAGCGAAAACCTGAAAACTGATGGACGCTGTTCGGTGTGTCCAACGGCCTCGCGGCGGCATCTCCAAAACAGCTATCGTGCGTGCGGTTGCTTTCGCAGACATTAGCAGGAGCACGGAATGAAACGAGCAGCCAGTTGTTCATGCGGTCAGCTTTCGATCACTGCCGACGTAGAACCTGTCAAAATCTCCGCCTGCCATTGCCAGGCCTGCCAACGTCGCACCGGCAGCGCGTTCGGAGTAGCCGTCTTCTTCCACGCCGATCAAATGGAGACGTCCGGCGTCTCGACCAGCTACGTCCGGTCGGGCGACAGCGGCAAATCGATCGAGTTCAGGTTTTGCCCGGCATGCGGGTCGACTGTTTTCTGGATGCCGGAATTCAGGAAAGAGCTAGTAGCCGTCGCTTTGGGATGCTTCGCCGACTCCTTCACGCTAGTGCCAACTCAAAGCGTCTATGAGGAAAGTCGTCTGGAATGGGTATTGTTCGATTTCACGTAAGGTAAAAGGCGCTCAGGGTGGGGGATTCTTTTCCCAGGAGACATCCGAGGGCCGCCCTCAATTTTGTGATTTCCCGGCGAGCGAAAATCCCATTAGTATCACGTAATGATATTTTCGACGTCCGCCATAGGTTTGAAGCTGTTCGGGCTCGTTGGCCTTGCCTTTCAACGACGTCCTGAAGCGGCGTCGACGGAAGCCGGCGAAAACGTCGTTGTAAGCCTCCTCCTCGACGAGTGGTGCAGGCATTCGGCAACCAAGCGAAACGATCCGAAATCCTACGCCACCATACGGAGGATCGTCGCGCTTCGTGCGGAAGGGAAAACCGTGGAAGAGGTCCGGTCTAAAATTTTCTTCGAACCCGCGGCCGAAGAGGCAGACTAACAAGCCCCTCTACAAGTTCAATCTCGTGGATAGCCACGCCCGCCTTGACCCGATGTGCAATCATCGTCGCGGGCCTCAGCCACCTTCTACAAGCTCTTCTGCATCGGTAGAGTGATCTCTGTAGCCGGCGACTACCCGGTAAGGAAGTCGGCAACTCTTCCAAGACGGACGTTCAAACGTTCGTCTGCGGCGCTCCGGATTCGCATTTTTGAAGCACGATAGAATTTTTTCACGAAGTCACGAAATAGGCACAGTCTTTTTAGCAACATGGATGGATTATGGGCGGCGACGTTCACTATCATCCTCGCCGGCTCAGTTCGGGACCATTCTTCCAGCGTGCTCCGCTGTTCATATCACATCATCACATTTGAGAAGGACTGTTCGCATGCCTCGATCGGGACGCCGGACTTCTGGCCTTGCTGATGACGTCTATGAAGGCTTGGCCGGGTTCCGGCTGGCCATGAGGCGGTTCCTGTCGTTCAGCGAGGCGGCCCTTGCCGAGGCGGGCGTCACATCGCAGCAGTATCAGGCACTCCTGGTCGTGCGGACTGCTCCGGGCTGGCAGATCAGGCTTCGCGATTTGGCCGAACAGATGCTCATGCACCACAACAGCGCCGTCCAGCTCGTCGATCGGATGTGTTCGGCAGGTCTCGCCGAGCGGATACCAGCGGAAGACGACAAGCGCAGCGTGCTGATCGGGCTGACCGCAAATGGCGAGCGGACGCTTGAATCTCTGGCGAAGGTTCATGTCGAGGCGATGCTTGCGCATGAGCCGCTGCTGGCTGAATCCCTATCCCGTCTTCGTCAGGTCACGGAAATGGCCTAGCCGTCACTCACCATTTCTTGATCCCGACGTTCTTGACCTCCACACGCGCTATTGTATCATGGCGTGATACAAAAGGAAGGAGAACGGCTATGCAGTATGATGAAGACGGCTACCGACCAACAAAGAGCGTATGGGCCTGGTCTGTTGTCGGCGCCTCGGCATTGACGGTGGTGCTCGGATTCACCTGGGGAGGATGGACGACGTCGGGCAGGGCCGCGGTGATGGCCGATATCGCCGTCCGTAACGCAAAGGCGGATCTGGTCGCGGGCATCTGCGTCCATAACTTCGTCACGGCGAGCGACGCTCAGGAGAACCTCAAAACGCTGCAGGCGAAGTCGTCGTGGCAGCGTGACGACTTCATCACCGACGGAGGCTGGACCAATATCGCGGGGATCGACGATACTATCACGAACGCGGCGGACGCTTGCGCCGACCAGCTCGTGAAGATGAAGGAACTGCCGCAATCGGGAGGAGATGCCGCAGTCACCGACAGCTAGAGTTCAGGCCGGAAGTGATGAGTTATCCGGTCCGCGCGAGGCCCGTCCGAAATGATTTCGGGCGGGCCGTTTTTACGCTCTGGTATCGCTTGTGCCAGCGAGCTCGGAGTCCTGCAATGCCTGCAGAACCTCTCTTGTCATGAGGTGAGCGGCCATCAGGACCGCAGGCGACAACGGTCTGCCGTCGCGCGCGTCCCGGCAAATTTTCAGAAGGCCCATTAGCTCGATCGGGTTCTCGATGAATCCGTCCAGCGCGTCTTCAACATCCTTGGGAAACTGCGATCCGACCTGGATCGCGAGCTCGCCGTCCTCCCTTAGCACTCCCAGACTGATCAGAATGGTCTCCAGCCGCCCTACCCAGAGACCGAGTTCAGCGCGTCTATCGATCATGTCGTTTTCCCCCTCCCCAGCCTGTTCAAGCGAAAAGCCGCATTCCTCCTGGCGGGACGCCTCGTTCGCCTTCGCGGATCGTCTTCAGATATTCGAGAACGTCTCGGATCAGGTTTGGATGGGCGGGTTTCGATATCAGGCCGATAACCTTTGAAAGATCGGTTTCAATCAGTTCGGGGCTTCCCGTGACCATGACCACTGCGACACCGAAATCGCTCGCGAGATACTGCCCGATCCGCGGACCGGTCGCTCCGTCTCTCAGGTTGACGTCCACAAGGGCGATCGTGCTGAAAGCGGCCAACTTCTGCGCGGTCTCGAAGCTGTCGGCTATCCCGGAGATCTCATAGCCAAGTGTCGTCACAATATCCTCAAGATCAGCCGCGATCAGCACGTCGTCTTCGACGATCAGTATTTTCTCCCCAGTCATCCGCCCCCCTTTTTGTTCATGCTGCATTCAGGATTGACAATATGGGCGAACAGTTAAAGAATGTCACCACATGATATAAGGAGCGAGCCCATGACCAAGACCGCCTTCCTCTCCGCTGTGTTTGCCTGCTATGTCGCGGTCATGTTCGCCATCGCCTCCATCCCCGGAGAGACGCCTTCGGAGGTTTCGCAGGCTCAACAGCTACAGGCGGTGAATTGATCTCCGGCGCAAGGTGGCGAAAATCAACCACGCACTGACATCGGAGCGTCACCATGTCACCGGACAGCAAGGTCTTTATCGCTGCCGTCCTCCTGTTTGTCGCGGCGATATGGGGCGGAGTGGTCTACGTCTTCTTGCAGCTCTGAGCCCTTAGATACATCATCACGTGATATTTCCCTTAAATTGGAACCGTTGCGCGCGGCGCTCATTACTCCTGCGAAGGAGTCACTCTCATGCAACGTTCCCTGATCGAGCCATCACGCGCCTACGTATCGCGCAATGCCAATCGGCCCCGTTACGTATCGCGGATCGAAAACGGCGTCGTCACCTACAGTGAATTCCATTTCGGCATCGCCTTTTCCCGAATGGAGACCTTGGACGAATTTGCCAAACGGGCGCATGAGGACGTCGAGCTGATAGAACGACACGAGGTTTTCGAGCCGCTGCGGCAAACCACGTGATGTTCGGAGGGCGGTCAACAATGAGAGAATTTAAGAGACAGGACGAAGAAGAAGCTCGTTACGATGTTCGAAGCCTACGTCTGCGCTATAGTCTTGGCCGGCACGAGGCAGAACGAGTTCTTCAGCGGTTTGGCAACTCAAAAAAGGAACTGGATCTGCTCCTTTCAGCCCGTGGCAGGACTCCCAGGCATCGCCCGAAGGAATTTGCGACACCCGAGCAGAGAGCCCCGTTTGGAATAGGCTGAATTCTCCCTCACCTGCAGTGGGCAACGCGCTCGAGCGCCGCGGTCACCCCTGTGAGTGAGTAGGTATAGGTTGTACGGGTGCCTCGCGCCGACGTCGCATGCAACGTCATTTGTCTGCCAGCCCGAAGTGCATTGACGAGTTCGGGTGCGAGAGCGGCGTTGGAAACCCAGGCGGTGTTGTCCTTGACGAACATTTCGAATGACTTGTCTCCGATTGAAACCTCCACGGTCGAGCCAGTTTTCAATGCGTATCCGAGGATGGCTTCAGGTTCATTGCCGCTTCCCTTCTCCGCTGGCGCGATCAGGAAATAATTCTTTCCATGATCCACGTTGGCGGGTGCTGATTCCGTCGGCACCGAAAGCGCGTAGCAAACCCGAGATCCGTTTCTCATAAAGGAATAGATGCCCCAATCGCCGCTTTGAGACACCATCCTGGCCGCAGCATGGGCGGTCAATGGTATCGATGCGGCAATAGCAAGGCTGGCAAGTTTCCTCATGATTTTCCTCTTCCTGAAGTGTCGAAGTCAATACTCGCGGCTCGATCCTAGTGTCGGTTTGTCGCGCGTTTCCCGCGCAGGAATCTGACCTCTTCGAAGGTGATGCACCCGTTCACGACGTGGCCTTCCCAGACCCGATTTCCAAATTGGCAGGTGACCATGAGGCCCTCGCTCTCACCGACCGCGGCGGCTGAGGAAAGCCTGATGAGATTTTGCTTGCAATATCGCCGGAACTCTCGCGTTGTGAGGCCCAAACGGTCGGCAAGCACCTCGTCTGAAAGTACAGATTTGGGGTAGGGGACGTCGGACATGTTGAAAGTCGAGCTCGGCCGCAGTAATATCATGACGTGATATAAATCATTCCTGACGGGCGGATCAACCCGTTGCCGCATTAAAAGGGCGCTCGGCGCGATTTGGACGGAGAATCCAACTTCTTCAGCGTCCTTTCTGTCGGAGGAACGCGATTGTTATTCAACTTGAACGGCTAGATCTGCAGCCTGCAAAAGATAGATGCGAACGAGGCGCCCTTGGCCTCGTGAGCTGTTGCGACGATGGCGCCGCTGCTGGCGGGCGACAGAGATTGTCGGAGCCGTCGGAACTTGCTCGCAGCTTGTCGGGTCAAGAGAACGACATCAGCCTTGGCTCCTCTCCAGAATGAGTCGAGATCGGTTGCGGAGTTCCACGCCCAGATTGATCGAACCTAAAGGCCTACTGACAAGGTCACTTTTGGTTGACAATCGCTTGGCAGATTCCCCATGTTCACCTAAACAGGTGAAAGGGAACATCGATGAACATCAGCAAACGTTTCATGTCGATCTGCGCCGTCGTGGGCGCGCTCGCTCTCAATGCAAACTTGGCAGGCGCGCAGACGCCGGCGTTTTTCCGAATTGGTACGGGCGGAACTGCCGGAACCTACTATCCGATCGGGGGATTGATCGCCAACGCAATTTCAGGCGGTGGCCAGAAGGGTGTTGCCGGTCTCGTTTCCACAGCTGTTGCGTCCAATGGATCCGTCGCCAACATCAACGCAATCCAGGGCGGATCAATGGAATCCGGGTTTACCCAATCTGACGTCGCTTATTGGGCGCACAGTGGCACGGGCCTTTATGAAGGAAAGGGTAAAGTCGACGACCTTCGCCTGATCGCCACGCTGTATCCAGAAACGATCCATCTCGTTGCGCGAAAGGATGCGGGGATCAAGTCAGTTGCAGACCTTAAGGGTAAGCGCGTTTCCATTGATGAACCTGGCTCGGGGACGATCGTCGACGCCCGTATCGTGCTGGGTGCCTACGGGTTGAAGGAGACCGACATCAAAGCCGAGCACCTCAAGCCTGGCCCGGCCGGCGATCGCCTGCGTGACGGCGGGCTGGACGCGTACTTCTTTGTCGGTGGTTATCCCACCGGGGCTATCTCCGAGCTGGCCACGTCCAGTGGCATTTCGCTCGTTCCGATCACCGGTCCGGAAGTTGACAAGCTGATCAAGGACTACACCTTCTTTTCGAAGGACACCGTCCCGGCCAATACCTACAAGGACGTTGCTGAAACGCCTACGATTTCCGTCGCGGCACAGTGGGTTACCAGCAGCAAACAGCCGGACGAACTGGTCTACAATATCACCAAGGTCATGTGGAGCGACGCGACGCGCGCCGCGCTCGATGCGGGGCATGCGAAGGGCAAGATGATCACTCTTCAGAATGCAACGACGAGCCTGGGCATCCCACTCCATCCGGGCGCAGAGAGATTCTACAGGGAAGCCGGCGTCTTGAAGTAAACAGGCGCCGAGCGTGTGACCGGTGATGCGGCGGCAGGCTGAAGCAGGCCGCCGCAACCGTTTAGAAGCGATGCCAAGGAATTCCACATGAGCGACGACACAGCCGGCAAGACCTCTCCGATGGAGCTGGACGAAGCAAAGGCGCGCGAGCTCGAAGAGCAGTTCGATGCCGAGATCCGGTTTCGGCCGCTGGGGCCGCTTGCTGCGCGGCTGGTCGGGGCTTTGCTGATCACATTGTCCCTCTTTCACTATTATACCGCCGGCTTCGGCCTTTTGTCGGAAGTTCTGCATCGCGGTATCCACCTGTCTTTCGTCCTTGGCCTGATATTTCTTGTATTTCCCTTCTCACGGCGCGGGTACGGCGAGCCGGTGCCTCCGACTGTGTATTGGCCGCTCGGCATTTCGCTCTTTGATTGGGCGCTGGCAATCGGTGCGGTGATAGCCGTCATGCACGTGCCATTCATTCCACTCGATGACCTCGCCTTCCGTGTCGGCAATCCGACAACGACCGATGTCGTGCTGGGTGGCTTGCTGGTGCTGGTCCTTCTCGAAGCAACACGCCGCTCGGTGGGCTGGCCTTTGCCGATCATTGCCGTCCTGTTCATGATCTACTCTCTGTACGGGCAATCCATGCCAGGAATTCTGGTTCATCCCGGCGCGACCTTCTCGCAGTTGATCAATCACCTCTATCTGACCAGCCAGGGCATCTATGGCATAGCGCTCGGCGTCGTCGCCACCTACGTCTTCCATTTCGTACTGTTCGGAGTGTTTGCGACACGCATCGGGCTCGGCCAGCTCTTTCTCGATTGTGCGGCCTGGGTTGCTGGGCGCTACGCCGGTGGGCCGGCGAAGATATCGATATTCGGATCGGCGCTGTTCGGCATGATATCCGGCTCGTCCGTCGCCAATACCGTGACTGTCGGTTCACTGACGATCCCGGCAATGATCCGGCTCGGCTACAAGCGCACTTTTGCAGCGGCCGTCGAATCCGCATCCTCCACTGGTGGCCAGATCACCCCGCCGATCATGGGCGCCGCGGCATTCCTGATGATCGAGTTCCTCAATCTCCCGTACACGACGATCATTGTCGCGGCGATCGTTCCTGCCTTCATGCATTTCTTCGGAGTCTTGGTTCAGGTCCACTTCGAGGCGAAGCGGGAGGGTCTTCGAGGCATGACCGATGACGAAATGCCGGATTTGAGGGAAGCCTTTAAGCGCGACTGGCCGACCGTCATCCCGCTCATCGTGCTGATTGGCATCCTGCTCTCCGGTTACACGCCGTATCTCGCCGCTTTTTGGGGCATCACGCTTTGCATCGCCGTGGGCCTCATCAATCCGCGCCGTCGCATGTCAGTGACGGAAGTATTCGAGGGCTTGCGGGACGGTGCAAAATACGCGCTCGCCGTCGGCGCGGCCGCAGCCACGGTTGGCATTATCGTCGGGGTCGTGACGCTGACCGGCGTCGGTTTCAAGATTTCCTATATTGTCACCACGACAGCGGCGGAAACGGCCAGCTGGGTCGGTACGATGGTTCCAGCCGCCTGGTTCGGACCGCAGACACTGACATTGTTATTCACCCTCATCATGACCGGTGTGGTCTGTATTCTTATGGGCTGCGGCATTCCAACGACTGCCAACTACATCATCATGGCAACGATTGCCGCCCCGACACTGGGCATGCTCGGTGTCGAGCCGATCGTCGCGCATTTCTTCGTATTCTACTACGGCGTGCTTGCTGACATCACACCTCCCGTAGCGCTAGCGGCATATGCGGCGGCCGGCATGGCGGGCGCCGATCCCTTCAAGACAGGCAACACCGCATTTCGCCTGGGCTTGGGAAAGGTGCTCGTACCTTTCGTCTTTGTGTTCTCGCCATCTCTTCTGCTCGTGACCGCCAACTTCTCCTGGACCAGCTTCACGATCGCCTTTGTGGGGTGCGTTTTGGGCATTACATGCCTCGGGTCCGCCCTCTCCGGCTTCTTATTTGTCAGAACCGTCTGGTGGGAGAAAACACTCCTGATTTTAGCGGCGATCCTGCTGGTCGTCCCTGAACTTGTGTCGTCGCTGGTGGGGCTACTTTTTGTCGTGCCTGTCTTGGGCCGACAATTCGTTGCGGTCAGCCGGGCGCACGCATAAGAGCTCCGGCAGGAGCGTGAGCGACATGCGGGCGGCAAGCTGGCGCGCTAGCTTCTCTAAAGAGAAAGGTTTCGACGAAAGACTTCCGCCGCTTGGCAAATTGAGTTGGGATCTAGCCAGGCGGAGGCGTCCAGCCTGGCTGAGCTGGAGCTTGGTTATCCCTATAAGCTGTAGCAGCCTCGCATGGCTCCCGTTGAAGTGCGACCTGTTCTCAGGTGATCTCCTGCAGGCACTCTTCTTAAAGTAGCTGTGTAGAGATTTAAGCGCGGTACGCGCCTGAAATTCTGTCTAGAACCCCTAGAGCGGCTGCGGCTCTTCGGATCCTCGATTTGTCGAAATCTGCGTCATTCTCTAGAGCTGTCACCTCTTCCACGGTCAGACCGGTGGTTTCTGCGACGTCGTCCAACGAATAGCCGCGAGCCTGGCGAGCCTCTGCAAGCAGGAAACCGGTGGACGGGACAACAGGGGATTTCGCAATATTCGAGGCAATGTTCATTTCGTTGAGCTTCCTTTTTGACGGTCGAAACGTGCAAACCGTTTTCTAGTTCGACCGCTACCGATCGTTCAATAGCGGACGATTTCTCCGATTTCCGCAGGCACTCTTTCTATCAGTTTGTGCGATGGAGTACAGGTCTGACGGGGTGAAGGAATGGACGACCGACGAGGGGTGCCACCCACGCACGTGCCTCCTCACGCATTGAGGAACATGAGTCAATATTAGCCGCAAGCCGGACCGCCAGGCAAATGACCTTACCAACCGTCGCCGCGCTCAATCGCCTCGATGAACTCCTCGAAAGAGCGGCCGAGAACACGCACTTCATTCAGCCAGTTTCCGGCAAAGACGAAGGGAATGGAA
>NZ_MRDM01000022.1 GCF_002008165.1 Rhizobium laguerreae
ATCACTATCGCCCACATCCGGGTCCTGACACGACGCTTGGCAAGGTACGGATATCGTTGAAACCTTTTCGAGTCAGGCTCTAAGGTTTCCGACGCCGGCACTCCCGTCGCTTGCGCTTCCTGCCAAGCGCGGCACGGCATCGTCTGCGGCGCGCTGTGGAGCGGCCAACTCCGAGAGCTCGGCCGCCAGTCGCTGCGCCGCACGGTCGATGCCGGCAGCGAGATCATCGCTCAAGGGTCGGAAAGCTCTTTCTATTCGAATATCATGCGCGGGGTAGTAAAGCTCTGCAAGGTGATGCCGGACGGGCGCCAGCAGATCGTCGGCCTGCAATTCGCCCCCGATTTCGTCGGCAGGCCCTTCGTGCGCGAAAGCATGCTGTCGGCTCAGGCTGCGACCGACGCCGAAATCTGCGTCTTCCCCCGCGACCTGCTCGACCGCATGATATCGGAGACGCCGAAGCTGCAGCGCAGCCTGCTCGATCAGGCGCTGAAGGAGCTGGACGCCGCGCGCGAATGGATGCTGACCCTCGGCCGGCACACCGCCGAGGAGAAGGTCGCAAGCCTGCTCCACCTCATCGCCACCCACGCCGAACCGCAGACCGCCACGACCACCTCTTTCGACCTGCCGCTGTCCCGCGCCGAGATCGCCGATTTTCTCGGTCTGACCATTGAAACCGTCAGCCGCCAGTTGACCAAGCTGCGCAAGAGCGGAGTCATTCGCATCGAGAACTTTCGACATATCATCGTCCCCGACATGGATGAGCTGGAGCGGATGATCAGCGCATAGAACGGGATCAGCTGCCGAATTCGGGGTCAGCGCGTGATCACGACGCGGGTATTGGCGAGGCCAGCCTGTGCGCCAGCGAGAAGAACTGCGCGGCATTGTCGGAGTGCAGGCGAACGCAGCCATGCGAGGCCGGCCGGCCCAAGCGCTTCAGGTCGAAGGTGGCGTGAACGGTCTAACCGCCGCTGAAGAACGCGGCGTACGGCAACGGCAGGAAGCTGTGCCGCCGCCTGGTACTTCGCGACGAAATCGCGGCTGTAGAGATGGTCGAGCCGGCTCGCATCGAAGATGTCGGTCCAGTCGCTGTCGTTGTCGGCCCAGTTGCTCTTGGTTGCCACGATGATCTCCTTCACGGGAGCAATGATGTCGGCTGCATGGCCGATGCCGGAAAAGGCGATAAGGCTTGCGATAACAATGGCGATTGTCTTCATGGTCGAATGTCCGGGGCCGCAGATCGAGGCGGACACCAACCAAATTCCAGCACTTGGCAATGGCGGGAAAAATGCATTGTCGAGCCCCTGCAGCTTTGCGTTCCCTGATCACAATGCTATAGCGCTCCTCATCACATCACCCACCCGGGACGCCGGTGCCCATCAAGCTCGAACGAGGCAGATACATGAACAAGATCAAGGTCGCCAATCCCGTCGCCGATCTCGACGGCGATGAAATGACGCGCATCATCTGGCAGCTCATCAAGGATAAGCTGATCCATCCGTATCTCGACCTCGACATCGACTATTTCGACCTCTCGGTCGAAAACCGCGACGCCACCAACGACCAGGTCACCGTCGACGCCGCCAACGCCATCAAGAAGTACGGCGTCGGCATCAAGTGCGCGACGATCACGCCGGATGAGGCCCGCGTCAAGGAATTCAACCTCAAGGAAATGTGGAAAAGCCCGAACGGCACGATCCGCAACATCCTCGGCGGCGTCATCTTCCGCGAGCCGATCATCTGCAAGAACGTGCCGCGCCTGGTTCCCGGCTGGACCAAGCCGATCGTCGTCGGCCGCCACGCCTTCGGCGACCAGTACCGCGCCACCGATTTCAAGTTCCCCGGCAAGGGCAAGCTGACGATCAAGTTCGTCGGCGAAGACGGCACCGTCATCGAGAAGGAAGTCTTCAACGCACCGGGCGCCGGCGTTGCCATGGCGATGTACAACCTCGATGAATCGATCCGCGAATTTGCCCGCGCCTCGATGATGTATGGCCTGATGCGCAAGTGGCCGGTCTACCTGTCGACCAAGAACACCATCCTCAAGGCCTATGACGGCCGCTTCAAGGACATTTTCGAGGAAGTCTACGAGACCGAATTCAAGGATCAGTTCAAGGAAGCAAACATCACCTACGAACACCGTCTGATCGACGACATGGTCGCCTCGGCGCTCAAATGGTCTGGCGGCTACGTCTGGGCCTGCAAGAACTATGANGTCGCCTCGGCGCTCAAGTGGTCTGGCGGCTACGTCTGGGCCTGCAAGAACTATGATGGCGACGTCCAGTCCGATACCGTCGCCCAGGGCTTCGGCTCTCTCGGCCTGATGACCTCGGTTCTGCTGACGCCCGACGGCAAGACGGTCGAAGCCGAAGCCGCTCACGGCACGGTCACCCGCCACTACCGCCAGCACCAGAAGGGCCAGGAAACCTCGACCAACTCGATCGCCTCGATCTTCGCCTGGACCCGTGGCCTCGCGCACCGCGCCAAGCTCGACGACAATGCCGAGCTCGCAAAATTCGCTTCCACTCTGGAAAAAGTCTGCGTCGACACCGTCGAATCCGGTTTCATGACCAAGGACCTGGCGCGGCTGATCGGCCCCGACCAGCCATGGCTCTCGACCACTGCCTTCCTCGACAAGATCGACCAGAACCTGCAGAAGGCCATGGCGTAAGCCGGCCTTTCCAAGAAAAACCCCTGGTCTTGGCTGCGGGTTTATGATTCAGTGGGACATGTTGAAGAAACCCGCGCCGCAGCAGAGGGCTCTCCAAATGGTGACGCTCGACAGCTAGGTTCCGAAGGATCACCTGCTTCGCAAGATCGACGCTGTTATCGATTTCGTTCATTCGTGATCGTGTTGCGGGTGTCAATGCCGCGTGAATTTTCCCCATGGTCCATGTTCGGTGCTGATTGACACCCGGTTCCGTCTTCTTGGTCCAGGCTCATTGTTCTTTGGCTAAGTCTCGCAAGGCATTGGTGTCGAGGTCGCGACCAGCAAGGAGGATCGCGCCTTCGCGCATGTCCTGCAGCATCGGTTGGTCGTGGGCTTGCCCTGCTGTCAGGTCAAGCCCGCAATCGGGCCTGGAGTGCTCGCCGATCGGGGACGAGGTCGTAGAGGTCCCGCGGGGGCCGGCTTCGTGTCAATTGTCCAATC
>NZ_MRDM01000014.1 GCF_002008165.1 Rhizobium laguerreae
TGGCTTTGACCAGTGCGTCGAGAGGCGAGACTGTCGCATCTCTAACTGGCCCAACTGTCGCATTACTAAATAGCCCCCACAAGCATAAATCGCATAAGATAGATTATGGAACCACTGGATGCCTTTTGATTACAATGGCATACCGTCGTCATCCATCTTGTAGCCCACTCTTTTAAATCGCCCCGATCGAATTTGCGCCTGGACGATCCAGCACATCGACGAGTTCATCTGCGGACGTGCCCTCATAGAACAGCTGATCCCAGCCAACGGACTCTTTCGAAACCCGTGTCTCGGACGACGCGTGCTTGGCGGCAACGTCCGGGTCAGACTGTTAAGCATTGACGGAAAGCTCGCCGTTGCTATTCCTCAAGTGGCGGGATGACTTTCGATGGTCTTTGCAGCTCCGAGGCGGCAGCGGTTGCCGCGGCATCAGCGGGACCGCCGGAAACATGGACGGTCGGCGTTGCAAATTGGATGCCTTTTTCCGCGAATGTCTTCTTGAGCATGGCGAGCGCCTTTCGGCGGACGCCGAACTGCTCGCCGGGTTTCGTCATGAACTTCAGCCGAATCTGCACGCCGTAATCCGCCATCTGCTCAATCCCTTGCATTTTCAAGGGCTCGATGATGTTGGGCCCGAGTTCGGTATCCTCCAGAAGCTCAGCGCCGATGCGCTTGATGGTCTTGCGGACCTCCTCGAGGTCACTGTCATAATTCAGGGTGAGTGTGATGATGTCGATGACCCAGTCACGGCTGAGGTTTTGCACCGCGCCGAGTTCGCCGAAGGGAACGATGGTGACCGGACCGCGGTGATGGCGCAAGCGGATCGATCGCAGCGAGAAACCTTCGACCGTACCCTTATATTTCGCCGCCTGGATGTATTCGCCGATGCGAAAGGCATCGTCGAACAGATAAAAGACGCCAGAGATGATGTCCTTGACGAGTGTTTGCGCACCGAAGCCGACCGCTATGCCGACGACGCCAGCGCCCGCCAGCAGTGGTCCGATCTGGATGCCAACGGCATCCAGGATCATCAGGAAGCCGACAGCGCCGATCGCCAGGAAGAGTACATTGCGAAGAATGGGAAGGAGAGTATTCAACCGCTGACGCCGACGCGCTTCGGGGCCATCCTGATGTCCCCCCTGCTCGCTTCGCGACGCCACCGCCATCTGGCTGTCGATCAGCGTGCTTGCGAGCTTCCAGATTACGTCGGTCACCAGCAGCACGATCACGATGCGGATTCCGGCGCGGATCAAGCGTGTGGTCACCGTTTCGGCAGCGGCGAGATCACTGAGATTGACATTCCATGCGCGGGCAATGAGCAGCGCAGCGACCACGATGAGACCGTTGCGCAGCGTTTGCATGATGACAACGGACCATCCGACGATGGCCGGATCCTCGACCGCCTCCCCCTCCCCGGATTGTACAATTCGACGAATGATATCATGAGCCACCGAAACGGTAAGCGGCAGCAGCGTGATGACGACCACTGTCCAGAATGCACCGCGGAGCCCGGATACCCATAACAGCCACGATAGCAGGATGCTCGCGCTGAAGCCGACACAGTTCAGCCGGCTCACGGGCGGTCCGTCAGAACGAAAGTGCCGCAGCCAGATCATAACGACCAAAGCGATTGAAACGACACCAAGCCATGCTGCGGTAAAGAGGTCGACCAAGATAGGTGAAGCCCCGATCGTCCCGATCACTTCAATGGTGGCCCAGCCAGCCGCCAGCGCTGCGACGATTCCGAGGAGCCAGTAGTACCAGAACCAGGCAAGCGAGGTGACAAGCGTCAGAAGCCGCATATGCGGCAGGCGGGCGCCTGGCGCGATGACAATGCGGCCCACAAGCACGCCAAGGCGCACCATGAGCGCGGCTGATAGGAGGATCAGCGCGATATCGCGAAACACGGCAGGCCATGGAAACAGGATAAACGCGCCGAGGCTTCCGATCAGGTAACCGACCAAGGCGAGAAGACCCATTGAAAGCCGGGCGGCGTGGAGCTTGATCCGCTGCCGGACCGTGTCGGCGGGCGCGTTCAGCACAAAATGGAGCAGCCCTCGCCCTGACCACCAGGCGAGGCGCTGCGCAACGAACCCGCCTGCGACGAAGAGTATGACCGCCAAGATCAGGCCGACAGGTTCGATACGATCATCCGTTTGGAAGACCCGGATCGCCGACTGGATCTGCCCGGGAAGGGTCGGAACGGCATCGACGAGTGTGAGCAACCTCTGGCGCAAATCCTGTAGCGACGTGGCAATCGACGTCGGTGCCGCCTCTTGCGTGACTGCTACCGGCTGCGCCGGTTCCTGATTGCTAGGGACGATCCGATTGACCAGCGCTCGTCCGGAATCATCATTCGGCAATTCGATAATAACCCGGATCGGCGCCGAGGAATTGGTCGGCTCAGCCGCCGAGGCGGGGTTTGCACTCGTCAGCAGAAGCGTTGAAAATATCAGCGTCAGGAATACGCACAGTCTGCGGCGGCGGGGATGACTGTCGTCGATGATGCGCATGTGGCCGTGGTCCCTGCGATGGTGTCGTCGCTTTTGCTGAGTTGGTCGAAACTTCGGACTTTGTGAAGCGTTGCACGACCAACGTCAATCGACGAACCGGTCTCTGGGATTCAGGCTGCGAACCAAAGGCCAGGCGACTTCAAGACCGCAAGTTTTTGAAGGCCTCCCTGATCTCCTGACTAAAGAGTTCCGGCTCCTCCCAGGCGGCGAAGTGACCGCCCTTGGAGGCGCGGTTGTAGTAGATAAGTTTCGGATAGGCCTTCGACAGCCAGTGCTTTGGCGGCTTGTAGACCTCGCCGGGAAACACCGTGACGGCGACCGGGACTTGGACGGGCGTGAGCTTGGCGCCCGACATGACGTTTTCCCAATAGATGCGACCGCTGGAAGGGCCGGTGTTCGTCAGCCAGTACAGCGTGATGTTGTCGAGGATGGCATCCTTGCCAAGGGCCTGTTCCGGATCGCCGCGTGTATATACCCAGTCGGCGATCTTGTCGTAAAGCCAGGCGGCGAGACCGACCGGAGAATCCGCAATGCCGTAACCGATCGTCTCCGGCCGCGTGCTCATGATCGCTGCGTAGCCGAAGCCGTTGTTGAGGAAGTTCCGGGCTTCGTCGAAGACGACCTTCTCATCCTGAGACAAGCTGTCGGGAGCCGGCCCTCCATTTTTGAGAGCCTGGGCTGCGTCCGCTGGAAACGTCGTGGCCCGCTCGATCCTGTTGACGTGGATCGCGAGCAGCCCATCGGGTGCCTGGCGGCCCAAGGCGTCGCTGATGATCGCGCCCCAGTCACCGCCTTGCGAGACATAGCGGTCATAATGCAGTCGCTTCATCAGCACGTCCCAGGCAGCGGCTATCCGCTGGGGGTTCCAACCCGCCAGTGGAGGTTTGCCGGAGAAGCCGAACCCTGGAATCGAAGGGATCACCAGATGGAAGGCATCATCAGCCGTGCCGCCATGCGCCGTCGGATCCGTCAGCGGCCCGATGACATCAAGCAGCTCGAAGACCGAACCGGGCCAGCCGTGGGTCATGATCAGCGGCAGCGCGTTTTCATGACGGGAGCGGACATGGATGAAATGGATGTCCAGTCCATCGACAGTGGTGAGAAACTGCGGAAAACTGTTCAGCCTGCTCTCCGCCTTCCGCCAGTCGTAGGGCGACTGCCAGTAGCGCACCAGTTCCTTCAGCCTGTCGGGCTGGACGCCCTGCGAACGGTCCATGACGGTTTCGCCATCGGGCCACCGAGTCTCGGCGAGACGCCGCCTGAGATCTGCGAGCGCCGCCTCGGAGACCTCAACCTTGAACGGTCGAACCTCCTCGGACGCGACGCCGACAACATCAGCGGCGTTGGACGTGCGAGGAACGAAAACGGCGGTTATGCCGGCCGCGGCAAAGCCTGACAGCAGTGAGCGGCGCGATACGTCGCGGTGTTTCAAAACGTTCAGCATTGACATGATGCCGTGTCCTTTCGTGATATCGAGGAGAGGAAAAGATGCCCTGCCCGCTTCAATGCCGAAAATGTCAGGCCTGGTCCGCTCCGGAACGAAAGATCAGAAGCTTGTTGCCTTCTGGATCGCGAAAATATGCGCAGTAAGGACCCGTGCCGTTCTCGCCACGCGGACCAGGAGCCCCTTCGTCCGAGCCACCCGCCGCCAATGCAGTTGCATGGGCTTCGTCGACCTTTGAACGGGACGGAGCTTCGAAAGCAATCATTCCACCGTTGCCGACGGTGGCAGGGCGGCCATCGAACGGCTTGATGATGCCGAATTCGAGCGTGCGATGTCCGTAGTAGATGGCTCGGTTGGGCTGGACGAGGATTCGTCCGATCCCGAACACGGCCAGAAGCTTGTCGTAGAATACCGAGGCGGCATCCAGATCGTTCGTGCCGACAGTGACGTGGCCCGGGAGGCCGCGGACCTCGTCGGGGGTGGCCGCAACCTGTCTGCTTTGGGTAATGTCAGTCATATCAGTTCTTCCTTATATTGTCGCGGCCGACGCTTGGCCGTCCGCAAGCTAACGCCAACGAGCTGTCTCAAATCGGCGGTTGGTGGATATTGGGCGGGTCGACGGCCGGCCGGCACCTCGGGAAAGTGAGAGGCACCCTCTCACTCAGATGTCAGCCTTGGGCAGCCGAGTCGCAGCGCTGCCGCCGTCGAGAGGGTTCCTCTCACTTTCTCCGGCTACCGCGGGCTGACGCCATGCTCAATTATTTGTGGAGACAGCCGGCTTTTGGGCTTTGGCTGACCGCCGTTCAGAAAGGACATCCTATGTCTAAGGACAAAACCGCACATGCTGCATCAGTCGCAGCAACTCCGTCTTCCCACACGGCTGAAGCCTTCGCTTCTACGCAAGCCGCGCAAGACACCATCGACTCTATCGAGATCGACGAAGTCCTGACGCTGAGGAGGATGATTGTCCGCGCCCCCACGTCAAAAGGCCCCGTGCTTTTCCTGCATGGGTTTCCGGAAACACTGACGGTGTGGAAGGAGATCGCGACAACGCTTGCTCACGACTAAGACGTCCATGCTTTCGATTGGCCAGGCTACGGACAGTCGTCGCGCCCGGCTTCGGAACGGTTTTCCTATGCGCCGAGGGCGTACGCCCGAGTGTTGAAGGCCTATATCGAGCGGGCAGGCATCGACCGGTCGAAGCTCGTGATTTACGCGACTGACATCGGTGCCCTCCCCGTCCTGCTGCTTGCTCTCGACGAGCCGACGATCGCCAGGCAGATCATCGTCGGAGACTTCGCGCCGTTCGACCGGCCGCACCACATGTGGGAGAACCTACAGAATCTCAAAGCCGAGCCAACCGCCTCGCCGACCCGTGCCTACATGAACAAGACAAGCGACGAGATCCTTCAGAACGTGCACAGGCGCGGCCTCTCACCCGCTGAACAATTCGATCTGCGGATCGACGTCCAGCAAGACATGATCCGGTCATGGAGCCGTGATGGCGTCACGTCGGCGGATGCATTCGCGCACTACTACGCAAGTTTCACCCGCGACCAGCAGTATCTCGAGGCCAACCTCGACCGGCTGAAGACGCCTATGAAGGTGATCTGGGGCGAGAAAGACATTTATATCGCAAAGGAAATGGGCATCGAGTTCGCCGGCAAGATCGGTGCGAAACTCGACCTCCTGCCAGGCATTGGCCACTTTCCACACCTTCAGAATCCGAAACAAACGGCTGAAGAGATAATCGCATCATTCAGATAATATTGGATTATCTTCGCATACGGAACGCGCGCAGCCGCGGCAGTGCCCAGTCTACAAAAGCCCGTACCTTCAACGCGAGAAGCCCTTGTCGCGCGTAGACGATATGGATGGGCTGGGGTGGGCCGTCGAAATCGCGAAGGATCGGAACGAGCGCGCCGGACGCCAGCTCGTCTGGAACCTGATAGTCGAACAGCCGCGCGATCCCCGCCCCGCCGACGGTCGCCGCAACACAGTTCGCCGCCGTATTCACCTCAAGCCGGTTGCGAGGCGCCGCCTCTATCGGCGTGCCGTCGACGTCAAAAGTCCAGAAAAATGTTCGCTTGTTGAAGATGATCCCGTCGCGATCGATGAGATCGCCGGGACGCTCGGGCATGCCATGCCGCTTGAGATAGGCAGGACTCGCGCAGGTCAGCAGGCGGAATTCCCCGACCTTGACGGCATGGAGGGCGCTGTCGGCGAGGTCGCCGAGACGGATCGCGATATCCACCTGCTCGGACACGAGATCAACCGTGCGGTCGAGCGACAGAAGGTTCAGCGATACCTCCGGGTATTTGTCCATGAAACTCAGCGCAATGGGCAGCACGTATCGGCTCCCGTATTCGATCGGCATCGTGATCGTCAGCACGCCTCTGGGCGTCTGGTATTCCCCCGACGCTCGTCGTTCGGCCTCATCGAGATCCGCCATGATCTTTCGAGCGGCGTCAACATAGTCGCGCCCGGCATCGGTGAGCTGCAGATTGCGGCTGGTGCGGACGATGAGGTTTGCCCCAAGCTGTCGCTCAAGTTCGGCCACCTTGCGGCTGACGCTGGGCAATGGCGCGTTGAGCTTCCTGCTGCCGGCCGAGATGCTCCCGGCGTCGACGACCGCCAGCAATATGCGCATCGCTTCGAGACGATCCATCTGATACCGCCATTAAGATGCCGCTTCTGTTCAAGCCCAGCCTAAGACTTGGCTTTAGTCAAGCAGCTTGCGTATGGCCATGATCCCCCTTGCAGCATCCGACCAGGATTGACGCCAGATCAAAATGCCGACGCTGAGGATGGTCGCAACAACGAAGGGGATTGGCCCGAGAAACCAGAAGGCGGCTGCGAAGGTGAAGTAATAAGACCGGACGCCGACACTGAACGATCGAAGCGCCGGGTTCAAAACCAGGGTCAGGGCGTTCGTCCAGCCGCCGATGTCCCTCTCCTCATCGCGGGATGGGCTCGCCCCGATTGCGGCCAGGCAGTAGTTGATCTGCCGGACCGCCCAGATGAAATCGGATAGGCCCCGCAGCAGCGTCGCCATGATCAGGAGGACCTTGCATTGGAAAAACCACGCCGGATCCTGGGCCGCAAACATCGCGATCAGGCCACCACCCGATCCATAATTCGGCTCCATGAACAGCGCGCCGCTGAGCCCGACGATGACGATAAGATTGGCGGAGCCGAAGAAGGACGCCGAATTGATCGTGTGCCCGAGGATCGCGGCATCGCCGATGAAGTTGTTGTCTCGCGTCAGCACCTCCCGCATCCAGGCCGCGCGAATGCGCACCATGTCAACGGAAAGGCTGTCGTTCTTCCTCGGCCACCCTGCTGCCATCAAAGGCTCGACGGCCACCCAGACGAGAAGGAAGAAAACGATCGCCGCGATGTTCAGAAAATCCATGGTGCCCCCGAACCGAATGTGGATTTTTTCTGAACAGTACTTCGAGCTAAGCGCAGCTCCAAGCGCCTATCGCCGCCCTACCCTTCAGATCGACATGCCCATGTTCGCGCGTCATGGTCCGTCGCGGACTGCCGCGAGGTAACGGGACATCGTCGAAGCCCGAAGCCGAATGTGTTCGATCGCCTGCTGCGGTGTCACGGCCAGGAAGCCGATATGGTCGCGTGGGCGCAACTGGACGAAGGCGTCCAGATCCGAATCCACCACCGTGGCGATCTTGGGATATCCTCCGGTCGTCTGGTGGTCGGCCAGCAGAATGGTGGGAACACCGTCTCCGGCGACCTGCACCGAGCCCCGCACGATCGCTTCCGACGGCATGTCCAGCGCGACGCTTGGCGCAAGCGACGGACCTTGGAGGCGTACGCCCATGCGGTCATAGGCGTCGCTCAGGCGGAAAGGCGATGAAAGGAAATTCGACAAGGTTTCTTTCGAGAAGAACCGATCCTGTGGACCGACCACCACACGCAGCTCGGATCGCGGTCTTGCGATGACCGGACATGTGATTGGACCATGTCGATCATCCCGCACGTCCGGATCGGCTATAGTGAGCGTCTGTCCGGCTGCAAGGCGCCCGCCGCCGAGGCCGGAGAGACTGTGCGTCGACATGCTGCCCAGCCAGGTCTTCGCCTCGATATGACCGGCGAAGGCCAGATACGTCCAGCTTCCCCAGTGTCCCGGACGGATTGCCAGCCGCTCCCCGGCCTTCAAGGTGGCGACCATCCATGCGCCGCGCTTGTCGCCGGCATGCTCTACGATGAAGCCTCCTCCCGCGACGCCGAACGTAACCTCCCCCGAGATGCAGTCGAGAACCAGGCCGCCCATGGAGACTTCGATTGTCGGCTGACCAGCAGGGTTGCCGATGGCGGCGTTGGCGGCTGCAAACGAGGTCCTGTCCATCGGACCGGAGGCCGGAACGCCGTAACGCATCAATCCGTGACGTCCTCCGTCCTGGACCGCGACGTGGGGACCCGCGAAGTTGATTGCAAGAACGGCTTCGCTCATGCGAGGCACCTCGCGTCGAATTCGGCCCTCGATATGCGGCGGAAACGCACCGCGTCGCCGACGTCGAAAAGAAACGGACGGTCGTTGGACGCGGCGTCGAGGATCTTTGTCGGCGAGCGGCCGATGATCCACCAGCCGGTCGGCATGGTGAGCGTGCTCACCAGGCATTGCGGACCGGCGATCAGCACGCTTCCGGCGGCGATGCCACGAATAGGCGCCGGCTTCCTCGGCTGCTGAATGGCTTTGGGCACGCCTGCGAGGTAAGCGTATCCTGGAGCGAAGCCGTACATGAAGACGCTGTAGTCGCCGGAAAGATGGGTGGATATGACGTCTTCCGGCGATAATCCACTCGCCTCGGCGACGGCGGCAAGATCGGGCGCAAGATCAGGATCGTAGCAGACGTCGACTTCGCGCATCGCTCCGATCGTCTGTGGAACCTCGGCCGTCAGACGCTCGGCAATGGCCGCCTCCGTCGTCCGATGATCGGCCACGAGCGGGTCGAAGCATATGAGAATGCTGGCATAGGCCGGAACGGCTTCGACGAATCCTTCAAAGGGTGCCGCCTTCAAGGCGGCATCCAGCTTGACGACCTGATCGTGGATCCGTTTATCGATGGTCGCGCCGAATTCGACGAGCACCGCGTGCCCGCCCACCGGGCGGTAGGTCGGAACGCTGCCGGACGATGCGGACGGGTCCTCTGACACGTCAGTCGGCGCCTTCGATCAGAATGAAGTCCGCATCCGCAGCCCGCGCGCAGGTCCCGTAGGCTTCCGGATCGGTGACGGCAGCCTGGGCGATAAGATAGCCTTTGGCCATCACCTGTTTTCCTTTGTCTGTTGAAGGAATGGACCCACCTCGATGCCTGCCTTCTGCAGTTCCCGGCGCACGTGGACGGCCATGGCAAGCGCTCCCGGGCTGTCCCCATGAACGCAGATCGAGTGCGCATCGAGAGGGATCGGAACGCCGTCGACCGTCGGCATGAGGCCGCTGGATAGGTACCCGATCAATCTAGATGCCGCCTCCGCGGGGTCATGGATCATCGCTCCCGGCAAGGTACGCGGAACGAGCCGACCCGTGGAGAGATAGCCGCGATCGGCAAAAATTTCGCTGAAGACGGTCATCCCGGCAACGCGGGCCGCATGTTCCAGCTCTGTCCCGGAGATCGCCAGTATGGCAAGTTCCGGCGAGACCGCTCGGGTTGCGCGGATGATGGCGTCGGCGACCGGCCGTTCGTCGGCCGCCCAATTGGCGAGTGCGCCGTGTGGTTTGATGTAACGGACGCGGGCGCCCGCCAGAGCCGCAGCTCCCATCAGCGCGCCGGTCTGCGTCGCGACAAGCTGCTCAACCTCCCGGATGCTCAAGGGGATCAGGCGTCGTCCGAAACCCTCGCGATCTGCAAAGCCCGGATGGGCTCCAGCGACGACGCCCCGTTCGCTGGCCAAGGCAAGCGTCTCCACCATGGTCGCCGGATCTCCGGCATGGCCGCCACATGCGATGTTCGCACTGGTGACAACGTCAAGGATCGCCTTGTCGTCGCCCATGCGCCAAGGTCCAAACGCCTCCCCCAAATCAGAATTGAGATCGATTTTCGTCATGATTTCCGTCAACCCTTCGCGCCGGTCTTGTCAGCTTCGTCGCATGCTGGAACGTCGAAGCCGAGGTGGAGCACATCTTCGCCGTGCGCGTCAAGAAAACGACGCTGCCGGCTGCGCGCAGCGAGCTTGTGTGCGTTGTCGACCTAAACTGTCCTTGCCGTTGCGTCTGATCGAAAGGCGGCTAAGATTGGGGGCGAAACGGTCGACCGCCCTGTCATTTGATCGAGCGCATCGTATTCTTTCGAGAGCCAGGTGACGTAGCCACCCGGCACCATTGGAGTGCAGGCCGGGGATGCGGAAATGAATCATGTCAACAGAGCTTTGGGAACGTCCGAATTTTCCTTTATCGACGAGCCTGGCATTTTCACCTGGGAGTTGGCGAGCGACAAGGTTTATGCGGATTCGGCGCTGGCAAATCTGTTTGGGCTCGATCCGGAAGAGACCCTCACGGGGTTGCCGGTCATCAGATACCTCGACCGGATTCATCCGGACGACAAGCCATCTGTGGCCAAGGCGATTTCAGAATCGGTGATCACAGGAAATCCGTATCGCTGTGACTATCGGGTATTTGATCGAAGCGGGCAAATAGTCGCCGTGGCGGCCTTGGGCCGTTGCTTCAGGGATGAAGCCGGAAACCCGTCGCAATATGCGGGTATCGTCTTCCCGACGAATGATCACGGGGAGCAAGACGAATTGTCCGCTCACTGCAATGCGGCACTGAAAATTGCGCGGTCAACCGGCCTGCGGACGACGGCCGATGCGCTTGAAGCTATCGTCAGGGAGCTTGCCAAGCCGATGCCTTCAGACGTCGCGAAGGTTCATTGATTCGTTCCAAAGCTTTGGTTGTGGCATCAGACTTTCGATGACGATATTGCTGCTATCGGCGACGCGCCGCGCGCACTCTGAATTAGTGACAAAGGAGAGTGGGCATTTCGAGGTGGGTCAACAGCGACCGTGTCACCCCTCCCAAGAGGAATTCGCGTAGTCTCGAATGGCCGAATGCGCCGGCGACGAGCAAATCTGCCTTGCGTTCCAGGGCGGCAGCTTGAATGACGCTGGCCGGTGAGTTTCCCTTCGTTTGCACGGCTGCGATATCGACGGCAAGACCAGCCTTTCGAAGCGCGGTCGCAAAGCGGTCTCGGGCGCGCTCGTCAATCTGCTTATCATCGGTGACGGAAATCAGGACGACACGCGAGACCTGTTCCAGCAACAATCTGGCGCCTGTCAGTGCCCGCGCGACGGTGGCTCCTCCATCCCAGGCGACGGCGACAGCATCGATCCGGCCGGAGAAATTATCCGGGGGAAAAAGCAGGAGCGGTCTCCCGCTTTCAAACAGCACGCTCTCGATCAGCGGCCTCATCAGCACAGATGCTTCCAAAATGGAAAGATCATATGCGCGCGACAGTTCGGCAAGAGTTTGTGCGACAAATGGCTCCCTCGCATCGAATGGCTGGAAATCGACCTCGACCTCGGCTTTTTTCGCATAATCACGGAGCGTCTGCCCGAGAACGGTTCCATTGTCCTTACTCAAGCGCTCCGCCTCCGCACGCATTCTGTCGACGTCAATGAGTGATGGAAATCGCGGCTGAAAGGGTTCGACCCTGACCAGCGGTATGCTTGCCGTCAAACCGGCCTTCTGGTGAAGGGAAACAGCGACAGCGTTCTGAAGGAGCGAGAAGGAGCTTGCGTCTGGATAGGTGGCCAGCGGTAAATGGAATTGCGCTTTCACGGCTGATGTCCTCCGAATGGTTGGAGGTTATCATAGCGCAGAGGTGTCTCCCGCGCTTTGACGAAGATCAAGGTCGTTCCACCCGAAAGTGCGAACGTGATATTGACGGTCCTCATCAGGAAGCAAGCGGAATTCGTTGGGCGAAGCGGCAAAGATCGATGCAGGCGGCACAAGAAGAGGATTGCAGCGCCACCGGCACCATTGCGGCATTGGCGGTCTTTGCGCTGGGCTTCGCCAATCTTCTTGCGAAAGCCGTCCTTGCAGCAAGTATGGCGAGTATCGCTTATGCGGTTCGTTTCGCGATCCTGGCGGTGTCGGACGTTTGCCGGAATTGCTGGCCTGCTTCTAGCATGAGCGCTTATTCGCGTATCAAACTCGCCCCCCGCACCAGACAGCCATCATCAAAGACGATCCGTCACTGCCGTCTCACCTCCTGGATATGACCAACAAATCCCGCAAGCAGTACGCCGAGCGCAAGACGCCGAACCAGTCTGGCTGCAATGAAGGTTGTGCCGATCGCCGCGGCAAGTTTCAGCCAGGGATAATCGCCAAGCTGGACATGAGCGCTTGCATCGACCGATACCGCCTTGGCTTTCAGCGCCGCTTCGGCATCCTCGCGCAGCACGCCTATACGGGCATTCAGCAGCCTGACCTCATGCTGCAGGGCATGCAGGCTCTCGTCGGCCTTTTCACGCGCGGTCTGCTCAGCCGCATCGGCAAAGGGCGGATCGCCTTCCGCGATCAGTTCGTCGGGGTCAGGCGGAAGGCCGTGGCGGTTGATGGATGATTGCATCGACATCTCCTCGAATAGGGTAAGCGAGAAAAATGAAGCCCGGCATTGGGGCCGGGCCTCATAATATCAATGGTCGCGCCGGAAACCCTGGCTCTGGTGAGACCCGCCCTGGGATTGCGACTGGCTTTGCGATTGCCGATCGGCATCGTCCGATGGCTCGTTACTGCCGGGCAAAGTATAGGCGCGCACTTTGGCGCTTCCATGCGTGGTGTCGCGCATTGCCACTGGGCGGGCGTCGTCGAATGCGCTCTCGGACACGGCGAGATCGTCCGACGATTTGCCGCCGGAGGCTTGGCCGGCAAAACCGGTATTGGACGCGCCTTGTTGCCTGTCCTCCAACGACCAGAGATCTGCACGCTCATCCATGTCGATGCTGCCTTCGTCGTCCAGAATATCGTGGACGGTCTCGTAGAGCGCGTCATCGACATCATTGACCTGGACGAGGAAACCGCCTCGCCGCAGCCCTTCTGCGTAGACCGCGCGATCCTCGTCGGGGAAGAAGAAGTCTGCTAGCGCGTCGAAGAAGCCGCTGCGGTCGTCGCTCATCGCGCCGGTATTTTTTGCGCCCGCCTCATATCCGGGCATCAGCCTTATTCTCGCAACCGGCACGCCCGCGTCCTCAAGACGGGAGACGGCGGATTCGGCGTCCGATCGGCTGTCGAAGAATGCAGCAAGGCTGCTGCCGCCTGTCGGGCCTGAAAAGGCCGGGTTGGTATCATTGTAAATGCTGCCCATGGGACTCTCCTCTCGGTATCTGGATCCAGCCGCCAAGCCGAAGTTTGGCCGAAGTCTGGTTTCCTGACTTGAAGAACCGGCGGCTGTGTTGAATGTTCCAAGGGAATGGCGATGCTCCGCTGTATCGCCTGCTGTTTCATTGCCGCCAGCCATTTCGACGCGCAGACGCGCAAATTACGCCGCCTGCGAAATCGCTCAGCGGTTGACGTCAAACCTTCGAGACGCTAGCACGGCTTTGACGTATTGGGGATATTCATATGGACATGTTTACGGCAGCCGGTATGACGGCTTTGCTGCAGGTCATTGCTATCGACCTCGTTCTCGCCGGCGACAACGCCGTGGTTATCGGTCTTGCTGCTGCCGGCCTCGAGGCGACACAGCGCCGCAAGGCGATTATCGTCGGCATCGTGGCCGCGACCGTTCTGCGCATTCTCTTTGCCAGCGTCGCAGTCTACCTGCTGGCGATCGTCGGCCTGCTGCTGGCCGGCGGTCTGCTGCTGCTCTGGGTCTGCTGGAAGATGTGGCGCGAGCTTCGCGCCGGCCATGGCGAGCATCACGGAGCGGTGGGTGCCGAAGGTGCGCCGAAAAAGACCTTCTTCCAGGCGGCGACCCAGATCGTCATTGCCGACGTCTCGATGTCGCTCGACAACGTGCTGGCCGTTGCCGGTGCTGCGCGCGAACATCCGAGCGTGCTGGTCATCGGTCTTGCCCTGTCGATCGCGCTGATGGGTATTGCCGCAAACTTTATCGCCCGGTTGCTCACCAACCATCGCTGGATCGCCTATGTCGGCCTGCTGATCATCCTCTATGTCTCGCTTGACATGATCCACCGCGGCGGCGTCGAACTGCTGCCCTACGTGCAAGCGAGCGGGTTCAAGCTTTAGAGCCTGACCTCGGTCTCAAAACTCATCTGGTCATACGCCGGCACCACATGGTCCGGCGTCTCAGCCATCACCACGTCGTAGTCGAGCGGCGTGTGCATATGGGTGAGGATCGCCCGTTTGGGCTTCAACCGGCCGATCCAGTCGAGCGACTGTTCCAGCGACAGATGGCTCGGATGGTAGGTATATTGCAGCGCGTCGATGATCAGCATGTCGAGGTTCTGAAGCTTCTCGACGGTCTGCGGTGGGAAATCGCTGATATCACTGCAATAAGCCACATCGCCGATGCGGAAGCCGAGCGAGTGGATATCCCCATGCTGCTGGATATGCGGATGGAAGGCGATCGTCCCGCCTGGACCATGAATTTCGACGGGCGCGTCGAGGTTTTCGATGACGATCGGCAGCACGATCGGCGGGTAATTGCTGCCCGGCGGCGTTTCCAGGCAATAGCCGAAGGCTTCCCGCAACCTGTCCATCGTAAATTGGTCGGCAAAGATCGGCACCCGGCGGCGGGTGTTGTGAAAATAGCCGCGCAGATCGTCGATGCCGTGAATATGATCCGCATGCGGATGGCTGTAGAGCACGGCATCGACATGGTCGGCCCCTGCCCTGATCATCTGCTCGCGAAAATCCGGCCCGGTGTCGATGACGACTGTGGTGACGCCGCCATCGGGTGCGAATTGTTGCACCATGAAGGCAGCGCGTGTGCGCCGGTTCTTCGGATTGTCGGGATTGCAGGCGCCCCAGTCGCCGGTGATGCGCGGCACGCCCGGTGACGACGAACAGCCGAGAATGGTGAAACGCCGCCGGTAGAGCACGCCGCTAGATCCTCGGCATCTTCGAGAACAGGCGGAAAGCGTTCTCCGTCGTGATCCGCGCGACCTCTTCGGTGGGAAGCCCGATTGTATCGGCGAGCACCTCGGCCGTGTTGACGACGTAGGACGGTTCGTTGCGCTTGCCGCGCCAGCGCTTCGGCGCCAGATAGGGCGCGTCTGTTTCCACAAGCAGCCGATCAAGCGGGATCGTCTTGGCAATCTCGCGCAGCTCGTCCGACTTCGGGAAGGTCAGGATGCCTGAGAAGGAGATATAGCCGCCGAGTGCGACGCCGGTCTTGGCAAGTTCCGGGCCTGCGGAGAAGCAGTGGAGAATGAAGGGAAATGCCCCCTTCCCGCTTTCCTCCGTCAGTATGTCGGCCATGTCCTCGTCGGCGCTGCGGCTGTGGATGACGAGCGGCAGCCGGGTCTCGCGCGCCGCCGCGATATGGCGGCGGAAGCCTGTCTGCTGGTCCTCGGGCTTTTGCGTGTCGTAGAAATAGTCGAGACCGGCCTCGCCGATCGCCACCACCTTCTCATGGGCATTGGCGAGACGCACCAGCTCTTCTGTCTGGATATCCAGCTCTTCGTCGGCATTGTTCGGATGCGTGCCGACCGAGCAGAACACCGAAGGATATTTCTCGGTGATGGCAAGCAGCGTCTCGAGCTTGCGCACCCGCGTCGAGATCGTCACCATCTGCGCCACACCGGCCTGATGCGCGCGCGCGACGATCTCGCCCCGCTCCGCCTCGAAGTCGGCGAAATCAAGATGGCAATGCGTATCGATCAGCACGGCCTCAAGCCTCCGGAGCCACGTAGCGCGGGAAGACCGGCGTCGGCGCTTCGAGCGCCGTTCCGGCAACGAGACGGCCGGCTTGCCCAAGAGCGGCGAAGTCGCGCTTGTCTGCAGGTGCTGCGACCAGATCGAGCAGCTTGGCCGATGATTCCGGCATGAAAGGCTGCAGCAGAATGGCGATCTGGCGCACCACTTCGGCGGTGACATAGAGCACCGTGCCCATGCGCTCCGGATCGGTCTTCTTCAGCGCCCACGGCGCCTGGCCGGCGAAATAACGGTCGGTCTCGGAAACGACCGAAATGATCGAGGCGAGCGCCCGGTGGATCTGCTGCTTGCCCATATCCTCGCGGGTCGAGGCATGCAGCGCGTCGACCTCAGCCAGCATCGCCTTGTCCTCGTCGCTGAGCGCCCCGCATTCCGGGATCTTGCCGTCGCAATTCTTGACGATCATCGATAGCGAGCGGCTGGTGAGATTGCCGATGCCGTTGGCGAGGTCGGAGTTGATGCGGGTGCCGATCGCTTCTTCGCTATAGCTGCCGTCCTGGCCGAAGGAGACTTCGCGCAGGAAGAAATAGCGCACCTGATCGAGGCCGAAATGGTTCACCAGATTGACCGGATCGACGACGTTGCCGAGCGACTTCGACATCTTCTCGCCCTTGTTGAGCAAGAAGCCATGGGCAAAGACCCGCTTCGGCAGCGGCAGCTTCGCCGACATCAGGAAGGCTGGCCAGTAGACGGCGTGGAAGCGGATGATGTCCTTGCCGATGATGTGCACGTCGGCTGGCCAGTATTTCGCCCGCGGGCCGTTCCTGTCCTCGATATAGCCCGTTGCGGTGATGTAGTTGGTCAGCGCGTCGACCCAGACATACATGACGTGGGCGGGATCGTCCGGCACCTTGATGCCCCAGTCGAAGGTCGTGCGCGAGACCGAGAGGTCTTTGAGGCCCGACTTGACGAAGGAGATCACCTCGTTGCGGCGCTCGGCCGGGCCGATGAAATCCGGGTTCGCCTCGTAATGGGCGAGAAGCTTGTCCTGGTATTCGGAGAGCTTGAAGAAATAGCTTGCCTCTTCCACCCATTCGACCGGCGTGCCCTGCGGCCCGTAGCGCACGCCGTCGGCGCGCGGTTCGGTCTCGTTTTCCTGGTAATAGGCCTCGTCGCGCACCGAATACCAGCCGGCATAGCTATCCTTGTAGATGTCGCCATTGTCGGCCATCAGCTTCCAGATGTTCCGCGACGTCTCGTGATGACGCTCCTGCGTGGTGCGGATGAAGTCATCGTTCGAGGCGTTGAGCAGCGTCGCCATGGCCTGGAATTCGCCGGAGTTGCGGTCGGCAAGCGCTTGCGCAGTGATCCCCTCGGCGCGCGCCGTCTGCTGCATCTTCTGGCCGTGCTCGTCGGTGCCCGTCAGGAAGAACACGTCCTTGCCGTCGAGGCGCTGGTAGCGCGCCATCGCATCCGTCGCGATCAGCTCATAGGCATGGCCGATATGCGGCTTGCCGTTAGGGTAGGAAATCGCGGTAGTGATGTAGAAGGGTGTCTTGTCTGTCATGGCGGCCAATGTCCGGCTAACTCTATAAAAATGGTCAGCCGCTCTTAGCGCATGTCATCGTCAAGCGAAACCTCAACTTTCCAGTCGTCGATGATTTCCGGGACGATGAGGGCGTGAACTTGACTCGGCTTCTCGCCCAATCTACCCGTCTTGGGATAGAGGGCGGGACAAGAACGAAGTGCGAGTTTTCATCTACCGGAATGGTCGTGGCCGCGCGCCGTCGGGGGCGCCTGCTTGACATTCGAGCCGCTCTATTCGCTTTCCGGCCTGTTCGTCGGCGCCCTTGTCGGCATCACCGGCGTTGGCGGCGGTTCGCTGATGACGCCGCTGCTGGTACTGCTCTTCGGCGTCCATCCCGCCACCGCGGTCGGCACCGATCTTCTCTATGCGGCAATCACCAAGACGGCGGGCACTGCCGTCCACGGCATGCATGGGCGCGTCAACTGGAAGATCGTCGGCAGCCTCGCAGCCGGCAGCCTGCCGGCCGCCTTGCTGATGCTGTGGCTGCTGGCAGGCGTCGATCGCAAAAGCATCGGCGTGACCAATACGATTACCACGGCACTCGGCTGGCTTCTCGTCATGACCGCGATCATGCTGGTCTTCCGAGGCCCGATCCTCGAACTGGCGCGCCGCGCAATCGGCGATCGAACGCCGCCGAAGCCGACGACCATCCTCGCCCTCACCGTCATTCTCGGGTTCGTTCTCGGCATCCTCGTCACCTTGACCTCGGTCGGCGCCGGCGCACTGGGGGTGACGATCCTGCTGGTCCTCTATCCCCGGCTCGATGTGCGCGAGATCGTCGGTTCCGATATCGTCCATGCGGTACCGCTGACCTTGATCGGAGGCACGGGCTATTGGCTGATCGGCGAGATCGACTGGCCGATGCTGGTTGCCTTGTTGATCGGCTCTATCCCCGGCATCATCATCGGCAGCCTTCTGGCGCCGAAGCTGCACGAACGCACCATCCGCATCGTCCTTGCCGCCACGCTTGCCGTTGTCGCAGGTAAGCTGCTGACCGGCTGACCAGAGCACGGTGCCGGAAAGTGTCAGCGGTGACGCGCTTTAAAAGCCCGGCTGCTTGATATCTGCGAGAATGCTGATGATCGTCTGCTTGCGGTCGAGGTTGTAGCCATCGGAAACGGTGAGCCGCTCGGTGATCTCGGAATAGAGCCGTGCCAGCCGCTCTGCCGCGGCGATCCGCCCCTCGCCGGCCGCCGCGCGCGCACGGTTCATGATGTCGTCGCCGACATGGCTGACGAAGAAATCGAAGATCGTGTCGCTTTCCCGGCCCGAAAGCGCGTCGGCCAGCCGATGCATCGCCTTGCGGGCTGTCGGCCCCTCGGCGGAAAGCATCTCGTCGTAGGCGGCAATGATCTCGCCGCCGCCGTAGTTCAACAGTTTCAACGCCTCGCCGACGCTGCCCTTGGCGGCCGAAAGCACCGCCCCGCCCTCACCTGATATGCCGAGATGGGCAAGGGCAGCGACGAGTTCATCGTCAGCAAGCGGCGCCAGTTTCAGCGGCAGGCAACGCGAGCGGATCGTCGGCAGCAGCCGTCCCGGCGCATGCGACAGCACCAGGAACAGCGCCCGCTTCGGCGGCTCTTCCAGGATCTTCAGGATGGCGTTGGCCGCATTACGGTTCATATCGTCAGCCGGGTCGATGATGACGATCCGCCAGTTGCCGGTGCCAGACGTCTGCGAGAAGAACTTGCCGGCGCGGCGCACCTCGTCGACCGTGATCGCCGATTTCACCTTGCCGGTCTTCTCGTCCACCGGCCGGGCAAGGTGCAGGAGATTGTGCGAGGCACCGGAGGCGATCTGCCGGCTGACGGGAGAGGCTGGATCCGGATCGCCGATTGCCTCCGGCGCTGTCTCTGGATCGGGATGCGAGAGCACGTGATTGGCAAAGCGGAAGGCGAGCGTCGCCTTGCCGATGCCTTCCGGCCCCTCGATCAGGATGGCGTGGTGGCCCTTGCCGGACCGGTAGGACTGCGCAAGGAAGGCTTCCGCCTCCGCATGGCCGAACAGCCTGGTATTTTCCCCCGGCCAGATGGCGCCGTCGAGCAGTCCGGGCCTCTCTTCACTCATAATGGGCCTCACTCATGGTGAGCGGCTTCCGGCATTCGCGTACGACCTGCGGGCGACAGCAGCTGATGGACGATCGCCAGGATCTCGGCGGCGATCGCCTCCTCCGTCTGCATGGCGTTGACCACGTGGCAGCGCTCCGGCTCGCGGGCGGCGATATCGAGAAAGGCCTCGCGCCGTTTCTCGTGCGTTTCCAGCCGCTCCTTCTCGAAGCGATCGGGAGCATCGTCCGCGGCGCGCTTCTGCGCCCGCTCCAGCCCGACCTTGGCGGGGATATCGAGGATCACGGTGCAATCCGGCATGACGCCGTTGATGGCGATGCGCTGCAGCGTCTCGATGAAATCGGGCTCGAGATTGCCGGTGATGCCCTGATAGACGCGGGAGGAATCCATGAAGCGGTCGCAGAGCACGACCTTGCCTGCGGCCAGGGCCGGCCGGATCACCTCTTCGACATGGTCGTTGCGGGCCGCGGCAAAGAGGATTGCCTCCACCCGCGTGCCGAAGGCTTCGGCAGCCCCCGACAGCAGCACGTGGCGCACGGCTTCGGCGCCCGGGGATCCGCCTGGTTCGCGCGTCATCAGCACGTCGTGACCTTCGCCCTTCAGCGCCTCGGCGAGGCGGCGGATCTGCGTGGATTTCCCAGCGCCTTCCCCGCCTTCAAACGTAACGAACAATCCCGTACCCGATGACAATGACAACTTCCCGCATTCCAGGCGCCGCACGCGCCCCGCTCCTTCTATCTATCCGAAGATATCAGGGAGGAAAACCTTTCGCCGCGGCGACATATTCACCTTTCCCGGCAAATTGTACCAGAAATCGGGCGTCAGACAGGCGCGGGCTTGTCCCAGAGCCAGGAGAAGAACAGCGATTCGCCGAGTTCCAGCATGGCGTCGACCGCCCGGCTGCTGAGCGAGCCCTCGCCCACCGCCTGCACGGTGTAAAGCGGCACTTCCCTGAGCAGCCGGCTGCCGGCGAAAATCCTCAGCGTGCCTGCCTGGGTATCCGGCTTGACCGGCGCCGTCAGCGGCCAGCGATAGATGATGCGCGCCGATAGCCGGTCGGGATTGCTGATCGGAATATAGACGCTGACCGGCGCCTTGGCGACGAGATCGACGGTGCGCGCCGTGCCGCCATAGACGCTGGCGGCACCGATCACTTCCTTCTCGCCGAAGATCTGCCGGTTCTCAAAGGCCGTCAGCCCCCATTCGAGTACGCGCTTGGCTTCCTCCGTCCGCTCCTTGTCGGAGGCAATGCCGGCAAGCGCCACAAACAGCCGCCTGCCGTCGCGCTCAACCGAAGCGACGATCGAATAGCCCTCGCCCTCGGTAAAGCCCGTCGCCAGCCCGTCGGCGCCGAGATCGAGCCCGAGCAGCGGGTTGCGGTTGCGCTGGAGGATCTTGTTCCATTCGAAATCCGGCTGCGCGAAATAGGGATACAGGTTCGGATAGGTCTGCTGAAGGGCGGCGGCGAGCGTCACCATCTCGCGTGCCGTAACCTTGCTCTTGCCATCGGGAAGGCCGGTGGAATTGCCGAACTCGGCCTTCTCCATGCCGAGTTCGCGGGCGCGTCGCGTCATCGACACGGCAAATTGCTGCTCGCTTCCGGCCATGCCCTCCGCGAGAATGATGCAGCTGTCATTGGCGCCCTGGATGGCGACACCCTTGATCAGGTCCTCGACGCGCACGCGCGATTTGAGGCTGGCAAACATCGTTGCGGTCCGCGACGGTGCGCCGCCTGTCCGCCAGGCATATTCGGAAACGGGATATTCGGTGTCGAGCGTGATCTGGCCCTTGGTCACCGCGTCGAAAACGAGATCCATCGTCATCAGCTTGGCGAGCGAAGCCGGCGAAAAGCTCTGGTCCTCGTTCTTGGCGAGAAGCACCGTACCGGTGGCTGCCTCGATCATATAGGCCTGCGCCGCCTTGGTGGCGAAACCGGCTGCACCGCCATCGGCTGCAAATGCGCCGGTGGTGAGCGACGTGAGGCATGCAAGCAGGCGAAGCGCGGGCTTCAGCATCGCAATTTCCATTGATCGAGCGGCGTATTTCAGGAGGTTAGAACGCGAGGAAATCCGATGCAATTGCCAGTTCAGCGCGCGGCGAACTTTGCCTGCTGGCGCTTGGCCGCGGCAAGGATCGAATCCTGCGTCAGCCCGTCATTGCGCACCATCACCGCATCGAAGGCGAGATCGACGGTCACCGTCCTGACCTCTCCGTTCTGATAGCCGAGCGCGAGTGAATTCTGGGGCCGCTCGTAGGGCATCGGACCGATCTCTGGCAGCACGACCATCTGGTCCATCGCCTGAGCGCCATTGTTGAAGGACGGCGCTGATGGTGCCACCAGAACATGGGCAGCCGGTGCAGACGCCGGTGCTGCATTGTAGCGCGCGCTCGGCGTCGAGCCGGCATAGGAGGTGGCCGACCTCGGCACCGGCACGTTGGCCGGCGTCTCGTAGTCTTCCGAACGCTGCAGCTGGTCGCGGGTGATCTTGCGGCTGTTGGAGGCGACCATCACGCCGGTTGCGATCTGGCCTTCCGGATTGACGCCGGGAATGCGGCTGCCCTTCGGCGCGTAGGAGGCCATCAGATAGGGCATGTCGTGCCCGTCCATGCGGGCGCGACCGACATATTGCACGCGCACCTTGCCGGTGCCGCTGTGCTGCAGGTCCAGCATGTCGGCCGTCTTGTTGGAAAGATCGATGATGCGGCCTTCGTGATAGGGACCGCGATCATTGACGCGCACGATGACGGAAGAACCACTTTCGAGATTGGTGACGCGCGCATAGCTCGGCAGCGGGAAGGTCGGATGCGCGGCGGAAAGATGCATCTGGTCGTAGACTTCGCCGTTCGCCGTCAGGCGCCCGTGAAAGGCCGAACCATACCAGGAGGCGACGCCGACCTTGTTATAGGCGAAGTCTTCCTTCGGGTAATACCACTTGCCCTTCACCTCGTAAGCGTTGCCGACGATGTAGCGGCCGCCGCCCTTCGGGATATTGTTGCCGGTGGCTACCCGCGGGCTCGCCTTCACGCCATATTCGGATTCGGAGAAATATTCTTTGCCGTGGGCTTTTTTCTTCGGCACCGCCTGCGTCGTGCCGCAAGCTGCAACCGTCGCACACATCGCCGAGATCGCCAGCCATCGTGCTGTCGTTGCGAAAGACGCCGCCCCGTAATCCAGTTTCATATGCCCCACGCCGCTCAAAGATCGTTATGGTTAAGGAACCCTGCCCCATCTTGGGGCAATAGCGCCTTATTCCCGCCCGCCTAACGAGGCTTTAATCTTGCTAAGTTCGTGGCAAATTTACGAACGATTTCGCAGCGATAGCGACAATTCTAATGATTATGGTTTATAAATCACTAACGGATGCCTTCTCCACCCGCCCTTCGCCGCCGCAATAAGGCCCGAAATCATCGTGCCGATGCGGGGCATATGGTGAACATCCGGGTGCTTCCGGACGCCCTAAAAGCTCCATATTGAAACACGGTCTGCGCGTATTTGACGAGCGGCAGTGGGCGGCACTTCCTTCTGTATGGGAACGAATTGTCCGCCGCGGGCTTTGAAGGTTTAGACCTTTGGAGGATCACCATGAACGATGAAACCCTGACGCGGCTCGACACGGTCAGCCAGCAGTTGCGCGCCCGATCTCGCCAGCTTTCCCAGCCGGAGAAAGACAACGACATCGCAATCCTGATGTCGGCCCTCGCCGTGACGATGGAGGCGGTTCGATCTCTCGGCGAGGATATGAACCAGCTCAACGGTCCGAAGGGCCTTGGATCTGACGGAAGCTAAGTCTGTTGAATCTCCCGTTGTAGGCCACCTTCTCATTGCAGGGCCGGCTGAGCTTCTATCATTGAGAGGTCAGCGATCTTGCTTATGGCGGCGACCTCGGTCGAAATGCGCATAGTCTGCGCGAGAGATGCGCGTGGCATTTCGATAGCGGCCGAGTGGTGCAGATCTTCGTCGGACCAATTCCCCGTCAACCTCCGTTCTGCACCAGGAACTCAGTTTCATCGTGCTCATAACGCAGGCGCAGCAAGCTCAGCCTCCAGCGTCTGATTATCCTCGAACGATATCCATGGCCAAGGCAACTGCCCCTAAGTGCAATAGCGCGGATATTCGAATGCGTTAGGTTGCTTTCTGACGCCAAATCTCTGTGACAGTTAGGGAGGCATGAGATGAGCGATAAAACGGGAAAGACGGAACTCAATAGTACCCGGCGCCAAATCTTGCTGGGCGGCGGCTCGGCAATCGCATTAGCGGCATTCTGTCCGGTCGCCAGCATTCCGGCGCTTGCCCAGGCAGGAGCAAAGAAGCCGAATATACTTGTGATCTTCGGCGATGACATCGGCTGGTGGAACACCAGCGCTTACAATCGCGGGCAGATGGGATACCAGACGCCAAATATCGACCGTATCGCCGACGAAGGTGCGATCTTCACCGATCTCTACGCGCAGCAATCCTGCACGGCGGGGCGAGCGGCCTTTATTACCGGCCAGAGCTGTTTTCGCACGGGGCTGCTCAAAGTCGGGCTTCCCGGAGCCAAGGAAGGCCTGTCTGAGAAGGATCCGACGATCGCCGAACTGCTCAAGCCGCAAGGGTACGTTACCGGCCAGTTCGGCAAGAACCATCTCGGCGATCGAAACGAATTTTTGCCAACCGTCCACGGCTTCGATGAGTTCTTCGGCAACCTCTATCACCTCAATGCCGAAGAAGAACCGGAGAACCCCGATTACCCGAAGGATCCACAGTTTCGCGCGAAATTCGGACCGCGTGGCGTGCTGAAATGCAAAGCGAGCGAGACAGACGATCCGACCGAGGATCCGCGTTTCGGAAGAGTGGGCAAGCAGACGATTGAGGATACGGGACCGCTCACCAGAAAACGCATGGAAACCGTTGACGAGGAATTCCTAGGTGCTGCCAAGGACTTCATCGACCGCAGCGCCAAAGCCGAAAAGCCGTTCTTTTGCTGGTTCAACGCGACCCGGATGCATATCTATACGCATCTCAAGGCGGAGTCGAAAGGCAAGACGGGCTTGGGGATCGTTGCCGACGGCATGGCTGAATTCGACGGTATGGTTGGCCAACTGCTCGACCAGCTCGATGAACTTGGCATCGCCGAAAACACCATCGTTGTCTGGACGACCGATAACGGTGCAGAGGTGTTTTCCTGGCCTGATGGCGGCACAACGCCTTTCCATGGCGAAAAGAATACCAATTGGGAAGGTGGCTACCGCGTGCCTGGGATGGTCCGCTGGCCGGGCATCGTCAAGCCGGGAACCGAGATCAATGAGATTGTTTCCCACGAAGATTGGCTGCCGACCTTGGTTGCAGCAGCCGGTGAGCCTGACATCGCAGCCAAGCTTCTGGCCGGCTATGAAGCGGCGGGCAAGACATTCAACGTGCATCTTGACGGCTACAATCAACGCAACCTGTTTGACGGCACAGGGCCTGGGGCGCGCAAGGAGTATTTTTACTGGACTGATGAGGGGAACCTGGCAGGATTGCGCTACGACCGGTGGAAGCTGGTGTTCATGGAACAACGAGCAGAAGGGTTGGACGTGTGGCAGGATCCTCTGATCACACTGAGATTTCCAAAACTAATCGACCTTCGCGCCGATCCGTTCGAGATTGCCCAGCATGCAGCTGGGGATTATGCAAGATGGCGCGTGGAACATGCCTTTGCGCTGGTTCCGGCCCAGGCATTTGTGGCCAAACACCTTCAAACCTACGTAAAATATCCGCCTCGCCAGGCGCCGGGAAGCTTCTCGCTGGACCATGTGCTCGAGAAACTCCAGCAGGGTGGCGGACAGTGATCAGACGTTGACGAAGGCCAGGATGGCGCCGTTAATGTTCGGCGCCATCCGCCTGTGATCGGAAAAGATCGATGAATGCGAATGAGAACGGACAGGCGACGACTATCCTCCAGCGAGCGAAGCACGAGATAAAGGAGTACGCCTTCCTCTGCGCCTATCTCTATGTCTGTTTCGCGGTAATCCTCCTCTACAAAATGGCCGTCCTCGGTAGTCAGGGTGTGGAATTTCTTGTGTTCGGCATACCCGCAATCAAGGCTCTCATTCTCGGAAAGTTCATCCTGCTCGGTCATACGATCGGCCTCGGAGAGCGGTCCGGCAGTTCGAGACTCGTCGGCGTCGTGGCCTACAAGGCGGCACTCTATCTGTCCCTGATCCTCGTCATGTCGCTTGCTGAAGAGTGCGTCGTTGGGTTCCTTCATGGCAGGGCACTCTCGTTTGTCATCGCTGATATAGCCAGTCGGCTGCCCGAGCTCCTGGCCATGAGCGCAATCATGCTGTTGATCTTGATCCCTTATCTGGCATCGAGGGAATTGGGAGTGGCACTCGGCAAAGGAAGGCTTTGGAGTTTGTTCTTCGAACATCGCGGCAGTAAATGCGGATGAAGGCCGGCGAAGACGAGTTCTCTTCCAGAGGTTGATGACGGCAACCAGCCGGGGTCATTTGAGTGAAGGTCTTTGCGAATATGATGAGTAAGGGTTGAACGCAAGGCGAAGCCATGTTGGAACCACCGATTTTGAAAGCGCGTGCGAGCGGTCGTATGTTATGGATCCCCGGCAGCGATTTCCTGATGGGCTCGGATCGCCACTATCGGGAGGAAGCCCCGGCGCACAGGGTTCGTGTCGATGGGTTCTGGGTGGACACATGCCCAGTGACGAACCGGGATTTTTCCGCCTTTGTCGAGGCGACCGGCTATGTCACCACGGCGGAGCGGCCGGCCAACCCGGCTGACTATCCGGGTGCCATTATGGAGATGCTGGCACCATCGTCAGTCGTTTTCATCAAGCCAAAGTCGCCTGTTGATCTGACGAACCACTACAACTGGTGGAAATATGTGCGCGGAGCAAACTGGCGGCATCCGCGAGGGCCGGCAAGCACGATCAAGGGCTTATTGGAGCATCCGGTCGTCCATGTCACATTCGACGACGCACAAGCCTATGCGGCCTGGGCCGGCAAGGAACTGCCAACCGAAGCAGAATGGGAGTTTGCCGCACGCGGGGGGCTTGAGGCGGCGGACTACGTATGGGGAGAGGAAATGTTGCCCGGCGGTCGGCATATGGCCAACACCTGGCAGGGCGAGTTTCCCGTCCAAAACAGTCGGGAGGACGGTTTCGAGGGCACATCTCCCGTGGGGAGCTTTCCCGCCAACGGCTACGGTTTGTTCGATATGGCCGGCAATGTCTGGGAATGGACGACCGACTGGTATCAAGAGCATGGCATGATCGACAGCCCGTGCTGCACGATCTCGAATCCTGTCGGCGCTGAACTCTCCAACAGCTATGATCCGCGCCAACCGCAGATCAGCATTCCACGCAAAGTCATGAAGGGCGGCTCACATCTTTGCGCGCCCAATTATTGCCGCCGTTACCGGCCGGCCGCACGCATGGCGCAACCCGTCGATACAGCAACTTGCCATCTAGGCTTCCGATGTATTGTCCGTTCATAATGCAACAGCGACCCGCTGATTTCACTGGCTGAGGGATTCAGATCGGAGATAGACAGCTTCGTCGGCTACAAACGGCTGCGCCAGCGCAATAGGGACACCTGGTTGCCTCCGCGGCAATTTATACAAAGCGCCGGAAAGATGCGCGCGAATCGCTCATCTTCGACATAATCGGAAGTGGTGTGCCGCACCTACCCTGCCGGTGGACGATACCGAACCGACTTCGCCTTCTTCAAGGCTTCGATCGTATCCTCGACGCTGAGGAGGACGGTTGTCTCCATGGAGCTGAGCGCGCCTCCCGCGCCGATCGCAAGTGCGACGGCCGCCATCGATACGTTATCAGGCGCCTCCCATAGATTCCAACCATCATGCTCGCCGAAGGCGTACCAGAACCCATGCAGCTTTCCGCCCACGGATTCTATGTAACTGCGTGCCGCCTCTCGGCGATCCTCGGGGCTTTCGATCATCCGCGCCCAGGTCTCGGGCGTGTAGCTGAAGCGTGTGAGATACATGGCCATGGTTTGTTTCCTCCGCCAGAACAACACAGTAAACGCTCAAGCCGGGCAGAACGCCAGTCATTTCCAATGAGCGGAACGGGCCTCGCTCGGCTCACGCTCGAATTTGTTCGCACGTCACCCCAGGGATGTCGGCAAATGCTGCAGAGCACGTTGACGCTGCTATCAAAGCTGCTAAAACGCCAGCCATCGACTGATTGGGTCGCAAATCGGTAGCAACAACCGGTTCGCAGAAATCGACAAAATGTGGATTTCTCGACCTTTTCAATCAGATGGAAGAGTGTCCGAGTGGTTTAAGGAACCGGTCTTGAAAACCGGCGTGCGGGAAACCGTACCGTGGGTTCGAATCCCACCTCTTCCGCCACAACCATATGATATAATTTATCAAAATTCGTTGACAGATTTGCGGTAATTCCGGCCAGGCCCGCAACATTGTCAACATATTCTGCAACAATGCTGCAACTGCAGACGTGTTGCAAAACGCTCGATCCGCTGTTGCAGGCTGGGAATCGGCGTTTGACCCACGCGTCGATCGCTCTGAACATGAAAAAAGCCGCGGTCAATGGGCTGGAACCCTGCGCGGCTTTTTGGGAGATTGTTCGATGATAATGAACAGCGGCAACGCTATTGTAAACCCCTCGCATGCGCCGGCGACATCCTCCGACGAGACGGCTTATTGGAAGTCAGGGTTGGGAAGCCATACTCTGCTTGGCTTCGAAACACGCTACGGAGAGGCCCAGCGCATGGCCGCCGAGGCAAAGGCAAAGCGGAAAACGAGCGGCAAGTGCTGCAAAGTCGCCGATCCTGATTCCGATGCCGCACGGTTCCGCCGGGAGGCGATTGAACTACGCCTGACCGTTCGGGACCGCCTTGAGAACGGCTTTGTTCTCCCGTTCGATCGGGACATTGCTGGACGGTGGCGGCGGGCGTTTGCCGAGGAGGGTTTGCGCTCCGAAAATGACCCTATCCTCAAACTGTTCGTCACCCTCGTCCCGAAGGGTGGCAGGGCGCGAGCATCCAACGACAAGGCCACGCTTGATGTCCAGTCTCGCTCCAAACTCCTCACTCTCGACTATGCCTATATCGAGTTGAACAAGGAGTTTCTTGGCGCGATCCGTATCGACTGCGACGGCGTTTTCGCAGCTCCGGGGCATCTGCTCCTTGGCCTTGAGGAACTGGTGCGGGACGGCAAGATTCCGTGCCTGCCGCACATCATCGTCGGCGACCTTCTTGACGATGGCACTTATCATCGCCCGCATTTCATCTTCTTGTTACCGCCTAGAACCGCCGTCTGGAAGTCCAACAACAAGCGTTGCCGTCGCGACATCGTGCGATTGTTCCTCGGAGTCTCCAGCGGGCTGACGAAGGCGCTGCTCCCCCTCGGGGCCGATCCTGCTGCCCCAGCGACGACAATGCGTATGAAGAACCCGCTGTCACCTCTCTGGCATACCATGACCCCGAACCGGCATGACATGCCGACGCTCTCGGACTATGCGGATTGGGTAGACACCAGGTCGAGCCGCGAGGCGCTTGTCCGTCAGGCTGCAGCGGTCCAGTCCGGAATGGGTCTCAAAGCCTCGAACGTCACCTTCAACACGCTCCGCGAACGAGGAACGGCTCTGTTGATCGAGTGGCACTTTACGCCGGATACCCGCATGAGGGGATCGAAGGCAGCACTTGCCGATCACCTTCATGTCGCGCTTGAAGACTACGCCAGGACGATGGAATTGGATGACACTAGGGTTTCCTATGTCATCGCCAAGGTCGCCGATCGCCTCGCAATGGAATTCGATCCTGCGAAGCTACAGGGCGGGAAGAATCGGCAGCGCCTCCTTCATGTGGTCGAAGGGATGACGAATGTTCGGGACCGGCAGAGGGCGGGGGCAGAATTTTCCCAAGGCGTCAGGCGAGAACGGAGTCTTGAAAAACTGGTGGCGGCCTATGCCACCATGCTGGAGCGGTCGGAAACGCTCAGCCCGGAACGACTGGCGTCTCGAGCTGGCGTGTCCCGATCGACCGCTTATCGGCACTTTTCGGCCTGTCAGCAAATTTGTGCCAATCGGTGTATAGATAAAAAGGTAGGCATCACTCCGTGCAACAATAATCCGGAACAGGTTCAGGGTGAAACGGCCAATAGCGAATCTCCGCACGGGAGCGTTGATCTTGAATCCCCCTCGAAGAAGAGCGCGGTGGATGGGTTTCCGCTCCAGAGGAAGACGAAGACGGCGACCTCCGTCTGATTGAGGAGCAGGAGACCTGGATCGCGATGCAGGAAGGCCGGATTTCGGGCCGCCAGGTACACTTCGGCACCTCGGATGCATCCGACATCGTTTTTGACAGTCAACCCCATCTGGCGGCCACGGAAACCACAATTTCGGCCATGTCGAAGGAAGGACGCTCATTGGCGCTGGCCTAGTCCCGGCCATGAGCTTCATGGCCGGGGTGCGGGACGGTTGGGGTCGTTCCGATCCGTCCAGTCCCGCCTTGCGACCCGTGGCTCGGCTTTGCCTGCGCCCGCGCCAGCCGCTGCGCCGAAACTGGACGGCTCTCCTCTCCGGAACAGGATAGTTCGAAATTCGAACGGAACACTTCGAAATTCGAAAGGCCGATATTTCGAACCTCAAACAGTCCGCCATGCCAAGCCCCCGATTCATCACGTACTGTTACATGATGGCGGGCCAGCGCTGGAGCGTTCTCGAATCCCGCTACCGAACGCCCGGAATTCGAAGCATTTTGCATCTCGCGAAGAAAGTTCGAATCTCGAATGATCGAACTTTCGACTTTCGAACGGATCGTTTCGAGTTTCGACGCATCCGAGGGACGGAGTTCGAAATCGGCGGCGGTCGATCCCGGATCGCGGTGAACGCGACCTCCTGCGGCAGCCTTCGTTTCCGATTTCATCACGCGCGAATTCCCGAAGTCCCGCCTGATCGGCGGCGCTATGCAGACTTCTCCGATATGCTCACCATCAGAGGCCTCATCATCAAAGACGACGCCTGCAGCAATCGTGCGAACTTCGAACACCAGACGAAATGTCTTGGGAAGGTCGAGACCTGTACGATCGATGTTTTTGACGCACCCCTCCCGATCGAAAAAGGGCGGAATCGGTCGTTAAAATTCGAGATGTCACGTTAGGGACCGGTCCGGGGTAAATCCGGACGTTCCTGGGCTCGATTCCGGCTTTGCGATAAACTCATGTCGTTGATGCGGCAGGGGAAAGGCGCGAGGAAATGAGGTCGAAGTCGACAGTTTTCGAAAGACCGGCATTCCGCCTCATTATCGAAGAGGTTAACGAAATCGATCGCGCCGGAGGCATTCTGATGTATGTGGCATCCCTGTATCTTCAGGTCCGGGGATCGTCGCGGCTGCACCTCGTTCGCCGTTCCCGCGTTCCCGGCTCAGCCGCAGACCTCGTCCGCGACGCCCGGCTTGGCAGGATTGATATCGGCAACCTGATAGACGCGCCTGCCGCCTGAAACCTGCCTGTCACCTCGTCCGTCGAACCGACACACCGGAAAAGGTCGGATTCCGCCCTGCCAGACATGTCAAAGAGCCTTGGATCGGGCAGATATCATTTTCAAACTTCAACCCTATCTGACGGGCTTGGAAGCGGCGATTTCGGCCATGGCCTGGCGAGGCTTCAGACGAGATTTGGCCCAGCATCTCCGCCTAACAATCTCTCATTGAGAAATCCGCGAATCGCTCTTATGCCTAGTTGTGTGATCATCAGGGGAAGATGCGTGCCTGAATTTCAGAATCCATTTTTTGTGTCTGCCTCAGAAGAGGTGGAAGCCGAATATATCGCTGGCCTCGGCGCATTACAAAGAGGCGATTGCAATGCTGCGAGCAGGCATTTCGGCAATGCTGCCCGGGGTGGACACGTTTCCGCGTTATTCAATCTTTCTCTCCTCTGGGGAGGAGGAAGCGTAACTCCATATGACTTCGACCTAGCGGCAGACTGTTGGTACAAAGCCGCCGAAGCGGGGCATCCCCGTGCCAAAGCAGCGTTATGGCACCTAGAAGCAGCGGATCGAGGCGGATACGGGGCTGATAACCTGGCGAATGTTGCCCAACAGGCAAACCCGGGGGGCGGTCTAATACCTTCCACAATGATTTGTGCGGCCCGCTTTTATGACGTGATCTGCCGAAAATACGGCGCGACGGTCGACGTCATCGCGTATGAACTGGATGCAGCGGCAAAGAGTGAGTTCGACTTCGTTCATTCATTCATCCAGCGGACCGGCGTCGATAAGGACTTCTATCAAGGGGGCTTGGACCGCAATAAGCCGGGGTCAGCAGCGGACCAGATTACAGATGGCCTGAATAAGTTGCACGTGGCGATGAAGCGTTCAGGCGTAAGCGACCGGCTCGCTGTCATGGCGCGTTGTTCGATCGTAGGCCACGTTATCGCAAAATCGCCGTATGGTGACCGATCTCAACCACTTCGCGGCGTGGATACGTTTTTCGCTGATAGCCAAAAGGATTCCGAGATGTTCAGTATTTTTGGGAAGAGGGAAAATGATAATCCTAAGCCGCCCCAGAATTTTGAAGAATTACAGGAGCTTATCAAACTCCTTGGGAAAGGGGTTGCGGGAAAACTAATCAGGTCAGGGGCAATGTCTGGCAATGTTTTTTGTCAGGTTCTTCTTTCCCAAGGCGGTCTTTCTATCTCTCCCGAAAATAAAAATTCTGAAATTCAGCGCGACATTGAATTGTTCACTGAAATGGCGGCAAAGTCTGGGGATGCTGGATCGCAGTTCAATCTTGGCAAGCTACATCTTGAAAAGGTTGATGCAGAAGCAGAATATCTCAATCAGTCGGACATCGTTAATATTAAAAAAGCCAAGTATTGGTTTGGTATGGCAGCAAGCCAGGGCATGTCGCAGGCAAGAGAAATGTTAAAGCAGCTGGAGGTTTTCAATTTCGATTGATGCGATCCTATAGAATTGCCGAGGCTTGACCCGGAAACGATCGTTCGAAATTCGAAGGGGTGCCAATGATCCGAGAACCGAAAGGTCGATTTTCCGGCTACCACCCTCTCACCATAGCGTACTTGTAACTTTATTTTTTTCCCTTCATCGCTCGGACGGACCGCATCGCTTCGATTATCGAGATGATAGTTTCGTAATTCGAACCGTTGAAAATCCAATAAGGATACAAACAAGAGCAATTCGGAAATTCGAAGCGTATTTGCGCCGGCAAAATCCGCAGCCCATCATTTTCCCAGACGAGAGAGGAAGGGAGCCAGCAATGCCGTGTGCCTACGGCACGGCGCTGGTCAGGGGGAGTAAACCTCCCCCGTGAACCCCCTCTTGGCCCCTTGGCGGGGCGTGCTACGAGGAGGAAACATGTGCGCAATCAGATCATTCGATGTCGCGTATCCAGCGGAGAAATCGCCGCAATGAAAGACCTTGCAAGGGCGCGGGGTCTTTCATTATCGGAGATGATCCGTCGTGCAGCCCTCGGCATTCGCATGCCGTCCAGGACGATGGACCGCACCGACGTCTTGTACCTCGCTCAGGTCCTTGGCCATCTCGGGCACATCGGCGGCAACCTCAACCAACTTGCGCGACGTGCCAATGCTGGCAAGCTTCCCGGACATGATGCCGAACTTGCCCAGACACTTGTCGGGATCGACACGCTGCGGAACCGCCTTCGCGAGATCATCGCATGATCGTCCGGACCACGCGGATTTCCCGCAAGGGCGGTGTCCGCTACATCGCCCGCCATCTCCTCGACAAGGCGGACGAGAACGAGCGGATCGAGGTTCTAGCGGGTGACCGCCATGCGCTCCTTGATGCCCACGCTCTGGCGAAGGTGAAAGGCTGCACCTACAGCGTCCGTCACCTGTCCATCTCGCCCGAACGCGAAATGTCACCCGCGCAGCTTGCCGTGTTCCTCCGGTCGATCGACGCGGAGTTTCGCGTCGGTCCCGACCGTCCCCGCCTGCTTGTGAGGCACATCAAAAAAGGGCGGTCTCATTTCCATCTCGCTATCGCCGAAGTCGATCCGCACACCCTGCGTGTTCTCGACTGTCGCAACGACTACGCCCGACTCGAAGACCTTGCACGCTCCTACGAGCGCGATCATGGCGAAACTATACAGCCGGTTCGCGCCGAACGTCGTGCCCGCAAGCCCGAGGGCTTCTCCGACGTCGCCCGCAAGAAGGCTGAGCGGACAGCCACTGGTTTCGACAAGACCCGGCTCAGACAGGCATTCGTCTCGGGAGCCACTGCGTTCGACGTCGAACTCAAGCGGCAGGGTCTACAGATCGCGGATGGCGACAAGGGGCCGATCCTCACCGACCTGTCCGGAACGTTCGTCGCCGCAGCCAATCGGGCGGCGGGCGTATCTCGGCGCGAGTTCTTGGAATTCACGAAAGGACCAACACATGACGGAAATAATTTCCGCGTCCCTGCGAACACTGACGTCGGTCGAGCGCAACACCGAACAGCTCTTGCCGCTTCTATCCCTGTTGGAGAACCCGGAGGGGCCGGACCGTATCGCGCAGCTGCTCGAACTGCTCGGGCTGATGCTGGAGATGCAACAACGACAGGCTCAGACCCTGCAGACTGTCGCCGACCGCATCGACCGTCTGTCGCGACGCTAAACCCGCCCGTACCTCATGAAATTCTGTTCCTGCGCAGACTCGGCGAGGTCGATCTTGATGCGCTGTTGCGCCGCGCCCGGACACTGGCCGAATGGATGATGTCGGCGTTCGAGAGCGAGATCGAACGCCTGTCGAAACAGATCAGGACGCGACGGGAAAGGCATGTGCCGGCCGATGTCACACGGCGGACTGTGCCAGCCTATAGTTACACGAGGAGGATGACGCCATGAGAAAGAGGACAAGGAAGCGCACATGCTACGACAGGCTGCGAATGAGGGTTTACACGGCGCGTCGGGCTTCCGGTGCAAACCCCGCGGCATCAGTGGCGGCACAACTACTTGCCATCTTCACGGCGATTTTCGGTCGCCTGCCGATCCCCGTTCCTCCGACAGCGCCGCCAAAATCGTCAGGGTCTTCATTTGAGCGTTCCGACATGGCGAACCGGCTGAGCATTCACAAGCGGTATCTCGACACCTTCCTCAATCACGGCACGGTGCCGTACTCGGTGTTGTTCGCGCATATCCGCCAGGGTGGTCCCGTCAGACGGGACGCTTTTGCCGAACTTCGCAAGAAGGCACCGGAGGCGTCTCTGGACTGGCTCAACCATGTCGAGCGGAACGAACTCTGGTCTGACCTAACACGGTGCTTCGTCCGCGACGGCAGCGAAACAGATACCGACGTCAAGTTGCTGAAGTCCACGCTCGCCTGGACGGAGGCCTCGAAACCCGAGACAAACGTTGGCCCAACGGAAACTGGCACGGACGTCGCGAGTGGGGTTGGCGTTGCGAATGACTTCGGTTCGAAAGTATGCGGGCCAACCAGCAGGAAGCCGTGAAGTACAAAATATTCGAGCCGCTCATCGTCACCACGGACCTGATTTCCCTTAGCTGTGAAATCGACCAGCTTGGCCGAACGTTTAAGCCGCTTCCACAGTCAGCACGTGCTCACCGATTTGCTCAACACTATCCATAGGCCTCAAACGTAGACTTTTTTCATCAGCTTGTTCTTCCAGTTCCTGAAGCGCTAGACTTAGCTTGTTGTGCTGTTTATCCGAAACCTGAGGGTCAAATTTGTTTGGGCGCTGAAGTATAAGCTCATATTGTCGCTGGATCATGGAATCGCGTTCACGGACCTTAACCGTGTCCAAGTCCCAAAGCCTGAGTTTTACTAATTCGAATGATCGAGAAAGCGCTGATACCCTGAGTGTTCCAAAATTGGCTACTAGCCGCGACCCGGAATAGTCGACAACTGGCTCTTGGCTATCACGTTTGTCTCGCCGCTTATTGTTAGCTACCAAGTCCGAGCTGAAGTGATGTTGTAGTCCGGCTCGCTTACCCTTCACGTAGTCGCAGACCATGAAAGGAAGCCTATCTCCCGAGACATCAGCCTCGACTGAAGCAAGAAGGGGGGGAGAACTTTCGGCTGATTTTGCATCCATCAGGTCATACAACGATGACAGTGCAGCCATCCAGCTTTCAGCAATATCTTTAAGACTTCGGCCTTCCGCTTCTCTTAATTCACCGATCTCAATTCCCGACACAGCAGTATCAGGGTGAGTCAGTGCCTCCTGTGAGCGTAAAGCAAGGTCCGCTTGCAAGTAGTCGCCCGCGATTTGGATTGCGGTGACAACACCGACGGCGTTTTCACCATAGAAGCAATGCAAACGGTGAAGCGAGTTTGCAAGTTCAAGATGGAATCCATCGTTATTCACAGCTGCGACACCGACGACGAGGCGCTCGTAAGAGCCGCTTATAGGCGCGAAAAGTATCGGTGCCCAACGTGCTTGAATGCCGTTACGCAACGATGGGAACTGTGCAGAATCTAGTAGAAAATCCATCATATCATCACCGGCACACCCAGTGCCTTGCTTGCGTGCTCAGGTACCCTAGCGACCCGCTTCTCAAGAAAACCGTTTAGCGCGTCAACGTGTGTTTCCGACAAAAGCGAAGCGATTCTGCTGGCTTTCGAGGTCTTGCCAACATCCACGCTACCGATCGTAGTGCAGAATTTCCGCACTTCTATGGCACGTTTTCTTTTCTGAGCGAAAGTGAGATGTCCAGTCAGCCATTCTGACAACCGATTGTCATACTCACCCTCTGGGTCAAGTTCGGGTGGGAGCCAATCCGGGCCTGTGAAACTATGCCCATGATCGATGAGCCAAACTTCACTCTTACCCCCAAAGAGCAAGTTCCCGGGATGCCGATCGATGTTCGCGATCCAAGCGTCATAGGCGTAAAGATGCCCGAGATCGCCCCACTGCGTGATCTCGTCAAAAAGCGCTTTACGCCCAGCGAGGTCCGAGCCAGTCCAACGGTACGTTACGTTTGGAACCTTCACGTCAATGCTCACGAACACAAGGCGAGAGCCATCTTTTAGTAACGGTGCTTTTGTCGCGACGAGGACATCACTCCGTGCCAGCCCAATATAACAATCTGGTACCGGCAGCCCGACCTCACGCGCAAGTGAATATGCCAAGAGTTCGTTGCACAACTGAGTCAGATCGAGGTCTTTGATAACGGCTTGCTTAATTGATCCGTCACCAATCAGCACTTGGCCGCGGAAGGTGTCATTGACGTTGTTTTCTTTAAACCCCTGCGCACCCTTTAAAATCGTCGCAAGCTCAATTTCAATCATGAATCCCGTAGCCATTTTCCAACACATAAAAGAGAGGAGACACTACAACCATATAGTGTTTAATCAAGGCCCCTTCTGGCATTCAAATTAGATGCCTGAAGGAGGAGTCAGCTTGTTCCAAACAATTTTGCGCGCTGCTCTTCTTTTGTCGGATTCAGATACCGCATCAATACGGCAACGGTCTTATGCCCGGACTGTCTCATAAGCGTCTTCAGATCAGCGCCATTGGCAGCCATGCGGCTAAGTGCCTCATGGCGGAGATCATGAATTCTAAGATCGGGACTTCCCGCGGCAGCTCGGATTTTCTGCCATTCGTGTTCTGCCGAATTCTTCGTCATCTTAAACACGGTAGCGTCGTCCGGTTCGCCCTCGGCCTGCTGGAGAAGCAAATTATAGGCACGGTCCGAGAGGGCAACATATCGATGCTCGTTTCCTTTCACCTCCTTCTCGGGAATGACGATGAAACCATACTCTCGCCGCACCCAGCTCGCGAGGATGCTTCGAACTTCTCCCGCACGCATCCCGGTGTCCAACAGGACCGGGAACAGGGCTTGCCACTGTCGGTTCTGCCACGTCTCCCCGGTCAATGCCGACCATATCCGTTCTTCCTCTCCCTGCCGAAGTCGTCTGTCCCTGCCTGCGCCAGGTTGGGGGATACCGCGCCGTCGCTTCCGGAGCGAGGCAATGGGGTTCATCGTTTGAATGGACTTCTCGTGGATCAGCCACTCGAACACGGCGCTCACGGTGTTCAGATTGTTCCTGATTGTCGATGCCGCACGGCCCTCGTCTCTCCGGGCATCGCGGAAGGTCACGAAGTCATCGACAACCATCTCCCGTACTCTCTTGGACGCGAAGGCTTCCCGTGCCAGCATATTCAGCATGGCGACCTCTTGACTGGCTCCCTTCTTCTCCGGTGTGATCTTGTCGCGGTAGTCTTCTAGCGCGTCCTTGAACGGACGATCGAGGTAGCCCTTCGGAGCGCCGGGCTTCGGTTCTAGGCGGGGGTCCGTCCACGTACCGAGACGCATTGCGGACTCCGTCGCGTCGATCCACACTTGGGCGTCACGTTTCGACTTGAAGGTGTTCGAGATCGAACGCGACTTGCAGGGGCTTTTAAAGGTGTCCGGCAACCGCGCCGTGACCGTCCATTTGCCCGCTCGCTTCGTGATGCTCGCCATGCCGCTTTTCCTGCTTTCTGCAACAATGCTGCAACATATGCCGGAGAAAGCACGAATATGCAAGTTAAACAGTACAATTGTACCGGTCTTGAAAACCGGCGTGCGGGAAACCGTACCGTGGGTTCGAATCCCACCTCTTCCGCCATATGCCGTTTTTTTCGAAAATTCGCACGAGATCCATCCGTCATCGCAATCGTCGAGAAGGTTGGCCTTCCCTGAGGCAATAGATGAGTTTCACGCCTCCTCCTTTGCGTTGACGATGAGATGATATACAGGCAGCAACGGGACGCGACCGCCATTAACTTAAGAATGGGGTCGGGCGGCAGATTGACGTCACGTCGCTGCCACGAGATCACGTGGCCGTCCTCTGGTCGGCGTGCGCGCAGCTTGACCTGCACAAGAGCAGCAGTCGCCTATCTCGACTGATTTGATATTATTGGGGCTGCAACGGCAAGGGAAATGACTTTGTCGGCAGTGCCCCTAAGTCTTCAGGTTTCCAATTTGGTATGCCCGGCGTCTTAAGCGGCCCAACAAGCGCGAGGCTCGTTTTATGATCGTTCAAGCTTGCATCAACGGCGCGCGGTCGAGCGATTTCCATCCCCTCCTTCCCCTGACGATCGATGCCATGGTGCGTGATGCCGCGGCTTCGGTCGCTGCCGGCGCTGCGGAGCTCCACGTTCATCCGCGCGGAGCCGACGGCAGGGAGAGCCTTGCCGCCGTCGACGACACTGTCGGCGCGATCCGCCGCGTCTGCCCGGGAACGCTGGTCGGCGTGTCCACGGGCGCCTGGATCGAAGGCGATCGGCAGAAAACGCGGGAAGCCATCCGCCGCTGGCATGTCCTGCCGGATTATGCCTCGGTGAACCTGTCGGAAGACGATGCGCCCGGTGTCATGCAGCTGCTGCGGCAGAAGGGTGTCGGCATTGAAGTCGGACTGGCATCGTTCGCCGATGCGGAGCGCTACATCGGTCTCGATGATCATGAGTGGGTCTCTCGCGTGCTCATCGAGCTCGATGACGAGCAGGATTTGCAGCGCGCATGCGATATCGCGGACGGCATCATCAAGGTGCTCACGGATAGCCGGGTCAATCGGCCCATTCTTCTGCACGGTTTCGACGACACCGTCTGGCCCTTTGTCAGGTTGGCGCGCGAGCGGCGCTACTCCACCCGTATCGGCCTGGAAGATGGCAAGCACCTCCCGGATGGGACGATTGCCAACGACAATGCCGCGCTGGTCACTGCGGCCGTCGCGATCTTCCGTGGCCACACGATCTGATCCCGATATGTCGGCGGCCAGGCGGCAGTTCGGAATCTCTTCGGCGCCATCGGCCGGCATCGTCAAGGCGCAGAATGTTTCGAAATAGGGGCTCGGCGAAGTCGAGGATTCACCGAGCAGCCCTCACGAGAAGTATGAGTATATCAGGACGCCAATAGAACCCCAGAAGATAACCGGCGTCAGTATCATCCCCGCAACGATGATCTTAGTCACAGTAAAACTCCGAATATCTCCACACATGCCGCGAGAACCTATCGCATTGACCGAGAGTTGCTATGGGCACGAAGTCCGAGATGGAATCGGACCTTGGTCTGAGCTTCGCTCGCGCGGCGACCAGTGCCGGACTCAACTCTCCCCGAGCGCTCGGCGGCGGCAGCAAGTCCCGACCGCAATAGCGAGCGCGACGATAATCAGTGCTGCCGCAACGTCGAAGGTGATCCGCATGCCTGAGGCAATGGCTTCGGCATGCGCCGCTGTGATATCGGGTGTTCGTGAAGAGAACGCGAAGACGGCGCCCATCACGGATGCGCCGGTAATCAGCCCGAGATTGCGCGACAAGTTGAGCATGCCCGAGATGACGCCCCGCTGGTCCGGTCGGACATCCGCCATGACGGCAGTGTTGTTGGCCGCCTGAAACAGCTGATAGCCGGGTGTCAGCATGGCAATGGCGGCGATGTAGCCTGATATCCCGGGAAGCACGGCCATGGCGACGGAGGCTGCCGCCATGGCGAGGAGCCCTGCGACGACGCCGAATGGTGCGTCCAGACGGTCGACCAGGCGACCGGCGGGGACCCCGCTCACGATGGAGATGACGGGGCCGATCGACATCACGACGCCGACGAGAGCTTGATTGAGTCCGAGCGCATGGGAGAGGTAGAACGGCGCGACCACCAGCGTCGCCATCATCACAGTCGACACCAGCGCGTTCATCGCCAGGCTGGCGGTGAGCACGCGATTGCGGAATACCGTCAACTGGATCAGCGGTGATGCCGCTCTCGCCTCGGCGAAGACGAAAAAACCGATGCCGAAGACGGCGGCCGAGAGCAGAGCGATGTTCAATAGGCCAAAACGGCCGTGCCCGATCGTCATCGCCAGCGCATAGGCCGAAAGCGTCAGCGCAAGCAGCAGTGTGCCCGCGATGTCGAAGCCCTTCCGATCCGTCTTCCCCTTGCTAATATCGGCGGGCAGATGGCGATAGGCGAGAACGAAGGTCAGAACGCCGAGCGGCACGTTGACGAGGAAGATTGCCGGCCAGCCGAGCCCGGCAATCAGGAGGCCGCCGAGCGAGGGGCCAAGAGCGGTCCCGATCGCAGACATCGTTCCGAGCAGCCCCATGGCGCTCCCGGTTCTTTCCTTCGTCACGGTTTCGCCGACAAAGGCCATGGTCAGAGCCATCATGATGGCTGCACCCAGGCCCTGTACAGCGCGCGCGGCAATCAACAGCCACAGCGTCGGCGCGACGCCGCAGAGGATCGAGGCCAGCGTGAAGAGCAGGATGCCGATGAGCAGCAGCCGGCGTCGGCCGGTGATGTCGCCGAGCCGTCCGACGCTGACGATCAGGGTGGTGATGGCAAGGAGATAGGCGAGAACGATGCATTGCACATCCTGGAAGGCGGCATCGAACGCCTGCGCCAGGCTCGGCAGGCCGACATTGGCGATGCTGGTGCCGAGTGACGGCAGCAACATCGAGAGGGAAAGACTGGCAAGCGCCCATCGTACGGAGGGTGCCTGTTCGGCGATGGCCTCGCTTCGCTCTGCAATGATCGATTTCACCCCGTGAACTCCGTTTTCTCTTAGTTCCCCGAATGGAACTGGTGAAACCTAGTCCTCTGCTTGATATGGCGAAAGGCGCATGGTTTGCACTTCATTCATGCGTCTGACGCCACATCACGATGAAAGCGTGTTATACTTGATGCATGTCGACACCCGATCTCAACCTCCTTGTCACCCTCGATGTGCTGCTTGCCGAAGGCAGCGTTGCGCGTGCGGCGCAAAGGCTGCGGCTCAGCCCGTCGGCGATGAGCCGGGCCTTAGCGCGATTGCGCGAGACGACGGGCGATCCGCTGTTGGTGCGGGCCGGCCGCGGCCTCGTCCCCACGCCGCGCGCGCTCGAACTGCGCGAGCGGGTCGGCCGGATTGTCGAGGACGCGCAGGCGGTCCTGCGTCCTGCCGAGGCGCTCGATCTTGGACAACTGGTCCGGACGTTCACGCTGCGCACCAGCGAAGGCTTTGCCGAGAGCTTCGGACCTGATCTCATCGCCCGCCTCGGCCGGCAAGCGCCCGGCGTGCGGCTGCGCTTCGTGCAGAAGCCGGACAAGGACAGCGCCCCGCTTCGCGACGGGACCGTCGATCTGGAAGCCGGCGTCGTCGGCGGGACGACCGGGCCGGAGGTGCGGGCGCAGGCCTTGTTCCGCGATCGTTTCATCGGCGTCGTGCGCTTGGGGCATCCGCTTTGCGAGCGCGAGATGACGCCCTCCCTTTATGCCGGCGGCCAGCACATCTACGTCTCGCGGCGCGGCCTCGACAAGGGACCGATCGATGACGCCTTGAATGCGCTCGGGCTGGAACGGCAGATCGCCACCATCGTCAGCGGTTTTTCCACGGCGCTGCAGCTCGCCCGGAACTCCGATCTGATCGCCAGCGTACCCGAACGGCACACCGGAGCCTTGCGCGCGGGAATGCATAGTTTTCCCCTCCCCGTCCCGACGCCTGAGATCACGGTGTCATTGCTCTGGCACCCCAGGATGGATGCCGATCCGGCCCATCGCTGGCTGCGCGGCTGCGTTCGGGACACCTGCGCGCGAGCTGATTGAAGGGCTGCGTCGGATTTGATGTCAGGCCGATTGATCCGTTCGTGTGGTTGACTATCCCGCGTCGCCATGATTTCCCGTCCGGGATCACCAAGCGGGGACATTATGACCGACATCATTGTAAAGGACAGCAACGGAAGCCAGCTTCACGACGGCGATTCCGTGACGCTGATCAAGGACCTCAAGGTCAAGGGAACCTCGGAGACGCTGAAGCGTGGAACGCTAGTCAAGGGCATTCGCCTGACCGACAATCCGGGCGAGATCGAGTGCAGCACCAAGCAGGTCAAAGGCCTCGTGCTGAAAACCGAGTTTTTGAAGAAGGCATAAAGTTTCCCTCGGTCACGACCCGCCGATCAATCAGCTTTCACCGCCTCCTGCGGCACTTCCTCGGTGATTACCTCGAAGCGGGAGAGCGTTGCCGGACCGAAGGCCGTCGACATGGCGACGTCGGTGGCGTCGCGGCCGGTTCCCATCAGGATCCGGCCGATGCGCGGCGTGTTGTGGCGGGCGTCGACCGTATGCCAGTGGCCGCCGAGAAAGACCTCGAACCAGGCACTGAAATCCATCGGATTGGGATCGATCGGAACGCCGATATCGCCGAGATAGCCGGTGCAATATCGGGCCGGGATATTCATGCATCGGCAAAGCGCGATGGCCAGATGAGCAAAGTCGCGGCAAACGCCCGCCTTGTCGGTGAAGCCGCCATGCGCGGTCCTTAGGACGTCGGCCTTCAGGTAATCGAAGGTGATGTGGTCATGGACGAAATCGCAGATCGCCTGGACACGCGCCCAGCCGAGCGGCGTCGACGAGAACCTGGCCCAGGCAAAATCCGCAAGCCTGTCGGTGTCGCAATAGCGGCTGCCGAGCAGGAAAACCAGCACATCGTCCGGCAGGTCATTGATCGCGTGCTGAACGGCATCGTCGGGAACGATGTCGGGTTGGCCGCTGTCGTAGATCTCGAACTCCGTCGAGATCGTCGTTAGCCCCGGCGGAGCGACGATCCGGCTGCAGGCATTGCCGAACACATCGGTATAGCCCCAGGCCTCGATCGGCCGGTCGAATGTCAGGGTCTGATCGCTGAGAAGATCGGCGCGGCGGGAGGGATGGATATTGAGGACGAGCAGCATCGGCGTCTGCTGCGTGCATTCATAGCCCAGATGAAACCCGGCGCGTATCTTCATGGTGGCTTCCTTATCGCGTCTCCGCAGAGGTGGAGTGAGTATGGAACGTTGATCGCGCTACCCGGTTCCCGCAGACACGATCGTCTCCGCGCTGCTGCCTCGGGGGTAATCAAGGCACCTCGGAATAATCACGATTATCTCATTGTAATCAAAGGAAATTTCGGAGGCAATCGAGATTACCTCGTAGTGACGTTGACCTGCACCGTCATGCTGTCGAAATCCTTCCCGTCCCCATCATAGCTGCCACTCAACGGGACTGCCTGCCGCGGATCGCGGGCAACCGCGACACGAATGAGATCGCGGTTGCCGACGATGCCGTTGGTCGGATCGAACTCCGTCCAACCGGCGCCTGGAAGATAGATCTGGCACCACGCATGCGTGGAACCGCCGCCGAGCACGGTGGAACCGTCCCGGTCGGGAACATAGACATAGCCCGTGACGAACCGCGCCGCGAGGCCGAGGATGCGCGCCGCCTCCATCATCAGAAGCGCAAAATCCCGGCAGGTGCCGGAGCGAAGCCGCAAGGTCTGCACCGGCGTCTGCGTTCCATGTTCATGGCGCCGCGCATAGACGAAGCTTTCCCGTATGGCGTAACAGAGCGTCATCAGCAGATGCCCGGTCTCCGTCGGTCGCCCCTGGCGGACGAACTGGCGGGCCCAACGTCCGACCTCGTCGTTCGGGTCGGGATAATGGCGCTGCATCGCCGGCGTCAGATCGGCGATCTCATCCTTGTCGTAGGAGAATGGATAGGTCAGGGCCGCCTCGTCGACCTTCAGATCCAGGGCGACCTGCGGCGTATGATCGAGCGTGATCCAGGTTTCGAAACGAAGTTCCGACGCCGGCCTCGAAAAGTCGACGAGCGCCACGCAATTGCCGAAAACATCGTGGATCCAGCGCACATGACTTTCCTCAGGATAGATCGTCAACGACGCTTCGATCAGTCGCTGGTCGAAACTGTCGCGCGGCCGGAACATCAAGCGATGCTCGCCGAAATCGACGTCCCTGACGTACCGATAGGACGTGATGTGGCGGACGGAGAAAATCGTCATAAGCCACCGTCTAATCTGTTCACTGTGCTGCTCCAAGGCGGCAACGCCGCCTCTCTTCTGCGGAAGCGCTGCCGGCTTTCCCGCTCATCCCGATTTCTTGTCATATAAGCACGTGCGAAAGATTGCTATTGTATCTTCACCGATCGACGGCAGAGCCGTCCAACCTTAAGAGGGCACCATGCATATCTTCTGGGACGTTCTGACACTTCTGCTGACGATCGGCTCGCTCTATGGCGGTCGCGAATACCGGATTATTCGCGCTCGTGCCCGCGCTCAGAACTGGGGCAACTTCTGATTCGATCCGGATATGTCTGATTCGATTGCGAATCATGGCCGCATTGGTCGTTGCCCGTCGCCGTTACGTCGAATGACGTAAAGTCATGCGCCTAAGAAAATGCTTTATTAGTTGAGGCGGAGCCTATCCGTCCATTCTCCCTGTTAATCCTAAGCCCGCCTCACCCCAGGCGGGCTTTTTTATTCCATCGCCTGCATCACTACTTGGCGCCGGCCGAAAGCACCCGATGTGTCGCATTGTCCATGGCGTGGCTTGCTTCCTGTCCGTCCTTCTTTAGCCCGTATGCGGTATTGCCGCAGCCTGAAAGGGTCAGCAGGCAGATACCGGCGATGGCGATTGCAGCTTTTGGCATCAAGTGTTTCCCCGAATGAAAAGTGATTCGAGCATGATGCCGAAAAGTGTGAGCGGTTTTCGGACGACATCATGCTCTAACTCTTAAATTTAGAAGATGACGCATTCTTCGCCAAAATCAATCCGCAGGCGATGCGCGAACTCGCGACATGGAACTCGGTGACGACACAGGCGTTTGCGGGAGCCATCCAATGGGGTTTACGACATGGACTACCAGATTGCCTTCGCCGCGACGGTCGCAACGGCGTCCTTCCTCGTCTTCATGCTGATCGTCCACCGGACCTGATTGCGCCGCGGCAAATGGATTGGCCCTAAGGCGTGACACTGGACCGGTGCCGACCGCGTTCCGCGCCTTATTGTTTGCGATCCGGAGAGATAGCAGCACCATTTTCCGCTTCGACGACAAGGGGAGATCGGAAGGTCTGGCGCGCATAGATCACAGATGATCCGCCAACAACACGGGAAAGATGCAAAACAAAACTTTCAACATCCGCAAGTATTTTTTGCGCTCTTGGATGTATTTCATTTTAATTAATTGCCAAGCTTAACTATCCGTTAACAATATTGTTGCGCTCCGTCCGCTTCCGCTTATGCTTTACGCAAAAGGGGAGAGGGAAGATGTTTAGGAAGAGCCTGATTATGCCGTTCGGCTTTGCCATGCTCGCCATTGCCGGCCTGCTGTTCCAGATTGTCTCCCACACGCTGCACTCCCCGGTCACCCTGCTGCAGCCGTGAGTCACATAAGTTGCTGAACGCGCACGCAATCTCGGTAACTGGGAGTGGAAATTCCTTTCGTTTCGTGCATTCTGTGACTCGTTTTGCCAGGAGGGAGATAACCATGGAAAACGCAGGCGTGGGTTGGATTGCAGCCATCATCATCGGCGGCATCGCCGGATGGCTGGCGGAAAAAGTCATGAGCAGCAGCATGGGCTTGCTCATGAACATATTGCTCGGCATCGTCGGCGCCATCGTCGCCAACTGGATCCTGGGTCTGTTGAACATCCAGCCGCTCGCCGGTTGGCTGGGCTATCTGATCACCGGCTTCATCGGTGCCTGCATCCTGATTGCGATCGGGCGCGTCATCCGCCGCTAACTCGGTGATAGCTGGCCTCCGGCGCTTTTGCCGGTCGTCGGAAATATTAAAAGCCGGGCGTTCATGACGTCCGGCTTTTCCTTACCCTGAATTTCCCGTTCAGCGACGGCTGAGCAGGCCGAACACGTAGGCAATGCCTGCCGTCACGGCGAGTGCCACGAGCGGTTCTTCGCGCACCTTGTCGCGCAGCCGTTCCGTCATCAGCGAAGCCTCGTCGGTCACTGCCGACTTCGCCCCCTGCCCCAGCGCGACCACGCTTTCCGTCAGCCGGGAGAGATCGTTGCGAAGGGCTGCGACCTGCGCCGACAGATCGTCTGCTGCAATATCAGCCTTGACGCGCGCAGCGGTGGATTCGGCGGAAGCGGTTTTCAATTCTGCCATGGTCTGCTCCTGTTTCATGGGATGCCGCTTCAACGAAATGGCGGGCCGAAAGGTTCCGCCGCGACCGATCTTTTGTTCGCCGCAAAGCCGCCGCGGTTAAGCCGCCGCCTTGTGCAGCTTTTCGCGCGACAAACCCTTCATTTCCTGTCGGGTTTGTTTTAAGGAACGTCGAATGTCCGCCCGCGCGCGGGTCAATGATACTGCGAGGTTTGCGTTTCTATGTTCCATATCCTGAGAAGAGCTGCTCAGACCTGGGTTGCCAAGCTCCTCCTGCTCCTGCTCGTCGCGTCCTTCGGCGTCTGGGGCGTGTCGCATGAGCTGCTGTCAGGCGGCAACAGCACCGCGGTCGTGACCGTCGGCGATCAGCATGTGGACGTCAACGAATTCCACCTCGCCTATCAGCGCCAGGTGGCAAGCCTCAGCCAGCAGTTCGGCACGCGGCTAACCCCCGAGCAGGCCCGCGCCTTCGGCGTCGAGCAGCAGGTGCTCGCCCAGCTCGTCGCCGGCGCCTCGCTCGACCAGCTCGCCGAGGACATGAACCTCGGCCTTTCCGAAGACCGCCTCGCCCAGCTGATCGCTGACGATCCGGCTTTCAAGGCCGTCAACGGCCGGTTCGACCGCGAACTCTTCATCTCGCGCCTGCAAAATGCCGGCATCCGTCAAGACGATTACATCAAGGAGCGCAGCAAGGTCGCTGTGCGCAGCCAGGTGGTCGATGCCATCTCCAACGGCTTCACCGCACCGAAGACGCTGGTCGACGCCCTGAAGCTCTATGGTGACGAAAGCCGCAGCATCGAATACCTGCTGCTCACAAATGCCAATATCGAGCCGATCAAGGCACCGGCCGACGACGTGTTGGCGACGTGGTTCGAAGGCGTCAAGCAGCGCTACCGGGCGCCCGAATACCGCAAGCTCGTCTATCTAAAGCTGCAGCCTGCCGATATCGCCGATGCCGCGACCGTCACCGACGACCAGATCCACGAAGCCTTCGACAAGAGCAAGGATATCTATCGCACGCCGGAAAGCCGCACCATCGAGCAGCTGACCTTCGCCAGCAAGGATCTCGCCGCCGCTGCCGAAACGGCGCTGAAGAGCGGCACCAGCTTCGACCAGCTGGTCTCCGACCAGGGCAAGACGGCAAGCGACGTGCTGCTCGGCGAGTTCACCAAGGACAAGGTTCCCGACCAGGCCGTTGCCGATGCGGCCTTTACGGTTTCGCGCGATGGCGGCACGACGCCTGTCGTCGACGGCTCCTTCGGCCCCGTCATCCTGCGCGTCACCAACATCAAGCCGGAAACGACGAAGAATTTCGACGAGGTGAAGGAGGATATCCGCAAGCAGCTGGCGCTCTCCAACGCCTCTCAGGAAGTGATCAACGTTCATGATCGCATCGAGGATCTGCGCGCGGGCGGTTCGACGCTCGAGGATATTGCCGGCCAGCTGAAGCTCACCGCCGTGACTGTCGATGACGTCGATATGACCGGCGCCGACAAGGATGGCCAAGAGGTCAAGGATATCCCAGCCAGGCAGCAGCTGCTCGGCGAAGCCTTCAAGACCGAGGTCGGCGTCGATGCGCCGCCGCTGCCGATCGGTAACGACGGCTATGTCTGGTTCAACGTCCGCGAAATCACGCCGGACCGCGACCGCCCGGTGGCCGAAGTGCGCGAGAAGGCCGTCGAGGACTGGACGGCGGAGCAGCAGAAGGCCGAGCTCTCTAAGAAGGCCGAGGCATTGAAGGCCGAGGCGAAGAAAGGCACTGCTCTTGCCGATATCGCAACGCCGCTCGGCATTGCCGTCGAAAGCAAGAGCGGTGTCACCCGCTCCACCGATGATGCAGTCCTCGGCCGCGCCGGCGTCACAGCCGCCTTCTCGGGTCCGGTCGACACGGTCGCGAGTGCTGTCGGCGCCGATCCCTCGACGCAGATCCTGCTGAAGGTCACCGAGGTCAACACCCAGCCGACCGGCGAAGTGCTGAACAATCGCGATGCCCAGATCACCGCCATGGCCAATGCCGCCGGCGACGATATTCTCGATCAGATGGTCAACCTGCTGCAGACGCAGTACGGCGCTCAGATCAACCAGACGCTCGCTGAACAGGCGACGGTCCGCTAGGAGGCTTTATGACCGATCTGAAGCCGTTCCTGGCCAAGGCCGCAAGCCGCGAGCCGCTGACGCGTGACGAGGCCCGAGCCGCCTTCGACATCCTGATGTCGGGCCAGGCGACGCCCTCGCAGATCGGCGGCCTCCTGATGGCGCTGCGGGTGCGCGGCGAAACCGTCGATGAGATCGTCGGCGCGGTCACCGCGATGCGCTCGAAGATGCTGACCGTCGAGGCGCCGGCCGATGCGATCGACATCGTCGGCACCGGCGGCGATGCCAGCGGCACCTACAATATCTCGACGCTGGCGGCGCTGATCGTCGCCGGCGCCGGTGTGCCCGTCGCCAAGCATGGCAACCGGGCACTGAGTTCGAAATCGGGCGCAGCCGACAATCTGGCCGCACTCGGGGTCAAGCTCGACGTCGGTCCCGAGATCATCTCCCGCTGCATCGCCGAAGCCGGCGTCGGCTTCATGTTCGCGCAACTGCATCATTCCGCCATGCGCCATGTCGGCCCCTCAAGGGTTGAGCTCGGCACGCGGACGATCTTCAACCTGCTCGGGCCGCTCTCCAATCCGGCGGGCGTCCGCCGCCAGCTGCTCGGCGTCTTCTCGCCGCAATGGCTGGTACCGCTTGCCGAAGTCATGCGCGATCTCGGCTCCGAATGCGTCTGGGTCGTCCATGGCGACGGCCTCGACGAGATCACCACCACCGGCATCACACAAATCGCAGCCCTCGAAGACGGCAAGATCCGCACCTTCGAGCTCTCGCCCGCCGATTTCGGCGTCAGCCCTTGCGTGCTCGCCGACATCAAGGGCGGTGATGGCGTCGCCAATGCCGCAGCGCTTCGCGAGGTGCTCGGCGGCGCCAAGAATGCGTATCGCGATGTCTCGCTCGCCAATGCCGCCGCCTCGCTCGTCATCGCCGGCAAGGTCGAAACGATCCGCGACGGCATGACGCTGGCCACGCAGTCGCTGGATAGCGGTGCGACCGCGCTCGCCCTCGACAAACTCATCGCCGTTTCCAACGATATCGACTAGGATTGTTCGATGACCGATATCCTGAAGAAGATCGAACTCTACAAGCGCGAGGAGATCGCCGCTGCCAAGGCGACGGTGTCGCTTGCCGATCTGAAGGCGATGCAGGCCGGCCAGTCCGCCCCGCGCGGCTTCCACAAGGCGCTCATTGCCAAGCATGATGCCGGCCGCTTCGGCCTCATCGCTGAGATCAAGAAGGCGAGCCCCTCGAAGGGTCTCATTCGCCCGGATTTCGATCCGCCGTCGCTGGCGAGCGCCTATGAGGCCGGCGGTGCCGCCTGCCTTTCGGTGCTGACCGACAGGCCGAGCTTCCAGGGCGCGCCGGAATTTCTGACCGCCGCCCGCGCTGCCTGCACGCTGCCGGCGCTGCGCAAGGATTTCATGTTCGAGACGTATCAGGTGCACGAGGCCCGCGCCTGGGGCGCCGATTGCATCCTGCTGATCATGGCCTCACTATCGGACGGTGAAGCCGAACGCCTGCAGGACGAGGCCTTCGCCCTCGGCATGGACGTGCTGGTCGAGGTCCACGACGACGAGGAGATGGAGCGGGCGCTGAAACTCTCCTCGTCGCTCATCGGCATCAACAACCGCAATCTGCGTACCTTCGAGGTTAGCCTCACCGTCAGCGAGGCGCTTGCCCCCATGGTGCCCGATGATCGGCTCCTGGTCGGCGAAAGCGGCATCTTCACCCATGCCGATTGCAAGCGCCTGCAGGCCGTTGACATCAATACCTTCCTTGTCGGCGAAAGCCTGATGCGCAAGGAGGACGTCGCCACCGCCACCCGCGCTCTGCTCTTTGGCGAAGCCGCCATCGCGGCCGAATGATATGAGCGGCCAAAAGCCAGGCCTCACGCATATCGGTGCCTCCGGCGAGGCGCATATGGTCGATGTCTCCGACAAGGCCGAGACGGTGCGCATCGCCACCGCCGAGGGCCATGTGAAGATGGCGGCGGAAACGCTTGCTCTCATCCGCCAAGGCAATGCCAAGAAGGGCGATGTGATCGGCACGGCGCGCCTTGCCGGCATCATGGCGGCAAAACGCACCGCCGATCTCATCCCGCTCTGCCATCCGCTGATGCTGACGAAGGTCACGGTCGAGATCGCGGAAGATGCCGCCCTGCCCGGTCTGCGCGTTACGTCGACCGTCAAGCTCACCGGCAAGACCGGTGTGGAGATGGAGGCGCTGACCGCCGTCTCGGTCGCTTGTCTGACGATCTACGACATGGCCAAGGCGGCCGATAAGGCAATGGAGATCGGTGGCATCAGACTTCTTGAAAAGTCCGGCGGAAAATCCGGCGATTTCCGTCATCCGGAGGCAAGATGAACCTTCTTCCGGTCGCCGAAGCCCTGAACCGCTTGCTCTCCAGCGCAAAGCCCATTGCTAAGTCCGAGACGCTGCCGCTTGCCGAGGCTGAGGGCCGCGTCCTGGCCGTTGATCTGACGGCCGGCCTGACCCAGCCGCCTTTCAATGCTTCCGCCATGGATGGCTATGCGCTACGCCGCGAAGACGCGCCGGAGCCAGGCGCCGTGCTGAAGGTCATCGGCATGTCTTCCGCCGGCCACGGCTTCGAGGGAAGCGTCGGCCAGGGAGAGGCCGTCCGCATCTTCACCGGTGCGCCTGTTCCGCCAGGTGCGGACAGCGTCCTGCTGCAGGAGGATGCCGAGAAGATCGAGGGCGGAATCAGAACCAATTTCCCCGTGCGGCAGGGCCAGCATGTGCGTCCCCGCGGCCAGGATTTCGCCGAAGGCGAAGCCGTGCTGTCGGCCGGCACCGTGCTCGATTTCTCGCGGCTGACGGTTGCTGCCGGTATGAACCGGCCTGATGTCGAGGTGCTGCGGCGCCCGCTGATCGCCATCCTCGCAACCGGCGACGAACTGCTGCCGCCCGGAAGCACGCCCGGCCCTTCGCAGATCATCGCATCCAATACGTTTGGCATTGCAGCCCTTGCCCGCAAAGCCGGCGCCGATGTGCTCGATCTCGGCATCGTGCCTGACGACAAGGCCAGGATCACCGCGGCGATCGACACGGCGCGGGACGCCAAGGTCGATGTGATCGTCACGCTCGGCGGCGCTTCGGTCGGCGACCATGATCTGGTGCAGGCCACGCTGATCGAGGCCGGCATGCAGCTCGATTTCTGGCGCATCGCCATGCGCCCCGGCAAACCGCTGATGGTCGGCAGCTTCGGCGAGACACATGTCCTTGGCCTGCCCGGCAATCCGGTCTCCAGCCTCGTCTGTTCGCTGCTCTTCCTGGAGCCGCTGATCCGCCGGCTCGCCTCCCTGCCGCCGACCCGGCGCGAGATGACCGCCGAGACAGCCGTGCCGCTGCGGGCCAATGACCATCGTCAGGATTATATCCGCGCCAGGCTGGCAAAATCGACCACCGGCGGCTGGCTCGCGGAACCGTTCGGCAAGCAGGATTCCTCGATGATGAAGGTCTTCGCCGCAGCCGACTGCCTCGTCATCCGCCCGCCGAATGCGCCGGAATTGCCGGCCGGTGCGCCCTGCCCGGTCATGCTGTTGCGGCCGGATCTCCTGGCATAATCCGACATTCAGTCGTTGCCGACCAGCGCAAAGACGCCTGCCGGCACTGCCCCGCCGCCTGTGCCCCCGCCAAAATCCGCAACTGAGTGGGTGGCAATGCGGCTGAGTTCGCCCTGAGGCAGGTAGGCCCGCTCGGGATCGCCGATCAACACTTCGATACCGGCGGCCTGGCAACGCCGCAGGAAGGCCATCACCCGCAGAGCAAGTGAGGGGTCGTAGAACAGATCGCCGACAACGAGAAGGTTGGTCTCCGGCGGCGGATCCTCGATGATATCGGCGGCCCAGGCTACGATATCCACGCCGTTGATCGCTACATTGAGGTCGATCGCAACAATGGCATTGGCATCGATATCGATCGCCGTCACCATGGCTGCTCCGGCCTTTGCCGCCGCGATGGCGACGAGCCCGGAGCCGGCGCCGAGATCGAGGACACGGCGGCCCGCGACCGTTTTCGGTCGATCGAGCAGATGGCGGGCAAGCACGGCGCCGCCCGCCCAGGGATAGGCCCAGTAAGGCGGCGGATCGGCCTCTCCACGACCGGCAAGCCGCCAGAGCCCGCTCGCAGGTCCCGCCGTATGAAGCCGGATCTCGGGGATGGAGGGAACCGATGATATCGGCAGGTTAGCCTTGATGAAGGCGGCCGGATCGGGATTCGGCATACCGGGGCGTTTCATCGTCGTCTGCTCCTGCCGGCGCTGTAACGGCGTATCGTTTTTAATAGCAAGAGCAGGCCGCCGTTGTGGAATTCACCGCCATTTATGCACGCCACGATTTAGGTGAAATAATGAAGACGAGCCAAGCTTTTCGCAAGGAACTGAACCGCTATTCGTGATGAGGCGTGCCATATGCCATTCAAGAACGCAACACAGGCCGTTGAAGCGAGACCATCTTAGCGGCAGGCATCGAGAGGGTTGCGTCCTGCTGGTGCAAAGCAAGGCAGACAACCTCCGTCGACGATCGTTGGCTGTCGGGCATTTATGAACCTCATTTCTAACATCATGCAGATAGTACCGCCTAATGCTCCATGCTGAGGCGAGGTAACGTCCCCAACCAACCGCCGTCTCCAGTGCGATGCCATGTCCGGCGACGATGAGGCGTGTCTAGGGTCCAAGGTCTTTAGCGCGGCCTGCCAGCAACGGTACTGGCGCGCGCTACTCCACCGTCCTTTCAGGGCTTCGACAGCCTGTATTCGGGAAGAACACGCATGACAAAAATTTTGGCCTCCGTTGTGATCTCCACCTTGATCCTTGTGTCGGCGACGGCTCCTGCGGCAGCGGAGGGAGATGTCGCCTTGGGACAAAAAGCGTTTCAGCGCTGTTCCGCCTGTCATTCGACCACGGATCAGAAAAAGGCTGGGCCGGGGCTCGGTGGCGTTGTCGGGCGCGCGGCCGGCTCTGTAGAAGGCGTCCGCTATTCGGCGGCCATGAAGGCGTCGGGATTAGTATGGGACGAGGCGACGTTGGACCGATTTCTAGCAGCGCCTCGCGAGGTTGTACCGACCACCACAATGACCGTGGGCGTACCCAAGCCTGAGGATCGGCTAAACATCATCGCTTACCTGAAGTCCCTGTCGGAGTAGCGGCGAACCTCTTGGCTGAGCAAGCCGGCGATCGATGGGCACCCAACGCGGCTGATCATCGCTGACCGGTCTTGGGTTGACGTGTCTGCTCGTGCTTTTGCCTCGCATTCAGAAGCCGCCTTTCTAACGTCGTGCAGGTTTTGCCAACTAATTGGGCGCCGCCGGACGAGCTAACGTTGCCGCGGAAAGCAGGCTCTTGGTCGACGGCGTCTCATCATCCTGGAGGTTGCTGGCGGCACTCCCGTCGCCGTCGCTCTCCTCGGAGATCGACGGTTCTGACCGTTAGCTGAACGACTTCAGTCAACGAGCACATCCACTATGAACATCGGAGAACCGACCAGTCATGATCACACTGAATATCAACGGTAATCAGCACGAGGTCGATGCCGACCCGGAGACACCCATCCTTTGGGTCCTGCGCGACACGCTCGGCATGACCGGGACCAAGTTCGGCTGCGGCGCCGCGCTTTGCGGCGCGTGCACGATACATCTGGATGGTGAGGCTGTCCGTTCCTGCAGCACCCCTCTTTCCGCTGCCGAGGGCCTGAATATCACCACCATAGAAAAAGCGACCGACGGCAGCGACCGCGTCGGCGCCGCTGTAAGCGCAGCTTGGGTCAAGCACGATGTAGCGCAGTGCGGTTATTGTCAGAGCGGTCAGATCATGAGCGCCACGGCGTTCCTGGCATCCCTGCCCTCCGGTTCGCAGCCGACCGCCTCGGAGATCGATACGGCAATGGAAGGTAATATTTGTCGTTGCGGAACCTATGTCCGTATCCGCGCCGCCGTAGCCGATGCTGCCAGCAATCTAGTCTGAGGGAGACGCCATATGTTGCCGAACATGGATTATAGCGAATTACCGCGTGCGCTGCAGCACATGCTGGAACGAGGCCGTTCAACACCGGTCCAGGCGTTGCCACGCCGCAGCTTTCTAAAGCTGACGGGGACCCTCGGTTTGGCTGTCGGCATTTTCCCCCATCTGGCCGCCGCCCAGCCCATCGACGCGGGTGAGGCGCCGATCGCTCTGAAGCCGACCGAGCAGCCTTCCGCATTTGTTCAAATCGCACCAAATGGCGAGGTTATGGTCACAATCAATCGGCTGGAGTTCGGTCAAGGCGTCCAAACGGCATTGCCGATGATCCTTGCCGAAGAACTCGACGCGGACTGGAATTTAGTACGCAGCCAGCTCGGCACCAATGACATGGCCTATGTTGATCCGCTCTTCGGCATGCACCTTACCGGCGGTTCGAACACCATCAAGAACAGCTTTACGCAGTATCGCGAGCTGGGTGCCCGCGTCCGCGCCATGCTACTCGCAGCCGCGGCAGACCGCTGGAACGTGGATGTTTCCGCGCTGCGAACCGAGGCCGGTGTGGTTCTGGCTCCCGATGGCCGCAAACTCGGTTATGGAGAACTTTCCGAAGCGGCCATGGCCCTGCCGGTGCCTCAGAAAATAGCGTTGAAGGACCCGAAGGATTTCCGCATCATCGGCCAGCCCACCCAGCGTCTGGACGCACAAGCCAAGAGCAGCGGCCAACAGAGTTTTGGCATCGACTTCAAGCTGCCGGGACAATTGACGGCCGTGGTGGCTCGCCCTCCGGTCTTCGGAGCCAAGATAGCCTCTCTGGACGACAGCGCAGCACGTTCAGTAAAGGGCGTGAAAGCTGTTTTGCGTGTACCGCTGGATCGCGGTGCAGAGGGCGTGGCCGTGGTGGCCGACGGATATTGGCAGGCATCTCAGGGTCGCAACGCCCTTAAGGTGGAATGGGACACATCGGATGTCGAAAAGGTCGATAGTGAAAAGCAACTTGCCCAGTTTCGCGAGATCGCCAATCGCCCCGGCCCGCGCCAGTTCGATGCCGACATGGCGCCATTGGAAACCGCTCCCTTGAGTCTGGAAGCCGAGTTCGTGTTTCCGTATCTCGCCCACGCGGCGATGGAACCGCTGAACTGCACGGTTCGGCTTTCCGACGATCGTGCCGAAATCTGGATGGGGAGCCAAAGTGCAGGGCTCGATGCCGGCGTTGCCGCAAACGTGCTCGGCCTCAAGCCGGAACAGGTCGTGGTGAACGTGCAGACATCGGGTGGTGGCTTCGGCCGGCGCTTTTCCAGCAGCAGCGACACGGCAATGGAGGCCTGCCAGATAGCCAAGGCCGCCAGGTCGGCGGGGCTGAACGCACCGGTGCGAACGCTCTGGAGCCGCGAGGACGATATGAGGGGCGGCTACTACCGTCCAACGCATCTTCACCGCGCTCGCATCGGCTTCGACAAAGAGGGCAATGTGCTGGCCTGGGACCACACCATCGTCGGCCAGTCCATACTGACGGGAACCGTGTTCGAGAAGTTCCAGGTGAAGGACGGCATCGATGCCGCCACGACCGAGGGGATGCGGAGCCCCTATCCGCTTCCCATGCGCCTGACAGTACATCATCCTGTTGCCAACGTGCCGGTTCTGTGGTGGCGCAGCGTTGGCTCCACTCATACGGCTTTCGTGATGGAGACCTTGCTTGACGATATAGCGAGAGCCACCGACCAGGATCCGGTCGCATATCGCATGAAGATGTTTGGCAATGAGCATCCTCGTCATCGCGATGCACTGCAGCTCGCCGTAGACAAGAGCGGTTACGGCAGTAGGACATTGGCAGAAGGCAGGGCTTGGGGTGTGGCCGTGCACGAATCCTTTTCATCCGTGGTGGCCTACGTGGTGGAAGCCTCCGTCGTCGACGGGCAGCCCAAGCTGCATCGGGTTACGGCGGGGGTGCACTGCAATCTGGCCGTCAACCCTCGGACCGTGGAAGCGCAGGTCCAGGGCGCGGCGATCATGGGCTTGTCGACATGCCTTGCCGGCGCGGAAATCACGCTCAAGGACGGTATTGTGGAGCAAGGCAACTTCAGCGAATTCACGGTGGCAAGGATCACGGATGTGCCGGAGTTCGACGTCAACATCGTTCCAAGCGCGGATGCACCGACAGGCATGGGCGAACCCGGCCTGCCGCCTTTGGCGCCGGCATTTGCCAATGCCATCTCGCGTCTGACAGGCAAGCCGGTCAGGCAGATGCCTTTCAACCTCGCTTAGAACCTGGCTCGGACGAGAGCCTGCCCCGGTCCTGTGCGCCGCTGAATGCAGCGAGCCGCACAGGGCCGCGATGTTCCTGTCGCGTGACGTCTTGACAATAACGGCGCTAAGACTTCGCAGTCAGCGATGACCGCGCGCTTCATCAGCAATCAGGACAGACAGGACCTTACATCTATCGGCAATCGCGCAAGTGAGATCAGTCCCCCAACCCATCGCGACCATCTTGCGTACAGCCCTGGCAGGAGCGTCAGCCTTTGAAACGAAGCGCCTCGACGAGGAGCGCAAACGCGGCCGTATGCTGACGTCTGCTTGGGTAATACAGGTGATAGCCAGGGAACGGCTGGCACCAATCCTCGAGTACTCGGATCAGTCGCCCGTCTGCAACGTATTGTGAAACCTGACTTTCGAAAGTGTAGGCAAGCCCGAGCCCATCCAAAGCAGCGGCTTCCAGCATCAAACTATCGTTGATGATGAGCGGCCCATTCATTCTGACCACAAGCTCCTCGCTGTCGCGCTCGAACTCCCAGGCATACAATCCACCTCCTGTGGTTTGCCGGTAGCTAATACCCCGGTGGTCGCCGAGATCGCGGGGCGTCATCGGGATTGTGCGGTTCTGGAAGTAGGACGGCGATCCCACCACCGCCATGCGAAGGTCAGGGCCGATCCTGACGGCAACCATGTCCTTTTGAACCTGTTCTCCAATGCGAATACCGGCGTCGAACCGGCCGGCCACGATATCCGTCAGGCCCTCGTCAAGAATGACCTCCATTTCAATATCCGGGTATTCCGCCAAGAATGTTGTCATGACAGGCCAAAGCACGCTCATTGCGGCATATCGAAACGTCGTGATGCGGATAGTGCCCGCCGGCTTGTCACGAAGTGAGGTGACGGCTGCGATCTCGCTTTCGATGTGTTCGAAGGCAGGGCGGAGGTTCCGAAGCATACGCTCTCCGGCATCGGTCAGCGACAAGCTTCGTGTAGTGCGTGAGATTAGCCGCACCCCCAGCCTCTGCTCCAGCATCCTGACTGAGTAGCTGACGGCAGATTGGGACAGTCCCAGCTTGGCGGAGGCGCGCGTGAAACTTCCGGCCTCGGCGACGGCGATGAAGGCTGCAAGCTCGCTGAAATCACCGTGCCTCATTTATCTCGCTCATTTCTAACTTCATGCAGATTATACTAACTAATCAAAGTTTGTCTTCATTGCTACCTGTCATTTCACAACCCGCTTAAACGGCATGCAAGAGAGACGAATGATGATGGAAGCCACCCCCGCACTATTTGAACCATGAAGGAAAATTCGATGAGTAAGGTTTGGATGATCACAGGAGCCGGGCGCGGCATGGGCCTGGATTTCGCAAAGGCGGTTCTGGCTGCTGGCGACAAACTCGTTGCAACCGGCCGCAATCCGGAGCGCGTTGCCAAGGCGATCGGCCAGTCGGAAAAACTGCTCGTCGTCACGCTGGATGTAACCAAGCCGACCGACGCGGACTCTGCCGTCAAGGCCGCACTCGAACGCTTTGGTCGCATCGATATATTGGTCAACAATGCCGCAAACTTCTACTCAGGCTATTTTGAGGAGCTGACGCCGCCTCAGATCAATCTCCAACTGGCCAGCAGTCTCCTCGGCCCCATGAGTGTCACCCGCGCCGTCCTGCCGGTGATGCGCCGGCAGGAATCCGGCAAGATCACCTCGATCTCATCGACGGCCAGCCTGCTGGGCTTTGAGTTTTGCAGCGCTTACTCTGCCGCGAAGTTTGCCCTCGATGGTTGGATGGAATCGCTGCAGCCCGAAGTGGCGCCGTTCGGTATCGAAACGATGATCGTCAATCCGGGCTTCTTCCGCACGGAATTGCTGACTGACGAATCAACCCAATATGCTCCGTCATCTGTCAGCGACTACGACGAAAGGCGCGCCCAACACCCGGCATTCTGGAAGTCCGCCAACGGCCAGCAGAGCGGCGATCCCGCAAAACTCGCCCAAGCGCTGATCACCCTGGTCAACCAACCGGAGCTACCCCGCCGGTTCATCGCCGGAGCTGATGCTGTTGGCATGGTGGAACAGAAAATCGCGCTGTTGCAGCAACAGATCGATGCCTACCGGGACCTTTCAAGTTCGCTTGCCTTTGACGTGAAATCCTAAGCCTGAACGACGCTTTGCTGATGCTCAGTAATTCTTCATCGCAAGATGCGGCATGCCACCGTCAAGAAATTCCGCGCCATAGGCAACGAAGCCGAAACGCTCGTAAAGCGGCAGCTTGTCCGCCTGCGCGGTGAGATAGAAGCGGTTGTCACGGGCGCCGCGATGCAGTTCCATCGCTCGCCCGATCATTGCGGCTGCAATGCCTTGGCCGCGCCATCGGCCGGCAACTGCAACCCGGCCGATCTTCACATGTTCCTCTGCGTAAATGACCCGCAGCGTGCCGGAGACTTCGCCCGCCGTGACGGAGACGAGATGATGGGCGCTGAGATCGTCGGCATCGAATTCTTCGGCTTCGGGAACCTTCTGCTCATACACGAAAATAGCGCGCCGCAGCCGGAAGGCCTCATTGCAGAGCGTACTGAAAACCGGGACGCTGAGGATCGCCGTTTCCATCACCATCCTTGCCTCCCTCAGGGATACGGCCCAAAGCCCTCCGCCGGACCAGCGAAGGGCTGCCGGCAAGATCAGCCGGGCTTCTTCTTTGAAAACTTATTCTGTGCGCCGCCGCCCTTACCCTCATATTTGGGGGCCTCAGATCTTGGGCCTTCGTATTTCGGCTTGTCGGACTTCGGGCCATCGAAAGCGGGCTTGCCCGGCTTCTTGCTCCAGGGCTTGCTATCCCGTTTGTCCCCGCCGCTATTATCGGCCGCGGCATATCCGCCGCCCGGACCCTTGCCGAACTTGTTCTTCGGCCGCTCGCCGCGGAATGTGTCGTCCGGCCGCTCGTCGCGAGATGGCTTGCCGGCATAAGGCTTCGGCGCAGGCGCCCGGCTGAAATCCGGCGTGCCGGAAAGCCTGGTCACGCGGATGCCGCGTTCGAGCGCTTTGTTCGGACCGATCGCCGCCAGGAAGCTTTCGGCGCTCGCCGCGGCGATCTCCACGAAAGTTTCCTCGGGCTGCATCTTGATCGCGCCGATCTCGCGCTTCGTCACATTGCCGTTGCGGCAGAGCATCGGGATCAGCCAGCGCGGCTCGGCATTCTGCTTGCGCCCGACCGAGACGGAGAACCAGACGCTGGCGCCGAAATCTTCGCGCGGTCCCTTCTGCGCCGGCTCGTACGGCTCGGCATTGTCGCGGCGCTTGCGGCTGCGATCGTCCTGCACGGTGACCTCGAGCAGATCCTCCGGCGCCGAGTGATTGGTGCGGTAAAGACGTAAGAAAGCGGCGGCGAGCTTTTCGGCGCCATGGCTGGCGAGAAGCTGCTGTACCAGCCCCTGCTCTTCCTCCTGCGGCGTTTCGTTGAAGATCGGATCGGCGAGCAGCCGCTCGTCGTCACGCTCGCTCACTTCCTCGGCCGAGGGCGGCCGCGCCCAGGCAGCCGAAATACCGGCATTCTCGAGCAGGCGCTCTGCCTTGCGCCGTGCATTCAGCGGCACGATCATGGCGCTGATGCCCTTGCGTCCGGCCCGGCCGGTGCGGCCGCTGCGGTGCAGCAGCGTGTCCGGATTGGTCGGCAGGTCGGCATGGATGACGAGATCGAGCCCCGGCAGGTCGATGCCGCGGGCGGCAACGTCGGTCGCGATGCAGACGCGGGCGCGCCCGTCGCGCATCGCCTGCAGCGCGTGGGTGCGCTCGTTCTGCGTCAGCTCGCCGGAAAGCGCCACGACGGCGAAATTGCGGTTGTTGAAGCGTGCGGTCAGATGGTTGACGGCGGCGCGCGTCGAGCAGAACACGATGGCATTGGTCGCCTCGTAATAGCGCAGCACGTTGATGATCGCGTTCTCGCGGTCGCTCGGGGCAACCATCAGCGCGCGATATTCGATGTCGATATGCTGCTTTTCCTCGGCCGCGGTGCTGATGCGCACGGCATCGCGCTGGTAGCTCTTGGCAAGCTTGGCGATCGCAGCCGGCACCGTTGCCGAAAACATCAGCGTCCGGCGTTCGTCCGGCGCCGCATCGAGAATGAATTCCAGGTCTTCGCGGAAGCCGAGATCGAGCATCTCGTCGGCCTCGTCGAGCACGGCAGCCTTCAGTTCCGACATGTCGAGCGCCCTGCGGCGGATATGGTCGCAAAGCCGGCCGGGCGTGCCGACGACGATATGGGCGCCGCGTTCGAGCGTGCGGCGCTCGCTGCGGATGTCCATGCCGCCGACGCAGCTGGCGATCACCGCGCCGGTCATCTCAAAGAGCCATTCGAGTTCGCGCTTCACCTGCAGGGCAAGCTCGCGCGTCGGGGCGATGACGAGGGCGAGCGGCGCGCCGGCATTGCCGAAGCGCTCCCTGCCCTCAAGCAGCGTCGGCGCCAGCGCCAGGCCGAAGGCGACGGTCTTGCCGGAGCCGGTCTGGGCCGAGACCAGCGCGTCGGAAGCGGCGAGCGCTGGATCGAGCATCGCCTTCTGCACCGGGGTGAGTTCGGCGTAACCGCGCTTCTGCAACGCCTTGGCGATCGCCGGAACGACGCCGTTAAATTCTGTCATGAGTTCGATCTTTCGGAGCTGTCAGGCGCGTTGCTGCGCCATGGCCGGAGCCAGCCGGCGGGGTATTTGCGCCGTTCCTAGCCGCTCCCGCTGCGATTGTCAAAGCGTGCGGCTGCGCCACAGCCAGGCGTCGATGCGGCTTGCCCGGCCGCGCAGCGCCGTTTCCAACGGTCCCTCCATCCGGCCGGACTGCGTGAGCACGCTATCGGGACCGGCGGCGCGGACGATTTCGGCGCTCAGCGCCAGTTCGACGCCATGGCGGGCGGCGACCTCCATCAGCCGGCTGCCGACATTGATGGTGTCGCCCGCCGCCGTGATCTGCTGCCGGTCGCCGGTGCCCAATCGCGAGGCGACGATCGGGCCGCAATGGGCGCCGACCTTGAAGCCGATCTTCTTCTGGGCGAAGCCCGCATGCGCTTGAAGCCAGGCCCTTGTGCGCTCGCACAGGCTGACAGCACAGGCAGCGGCGCGTGCGGCGTCGTCATCGGCGGGCTCCGGCAGGCCGAACAGGATCATCGCCCCGTCGCCCATGAAGCTGGTGATGGCGCCGCCATGGGCGCGCGCCTCCTCGTCGACCAATTCGAAGAAGCCGCTCAGCATTTCGCTCACCGCCACCGGCCCGACATTTTCGCTGAGGCCGGTGAAGCCCGAGAGATCGATGAAGATGACGGCGGCATTCTGGCGCACTGGCGCGGCGAGGAAATTCGGATCGCGCGCCAGCCACTCGCCGAGCCCGGGCGCCTCGATGCGCTGCAGGCGCGCGCTTTGCTCGGCATAATGGCGGGCGCGGCCGCGGTCGAGCCAGAGTTCGGCCGCGCCATAAACCAACGCCGGCGGCAGCGCCGCGGCGATCGGCAGCGCCGCACTCAGCCAGTAGCCATTTGCGAAGGCCGACAGATTGAGCATCGCCCAGACGATCAGCGTCAGCACGATGATGACATAGCCTGCCGCACTCCTTCGCCAGGCGACCAGCGACACGAGCACGATCGGCAGTCCGATGGCGGTGGCAGCATCGATCAGCCGCATCCTGCGGTCGCGCACCATGCCGTCGCCGGTAACAAGATGGGTGATCGCCGTCGACATCACCTCGACGCCGGGCATGACGGGATCGAACGGCGTCGGGAAGACATCGCCGCCGCCGGTGACAGTCGAACCGATGACGACGATGCGGCCCGCCACCGCATCCGCCGAAAGCTTGCCATCCAGCGCATCGGCGGCGCTGAAGGTGGCGATGCTGCCGTGCCGGCCATAGAAGGTCACCGGCAGACGCTGGCCGATATCTGTGGGAATACGCAACTTTCCGAGCATGATGGCGTCGCGTTCGATCGTAGGATCGACGCCGAGCGCCACCGACGCGGCACGCAACGGAAAAGCCGGATCCAGCCGGTCTGCGGCACGTGAGATCAGCGGAATGAAGCGCGGCGTGCCGGTCTGGTCGGTTGCAACATTGACGATGCCGACTGCGGCGGCCTCGGCAAAGCGGGGGAGTGGCAACAGCAGCTGGTTTGCCTCCGGGATGGCGGCAAACGTATCCTCGGCCGCATCGGTGACCCGCTGGCTGCTTTGCGCAAAGGTGGCCGCGGCCGCTATCACGCTTGGCCCCTGGCGAAGGGCTGATGTCAGCGCCGCATCACCCGCCTCCGGCCCTGGATCGACCAGCAGAATGTCGATCGCCAGGGCCTTCGGCTTCAACGCGGTGATCGCGTTGGCGAGGCGCGCAAGTGTCGCCCGATCGAGCGGATAGCCGTGTGCCCTAGCGGTACGGTCGTCGATCGCGACGATCGAGACGACGGGAGGCGGTGTCTTCGCCCCGACGATGGCGCTTCGGATATCGGCAAGCGAGGCCTCCATCCGGTCGAGAAGGCCGCTTCCGGCATGGAGATTGGTATAGCCGAGCGCAACTCCCCAAAGACCGGCGAGCAGCAGCGCGATCACAGTCAGCAGGCGATGGTTCATGGGACTTATTGGCCGAGACGGGCAAGAAGGGCAGCGGCGCGCGGCGCCGGCCAGCGACGCACGACGAGGGGTTCTGTTCCGGCGGTAACGTCGACGCCCTCGCCCGGCGACAACACCACCGGCTCGCCGGCCGGCCGGCGAACCGCGACGCTGCCTCTGACGACCAGCACCGAGGTCTGGCCGCCTGCGACATCGACAGCCCATTGGGTGCCGCGCACGGCCGCGATCGCCTGCGGCGTCACGACCTGGAAACCACCAGCGTGCTGGGTGTTATCGACATCGACAAGAATGGCCTTGCGGCGCAGCGATGCCGAATCGGGACTGCCGTCACGGTTGCGGTCGACAAGGCTGTATGCCGCGCCGGCTTCCGCTGTCACCGTGACGCCGCCGGGACAACTGAGCACCTGGCGGGCGTCGGCATCACGCGATACCGTGCAGCCGGCAGACTGCGCAAAGGCCGCCCCATGCGGAATAAGGCCGGCAGCGAGTGCGGCGGCAAAAAGGTTGCGAAGCATCGTATTCATGGAAAGTCCCCTTGACCGTGCAGACAGGTCTCTTCGAAAGCGCCCGCCAACCGTCTTCTTCCCAACTGTCTTCTTTGATTTAAGGCATGATAGCCGAATTCAAATATTTCCCTAGGCAAAAAAAAGCAGATCGGCGCAATCGTCGGGGGAATTCTTACGCTCTACTATCCGTTTCAGGCGTCGGTCCGGTATAACGCGCCCGCGGCCGGATCAATTCGCCGCTGTCGATCTGTTCCATCGCATGCGCAAGCCAACCGACTGAACGGGCGAGCGAGAACAGGATGATCGGCGCCTCCCTCGGGAGGTCGAAAGCGGCGGCCATTGCCGCAAGCACGAAATCGACGTTGACCTTCTCGCCGACCATCTCCTCGCCCACTCGCCGAACCTCGTCAAACTGCGGCGGAAGGGGGAAGTGCGAAAGCAGCGCTATGGCCCTGATATCGCCATCGGGATAGAGCGGATGACCGAAGGCTGACAGGCGATTGCCCTGGGCAAGCGTGCGGCGAATCGCCTGTGCCGCCCCAAGAGTGGAGGCGTTCTCGATCAAAGCGTCGACGCCCTGCCAGGCGCCGCCGTGCAGCGGCCCTGTCAGCGTCGCCAGACCAGACAGCACGGTGGCTGAAAGTGCTGCACCCGCCGATGCCGTGACCCGCGCCGCGAAGGCGGATGCGTTGAGTTCGTGATCGGCAAGCAACACCAGCGCGCGGCGCAGGCAATCGGCAGCCTCCGGCCGCTGCCAGCTTGCCGCAAGCCTGAGATGCAGCGGCCGGTCGGAAGGCCCAGGCGCCAGCGCATCGGCGACCGTGTAGAGAACCCGGCTTGCTTCACGCCGAAGTGCTGCCTGCGAGCGGCCGAGCGACGGCAGATCCGATGGCACTCGCCCTGCCAGCGCCAGGAACGCCGCCTGAAGCGACGGAGAGGCATGCCTGGTCTCGCTGCCGGGGGAGAGTGGCTCCGCACCGTTCCAGAGCAGCGCCGCCGTCTGCTCCAGCGTCCCGACTTCAGCGAAACCGGCCGTATCTTTTCCGCGATAGAAAAGCCGTCCGCCGATGATGGTGGAAATTGCCGAGGACAGAACAGGATCGCCCCAGCGGATCGCCTCGGCGGCGACAGCTTCGGTCTTGCGGCGGCCGGCATGGCGTTCGGCAAGCCGCTGTACGTCGGCGGCCTGGTAGAGGCTGCGGCGCGGGTCGGCGGGATCCGCCTTGGCGCGGATGCGCCCGCGGCTGACATTGGCGTAAAGCGTCTGCGGCTTGGTCTTCAGTGCCTGCAGCGCCTCCTCGGCAGTCAGCCACGACATCGGAACCTCATGTTGATCAATTGCATCAAGATTGACGTCAATGAGACTAGGTCGGATCATCCGGGCCGTAAAGGAGAAACAACATGAAAAACGGCTTGGAAGATGTCATTGCTGCCGAAACACAGCTTTCGGATGTCGATGGCGAAGCGGGGCGACTGATCATCCGCGGCGTATCGCTGGATCACCTGGTTGCAAACGGCACCTATGAAGGCGTCGCCGCCCTATTGCTCGATGGGCTGATGGAAAAAAGCTTCGACGAAGCGGAATTGCGCGACTGGTTGGCGCAGGCGCGAACGAGGATTTTCGGCCATATCAAGGCCGCCGATGCCGCCCTGCTCGCTTTGCCTCCTGTTGATGCGATGCGGGCGTTGATCGCCCGCCTGCCCGACGGCGAGGATTTCGATACCGCTCTCAGCCTTCTGGCGGCGCCCGCCGTCTTCCTGCCGGCGATCCTTCGCAAGCAACGCGGCAAAAGGCCGATCGCGCCGGACGCCTCGCTGCCGCAGGCGGCCGATATCCTGCGCATGCTGACCGGAAAATTGCCGACCTGGGAGCAGACAGCGGCACTCGACACCTATCTCGTGACGATATCAGACCATGGCCTCAATGCCTCGACCTTCGCATCGCGCGTCATCGCCTCGACGCAGGCCGGCCTCACCTCCTCCGTACTCGCGGCGGTGAGCGCGCTGAAAGGGCCGCTGCATGGCGGCGCGCCCGGTCCCGTGCTCGACATGCTGGATGCGATCGGAACGGCGGAGAATGCTTACTCGTGGCTCGGCGAAGCGCTCGACCGCGGCGAAAGGCTGATGGGCTTCGGCCACCGCATCTATCGCGTCCGCGATCCGCGCGCCGATGCGCTGAAGGGAGCGCTGAAGCCGCTGATATCAATCGGCCAGGTGAACGGCGCCCGCGGCGCTCTGGCGGAAGCCGTGGAGGTCGCTGCATTGGCGATCCTGAAGGCACGCAAGCCGAACCGGCCGCTCGACGTCAATGTCGAATTTTATACCGCGCTGTTGCTCGAAGCGCTCGGCTTTCCCCGCGAGGCCTTTACCGGCGTCTTCGCGATCGGCCGCACCGTCGGATGGCTGGCCCATGCGCGCGAACAGGCGCTCGACGGCCGGCTGATCCGGCCACGCTCGGTCTATATCGGGCCGTTGCCGGCGGCCGCGTGAAGGTTGAATTCGGCGGCAGCATGTCCTGCCGCCGATCCTCAACCGCCGACGAAAGCGGCCAGCTTGCCGAGCGTCGAGCGGCATCCTTCCTCATTGTCTTCGAGGCGGATCCCGGGCGGAATATTGTCACAGACCATCGTCACATCGGTGCCTCCATCCGCAGGCGACAACATCGTGCTGACGGTCATCTCGCCGGAAAAGCCCTCGTCCTCGGAATCGAAGACCGTTGCCCAGACGATTCGTTCATCCGGCACGAGCTTGGCAAAGCGGCCTTCAAACCTGTCTGTCTTGTCGGAGGTCTTGCCCGGCTGCGATGTCTCGTCGTCGGGATAGACGAGCGACATGCTGAAGGCACCGCCTTCCCTGCCCTCGAAGGCATGGACAATACCCTTCATCGTATCAGGCGGAAGCCAGGTGGCGACCGCGTCTGCATCGAGGAAGGCGCGGTAGATGCGCTCGCGCGGTGCGGCGATGAAGCGTGAGACGGTGGTGCTGCGTGAAGGGGTCATGCCGGCAAGTTAGCGCAGGCACGGATGTTATCCAGATCGCGCCTGAAACAACGCGATCTGGGGCTGTCAGTCGTCAGACGAGACGGCTCTGTTCCGTCGCCGCTTCGATGAAGCTGGCAAACAGCGGATGCGGGTCGAGCGGCCGGCTTTTCAGTTCCGGGTGGTACTGCACTCCGATGAACCAGGGATGATCGGGATATTCGATCGTCTCCGGCAGCACACCATCAGGCGACATGCCGGAGAAGACGAGGCCGCAGTTCTCGAGCCGGTCCTTGTAGTCGATATTGACCTCGTAGCGGTGGCGGTGACGCTCGGAAATATCGGTGGAACCGTAGATATCCGAGATCTTCGTGCCCTTCTTCAGCGCCGCCTTGTAGGCGCCGAGGCGCATCGTGCCCCCGAGATCTCCGGCTGCCGTGCGCTTCTGCAACTCGTTGCCCTTGACCCATTCGGTCATCAGGCCGACCACCGGCTCTTTCGTCGGACCGAATTCGGTCGAGGAGGCACCGGACACGTCGGCGAGATTGCGCGCCGCCTCGATGACCGCCATCTGCATGCCGAAGCAGATGCCGAAATACGGCACCTTGCGCTCGCGGGCAAAGCGGGCAGCGTGGATCTTGCCTTCCGAACCGCGTTCACCGAAGCCGCCGGGCACGAGGATGCCGTGCACCTTTTCGAGATAGGGCGCCGGATCTTCCTTTTCGAAGACCTCGGACTCGATCCATTCAAGATTGACCTTGACGCGATTGGCGATGCCGCCGTGATGCAGCGCCTCGATCAGCGACTTATAGGCATCCTTGAGGCCGGTATATTTGCCGACGATCGCGATTGTCACCTCGCCCTCCGGCGTGCGGATACGGTTGCAGACCTCTTCCCACGGATCGAGCCGCGGCTTCGGCGCCGGCTCGATACCAAAGGCCGCGAGCACCTCGTCGTCGAGGCCTTCCTTGTGGTAGGCTATCGGTACATCGTAGATGTTGGCGACGTCGAGCGCCTGGATGACGGCGGACGGGCGAACGTTGCAGAACAACGAGAGCTTGCGGCGTTCGGCCTCCGGAATTTCGCGGTCGGCCCGCACCAGCAGGATATCGGGATGAATGCCGAGTGCCTGCAGTTCCTTCACCGAATGTTGCGTCGGCTTGGTCTTAAGCTCGCCGGCCGCCGGGATATAGGGCATCAGCGTCAGGTGCACATAGACGGCGGTGCCGCGCGGCAGGTCGTTGCCGAGCTGGCGGATCGCCTCCATGAACGGCATCGCTTCGATGTCGCCGACCGTGCCGCCGATCTCGCAGATGACGAAGTCGTAGTCGTCATTGCCCTCGATGACGAAATCCTTGATCTCGTTGGTGACGTGCGGGATGACCTGCACCGTCGCGCCGAGATAGTCGCCGCGCCGTTCCTTGTCGATGATGTTCTTGTAGATGCGGCCGGTGGTGATGTTGTCGGTCTTGGTCGCCGAACGCCCCGTGAAGCGCTCGTAGTGACCGAGATCGAGATCGGTTTCCGCGCCGTCGTCGGTGACGAAGACCTCGCCGTGCTGGGTCGGGCTCATCGTGCCCGGATCCACGTTCAGATAGGGGTCGAGCTTGCGAAGCCGAACCCGATATCCACGGGCCTGCAGCAACGCTCCGAGAGCCGCGGCCGCAATTCCTTTTCCGAGAGAGGAAACCACGCCGCCAGTGATGAATACGTATCGCGCCATGGGATTCACCGGATACCTTTTCAAAAACGATTCCACCAGCCCAAAAATTCTTTTCCAGAACTTTCGATGCGTGGCGCAGGAATCTGAACAAAAGAAAACCGGCAGACCCGAGGGCCTGCCGGCGGTTTATGTCGAAGACCGGCTTACTGTCCCGTCGGGACGCCGGAGGGCTGAGCCGGTGCCGGCGCGGCCGGAGCTGCGGGCGTTGCCGGGGCAGTCGTTGCCGGAGCGGTGGCCGCCGGAGCCTGAGTGCCAGTTGCCGGCGCCCCAGTTGCTGGCGCCTGCGGTGCGGGTGCTGCCGCGCCGCTGCTCGGAACGCCGTTGCCGGCCGGCGGGGTTGCCGGAGCCTGCGCGCCGCCGAGCGAATCGAGAATACCGTTGCCCTGGCCGCCGGTTGCCGGAATGCGGTCGAGGATGTCGCTCGGACGGCCCTCGTAACGCGTCAGGATGCCGAGGCCGAGCGAGGTCAGGAAAAACAGGGTCGCAAGGATCGCGGTCGTGCGCGTTAGCGCATTGGCCGTGCCGCGGGCCGACATGAAGCCGGAACCGCCGCCGATGCCGAGGCCGCCGCCTTCCGAGCGCTGGATGAGCACGACGCCGACAAGGGCGAGCACGATCATGAGATGGATGACAATCAATACGGTCTGCATGGGTCCAGTCCTGCCCGCCTGGAGACGGACAAAGTTAAGAATTCTGGCGGCTCTTTACATGAGGCTTTCATCTATTCCAAGCCCTTCAGCCAGGAATAAACTCGGGAATAAACCCAGGAATAAAAAATGCCTCAGGCGAGCAGCGCCTCATAGGCCCGGTAGATGGCGAGGAAGTCGGCCGCTTTCAAGCTCGCTCCGCCGATCAGCGCGCCGTCGACATTGGCAATGCCCATCAGCTCATGGGCATTGCCCGGCTTGACCGAGCCGCCATAGAGAAGACGCATCTTGCGGCCTTCGTCGCCGAAGCGGGCCACAAGCTCTGCCCGCATGAAGGCATGCGCCTTTTCGACATCACCTGATGTCGGCGTCACGCCGGTGCCGATCGCCCAGATCGGCTCGTAGGCGATGACGGTGCTCTCGGCGGTGGCGCCGTCCGGAACCGAGGCGGAAAGCTGGCGCTTGATGACGTCGAGCGCCTGGCCTGTCCGGCGCTCATCCGCGGTCTCGCCGATGCAGATGATCGCCGTCAGCCCTGCGGCGAAGGCGGCCTCCGCCTTGACGCGCACCAAATGATCCGTTTCGGCATGGTCGGTGCGCCGCTCGGAATGGCCGACGATGACATAGGTGCCGAAACAATCGGCAATCATCTCGGCCGAGATGTCGCCGGTATGCGCACCGGATGGGTTCTGATGGCAGTCCTGAGCGCCGATCGCCAGCGGGCTGTCGGTGCACAGCGCCGTCGCCACATAGAGCAGCGTCGCCGGCGGGCAGATCAGCGCTTCGACCTTGTCGGCCAGCGGCGGGCGAACACCCTCGGCGATCGTCTTGATCTGATCCAGCGAGGCACGCATGCCATTCATTTTCCAGTTTCCCGCCACAAGCGGGCGTACATCAGGTGTCATGCTGGCCTTCCACAATCTGCTTATGCCTTGGGCAATATCAAAAGCTTGCAGCAAAGAAAAGCATCATGCCCTTGACGTAAGGGGAATCTCTGCGATCTCGCGCATATTTCTGCCGAAAATCGTCCGCTAAGCAGCCAGAATCCAGTTCAACACCTTACGCCAGTCGATCATCCGGATCGGCGTCCCGTGATTGCCGGTCTGAAACAGCGTGAAACGCGCCGGATACTTTGCATTGTGCAGGCTTTCGAACAGCGCCTGCTGGTTAGCGGCGGCATAGACCGGGTCGCGGCTGCCATGGGCGAACCACAGCGGCAGCTTCGCCTTGTAGAAGGCGCTTCTGGTGAAATCGGGATCGCTGACCCCGCTCATAACAAGCATGCCCTTCAGACGCTTGACGCTGTCGCTGTCGCGCGCAACGCCCCAGCAAACTTGGCTGCCCATCGAGGCGCAGGAAAGGATGACCGGCCGGCCGGGCGATTGCGCGCTGGCATAGCGGATGAGGCCGCTGATCGCCGCAACGCCGCTGCTGTCGAAGTTCCTGACCGTCGGCGAATAATAAACGCCGCCATTGCCGGCGACGAGGTTCTTGAGGCGATTGAAATTGCCGCCGAAGCTGTAGTCGTTGGCCCCGAGCCGCCGGTCGCCATCGCGCCCATGGATGAAAATCACCGTGAAAGCGGCATTTCCGGCCGGTCCCACCCTGGTGACATCGAGCTTGATGCCGTCGAGAGACAGCGTCTCGTCCGCTTGCGCCTTGCGGATGCCGAGTGCCACATATTTCTGCTGCACCCGCTTTTGCGGGATCTGGTCGCGGCCGTTGATGTCACGCATCTCGTCATAGTCGATGACCTCGAAGGCGCCGCCGTCGCCTGTCTGCAGCACGCTCTGCTTGGAAAACAGATCGTCCTTGAAAGGCGGCAAAGCGTTGGCCGCCTCTGCCGGACCAACAGCGGACAGGATGGCCGCGGACAAGAAAAACGCCGCAATTGCGGTGATGATGGTGCAATGACTTGTGGACATTCGCATTCGGATGGTTCCTGAAGCCGGCCGCCGCTTGCCATTCTGCGCCCGGCAACGCAGGAAAAGGCCGCCAAGTCCGGCGGTGTCGCGTATAGGTGTGCTTTCTGGCAAAATCTGCCTGATTCGCAAACGTGGCATGAAATGCGGTGATTTTGGGTCGGCGGCGGATGCCCGCCCAAGCCAGACCTAAGACAGGATGAAGATCTGAACGGCTCCATGGACGATAGCAACGACCTTTTTTCCGGAATGCCCCTCTCTGAAAAACGCGAGGAGGCGAAGAAGCCTGCGGCGCCCGCCGAACGGCCGCCGGTGACGGCTGCGCCCGCCGCAGCGGCAGCACCCTCTGCTGCCGGAGCCTCCGCACGCCCGGCGCCCGCCGCCTCGAACTCCGATGATTACGGCGCCTCGTCGATCCGCGTCCTCGAAGGCCTTGAGCCGGTGCGCATGCGCCCGGGCATGTATATCGGCGGCACCGATGAAAAGGCGCTGCACCACCTGTTTGCCGAAGTCATCGACAATGCGATGGACGAGGCGGTCGCCGGGCACGCCAATTTCATCGAGGTCTATCTCGACCTCGAGGGTTATCTCACCGTCTCCGACAACGGCCGCGGCATCCCGGTCGAGAACCATCCGCAAGTGCCGGGCAAGTCGACGCTCGAAGTCATCATGACCAAGCTGCATGCCGGCGGCAAATTCGACGGCAAGGCTTACGAGACCTCGGGCGGCCTGCACGGCGTCGGCGTTTCGGTCGTCAACGCGCTCTCCGACGACCTCGAGGTCGAGGTGGCGCGAAACCGCAAACTCTACCGCCAGCGCTTCTCCCGCGGCCTGCCGCAGGGCGGTCTCGAAGAGCTTGGCGACGTCCACAATCGCCGCGGCACCCGCGTGCGCTTCCATCCGGACCCCCAGATCTTTGGGGATCACATGAAGTTCGATGCCGCCCGCGTCTTTCGCATGGCGCGCTCCAAGGCCTATCTGTTCGGCGGCGTCGAAATCCGCTGGAGCTGCGAGGCGGGCGTGCTGCCAGAAGGTTCCGAGGTCCCTGACAAGGCCGTCTTCCACTTCCCCGGCGGCCTCAAGGACTATCTCCAGGCGACGATGGGCAAGGAGTTCACCGTCACCCGCGAGATCTTTGCCGGCAAGACCGAGAAGACCAGCGGCCACGGCTCGATGGAATGGGCGATCACCTGGTATGGCGGCGATCCGCAGGTGCATTCCTATTGCAATACCATCCCCACGCCCGAAGGCGGTACGCATGAGGCCGGCCTTCGCATCGCGCTGACCAAGGGCCTGAAGGCCTATGCCGAGCTGACGCAGAACAAGCGCGCCGCGCAGATCACCACCGACGACGTGATGATCTCGGCCGTCGGCATGCTGTCGGTCTTCATCCGCGAGCCGGAATTCGTCGGCCAGACCAAGGACAGGCTTGCGACCGTCGAGGCGCAGCGCATCGTCGAGAACGCGCTGCGCGATCCCTTCGACCATTACCTTGCCGACAACCCGAACGAGTCGGCCAAGCTGCTCGACTGGGTGATCGAGCGCGCCGAGGAGCGTCTGCGCCGCCGCAAGGAAAAGGAAGTCAACCGCAAGAGCGCGGTGCGCAAATTGCGCCTGCCCGGCAAGCTCGCCGATTGCTCGCAGAACACCGCTGAAGGCGCCGAACTCTTCATCGTCGAGGGCGATTCGGCAGGCGGTTCGGCCAAGCAGGCGCGCAACCGCGCTAACCAGGCAATTCTGCCGCTGCGCGGCAAGATCCTGAACGTTGCCAGCGCCGGCCGCGAGAAACTCGGCGCCAACCAGCAGCTCGCCGATCTCGTCCAGGCTCTCGGCTGCGGCACCCGCTCGAAATACCGCGACGAAGACCTGCGCTACGAACGCATCATCGTCATGACCGATGCCGACGTCGACGGCGCCCACATCGCCTCGCTGCTCATCACCTTCTTCTATCAGGAAATGCCGGAGCTGGTGCGCGGCGGCCACCTCTTCCTCGCCGTGCCGCCGCTTTACAAAATCACCCAAGGGGCGAAATCCGCCTATGCCCGCGACGACAATCATCGCGCCGAGCTGATGCAGACGGAGTTCAAGGGTAAGGCCAAGGTCGAGATCAGCCGCTTCAAAGGTCTCGGCGAAATGATGCCCGCCCAGCTCAAGGAAACCACGATGGATCCGTCCAAGCGCACCCTGCTCAAGGTGCTGATCGACGAGGTGGATTTCGAAGGCACCCGCGCCGCCGTCGACGACCTGATGGGCACCAAACCGGAAGCCCGCTTCCGCTTCATCCAGGATCGCGCAGCCTTCGCCGAAAACCTCGATATCTAGAATATACCATCGAGCGCGCCGATCGGTCGGATAGACACGGGTTCGGCGCGCCGCATTTTAGCATTCACGATCGATTTCACGGAACTGACGAAGAACCGTAACAACTCCGTCAAACAACCGGCGCATGAAGCGGTCGGCGTGCCTCCCAAGGGAGCAGCATTTGCGCCGGTCGAACCGTTTTCAACCCTTGCCGGATATTTGTCATGACCAAGCGTTTTCTCGCGGCTGCCGCTTTCGTTCTCCTGTCCAGCACAGTCACCGCCAGCACCACAGATATTGGAGCCACCGATATCGGCGCCATCTTCGAGACCGCCTGCCCCTTCGGCGATTGCGCCGCCGGCATCTCGCTCTCTTATCTCGGTGAATTCGTCATCCCCACCGGCCACATGGAAAACGGCATCGAATTCGGCGGTATTTCCGGCCTCGATTTCGATGCCGCCACCGGCCACTATCTCGCCATCAGCGACGACCGCTCGGAAAGAGGCCCTGCCCGTTTCTATGAACTCGACGTCGATCTCGACGCGTCGGGCCTCAAGGGCGTTTCGATCGTCAAGCAGGTGACCCTGAAGGACAAGAACGGCGAGCCCTTTGCTGCCCGGACCGTCGATCCGGAATCGATCCGCCTCGGCAAGGACGGCATCTATTGGGGCAGCGAAGGCGACGGCAAGGCGCTGCTGGCACCCTTCGTCCGCGTCGCGTCGCCGGACGGTTCCTTCGTCCGCGAATTCAAGCTGCCGGAGGGTTTCGCGCCGACCGCGGACAAGTCGACTGGCATCCGCGACAACCTCGCCTTCGAGGATCTCGCGGTCGCACCCTCCGGCGATGTTTTCGTCGGTGTCGAAGCCGCCCTCTACCAGGATGGTCCGAAATCCTCGCTGACGTCAGGCAGCCTGTCGCGCATCGTCCGCTACGACGGCGCCACCGGAAAGCCGAAGGCTGAGTACGTCTATCCCGTCTCGCCGATTCCGCAGGCCGCCACCAAGCCCGACGGCGGCAATGACAACGGCATGTCCGAGATTCTTGCCCTCGACGATCACCGCCTGCTCGCCGTCGAACGCAGCTATGCCCAGGGCTTCGGCAACAACATCAAGATCATGATGATGGATTTGACTGAGGCCACCGATGTATCCACCATCGCGTCCCTCGCCCAAAACGACCAGCGCGTCGTCCCCGTCCGCAAAAGCCAGGTGCTCGATTTGAGAGCGATCGGCCTCGTTCCCGACAATATCGAGGCCATGTCGCTCGGCAGGGCCAAGGATGGCGCCGAGGTCCTCATTCTCGGCTCCGACAATAATTTCTCGACCAGCCAGAAGACACAATTCTATGCCTTCAAGATCCTCAGCCGCCCACAGCAGTAAGACGTCCGGATCTGAGGGTCGAATAGGCACGCTTTGTATACGCTTTCACGGTGCCGACCTTGAAACCGTCGGGATCATGGCCCATAACCAGAGTACAAGAAAAAGAAGAGGCGCGCGTGGGTGTGTTCGACCGTCAGAAAAGCAATCATGAACCGCGATGGCTCGGATCGTCGGCACAGACGCGTACGCCGCTGATTCCCTCCATTTCGGCGGCGCGCTGGCTGCTGGTCCTGGTCGTCGCTGCCGGCGTCTATTTCTTCTACGGCTTCCTCGTGCCGGTGCTCGCAGCCCTCGTCATCGGCTTTGCCAGCTGGCCGCTCTACCGCAAGCTTCTTGCCCGCGTCGGCGGCAATACGACGATCGCCGCGACCATCGCCATCATCCTGATCATCACCTTCCTGGTCATCCCGATCGGGCTTGCGGTCACCTATACGACGGGCGAAGTGCGCACCTGGGTCGCTTGGGCAATCCACGCCAACCGCGCCGGCGCCCCGACACCCGACTGGATCGTCGCGCTGCCTTGGGCCGGCGCCTATCTCGATGAAGTCTGGACAAAATATATCGGCAGTCCCGGCGCACTCGGCGACGTTATCCAGGCGGTCAGCGGCGCCAATATCGGCAACATATACCGCGCCGTGCTGGCGGCAGGCGGCGGCGCCTTCCACCTGCTGCTGACGCTGCTCTTCATGCTGATCGCGCTGTTCTTCGTCTATCGCGACGGTTTCTCCTTCTCCAAGCAGATCGACATGCTGGGCGAGCGCATCCTGCCCAACCGCTGGGAGCGCATTTCCCGCGTCGTGCCGGCGACGATCAGCTCCACCGTCATGGGCATGACGCTGATCGCGATCGGCGAAGGCATCGTGCTCGGCCTTGCCTACTGGATTGCCGGCGTGCCGTCGCCGGTGACGCTCGGTGTGCTGACCGGCGTGATGGCGCTGATACCTGGCGGTGCGCCGCTCTCCTTCACGCTGGTCTCCGTCTATCTGCTGGCGAGCGGCTCGCATGTCGCCGGCATCAGTCTCTTCGTCTGGGGGACTGTCGAACTCTTCATCGTCGACAAGACGCTGCGGCCGAAACTCGTTGGCGGTCCGATCAAGCTGCCCTTCCTGCCGACCTTCTTCGGCCTCGTCGGCGGCGTCAAGACGATGGGTTTCCTCGGCCTCTTCATCGGCCCGGTGCTGATGGCGCTGATCGTTGCCATTTGGCGCGAATGGATCCACGAGGCCCGCAACGCCGACAAGAGCGAAACCGGACCGCAGATCATCATCGACGAACAGGCCCCGCCGCCGGTCCCCGGCTCGCCGAAAACCATGCCGCGCGTCGCCGAAGGCTGAACATGCCCTGAAGAGACCGGCTACCCCAGCCGCTTTTCCATGAACAGGCTGAGCGGGTCCGCCAGATAGCTGCCGAAAGGCTCGACGTCCCGATATCCATATTTGCGGTAGAGAGCGATCGCCTCGGGCTGGTAGATGCCGGTTTCGAGCCGGATCGCCGTCAGACCCTTTTCTCCGGCGATCGCTTCGAGCGCATTCATCAGACTGCTGGCGATCCTCAGGCCCCTCGCCTCGGGATCGACGAACATGCGCTTGATCTCCGCCGTGCCGTCCCCGGCCTCTACCAGCGCGCAGCAGCCCACGATCGCATCGCCATTGCGCGCGACCAGGAAGCTCACCGAAGGTTTCTCCAGCATGGAAAGGTCGACCAGATGGTTACTCTCCGCAGGATAGAGCGATTGCGCATAGGCATCGGAAAGATCGAGAAGCCGGATGACGCCCTCCTGACGCGGCGGCTCCAGGGCAATGGTGATGGACATGCTGCTCCCTCTGCTGGCGCGGGGCACAATTTTCCCCGATATGACGAAGACTTAATGCCCTTGCCTTCATTCGGTTGGAATTGCGCCCTCTAAGACGATGAAGTGCTCAATAATCAAGGAAGCAGAATATGCAAGCGGTGCTGATCGCGATGACCATTCTCGGCTGCGACGATTCCATCAGCCAGTGCAATTATGTCGCGACCGTCGATAAACGCTGGGGAACTGTTGCCGCCTGCGATGCCGAAGCCGAACGAAGGCTGAAGACTTATGTGAACGTCAACTATCCCTCGGTGATCGCGGTGTGCGAGGCGCCGAAAACGATCGCAGCCGCCGAGCCACCGAAAGCGGCGCCAGTGCCTGCCGCTGCGCCCGAGGTCGTTGTGGCCGCGCCCGACGAACCCACAGGAAGGATCGCCGGTTTTGCTGAAGGCATCGCCGGGCAGGTCCGCGCCCACCTGCCCTCGGGCAGAAGCGTTAAGGACACACTGACCAAGCCCGTGCACTTCGTCTCCGCCAGCTATTCATGGGTGGTGACTCGGCTGGCCGATTAGGGCGCCGTGCGTGCTTTCGGACGCACAAAGGACGCTCTAACACTTTCAATCCTCGCATCGTGCTTTCCGAAAATCGATTCCGATTTTCGGGCCGATGCGCTAGGCCGCCGCAAGTGCCGCATAGACGCGGGCCGATTGTCGCTGCTCGTTAACGTGCAGCTTTTCCACCATGTCGAGCAACTCGCCGATCGCACCATGCGCGTCGTGATGGCGGAATTTTTCGAGAAGACGGCCGCAGACATTGCCGAGCACGCTGCCCGGCGCTTTTCTGGCGGCATCGCGCCACAGCATCGTCGCCTCGACGAAGATCACGCTGATATCCCTCGGCAGGCCGGCGGACTCATAGAGCGCGCGCACGGCATGCATGCGCCCGGTTGCCAGGATCGAACGCACGCGGCGCTCGCTGCACGCGGTCAGATCGACGATCGCGCCGGCGAAGAAGTCCACCTTGCCGGCACAAAGCGCATGCATCAGGAAGGACGGCGTCAGCCGGCCGTTGAGGCGCAGATGCTGAACGAGATCGGGTATTTCGCGCGGGGCGATGTCGCCGGCGATCGAAACGATGGCAGCCTCGGTCGCCTCGCGGCTGATGCGCTGAAGCCGCTGCAGACCGATCGCCGCCTGCGCCAGCGGCAGGCCGACCAGCGCATTGCTGACATGCTGGGTCAGCAATTGGCGGGCATCGGCGGGAAGATCGCTGCGGTCGAGAAGCAGGTTGCGAATATCGCAGCAGTCGCCGAGCCGTTCGGCGATGCGTTTCAACGATAGGCTGGAAATCACCGCGCCGTCATTCTCCAGCAGGCAGAGCAGTTCTTCCTCGTCGCCGACCTCCGCAAGGGCGGCGGAGACCGGGCGTGTCACATGCGCTCTGGCGGCGATCAGCATGCGGGTGGCGCCGTTGCCGCGCGCGGCAAGGTCGACGAGATCGGCATCGCTCAAAAGTGGCGAGCAGGTCACCGCGTGGCAGGCGACCTCGGGCTGGTCTTCGGCAAGCGAAAGGACAAGGTTGCGCGGCGCATCGGGCGACCAGGCGATCGCCTCGGCAAGCGCAAGCCGCACGCGCGGCGACGGATCGTCGAGTAGAAAGGTCATCGCCATTTCGGCCGCCGCCCGCTCATCCGTGGACATTTCGGACTGCAGATAGGCGCGCCCGAGGGCGTTTGCTGCCCGCGCCCGGTCACCGGTCTTGGCCGTTTCGATCCAACGAAGGAAAGCTTCTACGATCACGCGACGCCCCAGCATTTGAACGCGATTCCCTCGCGCTCCATTCAATGCTGCGACCGTAGCGGCAAAAGGTTTAAGATTGGTTCACCATGTTTCTTAAGCCTTTGGATGCCTTGCCGGTTCGGCTCAGCCTTGCTGCGTCTGCGGCCGGATCATCTCGAAAACATCGCTGCCTTCGCTGTAATCCATGTAGCCCATGCGGGCCAAAGGTCGGGCGATCGACATGTCGAGGCGGCCGTCCCTGACGATCGCCTCATCGATGCGGATGCCGACCACTTCGCCGAAGACGAGGACGTTTTCGGATGGTTCGCCCGACAGCGTCTTCGGTTCGATGATCTCGGTCACCCTGCATTCGAGCACCGCGAAGGCCTCGCCGACATAGGGCGCGTCGATCAGTTCGGCCGGCTTCGCCGTCAGGCCGGCGAAGTCGAATTCGCTGTCGCCATAAGGCAGCGCCGCCGAGGAGAGGTTCATCTTCTCGGCGAGATCGCGGCTGACGAAATTGCAGGTGAAGACGCCGGTCTCGGCCGCGTTGCGCTGGCTGTGCTTGCGCCCGGCCGAAGAAAACATCACCAGCTTCGGCCGGTCGGCAACGGCATTGAAGAAGGAATAGGGCGCCAGATTGATCGAACCATCCCTGCCCTTGCTGCCGATCCAGCCGATCGGGCGCGGCGACACGATCGCCTTGAACGGGTCATGCGCGAGCCCGTGCCGGTTGCTGTCGGTGGTGTAGAACATCAGTCGTCTCCGCCGACCCAGGTCACGGTATCGGCAAGCTCCGGCCGCGGCCGCTCGATCGCCGGAAATGTCGTCGAGCCGATATGGATGAAGCCCGCTACTTTTTCATCAGGCCCGACGCCGAGCAGCGGATAGGCGCGCTCGTCATAGGCGAACCACTCCGTCAGCCAGTTGGCGACATAACCGTTGGCATTGGCGGCGAGGATGACGTTGAAGCAAAGCGCGCCTGCCGACATCATCTGCTCCCATTCCGGGATCTTGATATGCGGCCCCGCCTTGCTGACGACGGCGACGACCACGGGCGCACGGGTGAAACGGCTGCGCTCGACCTGGATCATCTCATCGGAGAGATCGGGCTTTGTCTGAAGTGCCAGCGTCAGAAGTTCCTCGCCGAGACGCACGCGCTGCTCTCCGCGATAGACGATGAAGCGCCAGGGCGCGATCTTGCCGTGATCGGGAACACGCGAGGCAAGACGCAGGATCTCCTCGATCTCGGCCTTCTCGGGGCCTGGTTCGCACATCTGAAAAGCGGGGATGGAACGGCGCACGGCGAGGTAGTCGATCAGCTTGATATCGGATTTCATACGGGAGAAGCTCTCATTTTTATGCTGCTGCAAAGGGTGGGTCTTGAATTTGCCATCGCGTTGGTCTTGAAGTGACCTTTGCGATTTCAGAAGTCAATCGGTTCACGAAACAGATGTTTGGCATTTTGCCTTTTGCACGCATCGGCCTTGCCATTGCCCTGATGGTATTGATGCCCCTCGGCGCCGGCGCTCAGGATGCTTTCAAGGAATTCAAACAGCTTGAATCGACGCCGAAGATGCCGAAGCTCGATGCCTTCATCGCGCCCGGCACGGTGCCCGAAGGGGTCAAGCTGCGTGACGTCCCTATGGAAGCCAAGCTGACGGCGGACGGCACGCCGATTGAGGAAGGCCTCTCCTGGTATGTCTTCAGCCCAATCGCCGGATCCGACGGCAAGCTGCCGCTGATCGCCAGCGCCAAGGGCGGCCCCGCCGCCTTCCAGCTCGCTGCCGGCGATTATTTCGTCAACGTCTCTTTCGGCCGCGCCGGCGTCACCAAGAAACTGACCGTGCCCGCCGAAGGCGAGGTCGAAAAACAGGTGATGGTGCTCGATGCGGGCGGCCTGCTGCTCAATGCCATCTCCGGCACCGACGCCCGCATCCGCCCCGACCAGTTGAGCTTTTCGATATATTCCTCGGACGTGCGCGACGACGGCGAGCGCGGCCTTGTCATGGCCGATGTCTCGCCGAATACCGTCATCCGTCTCAATGCTGGCACCTATCACATCGTTTCCGAATATGGCAACGTCAACGCCGTGATCCGCGCCGACATCCAGGTCGAGGCCGGCAAGCTGACCGAGGCGACGATCCAGCATCGTGCCGCGCAGATAACTTTCAAGCTGGTCTCCGATGCCGGCGGCGAGGCGATTGCCGATACCGCATGGTCGATCCTGACGGCAGCCGGCGACAGTGTCGGCGAAAGTGTCAGCGCCTTCCCGACCATGGTTCTCGCCGAAGGCGGATATTCCGCCGTCGCCCGCAACAAGGACAAGATCTACCAGCGCGATTTCACCGTCGTCGCCGGCAGGAACACCGATGTCGAGGTTCTGATGAAGGACCAGCAGCCGCAGCCGCCGGTCAGCGCGGCCCGCACGGTGCAGCAGGTACCGGTCGGCACGCCACCGCCGCCAGGCGTCCAGCCGGCTCCGGTGGAGCCGCTGCCCTCCTACGAACAGCTCGTGCCGCAGGGCGGCGACGACACCAGCCTCGATTGATTTTTCCGTGAGCGGTTTCGGCTCGAGCCGACGTCGGCGCCACTGAGAAGACGGATCGCGGCCAGAAGCCCCGACCGTGCAGCTCTGCGGTGCTCAGGCGCGGATTCCATCATTGCCATAGAGTATTTTTCTGAATCGTACCCCGGTCTCGGGATGACTCGTTCCGATAATATTATGGTGATAGATCAGCTTCCGACAGCGCCGAAGCCCAGCGCTGTCGGTTCCCGGCCGCTTTCAGGCCGCCTTGGCTTTTTTTGCTTCGGCCTTGCGACGAATGTCAGGCGGTGTCGCTTCGAGGGCAAGGCTCTCGACGGCGGCGTCGAGCCCCATCGAAACCTGGTCCTGGCTGCCGAGGTGGCGGATATTGACCGTGCGCTCCTCCGCCTCCTTCCTGCCGCAGACGATGATGACAGGAACCTTGGTGACCGAATGCTCGCGGATCTTGTAGTTGATCTTCTCGTTGCGGAAGTCGGTCTCGACGTTGAGACCGGCCTCGCGCAGCGCCTCGGCCACTTCAAGCCCGTAGCCGTCGGCTTCCGAGGTGATCGTTGCGACCACCACCTGCAGCGGCGATACCCAGAGCGGCATGTGGCCGGCGAAGTTCTCGATCAGGATGCCGAGGAAACGCTCCATCGAGCCGCAGATGGCGCGATGGATCATCACCGGCTGCGTCTTTTCCGAGTTGCTGTCGATGTAGAAGGCGCCGAACCGCTCCGGCAGGTTGAAGTCGACCTGCGTCGTCCCGCACTGCCATTCGCGGCCGATCGCATCCTTGAGCGTATATTCGAACTTCGGACCGTAGAAGGCGCCCTCGCCCGGCACGATGCCGGTCTTGATATTGTTGGACTGCTGCTGGATCGTCTCCAGCACGCCCATCATCACGCTTTCGGCGCGGTCCCAGAGCTCGTCCGAACCGACGCGCTTTTCCGGCCGGGTGGAGAGCTTGATCGTCACTTCATCGAAGCCGAAATCCTGATAGACCGAAAGGATCAGGTCGTTGATCTTCAGGCACTCGGCGGCCATCTGCTCGTCGGTGCAGAAGATGTGCGCATCGTCCTGCGTGAAGCCGCGCACGCGCATCAGCCCATGCAGCGCGCCTGACGGCTCGTAGCGGTGGACATTGCCGAATTCGGCGAGCCGAATCGGCAGCTCGCGATAGGATTTCAGCCCGTGCTTGAAGATCTGGATATGGCCCGGGCAGTTCATCGGCTTCAGCGCGAAGACGCGGTCGTCATCGGTGTCGTCGCCGGCAACCGTTACCTTGAACATGTTGTCGCGGTACCAGCCCCAGTGACCGGAGGTTTCCCACAGCGACTTGTCGAGCACCTGCGGCGCATTGACCTCCTGATAGTCGCCAGCAAGCCGGCGGCGCATATAGGCGACCAGCGTCTGGAATACGCGCCAGCCCTTGCCGTGCCAGAAGACGACGCCGGGACCCTCTTCCTGGAAATGGAAGAGATCCATCTCGCGGCCGAGGCGGCGGTGATCGCGCTTTTCGGCTTCGGCAAGCATATGCAGGTAGTTGTCGAGTTCCGACTGCTCGGCGAAGGCCGTGCCGTAGATACGGCTCAGCATCGGGTTGTTGCTGTCGCCGCGCCAATAGGCGCCGGCCACCTTCAAGAGCTTGAAGGCGCTGCCGATCTGACCGGTCGAGGCCATGTGCGGGCCACGGCAGAGATCGAACCAGTCGCCCTGGTAATAGATCTTGAGATCCTGCCCTTCCGGAATCGCGTCGACGAGTTCGACCTTGTACTGCTCGCCCTTGTCGGCGAAGACCTGTTTCGCCTTCTCGCGCGACCAGACCTGCTTGGTGAAGGCGGCGTTGCGGGCGATGATCTCCTTCATCTTTTTTTCGATCTTCGGCAGATCGTCGAGTGTAAAGGGCTCGTTCTTGGCGAAGTCGTAATAGAAGCCGTTTTCGATGACCGGGCCGATCGTCACCTGGGTGCCGGGCCAGAGCTCCTGCACTGCTTCAGCCATGACATGCGCCGCGTCGTGGCGGATGAGTTCCAGCGCGCGGTCGTCATTGCGGGTGATGATCTCGATCCTGCCGGTCGTCACGGGATCGGAAAGGTCGCGCACGGCGCCGTCGATTGCAACGGCGACCGCCTTCTTGGCGAGTGACTTGGAAATGGATTCGGCGACATCCCGGCCGGTTGCGCCGGCATCATAGCCGCGCACGGAACCATCGGGAAATGTCAGGGAAATAGCTTGGGACATCGAAATTCTCCTTGTCCAGTCCCGCCAACGAATGCGGGTGGTTGACATGAAAGCGCCTCCGCGGAGCTGAATGCGCTGCCGCCTGATAGCCAGATTTCCTGTCTGAGTAAAGAAAAAGCGGGGGCTATATAATCATTTCAGTCAGCCCGCGCACGGTGTTCCAGTTGCGCATCGTACCGACGCCGAGCCGCTTGGTCGTCAGCGCCGAAAGCAGCTTGGATTGGCTCGGCTTGCCGGCGAAATCGATCCAGAGATCGCCGCCGACGACGGCGATGCGCTGTCCCTCCGTCATCAGCGGTTTCAGCGCCTCCACCTTCTGCGGGTCGACCGGCAGACGCATCACCCGGACGATGACCTGGTCGCCATTGCCATCCTTGAAGGGATTGGTGCTGCAAAGCGCCATCCAGGTGCAGTCGCTGCGCACGATGATATCGACATGTTTGCCGAACTTTTCTTCAAAGGCCTCTTCCAGCTGGGTCTCGAGTTCGTGCGGTCGCATCTCGTCGGCCTCGAAGACAAGATTGCCTGTAGAAACCAGCGTGCGCGCCTCGCGATAGCCGAGCTCTTCGGCAAGGGCGCGCAAATCCTGCATGACGACGCGGCGGTCGGGCGTCAGGACAATGCTGTGCAGAAGGGCGATGAAGGTGCTCATGGCTGCCAGAACTCCTCTGCGCCGTCGGGCAAGGTCTTCAGCACTCTGTCAAATGCGGCGGCGTCGACATGTTTTCGAACGGCCATCGCCACGTCTCGGATGGCGGTGTCGGGCGCAAAATTATGGTCACCGCGCAGTGACTGCACCTCCCGCGTCATCGCCGAACGATCCTCGAAGGACCGTTTGGCCTCGTCGGGATTCCAGTCGGAGACGAAGATCGCGCGCAGCACCGGCGGCAGTACATCGGCAAACCGGAGTGCATCTGCGAAATCGAGGCGGCGGCGGAACGTCTGAAAGACCCCTTGGGTCATAGTGTAGACCACATTGCGGCTGTCGATCAGCGTATCGGCTCTCACATCATCGAGATAATGGTCGAAGTCTTCCGATGCACGCCTGTATTCGCCGGGCATCGTCATGACGCTCACCCTTTCTTCCGTCCGAGGGCAAAGTAGCGCCACGGCGTCCACCAGGGAAAGCCGTCGCCCAGCATCTCCGGCACCTGGTCGAGGCCGCTGGTGCCGCCCGGGCCGCAGCGTCCGACGCGAAACAGCGTCATCCAGCCGCCGGCCCACAAGCCATGGCGGGCGATCGACTCGTAGCCATATTCTGAGCAGGTCGGGATATGGCGGCAGGAATTGCCGACAAAGCCGGAAAGCGTCAGCTGATAGAGGCGAACCAGCCCCATGCCGAGCAGGCGGTCGGGTGTCTTGCGGAACGGGCCGGCATAGTTGCGGGAGGTGCGTGCGGCCTTTTCGCGCGGCTTTGCTGATCCGGTGGCACCACCGTCGTCCTCATCATCGGCCTGCCGAACGCAGAACTCGCACATGTCAGTTACGCCTCGACAACTTCCGCCCGTTTTGCCTCGATCTGCCCGATCGCATCGACGACGGCATCGAAGGTCAGCATCGTCGAGGCATGGCGGGCCTTGTAGTCCCGCACCGGCAGCAGATAGCGCATGTCTTCGAATCGTCCACGGGGCCCCGCCCCGTCCGCCTTCAACATGGCGAGCATGTCCTGGCGGGCCTGGCGCAGTTCGTCCGACGTGGCGCCGACCACATGGCGGGCCATGATAGAGGACGAGGCCTGGCCGAGCGCGCAGGCCTTCACGTCATGGGCAAAACCGGTCACGGTGTCGCCATCCATCTTCAGCCAGATCCGTACCTTCGAGCCGCAGAGCTTCGAATGGGCCTGGGCGCTCGCATCGGCATCATCAAGCGTGCCGGTCAGCGGAATATTGCCGGCGAATTCGAGGATTTTGCTATTGTAGATATCGTCCATGCTGGATTTCCGCTCCAAAATCGCTGCGGATCGGCCTCTCTGAGGGCGTTATTGTCGTCAAAACAAAAAACACACCGTGTCGTGTGAGGATACTTACATACGATGGCCGTCTTCCTATATGTATGTCGTTCGAAGGCCATGAAAATGCAATGGCCTGGTGTAAGTTTGATTGGGAAACCGTGCCGGACGGGCGTTGAAATTGCCCTGAAAGCCCCGGAGCCTGCCAAAGGTGCATGAATTCCCGCATGGGATTGACCAGTGGCGATTCCGACAGATGGGTCCGCGGTGCGGACCAGGAGACCATTGTTCATGGACGCCATCGTAAAGAATTTTCCGCAGACGAACCGCGACTCGGATCGCCCCTCCCAGCAGGAGGCGGAGGAAGCCGTTCGCGTTCTGCTGCGCTGGGCCGGTGACGACCCGACACGTGAAGGCCTGCTCGAAACGCCGGCCCGCGTCGTCAAATCGTACCGCGAGCTTTTTTCCGGTTACGACATGGCGGCGGAAGACGTGCTCGGCCGCACCTTCGAGGAGGTCGCCGGTTACGACGACATGGTCCTCGTCAAGGATATTCCGTTCTACTCGCATTGCGAACACCACATGGTGCCGATCATCGGCAAGGCCCACGTTGCCTATATGCCGGACGGGCGTGTGCTCGGCCTGTCGAAGATTGCGCGTGTCGTCGAGATCTATGGCCGCCGCCTGCAGACGCAGGAAACGATGACTGCGCAGATCGCCCGGGCCATCGACGATACGCTGAATCCGCGCGGCGTCGCCGTGTTGATCGAGGCCGAACATATGTGCATGGCGATGCGCGGCGTTCAGAAGCAGGGCTCGACCACGTTGACGACGACATTCACGGGAACGTTCAAGACTGAGCCGGCCGATCAGGCCCGCTTCATGACCATGGTGCGGAGCCGCTGATACCGGCTCCCTCAGGAGGGCCGCGATGAGTCAACTGATCTTCAATCAACCATCCGAGGACAAGTCGGCGTTGGAAGACGCCGGCGATTTCACGCCGCGTTTCGACGACCGCGGCCTGATCACCGCGATCGTCACCGACGCCGGCGACGGCGAGTTGCTGATGGTGGCGCACATGAATGCCCAGGCATTGGCGCTGACCATCCAGACCGGCACCGCGCACTATTTCAGCCGTTCGCGCGGCAAGCTCTGGAAGAAGGGCGAGACCTCGGGTAATCTCCAGACGGTGAAGGAAATCCGCACCGATTGCGATCAGGACGCCATCTGGCTGAAGGTCGAGGTCGCCGGCCACGACGCCACCTGTCACACCGGCCGCCGCTCCTGCTTCTACCGGACGATCACGCTTCGAGACGGAAAGCCGATGCTTGATATCTTTGACGACGAGCTTCATTTCGATCCGCAGGATGTCTACGGAAAATAGCCTGAAATTCCCCGGCATTTGCTCCTTATTGCGCCAGAAACCGCATCTATATACCATTTGGAAACTGATCGGGCACACTATCGAAAATCAAGTGTTCTGCTGGGAGGGGAGAGCGCCATGCTGAGCTGGAGTCTGCATCGTCAAAGCTCTGAAGGCGAGGGTTCCGGTTCCGGCATATCGACCACGCTCGAGATGCTCCCGCCTCCTGCGCCTCAAAAGAAAATCAAGATTGCGCTCGCACTCGGCGGCGGCGCTGCCCGCGGCTGGGCCCATATCGGCGTGCTGCGCGCACTCGACGAAGCAAAGGTCGAGATCGGCATGATTGCCGGCACCTCGATCGGCGCGCTGGTCGGCGGCTGCTATCTCGCCGGCAAGCTCGATGAACTCGAAAGTTTCGCGCGCTCGCTGACGATGCGCCGCATCGCAAGTCTCCTCGACCTCACCATCGGCGGCAGCGGCCTGTTCGGCGGCATGCGGCTGACCAAGCGCATGCAGGAACATCTCGAAGGCCTGAACGTCGAGGATCTCGACCGGCCGTTCGTCGCGGTCGCGGCCGAGGTCAATACCGGCCATGAGGTCTGGATTGCCAATGGTTCGCTGATTACGGCGCTGCGCGCCTCTTATGCCCTGCCCGGCATTTTCGAGCCGGTGCGCAGCAATCACCGCACGCTGGTCGATGGGGCGCTGGTCAATCCCGTCCCCGTCTCCGTTTGCCGAGCCTACGAGCAGCCGCTCGTCGTCGCCGTCAATCTCAATTACGATCTCTACGGCCGCTCGGCCGTCGTTCGGCACAATGCCAGCCTGTCGGCCCAGGAAGTGCAGAAACAGGAAGAGGCGCCCTATGCGCGCCTCGGCATGACCGGCGTCATGGTGCAGGCCTTCAACATCATCCAGGACAGGATCGCCCGCGCCCGCCTTGCCGGCGATCCGCCGGATATTTCGCTGCAGCCGCGCCTCAGCTATATCGGCCTTTCCGAATTCCACCGGGCCGGCGAGGCGATCGAACGCGGCTACGAGGAAGCCAGAGCCCGGCTCCCCGAGATCCAGCGCATGCAGGAAGTCTACGCAAGCAACCCCTGATGCACGTCGTGCGAAAGCGTGTGACGGTTTGGGACGACGACACCAAGCGAGGCAGCCGAAAACCTCAGCCGGCGATATAGGCCTTGATTTCCTCGGCCTCACGCTCGACTTCGGCGATACGCGATTTCACCACGTCGCCGATCGAGATGATGCCGGCAAGCTTGCCGTTGCTTTCCACCGGCACGTGACGGAAACGTCGGCTGGTCATCAGCTCCATCAGCTCGTTGACGGTCGTCTCCTCATGGCAGCGATAGACCTTCGCGGTCATGACCTGGGCCAGCGGCTGGTCGAGGCCTTCCTTGCCGTGTTTGGCGATCGCATGCACGAGATCGCGCTCGGTGAACATGCCCGAAATCCGGTTCTCCATGCCGACGACGACGATGGCGCCGATCTTCTTCCTGCTGAGGATGACGGCCGCCTCGGCGACGGTGGCGTTCGGCCCGACGGTGACGACGTCCCTGCCCTTCAGGTCGAGGATTGCTTTGACTGAACTGGTCATTCGAACCTCCTATGTCCGTGAAACACTTGTCACAGGCATCCGCGGCGGTTTCTCCCCCCGGCACGGATATAGGTCGATCGTGCACTGCCCGGCTCAGGATTGCAACACATCCTTCTCGGTTCCGTCAGGTTCCATCACCGGCGGGCGCGGCGCCCGGTCGAACAGAGAAAACAACAGGAAGCCGAAGACGAAGCCGCCGATATGCGCGTCCCAGGCAATCGCTTGGTCGCTGTCGCCGACGAGCGGGATGCCGACGGCGATCAACGCATTGCCGACCAGCCAGAGCAGCATGAAGATGATGACGGTACGGCTCTTCAGCGCCTCGAAGATGGAAAGCCGAGGGTTGAGATGCGCAGGCAGCATCGGCCGCCGTTCGGCTGGAAAGGCGAATCGGCAGGCGGCGCCCATCAGCCCGGAGATGACACCCGATGCGCCGATCAGCAGCGACACGTCTCCCCAGTTCAGGACCGCGTGCAGTATGGCGGACGCGACAGCGGAAAAAAACCAGAAGAGCACGAAACGCAGCGTCCCGATGCGGCGCACGACCGGCGCGCCGAAGGCCATCAGCCAGAACGCGTTGAAGACGATATGCTGGAAACTGCCGTGCAGCAGCGAATAGGTAACGGGCGTCCAGAACAGCTCCAGCCCCTGCTGCGACAGCGGAATCACATAACGGGCGGGAACGAAGCCGAAGGTGAAGAATAGCCAGTTCTGCGCATCGTCGGACAGCAAGAGCTCCTGCACCGCATAGATGATGGCCATCAGGCAAAGGCTGAAGAACAACGCCGGCGGAAGGTTGAAGACCGGTTCACGCGGTCGTGCCGGCGGCTGGACCTCGGGAGGTTCGGGCGCCTTGTGCGGCTCGGCCGTCTGCTCATTCATCTGTGTTTTGCCTCGTTGAGGCCACAGCCATACAGTAGCGACTGTCAAAAAAAAAGCCGTCCGAAGTGCCGGACGGCGTACCGGGAGCTCCAGGAAAAGACCTCGGCCCGGGCAGGTTGTGCTGAACTTCGAAAGTCGAAGCGATGGCAGGACAGTGTCACGACGGGCATTGCATCTCAACCGGAACCATCTCTTAACCTTAACCGCCGCGATCTGGCATGAAATCCGCAAGGTAGAGCCTGTACGGGCAATGACTGCCCGAAAATGCTCCGGAATGGGACAGGTTGGTGTGAAATGCGTGTGCAAACGACCATCGAAATTTTTGACTACTGGAACCGTATCCGCGGCGCTGCCGATGCGCCGCTGAAATCACAGGTCGAACCCTCCGCCGTCCCCCATCTTCTCCAGAGTCTGTTCATTCTGGAGAGGCGCGAGGGCGGAGACATCGGTTTCCGGCTCGCCGGCACCCGCATCTGTGATCTCTTTGGGCGTGACCTGCGCGGCGAACGTTTTTCCTCTCTCTGGGCAAATGGTCAGCTCGCGGACATCGAACGCACGGCGATGGGCGTCATGGACCATGCCATGCCGGCCCTGTTCAACGCCACCGGCTACAGCACCGTCGGTCATCAGGCCTCCTTCGAGATTATCATGATGCCGCTGCGTTCCCCGGACGGCGCCTGCGACCGGCTGCTTGGCGCGATCGCGCCGGCAGCGGCCGCGAGCTGGCTGGAGATCGTACCGCTCGAATTCCTGGCGCTCGACCGCAGCCGCCTGCTGCCCGGAAAATTCGACAAGGCAGCACCGGCCGAACCGCGCCCGATCAACAGGATCGTCGCTGGCAAAAGCATCCATTTCGGGCAGGTCATGCGCCGCATGGTGTCGCAGCTGCTGAGCGTGGAGGCGCGCTGACGATCCCATTTCGGCACATCCGGCATACTCGTTTTCCGCTACATGGGGACAGGGCAAAACAACCTTCTGTTAATGGATTGTGGGTAAAGATCGGTCTCTGTGATTTTCATGAAGAAGCCCTTTGATGCACTCGTTCCAGCCAGCTCAGACGCAACGACCTGCGCCGCGCCCTGAACAGGGCGTTTTTCAGCGCGTGCCCATCAATATGCAGGGCCGGCTGATGCTTGCGAACTACGAGGAATTCGAATGCATGGTGATCGACATGTCGCCTGGCGATATGTACGTGACCTGCCTCGGCCGGCCGCGCGCCAACGAACGCGTCGTCGCCTATATCGACCATCTCGGCCGCGTCGAAGGTTATGTCCAGACGATCGATGGCCGCGGCTTCACCATGTCGATCAACGCCACCGACCGGAAGCGCGAGAAGCTGGCGGCCCAGCTCACCTGGCTTGCCAACAAGCACGAACTCGGCCTGCCCGAGGATCGCCGCCATGACCGTTTGACGCCACGCGACACAAAGACCGAGCTGACGCTCGAGGACGGTACGCGTTATTTCTGCCGCATCATGGATCTTTCGCTATCGGGCGCTGCCGTCGACGTCGAGATGCGCCCTTCGATCGGAACGGCGGTGCGCCTCGGCAACATGCGCGGTCGCGTCGTGCGCCATTTCGTCGAAGGTGTGGCAATCGAATTCCTGTCGATCCAGTCCCGCGAAACGCTGCGGGAATTCCTTTAACAGCTGCTGAAAATTGTACCGCTTTCCAGGGTTCCCTGGGTGCAATTCTCGAGCGACTTCCATAGATCGCGATTGCCAGGTCCGGCGCGCGCCCGGTCAGGTCGTGTTGAAAAGCCTGCACGTCTTGGCACGAACTTCGCAAGCGGCAACGAATCTGGCTTTGGAAAGCAAGCGCGAAATCCTGTCGCAAGTCGTTCCACCCAGTCGGCGGATAATATTATGAGTGGAACAAGCTGCGACACTGATCGGCACCCGTCTTCCCTTCGTCAGCGATATGATGGATAAGGTCCGCTTCGTCCGCAGGTGCGCCGATGTCAGCTCTTTATCCCGAAATCGAACCTTATGATCACGGCCTGCTCGATACGGGCGACGGCAATCTTATCTATTGGGAGGCCTGCGGCAATCCCGCAGGCCGGCCGGCACTGGTGCTGCATGGCGGGCCTGGCTCCGGCTGTTCGACCGCGGCGCGGCACTATTTCGATCCCGACGCCTACCGAATCATTCTGTTCGATCAGCGCAATTGCGGCCGCAGCCTGCCGAGTGCCGCCGATCCCGAAACCGATCTCTCCCTCAACACCACCTGGCATCTCGTTGCCGATATCGAGCGGCTGCGGGCCTGTCTCGGCATCGATACCTGGCTCCTTTTCGGCAATTCCTGGGGGTCGACACTGGCGCTCGCCTATGGCGAAACCCATCCGGATCACGTCGCGGCGATCGTCCTGTCAGGCGTGACCACCACCCGCCGCTCGGAAATCGACTGGCTCTATCGCGGCATGGCACCGCTCTTCCCGGAAGAATGGCACTGTTTCCGCCAGGCGGTCCCTCCGGGCAGCCAGGGACGAGACGAGGACATGGTCGCCGCCTATCATCGTCTCCTCAACGATCCGGACCCGGAAACGCGCCTCAAGGCGGCGCGCGACTGGCATGACTGGGAGGCGGCCTCGATCCTGCTCGCCGATCCTCAAGGCCGGCCGCGCCGTTGGGCCGATCCGGCCTATTTGCTGACGCGCGCCCGCATCATCACCCACTACTTCACCCACAGTGCCTGGCTGGAGGACGGCCAGCTTCTGAAGAACACCGCGCGCCTCACCGGCATTCCCGGTATCCTGCTGCAGGGAAGGTTCGACATCGAGGCGCCGCTCGTCACGGCCTGGGAACTCGCCCGCGCCTGGCCGCAAAGCGAACTCAGCATCATCCCGCATGCGGCACATTCCACCGCAAATCCGGATATGAGCGCGGCGATTGTAACTGCCACCGATCGATTTCGCGATTTTCCTCAAAAATAATTTTCCCGCCCACACCGGCGATCTGAGCGATATTCTGCTTTTGAACCGGCCGAATCGATCAATTCCGGCGGCATCGTCGGCCGGCGGCACGCCGCCGCAGACCGCTTATCGGCCGACGGAATTTATCTGGCTCAACGAAAATCCTTAACAGCAGGACGGCAGCGCAACCTTTTGGCAGGCGAAAGCCTTGTTGCGTGCATTAAAATTTTAAACGAATTCGCGACAAATCCGAATCGAATTTTATGCGCATTCGAATCTCTTTTTAGCCAAGCTTTATCGGTATTTGAATCAACTAAGCCTTTAATTCTATTGCGTAATTTTGCGTGAGATAAAAACGTCTGTGCCATTGTCACCTCAACTTACGGGGAGACGGCAATGACAACTGCAAATATCCTGAAAGGCGGCTTTCTGGCCGGTGCCATCATGATGGCAATGGCGGGTTCGGGACAGGCGATGCCCGCCAGCATGGCCCTGGCAGGCAATGCCAGCCCGCCGATCGGACACTACGAATTCTGCAAGGCCAACCCGACCGAATGTGTCGAGGTCGGCGGCGATGCCGGACCGACCATCCTCACCGAGGATCGCTGGAAGGAAATTCTCAAGGTCAATTACGCCGTCAATTCGTCGATCCAGCCGATGACGGATGAGCAGATCTACGGTGTCGAGGAGCGCTGGGCCTATCCGCGCACCGTCGGCGACTGCGAGGATTACGCCCTGCTGAAGCGCAAGATGCTGATCGATGACGGCTTCTCTCCCTCCGACACGCTGATCACCGTCGTGCTGCAGCCGAATGGCGAAGGCCATGCCGTGCTGACTGTTCGCACTGATCATGGCGACTTCATCCTCGACAACATGCGCAACAAGGTGCTGCTGTGGTCGGACACCGAATACACCTATCTGAAGCGCCAGTCCGCCGACGATCCGGCCCGCTGGTCGAAGCTTCAGGATGGCCGCGCCGTCGCGGTCGGTAGCGTCAAGTAAACAGCCTGCCGGTCATTGCCGGTTGCTGCCTGCGGCCCGGTCAGTCCCCGCATCCCGTCCCCGACCGGTGCCCAAGAGCCGTTCCCGCTGTCCCGGGAACGGCTCGCCCCTTTGAAGATTCCACACCAGTGCGTTAGTGAATTGTTAACCTAGCCGGTCCGATCATGACGATAAGAATCATCATCGGCACCGGCGGCTCATGTTCTTCCTGCGGCGGACCGAAACGCGAAGAACCGCCATGAGCCACGCCGCGCGCAGCGCACCCGACGAGCAGCCGCTTCTTTCCATGGGGTTTCTCCTCCGCACGATGGCGGTGATTGCTGTCCTGGCGGTCCTGACCATAGCCATCAGCATCGGCGGCCGCTGGTTCGGCCGGCATATCTCGCTTGCCGGCAACACCGACAGCACGGTTGAAATCCAGTTGGCCATCGGCCGCGACACCGTAAAATTCCCCGAGAATATCATCCGTTTCCCGAGTCAAAGGCATGAAGGCGCCGCCGAGCGCATCGATCTTTACCTCGCCTGGCCGGAAATGCAGGGTTACGGCAAGGAAAACCACCTTCGATTCGACGATATCGCCCAATTCTCCGGGTTGATCTTTCTGCAGATCACCCAGAGCACCATGTCGCGCGACATGTCCGGGCGGCTGGAGCCGATCTATTCGCATCTGCTCGAAGGACCGGCCGAGCCCTTCCGCGACGGGCTGACGCTGCACCGTCTTCGCGCCGATGCGGGTTACGGCGACGAGGTGCTGCTGACGGCGCCCGTCAAGGGCGGGCCGGATTACGTCGTGCGCTGCATCTTGCCGTCGGCCCCGGATAAGGCAGCGGGCGGAGATTGTCAGCGCGATATCAAAGTCGGTCGGGATCTCAGCGTTCTCTACCGCTTCTCAAGCAGCCATCTCGACGACTGGGAACATATTGATGCCGCTATCCGCACCTTTGTAGACGCGCGTCTTGTGAACCGTTCTGCGACAAGTCCCTAGAATGCTCTCCGGACAGCGAAATAAACGATTCATCATAAACGGATTGGTAACGCCCAACCGGTAATTTTAGAAGACGAGCTGTGCGGCGGGAGGTGTGCGGTTCCTGCCGAAATCTGAAGTGCCAAATATCTGAAATGCAAGCGAAGAGTGGAATAGTGTCAAGGTCAGTCTCCTCCGTATCATCGTCCCGATTCGGCAGTTTTTTCGCAAGGCTGCTGGCGATCCTTTCGGTGGCCGTCACGATCGTCATGGTCGATTCGGTGAATGCCGAAGCGGAAGCGGCAAATCCGAAATATGCAGGCATCGTCGTCGACGCCAAGACCGGCAACGTTCTCTACAGTGAGAACGCCGACCGGCTGCAATACCCCGCCTCCCTGACCAAGATGATGACCCTCTACATGACCTTCGAGGCATTGGAGCAGGGTCGCATCCGCCTCGATACGCCGGTTCCCTTCTCCGCCTATGCGTCAGCCCAGGCGCCGACCAAGCTCGGCGTGCGCGCCGGCGGCACGATCACCGTCGAGCAGGGCATTCTCGGTCTCGTTACCCTGTCGGCCAATGATGCCGCAACCGCGCTCGGCGAAATGCTGGGCGGCGGCAGCGAGGATCGCTTCGCCCAGTTGATGACCGCCAAGGCGCATGCGCTCGGCATGACGCGCACCACCTATCGCAACGCCAACGGCCTGCCGAATACGGCGCAGATGACGACGGCGCGCGACCAGGCCCGCCTCGGTATCGCCCTTCGCCAGCATTTCCCGCAATATTACGGCTATTTCTCCACGCGCGCCTTCAAGTTCGGCAGCCGCACGATCCGCAGCCACAACCGCCTCGTCGGTTCAGTGCGCGGCGTCGACGGCATCAAGACCGGTTACACCCGCGCTGCCGGTTTCAACCTGGTAAGCTCGGTGCAGGTCGATGGCAAATCGATTGTCGGCGTCGTGATGGGTGGCGCCTCGACGCCCGCCCGCGATGCCCAGATGCGCAATCTGATCGCCACCTATCTGCCGAAGGCATCGAACCGTGGCGGATCGTCGGCGCTGATCGCCCAGGCGGCCCCTGCCCCGACGATGATCGAGACACCCGCTCCGGTCCAGCCCAAGAAGGCTCAGCAAATGGCGAAGACCATCACCGCAGCGCAGCCGGTTTCGGCAGCCGCTGCCGATCTCAGCCTGCCGCACAAAGGCCCGCTGCCGGATGCGCGCTATCAGGTCGCCGAGACCGAGGTCGCCTATGCCGAGACCGCTGCGCCGAAATCCGACAATCCACTGGTAGCACAGCCGATGCCGGCGCCGACCAAGGTCAAGACCATGACCTTCAAGCAGCAGGCAGCGGTCGCCGCACCAAAGCCGACGCCCGCGTCTATGCCGTCGGAACAGGGCGATACGTCGGTCGATAACGTCACCACTGCGTCGACCACTCCCTCCCCGACTCGTGCTGCTTCAACCAGCAATGGACCGACCGGCTGGGTCGTGCAGGTCGGCGTCTCGCCGAGCCGGCAGATGGCCATGGACCTTCTGGAAAGCGCCAGGAGCAAGGGCGGCAAGGCGCTGGCCTCGGCAAAGCCCTTCGCGGTCGCCTATGCCGCTGGTGGTGACCAGCTCTACCGCGCTCGCTTCGGCGGCTTTGACGATCAGCGCCACGCCGTCAACGCCTGCAAGGCCTTGAAGAAGGCCGGCATCAAGTGCTGGGCGGCTGCCCAATGAACTATTCGATGCTGCCTGCAAGATGGCCGGCGGCATCGGTGACGGCCGGAATCGGTGTTAGCGTTTCCGGCCACCGTTCTTGAACTCGATCAGTATTGCGTACGAGGAAAACAATGGCGATCAACGAGAATGTTCCGGGAATGTCTTCAGACCGCCGCATGGCGGCCAAGGGGCGCTCATCTCTGCATCCGCTACACGAGGCGGCTTTGCGCCTCGCCGAGATCGGCCTGCAGCGTCCGAAGGCGAAGTCTCCGAAGACCCGGGATCTCATCAATCTGCTGCTGTGCCACGGTGCACGCGCCTGGCGCTATTCTCAGCCCGAAGCCCGTATCCATCTCCATGTGACCTCGCCGGATGGCAGAGCGCCGGTGCAGTTGCGCCTGCGCTGAACCCTAAGGGCTAGAGCAGACCAAGGTCCGTAAGCTCGCGGCGAAGATCCGCGGGCATTTCGAGAATGCCGGCGCCGAGGCTTGTCAGGTCGCGCGGCACGTCGTCCTCAGTGTAATAACGCCAGCCCTGGAAGGGACGCTTCGGCTGCACGGCCGTCTCGATGACCTCAGGGCCGAGCATCAGGCGGCAGCGTGAAATCCCCTCGCCGTCGGTGAAGGTCTCGATGTCGAGCAGCTTCTGCCTCGCCTGCACCTGCCCCTTGATCACCCAGTAGAGCGAGCCGCCGTCAAGCAGCTCCTCCATACGCTTCGGCGCCATGCGCGTCGTATGCACCGAATGCGGCTCGAGCCCGGCGGCGATGGCACGTAGCGAGCGTTCCGCCACCCATTCGCGCAGATCGTCTATCGAGTCGGCGCCGACGCAGAGTTTGATGAGATGCAATGCCATGCTGCCGTTGAAATCCTTTTGGCAGCGAGCGTCAAGCGTCAAGCACCTGATGTCCACAAACTCAGCATTCGACGACGTTGACGGCAAGACCGCCGGTCGAGGTTTCCTTGTATTTCTCGCTCATGTCGTGGCCGGTCTGGCGCATCGTCTCGATACAGGCATCGAGCGGCACGAAATGCTGACCGTCGCCCTTGATGGCGAGCGAGGCCGCCGTGACGGCCTTGACCGCGCCGAGCGCGTTGCGCTCGATGCAGGGAACCTGCACGAGGCCGGCGATCGGATCGCAGGTCATGCCGAGATGATGTTCGAGCGCGATCTCGGCGGCGTTTTCGATCTGCGCCGGCGTGCCGCCCATGACGGCCGCAAGCCCCGCGGCAGCCATCGCCGCCGCCGAGCCGACTTCGCCCTGACAGCCGACCTCGGCGCCCGAGATCGAGGCATTGTGCTTGATGATGCCGCCGATGGCGGCGGCCGTCAGCAGGTAATCGCGGATGCCGTTCTGGTCCCAATCCTCGTGGAAATGCTCGTAATAGCGGATCGTCGCCGGAATGACACCGGCCGCCCCGTTGGTCGGCGCCGTCACGACGCGCCCGCCGGCTGCATTCTCCTCGTTGACGGCCATCGCATAGACGCTCAGCCAGTCATTGGCGAGCAGCGGGTTGACGCGGTTGCTGCGCCACTCCTCCTCCAGCTTGTCGTGAATCCTGCGGGCGCGACGTTTGACGTTGAGACCGCCGGGCATGATGCCCTCGACCTTGAGGCCGCGCTCGATGCAGGAGCGCATCGCCTCCCAGATACGGTCAAGCCCCTGGTCGAGTTCCTCTTGGCTGCGCTGACTCTCCTCGTTCGCCCGCTTCATCTGGGCGATCGACAGCCCTGAGCGTTCGGCCATCTCAAGCATCTGCTTGGCGGTGGAGAAGGGATAGGGCACACGCGTGCCGCCGGGCGCGTTCTTCTTCGCCCGCATCTGCTCGAGCTCAGTGTCGGTGACGACGAAGCCGCCGCCGACCGAATAATAGATGCGCTTGACCAGAAGCCGGCCGTCTTTGTCATAGGCGGAAAAGACCATGCCGTTGGCATGGCCGGGCAGCGGCTGTTTTTTGTCGAAGATCAGGTCGGTCTTCGGCTGGAACTGATAGGCGGGATGGCCCTCCGGCGTGATGCGGCCGGTGCGCTCCACGGCGTCGACGATGCCGTCCATCCGGTCGGGATCGACGCTGTCGGGCGCCTCGCCCATAAGCCCGAGAATGACAGCCCTGCCCGTGCCGTGGCCGATCCCGGTATGGGCGAGCGAGCCATGCAGGCTGACCTTGATGGCTGTGACCTGCGCGCCCGATGACGGGCGTGGCCATTCGTTCGAGAGGATCAGCTCGAGAAATCGGTTGGCGGCCGACATCGGACCCATCGTGTGTGAGCTCGACGGCCCGACACCGATCTTGAAGACATCGAATACCGAGAGAAACATGGGTGCGCCTTCTGAATACGAGGATGCAAGCTTAAGCGAGGTCGGTTTCGAATCCGTGCAGCACACCGACATCGCATGGAGCCGGTGCGACATTCCGGCTGCACACTGGAGCACCGCGTGTCCAATAGGACGCGCAGGCACTTTGAGTGTGCGCATAATCCTTCCCGAAAATCGAATCCGATTTTCGGGGTCATGCGCTAAACCAAGTAGTCCGCCAATGAAGCCTATGCGGAGGAAGAACTGGTAGCGCTATCTTGACAGTCTGCACCGACTCCCAATGTCCTGCTGACGTCGATGCTAGACGACACCTTTGTAGCTTGGGAGATGGGACACATGGCGCTCAAACGGATGGACAACATAGGAATCGTCGTTGAAGACCTCGGAGAGGCAATTGATTTCTTTGGCGAACTCGGCCTCGAGCTCGAAGGGCGGGCTGCGATCGAAGGAGAATGGGCTGGACGTGTCACTGGACTGGGCGATCAGCACGTCGAGATTGCCATGATGCGCACGCCTGATGGCCACAGCCGGCTCGAGCTCTCCCGCTTCCTCAGGCCGCCTGCTGTCGCGGATCACCGCAATGCCCCGGTGAACGCTCTAGGCTACCTCCGCGTCATGTTCGCCCTTGATGACATCGACGAGACGCTTGAGAGGCTCCGCAAGCGCGGCGCGCAGCTCGTCGGCGAAGTCGTGGACTATCAAGACACCTATCGGCTCTGCTACATCCGCGGGCCTGGAGGGCTTCTCATCGGACTCGCCCAAGAGCTTAGCTGAGCTATGCGCGAAGCTTCCCGTTGCGATCATCTTGAATGACCGTGCTGTCGGCTCCATCCCGGGGCTCGGCCGTCGTCGAGATTTGTCGTTGATCGGCCATGGCTGACGTTGCGCCGTTCCCCAGGCGCTTTTCGATCTCCTGCAGGCCGAGAATTGCGCGGTCCATTTGGTCGGCCGGAGTTTCGCGCGAAACCAGACGCCAGCGATTGTCCTGCCATATCAGGACCAGCAGCCGCCGGCCTGGAACCTCTATCGTCTCGTGGATGAACCATGCCCCGGCTACCGCAATGCAAAGCGTCACCACAATGAGCGCCGGTTCGGGCATCAAGGCATCAAAGGTCAGACGCGCCAGGAACATGATGGGGACATGGAAAAGGTAAAGTGAAAAACTGATCTTTCCGAAAAACCGTACTGGTGCAGCTGCCAGGACACGGGCTGCGATGGGAGGCTGTCGAGCGACGAGCCCGACAACGACGGCCGCGGCCACCGCACTTTGAAGGCTCCAAAATTCGGGGGAAAAACCGGGCAAGATATGCCGGTAAGTGAAAAACACCGCCAGAAGGAAAAGCGTTGAAATACCTGTGAGGACAGATGGAATCCAGTTGTTCCAGCAGGAATGCATGATCCCGGCAAGTGCGCCAAAAAGAAAGTAAGGAAGCTTGGAGACGAGCACTATTCCCGGGCCCGGCAATTCAACCAGGCCATCCACGACGACGACCACGGCGAGGCCCACAATCAAGCCGCTATGCCGGTGCGGCTGGGCCAGGCAGAGCCACAGGACGGGAAAGAGCAGATAGAACTGGATCTCGGGCGGTATCGACCAGAAAACACCACTCGAGCCAAGCAGAAAGACATGGCGCACAAAATCCGTGCCGCTAACGATCGGCTGAACAAAATCCGGATTTTGCATGCTCGACAGCATCGCTACGAGAACGACGGCCACCAGGTAAACCGGATAGATGCGGGCAAAGCGGCTCACAAGAAAATCCAGCACGTTTTCTCGCGTGACCGGCCGTGAGCCGTAAAGATGAGCCATCAGGAAGCCGCTGAGAGCAAAAAACAAACCGACAGCTTCGTCGCCCATCGTCACGAGATTCGGAGCTGTGATCGGAAAGATAAGGCCAATATGGGCTCCAACGACCAGAAGCGCAGCGAGACCGCGCAGGCCGTCGAGACTGGGGATGTAATCCGGCCTGCTCATGAGTCACTTTTGAACTAGGTTGGTCAACTTCAGTCCTGACAATTGGCCATCACGACTTTACAAGCGGTTAACGCGGCGTACTCATCTGGCGGTTGCAGGCGCGATCGATGGCACTGACTTCGCTCCAGCGTGAGAGCGCTAGGTCCCAGCCCTCAATCTGCGAGCTAACGGACGCCGCATTGCCATTTTTAGTCCAGAAGTGCCGGTCGACGATCCACCAAACCTTGTCGTTTCCCGACGGCTCGATTATGCCGAACTGCCGCATGGCCGAAAGCCCGCGTAAAGCCGCCGAACTCGGCCATGCGGCATAATCCGACTTGCGGCATAGTGGCCGCGTTCATGCGGAGACCGAATCACTGATGACGACGGCGGATTATATCGCTCTGGCCTTCTTTGCCTTTGTCTGGATGGGCTATTCCTGGCTGCTGCATGGCCGCACCTTCTTCGGACGCACCAGCCTGACCCATGCGATGACCGAACGGCGCCGGGAATGGATCTACAATTCGCTGCGCCGCGACCTGAAGATGATCGACACCCAGATCATGGCCGGCCTGCAGAACGGCACCGCTTTCTTCGCCTCGACCTCGATCTTCGCGATAGGCAGCTGCTTTGCTTTGCTCGGCGCGACTGAGAAGGTCGACGCCGTCTTCGCCGACCTGCCCTTCGTCTTCCATGGCGGCCATGCCGTGTTCGAGATGAAGGTCGGCGGGCTGGCAGCGCTTTTCGGCTACGCCTTCTTCAAATTCGGCTGGTCCTACCGGCTGTTCAACTACTGCACCATCCTCTTCGGTTCGATCCCGATGATGCGCGACACCGAGCGCGACGTCATCGCCGCCGAGCGGGCCGCTGAACGCGTCATCCGCATGAACGTCATCGCCGGCAGCAATTTCAACGAGGGCCTCAGGGCGATCTTCCTGTCGATCGGCTATCTCGGCTGGTTCATCAACCCCTATGTTTTCATGATGACGACGGCGATCGTCATCGTCGTGCTGACACGCCGGCAATTTTTCTCGCAAGCGCGACTGGCGATCATGGACAGCGGCCCGCCTTTAAATCTCCACCTTTCTGCTATTCGCCGCGATATGCCGTCGAGCGGCGGAAATGATTTATCCGAGGGACTCTGATGACATTGCCGGCAAGTAAAGCCGATGCGGCCGCAAGACTGCCGCGCATCGGTCTATTGGATACGGCACGCGGCGTCGCGCTGATCGCCATGGCGAGCTACCATTTCAGCTGGGACATGGAGTTCATGGGTTATCTCGCGCCGGGCACGGCCGAGACCGGCTGGCTGAAGATCTATGCCCGGGCGATCGCCACGACCTTTCTCTTCATCGTCGGCATCAGCCTGGTGCTCTCAAGCACGCCTGAGATTCGCTGGCCGTCCTTCTGGAAGCGTTTCGGCATGATCGCCGCGGCAGCCGCGGTGATCTCGATTGCCACACGCATCGCGATGCCGAACGAGTGGATCTATTTCGGCATCCTGCACTGCATCGCGGTGCTCACGCTCGTCGGCGTCGTTTTTTTGAGACTGCCGCTCGCCGTCACGCTCATCGCTACGCTCGTGCTCTTTGCCGCCTGGATCACCGATAATTTCGGGCCACCCGGCCTGCTTCGCTCATCCTTCTTCGATCCGCGATATCTCGCCTGGATCGGCCTTGCGGTGACGCCGGAACGGTCCAACGACTACGTGCCGCTGTTTCCCTGGGCAACGCCCTTCTTCACTGGGTTGAGTATCGCCTCGATCGCCATCAGAACCAAGCTGCCGCACGGGCTTGCCGCCGTCGGCACCGGCTCCTGGTGGCCGGCAAGGCTCGGCCGCCACAGCCTTGCCTTCTATCTCATCCATCAGCCGGTGTTGATCGGCATCGCCTATGGGATTTCCCTGGTCGTCCCGCCGCAGGCGCCGGATCCGGTAGCAACTTACCTAAGGCAATGCAACGCCTCTTGCCTGATGCAGCAAGGCGAAGCGCTCTGCCACAGCTTCTGCCAGTGCACGCTGGGGAAATTGCAGGCGCAAGCCCTGTTCACGCCATTGCAGGAGGGGGCGATCGACATAGAGAACGACGAGCGGGTCCAGGCGATCGCCTCCGAATGCAGCGGCGAGAGTGAGCCTGCGCCCGCGCCACTGCCCCAGCAATGATCAGGTGGTGACGCCGATTTCGGCGAGCCGGCCGAGGCAGGTCTCTTCGATAGCGTCGAGTTCCGCCAGCGTGTCGTCGATATCCTTGCGCTTCTGGCGCAGGTCGTCGCGCTTCTCGTCGACGCGCTTCATCAGGAGTTTCAACTGGCCGAGTTCGCCCGGCGGCTCCTTGTAGACCTGGATGATCTCGCGGATCTCCGCGATGGTGAAGCCGATGCGCCGGCCGCGCAGGATTTCCCCGATGAGCCGCCGGTCGGCTTGCCGGAACAGACGCGTACGCCCGCGCCGCTCCGGATGGATCAGTCCCTCATCTTCGTAGAAGCGGAGCGTGCGCGTCGAGACCCCGAATTCGCGCGTCAGTTCCGTTATGCTATAATATTTGTTCACCGGCATGTGTTCCCCGTCGTCGGACAGACGATAATATTGACTTTTACGTAATAGTCAATTTTTGGGCGGTTCAGATGCCGAACCACCAGGTGGCGATACCAAGAAAGGCGAAGAAGCCGGTACAGTCCGTCACCGTGGTGACGAAGACGGAAGAGGCGATCGCCGGGTCGGCGCCCATCTTGTCGAGCAGCAGCGGCAGCAGGATGCCGGCAAGGGCTGCCGCCATCAGGTTGATGACCATCGCCGCCGCAATCACGCCGCCGAGCTGGTAGTCGTGGAACCAAGTCCCGGCGATCGCGCCCATGATCGACGCGAAGACGATGCCGTTGAGGATGCCGACGCCCGCCTCCCTGCGGATGATGCGGCCGGCATTGTAGATGTCGAGATCGCGGGTCGCGAGCGCGCGCACCGTCACCGTCATCGTCTGCGTGCCGGCATTGCCGCCCATCGAGGCGACGATCGGCATCAGCACGGCAAGCGCGATCATCTTCTCGATCGAGGCGTCGAACAGGCCGATGACGCTTGCCGACAGCATCGCCGTGCCGAGGTTGATCAAAAGCCACAGGAAGCGCGAACGCACCGTCGAGAACACATTGTCCGACAGCTCTTCATCGCCGACGCCGCCGAGACGCTTAATGTCCTCGTCCGCCTCCTCGTGGATGACGTCGACGACGTCGTCGATGGTCAGCACGCCGACCAGCCGGCCGTTTTCGTCGACGACGGCGGCCGAGAGAAGGTCGTACTGCTCGAAGAGCTGGGCCGCCTCCTCCTGGTCCATCTCGGCCGGAACCGGATGGTTGGTCTCGCGCATGATCTGCTCGATCTTGGTCTGCCGCTTGGTGCGCAGGATCTGGTCCAGATCGACGGCGCCGAGCAGCTTGAAGGTCGGATCGATGACGAATATCTGCGAGAAGGAATAGGGCAGATCCTCTTCGTCGCGCATGTAGTCGATCGTCTGGCCGACCGTCCAGAATGGCGGCACGGCGACGAATTCCGTCTGCATGCGGCGCCCGGCCGAGCTTTCGGGATAGTCGAGTGCCCGCCGCAGCCGCACCCGCTCGGTGAACGGCAGCTGGGCGAGAATCTCTTCCCGGTCCTCCTTGTCGAGGTCTTCGAGAATGTAGACGGCATCGTCCGAATCGAGCTCGCCGATGGCTGCGGCGATCTGCGCGTTCGGCATCTGGTCGACGATTTCGCGGCGGATCGCCTCGTCGACCTCGGTCAGCGCCGTCATGTCGAAATCGTCGCCGAGCAGGCGCACCAGCGCCAGGCGCTGATCCGGCTGGATCGATTCCAGCAGGTCGCCTATTTCGGATTCATGCAGGCGGGCAACGTTCTGGCGCAGGAACAGCGTGTCGCGGTCGGCGATCGCAGCACCGACGAGCGCCAGGAAATCGCCGCGGACATTGCCGTCCTCGTCGTAGATATCGGCTTCCTCGTCATCGGGACGCCTGCGAATGCGGTCTTCGCCATCGGTCGTCGTCATCTGCCGCCCTCGCATCTGGTTCGAATTTCAACGACTGCCGCGCCGCATTCGCAAATGTCGGCCGAAAACACATTGTCAACAAGCGGATAAGCAAATCCCGCGCGAGGCTCCCGCAACCGGAATTCTTGGCCCCTGCTAGCCCAAAGCATCCGTGTCGTAAAGCGGCAAACCGTGGTTCGTGATGACAATGCACGCGGCCGGCGATAGTTTCCTCACCCGTCCAAGCAGAGGAAGCCTGCCCCATGCCCATCCGTCCCATTCTGCGTTATCCGCATCCGGGCCTCAAGACTGTCTGCGCGCCGGTGACGGTCTTCGATTCCTCGCTCACAGCGTTTGCCGAGGACCTGCTGGCGACGATGCGCGCAGCCCCCGGCGTCGGCATCACCGCCGCCCATATCGGCGTCTTCAGCCGTGTCACGGTGCTGGAGCTCGACAAGGCCGACGGCGTGCGCCTTTACGTCAATCCTCATATCACCTGGTTTTCGAAGGAGACGATGAACCATACCGAAGGCAGCGTCTCGATGCCCGGCGCGACAGACGAGGTCACGCGCCCGCGGGCGATCCGCTTCCGCTATCAGGACGCCGAGGGCGCCGTGCACGAGGACGGTGCCGAAGATTTCCTCGCTATCTGCATCCAGCACGAAGTCGACCAGCTCGACGGCATTTTCTGGCTGCAGCGCCTCTCACGGCTGAAGCGCGACCGTCTCGTGAAGAAATGGGAGAAGGCCCAGGGCTGACAATCACGGCTGACAAATCGCCGTCCACGCCGAACCATTCGCCGTCGCCGGCGTTTCCAGCAAAGAAACAAGGAGCGAGTGCAATGGCAAGGATCGGTGACAAGACCCAGTTTTCCCGGGAGAAGCCTGAGCTTTCCCGGGAGGAAGATTATCGCGACCTCGAAGAGCGCAATCTCGACGACGGCTGGCCCTATGCCGATGGCAGCGGCGCCGGCACCGGCGGCCCGGATAATCGTCCTTACGGCGAGACCGCGGCCAATTTCGACAGCGATCCCAACAAGGGCTTCCGGATCGATGGCACGGATGAAGACGGCAACGAGAACCGCCTGAAAGATTCGCTGCGCGCCGATACGATCGACCGCGATGAAAGCGACGATCTCGAAGCGCGGGTGAACGACAATCTAGAAAACATTCCCGAGGTCGATATCGAAAGCGTCGAGGTTCATGCAGACGGTCATGTCGTTACCCTGGAAGGATCGGTGGAGACGATCGGCATCGCCCGCAAGGTCGAACTCGGCGCGCTTTCGGTCGACGGCGTCCATCATGTCCGCAACAAGTTGCAGCTGACCGGTGTCGACGCGCATATCCCCAACGAGGACTAACGCATTACGCACAGCGCAGATCATCAACGGCAGGGCTGCCGCCTCCGTTGATGATCGTTCCCAACATTACCAAAAATTAACAATTTACGATTGTAGCGGCAACTGTCTTATTGACGTGACCAATTGCCAATTTCTGTTAGGCGGCTTCTGTCACGAGAACGTCAATCCCGTTGACAACACCGTGATTTCATTCGGACAAAAGGTCGCGGCCTACGCCGTCATATTATCACAAAATTGCCTGAATTGGAGCGCGATCTCCTGTGTGCCGAGGGTTAGTTTGTGTTGTGGAATTCAACAGCAGATTGAGGAGATAGACCCATGCGCATCAAATTTGCCCTTGCCGCGTCCCTGTTCGCCGTCAGCCTTGCAGGCGCTGCCTTCGCCCAGCCGACCTATTCGAGCGACTACACCAATGACAGCGATGGTTTCGCGCCGAGCCCAATGTCAAAGCCGGCCCCGGTCCACTACAGCAGCCACAAGGCCCCGGCCTATTCCAGCGACTATACCAACGACAGCGACGGCTTTGCCCCAAGCGCCATGGCGACTCCTGTCGTCGACAAGACCGCAACGGCCGGTATCAACCCCCTGCCCCCATGCCACAGCATGATTGGCCCGAAGGGATCCCACACCAAGGGTGCAGACAGCGGCGCCTCCCGTACGGAAGCATGCCGCGCGACACATTGATCCGATAAAGGCTGGGATCCGACAAAAGAAAGGGCCGGAAATCGGCCCTCTCTTTTTCAATCCATCTCTACGCCGGCGATTGTTCCCTAAAGCGTCAGATTTCCGCCCGTCGTTTCGCCGAAAACCGCTTCGAAGGCGGTGCGCAGCCGCATATCGACATCAGCCATCATCACGGGCAAGCCAAGATCGACGAGGCTGGTCACGCCGTAGGCCGAAATCCCGCAGGGCACGATGCCGCCGAAATGATCGAGATCCGGATCGACGTTGAGCGACAGTCCGTGGAAGGTGACCCATTTCCGCAGTCTTATACCGAGGGCGGCGATCTTGTCCTCGGCCATCGTCCCATCGGCCAGCAATGGCTTTCCCGGCCGACGCACCCAGACGCCGACGCGATCTTCACGTCGCTCGCCGCGCACATTCATCATGTCCAGTGTACGAATGACGACATCTTCGAGGGCGGCGACGAAGGCGCGCACGTCCTGACGCCGCCTCTTCAGATCGAGCATGACATAAGCGACGCGCTGGCCGGGTCCATGATAGGTGTATTCACCGCCACGTCCGGTCGCGAAGACCGGAAACCGGTTCGGCTGGACGAGGTCCCTCGCATTGGCGCTGGTGCCGGCGGTATAGAGCGGCGGATGTTCGACGAGCCAGACGAGCTCATCACCGCCATCGGCGATTACCGCCACCTCGCGCTCCATCGTCTCCACCGCCTCCTCATAGGGAACGAGGCCGTCCGCAAAGCGCCAGCGGACCGGTCGGGTGCCGAGTTGGGGAAGCATGGAAAATTCGAGATCGGTGCGAAGCATGGCCATTCCTTGCCGCTCTCCCCGAAATGCCTGTGAAATAGGGGCGGCAGGACAGTTATATGGACCCGTTTCGGGGCCAATTCAAATGCTGTGAGCGGTTTTCAAAAAAACTGTCATATCGCCCTTGTGCACCCCAGAAGCTTTTGCTACATGCTGCCCCGCCGACGCAAATCGGCACCTACCACGATGCGGTCGTGGCGGAATTGGTAGACGCGCAGCGTTGAGGTCGCTGTGGGGCAACCCGTGGAAGTTCGAGTCTTCTCGACCGCACCATTTCCCTTCAGGGAAACGCTCTCTAAGCGACGATTTCGTTTTCACCTCGAAGCCATTTGCGATTGCTCGGCTTGAACGCCCGGCCTTCTCATGGTTGATGGCGTCATCCTCGCAAGAATCAGCAGCCATGTCAGAGTTCCGTCAAAATTCCCTGCAGGGCATGGCCATCATGTCCGGCGCCATGCTCATCCTGCCGACCATGGATGCGATCGCCAAATATATGGCGACCTTCGAGGCGATGTCGCCGGGTCAGGTCACCTTCTACCGATTCTTCTTCCAGATCGCCTGCACCCTGCCGATTCTTTTCGCCCTTTTCGGGCTGAAGGCGCTCTCGGCCAAGCGGCCATGGATGAACCTGCTGCGCGGTGTGCTGCACGGTGCCGCCAGCCTGCTTTTCTTCGTCGCCGTCAAATACATGCCGCTTGCCGATGTCTTCGCTATCTATTTCGTCGAGCCCTTCATGCTGGCCGCTCTGTCGGCGCTGTTTCTCGGAGAGAAGGTCGGCCGGCGGCGCTGGGTGGCAATCGTCGTCGGGTTCGGCGGCGCGATGATCGTCATTCAGCCGAGCTACGAAATCTTCGGCCTGAAGGCGCTGCTGCCGGTCGCCTGCGCCTTTCTGTTCTCGCTCTATCTCTTCCTCAACCGCGCCATCGGCGAGGCCGATTCGCCGCTGACCATGCAGACGATGGCCGGCATCGGCGGAACGGTCTTCATGGCGGCCGCCCTTTTCCTCGGCAACAGTTCCGGCAATGCCGATTTTGCCGTCTCTCTGCCCTCCTCCAGCCTCGGCCTTGTTCTGCTTCTCGCCCTTGGCTCGATCTCGGGATATGCGCATATGCTCGTCGTCCGGGCTTTCCGCCTCGCGCCGCTGTCGCTGCTTGCGCCGTTCCAGTACTTCGAGATCATCTCGGCGACCGTTCTCGGCTATGCGCTTTTCAACGATTTCCCGAGCTTTTCCAAATGGATCGGCATCTTCATCATCGTTGCGTCAGGCCTCTTCATCATCTGGCGTGAGCGGCTGCAGGCGCAATCGTTAAAATCCTCCTGACCCAGGGAATATCGGGTTAACTCCTCTTCTTGAGGGATCGTCAATTCGCAGGCGGTAAAATCGTCTCCGGCTTCATGATGAAGCCTGGAGTTAAAACATGAGCGAATTTCGTCTCGCTTTTCCGGCCTGTGTCGTGGCCGGCAAGCATCGGCTGACGGCCGAAGATATAGTACTGCTGCGCAAACATAGTTTTCCGGAGGGTATCCGGACATCCGACGATGTCGTGGCGATGTTGGCGCTTAACAATTCCTGCCCTGAAAAATGTGCCGACTGGAACGCTTTCTTCGTGGAGCAGCTCGCCGGTTTCATCGTCCATTACACCTATCCGCAGGGTTCGCTGGATGAAATCAACGTCGCCTGGATCATGCGCATGTTCACGACCGATGGGGTCGTCAACTCGGCGCTCGAGCTCGAACTCATTCTCCACGTCATGGAGATTTCGGCCGATGTCCCGGTCGAGTTGAGAGCGCTCGCCCTCGATCAGCTCCGCCTGGCAATCACCGACAATATCGGTGGCTACAAGCTGTCGCGCGCCATCGATCGCCGGGGCATCACCCGCCAGGACATCGACTATGCGATGCGCATCTTCAGAAGCGTCGCCGAAGGCGGCACCATCCCGGTCTCGTCGGTCGAATACGGCGTTCTCCAGCAGATCGAGCAGGCAACGCTGCGCGGCGCCAATCATCCTCACTGGGCGGCGATTATGGCTGCCGTCGAGCTGCGCGACTATGCCGAGCCGCGGCGCAGCCGCTGGCTGCGCATCGTCGACGAGGAAACCGTTTCGGAAGCTGCCGTCGCCTGACGCTCCGCAGGCCTGATTGTGCGTTCCGGTGTTTTGTGCGTAAAACTCCGGAATGCATTTCTGGGTGGAGTCTCGATGTTCAAGAAAATCCTGATCGCGAATCGCGGCGAAATCGCCTGCCGCGTGATCAAGACTGCGCGCCGCATGGGCATTTTGACCGTCGCGGTCTATTCGGATGCGGATCGGGACGCGCTGCATGTCGAGATGGCCGACGAGGCCGTGCATATCGGCCCGGCCGCGGCGTCCGAGAGTTATCTCGTCGCCGAAAAGATCATTGCCGCCTGCAAGGCAACCGGCGCCGAGGCGGTGCATCCCGGTTACGGCTTCCTGTCCGAGCGCGCCTCTTTCTGCGCGGAGCTGGAAAAGCAGGGCATCGTCTTCATCGGCCCGAAGCCGAAGGCCATCATGGCGATGGGCGACAAGATCGAATCGAAGAAGTTCGCCAATGCCGCCGGTGTCTCCACCGTGCCCGGCCACCTCGGCATCATCGAGGATGCCGCCCATGCGGAAGTGATATCGGGCGGGATCGGTTATCCCGTCATGATCAAGGCCTCGGCCGGCGGCGGCGGCAAGGGCATGCGCATTGCCTGGAACGAGGCGGAAGTGCGCGACGGCTTCGAGCGCGCCCGCTCGGAGGCGAAAAGCTCGTTCGGCGACGACCGCGTCTTCATCGAAAAGTTCGTCGTCGAGCCGCGCCATATCGAAATCCAGGTCCTGGCAGATGCGCATGGCAACGTCGTCTATCTCGGCGAGCGCGAATGCTCGATCCAGCGGCGGAACCAGAAGGTGGCGGAAGAGGCGCCCTCGCCCTTCCTCGATGAAGCGACCCGCAAGGCGATGGGCGAACAATCGGTGGCGCTGGCGAGAGCCGTCGATTACCAGAGCGCCGGCACCGTCGAATTCATCGTCGACCGGGACCGCAAATTCTATTTCCTCGAAATGAACACCCGCCTGCAGGTCGAGCATCCCGTGACCGAACTCATCACCGGTATCGACCTCGTCGAGCAGATGATCCGTGTCGCAGCCGGAGAGCCACTTCCCTTTGCCCAAGAGGATATCAGGCTTGACGGCTGGGCGGTCGAGAGCCGGCTCTATGCCGAGGATCCCTATCGCAACTTCCTGCCCTCGATCGGCCGCCTGACGCGCTACCGGCCGCCGGCGGAAGGCAGGACCGGCAATGTCGTCGTCCGCAACGACACCGGCGTCTTCGAAGGCGCGGAGATCTCGATGTATTACGATCCGATGATCGCCAAGCTCTGCACCTGGGCGCCGACGCGGCTGGAAGCGATCGAGGCCATGGGGCAAGCGCTCGACGGCTTCGTCGTCGACGGTATCGAGCACAATGTTCCTTTCCTGTCGGCGCTGATGAAACATCCGCGCTGGCGCGAGGGCCGGCTTTCCACAGGCTTCATCGCCGAGGAATATCCCGATGGCTTTGCGCCGATGAAACCGGACCCGGCGCAAGAAGCCGTGCTTGCCGGCATCGCGCTTTCCGCCTCGCTGATCGAGACGAACCGCCGCGAACGTTTCGCCGATCGTCTGCGCGCCGCAGCGGGCGCGCTGCGCGAGGATTGGGTGGTCAAGATCGGCGACAATCACGTCGCGGCAAGATTGCTCGACGGCCTCGTCACCATCCCCTTCGATATGGATATCGCGATCGATGGGGCGACAGAGGGCGAGAGCCGGAATGTTGTCACCGGTTGGAGACCGGGCGACCATGTCTGGAACGGCAAGGTCGGCGGTCGCGACGTCACCGCGCAGATCCGCCCCGTTCTGAACGGCTTGCGTATCGACTGGCAGGGACTTTCAGTGACGGCCAAGGTCTTTTCGCCGCGTCATGCCGAGCTCGACAGGCTGATGCCGGTGAAGCTGCCGCCCGATACGTCCAAGCTCCTGCTCTGCCCGATGCCCGGCCTCGTCGTCGCCATCGCGGTGGCCGAGGGCCAGGAGGTCAAGGCCGGTGAGACGCTTGCGATCGTTGAAGCGATGAAGATGGAAAACGTGCTGCGCGCCGACCGCGATCTCGTCGTCTCGAAGATTAATGCCGCAGCCGGCGAAAGCCTGGCCGTCGATGCCGTGATCATGGAATTCGCCTGAGGCTGATGGCGGACTTCGAGCTGATGCAAATTCGGACCTCTGCTCGCAGCGTAAAACTCGTTTTGAATGCATATGGATTTGCTAAAGAACTGGAAATTGAAACTGCGATACTGGAAGCTGAAAACGGCTTTCCGCCATTTCACCGTAATCGCAGACGGAGAGGTCATGATCTCCAACCCGGATTTCGACACCACGGCGGGCTCGGCAGCCTTCTTTTCGATACAGGCTTGGGTGAGCGACAATGACGAGGCTATCGACATGGTCGTGACGATTGGTCGGAATGTGGGATTTAATGCGTCCGGGCGAATCTATGTTTACTCGACCGAGCCGCAGCAGCCTCCGCCAGACGCTCCTCATGCGTACGGTTTGAACTTTCACCAGTACGTTCGCGAAGGTTAGGCGGATTCCCGAAATGGGAGCAGCTATTTCCTCGCTTGAAGTCATCGGTCCCGTCGTACATATACGGAAAACCTAGACCTCAGCATTCCGGCGAGGCATCTAAGCGTGGTTTCTATTCATGGCTTCGACGACTTACACGACCGATCTCAAGGGTTTCGATGAGTTTTCCGCGCGGGAACTCTATGATGTCCTGAGAATGCGCGTCGACGTTTTCATCGTCGAGCAGAACTGCCCGTATCCCGAACTCGACGGCAAGGATATCGATGCGCTGCATCTGCGGCTGCTGGAGGGTAGCGAACTGCTGGCCTCGGCGCGGATTCTAAAACCGCATGAACCGCGGGATGCGTCGAAGATCGGCCGCGTGGTCGTCTCCCCTGCCCATCGCGGCAAGCGTCTGGGCGACGCGCTGATGAGCGAAGCGATCGCCGCTTGCGAGCGGCTTTATCCGGAAAACCCGATCGCCTTGTCGGCGCAGGCTCATCTGCGCCGCTTCTATGAATCCTTCGGCTTTATCGGGACATCGCAGGAATATCTGGAAGACGGCATCCCTCATATCGATATGGTCCGCCAGCCGGCCACTCAGCCGGCATGAGGATATTGCCATGATCTATGTCGACGCCGATGCCTGCCCGGTAAAGCCGGAAGTCCTGAAGGTGGCCGAACGTCACGGCCTCGAAGTCACCTTCGTTGCCAATTCCGGCCTGCGCCCCTCGCGCGATCCGATGATCCACAATGTCATCGTCTCCAACGCCTTCGACGCTGCCGACAACTGGATCGCCGAACGCGCCGGCGCGGGCGATGTCGTCGTCACCGCCGATGTGCCACTTGCCGTGCACTGTGTCGCGACCGGCGCCTTCGTCAGCGGCCCCACGGGGCGCGTCTTCGACGAGACCAATATCGGCATGGCGAGCGCCATGCGCGATCTCGGCGCGCACCTGCGCGAAACCGGCGAGAGCAAGGGCTACAACGCCGCCTTCAGCCCGAAGGACCGCTCACGCTTCCTCGAAACCTTCGATCGCCTCTGCCGTCGCGCCAAGGGCCTTGCCGCGGAGGCTGGCGGGCAAAATTGATGTGGCTCGCACAGGCTCGCAAGTAACGGGTGGCATGGCAGGCATGCCGATTCCAACCTTGAAGTCGGCCGTTTCCTCACGCATATAGGCACTATCGCAGACGACTGCGGCATCCTCCGGGATGCAACTGTCGCGGGGACGGCCTCGCTCTTGAACAAGGAGAGTCGCATGGCCTGGTTTCTGCTTTTTCTCGCCGGTCTTTTTGAATGTGGCTGGGCGATCGGCCTTAAATATACCGAAGGCTTCACACGGCCGATACCGACGGCGCTGACTGTCATATCGATGGTGATCAGCATCGTGCTGCTCGGCCTGGCGGTGAAGCATCTGCCTATCGGCACCGCCTATGCGGTCTGGACCGGCATCGGCACGGTCGGCACCGTCTTTCTCGGCATCTGGCTGCTTGGCGATGAGGCAAGTGTCTCCCGCCTTGCCTGCATCACGCTGATCGTCGCCGGCATCGCCGGCCTCAAGCTTACCGCCTGACATGAGATCGAGGGGCGCCGCTGACGCCCCTCGGCTTATAGTTCAAACCGTCTTGCGGGTATCGACGGCAAAAGCGCCGGGACCGGAAAAGACCAGATACAGGAAGACGAAGCAGAACAGGATCGCGGCATCGCCCTGGTTGACGGCCGGGAAGAAGCTGCTCGGGGCATGCGCCATGAAATAGGCGACGGCCATTTCACCGGCCAGCAGGAAGGCGACAGGGCGCGTCAGCAGGCCGACGAGAATGAGGATGCCGCCGATCAGCTCAAGAAGGGCGGCGAACAGCATCAGCGGCGACAGCGCGCCGGACATCTGCGAAGCCGGGAAACCGAAAAGCTTCATCGTCCCGTGTTCGATGAACAGCAGTGCGGTGATGATCCTGAGAGCAGCCAGCCCATAGGGCTGATAGACGGAAAGACGGTCGAAAATCGACATTAAAACCCCTCGTTAACAAGAAACAACCGAGCGTTAGCCTGTCCTCGGCAAGGATTGAACACACGGATCGCTGACATTCGGTCACTTTTTCGATAGCAGGTAAACGTTTGACCGGACAGTTTTATTCACCAGCCAGCCGTCAAAGCGGAATGTTGTCGTGTTTCTTCCACGGATTGGCGAGATCCTTGTTGCGCAGCATCTTCAAACCGCGCGCCAGCCGCCGCCGGGTCGAATGCGGCATGATCACTTCGTCGACATAACCGCGCTCGGCGGCGACGAAGGGCGAGAGGAACCGGTCCTCGTACATCTTGGTATGGGCGGCGATCTTTTCCGGATCGGCGATATCCTTGCGGAAGATGATCTCGACGGCGCCCTTGGCGCCCATCACGGCGATCTGCGCCGTCGGCCAGGCATAGTTGAGGTCGCCGCGCAGATGCTTCGACGCCATCACGTCATAGGCGCCGCCGAAGGCCTTGCGGGTGATGACGGTGAGCTTCGGCACCGTCGCCTCGGCATAGGCAAAGAGCAGCTTGGCGCCGTGTTTGATGAGGCCGCCATATTCCTGCGCCGTACCCGGCAGGAAACCCGGCACGTCGACGAAGGTGACGATCGGAATGTTGAAGCAGTCGCAGAAGCGCACGAAGCGGGCCGCCTTGCGCGAGGCGTCGCTGTCGAGCACGCCGGCCAGCACCATCGGCTGGTTGGCGACAAAACCGACGGTCGAGCCTTCGACGCGGCCGAAGCCGCAGACGATGTTTTTGGCAAAGCTCGCCTGGATCTCGAAGAAATCCCCCTCGTCCGCCACCTTCCGGATCAGTTCCTTGATGTCGTAAGGCTTGTTGGAACTCGCCGGCACCAGCGTGTCGAGCGACGCGTCTATCTCTGTCACCGACTGGTAACATTCGATCTCCGGAAGCGGCGCCGTGTTCGAAAGCGGCAGGAAATCGATCAGCCGGCGCACCTGCAGCAGCGTTTCGACATCATTCTCATAGGCGCCGTCGGCAATCGACGAGCGCACCGTATGCACCACGGCGCCGCCGAGTTCTTCTGCCGTCACCGTCTCGTTGGTGACGGTTTTCACCACGTCCGGCCCAGTGACGAACATGTAGGAAGTATCACGAACCATGAAGATGAAATCGGTCATAGCAGGCGAATAGACGTCGCCGCCGGCGCAGGGACCCATGATCACCGAGATCTGCGGAATGACGCCGGAAGCGAGCACGTTGCGCTGGAACACCTCGGCATAACCGCCGAGAGCCGCCACGCCCTCCTGGATACGGGCGCCGCCCGCATCATAGATGCCGACGATCGGCGCGCGGTTCTTCAGCGCCATGTCCTGCACCTTCATGATCTTCTCGGCATGCGCTTCCGATAGCGAGCCGCCGAAGACGGTGAAGTCCTTGGCGAAGACGAACACCGTGCGGCCATTGACCGTGCCCCAGCCGGTGACGACGCCGTCGCCGGCAATTCGGCTCTTGTCCATACCGAAATCGGTGGAGCGGTGTTCGACGAACATGTCGAATTCCTCGAAGGAGCCTTCGTCGAGGAAGAGATCGATGCGCTCGCGCGCCGTCAGCTTGCCGCGCTTGTGCTGAGCGTCGATGCGCGCTTCGCCGCCGCCCAGGCGGGCGACGTCGCGGCGCCGTTCCAGTTCTTCGAGAATTTCCTTCATGCGATCTCCCCTCGCCGCTGCGGGCGGCAATCCGGCGGTTAGAGCGTCGTGCTAATGAGCGCGCCCGCTGAGTGAGAAAACCGAGCGTATCCTTGCGGCGGCGTCTTCGGCCAGGATCTCGTCGGCAAGCTTGGGATCGGCAGCGATGCTGGTCACGTCGAAGGCGCTGACGGCGATGACCGAGCCGTCCTCGACCGAGGCCGCGTCGATGCTGACCTTGGCGACGTTGCGGTCCTTCTGGAAGCCGAGGCCCTTCTGGACGGAAACCACGCGGATCGTCAGCACCACCCGCGGCAGCACGGTGTCGCGCACGGTGGCGTTGATTGCCGCGTTCACGCGGTCGTTGATGCCGGAAAGCAACTCGGCCGGCATGTTCGGTCCGGAGAGAACGACGGCGCTGCGCACATCATAGACCGGCGCCGCCGGCTTGGTGGCCGAGAGGCTGCCGCAGGCCGTGAGCGCGACACAGACGAGTGTCGCCCGGCAAAAACACGACCTCAGCCAATTCATTGCAAAATCCCGCACCACCCGGTTGGAGTCGCAGACTTCGTCATAATGCATTGGAAGGCAATATGTTTCAGGCGCTTAAGGCGAAAAAAACATCCGCTGCGGCTTTGAACTCGGCAAAGCGCTTGGCCCGCCGCTCCTCGGCCTCCTCGTCGCTGCCCCAATGCTCGATCGTCCAATCCTCGTCGAGATGGGCAAGCGACCAGGCCTCCTCCACCGTCACCCGGCCCTCGGCGAAGGCAAGCGCCAGGATCGCCGAGCCGGTCAGCGTGGTGACCGTGTGGAGGGCGGCAAGCGCCATCGGGCTATCATATCTCGCGAGCGTAACGGCGAAGGCGGCAATCGCCTCGCGCGGCTGCTCATGCGGCATCACCCCTTCGACGAGGATGAAGCGGGCGCCGAGATCGGTCGCCGCCCAGTCGATCACCGGATCCCAGCGCTCGACCTGGCGCTCGACCAGCAGTTCCGGCTCCTCGGCGCGGTAGCAGATGAGGTCGCTGGATGAAAAGCGCAATATATCCTCGAAGATCGCCTGCGCGTTGGCGGCAACGCCGTCGAGTGCGGTGTTGACGAGCCGTGTCACCGGCATGCTCAGGGGATTGATCTCTTCGCCCTGTGCCTGCCATTCGGCGGCGACAAGCCGCGCCAGCGCTTCGGTCGGCACGGCGAGAACCTGCCGCGCCGGCGTGCGCACCATCTTGCCGTCGAGCGTGATCGCAAAACTACCCTCGTGCTCGGCAACGGAGACGTCGGTATAGAAGCGCTTCGGCAGCGGCTTCTTCATCTGGATCTGCGCGCGGCGGATAGGATCGGGATGGCTCAGGCCTTCGGAAAGGTCGTTCAGCAGATCGCGCATGGGATCACCTCAGGAAAAATTACGCAATATCTCGTTCGGATGGTAAGCGATCACATCGGCGCCGTTGGCGATCAACTCATCCACGCTGGCATAACCCCAGGCAACGCCGATCGCCTTGGCGCCGGCAGCTTTTGCCATCTGCATATCGTAAACCGCATCGCCGATGACAATGGTGTCGACAGCATTCATGCCGGTTTCATCGCAGCATTCGGTCACCATGGCCGGATGCGGCTTGGAGGGGCAATCGTCGGCGGTGCGCGCGACGATGAAATGCTTGTCGAAACCATGCGTCTCCATCACCACCTTGAGCCCGCGCCTGGATTTGCCCGTCACCGCGCCGATCAGCAAGTCATCGCGTCCGCTGATCGCGTCGATCATCTCGCGAATGCCGGGAAACAGCGGCTCCTTATAGTCAAGATCCTGACGCACGATCGAGAACAGCGATTTGTAATGCGCCGTCATGTCAATATCTTCCTGCTCCACATGCGGCCTGCCCTGCATGCGGGCGATCGCAATATCCAGCGACAGGCCGATGATGGCCTTGGTGTCTTCGAGTCGCGGTTCCAACTTGCCGAACTTGTCGAAGGTCCTGCGCATGGTTTCGTGGATCAGCGCAGCACTGTCCACCAGCGTGCCGTCGCAATCGAAAAGGGCAAGTTTCATTCGCTGTCCCTTTCAGCGCCGGCAAGGTCGAGACCGAGAAGGTTCCAGGTCTGCACCATATGCGCCGGCAGCGGCGCGCTGACGCGCAGTCGGCCGCCGGAGGGGTGCGGGATGTCGATGTGACGGGCGTGCAGATGCAGCTTCTTCTGAACGCCGCCTGGAAAATCCCAATTCGGATCGTCGTCGAAATATTTTGGATCGCCGATGATCGGATGGCCGATATGCAGGGCGTGGACGCGCAACTGGTGGGTACGGCCGGTATAGGGCTCCATCTCCAGCCATGCGAGGTTCTGTGCCGCCGTCTCCAGCACCCGGTAGAAGGAAATCGCATGGTCGGCGCCGTCCTCGCCGTGCTTGGCGATGCGCATGCGGTCGCCGTCGACGGTCGGCTCCTTGACGAGCCAGGTCGAAATCTTGTCCTCGTGCTTGCGCGGCACGCCCTTGACCAGCGCCCAGTAGGTCTTTTTGGTGTCGCGCTCGCGGAAGGCGGCCGTCAGCTTCTGCGCCGCGCCGCGCGTGCGGGCGATAACGAGAACACCCGATGTGTCGCGGTCGAGACGGTGAACAAGCCGCGGCTTCTCGCCCTTCGGGCTGGTCCAGGCTTCGAGCATCTGGTCGATATGCCTGGCCACACCCGAGCCGCCCTGCACCGCAAGACCAGGGGGCTTGTTGAGTACGATTACCTTTTCGTCCTCGTGCAGCACCATGCGCGACAAGAGTTGGAAATCCGTCGAATGTTTGAGATCCTTGCCGGCGATCGGTCCGGATTTCAGCTTCGCATCGACATCCATCGGCGGCACGCGCACCGTCTGGCCGGGCTGCACGCGCGCATCCGATTTGACACGCCCACCGTCAACGCGCACCTGGCCGGAGCGTAAGAGCTTCTGCAGCGGACCGAAGCCGAGCCCGGGAAAGTGCACCTTGAACCAGCGATCGAGCCGCATGCCGGCTTCGTCGGGTTCAACCTTGATATGTTCTATGCCAGCCATAAAAAAACTTTCGGAAATTGCAGCGCAGGCCAAGCCGGCGTTCTTGCCGCAGCCTTTAGAGCATTTTCATGCAAAACGGAAACCGGAAAAGAAATCAGGCCAAAGCGCGCATGACGGCGAGCCCGGCGATGACGGCCGCCATCGAAAGCCCGACGCTCGCAGCGATGTAAATACCGCCGGCGACGGCCTCGCCGCGCTCGAACAGCGAGATTGCATCCAGCGAGAAGGCCGAGAAGGTTGTGAAGCCGCCGAGGAAGCCGGTGATCAGCAGGAGGCGCAGCTCCACCGAAGCATTGAACTTCCGCGCAATCAGCTCGGCGAAGACGCCGATGACAAAACAGCCGACGACATTGACGGCGAGCGTGCCCCAGGGAAATGCCGGACCCATGAGTCTCAGCGCCCATTGGCCGACATAATATCTGAGAAGAGAACCGATGGCGCCGCCGACGGCGACGAGAAGAGCCTGGATCATCAGCCAGATTTATCGCAACTCTGCAGCGATTCCAATCGGGAAGGAATGAATTCTTACCATCCGGTAAAATGCCGATGATTTTTTTATAATGGCGCCAAGGTCGTACCGATACGCTGACGACATGACCCAGCTCCTGTCCATATCGGCGAGCACCGCCGCCATTGCCTTCGACTCGCTCCGAATCCCGCAGCGTGTCGCGACGAGCACCGCCGCCCGCGATGCGCGCCGCGTTGCCGACCGGCAGTTGAAGGCCGAAGGCACTCAGGAAATAGACGAGCCCTCCAGCATCATCCAGTCGACCGAAGTGGCCCTCGACCTGATGGCCAAAGGCAACCGCCAGCCGCAGGCCGGCCTGAAGCAGGCGCTGCGATCCTACGAAGACTTCTGAGGCCCATCACCTTCCAAACGAAAGCCTGCGACTGCGGTTACAGTCGCAGGCTTTTCTGTTTAATCAGTCTACTTCATTTGCCTTGGGCGGACAGCACCCGCAGGACCAGATCGACCTTGCCGGCCTTTTCGAAGGTCAGCGTCACCGGCACCGTATCGCCCTGCTTGAACAGCGTCTTCACTTTCTGGAACATCAGGTGCAGGTTGCCGGGCTGGAGCTTGACCGTCTCGCCGGCACCGATGGCGATACCGTCCTTCAGCTGGCGCATCCGCATAACATTGTCCTTCGTCACCATCTCGTGGATCTGAACCTCACCAGCTGCGGGCGAGCTGACGGACACCAGGCGATCGTCCGTCTGGCCGTTATTCTTCACCGTGAAAAAGCCGCCGCCGACCGGCTGGCCGGGCAGCATTGCCTTGGCGAACCCGCCGGAGATTTCGAGATCGCCGGCCTTGACCGTGTCGCCAGCCGGTGCGGCAGCGCCCGCCATAGCGGACATGTCCATGCCGGCCATATCGGCATGATCGTGACCATGATCCTCACCGGCAACGACCTTCAACAGCGGCGCCGGGCTTTTCATCCCATGCGCGTCACCGCCTTCCTTGGCCACCTGATCCCAGGCCTCGACCGTGTCGCCGCACATCTGCGTCACCGGAAAAGCGAGCGAGGTGCCGGCTTCGACGCCCGATACCTTACCCTGGATGACGAAGGTGTCGTAGAAATCGTCGGAGAGATTGCCGTTCTTCCAGCGCACTTCGATCGCACCCGTCTTCACCTTGTCGCCGTGATTGTCATAGGTCTTCTGGTAGTCGCCCTTGATCACCTCGAGTTCCCAGCCGGCCTTCGGCTGCGGTTTGGCGAAGACGAAGCCTTCCGGCAGCTTGACCCGCACTTCCGTGGTCGCCTTGCTGTCGCAGCCATGCGGCACCTGCAGCGTAGCGAGAATGGTGCTCTCCTGCTTCGCCTCTCTGTCGAGGAAGGTCACATGCGCCTCGGCGCCGGCAAAGGCGGTCACGGAAAGAAGGGCGGCAAGCCCGAATGTCTCGCCAAGTGTCTTGATAGTTTTCATCGGATGTCTCCTCGCCGGCCGCGGACTTCTCTCGGGCGGACCGGCATTCTGCATCATGGATTGCGAAGGCAAATCAGGCGAGGACGGGAGGCGCGCGGGAATTCGGCCGGCTGACAGCGCTTGCACCGGCAACGGCTGAAGTTTCGATCGGCGCGTTGATCAGCGAGGCGAACTTGCGCTCGAGCCAGGAGCCCGCATCCGGCGTCGGCAGGATGACGGATGCCGACAGCCGGCAGGCTTCGCAATTCGACTTGAAGGCGAAGGTCTTGCCGTCGGCTTCTTTCACGGTGATGCAGAGCGAGGCGAAAGTGCCGTCGGGCAGCACATAGGCCGCGGCATCGTAACCTTCGGAGGCGACAGCCTGCGGCGCCTGATGGGCGAGGCCGAGCAAAGCCAAGCTCAATGCGCAAAGCATGCGCAGGAAGAGCGTCGCTTTCAGTCCGGTCTGTCGCATGAAATCCCCTTCAACAGCATGTCGCGATAGCCGTTTTCCCCGCGAAATGCAAAAGCAGATTTGCTGCAGATCAGGGCTCAGCCGGCATATGGCGACAAAAATTTGTCCGGTCACGACATTTGGCCTTGCCAAGTGCTGCACCCGCCGGATAATTGCGCCAACCTTGTTGGGAGAAGCCGGTGCTTTCGCCACCGGTGCCGAAGGAGCAACCGCCCCGGAAACTCTCAGGCAAAAGGACCAGCAAGGGGCAGACGGAACTCTGGAGAGAAGCGTTCTCGAAACGCTCGCCGAAGGGATAACAATCTCAGGCAAAGGGACAGAGGGGGCTCAGGAGAGAAGTGCGCAGCCGCGCCTTCAGATTTGAGCCCGCGCCTTCGCGAGAAGGCGCAAACCCCGGAGGCGTCTTTTGGACGATACTGCTGCCCTGAAGAAAACCCCGCTGCATGCCCTGCATCTTTCGCTCGGCGCCCGCATGGTGCCGTTCGCCGGTTACGACATGCCGGTGCAATATCCCGCAGGCGTGATGAAGGAGCATCTTCATACCCGCGCCGAAGCCGGCCTCTTCGATGTCTCCCACATGGGCCAGGTCATCGTGAAGGCGAAGTCGGGCAGCTACGAGGATGCGGCGCTGGCGCTCGAAAGCCTGGTGCCGGTCGACATCCTAGGCCTTGCCGAAGGCCGCCAGCGCTACGGCTTTTTCACCGACGACACCGGCTGCATTCTCGACGACCTGATGATCGCCCATCTCGACGACCACCTCTTCGTCGTCGTCAACGCCGCCTGCAAGGAGGCCGATCTCGCCCATCTGCAGGCCCATATCGGCGACCAGTGCGACATCACCCTTCTCAACCGCGCTTTGATCGCGCTGCAGGGGCCGCGCGCAGTCGCCGTTCTCGCCGAACTCTGGGCCGACGTCGCTGCAATGAAATTCATGGATGTGCGCCACTGCCGCCTGCACGACGTTTCCTGTCTTGTTTCCCGCTCCGGCTATAGCGGCGAGGACGGCTTCGAGATCTCGATTCCATCAGACAAGGCCGTGGATGTCACCATGAGGTTGCTCGAACATCCGGACGTACAGGCGATCGGCCTCGGCGCCCGCGATTCGCTGCGCCTCGAAGCCGGTCTCTGCCTCTACGGCAACGATATCGATACGACCACCTCGCCAGTGGAGGCAGCGCTCGAATGGGCCATGCAGAAGGCAAGGCGCGGCAACGGTGCGCGTGCCGGCGGCTTCCCGGGCTCCGGCCGCATCCTATCCGAACTCGAAAACGGCGCCGCGCGCCGTCGTGTCGGCCTGAAGCCGGAAGGCAAGGCGCCAGTGCGCGGCCATGCCAAGCTTTATGCCGATGCCGAGGGCAAGATCGAAATCGGCGGGGTCACCTCGGGCGGCTTCGGCCCCAGCGTCGAAGGTCCCGTCGCCATGGGCTACGTACCGGTCTCCCATGCTGCGGCAGGCACGCTCGTCTATGCAGAGGTGCGCGGCAAATATCTGCCGACCACCGTCAGCGCCCTTCCCTTCGTCACACCGACCTACAAACGCTAAACCTTTTCCAGAGAGGACGAACAATGCTGAAATTTACCGAAGAACACGAATGGCTGAAGATCGAAGGCGGCGTTGCGACGGTCGGCATCACCACCTATGCCGTCGAACAGCTCGGCGACCTGGTTTTCGTCGAGCTGCCGGAAGTCGGCGCGACCTTCTCCAAGAACGGCAATGCCGCGACCGTTGAATCCGTCAAGGCTGCTTCAGACGTCTATTGTCCGCTGGATGGCGAGATCATCGAGGTCAATCCGGCCATCGTTGCAGATCCGTCGCTGGTCAATTCCGATCCTCAGGGCGCCGGCTGGTTCTTCAAGCTGAAGCTGGCAAACGCTGCGGACGCCGATGGCCTGCTCGACGAGGCGGCCTACAAGGAGCTCACTGCGTAATGACGACGCCGACAGAATTCCAGTTCACCGACTATCAGCCCTACGATTTCGCCAATCGCCGCCATATCGGCCCCTCGCCGGCCGAGATGACCGACATGCTGAAGGTGATCGGCTATAACAGCCTCGATGGTCTGATCGACGCGACGCTGCCGCCCTCGATCCGCCAGAAGGCGCCGCTCGTCTGGGGCGCGCCGATGACCGAGCGCGAGGCACTCGACAAGCTGCGCGAGACCGCCAACAAGAACAAGGTGCTGGTCTCGCTGATCGGCCAGGGTTACTACGGCACGATCACGCCGCCGGTCATCCAGCGCAACATCCTCGAAAACCCCGCCTGGTACACAGCCTATACGCCCTACCAGCCGGAGATCAGCCAGGGTCGCCTGGAAGCACTGCTGAACTACCAGACGATGATCTGCGACCTCACCGGCCTCGACGTTGCCAACGCCTCGCTGCTCGACGAGGCGACCGCGGCCGCCGAAGGCATGGCGATCGCCGAGCGCGTCGCCAAATCGAAGGCAAAGTCTTTCTTCGTCGATGCCGACTGCCATCCGCAGACCATCGCCCTGATCCGCACCCGCGCCGAGCCGCTCGGCTGGAGCGTCATCGTCGGCAATCCCTTCACCGATCTCGATCCTGTCGACGTCTTTGGCGCAATCTTCCAGTATCCTGGCACGCACGGTCACGTGCATGATTTTACCGGCCTGATCTCGCGCCTGCATCAGACCGGCGCCATAGCGATCGTCGCCGCCGATATCCTGGCGCTGACGCTGCTGAAATCGCCTGGCGAAATGGGTGCCGATATCGCCGTCGGCTCCTCGCAGCGCTTCGGTGTCCCGGTCGGCTACGGCGGCCCGCATGCGGCCTATATGTCGGTCAAGGATGCCATCAAGCGCTCCATGCCCGGCCGCCTCGTCGGCGTTTCCGTCGATGCCCGCGGCAACCGCGCCTATCGCCTGTCGCTGCAGACCCGCGAACAGCATATCCGCCGCGAAAAGGCAACGTCGAACATCTGCACCGCCCAGGTGCTGCTGGCCGTCATGGCCTCCATGTACGCCGTCTTCCACGGCCCGAAGGGTATCAAGGCGATCGCCCAGCAGGTGCACCAGAAAGCCGTGCTGATGGCCAAGGGCCTGGAAAAGCTTGGCTATAAGGTTGAACCGGACACCTTCTTCGACACGATCACCGTCGATGTCGGCCATATGCAGGGTCTCATCCTGCGTGCAGCCGTCGCCGAAGGCGTCAATCTGCGCAAGGTCGGCGAAACCAAAATCGGCATGAGCCTCGACGAACGCACCCGGCCGGCGACGCTCGAAGCCGTCTGGCGCGCCTTCGGCGGCAATTTCACCATCGCCGATTTCGAGCCTTCCTACCGCCTGCCGAAGGGCCTGCTCCGCACCAGCGATTACCTCACCCATCCGATCTTCCACATGAACCGCGCCGAAAGCGAGATGACGCGTTACATCCGCCGGCTTTCCGACCGGGATCTGGCGCTCGACCGCTCGATGATCCCGCTCGGCTCCTGCACGATGAAACTCAACGCGACGGCGGAAATGCTGCCGATCACCTGGCCGGAATTTTCCGACATCCATCCCTTCGTGCCGGCCGCCCAGGCGCTCGGCTACCGCGAGATGATCGACGACCTGATCGAAAAGCTCTGCGCCGTCACCGGCTACGACGCCTTCTCCATGCAGCCGAATTCCGGTGCCCAGGGCGAATATGCCGGCCTGCTGACGATCCGCAACTTTCATATCGCCAATGGCGACGGCCATCGCGACGTCTGCCTGATCCCGACTTCGGCGCACGGCACCAATCCGGCTTCAGCCCAGATGGTCGGCATGAAGGTCGTCGTCGTCAAGGTGCGTGAAAACGGCGATATCGATCTCGACGATTTCCGCGCCAAGGCGGAGCAGCATGCTGCAAATCTCTCCTGCTGCATGATCACCTACCCTTCGACGCACGGCGTCTTCGAGGAGACCGTCAAGGAAATCTGCGATCTCGTGCATGAGCATGGCGGCCAGGTCTATCTCGACGGCGCCAACATGAATGCCATGGTCGGCCTGTCTCGCCCCGGTGACATCGGCTCCGACGTTTCGCACTTGAACCTGCACAAGACCTTCTGCATTCCGCATGGCGGCGGCGGACCCGGCATGGGCCCGATCGGCGTCAAGGCGCATCTGGCACCCTATCTGCCCGGCCATCCCGAAACCGACGGCCGTTCGGGTGCGGTCTCGGCCGCCGCTTTCGGCTCGGCCTCGATCCTGCCGATCTCCTGGAGCTATTGTCTGATGATGGGCGGCGAAGGCCTGACGCAGGCGACCAAGGTGGCGATCCTCAACGCCAACTATATCGCCGCCCGGCTGAAGGGCGCCTATGACGTGCTCTACAAGTCGGAGGCCGGCCGTGTCGCGCATGAATGCATCATCGACACCCGCCCGCTGGTCGACAGCTCCGGTGTCACGGTCGATGACGTCGCCAAGCGCCTGATCGACTGCGGCTTCCATGCCCCGACCATGAGCTGGCCGGTCGCCGGCACGCTAATGATCGAGCCAACGGAAAGCGAGACCAAAGCCGAACTCGACCGTTTCTGCGAGGCGATGCTGGCGATCCGCGAGGAAGCCCGCGCCATCGAGGATGGCCGAATGGATAAGGTGAACAACCCGCTGAAGAACGCCCCACACACGGTGGAAGATCTCGTCGGCGATTGGGACCGCCCCTACAGCAGAGAACAAGCCTGCTTCCCGCCCGGCGCCTTCCGTGTCGACAAATACTGGTCGCCAGTCAACCGCGTCGACAATGTCTATGGCGACCGCAACTTGATCTGCACCTGCCCGCCGGTGGAAAGCTACGCGGAGGCGGCTGAGTAGCGGTCAAGCCTGACGCAGCGAAGGGCTGAGCAATCCAAGCCCCTTCCATCATGGGAGGGGCTTTCCTAATTCTGATAGAAATGTGCGGCTAACCTGTCTGGTTAGCAGCCGATGCAGGCTCAATTCCTCGGCAGGGGCACCAGTTTCCCAGTTCCCCTGCTCTCTTTTCGGCGTCGATGCCGTGCCGGTTTGCGGGCTAGAACAGGATGATTTTAGGCCCGGTGGCCTAAAATCTGAATCCTGTTCTACATTATATAGTTAGAGCATGATGTCGTCCGAAAACCGCTTACACTTTGCGGCATCATGCTCTAGAAGCGCTCGCCGACCATATCCTCGCTTTTGGCCCACAATGCCCTGGCCGTCTCGGGATCGAGCGCGTAGGTGCGCACGCCTTCGGAAATCGGGCTGATCTCCGCATCCGTCACTTCGGAGACGTGGCAATTCTCGCAATATTTGCCGCCGACCACGTCTGCCGGCGCGACGAAACCCGCCCAGACGGAGGTAGCCGCACCCTGAGGAATCGTCTTCCACTGGAAGGGCGGCTTGCCCTCGGCGGCGAGTGCTGCGTTGATCTGCGTCATCATGCCTTCAATCATGCCAGGGTCGAGATGACGGTCGAGCTCGGTCTGGATGCCGCCGGGATGTAGTGCCGTTGCACGGATGCCGTGCTCCTTGAGGCGCCGGTCGAGTTCCACCGCGAACAGGATATTTGCGGTTTTCGACTGGGCATAGGCCGCCCAGGGCTCATAGGTCTTGCTCGCGAAATTGAGGTCATCGAGGCTGAAAGGTGCCATGCGATGGCCCGAGGATGCGACGATCACCACTCGGCCGCCCGATTTGACGAGCGGTGCGATGCGGTTGACCAGCACGAAATGGCCGAGATGGTTGGTGCCGAACTGCGTTTCGAAGCCATCGGCGGTGCGGCCGAAGGGAGCGGCCATCACGCCGGCATTGGCAATGACGACATCGAAGGGGCGGCCATCCGAAATGAGCGCATCGGCGCAGGCGCGCACGCTTGCCAGAGAGGCAAGATCAAGCTCGACGATATCAACGCTGCCGCCATTGGCCGCACCGGCGCGCACGACTTCCGTTGCCGCCCTCGCCTTTGCAAGGTCGCGTGCCGTACCCGTCACCTGCGCACCATGGGCTGCCAGCACGCGCGCGGTTTCCACGCCGAGGCCGGCCGAAACACCCGTCACCAGAACACGCTTGCCCTTGAGATCGACGTCGGCAAGCACCTCATCGGTGGTTGATGTCGCGCCAAAAGGTCCACTCATGATTATCTCCTTGACTATGGACGCACCGCTCCAGGCTGGTGGACCATTGCCCGCCGGCCTCAAATGAAATAAAAGGAGGATGCCTCCAGATAAATATGGAGGGCTCCTCCGTTTATCAAGGGGACTTCTCGGAAATGGCCGAAAAAAGTGACGAGCCCACCGTCCGAAAGCCGCGTGCGGATGCCGAACGCAATCGTCTTCTGCTGATGGAAACGGCAAAGACCGTCTTTGCCGACAAGGGTTCCAGCGCCAGCCTGGAGGAAATCGCCCGCATCGCCGGCGTCGGCATCGGCACGCTCTATCGCCATTTCCCGACGCGCGATGCATTGGTTTCCGCCATCTACCGCAACGAGACGGCGCAGCTTGCCGCTGCCGCCAAAAGCCTTGCCGAGATACATCCGCCTGTCGAAGCGCTTCGCCTGTGGCTGGTGCAGTTCGTGGATTATGTCGTGACCAAACACGGCATGTCCGAAGTGCTGGATTCTTTGGTCGGCGGCACCTCCGAGCTCTATGCCGGTTCTGCCGATTTGATCATAGGTGCCGTCAATCTGCTGGTGGATCGCGCAGTCGCCACCGGTGAAATCCGTCTGGCGATGGACCCGCTCGATATCCTGCGCGCCCTGGCGGGCGGCGCGAGCATCAGCAGTGGCCCCGCCTGGCGGGATGCGGCAAGGCAACTCATCGATATTCTGATTGCGGGTATGAGGGCCAGTCGCTGAGGCTGTTTCGGATGGAGGTGCGCGAGAATGGCGACATCGACATGGAGGATTTCCGCGCACAAGGATCAAATTTAACCTTTCTTAGCAAGTCTCTGTTAGCAATTCAGAAAGGCGGCTTCCATCAACATGGATCTCCGTCGATCCCTTGTTCTGCGTGCAGGTTCCTATGCGTCCATCGGCAGTGCCAGCAATCCTCCTCGCCGCCCTGATCCTGTCGGGATGCGCTGCCAGTTCCGGCGCCGAAGATGTGCTGGGCAACGTGCCGTCGCCGGAAACGACCAATGCCATCGCCCAGCCGAGCGGCCCGATTCCTGCCGCCGCCGTTGGTGATCCTGCGCCGCAGGCAAGCCCGCCGCAGCAGGCGCTGCGCTGGGCGGGAGAGGTTCCGGAGCCGCAGGCGCTCGTGCCCGCCAACAGGCCGGTCGGCATGCCGCTGCCGACAGATAAACCGGTCGCGCTGCTGATGCCGTCCAATCCCGCCGGCAATGCAATGCCCGATGTCGGCACGAGATCGCCGACACGCGGACAAATTTACGGCCACCGCTTCCGCGATGCCAAGCCGATCAACTTCGGTTCCACTTCGCCGAGAAAGCTTGCCGTGCACGGCGTCGACGTGTCGCGCTGGCAGGGCGAAATCGACTGGGAGACGTTGCGGCGGCAAGGTGCCAACTTCGTCTATATCAAGGCGACCGACGGCGGCGATCACCTAGATCCGATGTTCAAGAAGAACTGGCGCCGGGCCAAGGAAGCCGGCCTGAAACACGGCGCCTATCACTTCTTCTACTGGTGCCGGACAGCCGGTGAGCAGGCCGACTGGTTTATCCGCAACGTGCCGAGGGAAGCCAACGCTCTTCCGCCCGTCATCGACGTCGAATGGAACGGCGAATCGAGCTGCAAGAGGCGCATCTCTCCCGCACGTGTCCGGGAAAAGATGCAGGTTTTCATGGACAAGCTGGAGCGCCATTACGGTCAGCGCCCGATCATCTATACCGCGCCGGATTTCTACCGCGACAATTTGAAGGGTCAACTGCTCGACTATCCCTTCTGGCTGCGCTCTGTGGCCGCTCATCCCTCCAAGGTCTATCCCGGCCGCAAGTGGGTCTTCTGGCAGTATTCCGGCTCCGGCCTTTCCGAAGGCGTCGACGGCAAGATCGACCTCAACGTGTTCAACGGCAACGAGAGCGATTGGCATGACTGGGTGGCGTCGCGATAGCGAAGCTGGCCATGGCCCCGCGCCCCGACCCCGTTCCGTGCCAATCCGGAACAAATGGATGCGAAGATGCGCGAACCTACAGGTCTTTGCTAACGCAACGCCTTCAACATTCCCTAAGCCCTTGCGTGTACAAGAATTTCATCCAGTTCCGGGGAAACGGCTGATGAGCATATCGGGCATTATGAGCACTGCTCTTTCGGGGATGCGAGCACAGACGACGCGTGTCGGCGCAATTGCCAACAACATCGCCAACAGCAGCACGCCGGGTTATGCCACGCTGAACACCAGCCTCACCTCCGTTGAGACGGGCGGCGTCCAGGCCGTCGTCAGCCCGACGGCGTCAGATGTCGATCCGGCTGCCGAATTGATCGACCTGATCGAAGCCGAGCAGAGCTACAAGGCAAATGCCGTGGTCTTCGAGACTGGCGCCGACATGTGGGAAGTGCTCATGAGCATCAAGCGCGACTGAACACGCCCAATTTCATCGGAGACTTGCTAGCGGAAATTTCCCACCAGCCTGAGGGCGGCTGTCAGGAATGCGCCGGTTCGCCCTGGCGTTGAGCCGCAAGGGCTGCCAGATCGGCGGGCTTCAGCTCGACCGATTCGCCGCAGCCGCAGGCCGATGTCTGGTTCGGATTGGTGAAGGTGAAGCCGGAGCGGAGCGTCGTCGTTTCGAAGCCCATCTCGGTCCCGAGCAAATAGAGAGCTGCCGACGGCTCGACCCAGACTTTGGCACCGTCGCGCTCGATCAGATCGTCCTTGGCATTGGGCTCGGTCACCAGATCGATGGTATATTCCATCCCGGCGCAGCCGCCCTTCTTGATGCCGACGCGCACGCCCTTGGCATCAGGCCCCGAATTCTCGACGATCGCTTTGACGCGGGCCGCAGCACCGTCCGTCATGCTCATGATTGCAAAGCCCATCGGCTCATTCTCCTTCCGCAACCGGGGTCAAGATCCGGTGCATCGTGATTCAAATGTAGTCGTCCGAGGTAAACGGATCAATACCGCGGGACGTCAATACCAGCCAACGGCGACCTGCGCCTCTTCGGACATGCGATCCGGCGTCCACGGCGGATCGAAGGTCATCGCGACCTCGACGCCCGACACGCCTTCGACGGCGCCGACGGCGTTTTCGACCCAGCCGGGCATCTCGCCGGCCACCGGGCAGCCGGGTGCAGTCAACGTCATCATGATCTTCACCATCCGGTCGTCTTCGATGTCGATCTTGTAAATCAAACCAAGTTCGAAGATGTCGGCGGGAATTTCAGGATCGTAGACGGTCTTCAGCGCGCTGATAACGTCGTCGCTCAGCCGCGCCAGCTCATCGGCCGGAATGCTGGAATGCACGATGCCTTCGCGCACGTCGATCTTCTGTTCGCTTTCGTCCAGGCTCATCACGGACACTCCTCAAGCAAAGAACTTGCGCGCATAATCAAGCGCATCGGCCAGGGCATCGACCTCGGCGCGAGTATTGTACATGCCGAAGGATGCACGGCATGTGGAGGTGACGCCGAAGCGTTTCAAGAGCGGCATGGCGCAATGCGTGCCAGCCCTGACCGCAACACCCTGCCGGTCGATCACCATCGAGACGTCATGGGCGTGGATGCCGGCAAGCTCGAAGGAAAAGATGCTGCCCTTGTCGGGCGCCGTCCCAAAGACGCGCAACGAGTTGACGGATTTCAGCCGCTCGACCGCATAGGCGGCAAGATCGGCCTCATGCTTGGCGATCGCCTCGCGGCCGATCTTCTCCATGTAGTCGAGCGCATAACCGAGCCCGATCGCCTGCACGATCGGCGGCGTGCCGGCCTCGAAGCGATGTGGCGGGACGTTATAAGTGACCATATCCTCGGCGACCTCGAAGATCATCTCGCCGCCGCCCTGGAACGGCCGCATCTCATAAAGCCGCTCCTTCTTGCCGTAGAGCACGCCGATCCCGGATGGGCCGTAGAGCTTATGGCCGGTCATGACGTACCAGTCGCAATCGATATCCTGCACATCGACAGGTAGATGGACCGCGCCCTGGCTGCCGTCGATCAGCACCGGAATGCCGCGCTCATGCGCGATCCGGCAGACCTCCTTGACGGGAACGATCGTGCCGAGCGCATTCGACATATGGGTGATGGCGACGAGCTTGGTGCGCTCCGTCAGGCTCTTTTCGAAATCCTCGATATGGAAGGCACCTTCATCATCCACGGGCACCCAGACGAGCTTGGCGCCCTGCCGCTCGCGGATGAAGTGCCAGGGCACGATATTGGAATGGTGCTCCATGATCGTGAGCACGATCTCGTCGCCTTCGCCGATCTTCGGCATGCCCCAGCCATAGGCGACGGTGTTGATCGCTTCTGTCGAATTCTTGGTGAAAACGACGTCGTTGACCGAAGGCGCGTTGAGAAAGCGGCGGACCTTCTCGCGCGCTGCCTCATAAGCGTCCGTCACCGCATTCGAGAGATAATGCAGGCCGCGATGCACGTTGGCATATTCGTGGCTATAGGCATGCGAGATGGCGTCGATCACCACCTGCGGCTTCTGCGCCGAGGCGCCGTTGTCGAGATAGACCAGCGGCTTGCCATGCACCTTCTCCGCCAGGATGGGAAAATCCCGGCGGATGGCTTCGACGTCGTATTGCGTGGCCGGCGCTATCTTGTCCATTGGTATATCCGATCAGGCGTGCTTTTCGAGCCACGCCGAAATCACGCCTTCCAGCGCCTCGACCAGGGCCTCGTCTTCCAGTTCCTCGACGATTTCGGCAACGAAGGCGTTGACGAGCATCGCCCGCGCCTTGTTCTCCGGAATGCCGCGCGCCATCATGTAATAGAGATGGTTGGCGTCGATATCGGTCACCGTCGCGCCGTGACCGCACTGGACATCATCGGCGAAGATCTCAAGCTCGGGCTTGACCGAGAATTCGGCGTCGTCGGACATCAGCAGCGTGTTGCAGGCCATCTTGGCATCGGTCTTCTGCGCATCGGGCGCCACTCGGATCATGCCCTGGAAGACGCCCTTGGCACGGTCGAAGACGACGTTGCGGATCACTTCGGTCGAGCCGGTATTCGGTACGTCGTGGCCGAGCACCATCGTCACGTCGGTATGGCTTTCTGCTCCGAGCAGGTTGATGCCGCGCAACGTCAGATCGGCGCCTTCGCCCGTCACCTTGATATGCAGCTCCTGCCGGACCAGCTTGCCGCCGGCATTGATGACGAAAAGCCGCAGCTTGGCGTCAGCGCGAAGATCGATGCGGATCTGCCCGAGATGCGTATCGTCAGCCCCCTGCTGCTGCAGAATGATCCAGGTCAGTTCGGCCCCTTCGCCAACCGTGATGTCGCTGACATGGGACACCAGCGCCGCATCGCCGGTCACCGTGAGGTGACGCTCGATGACCGTCGCCTTGGCACCGGCGCCGAAGGACACGGGAAGGCGCGTATGTGTCTGCCCACCGGCATGGATGAACTGGATTTCAAGGGGGTTTTCAAGCGCGGTATCGGCAGGCACGTCGACGACATAGCCGTCGCGCACGAAGCTGCCATTGATGCGGCCGACCGCGTCGTCGGAACCGAGTGCATCCAGGCCACCCGCGGCAGATCCGTCAAGCAGACGTTCGGAATAGGCCGAAACGCCAAGACCGTCGACCGTAGCCTTCTGGTTGGAATGGCCCTGGATCACCGCCAGCACCGTGGCATCAGCAACGAGCGGCTCCAAAGCCTGCGAGCCGGCATCGCCCGCCTGCTGCGGGACAGTGCGCAGCAGGTTCTTGAGGTCGCTATAGTGCCAGGCCTCGACGCGGCGCGTCGGCAGGCCGGCTTTCTTCAGGTCGTCGAGAAGCCGGTCGCGCAGTGCCGTCACCGCGCCATTGCCCGGCAGCTCGCCGATCTGCTGGTTGAAGGCCTCGATCAGCGCCGTCTCGGCCGCAGTCAGGCGGCTCGTCGTCTGCATATTCATGGACGTCGTCCTTTCCACCCGAAATCAGGCCGCCGTGCCGATGATGTCGGCATAGCCGTTGGCTTCCAGCTCATGCGCCAGCGTCTTGTCGCCCGACTTGATCACCTGGCCCTTGTAGAGCACGTGGACGGTATCCGGCACGATATAGTCGAGCAGGCGCTGGTAGTGGGTGATGACCACGACCGCGCGGTCTGGCGAGCGCAGCGCATTGACGCCGTCGGCGACGATCTTTAGCGCATCGATGTCGAGGCCGGAATCGGTTTCGTCAAGCACGCAGAGCTTCGGTTCGAGCAGCGCCATCTGCAGGATCTCGGCCCGCTTCTTCTCACCGCCGGAGAAGCCGACGTTCAGCGGCCGCTTCAGCATCTCGGTATTGATCTGCAGTTTGCCGGCGGCATCCTTGACGCGGCGCATGAAATCCGGCGTCGTCAGCTCGTCCTCGCCGCGCGCCTTGCGCTGCTCGTTCATTGCCACCTTGAGGAACTGCATGGTGGCGACACCCGGAATTTCAACCGGATACTGGAAGGCGAGGAAGATGCCCTTGGCGGCGCGTTCGGAGGGATCGAACTCGAGAATGCTCTCGCCATTGTAGAGAATGTCGCCCTCGGTGACTTCGTAATCGCTGCGGCCGGACAGCACATAGGAGAGCGTCGACTTGCCGGAGCCGTTCGGCCCCATGATCGCGGCAACTTCGCCGGCTTTCACGGTCAGGTTCAAGCCACGGATGATCTCGGTGCCGTCTTCGGCGATGCGGGCATGGAGGTTCTTGATTACAAGCATTTCGTTTTTCCTGTGTACTCGGGCACAAGCGACCCAGCGTCTGTACAAAAGTGGATGTGAAGATCAGTTTATAAGAGGCGCTTAAGTGCCACAAAGGCAATAAGCACCATGGCGGCTCCCGCAATGCTCATTATCCAGCTCATTCTCTCCGCGTTCGGCCGTTTGCGGCGAAAAACGAAAAGACTGGCAACCGCCACGCCAATCGGTGTGGCCACCTGATCAATAAACTGCGCAGTTTCCATGTCAGCCGACCGAGCCTTCCAGCGAGATGCTGATCAGCTTCTGCGCCTCGACGGCGAATTCCATCGGCAGTTCCTGCAGGACCTCCTTGACGAAGCCGTTGACGATCAGTGCGATCGCCGCTTCGGTCGGGATGCCGCGCTGCAGGCAGTAGAACAGCTGGTCCTCGGAGATCTTCGAGGTCGTCGCTTCATGCTCGAACTGCGCCGTCGAATTCTTCGCCTCGATGTAGGGCACGGTATGGGCGCCGCACTTGTCGCCGATCAGCAGCGAATCGCACTGAGTGAAGTTGCGCGCGTTCGACGCCTTGCGGTGAGCCGAAACCTGGCCACGATAGGTGTTGTTGGAAACACCGGCGGCGATGCCCTTGGAAACGATGCGGCTCGACGTGTTCTTGCCGAGATGGATCATCTTGGTGCCGCTGTCGATCTGCTGATGGCCGTTGGACACGGCGATCGAGTAGAATTCGCCGCGGCTGTCGTCGCCGCGCAGGATGCAGGACGGATATTTCCAGGTGATCGCCGAGCCGGTCTCGACCTGCGTCCACGAAATCTTCGAGCGATCGCCGCGGCAATCGCCGCGCTTGGTGACGAAGTTGTAAATGCCGCCCTTGCCGTTCTTGTCGCCCGGATACCAGTTCTGCACCGTCGAATATTTGATCTCGGCATCGTCGAGCGCAACCAGCTCGACCACGGCGGCATGCAGCTGGTTTTCATCGCGCTGCGGCGCTGTGCAGCCTTCGAGATAGGAGACGTAGGCGCCCTCTTCCGCGATGATCAGCGTACGCTCGAACTGGCCGGTGCCCTTCTCGTTGATGCGGAAATAGGTCGACAGCTCCATCGGGCAACGAACGCCCTTCGGCACGAAGACGAAGGAACCGTCGGTAAAGACCGCCGAATTGAGCGTCGCATAGTAGTTGTCGCTCGTCGGAACGACGGAACCGAGGTACTTCTTCACCAGTTCCGGATACTCGCGGATGGCTTCCGAGATCGACATGAAAATCACGCCGGCCTTTTTCAACTCTGCCTTGAAGGTGGTGACGACCGAGACGCTATCGAAAACGGCGTCGACCGCGATCTTCGGCTTCTCGACGCCGGCAAGGATCTCCTGCTCACGCAGCGGGATGCCGAGCTTTTCATAGACCTTCAACAGCTCCGGATCGACATCGTCGAGCGACTTCGGACCCGGCGTGCTCTTCGGCGCGGCGTAATAATAGATGTCGTTGAAATCGATCTTCGGATAGTTGACGCGCGCCCAGGTCGGCTCTTCCAGCGTCAGCCAGCGCCGATAGGCCTCGAGACGCCATTCCAGCATCCATTCCGGCTCCTGCTTCTTGGCCGAAATGAAGCGGATGATATCCTCGGACAGGCCTTTCGGCGCCTTGTCCATCTCGATGACGGTCTCGAAACCGTATTTATACTGGTCCACATCGATCAGGCGCACCCGGTCGATTGTTTCCTGCACGGCAGCCATCTCATTCTCCAATCTCGCCGGATACAAGGTCCGGCAGCTTGTAGTGTTTGGGCAATTGTCTTGCCCTTTATGTAAGAGGCCAAAAGGGACTTTTCAGCCCGATTGGCAAGCAGAAATTTGCGTTTCCGCAAGTTTTGATACGGGGCAAGCCGCCTCCCCAGCCGACCTGCGCCGGTTGGCGATCTTTGCGAAAGCCGCAATCGCCCTGTCGATATCCTCTTCCGTCGTCGAAAAGCCGAGCGAGATGCGCAGAGCGCCGAGCTTGGCGTCACGGCCCATCGCCGTCAGCACATGGCTTTCGCCGAGCCGGCCCGATGAGCAGGCCGAACCTGCGGAAAGTGCAACGCCTTCGAGATCGAAGGCGATCTGTCCGGTCTCGGCCTTCAGCCCCGGCAAGGTGAAGAAGATCGTATTGGTGACACGCTCGCCACCCTCGCCGTGGATCATCACATCGGCTGCCGCCTGACGCATGCCGGCTTCGAGCCGCTTGCGCAACGCGCCGATCGCCGCATTGCGCGCCTCGAGTTCGTCGGCCGCCGCTTCAGCTGCCGCGCCGAAGCCGATTAGCGCCAGCGAATTCTGCGTCCCTGAGCGGTGACCCCGCTCCTGCCCGCCGCCCTGAATCAGCGGCCTGGGCATCAGCGCTTCGCCCTGCGCAATGAGCGCGCCGGCACCCTTCGGCCCGCCGATCTTGTGCGAGGAAACGATCATGAAGTCCGCGCCGATCCTGACGATATCGAGCGCGATGCGGCCGGCCGCCTGCACGGCGTCGACGACGAAGAGCCCGCCATAGGCGTGGACGATCTTAGCCGCCGCCTCGACCGGCTGGACGATGCCCGTCTCGTTGTTGACGAGCATGATGGCGACCATCGGCAGGCCGGCGGCCTTGTCATGCGCATCGAGCAGGAGGCCGAGTGCATCGAGATCGACGATGCCGGCTTCCGTCACCGGGATCTCCGTCATATTCTCTTTGGCGAAGCGGCCGCCTTCGCGCACCGCTGGATGCTCGATCGCCGAAAAATAAAGATGGCCAAGGCGAAGCGGCGTGCGGCCCATGCGGAAATCCGGCGTCAGCACCAGATTGGCAGCCTCGGTCGCGCCGCTGGTAAAGACCACATTGCCGGCATCGGTGCCGGCAAGTGCTGCCACCTTGCGTCGTGCGCCTTCGATGGCGGCGCGCGCGGCGCGACCCTCGCCATGCACGCTGTTCGGATTGCCAAACACGTCGATGGCGCGCATGATCGCCGCGCGTGCCGCGGGGTGCAGCGGCGCTGTGGCATTCCAGTCGAGATAAAGGCGTGGCGGCGCCATGATCTTCAGTCCTGCGCTTGACGAGCTTGCTTCAGCGGCCGCGGTTCATTTTTCTTGAAATTTCCGCCGGGCTTGCCTTATGACACGTTCCACGATGCGTGGATCGCCATGCAAGTTTCGAATTGTTCTAAACTGCGTTTTAGAAAAGCTGACAACACTAGTCAAGTCATGTTGTCATCCAACGCAGCGCGAACGCGAAATAAAACCCGGAGTACCAATGCCCGAAGTTATTTTCAACGGCCCAGCCGGCCGTCTTGAAGGCCGCTACCAGCCCTCCAAGGAAAAAAGCGCGCCCATCGCCCTGATTCTGCATCCGCATCCGCAGTTCGGCGGCACGATGAACAATCAGATCGTCTATCAGCTCTTCTACATGTTCCAGAAGCGCGGGTTCACGACGCTGCGCTTCAATTTCCGGGGAATCGGCCGCAGCCAGGGCGAATTCGACCACGGCGCCGGCGAGCTCTCGGATGCCGCCTCGGCGCTCGACTGGGTACAGAGCCTGCATCCCGATTCCAAGACCTGTTGGGTCGCCGGTTATTCCTTCGGCTCCTGGATCGGCATGCAGCTCCTGATGCGCCGGCCGGAGATCGAAGGCTTCATGTCGATCGCGCCGCAGCCGAACACCTACGATTTTTCCTTCCTGGCGCCCTGCCCATCTTCCGGCCTGATCATCAACGGCGAGGCCGACAAGGTCGCGCCGGAAAAGGATGTCAACGGCCTGGTCGAGAAGCTGAAGACCCAGAAGGGCATCCTCATCACCCACCGCACCGTTGCCAATGCCAACCACTTCTTCAATGGCCAGGTGGAAACGCTGATGGGCGAATGCGAGGATTATCTCGACCGTCGCCTCAACGGCGAACTGGTGCCGGAACCGGCCGCCAAGCGGATTCGCTGACACCAAAAATCTCAGCCTCATCAATGCCATGACGGTCCGGAACACAACCGGGCCGGCTGTGCCGGAACAGATCACCTATCGTGTTGCAATCCATGTTGCAGTGCGGTAGGGTCCTCGCGATCCTAACAAAAGCGAGGTCCGCAATGACCAAGTCGTTCGGGGAAGTCCTGGATAAGTATAGGGGAATTGGTCCGGGGTTCGATTTCCTTCGAATAGGGCTCGCCTTTTCCATCGTATTGACCCATTCCTTTCTGTTAACCGACAACAATGACTTCATCAGGGGGTCGGTATTCTGGTTCACTGAATACGCTCTTGTTCCGATGTTCTTCGCGTTGAGCGGATTTCTGATCGCCGGCAGCGCCCAGCGCCTGAGCCTCCGGAATTTTCTGATCAACCGAGGCTTGCGCATCGTCCCGGCCCTTGCCGTCGATATCGTCGTTTGTTCGCTGATCATCGGGCCGATCATTACGGTCGTTTACCACTCCGAATATTTTACCGATCAGCGGTTTTTCAAATACTTCCTGAATATCGTCGGCTGGATCCACTACGAGCTGCCGGGCGTCTTCCAGGATAATCCGAGCCAGCGCGTCAACGGCGCTCTGTGGACGGTTCCCTGGGAAATCTTCTGCTACATCATCATGTCGTTCCTGATGATCACCGCCATCGTGAAGACGCGCTACAAGCTGCTGGCGGTGACGATCGCCTACATCGTCATCGGCCTTATCGTGCAGAAAATGCCCTATCTGTTGCCAGGCTCGATCAAGCCTATCGCGCGCTTCCTCTTCATGAGCCGCGGCTCGCAGCTGATCACGGCCTTCATGATGGGCATCGTCGTCTATCAGTTCAAAGCGGTCATTCCGCATTCCCGCTGGCTATTCGCTGCCGCCTGCCTGGTTTGCATCGTCGCCATTCTCACCCTCGACAGCAGTGCGACGGAGTCGGTGCTCAACCGTCCGCTGGTCATCACTTCCCTCGTTTACATCACCGTCTTCATCGGCCTGACTGAGGTGCCCATTCCGGCCTTTTTCAGGAAAGGCGACTATTCCTACGGCGTCTATCTCTATCACGACCCGTTTTTGCAGATCTGGATCAGCTCGTTCCCATCGGTTTTCCTCTATCAGAAATATGGTGCGCTGGCGCTCTATCTCGTCGGCCTGCCATCGGCTCTCGCCGTCGCGGTGCTGTCCTGGCATTTCATCGAGAAGCCGATCCTCGGCCTTCGCAAGAAATTCTCCTTCATCGCCCAGGTCAGGGGCGTCGAGGATGGCCATCAGGCTGGGCGCGAATCCCATGTCCGGCCGGTCGCCGTAAAAAGCTAGGAGTCTTTCGTCAGCCGCATATCGGCGGTGAGTTCGAAAGCCATGTCCAGCACTCCATCGATCAGGATCGGCGCGCGTTCGTGCATGCCGATCTTTCTGAGGACGCGCTGCGAGGCGGTGTTTTCGGGATGCGTGAAGGCGATGAAGCCCGATGCAAACTCCCTTTCGAAGAACCAGTCGGCAAGCGCGCTCGCCGCTTCCGTTGCCAGGCCCTTGCCCCACGCCTCCTCGCGCAGGGAATAGCCGAGTTCGAATTGCTCGTTCCTGAACTTCGAAATCCCCGCGCGACCGACGAAGCTGCCGTCCTCGGCGAGGAGCTTGTATTTGGTCGTGCCGACGCCTGCCTGTTCCTCGAACCAGCCGCGCAGCCGCTCCTGAGCCCTATCGAGGCTCCATGGCGCGTTACCGGGAAGATATCGGGTCGTCGCCATCGTCGAATGCAGTTGCTGCACGAGAGCCGCATCGCCTTCGTCCCACATGACGACGGTCAGCCGTGGCGTCTTCAGCATGACTCTTTGCTCTGTCATGGCGTTGCCAGCACCCCACCGCTGACGGGAGTCGCGACCCCTGTCGTGCCGGGGAATGTCAGCGGCAGCCCGTCCAGCGATCGGACGGCGAGATAGGCCCAGGCCTCGGCTTCCATCGCATCGCCGTCGAAGCCCGCCTCCTCGGCCGTCAACACCCTCGAGCCCAGCCTTTCGGCCATGGCCGAGAACTCCGCCATCACGGTGGCGTTCAGCCGCCCGCCGCCGCACACGATATAGATCGCTGGGGTCTCCGGCAGAAAACCGGCGGATTTGATGATCGAGGCGGCGGCGACATGCGCCAGCGTCCGGGCACCGTCTTCAAGACCCGCCTCCTCCGGCCGAAGCGGCGCAAAATCGCCACGGTCCAGCGAACGGCGAACATTGCCGCGGAAGAACGGGCTTTGCAGATAACGTTCCGCCAGGCTGGTCACGACCTTGCCGCGCCCACCGATCTCGCCGCCGGGGTCATAGGTTTTGCCGGTCTGCATCTCCACCCACTGGTCGATCAGCGTATTGCCCGGACCGCTGTCGAACGCCGATATCCGTCCGTCCGTGCCGATAAAGGTCAGATTGGAGATGCCGCCGATATTGACGAAGCACACCGCCTGTCCCGCCTGCTGGAATTTTCCCGCAAGTGCTGCGTGATAGGCCGGCACCAGCGGCGCGCCCTGCCCGCCATGAACCATATCGTTGGCGCGCATGTCGTAGACCACCGATATGCCGGTTCTCTTGGCCAGTTCCCCGCCGTCGCCGATCTGGATCGTCAATCCCTCATCAGGGCGATGAAGCACTGTCTGACCATGGAAGCCGAGAACATGGACGGTATCGGCCGCGATATCGAAACGCCCCATGAATGCCGTAACGGCAATTGCATGCCGCGCCGTCAGTTCAAGCTCGATATCGCGAAGCTCAGCCGGTCGCTGGCTTCTCTCACTGAGTGGACGCGACAGTTCCAGCGCCCGTTTGAGCCGCCCGCGAAAATCCGCGTCATAGGGCACGCCCATGAACGGCCCGCGCTCGATAAAGCCGCGGCCGTCAGTCCTGATCAACGCGACGTCGATTCCGTCCATCGACGTGCCGCTCATCAGCCCAATCGCGGTCCTGATGACATCCATGAGGCTTGCCTCCCATGCGATTCCCGGATGCACTTTTATAAAAACAGTGCTAAACGCGCCGCGACAGATCAACAACAACGAACTTGCTTCAAGCCCGCATGGGGTGCGAAGCAGACACCAAGAGACGAAACCTATGTCCGAGTTCAAGTCCGATTTCCTCCGCACGCTGAAAGAGCGCGGCTTCATTCATCAGATCTCCGATGAAAGCGGCCTCGACGACCTGTTCGCCAAGGAAACCGTGACGGCCTATATCGGCTTCGATCCGACCGCGCCCAGCCTGCACGCCGGTTCGCTGATCCAGATCATGATGCTGCACTGGATGCAGAAGACCGGCCATCGCGCCATCTCGCTGATGGGCGGCGGCACCGGCATGGTCGGCGATCCCTCCTTCAAGGAAGAGGCGCGCCAGTTGATGACCGTCGATACGATCGAAGGCAACATCGCCTCGATCAAGCGCGTCTTCTCCAATTACCTGAACTACGGCGACGGCCCCAAGGACGCGCTGATGATCAACAATGCCGAATGGCTGCGCTCGCTGAACTACCTCGAATTCCTGCGCGATGTCGGCAAGCACTTTTCGGTCAACCGTATGCTGTCCTTCGACAGCGTCAAGACGCGTCTCGACCGCGAACAGTCGTTGTCCTTCCTGGAATTCAACTACATGATCCTCCAGGCCTACGATTTCGTCGAGCTTGCCAAGCGCTACGATTGCCGCCTGCAGATGGGCGGTTCGGACCAGTGGGGCAATATCGTCAACGGTATCGATCTCGGTCACCGCATGGGGACACAGCAGCTCTATGCGCTGACGTCGCCGCTGCTGACGACGTCGTCCGGCGCCAAGATGGGCAAGTCGGCGACCGGCGCTGTCTGGCTGAACGCCGACATGCTCTCGGCCTATGATTTCTGGCAGTACTGGCGCAACACCGAGGATGCCGACGTCTCGCGCTTCCTGAAGCTCTACACGACGCTGCCGATGGATGAAATCGCCCGTCTCTCCGCTCTTGGCGGTTCGGAGATCAACGAGGTCAAGAAGATCCTTGCGACCGAGGTAACGGCGATCCTGCACGGCCGCCAGGCCGCTGAACAGGCTGCCGAAACCGCGCGCAAGACCTTCGAGGAAGGTGGCCTCTCGGAAAATCTGCCGTCGGTCGACGTGCCCGCCTCCGAGCTCGACGCTGGCATCGGCCTGCTGTCGCTGATCGTTCGTGCCGGCCTTGCCTCATCGAACGGCGAAGCCCGCCGTCACGTCCAGGGCGGCGCCGTCCGCATTAACGACGAGGCCGTCAACGATGAACGCAAGATGATCGGCAGCGGTGAAATCACCACCGACGGCGTCATCAAGCTCTCGCTCGGCAAGAAGAAGCACATTCTGATCCGCCGCGCGGCGTAAGGGCCTCAATTCCGAACCAATATCGAAGCCGGCGTCCTCGCCGGCTTTTCCTCGCCTCGTTATTCGGATCGGCGAGCAAGATCATTCGGCTCCCCGCCGGTATTCCGCGTCATCTCGTCTGGTCTCTTAAGAAGATAGCCCGGCGGATCGACGCTTGAAGCCGGCTTCACCCGCGACCACCAGCTGATCGAGAAGATCGGCGGCGTCATCATCGCGTCCAGAGGAACCGTCAGGACGTGGTCGGAACGGATGACCGCCTCTTGCGATTTCAACCGCACGCTCTTTTCCGCAGAAAGCGACACACGACCATCATGGCGGCAGATGCAAAAGAAACTGTCCGGGCGCACTGCATGGCATCCTCCGACACTGCACCGGCCGTTGCCTGCTGACCGGGACAGTATAGTACATCAGATTTCCCTCAAATAGGCAAAGCGTCACTACCGAATTTGTCAGCCTGGGCGAATCGGTTTTGTCGAGGAGGAGCCCACGCACTTCTCTGCTGCAAAGCGCCACGACCCGCATAACGCATACTTTGTCGGAACCTTTTCCGCCCGCCGGGATTTGCGACCAGATTGGATTGGAGCCCCGGCATGATCAACGACCTCTGGTATAAGAACGCTGTCATCTACTGCCTGTCCGTCGAAACATTCATGGATGCGAACGGTGACGGCGTCGGTGATTTTCAGGGCCTGATGCGGCGCCTCGATTATCTTTCCGGCCTCGGCGTGACCGCGATCTGGCTCATGCCGTTCCAGGCGTCGCCCGGTCGCGACGACGGTTACGACGTTTCCGATTATTACAATGTCGACCCGCGCTATGGCTCGCTCGGCGATTTCGTCGAGTTCACCCACGGCGCCAAGCAACGCGGTATCCGGGTGCTGATCGACCTGGTGATCAATCATACATCCAGGGACCATCCCTGGTTCCAGGACGCAAGGAGCGATCCACGCTCGCGCTATCGCGACTGGTACGTCTGGTCGGATAAAAAACCTGATAATGCCGATCAGGGCATGGTCTTCCCGGGCGTCCAGAAGACGACCTGGACCTATGACGACAAGGCAAAGGCTTATTATTTTCACCGCTTCTACGATCATCAGCCCGATCTCAATACATCGAACCCCGAGGTGCAGGCGGAAATCCTCAAGATCATGGGCTTCTGGATCCAGCTCGGTGTCTCCGGCTTCAGGATGGATGCCGCCCCTTTCATCATCGCGACAAAAGGCGCCGACGTTACCAAGCCTGTCGAACAATTCGATATGCTGAGGAAATTTCGCGAATTCCTGCAGTGGCGCCTGGGCGATTCCATCATTTTGGCGGAGGCCAATATCCTGCCGAAGGACAATTTCGAATATTTCGGCGATGATGGCGACCGCATGCAGATGATGTTCAATTTCCAGGTCAATCAGGCGCTGTTTTACGCTTTCGCCAGCGCCGACACGCGGCCGCTCAAGAAGGCCATGGAGGCGACGAAACCGCGCCCGGCGACCGCGCAATGGGGCCTCTTCCTCCGCAACCATGATGAACTGGACCTCGGCCGGCTGACGGAAAAGCAGCGCAATGCGGTATTTGCCGCTTTCGGGGCCGACAAGAACATGCAGCTTTACGACAGGGGCATTCGTCGTCGCCTGGCGCCGATGCTCGGCGGCGACCACCGCAGGATCGAAATGGCCTACAGCCTGCTGTTTTCGCTGCCCGGAACGCCTGTCATACGCTACGGCGACGAAATCGGCATGGGCGACGATCTGTGCCTGCCCGAGCGAAATTGCGCACGCACGCCGATGCAGTGGTCGACCGAACCGGAGGGCGGATTCACCAAAAGTAAAAAGCCCATCTCGCCTGTCATCAAGGACGGCCCCTACGGCTTCCAGCATATCAACGTTGCCGAGCAGCGGCGTGACCCGAACTCGTTGCTGAACTGGACCGAGCGAATGATCCGGATGCGCAAGGAAGCTCCTGAGATCGGCTGGGGCGACTTTTCCGTGATCGACACCGGTGACGACGGCGTGCTGGCGCTTCGTTACGACTGGCGCGGCAATTCCGTATTGATCCTGCACAATCTGCATGCGCGGCCGGCGGAAGTGACTTTCGACGCCGACTTAGGCGAACACGGCCGACAACTCATTGATATCGCCGATGGCGAAAGCAGCAAGGCAGATGAAAAAGGATTTCATACCGTCATGCTCGACGCATACGGCTATCGCTGGTATCGCGTCGGCGGTCTCGATTATCTTCTGAGGCGAAAGGAGATTTAGCCCAGAGGAGATCACAGGCCGTCCATGGTCGGTTCCAGTCTTTCCCTTCTACTGGAACTCAAAAATCTGCCGGAAGACGCCCGGCGCGATGATCGACAGCGGGTTGATCTGCAGGTTCGGCTGGTCGAACTTGCCTGTCAGCTTGAAGGTGATGCCGATCAGGCCGCGGTCGCTGCCATTGCCGAGGATGACGCCGATCAGCGGCAGTTCGGCGAACAGGCGGTTGAGGCCGTAGGCGGGCATGAAGGTGCCGGTCATGTCCATGTTGCCCTTGCGGTCGCGCACGATGCCCTGGAAGGTTGCGCCGATCTGGTCGCCGCGCAGCACGCCGTTCTCGATGCCGACCATGCCATTGCGCGAGACGACACGGGCAAAGCCGCGTTGGAAGCGCTGCGACGAGGTATCGATGTCGCGCTTGACCGCCTCGTTGAGGCTGCGCTGCTCATTTCCGACCGGTGTCGAGACAATCGAGCGCAGGCGTTGTTCGTTGACGATCGCGAAGCGGCGCACGTCGAGCGAGCCGTCCCAGCCGCCCTCCGCCCCCAGCCGGATCGCCAGATTGAGCAGGCCGCCCTGCATGTGCTGGTAGAGATCGGCGAAACGCGATACCGCGCCGGCATCGCCGCTGGTGATGTTGATGACGCCGCCGTCCTTCATCTGGCTGACCACGGCCTCACCGCTGTCGGTAACGGCGGAAAAATTGAGCGCCTGCAGTTTGTCGCCGCGCAGTGATATTTGCGCCTGGAAATTGCCGACCTTCTCGTCGTTGAAGCCGATGACGTTCTTCAGCCTGGCGCGCACCGATACGCCGGTGTCGCCGGCATCCCCATCACCATCACCGTCCGAGCCGGATTTCAACCGCTGGATGACCGGCCGCGCATCGGCGCTGTCGCCGGAGACCGAGACGTCGAAATTGCCCTTGCTGCGCTTCACCGACAGGGCGAAATCGTCGAGCGAAGAGAGCTTGACGCTGTCGAAATCGGCTGAGATCAGCCCACCCTTGCCGATGTTCAACGATCCATTGGCGCCGAAACCGTCGCCCTTCAGCCGGAAGTTCTTGATCTGGGTATTGTCGGCCGGGCCTGACGTTTCGAATTCCGCCGTGGCGGCAATGCCGCTGCCCTTCGACCAGCCGATCCAGGGCAGTTCGAGCAGCGACTTGGTGAGGTCGAGCTGGACGTCCTGCCGGTCGTCGTCGATGCGGGTCAGCACCATCTTCACGCTGCCGCCGACGATGCCGGAAAGGCCGGGTATCAGCTTGTTGCGCTGGTCCTCGGAAAGGGTCGCAGTGATCACCCGTTGTTTGGCCGCTGTGTCGGATGCCTCGACCGGTTCGGTAAGATCGATATCGGCCGGGACGCCGTCGATCTGGGCCTTTGCGTCAAGCGTGATCCGTTTCGGGTTGCCGTTCAGCGTGCCGTCGAGATTGCTGATCATCCGGCCGGAAAACGGCTTGGCAAGATCGATATCGGTGAGCTTCATTGCCGCCGTCCATTCGGCCGGCGGCGGGTTTTGCGAAGAGAGCAGGCCGAAATGGGCCTTCACATTCGCCTCGATCCGGCCCTTGAGATCGTCGGGCGTAAAGCCGGCGCGCTGCAGCACCCGGATCGGCCGGTAGGTCAGAAGCTCGCCGACGGCGTCAGCCGCCCCGGAGACCGCGAGATCGATATCGGCCATCAGCGGTTTATCGTAGGTGGCGGGCAAGACGAACGTCCCCTGCCCGAGGCCGACCGACCGGCCGGAGGGGAAATAGGACGTACCGTTCTTGATCGCGATCGTCGCAACCGGGCCGGTCAGGTCGAAATGTGCTGACGTGTCGCGGATCGGCGGAATGTCGCCGGCGACGTTCATCCGCGCCTCCGCAATGTCGAAGCCGATGCGGATCTGGTTGGCGTCGAGCTTCAGGCCCCTGCCGCCGGCTGCCTCGTCCAACCTGCCGAAAGGAATGAAGACGGATATCGTGGCGTTGGTGACGGTGCCGCCGAAGAGATTTCCGTGCACCCAGGTGCGCACCTTGGGCGCCATCCAGAACGGCCAGAGCTGCTTGATCGCTGTCGTCTGCAGCTGCGCCGACTGGCCGGCGAAGCTGATCTCCGGCGATTTGTCGCCGAGCTTGACGTGGAGCGATCCGTAGAGCGCGCCGAGCGGGCTGGAAGCGGTTATGTTGGGAAACTGGAATTCGCGGCCGGCGACCATGTAGCGCCCGGTCGCCTGGATGTCGAAGGAGAGCGGCTGCTCGCCGGAGCCGGCGGGAGCTGCCGTGCCGCCGCTGACGAGCAGGTCGATGCCGAAGCCTTTGCCCGCCTGCGGGTCGAGTTTGTCGAGATCGATCAGCGCGCCATTGATGGGAAGCGTGGTCGCGCCGAACCGGGCGTTCGATCGGGCGATCTCGATCGTCTGCTTGGCGAAATCGTAGACGAGATTGATTTGCCCGCCCGACAGCTGCTGCGGATCGCCATCCGCATAGATCTGGCCGGGATCGATATCGATTGTCGCCGCAAGCGCCGGCTGCACGCCATCGCGCCCTCTGGTGGCCGACACGGTGAGGTCGGCAAAGGCGCTGAGCCCTTGCCGTATTGCGCCCTGATCGTTGCGTTTCAGCCCGAAGGGCGTGAGGTCGGCATGCTTCAGCGTCGCCACGACCTTGGACACGTGGCCATCTTGCTTCTCGGCCAGCACGTCGAGCTCCGCCACTTCGCCGTTAAGCGCGACTTCGCCGGTTAATTGCAGCGAGGACGGGCCGGCATGGGCAAAGACGAGATTGTCGATGACGAGCGACAGCGGACCGTTGGCGGTATCGGCAAGCTTGATATCGAGGCCGGAGATGCGCACCGAATTGGTCGAGCCGCGCGTCACGATGCTGTCGAACATGTCGAACTGCGAGAAGATCTTCTCCATCGCCGCTGGCATGGCGTCGATGCGCAGATCGTCGAGCTTGACGGCATTGCCGGAGGGCAGAAGCGCGGTATCGAGGGCGATATCCTCCGCTTCGATGTCCGCGACGGCGATGCGGCCGCGGAAAAGCTGCAGCGGATCGAGCCCCAGGCGCACCGAACCCGTCGTCGACAGGTGCTGGCCGCTCTCCTGGTCGATCATGTTGACGTTGCGCGCTTCCAGCGCCAGCCGGAAATCAGAGGTGAAGCGGATGACGGTGGAACCAACCTCGGCGCGGTAGCGCGGTCCGGCCACGCCATTCAGCGCCGCCTGCGCCTGCTGCGACAGCGGCTTGTCGAACATGCCGCTCTCGACGGTGAAAACGATGGCAGCGAGAATAACGAGGATCAGTCCCAGAAATCCTGAGGTCAGCTTCGCCGTGCGGCGCATCGACGAACGCGGCGGCGGGCAATGAACGATGATCGGATCCTCGGCCTGGGCGGACGGCAAGCGGTCCAGCGCAACGATATCCTTCTTGCGAAACGTGACCTTTTCGCCGCGGATGGCTGACATGCGCCCTTGGGCTCTCCCTTTAAGTGAAGAATTGAACCCGGCCATGCTGGACGGGTATCCGTCCACTATATAATTCGGGGAGAGAAAGTGTCATCCACAAACCCGGCAAAAGAAAGGTTTTCCCAATGGCGGTTCCCGGCATCGGCGTCTCGGCCCCTGATTTCAACCTTCCCCGCGACGGCGGCGGCCGCGTTTCGCTGGCCGAATTCCACGGTAAGCCGCTCGTATTGTTCTTCTATCCCAAGGACGACACCACGGGCTGCACCGCCGAATCACTGGCTTTCACGGCGTTAGCAGCCGAGTTCGAAGCGGCGGGTGCTGCCGTCATCGGCATGTCGCCCGATTCGGCCGCCTGCCATGACAAGTTCATCAAGAAGCACCGTCTTTCGGTGGCGCTCGCCTCGGACGAGGAAAAAACGACGCTGCAGGCCTATGGCGTCTGGAAGGAAAAGAGCATGTACGGCCGCAACTTCATGGGTGTCGAGCGTACCACCTTCCTGATCCGCCAGGACGGCACGATCGCCACCATCTGGCAGAAGGTGAAGGTGCAGGGCCATGCCGAAACCGTGCTCGAGGCCGTGAGGAACCTGGCGGCGTGACCGGGGATCTCACGATAACCTCGCTGCGCGGCGGCGCCATCGATGCGATCTCCTCCGCTGATCTTGACCGCAAGACGGCGCTTGCGCAGGAAAGCGCCACCCGCTGGTTCGCCCGCCGGGTGTCGCTGCGCTCGCCGCTTGATGCAGCCCTGCCCGACAGGCCCGGCCGTCCTGACAAACCGGTGCTGACGCCGCCGACCCAGGTGGAGAAGCGCTCGCTGCATACGCTCAAAGGCCGGATCGCGCTGCTGCACGCCATCGCCCATATCGAGCTCAACGCCGTCGATCTGGCGCTCGATATCGTCGCGCGATTCGCGACCGAGCAGGTGCCGAATTCCTTTTTCGACGGCTGGATGCAGGTCGCCTTCGAGGAGGCGAAGCATTTCCGCATGGTGCGCGCCAGGCTCAAGGATCTCGGCGCCGATTACGGCGATCTGCCCGCCCATGACGGTCTCTGGCAGGCCGCCCATGCGACGCGCAACGATCTGACGGCAAGGCTCGCCGTCGTGCCGCTGATTCTGGAAGCCCGCGGCCTCGACGTCACGCCGTCGCTGCAGGCGAAGATGCGCCAGACCGGCGATCTCGAAAGTGCAGCGGTGCTCGACGTCATCTACAATGACGAGAAAGGGCATGTCGCCGTCGGCGCCAAATGGTTCCGCTTTCTCTGCGCCCGCGAGAAGCGCGATCCGGCAAAGGCCTTCCAGGAGCTGGTGCGTGCCAATTTCCGCGGACCGCTGAAGCCGCCCTTCAACGACCTTGCCCGCGCCGAGGCCGGGCTGACGCCGTCCTTCTACCGCGCGCTTGCATCGATCAGCCACGCTTGAAGTCACTGAATTTATGACACGACGGCAGCAATGAAAGTATTCATTAACCATAACGGTGTCTAATTTCCGAAAGAGGCGTAGAGCATCAATCGGGAGAGCCTGCGTGAACAGCGGACATCAGCACCGGGTATTCGGCAGGCGGGCGCAGGAACATATCCTCATCCTCGCAAGCGGCGATAAAGTCCGCCATATGACGGTCCGGCCCTGGATGGCAGCACTTGCCTTCTGCTTCGTCGGCGTCTTCTCGATCGGCTACCTCCTGGCCACGTCCTATCTCGTGCTGCGCGACGACCTGATCGGCGCCACCATGGCCCGCCAGGCCCGCATGCAGCACGATTATGAAGACCGCATCGCCGCCCTCCGCGCCCAGGTCGACCGCATCACCTCCCGCCAGCTTCTCGATCAGCAGGTGGTGGAAGACAAGGTCGACAAGCTGATGGAGCAGCAGATGGCGCTGACCTCGCGCCATGGCAAACTCGACAATCTGCTCGACCGGGCCGAAAGCTCCGGCCTGACGGAAAAGGACGGCGCCCCGCCTGCGCCGTCTTCGCCCGTTCAGTCCTATGCACCCGATGTCAAGGACAAGCGCGCTTCGCTCTCCGGGACCGGCATCGAGGCGATCGAGAAACAGCTGGCGAGCGGTGCGCCCGCCGATGCGACGCCCGACAATTCGACGCTTGCCTATGTGCCGGCCACCGACACGGTCGGCGACCGTGCCGACCGCGTCTTTTCCAAGGTGACGCTGTCGCTGAAAGATGTCGAACAGGATCAGCGCAGCAGTGTCGAACAGTTGACGAGCGATGCCGGCAATGCCGCCAATGCCATCGAGACCGTGCTGACCCGCTTCAAGATTCCGATGCCCGAGACCGCTGCCAGGAAAGACGACGACGATGCCGTCGGCGGTCCTTATATCGAGCCTGAAAGCAACGACGACTTCAACAATTCGCTCGCAGCGCTCGACGGCGCACTGACGCGGCTCGAAGCGGTGCGCAGCACGGCCGAATCCCTGCCCTTCCGCAATCCCGCCATCGGCAAGGACGTGACCAGCCCTTTCGGCAATCGCCGCGATCCTTTTCTTGGCCGCCTCGCGCTCCATTCCGGCATCGACTTCCGTTTTTCGCCGGGCGAAAGGATCCGCCCGACGGCACCCGGCAAAGTGATCTCAGCCGGCTGGACCGGCGGCTACGGCAACTTGGTCGAGGTCGACCACGGCAACGGCATCTCAACGCGCTACGGGCATATGTCGGAGGTTCTGGTCAAGGTCGGCGACACGGTCGACCGCAACGACGTCATCGGCCTTGCCGGCAGCACCGGCCGCTCAACGGGCACGCACCTGCATTATGAAGTGCGCCAGGACGGCCATGCCGTCGATCCAGTATATTTCATGAATGCCGGCCTTAAACTCGCCACCTATATCAAGTAACTCCTGCCTGGTAACCAACGCTTCACTCTGCAATGGGTGCGGCGTCTCTATTTCTTGACTTGCCGGCCATTCGGGGCTATGTCGCGCTGCATTGCGGCATGCAATCCCGCCGACTCGTTCAGAGCGGCCGAACGGAACGGAAACAGTTTTCCCTTTGACGACATTTGCTGACCTTGGCTTGAGCCAAAAAGTGCTATCCGCTGTTACGGATGCGGGCTACACGATCCCCACGCCCATTCAGGCGGGCGCCATCCCGTTTGCGCTCGAGCGCCGCGATATTTGCGGCATCGCGCAGACCGGCACTGGCAAGACGGCATCCTTCGTGCTGCCGATGCTGTCGCTTCTCGAAAAGGGCCGTGCGCGTGCGCGCATGCCCCGCACGCTGATTCTCGAACCGACGCGCGAACTCGCTGCCCAGGTCGCCGAGAATTTCGAGAAATACGGCAAGAACCATCGCCTCAACGTTGCCCTTCTGATCGGCGGCGTTTCCTTCGAGGACCAGGACCGCAAGCTCGAGCGCGGCGCCGATGTGCTGATCTGCACCCCCGGCCGCCTGCTCGACCATTTCGAGCGCGGCAAGCTCCTGATGAGCGGCGTCGAGATCCTCGTCATCGACGAGGCCGACCGCATGCTCGACATGGGTTTCATCCCCGATATCGAACGCATCGCTAAGATGATCCCGTTCACCCGCCAGACGCTGTTCTTCTCGGCAACCATGCCGTCGGAGATCCAGAAGCTCGCCGACCGCTTCCTGCAGAATCCCGAACGTATCGAGGTCGCAAAGCCGGCTTCCGCCGCGGCAACCGTGACGCAGCGTTTCGTCGCCTCGCACGGCAAGGATTACGAAAAGCGCGCCGTCCTGCGCGAACTCGTCCGCGCCCAGACCGAACTCAAGAACGCCATCGTCTTCTGCAACCGCAAGAAGGATGTGGCCGATCTCTTCCGGTCGCTCGAGCGTCACGGCTTCTCGGTCGGCGCCCTGCATGGCGACATGGACCAGCGTTCCCGCACGATGACGCTGCAGAGCTTCCGTGACGGCAATCTCCAGCTTCTGGTCGCCTCCGACGTCGCCGCCCGCGGCCTCGATATCCCTGATGTCAGCCACGTCTTCAATTTCGACGTACCGATCCATTCCGAGGATTACGTCCACCGCATCGGCCGCACCGGCCGTGCCGGCCGCTCGGGTGCCGCCTTCACTCTCGTCACCAAGCGCGACACTAAATTCATCGATGCCATCGAGAAGCTAATCGGGGAAAAGGTCGAATGGCTGAGCGGTGACCTGACGTCGCTGCCGCCGCCGGCAGAAGACAGCCGGGAGAGCGAACGCCCGCGCCGCAACAGCCGCGAGCGTGGCGCCAGAGATGGCGCAACCCGAGATCGCGCGCCGAGAGAAAATGGCGACAGGGATCGTAGCCGCGGACGCGGCAGTCGCAGCGCTGCGAGTCATAAATCTGACAACGACATACAGGATAATGGCGTAGACGTGATTGAAGCAGCACCAGTAAAGGCCGACATCGTGAAGAACGAGCGCAAAGCAGAGCAGAAGCCGCAGAACAATGCGCGCAACAGTCGGCCTTACCCGGCAAACGACGACAGCCGCGACCGCCGCCGTCATCGCGACCACGACGACGGCCCAACCCCGGTCGGCTTCGGCGACGATATCCCGGCCTTCATGCTGATCGCCGGCAGCGCCAAGGTCTGATTTCCAATGGGCAGGCCCGGCATTGATTTTCCGGGTCTCGGCGTCGGCCTGGTGATTCTGCGCGACGCCAGGATCCTTCTCTACAAACGCATGCGATCACCGGAAGCCGGCTATTGGAATATCGTCGGCGGCAAGGTCGATCACATGGAGCCGGCAGAGACTGCCGCGCGCCGCGAGGCCGAGGAGGAAACCGGCCTGACGATCGGCCGCATCGAACGCCTCTGCATCAGCGAGCAGATCATAGATGCCGATCGCCAACACTGGATCTCTCTGCTCTATCTCGCTCACGACGTCGAGGGCGAGCCTCAACTGACCGAACCGGACAAGCTCTCGGATTTCGGCTGGTTTCCGCTGACGGATCTGCCCGAGCCGCTGTCGGCCTTCACCAAGGCGGCGATCGCAGCCTTGTCGACTGCTGAACGCTAGAGCATTTCCGCTTTTCTCCGAATCACGGAAATGCTCTATCTCTTTGTTTTCACGCAATTCCGGACGCAAAACCGCTACGCACTTTTGCTGGAATTGCTCTGCTATTCGGCGCGAAGCGACGCCTCATAGGCAAGCCTCACCCATTTCGCCATCAGATCGGGATCGTCGTAGGCCTCGTCGGGGATCGACCAATAGGGCATTTTTACCGGCTTGCCCTTCTTGCCCTCATAGGTCCATTGCGTGGCGCCGGCAGCGGCAAATTCCGGGGCGCTCGTCTCGTCGGCCTTCAGCAGCATCTCGTCGCGCACTTCAAGCGCAATGATCCGTCCGAGATGATAGATGCCTTTGCCGCCGAACATGCGCTTGATCGTGACGGGGCCGAGCCCCTGAAACATTTCCTCGATCCCGGCATTGTCCATTCTCTATTCCCTCGAAATCTCGATCGCTGCGGAAATCACAACGCGTGATAATCCCGATTCATATAGATGAGCGCCGGGTGTTTTTCGCTGAAGCGGACAGCCGCAACCTCGCCGAAGATGACATTGTGCGTCGGCATTTCCTTGATGTCGATCACCCGGCAATCGAAGGCGGCGAGCGCATCGGCCAGCACCGGCGCGCCGGTCACGAGCATCTCGAAACGGGCGCTGTCGAAACGGTCGTCATTGGCAAGCGACGTGCGCCCGGAAAAGGCGTCGGCGACGCTCTGATGATGAGCGCCGAGCGTGTTCAGCGCGAAGATGCCGCTGCGGAAGAAGATCTCGTTCTTCGGATTGGTGTTGTTGAGGCAGATCAGCACCGAGGCTGGATTGTCCGAGACCGAGCAGGCGGCGGTGATGGTGACGCCGCGGCGCAGTTCGCCCATCGCCGTCGTCACGAGTTGCACATGGCCGGCATACCGGCTCATGGCATCGCGATAAAGGCCGGGGTCGATATGCTGCCTGTTCAACACCTGCTTCTCCCGTATGCGTTTTATCCGGTTGGTCTTTGCTATCGCGCCAATATGGCGAGCATCGGTTACCTTTTCTACAATAGCACCGGTGAAAAGCGCTGCGTTGCGCTTGTTTTTCTTTGACGATCGCGGCCTTGCGGATAAAAGGGCATGGACGATGGCTAGGGATCTCCGCCTTTCATGATCAACCTGCGTGGCATAGCAGCTTTTCTGGCGCTGCTGGGAGCGGCGGCTGAAAGCAATGCGGCCGGCGTGATGATCGGTGTCGTCGCCCCTCAGAACGGACCGCTCGCCCTCCTCGGCGCCCAGATTGCCGCCGGCGCCGGTTTCGAGATCCAGCAGTCCGGAAATACCCTCGTCGCCATCAACGAGACCTGCGAGGAGAATAGTGGTGCCGCGGTCGCCGATGCGCTTGTCAATGCCAAGGTGCAGGTGGCGGTCGGCTTTCTCTGCAGTGAGACGCTGGAAGGCGCGCTGCCGAAGCTGAAGGACGCCAATATTCCGGCGATCACCGTCTCCGTGCGCTCCCGCATCCTGATGGAGGATGCGCTGAAGAACGGCTGGCCGCTCTTCCGGGCGGCGCCCGCCGACGGCGCCGAGGCGGCAAAGGTCATCGAGGTGATCCTGAAAGACTGGGCCGCCGATCCGATCGCCCTGATCGAGGACGGCACCATCCATGGCCGCGAATTGACGGAAGCGGTCCGCAATGCGCTGGAGCAGAACGGCCTTAAGCCGGTCTTTACCGACACCTACCGGCCGGGACAGGAGCAGCAGATTGCCCTCGTCCGCCGCCTGAAACGTGCCGGCGCCACCAGGGTCTTCATCGGCGGCGACCGCAACGACGTCGCCGTCATCTCCCGCGACGCCAAGGCCGAGAACATCCCGCTGTCCATCCTCGGCGGCGATGCCATGCGCGCCGCCAATCAGCCGCTGCCGCTCGCAGATGGCGTGCGCGCCGTCGCCCTGCCCGAATACGCCCTACTGCCGGAAAGCGCAGCGACAGCCGATGCGCTGCGCGCCAAAGGCGTCGAGCCGGAAGGTTATGTCCTGCCGTCGCTGGCCGCAGCCCTCATTGCCGGCCAGGCGGGGCAAGCCGCCGCCGCGGCGGGCAAGCCCCTCCAGGAGATGCTTCTCGGCACGACATTCCAGACGCCGGTCGGCACTATTGCCTTCACCGGTGCGCATGAACTTTCGCAAAACCCCTACCGTCTGCTCGAATGGCGGGGCAACGGCTTTTTTCCACCTGCCGCGCCGACGCAATGAACGGCGCGCCAGCCTTGAATTCAGGCCCCGCGCTCTGGCGGCCCATACGGAGTAAGATTTGATGACGCTGCCCATTCGCATTGCCCCCTCGATCCTCGCAGCGGATTTTGCCAGGCTCGGCGAGGAGGTGCGCGACGTGACGGCCGCCGGCGCCGACTGGATCCATCTCGACGTAATGGACGGCCATTTCGTGCCGAACATCTCCTTCGGCCCGGATGTCATCAAGTCGCTGCGCTCCTATACATCAGCCACCTTCGACTGCCACCTGATGATCTCGCCGGTCGACGACTATCTCGAAGCCTTCGCCAAGGCCGGCTGCGACCGTATCACCGTCCATGCCGAAGCCGGACCGCATCTGCACCGCTCGCTGCAGACCGTCCGTAATCTCGGCAAGAAGGTCGGCGTGACGATCAATCCGGCGACGCCGCTTACCGCCATCGAGAACGTGCTCGACGATGTCGATCTCATTCTGATCATGTCGGTCAATCCCGGCTTTGGCGGGCAGAAGTTCATTCCGGCCATGGCGAAGAAGATCGCGGCGGCGAAGTCACTGATCGGCGACCGGCCGATCGAGCTCGAGGTCGACGGCGGCGTCACGGTGGAAACGGCGCCTGATATCGCGCGGGCGGGCGGCAACGTCCTCGTCGCCGGCTCGGCAATTTTCAAGGGCGATACGGTCGAGGATTACCGCCGGACAGTCGCCGATCTGCGTCAGGCAGCCGAAGGGGCACGAACATGAACAAACGTCTGATTATTGGTGGCATGCTTGCCGTCGCATTTGCCGGCCTGCCCGGCCTGTCACTTGCCGGCGATATCGCCAATATCCAGCCGATCGGTTTTTCCGCCGACGGCAAGGTTTTCGGATTTCAGGAGTTCGGCATCGAGGAGAGCGGCAACCTTCCCTACTCCAACACCTATTTCATCGATACCGAAGACGGCCACTATCTCGAGGGCACGCCCTTTCATACCGAGCTGACCGACAAGGACGCCAATCTTTCCAAGGCGCGGCGGCAGAACCTGACGGCGGCGCGCAGCCAGATGGACAAATACGATCTGCTGACCAATCCCGGCCTGATCGCCGCCTTCAATCCGCCGACCGAACTCGGCTCGCCCTCGAAGACGCTTCGCTACACGACGCTTGCAACCGACGGTCCGCCGAAAGCGCCTTATACGCTCTCGCTCGGCGAGATGCCGGTGCCGACGCCGAAGGATTGCGCTGCGGTCGACAAGCGGGTCATCGGCTTCAGCCTGCAGATGATCGAGAAGGAAGGCGCTCCGAACCGGCAGGCGGCGCGCCAGGCGACCGCGGTTCCCGCCGAGCGCGTGTGTTCCGTCGAATACCGGATCGGCGGCGCCGTGGTCTATCAGCCGGAAGGCGGAAACCAGGTTCACATCGCCCTCGTTCTGGCCTTCGATGCGGACAGGAACGGACGCTGGATTGCCGTTCCGGTTCATCCCTGAGCATGGATCGCCCGAGGACGGATCACCCGAGGACGGATCGCCCCAGGATGGATCGTCTAAGAGCTGCACGGCCGCCCTACCCCGACCTGATCGCCGGCGCATTGCTTTGGGGAATGCAGATGCTTGCCGCTGCCATGCTCGGCCTTTACCTGCGCAACGGCCTGCAGACGAGCCGCCTTGCCGAGATCGCCGCACTTTATTTCGCCGGCGGCCTGTTCGCCTGGCCGTTCGCCCTGCCGGTTGCCCGCTTCCTCGCCTTTGACAGACCGCTGGAAACACGTTTTGCTGCTTTTTTCGTGACGCTGACAGCGGCCACGATCCTGATGACCGCCTTCCTCTTCGCCATGGAATACCGGATGTTCTATTCGCGCTGGCATGCGCCCTTCGGCAGTATCGTCTGGGCGTTCCAGTTCGTCTTCACCAGCATCAGCGCCGTCTATCAGTTCCTGGTGATCGGCCTGCGCCTCTTCCTGCCGCTCGGCCTCGTCTGTCTTGTCGCAAGCAGCTATCATCTTGCCAAACGCATGCGTTGAGATTGCCGCCCTTCTTTGCTACAGGGGCGCTAACCTCGATAAAGCAAACCTCTTGAAGTGAAGGCAGCCGCCCATGATCCCGCGTTATTCCCGGCCCGAAATGGTCGCCATCTGGTCTCCCGAAACCAAGTTCCGCATCTGGTTCGAGATCGAGGCGCATGCCTGCGACGCGCTGGCCGAACTCGGCGTCATCCCGAAATCGGCGGCAAAGACGATCTGGGAGAAAGGCGGCGCCGCCACCTTCGACGTCGACCGCATCGATGAGATCGAGGCCGTCACCAAGCATGACGTCATCGCCTTCCTCACCCATCTCGCCGAGATCGTCGGCCCGGATGCGCGCTTCGTCCACCAGGGCATGACCTCGTCCGACGTGCTCGACACCTGCTTCAACGTACAGCTGGTCCGCGCCACCGACATCCTGCTTGCCGATATCGACCGCCTGCTCGCAGCGCTGAAAACCCGCGCCTTTGAACACAAGGACACCGTCACCATCGGCCGTTCGCACGGCATCCATGCCGAGCCCACCACCTTCGGCGTCAAGCTGGCGCTCGCCTATGCCGAATTCGAGCGCTGCCGCCAACGCCTCGTCGCCGCCCGCGAGGAAGTCGCGACCTGCGCCATATCGGGGGCCGTCGGCACCTTCGCCAATATCGATCCGCGCGTCGAGGAACATGTCGCCGAGGCGCTTGGCCTGAAGGCCGAGCCGGTGTCGACGCAGGTCATCCCGCGCGACCGCCACGCCATGTATTTCGCCACCCTCGGCGTCGTCGCCTCGTCGATCGAGCGCCTGGCAACCGAGATCCGCCACCTGCAGCGCACCGAGGTACTGGAAGCCGAGGAATATTTCTCGCCCGGCCAGAAGGGCTCCTCGGCCATGCCGCACAAGCGCAACCCGGTTCTGACCGAAAACCTGACTGGCCTTGCCCGCATGGTCCGCTCCTACGCCATGCCGGCGATGGAAAACGTCGCCCTCTGGCATGAACGCGATATTTCGCATTCCTCGGTCGAGCGCATGATCGGCCCCGATGCCACCGTGACGCTCGATTTCGCCCTGTCGCGGCTTGCCGGCGTCATCGAAAAGCTGCTGGTCTATCCCGAGAACATGGAAAAGAACCTCAACAAATTCCGCGGCCTCGTCCATTCGCAGCGTGTCCTGCTGGCGTTGACCCAGGCGGGCACCTCTCGCGAGGACGCCTACCGCCTCGTCCAGCGCAACGCTATGAAGGTCTGGGAACAGGGCAAAGATTTTCTCGAAGAGCTGCTTGCAGACGCCGAAGTCCGTGCTGCGCTTTCCGAAGAGGATATTCGGGAGAAGTTCGACCTTGGCTATCATACCAAGCATGTCGATACGATCTTCCGGCGGGTTTTTGGCGAGGCCTGAGCGGACCTGCAATCGACGATATAGCGGCGCCCTTGCAGGCGCCGTTTTTCCGCCGGCATACTTCCCCGTCGAGAATCTATCGGACGGCTTCTTTCCTTAGTCGCAGCCTGATCATAACTGGGAAGTAGATGCATGAGACAAGGATAGAAGGCAGAGAAATGATTAGGAAAAAAGCTAACAAGGTCAGCCTATGAATACTTCCGCCTGACAACAATAAGAAAGCCGCAGCAATCAGCAACAAAGTTACTGTAAAAATGTTAGACGACCAAAGAAATGGCCGCGAATTAATTTCGCTGTATTTCACACAATAAAAAATGAATAATATAAAAATGATTGGTAGCGAAACAATAAACTTTGGAATAAACGCGATAAAGCCGATATCGTCGAAGAAAAATGGCAAATGGCCTACCGTCATTCCTATGAAATAAGCCTGAAAGAACAGCTCGACCTGCGGCTCTCTAAGAAAGAGTCGTTCATTTTCCCCTGCCGAGTTGGATTTAATGAACTGAATATAAGTGCCGATTGTATTTCATAGTTTAGCTTTTCTCAAGCGGCCGTTATTTCTGCTTCGGCGCTTTGGCGGCAACAGAGCGTTTCCGCGCCTCCGCCTTTTTCGACGGCGCCGCATTTGCCGCTTCGGTTGACTCCGATACTCTGCAAGCCTCCGTCTCACCCCTGCCTTTGGCGGCCTTGGCGACCAGCTGGTTGAGGTGCTTCAGCTCTTCCTCGTCGAGATTTTCGATGCCGATGAAGCGGTTTTCGGCATGGCTGGTCAGGATGATTTCATTGAGCTTCGCCTGGATCGCCCGCGTGTCGCGCGTCTGGGCGTTCTGCAGCACGAAGACCATCAGGAAGGTGATGATCGTCGTGCCCGTATTGATGATCAGCTGCCATGTTTCCGAATAGTCGAAAAAGGGGCCGAGCGAGGCCCAGATGACGACAACCGTCAGCGCCAGGATGAAAGCAACGGGTTTGCCCGCCCATTCCGATGTCTTGGTTGCGAAGCGGGCAAACAGATGCTTCATCGTCACCTCTGAAAACCTCCCTCGAAGTCTCTGGAGCATGATGTCGGCGACGTCATGCTCCGCGCTAAACAAACTCCGAGGCAGGTTCGAGGTTCCCGGGGTATCTCAGATTCCCCCAGGGATCCCAGATTCCCCCGGGGCCGGGATTCCCCGCAGAAAGGGCTGTGGTTACGCTGTGGCTTCCCGCGCAATCAGCTTGCGATAGAGATGCCAGGTCGCATGGCCGAGGATCGGGATGACGAGTGCAAGCCCGGCAAAGATCGGGATCGTGCCGATCACGAGCATCGCGGCGACAATCAGGCCCCAGAGCAGCACCGGCACCGGATTGAGAATCGTCGCGCGGATCGACGCCGTGACGGCGGCCACCGCCCCGACATCGCGGTCGAGCAGTAGCGGAAAGGTGATGACGGTTATCGCCAGCACGACGAGCGCAAAGACGAAGCCGATGAGGTTGCCCCAGATGATCAGCTGCATGCCCTCCGACGTGCCGAAGACCTGGCGGAAGAAATCCCCCATGCTGCGCGGAAAGACCTCGCCGAGCAGATTGCTGTAGAGCGTCTGCGCCGTCACCAGCCAGACGATGAAGAGGCCGCAGAGCATCAAGCCGACCGCGACGATCGACGGCAGCGCCGGCGAATGGCGCACGTCGAGCGCATGCGTCCAGGACGCGTCGAGGCCAGCCTCGCGCCGGCGGCTGATCTCATAGAGGCCAATCGCTGCGATCGGGCCGATCAGCACGAAACCCGCCATCAGCGGGAAGACCATCGGCAAAAGGTTGGCGCCCGAGGTCCACAACGTCAGGAAAACGCCGGCGATCGGGTACATCAGGCACAGAAACACATAGTGGGACGGTTTCTCCATGAAATCGTCGTATCCGCGCTTCAGCGCGTCGAAGACGTCGGCGATACCGATGCGATTGACGACGGGCCGCGCTAAGCTTTCGCTTGCACCCGTCATGACGTGAAATGCCGCCATGGCTTTCTCCTCCTCAGCCGAGACCTGATCGGCGGCGGACAGCATCGGCGGGCAAGCCGATACGAAATCCGCAACCGGCACTGGAGGAATATAGCAACTTTCAGGGCCCGTGTCGCTCCCTCCCTTGACACCCCCTCTTGACATCTTGGACCAGCTTTCTCACATCGGCGGCATCATGAAAGCCTCAGACGCAGATATCCTCATCATCCCCGGTTACACCAATTCCGGCCCGAGCCACTGGCAGAGCCGCTGGGAGGCAAAGCTCAGCACGGCGCGGCGCGTCGAACAGGCCGAATGGACGAAGCCGGTCCGCGAGGACTGGATCGCCCGCATCGCCGAGGAGGTGAACGCTTCGACCCGCCCGGTCGTTCTCATCGCCCATTCGCTGGGCGTGCCCTCGGTGATCCATGCCATCCCGCATTTCCGCAACCGGGTGGCGGGCGCTTTCCTCGTCGCCCCGCCCGATGTCGCCAATCCCGATATCCGCCCGAAGCACCTGATGACCTTCGGCCCCTATCCACGCGATCCGCTGCCCTTCCCGTCGATCACCGTGGCCAGCCGCAACGATCCGTTCGGCAGCTACGAACATGCCGATGATGTTGCCAGCAGCTGGGGCTCCTTCCTCGTCGATGCCGGCGAGGCCGGCCACATCAATGCCGATTCCGGTCATGGCCCCTGGCCCGAAGGCACCATGGTCTTTGCCCAGTTCCTCGGCCGGCTCTCCGCTGATTGAGGAAAACCCGCATTCTCGCTTGTTGAGCAGGTGCTTTCTAAGTCTTTCTTAATGGAATGACAGCAGACTGCGCCGAGGTGAGATAAGCGAGAATGCCCGTGAAGAAAGCCCATCCAGAGGCCGGCGATGCGCATGGCGATGCAGCAGCGGCCGAGACAGGCATCAGCAATGGGGCAGCAACCGACGATTCCGACCTGGCCGAGCGCGAAAGCCGCTGGAATTATGCGCTGGTCGGCTCTGGCCTCGGCGTATGGGATCACAATTACCGTCTCGACCGAAAATATTATTCGCCGACGTGGAAGACCATCCGCGGCATGGCGCCCGAGGAGGAAGCCGACGGCGATTACCAGGCCTGGCTGCAGCTTGTTCACCCAGACGATCGCGATTTCGTTGTCCATGCGATCGACCGGCAGAATGCCGGCGATCCCAATTACCGGATCTTCGAATATCGCGAGCGCCACAAGGACGGCCACTGGGTCTGGATCGAGTGCCGCGGCGCCTGCGTCGAATGGGACGAGAACGGCGTGCCGACGCGCATCGTCGGCACGGACACGGATATTACTGCCCGGAAGCAGGCCGAAGAGACGCTGTCGCGTTTGTCGCGCCGCCTGGATCTGGCGTTAGAGATCTCCCGCATCGGCGTATTTGAAGCCGATATCGAGCACGATACCGTCGAATGGGACGACCGCCTCATCGCCATTTACGGGCTGCAGGGCGCCTCGCGCCAGATCGCCGGCGACGCCTGGGCGAAAAGTCTGCATCCCGATGACCGCGAGCGCGTGCTCGGCCTGGCCGACCGCAGCGTCGAAAGCGGCCGCGATTTCCAGCAGGAATATCGCATCATCCGCGGCGACGGCGCCGAACGCGTGATCCGCGCCCGCTCGGCCTTCTTCGTCGACGGCAACGGCCACCGCAAACTCATCGGCGCCAACTGGGACGTCACCGAAGAAGTCGCGCTCCGCAACGAACTGCAGCGCGCCAAGGATCTGGCCGAGGCGCGCAACCGCGAGCTCGAAGCCACCAAGGAGAGCATCGAGCACCTGGCACTACACGATTACCTCACCGGGCTGCCGAACCGCCGCTATCTCGACAAGATGCTGGATGAGCGCTCGGCCGAATGCCGGGCCAAGGGCCTGGCGCTAGCGATCCTCCATATCGATCTCGACCGTTTCAAGCAGATCAACGACACGCTCGGCCACCGAGCCGGCGACGCCATGCTGCAGCATGCCGCAAGCGTGCTGAGAACGTCCGTCCGCGCCGTCGATTTCGTCGCCCGCATCGGCGGCGACGAATTCGTCATCCTCTGCATTGTCGATCCCGCATCGAAGAAGATCGCCGGCCTTGCCGAGCGTGTCATCCGCGAATTGCGCAAACCCGTCAGATATGAGGGACACGACTGCCGTTTCGGCGCCAGCATCGGCATCGCCATCGACAGCGGACCGAAGCTCGACGCCAAGCAGATGCTGCTCGACGCCGATATCGCCCTTTATCGTGCCAAGGGTCTGGGCCGCAACCGCTTCGAATTCTTCTCGGCCGCTGCTCGCCGCGACATCATCTCCGCCAAGCACCTTGCCGACGAGATCCTGATCGGCCTCGAACGCAATGAATTCGTGCCCTTCTATCAGCTGCAGTTTGATGCCCGCACGCTCGATATTGCAGGCGTCGAAACACTGGCCCGCTGGCAGCATCCGGTGCACGGGCTGCTGACGCCCGACCGCTTCCTCGACATCGCCGAGGATCTCGACGTCGTCTCGACCATCGACGCCCTCATCCTGGAGCGCGCCATTGCCGACCGGAAGGTGTGGCTGAAGGACGGGCTGCCGATCCCGAAGATATCGGTCAACGTCTCCGCCAGACGGCTCGCAGATCCAGATCTGGGCAAGAAGCTCCGCGCCTTGAAGATCGAGCCCGGCACCTTCTCCTTCGAGCTGCTGGAATCGATCTCGCTCGACGATTGCGACGAGGCGGTGGCCGCCAACCTGAAAAAGCTGCGCAAGCTCGGCATCGACATCCAGATCGACGATTTCGGCACCGGCCATGCCTCGATCGTCAGCCTGTTGCGCTTGAGCCCGAAGACGCTGAAGATCGACCGCGAGCTGATCCGCATGCTGCCGCAATCGGCCGAGCAGCGCAAACTCGTCGGCTCGATCATCGATATCGGCCGCTCGCTGAACATCCTCGTCATCGCCGAGGGCGTCGAGACGGCGGAGCATATCCGCATACTCGAAGAACTCGACTGTGACACGCTGCAGGGCTACGCACTTGCCCGGCCGATGCCGGCCATGCAGATCCCCTCCTTCATTCGTTCCGGAAGCTGGCGGCACGGGCAAATCGCCGCTCGCGCCTTGCAGGCGCAGCTTCGTCGCGCGCTGCCAAGCAGAGCTGCCAAATAAAAACCTGCATAAGCGGCCCGCCATTTCGCCTTCATTCCACCGTAGAGGAAAAGGCGCTAAACTCCTCTTGCGAATTCATTCGATTCTCTTGGCGGTATTCCGTAAAATTGGAAACCAGGGCCACAGAATCTTGAAACCGGGGAAGGAGCGTCAGGCGGATTGTGAAACCCTCTCTTTTCCTTTAAGGGGACGCCACGAGATCGATCCACTCGCGCTATCCCAAGAGCGCCAACAATAGAGAATGACCACGATGAACCGTCGCCGCCGTATCTACGAGGGCAAGGCAAAGATTCTGTATGAGGGCCCGGAACCGGGCACTTTGATCCAGTTCTTCAAGGACGATGCCACTGCCTTCAACAAGAAAAAACACGAAGTCATCGATGGCAAGGGCGTCCTCAACAACCGCATCTGCGAATATATCTTCAGCCATCTGAACAAGATCGGCATCCCTACTCATTTCATCCGCCGGCTCAACATGCGCGAGCAGTTGATCAAGGAAGTGGAGATGATCCCGCTGGAGATCGTCGTGCGCAATGTCGCCGCCGGTTCTCTCGCCAAGCGCCTCGGCATCGACGAAGGCGTCGTGCTGCCGCGCTCGATCATCGAATTCTATTACAAGTCCGACGCGCTCGACGATCCGATGGTCTCCGAAGAGCACATCACCGCCTTCGGTTGGGCAAACCCTGCCGAACTCGATGACATCATGGCGCTTGCCATTCGCGTCAACGACTTCATGACCGGCCTCTTCCTTGGCGTCGGCATCCAGCTCGTCGATTTCAAGATCGAATGCGGCCGCCTCTTCGAAGGCGATATGATGCGCATCATCCTCGCCGACGAAATCTCGCCGGACAGCTGCCGGCTCTGGGATATCGAAACCCACGAGAAGATGGACAAGGACCGCTTCCGCCGCGATCTCGGCGGATTGCTCGAAGCCTATTCCGAAGTCGCGCGCCGTCTCGGCATCATCAATGAAAACGAGCCTGTGCGCGGCACCGGCCCGGTTCTCGTCAAGTAAGGCAGGAAAGACAAAGTGATCAAGGCTCGTGTCACCGTCACGCTGAAAAACGGCGTTCTCGATCCGCAGGGCAAGGCTATCGAGGGTGCGCTCAGTGCCCTCGGCTTCTCGGGCGTCGGCCATGTAAGACAAGGCAAGGTCTTCGACCTGGAGCTTGATGGCGCCGACAAGGGCAAGGCTGAGGCCGACCTCAAGGCCATGTGCGAAAAACTACTCGCCAACACGGTGATCGAGAACTACGCAATCGCGATCGACTGAACATTGCGAAATTGGCAATGCCCGAAGCACATCGAAACACTGTCGCCGCTTCGGGAACTGGCACAAACACAAGCAAGGTTTGAACAGCACCCATGAAATCAGCCGTCGTTCAACTTCCGGGCCTCAACCGCGACCGCGACATGATCGCCGCCTTGACCAAAATCTCCGGCCAGGCACCGGTAACGATCTGGCAGACGGAAACCGAGATCCCCGATGTCGATCTGATCGTCATCCCGGGCGGTTTTTCCTATGGTGATTATCTGCGCTGCGGCGCGATCGCCGCCCGCATGCCGGTCATGCAGGCGATCATCGACAAGGCTGCAAAGGGCGTGAAAGTCCTCGGCGTCTGCAACGGCTTCCAGATCCTCGTCGAGGCCGGCCTGCTGCCCGGCGCGCTGATGCGCAATTCCTCGCTGAAATTCGTCTGCCGCGAGATCAAGCTCGAAGTTGTCAATGCCGAGACGGATTTCACCCGCGCCTATGCGCAGGGCCAGGTCATTCGCTGCCCGGTCGCCCATCATGACGGCAATTATTTCGCCGACGATGCGACGCTGGCTGCGATCGAAGGCAAAGGCCAGGTGGTGTTCCGTTATGCCGAAGGCACCAATCCGAACGGCTCGATCAACGATATCGCCGCCGTCATGAACGAAAAGGGCAACGTGCTCGGCATGATGCCGCATCCCGAGAACCTGATCGAGGCCGCCCATGGCGGTTCGGACGGCCGCGGCCTCTTCGCCTCGGCGCTCGACGTCATCGCCGCCTGAACCCGCACGTCGCCCAAGCGCGCGTAGCGGTCTTGGGCAACGGGATGCACACGAAAATCCTTCTGTTCGGATCTGGAGCAATCGATGCGCCCTCGCCTCTCCGTCGCAAACGCCGCCCTGTTGACCGCTCTCGCAGCCATGGTGGCAGCCTGCCAGACGCCGGCGCCGACAGGCCCGAACCGCGCCGCGCTGCCGACGATGGAGCGCGTGGCCCTCGGCGCCAATGCCTGTTGGTTCAAATCGGGCGATCCGGCCTTTGCAGCCTACAAGCTCGCGCCGGAGCTCAATTCCTTCTCCGGCCGTCCGCGCATCCTGCTCGTCCATAAGGGCAGCCCGGAAAGTCGGCCGCTGCTCGTCGTGCAGGCCGAGGGAAGTCCGTCGCGCCTGCAGGCCTTCGGCCCGATGATGCAGGAACCGGTCGCCGGCCGCATCACCGCCGACGTCAATCGCTGGTCCGGCGGCAACAAGGCCTGCAGCTGATCCCGGCGATGACAGCGTTACGCGTCTTTTCAGACGCGCGAACAGCGCTGTAACTCTTTGAGTTCTGCATAATCAGTCCCAGAAAAACGACTTGCCGACTTCGCGCGCGGCATCGGACTGCGACACACCGATATCCTTGAGTTCGGTCGCCGTCAGGCCTCTCAGCGCGCGCCGGCCTTCCCGCTTCTGATGCCAGAGAAGAATGGCACCCCAGATTCGGCCCAAACGCGGCGTCACTTCGGCGGGCGTGTCGCGGAGGATGATTTGTCTCCTGTCATCACAAGAGACAATCGGTACAATCGGCATTTTGATCTCAGGCAAGGCAGACATTCCAAGAATCCTCTCGATTTGCCATTGGAATTGACTCATACGCTTGACGGGTACAATGTGCCAATATATACAATTGTCACCATGACAAATTGGCTTCCCGATATTTCCCGCGGCTCCGGGCCGGTCTATCTCCGGCTTGCCGACAGCATCGAATCCGCCATATCAAGCGGCGCCCTGCCCGCCGGCAGCAAGTTGCCGCCGCAGCGCAACCTTGCCTACGATATCGGCGTGACGATCGGCACGATCGGCCGCGCCTATGCGCTGGTGCATGAGCGCGGCCTGGTCGCCGGCGAAGTGGGGCGCGGCACCTATGTGCTGAACCGCTCCGAAACGCCGCCCGGCGAACAGATCGATCCGCTGACCGTCTCGCTCAGTGGCACCCGCATCCAGGATGCGCCTGCCAACAAGATCCGCTTCGATACGACAGCCGCGCCCGATCTCGGCCAGGGCAAGATCATCGCAGGCATCCTCGCCGAGATCGGCGAGCAGCATCTTGCCGAAATCTCCTCCTATTCCCGGAGCTTCCCGCGCAACTGGTTCGAGGCCGGCCGGTTGTGGCTTGCCCGCAGCGGCTGGACGCCGGAGGTCGAAAACATCGTGCCGACGCTCGGCGCCCATGCGGCGGCGATATCAGTCATCGCCGCCGTCTCGGCGCCAGGGGACAAGATCGTCTTCGAGGATCTCACCTATACCCAGGTCAGCCGCAGCGCCCGCCTTCTCGGCCGCCGCACGCTGACGGTCGATTCCGATAAACTGGGCGTAATTCCAGAGGATTTCGAACGGCTCTGTCAGCAGCAGCATCCGAAGATCGCCTTCCTGATGCCGACCGTCCACAATCCGACGTTGGCGATCATGCCCTATGAGCGGCGCGCGGCCATCGCCGCAATCGCCAGGAAACACGGCGTCTGGCTGATCGAAGACGACCTCTACGGCGGCATGGCCGACGACGATACGCCGCTGCTGGCCTCGATTGCGCCCGACCGCACCTTCCTCGTCAACGGCCTGTCGAAATCGGTCGCCGCCGGCGTGCGCGGCGGGTGGGTCGCCTGCCCGCCGCATTTTGCCCAGCGCATCAAGGTGACGCACAGGATGATCACCGGCGGCCTGCCCTTCATCCTGGCGGAGACCTGCGCGCGCCTCGTCGAGAGCGGCATGGCGCACGAGATTCGCAAGGCAAGTGTCGAGGAACTCTCCCGGCGCGTCCGGCTCGCCCGCGAACAGTTGCAGGGCTTCGATTTCGAATCACACATACACGCGCCCTTCCTCTGGCTGAAACTGCCGGAACCCTGGATGTCGGGCACCTTCAAGAATGCCGCCTTCCGCGACGGCGTGCTCGTCGACGACGAGGACGAGTTCAAGTCGGCGCGCGGAGAGCGACCCTATCATCGCGTTCGCATCGGTTTTTCCTCGCCGAAGACGGGGCAGGAACTGATCTCGGGCCTGATGATCCTGCGCCGGCTGCTGGAAAATGGCGGATCCGCCTATGATGGCGAAATATGACCTGTTGCAAATACACGTCATAATTCGGAAAAAACGCCGGAGCGTATTCCGAGCGCTTCACCGACTCAACCTCCATGTTACCTCTTTGTTGTTCCCGTCAGACGCGAATCAGAGGACAGCAAATGAGGGTCGACTTCGGAAAGATCGCGTTGCGTTTTTTGGGTATGGCATCGTTGGCAGCGGCAGCCGCTATCCCGGTTGCGGGCTCGGCAAGTGCTGGCGAGCAGATATTTGATGAATTGCGCTTCGGCGTCTCGACCTCGGTACAATCGGGCCATTCCAGGGAAGACGGCGTCTTTCCCGAAATTACCGCTCTCTTCGATCCTTTCGGCTACGACACGGCGGTCGGCTGGCAGCAACAGCTGCTGCACCCTCGTGTGCATCTCGGAACCTCGATCGGGACGTCGGGCGAAGCCACCCAGTTCTTCACCGGTTTCACCTGGACGGTCGATTTCAACGAGAAGCTCTTTGCCGAAGCCGGCTTCGGCGGCGTCATCCATACCGGCGATCTCGAAGGCGATGACGACGGCCCAGAACTCGGCTGTCGCGTCCTCTTCCACGAATATCTGGGTGCCGGCTATCGTTTCACCGCCCACTGGAACGTCATGGCTCAGATCGCTCACTCCTTGCATGCCAATCTCTGCGATGGGCCGAACGACGGCATGACACGCGCCGGTCTGCAGATCGGCTACAAATTCTAGCAGCGACCACTTTTCATCATCAGGAAGAAGTTGCCGGCCCGCTGTTGACGGCGGGCATTTTCCTGTCGCGCGTCGCCGCTACATAAGCTAAAGACAGCGCAAAACGCGCCAGGGATTTTCCGCTCATGACCATTCCAAACACCATCCCGATCACGCCCGAACTCATTGCGAGGCATGGCCTGAAGCCGGACGAGTACCAGCGTATTCTGGATCTGATCGGCCGCGAACCGACGTTTACCGAGCTCGGCATCTTTTCTGCCATGTGGAACGAGCACTGCTCCTACAAATCCTCGAAGAAGTGGCTGCGCACGCTGCCGACCAAAGGGCCGCGCGTCATCCAGGGCCCGGGCGAAAATGCTGGCGTGGTCGATATCGATGACGGCGATTGCGTCGTCTTCAAGATGGAGAGCCACAACCACCCCTCTTATATCGAGCCTTATCAGGGCGCCGCGACCGGCGTCGGTGGCATCCTGCGCGACGTTTTCACCATGGGCGCGCGCCCGATCGCCGCGATGAACGCGCTGCGCTTCGGCGAGCCGGATCACCCCAAGACCCGCCACCTCGTCTCCGGCGTCGTTTCCGGCGTCGGCGGCTACGGCAATTCCTTCGGCGTGCCGACGGTCGGCGGTGAGGTCGAGTTCGACGCCCGCTACAACGGCAACATCCTGGTTAACGCCTTTGCCGCCGGTATTGCGAAGTCGAACGCCATCTTCCTGTCCGAAGCCAAGGGCGTCGGTCTTCCGGTCGTCTATCTCGGCGCCAAGACCGGCCGTGACGGCGTCGGCGGCGCGACGATGGCATCGGCCGAATTCGACGAATCGATCGAAGAGAAGCGTCCGACCGTTCAGGTCGGCGACCCCTTCACCGAAAAGTGCCTGCTGGAAGCCTGCCTCGAGCTGATGCAGACCGGCGCAGTCATCGCCATCCAGGACATGGGTGCGGCCGGCCTCACCTGCTCTGCCGTCGAGATGGGCGCCAAGGGCGATCTCGGCATCCTGCTCGAACTCGACAAGGTGCCGGTGCGCGAAGAGAGAATGACGGCCTACGAAATGATGCTGTCGGAAAGCCAGGAGCGCATGCTCATGGTGCTGCAGCCGGAGAAGGAAGAGGAAGCCAAGGCGATCTTCGTCAAGTGGGGCCTCGACTTTGCCATCGTCGGCTGGACAACCGACGATCTGCGCTTCCGCGTCATGCACCAGGGTGAGGAAGTCGCCAACCTGCCGATCAAGGATCTGGGCGACCAGGCGCCGGAATATGATCGCCCATGGCGCGAGCCCGGCAAGCATGCCCCCCTGCCCGCCAATCTCGTCGCCGCTCCTCAGGATTACGGCCAGGCGCTGCTGCAGCTCGTCGGCTCCGCCAACCAATCGAGCCGCCGCTGGGTCTATGAGCAGTATGACACGCTGATCCAGGGCAATTCGCTGCAGCTTCCAGGCGGCGATGCCGGCGTCGTACGCGTCGACGGCCATCCCTCCAAGGCGCTCGCCTTCTCCTCCGACGTCACCCCGCGTTATGTCGAGGCGGATCCCTTCGAAGGCGGCAAGCAGGCGGTCGCCGAATGCTGGCGCAACATCACCGCGACAGGCGCCGAACCGCTCGCCGCCACCGACAATCTGAACTTCGGCAATCCCGAAAAGCCAGAAATCATGGGCCAGTTCGTTCAGGCGGTGAAAGGTATTGGCGAGGCCTGCCGGGCGCTGGATTTCCCGATCGTGTCAGGCAACGTTTCGCTCTACAACGAGACCAACGGCGTCGCCATCCTGCCGACCCCGACAATCGCAGGCGTCGGCCTGCTGCCGGACTGGCGCAAGATGGCTCGCATCGGCAGCGCCAACGACGGCGACAAGGTGATCATGATCGGCGTCGACGGCAGCCATCTCGGCCAGTCCGTCTATCTCCGCGACGTGCTTTCCAGCCGCGAAGGTCCGGCTCCTGAAGTGGATCTGTTCGCCGAAAGACGCAATGGCGATTTCGTCCGCTCCGTCATCCGCAACGGCCAGGCGACCGCCTGCCACGACATCTCCTCGGGCGGCCTTGCCGTGGCGCTCGCCGAAATGGCCATGGCCTCGGGCAAAGGCCTGACGATCGATCTGAGCGAAGGCAAGGGTGAAACGCATGCGCTGCTCTTCGGTGAGGATCAGGCCCGCTACGTCCTGACCTTGCCTGCCGATGTCGCCGATTTCGTCTGCGTCAATGCAGAAGGTGGCGGTGTTCCCTTCCGCCGTCTCGGCACGGTCGGAGGAACGGCGCTCGTCGTCGGCGATCTCATCTCGCTGCCGATTCAGCAATTGCGCGATGCCCATGAATCATGGTTCCCTGATTTCATGGAAGGCCGCGGCGAACTTGCCGCTGCGGAATGATGCGCAAGGAGTAACGATCATGGCCATGAAACCCGGCGATATCGAAGACATGATCAAGGCTGGGATTCCCGGTGCCAAGGTGACGATCCGCGATCTGGCGGGCGACGGCGATCATTACGCCGCCGAAGTCGTCGCCGAAGCCTTTCGCGGCAAGAGCCGCGTGCAACAGCACCAGATGGTCTACGAGGCGCTGAAGGGCAATATGGGCGGCGTGTTGCACGCTCTTGCCCTGCAGACCTCGGCGCCGGAATAGAGCCCGACGCAATCCGGCTGACGATGCCCGGCCCTCAGCCGGGCATTCTCTTTTCGTCGGGATCGGCAAAGACCGAGGCCGGCATCGGCCCGGATGTCAAAAGCGTAAAGTCGAAGGGCGCCTGCAGATCAGGCCCAAGCACATATTGCCGGTGAACGCGCAGCTGGTCCTTGCGGATCTTGCGATAGTGCTCGCGCGTCAGCATCTGCTTGACGCGGATCAGGATCATCTTCGCTTGAGGCGCATCCGCATGGCTGGAGACGGCAACGACCGGCACCTTGTAGAAATTGATCGAATCCGTCAGGCACTGCACATCGAGCCAGGAAATCTCGGGACAGCGGGCGATCAGCCCGACGCGGGCGCGCAGCAGCGTCGCCGATGACAGCAGCGCGCATTGCAGGATGGCGCTGCCGAGTGTGGCAAACACCACGCGCTTGCCCTTGAAGAGCTCCGGCTCCCTTTCCAGCAATATGCCGATGACATGGGCGGCGACGTTCGATCCCATGCTGTGCGAGGAGATCACATACTCGTCCGCCTCTTCGTCGAGCGCCTTGCGCACGGCAGTGGCTCGGTCTTCCAGCCAGTCGTTGAAATCCGCCCGGTCCATGCGGCCGAGCGCCACCGCCATCTCCCAATCGGCGAAGAGATGCAGCGTATGGAAGCGTTCGGAAAATGGCAGGAAGGCGAAGATGAAAAAACAGAGCGCCAGCGGCCCACTCCAGAGCATGTGCCACGGCGAAAAGCCGACAGCATAGGGTAGGATGGCGATTTGCGCGGTCAGCACGATCGCCAGCGCCGTCAGCAGGAACGGAAAGAGGAAGAACAGGCCGAAGCGCCAGGCGTGGCGGAAATATCCCCGCATCCCGCCATCCAGCATGATCTCGGCGCAGCTTCGGAAGCCCGCAATGATCTGGCTCAGCGTGTTGCCGGCACGCAGCTTGCGCACCAGTATATCGTGATCGACCATATGGATGCGGCTCTTCGTCTGCCAGCCGGGGGAACCGGTCCCTGCCTCGGGCGCCGCTACCCTCTCAGCCGTCGTGACCTCGAAACTGACCGGATCGCTCCCCGCATCCACTGGCCCCGTCTCAATCGAATAACTCCAGACGGCGGCACTCTGCCTGGCCGAACGCTCGTAGCGCGCCCTGTGGGCAACGCCGTCAAGCGGCTCGAAGCCCGGGAAATGCAGGACGACCCGCTTCTCGATCAGTTTCATTCCACTCTTCCGGCCGGGCGAATGGCCGGCATGTTGCTGCGATCCGGATGCTGCGCCGCTGATATGGGCAAAAAGCACCTATGGTCTCGAAGCCGTCTTGCTAACCGAACTCTTCCGGAATTCAATAGCAGCCATGTCGTTTCCATCACGAACGGAGGGGTTTTGTGGCCGACCTAGTCAAAGAATTGATATCAGGCGTCGTCGACAGCGTGCTGAAGGAGATCCTGAAGAAGACCACCGGCCGCATCACGACGAAGCGCAGGAGGCGTAAGACACGCCCCGCCACGACGACGAAGGTTGCGCGCAAGGCGACCTCGGCCAAGCCCAAGCCCGCCCGCAAACAGGTCAGCAAGCGCCGCACCGCCGCCGGCCGCAGCCGTCAGCGACGCAGCTAAGACACGATGAAAATATGAGCGGCTTTCGGATGAATTCCGCTCCGCTGCAGCGCCGCGCGTCTTTTAAGACGTGCAAAGGACGCTGTCGCACTTTGATGTGCAGTAGCGCGACGGCAACAGCCCCGGCAACGGCCTGCCCGAATTGGTATTTTTTTGGTTCGGGCAGCTGGAATTCCTGCTGTCGCATGCTATCTAAAGGCAACGATTGAAACGGTGGGCCTTTAACCCGCCTGTTGAAAGGATTAGGTCCATGAGCGGCATTCACGAATTCATCGGCAACGAAATCAAGAGCAACGACGTCGTCCTTTTCATGAAGGGCACGCCTCAGTTTCCGCAGTGCGGTTTCTCCGGCCAGGTCGTGCAGATTCTCGATTACATCGGCGTCGATTACAAGAGCGTCAACGTGCTCGCCGATTCGGAAATCCGCCAGGGCATCAAGGAATATTCCAACTGGCCGACGATCCCGCAGCTCTACGTAAAGGGCGAGTTCGTCGGCGGCTGCGACATCGTCCGGGAAATGTTCCAGGCTGGTGAACTGCAGCAGCATCTCCAGGAAAATGGCATCGCGGTGCGCGCCGCCTCCTGACCGGTCACCGGACGTCCGCCCGGTTTCCAAATCTGTTTCTTGAGTTCGAGGCGCTGCGGCTAGCAGCGCCTTGACCTGTTTATGGGAATTTCATTGTGACAGATTCTTCACAAGCCGTGTCCGCGGGCCGCCTGCCCATGGGCAAGCGAGAATTCATCGCGCTCGCAGCCTTCCTGATGGCCATCAACTCGCTGGCGATCGACATCATGCTCCCGGCCTTGCAGCAGATCGGCGCGAGCCTCGGCGTCGAGAGCGAGAACCACCGGCAATTCGTCGTCTCCTCCTATCTGCTCGGCTTCGGCTGCGCCCAGCTGTTCTACGGACCGCTTTCCGATCGCTTCGGCCGCCGTACGCCGCTGTTGTTCGGCCTCGTCGTCTATATCGTTTCGGCCATCGGCATCGTCTTCGTTCCCTCCTTCGCCGGCCTGCTGGTGCTGCGCTTCGTCCAGGGCATCGGCTCGGCGGCCACCCGCGTCATCACCATCTCCATCGTCCGCGATATCTATGGCGGACGACAGATGGCCGAAGTCATGTCGCTGATCATGATGGTCTTCATGATCGTGCCGGTGATTGCGCCCGGCGCGGGTCAGATCGTCATGTTCTTCGGCAATTGGCACCTGATCTTCTTGTTTATCGCCGCCATGGCGACTGGCATCGCCGTCTGGGCCTATCTACGCCTGCCGGAGACCCTGCATCCCGCCAATGTCAGACCCTTCACCGCCCGCTCGATCTTCGGCGCCTTCAAGCTGGTGCTGACCAATCGCGTCGCGCTCTGCTACACCATCGCCAGCACCTTCATCTTCGGCGCGCTGTTCGGCTTCATCAATTCGGCCCAGCAGGTCTATGTCGGCATCTACGATCTCGGCGCCTATTTCCCCGTCGCCTTTGCCGGCGTGGCGATCTTCATGTCGCTGTCGTCCTTCTTCAATTCGCGCTTCGTCGGCAAGCTCGGCATGCGCCGCCTGTCGCACGGCTCGCTCATCGGCTTCATCGCCATCAACACCGTCTGGCTGATCGTCCAGATGGCCAGCACCGAGCCGATGCCCTTCGCGCTGTTCATCTCCTTCTTCGGCCTTTCCATGTTCCAGTTCGGCTGGATCGGCTCGAACTTCAATTCGCTCGCCATGGAGCCGCTCGGCCACGTCGCCGGCACCGCCTCCTCCGTCCTCGGCTTCATGAGCACGGTCGGCGGCGCCATCATCGGCGCCGGCATCGGCCAGGCCTTCGACGGCACTGCGCTGCCGATGGTCGCCGGTTATTTCTTTGTGTCGATCATCGGGCTCGTCTTCGTGCTGATCGCCGAGAAGGGCCGCCTCTTCCAATCGCAAAACCCAGCCGTCTGAACGGCCGACCTCATTCGCATCCGGGATTTCACCACATGACGCCGCCACATAAACCGCACCAGGAAAACCAGGGCTCCCGCCGTATCGGCATGGGCTTTGGCGAATTCGTCGTTACCATCGCCATCATGACCGCCAGCGTTGCCATGGCGATCGACAGCATGCTGCCGGCATTACCCAATATCGGCCATTCCCTCGGCGTCACCAATACCAACGACGCGCAGTTGATCATCGGCGTGTTCTTCTTAGGATTCGGCGTCTCGCAGATCTTCTTCGGCAGCCTTTCGGATACGTTCGGCCGCCGCAACATCCTGCTCGGCGGCTTGGCCTGCTATATTGTCGGAATGTTTGCCGCCGCAGCGACCGGCAGCTTCGAAATGCTGCTCGTTATGCGTTTTGTCCAGGGTATTGGCGGTGCGGCCGTGCGCATTACCACCATGGCCATGGTGCGCGACTGCTTCGGTGGCCGCGAAATGGCCTGTGTTATGTCCTATGTGATGATCGTCTTTATGATCGTGCCGATCGTTGCCCCATCCGTCGGCCAGCTCATCATCCTTTATGCCAACTGGCACTGGATCTTCATCCTGCTCGGCATCATCGCCACCGTCCTGTTCGTCTGGGCTCTCCTGCGGCTGAAGGAATCGCTGCCGCCGGAAGAGCGGCTGCCGCTGTCGGTCGCCTCTGTCGTGGATGGCTTCAAGACCGTGCTCACCAACCGCATCACCTGCGGCTACATGATCGGCCTCACCATGTTCACCGGCGTCATCAGCGCCTATGTGATCTCGGTGCAGCAGGTCTTCGGCGAGGTCTATGGCCTTGGCGACTGGCTGCCGATCGCCTTTGCGGCGACCGCCGGCGGCATCGCCGTCGCCAATTTCGCCAACGGCTTCTTCGTGCGCAAGTTCGGCATGCGCCGTATCTCGCACGCCGCCCTGCTGATCTTCACGGCGCTATCGGCTGTCGGCTTTTTCTATTCGCTGACCGGCAAGCCGGATTTCGCCATCGCCTATGGCATCTTCACCATCGTGCTGATGATGTTTGCTCTGATCGCCACCAATTTCACCGCCATCAGCCTCGAGCCAATGGGTAATCTCGCAGGCACCGCGACCGCCATCACCGGCTTCGTCTCGACGACGGCCGGCGCCATCCTCGGCGGCCTGGTCGGCCAGATGTTCAACGGCACGGTGCAGCCGCTCTTCGGCGGCTTCGCCCTCTTCGGCGCGGTGACAATCGCGGCCACGCTCTGGGCGGAAAACGGCAAACTCTTCACCCACCCCGGCGACAGCCCGCAGCTCGATCCGGGTGCGGCCCACTTTTGAGATAAGACAGGACTGATTTTGCGGGTTGTGATGGAGGTTTCGATCTCCCGTTACATTAGGCCAGCTGGCTTTTTCATTCCAACTTCGCGCTCAAGATGCCTCCAAGTGGCATCCTCAAACCGTTGCGGCCATTCAATCTCCCACCTCTCAGCCATCCTGCGGGCGCGTGGCAGAAAGGCACTTGCGCAGGCAAGGTGAGCGTCGATGATTGACTGACGTGTTGGTGCTGCGGGAGGAATGGTTGCGAGGAGGTCAAGTTGCTCCTCGGACAGCCGACGGCTCCAGGCCAGCATGCCGCCTTTGTCTGCGCGTTCAACTTCTTCGCTCAGAAGTTTGAAGAGCATCATCCGAAGCAAGTCTACGCCTGCGACACTGAGGAGATATTCTCCCCGGCCGTTGGCGACGGCAAGGAGACCGAACACACGAATAAACTCGTTGATGAGATAGGTGAGATATTCCTTATTAGGACCGGACCACGGGATAGTCGCTGGCAAAGTGTCGTACAAGCCATGTCTGTCGATCAGCGGTTTAAGCGAATCTTGGCTTCTTTTCTTCAGGGCTCCCTCGTCGACTACTCCCAGATCTATTCGTTGCCATTGATCAGTTATGGCATTGAAGACGCGCTCCTCTTTGCCAAGCTCGTTCCAAAAGACAATGGGGGCAATTTTTTCGAGCTGTTGCCGCCATGCTCCACTGAACTCGGCCTGATCATCGCGCGCGACGACGGCGAGCAGATCAATGTCACTATACGTGTCAGCCTGCCCTTTTCCAAAGCTGCCAGCAAGAAACAGCCCGACAACCCTTGGGTCGCCGCTAACGACTTGACGGATTTTCTCGATGAATTGCTCTTGCCACACGGGATGATCTCCAACCGCATCGGCGCAATACTACCCTGCCGATGTTCAAACACGGAAGGTGGTCGAAGGCGGCTTTTTCACCTTCAGACCGTGAAAACCTCACGCCGCAACACATCCCACGAGGCTTTGTCCGGCGCAATCAGCAGCCCGCCGTCGAGATGATGCGGCAGGTAGGGTGAGCCGTCGAAACGCGCCGCATAGGCGCCCGCCTCCTGCGAGATCAGCGTGCCGGCAAGGTGATCCCAGGGCATCAGCTTGTTGTACATGAGGTAATGCACATGCCCGCCGGCAAAAGTGCGGTATTCGTGGGCGGCGCAGCGGTAATTGGTGAGGAAGCGCACCTTTGCGAGATTGGCGAGCACTTCGGCGCGCTTCTCCTTCGGCAGGTAGCCTGTCGAGGCCATGCCGACCATGTGTTCCAGTTCGACGGGAGCTGCGACCGAGAGACGCTCGGCGCCGCCATCCGGCCGCCGCAGCCAGGCGCCACCGCCCTTTTCGGCCATCACCCAATCGTCGCCCATCGGATCGTAGATGATGCCGGCAACCGTCTCGCCGCCGGAGATCACGGATGCCATGACCCCAAAGGCCGGAATGCCGGAGGCGAAATTGAAGGTGCCGTCGACCGGATCGACGACGATCGCGAGATCGGCATGTTCGAGCCTGCCGAGCAAATCAGGATCGGCCGCGACCGATTCCTCTCCAAGGAACAGTGCGCCCGGCCAGAGTTGCTGAGCTTCCGCTTTGATCATCCGTTCCGCCTGCTCATCGGCCTCGGTGACGAGATCGGTCGCCTCGCTCTTGGCGCGCACGTCGTGCTGACCAAGCCGGCGAAAGCGCGGCAGGATCTCCGCCTTCGCAGCGCGGCGCAGCAAATCAGCAAGAACGGTCACGTCGACAATCGAAGTCATCTCAAATCCTCACGCTTAGGTCTCTTAGGAAAACCTTGAATCAGATGCCGACGATCTCGCGCCGAATGAGCTGCCAGCTCTCCTTGTCGGGCGCGGAGATGATGCCGCCCACGGTCTCGCCGGGGCGATAGGGCGTGCCGTCGAATTTCGCCGTATGGCCGCCGGCCTCCTGATGCGCGAGCACGCCGGCCAGGTGATCCCAGGGCATCAGCTTCGCATGGCCGATGAAATGCATCTTGCCGGAGGCGACCATCCAATATTCGTAGGCCGAGCAGTTGAAGGCGAAAGTCATCCGGGCCTTCGCCATGTTGGCGCAGATGCGCGAGCGGTCGGGCTCATCCATATGCCCCCAGGACAGGCCGCCGACCATCTGGTTCAGGCTAGCAGGCTCAGCGACCTTCAGCTTTGTCGACTGCCCATCCCGCCGTGTCAGAAAGGCACCTGCCCCCCTGATCGCGGTCACCGTGTCACCGAGAACGGGATCATGAATGATGCCGGCGACCGTCTCGCCCCTGACTGTGACCGCCAACATGGTCCCGAAGACAGGAATCCCGGCGGCGAAATTGAACGTCCCATCGACAGGGTCGATGACGAAGGCGAGCTCGGCATCGGCAAGTGCCGGCACGACGGACCGGTCGGCGTCATAAGCCTCCTCGCCGACGACGAGTGCTGCGGGAAAGCGCTCTCTCAGCGCCGCGGTGATGCGGTGTTCGGCAAGCACGTCCGCCTGCGTCACCAGATCGATTGCCGAAGTCTTTTCCGAAACATCGGCAGCGCCGAGATTACGGAAACGCGGCATGATCTCGGCTTGCGCCGCCTCTCGGACGCAATCGCCGAGAAAGAGAATATCCTGATCTGAAATAGTCATGCGAAATCCTGTACTTGATGCAATGCCAGCCTGCATAGCCGGCCCTTCATGAAGGATCGGTGACACCAAGGGTGGAAAAGTCGAAGAGTTTCGGGTCGAGCAGATGCGACGGGTTCACATGCGAAAGCGCCCGCAGCATCGTATCCTTGCGTCCCGGCATGCGCCGCTCGATATCGGCGAGCATGTCCTTCATCGCATTGCGCTGCAGCCCGTCCTGCGAGCCGCAGAGATCGCAGGGGATGATCGGAAACTGCATGGCGGCCGCAAACTTCGCGAGGTCGTCCTCGGCAGCATAGGCGAGCGGCCGCAGCACCATCAGGTCGCCCTCGTCGTTCAGAAGCTTCGCCGGCATCGAGGCGAGCCGGCCGCCATGGAAGAAATTCATGAAGAAGGTTTCGAGAATGTCCTCGCGGTGGTGGCCGAGCACCAGCGCATCGCAACCCTCTTCCCGCGCGACGCGGTAGAGATTGCCGCGCCGCAGCCGCGAACAGAGTGAACAATAGGTGGCGCCTTCAGGCACCTTCTCCTTCACGATCGAATAGGTATTCCGATACTCGATCCGGTGCTGAACGCCCATCTTGGTGAGATAATCCGGCAGCACATGCTTCGGAAAATTCGGCTGGCCCTGATCGAGATTGCAGGCGATGAGTTCGACCGGCAGCAGGCCGCGCCATTTGAGATCGAGCAGCAGCGCCAGCAGCCCGTAGGAATCCTTGCCGCCGGAAAGGCCGACCAGCCAGCGCTTCTGGCCCTTCAGCATGTCGAAATCGTCGAAGGCCTGGCGCACTTGCCGCAGCAGGCGCTTGCGCAGCTTGTTGAAGGAGACCGAACGCGGCGCATCGGCAAACAGCGCATGGCCGCTGGTGTCGGCTTCGCCGGTTTCCAAATCATCGGCAATCTTGGCTGCGATATTCATTGCTTCGTCCTATCGAAGGTCCAGACCTGCCTTAGCAGAAAGCGTCCTGCCAACACAGCGTTCAATCGCCGAAAACCGACCAGCCGGTGCGTGCTGCGAGCATCTCCAGCGCCGCAGCGCCGAGCTGTGAATTGCCGACCTTGTTCAGTCCCGGCGACCACACGGCGATGGAGGCGATGCCCGGCGCCACGGCGAAGATGCCGCCGCCGACGCCGCTCTTGCCGGGCAGGCCGACATGATAGGCGAAGTCGCCCGAGCCGTCGTAATGGCCGCAGGTCAGCATCAGCGCATTGATGCGCCGCGCCCGCTTCGGCGAGACCACCGAATGGCCGGTCGTCGGATTGCTGCCGCGCGCCGCCAGGAACAGCCCGGCGCGGGCGAGCTGCTCGCAGCTCATCGACAGCGCGCATTGATGGAAATAGACGCCGAGCACATGGTCGACGGGATGGTCGAGATTGCGGTAGGCGCGCATGAAGTTGGCAAGCGCGAAATTGCGGTATCCGGTCTGCGTTTCCGAGCGCGCCACCTTGTCGTCGATGGTGATCGACTCGTCATCGGCGAGATAACGCACGAAGCGCAGCAGCTCGCCGATTGCCTCGCGCGGCGCATGGCCGGCCATGACGACGTCGCTGACGGCGATCGCGCCGGCATTGATGAAGGGATTGCGAGGAATGCCGCTCTCGTGCTCCAGCTGGACGATCGAGTTGAAAGCCGATCCGGAGGGTTCGCGCCCGACCCGCTTCCACAGCCCCTCGCCGACCTTGCCGAGCGCCAGCGTCAGCATGAAGACCTTCGATATGCTCTGGATCGAGAAGGCGATGTCGGCATCGCCGACGCGATAGACTTTGCCGTCGACGGTGACGATCGCCATGCCGAACTGCTTCGGGTGGACCTTGGCGAGTTCCGGAATGTAGTCCGCGACCTTGCCCTCGCCGATCCGCGGCTGGATATCGGCGTAGATGCTATCGAGGGTCGCCTGCAAATCTGCCATTGCTTCTCTCCAGATCGCAAAAAAGCCGCTCGAAAGAGCGGCTTTCCGTATATCGACGCATGCTGTTGTCTCGCAATCGGTTTCGACTGCGAGACGAATGCATTAACGCGAATAGAATTCGACGACCAGATGCGGTTCCATGACGACCGGGAACGGAACGTCGCTGAGCGTCGGGACGCGGCCGAAGGTTGCGACCATCTTGTTGTGATCGACTTCGATATAGTCGGGAACGTCGCGCTCTGCGAGGCTGACAGCTTCCAGAACGATCACCAACTGCTTCGACTTTTCGCGAACTTCGATGACGTCGCCGGCCTTGCAACGGTAGGAACCGATGTTGACGCGCACACCGTTGACCGAGACGTGGCCATGGTTGACGAACTGGCGGGCAGCAAAGACCGTCGGAACGAACTTGGCGCGATAGACGATTGCGTCGAGGCGCGATTCCAGGAGGCCGATCAGATTTTCAGAGGTGTCGCCCTTGCGGCGGTCGGCTTCGGCGAAGATCGCGCGGAACTGCTTTTCGCGCAGGTCACCGTAGTAGCCCTTGAGCTTCTGCTTGGCGCGCAGCTGCACACCGAAGTCCGAAAGCTTACCCTTGCGGCGCTGGCCGTGCTGGCCCGGGCCGTATTCGCGTCGGTTTACCGGGGACTTCGGACGGCCCCAGATGTTTTCGCCCATACGGCGGTCAATTTTGTACTTGGACGATTCGCGCTTGCTCATCGCATTTCCTTTTCAAAGGTTTATGACGGCTTGTTGCCAAACCGCACGAAGGAAACACGCCCTCCTCTGGTCTTTTCCGAGACCTGACAGGATGTTCCGGTTAGCGAACAGGAACGATCCACGGGACATGTCAAATGAAACACCGGACATTGCTGCCCGGTGCTTGCGGCGGTCTTTAGAGGGCCGTCATGAAAATGTCAACAGCGGCAGACCCCGAAAGCGCCACTATTCCGCCGCCAGCGGCTGGTAGCCGGTATCTGGTGCGTTGGCGTCGCCCGGCGCCGTCTGGCAGTCCATATCAGGGAAAGCGACGATACGCTTGCCGGAAAAATCGGCGTGCACGACGATGATGCCCTGCTCCTCGAAATAGCCAAGCAGGCGGCGAGCGCGACGGGCGGAATGGGTACCGTAGGCGCGGGCGATGCGGGCGTCCGAAGGGCAAGGCTCGCCGCAGACGGCGGCCTTGGCGAGCATCAGGAAGACTCCCTGCAGGTCGTCGGTGACACCTGAAGACAGCGACAGCGCCGTCGCCCAGGCATTGGTCGCAGCTGTCGTCACATCGACGCCGGAGCGCGAGATCGCCACCCGCCGGCGGAATTCCGGCAGCGCGATCGGCGGTCCCGGCACCCGGCGCATGCGCAGCCGGACGAGAAAGTCCTGATAGAGCACCGAATCGGTGCGAAAGGCGGAGGTCGGATCGTCGAGGATTTCGGCAAGCACGCCGGCAAGGCGCTCCTCCCGCTCTTCGGCGGAGACTTCCACCTGGCTCGCCCTCGCCTCGGCAGGCACGGCCGATGCCGCTGGCGTCGAGCGCGAGAGTTCGGCCAGAATATCGGTCGTCGGCCGCGGCGCCGGCGGGGCGCGGCGCACCAGCGGGCGCTGGAATTCCTCCGGATCGGGCGTAAAGATCAGGTCTTCCACATCCTGAGGCGCATCCGGCAGCGGCATCAGCTTCGGGCTGGAAGAGCGCGCCGAGGTCTCCACCGCACCGATCTGGATCGGCAGCGGCCGGCGCGACAGCGCCGGTCCGAGGGCGACGAAATTGCCGCGCTTCAGATCGCGGAACATCTCGGCCTGGCGCCGGTCCATGCCGAGCAGGTCGGCAGCGCGCGCCATGTCGATATCGAGGAAGGTTCGGCCCATCAGGAAGTTCGAGGCCTCGGCCGCGACGTTCTTGGCAAGCTTGGCAAGCCGCTGCGTCGCGATCACGCCGGCAAGACCGCGTTTACGCCCGCGGCACATCAGATTGGTCATCGCGCCGAGCGACATCTTGCGCGCATCTTCCGAGACATCGCCACCGATCGACGGCGCAAACATCTGCGCCTCGTCGACCACGACGAGAACCGGATACCAGTATTCGCGATCGGCATCGAACATGCCGTTGAGGAAGGCGGCGGCGGCGCGCATCTGGTCTTCGAGATCGAGGCCTTCGAGCGTCAGCACGCAGGAAACGCGATGCTGGCGAATGCGGTTGGCGATGCCGGCAAGCTCCGCCTCGGTCCGCTCACCGTCGACCACGACATGGCCGAACCTGTCGCTGAGGGTGACGAAATCACCCTCGGGATCGATGATGACCTGCTGCACCCATTGCGCCGATTGCTCTAGCAGGCGGCGCAGCAGATGTGACTTGCCCGATCCGGAATTGCCCTGCACGAGCAGACGTGTCGCCAGCAGCTCCTCGATATCGAGCGTCGCCGGAGCGCCGGACGCCAGTCCCATATCGATGCCAACCTGCACGTCCAATTCCCCTTAAAGATTCCCGGCCCGTCTCTAGCAGATTCGCAGGCACTGTTATCGTCAAACCTTTAAGAACCCACAGGAAAGCCAGCCCTGGGAAATAAGTTTCACACCGCCTCGCGCTCGACGAGGTCGCCCGCCATGTCCTTCTGCGTCGGAATCAGCAAACGTGCGCAGAGCAGGCTGACGAAAAGTGGTACCAACAAGACCGCAAGTCCCGCGCGCAAGCCCAGGAGTTCGCCGAGAAAGCCGATGATCGGCGGCCCGATGAGAAAACCGGTCAGGGCTGCGAAGGAGAGCGTCGCAACGCTTGAAGCGGGCGGGCGGTCAGTCAGCGAAGCGACGGCCGTCACCGCAAGCGGAAACCCGACCGAGACGCCGATACCGACTGCGGCAAAGCCGAGTAGCGCAAGCGGCGTCGCCGGTGCAAGGAGAACGACGAGCATGCCGGCAAGCGAGGCGATGCCGCAGCCACGGGCAATGGCAACCGCGCCGAAACGGCCTTTCATGTAATCACCGCTGAAGCGCCCCGCCGCGACCATGAAAGCGAAAACCGAATAACCGAGGCCGGTTTGCGCGCCTTCTGCATTCATGACATCGCGGAGATAGACCGCCGACCAATCGGCGATCGCACCTTCGGTCATCGTCACGCCGAAGACGAAGGCGCAGATCCCGAGCAGAGCAAGACTGGGCAGCTTGAAGCCGGTCATTACCTGCGAATTCTCCGCATGGTGACTTTCCGGCAATTTCGGCAGGCGCAGGCTGGCAATCAGCGCAGCCGGCAGGATGATGATCGCCGTGATCAGGATCGACCAGTGTGGCGAAAGCCCGATGGCTATGGCACCAACGCCGATCAGGCTGCCGGCCATAATGCCGAAGCTCCAGAAGCCGTGGCAGCGGCTCATGATGACCAGCCCCGTCGCCTTCTCCGTCACATCGGCCTCGACATTCATGCCGAGTTCCACCGTCGAAAGCGCGACCCCAACGACAATCAAGGCGAAGAATAGAAGCACGGCGCTGGGCGCGAAGGCTGGAAGCGAAACCACGGCAAGAAAGAAGATGAAACCATAGATGATCACCATGCGCCCGCCGATGCGCGAGACGAGGCGGCCGGCAAACGGCAGGGTGATCAGCGTGCCGATCGGCAATCCCAGAAGTGCGACGGCGAGATCGGCGGTGCCGAGTTCAAGCTTCGCCTGGACATCAGGAATACGCGGCAACCAGGCGCCAAAGGCTATCGGCTGCAGAAAGAAGATCAGCATGACAAGTCTTTGCAGCGGCACGGCGCATCCCTTTATGTCTTGAGCGGCAAACACGCGCCCGCGATTCCCCGCGGAGATCTTGCGCGATGGCATCGGTGAAATAAAGCGCGCAGTGCCTTATCGCGTGCTGAGACCGAACCCCTGCATCAGTCGGCGCGTCGCAAAATCGGGATTGCCGGATGTAAAGACGGCAAAGTCGAAATTATCGGGGTGAACGGCATCGGCGATCTGCGGAACGAGTGTGCGCGCCCGCCGGGCAATGGCTTCTGCCGGATCCAGCCAGTCCACCGGCCAAGGCGCAAGCCGGCGGAAAAGATTGGCCATGAAGGGATAATGCGTGCAGGCGAGCACGACGATATCGGTCCTCTGACTGTTCTTCTCGACGAAACATTGGTCGATTTCGGCAAGCACGGCGTCGTCGGAGACGGCATCACCGCGAATATAGGCCTCCGCCATGCGCGCAAGGTTCTCCGAGCCGACGAGGCGGACATGGCATTGCTGCGCGAAGGACTGGATGAGATCGCGCGTATAGGCGCGCTTGACTGTGCCCGGCGTCGCGAGCACCGAGACGAGGCCGGAGCGCGTACGCTCCGCCGCCGGTTTGATCGCCGGCACAGTGCCGACGAAGGTCATCTGGGGAAAAGCGGCGCGCAGATCGGCGCCAACCAGCGTGAAGGCGGTGTTGCAGGCAATGATGCAGACTTCGGGATCGTGCTCCTCGAGCAGCCGGCCGAAGAGACCGATCACCCGCTCTTTCAGCGCCTGCTCCTCCCAGCCGCCATAGGGAAAGCCGGCATCGTCGGCCACATAGATGAAGCCGCGTTCCGGCATCAGCACACGCGCCTCGCGCAAGACGGTCAGCCCGCCGATGCCGGAATCGAAGACGAGGACGGGTTTCAGCTCATGCGTCGGCGCTGTCATCGGGCGGTGTTTCCTTGGCCGCTGTCGGGAACCGGCCGCCGCGCGGGCTCTTGCGCGAGAAGCGGTCGAGGGAGGAGATGACGCCGCGCAACACGCTGATTTCCTGCTCCGTGAAAGCCCGGCGGGATAGAACGGCACGCAGATTGTCGACCATTTTCGGCTTTTTCCCGGCGGGATGGAAATAACCGCGCGCATCGAGCGCCTCTTCCAACTGGTCGAACAAGCCGAACAGCTGTTCCTTGGTCGAAGGCGTCTGCCCCATCGCCTGGAAGGGCACGGCGCCGAGATCCTCCATGCCGGACTTCATCCATTCATAGGACATCAGCAGCACCGCCTGAGCGATGTTCAGCGAGGCGAAGGCAGGATTGACGGGAAAGGTGACGATCTCGTCGGCAAGCGCCACCTCCTCGTTGGTCAGCCCCCATCGCTCGCGCCCGAAGAGAATGCCTGTGCCCTCGCCGGCGCGAAACCTCGCCCGAAGCGTCTCTGCGGCGATGACCGGCGAGCGGACCGGCTTATAGCCATCACGCTCGCGCGCCGTCGTCGCATAGACGAAATTGAGATCGGCGACCGCCTGTTCCAGCGTGTCGTAGACCTTGGTCGCCTCGATGACGTGATCGGCCTTGGAGGCGGTCGCCAGGGCTTTCTCGTTCGGCCAACCGTCGCGCGGATTGACGAGGCGGAGTTCAGCAAGGCCGAAATTCGCCATGGCACGCGCGACCATGCCGATATTCTCGCCCATCTGTGGCTCGACCAGAATGATGGCCGGCCCTTCGGCCAGAAGTTGACGCTCGCTGTTCGTGCCTGCCATGGTTCTATCCCTGTTTCGAGCGCGCAATAACCTCGCCCGGCGCAAACGGCAAGACATCAGCCTGCGGATAGAGCCTTTCCAGTGCCGAACCGATCATTTCGAGCCCGAGTCTGGCGCCCTCGCGCGACAGCGGCAGGTGCCGCCCTGTCGTCCGCGACGCCTTGCGCTCGATGAAGAAACAGGTCGAGCCGCGCGGGGCCGCATCCTTCATCAGCGCCAGATCCGACGCGATCAGCCTTTTCAGCTCATCGGCCTCGGCCGGCGCTGTGGAACTCTTCGCCAGGATGCGCGCCCAATAGGTGCAGGAGAGGAAGATCGCCAGCGTCTGGCGGATCTGGCCCGGCCGCGTCACCACCGACCAGGACGAGCCGAGCGGCTTTGCTGCCACCGTCACGTCGCGGTAACAGGCATCGATCTTCTGCGACAGCGCAATCAGCGCAAAACCGCTCTTGCCATCGCCGATCGCGCTCAACAACTCGTCCAGCGCCTGAAACCAGCGGGCGAGTGCCGCATCAAGCGCGCCGCGCGTGCGTGCCGGAAAGACTAGGAAGGCGACCGCCGTTCCGGCCACCGCGCCGATCAAGGTCTCCCCGATGCGCAGTTGCAGGAGATCGAGCGTCAGCACCCCGGTCATACCATAGACCAGGCAGAGCACGATCGAGATGAAGAAGGTCATCGTCGCGTAGGAGACCTGCAGGAAATAGAAAGCGAGGAAGATGCAGATGCCGGCGACCGGAATCGCGATGACAGGCTCACCCGAAATCAGCGTCGCCAGCAGAAGGCCGATGGCGATCCCGAACACCGTGCCGAGCGAGCGCGACAGCGCTTTCATTGCCGTGTCGCCACGCGAATTGGTGTTGGTGAAGACGAGGAAGGCGGCAAGCACCGCCCAGAACCAGCGGTCGCGCGACAGAAGCAGGCCGAAGCCCATGGCGAGCGCCGAGGCGAGCGTGATCTGCAGCGCCGAGCGCAACAGCGGATTGGCGAATGAAAAGTCGATCTTCTCGGGCTGTGCCGTGTCCTTGACGGCATCGATGCCGGCAAAGCCGGAAGCCTGCCCCTCGCCGATCGCCTGCGTCAATTGCTGCCGCGCCTCGCCGAGCCAGAGCAGCGCCCGCACGGTTTCGCCTTGCGGTTCCTCTTTGATGGCTTCCGCCATCCCCTCATAGGTGGCGAGCTCCGCCTTGTCGGCCTCGATCACGGCATGGATGAGCGCAAAGGGCGGCAGGCTCTGGAAGCTCACCACGATCGCGCTTTCGGCAGCGAGATGCGCATCGAAGAGCCGAATCGCCAATTCCGCGGCGGGATCGGAAGCACCGTCGAAGACGCCGGCCGGCGGGCGTGGAATGAAGGTCTCAGCCATCAGCACCACTTCCTTCAGCCGGTCTTCCAGCTGGCGCAGCTCCTGCCGGTCAGCCTCGCCGATATGACCGCTGCCGGCAAGGGTGGCGAGCTTGAAGAGGATCTGGTTGATCCGGCCGCGCACGCTTTCGAGCGAGCGCAGCAGGTCGCGCCGCCAATCATCCGGCAACAGCACTGCTCTCACCAGATGGCCGACGAGTACCGAGACGACGGGGCCGATCGCCACATCAGGCAGCTCGGCAAGGGAAGGCCGGAAATAAGACCCCATGAAATAAGAGGTGAAGGCGAACATGCCGATCGCAAAGCCACGCGGCCCGAACACCCGCCCGGCCGATGCGAGCGCGATCACCACCAGGAAGACGAGATCGGAGAGAAAACGGCGATCCTCGAGCCCCGCCGCAATGCCGACGACGGCAAGGCTCGCGACACAGCCGAAAAGCCGCGTCACCAGCTGGCGCGAATTGCCCTTGTCGCGCACCGCCACCCCGCCCTCGATCGACAGCACGATGCCGAGACCGAAGGCCGCCGTCGGCAGCGGCACGATCAACTTCTGGATGGCGAACAGGATGGCGAAGGAGAGAACGATCGTCAGCGTCACCCGCGAAGCCATGCGCAGGCGCGAAAGCGCCGGATCGTTGGCAAGCAGCCAGTCGCGGAACTGAAAACCGGAAAACAAGTGCAAGAGCCCCTCATGCCGCTCAGAGATAGAATCTCGATGCTCTTGAATGTCGCGCGCCTATTGGCCCTTGGCAATCAGCGCCATCGTTGTCTTCAGGGAATCGCGCGCCTGCGTTTCGATATTCTCGGTGACGATATCGTCGATGACGGGCTTGCCGCCTTCCTCGACCACCTCGAAATGAACGGTCGTATAGTCCTTGGCATCGGGCGCATCCGAGCAGGCGGATTTCTTGAAGCGCACGGTCACCTCGGCCACGCCGTCGACCACAGGCGCTGCCACCATCGTCAGATCCTCCAGCGGGCAGGCATCCTGGCCGTTGACGATGACGTCGTAGTCGAAGGGCGATATGCCGTCGTCGTCGACGGCGGGAAACTGCGCCGCCGCCTGGTATTTCGCGACGAAATCGCGGCTGTAGAGATGGTCAAGCCGGCTCGCGTCGAAGATGTCGATCCAGTCGCTGCTATTGTCGGCCCAGTTGCTCCTGGTCGCGTCCATGATCTCGTTCACCGGAGCGATGATTTCGGCGGCGTGGCTGATGCCTGAAAAGGCGATAAGGCTTGCGATAACAACGGCGATTGTCTTCATGGTCGAATGTCCGGCGTCGGCAGTTGAGGCGGACACTAGCCAAATTCCAGTACTTGGCAATGGCGGCAAAAACGCATTGTCGAACCCCTTGCAGCTTTGCGTTCCCGGTTCACAATGCTATAGCGCTCCTCATCACATCACCCACCCGGGACCCCGTCCCCATTCAAGCTCGAACGAGGCAGATACATGAACAAGATCAAGGTCGCCAATCCCGTCGCCGATCTCGACGGCGATGAAATGACGCGCATCATCTGGCAGCTCATCAAGGATAAGCTGATCCATCCGTATCTTGACCTCGACATCGACTATTTCGACCTCTCGGTCGAAAACCGCGACGCCACCAACGACCAGGTCACTGTCGACGCCGCCAACGCCATCAAGAAGTACGGCGTCGGCATCAAGTGCGCAACGATCACGCCGGATGAAGCCCGCGTCAAGGAATTCAACCTCAAGGAAATGTGGAAGAGCCCGAACGGCACGATCCGCAACATCCTCGGCGGCGTCATCTTCCGCGAGCCGATCATCTGCAAGAACGTGCCGCGCCTCGTTCCCGGCTGGACCAAGCCGATCGTCGTCGGCCGCCACGCCTTCGGCGACCAGTACCGCGCCACCGATTTCAAGTTCCCCGGCAAGGGCAAGCTGACGATCAAGTTCGTCGGCGAAGACGGCACCGTCATCGAGAAGGAAGTCTTCAACGCACCGGGCGCCGGCGTTGCCATGGCGATGTACAACCTCGATGAATCGATCCGCGAATTTGCCCGCGCCTCGATGATGTATGGCCTGATGCGCAAGTGGCCGGTCTACCTGTCGACCAAAAACACCATCCTCAAGGCCTATGACGGCCGCTTCAAGGACATCTTCGAGGAAGTCTACGAGACCGAATTCAAGGATCAGTTCAAGGAAGCAAACATCACCTACGAACACCGTCTGATCGACGACATGGTCGCCTCGGCGCTCAAATGGTCTGGCGGCTACGTCTGGGCCTGCAAGAACTATGACGGCGACGTCCAGTCCGATACCGTTGCCCAGGGCTTCGGCTCGCTCGGCCTGATGACCTCGGTTTTGCTCACGCCCGACGGCAAGACGGTCGAAGCCGAAGCCGCGCACGGCACGGTCACCCGCCACTACCGTCAGCATCAGAAGGGCCAGGAAACCTCGACGAACTCGATCGCCTCTATCTTCGCCTGGACGCGCGGCCTGGCGCATCGCGCCAAGCTCGACGACAATGCCGAGCTTGCCCGCTTCGCCGCAATGCTCGAAAAGGTCTGCGTCGACACCGTCGAATCCGGTTTCATGACCAAGGACCTGGCGCTGCTGATCGGCCCCGACCAGCCGTGGCTCTCGACCACCGCATTCCTCGACAAGATCGACCAGAACCTGCAGAAGGCCATGGCGTAAGCCGGTCTTTCCAAGATAACATCGAAGCGGCGGGGATTTCCCCGCCGTTTTATTTTGGGAGAATGAACCGATGACGGCCATCCTGCGACCGCTTGAACCCTCGGACCGCGCCGTTTGGGAACCCCTATGGGAGGCCTATCAGCGCTTCTACGAAGTGGTCATCCCGCCCGAAACTACAGATCTCACCTGGGCTCGCTTCCACGATCCTGACGAACCGATGCACGCGCTCGGCGCCTTCGACGAAGACGGCCGTCTCGTCGGCATCGTCCATGCCATCTTTCACCGTTCCTGCTGGCTGCCGCAATGGACCTGCTATCTGCAGGATCTCTATGTCGACAACAGCCAGCGCGGGCTCGGCACCGGGGCCGCTTTGATCGAGGCCGTCGCCGACCTCGCCCGCGCCAACGGCGCAGGCAGGCTCTACTGGATGACCCACGAGACCAATGCAACGGCCCGGCGGCTCTATGACAGGATCGCCGAGCGCTCGGGCTTCATCCAATATCGCAAGGCGCTCTAGCGGCGGGGACTTGCAGGCGGCCATCGCTGCGCTATTGATTCCGTGGGATCAATAACGGCAACACGAGGAGGACGTCATGACCGAAGAATTGGTATTCTATACGAACCCGATGTCGCGCGGCCGCATCGCGCGCTGGATGCTGGAGGAGATCGGCCAGCCCTATCGCACCGAATTCCTGACCTTCGGCGAAACCATGAAGGCGCCGGAATATCTCGCCGTCAATCCGATGGGCAAGGTGCCGGCAATCCGCCACGGCGACACCATCGTCACCGAATGCGCGGCGATCTGCGCCTATCTGGCCGAGACCTTTCCCGAAAAAGCGCTGGCGCCGAGGCCGGAGGAGCGCGCCCGCTATTACCGCTGGATGTTTTTTGCCGCCGGTCCGCTCGAATCGGCGGTGACGATGAAGGCTCTCGGCTTCGAAATTCCGAAGGAACGCCTGCGCATGGCCGGCTGCGGCAGTTTCGGCGACGTCATGAACACACTCGAGAAAGCCGTCTCCGCTTCGACCTACATCACCGGCGAGCGTTTCACCGCCGCCGACGTCTATGTCGGCTCCCATATCGGCTGGGGCATCGGCTTCGGCGGCATCGAAAGACGCCAGGCATTCCTCGACTATGTCGGCCGCATCAGCGAACGCGAGGCTTACAAACGGGCGAACGCCCTTGATGACGAAGCCATCAAGACCATGCAGGCCGCTTGAAAATTCCAGGACGCGGAAGGTCGCCTGACCGTCCAGGGACGCGGCAGATCCGCCGCGCCCCGATCGACGACTTTAGACAAGCGGCATGTGAATATCCGTCAGAAGCTCGGTCGGCGGCACCTCGCGCGGATTATTGAGATATTCCTCGAACATGACCCTGTCCTTCAGCTGCCGGCCGGATTTCGGCAGCCATTCGGCAAAGAGCCACTGATAGGACTTGGACATGTCGGCATAGGGCCCCCTGTGGCGCAGCACCGCATAATCGCCGGTCGATCGTGCGCCGCTCGAAGGGTGACGCCGCCGGCACTTCGGCAGCGCCGGTGACGCAGGCTATCGAGCGCAGCTTTTCCTCCGGCACAAGATCGGGATCGTCGAGATAGACGCCGATCATTCGTATGTCGGGCTTGGCGAGGCCGCGGGCATAAAGCGTGCCGAACAGCGTCTCGAAGGCCTTGTCGATCTGCATGTAGGAACCGGTATGGGCAACGCCGATCAACTCGATGGGCCCGATCTCGCGTATGGTAACGTCTAACATGGCTTTGGTCTTTCCGTCAGGTGAGGGTTCGAAGGCTGTGTGGCTTCCCTCTTTCCGATAGCGGGCCGGCGGCATGCCGTAGACCGACTTGAAGATACGATTGAAAGATTGGAGATTGGGGATAGCCTGATCGCTTCGCAATTTCGCTGACGGCAAGCTCCGTGCGGACGATCTCGCCCGCCGCGCGATGCAGCCTGAGCCGCTTGACGGTGGCCGCCAGCGTCTCGCCGTAAATCGCCCGGTAGATCCTGTGCCAGTGATAGGTCGACATGCAGGCGATCTCGGCAAGGCGCTCCATATCCAGCTCCTCGTCGAGGTGGTCGTGAATATAGGCCGAAACCCGTCTCAGACGGTTTTCATAAAGTGCCCATGCCGTGTCGCCATTCATGTCGGAACCTCGTGCAAATCGATCGGCTTGAGAGAACCATAGTCCGATTTGACAAATCCTGCGGAAATTGGCTCTGGGCTTTGAACCTGCGAAACAAAAAAGGCGGAAGCCAAGCCTCCGCCTTTCGAAAATCGTTGATGAACCGGCAGTTCAGCCGGCAAGTGCCACGGCTACCGCCTCGATCGCCTCGTCAGCCTTCGATCCGTCGGGGCCGCCGGCCTGCGCCATGTCGGGGCGGCCGCCGCCGCCCTTGCCGCCGAGGGCGGCAGATGCGATGCGGACGAGATCGACGGCGCTGTAACGCTGCACGAGATCCGGTGTCACCGCCACGACAGCACTTGCCTTGCCGTCGTCGGAAATGCCGACGAGGGCAACGACGCCCGACCCGATGCTGGTCTTGCCGTCATCGGCAAGCCCCTTCAAATCCTTGGGATCGACGCCCGAAATCGCCTTGCCGAGGAATTTGACGCCGGCGACTTCGCGCACGGCATCGACCGAGCCGCCCTGCCCGCCGCCCATGGCGAGTTTGCGCTTGGCATCAGCCAGTTCCTTTTCGAGCTTGCGGCGCTCATCCATCAGCGCTTCAACACGCGACAGCACTTCGCCCGGCTGCACCTTCAGCGAGGCAGCAAGCGTCTTCACGCGTTCGTCCTGTTCGGCCAGATATTCGCGCGCCGATTCCCCGGTGACGGCCTCGATACGGCGAACGCCGGCGCCGACGGCACTTTCGCCGAGAACGCGGATCAGGCCGATCTGGCCGGTGGCCCCGACATGCGTGCCGCCGCAGAGTTCGATCGAATAGGGCTTGCCGGCCTTGGCGCCACGCACGCCCTCGCCCATCGCCACGACCCGGACTTCATCGCCGTATTTTTCGCCGAACAGCGCCATCGCGCCTTCGGCGATCGCATCGTCCACGCTCATCAGCCGCGTAGTAACCGGCGAATTCTGCAGCACGATCTCGTTTGCCATATCTTCGACGATCTTGAGCTCCTCGGCCGACATCGGCTTCGGATGCGAGACGTCGAAACGCAGGCGCTCGGGCGCAACCAGCGAACCCTTCTGGGCCACATGGGTGCCGAGCACTTCGCGCAAAGCCTCGTGCAGCAGGTGGGTCGCAGAGTGGTTGGCGCGCAGCCGCGAACGGCGGGCATGATCGACCGTCAGCACGACCGCATCGCCGTCCTTGACGACGCCGTCGACGACAGTACCCTGATGCACGAACAGGCCTTCGCCCCTCTTCTGCGTATCAGAAATCTCGATCTTGCCATGATCGGACGAGATCACGCCGGTATCGCCCATCTGGCCGCCGGATTCGCCGTAGAACGGCGTCTGGCTGACGACGATCTGCACCTTGTCGCCGGCCTTGGCCTCGGTCGAAACCGCGCCCTCTTTGACGATCGCCTGCACGACGCCTTCAGCCGTTTCGGTGTCGTAGCCCAGGAATTCGGTCGCACCGTGTTTTTCCCTAAGCTCGAACCAGACGGTTTCCGTCGCCTTCTCGCCGGAACCGGCCCAATGCGAACGAGCTTCGGACTTCTGGCGCTGCATTGCATCGGTGAAGCCGGAAATGTCGACGCCGATCTCGCGGGCACGCAGCGCATCCTGCGTCAGATCGAGCGGGAATCCGTAGGTGTCGTAGAGCTTGAAGGCGGTCTCACCATCCAGCATATCGCCCTTGGAAAGATCCGTCGTCGCGTCCGACAAAAGCGACAGGCCGCGTTCCAGCGTCTTGCGGAAACGGTTTTCCTCCAGCTTCAGCGTTTCCGAGATCAGCGCCTCGGCGCGCACCAGTTCCGGATAGGCGCGGCCCATCTGCTGCACCAGCGTCGGCAGCAGCTTGTAGACCAGCGGCTCCTTGGCGCCGAGCAGCTGTGCATGGCGCATCGCGCGGCGCATGATACGGCGCAGCACATAACCGCGGCCCTCATTCGACGGAAGCACGCCGTCAGCGATCAGGAAGGCCGAGGAGCGCAGGTGGTCGGCGATGACGCGGTGGCTGGCGCTGCCTTCCGCCTTGACGCCCATCGTATCCTCGATGGTGCCGATCAGCGTGCGGAAGAGATCAGTGTCGAACACGCTGGGAACGCCCTGCAGAATGCAGGCCATGCGCTCCAGCCCCATCCCGGTATCGATCGACGGGCGAGGCAGCGGGTTGCGAACGCCAGGCTCGGTCTGCTCGAACTGCATGAAGACGAGGTTCCAGAACTCCAGGAACCGGTCGCCATCTTCCTCCGGTGAGCCCGGAGGCCCCCCCCAAACATTCTCACCCTGGTCGATGAAGATTTCCGAGCACGGGCCGCAAGGGCCGGTATCGCCCATCTGCCAGAAATTGTCAGAGGTCGGGATGCGGATGATCTTGTCGTCAGAAAAGCCGGCGATCTTCTTCCACAGCGTCGCAGCTTCTTCATCCTCGGAATAGACGGTCACCAGCAGGCGGTTCTTCGGAAGGTCGAAGCCTTCGGTAACGAGCTTCCAGGCAAGCTCGATCGCATTCTCCTTGAAATAGTCGCCGAAGGAGAAGTTGCCGAGCATCTCGAAGAAGGTCAGGTGGCGTGCAGTATAGCCGACATTGTCGAGGTCGTTGTGCTTGCCACCGGCTCGCACGCATTTCTGCGACGTCGTCGCCGTCGAATAGGGACGCTTTTCGAGGCCGGTGAAGACGTTCTTGAACTGCACCATGCCGGCATTGGTGAACATCAGCGTCGGGTCGTTGCGCGGCACGAGCGGGCTCGACGGAACGATCTCATGGCCGTTCTTCTTGAAATAGTCGAGGAAGGTCGACCGGATATCGTTCACACCGCTCATGCTATGCCCTTCAATGCTGCCGGAGGCAGGTAAATTTAAATTCATCGGCTTTTAACGTTCACCCCCGCCACTGTCCAGCAGACAAACAAAACCGGCCGCATTCTCATCAGGAATGCGGCCGGTTGGAACTGTCCGATGAGTTTAAGCGCGAAAATTACATTTCCGCAGTGGCATCGCCATCGCCGTCATCGGGGTCCGGTCCGCCATTCTGCAGGAAGCGGTCGGCGATCAGGCCGGCATTCTGGCGCAGCGACAGTTCGATCTCGCGGGCGAGATCCGGATTGTCGCGCAGGAAAGTCTTGGCGTTTTCACGGCCCTGGCCGAGACGCTGGCTGTTATAGGAAAACCAGGCGCCCGACTTTTCGACGATGCCGGCCTTGACGCCGAGATCGACCAGTTCGCCGGTCTTGGAAACACCCTCGCCATACATGATGTCGAACTCGACCTGCTTGAAGGGCGGCGCCATCTTGTTCTTGACGACCTTGACGCGGGTCTGGTTGCCGATCACCTCTTCGCGCTCCTTGACCGCGCCGATGCGGCGGATGTCGAGGCGCACGGAGGCGTAGAATTTCAGCGCATTACCGCCCGTCGTCGTTTCCGGCGAACCAAACATGACGCCGATCTTCATGCGGATCTGGTTGATGAAGATAACCATGGTGTTCGACTTGGAGATCGAAGCGGTGAGCTTGCGCAGCGCCTGGCTCATCAGTCGTGCCTGCAGGCCGGGAAGGCTGTCGCCCATCTCGCCTTCTATTTCGGCGCGCGGCGTCAGTGCTGCGACGGAGTCGACGACGAGAACGTCGACGGCGCCGGAACGCACCAGCGTATCGGTGATTTCAAGCGCTTGTTCGCCGGTATCGGGCTGCGAGATCAGAAGATTCTGCAGGTCGACGCCAAGCTTGCGGGCATAGACGGGATCGAGCGCATGTTCGGCATCGACGAAGGCGCAAATGCCACCCTTCTTCTGCGCTTCGGCAATCGTCTGCAGTGCAAGCGTCGTTTTACCGGAGCTTTCCGGCCCGTAGATCTCGATGATGCGGCCCCTCGGCAGGCCACCAACGCCGAGTGCAATATCGAGGCCAAGCGAGCCGGTCGAGATCGTCTCGATCTCGACAACATTCTCGTTGGAGCCGAGTTTCATGATCGAGCCCTTGCCGAACGACCGCTCTATCTGTGAGAGTGCCGCTTCAAGCGCCTTGCTTTTGTCCACCGATTTGTCCTCTACCAGCCGCAATGAATTCTGAGACATCCGATCCACCTTTAGGTTATTGAAGCCGCTCAAGCAATGTCGAGTTTGTACCCTATTTGTTCCATTCTCGCAATAGGCGATCAAACAGTTGAAAGAAAAAGGTAAAACGGCACGTGTTCTGTATTTGTTTTATCGATGAAAAGCAACGACTTAAGCCAAAGGTGCCGACTCAACCGCGACGTGGCGCACCATATCGATTCGTCCTTCGGGCATCGGGAGAGCGGATCGGATGACGAAAAAGATTCTTGTTCTCGGCGGTGCCCATATCGATCGGCGCGGCCGCATCTCCGGCGAGACGGCGCCTGGCGCCAGCAATCCCGGCACATGGTTCGAGGAGCCCGGCGGCGGTGGCTTCAATGCGGCTCGCAACCTGGCAAGGCTCGGTTTTCAGGTGACGATGATCTCGCCGCGCGGCGGCGATCCGATGGGCGAGACGGTCGGAGAAGCTGCCGATTTCGCCGGCATCGACGACCGGCCCTTCGTCTTCCTCGACCGCAAGACGCCGAGCTACACGGCGATCATCGAGAAGGACGGCAATCTGGTGATCGCCCTCGCCGACATGGATCTCTATCGCTTCTTCGTGCCGCGGCGTCTCTCTATCCGCTGGGTGCGGGAGGCTTTCGCCGCGCATGATTTCATCCTCTTCGACGCCAACCTGCCGGAAGAGACGATCGCGGCGATCGTCGCAAAGGCACGGTCGCTAGGCAAGCCCGTTGCGGCAATCGCCATCTCGCCGGCTAAGGTCGTCAGGCTGAAGCCTTGCATCGGGGATATCGACTATCTGTTCCTGAATGAGGCTGAAGCTGCCGCCCTTGCCGGTGAGCGGCCGGAAGACGCCGCCGGCTGGCTACCTTTGCTGAACCAGATCGGCATCCGGAACGCCGTCGTCACCCGCGGCCGGCGTGAGCTCGTCGTGCTTTGCGAGGGCCGCGCCGTGACGCTGCAGCCGCCGATTGCCGACACCGTCACCGACGTTACGGGTGCCGGCGATTCACTTGCGGCCGGCACGCTCGCCGCATTGATATCAGGCCTGCCGCTCGAAGAAGCGGTCCGCCACGGCACTGCGGCCGCCATACTAACCGTGCAATCACGGCACGCCGTCAATGAAAATCTGACGCCCGATCTGCTGAATGAGGCGCTTGCCCTTGTTCCCAAGGTCAGAATTCTGCATTGAAGCGGCCAATTGCATAGTTGAGCATGATGTCGTCCGAAAACCGCTCACACTTTTCGGCATCATGCTCTGTCGATCACAGGACAAGACCATGACCAAGCCCATCTCCCCTCTTCTGCCGATCGCCTATTCGAAGGAAGTCGCCAGCGCCAAGCAGCGCGGCGCGCCGCTGGTGGCACTGGAATCGACCATCATCACCCACGGCATGCCCTATCCCGGCAATATCGAGATGGCCCGCAGCGTCGAGGCAATCATTCGCGAACAGGGTGCGGTGCCGGCCACGATCGCCGTCATTCACGGCACGCTGCATATCGGCCTTGAAGCTGCGGAACTGGAGCAACTCGCCAAGGCGACCGAAGTGATGAAGGTGTCGCGCGCCGATCTCGCCTTCGCCATCTCCGAGCGCCGCAACGGCGCCACCACGGTCGCTGCGACGATGATCGCGGCGGCGCGCGCCGGCATCCGTGTCTTTGCCACAGGCGGCATCGGCGGTGTGCATCGTGGCGCCGAGGAAAGCTTCGATATATCAGCCGATCTCGAAGAATTGGCCCACACCGGCGTCATCGTCGTCTGCGCCGGCGCCAAGGCGATCCTGGACATTCCGAAGACGCTGGAAGTGCTGGAAACCCGCGGCGTGCCTGTCGTCACCTATGAGAGCGAGGAATTCCCCGCCTTCTGGTCGCGCTCCTCGGGCATCCGCAGCCCGCTGTCGCTGAACAGCCCGGCCGCCATCGCCAATTTTCAGACAGTGCGCGAGCAGCTCGGCGTCGCCGGCGGCATGCTCGTCGCCAACCCCGTGCCCGAGGCCGACGAGATCGCGCGCGAGGAGATGGAAATCTATATCGAGCGGGCGCTCGACAGCGCAGAACGCGACGAAGTCACCGGCAAGGCGGTAACACCTTATCTCCTGTCGACCATTTTCGACCTGACGGATGGCCAGAGCCTGAAGACCAATATCGCGCTCGTTGAAAACAATGCGCGGCTTGCTGCTGAGATCGCTGTGGCGCTGGGTGAATGAAACTACGGGCTGCCGGTTATGCCGAGCAAGCCCCCCTCTGCCCTGCCGGGCCTCTCCCCCACGGATGGGGAGATCGGCTGGAAGCACCGGCTTTCTGAACAAATGTCCCTTTCAACTCGGTGAAGCGTTGATGTGATGGGAAGCGTTCGCCCTTGTGATCTCCCCACCTGTCTGTGGGGGAGATGCCCAGCAGGGCGGAGGGGGCCTACACGGCACGACCTCTCCGTCAAACCTCCCTCACCCGTCCAACGTCTCCTTCACCACAACGGCAAGCTGCTTCAGCGAAAACGGCTTCGGCAGGAAGCCGAATTTCGCTTCCGGCGGCAGGTTGCGGGCAAAGGCATCTTCGGCATAACCCGAGACGAAGATGAACTTCATGTCGGGATAGGTCTTGCGCAGCTCGCGCAGCAGCGTCGGGCCGTCCATTTCGGGCATGACGACGTCGGAGACGACGATGTCGACCTTGCCGTCGAGTTCTTCCAAGATGGCCAGCGCCTCGACGCCCGAGCCCGCCTCGTGCACGGTGTAGCCGCGCGTTTCCAGCATGCGCTTGCCACCGCGGCGCACCGCCTCCTCGTCTTCGACGAGAAGGATGACGGCAGATCCCGTCAGGTCCTCCGGTTGCTGCGGCGATACCGGCAGCGGCACCACTTCGGCCCCGGCGATGGCGCCGTCGATCGAACCTGCTTCGGCGGCCACCGCCGGCTCCGGGATGTGGCGCGGCAGGAAGACGCGGAAGGTCGTGCCTTTGCCGACTTCAGATTCCGGCTGAATATAGCCGCCCGACTGTTTGACGATACCGTAGACCATGGCGAGGCCGAGCCCCGTGCCCTTGCCGACATCCTTGGTGGTGAAGAACGGCTCGAAGATCTTGTCCATGATCTCCGGTGCGATACCGGTGCCGTTATCGGCGACTTCGACCAGCACCATGTCCTCGGCCGGCATGTAGGAGTAGTTGAAGGCCGAGACCTCGGCGGCAGTCAGATTGCGGGTGCGCAGCGTCAGCGTGCCACCCTCGGGCATCGCGTCGCGCGCATTGACGCAGAGATTGATCAACACCTGCTCGAACTGCGAAAGGTCGGTTTTGACAGGCCAGAGGTCGCGGCCATATTGCACGTCGAGCTTGACATTGGTGCCTGAGAGCAGCCGGTCGACCAGCATGCGCAGGTCGCCGACGACATCGGTCAGGTTCAGCACCGAGGGCCGCATCGTCTGCTTGCGTGAGAAGGCGAGCAGCTGGCGCACCAGCACTGCGGCGCGGTTAGCGTTGCGCTTGATCTCTATCAGGTCGGCAAAGCTGGCATCGGCCGGCCGCGCCTGCAGCAGCAGATGGTCGGAGGAAAGCAGGATCGCCGTCAGCACATTGTTGAAATCATGCGCGATGCCGCCGGCGAGCGTTCCCACAGCATTCATCTTCTGCGTCTGCGCCATCTGCGCTTCCAGCGCCTTCTGCTCGGTCACCTCGACGGCATAGACGATCGCCGCCTCCTCGGGCGCCTCGTCGCTCTGGTCAATGACGGCATTGACATAGAAGCGGAAATAACGCGCCTCGTCGGTCGGCGTGCGGGTGTCGAGGGGCGCGATGTCGCCCTGCCGGTCCTTGGCCGCCGCCAGCGCCGCGGCCAGCTGTGGCCGGTCGCTCTCCTGCACGATGGTTTCAAGATGCGGCGCCTTTTCGAGATCGTCGCGCGAGACGACGCCGGAGAACATCTTCAGGAACGGCGCGTTGGTCCGCAAGATGCGCCCGTTGCCGTCGACCGAGGCGATCGCCATCGGCGTATTGTTGAAGAAGCGGGTGAAGCGCATGGCGGCGGCCGAAGCGGACTGGCCGCCGGCATCGCTCTTTTCACGCGCCAGCACGATCGTCCGGCTTTCGCCGGGTGCGCCGTCGCGCATCGAGGTGACACTATGAATGATCTGCACCGGCAGGCTCTGGCCGTTGCTCTTGCGTAGGTCGAGATCGAGCGTCACGGTCTTCTTCAGGCCCGGTTCGGCCTGCACCGACTGGATCAGCGCCAGTCCCTCGCCTGCCACGACGTCGCCGATGGTCATCGAGCCCGGCACGAACTTGGTGAGGTCGAGGCCCAGCCATTCGGCAAGCGTCGCATTCAGGTAGAAGATCTCGCCCTTCCTGCCGGCGGAAAAGAAGCCGGCCGGCGCATGGTCGAGATAGTCGATCGCGTTCTGCAATTCCTTGAAGAAGCGCTCCTGGTCGTCGCGCTCGGTCGTGATATCGGTGATCTGCCAGATCTGCAGCGGCTTGCCGCCGTTTTCCTCCGGCTGCAGCAGCCGCGCCTTCAGCCGGTACCAATGCGCGCCGGAGCTGTTGCTGCCAGGCCCGACGGCGCGCAGCAGGCGAAATTCCTCCCGACCTTCCTTGCCCTCGCGCAGGCCGTTGACCAGCCTGTAGAGCGCCTCGTTGGATTCGCGGTGGCGCGACAGCAGCGTTTCCAGCGTCTGCACCTCGGTCGCCTTGCGCGCGCCGGTCAGCGCGCCATAGGCGGCATTGGCATAGATGATTCGGCCTTTTTCGTCGGTGATCAGCGTACCGTCGGGATGGCTGTTGAGGAAGGCGCGCGCCAGGCTGTCGGACTGGTGCTGCGGCATCACCTCGATGAAGCCGATGACCGAAGACACCAGGAAGAAGATGCCGACCATGGCGAGCACGCCGAGACCGCCAAGCACCACCTCGTTGTCGAGCGATTTTTTGAAGAAGACGAAAGCGCCGGCAGCCGCGATCAGCACGAGCGCCAGCAGAAGAATGCGCAAGACCGTGCCAGAACGCCCCCCACGATCCACAAGCGGTGCGTTATAGTCGTCGGCCTGACGCGGTTTCGTCATGTATTCCTCACATAAGCCCTACCGCTTCGTAGCACGAACACGAAGCGGGAATCAGGCACTCTTTCCTTCTTAGCAATTTGCCGCGTCGGCAAAAACACCGCTAGCCGGCAAGACTGCTTGAATTCACAGGCAACAGCGCCATCTGCCCCAGAAGCCCACCGCTGCCACCCGCGCGCAAGGTCGCCGGGTGCCAAGCAGCGGAACACGAAATCGCGTTCTCCCGTGACTGGACAGCACCAGCGGCCCTTGCCTAAGGAACGGAAAAGACGTCAATATGTGCCGAATGCGAAATGGAGTAAGTGACTATGTTGGATGATGTTGTCGGAGCTTATGGCAGCCGTTTCCTGCTTGCAGCCGGTGGCGTCGGCCTGGCGCTTCTCCTGCTCATCATCGTGCTCTGGGTGATCCGCAGCCGTGCGCCCTCGCCCTTCGTGCGCGGCGGCCGCAACCGCCAGCCCCGCCTGCAGGTGCTGGATGCCGCAGCCGTCGATGCCCGTCGCCGGCTGGTGCTGGTGCGCCGCGACGACGTCGAGCACCTGATCATGATCGGTGGCCCGAGCGATATCGTCATCGAAAGCCGCATCCTGCCCGCGGCGGCCGAACAGCCGGACAGCGCCATCCACCCGCAGCCCGTCGAGCAGCGTCCGATATCCGTCGCGCGGCCTGAAACGCCGCCGGTCTCGCCACCGCGCCCGCCGGTCGCAGCCCGTGTTGAGCCGGCCGCCGAGCCCTCTTTCTCCGCGCCGGTTTCGCCGGAGCCGCGCCCGCGCCCAGAACCGCCGGCCCAACCGCCAGCTCAGCCGGCCGTGGCACCGCCGGTGGTCACGAGCCCTCTTCCAGCAGAGCCAGTGACTGCTCCGCTGTCGGCCGAACGGGACAATCCTCTGCGTGCCGTCCCACCCCAGCCGCGTCCGCTGGAGCGTCCCGTCGCACCCCCGGCCGCGCAGCTCGCACCGTTCCACGATACCTCAAGTGCCGCCGAGATCCTCGATGCCGCCCGCCAGCGCGTGCTGCCGCAGCAGCGCATCGAACCCGAAGTCTCCGCCCCGCCTGTCAAGGACATGCCGGCGGCCGCACGTGCCGCACCGGGTAGCGCCGAAGACGATTCGGCTGCGCAGTCGGCAGCAGCGAGCCGTCTTGATTTCCAGCGGGTGTTGGAACAGGAAATGTCGAACAATCTGACGGCCGAACGCATCGTGCCGACGCCGGCAAACCAGGCGCCTCGGCCCGGAGCACAGCAACCCGGAAACCTGCCGCGCCGCGATCCGGAAATGGCCCCGATCACCGGCGCCGATACCGATCTGCAAAAGGAAGTCGCCCGCATCTTCGGCGAGATGAGCGTCAACCGCGACAAGTAACCGGGCGCGACAAGTGACCGGGGCACGACAAGTGAGCGGAAACGCACGTCCGACCTTCCTTCATCACCAAGTTGCATAAAAGCCGCAATGCGGGGACTTTCAGTTCCCGATGCGCCAGGGGACTCCATCTTGTGCCGATAATTTGTTATCGCTCCGGTTGAAGAGCGTTGGCGCATCGAGGTCATACTTTGCCTAAGTAAATACCGGTCTCACTCCAGTTTCACCCGTACTGCCGGACAGCGACACGCTGACGGCGTATGAACATGTTCATCGGGTGGTGGCGAGAGACCGGTTTGGCATTGTTGACATGTGCCATGTGCAGCTCCGCTGTCTCAGCTCTTCCGCCGCCCAGAACATCGCCACGCCGCGCCCGCAAGGGCTTTCTCACGCACCATCCTGGTGGACTTCCGAACGGAAGACCAACACGATATGTGCAATACCCTACGGGTCCGATGGACCATTCTGCCGAAAACAGCGCCCCAGCCCTGGATTGTATGCAGCGGCTGCGGGGGCTTCAGAGCTTTCCGATGCAGCGACAAGATCCGGCTCAACGCCAATGGCCGCAAGCTCGATGCCTGGCTTATCTACAAATGCTCGACCTGCGAAAAGACGTGGAACCGTCCGATCTTCGAGCGTCGGAATGTTCGCGACATCGATCCCGCAGTCCTCGAGGCGTTGCAGTCCAACGATCCGGTTTGGATCCGGGCAAAAGCGTTCAACCTCGAAGCTCTCAGGCGCAAGTCGCAGCGTGTCGACGAGTTTGCCGAATTTGAAATCGCAAAAGAGATGCAGCAGGACATTGCCAATTGGACGAGACTGGAAATCGAACTGATGGTCCCGTTTCCATCCAGCACGCGCCTCGACCGCCTGCTGGCGTCCGAGTTGCAAGTTTCGCGCACCCGGCTACAGGCTCTTCACGATGGTGGTTTGCTGCGGACGGATTCGAATCGAGCAGACGTTTTGCGGCGGCGGATCAAGAACGGCACCAGGGTTGCAGTCGACCTCACCGCCGAGACCGGCCGGGAGCAATGGTGGAGGTCTGTGGCGACCGGAAGCTCACCGTAATTGTAAAAGGCGCCGCGATCGGATCGCGGCGCCTATTCTGCTCTCATGCCTGCATGAAAACTCTCATTCGTCGCGATAGACTTTTTCGCGGCGTTCGTGACGCTCCTGCGCCTCGATCGACAGTGTCGCGATCGGGCGGGCGTCGAGGCGCTTGAGGCCGATCGGTTCGCCGGTTTCCTCGCAATAGCCGTAGGTGCCGTCTTCGATGCGCTGCAGTGCCGCATCGATTTTGGAAATCAGCTTTCTCTGCCGGTCACGGGCGCGAAGTTCGATCGCCCGATCTGTTTCCGACGACGCTCGGTCAGCGAGATCAGGATGGTTTGCGCTTTCCTCGGCCAGATGGTCGAGTGTCTCACGCGCTTCTCTAAGGATATCATTTCTCCATGCAACCAGCTTGGACCTGAAATAGGCACGCTGGTTTACGTTCATGAACTCTTCCTCTTCCGAGGGAACGTAATTGCTAAGATCGATCTTCTCACTCAACGCGATTCTCCTGAAGAACATCTCATCTGGCGGGGTGTATATCCCAAGCGCTAGCCGCGATTCAAGCCAAATACGACAGGTAAACAGATTTTTAAATCTGTCACAATTTTCGGCTAACAGACTATTTTCTCATCATTATTCGGGCTTGCGTTTTTTGCTTCGCCTTCAAAACGCCGTGTTATCAGCCGCGTTTTGGGCAGCTGGAGCAGCGCTGACGGTTGACGCCGGCCGATTGCAACCGCTACTGAAAAGGCCCGCTGGATCTTGGATTTGCCCATGACCGTACCCTTGCCTCCGCCCAACCGCATCTATCTCCTGCGTCACGCCGAGGCCGCCTGGGCCGAACCCGGACAGCGCGATTTCGACCGCCCGCTCAACGAAAAGGGCTTTGGCGATGCCGAGATCATCGCCGATAAGGCCGCCGACAAGGGCTACCGTCCTGATCTTCTGATCAGCTCTACGGCGCTGCGCTGCCGCGATACCGCCGATGCGGTGTACCGGGCGATGGGCCTTACGCTCGATGTTCGTTATGTCGACGCGCTCTATAACGCTACGGTCGACAACTATCTCGAGATCATAGATGCGCAGGACCAAGCTGCTGTCATGCTGGTCGGCCACAATCCGACCATGGAGCAGGCATTGGAGGCGCTGATCGGCCATGAGGCAATGGCAGGCTCTCTTGCCGGCGGCTTCCCGACGGCTGGCCTTGCCGTGCTCGATTTCGATGCTTCGGCCACCGCCTGGCGCCTCACCGATTTCGTCGTCGTCTGAAGACTAGAGCAATTCCAGCAAAACTGTGCCGCGGTTTTGCCAGGCAAAGCGCGAAGCGCTTTTGCCGGGAATTGCGTGAAAACAACGAAATAGAGCATTTCCGTGATTCGAAGAAAAACGGAAATGCTCTAGCCTCGCTTCTTTTGCGGGCGGCGCGCCCTCCCTATATTGCGGGGCAGTCACCAACCGGAATCGCGCCTTGCCGCCACGCCTGACATCCCTCGCCGACGATGCCCGCATCGCGTTCGATAATCTCGCCGACCGGGCGAGCGGCCTCGTCAATCCAACCGTGCGGCTCGGTGTCACCGGCCTTTCTCGCTCCGGCAAGACGGTCTTCATCTCCTCGCTCGTCCACAATCTCCTGCATGGCGGCCGCCTGCCGCTGTTCGAACCGGTCCAATCAGGCCGCGTCTCGGCGGTGCGGCTGGAGCCGCAGCCCGACGATGCCGTGCCGCGCTTTCAGTACGAGGACCATATCCGTGCGCTGGTGAAGGACCGTATCTGGCCGGATTCGACCCGCGCCATCTCCGAGCTGCGCATCACGCTGGATTATCAGAGCGCCAGCGGCTGGAACCGGTTGTTTTCGCCCGGCCGCCTGTCGATCGATATCGTCGATTATCCCGGCGAATGGCTGCTCGACCTGCCGCTGCTCGGCAAGGATTATCGCACGTTCAGCGAGGAGACGATCGCGCTTGCCGAAACTGGCGTCCGCTTCGAGCTGTCGCGCCAATGGCTGGCGCTGACGCGCGCCGCCGATATCCATGCCGGCGCCGACGAGATGGTCGCCCGCGACCTCGCCACCGCCTTTGCCGATTATCTCAAAGCCTGCAAAGCCGACGAACGCTCGCTTTCCACCCTGCCGCCTGGCCGCCTGCTCCTGCCCGGCGATCTCGACGGCTCGCCGGCGTTGACCTTCGCGCCGCTGGCTCTGCCGCCGGACGGCCGTCCCGGCCGCGGCTCGCTCTGGACGATGATGGAGCGGCGCTACGAGGCCTACAAATCGGTCGTCGTCAAACCTTTCTTCCGCGAGCATTTCGCCCGGCTTGATCGCCAGATTGTCCTCGTCGATGCGCTGCAGGCGATGAACCGCGGCCCCGAAGCAGTGCAGGATCTGGAACGCGCGTTGACCGATGTGCTCGCCTGTTTCCGCCCCGGCACCAATTCGCTGCTCTCCTCCCTGCTCGGGCGCCGCATCGACCGCGTGCTGGTCGCCGCCACCAAGGCCGATCATCTCCACCATGAAAGCCACGACCGCCTCGATGCGCTGACCCGCCGCCTGGTGGACCGCGCCATCGACCGCATCGGCATGGCAGGCGCCGGCATCGACGTCATGGCGCTTGCCTCCGTGCGCGCCACCCGCGAGGCGACCGTCAAACGTGACGGCCATGAACTGCCGGTCATCGTCGGCACGCCGATGGAGGGCGAAACCATCGCCGGCGAACGCTTCGACGGCCAGAGAAAGACCGCAATCTTCCCCGGTGACCTGCCGGAGGATCCGGAAAGCCTGTTCGACCGCATCGCCGCGGGCGAAACCGGCCTGCAGCTGCCCGATGTCAATGTCGTCAGGTTCCGCCCGCCGCATCTCGAGGAAACCGGCGGCGGCATCAAGCTGTCGGTGCCGCATATCCGCCTCGACCGCGCCATGCAGTTCCTGTTCGGAGATCGTCTCGCATGAGCAAGCCCCCGTCCGATCCGCCGCGCCGCGCACCCGCCGCCTTCACCTACGAGGACAAGGCTGCCGATCCGCGCGACAACGGCGGGCAAGGAGGCGAGCGGCGCAAGCCGGAAAGCTTCTCCGAAAATATCGTCGTGACGCCTGACGAGGACGATCCTTTCCTCAATCCCGAGAAGGATCTGAGCGCGGTCCCCATTGCAGCGCCGCGCAGGCGGCGAACCTCCTTCGGCAAGATCGCCGCCGGCGCCTTCGGCATCCTGCTGTCGCTCGCCATCGGCCTCTGGACCGACAGCCTGATCCGCGATCTCTTCACCCGCGCCGACTGGTTGGGATATGCAGCCCTTGCCGTGCTGGCAGTCGGCATCCTCGCCGTGCTGGCCCTCGTCATCCGCGAAACCGTCGGCATGATGCGCCTTGCCGCCGTCCAGAAGATCAAGGCCGAAGCCGAGGCGGCGATCCTCGAAACCCGCCCAGTCAAGGCGCGCGCCGTCGTCGCGCAGCTGACTGCGCTGCTCTCGGCAAATCCCGAGACATCAAAGGGCCGGGCGACGCTGAAGGCGACCGAGGGCGAGGTCATCGATCCCCCGCATCTGATCGCGCTCGCCGAACGGGAACTGCTCGCTCCGCTCGACCGCAAGGCCCGCGCCCTGATCGTCAACGCCTCGAAGCGCGTGTCGATCGTTACTGCCGTCAGCCCGCGCGCCGTGGTCGACCTGCTCTACGTGCTTTACGAGGCCGTGCGCCTCATCCGCGCCATGGCCGAGCTTTACGGCGGCCGGCCCGGCACGCTCGGCATGTTCCGTCTGTTGCGTGACGTGCTGGCGCATCTGGCCGTCACGGGCTCGATCGCCGTTGGCGACAGCCTCGTCCAGCAGGTGCTCGGCCACGGGCTGGCCTCGAAGCTCTCGGCCCGACTGGGCGAAGGCGTCATCAACGGCCTGATGACCGCCCGCATTGGAATCGCAGCGATGGATCTCTGCCGCCCGCTCGCCTTCCACGCCCTGAAGCGGCCGGGAATCGGTGATTTCATCGGCGATCTCACCCCCTCCATGTCGCCGCGCGGCAACAATCCTTGAACGAAGCAGCAATTCTGCAGTTTTTACCTCCCCTAGCGTAATGCCGCAGAAATTTCAGTGGATTCAATGCCCTAGTGGCAGAATTTTAAAATCGTCGCCGCGCGAAAATCCTGTATTGCCTCGCATTTCGGCACAATCGAAAGGAAGGATTAACCATTCTTCGGCAAAACTTGCAGCCAGTTCGTGAGTGGTGTTTGCCAAGGAAAATCCATGTATTCGCGCAAGTTTCTCATCGTATGCGGCTTGGCCGCCGCGGCATTGTCTCCCGTCGCAGATGTCGCACCGGCAGCCACCGCTGCAACCCGTGACAAGGCCTTCTTCGATTCCGTCGCCGGCTCCTGGAAGGGCCCCGGCGAAATCGTCGCCGGCAAGTACAAGGGCACGAAATTCACCTGCAACCTGATCGGTGAGCCCACAGGCGACAGCAGCGCCGGCATCAAGCTCGACGGCACCTGCCGCGTCGGCGTCTTCAAGCAGCCAATGACCGCCGTCATCTCGCAGTCGGGCTCCAGCTACAAGGGCAAATTCCTCGACGGCGCCGCCGGCAAGGGCCTTGACGTCGTCTCCGGCGCCGTCAGCGAGGATACCGTCGTTGTCGGCATCAACCGTGCCAAGCTGAATGGTGCGATGATTGCCCGCGTGCGCGACGACAAGACGATGAACGTCACTGTTTCGGTCAAGGTCGAAAGCCAGATGATCCCGGTCATCGGCCTGACGCTGACCCGCCAGGTCGACGAGATGGCCGTCGGTTCCATCCAGTAGACAAATCGCACAGCGGATTTTCCTGAAGCGGCGGGTTTCCCGCCGTTTTCCGTTTCAGTTTCCCTGCTTCAGGCGCTCAGCCACCAGTCGCGACTGTCGTCGGCGATCTCGATGCCGGTCACCTCGGCATTCGACAGCCAGTCACTGACCATCCTGCCCCTGACCCGAAGATCCGGCGCGATATCGGCAAGCGGCATCAGCACGAAACCGCGATCGGTCATGCGCGGGTGCGGCAGTTCCAGCCGCGGCGCGTCCTGGATCACGTCGCCATAGGTCAGCACGTCGATATCGAGCGTGCGCGGACCCCAGCGTTCGATGCGCTCGCGTTTCATCTCCCGTTCGATCGACAGGCAGACATCGAGCAAAGCCTCGGGCTCCAGCCTGGTCTCGACGGCAGCGCAGGCGTTGAAGAAGAACGATTGGTCGGTCTTGCCCCAGGGCGGCGTGCGATAGAGCCGTGAGACCGCCGTAACCCGGCAGTCGTCTCGTCCGTTGAGCCTCCGCAGTGCCGCAGCCATCGCCTTCACTGGGTCGCCGATATTGCCACCGAGACCAAGTGTGGCGGATTGCGATGCGGCCTCAGGCAAAGTGTTCAATGCTCACCTGCACGAAATCTAGCACGCCGGGCACCGGCGCGTTCGGCTTGCGCACCGTGATCTTCGCTCGCCGGATCTGTGGGAATGTCTCGCAGAGCCCCTTGGCGATATCGAGCGCCAAGGCCTCGATCAGGTAGCGCCGCTTGCCGGTGACGATCTGCTCGATCACGGTAAAGGCGATGCCGTAGTTGACGGTATCGTTGATCGAATCGCTTTCCAGCGCCTCGCCCGCGACGACATCGAGCTCGGCATCGACGAAGAAGCGCTGGCCGAGAAATTCCTCCTCGTCATGCACGCCATGGCGCGCGAAGAAGGCGCAGTTCTGCAGCGTGATCGTGTAGGTGGTCATGTCGGCCGCTTCCTCTCGATTTCCTGGCGCGCATTAAGCATAGCATCGGCGATATCGAGCGCATCCCTGTTGATTGCGACATTGTGCACCCGGAAAACCGCAGCCCCTTGAAGCCTGAGCAGCGCGCTGGTCGCAGCCGTCGCCGCATCCCTGTCCTGCGCCTCACGCCCCGTCACGGCGCCGAGGAAGCGCTTGCGCGACGTGCCGGCGAGCAGCGGCAGGCCGAAGCGGGAAAGTTCGGAAAACCGCGCCATCAGTTCCAGGTTCTCCTCCGGCGTCTCCTTGGCGAAGCCGAAGCCCGGATCGAGCACGATGCGGTCGCGGTTGACGCCTGATGCAGCGGCGATATCAAGCGATCGTTCGAGGAAATGCACCTGATCGGCAATCACATCGACAAGTTTTACCCTGTCGCGACCGGTGTGCATGATACAGAGTCCGGCTCCGGTCACCGCGGCGATATCAGCGATATCGGGCTCCTTCTGCAGCCCGAAGACGTCGTTGACGATATGGGCGCCGGCACTGATTGCAAGCCGCGCCGTTTCGGCGCGATAGGTGTCGATGGAAATCAGCGCCTGGGTGCGGCCGCGCAGCGCCTCGATGACGGGCAGCACGCGCGCCTGCTCCTCAGAAGGGCTGACGATTGCTGCGTTCGGCCGGGTCGATTCGCCGCCGATATCGATAATGCCGGCACCCTCGCTCACCGCCCGCAACGCCTGTTCGACCGCCGCATCGACGGTTTCAAAGCGTCCGCCATCGGAAAAGGAGTCCGGCGTCACGTTGATGATCGCCATGATCACCGAACGACGCCCGAGTTCGATCTCCCGGCCATGGCCGACACGCCATATGCTGCCTTCGAGCCCTGTCACCAGACTTATCCCATTGATGACGAAAAAAGCGCCATCTGATATTGCGCTTGGGGTGGCTATGCCCCAAGCTCCTGCCGATTTCAACACGGGTTGCGTTCAGAATGCCGCTTGAAGTGCGTTATATGGTCGTTCCTATCGCCTTTTCCATTGCTCTTTCCCTCTGCAGCCCGTCGGCAGCCGAAGTGATCGCATCGAAAAGCTATTCCTATTTCGACATTCGCGGCAAAACCGCGGATGAGCTCGACCGCGAACTCAGCCGGCGCGGCCCGACGGCGAGTGGTTCCTCGGCGCGCCATCCCGGCGCTACGAAGATCCGCTTCGGCGGCGAGGCAACCTATATTCAGAATAACGGGCGCTGCCGCGTCGGCAACGTCAAGGTCACGGTCCACACCCAGATCATCCTGCCGCGCTGGAGCAGCCGCAAGGGCGCCAGCAAGGAGCTGTCGATGATCTGGGACGCGCTGTCGAGCGATATCAAGCGCCACGAGGAGCGCCATGCCGAGATCGCCCGCGACCAGGCCCGCGCCATGGAGCGCGCCATCCGCGCGCTGCCGCAGCAGCGCAGCTGCGAAGCCATGCAGGAACTCGTCTCCAACGAATCAGCTCGCGGTATAGAGGAGCACGACCGGCAGCAGGCGCGATTCGACCGGGTCGAGGCGGTCAATTTCCAGAAGCGGATGCTGAGGTTGCTGAACAATCGAATCAATGGTCGAGCCGGCGCAAAATAAGGCTCTTTCAGTCTGGTTGCGAGCGGAAAACCTTAGCTGCATAACGAAACTTGTGCGAAACTTGCACCCTCCCCAGCGATTGAATGGTCATTTTTCATCCTGGCAGACTCAACCGGAACGCGTTAATATGAACACATTCGAAAGTTCAGGTACGGCATCTGCACTTTCATCGCTGGGTTCTCCTGGCGCGTTCCGAAGCCGCGGATGTTCCTCCCTCATCCGTAGGTAATGCGCCCGCCTCGCCTCGCTCGCTCTAGCGCGCGAGGCGTCTTTTTTGGTATCGAGTTTTTTCGGCGACGTTTGAAACGCAGTACGCGTCAGGCCTGGCGTTCCGGCACATGCACCACCAGCCCGTCATAGACAGCCTTCATCCGGATCTGACAGGACAGCCGCGAGGTCGGGCGCACATCGAAGGCGAAGTCGAGCATGTCCTCTTCCATCGCTTCCGGCTGGCCGACCTTCTCCGTCCACTCCTCGTCGACATAGACATGACAGGTCGCGCAGGCGCAGGCGCCGCCGCATTCGGCCTCGATGCCGGGGACCGAATTGCGCACGGCATTCTCCATCACGGTGGAGCCTTGGTCGACGTCGAGGTCGAAGCGCGTGCCGTCGAAGGCGACGATGGTAAGTTTGGGCATCAGGACTATTTCCGGTCTTCAAGTGGGTGGGCGGATTTTCTTCCGACAATTCGACGCATCAGTCAATATTGGAGAAATTTGCCACAGCCTCGCAGATCGGGCCTTCGCCCGCCGTCTTCAAAGCGTCATAAGGGACGTCGCAAAAAGACCCGTGGTCCCGCAATGAAACAACGGGCCTCGTTCGAACGCTATCCTATGCACGTCGCCCAAAAGTACGCAGCGGTTTTGGGACAACGACATGCGTCAGATAAAAACCTCGAGATCAGCCGCGGCAGAGCTTCAGGATGAAATTCTCAGCGTCGATGACGGCGGCCCCGAGCGCTGCCGTCGCGCCGGCATCGCCGCCGTTTTCCTCGACGGCTTCCGCCGTCTGCGACACGCGGAACGCGCCGACCGAGCTTGCCGCGCCCTTCAGCCGATGCGCGGCTGCGCCGATACGGATGGTTTCGCCGCTGGCAATGTCCTGGAGGCATGCGCGGGCCTGGCGCGCAAACATCTGAAGGACTTCGAGTTCCAGCGTCTTGTCGCCCATCGTCTGCTTTGCGAGATGCACCAGATCGATCGGCCGGACCTTGGAGGGACACGGTCCCTTTGCATTATCCGGCGCCTCGAATACGATGTTCAATGCTGCCATCTGGGCTGCCATTGCCAATTCTCCGTCTCTGTCGTCTGCAGTTGCAACAGTTCTGCGACAGGAGGGTGGCCATCACGTTAAATTCCGGCACATTCCGGGTGGAAATCTCGCCATATGGTTAACGTCCGTTAAATATCCCTAAATTATTGGTTTTTAAGCCGTAGCTAGGATTCAAAGGTGTTAACAACGAGTTAACGAGCCATGAATCTCAAGCCTTCATTAATTGTGTGAAGAGCCCAGATGTGTCACTACGATACTGGTGGAGCGGGTTTATGGTACGCGCCTTTGCCGAGCGAGTGGATAATGGTAGTGTTTTGATACCTTCCGTTTGAAAAAGCGGCTATCTACTCTGAAATGACATGCTTATCCGTCCTTCGTTGGGATGGAGGGCTGGAACGGCAAAGTTGTTCCCGGGTGAGGCGGAAGCCCAGGATGCGCTGTCGGACTGGCTGACAGTAACGAGGCATAACCGAATGGCGAACAACAAATATAATGAGTCAATTGAGGACAAGGCGTTCAAGGCATTGGACGAGGCGCTCCAGATCGACTTTAGCAAGGATAACGTACCGTCTCGCCGCGGCGACGCGCCCCAGGCCCCGGAGGCTAATGTGTCTGATCCAGTAAATGCGCGTAACCAGCAGGCCCAGGAAGAAGCGCAGCGCCGCAGCCGCCGCGGTGCCGCTGGCGAGCAGGCTTCCAGGGGTCCGGCTTTCGCGCCCGCCAACGATGCCAGCCGCAATACGCCCGCCTCTATCCTGAAATCCTTTGACGGCGCCTCCAGCCGCTCGGCGGTGCGTACCGCCACCCTGTTTTCCGTGCTTTGGGTCATGGCCGGCCTCGGCCTGATGTCGCTGCTTTATGCTCCGCAGATCTGGCAGATCCGTTCGCTCGCCGATCTAGTCGCCCTGCCTGGCGTCATCGCCGGCCTCGTCGGCATCATCATTCCCGTGATGATGTTCTATGCCTTCGCCATCATGATCTCCCGCGCCCAGGACATGCGCAACGCCGCCCGCTCCATGGCAGAGGTGGCGTTGCGCCTGGCAGAGCCGGAAACCATCGCCTCCGAGCGCATCATGACCGTCGGCCAGGCCGTGCGCCGTGAGGTCTCGGCCATGAATGAAGGCATCGAGCGCACCATCGCGCGTGCCTCCGAGCTGGAAACGCTCGTCCATTCCGAAGTCAATGCGCTTGAACGTTCTTATGCCGACAACGAGTTGCGCGTTCGCGGCCTCGTCCACGAACTCGGCTCCGAGCGCGAGGCGATCGTCAACCATGCCGACCGTATCCGCACCTCGATCGGCAGCGTGCACGACCAGTTGAAGGAAGAGCTGTCGCTTGCGACCGAAGAGATCGCGGTGCGGCTTGCCACATCGGGCGAAGCCTTCGCCTCGCTGATCGATACACGCGCCGCGACGATCCTGGAAAAATCGGACAGCGCCCTGCAGTCGATGGGCAGCCTGCTCGCCGCCAAGACCGATACCCTGCTGCAGACACTGAACGCTTCGGGTTTCGCGCTGGCCACCGAATTCGACAACCGCCTCGAAGCCCTCTCCGTCAATCTCAACGATCATGGCGAAAGGCTGCTCAGCCAGTTCGAGACGCGCGCCTCGACCATGGATAGCAGCACCGAAAAGCTGAATGCGGCGCTGAACGAGCGTACGCACCAGCTCAACGAGATACTGATTGCGCGCACCCGCGAGATCAATGAGAGCCTGACGTCAGGCGAACGCACCATCGGCGGCACGCTCGACGACGTGCTGTCGAAGCTGAACAGCGCGCTCGACGAAAAGGGCGCAAGCTTCCGCCAGAGCCTGCAGACCACCGCCGATGACGCCGTCATGGATCTCGACGTGCGCTCCGGCTTCTTCGAGGAGCGGCTGCAGACGACCGTCGCCCAGCTGTCGACTGCCTTCGACGAACGCGTCTCCGAATTCACCAGCGCCTTCGACAAACGCACCGGTTCACTCGACACCAAGCTGATGGAGAGCCTCGCCCGTATCAACGAGACGCTGACCGGCGGCTCGGATTCGATCGACGGCATTCTGAGCTCCGGCATCGACCGGCTCGGTTCGTCGATATCAGACCAGTCGCTGGCGCTCGCCACCGCGCTCGCCACCGGCCACGAAGTGCTGGAAAGCACGCTCGGCAGCCGCGCGGACGAAATCACCAGCGCGCTCACCAGCCGCACCGGCGAGCTGACCTCTGCGCTGCAGAGCGCGACCTCGGAAATCGCGCTGGCGCTTGCGACCGGCACCTCTGAGCTGCAGAACAACCTTCAGACACGCTCGGCCGAATTCCGCGACACGCTGCGCACCACCACCACCGATCTGACGACTGCCGTCGCCGCTGGCACCGAGCAGGTGACCACTGCCTTCGGCGGTCGCGCCGAGGAATTGAGCAGCGTGCTTACCGCCCGTGCGGCCGAAATCAGCGAGGCGCTCGGCACGGCCCACGGCCGTATCGACAGCGTCATGGCAGAGCGCGGCGGCGCATTGATCGAGGCGCTGACCACCCATCACGGCCGCTTCGAGGAAGCGCTGACGACCCGCTCCGACGCCATCATCAATGCCGTCTCCGGCACCCATGACCGTCTTGCCGAGACGCTTGACGAAAAGGCGATGGCCCTTGCCATTTCCCTGAATGAAAGCCAGGCCCGCATCGAGGACACGCTCGAAACTCGGTCCGCTGCCCTGATGAACGCCGTCTCCGGCACCCATGACCGCCTTTCGGAAACACTCGACGAAAAGGCGATGGCGCTCGCCATTTCGCTCAACGAAAGTCAGAGCCGCATCGAGGATACGCTCGAGACCCGCTCCACCGCTTTCCTCAACGCCGTGTCGGGCACGCATGAGCGACTGTCGGAAACGCTGGATACGAAGGCGGCCGCCCTTACTACCTCGCTCGACGAGCGCCATGCCCGCATCGAGGACGCGCTTGGAACGCGCGCCGAGGCACTGCTGAACACTGTATCCGGCACGCGCGACCGTCTTGCCGAGACGCTTGACGAAAAGGCGATGGCGCTCGCCATGTCCTTGAACGAGAGCCAGGCCCGTATCGAGGAGACACTTGAAACCCGCTCCGCCGCTCTGCTGAACGCCGTCTCCGGCACCCATGATCGCCTCTCCGACACGCTGGACGGCAAGGCGGCAGCTTTTGCCACCTCGCTGAGCGAAGGCCATGCCCGTATCGAGAATACGCTCGAAACCCGCTCCGCAGCCCTGCTGAACGCCGTCTCGGGCACCCATGATCGCCTCTCCGACACGCTGGACGAAAAGGCGATGGCACTCGCCATCTCGCTCAACGAAACCCAGACGCGTATCGAAGACACGCTGGAAACCCGCTCGGCGGCCCTGCTGAATGCGGTCTCCGGCACGCATGACCGTCTGTCCGAGACGCTGGACGAGAAGGCGATGACGCTCGCCATCTCGCTCAATGAGAGCCAGTCGCGGATCGAAGACACGCTGGAAGCACGTTCCGAAGCCTTCCTCAAGGCTGTGTCCGGCACGCACGACCGTCTCTCGGAAACGCTCGACGAAAAGGCGACGGCGATCGCCGCCTCACTGAACGAGGGTCAGAGCCGCCTGCAGGATACGCTGGAGAGCCGCTCGGAATCCTTCCTGAATGCAGTCTCCGCCACCCACGACCGCTTGTCCGAGACACTCGACGATCGGGCGATGGCGCTTGCCATCTCGCTGAACGAGAGCCAGAGCCGTCTGGAGGAAACGCTGACAACAGGCGCCGATGCGATCACCAATGCGGTTTCCGGCACGCATGTTGGCCTGAACGGTGTACTCGACCAGAAGGCTGCCGCCCTCGCCGCCTCGCTGAGCGAAGGCCAGACCCGCCTCGAGGAAGCCTTGGGCCACCGTACCGCCGCGATCATCGGCGCCGTGACGGCAACCCACGATCGGCTCACCGATACGCTCGACGAAAAGACCATGGCGCTTGCCATTTCGCTCGATGATAACCAGAGCCGCTTCGACAGCGTGCTCGAAGCCCGCAGCAACGCCATCATGGAGGCCGTCTCCGGTGCCGAGGCACGAGTCGCCGGTGCCTTCTCCGACAAGACCGATGCGATCCGCACCGCCTATACCGACAATCAGCAGCGGCTCGAAAATGCGCTTTCCGAGCATAGCGCTGCCCTCTCGGGCGTTCTCGATGCCGGCGGCGCCCGCTTCGAGGATCTCGTCGGCGGCTTGACCGGCCGCATCGAAGGCCGCCTGACCGATGCACATACGCGGCTCGGAGGCCTCGCCAACGAGGCCGCGGCGCGCATCGAGGGCGGACTCGCCTCTGCCCATGAGCGCATCCGCACGACGCTCGAAGACCGCGCCAACGCCATCGACCTATCGCTGAACCAGGCCCATGCGCTGATCAGCGATACGCTTGCCGAACAGGCGACCAGCATCGGCACCTCGGTGGCGACGAGTGTCGGCATGCTCGAATTGTCGCTGGAGCACCGTGAGGCCGCGATCCGCCAGGCGATCGATGCCGGCGCCCAGACATTGGAAGATCGCATGCATGCAGGCGCCGGCCAGATCGCCGGCCGCTTCCAGGAGGCGGCAAGTGCGATTTCGAGCTCCACCCAGGATTTGTCCACCCATCTCGATCGGTCGGTAGAAAGCCTGACGGGCCGTTTTGAAGAAACCGGAGCGCGTGTGGAAGCCGGTCTTGCGGCGATCGAGACCCGCATCCGCGACGGCGTCGGCGGCGTTGCCGAAAAGGTCGAAGCGGCCAGCGGCCAGCTCTCCGGCGTGCTTGCCGACGGCGTCTCTCGTCTCGGCGCGCTCAGCAACGACGCCACGCAGCGCATCTCGGCGACGCTCGAAGGCAGTGCCGCAAACCTCACTCAGGCGATCGACAGCCGCACCGCCAATCTGGCCGAGACGCTGGACAGCCGAACCACCAGCCTGACCGGCGCCATCGATGGCCGCACCGCGAGCCTCGCCGAAACGCTCGACCGCGGCAATGAACGCATCGAGGAACGCCTCTCTACGATGGACCGTGCATTGACCGTCGGCCTCGAGGCCGTCAACCGCACCATCGAAGGCAAGGCCGCTGGTCTCGCCTCGACGCTGCGCAGCGCAGTTGCCGACGCGGCCCAGGGAATGGAAGGCGAAGCGACGAGAACCACCGAACTGCTTGGCAAGACCGGCCAGCAATTCGCCGAGGATCTCAATGTGAAAAGCGACGAATTCACCCGCACCATGGATGAGCGCTCGTCGCAGATCGTCACTCGCGTCGCCGAAGCTCAGAACCGGCTGGCAAGCCAGGCCGCTGCCGTCGCCCAGACTTTCTCGGAAGCCGGCAACGCCATCGTCAACAAGGTCGCCGAGGCCGAGACCATCGTTGGCACGCAAGTCAATGCCATCTCCAAGGTGCTGTCGGATGCCGGCCAGTCTCTGGAGTCACGCGGTAACGCCATCCGCTCGACACTGTCGGGCGCCGGCAGCGAGATTACGGCCACCATGGCGGACGTCGACCGCGCGCTCGAAGCTCGCAGCAGCGCCATTCGCACCAATCTCGAGGAGCGTGCCCGCGAGATCGATACGACGTTCTCCGACATCGACCGGGCGCTCGAAGCGCGCGGCAACTCGATCCGCTCCACGCTCGAAGAGCGTACCCGCGACCTTAACTCGATGCTATCAGGCCGTTCGGTCGAATTGACGCGCATCCTCGACGAAACGGCCCGTCCGATCATCGACCGGTACACCGATGCCGGCGAGCAGGCCGCCGCCCGCATCACCGCTGCGGCCAACCTCAGCGCCGATCGTCTGCGCGCCGAAAACGAAGCGCTCGCCAGCGCCGTTGCCGCCCGAACCGAGAATGTCGCCAATGCCGTCAGCGCGATCGAGAATAGCTTGGTCGGCAATGTCAACGGCCTCGTCGAGCGCATGTCGGAAAGCAGTGCGGCGATGGCGATGATGATGAACCGCGCCGCTGAGCAGCTGGCCAGCGTCGACGGCCGTCTCGGAGATACCACCACGCGCTTTGCCGACTCGGCCACCAAGGCCGCCGAAATGGTCTCCGCCTCGACCAGGCTTCTCGAAGGCAAGGTCGATCGCCTCTCCGACATCTCGGGCCAGACGTTGGCACAGGTCGGCGGCATCATCGGCCGCTTCGACGAACACTCCAAGGTTCTGACCCAGGCCTCGCAGCTTCTCGGCGCCGCCCAGTCCAACCTCGCCTCGACGCTCGAGGAGCGCGAGAGCGCTCTGCAGACGCTCTCGGTCGGCCTCGTCTCGCGCTCTGCGGAGATCGAAAAGACCATGCAAGGCCTCGGGAGCATGATCGAGACCGTGTTCGAACGGGCAGAGCAACGCTCCAGCCAGGTTACCGGCAATTTGCGCGAGGGCGTGCAATCCTCCTTCGCCGATATTGGCCGCATTCTCACCGATACCGAGAAGCGCGCCCAGGAAGCGGCAGAGACGATGCGCGAGGCAATCGCCCGCGCCGGCGACGAGGCCAATACGACGATCGACGGCACCTTTGCCAATGTCGAGCGCCGTTCCGGCGATCTCTCCAATCGCATTCGCGGCGGTCTCACGGCCTCGCTGTCGGAAGTCGAGCGCATGCTCGGCGAAGCCGGCCGCGCCTCCGACGGCGCCGCCCAGCACCTGCGCGAAGCGCTACGCGAAGCGATCGATGATGCCGTCGGCCGCTTCTCCGGAGCCACAGAGGATATCCGCCGCTCCGCCGCCGACATCCGCAGCGAACTCGACGCCACCCGCGCCGAACTGAAGCGCGGCGCCTTCGATCTTCCCGAGGAAGCCAAGGAAAGCGCCTCGGCCATGCGCCGGGCCGTCGCCGAGCAGATCAAGGCGCTGCAGGATATCTCCCAGCTCGTCGGCCGCTCCAGCCAGCAGCTTGAAATCTCCGAGCCCGTCGCCCGCACGCTCGCTCAGGTGCAGCCGGCCCCGCGTCCCGCCCAGCCGGTCGCAGCCCAGCCGGCAGCACCCCCGCCGATCGAAGCGACAGGTCTGCGCGGAACGATCGCACCGTCTGCGCCGGCCGCCGCCCCCCAGCGCGCCGCGCCGCCGCCTGCCCCCGCTCGCCCGGAAACAGGCCGCCCGGAAACAGGTCGCCCGGGAACAGATCGCCAAGAGCCGACTCGTCCGGAAAGCGGCGGCTGGATCAGCGATCTCCTGCGTGGCGCATCGCGTGAGGACGCCGCCGACGAGGCCGCGGCCGCCCGTGTTCCTGCCCGCCCGGCGGAAACTGCCGCACCGGCCGCGCGCAGCAATGACAGCCGTAATCCACGCCACGTCGTCGAATCACTGAACTCGCTCTCGGTCGATATCGCCCGCGCCATCGACCATGACGCCTCGGTCGATCTCTGGCGCCGCTATCAGCGCGGCGAGCGCGACGTCTTCACCCGCCGCCTCTACACGCTGAAGGGCCAGCAGACCTTCGACGAGATCAAGCGCAAATATGACCGCGAACCGGAGTTCCGCACCGCCGTCGACCGCTACATCGGTGATTTCGAAAAGCTGCTCGCTGACGTCGCTCGCACCGACCCGAACCGGACGGTAACGCAGTCCTACCTTACCTCGGATACGGGCAAGGTCTACACCATGCTCGCTCATGCCGCAGGCAGGCTCGGCTGATCCTGACTGGTACCCGCGATTGGAAAGCCGCCTGAACACGTGTCAGGCGGCTTTCGTTCTATAATGCGGGTGTGATTAGGCCTCTCTGCGGAGAAACGAAACAGGTATTCCCAAACGAAACCATCCGCCGTCCAGCTACGGAAACCTCCCAGAAATGACCAAGGCCCTTCTGATCATCGACGTGCAGAATGCGATCCTTAGCGACAAAGCCTCGCCGGAGCGACAACCTCATATTGATGCCGCACTTGATGAGACCATCGCGCGGCTGGCAGCACTACAGGAAAAAGCTCGGCAGGCGGGCGCGCCGATCGTACTCGTTCAGCATGACGGCGATAGCGGCCATCGATTGGCTGTCGGCACGCCAGGTTGGGCGCTGCGCGACGAGGTCGCGCCGAGGCAGGCCGAGGTCGTTGTGCGCAAGAAAAGCGCCGACTCCTTCTTCGAGACCGACCTTGCCGAACGCCTGGACGAACGATCGGTCACCCACCTCGTCATCGGTGGATGCATGTCGCAATTTTGCGTCGACACGACAGTCAGGCGTGCCGTGTCGCTGGGATATGACGTGACGTTGATTGCCGATGGTCACACGACCGGTGACACGGCGACCTTGACCTTTTCCGAGATCATTGCCCATCACAACGAAACACTCGATGGTTTCGATGCGGGCAAGGCGACGGTAGAAATCCGTCCCGCCGCCGAGATAGCCTTTTCATAAATTTTCGGGCTGCAGGAGAACCGGGACTGCTTGGCAGCCCCGGCTTCCGATATCTCATCGATCGGCCGCTATGTTCCAGTTGTAGAGGCACCGATCGAGACCGATGGCGATCTCAAGCACCAGCACGTCATGGTCGACCGCCGCTCCCTTTTTGGGCTGCGACTGGTAGCGCTGCGGAAAGTCCGTGCGTCGGGAGATCGAGCAGACCTCCATCCACTTGTCGGCATTGTCGACCTCGATATCGACAGTCACCTCGGAATAGGCCGGAAGCCGGTCGGAGGGTACGATCCGCGTCGGCAGATGGATCAGCGATGCGATCATCCGGCGGACCGGCTCAAGGCAGGCGGCGTGATAGTCGTTGCCGCTGTCGGCCGTGTAGGCGCATTGAAATTCGAGCTGCCAGAATTCCTTCAGCCGCATGTGTTTGCTCGGCTGTTCCTGCTCGCGGCGATAGGATCTGCCGGCCTGCCAGACGCAGAGCGGCAGCCGTGTCTTCGAGTGATTGCCGAGAATATGCTGCATGTAGAGGTAGGTCGACGGCGTGGTCTCCGGTCTCAGCACCAGCGCGATATCGCTGGTGGAGAGCTGTTCCTGGATCCAGATATCGGCGTTCGAATAGGCACTTGAAACCAGCGACCGCGGCATCAGCGCCGGCGCCTCGACCCTCCTGACATCCCAGGCCGGATTGACGGATCTGAGGAAGCTGCGGACCTCTTGCGAGAAGAAGCCGATCATATGATCGCGCAAATGGATCTCGCGCTCCTCCCAATGGACGAGCGAATTGACATGATAAATATTGAGCACGGTGCCTGTCTCCCTGGCAACCTTGATTGACGTGGTGAGGGGCTTTACGTCCAGCAGCGCGCCGGGCGCCTAGCGCCCTGACGTCACAGCAGGACGCGAAGACCTCGTCCGCGAAGAGCGCGCACAATCGCGACCTGCGGGCAGGTGCTGATATGACGGGAGAAGGTCACGCGCTTCATGCTCATGGTGCATTTTCTACGTGCCGTACGCATCATTGTCAAAACCGAAGAGGGTGAGACAAAAGGAATGAGCTGTGGAAGATCCTTTTTTATTGCCCGCTGTCCTTCATTCCGTCACAAACTTTTCTGATCCGCTCATATTCAAACAGAACGGCTCACTCCGCCATCCAAACGACAGAGACAGCAACATTGATGACCAAGACGACATCCCGGCTCCTCGCTACCGCGCTCTCTTCCTTTTTCCTGATGGGCGCTTTCACTCAGGTTCAGGCAGGCCAGGCAAGCTTCGTCGTGGATGCCCAGTCCGGCCAGGTCCTCGAAGGTTCCAATCAGGACGATCTGAACTATCCGGCGTCGCTGACCAAGATGATGACGCTCTACCTCGCCTTCGAGGCCCTGCATGACGGACGCCTCAACTGGGACCAGAAGCTCACCATGTCGGAAAATGCCGAGAGCAAGGAGCCTTTCAAGCTCGCTGTCGGCGCCGGCCGCAAGGTGACGCTGCGCGAAGCGGTCGAAGGAATCGTCGTGCTCTCCGCCAATGATGCGGCTGTGGCGATTGCCGAACAGCTCGGTGGCACCGAACAGGCCTTCGCCAAGACGATGACCGACAAGGCGCGCCAGCTCGGTATGAAGGATACGGTCTTCAAGAACCCGTCGGGCCTTCCCGATCCGGAGCAGGTCACCACGGCGCGGGACATGGCGACGCTCGGCGTTTCGCTGATGCGGGACTTCCCTGAGGAGTTCAAGCTCTTCTCCATGCGCGGCTTCCAGTTCCGCGGCATGAAGCTGCGCGGCCACAACAACCTCATGTATCGCTATGATGGCGTCGACGGCATCAAGACAGGCTACACCGATGCATCGGGCTACAACGTCGTGACCTCGGCCCTGAAGGATGGCCGCCGCGTGGTCGGCGTCGTCATGGGCGAAAAGACCGCGAGCATACGCGACGATAAGATGGCAAGCCTGCTGGACAGCACCCTGTCGCCGTCATCAAACGCCACAGCTTCCACCATACCGGGTAATCAGCCGGGAGCGACGATGACGGATTCGCAACCGACGAAGTAGATCGATGAGCGGAGACCTGCCGACAGGTTACCTGAAAGCCACTTCCAGATGCTGCCGGTCTTGCGCGATCACCCTGCAATTCGTTTCGAATCCTTCGCCTCTGATAGGCAGAATGAATTCCGAAGGAATGCCTGATGTATTCGAGACTGAAATGCCGGCGCTCTCCGAGCCGATGGCTTTGACGGTGCAGTCGATCGTCAAAGCAAGGCGCGGATCGAGGCGCCGTCGTGCAAACGCCGGTCAGATCAAGGGTAGCGTCCAGCTGACGATCTCGGAGGCTACCGCGGAGAAGGCGCGGTCGAGGCCCTTGACGAAACCTTCATTGTCACCGCCGGCCGGCGCCATGGCGCGGAACACCTTCTGGGCGCGCACCGAGCCGTTGCGGTCGTTGAGGATCTTGGCGGAAATTTCGACCACCGCCTGATTGCCGTTCGAAGCATCTATTTCGAAGGAGCGGATATCGGTGACGACCTGATAGTCGATCGCCAGCCCCTGCCCCGGCATGCCGACGCCGCCGAGCTTGCCGGAGTTCTCAAAGGCTTCCACCAGCTTCGACTGCACTATGCGCGGCAGCTTGTCGCCCCACTGCGCCTTTGAGAGATACTGGATTTCCGACGGCGAAACACGGATCACGATCTGCTCGCTGTCGAGCGACCTTAGCGCCGTGGGGCTGGCAATCAGGATCTGGCGGGATTTTGCCGCGGGTCCGCTGCCGTCGACGGCAGCGGAAAGATCATAAGTATCGTTCTTGGCCGCGGTGCCGCACCCGGAAAGGATCAGCGCCGTCAGCGGCAGCGCGATCACCGTTCCCCTGATCCAAGAACGGCGCGACAACAGATGCGATGCGACCATATTAGGCTACCCCTGACTTCCCAAGTTTAACGCCGCGTCCGGCCGTCATATTGCTTGACCGTGTCCCCGCCGAAGATCAGGCGTTGCGGATTGCGGTCGAAGTTGCTGATCGTATCGTTCAGATTGCCCACGGTTCCGCGCATGTCATTGATCAGAGTCTGCACGTCGCGCAAGCCACCGCTCGAGAATTTCTGCAGATTGTCGGCGATCGGCCCGATCCGCGAATTCAGGTTGTCGGCCACCTTCTTGAAGGATTCCAGCGTATTGCGCGCCTCGGCAAACAGTGATTGCGTATTGTCGGTTCCGAGCAGCGCATCGACCTTGATGAGGATGCCGTCGATTCGGGTCGACGCCGAATTCAGCTTGTTGGCAAGCTGAGAGACGTCCTGGATCGTCTGGTCGATGTCCTTCTGGCGCAGCGAAACGGTGTTGGCGACATCACGGATCGAGGCGACGGCCGTACGCGCATCCTTGGTTGCCTGCGCGATGTCGTCGACAGAGCCCTTCACCTTCGCAGGATCGATCTGGGCAACGAGCGTATCGACGCGATCGAGCGTCGCCTGCGCCTGCTTGCCGAAATCGTTGAAGGTGGTGGCCGTCTGGTCGAACTTCTGGATCGCCCCTTTGAGGTCGCCTGAGGCATCGGCGACATTGGCGGTGATCTTCTCGGCATTGGAGACGATGTTGTCGATCTTCTGCGCATCGACCGCCTTGACCAGCGATTCGACGGCCTGAAGCGTCGAATCGACACGGCCGGACACGGCCTTCACCGTATTGGAGAGCTCACCCACACTCTGCAGGAAGGCGTCGATATTGCCGGAATTCTTCGCAAGCGCATCCGAGAACGTCTCGGCATTCTTGAAAGTCTCGGTCAGCGGCCCGCGCGAATCTTCGATGAAACCCTGAAGTTCACCGACCGCGTCGTTGGCCCGATCGAGGATCTTGTCGGCCGTCGCCAGAAGATTGGTGACGCTCGACTGGTCGGCGACGATGACGGCGCGTTTGTTATTGTCGATCGCATGCTGGAGGATGCTTTCCTCGCCCTTGCGGCCGCCCGAGAGTTCGATATAGGCAGCCCCGGTCAAACCCTGGATTTCAAGGGCTGCCTTGGTGGAGGGGTAGATCGGCGCATCGGTACGGACCTGGGTGAAGGCCAGCGAATATTGCGGATCGTCGGCATCGATCGACAGCGTCTGCACCGAGCCGATCTGGATGCCGTTGAAGCGCACCGGCGAACCGACGCTGAGGCCGTTGGCCGAGCCCGGAATACGAACGATCAACTCCGTCATCGGGCCGCCTCGGCCATATTCGGCCATCCAGTAGACGAAGCCGAAGGCCGCCGCGATCACCAGCACCGTGAAAAAACCGACAATCGTGTAATTGGCTTTGGTTTCCATCTTATCCGGTCACTTCCCGCTGCTGCCGTGCCGCGCGCCATCGTCCTGCGGCACGATCGACCGCGCCCGTTTGCCCTTGAAATAGGCCTGCACCCACGGATCGTCATAGGCCAGCATATCGTCGATCGTGCCTTCCACCATTACCCGCTTCTTTCCGAGCACGGCAATACGGTCGCAGACCGAAAACAGGCTGTCGAGGTCGTGCGTGACCATATACACGGTCAGTCCCAGACTATCGCGCAGGTTGGCGATCAGTTCGTCGAATTCAGCCGCGCCGATCGGGTCGAGACCCGAAGTCGGTTCGTCCAGGAAGACGAGCTCCGGATCGAGCGCCAGCGCGCGGGCAAGGGCGGCACGCTTGATCATGCCGCCTGACAGTTCGGACGGGTATTTGTCGGCGGCGTCGGCCGCAAGCCCGACCATGCGGATCTTCAGATGCGCCAGTTCGTCCATCAGCGAGCGCGGCAGGTCGAGATATTCGCGCATCGGCACCTGGATGTTCTCCTTGACCGTCAGCGACGAGAACAGTGCTCCCTGCTGGAACAGCACGCCGAGCCGCATGTCGAGCGCGTTGCGCTGCGGCTCGTCGAGCTCGTCGAAATCCTGGCCGAGGATCTTGATCGTGCCGGAGCGGCGCGGCAGCAGCCTGAGCACGGTGCGCATCAACACCGATTTGCCGGTGCCAGACGCGCCGACGAAACCGAGGATCTCGCCGCGGTAGATATTGAGGTTCAGATTGTCGAGCACGACCTTGGAGCCGAAGCCGACGGTGACGTCGCGCGCCGACAGCACGATGTCCCTTTCGTCCTTGTCTTCCGTATCGATCGGTTTCTCGTCCACGCGGTCCGCCATGCTAAAAGTCGATCGCTGCATAGAACATCGCAAAAAGCCCGTCCATCAGGATGACGACGAAAATCGCCTTGACCACCGCGGCCGTCACGTGCTGGCCGAGCGACTCCGCGCTGCCGCCGACCTTCAGCCCCTCGACAGCGGCAACGATGCCGATGACCAGCGCCATGAACGGCGCCTTGATCATGCCTGAGAGCACCGTCGACAGTGTCACCGCCTCGTGCAGGCGCGACAGGAAATTGGCGAAGGTGATGCCGGAATAGCCCCAGGCGACAGCGGCAGCCCCGCCCAGCGAAGCGAAATTCGCCAGCACCGTCAAAAGCGGCAGCGCAATCGTCAACGCCACCAGCCGCGGGAAGATCAGCACGCCGATCGGGTTCAGCCCCATCACCTTCAGCGCGTCGATCTCCTCGCGCATCTTCATCGAACCGATTTCGGCGGTGATGGCACTGCCCGAACGGCCGGCGATCATGATCGAGGTCAGAAGCACGCCGATTTCGCGCAATTGCAGGATGCCGACGAGATCGACGACGAAAACCTCAGCGCCGAAATAGCGCAGCTGAAAGGCGCCCTGCTGGGCGATGATCGCCCCGATCAGAAACGACATCAACAGAATGATCGGAACGGCGCGAACGCCCATATGGTCGATCTGGTTGACGATGGAAGCCGGCGAAACGCCACTGCCGCGGCCGAACTTCATCTGCGCGCCGCGCACCGCCGAGCCGAGGATATACATGGCGGCAGCGAAATTGTCCCAGACCTCATAGGTCATTTTGCCGATCGGCGCGAGGATGCGCGCGGCAAGCGAGACTTTCTCCGTCTGCTCCGGCTCGGGCTTGGCCGGCTCCTCGGAAAACATCTCGAGCATTTCGTCGATATGCGGGTTGGTGCCTTCGAAGCGAACCGCCCGCCCGCCCGCCTCTTCCTGTTTCTTCAGCCGGCACAGCAGCCAGATGCCGGCTGTGTCGATCTCCGATATGTCCGAGAGGTCTACCGTCAGGTCGCCGGTCTTCTTCTGCAGGAGCTTTTCGAAATCGCGCAGCACCAGATGGATGTAGGCGCTGCGCCAATTTCCCTGAAGACGCACACGCTGTCCCGAGCCATCAGCCTGGTCGTTCACATCAAGTGAGGCGGCGTTGCGATTCTCGGCGTTCAAGATACTTGTGTCTTTCAAGGCTTACAGCGACATTGCCGAATCGCGAAGCAGATCGTTCGTCGCCCGGCGCGTCAATATACAGAAGCACCGTGCAATTTCCATGCTCGCAGGAGAGCAATAATGCCGCGTACCCTCGATATCCAGATGAATTCCTTTCCGATTGCCGGGACCTTCACCATCTCGCGCGGGGCAAAGACCGAAGCCGAGGTCATCACCTGCACGCTTGTCGAAGAGGGTGCGCAGGGGCTTGGCGAATGCGTGCCTTATCGCCGTTATGGCGAGACCATGCAGAGCGTTTTCGCCCAGATCGAAGCGGCGCGACCGTTGATCGAGGCCGGCATTTCGCGCCGCGACCTGCTGTCGGCCATGCCGCCGGGTGCGGCCCGCAACGCCGTCGATTGCGCCCTCTGGGATCTTGAGGCGAAGCGGACGGGAGACAGCGTCGCCGCCCGCCTCGGCCTTTCCGCTCCGCAGCCGCTCACCACCGCCATCACCATCTCGCTCGGTGAGCCGGAGGTGATGGCCGCCCGGGCGCGCGAGCATGCCGGCCGTGCCCTGCTGAAGGTCAAGGTCGGCACTGGCGACGATGAAAGCCGCATCCGCGCCGTCCGCGCCGCCGCGCCCGATGCCGAAATCATCCTCGACGCCAATGAAGGCTGGCCCGAAGCGGTGTTGGAGCGTCATCTCCATATCGCCGCAGAAGCAGGCATCGCCCTCGTCGAGCAGCCGCTGCCGGCCGGCCGCGATGGGCTGCTCGCCGAAATCCGCCGCCCGCTCCTCGTCTGCGCCGATGAGAGCGTCCACCACACCGGCGATCTCGCAAGCCTTGCCGACCGCTACGACGCGATCAACATCAAGCTCGACAAGACGGGCGGCCTGACGGAGGCGCTGTCGATGAAGGCCGAGGCCGAACGGCTTGGATTCAGCATCATGATCGGCTGCATGGTCGGCACCTCGCTTGCCATGGCGCCCGCAGTATTACTCGCCCAGAACGCCGATTTCGTCGATCTCGACGGCCCGCTGCTGCTTGCCCGCGACCGCGAACCCGGCCTGCGCTACGCCGCTTCCCTGGTCTTTCCGCCCGAGACCGCGCTCTGGGGCTGAAGGTAATAGGCTGAGATGACGAGGCCGAGGCCGGTGAATGCCACCACGGCCATGACGTAATAGCTGACGACGCCGAGCGAGGCATAGAGATAACCCGACGCCAGGGTCATCAGCGCCATCGCCATGCCGACATAGAAGAAATAGGCGCCCTGCGCCGAGGATTCCTGCGTCTCCTGCACCGTCGCCACGATCCGCCGCTGCACGCCGGTATGCACGAAGGCGTAGGTGAAGCCGTGGAAACATTGCAACAGGAAGAAACCGGCAAATCCCGTATTCATCGGAAACAGGATCCAGCGGCAGACGCTGATGGCGCAGCCGAAGCGGATCAGCGTCCAGGCGTCGAAGCGACGGCTGAGGCGCTTCGACAGGAAGAACACCGTCACTTCCGAAGCGACGCCGGCGCTCCAGAGCAGGCCGACCTCGGTACCGGAAAAACCGAGGTGATGCCAGTAGATCGAGGAGAAGGCGTTGAGCACCGCATGGCTCGATTGCTGGATGGCGACGCCGATCAAGAGCAGCAGCAAGTGCGGCTCACGCAGGCCGCTGCCGGTGGCGGCCGGAAGATCGATCGGCTGGCCTCGCCGCCGCGTCGGCCCGATGCGCGGGCAGAAGATCGCCATGACCACGGTCATGATAAAGCCGAACATCATGATCGGCAGCACCATCCCCCCGCCCCACTGGTTGATGAGTTCGCCGCCAACCAGCGTCGAAACGATGAAAGCAATCGAGCCCCAGACCCGCATCGATCCGTAATCGAGCCCCCAGCGGCGCACGCCCGATATGACGATCGATTCGACGACCGGCACATAGGGCGCGAAGGTGGCGCCTTGCAGCGTAAAGACGATGAAGACAGGCCAGAAAGTCGTCGTCCAGTAAAGTGCTACCGCCGTCAGCAGCGACAGGCCACCTGACCAGAGCAGCACATCGGCTCGCTCCTTCATCCGGTCGGCGATCATGGCGACAACAGGCGCCACCAGCACGCGCACCACCATAGGAACGGCCAGGATGACACCGATTTCGTGGTCGCTGAAGCTGTGGCCCGCAAGCCAGACGGGGAAGAACGGCAGGACGATGCCGTTGACGAGCAGCGGCGCGCAATAGGAAAGCGCGCTGAGCAGCCGGAAGCGCGGCGGCGCTCCCTCACCCGTCGGGGAATTTTGAGCGGGAATCATGGGTGGACCTGAAGGAAACTCGTCGTTGTCCTAACACACCACCTTGGAGGCGACTATTGCGAGAAATAGCCGTTCTGAAACGTTTTAGAAAATAAATAGGGCCTGTCGCCTGACGGTAACGGCCAAATTGCTACTGCAAAAATCTCAAGGTGCTACGGCGTCCGTTGCGCATCTGAGCAGACGCGTGGCATTTAAAGCCTGGGCGGAAAAATCAGGCGGCCTGCGGGGCCAGTTCACCCTCGTCATGCATTTCGATGGCGGCAAGCGCCGGCACACTGCTGGCGAGCGCCCGCCAGGTGATCAGTTCGAACGTGCCGTCCTCGTGCTCGGCGACTGCCGTGCAGCTTTCCACCCAATCGCCGGTGTTGATGTAGCGGATGCCGTCCATATCCTGGATGATGGCATGATGGATATGTCCGCAGATCACGCCATCGGCGCCATGCTTGCGGGCTTCCTCGGCCACGACGCGCTCGAATTCGCCGATGAAGTTGACGGCATGCTTGACCTGGAGCTTCGCCCAGGCCGAGAACGACCAGTAGGGCATGCCGAGCCGGCGGCGCACTGCCGCAAGGATGATATTGATGCGGATCGCAGTGTCATAGGCCCAGTCGCCGAGATAGGCGAGCAGTCGCGCATTGCGGACGACAACGTCGAACTCGTCACCATGCAGGATCAGGTATTTCTTGCCGTCGGCGCCGTCATGCATCATGCGCTCGACGACCTCGATGCCGCCGAAATGCATGCCCGGGAAGGCGCGCAGGAATTCGTCGTGATTGCCGGGAATATAGACGACGCGCGTGCCCTTGCGCGCCTTGCGCAACAGCTTCTGGACGACGTCGTTGCAGACCTGCGGCCAGTACCAGCTGCGCTTCAGGCGCCAGCCGTCGACGATGTCGCCGACGAGCACGATCGTATCGGCCTCGTGGTGACGCAGGAAATCCAAGAGGAAGTCGGCCTTCGCGGCCTTCGAGCCGAGATGGACATCGGAAATGAAGAGCGTGCGGAAATGTCTGGGTTCCATCATGTCTTTCACGAGCTACCGCTCATGTCCCATCTTTCATCTAGCCTTCCAAAACCAGACTCGTGTTTCAGGAAGATGACAAGGTGTGGAAAAGCCCTGCAAACCCGATCATCCCGCGCTGGCAGAATGCCTGTCGCCGCGCGGCCGCATGGCCGTCGCTGCCAGGACTGCCGGCCATGTTGCCCTGCGCATTCAGGACGTTCATGATGGCGGCGATTCATATCCGACAATGCGGGATGGCTGATGCGTCTTTTTCTCGTTCGCCATGGCGAATCCCTCGGCAATATCAACGAACAGGCCTACCGCCAATTCGGCGATCACAATGTGCCGCTGACGCGGTGGGGCCATCGGCAGGCTCTCGAAGCAGGCAGCGTGATCGCCTCCTATCTCAAGGCATTGCCGAGCGCGGGTTTCGGCAAGCTGCATATCTGGTACTCGCCCTTTCTCAGGACCCGGCAGAGCAAGGATGCGCTGCTCGAAGCCCTGCCGGAAAGCTTCGTCGGCGATATCAGGGAGGATTATCTGCTGCGCGAGCAGGATTTCGGTCTCTTCACCGAAATCTACGAACACGCCGAACAGAAGCAGAAGTTTCCCGAGGAGTTCGAAAAATGGGCAAGGCTGCGCAGCAACAGCGGCAAGTTCTACGCACGGCCGCCGGATGGCGAAAGCCGGGCGGATGTGGCGCAGCGGGTGCGCCTATTCCTCCAGACCGTCATGCACGACGCCGAAAATAGCGACCACAACCTCGTGATCGTCGGTCATGGCGTCACCAATCGGGCGGTCGAAATGAACTTCCTGCACCGCCCTGTCGAGTGGTTCGAGCGCTCCGACAATCCTGGAAACGCCGATATCACCCTGATCGAGGGGACGCGCTCGCAAGGATACGAGTCAATCCTGCTGCACCAGGCTGCCGACCGGCAGCCGGGACAGGAAGGCGAACTGCGCGATGCCTATGGCGCCGACGTGACGATCACGCCGAAGCCGACTGCATAATTCCTGAAATCGGGCCGGCGCAAAGGTGCGGCGGGTTGCGCAAGGCAACCCGCCAACTCTTCACCTCAGGTCGGCGACGTGACGGTTGCCGGCTCCTGCCCGGCCTGGGCCGCCTCATGCACAGTCTCCGGCCGCTTCGTCCTTAAGAGACGCAGCACAAAGACGAAGAAGACGGGAACGAAGAAGATCGCCAGCACCGTCGCCGAGATCATGCCGCCGAGCACGCCCGTGCCGATGGCATTCTGGCTCGCCGCACTTGGGCCGGTGGCGATCGCCAGAGGCACCACGCCCAAAGTGAAGGCGAGCGAGGTCATGATGATCGGCCGGAAGCGCAGACGAGCGCCTTCGATCGCGGCATCCATCAGCGATTTGCCCTCGGCAAAGCCGTCCTTGGCGAATTCGACGATCAGGATGGCGTTCTTCGCCGACAGTCCGATGATCGCGATCAGGCCGACCTTGAAGTAGATGTCGTTGGACATGTCGCGGCTCATCACCGCGAGCACGCAGCCGATGACGCCGAGCGGCACGACCAGCATCACCGACAACGGGATGGACCAGCTCTCGTAAAGCCCCGACAGCAGCAGGAAGACGAAAAGGATGCTGAGGCCGAACAGGAACGGCGCCTGCGATCCCGATCTCAACTCCTCCAGCGACTGGCCGGTCCATTCGAAGCCGAAGCCATCGGGAAGTTCCGAGGCCAACCGCTCCATTTCGGCAATTGCCGCGCCCGATGAATTTCCAGGCGCCGGAGCACCCGAAATGCGCACGGAAGGGTAGCCGTTATAACCGACGATCTGCGCCGGTCCCTTCTGCCATTCGGCGACGGCGAAGGACGACAGCGGCACCATGCCGCCGCTCGCATTGCGGACATTGAGCTTCATCAGGTCTTCCGCCTGAAGCCTGCTCTTGTCCTGCGCCTGCACGATGACGCGCTGCATGCGGCCCGAATTCGGGAAGTCGTTGACATAGCTCGAACCGAGATTGGCGGTGATCGTGCTGTTGATGTCGGCGAAGGCGACGCCGAAGGTATTTGCCTTTTCGCGGTCGATGACGAGCACGAGTTGGGCCGAGTCCGGCATGCCTTCCGGTCGGATGCCTGATATGATGGGGTTCTGCGATGCCTTGCCGATCAGCATTCCCGCCGCCTCGGTCAGTGCCGCCTGGCCTTTCGCCCCGCGATCCTGAAGGCGGAAGGTGAAGCCGTTGGTCGTGCCGAACCCTTCGATCGGCGGCGGTGACAAAGCGAAGGATGTGGCGTCCTTCAGCCCAAATAGCTGCATGTTGGCGCGGTTGGAGATCTCCTGTACCGAATTGCCGGCGCCGCGTTCGGCCCAGTCCTTGAGCGTGACGAACACCAGGGCGGCGTTCGGCCCCTGCCCCGAGAAGCTGAAGCCCTGGATCGCAACGACGTTGGCAACGGCCGGTTCCTTCTTGAAGATCGCTTCGATGCTTTCAAGCGAGGCCACCGTGCGGTTGCGGCTCGCCTCCGGCGGTCCCTGCACGTCGACGATCAGGAAGCCCTGATCCTCATCCGGCACGAAGCTGCTCGGCAGGTTGACGAAAAGATAGCCAAGGCCGATGAGCAGCGCGACATAGACGGCCATGACCCGCCAGGAGCGCTTGGCCAGTCCCTCGACGGTGCGGGCATAACCCCCTGTCAGTCGATCGAAGTTGCGGTTGAACCAGCCGGCGATGCCTTTCTTCTCGTGATGACCCTTGATCGGCTTCAGGAAGGTGGCGCAAAGCGCCGGGGTCAGCGACAGCGCCAGGAAGGCCGAAAACAGGATGGATACGACCATGGTCAGACTGAACTGACGGTAAATGATGCCTGTCGAGCCTGGGAAGAACGCCATTGGCACGAAGACGCAGGAGAGAACCAGCGTAATCCCGAGGATCGCGCCGGTGATCTGCCGCATCGCCTTCTTGGTCGCTTCCTTCGGTGACAGCCCTTCCACCGCCATCAGCCGTTCGACGTTTTCCACCACCACGATGGCGTCGTCGACGAGAATGCCGATGGCAAGCACCATCGCGAACATCGTCAGCACGTTGATCGAGAAGCCTGCGGCAAACATGACGGCAAGCGTCCCGAGCAGCGCGACGGGCACGACGAGCGTTGGAATGATCGTATAGCGGAAGCTCTGCAGGAAGATGAGCATGACGACGAAGACGAGCGCGACGGCTTCTGCAAGCGTATGCGCCACCTTCTCGATCGATGCCGAGACGAACGGGCTGGTATCATAGGGAACGGAATATTCGACGCCGTCAGGGAAGAAACGTGACAGCTCCTCCATCTTCGCCTTGACTAGGTTGGAGGTGTTGACGGCATTGCCCGTCGACGACAGCTGGATGGCAATGGCGGCACTTGGCTGCCCGTTCAAGCGGGTGGAGAAGCTGTAGCTCTCGCTGCCCTCTTCGATGCGCGCAACGTCGCGCAGCCTAACGTTCGATCCGTCGGCATTGGCGCGCAGCACGATGTCTCCGAACTCCTTGCTGTCGGTCAGTTGCCCCTTCACCAGCACCGTCGCCGTCAGGTCCTGCGAGATCGGATTGGGTGCTGCGCCGATCTGGCCAGCCGCGACCTGGGCGTTCTGCGCCGAGATCGCCGCGCTGATGTCGGATGCTGTCAGGTTCAGGCCGACCATCTTGTCGGGATCGATCCAGATGCGCATCGCCCGCTGCGAGGCAAACAGCTGGGCGCGGCCGACACCCTCGAGACGGCGCAGCTCGCCGATGACGTTTCGGTTGAGATAGTCGCCGAGCGCCACCTCGTCGGTCTTCCCATCCGTCGAGGTCAGCGAGATGAACATCAGGAAGCCGGACGATGCCTCCTCGACCGTGATGCCCTGATCCTTGACGGATTGCGGCAGCCGCGGTTCGACGCGGCGGATGGCGTTCTGAACGTCGACCGAGGCCTGGTCGATATCGGTGCCGGCCGCAAAGGTCGCGGTGATCGTCATCGCGCCCGATGTATCGGAGGTCGACTCGAAATAGGAAAGGTGCTCGACGCCGTTCAGCTCTTCTTCGATCTGGCGAGTAACGCCCTGATAAATGTCCTGCGGAGATGCGCCGGGATAGCTGGTGGTGATGCTGAGCTGCGGCGGCGCGACCTTCGGATATTGCGCGACCGGCAGGAATGGCAGCGCGATCAGGCCGGCGAGGGAGATGAAGATCGCAAAGACCCAGGCTAGGATCGGGCGATCGATAAAGAAACGCGCCATCGATCTTACTCCGGCTTCTTGGCGTCACCGGACGCAAGCTGACCATCCCGCCACTCTTCCGGCGCGACCTTTGCGTCAGGCTGCAGTTTCTGGCTGCCGTCGACAACGAGACGCTCACCTGATGACAGGCCGCTTTCGACCACCCATTCATTGCCGAAGGATTGACCGAGCTCCACGTCACGCGGCTGTGCTACGTCTCCCTCCTGCACGACATAGACCTGCGCCTTGCCGTCGGCCGTGCGGATGACGGCGCGCTGCGGGATGAGGATTGCCTTCTCACGGACGGCCTGTTCGATGCGGACCCTGATGTAAAGCCCCGGCAGCAGGTCGCCCTTCGGATTGGGGAACTCACCGCGGAGGGTGACCTGGCCCGTCGTCGCATCGACGCTGGCGCTGCTGAAGAGCAGCTTACCGGCTTCACCATAGACCGTGCCGTCGTCGAAGACGAGCTTGATGTCGGCCTTGCCTGGTTCGGTCGATGTGAGGCTGCCGTTCTCGACCGCCCGCTTCAGCGCCAGCAGGTCTCCGGAGGATTGTGTGAAGTCGGCATAGACGGGGTCGATCTGCTGGATCATCGCCAGCGCATCGCCGGCGTCGGCTGTCACCAGCGCGCCTTCCGTCACCAGCGCGCCGCCGATGATACCTGATATCGGTGCGCGGACTTCGGTATAGCCGAGATTGATCTTCGCTTCGTCGAGTGCGGCCTGAGCCAGCGCAACATCGGCATCGGCCTGGGCAAGGGCGACGGCTGCCGCATCATATTCGATACCGCTCGCAACATCGCGGTCGCGCAACGACTTCTGCCGCTCCAACTGCTGGCGGGCATTCATCTGCGTCGCCCTGGCGCGATCGAGGCTTGCCTCCGCACTTGCCACGCGGACCCGGAACAGCGCCGGATCGATCCGGTAGAGCACATCGCCTTGCTGAACGAGGCTGCCCTGCTCGAAGATCCGTTCCTGCAGGATGCCGGAAACTCTGGCCCGCACTTCGGAAACGCGCGTCGCGGCAATGCGGCCCGGCAGCTCGCTGATAACGGGAACCGGATGCGCGTTGAGCGTCAGGACGCTGACGGCTGCTGGCGGCATCGCGCCGCCTTCCTGCGCGTAACCCGGCAGGCCGGCACCGAATATCAGCGCCAGGACAAGCGTATAACGCAATGATTTCGTTCGAAAAAGCATGTTCATTAGCCTTCCTGCTGGTCCCGCTGGGGTCCAAAAAAGCGCAGCCCGCCGAAATGACGTTCGGCGGGCCTCCTCAGCCGACAGATAGTCGATCTTTTTTTGGATTGCAAGATACCTACCGGTAGGTATGATAGCACTATCATGATCGGAACTCCCATGGCCCAGCGATCCCGGGAGTGATACTGATCTTTCTCGGGCCGCCTCGGCGCGAAGCTTCTCGAACACAGGTCATGCATTGGTAGATAGCCCCCGCAACAGAAAGAAACAGCCGGACGTCGTGCGGCAGGCTCTTCTCGATTGCGCCACCAAGCTGGCGCTGGAACATGGTCTCGCTGCCGTCAGCCTACAGGCGGTTGCCAGCGCAGCCGGCGTGACCAAGGGAGGTCTGTTTCATCACTTCCCCAATAAGCAGGCTCTTATAGAGGCCGTGTTCGACGGCATGATGGAAAACCTCGACCGTGAGATCGATGGAGAACTGGAAAAGGATAAGGGTGGCCACGGCACATTCACCCGCGCCTATGTCCGCACATTGTTTTCCGACCGCGCCCTCAACAACAGCCCGTGGTCGGCGCAGACGATGACCGTGCTTGCCGACCCCTACTCCAAGTCTCTCTGGCATAAATGGATGAATGACCGGCTCATCCAACACGCCGAAACCGATGGCGGAATGCGACTCGAGATCGTTCGCCTGGCGGCGGACGGTGCATGGCTTGCCCATGTTCTGCGGCCTGACGGCCATGCCGCGTCCGACGACGCGGTTCTGCTGCGCGAATTGATCGAACTCACCGAGGGGTGACAAGTGATTGGCGCCTCATCCCGCGCTCGGCTATATCACCCGAGCGCGGGATCGTCGGGGCTAGGCAGCTCGCACTGCCGCCATCGGTTTAACATTCTGGTTCATCCGGAACAGATTGTTCGGATCGTAGCGCCGCTTGATTTCCGCAAGGCGGCCGTAATTGGCGCCATAGGCGGTCTCGACGCGATCGCCTTCGTCTTCGGGCATGAAGTTGATGTAGGCCGTGCCGACCGAATGCGGCTTGGTTGCCTCGAACAGATCCCGCGCCCAGTCTATGCAACTTCCGTCCATCCCCATTTCCCGCCAGCGCGCATGCACATTCATGACGAAATGCGAGCTGCGTTGCGGAAATGCGGTGGCCTCGGTGGGCACACGGCCAGCCGCACCACCGACATGGCCGATGAAGATCTCGCATTCCGGGCCGGGCAGCTTGCGCACGGCATTGAGCAGAACCTCGATCGCCGCATCAGAGAGAGAGGCGAAATCCTGGCTCTTCCAGTAATTGCGCGCACCGGGCGTGAGCAGCGGGTCAAATGCCTGTTGCCAGCCGGTGAACGGCACCGGGCCAACGACGTCGGCAATCGGATTTCCGATCGCGCGCAATCGAGACGTTGCCTTTTCGCCCGCCGCGATGTCTCCGCAATAACACATGGCGAGCACGACGATTTCCTTGCCGTGCCATTCCGCGGGTAGGAACGGCAGCGGAGGCGCTTGCCGCATCACCACCCAGCAGGTCAGTTCGTCTGGGGCCGCTTCCAGCGCCTGTCGGTACTCCTTGAGCACCATTTCCGCATCGGCGAAGGGGTGCACGACGAGCCCAGCGAGCACCTCTGTGTTGAGAGGGTTGAGCTTGAACTCAAACGAGGTCACGACGCCGAAATTGCCGCCGCCGCCGCGCAGCGCCCAGAAGAGGTCCGGCATTTCCTTTTCGCTCGCCTTGACCAGCTCGCCGTCGGCCGTCACCACGTCGACCGAAAGCAGATTATCCAGCGTCAGCCCGAATTTGCGGGTCAGCCAGCCGAAGCCGCCGCCGAGCGTCAGGCCGGCAATGCCGGTGGTGGAATTGATGCCGGTCGGCAGCACCAGCCCGAAGGCCAGCGTTTCCAGGTCGACATCGGCAAGCGTGGCTCCCGGCTCGATCCTGGCACGCCGCGTTTGCGGATCGACCCGCACCGATTTCATCGCCGACAGGTCGATGACGACGCCGCCCTCGCAGACGGCATTGCCGGCGATGCCGTGCCCACCGCCGCGCACCGAAAGGAGCAGATTATTGTCGCGTGCAAACCGCACCGCCCGCACGACATCGGCGGCACCCGCGCAACGCGCGATGAGCCCGGGGCTGCGGTCGATCATCGCATTCCAGATCGTCCGCGCCTCGTTGTAATCCATGTCTTTACTGGTCAGGAGACTGCCGCGAAATCCGGCGGCAAAAGCATCGATGGCCACGTCATTGACCATCGTCTGCCCCTTTTGCAGGGTCGTGAGGTTCAAATTGTCCATGATTTCCTCCATGCGACCGGCGCCCCGCACCGTCGCGGCCGGCATCCTGCTCCTGTTGAGGTCGTCAAACAAGTTTCCCCAAAAGGATTAGCTGCGGCGGCTGCTTGAAGGCCGAATGGTCACAGCGTGGATACACCCCTCTGCCCACCTCACGAAAACTTCTCCCATCCCTCATTTCCATACTGTCGCGCGTATCCGATTGATGTATGGAGGGAGCTCAAAAGACGTGCACGGAGGCGGCGATGGATCACTCGGAAAAATCGAAGACGGAGAAGAACCTGACGAGCGGCGATCTCGACGAACAGGCGCTTTTCTTCCACCGCTATCCCCGCCCCGGTAAGCTGGAGATCCAGGCGACAAAGCCGCTCGGCAACCAGCGCGACCTGGCGCTCGCCTATTCGCCCGGTGTTGCCGCCCCTTGCCTTGCCATCCGCGACAATCCCGAAATGGCGGCCGAATATACCTCGCGCGCCAATCTGGTCGCCGTCATCTCGAACGGCACTGCCGTGCTCGGCCTCGGCAATATCGGCCCTCTCGCCTCCAAACCGGTCATGGAGGGCAAGGCGGTGCTCTTCAAGAAATTCGCCGGCATCGACGTCTTCGATATCGAGATCGATGCCGCAGCCGTCGACCAGATGGTCTCGACCATCGCCTCGCTGGAGCCGACCTTCGGCGGCATCAACCTTGAAGACATTAAGGCGCCGGAATGTTTCGAGGTCGAGCGCCGCCTGCGCGAAAAGATGAAGATCCCCGTCTTCCACGACGATCAGCACGGCACGGCAATCATCGTCGCCGCCGCGATCCTGAACGGGCTGGAACTAGCCGGCAAGAACATCGCCGACATTAAGATCGTCGCCTCCGGCGCGGGTGCTGCCGCTCTTGCCTGCCTCAACCTGCTTGTCATTCTCGGGGCAAAACGCGAAAACATCTGGGTCCACGATCTCGAAGGCCTCGTCTATGAGGGCCGGGTCGAGCTGATGGACGAATGGAAATCCATCTACGCCCAGAAGAGCGATACGCGCACGCTCGCCGAAAATATCGGCGGCGCCGACGTCTTCCTCGGCCTTTCGGCCGCCGGCGTGCTGAAACCCGAGCTGCTGGCGCAGATGGCCGACAAGCCGCTGATCATGGCGCTTGCCAATCCAACGCCGGAGATCATGCCGGATCTCGCCCGGGCTGCCCGCCCCGACGCAATGATCTGCACCGGTCGCTCGGATTTCGCCAACCAGGTCAACAACGTCCTCTGCTTTCCCTATATCTTCCGCGGCGCGCTCGATTGCGGCGCCGAGACGATCAACGAGGAAATGAAGATGGCGGCCGTGCGCGCCATTGCAGCCCTTGCCCGCGAAGAGCCGTCCGACGTCGCCGCCCGCGCCTATTCCGGCGAGACCCCGGTCTTCGGCCCCGATTACCTGATCCCCTCGCCCTTCGATCCGCGCCTGATCCTGCGCATCGCACCTGCCGTCGCCAAAGCCGCCGAACAGAGCGGCGTGGCACGCCGCCCGATCCAGGATTTCGACGCCTATCTCGACCAGCTGAACCGCTTCGTCTTCCGCTCCGGCTTCGTCATGAAGCCGATCTTCACTGCGGCCAAGGCCGCCGAGCGCAAGCGCGTCATCTTTTCCGAAGGCGAGGACGAACGTGTGCTTCGCGCCGCCCAGGTGCTGCTCGAAGAAGGCCTTGCCGAACCGATCCTGATCGGCCGCCCGCAAGTCATCGAGACGCGGCTGAAGCGCTACGGCCTGCGCATCCGCCCGCTGCAGGATTTCGAAGTCATCAATCCGGAAGACGATCCGCGCTTCCGCGAATATGTCGATCTCTATTTCTCCCTCGTCGGCCGCCGCGGCGTCATCCCGGAAGCGGCCCGCACGATCGTGCGCACAAACACGACAGTCATCGGCGCGCTGGCGCTGAGGCGCGGCGAGGCCGATGCGCTGATCTGCGGCCTGGAAGGCCGTTACGAGAAGCATCTTCGCGACGTCCGCCAGATTATCGGCAAGCGCAAGAATGTCCGCGATTTCTCCGCACTCAGCCTGATGATTTCGCAGCGCGGCGCCACCTTCTTCACCGACACCTACGTCACCTTCAATCCGACCGCCGAGGAGGTCGCCGAGGCGACGGTGCTGGCGGCCGAGGAAATCCGCCGTTTCGGCCTCACGCCGCGCGCCGCCCTGGTCTCGCATTCCAATTTCGGCTCGCGTGAGTCCGAAAGCGCCACGAAGATGCGCAACGCCCTGCAGCTCGTGCGCGAAGCCGCGCCCGACCTTGAGGTCGACGGCGAGATGCACGGCGAAAGCGCCATCACCGAAGCACTGCGCAAGCGCGTCATGCCGGACACGACGCTGCACGACGAGGCGAACCTTTTGGTCTTCCCGAACCTCGACGCCGCCAACATCACCCTCGGCGTGGTGAAGTCGATGACCGACGGCCTGCATGTCGGCCCGATCCTGCTCGGCACCGCCCTGCCCGCCCATATCCTCGCCCCCTCTGTCACCTCCCGCGGCGTCGTCAATATGGCGGCACTCGCCGTCGTCGAGGCATCGCAACCGGCTTGAGCTGGTTGCCCGCAACACAGCGTAAAGACCCTGAAGTCGTCCCGACACATGTCCTGATGCCGTCTCAGGCACTCCGTATCGACAGGCGCCCTTTATCCGCGAGCGCATCCGCGCGTTCGTTGCCGGCAATGCCGGAATGGCCTTTGCACCAGACAATGGTCATCAGCGCATTCTGGGATAACTGAAGATCGACCGCCTTCCAGAGTTCCGCATTGGCGATCGTTCGCCTTCGGGCATTCCCATTCGGGCTGCTTTTCTTCCAGCCGTTGTTCTTCCAGATATGTCGCCAGCTGTTGCAGCCTTTGATGGCGTAGACGGAATCGGACCAGATGGTCGCGGGCTCGCCACTTGCCTCACTGTTGATCCAGATTGCCGCCCTGAGCACGGCGGTCAATTCCATCGAATTATTGGCGGAATCTTCGGCGCCACCGAAGCCGGACGCGATTTCCGCCGCATCACGATAAACGACAAAGGCCCATCCCCCGCGCCTGGAACCGGGCTCATAACAACCGTCCACGAAGACGTGGAAGCCGTGTTGGGTTTCCGGCAGCCCGACTGTCGTTGCGGGGGAGCTGAGTTCGTTGGCAATACCTGTCATTTTCGACGTCCGGATATGAGTACGTTCCCCAAGCGACCAGGAGATTGGAGTGGAGTACTTGGCCTCGTTAATTACCATCGGCAGCTTCTTCATAATCGAACACTGGGTCTCTGGCGGTCCGCTGGATAAAATCGCGAAAATACGCTAGGAATTTATCCCAGCTTATTAAGAGAAATACCCTAAGAGAACTGGCGGCGATCAACGCCGCAATCGACCGATCAATTCTTTGCTCATTCCGGGACGACGCCGTGAAACGCCGAAACCTGTCTCTTGCCCTTCTCCTTGCCTTTTCGGCGCCTGCCTCCGCGCAAAGCAGCGCTGTCTGTGAGGACCTGCGCGGCCGCCTCGCCGACTTGCCGCGATCGATCGGCAATGGCAACGGCCCGGAAGCGCGCCAATATGCCAGCGCCATGGCCGAGCAGAACCTCGAGTTGCGAAAGGTCCGCAATGAGCTGCGCAGCAATGACTGCACGTCGGGCAGCATGGTCGTGATCGGCGGCGAGAATGCCGATTACTGCGCCGAACTCTCGCAGGCCGAAGTCAGGATGATCGACAACATTCGCTATCTCCAGGACCGCCGTGGCGAATTGCTCGGCCGGGGCAGCGACAACGACCAGGCCCGCCGCGAGCTGATGGCTGCCCTCGACCGCAATGGCTGCAACAGCGAAAACTTCTATGCCCCCGACGAGCGCAGCGCCGCCGACCCCGCCCCGAGTGTCGAGGAACAGGCGATGCGCACCGATACCTTCATCCCGCTCGGCGGCGGTGAAGAGGTTGATCCGCGTTACGGCCTGCCGCGGGCCGACATGCTGTCGCCAGTCAGCACCATGTGCGTGCGCAGCTGCGACGGCGGCTTCTTCCCGATCAGCTCGAACGCTACGTCGGTTGATTTCGGCCGCGACGCCCAGACCTGCGCCAAGATGTGCCCGGGTATCGAGACCGAATTGTTCTATCGTGATGTGACGAGCACCGAAGCCTCGAACATGATCTCGGTCGCAACGGGCACGCCTTACAGCGCCATGAAAAACGCCTTTGCCTACAAGAACCGTACGCCCGGGGAAAAGTCCTCTTGCGCCTGCAATCTCACCGCCTATTACGAGGAGATGCGCGGCAAGCAGGCGGTGAGCGAACCGCCGCAGCAGGGCTCGATCACCACCATCCGCACCAACCCCACGGCGAAGAATCCCGCAGCCGCCGCGCCGCAACCAACCGTTCCCGAGCGCCCCTATGATCCGACGCAAAACCGTGTCCGTCAGGTCGGCCCGCAATTTCTGGCCGGAGATCAGGGCTCGATCGATCTCGCCAACCCAGCAACGTCAGGTCCGCAGCCGCAACAGCAGCAGTGATCGAACAGCTGGAACGGCGGTGGCCGAGCCATAGCGGCGTTATGCCGGGGTGCATGAGATGACGGCAATGTCGCGTGAACGTGCGGCGGGATGTGAATGCGGACAGCTTGAGCATGGTCAGTAGGTCGTACGACCACCGCTCAGGTCGAACGTCGATGCGGTCGTGAAGGAGTTCTCTTCGGAGAGCAGCCAGACGGCCATCGACGCGATCTCATGAAGTTCAACAAAACGGTCGCGCGGAATGCGGACGCGCATATATTCGATAAATTCCGGTGTCAGCCCGTCCAATATAGGTGTCTTTGCTGTGGTCGGCGTTACCGCGTTCACGGCGATCCCCGTCTTTGCGAGTTCCTTGCCAAGAGACTTGGTGAAGCCCAGCACACCGGCTTTCGCTGCGCTATAGGCAGCGATGTTCGGATTTCCTTCCTTGCCCGCCACCGAGGAGATGTTCACGATCCGCCCGTAGTCGCGCTTTAGCATGACCGGAACAACGTGGCGGCAGCAGTTGAAGGTTCCCGTCAGGCAGACATCGACAACATCTTTCCACTCGATGACATCGTATTCAATCGTGGGCTTAACCGGACCGGTAATCCCGGCGGAATTGACGAGGCCGTCGATACGGCCAAAAATCTCCTCGGTAGTCGCCGCCGCGTTTTTGACTGATTGGGAATCTGCAACGTTGACGCCAAAAGCGACGGTGCCGGAGCCGAGAGCGGAAGCGCTGTCCTTCGCCATGTTTTCGTTCAGGTCCCAGATTGCCACCTTGCCACCAGACTGGATGACGCGCTCTGCGATAGCGTAGCCGATGCCGCGCGCACCGCCTGTGATCACGATGATGCGTTCCTTCAAGTCGATCATGTTCATTGGGCCGTTATCCTCCGATCGAGCCGCCGATAGCCGAATATCTCTTGGAATTTCCGGGATTCGCCTTCAGCGTATCGATATAAATGCCCGGAATAAAGATACCTCGCCCTCGCCCGGCGTCGGTTTGCTCACCTTGACTGTCAATGGTGTGACGGTGCAATCGAGGCCATGCTCAGCCAACGTGCCCTAGGTGTTCAGTCCCCATCCATCATGGAAGACCAGATCCTCCAGCGGCAGCCGCTGCCGCCAGCCCTTGACGGAGAGTTCCGGCTCGTCATAGAGCCGATCGACGAAACCGGCACAGAGCCAGGCGACCACCTCGATATGCTCGGGTATGCCGAGAATGCTCTTCAGATCACCTTCGCGAAAAATGCTGACCCAACCGATGCCGACCCCTTCCGCCCGCGCCGCAAGCCAGAGATTCTGGATGGCGCAGACGGTCGAATATGAATCCATCTTCGCATTGTGGGTGCGCCCCAGCACCACGCTGCCGCTGCGCGTGGGATCGCAGGTCACGCATATGCCGAGCGGCGCCTCCACGATGCCTTCGAGCTTGAGGGCGCGGTAGGCCTGCTGCCGCTCGCCGGCAAACATCAGCGCCGCCTCGTCGTTGGCGCTGGCGAAGGCATCCCGGACGCGCGCCCGCACAGCGGCACTTTTCACCAGAATGAAATTCCACGGCTGCATGAAGCCGACGGAGGGTGCGTGGTGAGCGGCCGTCAGCAGCCGCTGCACAACATCGTCAGGCAAAGGATCGGGTCGAAACTGGCTGCGAACGTCGCGCCGCGTCATGATCGCGTGATAGACGGCCTCACGTTCGGCCAAGGAAAAACCGGACGCCGCCGAAAGGGCATCCTCATCAAAGGGTCGCATCGTCAAATCCCCAACAACGCAACCGCCCCGCCGTCCGCGCGGATCGGTCTATCTTGCCAGGCCGGTCTTCTGACTGGGCGTCATCCGTCTGCCGCAGCCTTCCCGGCAAGTAGCCAGTGGCATGATGAAGCGGCAAACATCGGCCTTACAGCGTTGGGCACGTTCCGGTTTTGCACCGGATTTCCGATTCTCCCGCCTGGACGGCGGGCACCTGACGGCGCATCTATTTCAGCAAACCGGCGCGGCGGCAAGCCGCGAACCAGATGGTTGATTCTAGCCGCGCGCCAAGCGGTGCCATCTGTCTCTTTTCTTCGGCCGGGGCGTAGGGAACACGGACGCGCGACATACCTCTTCTCCCCAGCGGGGCGAGGCAGATCTACAGCGGGCGCAATAGCGAAATAACACGTGTGTGCTCCGGCATCCCATTCTACTTTATGATTTATTCACATATCAAACACACACTGCGTTTGCGCGTTTTGGGTTGCTATCCGGACATGGGCATGAGGGCTCGTGATGTGACCGTCAGCGTGGATGCCCGTATTGAGACGCCGGTCGGGAACATCTCCGACTGAGCCGCAATTCTAGGCTGCCGCGGAATGTTCCATTTTTTGAAAACGATGCCTCTGACCGCCAAGCTGGCGGCGATTATCGTTGCCGTCAACCTCTGCGGCATTTCCGCTTTCGCCACCTATACCTGGATGTACGAAACCCGGGCATTGATCGATGGCGCCAAGGCCAACTGGTCCAAGGATGTGGAGCAGTTTGCCTCTCTGGCCGCCGGCGGCGTCAAATGGGGCAAGGCGAATGCCGTCCGTGAAGCCTATTCGCTCTACCGCGACGACCCTTCGCTCGATCTCGTGCAGTTTGCCGCATTCAACACGGAGCCTGCCGCCGTAGACGCCTGGACACGCGATGGCATCAACGGTTTGCCCGCACCGGCCGATCTGGCGAAGAGCCTCAGTGCCAAGCCGGAGAAAACGACGATCGACGACAGCGGAATATCCGCCGGTGTGGTCACGATCATCGCGCCGCTCCCGCTGGATAAATCAGGCAAGGCCACCGGCTATATCGTTACAAACTGGTCCGTCGAAAAAATCGCTGCTGAAGTCAGGCAGAAGGTTCTCATATCGCTGCTCACGCAGTCCGTGATCACCGCCTTGGCCGTCATCGCCTTCCTTCTCGCCATGCGCAGCCTTGTTGGCCGGCCCATCCGGATCATCAGCGAACGCATCAGCGCATTGCAGAAAGGCGATCTGGCTTCACCCGTGACCTACAAGGAAAACGGCGACGAGATCGGCTTTCTGGCACGGGCATTGGAAGTTTTCCGCCACGAGGCGATTGCGAAGGTCGAAAGAGAGCAAGCCGCTGCCGAGCAGAGCGCCTCGCTCGACGCCGAACGGGCGCGCAACGCATTGTTTACGGAAGAAGCCAGCAACACCCAGCGGCTGGTCATGACCGCTCTCGCAAAAGCATTGGAAAAGCTCGCTGCAGGCGACTTCTCGATACATCTGGCCGATCTTGGTCCGGAATTCGATAAATTGCGGCAAGATTTCAACAACATGGTCGAAGCGGTCGCGGCCGCGCTGACGGAGATCAAGGCCGCCTCCGTAGCGGTTGAAGGCGGCTCCAGCGAGCTGGCCTCCTCCGCAGATCAACTCGCCAAGCGGACCGAGCAACAGGCGGCATCATTGGAACAGACCGCTGCCGCACTGGATGAGGTGACCACCACGGTCAGAACTTCGTCGCAGCGCGCCGAAAATGCCGGGAAGCTGGTCGAGGAGACAAAGCGGAGCGCCCATGTCTCAGCGACGGTGGTGCGCGATGCAATCGGCGCGATGGACCGTATTCAGACCTCGTCTAGCCAGATCGGCCGCATCATCGGCGTCATCGATGAAATCGCGTTTCAGACGAACCTGCTGGCGCTGAATGCCGGCGTCGAAGCCGCGCGTGCCGGCGAGGCCGGCAAGGGTTTTGCGGTTGTCGCGCAGGAAGTGCGTGAACTCGCCCAGCGGTCGGCAAATGCGGCAAAGGAAATCAAGAACCTTATCAACGTATCCGGCCAGGAAGTTGCCGCGGGCGTCGGGCTGGTGAACGAAACCGGCGACGCCTTGCTGAAGATCGAGGAGCAGATCAACCGCATCAGCGACAGTATCGCTTCCATCGTCCAGTCCTATCGCGAACAGGCGACGGGCCTGCAGGAAATCAACGGTGCGATCAACCAGATGGATCAGGCGACGCAGCAGAACGCGGCAATGGTCGAGGAAACCAACGCGGCCTGCCAGGAACTGCTTCAGCAGGGACGCCTTCTGCAGGACTCGGCCGGCAGGTTCGTCGTCGGCGCATCTACCGCCAGCCAGCCCAAACCCGTTCAAGCTGCCCGCCAACCGCGTCCCGAGCCCCGAGTCTTCACGCAGCGACATGTAGGCAATGCCGCCGTTGCCGCTGCTCCCGGTGCCTGGGAGGAGTTCTGACGTCGTCTGCATCCGATAAGCCGTAGTTCTCAGCAACCTATAATCAGGAAGGAAACACTTATGAAGAAAATCGTGCCCGCATTTCTTTTGGCCTGCGCTGCATTTGCCGTGCCCGTGGGCGTATCCATGGCGCAGGATGCCAAGCTTGCCCCGATCTCCGACTACGTGACGAGCGACGTCAAGCCCTGGCTCAACGACCCTGCCATCATCGAGGCTGTCAAGGCGCAGAACGCTGCCAACGCCAATCTCAGCGCGGGTGATGTTGACGCCCTCGACAAGAAGTGGCGTGCCGAAGTCGATGGCTCCGACCACTCGATGATCGACGGCGTGCTCAACAATGCACTGTCGAAATTCCTTCAGGGAAAGAAGGAAGCTTCCGGCGGCAAGATCACGGAAATCTTCGTCATGGATGCAAAGGGGCTGAATGTCGGTCAAAGCGACACAACATCGGATTATTGGCAGGGCGACGAGGGCAAGTTCCAGAAGTCTTTTGGCGCCGGCAAGGAAGCCGTCTTCGTCGATGAGATCGAAAAGGATGAGTCGACCCAGACACTGCAGTCGCAGGCAAGTGTGACGATATCCGACGACAAGGGAACGCCGATCGGCGCCATCACCGTCGGTGTGAACGTCGACGCTCTCTGAGCTCGGGACCTACATTCGAAAGCAATGAAAACGCATATCGCCCGGAGCATACACAGTTCGGGCGATATGCATAAACAAAGACTTGCAAGACGTCAGATGAGCGAGATCGAGTGCGACTTGTCTTCCTCGGGGAGTATGGTGCCCCGCAAGAGCATCAGCTTTTCAGGCAGCAAATTCTACGTGACAATGCCTAGTCTTGGCGCTACACACGCCTCATGTCGATCACCTCAATCTACGCCTCGCGATTTTATTGGTACCGCTGCTCCCAGCGGATGCGGGTCCATGCGTAACTGAATTCGACGCGACGACAACCCGAACAGCCGCTAGTCTACCTGGCGGCTTTTTTTGTTCCGCGCGGGTATGACCAAACAGGAGCCATACCGTGTCTAATACCATTGATGATCTACGTATCGTCGAGATCACCCCGCTGACCAACCCCGCCGATATCATTGCGGAAATCCACCGAAATCCTGCTGTCACCGAGACGGTGACCAGCAATCGTGATGCGATCCACAAGATTCTCCAAGGCGAGGACGATCGCCTGATCGTCGTCATCGGCCCCTGCTCCATCCACGACCCTGTCGCCGCCCGGGAGTACGCCGCGCGGCTGGAAGAGCAGCGGCGTCGCTTCGCCGGCGATCTCGAGATCGTCATGCGCGTCTATTTCGAAAAACCCCGCACGACCGTCGGCTGGAAGGGCCTGATAAACGATCCGCATCTCGACGGCAGCTACCGTATCGAGGAGGGGCTGAGGATTGCGAGACGCCTGCTGCTCGATATCAATGCCATGGGTCTTCCGGCCGGCGTCGAATTCCTCGACACGATCACGCCGCAATATATTGCCGATCTCGTCAGCTGGGGTGCGATCGGCGCGCGCACCACCGAAAGCCAGATCCATCGCCAGCTAGCCTCCGGCCTCTCCTGCCCGATCGGCTTCAAGAACGGCACCGACGGCGGCGTGCGTGTGGCGCTCGATGCGATTCTCGCCGCCTCGCAGCCGCATCACTTTCCGGCGGTGACCAAGGACGGACAGGCGGCGATCGCTTCGACGAGGGGCAATGAGGACTGCCACATCATCCTACGCGGCGGCAAACGGCCGAACTATGAAGCGGCCGATGTCGAAGCGGTGACCGGCGAAGCCGTCAGGCTCGGCGTCGCCCCGCGCATCCTCATCGATGCCAGCCACGCCAACAGCGACAAGAACCCGATGAACCAGCCGCTCGTTGTCAAATCCGTGGCAGCGCAGATTGCCGCCGGCAACAACGACATCAAGGGCATGATGATCGAAAGCAACCTCGTTGCCGGCCGCCAGGACCTCGTTTCCGGCAAGCCGCTGGTTTACGGCCAGTCCATCACCGACGGCTGCATCGACTGGGATATGTCGGTGGCGACGCTGGAAGACCTGGCGCAGTCCGCCCGCGCCCGGCGCAAGGCAGCCGTCGCAGCCTGATAGTCAGCATTAAAAGCAGCGGGCAGAAACCCGCCGCCCATTACAGGGCGGTGGGGGCAACCCGGTTATCTCACGGGTACGCCGATGGCGACGCTGCCGTTGACTGTGACCGCCAGTTCATGCCCATTCATCCCAACGAGCTACAGCCGCCAAATGCAGGTGTCTGATGATGGAGCGACCAGATGGGCCGACACAGGCGCATCTTTCGCGAGCACGTCATTTGTCGTCGGAGCCGGCTTGGTCGGAAAATACCTTCGTCTTGTGGAGACGGCTATCAACGGTGCTCAATCCATCGTCACCACTACGCCGGTGCTCGGGCCTGTCGTCGCATTCGTGGCGCTGGCCGCAATGCCGCTCGCGATGGGCGCTAAGTTCGCCGCAATTGCCGACAGCCAGGTCGGCTATAACAATTACTATGGCGCTGATGATGGTACCGGTGGGCTGGTTGGAACCAAGGCCAATATCAGATTTCTCGTCCAATCATCCGCGAAGCCGCCGATCCCCAAGCAGCGCCCCGCCATCATGGGCGGAGCTCGGGACCGGATCACCGGCACGCGGAATAGGAGTAGATTTAATAGAGCCATGGATGCATTGAATCGGGCTCGTGTTCCGTCGAGACCCTGTAATAGGTACGCATGTCGTCGCGCTCTTTTTCGTAAGTCCACTTCAAGCCCCATCTGCATTCTTGCGTCATGCACTCACGGCTCTTCGATTCGAACATATCGAGTTGAAATGCCTCGCCATTGATTTCGCCGGTAATCGAGCCGGTTTTCCCCTTATCCTTCGATATGAGTTCAAACGCCCCTGCTCGACCATCCAGACAGTAGATCTTCCCGCGGTAGGTTCGCTCGCCGGTCTCCAGCTTCCAGAAATTCGTCTTCACCTGCGATACGCTGTAGCGACCCTTGCATTGCTGCCTTTCGGCCGAGCCGATCTCAATCGTCCCCCCCATCTCCTCACTCTCGTTCCTAGCAGTCACCTTTCCGAGCACCGGAGTACCCGTTGCGAGGTAGCTTCCCTCGACGCCACGGACAAAAAGATATGAACATCCGGCGAGCGTGAAACCCGTTGCCACCAAGGAGCCGGCGACCGTGAAACCACGCAGCGTCCACGCGCATCTCAAGACAGCCAGCAAGTCTATACCTCCAGGTTCATCCTCATGTTCGCGGATGCCAAAAGAGCGGGTTGGAGCGGTGGGCGACCAGTCGTTACCAGCCAGAATAGCACTGATATTCAGGTCACAATATTTCCCCCACAATTTGGAAGATGAATAAATGCCACAGCTCATCTTGAAATAGAATACCCGTCCGCTTCGGCAAGTTACACGGAACTGGAGGCAGCAACTGCAATCAAACCTTGGGAGCCCCCAATCACCCCCTCAAGCGTGCGCATCAGCGATTCGAAGATGAGGCCGGGCGCGACGTTATTACGCACACTGTGACGTGCAATCCTGCCGAATAAACTTTTTCGATAGGGGACGCATGCCTGCAAAAACTCTTCCATCTCCACCTTGGTGGAGAGTAGCGATTGCGTTGATCGTAGTTCCCTAAATCGCGTCCTTCGCATACGCTGTTTACAGCCCACTGTGGGCCCGCCGGATATGACCGAGCGCGTTATTGGTGCGTATCCGCCAAGTGCTGTGTTGGGGATCCCATTGCTATTCTACCTCAGGCGGCGTGTAGGGCCGCCCCTTGCAAATTGCGCGATGGTTGGAGCCTTTGTTGCGACCTTCACCTGGATGTGCCTAGTTGCATTTTTCGGCGCTGACGAGGCCTATGCTGGTGACCACATCACTTACCGAAACGGCATGATGACATGGTGGGGATTGCTAGAGACCGTCAAATCGCTCGCAGTGACAGCTGTATCGGCTTTGCTGCTGGTGGACTGTTCTGGCTGGTGGCCGCCGCTGGCGTTAAAAGACAGCCCGTTTCTGAAACGGTTCCAAGCAAAGTGTTCGAGTAGGGGTCTCTCGATATCATCAAATACCCACCACCCCATCATAAAATGGCGGTGCGCCCGTCTCAAGATCTCACCGGAAAATACCTGACATAGGCGAATTCCTCGCCGTCAGGAGACCAACAGGGCACGTTGATCGTGCCCTGCCCGCCGAAAAGCTCGAACAGCGTCTTCAGATTGCCGCCGTCCATGTCCATCAGCCGCAGCCGCACGTCGAGGTCCCGCGGATGGTCGAACACCGATGGGTCGTAGGATAGGAGCAGCACCATGTCGTTGTTGGGCGACGGATGGGCGAACCAATTGCCCTGATTGTCCGAAGTCACCTGCTCGAGCCCGGTGCCATCGGGATGGATGCGCCAGATCTGCATCAGCCCGGTGCGGCTGGAATTAAAGTAGATCCATTGGCCGTCGGCGGAATAGTCCGGTCCGTCGTTGCGACCCTCGCCATGCGTCAGCCGCGTCTCGGCGCCGCCGTCGACGGAGATGGTGTAGATATCGAAGAGGTCGTCGCGGATGCCGCAATAGGCGAGCTGGCGCCCGTCCGGCGACCAGCCATGCCAGTAGGATGGCAGGTTCTCGGTGACGAGCTGCGGCGTGCCGCCTTCGATCGGCAGGATATAGATCGCCGACTTGCCGAATTCGGTCTTGTCGGAAATGACGATCTCGGTGCCATCGGGCGAAATGCCGTGATCATTGTTGCAGTTGACGGCAAAGCCGGTATCAACCTTGACCACCTCTCCGCCATCGAGCGGCAGGCGATAGAGGAGACCGTCGCCGTTCAAGAGCAGGTAGGAACCATCCGGCGAGAAGTTCGGCGCCTCCACCAGCCTGTCCGTCTGCCAGACCTCGCGGGCCCTGCCCGTCCTGACGTTGTAGATCTCAACCGAGCTGCGCATGTTTCCTCCCGATATTCTGGCTTCGTCAGCGGTCTCGGAACCGGTTGGTGATGGGATAACGCCGGTCGCGGCCGAAATTCTTCTTGGTGATCTTCACGCCCGGCGCCGATTGCCGGCGCTTGTATTCGGCGAGATAGAGCAGATGCTCAACCCGGTGGACGGTCGCAACATCATGGCCGCGCGCGACGATCTCCTCGACCGCCATCTCCTTCTCCACCAGGCATTCAAGGATATCGTCGAGCACGGGATAGGGCGGCAGCGAATCCTGGTCCTTCTGATCGGGACGAAGCTCGGCCGAAGGCGCCTTGTCGATGATATTCTGCGGGATTACCTCGCCGGAGGGGCCTAGCGCATCCGGCGGCACGTTTTCGTTACGCCAGCGGGAAATCGCATAGACCTGCATCTTGTAGAGGTCCTTGATCGGATTGAAGCCGCCGTTCATGTCGCCGTAGAGCGTGGCGTAACCGACCGACATTTCCGACTTGTTGCCCGTCGTCACCACCATCGCGCCAAACTTGTTGGAGATCGCCATCAGGATGACGCCGCGCGCCCGGCTCTGCAGGTTCTCCTCGGTGATGCCGCTGTCCGTGCCTTCGAAAAGGCTGGCGAGGGCGCTGCTGAAACCCGTCACCGGCTGCTCGATCGGCACGATGTCGTAGCGGCAGCCGAGCGCCTTGGCGCAATCGGCCGCATCCTTCAGCGAATCCTCGGACGTGTATCGATAGGGCAGCATGACGGTGCGCACCCGCTCCTCGCCGAGCGCATCGACAGCGATTGCCGCGCAGATCGCAGAATCGATGCCGCCGGAAAGGCCGAGCACCACGGTCTTGAAGCCGTTCTTGTTGACGTAGTCGCGAAAGCCCAGCAGGCAGGCGCGGTAATCGGCCTCCTCGCTTTCAGGGATATGCGCCATCGGCCCTTCGGCGCAATGCCAACCATCTTCGCCGCGTTTCCACGTCGTCACTGCAAGCGCCGTCTCGAACTGGCTCATCTGGAAGGCGAGCGACTTGTCGGCGTTGAAGGCGAAGCTCGCCCCGTCGAAGACAAGTTCGTCCTGGCCGCCGAGCTGGGCGGCATAGATCAGCGGCAGGCCGGTTTCAATCACCTGTTTCAGCACCACCTGATGGCGGATATCGACCTTGCCGCGATAATAGGGCGAACCGTTCGGCGACAGCAGGATTTCGGCCCCGCTTTCGGCCAGCGTCTCGCAGACGCCGAGATCGCCCCAGATATCCTCGCAGATCGGAATGCCGATGCGCACGCCGCGGAAATTCACCGGCCCCGGCATAGCGCCCTGGTCGAAGACGCGCTTCTCGTCGAACTCGCCGTAATTCGGCAGGTCGATCTTGTCGCGCACCGCGATCACCTTGCCGGCGTCGAGCACGGCGACCGAATTGTAGCGCCCGGTCTCGTCCTGCCGGGGAAAGCCGATGATGACGCCCGGCCCGCCATCGGCGGTATCGGCCGCGAGAGTCTCGACCGCCTTCCAGCAGGCGCGGATGAAGGCGGGCTTCAGCACCAGATCTTCGGGCGGATAGCCGGAGATGAAAAGCTCGGTCAGGACGAGCAGATGCGCGCCCTCCCGGCCCGCGTCAATGCGCGCCTCGCGCGCCTTGGCGAGATTGCCGGCGACATCGCCGACCGTCGGGTTGAGCTGGCCGATGGCGATGCGGAAAATATCAGAAAGGGCGTTTTCCTGTGTCATGTCATTTATTTAGCCTGCACCTTTCGCGACCGCAACATGTTGGCGCCAAAAGCGGCGCCTGGCGGTGACGAAATTTTTATGAACGATTGCGCATGGCGCCGCGCGGCGCCGATACGCATTGCAATTTACCGGCGGAACGGAATACTGGCCCCGCAAAGCGACTGAGATAACTGGCATCGGAAACAGGCAATGTCTAATCTTTCGGACTTCGTGCACCATCATTTCGACAAACCGGCCGACGAACTCGGCGACGTCGAAAAGCGCGTGCTGGCGAAAGCGCACCAACGCAAGGTCATCTCGACCGACGTCAATGCCGCCTTATCCGCCGAGTCATCCTTCGGCGAGCGTATCGCCGATGGCATCGCTCGCGTCGGCGGCTCCTGGTCGTTCATACTCGCCTTCCTCGCCTTTCTCGCCGTCTGGACACTGATGAACACTATCGGTCTGGTGGCGCATCCCTTCGACCCATACCCCTTCATTTTTCTGAATCTGATCCTGTCGATGATCGCCGCCATCCAGGCGCCGATCATCATGATGTCCCAGAACCGGCAGGCAGAGCGCGACCGCTTCGAGGCCGCCAAGGATTATGAGGTCAATCTCAAGGCCGAGCTTGAGGTGCTCTCCCTGCACCAGAAGATCGATATGAGTGTGCTGACCGAGCTGACGGCGCTACGCGAGGACGTGGCCCGCCTCAGCGCCGAACTTGCCGCCAAAGGCTAAACCGGATTTACGGCGTATTGCGGCAGGCCATCGGATATCTCATAGAAGTCGCCCTTGTCGGCGCAGTAGATATGATGGCCGAAGGCAAGGCCGCTCGGCGTGTCGAAGGCGCCGGCCATGACCGAAACCTCTGCCGATCCGTCCGCCTGCCAGAACAGCGCGGAGCCGCAATTCGAGCAGAAGCCGCGCTGTGCCTCTTCGCTTGACCGGTACCAGTGGACTGCCTCGCTGCCATCAACCGAAAGAGCCGCGCGGGCCACGTTGGCCGCGGCGTAATAAAACCCCGTCTGCCGGCGGCACTGCGAGCAATGGCAGCCGACAACAGGTCCTGGCTTCGCCATCGTTGAAAATCGCACGGCGCCGCAAAGGCAGCCGCCAGTATGCCGTTCGGTCATGATCGCTCTCCCGTTTATGACCGAACGTTGCCGCCGATCGCCGCCGGCGTCAAATCCATTCCGTTCAACGAAATCATCAGAAATCTTGAAATCACCGGCCTTATGCATGGACGGTCGGTTGGAGTATCTGTTGCGCAACGACAACAGCCGCCAACCTCATCTCATCCCAGCATTGAATCGGCGGCGCTTGTCGGCGATACTGGCGGCTCAAATCAACCTCAGGAGACTGACATGAGAGCGAACCTGTCCGAACAGAAAGGAAACATCCTCCACAAGGACATTCAGCTTCATGAACATTCGGTTCTCCCGCGCGAGGAAAAGCTCGCGACACCATAACTTCTTCCCGAAATTATTCCGCGACGATGCCAATGCCGCCGACCGCGAGCGGCGTTGGTCGCGTATGCGCAAATTCCTCTCCTACTATCGTCCGCACCTGCCTTTGTTGCTGGCGGATCTGTTGTGCGCCATCCTCGTCGCCGGCACAGCGGTCGCCTTGCCGCTCTGCGCCAACATCGTCACGAGCCGGCTTCTGGCTCTCCCCGATGCGCCGCAGGCCTTCGCACAAATCCTTGCAATGGGCGGCGTCATGCTGGCCGTTCTGGCCATCCAGATCGTCGCCATCTTCTTTGTCGATTATCGCGGCCACGTGATGGGCGCCCGCATCGAAGCGACGGTGCGGCAGGAACTCTTCGAGCACTGCCAGAAGCTCTCGTTCAGCTTCTACGACCGCCAGCGCACCGGCCAGCTGATGAGCCGCATCACCAACGACAGCCTGTGGCTGGGCGAGCTCTTTCATCATGGCCCCGAGGATCTTTCCATCGCCGTACTCAAATACGGCGGCGCCATGCTGGTATTGTTCTTCATCGATCCGCCATTGGCGGCTCTCATCCTGCTGCTCACGCCGGCGGCGGTCGCCTATGCGCTCTATTTCAACCGGCGCATGAACCGCGCGCTCGAAGCCAGCAAACGGCAGATCGCCGCCGTCAACGAGCGCGTCGAGGACGCTCTTGCGGGCATCCGCGTCGTCCAGTCCTTTGCCAACGAGGCGCTGGAGAGGGAACGCTTCGCCGAGCAGAACCGACGCTTCCTGCAAAGCCGCGCCGAGGGCTACCGCAGCGAAGCCTGGTTTTCGGTCGGCACCGAAACCTTCGCCCAGCTGGTTACCATATTGGTGATCATCGTCGGCGGCCTGCGCATCCTGGCGGCGGAACTGACCGTGCCTGATATGCTGACATTCCTGCTCTGCGTCGCCGTGCTGGTCGATCCGGTGCAGCGGCTGGCGAATTTCGTGCGCCTCTGGCAGGAGGGTTATACCGGCTTCGTCAGGGCCATGGAGATCCTGGAGATCGCCCCCGATATCACCGATCGGCCGGCCGCGCGGCCGATGCCGGCACCAAGGGGCGAGATCAGTTTTTCCAACGTCGCCTTCGGCTACGAGGCTGACGGTCCGCGGGTGCTCGAGCAGCTGTCGCTCACCATCGCTCCCGGGGAGTTCGTCGCCCTGGTCGGCCCGTCAGGGGTCGGCAAGAGCACCCTTTGCGCGCTGATACCGCGTTTCTACGATGTCGAGGCCGGGGCGATCCGGATCGATGGCATCGACATCCGCGATGTGACGCTGGCCTCGCTCCGGCGCCATGTTGGGGTGGTGCAGCAGGATGTCTACTTGTTTGCCGGTACGGTGGCGGAAAACCTGCGCTACGGCCGACCCAACGCCAGCGATGCCGAGCTGGAAGCGGCCGCGCGCGCCGCCAATGCGCACGACTTCATCATCGCCCTGCCTCAGAGCTATGACACCGATATCGGCCAACGCGGCGTCAAGCTTTCGGGCGGCCAACGCCAGCGCATCACCATCGCCCGCGCCTTCCTCAAGAATCCGGAGATCCTGATCTTCGATGAGGCGACCAGCGCGCTCGACAACGAGAGCGAACGGGCGGTGCAGCAGGCGCTGCTCAGCCTGGCAAACGGCCGAACCACCCTGGTCATCGCCCACCGTCTGTCGACCGTCCGCCATGCCGACCGCATCCTGGTCCTGACGGCTGATGGCATCGTCGAACAGGGCACTCATGACGAACTCATGGCGCAAGACGGCGTCTACGCCAATCTGCACAGCGTCCAGGCCAGCATCTGAGCGTCTGGTACGCCTCCACTGTAACAGAAAAGCCCGACATCGCCGGGCTTTTCATCACTATTTCAGGCTGATCTCAGCCGTTGGCGACCATGCGCTTTTCGTCGCGGCCGCCCTTCATGCGCTCGGCAAGCAGGAAGGCGAGCTCGAGCGCCTGGTCGGCGTTGAGGCGCGGATCGCAATGGGTGTGATAGCGGTCCTGCAAGTCTTCTGCGGAGACCGCGCGGGCGCCGCCGGTGCACTCGGTCACGTCCTTGCCGGTCATCTCGATATGAATGCCGCCGGGATGCGAGCCTTCGGCGCGGTGGATCTGGAAGAAGCTTTCGACTTCCGACAGGATCCGCTCGAAGGGACGGGTCTTGTAGTTGTTGAGCGTGATCGTGTTGCCGTGCATCGGATCGCAGGACCAGACGACCTTGCGGCCCTCGCGCTCGACAGCGCGAATGAGCTTCGGCAGGCTGTCGGCGACCTTCTCATGGCCGAAGCGGCAGATCAGCGTCAGGCGACCGGCCTCGTTGGCAGGATTCAGGATGTCGATCAGCTGCAGCAGGTCGTCGGCCTGCAGCGACGGGCCACACTTCAGGCCGATCGGGTTCTTGATGCCGCGGCAATATTCGACATGCGCATGGTCGGCCTGGCGCGTGCGGTCGCCGATCCAGATCATGTGGCCTGACGTGGCATACCAGTCGCCCGAGGTAGAATCGACGCGGGTCAGCGCCTCCTCGTAGCCGAGCAGCAGCGCCTCATGGCTGGTGAAGAAATCGGTCTCGCGCAGGCTTGGATGGTTTTCCGAGGTGATGCCGATCGCCTTCATGAAATCCATGGTCTCGCTGATGCGGTCGGCGAGCTTGCGGTAGCGCTCGCCCTGCGGGCTGTCCTTGACGAAGCCGAGCATCCACTGATGTACGTTTTCGAGATTGGCGTAACCGCCCATCGCGAAGGCGCGCAGAAGGTTCAGCGTCGCAGCCGACTGGCGATAGGCCATGGCCTGGCGTTCCGGGTTCGGAATGCGCGACTCCTCGGTGAACTCGATGCCGTTGATGATGTCGCCGCGATAGGCCGGCAGCGTCACGTCGCCCTGCTTCTCGACATTCGACGAACGCGGCTTGGCGAACTGGCCGGCGATGCGGCCGACCTTGACGACCGGCAGCTGCGCACCGAAGGTCAGCACCACGGCCATCTGCAGGAAGGCGCGGAAGAAGTCGCGGATATTGTCGGCGCCGTGTTCGGCGAAGCTCTCGGCGCAGTCGCCGCCCTGCAGCAGGAAACCGTTGCCTTCAGCGACATTGGCGAGATGCTTCTTCAGGCGGCGCGCTTCACCTGCAAAGACAAGCGGCGGATAGCTGGCGAGCGTGGCTTCCGTTGCCGCCAAAGCGGCTGCGTCGGGATATTCGGGAACCTGCAGGATCGGTTTTTGCCGCCAGCTGCTCGGGGTCCAATTGTCTGCCATCTCACTCACCTGTTCTCACATCCATACCTCAGGATGCCCTCAATATGCGGCGGCTTATAGACCTTTAGGTCAGGCTTGCAAAGACCATTCGCCGACTGCTTGTCGCCTCGCCGCCGCCGCCCGCCGCTCTCTAGTTAAACCAGCATATACCATGTCGATTTTCCCATATTTTAGACTTTCAATGTAGAACCGGAGAGAGTTTCAATTTCGGGGACATGGCATGGCAATCCTTCCGCCCGGTTTCATATCGGACCGCTCGGGCAATTTCGGCATCATGACGGCACTGCTGGTGGTGCCGCTCTTCGGTGCGGCCGGCATGGCGGTGGATTTCGCCCATGCGCTCAGCCTGAGGACACAGCTTTACGCCGCTGCCGATGCCGCCGCCGTCGGTTCGGTCGCGGAGAAATCCGGCGCGGTCGCAGCCGCCATGACCATGAGCGGCAACGGCACGATCTCGCTCGGCAAGGACGACGCCCGCAATATCTTCATGTCTCAAATGTCCGGGGAGCTAACTGACGTTCATGTCGATCTCGGAATCGACGTCACCAAGACTGCCAACAAGCTGAATGCGCAGGTTTCCTTCAGCGCGACCGTGCCCACCACCTTCATGCGCATCCTCGGCCGGGACTCAATCACGATCTCCGGCGCCGCGACTGCCGAATATCAAACCGCCGCCTTCATGGATTTCTACATCCTGCTCGACAACACGCCCTCTATGGGTGTCGGCGCGACCCCGAGCGACGTCTCGAAGCTGGAGGCAAAGACAGGCTGCGCCTTCGCCTGCCACCAGATGGATAAGAGCACCAACAACTACACCATTGCCAAAAGCCTCGGCGTCGCCATGCGCATCGATGTGGTGCGTTTGGCCACCCAGGCACTGACCGACACGGCCAAGACCGAGCGTGTCAGCAGCGACCAGTTTCGCATGGGCGTCTATACTTTCGGCACCAAAGCCGAAGACGCGAAGCTGACGACCATTTCGGGCCTCACCTCCGACCTCACGAAGGTGAAAAATTACACAGACGCGGTCGACCTGATGACCATTCCCTACCAGAACTACAATAAGGACCAACTCACCAATTTCGACAGCGCCATGACCCAGATGAACACCATCATCGAGACTGCCGGCGATGGCACATCGAATATCAGCCCGCAAAAGATCCTGTTCTTCGTTTCCGATGGCGTCGGCGACAGCTACAAGCCGTCGACATGCACCAAGAAGACGACCGGCGGTCGCTGCCAGGAGCCGATCGATACCTCCTTCTGCAAGCCCTTGAAGGATCGCGGCGTCAAGATCGCTGTGCTCTACACCACCTACCTGCCGCTGCCGAGCAACGACTGGTATAAAGACTGGATCAGGCCGTTCCAGAGCGAGATTCCGACGAAGATGCAGACCTGCGCCTCGCCCGGCCTTTATTTCGAGGTGTCGCCGACCGAAGGCATCGCCGAAGCGATGAAAGAGCTCTTCCTCAAGGTCATCCGCGCGCCGCGCATCACCAGCTAAGAGGGCTCAAATCCGCTTGCCGTCGCGGATCCGATAGCTCGGCGCATACATAGTGACGAGCTCTTCGGCGGCCGTCGGGTGCAGCGCCATTGTCCGGTCGAAATCGTCCTTGGTGCAGCCGGCCTTCAACGTGACGCCGAGCAGTTGCGCCATCTCGCCGGCATCGTGGCCGAGGATATGGGCGCCGACCACCTTGCGGCTCGCCGCATCGACGATCAGCTTCATGATCATCCGCTCGGCCCGCCCGGAAAGCGTGGCCTTCAGCGGCCGGAACTGGGCGCGGTAGACCTCCAGTTCGGAATAACGTTTGCCCGCCTCCTCTTCCGAAAGGCCGACGGTGCCGATCTCAGGCTGCGAGAAGACGGCGGTCGGGATCAGCTCGTAGTCCGGCCGGGTCGGATTGTTCTTGTACTCGGTCTCGATGAAGCACATCGCCTCGTGGATCGCCACCGGCGTCAGCTGTACCCGGTTGGTGACATCGCCGAGCGCATAGATGTTTTCGACATTGGTGCGGGAATATTCGTCGACGATAACGGCGCCGCGCTCGTCGACGGCGACACCGGCCGCCTCGAGGCCGAGGCCTTCGGTGTTCGGATCGCGCCCGAGCGCCAGCATGACCACGTCGGCTTGCAGCGTGCCGTTGTTCAGCGTCTCCAGAATGAGCCCGTCCTCACCCTTCGAAACCTTCTGCAGCGTATCGTGGCAGAGGATGCGGATGCCCTTGGCGGCCATCGCTTCGTGCAGCCCGCGCCTCAAATCCTCGTCGAAGCGCGACAGGATCTCGGCGCCGCGATAGATCAGCGTCGTCTCGACGCCGAGGCCATGGAAGATATTGGCGAACTCGACGGCGATATAGCCGCCGCCTGATATCACGATCGATTTCGGCAGCTCTTCGAGATGAAAGGCCTCGTTGGAGGAGATGCAGAGCTCGTGACCGGGAAGGGCTGCATGCGGGTTCGGCCGTCCGCCGGTGGCGATCAGGATCGTCTTTGCCGTCACTGTCTGTCCGCTCTTCAGCAGCCGGACCGTATGAGCATCGACGAGCTCTGCGCGCGTTTCCAGGATCTCGGCATTGGCGCCGGCGAGCCCCTTCTTGTAGAGACCTTCAAGCCGGGCGATTTCGACATCCTTGGCCGCCACCAGCTTCTTCCAGTCGAAGCTGCTTTCGCCGACTGTCCAGCCGAAACCTGCCGCATCCTCGAAATGCTCGTGGAACTGCGAAGCATAAACGAAGAGCTTCTTCGGCACGCAGCCGCGGATGACGCAGGTGCCGCCGTAGCGATACTCCTCGGCGATCGCCACCTTCTTGCCGAGCGAGGCGGCGACACGGGCGCCGCGCACGCCTCCGGAACCGCCGCCGATGACGAAGAGGTCGTAGTCGTAGGAAGACATGAGGAGCTCCGGAAGGGAATCGCAGGAAGGATGTTGCTGATATAGGGGCGATCGTCATGAAAACAAAAGCCCGCTCCTGCGTCATCCGGTTCCCATCGTCGAATCTTCATTCCGGTTGACCAGTCACCGTTTACGGTTGACCCGGTCGGCCGAGGCTGGCAGGCAATCCGTGGGATGGAAAAGAATGGCGGAGCAAAAGATGGATCAAACTCTCTTCACCAACCTGTGCAAGGCTGGCAAATTCAAGGAAGCGCTCGGCCTCGCCATTCAGGGCCACGAGAATGAAAAATACACGCCGAGCCGCTTTTCGATCGACAAGAAGACGAGACTGCCGATCTTCTATCGCGGCAACAAGCGCGTGGAGCCGGATGAGGAGGGTGTGTGGCAACTTGCAAAGAACCCGAACCCATAGGGGCTGAGTTGCGGCGCATATGCGTTGGCAATTGAATCTGCCTAGCGATTGCTGCTGTCAGCGGCGAATGCGGAATTCCGACGGCTTCTTCTCAAGCTGGGCTGCTTCCGTCTCGACGCCCGAAACCGACGCCCCCAAAGGCCCGCGCCTGAAACGCTCGATCATTGTCGTGATGGCGGTGTCGGGTCCTGCGATCACTGCGACGACCGCCCCGTCCTCTTCATTGCGAACCCAGCCCGTCAAACCGAGCCGCACCGCCTCGTCGCGCGTCCACATGCGAAAACCGACACCCTGGACCTTGCCGGATATCCGCACTCGGACGGCCTTATCATGATCGGACATGTCTGCAGTCACCTGAAGCCTCGCCAACGGCATTTGCCGCATCATATCAAAAAAGCCCGGACGATGCCGGGCTTTCGCAAATTTGAAGGGGCAGGCCTTATTGCTGGGCAGCCGGTGCCGGAGCCGGAGCGGTCGGGCTGTCGGTTGCCGGTGGCGGCGCCTTGATGACCTTGGAAAGCTCGGCGTTGCTCTGCTTTTCCAGGTCGCGGGAAATGCCCTGCGCCCAGATGTCGGCAGCCTTCGCCGTCTCGCGCGAGGCGACCGGGCCATCGCGCAGCAGCTTCTTGCCGACGTCGGAATTATAGAAGTCGGCGATCGCCTTCAGCTCCTCGACGGTGAAGGTCTTGGCATAGGTGAGTGCCGCCTCCTTTTCCAGATCGCCGCGGCGCGGCGCCAGCGCCAGCGCCTGCGCGTCGACCGTCGACGAAATGATGTCCTGGTAGTTGGGCGAATCCTGAATCAGCCCGGCCTTCAGGCGCTCGGCGAGACCGGGCAGGATGTTGTCGAACTGCGCGGTGGCGCCGATGGCGTCGATCGCCGCGCGAGACGCCTTCAGCTGCTCCTCGGAGACTTCCTGCGCCTTGACGGCGGAGCCGAAGGCAAGCCCGGAAAGAACGACGGCCGCAGCGGCGAGACGGCCAAGACCTGCAATGTTCATCATGAGTATATGCTCCTGTTATCTGTTTGCCTGCAGCGTGCGCGCACCCGCAGGACCGGCAATGATCGCAAGTGCCGCCATATTGATAAAGAGCCCGTGTTCAACGACGCCGGGTATGGAATTCAGCTCGCTCGAAAGCGCCTCTGCATCAGGAATGCGGCCAAAAGATGCATCGATGATGTGATGGCCGCCATCCGTGGTAAACTCTCCGTCACCCGACTGGCGCAGATCGAGTTCACCGGAAAGACCGAGCCGGGCTGCGACCTTTTCGATCGCGATCCGCGTCGAAACGAGCCCGAACGGATTGACCTCGATCGGCAGCGCGAAGGCGCCGAGCGTTTCCACCAACTTGCTCTCGTCGGCAATGACGATCATTCGCTCGGAGGCGGCCGCGACGATTTTTTCGCGCAACAGCGCGCCGCCGCCGCCCTTGATCAGCCTGAGCGCCTGATCGACCTCGTCGGCGCCATCGATCGTCAGGTCGAGTGCGGGCAGTTCGTCGAGCGACTTCAGCGGCACGCCGAGTTCGACACAGAGCCGCGCGGTTCGTTCGGACGTCGGAACGCCTTCGACCCTGAAGCCGCCCGCGACCTTCTCCGCCAGCAGGCGAACGAATTCTTCCGCCGTGCTGCCGGTGCCGATCCCGAGGCGCATCCCGCTTTCGACATGGGCGAGTGCGGCCTCGGCGGCCTTGATCTTCATTTCGCGGGCATCCATGCGCCGCCAGCTCCTGATATTGCGTTGGATGTGCTGTTTACACGGCTCGCCTGGCAAACGAAAGTCAAAATCATCACGGAAAATGAAAAGCCGAAACAGAGGCCTGCAGCCTTCCCGACCATCGCCGGACGTTGCTTTCCGCCGCACGATCGCCTACCTCAGGACGATCCATCGCTCCTCAGGGACGATCCATCGCTCCTCAAGACGACCATCGCTCAAAGAGACATGCCCTTGACCCCTGTTCCCGCTCGCCCGGCGCTTGTCGTCTTCGATCTCGACGGCACCCTTCTCGATACCCACGTGGACCTGGTCGAGAGCCTGAACCATACGATCGCGGCCCTTGACCTCGAACCGGTCAGCTACGACGACCTCACCCATCTCGTCGGCCAGGGCGCGCGCGTGATGATCGAGCGCGCCTGCCGGCTGCGCGGCCATCCGCTCGAAAGCGACGCCTTGCCGCCGCTGGTCGAGCGTTTCGTCGCCCATTATGCCGGCAACATGCCCGGTCGGACCGAACCCTATCCCGGTCTGGTCGCAGCGATGGACCGGCTGAAATCTCAAGGTTACCGCCTCGCCGTCTGCACCAACAAGATGGAAAGCCTCGCGCTCGGCCTGCTGGGCAAGCTCGATCTCACCCGATATTTCGACGCCATCACCGGCGGCGACAGCTTCGAATTCCGCAAGCCCGACGCCCGCCACCTCACCGGCACCGTCGAACGCGCCGGCGGCGACATCACCCGCACGGTGATGATCGGCGACAGCGTCAACGACATCGCTGTGGCGAGAAACGCCGGCGTACCGTCGATCGCCGTGCCTTTCGGTTATTCCGACGTGCCGGTTTCAAGCCTCGATCCGGATGTTATCATCACCCATTTCGATGAGTTGACACCGGAGTTGGTGGAAACGCTGTTGCGGGAATATGCGGAGAAGGTTGCCGTCTGAGACGGAGCCGTCCCTCTTTCTGCTGGCGAGCGGCGTGGCACCCCCTCTGCCCTGCCGGGCATCTCCCCCACAGGTGGGGAGATTGGATAGGCGCGCCGGCTTCCCCAAACAGTCATCGTCGCAGCCCGCAAAGCGGAAGATGGGCCGGAAGGTCGTGCCGCTTGCCGATCTCCCCACTTGTGGGGGAGATGCCCGGCAGGGCAGAGGGGGGTGTCACACGGTACGCCCTCTCTACTTTGTTTCTGTGCTCATGGCCAAAAAAACAAAACGAGCGGCCCGAAGACCGCCCGCCAAAACCATTCAAACTAGCGTCAGATCTGCACCCCACGCGCCTTGCTCGTCGCATCGAAAGCCTTATCGACATAAGCGTCGCGGCCGTAGACGTCGTCGAAATATTCCACCACGCCGTCCTTGTTCGGCCAGGCGGTGAAGTAGGACACATAGACCGGGATCTTCTGCGGCACGCGGACCGCATGGTTCTGCCCGCTGGCGATCTGCTTGGCGACGTCGTCGACCGTCGTGCCGAGCACGGCGGCCGCCATCGCCCGCGGATCGGCAAGGCGTACGCAACCGTGGCTCAGCGCCCGCATGTCGCGCTTGAAGAAGCTCTTCGACGGCGTGTCGTGCATGTAGATCGCGTGGCTGTTCGGGAACAGGATCTTCAGTTCGCCGAGCGCATTGTCGCTGCTTGGCGGCTGGCGCACCGAAACATTGTTGGTCGAGCCGTACCAGTCGACGCTCGACGAGGCGACGGCGTGGCCGTTCACTTCGACCTCATAACCGAGCTGGTCGAGATAGTTCGGATCCGAGCGCAGCTTCGGCAGCATCTCGTTGATGATGATCGACTGCGGCACGCCCCAGAACGGGTTGAACTCGACCGTCTCGATTTCGTCGTCGAAGAAATAGGTCTGGTTGTTCTTGCCGCCGACCACCACGCGCATCGACAGCTGTTCCTTGCCGTCATTGTGGTAGTAGACCATGTAGGCCGGCTGGTTGATCATGACGTAGCGGGAACCGAGATCCTCCGGCAGCCAGCGCGCCTGCTCCATGGCAACGACGAGCTTGTCGATCTTCGAGGCATTGGTATCGCCGCCGGTCATGGCGCGCACGGTCGCCTGGCCGATGACGCCATCGGGCTTCAGCCCGCGCTCTTTCTGGAAATCCTCGACCAGCGAAACGATGTCGGGCGAATAGTCGATGCTGCCGGCGTAAGCAGCAAGCGTTGCCGCATGATCGGTCTTCAGCGTTTCGGAACCGTGCTTGCCGATCGCCTTGACGATATTGGCGATCTCCGGCGAGCTGTCGCCAGGCCTCAGCAGCCTGTCGAGCGAAACGACGATTCGCTCCTCATTGCCGCCGTCGGCAGCCCGAAGCTTGGCAAGCTCCGCCTTCAGCGCCTGGAATTGCGGACTATCGGGCGAGCGGCTGCCGATGTAGGCGCCGACATCGGGGCTCATGCGGGCAAGCTTCAGCACCGGGGCCAGGTTAACCACCTTGCGCTGGAAGTCGTGATAGCCGGAGATCTTGTTCGGATCGATGCGGCCGCGCACCGTGTCCTGCACGAAGGCGAGCACCTTGGCGGAGAGATCGAGCTCGAACTGTGTCAGCGCCCGGTCGCGGAAGGCGGGATCGGGATTGGCCGGGTCGATATCAGGCGTCTGGACGGCGTAATCCGCCGGGTCGAGGCCAACGAAGGCCGCATCGGCAAGGACCAGCATCGCCGACTTGGCACGGTCGTTGATCTGGTTGCCCTCGACCCAGACGAGTGGATTGCGGCTGTCGCCGTAATAGGCTTCGAGCGCCTTTGCGACGTCGGCATTGGCGCGCACCTTGGCCTGCGCCAGGAAACGACGCTGCACAGCGGGTTCGGCGCTGGCGTCACCGCTGCCCGAAACATCGGCAACCGCGCCGGTGACCACCGGATCGGCAAACCTGCCGGTATCGACGAACTGCAGCGTCTCGGTTTTATAGGTATAATAACGCGGACCGCTCACCTTCGGCAGCGGCGCTTCCGGATCGAGCCCGCCGAGCGAGCCGCCGCGCTGGCCCAGACGGCCGGGCGGCATCTGGTCCATGAAGATGGTGCTCTGCGTCCGCTGCCTGTCGCCGCGCAGCATGTCCATCAGTGTATAAGCATGCGCGGGTGCGGCACTCATCATTGCCACGCCGCAGGAAAGTGCCAATGCGGATGCCGCGCTTTTCAAAACGAACGTCATATATCTTCCAGTCCGGTCATGCTGTTCTTGTCACGAGCGCAAGGCTCAAGCTCAAATCCCGCGAAACTCACGCAGCGTAGGGGCCTCATTGATCAGAAACCGGCCTGCGCCGCCAGCGCCGGCGGACTCAATTTTGTGTGACGGAGATCCTGCACGGCGCCGCCCAGCAGTTCACACAAAATTATGAAATTATTAGTTAATTTTTTACCGAATTTTCGCCGCCAGACCAGTCCGGCGAAAACGCCCGGACGCATAAAATTTCCAAAGTGGCCTAAAAGGCACGCCGAAAAGCCATCGCAAACATGACTGCCGATTTCAATATTTCGCGCGGCGTCCAGTTTTCTTGTCGGACTTTCCAACCTATAAGACCTCATCTTTTGAAAATGCCCGAAAACAGCATGTAAAGGGAAGGCAAGGCCGATGACCGCAACCCGCACCGAAACCGATACTTTTGGCCCGATCGACGTCGCCGCCGACCGATATTGGGGCGCCCAGGCCGAGCGTTCGCTCGGCAATTTCAAGATCGGCTGGGAAAAGCAACCGCTGTCGATCGTGCGCGCGCTCGGCATCGTCAAGCAGGCCGCCGCCCGCGTCAACATGTCGCTCGACCAGCTCGATCCTGCCCTCGGCAAAGCGATCGTCGACGCCGCCCAGGAGGTGATCGACGGCAAGCTGAACGACCACTTTCCGCTGGTCGTCTGGCAGACCGGTTCAGGCACGCAGTCCAATATGAATGCCAACGAGGTGATCTCCAATCGTGCGATAGAAATGCTCGGCGGCGTCATGGGTTCCAAGAAGCCGGTGCATCCGAACGATCACGTCAACATGAGCCAGTCGTCGAACGACACCTATCCGACGGCCATGCACATCGCCTGTGCCGAGCAGATCGCCCATCACCTGCTGCCGGCCCTGAAGCACCTGCATGCCGCCCTCGACATGAAGGTCACCGAATTCAGCCACATCATCAAGATCGGCCGCACCCACACCCAGGATGCGACGCCGCTGACGCTCGGCCAGGAATTTTCGGGTTATGCCGCCCAGGTCGGCTCCGCCATCAAGCGCATCGAAATGACCCTGCCCGGCCTTTGCGAGCTCGCCCAGGGTGGTACTGCCGTCGGCACCGGCCTCAACGCGCCGGTGGGCTTTGCCGAAAAGGTCGCCGAAGAGATCGCCGCCATCACAGGCATGCCTTTCGTCACTGCGCCGAACAAGTTCGAGGCGCTCGCCTCGCATGACAGCATGGTCTTTTCCCACGGCGCCATCAACGCGGCAGCCGCCGCCCTCTTCAAGATCGCCAACGACATCCGCCTGCTCGGTTCCGGCCCGCGCGCCGGCCTCGGCGAACTGGCGCTGCCGGAAAACGAGCCCGGCTCCTCGATCATGCCCGGCAAGGTCAATCCGACCCAGTGCGAGGCACTGACGCAGGTCTGCGTCCATATCTTCGGCAACAACGCGGCTCTTACCTTCGCCGACAGCCAGGGCCATTTCGAACTCAACGTCTACAATCCGATGATGGCCTATAATTTCCTGCAGTCGGTGCAACTGCTCGCCGACGCCGCCGTCTCCTTCACCGACAATTGCGTCGTCGGCATCGAGGCGCGCGAGGACAATATCAAGGCCGGCCTCGAACGCTCGCTGATGCTGGTGACCGCCCTCGCCCCAAAGATCGGCTACGACGCAGCCGCCAAGATCGCCAAAACAGCGCATAAGAACGGCACGACGCTAAAGGAAGAGGCCCTCGCCAGCGGCTTGGTGACCTCGGAAGAGTACGACGAGATCGTGCGCCCGGAAACGATGATCGGGCCGAAGTAGGAAGGTCGCATAGGCCACAGCCCCTCATCCGGCTGCCGCCACCAACCGGGGTCGAGCCATAGGTCTCGACCCGTCCTTCGGACCCCGCTCGCGGGGAGAAGGGGATGCCGCAACGCCTCGACTCCCTCCAGCCTATAGCAAGGCAAACAGCGAAAAATTGTCCATCACGACGGAATTGCCCATGAAGTCGAAACGGATTTCTTCGATGTCTTCGAGATTGACTTCGAGAGTGGGGCCGGTGACCTCGAGCTCCTGCTGATAGACGATCTGGCCGTCGTTCAGCGCGGTGAGCGTCAGGTGAAAGGGCGCTGCCGACAATTCGGCAATCGAAACGCTCTGAAAGGTGAATTCCCCGCCATCGAGCATTTTCAAGCTTACGGGCGCAGAACCTGGCGATAGAGCGGTATCGCTGAAACCGTCCTCGGTGATGGCGTCGACACCCGGGATGGTATCATAGACATACCCGTTCAGAAGCGTCACCTCGTGGCTTCCATTCACCGAGAGCGCAAAGTTGCGATAATCAGGCAGAGAGAAATTATCGGCCCTCGATGTGACGCCCAAATCGTCGAAATCCAGGATTTCGTGGTATTTTTCGCCTTCGTTGACGCCGTCGATCGCAAGGGTCAGCACGCCGAGGTCCGTGCCCCCTGAGCCATCGGACATCTTGAAGCTCAACTTCTCGATTAGCTGATCGTATTTCGTTAAATTTTTCACGACGTCGAGCGTGTAGTCCAGCTCGTACTCGAAATGACCGTCAGGTTTCAGTCTGAAGGTTCCGTATTCGCCCCTTATGATCGTTTCGTGGTCAGGCCCATGTTTGGCGTCGATACGCACGCCATTGACGAAGCGAACATACATGTCCGCTCCCTCGGGATCGCTGGAGAGGCGCAGCAGATTCCCACGGATCCAATTGTCTTCGAAAAAAACGAGAAGGTCGTCGACAGCAGTTGGCTTTGCATTTGTCATTGGAAGCCCCGGCAGGTTAACGCTGCCGGGAATATGTACTGGCCTCCAACAGAAGGCAACTTGAAGTCGTCTTTTTGTCGGACCGATTTCGACGGTTCGCCTCATCCGCCGCGCGTGGTCCTGATTGCTTTTGCCCCGCAGCGGATTTAGACCGGTTCCAATCTAGCGACGCCCCACCAGAAAGGTCACTTCGATGGCTGACGATCTCTTCCCCCTCGGCAAAGATACCACCCCCTATCGCAAGCTCAGCGGCGACCATGTCTCGGTCGATACGTTCAAGGGCCAGGAGATCCTGACCGTCGAGCCGGAAGGCATCCGCCTGCTGGCGGAAACCGCCTTTGCCGACATCAACCACTTGCTGCGCCCCGGCCATCTGAAACAGCTCGCCTCGATCCTCGACGATCCCGAGGCGACCGACAACGACCGTTTCGTCGCCTACGATCTCTTGAAGAACGCCAACATCGCCGCCGGCGGCGTGCTGCCCATGTGCCAGGACACCGGCACGGCGATCATCATGGGCAAGAAAGGCCGCAGGGTCTGGACCGAGGGCGAGGATAGTGCGGCGCTGGCCCGCGGCGTCATGGATGCCTATGAGAAGAAGAACCTGCGTTACTCGCAGCTCGCGCCGGTCAAAATGTTCGAGGAAAAGAACACCAGAAACAATCTGCCGGCCCAGATCGACATCTACGAGGAAGGCATCGACGCCTACGAATTCCTCTTCGTCGCCAAGGGCGGCGGCTCGGCTAACAAGACCTTCCTTTACCAGGGCACGCCCTCGCTTTTGACCCATGACCGGATGATCGACTTCCTTAAGGAGAAGATCCTGACGTTAGGGACGGCAGCCTGTCCTCCCTACCATCTGGCGATCGTCATCGGCGGCACCTCGGCCGAGATGAACCTGAAGACCGTCAAGCTCGCCTCCACCCGCTATCTCGACGAGCTGCCGACCGAAGGTTCCGAGAGCGGCCACGCCTTCCGCGACATCGAGATGGAGAAGGAAATCCACAAGCTGACCCAGCAGATGGGCGTCGGCGCCCAGTTCGGCGGCAAATATTTCTGTCATGACGTCCGTGTCATCCGCCTGCCTCGCCACGGCGCCTCGCTGCCGATCGGCCTCGGCGTCTCCTGTTCCGCCGACCGTCAAGCCAAGGGCCGGATCACCCGAGATGGCATCTTCGTCGAGCAGCTCGAAACCGATCCGTCGAAATACATGCCCGAGATCGACGAGGCGAAACTGTCGGAATCGACGGTGCGCATTGACCTCAACCGGCCGATGGCCGAGGTGCTGGCCGAACTTTCCAGGCATCCCGTCAAGACGCGCCTGTCCTTGACCGGCACCATCATTGTTGCCCGCGACCTAGCGCACGCCAAGATCCGCGAACGGCTTGAAAAGGGCGAAGGCATGCCCGATTACCTGAAAAACCACCCGGTCTATTATGCCGGTCCGGCCAAGACGCCGGTCGGCTACGCCTCCGGCTCCTTCGGCCCGACGACGGCCGGCCGCATGGACAGTTACGTCGATCAGTTCCAGTCCTTCGGCGGCTCGATGGTGATGCTCGCCAAGGGCAATCGGTCGCGCGCCGTGCGCGAAGCCTGCAAGAAACACGGCGGCTTCTATCTCGGCTCGATCGGTGGCCCTGCCGCCCGTCTTGCCCGGGACTGTATCCGCAAGGTCGAAGTATTCGAATATCCCGAACTCGGCATGGAAGCGGTCTGGAAAATCGAAGTCGAGGACTTCCCCGCCTTCATCGTCATCGACGACAAGGGCAATGATTTCTTCCAGGAACTGAATTTGGGGTGATTGGGAGGCTGCGTTGCCGCCCGTTCTACCGTGCCGACGCCTTATCCGACGCGGCGACATTCCGCGCTGTCACCGCCTCGCCCACGCTCACCACATCCCCGGCATCGACCCTTGCCAGGATCTCCGTGCGGAAAGCGCCGGCGAAGAAGCCGGTGTGCTCCAGCAGCAAGGTGCCGGCGGCGAGGACGGTGAATGCGAGGATGGCGAAAGAAATATGACGGGAGGTTTCCACGATCTCACGCCCTGGCTTGCAGGCTACGATCGGGTTTGCCGCCAAGAAATATCACTCCAAAATACCGGCACCGCAATACGGAACGGCCAAAATCAGCTGTCGACAAGATGAATACGGTCTCCGGAAGAGAAGAACTGTAAGTTTTTCAGACACCGCTCCCGCTCAACGAGTATGCACTGTCCCGCTAAAGATACGTTTTTCCGTAGAAGAATCATAGGTCTGATCGAAGTATTGACCCATGGGGCATTTGTCGTATGTAATCCTTGGTATATATCGCTTTAATCTTTTCCCAACAAATTTAAGCTAACAAATAGAATATTGCCTTTGAATATATGAGGAGTTCGCCGGATGAATACGGCTGTCGCGCCCAAGGTGCAGATTCCCGACGTTGCGGGTCAGATCACCTATGCCATGCGCTCCATGGGCGTCGCGCCGATACCGCGCAATTACCAACTCTTCTACGAGGCCTATATCGGCTCTAATCCGGCCCTTACCCGCGAGCTCGCGGCCCTCGGCGGCCAGGTGACCCAGGCCGAACTCGATGCGCTCGGCGTGCAGCACTTCACCCACAGCTCGGCCCGTGTCTTCGACGATGCCCATACGCGCATATCAGGCGAACTCGACGGCCTGTTGCGCATTCTCCGGCAGGAGCAGAGCTCGCTCGAAAGCTACACCAGGCTGCTCGGCGAGACCCAGAAGCGCATCACCTCCAAGAGCAATGCCAGCGTTGAACTGATCGAAAACGCCATTGATCTTCTCAGCCAGGCGACCGGCGATACCATGGCGCATGGCGAACGCACCGTCGAGGACGTCATCCAGCGCTCTCAGGAGATGGATCAGGTCCGTAAGGAACTCGACGAATACAAGCGCATCGCCAACACCGACTCGCTGACACGCCTTTCCAACCGGCGCGCTTTCGATGACCGCCTCGCCGCTGTCTTCAACAATCCCGGCATGCGGCCGGTAACGGCACTGCTGCTCTGCGACATCGACAATTTCAAGAAGATCAACGACACCTACGGCCATCCGGTTGGCGACAAGGTGCTCGCCACCGTCGCCTCCGTCATCCGCAGCAATGTCCGGCGCGACATCTTCGTCGCCCGCACCGGCGGCGAGGAATTCGCCCTCATCGTCGACGGCAACACGCCTGAAGAGGTGACCGCGATCGCCGAGCGCATCCGCCGCACGCTGGAGGCAACCCCTTTCAAGAATTCCCGCACGCGGGTAAATTACGGCCCGGTCACCGTCTCGATCGGCATCTGCATGGCCTCCAATGCCGAGGATGCCGGCGAACTCTACAGCAAGACCGACATCGCTCTCTACGGCGCCAAGAATGCCGGCCGCAACTGCACTATTCTCTATCAGGACGGCATGCAGAAGGATTTCACCAAGAGCTGGCTGATCTACAAGACGTGACGGTAATCCAGCGCGCACGCTGTCACCGGTAGTGACGGCGACAAGCTGCTATCCGGTTCGCGCCGCTTGCTCCCTCTTCTCCCCAGCGGGGAGAAGGTGCCCGTAGGGCGGATGAGGGGGCCGCACGGCACATCCTTCATGATTGCCCTTCGCTTGCGCTCAGCGCATTCGCTCCTGTCGTCGCTCACCCCCTCATCGCCTCGCCATCGCTCCGGCACTTCTCCCCGTTGGGGAGAAGAGGTATGTGGCAGCGCCTTATTCCGTCAGGAGCCTGAGGGAACGAGCGAGTTCGCCGCTCGCGGCGCCGAGTAAAAAGCCGGCCTCCACGGGTATGATGTTTTACCACATCGTCTTCGCCGCCCGCCCCGGCCACTCCCGATCGTAGGTTTCCTGGTCGAAATCGCCGGTTGCGGCCTTCAGCATCTGCCCGGGCGTCGGCAGCTTTGCCGGATCGGCGAAGTGTTCTCCATTCCAGAGCTCGGCTCGCATCACGGCGCGCGCGCATTGGAAATAGACCTCGTCGATCGAAATCACGACGACGGTACGCGGATGCTTGCCGTCCATCTCGAAGCTCGAAAGCAGCGCCTCATCGTCGGAAACGACGCCGCGGCCGTTGATGCGCATCGTCGTGTTCGAGCCGGGAATCAGGAACATCAGCGCCAGTCTTGGATCGCGCACAATGTTGGACAGCGAATCGACCCGGTTGTTGCCGCGCCAATCCGGCAGATGCAGCGTCTCGTCGTCGGCGACGCGCACCACGCCGCCAAGATCGCCGCGCGGTGAACAATCGAGCCCTTCCGGCCCGACGGTCGCAAGCGCCGCAAATGGCGAGATCTCGATCATCTCCCGATAGAGCGGGGTCAATTTCTTCGTCACCTTGGTGACGGAGGCCGGCGAAAATCCGGCGCCGTAGATCGTGTTGAGCTCTTCGATGCTGCTGATGATTTTCATGAGGCGTCCCACCGGGGCTTGATCTTCGCGACGGACGCTACAATGCCACGCGCCTCGCCGGAAGCTCAAAAAACGGAATGATCTCCGCATCTTTTTTGATGCTTTCATCAGGCACTTCACCTATGACCCGATCGCCGTCGAGAAACGCCGCGATCGCAGCAAGAACCGGCGCGGCGCCGATGATGCGCCGGTGGCCGAAGCCGTTCGCCCAGAACAGCCGAACGCCCTTCCCCGCCGTGCCATAGCGCCTGGCATGGAGAGACGACACCTCCTTGTCGTCCTCGGCATGGATGACGAGCACCGGTCGGCCGACGACGCCCGCCGCCTCGCCGGCGTCGAAATCCTCAAGTCTCCGGCCGGTGACGCGATGGACCTCGTTCTCCAGTGCCGCTTGCGCTGCAGGGCGAAGATCGACCATCCGGCCGAAATCGGTAAACAGCCAGCCCATCTCGCTCGGCGCGCCGATCAGCACCAGTCTCTCCGTGGTGACAGGCGCCACGCCAGGCAGCAAGCCTGCCGCCGAGACCATCAGTGCCGCACCGCCGAAGGAATGGCCGATCGCCGCGTCGAATGCGCCGAAGCGCGCCTCGGCCGCCGCGATCGTCTCGACCGCAAGCCCCATATGAAGGAAGCGCCCGCCGGAACGGCCGTGGCCGGGAAAATCGAGCGCCACGACCTCCGCGCCCGTTGCCGAAAGCATCGAGACGAGTTCGGCCATATAGGCCGCGCTCGATCCCCAGCCATGTGTCACCAGGTAGCGCTTGCGTTTGCCCCTCGCCCCGCCGTTCAGCCGATAGGCATGCGCTTGGCGCCCGCCGGCGAGCTGGAGGGTGAAGCGTTCGGCGCCGGCAAGTCGGGCCGCGCCCGCTGCATGCGCCGCCCTCGCCTTTGCTCCCTTCGGCTTGGCCGATGGCGTCCGGCAGAACAGCCGGAACGCTACTCTGCCTGCCAGGTCAGGCGAAACCGCCTGCAGCAGCGAAAACCCCAGGCGGGTGACGTCAAGCGCAAAGTTTGCCATAGTGGGATTCCAAAAGACTGTTCAACACTGAACAATAAAGTACAACGATGAACAAAAATCAATCCCTTCCCTGGGATCATCCGCGTTTTCGCAGCTGGATCGCGGTGGCTCGCGCCTGCCAGCTTATGCAACAATCCCTCGCTCGATCGCTTGCCGATCTCGACATCAAGCCGCCGCACCTCGATATCCTGGTCAATCTCTACCGTTTCGAAGGCATCTCGCAGCAGGAGTTGGCGCGCAAGCTGCTGGTCGGCCGCTCCAATATGAGCATGCTGCTCCCGCAGATGGAGAAGCGCGGTCTGATCCTTCGCCGCGATGACGAGCGCGACAAGCGCGTGCTGCGCCTCTATTTGACACCAGAGGGCCGAAAGCTGAGTGAGGAAGCCATGGCCATCCAGACGGGCCTCATCGACCGCGTTCTGTCGAACGAGCCGATAGAGCAATGCATGGCGACCGCCGATTCGATGGAGCGGATCGTCACTGTGCTGCTGAAAGATCTGCGCGACGAGGATTGAGTTTAATGCAGCGTCGGCGACGCCTCCGTACCGGTCAGCGAGCGGTATTCCCAGGCGGCAACGACGATCAGCACCAGCGTCGCCAGAATGCCCATCAGATAGACCTCGATGAAGGGCGCGACAAAAGCAAGCAGGATCAAAAACACCAGGCCGGCAAGATGCGAGAGCGGCATCCGCCCGCTGGTCGCGCCCTTGAACCAGAGATTGCCGATCAGGAACAGGCCGGAGCCGCCGAGCACGGCCGCGGCGATGCCGAGATCACCTGCTTCATGCGGATGCGAGAACATGAATTCGACCGCAACCGCATGGACGATGATGCCGGCGAGGATAGGGATATGCCCATAGGTGAAGGCCTGCCGCGCCAAGCTTCCCGGCGTCTCATCATGCTCGATGCGGTGGGCGGCGCGCCCGTGACCGAAGCGGAAGTAGAGCCACCACATGGCGACCGTTCCGATGAAGGCGGTCGCGAAGATAAGACTGGTCAGGCCTGAGATCGGCAGCTCGGAAAAGGTGCGGCCGGAAACAAGGATCGCTTCGCCGAGGCAGATGATGACGAAGAGCGCGCAGCGTTCGGCCATATGCGCGCCGGAAACGTCCCAATCCCGCGCCGTCGAGCGGCCGAGCCCCGGCACGGCAAAGCCCGCGGCCGGCCCGGCATATTCGATCGCCAGCGCAATCGCCCAGGCGGTCAGCCGGGCTTCATGCTCAAGCAGCCCGCCGGCAATCCAGAAGCCCCCCGAAACCGCGAGCCAGGTTGTGATGCGGATGAAATTCAGCGTATTGGCGCGGTCGACGCGCGTCATCGCATAGGTGGCAAACAGCGAGCGCCCGACCTGCATCGCCACATAGGCGCCGGCAAACAGCAGTCCCTTGTCGCCGAAAGCCTCGGGGATCGAGGCAGACAGCAGCAGCCCGAGCATCATCAGCGCCACCAGCATGCCGCGCACCGGCATCTTGTCCGGATCGAGCCAGTTCGTCACCCAGGCCGTGAAGATCCACACCCACCAGACGGCGAAGGTCATCAGCGCCGCTTCGGCGACACCGAGCGGCGTGTAGTGGGCGGCGAGCGCATGCGAGAGCTGCGAGATCGAAAAGACGAAGACAAGGTCGAAGAACAGTTCGAGGAAAGTCACCTTGTTGCTGCTGGCGCTGCCCTTGGCGCGCAGCCAGTTCTTTCCGTTCGTTTTCGCCATATGGCCCCCCGATGGCTGGAATTATGGGTCTATTGAATCTGATAGCGGCGCGCTCGCGTGCGTCAACGCGGCTTCTCCGCCGTGTCGCGGTTCATGCCCTTTTCACGAAGCTCGTCCTCATAGGCGGAAAACAGCTCAGGTCCCCGTTCGCCGAGCTCGCGCAGGTAGGTCCACGTGTAGATGCCGGTATCGTGCATGTCGTCGAAGCCGATCCGGACCGCGTAATTGCCGGTCGGCATCATCGAGATGATCGCGACATTGCGTTTGCCCGGCACCGTCACCTTCTGCCCCGGCCCATGGCCCTGTACCTCGGCGGAGGGCGACAGCACGCGCAAGAGTTCGGCCGACAGGTCGAAGCTCTGGCCGTCGTTGAAGGTCACCACCAGCCGCTGCCTGTCTTTCGAGACGCGAAGTTCGCTCGGCCAGATATCGCTCATCATTTTGTCCTCTTCTCATGCGAGGAGTAGGCGCTGATCTTTTTCAGCGCAAGCTGAAATTGGCATGCCCGCGCGGGCTGTTTCCCTTGACGCGGCAATAGCATATGCCCACATTGATGTGACTACGGAGATCCAAGTGAACACCAGAGTCGGAACGATAGGCAATGCATCGCCGCTGTTGGCGGATGCACACCCGATGATCGACCCCTTCGGGCGGGCGGTCACCTACCTCCGCGTCTCCGTCACCGACCGCTGCGATTTCCGCTGCACCTATTGCATGGCGGAGAATATGACCTTCCTGCCGAAGAAGGATCTCTTGACGCTGGAAGAGCTCGACCGGCTCTGTTCCGCCTTCATCGCCAAGGGTGTCAGCAAGATCAGGCTGACCGGCGGCGAACCTTTGGTGCGCAAGAACATCATGTATCTGGTGCGCCAGCTCGGCCAAAAGATCGGCTCCGGCCTCGACGAATTGACGCTGACCACCAACGGCTCACAGCTTTCCCGCCATGCCGAGGAGCTCTATGATTGCGGTGTGCGCCGGATCAACGTCTCGCTGGATACGCTCGACCCCGACAAGTTTCGCAAGATCACCCGCTGGGGTGATTTCGCCAAGGTCATGGAAGGCATCGACGCGGCAGAGAAAGCCGGGCTGAAGATCAAGCTCAATGCCGTGGCGCTGAAGGATTTCAACGATGCCGAGATGCCGGAGCTGCTGCGCTTCGCCCATGGCCGCGGCATGGATCTCACCGTCATCGAAACCATGCCGATGGGCGAGATCGAAGAAGACCGCACCGACCAGTATATGCCGCTTTCAAAGCTGCGCGCCGATCTCGAAGAGCAGTTCACCCTTGCTGACATCGATTACCAGACCGGCGGCCCGGCGCGTTACGTGAGGGTCGAAGAAACCGGCGGCCGCCTCGGCTTCATCACACCGATGACCCATAATTTCTGCGAAAGCTGCAACCGCGTCCGCCTCACCTGCACTGGCACGCTCTACATGTGCCTCGGCCAGAACGACGCCGCCGATCTCCGCGCCGCACTCCGCGCCACCGAAGACGACGCCCTCCTCCGCACTGCCATCGACGAAGCCATCACCCGCAAACCCAAAGGCCACGACTTCATCATCGACCGCACGCATAATCGTCCTGCCGTCGCCAGGCATATGAGTGTCACTGGTGGGTGAGAAGCGGTCCCGCAAAGCGGGAGCAATCGATCCAGTGAATCAATTGCAGCTTCGAACGCCCTGAGCCATGCGAAGGGCCGGGATACGGTGCGGCAGACTCCCTTTTCTCTTCTCCCCAGCGGGGAGAAGGTGGCCCGAAGGGTCGGATGAGGGGACCGCACGGCACTACTTCATTGATTGCCCTTCGCTTTCGCTCAGCGCATCGCTCCTATCGTCGCTCACCCCTCATCTGCCCTCACGGGCATCTTCTCTCCCCGCTTGGGAGAAGGGGGAGCCGTAACCCCATCAGCCAGGCTTGCGCGCACAAATCGCAAACCGCTCCTGCACCATCCGCTCCAGCCCCCGCAGGAACGGCATCTTGCGAGCCTGCGCCCAATGGATGTCGGCGAGTTTGCGGTCGACGACAATATCCGTAAAACCGGCATGGCGCAGAAGATCGACGACTGCTTCGGCCGGCATCTGGCTGGAGAAATGCACGCGTGAGCGGATCTTCTGGTGCCGCGCCATCATCTCCGGCGACATGTGGCTCGCCGGCGGCTTGCCTGTTACCTTCGTCCAGAGCTTCTGCAGGCCCTTGACCCAGGTTTCCTTGCCCATATTGCCGTCGAGGATCAGCACCTTGCCGCCCGGCTTCAATACCGAGAACCATTCCTTGAAGGCCGAAGCCGGGTCCACCAGCGTCCAGACGAGATGGCGGTTGGTGATGACGTCGTAGCTGTCCTTAGGCTCCATGGTGTTTTCGGCGTCGCCGGAAACGAAACGGATATCGGTGCCGCGCTTCTTCGCCTTGGCACGCGCCTGCGCCAGCATCGCATCCGACCAGTCCAACCCGGTCACCTTGAAGCCGACATCGTTCATCAGATGCGAAATCACGGCGGTGCCGCAGGCGAGATCGAGTGCCGCGCGCCCTTCGCCCTCGCCGAGATGTTTTCTGATCAGCCGCTGCCAGCCTTTGCGCTCCGCTTCCGAAAAGATTTCATGGCCGACGCTCTGGTCGAAGGTCGCCGCCCGTTCCGACCAGAAGTCGCGGATTTCGTCTCGGATGGAGTAATTGGTATTCATGGAATTCATCGCAGCCCCCGGCACGGCATCAGTTTGGAAACGCTCTAAAACATATAACTTGATTCACAAAGTCATATTTCCTATGCCTGCGGACATTATTCAGACCTCGGGGGAATTTCCAGATGAATTTCGTGAAAACGCTCGCAGCCTCAGCATTCGCCGTTGCGGGCCTGATGCCGCTTTCGGCGCTTGCGCAATCCTTTACCATCAAGGATGTGGCCGGTCGTGAAGTGAGCTTCGACAAGCCGGTCGAGCGAGTGATCCTTGGGGAAGGCCGCATGCTCTACGCCGTCGCGCCGATCGAGAAGGACGATCCCTTCGCCAAGATCGTCGGCTGGCGCAACGATCTCTGGACCACCGACAAGGACGGCTTCAACGCCTATGTCGAGAAGTTTCCGAAGGGCAAGGACCTGCCCTTTCTGGGCAACCTGACCGACGGAACGCTGCAGACCGAGACGGTCGTCAAGCTTCATCCCGATGTGCTGCTGCTGCCGATCGGCAACAAGACGGCCGCCGACGAAGTGAAGCTCGAGGACATGCTCGCCGGCATCGGCGTGAAGATCGTCTATATCGATTTCCGCGAGCACATTCTCGCCAACACCGAGCCGAGCCTGAAGATTCTCGGCCAGATCTTCGGCCATGAGGACCGCGCCGAAGCCGTCGCCAGCTTCTGGAAAGAGCAGATGGCGCGCGTGACCGACAAGCTGAAGGCCGCCAATCCGCCGAAGCCGAATGTCTTCATGTACCGCGCCGCAGGTCTGGTGGAGTGCTGCGGCACTTTCGGCCCCGACAATTTCGGACTGATGGTCGATTGGGCCGGCGGCCACAATCTCGGCTCCGATTTCCTGCCTGGCTATACCGGCTCGATCAATGCCGAGCAGGTCGTCGCCTCCAATCCTGATGTCATCGTCGTCACCGGCTCCAACTGGAGCCAGACCAAGAATGCCAAGGACTTTGTGAATGTCGGCCCGAATGCTGCCGCCACCTTCGACGACAGCCGCAAGGCGCTGAACACGCTGATGGAAAATCCTGCCTTCACCGGCTCCAGGGCGGTTGCCGGCGGCAATGTCCATGCGATCTGGCACCAGTTTTATACCAGCCCCTACCAGTTCGTCGCCGTCCAGCAACTGGCCAAGTGGTTCCATCCGAACCTCTTTGCCGATCTCGATCCCGATGCCACCTTCAAGGAATTCCACGAAAAATTCCTGCCGGTCGCCTATCAGCCGGGTTACTGGGTCGACGCCAAGGCGGGTCAGTAATCCGACATGGCCGAGATCGCCGCCATATCGATAGAAGCCGAAGCCGGGAGGGAGCGCTACCGCGCCCTCGCCCGGCGCAAGCTGCTGATCCTTGCCGCCATGACGGCTGCGCTCTGCCTGTCCTTTGCCGTCGATCTCGCCTGGGGCCCGGCCCGCTACAGCCTTAGTGAAGTAGTCGCCGCCCTTCTCGACCCCTCCTCCGTTTCGGATCAGGTGCGCGCCGTCGTCTGGGGCATCCGCATGCCGGTTGCGGTGATGGCGATCGTCGTGGGCGCCTCGCTCTCCGTCGCCGGCGCACAGATGCAGACGATCCTCGCCAATCCGCTCGCCAGCCCCTTCACGCTCGGCATTTCGGCGGCGGCAAGCTTCGGTGCCGCCCTGGCGATCGTCACCAGCGTTCCGCTTCTGCCTGTTGCGGCCGGCCTGCTGGTGCCGGTCAATGCCTTCATCATGGCGCTGATCGCCACGCTCTTCATCCATTTCGTCTCGCAGGCCCGCGGCGTCTCGGTGCAGACGGTGGTGTTGCTCGGCATCGCGCTGGTCTTCACCTTCAATGCCTTGCTCGCCTTCCTGCAATATCTCGCCTCAGAACAGGCGCTGTCGGCCGTCGTGTTCTGGACGATGGGCAGCCTCACCAAGGCCACTTGGCCAAAGATCTGGGTGACGCTCGCCGTTCTTCTGGCAGCACTTCCCCTCTTTGCCCGCAATGCCTGGGCGCTGACGGCCATCCGCCTCGGCGAGGACAAGGCCGCTAGCTTCGGCGTCAACGTCCGCCGCATCCGGCTGGAAACCATGCTCGTGGTCTCGCTGCTTGCCGCAGTGCCCGTCAGCTTCGTCGGCACAATCGGTTTCGTCGGCCTCGTCGGGCCGCATATCGCCCGCATGATCCTCGGCGAGGATCAGCGCTTCTTCCTGCCGGGCTCGATCCTGTCGGGCGCGCTGCTCTTGTCACTGACCTCGATCGTCTCGAAGTCGATCATCCCAGGTGTCGTCTTTCCGATCGGCATCATAACCGCCCTGGTCGGCGTGCCGTTCTTCTTCTCGCTCATCCTCTCGAACAGGAGCCGGTCGTGGTAGCGCTTCAGTTGCAGTCGGTCGGCGCCTATCACGGTCGCAAGCTCTTCGTCGAGGACGTGACGACGCCGGTGATGACATCGGGCGAGGTCGTGGCCGTGATCGGCCCGAATGCCGCAGGCAAGTCGACGCTCTTCAAGCGCATCACCGGCCTGCTCAAGGGGCCGGGCCAGGTCGTCGTCGAAGGCTCGAAGGCAAAAAACGCCATCGGCTACATGCCGCAGGATACCTCGGCAAACGCCGTGCTGACGGTCTACGAATCCATCCTGCTTGCCCGCAAGCAGGGCCAGTCCTGGGCCGTCAGCGACAGCGACCTGCGCTTCATCGACGAGATCATGAAAGCGCTCGATATCAACGCCATCGCCTTCCGCGATCTCGGCGCGCTTTCCGGCGGCCAGCGCCAGCTCGTCTCGATCGCCCAGGCCCTGGTGCGCGAACCCGAGATCATGCTGATGGACGAACCGACCAGTGCGCTCGACTTGCACCGCCAGGTCGAGGTCCTCGATTTCATGCGCCGCCAGGCCCGCACCAAGGGCATGATCGTGCTGATCGCCATCCACGACCTCAACCAGGCGCTCCGCTTCGCCGACAAGGTCCTCGTCATCGCCAACGGCCGCATGCACGCCTGCGGCACCCCCCGCGACGTCGTCACCGCCGAGATGCTGCGGGAGATCTACCGGGTCGAGGCCCGGGTCGAGAGATGCTCGATGGAATACGATCATGTGATCGTGGATGGGACAGCGCATTGAGGTGGGCAACAGCCTGCCTCGTCAGTTGATCAATCGCTGCGCGGTAAACTTGTCCGTAACAAGCATGTCGATGACCCCCACGCGGAGCGCGCCTGCAATCGCGTCAGTCTTTTTGGATCCGCCGGCAAGAGCAATGACCCGGTCCACTCGTTCAAGATCCTCGAGTGGAAGGCCGATAACCCGGTCGTCCAAGGGCGTCTTGACCGGCTTGCCGTTCTTATCGAAGAAGCGAAGAGAGATATCGCCGACGGCTCCCGCTTCCGCGAGATCAGACAGTTCGCGAGACGAAAAGATGTTGCCGGACCGGGCGAGAAGTTCGGACGGTTCGACTGCTCCGATCCCGACAATCGCAAGCGTTATGCTGCCGAACAGGTCCATCGTCTCCCGAACGTATGGATCGGCCTGCATAAGAAGCTTTGCCTCTCTGGACGTTGTAACGCCCTGCACAGCGAGCAGTTTCGGCTCAGCGCCGGTCAGCCGAGCAAGCCGCGTGGTAAGCTGCGTCGCATGCGTCTGCACTGAAGGATCGCCCATGCCGCCAAGGGTCTGGACGACGTATTTCGCCGGAGCGCTCTTCAGGGGATGAATGTTCTCGACCATCTTGGAGATGGTCTGGCTCCAACTCGAAACGCCGATGATCTCCCCTGGCGCAAGCGTCACCTCCAAGAGATGAGCCGCTGCCTCTCCGATACGGGCCATGATGGCGCCGTCCCGATCTTCCGTACACTCAACGACGATCGCCTCCGGTAGATCGTATCTTTCGCGAAGCGTGCTCTCAAGCTCGCTGTAGGTGCCAACGGGAGGGGTCACGCTGGTTCGCACAATATCTTCGGCCTCGGCACGCTTGAGCATGCGCGACACTGTCGCCTGCGACAGGCGAAGGTGCTGTGCGATCTCCGCCTGTCGCCGCCCCTCCAAGTGGTACATCTGGGCGACCCTTGAGATGAGGCGGAGTTCATTGAGGCGAGTCATCGCTAATCCTAGGGTGAATTTTTATTCATCATTAGCCGTTGTTTCGCGTGCCGTCGAGCGGGCAAGTGCATCATTCCAGGTATTCAGAAGCACCGCTCGATCCACGGGTTCCGGGTCAATGATATGTGAGCTCCGGGGCAGCTCCGCGATAACCTGAAGATCTCTCCACAAGCCAAGTGAGAGACCCGCGAGATATGCGGCTCCCAAAGCCGACGCCTCGGGTGCTTCGCATTGGATGACGGGATGCTCGATGAGGTTCGAGACACACTGCATCAGGAAGCGGTTTTGGCTCGGTCCGCCGTCCACATAGAGCGCCCCGAGCTCGCCGCCGCTTTGTGCTCGCATGGCGGCGATCACGTCGTGCACCTGGAAAGCGATCGAGTCGGTTACCGAGCGCGCCATTTGCGCACGTGTCGTATTGAAGTTGATCTGGGAGAACAGGGCACGGGCGTCGGAGTTCCAATAAGGTGCGCTCAGTCCCACGAATGCCGGCACGAAGCCCGGTCCGCCCGGTTCGGCGCTCGCCGCAAGTTCGACAAGGGCCGCCACGTCCGAAAGGCCGAGAATGCCTGCCATCCAGGGGAGACTGGCGGCGCAGACGAGAATATTGCCTTCGAAAGCGAAAGTCGGCTTTCCATGGAGACGCCATGCGACGGTCGTTGTGACGCCGTTGCGTGGGGGAATAAATCGCGGAAGCGTCGTCATCACCGAAGAGCCGGTTCCGAAGGTTACCTTGCCATCACCCGGCTTGAATGCTCCATGACCGAACAGCGCAGCATGACTGTCTCCGATCACGGCCATTATCGGAGTTCCATCCGGCACGCCTGGCAACCCTTGCGTCCTGCCGAAGTCGGCAGAGCTGTCGAGTACCTCGGGGAGGAGCGCGATATCCACGTCGAAAATCTCGCCAAGTTCCTCGCTCCATCTCTGCTCCCGGAGATCGAACAACTGGCTCCTGGCGGCATTGGAAGCGTCGCAAACATGCCGGCGCCCGCCCGTCAGGCAGTGGACGAGCCAACTGTCGACCGTTCCCAGCCGCACCGATCGCCCGGCCGGAATACGGTCGAGCAGCCATCGGAATTTCGAACCCGGGAACATCGGATCCAGTGGCAGGCCTGTGAGCGCCTGCACACGGTGAAGGTGGCCTTCGACAGTAAGACGTTCGCAATCCTGTGCCGTGCGACGGCACTGCCAGCTTACCACCGGCCCAAGTGCTTCTCCCGTTTCGGCGTCCCAAGCAGTGACTGACTCGCGCTGATTGGAAATCGCCACGGCCTCGACAGCTACGTCGGGGGCGGCGTTCAGGCAGGCGTCGATCGCCTCGCAGACGGATGCGTAGAGCCGGCGTGGGTCTTGTTCGACCCAGCCTGGTTTCGGATAGGTGATGCCGACTGGAGCCGAACCTCTGCCAACAATTTCTCCCTTTTCGGAAACCAGAACTGCCTTTGAATTGGTGGTTCCCTGGTCAATTGCCAGAATTGCCCGCATTCTATCCTCCCCAGATCAGACGGCAGCCGGGACGACAAAAAGCGTCCGGGCTGGTCACGTGATCCCAGTTACTTGCGCCTGATCAGCGACTGCGCCGCGTCGGCGATTGCGGTCGGCGCCATCCCGAATTCGTCGAGCAGGAACTCTGCCGAACCGGTCGGAGCGTAGACGCCGGGAACTCCGAGACGTTTCATCGGGACTGGAGCATTGTCGACCACCACTTCGGCTACCGCGGAACCGAGCCCGCCAAAGATCGAATGCTCTTCGGCTGTGACGATAGCTCCGGTTTCCTTCGCCGCGGCGATGATGGCGTCCTCGTCGATCGGACGAACCGTTGCAAGGTTGAGCACTCTGGCGTTGATACCGCGTTCTGCGAGGATCTCGGCAGCCTTTAAGATTCGATGAGTCAAAGTGCCGTTTGCGATAAGGGTGACGTCGGAACCCTGGCGAAGGAGGTTTGCCTTGCCAAGTTCGAATTTGTGACCCTCCGGAAGCAGATCAGGCACACCTACGCGAGACAGACGCAGGAAACAGGGGCCGTTGTAGGCCGCGGCCCACTCAACCGCAGCAGCTGTTTCGATGCGGTCACAAGGCGCAATGACCGGAAGATTAGGCAGAACCCGCGTCCAGGCAAAATCCTCGATCGAGTGATGGGTCGGGCCGAGTTCGCCATACGCCATTCCAGAAGAAATGCCGACCAGCTTGACGTTGGCATTCGAATACGAAATATCGGCCTTGATCTGCTCCAGCGACCGTCCCGTTAGAAACGGAGCGGCGGCGCACACGAACGGAAGGCGTCCGCCATTGGCGAGGCCTGCTGCAACCCCCACCATGTTCTGCTCAGCGATACCGACATTGACGAGGCGCTCTCCAAACTTCGCCTTGAAGCCGCCGAGCTTGGAGGAGCCCACGGAGTCGTTGCAGACGGCAACGATCGTTTCGTTTTCGGCTGCCAGCCGCTCAAGCGTAGTGGCGAATGCGTCGCGGCAATCGTAGAGCTTGGGTGCGTTTATTGGCGCGTTCATTACAGTGCCTCCGACAATTCTGCCAATGCGATTTCGTATTGTTCCTTGCTCGGTACCTTGTGATGCCAGTCGACTCGGTCTTGCATGAACGAGATTCCATGCCCCTTGTTGGTGTGGGCCACGATGCAATGCGGTCTCGATACCCGGTGTTCGAGGGCTGACACGACTTCGCTCATATTGTTCCCGTTGATCTCGGTGACGTCCCAATCGAAAGCTTCAAGTTTCGGACGAAGCGGGGCGAGGTCGTTGGTTTCCGCCAGGGCGGCGCCCTGCTGGAACCTGTTGTGGTCGATGACCAGCGTCAAGTTATCGAGCTTGAACTGCGCGGCCGCCATGATCGCTTCCCAGTTGGAGCCCTCCTGCATCTCACCGTCGCCGGTGACGACATAGGTGTGATATTTCGCGCCTGAAAGCTTGGCGGCTTTTGCCATTCCTATTGCGACTGGAAGGCCGTGGCCGAGCGGCCCGGTATTCGTTTCGACGCCAGGAACCTTGTTGCAATTTGGATGCCCGTTCAGCCTCGAATGCGGCTGCAAAAAGGTGGAAATCTCTTCCTCCGGGATGAAGCCGCGTTTTGCGAGCGTCACATACAGAGCGCATGCAGTATGTCCCTTCGAAAGAACGAACCTGTCGCGGTCGGGGTGCTTCGGCTGATCGGGCCAAACATTCAGCACACGAAAATAGAGGGCAGTCAAAATGTCGATGACCGACATCTCTCCGCCAATATGGCCGGCGCCCGCTTCAAAGACCGCCTGGAGATCGCGCAATCGGATCTCGCGAGCGACCCGCTCGAGTTCTGTCGTATTCATGGATTCCTCTCATGCATAAATATTCAGTCGTCAATATTTTTGCACAAGTCACCGATTAGTCAAGCCCTTTAAGTGGAACACCGACAGTTGCAAGTCTAGAAATCCTGTTGACAGCCGGAAAGCAACTTGTTAATGCATTTTCCAGCATCAGTGAATATTTATTCGTAGAGTGAATTAGCTATTAGCCTAGGCATAGGGAGGAACAATGGTGGCGCTCGATATCAATGAACACGGGCTTTCGTCCGGGGCCTGGTTGAGCAAACTCAAGGGCGCCACCGGCCCGCTCGTGGGGCTGCTCGCGCTTTGCGTCTTTCTGAGCCTCAGCACCGACACGTTTCTTTCGGTTCGGAACGGTCTCAACATCCTCGATCAGATCACTGTCCTCGGCATCATGGCCGTCGGAATGACCTTTGTCATTCTGATCGGCGGCATCGATCTTTCCGTCGGGTCGGCGCTCGCTCTTGCGATGATGGTGATGGGCTGGACTGCGAATGTCGCCGGCCTACCGCTGCCGGTCGGGGTCGTTTTTGCTCTGGTCGCATCGGGCATTTCGGGCCTGATCGTCGGACTTCTGGTGACGCAGTTCAGGGTTCCAGCGTTTATTGCCACTCTTGCGATGATGTCTGCGGCTCGCGGCGTCGCAAATATGATCACGGACGGCCAGCAGATCGTCGGATTCCCCGACTGGTTCATGATGCTGGCAATCGATCGCCATTTCGGCGTGTTGACAGCCACTGTGTTTCTCATGCTTGCGGTTGTTCTTGCCGCGTGGCTTTTCCTGCACTTCCGGTCCGAAGGTCGCATGCTCTACGCGGTGGGAGGAAATCCGGAAGTCGCACGCCTGGCCGGTATCAACGTCCCGCTCGTGACGATAGCCGTCTATATCGTGAGTGCCGTCCTTGCGGGGCTCGCCGGCATCGTGCTCGCCGCCAGGCTCGATTCCGTCCAGCCGTCCAGTGGTCTGGGCTATGAATTGGACACCATTGCCGCGGTCGTCATCGGCGGGACTTCGCTCTCCGGCGGCGCGGGCGGCATCGGTGGAACGCTGATCGGTGTTCTTATCATCGGCGTCCTTCGCAACGGGCTCAATCTTCTCAACGTCTCACCGTTCCTGCAGCAAGTGATCATCGGCATCGTCATCGTGCTCGCGGTCGGCGCGGAGACTATTCGTCGGCGTCGCGCCTAACGAACGAGGTCCGCCGCGTTGGCGGACCAGGAATTCCGCTCCACGGGTTTGGGGCGGATCAATACCCCGAGGGGGAGGACATACCCGAGGGTTCCATCAAACAACGGAGGAAATACAATGAAAATTGCGCGCACCATGCTCGCGTCTGCTGCCCTGCTCGGTCTCATGCTTGGCCCCGTACATGCGGCGGAATTGAAGAAGCTCGGCCTGGCCGTTGCCAACCTTCAGGCAAACTTCTTCAACCAGATCAAACAATCCGTCGAAGCCGAAGCCAAAAAGCGCGGCATCGAAGTCATCACGGTCGACGCAAAGGGCGACGGGCCGACACAGGTCAACCAGATCCAGGATCTTCTAACCCAGAAAATCGACGCGCTGATCTACATTCCGGCCGGCGCGGCGGCTGCGACCGTTCCGGTCAAGCTCGCGAAGAGCGCTGGTATCCCGGTCGTGAACGTTGACCGCAACGCCGAGGGAGCACCCGGCGATACCTTCCTTGCAACGGATTCCGTCGCGTCTGCCAAGGCCGTATGCGACTACATCCTGAAGGAAGCCGGCGGCAAGGGGAAGATGGTCATCATCCACGGCCAGAAAGGCACAACGCCGGAAGTCGATCGTTCGAAGGGCTGCGCTGAATCTCTCAAGGCATATCCGGACATCAAGGTTGTCGCCGAGCAATTCTCAAACATCTGGAGCCAGGACGAAGGCTTCCAGATCATGCAGAATATGCTGCAGGCAAATCCGGACGTTTCGATCGTGTTCGCCCAGGCCGACGGCCTCGCCCTCGGCGCCGCGCAGGCGATCAAGGTCGCCAATCCGTCGCAGAAGATCGTGGTTGGCGGCTTCGATGGCGACACCGCAGCTCTCGAAGCGCTGAGCAAGGGCGTCTTCAACGTAACGGCGACACAGCAGACGCAGAAGATGGGCCGCGACGCGGTTGAAAACGCCGCCAAGCTTGTTGCCGGGGAGAAAGTGCCGCCGGTCCAACTCCTGGATGCCACGCTGACAACCAAGGAAAACGTCGCAGGCTTCATCGCCAACCATCCGTAATGAAGTCGATTCTAGAGGAGGTGTGCCGTGACTGATCCAGTTCTTTCCCTGAGGGGCATATCCAAATGGTATGGGCCGCTCCAGGTTCTGAAGAATGTCAGCTTGGACGTCTATCCGGGCGAGGTAGTTGCACTTCTCGGTGAAAACGGAGCAGGCAAGTCAACGCTATCGGGCATCATCGCCGGGTCCCGCACACCATCCGAAGGATCAATGACGTGGCTGGGGCAGCCTTATGCCCCGGCCACACCAAGGGAAGCGATCGATAAGGGCGTTGTCCTGATCCACCAAGAGCTGCAGCTTCTGCCGCAGCTGTCGATCGCGGAAAACGTGTTCATCGGACGTTGGCCGATGAAGAACGGCGTCGTCGACCGCGCTCAGATGGTTCGCCGGGCCCAGGACCAGCTCGCTCGCTTGAACCTTCACATACCCGCAACGCGGACGGTCGCCGGCCTTTCCACGGCAAATCAGCAACTTATCGAGATCGCCAAGGCGCTGGCTCTCAACGCAAAGCTCCTGATTCTCGATGAGCCGACAGCCGCCCTTGGCGGCGCGGAGACGGAAGCTCTCTTCGAACAGGTTCGGAAGCTTCGCTCACAAGGTGTCGGCATCGTTTACATTTCCCACCGCATGGAAGAGATCAAGCGAATAACCGACCGGATCGTCGTTCTTCGCGATGGCGAGCGCGTGCAGGAATTCTCAGACAGCGCGACCCCGGTGCGAACGATTGTCGAGAGCATGGTCGGGCGCCCGCTTGACCGCTTGTTCCCTACCCTGCCGGTTCCGACAGATCGTCCCGTACTCCAGGTGTCCGGGCTGAGCTCGCCGGACAACTCGTTCCGTGACGTTACCTTCGAGGTCCGGGCCGGGGAAATTCTGGGGATCGCCGGATTGGTCGGCGCCGGCCGCACCGAACTGGTGCGTGCGATTTCGGGAGCAGACCCAATCAGTGCTGGTTCGATCAAGCTGGAAGGCGAGGAACTCAGGCTGCGCGATCCGGCGGACGCAATCGCCAAGGGTATCGTGATGGTTCCGGAAGACCGCAAGGAGCAAGGCCTGATCGTCGGGCACCGGATCAGCGAGAACATTATCTATGCCAATCTTGACAAACTCGGCGGCGGTTGGATCACGCCGCGCGTCAAGCGCTCCTTTGCAGAAAAAGCAGTTGCCAAGTTCGGGGTAAAGGGCCGTGCTGAACAGCACGCCTCGGACCTATCCGGCGGCAACCAGCAGAAGGTCGTGATCGCGAAGTGGCTCATGCGCGATCCCAAGGTCGTCGTGCTCGACGAGCCTACGAGAGGCATCGACGTCGGCGCCAGAGCGGGCATCTACGACATCATCGTCAATCTTGCCAAACAGGGCGTCGCGGTCATCGTCGTAAGCTCGGACCTCGAAGAAGTTCTCGGAGTCTCCAATCGCATTCTCGTGCTTGCGCAAGGCAAGCAGGCGGGGATTCTCAATCGTGACCAGGCAAATGACGTTGCGGTCATGGAGCTAGCTACCATCTAAACAGACAGAGAAAGGAAGAGCGGTGTCCGACATCACTCTGAACGCCCCGAAGCTTTTCGATCTCAGCGGCCAGGTTGCCATCGTTACCGGAGCCGGCAGCGGTATTGGTCAGCGCATTGCCATCGGCCTTGCGCAATGCGGCGCCGACGTGGCGCTGCTCGACCGCCGAACCGACGACGGACTGGCCAAGACGGCTGAACATATTCGCGCCGCCGGCCGCCGCTCGATCCAGATCGCGGCGGATGTCACGAGCAAGTCTTCCCTTGGAGAGGCAATAGCACGTACTGAGGCAGACCTCGGCCCATTGACACTTGCAGTCAACGCGGCGGGCATCGCGAACGCGAACGCAGCGGAAGAAATGGAGGAGGACCAATATCAGACGTTGATGGATATCAACCTCAAAGGCGTCTTTCTTTCCTGCCAGGCAGAGGCTCGCGCCATGCTGAAAAATGGGCGCGGCTCCATCGTCAATATCGCCTCCATGTCCGGCGTGATCGTGAACCGGGGGCTGAGCCAAGCGCACTATAACGCCTCCAAGGCGGGCGTGATCCATATGTCGAAGTCTATGGCCATGGAATGGGTCGACCGCGGCATTCGCGTCAACACCATCTCCCCCGGATACACGGCAACGCCCATGAACACCCGTCCGGAGATGGTCCACCAGACCAAACTCTTCGAAGAGCAGACGCCGATGCAGCGCATGGCAGCGGTGGACGAGATGGTAGGTCCGGCGGTGTTCCTGCTGTCGAATGCAGCGAGTTTCGTGACCGGCGTCGATCTTCTCGTTGACGGCGGTTTCTGCTGCTGGTGATGGGAAAGCTCATTGCCGCCGCGGGAAAGTGACCGATCTCGCTTCCTCCCTAGCTGAGATCGAGGCGCTGAAGGGAATAACGGGCACGACGGCGTGCGATATCGTCGTCTGCCCGCCCTTCGCGCTGATTGAACGGACGGAGAGCTCAGGCGTCGTCATCAGCGCTTAGGACTGCCTGAATTCACGACAACCAGTTGAGCTTCCCAATGATGATCGCATGGTAGTTCGCATCCAGATTTGCTGTTTATCGATGGACAAGGAAAGAGCATGAAACGCTTTGAGCAGAAGACCGTCGTCATTACCGGGGGTAGCCGCGGCATCGGAGCGGCGATCGCCAAACGCTTTGCGAAAGAAGGCGCCAATCTCGTCGTCTCGGCCAACGAGGAGCTGGTTCACGGCGTTGCCGAACAGATCCGGGCCGAAGGCGGCAAGGCGATCTCCTTCATCGGCGACGTCACCGACAAGGCGAGCGTCACCGCCCTCTATGATGCCGCCGAGAAGGAATTCGGCTCGGTCGACGTCTCGATCCAGAACGCCGGCGTCATCACCATTGCCCGCGTCGAGGACCTGACCGAAAACGAGTGGGACAAGGTCATGGCCGTCAACACCAAGGGCGTCTTCCTCTGCGCCCAGGAGGCGATATCGAGAATGCGCAAGCACAAGCGCGGCGGCCGCATCATCAACACCGCTTCCGGCCAGGCCCGTGACGGCTTTATCTACACGCCGCATTATGCCGCCTCGAAAATGGGCGTCGTCGGCATCACCCAGAGCCTGGCCAAGGAAGTCGCGACTGAGAAGATCACCGTCAACGCCTTCTGCCCCGGCATCATCGAGACCGACATGTGGGCCTATAACGACCAGGCCTGGGGCAAGCTGCTCGGCAACTACGCCCCCGGCGAGTTGATGAAGGAATGGGTCGAGGGCATCCCGATGAAACGGGCCGGCTCCGGCGAAGACGTCGCCGGCCTGGTGACCTTCCTCGCCAGCGAGGATGCCGCCTATATCACCGGCCAGACGATCAATGTCGACGGCGGCCTGATCATGTCCTGATACATTTCGCCCAAAAGTGTGCAGCGGTTTTGGGACAAAGATCAAACCACCAACGATGCACTGGGGCGACACGGTCGTCGCCTCCTGTGAACAGTGTGTCCATCGGCGTTAGGGCAGCTTTGCATTTTTGCCCGGTCGTGTGACCTTGCCATCCGCCTGTTTTTGATCCTATCTTTGAAATGTTCTCAGGGCGGGGTGTAATTCCCCACCGGCGGTATCAGGAGCAATCCTGGAGCCCGCGAGCGCTTCCGGCACCTCCTGTCGGAAGGTCAGCAGATCCGGTGAATGCCGGAGCCGACGGTATAGTCCGGATGGAAGAGGACAACACGGGCAGTCGCACTCCATCCCGGAGTCGGCCGACGTTTGTTCGCCCAAGGGCAGAAGGCTCGCTCACGGATTGAGCCGAGCAGACCATGTCAGTCCGCTGACATAACCCTTGAAAGGCCAGACAGCATGACTATCGCAACAATTGAAGATGCCATATCAGCCATTGCCAGCGGCAAGATGGTCGTCGTCGTCGATGACCAGAACCGGGAAAACGAAGGCGATATCGTGGTCGCGGCCGATGCCGTCACCCCGGAAACAATCGCCTTCATGATGACCCACGCCCGTGGCCTCGTCTGCATCGCCATGGAAGGCGAGCGCCTCGATGCGCTCGATATTCCGCTGATGGTGCCCAACAATACGGAATCGCACAAAACCGCCTTCACGGTCTCGGTCGATTATCTCAAGGGCACGACGACGGGCATCTCTGCGGCGGACCGCGCCGCGACCATCAGCGCCCTCGTCGACGATCGCACAAAGCCTGACGAATTCGCCCGCCCCGGCCACATCTTTCCGCTGCGCGCCAACCCCCGCGGCGTGCTCGGTCGCCCCGGCCACACCGAAGCCGCCGTCGATCTCGCCCGCCTCGCCGGAAGGACCCCGGCCGGCGTCATCTGCGAAGTCGCCAATGACGACGGAACCATGTCGCGCCTGCCCGAACTCACCCTTTTTGCCAAACGCCACAACCTCCTCCTCGTCACCATCGAGGATCTGGTCGCCTATCTCGAACGCCAGGCGGCAAAAGACGTACGCGAGGTCGCCTGATCGATGCCTTTGTTGCGGCGGCATAGCCCGCCGCAACAAAGAACATGCCGCAGTGATGACCCTGACGGCACCTTCGCTTGTCCGCCTTAAGTCCGGCTGATCGAAACGCCCCCGTCAGCCAGCATCGCCGTGCCGGTCACGAAGCTCGACATGTCGGAGGCGAGGAAAAGCGCCGCATTGGCGATCTCTTCGGGTTGGGCCATGCGTTTCAGCGCATGCAGTCCCTCGACGAAGGCAAGGACTTCTGGCGTGGCGTCCGGCGCGTTGGTGATGCTGGCGGGTGTGTCGGTGCCGCCGGGAAGTAGGGCGTTGACGCGGATGTTCTGCCTCCCGAGTTCAGCGGCGAGCACCTGCACGAAACCGATCAGCCCCGCCTTGCTCGCCGCATAAGCGGCCATACCAGGCATGCCGGCGGTGTGGCCGACGAAAGTCGAGGTGAAGATCAGCGATCCGCCGCGGTTTCCGATCGCCGCCGACTGGTGCTTAGCGCCGAGAAAGGCGGCGGTAAGATTGGTCTCGATCGTCTCGCGCCAACCTTCCAGCGCCAGTCCAGCCACAGGCGCCATGTCGCCGATGATGCCGGCATTGTTGAAGGCGATATCGAGCCCGCCGAAGCGCGAAACAGCGGTTTCCACGAGGCTTGCCTGCAACGCCTCGTCCCTGACATCGCCTGATATGGCGATGGCCTGACCGCCCTCCGCCTCGATTTCGGCTACGACGACCTCCAGCGCGTCCTGCCGCCGGCCGTTGACCACGAGCTTGGCGCCTTCCCGCGCAAAAAGTTTCGCCGCCGCGCGGCCGATGCCGGAGCTTGCGCCGGTGATGATGGCGATCTTGTCGTTCAGAAGAGTCATATCGGTTTCTCCTGCGTTGTTGCGGCATCTGAGATCTCAAACATCAGGCGATGCAGCCACCCGTTTCCCGCGCGGGAAAGGAAAAACCCGCCTATGGCCGCTGATTTCGGTCACAGCGACGCGCCACCGGGTCAGGTTCGAACCTTGATCGCCGCGTCGGAAGGATCGGTATTAAACCATGTAAATGGCGGTTTGCGGCGACCTCCACGCACACGCCTGCGTTGACGTAGACGCCATTGTGCACCGCATCATCGATTTATGCTTTGTGTGACATTCATCCGATTCCCTTCATGCATCTTCGCGACTAAAAGGAGCGCACAGGTAACGGGAATCTCTTCATGCCGCGGTCACGCAATACTGAGGGCGCAATCTATATGAGCTTGGCGATGGCCGGCTTTTCCGCAAGCGACGCTCTGTCCAAATCGGTGATCGCCTATATGAACGCCGGCGAGATCATGTTCCTCCGCGGCCTCTTCACCAGCCTGCTCGTCTATCTGATCGCCTGGAGAATGGGCGCGCTGCGTTCCTGGCGCATCGTGCTGGAGCCGATGATCATCTTCAGGATCATCTGCGAGGCGCTCGCCGCCGTCACCTATATCACCGCGCTCGGCATGATGCCGATCGCCAATGCCTCGGCGATCCTGCAGTCGCTGCCGTTGGTCGTCACCTTCGGTGCGGCGCTCTTCTTTGGCGAGCCGGTTGGTTGGCGGCGCTGGTCGGCGATCCTCGTCGGCCTCGTCGGCGTGATGATCATCATCCGCCCCGGCCCTGAGGGATTCACCGCCGCCGCCCTCCTCTGCGTTGCCGCGGTGCTGACGACGGCTGGCCGCGATCTCGCCACCCGGAGCATCAGTCCCGAGATTCCCTCGCTGATGATAACCGTCATCACCGCCATATCAGCCTCCTTCTTCGGCGCGCTCCTCATCCCGGTGCTCGGCGGCTGGCAGCCGGTCAGCGCTAACGCGCTTGGGCATCTCGTGTTCGCATCGGTGCTGGTGCTCGTCGGCTACCAGTCGGTCATCCTCGCCATGCGCACCGGCGAAATTTCTTTCGTCGCGCCGTTCCGCTATACCAGCCTGATCTTCTCCTCTCTGCTCGGCTTCCTCTTCTTCGCCGAAGTGCCTGACAGCTGGACGCTCGTCGGGGCTGCGATCGTCATCGCCTCCGGCCTCTATACGTTCTATCGTGAGGCCAAGCGCCGTGTGTCGCCGATCGCGCAGAAATCTGCTCCGCGCGCGCCCGTCTGAAGCAAGATGATGGCTGAGGAAGGATGATGGCTGAATTCTCGTTGGATAAATCTCATATAGCGGGCGTCGTGCTGGCCGGCGGACGTTCGCAGCGCATGGGCCGCGACAAGGCGGGCGTAATGCTCGGGGCCGAGAACCTGCTCCACCATGTGCTGACCCGCCTCTCGCAACAGGCCTTGCTCGTTGCCGTCAATGCCGAAACCGCCCCCGAGGACGTGCCTGTCGTTCCCGACCGTTTTCCCGGCAAGGCCGGACCAATGGCCGGCATCCATGCGGCTATGGTTTATGCTGCCGGCCTTCCCTCAATCACCCACGTCGTCACGGTCTCGGTGGATTGCCCGTTCTTCCCGGCCGATCTCGTCGCCCGGCTGGCGGCGGCGATCGAGCACTCGTCGCAGATCGCCATTGCCGCCTCCGAGGGCCGCAGCCATCCCGTCTTCGGGCTCTGGCCAGTGACGCTGGCCGCCGATCTCGAAGCCTGGATCGCCGCCGACGAGAAGCGCCGCGTACGCGACTTCCTGTTAAGGCATGACGTTACGGAAGTGGCGTTCCCGCTGCATCCGACCCGCGCCAGCCTGCTCGATCCCTTCTTCAACATCAACACGCCTGATGATCTCGTCGAGGCGGAACGCTGGCTGGAGGCCCTCCGCGCATGACCGCACCGAAAATCTTCGGCATCGCCGGCTGGAAGAACTCAGGCAAGACGGGGCTCGCCGTCCGACTGGTGACGGAGTTCACCCGCCGCGGCTATAGGATCTCGACGATCAAGCATGCCCATCATGATTTCGACATCGACAAGGTCGGGGCCGACAGCTACCGCCACCGCCAGGCCGGCGCCCACGAGGTCACCATCGTCTCTGGCACCCGCTACGCCATCATGCACGAGCTGCGCGGTGCGCCGGAACCTGAGTTCGAGGAGATCCTCGCCCGCCTCGCCCCCTGCGACCTCGTGCTGATCGAAGGTTACAAGCGCGAGCCGATCCCGAAGATCGAGGCCCGCCGCCTGGAAGCTGCAAATCGTGAACCATTGGCGCCGAGCGATCCCCATATCTGCGCTATCGCCGCCGATCATGCCGTCACGGATACGGCCCTGCCGGTCTTCGATCTAGACGACACAGGCGCCATCGCCGATTTCATCGCTGACATCGTCGGCCTTGAACAGCCGAGGCTTTGAACCACCTGCGTCGCCGCCGGATCTAAGAAGCGGAGCCGTTTCGCTTGCCATTGCTTTGGCGATTTCCTTGGCGAGCTGAGCCTGATCATAGGGCTTTGCCAATCTCGGAAGATCGATATCGGTCCCGGCAGGAAGATCGGCGTAACCTGTCGCCAGCACGATCGGCAATGCCGGATAAATATCCCGCGCGGCCTGGGCAAGCTGTGCTCCAGTCATACCGGGCATTGAATAGTCGGTGATGACAAGGTCGAAATGCTGACCGCTACTGATCAGTTCCAGCGCCTGCGAGCCGGAGTTTGCTTCGACGACCTCGTGGCCGAGATCTTCAAGCATGTCGACCGAACTCATGGCGATCAAGGCGTCGTCATCGACCAGGAGGATCTTCAGTTTGGATGCGGCTTGCTCAACAACCACCTCCGACTCGGCCGGCACCTCGGTTCGCCAGGCCGTCGCCGGAAGCCACAATTCCGCGGTCGTCCCCACCCCAAGCTCGCTTGTCAGACGAAGTGCGCCATTGAGCTGAACGGCAAGTCCATGGATCATCGACAAGCCTAGGCCCGTGCCCTTTCCGAGTTCCTTGGTCGAGAAAAACGGATCGACTGCCTTCTTCAGGGTCTCCGCGTCCATGCCGGTGCCGCAGTCGGCCACCGCCAAGACAAGATAAGGCCCTTCGCCGAGACCACCCTTATCGCCGGCAACATTTTCCTCGCGTAGCGAGATGGACAGCGCGCCTCCGTCCGGCATAGCATCGCGGGCATTGACTGCAAGGTTGAGCAGCGCCAATTCGAGCTGGTTCGCATCAACCAGGGCCGGCGGCAGGCTTGTCGGCAGATTGGTTTCGATGCCGATCGAGGATCCGACCGAGCGCCGCAGCAGATCTTTCATGCCGGAGACCAGCTCGGTCAGATCGACGGGCTTGACCTGCAGATCCTGCTGTCTGGCGAAAGCCAGCAGCCGCTGCGTCAAGGCCGCCCCTCGCTGCGCACCCTGAATCGCCCCGTCGACCAGACGCGTCGCCTTGGCATCTCCGGCAACGTGCTTGCCGAGCAATTCAAGATTTCCAAGAACGACCATCAGCAAATTGTTGAAATCGTGGGCGACGCCGCCGGTCAACTGGCCGATTGCCTCCATCTTCTGCGATTGGCGTAGCTGCTCCTCGGCTTTTTCACGCTGGGCGACTTCTTCCAGCAGCGTCTGGTGAGCGGCGTTGACCTCCCTCGTCCGTTCCCGCACACGCTCTTCGAGGTTTTCATTGAGGCGTCTCAGATTTTCCTCGATGGTCTTGCGGGCGGTGGTATCGGAACAGACCCCGACGAGTTTCCTGGCGGAACCATATCTGTCGGAATAAAGCTGCGCATGGACCTCCGTCCAATGGAGTGAACCATCCGGCCAGATTGTCCTGTGCTCGATCGAATAGTCGCGTCCGGTATCGATCGTCTCGCGCAGGCGTGCCAGCACAAGATCCCGGTCGTCGGGATGGATGCTTGCGATCAGATCGTCGCGTGTGACATCATCGTCCGGCTTTCGGCCGAAGACTGCCTTGCAGGTGGCCGAGGCAGACAGGGCCATCGAGGATAGCTCCAGCTCCCACGCCCCAAGACGACCGGCTGCAAGCGCCGTCTGCAACCGTCGCTCGCCCTCGCCCAAAGCCTCGAGCTGAGCTTGAGCCTCATATTGGCGCAGGCGCCCTTTTAACGCGGTCCGCGCAATACTGATGAAGGAGGTCGCATGGAACGGCCTTTCCAGGAAAGTGACGTTGCCCAGAACCTCGGAAAGCCTGGCAGCGGCCGGATTTCGTTCAGGCCCGCCGCCGCGCGTGGTGAGCACGATGAACGGTAGATCGGACCAGCTTGGCTGGGCGGAGACCCAGGCAGCAATCGGCTTCAAATCGCTCCAGCGAACGGCCTCTTCGGTCAGCACGCCAAGCGCGATCTCATCGTTCAGTAAAGAGGCAAAGACATTCAGGTCGGCAGCCGTAATCGATGATAGGCCGGCTTCGTCGATTAGCGATACCGCCACCTGGGCATCGCGTCCGGCGGGAGTATAGATCAATGCTTTCGGTTTGCCGGAATTAGGAATTGCCGCGATCCCCGCCATCAGTCGACAGGAGCGGCTCTGCGCCGGTGACAAATTCGGGAACGCCGCGAAGCACACCTTGGAACCCGACTAGAGGATCCCCGAACGTCAGCCCGGAACTGTCGATACGATACTCTCGGATTGTATCCTCATGCAGCCCAGTTCTTTTCTTGATCACGGAGACCGCTCGCCGCACCCTTCCCGCAGCCTCGAAGTAGCGCAGCAGTATGACTGTGTCCGCGAGGTAGGTCACGTCGACAGGCGCCTTCATGTCGCCGACAAGCCCATGCTGTGCAACGGTAAGGAAGGTATTGGCGCCTTGCCTGTTCAAATATTGAAGCAACTCATGCATGTGAAGGATCAGCGAATTTTCATCGGGCATAGACGCTTGATAGCCGTTGATGCTATCGATGATGACAGTCTTGGCGTGCGACTTGTCCACGCATTCGCGCACGCGATGCGCGAATTCACCTGGTGACAGTTCAGCCGCGTCGAGCTGTTCGATGTGAATTAGACCGCTGCTCCTGAGCGTCTCGAGATCGATTCCGAGCGCCTTGAGCCGCGTAAAAAGCAGGCCAAGCTCTTCGTCGAAGATGAAGGCCGCCGCTCTCTCGCCACGCGCAACCGCCGCGACCAGGAATTGAAACGAGAATGTACTCTTGCCGGTACCGGATGGACCGAGGATAAGCGTACTGGAACCTCTCTCCACCCCCCCGCCCAATAGGAGGTCCAGTTCCGGAATATTTGAGGATAACTCGTCGCGGACGTAACTCGACCGATGTTCGGCGGCGACGAGACGTGGAAAAACAATGACGCCGCCGGTTTGAATGGTGAAATCGTGGAAACCGCCCCGGAAGGCTTGCCCACGGTACTTTGTGATCCTGAGCCGCCGGCGCTCAGCGCCGTAGCTCGGCGCCATCTCCTCGAGATGGATGACCCCGTGCACGACGCTATGCACCGTTTTATCAAGCACGTCGGACGTCAGATCATCGAGCAAAAGGACTGTCGCCCCCTGCCGGGCAAAATAGTGTTTGAGCGCAAGGATCTGGCGGCGGTAGCGCAGCGAGCTTTGAGCTAGAAGCCTTATCTCCGACAGGCTGTCGAGAACCACGCGACTTGGCTTAATCCGCTCGAAAGCGGCAAAGATCTCCTTTGTCGTCTCTCCGAGTTCCAGATCTGATGAATAGAGCAGGCTCTGCTGCTGGTCGGCATCCAGCAGGCTTTCCGGAGGCACGACCTCGAAGACCTCGATATTGCCGTCGATCACCATGCCGTGCGATGCGGCACCGGCACGGAGTTCACTCTCGGTTTCCGAAAGGGTGATGTAGAGCCCCTGCTCGCCGAGCCGCGCACCTTCGATCAGGAACTGCAGGGCAATCGTTGTCTTGCCCGCCCCCGGATTTCCCTCCAGGAGAAACACGTGCCCTGGCGAAAGGCCCCCTGCCAGAATTGTGTCCAAACCGGACACTCCGGTCCGCGCTTTCATGGCAGGCACAGCAGTATTCATTCATTGTTTCCTTCAGTTTATACTGTGAATTAGTGGCGGTCGAAGGAATGTCAAATGGTCAAGCGCGTATGGTCCCAATGTGCTGATCCGAGGGGTCGGCGATTTAACTCCGATGGCGAAGCGCATCGACGACGAGGGCGAATGCCGGCGACGTATGCCGGCGGCTCGGGTAGTAGAGATGGTAGCCGGAAAATGGTGGGCACCAATCTTCGAGGACTCGCACCAGCCGCCCGTTGGCAAGATGTGCCTCGACCAAGTCCTCCGGCATGTAGGCGAGACCCATGCCCGCCAACACTGCGTTCAGCCGGAGCGCGATATTGTTGAAGACCAACTGTCCTTCGACGCGAACCCTGAGCTCGTGCCCGTTCTTTTCGAACTCCCATGCATAAACGCTGCCATAAGTCGGCAGGCGCAGATTGATGCAACTGTGGTCGGTTAGATCCTGCGGCGTTAGCGGCGTCGGCTTGCTGTCGAAATAGGTGGGAGCGCCGACCACGGCCATGCGCATGTCGGGGCCGATGCGCACCGCGATCATGTCTTTCGCCACCTGTTCTCCAAGCCGCACCCCCGCATCGTAACGCTCGGCGACGATGTCAGTCAGACCGTAGTCGACGATGATCTCGACATTGACATCAGGATAATGGGGCAAGAGCTGTTCCAAGGCGGGCCAGAGGACGGCATCGGCCGCATGCTCGCCGGCATTGATGCGGACAGTGCCTGCCGGCTTCTCCCGGAATGCGCTTAAGGCAGCCAGTTCGCTCTCGATCTCGTCGAGCCGCGGCCCGATGGAGACGAGCAGACGTTCGCCGGCCTCCGTCGGCGAGACGCTGCGCGTCGTGCGTGTCAGCAATCGCAGTCCAAGCCGCTCCTCGAGCCCTCGGATGGTGTGGCTCAGCGCCGATTGTGAGACACCGAGCTTGCCCGCCGCTTTGGTGAAGCTTTGAGCGCGCGCGACGGCGAGGAAGGCGATGAGGTCATTGACGACGGGGCGCGGCATTTATGAAACTTTCTCATGGGTTCTTGCCGTTTATACCAACTAATCGCGGCCAAGCGCACGCGCTAAATATCCTGTCATCTCAGGCGGACCTGTCCTGCCCAGGCGGACCTGTCCCGCCCAGGCGGACGCGCCCGGCTGGACTGACCGGGCCACCCCGACATTGGAAGGAAGATAAAAATGGAGATCAAGCGAAGTGGTTCGCAGCCTTCGGCCAAAGGACCGGCCGATTGGTTTACCGGCAGCGTGCGTGTCGACCCGCTGTTTGCCGCTACCAACCCCGCACGAGCGGCTGGCGCCAGCGTTACCTTCGAGCCCGGAGCCCGCACCGCCTGGCACACCCATCCGCTCGGCCAGACGCTGATCGTCACATCGGGTTGCGGTCGCGTGCAGCGCGAAGGCGGTCCCGTCGAGAAAATCCGCGCCGGCGACGTCGTCTCGTTCGCTCCGGCTGAACGCCATTGGCACGGCGCATCGCCGACGACGGCAATGACCCATATCGCCATCCAGGAACAGCTCGATGGCAAGGTCGTCGACTGGATGGAGCATGTCACCGATACGCAATACCAAGGTTAGAAAAGGAAACGTCTATGCGGAAGCGTGAACTTGGAAAGAGCGGACTTCAAGTCTCAGCCATCGGTCTCGGCTGCATGGGGCTGAGCTATGGCTATGGACCGGCGACGGACATTTCGGAGGCCATCGCGCTGATCCGGCGGGCATTTGAACGCGGCGTGACCTTCTTCGACACGGCCGAGGCCTACGGCCCCTATAAGAACGAAGAGCTTCTGGGAGAGGCCCTCGCCCCCTTCCGCGAAGAGGTGGTGATCGCCACGAAAATCGGTTTCAACTTCGATGCCAATGGCGGCCAGAGCGGCATGAACAGCCGGCCGGAACAGATCCGCGCGGTGGCCGACCAGGCGCTGAAGCGTTTGAAGACCGATGTCATCGATCTCTTCTACCAGCACCGCGTCGACACCGATGTTCCGATCGAGGATGTCGCCGGAACGGTCAAGGCACTGATCGCGGAAGGCAAAGTCAGGCATTTAGGCCTCTCGGAAGCGGGCGCCCAGACGATCCGCCGCGCCCATACCGTCCAGCCGGTGGCGGCACTCCAGAGCGAATATTCGCTGTGGTGGCGCGAACCCGAGCAGGAAATCCTGCCGACGCTCGAAGAACTCGGCATCGGTTTCGTGCCCTTCAGCCCGCTTGGCAAGGGCTTCCTCACCGGCGCGATCAGCGAGACGACCACCTTCGACAGCAAAGACTTTCGCAACATCGTGCCGCGCTTTTCTCAGGAGGCGCGAAAGGCCAACCAGGTACTCGTCGATCTCCTCGCGGAGATTGCCACGCGCAAGAAGGCAACCTCTGCCCAGGTGGCTCTCGCATGGCTGCTGGCGCAGAAGCGCTGGATCGTGCCGATCCCCGGCACCACCAAGCTGCATCGCCTCGAGGAGAACATCCAGGCCGCTGAGGTGGAACTGACGGCCGAGGATCTCGCCAGTATCGAAAGCGCGCTCGCCACGATCAAGGTAGAGGGTGATCGTTACCGCCGCCCATCTGCAGGCAAGGGTCAATCGCTGAGAAGCGGCCAAACGGGTAGCGACGTCTCATTCGAACACCAGAAGAAATGCAGCCGCAGTCGCTTGCGGTCGCTTCTTCATCAATCGCATCATTTCCTTGGCGTCGGCGCGTTCTCGCGAAAAGCCGGTATCGCCTCGAGCTTTGCGACGATCTCCGCGATATTAGGCCATTGCGTGAAATCGAACCCCAAGCGCCTCGCGCTGATCGCCTGCGGGAAGAGGAAGATATCGGCAATACTCGGGCGGCCTCCGACAACGAAAGCTCCTTGCCTGCGGCCGGCGATCATCGTCTCGACCGCACCCATGCCCTCACCGATCCAGTGACGGCTCCAGGCGGCGATGGCATCGGCGTCGGCTTGGAAGGCTGTTTTGAGATGCAGGCCGATCCGCGGCGGCAACAGCGCATGGATCTCGGCTGTGATCGCAAGCGCGATCGACCGTGCCTGCGCCCGGCCCTCCGCCGTGTCGGGCAGCAGCGGCGGTTCAGGCTGCAGCTCATCGAGATACTCGACGATCGCCAGCGACTGGGTGAGGAGAACGCCGCTATCCGTCAACAAGGCGGGCACAAGTCCCTGCGGATTGACGCTGCGATATCCAGCCTGTCGGCTCTCGGAATCTTCGCCGAGGATGGTGACCGGCAGCGCTTCGGCCGTCAGGCCTTTCAGGGCGAGTGCAATGCGGACTCGAGATGTCGCCGAGGAAATTTCGTTCTGATAGAGTTTCACTGTCTTTCTCCCTGGTGATCTAAAAGAGCAGCTGGAGCGGCGGCCGCTCCCCTGAGGATGAAGCTGCGGATGCCGCCGTCACGAGGCCGGCAAGCGGCGACGGCTCCTGTGAACTTACATCGTAGATGCAGGGCGCTGCGAAAATCGCCGCTCCCAGAAAGCAGATGATCATCAGTCTCATTGGTTCCTCCATCGACGAGGCCCGATCGGCCTCGTCATGTTTCCTTTTGGCGATCGATCCCATCTGTCAGGCAATGCTCAATTCGACATTGATATTGCCGCGGGTTGCTTTCGAATAGGGGCAGGTGCGGTGCGCTTCATCCACAAGCGCCCTTGCCAGATCCGCTTCGATACCTGGCAGGCTGACCTTGAGGCGAGCCTGCAGGAAATAGTCGCCGTCGGTCGCCCCGAGATCGACCTCGGTGTCGACGGCAAGATTTGCGGGAAGCCGGATCTTCTGTTTAGCCGCAGCAATGCCGATCGCGCCGATGAAGCAGGCAGACCAGCCGGCGGCGAAAAGCTGTTCGGGATTGGTGCCGGCACGGTTGCTGCCTGGAGGCGAAAGCTTGATGTCCAATTCGCCGCCGTCGCTTTGCGAAGCGCCGTCGCGCCCGCCTGTCGTGTGGGTCTTGCCGGTATAGAGAACCTTGTCGATCTTTATCATGGAACACTCCTTTGTTGCGTCGCTAAAGGCGACTGGGTCGCTCAGCGCGACTGGTCGCGTTGCGCGACCGGGGTTGACGGAGTGTGGTTTGGCCGATGGATATATCCGCCATGTTTCCAAAAATGCCCGAAATGTCACAAAGCGTAGCAGCAGATATCGAGGACATGTTCGCATACAAAACGTCTCGAAATTTTGCAGCGCCCCTGATGTCAACGGATAGTGATTTCCGCGGCAAGCCCACCGCCGGCGCGATTGTAGAGCCGGAGCGACCCACCGATCTTGGCCGTCAGCTGCTGGGCGATCGCAAGACCGAGACCGGTGCCGCCGGTTTCCCGGTTGCGGGATTGCTCCAGCCGGAAGAAAGGCTGCATGGCAGCCTCGAGCATATCGTCGGGAATTCCAGGCCCGCGGTCCATGACAGTGATGATGATATCGTTTTCTGGGCTGCGCTCGACGCTGATCTCGGCGGAGCCGGCAAACTTCAGCGCATTGTCGATGAAGTTCGACAGGATGCGGCGAAGGGCATGCGGCTTGGTGAAAGCGGCACCCTGAACCAGGCCGATGACGGTGACCGCCTTTCCGATGTCCTGGTAGTCGTAGGCTATGCTGTCGATGAACGAGGCAAGGTCAATGCGGGCATTTTTCTCCCCACTGCCGTGCGCACTGCGCGCATAGGCTATGCCGTCCTGGACGAGGCGCTGGATTTCGCTGAGATCGTGCACCAACTTGTCCTTCTCCGGTGACTCCTCCGCCATGTCGGCGCGCAGCCGCATGCGGGTGATCGGCGTCTGCAGGTCATGCGAGATTGCCGCCAATATCTGGACGCGCTCTTCGAGATAATGGGCAATCCTCTCCCGCATCGCGTTGAACGCCCTTGCCGCATGCGCGACCTCGCTCGGCCCGACCTCGCTCAAAGCCGGACCGTCCTTGTTCGGATCGAGAGCATCGGCGGCGGCGGCAAGCTCGCCAAGCGGCCGGATCGCCTGGCGAACCGCAAACCAGGTACAGAGGATGAGCAGCACCATCTGGACGACGAAGACATAAGGCAGCCAAGCGGCGATCGGCATGACGCCCTTCGGTGTGACGTCGATTGTCAAAGGGCTTCCGTCGCTCAGGGTCAAATGCGCCTGCAATCGGTTCACATCGCCAGGAATCCGTTCGATCCGGATCGGAAAGCGATGCCCGATAGCCTCCTCGATCTTTCCTGAGATTTCTGAGCCTTTGCTTGACGTGTCAGGCACGCCGGGAAGGCCGGGCCCGAGCACGAAACGATAGTTGCCGCGGCTCAGCCGGTCGAGCAGATCGCCACGCTCACCGGGCGGAAGCCGATCGAGAACGGCAATCGAGGTTGCGACGTCATTTTCCAGCGTGCCGAGCATCACCGCCTTGGCCGACATGTACCGCTCCATATAGAGCACACTGAAGGACAGACCGTAGGCTAAGGCCAGTCCGATCAGCAGGATCAGGAAGATCCGCGACCGCAACGTACTCGGCCACGTCAGGCCCGAATGTAAGGGGATTGCCGCCTTCATTGGCGCGGCTCCGATATTTCGACTGGAACCGAAAACACATAACCTTCGCTGCGCACCGTCTTGATATAGGTCGGTTCGCGCGCATCGTCGCCCAGCCGCTGACGCAGGCGACTGACCAGAAGATCGATCGAGCGATCGAAGAGATCGGCGTCGCGGCCCTGCGTCAGGCTCAGAAGCTGGTCGCGATTGAGCACCCGCTGCGGATGGTCGATGAAGACGCGGAGCAGACGGTATTCGGCGCCGCTCAGCGCAATCGCGGTCCCTTCCCTGTCGAGAAGATGCCGGGCGACCGTATCGAGCCGCCAGTCGCCGAAGGTCAACAATTGCCCGGCTTCGCTGATCTGAAGGTTGGGCGGCAACATCCGCGTGCGCCGCAGCACCGCCTTGATGCGGGCAAGAAGCTCACGCGCAGCAAAGGGCTTGGGAAGATAGTCGTCGGCGCCCATTTCCAGCCCGAGGATCCTGTCCATCTCGTCGGTGCGGGCCGTCAGCATCAGGATCGGGATCGTCTTGTGCCGGCCGGCGCGCAGTTCGCGGCAGAGCACCAGCCCGTCGTCTCCGGGCATCATCACGTCGAGCACGATCAGGTCGACCGCATTGGCTTCGACAAAACTGCGCATCTGCCGTCCGTCGGCGGCAACGCTCGTGCGCAGGCCGTTCTTCTGCAGATAGCCCGAGACCAGCTCGCGGATTTCGCGATCGTCATCGACGATCAGGATGTGATCGACATGATCCATATTTCCCTGTTCCTTATCGATAGAAGCGGCCGCGCCGGTCGCTTCGTTCCTGACCGAAGCGACAGACGCGACCTACGCATATTCCGCTGGCCAGAGCAACGAGGCGCTGCAACCGGCATCGTCGACCTAGAAACGATCGACGTCTATGACCGCCTGCGCAAAAGCCTGCGGCGCTTCCTGAGGCAGGTTGTGGCCAATGCCGCCGCCGATCGTGCGATGCTCGTATTTGCCGGAGAATTTTCCGGCATAAGCGGAAGGCTGCGGATGCGGCGCACCGTTTGCATCGCCCTCCATGGTGATGGTCGGCACCGAAATGATGGGCGTTGTGGCAAGCGTCGTCTCGTAGGCATCATACTTGGCCTCGCCTTCGGCAAGCCCCAGGCGCCAGCGGTAATTGTGAATGACGATCGCGGCGTGGTCAGGATTGGCGAAAGCGGCGGCCGATCTGTCGAATGTCGCATCGTCGAAGTTCCACTTTGGCGAAGCCGTCTGCCAGATGAGCTTTGCGAAATCATGGGTGTTGGTCTCGTATCCCAGACGGCCGCGTTCGGTGGCAAAATAGAACTGGTACCACCAGGCAAGTTCGGCTTTGGGCGGAAGCGGTTTCTTGTTGGCCTCCTGGCTGCCGATCAGGTAGCCGCTCACCGATACCATCGCCTTGCAGCGCTCGGGCCAGAGCGCCGCCATGATATTGGCGGTCCGCCCGCCCCAGTCGTAGCCGGCAATGACGGCCTTCTCGATATCGAGCGCATCGAGCAGCGCGATCATATCAGCGGCGAGCGCTGACGGCTGGCCATTGCGCGGCGTCTGATCGTCCAGGAAGCGGGTCGTCCCGTAACCGCGCAGATAAGGCACGATCACCCTGTAACCTGCCGAAGCAAGCAGCGGCGCGACATCGACGAAACTATAGATGTCATAGGGCCAGCCATGCAGCAGCAATACGACCGGGGCATCCGCCTTTCCCGCCTCGGCATAACCGATATCGAGCACGCCTGCCTTTACCTGTTTCAGCGCTTCAAAGGACGTGTTGGTCCCAGGCTTTATAGCTGGCACCGATGCGGCCGTCGTGGGCGACTGGGCGGCGGCCATGCCGGCCACGCCGAACTCGACGGCCGCAAGGGCGACTGCCGTCATGCCGAAGAAACGGCGGCGGTGATGGTTGATTTGCTCTGACATTGGTCTCTCCTGTCGAATGGATCACAGTGCGGATATGACGCGGCGCTTGTATCGACCATATGTCGCAAGTCTCCGGTTTTTGAATACGGATGTAGCTTCCGGCCGTGAGGATACATTCTGATACAATCGCGGCGACCGAGCAAAGCATCGCACCGGCAGCAGACATTTCGCCGCGGCCCACGCCGGGACGGTAGTTTGTATCGCTTTGTATCGTCAGCGCCTCATCGCAATAGTTCGGTACATTTCCCCGCCAAACCCGACACATCGGGGATACGTCCGCCCGGCCATATCCCCGCCGTTGCTGGTTCAGGCTCCATCGCCGTCCAGAGCCCGATCAATCGGTTTCAAAGGAAACGATGATGACACTTCTGATCATTGCCTATCTCGGAGGCGCGCTGACGATCCTCAGCCCGTGTATCCTGCCCATCCTCCCCTTTGTCTTCGCCCGCGCCGGACAGCCCTTCGTCAGAAGCACGCTGCCCATGCTGGCGGGCATGGCCGCCACCTTTGCACTGGTCGCCACACTGGCCGCAGTCGGCGGTAGCTGGGCCATTCGCGCCAACGAATATGGCCGTCTTGCCGCCATTGTCCTGCTTGCGCTCTTTGGTGCCAGTCTGCTTTCGCCGCGTTTCGCAAGCACGCTTGCCCGGCCAGTCGTCGACCTTGGCAACAATCTTGTGAACGCCACCGGCGGCGGGCGCGGCACCACGACAGTCAAGAGCGCGCTTCTTCTCGGCGTTGCCACCGGACTGCTCTGGGCGCCTTGCGCCGGTCCGATTCTCGGCCTTGTGCTGACCGGAGCCGCACTACAGGGCGCCAATCTGCAGACGACCTTCCTGCTGATCGCTTATGCCGCTGGTGCTGCAAGTTCGCTTGCCGTCGCGCTGCTTGTCGGCGGCCGGATATTCACCGCCATGAAGCGTTCGCTCGGCGTTGGCGACAGGATTCGTCAGGGGCTCGGCGCTGCCGTGCTGGCGGGCGTCGCAATCATCGCGCTCGGCCTCGACACCAGCCTGCTCGCCCGGCTGTCCTACGCCAGCACCGCATCGCTGGAACAGGCCGTGCTCGACAGGCTGCATGCAAAGCGGCTCAGCGGCGCATCTTCCGAGCTGGCGAGCAACGAGGTGATGATCGCCGCAGCCGGCGTGAAGAAGCCCTTTCGTAGCGACTTGCCCGTCGAAGGCCCCGCCCCTTCGCTCGCCGGCGCGGTCGAATGGCTGAACTCTGAGCCTCTCACCACGGAACAGCTGCGAGGCAAGGTCGTGCTCGTCGACTTCTGGACCTATTCCTGCATCAACTGCATTCGTACCATCCCCTATGTCAGGGCCTGGGCCGAAAAATATGCGGATCAGGGTCTCGTGGTGATCGGCGTCCACGCCCCGGAATTTGCCTTCGAGAAGAAGATCGACAACGTCAAGAAGGCGATCGGCGACTTCCAGATCGGCTATCCCGTTGCGATCGACAATGATTACGGCATCTGGCGCGCCTTCGAAAACAGCTACTGGCCTGCCGCCTATCTGATCGATGCCAAGGGCCAGATCCGCTACCACCATTTCGGCGAAGGCAATTACAACAGGACCGAAAAGGCCATTCAGGACCTGCTGCGCGAAGCCGGCAGCCAAACGACGGCAAGTGCGCCGGTCGTGCCGGATGCCAAGGGCGTGGAAGCAGGTCCTGATCTCGGCAATATCCGCTCCGGCGAAACCTATCTCGGCTACCAACAGGCGGCGAACTTCGCCTCTCCGGAAGGGCTGCAGGCCGACACGGCGAAAAACTATTCGATCGCCGAACCCGGCCTCAATGGCTGGGGCCTGTCTGGAACCTGGACCGTCGGCCGGGATCAGGCGACGCTTGATCAGCCGGGCGGCGGCATCACTTATCGCTTCAGCGCCCGCGATCTGCATCTCGTTCTTGGTCCCGGCGCCGGCGACAAGCCGATCCGCTTCCAGGTGAAGATCGACGGCAAGGCGCCAGGACCCGACCACGGCTCCGACATCGATGCCGACGGCAATGGCACCGTGACCGCGACGAGGCTTTATCAACTCGTCCGCCAGTCCGGCACGGTCGCCGCCCGCAACTTCGAGATCCGCTTCCTCGATCCCGGCGTGCAGGCTTACGCCTTCACATTCGGCTGAACCTGAAACGCATCGATATCCCGATCATCAACAATGACCAAAGGAGTGACAGTCATGTACAGACGTCTTCTTTTCACTGCAGCGCTTGCATTTGCCACCACCGCCATCGCGTTCGCAGCAGAGGCTGCCGCGGTCAAGAACATCGTGATCGTCCACGGCGCGCTGGCCGACGGCTCGGGATGGCGCAAGGCGACGGACATTCTCGAGAAACGCGGCTTCAACGTCACCATCGTCCAGCAGCCCATTTCCTCGCTCGACGACGACGTGGCGGCGACCAAGCGGGTTCTCGACCTTCAGGACGGACCGGTCCTGCTCGTCGGACACAGCTACGGCGGCATGGTCATCACCGAAGCCGGCAACGATCCCGCGGTCGCGGGCCTGGTCTATGTCGCGGCATTCCAGCCCGACAAGGGCGAAAGCCTGCTAAGCCTCGCCAGCTCGAAGCCCGCCGGCAGCATGGATATAAAGGAAACGAAGGACGGCAAATATCTCTATCTCGATCCGGGCGCCTTCGCCGCGGATTTCGCAGCCGACCTTCCGCAAGCCGAAGCCAATTTCATGGCAAAGTCACAGGTCTTCGCCGCAAAGCAGGCATTCTCCGCGAAGATCACTCAGCCTGCATGGCGGTCGAAGAAAAGCTGGTCGATCGTCGCCACCGAGGATCGCTCCATCAACCCCGAGCTGGAACGCGACATGGCAAAACGTGCGGGAAGCGACGTGACTGAAATAAAGGCAAGCCACGCCGTCTTCGCATCCCAACCGGAAAAGGTCGCTGATGTGATCGAAACGGCAGCGAGGAAAGCCGGCGACTAGCAGACGCAGTCAGAAATATTCTAAGCCATCGCAAGGATAGCCTCTGGTCGGAAGGTCGCCCGACCAGGGGCTGACGAAGTCGCCTCCGCCGACCTAGACTGTCGATCTCCTTGTTACCGTCCTGCCCCGCCGATGCGATTTTGTGACTATTCCTACACAAAATGGAATATCAGTCACAGATTCTCATTTCAAATTCCGGGGCTTCGCTATAAAATTGAGATGATGTGGTTTGTTCGCGCAACCGGCTGGTGCAGAAGCTGTATCATAGCTCAGATGCTGAATCGGGGATCGAGTGGCAAACGAGATGGGAATGGCAGTCCCTTGTTAAATTTTGATCAGAACACTATCCGGTGTAAACATAAGGGAGACATCCAATATGGATAGTCGCAGGGGCCGGCGTATAGCAGTCTTATCCGAGGCCCTTTCACAACATCGCATTCTACACATCAAGAATGCTGCCGAGATCCTGGGCGTCTCGGAGATGACGGTTCGGCGTGATGTCAGCGCCAATGCAGACCGATTCGCATTTCTCGGCGGCCATATCGTTCCGGCTATCGAAGCGGAAACCGATCCCTACGAAATCTCCGCGGCAGCCGACAGTCATGCAGCTGCAAAACGGCAAGTTTGCACACAAGCCGTTGATTACATTCACCATGACGATACGGTGTTTTTCGACTGCGGCACCACGTTACCTTATCTGGTCGATCTCCTCCCAGACCAGATTCACATAACGGCGATCTGTTACGCCATGAATGTCGCCGATCGCCTGACGCGAAAACCTAACGTTCGCCTTGTTATGCTCGGTGGTCTTTACCATCCCGCATCGGCGAGCTTTTCCGGGGCGTCGGGGCTGGAAATGCTCGATCAGCTTGTGATCAACGTGGCATTTCTTTCTGCAGCCGGTGTCGATTCCCGACGTGGTGCGACCTGCGCGCATTTTCACGAAGCGGAGATCAAGAAAAAGGCGATGTCCCGGGCACAAAAGAATATTCTTCTCGCCGACAGCAGCAAAATCGGCAAGCTCAAGCCGGCCTTTTTCAGCGACATGAAGTCGTTCGACGTGGTCATCACTGAAAACGGCATGAACAATTTCGACTGAGAAGTCCCCATTTTTCCCCGCCTACTGAAATCTAAACTTGACGCAGCAGCGCGGTGATGCAAACCTCACAAACAGTGAAAAAAAAATCACATGTGATCCAATCGTGAAACTTCCGCTTCGTGCGTCTGCACTGATGGCAACAAGACTTTCACGCTCTGGTCGGGAGGATTCGATTTGGAAACCGTTGCTGTTCACAATGCGGCAAACGCGGCGCATCACGCAGCCCCTTCGCGATTGCCGGACGGCACCCATAACCGGCCGCGCAATGCCGGTATGGAACTCGATCTGTCGTGGGTGCTTGATACCCGGGTCAACCTGTCTGCTACAGAGCGCCGCGTAGCCTCGCTTCCCGGACGCCGGACCGTCAAAAAGGACGCACAGGCGGCTTGGCTCCTGAAGGCGGTGACCTGCATCGACCTGACGACGTTGAACGGCGACGATACCCCCGAACGCGTCAAGCGGTTGTGCGCGAAGGCGATGAATCCGATACGCGCCGACATTCTGGATTCCCTTGGCATGAGCGGGCGTTCGATCACCACCGGCGCCATCTGCGTCTACCATCGTTTTGTTGCAACGGCGGTCGAGGCGCTCGGAGATTCCGGCATTCCGGTCGCCGCGGTTTCGACCGGTTTCCCTGCCGGCCTCAGCCCGCACCACCTCAAGCTCAAGGAAATAGAGGCGTCAGTTGCCGATGGCGCAAAGGAAATCGACATCGTCATCACCCGCGAGCATGTGCTGACCGGCAACTGGACAGCACTCTACGAGGAAATGAAAGAATATCGCGCCGCCTGCGGTGATGCGCATGTTAAAGCCATTCTGGCGACCGGCGACCTGAAGACGCTCCGCAATGTCACCAGGGCCTCGCTGGTCTGCATGATGGCCGGAGCCGATTTCATCAAGACCTCGACCGGCAAGGAAGGCGTCAATGCGACGCTGGCCGTGACATTGACCATGCTGCGGGCGATCCGCGCCTATCAGGAGCGCACTGGTATCAAGATCGGCTACAAGCCGGCCGGAGGCATTTCCGCGGCGAAGGACGTGTTGAACTACCAGTTCCTGATGAAGGACGAACTGGGGCGCGAGTGGCTGGAGGCCGATCTCTTCCGCATCGGTGCATCAAGCTTGCTTGCAGATATCGAGCGGCAGTTGGAGCATCACGTGACCGGTGCCTATTCGGCCCTCAACAGACACCCGATTGGATGATCCAGATGACTGTTGCAAAGTATTTCGACGAAATGTCCTACGGCCCTGCCCCTGAATCCGATATCGAAGCTCGCGACTGGCTAGCGCGCCACGCTTCCGGTTTCGGTCACTTCATCAATGGCGCCTTCGTGCCCTCCGCGTCGGGTAAGAACTTCGACACGTTCGAGCCAGCCACCGGCAAGGTCCTTGCGAAGCTCGCGAACGGCGGCGCGGCGGATGTGGACAACGCGGTTGCTGCTGCCCGCAAGGCACAGGCATCATGGGCGCGATTGCCGGGCCATGCGCGGGCGCGCCATCTCTATGCGCTTGCCCGGATGATCCAGCGCCACGCGCGTTTGATTGCTGTGGTCGAGGCGATCGACAACGGCAAGCCGATCCGCGAAACCCGCGATCTCGACGTGCCCCTGGCGGCCCGTCATTTCTATCATCACGCTGGATGGGCGCAGATCCAGGACACGGAATTTGCCGATCATGTGCCGGTCGGCGTCGTCGGCCAGATCATCCCGTGGAATTTTCCATTCCTGATGCTGGCCTGGAAAGTGGCGCCGGCTTTGGCGCTCGGCAACACCGTGATCCTGAAGCCTGCCGAATTCACGTCGCTGACGGCACTTCTCTTTGCCGAACTGGCATCCGCGGCGGGCCTTCCGACGGGCGTACTCAATATCGTGACGGGAGAAGGCGAAACAGGCGCGCTGCTCGTCGGGCACCAGGATATCGACAAAATTGCCTTTACCGGATCCACCGAAGTCGGGCGCGTTATTCGCGAGCGCACCGCGGGTAGCGGTAAATCGCTGACGCTGGAACTCGGCGGCAAGTCCCCTTTCGTCGTCTTTGACGACGCCGATATCGACGGCGCCGTGGAAGGCGTAGTCGACGCGATCTGGTTCAACCAGGGACAGGTCTGCTGCGCCGGTTCGCGGCTTCTGGTCCAGGAAGGCATTGCCGATCTTTTCCATGAACGGCTGAAGCGCCGGATGGAGACATTGCGGGTCGGTCAGCCTTTGGACAAGTGCATCGATATGGGTGCGATCATAGCGCCAGTCCAATTGACGCGTATCGAAGCGCTGGTGAAAAAGGGAGTTTCAGAAGGCGCGACACTGCATCAGGCCAAGATCGACCTGCCGAAGGGTGGCAGCTTCTACCCGCCGACGCTTCTGAGCGGCGTGCAGCCGACATCGATCGTCGCGACCGAGGAAATCTTCGGGCCGGTTGCGGTCTCCATGACTTTCCGCACACCGGAAGAGGCCATCCAGCTTGCCAACCACACCCGTTACGGCCTCGCCGCCAGCGTCTGGAGCGAGACGATCGGCTTGGCGCTGAACGTGGCGGCAAAGCTCGCAGCCGGCGTGGTCTGGGTGAATGCCACCAATCTTTTCGATGCCGCTGTCGGTTTTGGCGGCAAGCGCGAATCCGGATTCGGCCGCGAAGGCGGCCGCGAAGGTTGCTATGAATATCTGAAGCCGAAGGCTTGGGTCGGTCGCAAGGCCCGTGCAGCAATGCCCGCACTTTTGCAAGTAAAGCCGGTTGCCGGCGATTTTGCCCTGCCAACCATCGACCGGACGGCAAAGCTCTTCATCGGCGGCAAGCAGGCACGCCCGGACGGCAATTATTCCCGTGTCATCGCCTCGCCCAAGGGCAAGGCGATCGGGGAGGTCGGCGAAGGCAACCGCAAGGACATCCGCAATGCGGTGGTTGCCGCACAGGCCGCCTCCGCCTGGTCGAATGCGACCACTCATAACCGCGCCCAGATTCTCTATTACATCGCCGAAAACCTCAGTGGCCGCGCCGACGAGTTCGCCGCGCGGATAACAGCGATGACCGGAGCTTCCGCAGCCAATGCAAACGCCGAGGTCGACGCCGCGATTTCGCGTCTCTTCACCTACGCAGCCTGGGCGGACAAATATGAAGGCGGCATTCACCAGCCGCCGCTTCGCGGCGTTGCCCTGGCCATGCCGGAAGCCATCGGCGTCGTTGGCGTCATTTGCCCGCCGGAAGCGCCGCTGCTCGGCTTTATCAGTTTGGTTGCGCCGTTGATTGCCGCCGGCAATCGTGTCGTCGCGGTGCCGAGTGAGCCCTTCCCGCTTTCGGCTACGGATTTCTATTCCGTCCTGGAAACGTCGGATGTGCCTGCCGGTGTCGTCAATATCGTCACCGGGTCGGCGATCGAACTGGCAAAGATCCTTGCCGCGCACAATGACGTTGATGCGTTGTGGGCCTTCGGCTCGGCAGAACTTTCGACGACGGTGGAGAAGCTGTCGTCGGGCAATCTCAAGCGAACCTTCGTGGACAATGGCAAGGCGACGGACTGGATGGACAGAGCCGCTGCCGAAGGCGCGCTATACCTTCGCCGCGCTGTGGATGTGAAGAATATCTGGATCCCCTACGGAGAATAAGGGCTCCAACTCTGGTCATCCGGGCGGGAGGAGAACCGCACCGGCAGGCGAGAACGACGGAATTTGAGGGAATCGCAGAGCTGTAAAGGAGCTGCGGTTATGGGCTCTGTTTTGCGGCACGGGGTGCTGCGAAATGGTGCAACTAAGGGAGGATTTTCATGCTGAAGAATATCGATCCGGCTCTGAATGCGGATGTGCTGCATGCGCTCCGGTCCATGGGGCATGGCGACACGGTCGTCGTTTCCGACACCAATTTTCCTTCGGATTCCATTGCCCGGCAAACGATGCTCGGCAAGCTGTTGCGGATAGACAATGTGTCTGCTGCCCGCGCCATCAACGCTATTCTTTCGGTAATGCCGCTGGATACGCCGCTGCAGCCGTCTGCCGGGCGAATGGAAATCATGGGCGCGCCGGACGAGATCCCTCCCGTGCAGCAGGAAGTCCAGGCAGTTATCGACGGCGCCGAGGGCAAGCCGGCGCCGATGTATGGCATCGAGCGTTTCGCCTTCTATGAGGAAGCCAAAAGGGCCTATTGCGTCATCACCACGGGAGAAAACCGCTTCTACGGCTGCTTCCTTTTCACCAAAGGCGTGATTCCGCCGGAAGCCGTTTGAGGGGAAACGATAATGAAGGTGGGTGTTTCGATCCTCGGGATTTTCGTCGCCGACACCGCCTATCTGGCCAAGCGCATGCCAAACGTTGGCGAGACCATCACCGGGACCGGTTTTGCAGTGGGGCCGGGCGGCAAGGGATCCAACCAGGCTGTCGCTGCTGCCCGCGCCGGTGGAACAGTCTCCTTCATCTCGAAGATCGGCCGCGACACGTTTGGCGACATGGCGCTGAAGACCTATGCGGAAGCAGGCGTGACGCCGAAGGTTGTGCAGATGGACGATATGCCGACCGGCGCTGCCTTCATCTACGTCAATGATGGTAACGGCGACAATGCGATTATCGTCTATCCAGGTGCCGCAGGCACCATCGGCGTTGGCGATGTCGAGGCGGCACGCCAAACCATCGAGCAATCGGCTGTCTTCGTGACCCAGCTGGAACAACCGGCCGAAGCGGCGCAGCGCGCCCTCGAAATCGCCCATGCGGCCGGCGTTACCACTGTTTTCAATCCAGCGCCGGCCGAGCCGTTTCCAGACACGATCTATCCGCTCTGTGATTATATCGTGCCAAACGAAACCGAAGCAGCCGCCATCGTCGGTTTTCCGCTCGACACGCTCGACGACGCCAGACGGGCTGGCGACGCCTTTCTTGCCAAGGGCGTGAAAGCCGCGCTGATCACCCTGGGTGGTCGCGGTGTGCTCTATCATACGGCCGGGCAATCGGTTCATGTTCCGGCGATCTCGTCGGGAGCCGTCATCGATACCACCGGCGCCGGCGACGCATTTGTCGGTGGCTTCTCGGCAGCGCTCTCGCGGGGCGCTAGTCCGGTCGAGGCCGTGCGTTTCGGCTGCGCGACCGCTGGTATTGCGGTGACGCGGCGGGGTACCGCGCCTGCCATGCCGAAGATCGAAGAAATCGAGGCGCTTCTCCAAAAAGGAGGCGCAGCATGACCCGCAACGACCCGATCAAACACTTCTTCATCTGGCCAGCGTTGCTGATCGTGCTGGTGATCTCGATCTTCCCGCTGATCTATTCGCTGACCACCAGCTTCATGAGCCTGCGGCTCGTGCCGCCGATTCCCTCGCGTTTCGTCGGCTTCGGCAACTATACGGAACTGCTTCAGAATCCGCGCTTCTGGAATGTCGCCTGGACGACGACGATCATCGCTTTTGTGGCGGTGACGCTGCAGTATGTCATCGGTTTTTCCGTGGCGCTGGCGCTTAACCGTCGGGTGCCCGGCGAAGGTTTGTTTCGGGTCAGCTTCCTGGTGCCAATGCTTGTAGCACCCGTTGCCGTCGCACTCATTGCCCGCCAGATCCTCAATCCTACGATGGGCCCGCTCAATGAGCTGATGACCGTCTTCGGTTTTCCCAACCTGCCGTTTCTGACGCAGACCAGATGGGCTATCGGCGCCATCATTTCCGTCGAAGTGTGGCAGTGGACACCCTTCGTCATCCTTATGCTTCTTGCCGGGTTGCAAACCCTGCCCGAGGACGTCTACGAGGCTGCCGCGCTTGAAAATGCCAGCCCCTGGCAACAGTTCTGGGGGATCACATTCCCGATGATGCTGCCGATTTCGGTGGCCGTGGTCTTCATCCGCCTCATCGAGAGCTACAAGATCATCGACACGGTGTTCGTCATGACAGGCGGAGGGCCCGGCATTTCGACCGAAACGCTGACCTTGTTCGCGTATCAGGAGGGCTTCAAGAAGTTCAACCTCGGCTACACCTCCGCCCTCTCCTTCCTCTTCCTGATCGTCATTACCGTGATCGGGCTCGTCTATCTCGCCATCCTGAAGCCCTATCTGGAGAAGCACAAATGAGCGTGCGTGACCTCAAAGGATCCGGCCGCTGGTGGGCGCTCGCAGGCTGCCTGCTCTGGCTGGCCTTCACCTTCTTTCCGCTTTACTGGGTGGCGATCACCTCGTTCAAGTCGCCGCTCGGCGTCGTCGGCGGGCCGACCTATATTCCATTTGTCGACTTCGACCCGACGCTGACGGCCTGGAGCGAGCTCCTGTCGGGCGCCCGCGGCCAGTTCTACAACACCTTCATCGCCTCGACGATCGTCGGGCTCTCCGCATCGTTGCTGGCCACCTTCATCGGATCGATGGCAGCCTATGCGCTGGTGCGCTTCACCTTTGAGGTCAAGCTGCTGTCCGGCGTGATTTTCGTCGTTGTTGCCTTCGGCGGATATCTGCTTGGCCGTCATGTACTGGGCTACGGGCAGGCCATTTCGCTGATCTTTGCCTTTGTTGCAGCGCTTGCGCTCGCCATCGGCTCCAGCCGAATGAAGCTTCCAGGGCCGCTCCTCGGCAATGATGATATCGTCTTCTGGTTTGTCAGCCAGCGCATGTTTCCGCCGATCGTCGCCGCCTTTGCCTTGTTCCTGATGTATACGGAAATGGGCAAGTTGGGGTTCAAGCTGGTGGACACCTATACAGGCCTCACCTTCGCTTATGTCGCCTTCTCGCTGCCGATCGTGATCTGGCTGATGCGCGATTTCTTTGCGGCACTGCCGGTGGAAGTCGAAGAGGCGGCGATGGTCGACAATGTGCCGTCGTGGAGAATTTTTTTCGGTATCGTCCTGCCCATGTCCAAGCCGGGCCTGATCGCGACATTCATGATCACGCTCGCCTTCGTCTGGAACGAGTTCCTGTTCGCACTCTTCCTGACCAGTTCCAAATGGCAGACCCTTCCCATTCTCGTCGCCGGGCAAAACAGCCAGCGCGGTGACGAGTGGTGGTCGATATCGGCAGCCGCCCTGGTTGCGATCATACCCATGGTCGTCATGGCGGGCATTTTGAGCAGGCTGATGCGGTCTGGCCTGCTTTTAGGAGCAATAAAATGACCGTTCGAGAAGCCTAGTCATTGTTCAATTCCAGGGAGGAAAACATGAGAAGATTGCTACTGAGTTCAACGGCCGGAGGACTACTTGCTGTGGCGGGCGTCCCATCCGCGCTCGCATGCGAACCGGACTACACCGGTGTCACGCTCACCGCCACGACGCAGACGGGGCCTTACATCGCATCTGCGCTGCAACTGGCGGCCAAGGGCTGGGAGGAAAAGACCTGCGGCAAGGTGAATGTGGTGGAATTTCCGTGGTCGGAACTCTATCCCAAAATCGTAACCTCGCTGACCTCGGGCGAAGACACGTTCGACGTGGTTGCCTTTGCGCCGGCCTGGGCACCGGACTTCACCGACTTTCTCTCGGAAATGCCGAAGAATATGCAATCAGGTGCCGACTGGGAGGACATCGCGCCGGTTTACCGCGAGCAACTGATGGTCTGGAACGGCAAGGTCCTGTCGCAGACCATGGACGGTGATGCCCATACCTATACCTACCGCATTGATCTGTTTGAAAACGCGGAAAACCAGAGCGCCTTCAAGGCGAAGTATGGCTACGATCTGGCCCCGCCGAAGACATGGAAGCAGTATCTTGACATCGCCGAATTCTTCCAGCAGCCGGACAATGGCCTTTGGGGCACGGCGGAAGCCTTCCGCCGTGGTGGCCAGCAATTCTGGTTCCTGTTCAGTCACGTGGCGGGATACACCAGCCATCCCGACAATCCCGGCGGCATGTTCTTCGATCCGGATACGATGGATGCGCAGGTCAACAATCCGGGCTGGGTGCGCGGCCTGGAGGAATATATCCGCGCTTCGAAACTGGCGCCGCCGAACGCGCTCAACTTCTCCTTTGGCGAAGTCAATGCCGCCTTTGCCGGTGGCCAGGTCGCGGAATCGATCGGCTGGGGCGATACCGGCGTCATCGCCGCCGACCCGAAGCAGTCGAAGGTTGCTGGTAGCGTCGGCTCGGCATCCCTGCCGGGATCCGACGAGATCTGGAACTACAAGACCAAAAAGTGGGACAAGCAGCCCGAGGTCGTCCAGACTTCCTTCATGGCCTTCGGCGGTTGGCAGGCAGCCGTACCGTCGTCCTCCAAGAACCAAGAGGCCGCTTGGAACTATATCCAGTTCCTGACGAGCCCGGCGGTTTCCGGTCAGGCGGCCATCACCGGCGGCACAGGCGTCAATCCTTACCGTCTTTCGCACACGACAAATACGGCATTGTGGTCGAAGATCTTTTCCGAGCGTGAGGCCAAGGAATATCTTGGAAGCCAGAAGGACGCGGTGACCGCCAAGAACACGGCGCTCGACATGCGCCTGCCGGGCTACTTCTCCTATACGGAAATTCTTGAGATCGAGCTTTCCAAGGCATTGGCTGGAGAAGTGACGCCGCAGCAGGCGCTGGATACCGTGGCTGCCGGATGGAACAAGCTGACGGACGAGTTTGGCCGCGACAAGCAACTGGAAGCCTATCGTTCGTCGATGGGCCTGCCTGCGAAGTAAACCCATCCTCAACAACCCATCCCGGCAATGTCGGGATGGGATTAGACATCGTTGGAAGAAGAAGCAAACCATCGCCGCTTAGAGCGCCGTGCGTCCTTTCGGACGCACAATGGACGTTCTAACTCTTTCAATCCACCATGGCTCCTTCCGAAAATCGACTCCGATTTTCGGGCCGATGCGCTGGGCCAGGCGATGGAATTCTCATGAAAAGGTTACAGCATGTCCCAGGTGCGTTTGGATCAGGTCACCAAGTCCTTTGGCAGCGTTGAGGTCATCCCTCCGCTCGATTTGGCAATTGCCGACAAGGAATTCGTGGTTCTTGTCGGACCTTCCGGCTGCGGGAAGACAACCACCCTGCGAATGATCGCGGGGCTGGAACAGACGACATCAGGGGAAATCCGTATCGGCGAGCGGGACGTTACCACGCTGCGCCCGGGTCTGCGCAATTGCTCGATGGTGTTTCAGAATTACGCGCTCTATCCGCATATGACAGTTGCCGAAAACATCGGCTACGGCATGAAGGTGCGCGGAACGCCGAAGCAGGACATCGATGCCGCCGTTGCAAATGCGGCGCGCATTCTCAATCTCGGTGCCTATTTGAAACGCAAGCCGAACGCGCTCTCAGGTGGCCAACGCCAACGCGTGGCGATTGGCCGGGCGATTGTTCGCCAGCCGGATGTGTTCCTGTTCGACGAACCGTTGTCCAACCTCGACGCTAAATTGCGCATTGAAATGCGAACAGAAATCAAGCTCTTACATCGCAGGCTCAAAACCACGATCGTGTACGTTACACATGATCAGGTAGAGGCGATGACGATGGCAGATCGGGTGGTGGTTATGAATCAAGGGCGGATCGAACAGGCCGCTGATCCGATTACCCTTTACGAATCTCCGAAGAATCTCTTTGTTGCTGCCTTTATCGGCTCGCCAAGCATGAACTTCATCGAGGGGCAACTTGTGCAAAACGCCGGTGGAATTGCCTTCCAGGCCGAGGGTGGGGTCGACATTTCGGTTCCGACACAAAGAGCCGAGCGCCTTTCGGTGGCAGTGGGACAGTCAGTGGTTCTGGGAATCCGACCGGAACATACTATGGTTGGGGATTCCAACGTTTCAACTGTGAGCCTTCATGTCGCCGATATCGAGCCCCTCGGTCCATACACACTGGCGATCGGCAAGGTCGGGGCAGCGGCCTTTACTGCCCAGATTCACGCGTCATCGCGCGTTGGCCCGGATGACAGGATTAGCGTTCCAATTGATACCCAAAAAATGCACTTTTTCCTTAAAAGTACCGGAGACACGGTGGGCTAAAATCACCGTAAACTTATACGGCAATCCACCAAGAGGACATTCGGACATCGCAATCTGCGCCCTATGAATTCAAAGACACGTGGCGTCGGCAGCGCCACGTGGGGCTAAAAGGCGTCGCAATGCCTCCGGTGATCGACGACAATCCGCTCTCCTGCCGGCACCTCCCAGAAGAGCGAGCGAACCGCACTTCTCAATCATCCTTCAAGCCAGTTGGAAAGAAGAAGCAAGAACGGAATGCCCCTCCCGAGAATGGAGAGGGGCACCCACATCATCACTTGTTGGCAGCGACCGGGCGGACCAGTGCCGTAACGCGGCGGATGGTGACGCGGCGGTTTTCCTGTTCTGGCTCTGATGTACTAACCTTCAGGTAGCGCTCGCCATAACCCTGCGTCGCCAGGTTTTCCGGCGCGATGCCGTAGACATCGGAGAGCACGTTGGCGACCGACTCCGCCCGCTGGTCGGAGAGGATCAGGTTGCTCTGGTCTGAGCCGACAGCATCCGTATGACCCTCGATCAGGAAGGTTTCGCTCGGATCCTTCTCGAGCACCTGGCCGATCGCGTCGGCGACCTTGCGCAAGGTGCGCGCCTGGGTCATCGGGATCTCGGCGCTGCCGGTCGCGAAGGTGATCGTGTCGAGGTCGATGCGGCGTACCTTGTCGCGAATACGGGCGGAATACTTCACCTCGTCAAGCGAATAGACACGCTCTACCTGCTCGACGGGCGGCTCTCTGAGGAACTCGTAATAATCCCGGTCCGGATCGCTGCTGGTGTCGATGATATAGTCGTTGAGCGGCACGCGCAGCCGCATCGGCGGCAGATCGGCGCCCGGATCTTCGAAGTAGTCGCGATCAGGGTCCTCGTAGAGATCGGGCGAGTAGTAGAGTACGTATTCGCGCCCGCGGGCATCGACGCGCGACCGCTGGATGATATCGCCGTAGCGGTTGCGGATCGTGACGATGCGATAGCCCTCCGGCCGCGCGATCGTCTCGCGATAACGATCGCCCGACAGTTGCTCATAGCTTGGCCGTTCGCCGTCGCGCAGAAACCGCCTGTCGTCGTCGCTGCGCACGATCACTTGATTGTTGTACTGAATGATCACGCGGCTGTCGTCGGTGCGGTCGTCGATGCGCGCGCCCTCAGGTCGGACGAATTGCGGCCGGGTATCGAGCCTCGTGCCTTTCTCGCTGGTCACTGCCTCGAGCTTGATCGCCGGTGCCGCAGCGGTGGCAGCGGCCTGCGCATCGGCGTCCGAGGTGGGCACCTTCACTTCCTGGCTCTCGGCGCGCAGCTTGTCACGGTCACGGCGACCTTCCCGCCCCTTGCTGCGGTCGGCATCCTTGTCGCTGTCGAGCACGGCTGCACCGTTTTCGACCGGCAGCACGACGGTCTCGTTGCTCTTGGCCGGATCTGCGGCGATCTTCTTGCGGCGCTCCAGCTCCTCGGGCGAAACCTTTTCCGGCGCCGGAATGGCCTGCTCCACCTGCTGACCACTGCTGGCATCCGGTAGCGGCTGGGCGGTGTCGGTGGCGGGCGCAGCCGGCTGTCCGCCGGCGGGCTGCTCGCCGGTGGGCTGTTTGGCGGCAGGCTTTGCAGCCGTGCCATCCTTGGGCGTTTCGGCGGGCGCGGCTTCGGGAGCGGCCGCCTTGTCTTCGGTTGGCTTCTCTGTGGGTGCTGCAGCCTCGCCCTTTGTCGGCTTCTTGGCAGGCGCTTCGGCAGCGGGTTTTGCCTCCGGCTTCACTTCGGGCTTTGCCTGTTCCTCAGCTGGCGACACTGCCTCGGGAGCGGCAGTTTCGGTCTTAGTCTTGCCCTTGTCTCGGCCCTGGGCCTTATCCTGCCCTTTTTCCCGCTTACCGCCTTCAGGCTTGGCCTCGGGTTGGGCCTGTTTCGTCTCCGGCTGAGTTTCCTTGGCGGCAGGCTGCTGCTCGGGCGCCGGCTGCGCCTCAGGCTCGGCTTGCTGCGTCTCCTGCTTCTTCGGCTTTCTCGGCTTTTCCTGCGTTACGGGTTGCTCTTCCTGCTGCGGCTCGGCTTCCGGCTGAGCTGCCTGCTTGGCTTTCCGCTGCGGTTTGCTTTCGGGCGCAGGCTCCTCCCTCGGCGCTTCGGCCTTCGGCGGTTCCGGCTCTGCCTTGGGTTCGGGCGCAGGCGCCTCCTTCCGCTCGGCCTTCGGCTTCTCGGCGGGCGCCTCCTTCGGCTGCTCGGCGGCCGGCGCCTGTTCAGCCGGTGCTTCCTCCTTCTGCTTGCGCTTCTTCTTTAAGAGCTCCTCCTCGGAGGGCGCGTCCTGCGCCACTTCGAAGCTGCCCTGTTCAATCTGCCGCACGGCTGCAGTCTCGGTTGCGGCGCCGCGCGCGGCGGCCATTGCCGATGCCGGCTGCAGCGCCAGCGAGAGGGATAGCAGCGGGAAGGCTGCGCTCGCAAACAAACTTGATTTCTTGCCCATCGGGTTTCCTCGATCCTGTTTGAGCTTCTTGAGGCCGCCAGGCCCTGGTTCCGCCCCTAGCGTCGCAATGAGGCGAAACGGCGAAATGGCAAAGCGCCAACCCACCGATTTGTTCCGGTTCTAGAAAGCTCCGGATTAACCTCCCGTGAATATTGCAGTCTGCTTTCGTTCATCTCGCCTGTTATTTGCACCGCACAATTGCGCGGGAATTTCTGTTGCAATTCCATGAAAAAAAGTCTGATTATCGCCACAAGGCGGTGTCGACACCGTTGAACTGCAGCCGTCAGCCCAACAGAAAAACGAGCGACGGCTACCAACAGAGAGGATCCTCATGCTTAACCCTACCCGTATCTTCGCGGCAGCCTCGATCGCGGCAATGTCTCTCTTTGCCGGCTCGGCCATGGCCGAGGGCGAGAAATACGTGATCGGCACCGATTCGACCTATCCGCCCTTCGAATTCGTCGATGCCAGCGGCACGATCCAGGGCTTCGACATCGACATCACCAAGGCGCTCTGCGCTGAAATGAAGGCCGAATGCACCTTCGTCAGCACCGACTGGGACGGCATCATCCCGGCCCTGAATGCCAAGAAATTCGACATGATCGTTTCCTCCATGTCGATCACGCCGGAGCGTCTGAAGCTCGTCGACTTCTCGAATAAATACTACAACACCCCGCCGGCCATTGCCGTGCCGAAGGATTCGACGATATCAGACGTCGCCGGCCTCAAGGGCAAGGTGATCGGCGCGCAGACCTCCACCACGCACGCCAACTATGCCGAGAAGCATCTCGCCGACACCGAGCTGAAGCTCTATCCGACCGCTGACGAATACAAGCTCGACGTTGCCAGCGGCCGCGTCGACGCCGTCATCGACGACGTCGTCGTTCTCTCCGAATGGGTCAAGTCCGACGCCGGCGCCTGCTGCAAGATTCTGACGACCCTGCCGGTCGACAAGGAAATCAACGGCAACGGCGCGGGCATTGCCATCCGCAAGGGCGACCCGTTGAAGGAAAAGCTGAACACGGCGATCGCTGCGATCCGCGCCAGCGGTGAATACAAGAAGATCCAGGACAAGTACTTCGACTTCGACGTTTACGGCGAATAAGAAATTCGTTATCTCGCCGATGAAGGTAATGGCGGAAGGCTTGCTCTTCCGCCATTTTTGTTTGACAAAGATAGCAAGATTAAAACGGCAAAAGCCGTGAGGGGAATTCTCGCATGGGCGGATTATTTTCCGCGCTGGGCTCCTTCTGGAGCTGGATTGTGCACATTTTCGATCCGCTGTGCGGGCCCGTTGGCATCTTCACTTGGTTCGGTCAGTCGACGATCCTTGCCTGTGGCGATACCGGCTGGGGCGACGAGATCGCGCTTGGCCTGCAGGTCACCGTTTCGGTGGCGATCGTCACCCTGCCGATCGGCCTCGCCATCGGCTTCCTGGTGGCGCTCGGCCAGCAGTCGGAGGAAAAGTCGCTGCGGCTGGCGGCCGGCATCTACACGACGATCTTCCGCGGCCTGCCGGAGCTTTTGACGCTCTTCATCATTTACTACGGCATGCAGATGCTGATCCAGTCTCTGCTTGCCTTCGTCGGTTATGACGGGCCGCCGATCGAGATCAACGCCTTTCTCGCCGGCGTCATCGCGCTTTCGGTCGTCTTCTCCGCCTACTGTTCGGAAGTGTTGCTCTCGGCCTTCCACGCCATTCCCAGGGGTCAATATGAAGCGGGCGACGCGCTTGGGCTGCATCGCGGCCGCACGCTGCGCCTGATCATCCTGCCGCAGCTCGTGCGCATCGCGTTGCCGGGCCTGACGAACCTCTGGATGGTGCTCCTGAAGGACACCTCCTACGTCTCGATCATCAGCCTCGCCGATATCCTGCGCCAGACGAGTGTCGCCGTGCGCGTGACAAAGGAGCCCTTCTTCTTTTATGGTGTGGCCTGCTGTCTTTATCTGGTGCTTGCCATCCTCTCCTCCTTTCTGCTCGTCTATGTCGAGCGTTGGGCCAAACGTTCGGAGGTCCGTCGATGAGCTACGCCGAAACGCTGATCCCGCCGCAGCCAGCGCCCCGCGAGTTGATGAAGCCGATGACGCCGGCGCGCGTGGCCGGCTATATTCTCGTCGCCATCTGGGCCGTGCTCGCGGCTCTTCTTGTCATTTCCGTCATCAATGGCTGGGATCCGGAAAAATTCATCCGCTACGGACCGCGTTACCTCCATGGTCTCTGGATAACGCTGAGCCTCGTTTTCATTTCCGTTATCTGCGGCGCCATCCTGTCGTTGCCGCTTGCCGTGGCGCGAATGTCAAACAATCGCGTGCTGAACGCGCTGGCCTACGGCTACATCTATTTCTTCCGCGGCACGCCGCTGCTTGCCCAGCTGTTCCTGGTCTATTACGGCCTCGGCGTATTCCGGCCGCAGCTTGAGGCCGTCGGTATCTGGTGGTTTTTCCGCGAAGCCTGGTATTGCGGCCTTTTTGCCATGACCATCAATACCGCGGCCTACCAGGCGGAAATCCTGCGCGGCGCGATCGAAAGCGTGCCGCACGGCCAGCGCGAAGCCGCCGCGGCACTTGGCATCCATAACAGCATCGCCTTCCGCAAGATCATCCTGCCGCAGGCCTTCATCGTCGCACTTCGCCCTTACGGCAACGAGATCATCCTTTTGATCAAGGGCTCGGCGGTCGTCGCCATCATCACCGTGCTAGACCTGATGGGCGAAACCCGCTACGCCTTCTCCCGCACTTTCGACTACCAGACCTATCTCTGGGCGGCGATCTTCTACCTCACCATCGTAGAGGCCTTACGCCATCTCTGGGCCTGGTTCGAGCGCCGCCTGACCCGGCACCTCAAGCGCTGATGCATGACGCCCAAAACTGTGTCGCGGCTTTGGGATAACTGCATTCATCAAACAAAAGCCCGTTTGGCAGCACTCTTGGGACGATGCTGCCAAGACATTGATACTAAAAATAAATTGTCCTTTTACGAAGTATCTGTAAAGCTTCCGTTAACCACTCGCATGTTTCCATATCATGTAGCGCTAATAAGCGCGCGAGTGGGAACAAGAAGAAGCGGAATACGATGCACAAGGACATGGAAAAACAATTGAAGGGCTATGGTCTGACGACCGCCCAGATCCTCTACCGTCTGCCGGACCACCCGGTGATCTTACAGACCTATGTCTGGCAGGATTACGACCTCGCTCCTGATTTTCCCGAAATGCGCGGTTTCCTAAAATTCTGGGAAGAGAAGCTGGACGGGCCGCTGCATTCGGTGCGCTACATCCACCGCAAACTGATCTCGGCAACCGAGTGGCGGGCACTGAAGGGCGAGTTCATCCTGCACTGATCGGCTCTGCAACATGATGCCGAAAAGTGTGAACGGTTCGGGCGATATGTTCTGACCGCGTCAGACATGCGCCTCGCCATGGCCGAATTCGCCTTCGTCGCGGTCCCGGCGAAGCGCGAAACCGAGCATGCCGAGATAGAAGGCGACGACGATGGCAATGACCGCAAGGCCGGGAATCGGCCCGAGCACCGCATTGTCGATGACATAGTCCCATGACTGCGCCTGCAGCGCCGGCATGCCCTCCGTCTGCAGCTTCGGCGTCGAGATCTTCAGGCACCAGGCGAGCAACAGGATGAAATACATCCAGCCGTAATTGCGTTTGAGCCGGCGGTGCATCGCCTCTTGATAGCTGAGCAGGAAGCGCGGCTTGCGCAGGCTGCTGGCGACCACAACCGCCCATTCGCTGCCGGCATTGGCATCAGGCGCCAGGATTTGCGCGAAATAGCAGCGCTCGATCTGGCGAATGCGGGCGCGATAGATATCGAAGAAGCGGTAGCGCCGCGCCTCGATCATCAGAAGCAGTGTCACCAGCATCACCCCGAACAGCAGCACCCCGTGATGCGAATTCGGCGTCGACAGCGACACCGAGAGGAGTGCTGCGACCACGGTGATCGCCCAGTTGGACGTCCGGTCGATGCGGTCGCGCCAGCTCGTCATCCGCCCGAGTTCACCACGGTAATAATGGCTGAGCGTGTTGGTGACCTCGTTTGGTGTCGCAGGTAGCAGTAATGCCCGGCCGGCCTCTCCTTCCCTCGCCGATGATGTCCTCTCTGGCTCCGTTTTCATGGCCTCTCCTCCCTTGGTCTTGTTTTCGGCCATTCTGCGCCCGCAATCGCGCCATTGCAAAACATCGAAAGCCGTCTTAGACGCATGCCTGGAACAAAAGGACGGCCTGAAACAAAAGGACGATGGACTGCGATGGCAAAGAAGATCGACGAAGAAGCTCTTGGCGAGGCCTATAACCGGGCGCTCGCGCTGGAAAAGGCCGGCGATGTCGACGCCGCCGTTGCAGCCTATGAAGAAGTCCTGGCGATCGATCCCGACGATCACGGCGGTGCGGCCGTGCGCATTGCCGCGATGGGTCGCGGCGAAACGCCGGTCAAGGCGCCCGACGCCTATGTCGAGACCTTGTTCGACCAGCATGCCGAGGTTTTCGAGGATGTGCTCGTCGAGCAGCTCGGCTATCACGTGCCGATGCTGGTGCGCCAGCGCCTGCAGGCGCTGAAGCTCGGACCGTTCAAGCGGCTGCTCGATCTCGGCTGCGGCACGGGCCTCACCGGCGGCGCGCTGCGCGACCTCTGCGCTGATATGACCGGCATCGACATATCGGAGAAGATGGTCGAGATCGCCCATGAGAAGGATCTCTACGAGACGCTCTTTGTCGCCGAGGTCGAGGATTTCCTCGACGACAACGACGAGGAAGCCTTCGACATCATCGCCGCCACCGACGTGCTGCCCTATCTCGGCGCGCTCGAACCGCTGTTCTTCGGCACCGCCGACAACCTGACGCCGGGAGGCCTGTTCATCTTCTCCTCAGAAACCCTGCCCGAGGAAATACTCGCCGGCCGCGCCTATATGGTCGGCCCACACCAGCGCTTCGCCCATGCCGACGCCTATGTCGGAGAACGCCTGACGGCCACCGGTTTCGAACTCGTCGAGATATCGGATATCAACGTGCGCATGGAAGACGGCCAGCCGACACCAGGCCATTTGGTGATCGCCCGGTATAATGGCTGACGCCAACACCTGATATATCGGCTGACGGAAGACTTGCCCGGTTGGCGAAGTATCTGTTGCAAAATGCGCCACGACCTGATAGTTAGTCAATCGGTAAAGTTTACCACAACGATAGGAAAGGTCGCCGCATGTCGCTCGTGCTCTATGGGCATCCGCTCGCCTCCTTCTGCCATAAAGTGCTGATCGCGCTTTATGAAAACGGTACCCCCTTCGAAAATCGTATAGTCGATCTTTCCAACGAAAGCTCGCGCGCCGATCTGTTCCGCTTCTGGCCGATCGGCAAGATGCCGCTGCTGCGGGACGAGGCGCGCGACAGCAGCATTCCAGAGACGTCGATCATCATCGAATATCTCGAGCAATATTATCCCGGCCCCCTTCGCCTGCTGCCGCCGGAGGTCGACCGGGCGCTACAGGTTCGCCTCTGGGACCGCTTTTTCGACCACTATGTCCAAGCGCCGATGCAGACCATCGTCAGCAATTGCCGGCGCCCCGACGGCGCAGCGGACGAGATCGAGGTGGCCGCCGCCAAGGCGACACTTACGACCGCTTATGCGATGGTCGAAAAGCAGCTCGCTGACAAGCAATGGATATCCGGCGACGGCTTCACCATGGCCGATTGCGCCGCCGCCCCCGCCCTGTTCTATGCCGAGACTCTGGTTCCGTTTTCTTCGAAGCAGCCGAACCTTCGCGGCTATTACGATCGGCTGCTGGCGCGCCCGTCCTTTGCACGGGCGCTGGAAGAGGCGCGCCCCTACTTTAAGTTCTATCCCTACAAAGACAGGCTGCCGGCCCGCTTCCGGGATGCGGCGGAATGATGGACGGCCAGGCGGATCTCGACCGCATGTTCCATGCACTTTCCGATCGCAGCCGCCGCGGCATGATCGATCGTCTCGGCCGCGGCCCGGCCTCCGTCACCGAGCTAGCCGCGCCGCTCGCGGTTGCCCTGCCGACGGTGATGAAACATCTGCAGGTGCTGGAGGAAAGCGGCCTCGTGTTCTCCGAAAAATCCGGCCGGGTGCGAACCTACCGCTTGCAGCAGGACGCGCTTGCCGCCGTCGAGCGCTGGGTGGAACAGCGGAAGATCCAGTGGACGACCACTTTCGACAGGCTGGACCACTTTCTCGCCAATGAAACGGAGACCCTCCCCGAATGACGACACGATCCGCCGAACACGCCACTCTCGTCATCGAACGCCATCTCAAGGCGCCGATTTCCCGCGCCTTCCGCGCCTGGTCAACACCGGAATCCAAACGGCAATGGTTCGCCTGCCATGGCGAGTGGGTGCCGCTGGACTACGGGCTCGATTTCCGCCCCGGCGGCGCGGAAAGGAACTACGTCGCCGATACTGACGGCCTCCTGCATGCCTATGACGCCCATTACATCGATATCGTGCCCGATGCCCGCATCATCTATGCCTATGAGATGAAGCTTGGGGAAAGCCGCATCTCCGCGTCGCTCACAACCGTTGCCTTCGAAGCCGCACCCGGCGGCACCAGGATGGTCTTCACCGAACAGGTGGTCTTCCTCGACGGCTACGCCGACAACGGCGCCCGCCTCCAGGGCACCGAGATCGGCCTCGACAATCTGCAACTCTTCCTCGAGCGCGAGGAAAGCCCGATCCACTGATCGCATGTCACGCAAAACCAAATCGCCTCGCATGAATCAAGTTTGACGCGACGCGTTTCAGGCGAAATAAGCCAAGCCTCAAGCGCTGCTTGGTTTCTTGCCCGAGCCGGCAGGACGAGCGGCGGTCCGCTTTGAGGTGTTGAGTGCGACAGCACCGCGAATGAGCGCCTTCAACGCCTCCTCGTCAATCTCGTCGCCCTCACGAAAATCGATGGCGCGCCTGGTATTGCCGTCAAGGCTGGAGTTGAAGAGGCCTGAAGGGTCCTCCAGCGAGGCGCCTTTGGCGAAGGTCAGTTTCACCACGCTTTTGTAGGTCTCGCCAGTGCAGATGATCCCGGCGTGCTCCCACACCGGAACGCCTCTCCACTTCCATTCCTCGACCACGTCGGGCTCGGCCTGTCTGATGAGAGTTCGGACGCGGGCGAGCATCTCGCCGCGCCAATCGCTCAACTCCTCGATTCTCGCATCGATTAAACGAGAAGGAGAGTCTCCCACCTTCTCTTCGCTGGAGTCGCTCTTCTTCAGGGTTGCCGTGACTTTCTTCATCGATATCTCCCCTCCATCCCTTAGGTGCTGATGGCCTAGAGCGCTGTGTGTCCTTTCGGACGCACAAAGGATGCTCTACTCTTTCAATCTTCGTCTCCGCTCACATTCGTTCGCCGGGCAATTGGCTGGCCTGCTCGACCCAGGCGGCGAACTGAGCCTCGTCGAGTTGGTCGTCTTCATGGATGTGGAAGTAACGCACTTCCTTTTGTTTGGACTCGCCGGGCGGGATGGGGCTGAGCGACGTGCCGCGGAAGAAAGCAACCTTGATATATTTCGCGAAGCAATGGACACCGAGGAACCAGCCCTGCCCTTCGATGCCGTAGAGGGGCGAGTTCCATTTCACGGCCTTATACACCCCGGGCACCGTGCGCGTGATGAGCGCATCGAGGCGATGCCCGACATCGCTTTTCCAGCCGGGCATGGCGGCGATGTAGGCTTGCACGGGAGCGTCGCCGTAACCCTTGGCGATCTGAGGATTGCCGCCCGAGAGAAGGACCGGCTCCGCGGTATCAGGCTTGGCGACTGTCTTCTTCGTGACCTTTGCCGCGGTCTTGGATGTCTTCCCGGACATTGCCTTCACTCCTACCCTCCGCTGCGTCCTGCGCCGCGCCACCTGGTGGCATATGGCAGCGCGAACAAGTAGAGACCGGTGAGCAGCAGCAAGGTCAGCGGCAGCAGCGCCATGAGGCCCACCCAGACGGACGATTTCTCTTGCACCATCGCGATGATATTAATTATGACGGCCAGCGTAAAGGCAATGGACAGCCAACGGTGGATCTGCCGAAGCCAGTTATTCCAGTTCAAGGGAACCTCCTGCGAAAACAAGCGAAGCGGATGGCGTGATCCGTTTTGGCAACGGTCTCACTCTATCCGCGTCAGCACCTGCTCCAGCTTTGCGAAGAACTGCTGCCAACCGCGTTTGGCGCCCCCGTAAGCCTGCCGCTGATCCGGCCGGAAGCCCGACTGCTCCATGCGCAGCTGCGTGCCCGCGCCCGTGGGCGTGAGAGTCCAGGTGACGACACTTTCGAGATCATAGGCAGCCCAGGTGTAAGACAGGGTCTTGTTCGGCTCGACTTCCAGGACCTGGCAATCGACGGAGCCCCAATCCGCGCTCAGCTTGAAACGGTGATTCGCGACCGGCACGAAGTCGTTCTTCATCAGCCAGTCAGCGATCAGATGCGGCTGCGTGAGCGCGCGCCAGATCTTTTCCGGCGGAAAAGGGATCTCTCGTTCGACGATGACGGAACGGGTTTCGTTTGAAATTTCGGTAATTGGTCCATCCTTTTCAATAGATCTTCCAGCTGGTCGAACCGATTTTGCCAAAAGCCCGCCATCTCACTTGTCCAGTCGACCAGCGGTGCCAGCGCACCGAGCTGGGCACTATAGTGGGTCTGGCGACCTTCGTGACGATCACGCACCAATCCGGCCTGCTTCAGGATTCCGAGATGTTTCGAGACGACCGGTTGCGAGACCCCGGCCCGAGCCGTCAGAGCCCCGACCGTCTTCTCCCCTTCGCGGCACAGCCGTTCGAAAAGAGCCCTCCGGGTCGGGTCGGCGAGCGTTCTGAAGAGCACATCCTGGGTGTCCGACATCTACAATCCATACCCCGTTAGCTATGGATTAACGTATAGCCATGGAGATATGAGTAAGTCAAGCTGGACGTAAAACAACTCGAGAAAATATTGCTGCATCTAGTGCGCGTGGCAGAGGTGAGTGAATTTCACATACCCAAGCGGCTATACATTTTCGCCATTAGACATGCATGCTCGCGCGAACACGCCTCGCCTATGCCGAGGTCATGTAGCGTCGCGAATAGACTTGGGATCAATGGCCGCCGTCGGTGCCGAGAATCGCGGCAAGCAGCCGGCCTTCCAGCTCGGCGAGGCCAGGATGGCCGTGCCGACGCGGACGCGGATACGGAATGGGAAGATCGAGTGCGATCCGCCCCTCATCGAGCACGATGACCCGATCGGCGAGATGCACCGCCTCGCTGACATCATGAGTGACGAGCACTGCGGTGAAGCCGAGTTCGCGCCAGACACGGTTGATGAGCTCCTGCATGCTGATCCGCGTTAGCGCATCGAGGGCACCGAGCGGTTCGTCGAGCGCCAGCACGCCTGGCCGGCTGACCAGCGCCCGCGCCAGCGCCACGCGCTGCCGTTGCCCGCCGGAAAGCCGCGCCGGCCATTCCCCGGTCTTTTCGCCAAGCTGGACTTCGGCAAGCACGGCATCGGCCGCCTTTACCGCCGCCCGGCTGTCGATGCCGTCGCCGAGCCCGACCACGACATTGTCTGCGACACTGAGCCAGGGCAGCAGCCGCGGCTCCTGAAAGACGATACGCGCGTTCGGGCTCGCCGGCGCGCCGTCGGCATCTTCGAAATGCAGCTCGCCGGCAGTCGGCTCGTCGAGGCCCATCAGGATGCGAAGCAGCGTGCTCTTGCCGCAGCCGCTCTTGCCGATCACGGCGACGAACTGGCCGGCCGGAATATGCAGGTTGATGCCGCGCAGCACGCGGTTGGCCCCAAAACTCTTTTCAAGCCCCGTCAGGCTGATCGCCGCGGGCGCACTACGGCCCACTGCCGGCGCGTTTTCGCGCGCATAAGCTGGCTCTTCGGCGACGGCGTGAAAACGCTCATGTGCGATCGATGTCATGGCGTCTCTCCTATTTCTGATAGACCGGGTTCCAGGCAAGCAGCCGCCTCTCCAGCACCCGGGCGATGACATCGGCAAGCTTGCCGAGCACGGCATAGATCACGAGGGCGAGAACGACGACGTCGGTCATCATGAATTCGCGGGCATTGTTGGCCATGTGGCCGATGCCTGACGATGCGGCGATCGATTCCGATACGATCAGCGTCAGCCACATGATGCCGAGCGCATATCTGAGGCCGACGAAGATCGACGGCAGCGCACCTGGAAAGATCACCTTGCGGAAAAGCGTCCAGTTGCCCATGCCATAGACCTTGCCCATCTCGATCAGATCGCGATCGACATTGCGCACCCCGTGATAGGTGTTGAGATAAACCGGGAAGAGCACGCCGAGCGAGGTCAGAAACAGCTTCGATTCCTCACCGATCCCGAACCACAGGATGACAAGAGGGATCATCGCCAGATGCGGGATGGTGCGCAGCATCTGCAGCGTCGTATCCGTCAGCTGTTCGGAGATGCGCGATACGCCATTGGCAATACCGAGCAGGAAGCCGATCGAGCCGCCGACGAGAAGACCGGCAAAGGCGCGGCCGGCGCTCACCAGCACGTCATTCGGCAACTGGCCGGAAACCATCGTCGACCAAAAGGCAAGGCCGACATCGGCCGGCGACGGCATGATCCGCGATGAGATCCAGCCGGCCGAGGAGGCAAGCTGCCAGAACGCCACGATCGCCACCGGCACCAGATAGGGCGTCAGCTTCTCCAGGCCGGGTAGCGGCAGGCGCAAACCCGCCTTCCCGGCCTTTTCGGAAACGACAGACCGTACGAACGGAGTATCGAAAGTCGACATGCATTATCCTCGCGCTTATCGAAAGCAGGATGCCGCAAGCCTTGAACGGCTTGCGACATGTCACGCTCTGTTCGAGATCAGGAGCCGGAGACGACTTTCAGATTGCCGCCATGGCTTCCGCCTGCGAAGACCTGCTTGCGGCCGAACTCGTTGTTGAAGCCCAGGCGCTGCTGCTCGCGGCTAATGCCGAGTTCGGGGAAAATCAGCTCGGCGACGCGATAGGCCTCTTCGAGATGCGGATAGCCGGAGCCGATCACCGTATCGATGCCGATCTCCTGATACTCGCGAAGGCGCGCGGCCACCGTCTTCGGCGAGCCGACCAGCGCCGTGCCCGCACCGGCGCGCACCAGGCCAACGCCGGCCCAGAGGTTCGGCGAGACTTCGAGCTTGTCGCGCCGGCCACCGTGAAGGGCGGCCATGCGCTTCTGGCCGACCGAGTCGGACTCGTGGACAAAGCGCTCCTGCGCCTCGCGGATCGTCTCGTCGTCGAGATGGCGGATCAGCCGCTCGGCCGCCTCCCACGCCTCCTCGTCGGTTTCGCGCACGATGAAGTGCAGACGGATGCCGAAGCTCACCTCGCGGCCGCGCTCGCCGGCGGCCTTGCGCACCTTGGTGATCTTCTCGGCAACCTGTGCCGGCGGCTCGCCCCAGGTCAGGTATTTGTCGACGCGTCCGACGGAGAAGTCGATGCCGGCATCCGACGAGCCGCCGAAATAGAGCGGCGGACGCGGGTTCTGCACCGAGGGAAAGCCGAGGCGCGCGTTGGTTGCCTTGATGTATTTGCCGTCGAAGCTTGCCGTTCCCTTTTCCAGCAGTTCCTCGAACACGGTGAAGAACTCTTCGGCATGGGCGTAGCGCTCGTCATGCTCGAGATGGATGCCATCTCCGGCAAGCTCCGCCGGGCTACCGCCGACGACGATGTTGAGCAGCAGGCGGCCGTTGGAGATGCGGTCGAGCGTCGTAGCCAGACGCGCATAATAGGCAGGAGACGCCGTGCCCGGGCGGATCGCCACCAGGAACTGCAGCTTCTCGGTCTTGGCGGCAAGGGCAGCCGCTGTCACGAAGGATTCTTCGCAGGCAACCCCGGTCGGCAGCAGCACGCCGGAATAGCCGAGCCGGTCGACGGCCTGGGCGATCTGCGTGAGATAGCCGATCTCGGGCGCGCGGTTGAGATCGGCGGAGCCGAGATAGGTGCCGTCCCCCGATGTCGGGATGAACCAGAGGAAATTGATGGGCTCGGATTGGCCAGTATGGGAGATGGTGGTCATTGGAAGACGGTCCTTTAGCTGCGGAATTCGAAAATCAACTCGCTGGTCGAGATGGCTCTCTGTCTGCCTTGCATAGCGCCGCCGGACAGATGCTTGGGAGGATCGTAGTGGCGGCGGAGGCGGCAAGAAGGCCGGCTGTCTTTCTATGTGCGAGCATCTGAAATATTCTGTCGATCGGATGGCAGCAGGTAGATACCTTTCGGTGTCTGCTCGATCATGAGGATAGTGACATAGACCACCAATTAGATCGACAATATCAATTTGCTATTCTAATCCGTTTTGGGGAATATTTTTCCGGTTCGGCGGCATGGGCCCTCTCCATGCCGCCTCGCGGAAATCTTGGCCCGGCCGGAAAATCAGCTTGCCTTGGGACGCCAGACGATATCGCCGGTCGTAAGCTTCTTCGGCAGGATGCCGAGCCCGTGGAACTCGTCGGCGAGCGCCTGCTGATAGGCGGCGGCGGCATCGGTGATGGTCGAGACGCTGCCGAGATCGGCACCCTTTCGCGTCAATGTCACGCGCGTCACGTCAATCGGCACGCCGGTGATCTCGGAAAGCTCCTTCACCGTCTCGTCGATATCGCTCTGAGCCGACGTGCCGACCTTGGCAAGCTCATCGATCACATCGACGACCACCTGCCCGTTGGCATCGGTGAAATCGCGATTGGCGAGGAAGAAACTGTAGGAGTCGACGATGCCTTCGGCGGTCGTCAGGATACGCGTCTCCGGATCGGCTTCGGCAATCGCCAGATAGGGATCCCAGATCGACCAGGCGTCGATGCTGCCATTCTTAAAGGCGGCCGCGGCATCCGGCGGCGAAAGGTCGAGCTGCTCGACATCTTCGGGCTTCAACCCCGCCTGGCGCAGAATCTTGACGGTTACGTTATGCGCGCTGGAGCCGCGCTTGAAGGCAACCTTTTTGCCCTTGAGATCTTCAAGCGTCTTGATGGGCGAATCCTTGCGCACGAGGATGGCCGACGCTGCCGGGCTGCCCTTGTAGAGACCGACATAATAGAGCTGCCCGCCGGCCGCCTGGGCAAAGAGCGGCGGCACATCGCCGGTCGCACCGAAATCCAGAGCCCCGGCACCCAGCGCTTCGAGAAGCGGCGGACCGGAGGTGAATTCCGACCAGCTGACGGTAATGCCGCGATCGGCAAGCCGCTTCTCAAGTGCGCCACGCCGCTTGGCGAGCGCCAAGACGCCGTTCTTCTGCCAGCCGATACGGAACTCGCTGGCGGCAGCCCGTGCCGCTCTGACTGCCGGCAGGATTGCCGTGGCCGCAGCAGCTCCAAAAAGCCCGAGCGTTTGTCGACGTGAAATCATGACTATCCCCTTCTTGAACGGTGTCGGGCCTGCCCTCGTGGCTGGACGACCTGTCAGTTACGAGCTTCATGATGATGAAATCTATAATTTATATCGACAAATTTATTTGCAACATATGGCCTTTGCTGAAATTTTGCAGCCGGGAAATCGGCCTCAAGCGGATTTTTTTCGCGCGTCCCTCACTCCCGACCTTCGGCGGCCAGGCGCTCACGGATGAAGGTGGGGCCGCCGGCAAGACGCTTCGCAAGCAAGCTTGCGGGATCGACCATGCGCCAATAGGGCGTAACTGTCGAAACCGGCTCGCCCTTCTCCAGCGCGCCGAATGACAACTCGGCGATCGCACGCAAATGCCGCTGCACGGTCACCGGACAACAGGCGTCCGCCCCGTATTGAGCCGCGAGACGGCGACGGAGAGTGCCTACTTCGGTGATGACACCTTCCGGTGCCGATCGAATCTGCTCTGCGACCATCTGCTGCGATGGAATGAGCATCGCCTGCATTCCGCTGCGGCCTTTGCGCCGCGGCTCGATCGTCGGAATTTCCGTCATGTCACCTCCCGGAAACATTTTGCCTTCTCCCGATCTAGGGCTCGGCTGAACGGCGGCCAGCCTCATCTGGGTCAATCGGAACGAAGTCCGCCTTCACGGGCTTTTCTGCTCCCGCCGTTTCGGTTAATCCTCGGGCCTGCACTTGAGGAAAAGGATAGGACATATGGCAAAAGTCGCGTTCATCGGTCTCGGCGTCATGGGTTTCCCTATGGCGGGGCATTTGAAGACGAAAGGCGGCCACGATGTCACCGTCTATAACCGCACGCCGGCAAAAGCCGCCGCCTGGGCCGAGAAATTTTCAGGCCACGCCGCCCCCACTCCGGCCGAGGCCGCCGCCGGTGCCGATTTCGTCTTCGTCTGTGTCGGCAATGACGAAGATCTCCGCTCGGTGACATTGAGCGAGAACGGCGCTTTACACGGCATGAAGCCCGGTTCGGTTCTGATCGACAACACCACCGCCAGCGCTGAGGTCGCCCGCGAACTTTATGCCGCGGCCAAGGAAAAAGGCGTCGACTTCATCGACGCTCCCGTCTCCGGCGGCCAGGCCGGCGCCGAAAACGGTATCCTGACCGTCATGTGCGGCGGCGACGAGGCCGTCTTCGAACGCGCCAGGCCTGTCATCGACGCCTATGCCCGCATGGTTGGCCTGATGGGGCCGGCAGGCTCGGGCCAGCTGACCAAGATGGTCAACCAGATCTGCATCGCCGGTCTCGTCCAGGGACTTGCCGAAGCGCTGCATTTCGGCAAGCGCGCCGGCCTCGATATTGAAAAAGTCGTCGAGGTGATTTCCAAGGGTGCGGCCGGTTCCTGGCAGATGGAAAACCGCCACAAAACCATGAACGCTGGCAAATACGACTTCGGCTTCGCGGTCGACTGGATGCGCAAGGATCTCGGCATCGTGCTCACCGAAGCCCGCCGCAACGGCGCCAAACTGCCGGTCACCGCCATCGTCGATCAGTTCTACGGCGACGTGCAGTCAATGGGCGGCAATCGCTGGGACACATCCTCGCTGCTCGCCCGCCTCGAGAAATGATCGGCCCCTCCTCCGATGCGGCAGAATTGATCACGCATCTCGAAACGCTGCGTTCGGAGGAGAATGTCGCCAGCATGGCGCGCTTCGGCATCGCTACCGGCGGCGCCCTCGGCATCTCCAATCCCGATATCCGGGCGGTCGCCAGACTGGCGAAGAAGGATCACCTCAGGGCAATGCAGCTCTGGCGAAGCGATATCCGCGAAGCCCGCCTGCTCGCCCTCTACACAGCCGAACCGAAGCGGTTGACGACGGAAGAAGCCCGACATTGGGCCGATGATTTCAACTCCTGGGAGATCGTCGATTGCGCCGCCGATCTCTTCGTCGAGGCGGGGCTGGACGAGCTCATCTCAAACTTCGCCGCCGACGAGCGTGAATTTATCAGGCGCACAGCCTTCGCCATGATTGCCGGTGCTGCGGTTCACTTGAAGAAGGAACCTGATGCGACCTTCCTCGCTTGGTTGCCGCTGATCGAGGCCTATGCCGGCGACCCGCGAAACGTCGTGTGCAAAGCGGTGAATTGGGCGCTGCGCAGCATCGGCAAGCGCAATCTCGCCTGCCATGCACCGGCGCTGGCACTTGCAAAGATACTGGCAGAAAGCCCTGATAAAACCGCCCGCTGGATCGGCAAGGATGCCGCCAGGGAACTGGCCGGCGAAAAGCTTTTGGCGCGGTTGAGATAAGGCGGGATGCCGGCTTGAAAAGATGCCTGGCGCTGTAAGTCAATGCTGTTTGGATTTTTCGACCAGGAAATCGATCAGGACCCGCACCGCCGGCGGCATGCCCTTGGCCGTCGTGAAGACGATGTAGAACTGGCTCTCCTCCGACTGCCAGTCCGGCAGCACCCGCACCAGCTTGCCAGCCTGGAGATCCGCCTCGCACGCACTTTCGAGCAGAAGCCCGAAGCCGAGGCCGGCACGGGCTGCGTTGAGGATGGCGGTCATACTGCGGCAGGTGAGCCGCGGCTGATGTCGAATCACCTGCTTGGCGTCATTCGGACCGACCAGCTCCCAGGTGTGGAACGACACCAATGACGTCATTGCCAGCGTCGGCAGGTCGGCGAGTTCGTCCACGCAATTCAGGTTGCCGGTACGCTCGACGAGCGACGGACTTGCGACCAGAATACGCCTGATACGGTCGGGCTTGCGCATCGTCAGGCTCGTCTGCGTCTCCGGCTCGTTGGTTGCCCTCACCTCGAGGTCGATCCGTTCGTTGATGAGATCGGCGCGCCGGTCGGAGCCGATGATCTGCAGCTTGATCTTCGGATAACGTTCCAGGAATTCGGGCAGGATCCCCCCGACCGAGATGTCGACGAGACCGAGCGGGCAGCCCATCCGCACCACACCTTGCGGGTCGGACTGAGCCTCGCTGACAATCGATTTGGCGCGATCGGCTTCCTGCAGGATGGTCTGGCATCTTTCGTAGAAAGCTTGGCCGATTTCAATCACCCGGAAGTGGCGGGTCGAGCGTTCTATGAGCCTCGCGCCAAGCCCTTCCTCAAGCCGGCTGACCCGCCTGCTGAGTTTCGAACGTGGTATTTTGAGATCGCGACTTGCCGAAGCGAAACCGCCGCTGGCGACGACGGCGGCGAAATAATAGTAGTCGTTGAGATCGTCCATAAGAACAAGCTATCCGCGAGTAGCAATGAATGCCGGCCCCAAGCAAGGGTTGTATCCTCTCTCCCAAAAAGCTGTGATCACATTGTCGGCATTGGATTTTCTTTTCGCGACCTGTTGCGGCAAAACAAGCCGATTCCGAATAAGAGAACGGACAAACAGCCGTCCGCACGACAATTCTATCGGTGGATCCAGCTCGTTGGAAAAATGGAAAAACGGGGTGCCTCTAGAACAAGGCTGACAGGATGCCGACGTGCAATACGCACGGCACCGGTTCGGCTCACCTGAAGGCATCGTGATCGACAGCCTTGAAGACGGTACGCCAGAAACACTGCAAGGACGGTCCGGCAGGGAAGACCGGACCCGTCCCCGTAGCTGATCGGAGGTCACTCGGATCAGAAACTGATTGTAGTGCTCCCGATCCGAAGACCGGGAGCCTCCACCAAGTGGGATTAGAACGAACGCTGCAGGCGGAAGTAGCCCGAAGTGGAGTCTTCACCATCATCCGGATCGAGGTACTGAACCGAAGCCTTGGCGTAGAAGTTGTCGACGATCTGGTAATCAACCGTCAGACCGACCTTCCATGCATCGCCGAGACCGTCGAAGTCGTCAGGAACGACAGTGCCGCCGCCGAAGTAGTTGCCGTAGTACTGAACGGCCGGGGTGATCTTGAGCTTGTCGGTTGCCTTGATAGCGTATTCGGCAGCAACAGCCCATTCAGCCGAGGAGTAGTACGAGTTCGGGCCAGTGGAGTATACGCCGGCGAGGCCGAGCGTACCGGGACCGATTTCAACGGTACCCATTGCACGGATAGCGCCGTCTTCGTTGTCGACGTCATAGCCACCGGTGATCTGGTAGCTGAACACACCGGCAGTGCCGCCAACGCCGAAGGCAACGCCAACGTTGTTAGCTTCTTCACCGAGCTTGTAGACGCCGTCTTCCAGTTCATCGACGCTGAGGCCAGCGTAGAAGGTGCCGCTTTCATACTGATAGCGGATCGAGTTGTGCAGCGTTACGACCGAACCGATGTCGTCGGTTTCGCCAGAGAGACCATCGTCCCACCAGCTGTAGAACAGACCGGCGCGGAAGCCCGCGACGTCGAGGTAAGCGGAGTCGAGGATGGCGTCCTGATCGGTGGCATTGTCAGCATTGAACTGCATGACGATGACGCCGGTCAGCGGACCATACTCGGTGTCGCTCTTGGCCGTGAACTGAACCTGACCGCGAGTTACTGCATCCCAATCAGAATCGTTGTCACCACCTGGCTGGTCGCCAACGTTGACCTGGAAACGGATGTAGCCTTCGATCTTGAGGCAGGTTTCGGTGCCCGGGATGTAGAAGTAGCCGGTGCCGTAAGCGTCGCAGACGCGAACATATTCAACCGGTTCCGGCTCGGCAGCAACGATAGCGTCAGCTGCAAGAACCGGCGTCGATGCAGCAAATGCTGCTGCTGATGCAAGCAAAACCATTCTGATGTTCATTTACCAATCCATTCCTTTGTCGATCGGGGCTGGCTTCAGATCGGGTAGTCGATTTGAAGCCGGCCCAGTTTGAACAGCCATCTCGGCGTGCGGATCGATCGAACCGCCAAACCGTCATCACATACAAGGCCCTATCAAGCAATTCTCGATATACGCCAGATGGGTTCTCACGGGCTACTTTCCCCGACAACGTGATTTTTATACAACAATTTCAAATATTTACAGAAAAAATACGCCAAACGGCTCCGCGACGGAAATCCTCCATCGCAAAGCCGCAAACGCTAAACCCCATTTGTCAAATTCTCCACCGTCCGACCCCCGTCGAACATGTTGGTGAAGCGCATAAACTCTACCGCCGGCTAACAAGCACAAACAGGGTGGCGGTTTAGAACATAGTGTCCTGAATTCGATACCAATGAGACAAAATTATGACACATCGCCCATTGGTTACATCGACCATAACCCCGGAATCCTTACCAGGCTATTCATTTTTTCAGGAATTAGGGGCGATTTGAGCGTTTTTTCGCTATTTTTGAGGCTTTTTTTCAATCGGGGGACCACACATCACCAAACTCGGCCTTGCTAACTGGCATTCCCAGGTGCGGCCAGGATGTCACAAGTCGCCTCCAACGGGCATATCCGAGGTCGCAGACTCACGCCTGGTATGAGGCCCCGCTGGACTTTGCAGTGTCGCGTGCGGTCACGGCCGCACGCTTGATCTCAATCCTCGTTGGACTTGGCATTGTCGAGAATCATGTAGTCGAGCGGCAGTTGCGTCGAATACTTGATCTGCTCCATCGCAAAGGCGGAGGAAACGTCGCGAATCTCGATCTTGGCGATCATCCGCTTATAAAAGGCGTCATAGGCGGCGATATCGGGCACGACGACTCGCAGGAGATAGTCGACATCGCCACTCATCCGGTAGAATTCGACCACTTCGGGGAATTCGGCGACCACCTCGGAAAAGCGGCGCAGCCATTCGATCGAATGGGTGGCAGTGCGAATCGACACGAAGACGGTGACCTTGGTGTTGACCTTCTCCGGATCGAGGATGGCGACTCGGCGCTTGATGACACCGTCTTCTTCCATCTTCTGGATGCGCCGCCAGCATGGCGTCGTCGAGAGACCCACTTTCTTGGCGAGATCGGCAACGGCAAGCGTCGAATCTTCTTGCAGAAGACGCAGTATTTTTCGGTCGAGGCGATCCATGCGCACAACAGTCCTTTCGAATTATTTTCTTTGTATAACTCGATTCCGCGCAACGAAAAGAATTTTGTTTCAGGAAAGCAGCATTTTCGTCCGTTCCTGCAGGATCGGGAGCAATTCTTTCTCGAACCAGGGATTGCGCTTCAGCCAGCCGCTATTGCGCCAGCTCGGATGCGGAAGCGGCAGCACCGCCGGCGATCGGTCGGACCGAAGACTGTCGCGCCACGCTCGCACCGTCTCGGTCATATTGTCCTGTCTTTCACCGGCCATATGCCAGGCCTGCGCATATTGGCCGATGACCAGCACCAGTTCGATCTGCGGCATGGCCGAGATCACTCTTTGCCGCCAGAACGGCGCGCATTCGCGCCGCGGCGGCAGATCCGCGCCCTTGTCATCATAGCCGGGAAAGCAGAAGCCCATCGGCACGATGGCGAATCGGCCGCGGTCATAGAAGCTTGCCCTGTCAACGCCGAGCCATGATCGCAGCCGGTCGCCCGATGCATCGTCGAATGGCAGGCCGCTCTCATGCACCCGAAGCCCGGGCGCCTGCCCTGCGATCAGGATGCGCGCGCTCGATGAGATCACCGCCACTGGCCGCGGCTCGTGCGGCAGCCGGTATTCGAGGCCTTTCGCCGGTGCGTCGCGACAGATGCGACAGCAGGCGATCTCCCGTCGCAGCGTCTCCAGCATGGCTTCGTCGCTCATGGCTTTACTCCCACCCGACGATCTGCCCGATGAAGCGCAGGGCGCCATCGAAACCGGAACTCTGGCGCGCATGATCGCGCACATCGCGCGGCCGCTCGAAAGTCCCGGCCCAGAGACCGGCCTTCTGAGCCTTCGCCTCGGCCTCCTCCTTGCCATAATCGCCATAGGAGATGGCCATGCCCCGGCGCACCATGGCGGCATTGATGTCGCCGCCCGCCCCGCTCTGGCAGACGACGAGCAGCCTTTCGTAGCGGTCGCGCCGGCTGCCCTGACAAAGCGTTCCCGATGCCAGCACCATGTCCTGCAGCGCCTCGCGCGCCGCGCGCCCGCAGGCCCAGGCTTTCCCCGCCCGCTCGCAGCTCTGGTTGAGTTCCGGCGCATCGATGCCTTCGAGGCGCAAACGTTCGTCTCCCAATACCAGGCTGTCGCCGTCGGCAGCATGGAAGGCGCCCGCATGCTCGATTTTTGCTGCATCGTTGAGCTTGGCAGCGATCAGCGCCACGAGCGCCAGCAGGGCAAAAGCGGTGACGCCGTCGCGAATCAGGCGCAGGCCCCGTGTCACGCTTTTGCCTCCTTAAAAAAACAAATCCTTGGCAAAGATGGCAAACATCTTCTTAAGAATTGCCGGTTAAGCTCTTATCCACCCTGGGATGAAGTTTCAACGTGCACATGAGTACCGGCGTAAGCACATCGACCGACAAGATCATCGTCGACAGGTCGCGCAGCCACCGCAACAAGGCCGTTTCCAAGGCCGTGCGGCAGACGCGCGAACGTCTTCAGTCCGGTCATGCGTCCAATTCCTCCTTCGATCGTGACGTGCTCGACATGTATGTGGCGTCGGTGCTGCAGGGCGCGACGATCATGCCGCTCTTCGTCGTCATCATCACCGCTCTTGGCGTCTATTTCACTGAAGATACGCAATTGCTCTTCTGGTCGCTGCTGACAGTCACCTGTCACGCCGGCAATATCCTGCTTGCAAGGCGCGCGCGCCGGCAGGAGATCACCGCCGAGAGCGCCCGCAAATGGCGCCGCCTGCTGCTCTCCGGCCAGTTCCTGCTCGGCTGCTGCTGGGCCGTCTTCGCGCTGCAGGGCTGCGACACCTGCGAGCCATCGAGCTTCATTCTATACAAGGGCGCCACGCTGCTGATCGCGCTCTCCATCACGGCGATGTCGAACTTCATGCTGACGCCCGCCGTGCTCGCCGCCTTCTCGCCGGCGGTCCTGGCGCTTGCCGCCAAGAGCGGCCTGTCGCGCGATCTCCTCGAAATCAGCCTGACGGGGCTCTTCACCACCACCCTCGTCTTCTTCAATTATATCAGCGACCGGCTCTTCAAGTCGAACCTCAGGATCCTTTCCTACCAATCGGAGAAGGACGACCTGATCGCCGAGCTGGAAGTGGCGAAGTCGATGTCGGATGAGGCTCGCCGCCGCGCCGAAGAGGCAAACCTCGCCAAGTCGCGCTTCCTTGCCTCAATGTCGCACGAACTCAGAACCCCGCTCAACGCCATCCTCGGCTTTTCCGAAGTGATGTCTGCCGAAGTCATGGGGCCGCTCGCCAATCCGACCTATAAGGAATATGCGGGCGACATTCACCGTTCAGGCCAGCATCTGCTCGATCTCATTAATGAGATCCTTGACCTGTCGCGCATCGAGGCCGGCAAATACGAGTTGAGCGAGGAGGCGATTTCGCTTCTTGATATCACCGAAGATTGCATCGGCATGGTCCAGCTGCGCGCCCGCGCCAAGAACATTGCCATTTCGGACCAGTTCGAGCGGCAACTGCCGGCCATCTGGGCCGACGAGAAGTCGATGCGCCAGGTGGTGCTCAATCTTCTTTCCAATGCCGTCAAGTTCACGCCGCAGGGCGGTGAGATCCACGTCAAGGTCGGCTGGACGGCAGGCGGCGGACAGTACATCTCGATCAAGGACAACGGCCCCGGCATTCCGGAAGAGGAGATTCCCGTCGTCCTGTCGGCCTTCGGCCAAGGCTCGATCGCCATCAAGAGCGCCGAACAGGGCACCGGCCTCGGCCTGCCGATCGTCCAGGCGATCCTTGCCAAGCATGACGGACAGTTCCTGCTGAAATCGAAGCTGCGCGAGGGCACCGAGGTTATCGCCATCCTGCCCGCCAGGCGCGTGCTCCAGAGCCTGCCGGCCGTCGAGGAGGCCCAGGCCGTCGCGCGCAAGCGCAAAAGTTTTGCCTGATTCAGCGAAAGCATGATGCCGAAAAGTGTGAGCGGTTTTCGGGCAACATCATGCTTCAATTCTTAGACTTGGATCCGGATGACATTCGGCCGATCCAGCGTGAAATCATCCGGATCCAAAGAACAGATGCTTGCCGAGAACGAAGCCGAGATAGAGGCAGCAGGCGGCGATCATGCAGGTCACCGCGAAGGAGCCGAGATCCTTGGCATGTTTGCCGACGATTGAAATCTCCGGCGAAATCCGGTCGATCACCTCTTCAACGGCGGTATTCATCGCCTCCATCGAAAAGAGCCCGAGAAACAGAAGCACCGCGACGACGATCTCGCCAGCACTAGCTCCCACCAGCGCCAGCGCCGCGATCGAAACGACGAAGAAGCCGAGTTCCTGGCGGAAGGCTGCCTCTTTCAGCACCCTCAGGAAGCCCGCCCAGGAATAGCTGGCGGCGGCGATGAAATGCCGAAGTCCGGTCTCTTTCGTCACCGCAGGCTTCGTCAAGATGCCCTCTCCTCTTTCCGTTGCATCACAGACCGGGAGAGGCTTTGCCGTCTCCTTTTTGATGAGCGAATACGCAAATACCGAATCCGCTTAGGCCGCGCAAGCGAACGCGTGCGGATCGACGGCGCCTACCGCGGCCTTAATGCTTATTCGACACGCCTGCCTGGGCGAAGGTCGCCATGCCGGAATGGCAGGCGGCGGCCGCCTTGACGATGCCGGCGGCTAGCGCCGCACCGGTGCCTTCGCCGAGCCGCATGCCGAGCGCCAGAAGCGGCGTCTTGCCGAGCATCTCGATCGAGCGCAGATGTCCGGGCTCGCCGGAGACATGGCCGATCAGGCAATGATCGAGTGCCGACGGATTGGCCGCTTTGAGGATCGCCGCCGCTGCGGTCGCGACATAACCGTCGATCAGCACCGGAATGCGCTCCATGCGCGCAGCAAGGATCGCGCCGGCCATCGCCGCGATCTCGCGGCCGCCAAGCCGGCGCAGGATCTCGAGCGGATCGTCGAGATGGTCGCTATGCAGCGCCACCGCCTTTTCCACCGCCGCGATCTTGCGCTCCAGCATCTCGCCTTCCGAGCCGGTGCCCGGCCCCACCCAGTCACGCGCCGAACCGCCGTAGAGTGCATAGTTGATCGCCGCCGCAATCGTCGTATTGCCGATGCCCATCTCGCCGATGCAAAGCAGGTCGGTACCGCCGGCGATCGCCTCCATGCCGAAGGCCATGGTCGCGGCGCAATCGCGCTCGGAAAGCGCTGCCTCCTCGGTGATGTCGCCGGTGGGATAATCGAGGGCCAGATCGAAGACTTTCAGCCCGAGATCATAGGCGACACAGATCTGGTTGATTGCAGCACCGCCGGCTGCAAAATTCTCGACCATCTGTTGCGTCACCGTTGGCGGAAAGGGCGTGATGCCCTGCCTGGTGACGCCGTGATTGCCGGCAAAGATCGCCACCAGCGGCCGGTTGACGGCAGGTGTGCGGCCCGTCCAGGCAGCAAGCCAGAAGGCGATTTCCTCGAGCCGTCCGAGCGCGCCCGGCGGCTTGGTCAGCTGCGCGTCACGCTCGCGCGCCGCCACCAGCGCGCGGGCATCCGGCCCCGGCAGGTCACGGAGCAGGGTACGGAAATCGTCGAACGGCAGGCCTGAAACGCTCATCTGTGCGGTTTTCCTATGAATCCGGGTATTCTTGTTTTTTTCCCGCAAATCAGCTTCTTTGCGGGTGGCCACTCTCTTAAAGCGGGCGGACGAGGCGAACAACTCCAAAAGCGCCGCCGCGACCATAAGCCGAAACCTCCGGCAGAACGAAGCAGAATGAAGATCAAGGACTATGCGGTCGATACCGCCCGCGCCGTCGCCTTCCTCAGCCGCATTCCCATGCCGCAATCGCTCTTCAAAGGCTATGACGGCAGGCTCGGCCGGCTGGTGCGCGCCTTTCCCTCCGCCGGCATCGTCATCGGTTTCGTCCCCGCACTCGCCATCCTCCTCCTTTTGGGGCTGCGTGCGGACCCGCTGATGGCGGCCCTGATCGCGCTCTCCCTCCAGGCCCTCGTCACCGGCGCGCTGCACGAGGACGGCCTGGCCGATACGGCCGACGGTATCGGCGGCGGCAAGAGCCGCGAACAGAGCCTCATCATCATGAAGGACAGCCGGATCGGCACGTATGGCGCGATAGCGCTGATCCTCTCCTTCGCCATCCGCGCAGCCGCGCTTGCCGCCATCGCCCGCCATTCCTCGCCGCTCGCGGCAGCCCTCGCCATTCCCGCTGTCGCGGCGCTGAGCCGCGGTGCCATCGCCTGGCACTGGCAGCGGTTGGCGCCGGCAAAGGCCGACGGCGTGGCCGCCTCGACCGGCCAACCGGACGAGGCGGCGATGCAGTTTTCGCTCGCCTCAGCCGGCCTCGTCGCAGCGCTTCTGATCTGGCCGGCCTTCGGCCTGCGGCCGCTGGTCGCAAGCCTGCTCGCCACCGGCATCGCAGGGTTTGCCTTCACCGCCTTCATCCGCCGCAAGCTTGCCGGCCACACCGGCGATACGCTGGGCGCAACGCAGCAAATTTGCGAGATCGCCACCCTTTGCGCCCTTGCCACGGCTCTTTGAAACTCCGATATATCCTCCATGCAAACACCCTGCGTTCACGTCTGCTCCCTGGTCTCAGCCACCGGATTTTGTTCCGGATGCGGCAGGACTCTTCAGGAAATCGGCAGCTGGATGAGCTACTCCGACACCGAGCGAAGACAGATCATGACGCTATTGCCGGCAAGGCTTGCAGGCGCCGCCGCCGTGTCGAACCATATGAAATCAATCCTCGCCGCCGGGCCGGAGCGGCCTTTATGATCCGTTTGACCGTCTTCCTCGTCGTGATCGGCATCGGTCTTGCCGTGCTGATCGTCAACAATGACAACAGCCGCATCCTCGGCCTGCAGAGCGATGACTTCGGCCGCGTCGTCTATCTGCTGCCGATCGCACTGATGCTGTGTGCCGGCATCTGGGCGAGCCGGCGCAGTGTCGGTGAAACGATGCGTCAGATGATGATCTGGCTGGTCATCGTCCTGGCGCTCGTAACCGTCTATCTCTATCGTCAGGAAGCGCTCGGCGTCGGCAACAGGCTGCTCGCCGGCCTCGTTCCCGGCCGCGCCGTCGTCGTCACCACAAGCGAGGGCGGCCAGGAGATCATTCTGCACAAGCTGTTGAACGGCCATTTCGAAGCCGATGTCGCGGTCAACGGCCAAACGATCGAGATGCTCGTCGATACCGGCGCCAGCATGGTGGCGCTGTCGCACGAAGATGCCGAACGGATCGGCATCGACCTCTCCCGCCTCACCTATTCCATGACCGTCATGACCGCCAACGGCCGCGGCCGCGCAGCACCCGTCACCCTCGACCAGGTGGCGATCGGCCCGATCGTCCGCAACAATGTCGCAGCCAGCGTCGCCGAGGACGGCCGGCTCGACCAGAGCCTGCTCGGCATGAGCTTCCTGGAAACGCTGGGCTCGCTGCAGATGCAGACCGACGAACTCCGCATGCGCGATTAGCGCTCATGATCCGCTGCCGCTGCAGGCGCCTTTACGGCAACGGTCGGATCTGTCACTTTCAAGGGCAACAACAAGACCACAAAGAGCAAAAAGAAACTCCTAGTCTGGTGGCACCACAGTTCGGCCGGCCTTCGCCCGCAGCGAGGCCGTGACCCATGGGTGCGACAGGAGCTTCGCAATGAATTCACTCTGGCCGATCGTTATCGGCGGCGTTCTGCCCGCCCTGTTCTGGGGCATTACCGCCATCTTCCAGAAGCAGAGCGCCACGGCTGCCACCGGCTCGGCCGTCTACCTGATCGCCTTCGGCGCTACCTGCGCGCTCGCCGGCCTGATCGCCGCCTTGATCTGGCGCCCCGCCCCCTGGACCGCCGAAGGTCTCGGCTTTGCCGCCACATCAGGCGCCTGCTTTGCCGTCGGCACCGGCCTCATCAGCTTTGCGCTTTTCACTTATGGTGTCCCGGTCTCGAAACTCGCCCCAATCTGGAGCTGCAACGTGCTGGTGACACTGGCGATCGGCGCCGTCTTTCTCGGCGAAGCCTCCGAGCTCGACATCGTAAAGCTCGTCGCCGGTACCCTCCTCATCATCTCCGGCGCCCTTCTCGTCAGCAGCGCCTGAGGGGAACTGGCGCAATGCGCAGCAGGTGAGCAGGTCGCCGCCACATGCTCCTGCGTTGCAGCGCCTTCGGCTTTGTTGATATCCTGCGTCAAGGCGCTTCTGCGCCCATACCGGAGCTCGACATGAATCCACGACAGTTGAAGACATTCCTTGCCGTGATCCGGCACGAAAATCTCACGCGCGCCGCTGCCGAGGTCAATCTCGCTCAGTCAAGTCTCAGCGACCAGATACAGGCGTTGGAAGAGGAATTGGGCGCAGAGCTCTTCCTCCGCTCCCGGCAGGGCGTCATCCCAACACCCGCAGGTGCAGTCCTCAAGGCCTATGCCGAAGAGATATTGGCGCTGAACGACGAGGCGAAGGCAGCCGTCAGTGCTGCAGCCGGCAGCGCCGGACAGTCCATCACCTTGGGTACGCTCGAAACCATCGCCTCCGGGCGGCTGGCGCCCTGGCTGTCACTGTTTCGCAAGGAGAACCCAGACGTCGGCCTCAAGCTCAAGGTCACCAGCAGCGGCGAATTGCTCGCGCAAATGCAGCATGGCTCGATCGACATCGCCTTCACCTTCGATCGCGGACAGCAGGATGAGCGCTTCTTGACGCGCCGCATCTGCAGCGAACCGCTGGTGCTGATTGCCGGTCGCGATTTTCAAGCCCGGCCACCGGAGAGCCTCGCGGCGCTGAGCACCGCCCCCTTCGTCGCCACCGAAACCGGCTGCGTCTACCGTCACCTGTTCGACGCTGCCTTTGCCGAAGCACATGTTGCAGCACCACCAATCGTGACTGAAGCCGACAGCATCGCGACAATCGTCCGGCTCGTTGCATCCGGCGCCGGCTTTAGCCTTGTCCCGCGCCTTGCCGTCGGCCCGGCGGCAATGCGGGACAACATCGTCGAACTGCCATGGCCGGGCAAACCACCCGCAGCCTCGCTGGTGATGATGTGGCGGCGCAGGCGCGTGCAGCCGCCGGCGCTTACCCTCCTGCTGCAATCGGCAAGCGAAGAACTCTCGCCGCTCAGACCAGGCGATGCCCGCCTTCGACATGCAGGATAGTGCCTGTCGTGAATCCGTTGCCGATCAGGAAGCGGATCGCATCGGCAATATCATCGGGCCGTCCAACGCGTCCGGCCGGCAGGCGCTGCGCCATCGCATCAAGTGTCGCCTGCTTGGCGTCGCCGGCGACAAAGCTCCAGATTGGCGTATCCACCCATCCGGGCGACACTGCGTTGATCCGGATCGGCGCCAGCTCGACCGCCAGCGCCCTGACCAGGCCTTCGAGCGCCGCATTGACTGCTGCGACCACCGATCCACGCGCCGCCGGCCTGTAGGCCGCGACACCTGACGTATAGGTAATCGATCCTGAGGGCGGCAGATGGACGGCACCATATTTCGCCAGCAGCAGCGGCCCGTAGAACTTGCTTTCGACCACCCTTTGCGCCGCCGCAAGTTCGATCGACGGCAGCAGCTGATAGGCGCCTTCGATATCGGCCGCCGTGCTGACGATGTGATCGACCGGCCCGCTATTGCAAAACAGCGCCGCGACTTCTTCGTCGCGCGATATATCGACAGCAACCGTCGCCAATCCAGGATGCTCGCCGAGATCGCGACGGGCCGCCGTAAGCTTATCTTCGCTGCGTCCGGCGATCGTCACCGCCGCCCCTTCCCCGAGCAAACGCCTCGCCAGCGCCAGCCCCATTCCGGAACTGCCGCCAACAATAATGATCTTCGCGCCTTCGATCCTGATATCTGTCATCTGCCATCTCCTTCTCGGCTGATGCAGCAGATGCCTCGGATCAGAGTCGAAGAAAAACGGAAGAAACCGATGGTGTCATCGGGTTTTCCGATGGCGCGTGTTCGCGTGATTGATCAGTTCCGCAGCCGGTAGCCGGTCTTGAAGATCCAGCCGAGGGTTCCCAGGCAGATCACCAGGAACACCGTGATCATTGCCAGGCTGATCGCCGGGTTGACGTCGGCGATGCCGTAAAAACTCCAACGGAAGCCGCTGACGAGATAAAGCACCGGGTTGAGGTGGCTGACCGCCTGCCAGAAGGGCGGCAGCATGCTGACCGAATAGAAGCTGCCGCCGAGGAAGGTCAGCGGAGGCACGACCAGCATGGGTATGAGGTTCAACTGCTCGAAATTGCCGGCCCAGATGCCGATCATAAAGCCGAACAGGCTGAAGGTGATCGCCGTCAGCAGGAAGAACAGGATCATCATGAAGGGATGCTCGATCCTGACGTCAACGAAGAGAGTGGCGGTCAGGAGGATGATGAAGCCAATGATCATCCCCTTGGTCGCCGCCGCACCGACATAACCGAGCAGGATCTCCGTCATCGCCACCGGCGCCGAAAGCACCTCGTAGATCGTGCCGGTGAATTTCGGGAAATAGATGCCGAAAGAGCCGTTGCTGATGCACTGCCCGAGCAGCGTCAGCATGATCAGGCCGGGCGTGATGAAGGCGCCGTAGGACACGCCCTCCACCTCCTGAATGCGTGATCCCACAGCGGCACCGAAGACGATGAAATAGAGCGAGGTCGAGATGACGGGCGAGATGACGCTCTGCAGCAGCGTGCGGCGCGTGCGCGCCATCTCGAAGAAATAGATCGATTTGACGGCCTCGACGTTCATTTTTCCGCTCCCACCAGCGCCACGAAGATGTCCTCGAGCGAGCTTTGCCGCGTCGACAGATCCTTGAAATGGATATTGTTCTCGCCAAGCCTGGTCAGCAGAGCTGCAACGCTTTCCTGCTCGTCGTCAGTGTCGAAATCATAAGTCAGCCGGTTGCCGTCTGCCTCCAGCGTCAGCCCGTTGCCGGCAAAACAATCCGGCAGCCGGTTGAGCGGTTCGGTGAGATCGAGGATGAGCTGCTTGCGGCCGAGCTTGGCCATCAGCGCCGCCTTGTCCTCGACGAGCAGCAACTCGCCGCCGTTGATGACGCCGACACGGTCGGCGATTTCCTCGGCCTCTTCGATATAATGGGTGGTCAGGATGATGGTGACGCCGGAGGCCCGAAGCTCTTCGACGACATGCCACATGTCCTTGCGCAGCGTCACATCGACGCCGGCGGTCGGCTCGTCGAGGAAAAGAATATCCGGTTCATGGGATAGCGCCTTGGCGATCAGCACCCGCCGCTTCATCCCGCCGGAGAGCTGGCGCAGCATATTGTCCTTTTTGTCCCACAGCGAGAGCGCGCGCAGCACCTTCTCGATATGGGCAGGATCGGCTTTCTTGCCGTGCAGCCCGCGCGAAAAGCTGACTGTATTGAACACCGTCTCGAACTGATCGGTGGTCAGCTCCTGCGGCACCAGCCCGATCATCCCGCGGGTGGCGCGGAAATCCTTCACGACGTCGTGGCCGGCGACCAGCACCCGGCCGCCGCTCGGATTGGCGATGCCGCAGATGATCGAGATCAGTGTCGTCTTGCCCGCGCCGTTCGGCCCGAGCAGCGCAAGAATCTCACCCTTTTCGACGTCGAGATTGATGCCCTTCAGGGCCTCGAACCCATTGGAGTAGGTCTTGGTGAGGTTCTGAACGGAAATGATGGGGGCCATGCGGGACTCTTGCGGATTCTCGGAAGTTACTTCGGCCCGCTATATAGTCCCTTTGTAACGCTTTAACATCCTTAAGCGCATGAACACTGCATTCGCGCGCCGTTAACACAGTTGGCCCGGAGGGCTTAGGCGACCCACTGGTGAGATAGCGGGTTTTCCCAGGAAGCCGACCTCACCGGCGAAAAGAAAAGCGGCAGCTGGTTTCAGATGTCATCATCCGGTGATCTTCGTGCCCGATAAGAGAACCGAGGCCAGCACCGGTATCCGCCCCGCCGCCCACCCCTTTGCGGAGCCGTCTTGGGTGTTCTCGTTGCGCCCCTTTTTTGCTGCCTCGGCTTGTAGTGAAAGTTATTGTTCAGTCACGAAGTGCTTGGAACCGGCCAGTATCCCCTGTTCAGCCGCGTTCGTCTTAGCCGGCCCTGTGCCGGCTTTCTTTTTAGCGTTCCTTCCGCTCCTCGCTCTTTCCGTGACTCGCTGCGGATGAAAGGTGACCTTGCCCCGTTGAAATAATCCATTTTGAAGTAAGCTCTGGCCCATTTGAGAGGACCAGAGGATGAAGCGCAATCGTTTCACAGACGAACAGATCATCGGCATATTGAAGGAGCACGAGGCAGGCACGCCGGTCTCGGAGCTTTGCCGCAAGCATGGCGTTAGCGATGCCAGCATCTATAAATGGAAGGCCAAGTTCGGCGGCATGGAGGTGTCCGAGGCCAAGCGGCTGAAGACGCTTGAGGACGAGAACACGAAGCTGAAGCGGCTTCTGGCGGATGCGATGCTCGACAATGCTGCCTTGAAAGACCTTTTGGGAAAGAAGTGGTGACGCCCGCGGCCAAGCGGAAAGCTGTTGCGCATCTGATGAGCCATCATGGGATGAGCGAACGGCGGGCGTGTAAAGCCATTGGTTTTTGCCGAATGACGGTCCGTTATGAGACCAGGCGCGACGATGATCATGAGCTTCGCGAGCGAATGAAGGCGCTGGCGCATGAACGCCGCCGCTTTGGATATCGACGCATTCATGTGCTGCTCCGGCGAGAGGGTCACCTCGTGAACCACAAGAGGCTCTTCCGGCTCTATCGGGAGGAGAAACTGACGGTGCGCAAGCGCGGCGGTCGCAAGCGAGCGATAGGCACGCGAGCGCCGATGCTGGTGCCGATGGTGGCCAATGATCGTTGGTCGCTAGACTTCGTGTCGGATCAGTTCACCGATGGGCGCAGGTTGCGGATTCTGACCGTCGTCGATGATTGCACGAGGGAGTGCCTGGCGCTCGTCGCCGATACATCGCTTTCCGGTCTTCGCGTCGCACGGGAGCTTGACCGGATTATCGAGGAGCGCGGCAAGCCGAGGATGATCGTCAGCGACAACGGCAGCGAGTTCACCAGCAACGCGATCCTGCAATGGGCGGACCGGACCAAGGTTGACTGGCATTACATCGCGCCTGGAAAACCGATCCAGAACGCTTTTATCGAAAGCTTCAACGGGCGGCTGCGAGACGAGTTCTTGAATGAAACTCTGTTCTCGTCGCTTGCTCATGCCCGGTCTGCGCTTTCAAACTGGCGTAGCGATTACAACGATCAACGCCCGCATTCAGGCCTTGGCTGGCTGACACCGGCCGAATTCGCTCAGACACTCAACCCGCGACGTGATGCGGTGCTGCGCAGCCGAAATGGCTCCGCATCGCAACCCGCCGCTACCGAACCAACAACAGCAACCAAAAACCGCTGGAGCGAACTCAAAACTGGATAAAACTGGGGGCAAGGTCAAAGGGACTAAGGTATCCCTCACAGCTCGTCGTAATTGAACCAGTCGAAATCCGCGGCCTTCGCCCGGCCTGAGGTATCGAAGGCAAACACGCCGGCGAAAGCGCCGGTGAAGGAGCCGTGTTCGCCGCGTCCGCCCTCGTCTGAGATCATGCCGGCATCGAGGACAGGGCCGATCGGTTGCCAGGCGCCTTTGCCTTCGGTCTGCCAGAAGAATTGCAGGTCGTTCTCCCGGATTTCCATGGCGAGCTGGACACGACCCTCGGCGGCAATCGCCACGCCGCTTTCGGCGGGAAAACTCAGGCGTCCGTTCGGGTAGTCGCCGTTGCAGGAGAGGATTGTCACGCAGCGGCCGAGTGTTTCGTGCAGCGTCACGGCAACAGCGTGAAATTTGTGACGGTTGTAGTAATGCGTCAGCCCCGCCACCTGCTGATAGGTGTCGGGTGAGAATTCGACCACAGTCTCGGCGCGGAAACTGTGATGTTCCTGGCGGCGGGCAACCAGCGACTGTTCGAACCAGGAGCCGATGCTTTCGCGCGCAAACAGGCGTAGATGGCCCGCACGATCCGTCAGGTTGAAGATGCGCGCCGGCTCTGGCGTGCGCAGCCATTGGAAATCGGCAGGCAGCGCCCCGCCGTCGAAGCTGTATTCGCTGCGCATCGGCTTTTCCACCGGCACCGCGCCGGAGAGACCGGGCACATCGACGTCGGGCACGGTGGTGCCGTTTTCGAGGTAGAGCCAGTCGTCGTCGCGCCAGACGCACTTTTGCAGGGCGGTCTCGCGGCCCAGCGTGCAGCGCCGCTTCGGCGGCAGCGGCCGGCCGCAGAGATGCGTGTGGTAGGCCTCGCCCCCGGGCGTTTCGACATATTGGCCGTGCCCTGCCCGCTGAAGTACCGCGCCCGGGTGATCCTTAGAGGTGATGAGATGCATGTTCGGATGCATCTCATAGGGTCCGTCGATATTACGCGACCGCGCCATGGTCACGGCATGGTCGTAGCCGGTGCCGCCCTCGGCGGTGGTGAGGTAATACCAACCGTTGCGCTTGAAGAGATGCGGGCCTTCGACGAGGCCGAGCGGGCTGCCGGCGAAAATGTTCTTGATCGGCCCCTTCAGCGCCTTTGCCACCGGATCCCATTCCTGCAGCAGGATGCCGTCGAAGGCCGGCGATTTCGGCGAGCCGCCATAGCTTTCGGTGCGGTGGTTCCACTGCATGTTGACGAACCATTTCCGGCCGTCATCGTCGTGGAACAGCGAGGGATCGAAGCCGGAGGAATTGACATAGACCGGCTCGGACCATTCGGCCTCGATCGTGGGTGCCGTGACGATGTAGTTCGGCGCATCCTTGAAATTGCCGTCGTAGCGCTTGACGTCGGTATAGACCAGCCAGAACTGCCCGTCGGCATAGGACAGGCACGGCGCCCAGATGCCGCAGCTATCGGGATTGCCGCGCATGTCGAGCTGCGATCTCCGCTCCAGCGGCCGGCGCACCAGCGTCCAGTTCGCCAGGTCACGCGAATGGTGGATCTGCACGCCGGGGTACCATTCGAAGGTCGAGGTGGCGATGTAATAATCCGCGCCAACGCGGCAGATCGACGGATCGGGATTGAACCCGGGCAGGATGGGATTGCGGATCATGACAGGGTCTCCTCCGACCGGCGGTGCTTTGCTGTACGTACATCAGATCATAGCAGAAAAAGGCCCAGAAGACTTGCCTCCGGGCCTGACGCGACTATTCGCGTTCGGCGGACTTGGCCCAGAGGTTGATGTCGGCCTCGCGGGCATAGACATCGATCTCTGCAAGCTCCTCGACGCTGAATTCGAGATTGTCGAGCGCCTTGACACAATCGACGATCTGCGACGAGCGGCTTGCACCGATCAGCGCCGAGGTCACGCGGCCGCCGCGCAGTACCCAGGCGATCGCCATCTGCGCCAGCGTCTGGCCGCGCCTTTCGGCGATCTCGTTGAGCTTGCGGATATTGTCGATGATCGAGGGACGGATGTAGTCGCGCTTGAGAAAGTGGTTCTGCGCCGCGCGGCTGTCTTCCGGAATGCCACCGAGATATTTCGTCGTCAGCATGCCCTGGGCAAGCGGCGAGAACACGATCGAGCCCATGCCGACCTCATCCAGCGTATCGAGCAGCCTGTCGTCCTCGACCCACCGGTTGAGCATCGAATAGCTCGGCTGGTGGATCAGGCACGGTGTGCCGAGATCCTTCAGGATCTTTGCTGCTTCACGCGAGCGCTGCGAATTATAGGAGGAAATGCCGACATAGAGTGCCCGGCCGGAACGGACGATATGATCGAGCGCGCCGCAGGTCTCTTCCAGTGGTGTTTCCGGGTCGAAGCGATGTGAATAGAAGATGTCGACATAGTCGAGCCCCATGCGCTTCAGGCTTTGGTCGCAGGAGGCGATCAGATATTTCCGGCTGCCCCATTCACCGTAAGGGCCGGGCCACATGTCGTAGCCGGCCTTGGAGGAGATGATCAGCTCGTCGCGAAGCCCGACGAATTCGGTGCGCATGATTTCGCCGAAGGCGGTCTCGGCGCTGCCGGGAGGCGGGCCGTAATTGTTGGCGAGATCGAAATGGGTGATGCCGAGGTCGAAGGCCGTGCGGCACATATCGATCTTGCGGTCATGCGGCGTGTCGCCGCCGAAATTGTGCCAAAGGCCGAGCGAGACAGCCGGAAGCTTCAGGCCGGAACGGCCCGCGCGGTTATATTTCATTTTCGAATAACGGTCTGCGGCTGGTTGCCAGCTCATCTGAATGTCTCCTTTATAAAATAGCTATATGTCGTCATGAGACATTATCGGCCCAAGAGATTGCCGGCACCTGCCCCTCATCCGGCTGGCGCCACCTTCTCCCCGTAAACGGGGCGAAGGGATATGCCGCGCCGTCTTCCTCAACCTCAACCTCGACGCTGCGTTTGGCACTGTCCCCTCTCCCCGTTTTTACGGGGGAGAGGGTTAGGGTGAGGGGCAGCCATCGGCACGAACCGGACAGCCGCGGGACAGGCCCGAGGTTGACGAAACTATTGTAACAAGCGCGCCGATAGGGCAATCCCAAGGCGCGCGTTCCTCTACTTCAAAAGCGCCTGCGCTTCTTCGATGCCGAGGGCTGCCGGTTGCGTGCAGGTCGTGGTCAGGTCGATGAAACGGCCCTCTTCGCCCGACTTCAGGATCGAGGTCATGACGTCGACGCCGTGCAGCGTGCGGTCGAGCGAGCAGCGCGCATCGCGGCCCTCGATCAGCGACATCGCCATGTCGGCCAAGCCGGCGGTGCGGTAGTTGGCGCGTGATCCGCTCGGGCTTTCCTGGTTGATCTTGCCGAATGGATGCTCCCAGTCATCGAGCGGCTTGATGTCCTTGTCACGGCCGCTTGCCTCGACCACGCCGCCGAAGAAATTCGGATCCGGCACGTAGAGCGAGCCGTCGGTGCCGTAGAGTTCCATATTGGCATGGCGGTGCGACCACACGTCCCAGCTCGCCGTCAGCGTCACCGTGGCGCCGTTGACGAATTCGAGCAGCGCCTGGATCGTCGTCGGCGTCTTGACCGGGATGATTTCACCGTTGCGCGGCTGGCTGGTGATGGTGCGGGTCGGCGACGCCATCGAGGTCATGCCGCCGACACGTTTGACCGGGCCGATCAGGTTGATCAGGTTGGCGATGTAATAAGGGCCGAGATCGAGGATCGGGCCGCCGCCCGGCAGGAAGAAGAAATCCGGGTTCGGATGCCACATTTCCATGCCGGGGCTCATCACGTAGCAGGCGCCCGAGGTCACCCGGCCGATGCCGCCGTCGTCGATGAACTTGCGGGCGAGCTGATGGGCGCCGCCGAGGAACGTGTCGGGGGCGCAGCCGACGGCGAGGTTCTTTTCCTTGGCGATGCGACGAAGCTCCTCGCCCTCTTCGAGCGAAAGCACCAGCGGCTTTTCGGAATAGACGTGTTTTCCGGCCTCGAGGATCGCCCTCGATACCCGGAAATGCGCATCCGGGATCGTCAGGTTGACAACAACGTCGATCTCGTCATTGACGAGAAGCTCGTCGATCGTCTGCGCTTTGACGCCATATTCCTTGGCGCGCGCCTCGGCCGCCTGCACGTTGATATCGGCGCAAGCCAGCACCTTCAGCCCCTTGAAGAGCGGTGCCAGCGAAAAGTAAGTGGTGGAGATGTTGCCGCATCCGATGATGCCGACGCCAAGTTCCCTGGTCATGATGAAGCCTCAATAGGTCTGGAAGGATGCGATCGAGCGGCTGATGTTGCGGTCGATGTCATTCGGGTTATCGTGTTCGACGACGTAGTGCTTGGCCCTGGTGGCGCGCAATGCCGTCATCAGCCTGGCCCACTCAACCTTGCCGTGACCGACATCGGCCCAGCCGTCCTCGTCCTTCGCTTCGCCGGCCGGCGCGATGTCCTTGACGTGCACGGCGGTGATGCGGGACCCAAGCTTCTCGACCCAGGCGAAGGGATCGGCGCCGCCGCGGATAACCCAGGCGATATCGGCTTCCCAGGAAATATCGGGCGCGCCTTCGAAGATACGCTCGATCGGCCGCGAGCCGTCCTGCAGCTTGAAGAATTCGAAGTCATGATTGTGCCAGCCGAATTCGTAGCCAGCAGCCTTGTAGGGCTTGGCTATCTCCTGCAGACGCTTGCCGAAGGCGATCCAGCCGGCGGCGTCGGAGGGCCGCTGGTCAGCGGCCAAATGCGGCGCATAGATCGAATCCATGCCGAGAATCTTGGCAATATCAAGCGACTTCTCGACTTCCTTCTCCAGAAAATCAGGGCTGAAATGGCCGGTCGCCATGACCAGGCCATTCTTGTCGAGGTCGGCGCGAAGGCTCTTCAGCCCGGCATCATCGAGATCGGCATAGATGCCGCCGAAGCCCTCGACTTCGGCATAGCCAGCCTTGCCGAGCTTTTCGAAGATCGCCGAATAGGGCTGGAAGTTGCGGGCGCTATAGAGCTGGTAGCTGAGTTTCGTCATCATGTTCTCCTTGGGCCTCGTGCCCATTCTTGCAAGATCAATCCGCCGACTGGCAGGAATACAGGTCGTAGAACCGGAACTCCGGAAGCGCGCCACGATCAAGCGGCCGTGCCGGGGTAAAGGTGATGCGGCGGCTCTCGCCGGCCGCAAGATCGAAGGCGTTGTCGGAATATTTGCCATCGGTCTCGGTTTCGATCATCACGAAAAGCGCAAGTCCCTTTGCGGTGACGTTGATGTCGACGGCACCATTCTCCTCGACATATTCATGGGTGACTGTCAGCCCTGCAGGTTCCAGCTCCAGCGCCTTGTAGGTACCTTTGACATGGTGCCCCTCGCCGCCGGTGCCGTTCGATGCGGTGAAACGCCAGGCAAGCAACGTTCCCTCGGGAATATCGGAAACGTCGATGCTCGTCGCTGTGACGGCCGCATCCGGCGAACATATGGCCTGTACGTCTCTCAGGTGCCGGCGCTCGCCCTGCGTCGTCAGCAGCGATATCGAAAGGTCGACGCTGACATCGGCAAGCGTATCGTTGACCAGCGAGAAGCGGATCGTCTTCTCGTCGTCGGAAGGAATGGCAGCGACCGCGACCGGCTGGAAGAAGCGCTTGACGAGATAGTGCATCGCCTTCCAGCGGCCGCCATAATCGAGGCTCGACCAGGAGGCGACCGGCCAAGTGTCGTTGAGCTGCCAGTAGATCGTGCCCATACAATGGGGTTTGAGCGACCGCCAGTATTCCACCGCCGTCTTGATCGCCAGCCCCTGCTGGATCTGGGAGAGATAGACGAAATTCGGAAAATCCTTGGGGAATCGGAAATAACGGAACATCGTGCCGGCGATGCGCTCGTTGCCGCCGGCATTCTTCTGGTGCAGCTCCATGACCGGGGAAGCGACGTTCATGTCTTTCGCCTCGGCATAGGTCTTGATCACAGGCAGCGACGTATAGGACTGGAAACCGAATTCCGAGCAAAAGCGTGGACGCACCGAGCGGTAATTGTCGAACGACTTGTTCTCGTGCCAAACCGACCAGTAATGCATGTCGCCGGACCCGTCCGCATGCCAGGCATCGCCGAAATCGAGATAACCGGAAGCCGGGCTCGACGGCCACCACAGCGCGCCGGGCAGCGCCTTTTTCACTGCCTGCTCGATCGTGCGGTTGAGGCGATCATAGGAAACGAGATAGCGGTCGCGGTCCTTCCTCGATTCCTCGAACCAGGTGAGCGCCCCGACCAGTTCGTTGTCGCCGCACCAGAGCACGATCGAGGGATGCGAGGAGAGCCGGCGCACCTGGTAGTCGACCTCGATCGTCACATTGTCGAGAAAGTCCTCGGTCGAGGGATAGAGGTTGCAGGCAAACATGAAGTCCTGCCAGACCATCAGGCCCAGCCGGTCGCAGAGATCGTAGAAATGATCCTGCTCATAGAAGCCGCCGCCCCAGACGCGGATCAGGTTCATGTTGGCGGCTTTGGCCGATTGCAGCAGGTCTTCGGTCTTCTCAGGCGAAGAGAGCGAAAACAGCGCGTCGGCCGGGATCCAGTTGGCGCCGCGGCAGAAGATCTCGCGGCCGTTGACCTTGAACGCGAAGCGGCTGCCGGCCGCATCCGGCGTCGTGACCAGTTCGACGGTGCGAAGACCGATCTGCTTGATCACCTCATCCGTCGGCAATTCGACGGAAAGCCTGTAGAGCGCCTGCTCGCCGCTGCCGGAGGGCCACCAGAGGCGCGGATTGTCGATATGGAAGAGGTGGTTGACATGGGTCTCGCCGTTGACGCCGACATCCAGGCGCACACGCTCGCCATCAAGGTCGAAATAGACCTGGGCAATATCTGGCCCCTTGGAAAACAGCGTCGCCGTCACTTTGAGATCGACCGAACCGTCATTATTGTGGGTCTGGCGGGTGACGACGTGTTCGATGCGCGCCGTTTCGAGCTTTTTCAGCGCGATCGTCCCGTAAAGGCCGAGCGGGGCAATGGCAATGTTCCAGTCCCAGCCGAAATGGCATTGCGGCTTGCGCAGCATGTTGCCGTCGGGGATCGGCGAGTTGCCCGTGCTGTAAGGAATGTAGAAGGGCTGCTGCTTCTGTCGCGCAGCGCCGACGGCGATGTTGGAGGCAAAGACGATGCGGATGCTGTTATCGCCTGATTTCAGCATGCTGGAGACATCGGGCCGATAGCGGCGGAAGCTGTTGTCGGCTTCGAGCGCCAGAAAGCCGTTGACGTGGACGCTGGCAACCGTGTCGAGATAGTCGATATCGAGATACCAGTCGCCCTCGACCTCCTGCAGCGTGAAGCTGCGCTCGACCGCCCATTCGCGCTCGGCGACCCACTGCACCTTTTCCTCGTTGCGTCCAAAATAAGGATCGGGAATCAGTCCTGCCCGGTGAAGCGCCGTGTGCACGTCGCCCGGCAGCATGATCGCTGTGCGGATCTCGCCGTCGACAGAGGCGAGCTGCCACGAACCGGAAAGGTCGATGTTGGGAGTAGTTGATCGATGCGTCACGATATCGTTTCCGATTTACGTTTTTGAAAGAGACGGCGCATGGTCGTCGTCCGGTAGCTGTCGTTCGTCAGGGTCCGGTGGATGACTGAGGTTCCGGCTTGGCTTGGCTCCCCTCTTCTCCCCAGCGGGGAGAAGGTGGCCCGAAGGGTCGGATGAGGGGGCCACACGGCACACCCTTCATTGCCCCTCGCTTACGCTCAGTGCATTCGCTCCTGTTGTCGCTCACCCCCTCAACCGCCTGCCGGCACCTTCTCCCCGCTGGGGAGAAGAGATGTGTAGCAGCGCCTTGGTCCCCTTCTTCTCCGCTGGAGCCAGGGGAGCGGACAGGAGCGGTAGGAGGCCCGACGGCCAATCAAATCCTGTCCTCCGTTTCGGCATCGAAGACCGAGGCGACCGACATGTCGAAGCTGAGCTTCACCTTGGCGCCGACATTGAAGCGGCGTGCGCCGTTGACGCGTACCGACATCGTGTGACCGGCATGTTTCAGCCACAGAAGATTGTCCGCGCCCATCGGCTCCTCGATATCGACGGTGGCATCATGTTCTTCGCCGCCGGTATTCTCGTTGACCTTGATGTGTTCTGGACGAACGCCGAGCACCACCTTGCGGCCGGGCTGCAGCGTCTCGCTAGCGTCGTAGGCAGCGAGCGAGAAAATGACGCCGTTGGCCGAAAATGCAATGCCGTCGCCTGATTTGACCAGCTCGCCGCGCAGGAAATTCATCGACGGCGAGCCGATGAAGCCGGCAACGAACAGATTGCGCGGCCTGTTGTAGATCGTCGTCGGATCGTCGAGCTGCTGAATGATGCCGCTCTTCATGATGGCGATGCGGTCGGCAAGCGTCAGCGCCTCGATCTGGTCGTGGGTGACGTAGATCATTGTATTCTTCAGCGACTGGTGCAGACGCTTGATCTCGACGCGCAGCTCCGAGCGAAGTTTGGCGTCGAGGTTGGACAGCGGCTCATCGAACAGGAAGACGTCGACGTCGCGCACCAGTGCCCGGCCGATCGCCACGCGCTGGCGCTGACCGCCGGAAAGCTCGGCCGGCTTGCGCTTCAGGAGGGGCTGAATCTGCAGGATTTCGGAGGCACGCGCCACCCGCTTGTCGATCTCTGCCTGCGGCACCTTGGCGACGCGAAGACCGAAGGACAGGTTCTTCTCGACGGTCATCTGCGGATAGAGCGCATAGGATTGGAACACCATTCCGATGCCCCGGTCCTTCGGCTCTTCCCAGGTAACGTTCTTGCCCTTGATGAAGATCTGCCCTTCCGAGGCGTCGAGCAGGCCGGCGATGCAATTAAGCAAGGTCGACTTGCCGCAGCCGGACGAGCCGAGCAGCACCAGGAATTCGCCGTCGTTGATGTCGAGATTGAGATCCTTCAGCACGCTGACCGAGCCGAAGTTTAGGGACAGATCCTTGATGGAGACGCTTGCATTCATATTCATGAGATCAACCCTTCACTGCGCCGGCGGCGATGCCGCGGACGAAAAGCCGTCCCGACACGAAGTAGACGATGAGCGGCACCAGACCGGTGAGGATCGTTGCCGCCATGTTGACGTTGTATTCTTTCACGCCCTGGACGGAATTGACGATGTTGTTGAGCTGCACTGTCATCGGATAGGTATCCGGCCGGGTGAAAACCACGCCGAACAGGAAGTCGTTCCAGATGCCGGTCACCTGCAGGATCATCGCGACGACGAAAATCGGCAGCGACATCGGCAGCATGATCCGCAGGAATATCTGCCAGAAGCCCGCCCCGTCGACACGCGCCGCCTTGAACAACTCCTCCGGCAGCGACACGAAATAGTTGCGGAAGAGCAGCGTCAGGATCGGCATGCCGAAGATCGAATGGACGATGACGAGGCCGGTCAGCGTGCCGTAGATGCCGATTTCGCGCAGGATGATGACGATCGGATAGATCATCACCTGATAGGGAATGAATGCCCCGATGATCAGGATCGAGAAGAAAAGCTCGGATCCCCTGAAGCGCCAGTTGGCCAGCGCATAGCCGTTCACCGAGGCGATTGCGATCGAGATGATGACCGACGGCACCGTTATGCGAACCGAGTTCCAGAACCCACGCGACAGACCATCACAGTTCAGGCCGGTGCAAGCCTGCGCCCAGGCCTTCACCCAGGGTTCGAAAGTGATCTCTACCGGCGGCGAGAAGATGTTGCCGAGACGAATTTCCGGCATGCCCTTCAGCGAAGTCACGACCATCACATAGAGCGGCAGCAGATAGTAAAGCGCTGCGACGATCAGCGTACCGTAGAGCATAATGTTGCGCGCCGACAGCGCCGGGCGTGGCTTCGGGCCACTGGGGCCGTCGCCAAGCTTCGGCGCAACGGCGTCGATGCCGGCAGCAACGGTGTTGAGAGCTTCTATATTAGCCACGCTTGCGCCCTCCACCGAATTCCAGATAGGCCCACGGAACGATGATGATCGCGACCGTGACCAGCATCATCGTCGAGGCGGCAAAGCCCTGCCCCAGGTTCTGTGCCTGAAACATGTAGTCGTAGACATATTTCGCCGGCACTTCAGAGGAAATGCCCGGTCCGCCCGATGTCTGCGCGACCACGAGGTCGTAGACCTTGACGATGCCGGAGGCGATGATCACGATCGTGGTGATGAAGACCGGCCGCATCATCGGGATGACGATGAAGAGATAGGTCCTCCACATCGGAATACCGTCCACGCGCGCCGCTTTCCAGATGTCCTCGTCAATGCCGCGGAGGCCGGCAAGCATCAGGCACATGACGAGACCCGTTCCCTGCCACAGCGCCGCGATCAGAATGCCGTAGATGACGATTTCAGGCGTATAGAGCGGATTGAAGGTGAAGCTCGTCCACCCGATAGAGCGCACCACCGCTTGAATGCCGAAGTCAGGGTTCAGAACCCATTGCCAGACGAGGCCCGTCACGATGAAGGACAGCGCGAAGGGATAAAGAAAGATGGTGCGGAAGGTGTTTTCGAAACGGATCTTCTGGTCCATCAGCGCGGCGAGCATGAAACCGATCACGAGGCTGAAGATCAGCGAGAGGATGCCGTAGACCGCCAGGTTCTCGATCGCCGTCACCCAGCGGGGTGCCGCCCAGAGGCGCTGGTACTGATCGAATCCGACAAAGCTCAACCGCGGAAGCAGTTTGGAATTGGTGAAAGAATAAAAGATCGTCCAGAACGTGCCGCCGACAAAGATCACCAACGCTGTCAGGATCATCGGGATAGACGCAATCTTGGCATTCAGATTGCGCAGTAACTTGTTTGGCCGGCCTGCTCGCGCTTGACCCGTCATAAACACTTCTCCTCAATCGCAACTGCGACAGTAACAAAACGGCAAGACGCCGTCTGTCGTCCCCATCTCCGAACCTGTTGAAGATACCGGAGAGACGCCGCCACCCTCCGGACGATCACCGGCCGTCTGGACCGATCCGGCCCCATGGGAGCCGGACCGCAAGGCAGCAAGTCTGCTGATCAGTCAGCAGAAGCGATGATCCCGGCGAAACGCTTCTGAGCGTCTTCCGGCGTCATCGACGGATTGGCGAAGAATTCGGAGAAAAGGTCTTCCTTCTGCTTCTGGCTGTCGGCCGAAAGCAGCTGGTCGGTACCTTGGATCACGTTGCCCTTCTGAAGGATTTCGAGACCCTTCTTCATGCAATCGTTGGCGGCAGCGAGATCGACGTCGCTGCGAACCGGCAGCGAACCCTTCTTCAGGTTGAAGGCAACCTGGGTCTTGGGATCGAGCAGAGTCTTGGCAAGCACGCCCTGCGCCTTGGACTTTTCTTCGTCCTTCAGCAGCGGGAAGTAGAAGGCGTCGCCACCCGTCGAGATGATCTCGTTCACGCCGAGGCCCGGCAGGCAGGTGTAGTCGGTACCGGCCTTCTGACCGGCCAGCGCAAATTCACCCTGCGCCCAGTCGCCCATGATCTGGCCGCCGGCTTTGCCCGTGATGACAAGGTTGGTGGCCTGGTTCCAATCCTGGACGTTGCTGCCTTTGGCCATGCGCCGAGCATCGTCGGCGGCCTTGAACACCTTGGCGATTTCAGGACCGGCAGCAACTTCCGCATCCTTGTCCTTGAAGACCTTGTTGAAGGTATCCTTGCCGGCAACCGCGACCATCAACACGTCGAAGGCGCCTGTCGCCTGCCACGGCTGACCGCCGACGGCGAGCGGAATGATGCCGGCCTTTTCGAGAGCCGGAGCCGCCGCGACGAACTCGTCCCAATTCTTCGGAACCTCGACGCCGGCCTTCTTGAAGGCGGCGTTCGAAAGCCACAACCACTGCCAGGAGTGGATATTGACGGGAGCGCAGTAGATCTTGCCGTCGATGGTGCAGGAATCGAGCAGACTCGACGGACGAATGATATCCTTCCACTTCTCGGCGGTCGCCACGTCGGTCAGATCGCGCATCAGACCGGCCTGGACGAGTTCCTCGGCCTGGCGCCCATGGTTGAACTGGGTCGCGCCCATCGGGTCGCCGCCGGTGATGCGGCTGATCATGATCGGGCGAGCAGTGCCGCCGGAGCCGGCGATCGCGCCGTCGACCCAGTGGTTGCCGGTGGCGTCGAATGCCTTGGCCAGCTCGGCGACCGCTGCAGCTTCGCCGCCAGACGTCCACCAGTGGGTGACTTCAAGATCGGTGGCATTGGCGGCTCCCAGCGGAAGCGCGACCGAAGTGGCAAGCAGGGCTGCCATTAGACGGATTTTCATGAGTTTTCCTCCCTCACTGAAACGTTGCCGGAAAAACTTAGATCAATCGATTTCCTCACGCAACTGCCCGCCTGCAAATTTTTCCGTGAGCACCACAGTTGCTACTTCTGCCTGTTGAAAGGCTGGCGCTCGCGTGCCTTGAATCGATTCTCGACCAAGCGCCATCGCACTTGCGTTGCCTGGTATAAATTATTGGATTTAAACGATATATTCCGAACAATGTTTGCGTGCCGCCGATTGTCCTTTTCGCAACTGCAGAAAAACGGGTCGTAAATCGCCGATTCAACCTATGCGTGGCATCCCGCAATGCACACAAGAAAAAGTCCTCGACATTTCTACTGTATCGTTACAGATTGCGTTCCTTAGGGAGGCGCGATTTTGGCAGGTGGGCGGGCTTAGCGCGCTTGAGAAAGCCTCTATAAGCGACACCAATTCGCGCGAGGCAGGCTTACAGGGATGGAAAACAAGGGAAATTTCGGGCAGGCGGCATCGGCACCGACGGCGCGCGAGCGCCCGACATTGAAGACGATCGCCTTCATGACCGGCCTTGGCGTGACGACGGTGTCACGCGCGCTGAAGGATGCGCCGGATATCGGGGCCGAGACCAAGGAGCGCGTGCGCATGGTCGCCCGCCAGCTTGGCTACCAGCCGAACAGGGCGGGCGTGCGCCTGCGCACCGGCAAGACCAACGTCATCGCCCTCGTTCTCAGCATCGACGAGGAGATCATGGGGTTCTCGAGCCAGATGGTCTTCGGCATCTCCGAGGTGCTGTCCGGCACGCCCTATCATATCGTCATCACGCCGCATTCCCACAGCAAGGATCCGATGCAGCCGGTGCGCTATATCCTCGATACCGGCTCGGCGGACGGCGTCATCATCTCCCGCATCGAGCCGGATGATCCGCGTGTGCGGCTGCTGACGGAGCGCGGCATGCCCTTTGCCACGCATGGGCGCACCGATGCGGGTCTCACCCACCCCTTCCACGATTTCGACAACGAGGCCTTCGCTCATCAGGCGGTGGAAAAGCTCGTCAAGCGCGGCCGGCGCCGCATCGCCCTGCTGCAGCCGCCGAGTAAGCTCACCTACTACGCCCATATCCGCATCGGCTTCCAGACCGGCCTGCATGATTACGGCGCCGAGGAAGTGCCGCTGCGCGTCAACACCGACGCACCGCTCGCCGACATCCGCGACATCGTCGAGGTTATGATGCGCTCGGCCAATGCGCCGGACGGCATCGTCTGTTCGGCCGGCAGCGCGGCGATCGCCGTCAATGCCGGCATCGAGGCCGCCGGCAAGGCGCTCGGCCGCGATCTCGACATGGTCTCCAAGCAATCGGTACCGATCCTGAACTGGATCCGCCCCGAGATCATCACCGCCCAGGAAGACGTTCGCCAAGCCGGCCGCGAAATGGCCAAAGCCGTCATCGCCCGCATCGACGGCGTCGAGCCGGAGCTGCTGCAGAGCATCAGCCAGCCGACCTGGCCGAACAGCGGCAGATAAGGCTCACCGCCGCCGAATGCCAAAACGCTTGAGGTTCCAGGTCAATCTGCTGCATATAGCGGCAGGACGGGCGCGGAGGAGACGTCATGAACCTCAGACATCAGATCATCGCACTGACGGTCATCCCGCTCGTGATCGCGATTTTGACCGTCACCGCTTTCATCACCTGGCAGTCGGCCACCCTTGTCGGCAGCAGTATCGGCACGTTCGAGCGCAACATGCTGAAAGCCAAGGAAACCGAGCTGCTCAATCTGACGAACCTCGCATTGTCGGCGATCCAGAGCACCTATGATGCGGCCGGGCCTGAAGACGAGGCGGCCAAGGAGAAGGTGCGGGAGATACTGACGTCGCTCGATTACGGCAAGGACGGCTATTTCTTCGTCTACGACTATGAAGGCAAGAACATCGTCCACCCCCGGCAGGCGTTCCGCCCGGGCCGCAACTGGCTCGACCTCGTCGATCCGGACGGCGATCCCGTCATCGCCAACCTGATCGAGAAAGCCAAGGAAGGTGGCGGCCTCCATCAGTACAAATGGCAGAAACCCTCCTCCGGCGAGATGGCGGACAAGCTCTCTTTCGCCGTCGGGCTCGACAAGTGGCAGTGGATGCTCGGAACCGGCGTCTATCTCGACGACGTCTTCGCCCAGACCGCCGCCGCCAAGGCGGATCTTCGCGCCAATATCCGCAAGACCTTCATGGTCGTGGCGCTGATCGCGGTTCCCTCCGTGCTTCTGGTCTTTGCGGCCTGCATGCTGGTGACGCTAAGGGAGCGCCGAATGGCGGACGGCAAGCTCAAAGAACTGACGAAGCGGATCATCGATACGCAGGAGCAGGAGCGCGCCCGCCTTGCCCGGGAGCTGCATGACGGCATCTCCCAGAATCTCGTCGGCGTCAGATATGCGATCGACCTGGCAAGCAGGAAGGTCCGCAGCAAAAGCGACGACGCCTCCGGCGCGATCGATCGGGGCGCCGAGGCCCTGAATGGAGCGATCAAGGAGGTCCGCCGGCTGTCCCACGATCTTCGTCCGCGCGCGCTCGACGACCTCGGTCTTGCCGCCGCACTCCAGGCGCTGCTTGCGGCCTTCACCGAAAGAACCGGCATCGACATGTCCCTTGATGCCACGCCCTTCCGCGGCAATCTCAAGCCGGAGGCGGCGACAGCGCTTTACCGTGTCGCCCAGGAAGCGCTTCACAATATCGAAAAGCACTCGGGCGCCACTGCCGGCTCGGTCAGGGTCTGGACCGTTCGCGGCCGCGTTCGGATGATCATTGCCGATAACGGCCTCGGCTTCGATCATGGCGCGGTAAGCCAGGCTTCACCAACGGGCGGGCTCGGGCTGCGCAACATGCAGGAGCGCATGGCGCATTTTGGCGGCGTCCTGCTGATCAACTCCACATCGGAGGGAACGACGCTGACTGCGATGCTTCCGAAATCCGCCGGGGCAAATCCCGACGGGGCTAAGGAGGCTGCATGAACGCGCCGGGAACCATCAGGGTGCTGCTGGTGGACAACCACCCGCTCGTCCTGGAGGGGCTGGAAGCGCTGTTGAAGACCTATGATCACATCGAGGTCGTCGGCACAGCCGGCATGGCGCGTACCGGACTGGAGCTCGCATTGCGCACCAGGCCCGATGTCGTCCTGATGGACATAAACATGCCGCAGCTGAGCGGAATAGACGCCATCGAGCTCTTCAGGGAGAGCCTGCCGCGAACGCGTATCCTGATGCTTTCGATGCACGACAGCCGGGAATATATCTCGACCTCGGTGCTTCATGGCGCCGCCGGCTACATCCTCAAGGACGTCTCCACCGATGAGATCGTCTCCGCCATCGAGGCGGTCGCTTCGGGGAAGACCTATTTCTCGTCAGGCGTTTCCGAGGTCTTGCTCGAAAAGCGGTCGAATGCATCGCCGGTGCCTCTGACAACCCGCGAACATGACGTCCTGCTGCTGATCGCAGCCGGCCGGAGCAACCGCGACATCGCCCAATCGCTCGGCATTTCCGAAGCCACGGCGGAGACGCACCGCAAGAAGATCAAGAAAAAACTCGGCATCGCCACGACGGCCGGCCTCGTTCGTTTCGCGATCGACAACGGCCTCACCTCCCCGGAGGCAGACATACCCACTACTGGGTAGGCTATCGGTTTTTGCCCGGAACGGCTCCTTGTTCGGATCTCCGCACGCCGATAGCACTTGGCGGACGGCGCGCTTCGTGCTGCCGTCGGGAGGATTATTCGATGTCTGGCTTACTGACGCTATCGCGTGCGATCGACGCGTTGAACACCTTTTTGGGCAAGGCTGTCTCCTGGCTGCTGCTCGCCGCCGTGCTGATCAGCGCCGTCAACGCGACGACCCGCAAGCTCTTCAATCTCAGCTCGAACGCCTGGCTCGAGGCGCAATGGTATCTGTTCTCGGCGGCTTTCCTCATCGCCGCCGCCTGGACGCTGCTCGGCAGCGAACACGTCAAGGTCGATCTGGTCTACGGTCATTTGCCGCGCCGCGCGCAGCTCTGGGTCGAGGTTTTCGGCACGATCTTCTTCCTGCTGCCCTTCTGCCTGGTGACGATCTATCTGTCCTGGCCGATCGTGGTCGCCAAATTCCAGAGCGGCGAGGTGTCGAACAACACCGGCGGCCTGATCCTCTGGCCGGTATGGGCCCTGATCCCGGCAGGGTTCGGGCTGCTTGCCCTGCAGGGTCTGTCCGAACTCATCAAGCGCATCGCCATCCTCACCGGGGCAATGCCTGACGCCGTCGCCTTGGCCGACGCCGAAGCACAAGCGCTCTAAATCCAGGAACATCCCTATGTTTGCCTTCTTCGCGGAAAACCTCGCGCCGATCATGTTCCTGTCGCTGATCGTCGTGCTGCTGCTCGGCTATCCCGTCGCCTTCGCGCTCGCCTTCGTCGGCTTCGTGTTCGGCTTCATCGGCATCGAGATGGGCCTGCTGCCGATCAACCTCTTCGGCGCGATCCCGGATCGCATCTTCGGCCAGATGTCGAACGAGACACTGCTCGCCATCCCCTTCTTCACCTTCATGGGCCTAATCCTCGAGCGAAGCGGCATGGCCGAAGACCTGCTCGACACGATCGGCCAGCTTTTCGGCCCGATCCGCGGTGGCCTCGCCTTTGCCGTGATCTTCGTCGGCGCGATATTGGCGGCGACGACAGGTGTGGTTGCTGCCTCCGTCATCTCGATGGGCCTGATCTCGCTGCCGATCATGCTGCGCTACGGTTATGACCGGCGTGTCGCCGCCGGCACGATCGCGGCCTCCGGAACATTGGCGCAGATCATCCCGCCGAGCCTGGTGCTGATCATTCTCGCCGACCAGCTCGGCAGGTCCGTCGGCGACATGTACAAGGGCGCGCTTGTTCCCGGCCTCCTGCTCGTCGCCGCCTATGCCGGCTACATCATCGTCATGTCGTTCATTCGCCCGGCAAGCGTTCCCGCACTGCCGCCGGAAGCCCGATCCCTGCGCGGATGGAAGCTGCTCGGCAAGGTCGTCACCTCCCTCGTCCCGCCGCTCGTCCTGATATTCCTGGTTCTCGGCACGATCTTCATCGGCCTGGCGACGCCGACGGAAGGCGGCGCCATGGGCGCGGTTGGAGCACTGCTGCTTGCGGCATTCAACCGTCGTCTCGATCTCACGATGATCAAGTCGGCGCTCTACGCGACCGCCAAGCTCTCGTCCTTCGTGATCTTCATCCTGCTTGGCGCCCGCGTCTTTTCGCTGACCTTCTACGGCGTCAACGGCCATGTCTGGGTCGAGCACCTGATGACGTCGATCCCCGGCGGCGAGGTCGGCTTCCTGATCGTCGCCAACCTGCTGGTGTTCTTTCTCGCCTTTTTCCTCGATTATTTCGAGCTGGCCTTCATCATCATCCCGCTGCTGGCGCCCGTCGCCGACGCGCTCGGGATCGATCTGATCTGGTTCGGCGTGATGCTGGCGATCAACATGCAGACCTCGTTCATGCATCCGCCCTTCGGCTTCTCGCTCTTCTATCTGAGATCGGTCGCCCCGAGCCGCGCATACAAGGACCGAATCACCGGCGCGACGATACAGCCGGTCACATCTGGCCAGATTTACATGGGTTCCCTGCCCTTCCTGGCGATCCAGCTGGTCATGGTCACCATCGTCATCGCCTTCCCCGGCCTCGTCACCCACTACAAGGCGGGACAGGTGACCGTCGATCCCTCGACGATTCAGCTCAACGTGCCGATGCCAGGCCAAGGCGGAGAAAACCCATTCGGCACCCCTACCCAGCCGTTCGGCGCGCCCGAGCCTTCCACCGGCGAGCCGGCAGCTCCATCATTCGGCGCCCCGGCCCCGGATTTCGGATCGCCGACGCCAAGCTTCGGCGAGCCGCCTGCAGAACCTGCAAAATGAATGCCCCATTAATCACCCGAGGAGGACGAAATGACCAACCCGATCAATCGCCGTAACTTTCTGACGAAAGGCGCGATCGGCGGCGCAGCCACGGTGGCCGGCGCAGCCCTTGCAGCACCTGCCGTTGCGCAGGAACTGCCGACGATCAAATGGCGCCTGACATCAGGCTTCCCGAACAATCTCGACACCATCTATGGCGGCGCGGTCGTCATGGCCGATGCTCTGTCGAAGATCACCGAGGGCAAGTTCCAGATCCAGGTCTTCCAGGCCGGCGAACTGGTTCCCGGTCCGCAGGCGATCGACGCGGTCAAGGCCAATACGGTCGAAATCGCGCACACCTGCGGCTATTATTTCACCGGCAAGGATCCGACATTCGCGATCGGCTCGACCATTCCCTTCGGCCTCAACGGCCGCCAGCAGAATGCCTGGCTCTATCACGGCGGCGGCAACGAGGCCTATAACGAGTTCCTCGCAGACTATGGCGTGGTCGGCATTCCGGGTGGCGCCACCGGCGCCCAGATGGGTGGCTGGTTCCGCAAGGAAATTAAGAGCGTCGCCGATCTCAAGGGCGTCAAGATGCGCATCGCGGGCGTTGCCGGCGAGGTCATGTCAAGGCTCGGCGTTATCCCGCAGCAGCTGCCGGGCGGCGACATCTACCCCGCCCTCGAGCGCGGCACGATCGATGCGGCAGAGTGGATCGGCCCCTATGACGACGAACGTCTCGGCTTCTATCAGATCGCTCCGAACTACTACTACCCGGCTTACTGGGAAGGCGGCCTGACTATCCACTTCTTCATCAACAAGGCCCAGTACGAAGCCCTGCCGGATGCCTACAAGGCCGCACTCGACGCCGCCTGCAAATCGGCCAACGTCAACATGCAGTCGCTCTACGACGTCAAGAACACCACCGCGATCCGCTCGCTCGTCGGCAAGGGCGTCAAGCTCCGCCCGCTACCGCGCGACGTCATGGACGCCGCCTACAAGGCCTCCTTCGAACTCTATGCGGAATACGGAGAGAAGCACCCCGCCTGGGCGAAGATCTATCCCGGCTGGAAAAAATTCCGCGACGAATCCTTCGAATGGTTCCGCGTCGCCGAATACAGCTACGACAGCTATATGTATGCCGCGCAGGCCGCCGGGAAATGACGTGGAGGCCGGGCGCAATGCCCGGCCTCGGACTGCTGCCAGACCCCCGGAGAAATCCGGGGGTTGTGATTCGTGGGGGGTGTTTAAGAAGTCCGGCCGCCGCGGCTGGCGAGAACCGACCGTCGAGGCTCAATCCGACGATTGGCTGGCGGCATCACGCGTCTTCGACGACGAAATTCACCAGTCGCCCCGGGACCACGATTTCCTTGACCACCATTCTGCCGTCGAGCAAGGCTATGACGGCAGGGTCGGATCGCACGGCTGCGAGCAGCGCCTCGCCAAGATCGGCGGCGGCTTCGAAGCGGTGGCGAACCTTGCCGTTGATCTGCACCACGTATTCTCGGGTCTCCATCTCGATCATTGCAGGGTCGAAGGCCGGCCAGGAAACCCATGTCAGCGTTCCCCGATGACCGAGCTTGCCCCATAATTCCTCCGCGATGTGAGGCGCAAAAGGTGACAGCAACAGCACGAACGTCTCGACGACCTCCTGCGGTCGCACGATCTCCGCCGTCAGCGCGTTGGCCAGCTCCATCAGCCGGGCAATGGCGGTGTTGAACCGCATTGCTTCGATATCCGAGGTCACGGCCTTCACCGTCTGGTGGCGCAAGCGCAGAAGCTGCGGGCTCGCAGTTTCCTCCCCCGCTGCCAGCGAGAGTTCGTCACGCTCGTCGCAGACGATGCGCCAGGCGCGCTCCAGAAACCGGCGCACGCCGATCACGCCGGCGGTCTGCCAGGGCTTTGCCGCATCCAGCGGCCCCATGAACATCTCGTACAGCCGCAACGCGTCGGCCCCGAACTGTTCGACGACATCGTCGGGATTGACGACGTTCAACTGCGACTTCGACATCTTCTCGACGGCGCGCTGCACCTCGACCGGCCCGGCGAACCATCTGCCCTTCCCTTCGACGACGGAAGACGGCGCGTAATACCGGCCTGCCGCATCGCGGTAGGAATGGGCAAGGATCATGCCCTGGTTGAACAGCCGCTCGAACGGCTCTTCCGTCGAAACGACGCCAATATCGTAGAGCACCTTGTGCCAGAAGCGGGCATAGAGCAGATGCAGAACCGCATGCTCGGCACCGCCGACATAGAGATCGACCGGCATCCAATAGCGCTCGGCCTCGCGCCCGACGGGTTCGGCGGTGTTCTCCGGATCAAGGAACCTGAGATAATACCAGCAGGAGCCCGCCCATTGCGGCATCGTATTAGTCTCCCGCCGTGCCGGAACGTCGGTACCCGGCACGATCGTTTCGACCCAGGCCTGCGCACGGGCAAGCGGCGGTTCGCCATCCGGCGTCGGAGCGTAGTCGTTGAGTTCAGGCGGCAGCAGCGGCAGGCATTCCTCGGGCAGCGGCATCACCGAGCCGTCCGCCAGATGCAGCACCGGTATCGGCTCGCCCCAATAGCGCTGGCGAGAAAACAGCCAATCACGCAGGCGATAGGTGACCTTAGGCCAGCCCGCGGCGTTCGCCTGCAGCCAGGCGATGATGGCTTTCCTAGCCTCCGGCGAGGCCAGACCATTCAGGAAGCCGGAATTGACCATCCTCCCCTCGCCCTCAAACGCCGCCTTTTCGATATCGTCCGCACTGTCGATCACGCGAATGATCGGCAGGCCCTGCGCGCAGGCAAAGGCGTGGTCCCGCGCATCATTGGCCGGCACCGCCATCAAGGCGCCGGTGCCGTAGCCCGCCAGGACGTAATCGGCCACCCAGATCGGCAGCCGGGCGGCGGTGGCGGGATTGACGGCATAGGCGCCGGTGAAGACGCCGGTCTTCTCGCGCCCAGCATCGGTACGCGTCGCTTCCTCCAATCCTTCGGCCTCGGCGATATAGGCGGCAACCGCCTCTCGGGCTTCCGGCGTAACGGTGGTGGCGACAGCGGGATGCTCCGGCGCGAGCACGATATAGCTTGCTCCGAACAGGGTCTCGGGGCGCGTCGTGAAGACGGTGATGACCACTTTGCCGTGCTCGAGCGGAAACCGGATTTCGGCGCCCTCGAAGCGTCCGATCCAGTTGCGCTGCATGATTTTCAGGTTTTCGGGCCAGTCGAGGCCATCCAATCCCTGCAGCAGCCGATCGGCATAGGCCGTGATGCGCAGCATCCACTGGCGCATCCTGCGGCGAATGACGGGATCGCCGGTCTCGACATAACGCCCGTCCTTGACCTCCTCGTCGGCAAGCACCGCGTTCTGGGCCGGGCACCAGTTGACCGCGACCTCCGCCTGATAGGCGAGGCCCTTCTCGAACAGCTTCAGGAAGATCCACTGCGTCCAGCGCACATAGGCGGGATCGGTGGTGGCAAACTCGCGGCTCCAGTCATAGGAGAAGCCCAGCCTCTGCACCTGCCCGCGAAACGTCTCGATATTGCGCTTCGTCGTGATATCGGGATGCACACCAGTCCGCATCGCGTGGCGCTCCGCCGGCAGGCCGAAACTGTCCCATCCCATCGGATGCAGGACGTTGAAGCCGCACATGCGTTTGTAACGGCACATGATGTCGGTGGCCGTGTAGCCAAGGGGATGGCCGACATGCAGGCCTGCGCCTGAAGGATACGGAAACATGTCGAGCGCGTAGAATTTCGGTCTGGCTGGATCGATTTCCGCTCGAAAAATACGGTGCTCGGCCCAATAGGCCTGCCACTTCGGTTCGATCGTCCTGGGATCATAAGGCATGCATCGCTCCTGGCGCCGGCCGGCTCTGGCGGCGGCGTGTCCTGAAAATGGGAGGTGTTCTGTGGTTCAGGAGCAGCTACGGCTGCCGGTGCTCCGGTGACGTCCGGCAGCCGCGGCTAAGTCGAAACGCGCGCGGAGTTGCGGCGTAGGACGTCTGCGCGACGCTCCGGACAAAAAAAGCGCGATGTGGCTTTGGAAACGATCTGGTGTCCATGGACGGTGGCTCAAGGCAAATAAGGAGAAAGCAAACGACAGTGTTAACCCGGCTCCGATCAGGAGGCCGTGGTGGTAAGTCGTGCGTCGCGTGCGCGAGCGTCTGCTGCTTGAGTTGCCATAATCATGAGCCAAGAGTGCCCGATATGATCGCTCCTGCCAAGAGTGCATTCGCGTGAAAATCAGGATCTGTTCAAATCCCGCGGCGCACTCCTCACCAGCTGATCGAGCACCGCCGCGACCTTCGGGTTGCGCACCTCGCCGCGCCGGGTAATCGCATGGATGCCACGGCAAACGGATGGCACCAAGGGCTTGACGACCAGCGTTCCGCCGAAATCTCTGAGCGCCAGGCCGGGCATCACCGAAATCGAGCACCCGGCTTCCACCAGTGCGAACACCACTTCGAAGCTGTCGCTAAAGCCGTTGATGACGGGCTCGAAACCGATGTCGCGGCAGGCCTTGCGGATGGCCATGGAATAGGCGCTGGAGGCGACGTCGAGCGCCCAATGTTCATCCCTCAGCTGTGCGAGTTCGATGACGGGCTCGCTCTCCAGCCTGTGGCCAGCGGGCAGAAGCACGAAGAGCTGGTCGCGGCACAGGAACAGCGTGTCGGCCGTGCCCTCCAGCGTATGCGGATCGAAGGATATGTCGTCGGCAATGACGATATCGGCCTGCCAGCCCCGGAGCGCTGCCACGCCTTCGGCAGGTCCCATCGTCGTCATGACGATGTCGAGATGCGGATGGTCGATGGCGAGTTGGCGCATCGCGGCGGGAATGAAGGAGGAAGCAGCGGAGGGTTGGGCGGCGATCCTCAGGTCGCCCGCGACGATATTCTGCAACTCGGCAATATCGGTCTTGGCTTCCTCGACAATGCCGAATATCCGGTCGGCATGCACAACGAGCCGCTGTCCGGCCGGTGTCAGCGTCACCCCTCGCCCGCGCCGCTCGACGAGCGGGATTCCAACTTCGTCCTCCAGTTGGGCGATCTGCTGGGAAACGGCCGATGAGGAAATGCCGAGCGCGTCGGCGACCGCAGCCATCGTCTCGCGGCGCGAGAGCTCGCGAAGTGTGCGCAATCGGAAGAAATCCAAGCCCGTTTCTCCGGTTGATCAATCAGCCATAATTTCTAATCTATATGCTTATTTTAATTAAGTGGACCTGAAGAAAACTGCACCTTAGCCTTGGATTCGCAAGCGGGGCATCGGTTTGAAAAAAGCCAAGATTACCCGCCATCTCATGAGACGAGTCACGGGGGATATCGACAGGATGCAGCAGAGCGGCGTGCCCTATTTCAGCCAATGGGAAACACCCGGCATGACACTGCCGGTGCTTGCCGAGGGATGGCAGGCTCTGCTGCGCGATCCGCTCTGGCGCCATTCTGGGGCCGCGACGATCGAGGAATATGCGCGCTGGGCGGTCAATGTCTGCGGCATGGCCTGCCTGAAAATGATTCTTGCTGCCCGCGGCGAGATCCATCCGACACTCGAGCTTGCCCGCGCCTGCACCGTCTATGGCGGTTATGTCGTCAACGAGATCGATGCCTCGATCAAAGGCCTTATCTACGCGCCCTTCGTCCGCTTCGCCGCCGAGCGTTTCGGCCTTAGCGCGGAGATGATGACCGGCGTCGAGACGTCAGCCATTCCCGAGCATCTCGCGAAGCGCCGGTTCTTCATCGCCTCGGTGTACTCGGGCATCCGCTGGCCGGAGCGAGAACCGCCCTCGAAGAGCGGACACCTGGTTCTGGTGACGGCAGCCAGCGACGAGATAATCCGCTTTCACAACCCGTCCGGCCATGACGAGGCGAGCCAGGCTGACGTGACGCTGCCGCTTGCCGTATTCGACCGCTTCTTCGCCAATCGCGGCATATCGGTCGACGCCTGACCCTTTTCACACCAAATCGTTTCGGAGGCTTTCATGACCCCATCCCCAAACAGGCTGCGCATTGCCGTGCTCTTCGGTGGCCGCTCGGCCGAGCATGAAGTTTCCGTGCTCTCGGCAACCAATGTCATGGGCGCGCTCATGCCCGAGAAATACGACGCAGTCCCCGTCTTCATCACGCGCGACGGACAGTGGCTGCTGAGCAGTTTTGAGGATGGCGTGCTGGCGACACCTTCATCAGGCACGGAAATCTGCCTGGTGCCGGGTGGGCGCGGCCGGGTGCTGGCGATCCCAACTCATGGCGCGCCGCATGACCTAGCAAAGGTCGACATCCTGTTTCCTGTCCTTCACGGCCAGCATGGCGAAGACGGATCGGTACAGGGCACGGCGGAGGTGGCCCGCGTTCCACTCGCCGGTTGCGGCATCCTCGGTTCGGCCACGGCGCTCGACAAGGACATCGCCAAACGCCTGCTGAGGGCGGCGGGCCTGCCGGTGGCGCGCGCGGTGACGATCCATGAGGGCGCCGCCCCTTCACTGGCAGCCTTGGAAGGCGAGCTCGGCCTGCCGCTCTTCATCAAGCCTGCGCGCCAGGGATCGTCGGTCGGTGTCGCCAAGGTCCATGCCAGCCAGGAATTCGCACCCGCCCTTACTGAGGCCTTCCGCCACGATCGCACGCTGCTCGCCGAGGAATTCGTGCGCGGCCGCGAGATCGAATTCAGTGTGCTCGAGGATGCGGCAGGAGAACTCTTCGTCTCCCGGCCGGGCGAGATCGTGCCGGCGGAAAGCCACGACTTCTATAGCTACGATGCCAAATATATCGACGAGAAAGGTGCGGCGTTGAAAGTGCCGGCCGAACTGCCGCAGGAGGTCGAGACCGCCATGCGCGACGTGGCCGCAAGAGCCTTCCGGGCGGTCGGCTGCGACGGCATGGCCCGCATAGATTTCTTCCTGACGGATGACATGCAGTTCCTCGTCAATGAAATCAACACCATCCCCGGCTTCACCGATATCAGCATGTATTCCAAGGCGATGGCGGCAAGCGGCGTCACCTACGCCGAAATCATCGACCGACTGGTGGACCACGGCCTGGCGCGCGCCCGACGAGCCGCCTGAGACGGGAGCTTGAAGATGAACGGGTCGGTCTTGATTTCGGGATGTTCCGGCGGCGGAAAATCGACGATGCTTGCTGAGCTTGCTGCACGCGGTCATGCCGTCGTCGAAGAGCCCGGCCGACGGATCGTCAAGCAGGAGATCGAGAGCGGCGGCACCGCCCTGCCCTGGGCCGACATGGCGGCGTTTGCCCGCAGCGCGATCGAGATGGCGATCGCCGATCACAAGGCTGCGCGTGAGCAAGCCGGCTGGACGTTTTTTGATCGCGGGCTGATCGATGCCGCGGCAGCGCTGCAGCACCTGACCGGAGAACCGGTCCTGGAAAAATTGAGCGCCGCTCATCGCTATCAACCGAGGGTTTTTCTCACGCCGCCATGGCCCGAAATCTACACGACCGACCCCGAGCGGCGCCATGGCTTCGACGAGGCGGTCGCGGAATATGATCGACTTGTCGCCGTCTATCCGACGCTCGGCTACGACGTCGTCATGCTGCCGAAAATCGCGGTCGCCGACCGGGCGGATTTCATCCTCGACTGCCTCCCTCGGGAAACGAGGCAGCAGTAGACGAGATCGTCAGCGCCTGCGAAAAACGCACCACTGGAACGACTGCCGGCCGCCGCCGGGTGTCGTGTGTTCCTCCCGCCAGTCACGCTGAAGCGCGAAGGTGGACGAGAATTCGATCGCAAGCGCCACCGCGTCGTAACGCTGGACCGGCAAGCCGCTGCACCGTTCCGGCCCGTCCGGCGCGAAGGTCGCGACGATCACGCCGCTGCCAGGCGCCGTGCCGGTTTCGAGCGCGCGGCGATAGGCCAGCCGCTGCTCGGGCTCGGTGAGAAAGTGAAAGACGGCGCGGTCGTGCCACACATCGTAATGGCGGTCGGGCTGCCATGAAGTGACGTCGGCAACCACCCAGGCGATGCGGGCGGCTTCATCCCGCAGCCGCGCCTTGGCGACTTCGAGCGCCGGCGCGGCGATGTCGAGGACGGTGAGGTCGGACCACCCGCGCTCGACAAGACGGTCGACAAGGCTCGATGCGCCGCCGCCCACATCGATCAGTGAGGCCGTGACCGGCAGTTGCAGCTCGTCAATCGCCCGCAAGGAAGGCCCGGGCGTCGGCTGATACCAGCTGACGCTGTCGGCAGATTTCGTGCAGTAGACCTCGTCCCAGTGTTCCCGCTTCTCGCCAGTCATCCGATGTCCCACCTCTCGCAGAGCCCAATATTCTAACCGATCAACATGTAAGGACTGAGACGTCTCTAACCAATCACAGTGCGCCCAAGACCATGTTCCGCGTTTCAGGCAGCGACGTGACGATAAACGAGATCGGCAGGATCAGTTCGGGATGCTATGGAATCGAGACGCGCGCCCAGCCGCTCCGCAACGGCAATGGATGCCGCATTGCCGGGAGCGATATAGCTGACGAGCGACGGCAGCTTGAGCGTTGCGAAGGCCCAGTTGCGCAGCGCGAGCGCCGCTTCGGTCGCATAGCCTCTGCCCTCGTATCCCTCGTAGACGAACCAGCCCAATTCCTTTTCGGGAAAGAGCGGTCCGTGATTGATCCCCACCTGACCGACGCATTCGCCGGTTTCGCCAAGCTCGATCATCAGCGCTCCGTGCCCGAAAAGCTGCCAGAGAGCCACGTCGTGACAGAACATCCCCCACGCCGCGCGCAGATCGAACGGGCCTCCCATTCCGACGGATCGCGGCGACGCCATGATCTCAGCATAGGCGGCGAAATCGTCGATATAGGGCATGCGGAGCTTGAGACGCTCGGTTCGAATGGTCATCGCGCCCGCTTCGGACATGTCGTCACTTCTCTGTCAGGTTGTGTTTGGATTTTCGGCCGCTGAAGGAAATTCTAGCTTTCAAATGCCGGGGCGAATTGCAACGTCCCGCTTGGCGGAGATCCGCGAAAGACAATCCTCTGCACGAGCCGCGTATCGAGGTCGAGATACTTCAGCAGTCCATCGCAGCTGAAACCGACACGGCTGTAGATCTCGGGATTGCCGATCAGGGCGCATCCGCTGGCGCCCATCTCGTTCAGCAGTTCGAGACCCCTGGCAATCAGCGCCTTGCCGATACCCTGCCGCTGTCTCTCCGGCTTGACCGATATCGGCCCCAACCCGAACCAGCCGTCATGCGCACCGTCGATCGTCACCGGCGAAAACGCCACATGCCCGAGCATCTCGCCATCCTGTTCGGCGACCAGCGATATCTTGAGATCGCCCGCCGCGCGAAGTCTTCGCACAATCTCCGCTTCCGTACCGTCGCTGTAGGGCATCGGCTTGAAGGCGGTCGAGGTCAGATCATGGATCGCATCGATATCATCAGGCGTTTCGTCTCGGATGAACATCTCTGTCAACTCCTCAAACGTGATAGCTCGCAGATGCTATGCAGGGAAAGTCGAAGACCAGCAAGCCGGGCTCCTCCAGCGGGAGCTGCGCCACGACATGCCCTTGCCGGTTCAGCACGGCCGTCGGTCCCCAGGCGATGCGCCCGTCGCGCTCACCCGTTACGTCGGACGATATCAGCCACAGGCCTGTCTCACGGCATCTTTCACCGCGAACGGCATTATGCAGCGGCTTGAATATTTCCGCCTTCTCCCGTGGCATCATGTTGTTGGACAGGCATAGGATCAGCGACGCGCCAGACGCGGCGACCTTTGCGGCCGCTTCCGGAAAATTGGTGTCGTAGCAGATGTTGATCCCGAAGCGCAGGGCACCGATCGCAAAGAGCGGGCTGTCCTTTCCTGCCTCGAAAGCCTGTTCGCCGGGCAGCAGGTGGGTTTTCCGGTAGCGACCGAGGAGAACGCCGCGCTCGACGACGACGGCGGTGTTGAACAATCGCCCATCATCGATCTCGATCAGCCCCATGACCAGCACCGGTCCGGACTTCGGCAACCGATCCAGGACCGCCGCGAACTCGGCCGATGCGAGATCGAGGGCAACCCGTCGCGCCGATGCTTCATCGGTCAGGTAGCCCTGCAGAAAACCTTCTGGAAAGACCAGCAGGGCCATGCCATCAGCCTCGGCGCGCGCCGCAACCCTAACCGCATAATCCAAGGCCGCCCCGACATTCTCCCGAAATTCCGACGTCTGCGCGGCGGCTATCCGAATGCTCGTCACTTAGACCTCCGGGTTTTCGGTCGCGGCATCTCAGCAAAAGGCCCGGCGCAGTGGCCGGGCCTCTCCTTGAAAAATCTGTAAACCTCAGAAGGTCGAGGCACCGCTGCCCCAGGGGCCGTGGTGGAAATCCTTACCATCAAGGCGGTCGAAGCCGTGGGCGCCGAAGAAGTCGCGCTGTGCCTGGATGAGGTTTGCCGTTCCCCTGCCCTGGCGATAGGCGTCGAAATAGGTCAGTGCCGAGGTCAGCGCCGGCACCGGCAGGCCGGCGGCAATCGCGGCACCGACGACACGGCGCAGCGCCGGGACCGATTCCTTGACCATGTCGGAGAAGGCTGGCGTGACGATGAGGTTTGCAGCGTCCGGCGCCTTGGTAAAGGCCGAGGTGATCTCGTCGAGGAACTGCGAGCGGATGATGCAGCCGGCGCGCCAGATCCTGGCGATCGTCGGCATCGGCAGTGACCAGTTGAACTCGCGCGACGCTTCCGCCATCACCGCGAAGCCCTGCGCATAGGCGCCGATCTTGGCGGCAAACAGCGCCAGCTCCAGGTCCTTGTTGAGCTCGGGGCCGTAAGCGATCGGGAAGGACACGGCCTGGGTCCCGAAGATCTTCTCGGCGGCTTCGCGCTGCGATTTCATCGAGGAGAGGCTGCGGGCGGCGACCGCGGCTTCGATCGCCGTTGCTGGAATGCCCATGTTCTGCGCCTCGATCGCCGACCACTTGCCGGTACCCTTCTGGCCGGCCTTGTCGAGGATCATATCGACCATCGGTCCGCCGGAGACCGGATCGGTAGCCGCGAGCACCTTCTCGGAGATTTCGATCAGGTAGGAATTCAGCCGGCCCTTGTTCCATTCGCCGAAGATGCCGGAGATTTCGGAGGCGCTCTTGCCGAGACCGTCGCGCAGGATCCCGTAGATTTCGGCGATCATCTGCATGTCGGCATATTCGATGCCGTTGTGGATGGTCTTGACGAAATGGCCGGCGCCGTCGTTGCCGAGCCAGGCGACGCAAGGCTCGTCATTGTAGCGGGCGGCAATCGAGGTTAGCACCTTCTCGACGCGCTTCCAGGACTCTTCGGTGCCGCCGACCATGATCGACGGGCCGTGGCGCGCACCTTCTTCGCCGCCGGAAACACCCATACCGATGAAGGTCAGATCGGTATTCTTCAGCCGATCGAAGCGGGCGACGGTGTCGCGGAAATTGGCGTTGCCGGCATCGATCATGATGTCGCCCTTGGACAGATGCGGGCGCAGCAGCTCCATTTGCTGGTCGACGGGCTCGCCCGCCTTGATCATGATGATGATCGGACGCGGCGGCCGGATCGCATCGACGAATTCCTCGATGGTCTTGCAGGGAATGATCTGCTTCTTCAGATCGCCGGCGCTTTCGTAGAATTCGTCGGTTTTCTCCGGCGTGCGGTTGAAGACCGCGATTTTATTGCCTTTCTCCGCGATGTTGAGCGCCAGGTTGGAGCCCATGACCGCAAGGCCGATCAGTCCGATTTCTGCCTTTTCCACGACAAACCTCCGATGTGTCATTTGGACCGGTGTTGTGGCACTGTCTCGGTCAAACGGCAAGTCTCACAAGGGTCTAATCGGTTCGCAAAGCCAATGAAATGAGGCTTGCAATATCCCCGCTTGTCCGACAACCCGCCAGCTGCCGCATATTCCGAAGCCGCAAGTTTTTCGCGCGTCCTGCCCGCAATGCCCTATCTCATGTTATCATCAGTGCCTCGGGAGATATCGCATTGGCATCGGGAAAACGAAAAGAGATGGTTCTCCTGGCCGCCCGCGCCGGCCGCTACCGCGAATATGCACCGCCGCCCACGCTGCGGCGCCATTTCAGCCGCCTCTGGTCTCATGCGCTCCATAACGGACCGCCGGCAATGGTGGCGATCGTGCCGGATGGCTATTGCGATGTCCTCTGGATCGACGGCCGGCTGGTCGTCGCCGGCCCCGACAGGACGGCGGCCTTTCCCGTCATCCAGCCGGGCGCGACCGTCACAGGCGCACGTTTTGCGCCCGGCGCTGCAGCACCCTGGCTGAAGACGCCGCTCTCCGAGCTGGTCGGCTGCTCGGTGCCTCTTGCCGACATCGGCCGGAAGGACACTGCCGAATTCGAAGCGCGGCTTGCGAATTGTCCCGACCCATCAGCCGCGATGGCGCTGTTTGGCCGCCTGCTCGAAGGGACCGCGTGCGATGCGGAGGAGCCCGCCCGCGACGCCGCCACGATCTTCGCCGCTGCCGACAGCGGGCGCCCGGCATCCGGCCTGCTCGACCGGCTCGGCATGAGCGAAAGGCAGCTGCGTCGTCGCTGCCACCATCATTTCGGCTACGGCGCAAAGACGCTGGAACGGATCCGTAGATTCCAGCGTTTCCTCGACCTCTGCCGCAAGTCGGGCACGATGCCGCTTGCCCGCCTTGCGCTGGAAGCGGGCTTTGCCGACCAGCCCCACATGACGCGGGAGGTCGGCGAGCTGTCGACGCTGACACCCGCCGTCATTCTCGACCAGCTCGGCGTGCGGAAAAGAGGCGACTGACCGTTTTGTTCAAGACGCTGTCGGCCGGTTTGTTATTCTGACGAAACCAAATGACAGGGACCTGCAAGCCATGACGACAATGCCCGCGAAAATCATCCACCTGTCGATCGAGCGCGACTGGCGCGACGTCTATGAATTCGCGGGCAAGCCGGAGAACATGCCGCTCTGGGCCTCCGGCCTTGCGACCGGCTTAGAGCCGCACGGCGCCGACTGGATCGCCCACGGCGCTCTCGGCCGCGTCAAGGTGAGCTTCGTGCCGGCCAATGAATTCGGCGTGATCGACCATACGGTGACGATCGAGTCCGGCCTAAGGGTCTATAATGCCCTGCGCATCGTGCCGAACGGCGATGGCTGTGAGGTCATGTTCACGCTGCTGCGCCTGCCCGGCATGACCGACGCGCAGTTTTCCGCCGATGCCGCCCATGTCGAGAAAGATCTCGCCATGCTGAAAGCCCTGATGGAGAGATAGATGGCCGAGAAAACAGAAAACAACGACCGCCGCATCGACTATGTCGAATTCAACGTCGCCGACATCGCTGCAGCCAAAGCCTTTTACGGCTCGGCTTTCGGCTGGCGCTTCACCGATTACGGCCCGAATTATTGCGAATTCGACGACGGCCGGCTGAAGGGCGGCTTTACCGATTTCGGACCGGTGCGGACAGGCGGCGGCCCGCTGGTCGTCGTCTATGCCAATGATCTGGAAGAAGTGCTGACCTCAGTCGAAAGAGCTGGCGGCACGATCTGCCGGCCGATCACCGATTTCCCCGGCGGCCGTCGCTTCCACTTCCTCGACCGTGATGGTTACGAGCTCGCCGTCTGGGCGGCCGCTTAGCCAGGCTACCCAAGCCTATTGATCAGGCAGCCTGCGACAGCCGATCGAGATCTTCCATGACGAGCAGGGCGCCGATCACCGTGCCGCCCGCATCGCGCAGCGGCGACATGCGACAGCGCACCTGCCGCGACCCGCCGCTGCCGTCCGAGCGCTCATAGGTATAGTCGATCTGGTCGCCGGCAAAACAGGCGTCGAGCTTGTGCTTGGCGCATTCGGCAAACCGCTCCTCGCCGATAAATTCGGAAAGGTGGCGGCCGATGAGTTCCATCGGCTTCCTGTTGAGATGGGCGCTGTTGGCTGGATTGGAATAGAGGTAGCGATAGTCCCTTGTCAGCACCGCCACGCGATCCGGCAGGCTTTCGAGGATCACCGCGTTGAGGAACTGGCCATTGTCAGTATCAGGCACATAGGCCGGCGGCGGTTCGATGCGCACATCCTGCGGCGACGGCACGCGCCAGTCCGGCCCATGCGCCCCGAAATAGCGGTCGAGCAGATAGGAAAGCACTGACGTGTGCTCCGTGACGCTGGCGCTGTCGTCGGCATCCTGGCTGATCAGGTGGCTCACAAACTGCAGCTGCATGTAGACTTCGAGCAGATTGGCTGCCCGGCAGGCGAGGATTGCCTCGACCAGCGGCTCGACATGACGGTCGAGCGCCGTGACGCGCTGGTCGTCGCCCAGGCGTATGGCTTCCTCGATTTGCACGCAACGCAAAGAAAAAGCTCGAAAAAGCTCCAGCAAGACGCCTCCCAATCCCATTGTGCCAAGAGACGAGTCCGAAACCTCACATGGCTGCATTTCCCAAAAATGCGCCTTCCGGTAGACACTATTCGCGTCTTGGTGGTGACGGGTAACATGAAGTGCCCTCAGTTTCAATCCGAGAGCACCTGCCGCTTTTCACCGCTGATAAATGAGGGTGGACGTTTTTGGAGCATGACGCCGAAAGTGTGAGCAGTTTTAGGACGACGCCACGCTCCAGCTATTTATTTTAGAACATCCCGATCTAAGGCGCGAGCGTCTGCTTGATCTGCCAGCGGTCGTGATACCAGAGCCACTGTTCCGGATATTCCCGCACCCAACTTTCCACCTTGTCGTTGAGCAACTGGGCTGCGGCCGGCAGGTCGAGATTGCCCTTGGCGTCGCGCGGCATGTCCAGGCGCGGCTCGATTTCCAGCCGGTAGCGATTTCCCGGCAGTCGGATGCAGCGCGCCGGATAGACCTCGCAGTCGAACTGGCGCACCAGCTTCGGCAGCAGCGGATTGGTCTTGACGTCGCGCCCGAAGAAGGTGCCCTTCAGCCCCTTTCGGAATTTCTGGTCGACCAGCACGCCCACCCCCTGGCCTGCTTCCAGCTGACGGGCGAGCGCGAAGGACGAACCGGCATGCGAGGGCACCAGCTTGCCCATGCGGGCACTCCGGAAGTCGAACACCTTCTTGGCGACATAAGGATTATTCGGTGGCCGAAAGAGCACGGTGACGGTGAGCCCGAAGGCGGCACCCGCCACCGGCAGCAGCTCAAAATTGGCGGTATGGCCGGTAAAGACGATGAAGGGGCGCGGATTGTCGCGCAGGTCGAGGAAAATCGGGACGCCCGACACCTCCACCCTCCCCGGCTCCGACTTTTCAGGATCATAGTCGAACAGCTGATCGAGGAAGACGTATTCGGCCGCAAGCCGGCCCATATTGCCCCAGCTGGCGAGCGCGATCTCCTCGATCTCGGCCTCGCTTTTCTCGGGAAAGGCGTTGCGCAGATTGGTCAGCATCAGTCTGTGGCGGCTGGTCAGCCGGCCGAGGCGTCGCATCATCCTGTCGGCAAAGCGGATCGCGCCATCGGCCGGAAACAGCTTCAGGAAATTCATGAAGCCGAACATCAGCTGAGCCACCAGCCATTGCTGGAAATTCCTCAGCGCCAGAACGATCCGGGTGATGAACAGCTTCACGCGGTCAATCCATCTTCAGGATGATCTTGCCGAAGATCTGGCGCGATTCGATCCGCTCCAGCGCCCGGTCGATATCACTGAAGCTGACCTCGGTATCGATGACGGGATGGACGAGCCCGCGGCCCATCTTCTGCATCGCATTCGCCATGTTCTCCATGCGGCAGCCGAAGGAACCGAAGAGCTTGAGTTGTTGCTGGAACAGCATCATCAGGTTCATCTCAGTGGAAACACCCGAGGTCGAGCCGCAGGTGACGAGGCGCCCGCCGCGCTTCATGCAGAGCATCGAGCCTGCCCAGGTGTCCTTGCCGACATGTTCGAAAACGACGTCGACGCCCTTCTTCTTGGTGAGCTTGCGCACCACGCCTTCGAAACGGTCGGTGCGGTAGTTGATAACGTGATCGGCGCCGAGCGCCTTGGCCTTTTCGATCTTATCGTCCGAACCGACCGTGGTGATGACGGTGCAGCCGATCTTCTTGGCGAGCTGGATCGCCGCCGTGCCGATGCCGGAGCCGCCGGCATGGACGAGGATCGTCTCGCCCGGCTCAAGCTTGGCATTGTCGAACAACATGTGCTCGACCGTGCCGAAGGTGACCGGAGCAAGCGCCGCGCCGATCGCGTCGACACCGGGAGGGGCCGGTACCAGCAGGCGCGCCGGCAGGTTGACCTTCTCCTGCGCGAAGCCGTCGAGATGGAAGCCGTGCACGCCGGAGACATGTTCGCAGAGATTGTCGCGACCTTCGCGGCAGGGGCGGCAGAGGCCGCAGGTGCGCGCACCGTAGATGGAGACGAGCTGGCCCGGCAGCACGTTGGCGACGCCCGGCCCGATCGCCTCGACGACGCCGGAGGCTTCGGCACCGATGACCAGCGGCATCTTCCGCTTGGCAAACGCCATGCCGCGCCAGCCCCAGACGTCGATATGGTTGAGCGCCACCGCCTTGACGCGCAGCGTCACCTCGCCGGCACCAGGAGCGTCCGGTTCAGGCAGCTCGGTGATCTCAAGCTTGCGGTCATCGATCAGTTGCAAAGCGCGCATGGCAAAATCCCTCGCCTTCAAGACGGTCTTCTTGTTTTGAAATTGTCGCGAACCGCTTAAGCCGGTTCGAGCGCCATGACAAGGCTGGCATTCTGCCCGCCGAAGCCGAAGGAGTTGGAAAGCACCGCTGAAACCTGGGCTTCCCGCTTCTTGTTCGGCACGACATCGAGAACGATCGACGGATCGGGGTTGTTGTAATTGATGGTCGGCGGCAGCGTTCCGGTCAGCATCGTTTGCAGCGAGAACACCGCCTCGACGGCGCCCGCCGCCGTCAGCGTATGGCCGATCATCGACTTGTTCGACGACACGGGAATGCCGACGAGCCGGTCGCCGAACACGGCCGACATCGCGCCATACTCCATCTTGTCGTTCTCCGGCGTCGAGGTGCCGTGCGCATTGATGTAGCCGATGCCACTCTCGTCGATACCGGCATCGGCAAGGGCCGCGCGGATCGTCGCGATTGCCGGGCCGCCATCGGGCGACGACCGGGTGCGGTGGAAGCTGTCGGCCTTGTCGCCGGCGCCCTTCATGATGCCGAGCACCTTGGCGCCGCGGGCAACCGCTGACTCCAGCGATTCCAGTACCAGGGTCGCAGCACCCTCGGCGATAACGAAGCCGTCGCGATCCTTGCTGAACGGCTTGGAAGCCTTGGTCGGCGGATCGTTCTGTGTCGAAAGAGCTGACAGCAACGAGAAGCGGATCAGCGCTTCGGCACTCAGCGATCCGTCGGTCGCGACCGTCAATGCGCGATCCGTGCGGCCTTGGCGGATCGCCTCGATGCCGAGCTGGATCGCCGTGACCCCGGAGGCGCAGGCGGTCGACAGCGTGACGGGAAGGCCGCGGGTGCCGAACCGGTCGGCAAGGCGCTCGGAAATCGCACCGAACAGTGCCGCCTCATGGAAGGCCGGATCCGGACGCTGGCGCAACGCCGTCAGGAAGCGCTCATAGGCATCCCCCGGATGGTCGGAGGCCGGCGAACGGTCGGCAAGCTCGAAACGCGCGCTCCACTCGGGCTCGATCGGCGGGGCGGCGAGGAATAGCGGGCCGTTGAAATCGCCGGAAAGGCCGGCATCGGCAAGCGCCTCGATCGTCGTTTCGCGGGCGAAGGCATAGGAGCGCTCGACGGCGTTCGGCACCGGGATGCCGATAAAATCGACGGTGCCGGCGATCCGCGTCGACAGGCCCTCGGTCGGAAAGCGGTTGATCTCATGGATGCCCGACGTGCCTGACGAAAGCGCTGCCCAGTTATCGCTGAGGCCCTGACCGAGCGAGGTGATGATGCCCATGCCGGTAACAGCTACGATCGGACGGCCGAGGTGATCTCTATAAGCGGAAGCTGTCATATTTCTCACTCCTCACGCATCTGCGGAAAGAACGGCAACGCCCTCGCCGCGCTGGTGTCCGACCGTGGTCACGACGGCGGCCGTGGCCCCTGCCCGCATCGGCGCCTCATGAGCGGCATCGAACGGCGGAACCTTGGCCTTGCCGTCGACGGCAAGGGCTGCAAGCGCTAGACCCAGCGTGAACTGCGTCTCGATCGTATGGCCGGTGACGCCGCCGAAGCCGCGGATCGCAACGTTGGGCAATTGATGTTCGAGCACCGCCCGCTCGCGGGCGGCAAGATCGTGCATGCCGGTCGATCCGGAAAAGATCGCCGTGCTCTCAGTGGCAAGCCCGGCAGCCGGTGCCAAAAGCCGCTCCAGCCGAACTTCGAGATTGCCGGAATTGCGGTTGCCGCGGTCGCCCTCGACCGCGTCGATGACAGCATAGATATGGGCGCCGCGGGCTTCAGCATGTTTGCGCGATTCGAGCACCAGGAAGGCGCCTGCCGAACCAGTGATCATGCCGCCGCCATCGCTCGGCTTGCGCGACCAAAGCGGCACCCAGTCGCCACGCGCATGGGCGCCGATCGCCTCGGTGAGCAGGATCATATCAGGCCGCTCAGCCGCGAAGGCGCCTCCAACAAGTGCATGCGAGGATTCGCCTGATTTGATGCGGTAGAAGGCGGTCTCGACGGCGGATATGCCGGCCGCTTCCTCGCCCATGAAGGTGCGCGACGAACCGGTGACCTTGTGCACGATCGAGATATTGCCGGCGAGCAGGTTGGAAAGCTGGGCGAGGAACAGTGTCGGCCTCAGCTCGGTCGTCAGCTTCTCGTTGAGCAGCAACTCGCGGTCATTGCGCTTCAGCGCTTCGTCGACGATCAGTGTGTCGACATTGATGTCGCGCTCGCCGCCTCCGGCCGCCACGATCATGTCCATCGTGCCGCAGGCCTCGATATCATCCTTGAAACCAGCATCATCGAGCGCAAGGCCGGCGGCGAAGACGCCGATGCGCTGCCAGTTCTCCATCTGGCGCTGATCGCCGCGCTTGGCGATCTGCTGCGACCAGTCGATCTCAGGCAGCGGGTGCACCGGATAGGGCTTGAACTTCTCGGTCTCGATGATCGCCTTCGGGGTGCTCGCGGCCGAAAGCAGCGCGATATGCGCGTCCTTGCCAACGCCCTGACAGGTGACGATGCCGATGCCCGAGATGACGACGTCGTTTGCAGCCTTGCTCATCCAATCACTCCCTGCGCCGCGATCGCTTCGAGAAGCCCGATTTCGCCGGCACGTTTCTTCACGATATCGCCGAGCGGTACCTCGGAAAACGGCATGGTGCGCAGTTTCAGCTGCGCATCGCAGACCTTCTTGCCAGCGCTGGTGATTTTAGCCTTGGTAACTGCGAAACCCGAACCGTCATGCTCCAGCACCGCCTCGATGTCGAGCACAGCTTCCGGTTCGACGAAGGTGCGCATCTTGGCGCCGTCGACCATCATCAGGAAGGGCATAGCGGCAAAATTGGTGACGGCAAGCACCAGCATGCCGGAGGCCTGGGCCATGGTCTCGATCAGGAGCACGCCGGGAACGAGCGGCATGCCGGGAAAATGACCCTCGAAGACGGGGCTCTTGGCCGGCACGACGGATCGCGCCTTAAGCGTACCCTTCTTCAGGTCGACCGCTTCGACGCGGTCAATCATCTGGAAATATTCCAGCAGCATTCGGATCCTCCGGCCCGACAGGCCAGATCTGCCCGCCGGTGACGCCTAAAGCGCGTCTGGTTCGCACTTTAGGTCTTTGTTTTTATGCATGCCGTTATCCCAAAACCGCTGCGCACTTTTGGGCGGCATGCACTAGTTAGGAACGAAACCGCCCGGCCGCCATATTCAGGGCGGCAGGGCGTTCAAAAAAGACTGTTATATCGCTCAGGCCTTGGCTGCTTTGAGCTCGTCGATCTTGGCGCAGAGGTTCTTCAGCACGAAGTATTCTTCGGTGGAAACCTTGCCTTCGTTGACTTCCTGCGTCCACTTTTCGAGCGGGATCTTGATGCCGAATTCCTTGTCGATCGCAAAGACGATGTCGAGGAAATCGAGGCTGTCGATACCGAGGTCGTCGATCGTATGGCTCTCCGGCGTGATCGTCGCGCGGTCGATCTCGCTGGTTTCTGCAATAATGTCGGCAACTTTATCGAATGTAGCGGTCACGCGCTGTACCTCATGAAATGACAATTTAAACCCCTCATAGGCAAATCCTTTTCAAAAGCCAATGCTTTCGTCCCGGCGTTGCGGCAATTTGCCAGCTGGGTGTTGCCTAAACAGCAATGGAATGCCGGCCTTTGCCGTCACCCGGGGCGCAAGGCGATGCCGTAGCTGAAAGTTCGCCCGGCCGGCGGGGCGAAGAAGCCGTCCGAATCAAACCCGCGGACGGCCTCGTGTCGACGCTGGCGCTTTCCAACAACAGCCATGGCACGGAAACTTTGATCTGGATCAAATCGCAATCCCGGCGAAATTGATAATCATCAAGCCGCGCTGGAAGAAATCGGGATAGCCGAACCCGCAATCGCGGCGTAATCGTCTAGGGTATGCCGAGCATGCCCGGCATGCGCAGCGACACCCGGCACACGCGGATTTCGAAGGGATCAGGACATGGACATCGCAAGCAGTGAGGTTTCCGACGCCGGCACTCTCGTCGCCTGCCGTTCCTGCCAGGCGCGGCACGGTGTCGTCTGCGGCGCGCTGTCGAGCAGCCAGCTCCGCGAACTCGGCCGCCACTCGCTGCGCCGCAAGGTCGATGCCGGCAGCGAGATCATCGCTCAAGGCGCGGAAAGTTCTTTCTATTCGAACATCATGCGCGGGGTGGTGAAACTCTGCAAGGTAATGCCGGACGGGCGCCAGCAGATCGTCGGCCTGCAATTCGCCCCCGATTTCGTCGGCAGGCCCTTCGTGCGCGAAAGCACGCTGTCGGCAGAGGCTGCGACCGATTCCGAAATCTGCGTCTTCCCGCGCAACCTGCTCGATCGCATGATATCGGGGACGCCGGAACTGCAGCGCAGCCTGCACGATCAGGCGCTGAAGGAGCTGGATGCCGCGCGCGAATGGATGCTGACGCTCGGCCGGCGCACCGCCGAGGAGAAGGTCGCAAGCCTGCTCCACCTCATCGCCACCCACGCCGAACCGCAAACGGCCACAAGCACCGCCTTCGACCTGCCGCTAACCCGCGCCGAGATCGCCGATTTCCTCGGGCTGACGATCGAAACCGTCAGCCGCCAGATGACCAGGCTGCGCAAGAGCGGCGTCATTCGCATCGAGAATTTCCGACATATCATCGTCCCCGACATGGATGAACTGGAGCGGATGATCAGCGCATAAAACGGGCTCAGCGCGGCGCATAACCCGTTGGGTTAGCGCGTAATGACCACGCGGGTATTGGCAAGGCCGGCCTGCCGCGTCAGCGAGAAGAATTGGGCGGCATTGTCGGGGTGCAGGCGAACGCAGCCATGCGAAGCCGGCCGGCCCAAGCGCTTCAGGTCGAAAGTCGCGTGAACGGCGTAACCGCCGTTGAAGAATACGGCGAAGGGCATCGGTGCATTGTCGTATTTCCTGGAGCGGTGATCGCGTGACAGCCACTTGGCGCGCCACGAACCGGTTGGCGTGACATAGCCATTGCGCGCGGTCGAAACCTTCCAGCGATATTTGACGAAGCCGTTCTCGGAAACGGTCATCGTCTGCTTGCCGATGCTGATATTGGCGACCAGCGTTGCTGCCTGAGCAGCAACAGGAGAAAACTGCAGCAATAAACTTGCGGCCGCAGCCGCCAAAATCGTCTTCATCATGACCCCTCTTCGAACTCGCGCAGCTTAGTTGCGCCCTCACGAAAGAGAGACTACGGCAATACTTATTAGATTGCTTTAATCCGAATGGTAATCACAATTTTAACGGCGCATGGCAACAAGCGGATGCGCCGCAGGCTTACTGAAGCTTGCGCTTCGCCCCAGCCCGATTGAGCTGCTGGTACGCCTTGTTCATCTTCTCGCGGATCGAGGCCATGGTGCCGAGATTATGGCCGCAGGCGGCACAGGTGATGATGTCGGTCTCCCGGATCTCGGGACGCTCGAACTTCATCTTGGTGCTCTTGCACTTCGGGCACGGTAATTCAACCTGAACTGTCATCGCTCTGCTTCCGGTCTGGTGGAGGTGGGAGGCGTTTCGCATAAACGTTTGAGTGGGAGCTGTCTACCGAGGCGTGGTCGTACCATCCCGCCTCTACAGAAAACACAAGAAAAGCCCGAACGTCACACCGGCGAGCACCATGCAGCTGGCGTAGAACACCGATACGCCGTCCTCGATGTCGCCTGAGGTCGCCACGTCGCGGCCGGTGTCGTTGATCATCGGCTCGGCCACGATGACGCCGCCATAGATGCGCGGCCCGGCGAGCTGGACGTTCAGCGCACCCGCCATTGCCGCCTCCGGCCGGCCGGAATTCGGCGAGCGGTGCAAGGCCCCGTCGCGCATTGCCACGCGGATCGCCTCACGACCGGCGCTTGTTCCCCGCCGGATCCAGGCGCCGGCGGCAATCAGCAGGATGGAGAGCCGGGCTGCTGGCCAATTGGCGATATCGTCGAGCCGGGCGGCCGCCCAGCCGAAGTCGATGTATTTTTCCGACTTGTGGCCGATCATCGAATCCGCCGTGTTCAGCATCTTGTAGGCGAAGAGCCCTGGCAGGCCGAAGGCGGCATACCAGAGCGCCGGCGCCACGACGCCGTCGGAGAAATTCTCGGCAAGGCTTTCGATCGCCGCGCGGCAGACGGCTGGCTCATCCAGCGTCTGGGGATCGCGTCCGACGATGCGGGAAACGGCGGTCCGCCCGCCGGCAAGCCCCTCGTCGCGTAAGGCGACGGCGACAGCCGCGACATGATCGGCAAGGCTTTTCTGCGCCAAGAAGATCGCCACCAGCCCGGTCTCCAGCAAGATGCCGACAAGGCCGAACAGCGCGAAGAACCGGTTGAACACGAAGCCTGCGGCCACCGCCAAAAGAAGCAGCGCCATGATGGCGGCGGTACCGTTCATTCGGCGTTGCGAGCCCGTGAGGCTTGCTGGGTTGAGCTGCCGGTCGGCATAGGAGATCGCCGCGCCGAACATGACGACGGGATGCGGCATCCGCGACCACAGCCATTGCGGATCGCCGGCGATCCGGTCGAGCAGCAGGGCCAGAAGCAGTACGAGAAGGTTTTCGTCGATCGTCATCGCTCAAATCTCTGAAGGGCTTCGCCAAGCCGCCTGTCTGCCGCCGGATCGGGCGTCAGCCCGAAACGCAGCCAATCCGGCGCATAGTCGAACTTGCGGACGAGAATATGATGGCGGCAGAGATGCGTGTAAATGTCGCCGGCCCTCGGATCGGCGACAAGGGTGAAGAGCGCCGTCCCTCCCGAGATTTGCAACCCGGAGCCCTTCAGCACCGCATGCAGGCCGGCGTTGCGCTCATCGATGCGGCCGCGGATCGGAGAGACATCCGAGCGCAGCAGCGAACCTGCAATCGAAAGAGCCGGGCCGGAGACTGCCCAGGGACCGAGCCAGTCCTCGAAACGCTCGAGAATATCATCCCGCGCAATGGCAAAACCGAGCCGCAGGCCGGCAAGTCCGAAGAACTTGCCGAAAGAGCGGAAGATGATGAGGTTCGGAAGCCGCGGCGCCCGGAATGCGAGGCTGAGCGCCGGATCGGTATCACCGAAGGCCTCGTCGACGACAAGAAACCCGTTTGCCGATTTCATTTTATCGTGCAGGGCAATCAGCGTTTCGGTCGGCCATATCAACCCATCGGGGTTGTTCGGATTGACGACGACAGCCAGCCGATGTCCGGCTCCGATCGCGGCAATATCGTCGATCGCATCAACGGCAAAACCGGCCGAGGCGAAGGCGCGCGCATACTCGCCATAGGTCGGCGATACCACGGCAACCTTGTTGTCCGTCACGGCAACCTTGTTGTCCGTCACAGCGACCCTGTTGTCCGTGACGCCAACCAGCCTACCCGCCTCGACGAGGTGCGGCAGAAGCTGGATCACCGATTGCGTGCCGGGCACGGGGAGCGGTAGGATCTCGCCGCTGCCATAGTGATCGCGCGCCGCACGCCTCGCCTCGTCGACGAGGTGCCTATCCGGCAGGCGGTGCCAGGCTCGCGCCGGAATGTCAGGCAGGGCGACAGGGCACGGATTGATGCCCGTGGAAAGATCGAGCCAGTCGTCCGGCCTGCCGCCGAAGGTAGCGGCAGCCGCGGTGATGCCGCCACCATGGACGATCGGTGCGCTCATGCAGCCGTTGCTCCGGCTAGATCGATCAGATGCATGTACGACCCCGCCACCTGCCCGCACCGGAGCCCGGCTGCACCCAGATCGGTCCCGAGCGCATCCTGCACCTGGAAAAGCCGTTTGCCCTCGCCCTCGGAGACGACGCTGGAATAGTGGAATTCATGGGCCGTCATGATCCGCGCGAAGAAGGCGCCGTCGAGCGGCACGACACGGCGATAGCCGAGATGGCGCTTGCGCTCGGCATAGCTGGTGACAACGGGCAGCAGGCCGAGCATCTGATGGCGCTTGCCCTCCGTATCGATCAGCCCGTCGCCGAGCACCATATAGCCGCCGCACTCGCCGTAAATCCTGGCGCCGCGCGCCGTCGCGTCGAGCATGCCGGCGCGGAAATTCTGCGCCTCTGCGAGCCGTCCGGCGTGCAGCTCAGGATAACCACCAGGCAGATAGATCGCATCGGCATCGGTAGCTGGTGCCTCGTCGCTAAGCGGAGAGAAGAAGGAGATCGCAGCACCCCGGCGGCGCCAGCCGAGCAGCATATGCTCGTAGGAAAAGGCAAAGGCGATATCGCGCGCCACGGCGATGCGTGCGCCCAGCGGCGGCAACCGGTCGATATTGGCGGCCGACGGCCGGTTGAGCCCTTGCTTTGCAATGCGTAGCAGAAATTCGAAATTGCATTCCTCGGAGACCGCGTCCGCCGCATGGTCGATGAAATTATCGAGGGTTGCATGTTCGCCGGCCTGGACGAGGCCGAGATGGCGCTCCGGCAGGGAAAGCCCTTTGTCGCTGCCGATCACGGCGATGACAGGCATGCGGATAGCCTCCAGCGCCTGTCGCAGCATCGCTTCGTGCCGGTCACTGCCGACCTTGTTGAGAATGACGCCGGCAACGCGGACATCGGCGCGGAAGCCGGCAAACCCGGTAACCAGCGGCGCCACCGACTGCGACATGCGCGAGGCGTCGACGACGAGCACCACGGAAAGCCCCAGCTGGGCGGCGAGATCGGCCGCCGTTCCCTTTCCGTCGGTCGCGCCGTCGAAAAGCCCCATCATCGCCTCGATGACGAGGATGCGGTCGCCGGAACGGTGAAGGGCGGCATTGGCCGAGATCAGCTCTGGGCGCATCGCCCAGGGATCGAAATTCAGGCAAAGCGTGCCGCTTGCCGCCGCATGGAAGGCGGGATCGATATAGTCAGGGCCGGCCTTGCCGGGCGCGACCGCAATGCCGCGCCGGCGGAGCGCTCGGAGCAGCCCGAGCGTCACCGTCGTCTTGCCGGCGCCGGAGGAAGGTGCTGCGATCAGGAGGCCGCTCATGCCCGCACCTTGCCGGACGGGCGGAACGGATCGGGCTGCAATCGCCGTCCTGCGAGTGCACCGAGCCAATCGAGCGAGGCCCTGAGCCGCACCACCTCGCCGACGACGACCACCGCTGGCGGCTCCAGCCCGGAGGCGGCAACAGCCTCGGTCGCCTCTCCGAGCGTCGTTTCCAACACCAGCTGCCGGCCGGTGGCGGCATTGCAGACGAAGGCGACGGGCTCGGAAGACAGCCGGCCTGCGGCGATCAGGCGGGCGCTGATCTCGGCGATATGCTTCATCGCCATGTACATGACGATGACGGGCGAGCCTCGGCCGATCGCCTCCCAGTTGATTCTGTCGGGCACGATGCCCGAGGAATCATGGCCGGTGAGGAAGGTCACGGCATGGTTGATGTCGCGATGCGTCACCGGAATGCCGGCATAGGCGAGCCCACCAATACCGGCGGTGATGCCGGGCACGATGCGGAAGGGGATATTGTGTTCGACCAGCGTCAACGCCTCCTCACCGCCGCGCCCGAACACGAAGGGATCACCGCCCTTCAGCCGCAGCACCCGCTTGCCGGCGCGCGCAAGCTCCACCAGCCGCAACGAAATGTCGCGCTGTTTCGCCGAAGGCTTGCCGCCGCGCTTGCCGGCATATTCCACCAGCGTTTCCGGCCGCGCGAGCGCCAGGCATTCCTCATTGACCAGCGCATCGTGCACGATAACGTCGGCCTCGAAAAGCCCCTTGGCGGCGAGTAGCGTCAAAAGCCCGGGATCGCCGGGACCGGCGCCGACGAGCCAGACGTTGCCCGGCTCAAGCACCGGAAGATGGGAGAATGCGGCATCGATCATGTTGCTGATCTAGGCCCCGCAAAGGGCAAGGTCAACGCCGCGCCCATCACCTCACTTGAAGTTGCTGAGATGATCGTGACTCACTTTATGAAGCGTCGGATTCAAATCCTCGGACAACCCGCACAACGCAATGAATATATTGGAATATATCCCGAAGGCCGGCAGCATCGCGGCCGGCCCTTCAAGCTTGTCAGGCTGCAAGCAGTGTATTGCGAATGAGGTCGAGGACCCTCTCCGACTCGATGCCGGTGCAGACTACCTGGCTCGGCAAGCCATCCCAGGCGCCATTAGGTGGAAAATGCCGCCCGTCTCGCCTGACGATCGTCTGGCCATCGGCGATGCCGCCGCAGACGACACGCACCGCACCCGATATCGATGAGAACAGCTCCGGCGCCACGGCATAGACGCAGGCGCAGCTGTCATGCACCATCATGCCGTCTTCGACCGCATGCTTGTAGAAATCGATGTAGGACTGCGAGAGTGCGTCGAGCTGCTTGACCGCCTTGTCACCCCTAGCTGCCATTTCGCCGAGATAGCTGCGGCTCATCGTGGTGATTGCGGTGACGTCGAGGCCGATGACGGCCACCTTCCACGGCGCGGTCATGACGATGTCGGCGGCCTCGGGATCACCGTGGATATTGGCCTCGGCGACCGGCGAGACATTGCCCGGCACATAGAAATTGCCGCCCATGATGACGACGTCCTTCGCCAGCGTCGCAATCTCGGGGTCTTCCTTCAGCGCCAGCGCCAGATTGGTCATCCGCCCGACGGCAACGAGGCGTACCTCGCCCGGATGGGCGCGCACCGTGTCGATGATAAAGCGATGCGCCGGGCGCGGATCGAGCGGCAGGTCGATCGTCTCCGGTACGTCGATATCGCCGAGGCCGTTATCGCCATGCACCATGGCCGGCCATGGCCGCTCCGCGCGCGAGGAATCGATGGTGACGCTGGCGCCTTTGGAAACGGGTGCCGGAATATTCCATTCGCGCTTGAGGAAAAGCGCATTGCGCGTCGTCGTCTCGACCGAGGCATTACCGAAAACCGTGGTGATGCCGAGAAGCTCGATCTCGGGATGACGATGCAGGAAGAGAAGCGCCATGGCGTCGTCGACGCCAGGGTCGGTGTCATAAATGACCTTGTGCATGAGATATCCTCTAGATGTGAACCGTGAGGCTGCCGGACGGCGCCGCGAATTGGCGCCAACATAACGCCGATCAGGCTTTCTGCAACCCGCTGCGGGCGACTGCCGCCGTCGCATGTGCAGATTTGATCTTGGCGACAGCAAGCTCGGCATCCGGCCCCGCCGCAGCCAGCGCCGCACCCTCGGCGACGCCATGGCAGCCGACGCGGGCAAAGACGATTTCCGACGGATTCGCCAGCCGCGGCGTCTCCTCCTCCAGCCGCAGCGCGCCGAAGAACACGGCAGGCACGGAAAAATGCGCGGCAACGGCAAGGATCGCCGGCTCCAGTCTTCGGCTGTCGATCGAGGCAATGGCTGTGAGTTCCGCCGCGCCGATAGCGGCCGCGTCGAGCGCCTCGATCGCAAGCGCCAGCATCTCGGCAGGCGGCGTGCCGCGCTCGCAGCCGAGGCCGAGCACGTGGCGCCTCGCCGTATCGAAAGAGATATCACTCATGGAAACCGTCAAATACGCCCTGCCCATGTCTTTGCAGCCATTGCAGCTTGGGGCGGCAAATGCAACAAGGCCGTCCGAAATCCCTGCCCGGAATACCATCTTGCCCGATATCACCTTCCATCTGCTTCTGCTGCTCTGCGCGGCGGCTTTCTTTGCCGGGTTCGTCGATTCCATTGCCGGCGGCGGCGGCCTCATCACCGTCCCCGTCATGCTGATCGCAGGTTTTCCGCCGCTCCAGACCCTCGGCACCAACAAGGTGCAGTCCCTCTTCGGCGCGGCCTCGGCCACGATCGCTTATGCCCGCAAGGGCCATGTGCAGCTTGCGGAACAATTGCCGATGGCGCTGATGGCTGTCATGGGCGGTTCGCTCGGCGCGGCACTCGCCACGATCGTTCCAGGCCAGGTGCTGCAGGCCATCATGCCGGTGCTCCTGGTGGCGATCGCCATCTTCTTCGCCGTCAAGCCGAACCTCAACGACCTCGACACCCACCGCCGCATGACCCCCTTTACCTTCGGCCTGACCCTGGTGCCCGTCATCGGCTTCTATGATGGCGTCTTCGGCCCTGGCACGGGCTCCTTCTTCATGCTGACCTTCGTCACGCTCGCCGGCCTCGGCATGCTGAAGGCGACGGCCCACACCAAGCTTCTCAATCTCGGCTCGAATTTCGGCGCGCTGATCGTCTTCGCGAGCTTCGGCGCGATACTCTGGAAGATCGGCCTGTTGATGGGTGCTTGCCAGTTCCTCGGCGCGCAGCTTGGCTCGCGGCTGGCCATGCGCATCGGCGCAAAGCTCATCAAGCCGCTGCTCGTGATCGTCTGCGTCGCCCTTGCAGTAAAGCTGCTCGCCGATCCGGCAAATCCGCTGCGTGTCTGGCTCGGCGTCTGACTCGACCCCTCGACCATCTTCCATTACCTCCGGCGTAATTGATAAGGTGCATCGCCTTCCCGCATGATCGGCCTGCCTGGAACTGACGGGCGATCAAAAGGAGATGACCCGATGAACGACGCAAACACCAACGCAGAGCGCTATCTCGCCATCTGGAACGAGACGGATGCCGCTCGCCGCCGCGCTCTCATTGCCGAGAGCTGGAGCAAAGCCGCGACCTATATCGACCCACTGATGCGCGGCGAAGGCCATGAGCAGATCAATTCGCTGGTCGAGGCGGTGCAAAACCGCTTCCCCGGTTTCCGCTTCGCCCTGATCGGGGTGGCCGACGGCTACGGCGACAACCTGCGCTTCTCCTGGGGCCTCGGCCCGGAAAACGGCGATGCGCTGATCAAGGGCACGGATTTCGCCGAGCTTGAAGGCGGCAAGCTGAAATCCGTCCGCGGTTTCATAGATTTGCTGCCGGAAGCCGCCTGATGACGCCGACCGCCCGCTCCCTTGGAGACCATCTGCGCGAATGGCGCCAGCGCCGCCGCATGAGCCAGCTCGACCTCGCGCTGGAGGCGGAGATCTCGCAGCGGCATCTGAGCTTCATCGAGAGCGGGCGCTCGACACCGAGCCGCGACATGCTGCTGCATCTTGCCGAACGGCTCGACGTACCTCTTCGCGATCGGAACCCGCTGCTGCTCGCGGCGGGTTTCGCTCCTGTTTTTGCAGAACGCCCGCTCGACGATCCCGCGCTGGAACCGGCCCGTCGCGCCATCGACATGGTGCTGAAAGGGCACGAGCCCTTCCCAGCAATCGCCGTCGACCGCCATTGGACACTCATCGCGGCCAATGCGGCCATCGCTCCGCTTCTCTCAGCCGTTGCCGACCAGTCTCTGCTCACGCCACCCGTCAACGTACTGCGCCTCAGCCTGCATCCTCAAGGATTGGCGCCCCATATCAAAAACCTTTCCGAGTGGCGCGCCCACCTTATCGGCAGGCTGCGCCAACAGTTCTCGGCTTCGGGCGATCCAATGTTGGACAAGCTTTTGAAGGAGTTGCTGTCCTATCCAGCGCCTGAAACTGCTGGCGAGGTCCATACCGACTATGCCGGCATCGCCGTTCCCCTTCAGCTTTCGACCAAGGCCGGCTTGCTTTCCCTGATCTCGACAACGACTGTGTTCGGCACGCCCGTCGAAATCACTTTGTCGGAACTCGCGGTCGAATCCTTCTTCCCGGCGGACGAGGAAACGGCTGCCATCCTGCGCAGCCTCGCGCTCAACTGACCGCCTCAGAACTCCACGCCCGGCTGGCCCTTGATGCCGGAGCGAAAGGGGTGTTTGACGAGCTCCATCTCGGTCACCAGATCGGCGATTTCGATCAATTCTTCCTTGGCGTTGCGCCCCGTCAGCACGACATGCGTCATATGGGGCTTCTCGCTCTTCAGAAAGGCGACGACTTCGTTGATGTCGAGATAGTCGTAGCGAAGCGCGATATTGATCTCGTCGAGCAGCACCATGGAATTGCGCTCGTCGCGGATCAGCTCCTTGGCCTTTTCCCAGGCGGCGGAGGCTGCGGCGACATCGCGGGCGCGATCCTGCGTTTCCCAGGTAAAACCCTCGCCCATCGTGTGGAACTGGCAGAGATCGGAGAAATGCTTCTCGATCAGGTCGCGCTCGCCGGTCCACATCGCGCCCTTGATGAACTGCACGACGGCAGACGGCTTGCCATGGGCGATGTGGCGGAAGATCATCCCAAAGGCAGACGAGGACTTGCCCTTGCCCTTGCCCGTATGGACGATGATCAGCCCCTTGCCATCCGTCTTGGTGGCCATGATTTTGTCGCGCGCGGCCTTCTTCTTCGCCATTTTCTCGGCGTGGCGTGCATCATCCTTGCCGGTTTCGTTTTCCGGGATCTCGTCACTCATAGCTCACCTCATTCTGTTGTTTGCAGCCAGGTGGAACCGGGCCGAATTGCTGCGCGGCGTCCAGAGGCTGCGTTCGATCGCCTCGCACAGCCGCTCTCTCATTTCGTCGAATGCCGCAGGGTTCTTCTCGATCATGAAGTCGCGCACGCCGGCATCGGCGACAAAGGCTTGGTAGACGGCCTCGAAATGATGTTCGCCGACTGCGCCCGTCGTCGCCGAAAAGGCGAAGAGATAATCGACCGTAGCAGCGATCTCGGCAGCGCCCTTGTAGCCGTGGCGCATGACACCCGATATCCATTTCGGATTGACGACGCGCCCGCGCACGACCCGGCCGATCTCCTCTTCCAGCGAACGGATCACTGGCTTTTCCGGCCTGGAATGGTCGTTGTGATAGATCGAGGGACGCGCGCCGGCGAGCTGTTCGGCCGCCGCCGCCATGCCGCCCTCGAACTGGTAATAATCATCGCTGTCGAGCAGGTCGTGCTCGCGATTGTCCTGGTTCTGAATCACAGCCTGCACCGAGCGCAGCCGCTCCTCGAACAGACCGCGTTCGGCCTTGCCCTCCTCTCCGGCGCCATAGGCATAGCTGCCCCAGACGAGATAGGCCTCGGCAAGATCGGCGCGCCGCTCCCAGCCTTTTTCGTCGATCAGCGGCTGCAGCCCGGCGCCATAGGCGCCGGGTTTCGAGCCGAACACACGATAGCCTGCCCGGCGTTTTGCCGACACCTCGTCGAGGCCGGCGGCCGCAAGCCTAGCCGCCTCGCCGCGCATCCGCTCAGCGATGGGATTGTCGCCGACATCCTCCTCCAGCGCGCCGACGGCGCGGATCGCCTTGTCGAACAGCGCGATCTGCTCGGGAAACGCATCGCGGAAGAAGCCGGAGATCCTGAGCGTCACATCGACGCGCGGCCGCCGCAGCATCGCCGGCGGAATGATCTCATAGCCGGTGACCCGGCGCGAACTCGCGTCCCAGAGCGGCTTGACGCCGATCAACGCCAGGGCCTGGGCGATATCGTCGCCACCAGTGCGCATGTTCGACGTACCCCAGGCCGTCAGCCCGAAGGAGACAGGCCATTCGCCGTGATCCTGCACATAACGGCGGACAAGCAGTTCCGCCGATTTTTTGCCGAGTTCGTAGGCGGCCGGCGTCGGGACGGCGCGGCTGTCGACGGAGTAGAAATTCCGTCCGGTCGGCAGTACGTCAGGACGCCCGCGCGTCGGCGCACCGGAGGGTCCGGGTGCGACGAAGCGGCCGTCGAGTCCCTTAAGCAAACCTTCGACCTCGGCCGGGCCACAAGCGAGGATGGAAGGCTTGAGCCAGGTTTCGATCTCGGACAACACCGCACGCGTCGCTTTCCAGTCCGCTGGGCAGTCCATTTCGCCGGAAACGAACTTTGCGGCCAGCAGTTCGATACGTTCGACGGTGTCGCCGTTGGTTCGCCATGGGGTATCGAGAATATCTGCAAGGATATCAGGACGCGGGCTCGTCCAAACGACGGCCATGTCGCAATCGAGAGGGTCGAAGATGGAGGCACCCCCCTCTGTCCTGTCGGACATCTCCCCCACAAGGGGGGAGATCAGGGATGAGAGGCCTCGCTCAATCTCATGCGTCGAAGGAGCGGCATCTTCAAACGGTTCTTTTTCGGGAAGCCCAAGCGACTTGCCGATCTCCCCCCTTGTGGGGGAGATGTCCGGCAGGACAGAGGGGGGTATCCCCCGCACGCCGCCACCCAATCCAGCATCCGCCGCAATCGCCCGCTGCAAACTCGCATCGCCCCCCTCACCCAGCCCCCGCGGCACCCGCGCCAAAGCCACGGTCAGGTCCGTCAGCAACCGCCCCTCTGGCGACACACCGAACACATGCAGTCCATCGCGGATCTGCATTTCCTTGAGGTCGCAGAGATAGGCGTCGAGCTTCTTCAGCGCCTCGCCCTCGCTTTCGTCCTTGGCGATGCCGGCATCACGGTCGAGGCCGATATCGGTGACGAGATCGAGGATCTGACGGCTGAGCAGACGGATGCGGCGGGGATCGCCGCCGGAGGCCTCGTAATATTCGTCAACCAGCGCCTCCAGATCCTTCAGCGGCCCGTAACTCTCGGCCCGCGTCAAAGGCGGCGTCAGGTGGTCGATGATGACGGCAGCACTGCGGCGCTTGGCCTGCGTGCCCTCGCCTGGATCGTTGACGATGAAGGGATAGAGGTGCGGCAGCGGACCGAGGATCGCCTCGGGATAACAGCTTTCAGACAGCGCCAGCGCCTTACCCGGCAGCCATTCGAGATTGCCGTGTTTGCCCATATGGATGACGGCATGGGCACCGAACTCGCGGCGCAGGAAAGCATAGAAGGCGAGATAGCCGTGCGGCGGCACGAGATCCGGCGAATGATAACTTTCCTTCGGATCGATATTATAGCCACGCGCCGGCTGGATGCCGACGAGTAAGTCGCCGAAACGGGCGAAAGGCAGGGCGAAGACGCCCTCGCGAAAATACGGATCGTCTTGCGGGCTGCCCCAGCGGGCTCTCACCTCATCCTGAATCTTATTGGGAAGAGATTCCAGGAAGCCGTTGTAGCGACTCAGAGAAAGCGTCTCGCGGATGATCTTTCCGTCGGAACCGGAATTGGTCGGCCCTTCCATCAGGTGGCGGATCAGCGCGTCCCCGTCGGCCGGAATCTCGGCGACCGGATAACCCGCCGCCCGCATGGCGCGAAGCACCTCTATGGTGCCGGCCGGCGTATCCAAGCCGACGCCGTTGCCAAGTCGACCGTCGCGGTTCGGATAATTCGCCATGACGAGCGCGATGCGCCGGTCGCCGGCGGAAGTCTTCCGCAGCCGTGCCCAATTGGCGGCAAGCTCCGCCGTATAATGTACCCGGCCGGCCTCGGCCTGGCTGGCGACGATATTGGTCTCGACGGCAGCATCGTAGCGCGCCGCCGTCTTGAAAGAGATCGCCCGCGCCAGCACCCGGCCGTCGACCTCGGGAAGCGCCACGTTCATGCCGAGATCGCGCGCCGACAGGCCTTGTGAGGAAGAGAGCCATGCCTCCCTCGACGAGGCCGACAGGATCGCCTGAAGCACGATCGCTTCATTCGCCTCCAGCACCGTCGCCTGCCGGTCCGCACCCGGTGCGGAGACCGCAAAGCCCGTCGTGTTGATGACGACATCGGGTTTCAGCGTCGAAAACACGCTTTCGAGAATGCCTGTGGAGATGGGATCCTTGAGGCTGTAGGCAAAGATCGGCAGCGGACGGAGGCCGAGTGCGGCCAGTGCCTCGACGAGCGCTTCGATCGGCCCGGTCTCGCCGCTTTGGACGAGGGCGCGGTAGAAGCTGATGGCGACGATGGGAGGTGCCTGTTGCGTCGAGTTCGTAGTACCCCCCTCTGTCCTGCCGGACATCTCCCCCACAAGGGGGGAGATCAGGGATGAGAGGTCTCGCTCCATCTCTTCGGACGAAAGTGCGGCAGCCTCCAACGTTTCTTTTTTGGGAAGCCTTAGCGACTTGCCAATCTCCCCCCTTGTGGGGGAGATGTCCGGCAGGACAGAGGGGGGTATCTCGAGCTCGGCGGATAAGGCGGGCACCACGCGCGAAGACACCTCCGCAACAACCCGCCGCCACTCCTCAACCCCGATCAACCCGCGCCCCGGCCACCAGATGCCCGCCTTCATCAAAGGCACGGCCGGAGCCGGCTTCTCCACGCCAGACAGCATCGCCTCGGCATAGTCGAGAAACGCCCGCGCGTTGGCATCGCCACCCTCGATCAGATAGGCCCAGAGCGCGTTGAGATCGTCGAGGTGAATGTTGGAGAAAGGCACCAGCCCCGCATCCGGCCTGGCGTCACCCGGCAGCACCGCGATCAGCGCACCGGCGCGCGCTGCTGCCGCATGCAGCGCCTCCAGCGCATAATGAAAGTAGCTGGCACCGCCGAGCGCACGCACGATGATCAGCTTGGCATGCCGCGCCGTGCGCTCGACATAGGTGTCGACCGACATCGGGTGCTTGAGGCTCATCAGGCTGGCGAGCCGGAGCGAAGGCCCCGCCCCGCGCTCGCGATGGGCGGTTGCGATGGCGGCAAGCTCGCTGTCGGCCGCCGACAGGAACAGGATGTCGCCCGGCGTCTGCCCAAGGTCGATTGCCTCCTCGCCGTCGCTGATCGTTCCCTGTTGAGCCAGAAGCAGATGCATCGCGTTAGGCCAGCGCTTCGATCGCCGCTCTCACCGCGTCCTGATCCATTTCGTGCAGGCCGATGACGACGAGGCGCGTGGCGCGCCTTTCGCCAGACGTCCAGGCGCGGTCGAAATAATGGTCGATCCGGCTGCCGACGGCCTGGAGCTGCAGGCGCATCGGCTTGCCCGAGACATCGACGAAACCCTTGAGGCGCAGCACGTCATGGGCGGCAATGATGCCTTTCAGCGCTTCGATGAAGCCGGCCGGATCGGCAATGGGTCCGAGCTCAACGACGAAGCTGTCGAATTCGTCATGGTCGTGCGGCGCACCATCCTCATGCTCCAGCTCGTGATGCGACTTGCGATTGGCAACATCGTCCTCGGTGCCGATGCCAAGGCCGAGCAGGATGCCGGCCGACACCTCGCCGTTCCGCGCCTCAATCATCACAGGCTTGCGCACAGTGCGGGAGGCGACCTCGTCGCGTACCCTGACAAGGCCGGCGGCATCGATCAGGTCGGTCTTGTTGAGCACGATGAGATCGGCGCAGGTCAGCTGATCCTCGAACAGCTCCTCGATCGGGCTTTCATGATCGAGCGATTCATCCTCGGCGCGGCGCGCATCGACGGCATCATGGTCGTCAGCGAAACGGCCGGCGGCAACGGCAGCGCTGTCGACCACCGTGATGACGCCGTCGACGGTCACCTGGGTGCGAATGTCGGGCCAGTTGAAGGCGGCGACCAGCGGCTGCGGCAAAGCAAGACCAGAAGTCTCGATGACGATATGGTCGGGCCGCTGTTCGCGTTCGAGCAGCTTCGTCATCGTCGGAATGAAGTCGTCCGCAACGGTGCAGCAGATGCAGCCATTGGTCAGCTCGATAATGTCCTCCTCGGTGCAATTCTCCGCACCGCAGCCCTTCAGCACGTCGCCGTCGACGCCGAGATCGCCGAATTCGTTGATGATCAGCGCGATCTTCTTGCCGCCGGCATTGGTGAGCAGGTTGCGGATCATCGTCGTCTTGCCGGCGCCAAGAAAGCCGGTGATGACGGTTGCTGGAATTTTTTGCTGGTTCATGGACTTAACCCTTCATTTTCAGCGGCAGGCCTGCCGCGATGAAATAAACTTCGGCGGCCTTCGCCGCGATCGATTGGTGCAAACGGCCGGCATGATCGCGAAAATCCCGCGCCATGCGATTGTCGGGCACGATGCCGAGACCGACCTCGTTGGAAACGAAAACGAGCCGCGCTTTCGCGGCGGGAAGGAAATCGGCAAGGGCGGCAAATTCCGTCGCCATGTTCCGCTCCTCCATCATCAGATTGGTGACCCAGAGCGTCAGGCAATCGATCAACACGATGCGCACTTCGCCGTCGATGGCGGCGAGCTTGCCGACCAGATCGAGCGGCTCTTCATGCGTTGTCCAGGACGGACCCCGGTCGGCCTTGTGTTGGGCGATGCGCGCCTGCATCTCCTCGTCCCAAGCGCGGCCGGTCGCGAGATAGTGGCGATCGAGGCCGGTTGCCGTGACGAGGTCTTCGGCGAAACGGGATTTGCCCGAGCGTGCGCCGCCGAGGATGAAGACGGTGTTGGATGGGGCGTCCGTCATGCGCAAGCGGCCTCCAGAAGAAACGCGGCGTCGCCCCACTCTCTTCCCTCATTCCTGTGCTTGTCACAGGAATCCAGCCGCGGCGCGTCCGCGCCGTGAATGACTCTATGCCCCCGTGAAATGATTCTTCTGTGCCCAAGGACTTGGGCACGCTGGATTCCTGTGACAAGCACAGGAATGAGGGAGGAGAGGAAAGTGCGTCCCAAACACACCGGGCCAAGAGGTGCCGAAAAGGCACCTCCCCGTCGCGCCGCACCAGGCCACGCCGAATTCAATCGTTCAGCCAAGACAACCTCCGTGCTGGCAACGGGCATAGTGCCCAGGGTTAGGCTTCTCGCCCGGCACGCATGGCAGGTCTCCTGGCTCGCGGTTATCGGCCGCGATCGGGGCAGACCGGAAACCGGTCGCCCTGATCGTGCCAGCGGATCATCCTCGCCTTCCCGGCCGCATCAGTGAAAAGGTGGACGATTCGTAGACTTGAGAGGCGTCCGACCCCGGTTGATCACCATGCATATCCAGTGGCTTTTCCGGCACACCACCTGTCCCGCCCGCTTGCATTATTGCAAGCTGTCAGCCGGAAGGGCTTAGTGCCGGATGGAAGACCCTGACCGCTCTACAGTCGCGGGGTCGGCTGTGATGAAGGCGCCCGGCTTGGGTCCGCCCCGTCACATTCCCTTTTCATCCGGAAGGGCGTAACACCGATCCGGAACCATCCGTTATGTCAGGATGGTCAGTCGACCATCCGTTATCGGGATGGTTAGGCAAGCGCAGGGGTGAAGTCAACCGGGCTCGGCGGTCGACCAGTTGACGGCCACCCGGTATGGCCTGCTCCAACACGACTTACTCTACCTAAAACATCGTCATTTATCAGAGACTTACGTCACAAATATTTATCCCGCCCGCCGGGTTTTCGCCGCAATTGCGTCGCAAGCGGACTGCGCCTTCGCCCTTGACCGGGCCTCTCCCTGCCTAGTTGTCTTGCCATGCTTATGAAATTGGATCGGCGCCGTTTCCGCGCGCTGCGTGTTTTCTTCGATCCGGGACGCTTGCGGGCGCTGACCCGGCGCAGCGAGGTCGGCCTGTCGCTGGCGGGCGCCGTCGTCGGCATCATCTCGGGTCTCGCCGTCACCGGCATGAGCTACGTCTCCAACGAGTTGCATCAGCTGGTCTTCGGCATCGCCGACAGCGAAAGATTGAGCTCCTCCGAGATCGAGAACAAGATGCTGCTGCTCACCGCCCCCGTCATCGGCGGCGCCTTGCTCGGCCTGTTGCTTCTGGTTCTGGCGAAACGGCGCAAGAAGCCGATGGTCGACCCTATCGAGGCCAATGCGCTGCATGGCGGCCGCCTGTCCCTGACCGACAGCATCATCGTTGCCGTGCAGAACCTGATCTCCAACGGTTTCGGGGCCTCCGTCGGCCTGGAGGCCGGCTATACCCAGCTTGCCGCCGGCCTCGCCTCGAAATTCGGGCTGAAGCTGCAGCTTCGCCGCTCGGACCTGCGCACCCTCGTTGGCTGCGGCGCGGCGGGCGCCATCGCCGCCGCCTTCAACGCGCCGTTGACCGGGGCCTTCTATGCTTTCGAGCTGATCATCGGCACCTATACGATCGTCTCGCTGACGCCTGTCGTCGTTTCCGCCCTTGTCTCCACCTTGGTCGCAAGGCTGCTCGCCGGTAGCGACTTCACCATCGATATCGGCAGCTTCGGCTCGGTCGTGCCGGCCGATTATGTCCCGGCGCTGCTGCTCGGTGCGTTCTGCGCCGGTGTCGGCATCCTGATCATGCAGGGCGTCGCCTTTGTCGAGGAGTTGGCGCGCAAGAGCTCGATTGCCCCACCCTTCCGCCCGGCACTCGGCGGCATCATCGTCGGGCTGTTGGCGATGATCTCGCCGCAGGTGCTCTCGGCCGGCCACGGCGCGCTGCATCTCAACCTTTCCCATGAGGTGGCGATCCCGACGCTGATCGGCCTCTTCCTCTTGAAATCCTTCGCCTCGGCGATCTCGATCGGCTCCGGCTTCAGGGGCGGGCTGTTCTTCGCCTCGCTGTTCATGGGCGCCCTGCTCGGCAAACTCTTTGCTTACTGCGGCCCCTATTTCGCCGATGCGACGCTGACGCCCGTGATCTATGCCGTGGTCGGCATGAGTTCGCTTGCCGTCGCCGTCATCGGCGGGCCGCTGACCATGACGTTCCTGGCGCTCGAAATGACCGGCGATTTTCCGATCACGGCGCTGGTACTCGCTGCCGTCATCACCTCCTCGCTCGTCGTGCGTTCGACCTTCGGCTACTCCTTCGCCACATGGCGGTTCCATCTGCGCGGAGAAAGCATCCGCAGCGCCCATGATGTCGGCTGGATCCGCAATCTGACGGTCGACAAGCTGATGCGCGCTGACGTCAAGACGGCAAGGGCGGGCATTTCTCTGGAGGAATTCAAGCAGGCCTTCCCGATCGGCTCGACCCAGCGCGTCGTCCTCGTCGAGGAGAGCGACAAATATGCGGGCCTGGTGCTGGTGCCGGAGATCTACGCCAATCCGACCGATGCGCAGGACGAGGGCAAGACGCTTGCCGACTTCATCCACTACCGCAACGATTTCCTGCAGCCGCAGATGAATGCCAGGCAGGCGGCGGCGATCTTCGACAAGAGCGAAAGCGAAGCGCTCGCCGTCGTCAACAACCTGATCGAACGCAAGGTGATCGGCCAGCTCAGCGAAAGCTATACGCTACGCCGCTACAGCGAAGAACTCGACCGCCGCCGCCGCGAGGTCTCAGGCGAGATCTGAGCGTCGCCGCGCCGACCGGATCGACGCTTCAGAATACGGCGTCGGCGAGTTTGAACACGTCGGCCCGCTTCGAAACGCCACGCAATTCAAACGAACCCAGATACTCGCAGGCCACGGCGCAGGTGGTCGCGAAGCTCTCCGACATCAGCAGCTCTTGCTCAAGCGTGCCGCAGAGCTTTTCAAGCCGCGAGGCCTCGTTGACGGCGCTGCCGATCACCGTGAAATCAAGCCTGCCGCGCGCGCCGATATTTCCATAGAAGACCTCGCCGAGATGCAGCACGACATCGACGCCGATGTCAGGACCTCCATCATTCCTCCGCTGACCGTTCAGCACCTTGTTGGCTTCCAGAATATTCCTTGCCGAAGCCAGTGCGGCCATGCACGCCTTTTGCTGATCTTCGGCATCGGTCGGAAAGATCGCCAGCACGCTGTCGCCCATGAACTTGAGGATCTCGCCGGAATTCTCCTCGACATGCCGGCCGATCAGCTCGAAATGCTCGTCTAGAAACCCGGCGATTTCGCCTGGCTGATAGACTTCGGTCAACGCCGTGAAATTCCTGAGATCCGCAAGCAGGATCGCAGCATTGATGGAGCCACCTTTTCCCCTCTGGATCTCGCCTGCAAGGATGCGTGCGCTTGTTTTGGCACCCGTGTAGACGGCAAGGATATCCGCAGCGGTTTTCGATGCCGCGATGCGGTAGCAAGCCAGCCCCAGCGCCGGGAAAAGCTTCGCGACGATCGCCAATTGGTCGTCAGAAAATCCGCCCGGCCTGTCGCTTGTGAGAGACAGACTGACCCCGCGCAGCGCAGCCTCCTTTGGAAACTCCAGCAGGCTGACCAGATGATCCGTACCGCCGCCATGTGCGAATTCCGCAAGCTGCGGGTAGTCATCGACTCCCTCACCCTTGGCGATATTCCATCGACCTGACGTTTCGCCACGGCCCAAAAGAAAATAGATCGGGGTCTTCTCGAAATTCAGTACTGCCGCACTGCCATACTCGGCATTCTCGATCGTGGTCGCACCGCCGCGCACGAAATTGGCCGAGACGCCGCCATACATGGGATGAATAGACGGCATCGCAATACTTCCCCGCCAGATCGGAAAGCCATCCGCGATCAGCCGATCGCACAATCCGGCTATCAGCTCGCCAATATGCTCAGCTGTGATTCCATGTTCTATAAGCCACTGAATATGATTGTTAATTTCCGAACCTCCAAATGACCGACGCAGTTTATGGTCGGAAATCGGGCAAATGGACGGCGATGACCAACCCGGGCGTTGCCACATCAACCAATAGTCGAGTCACGCAGATATTTCTAGCCATGGACTCCGGCAAACGACGACCACAAGGTAGGCCGAGAGCAAGTGATACCTGCCGTTACCGTCGTTCGGCTCCGGCGAGAAGCAGTGGAGAGTGCCGCAGAAATGAAAGACGATGCCGCAGCGTCTGCGGATATCTCACATCCGGACCGTCATGCCGCCGTCGACCGTCAGCACATGGCCGTTGACGAAGGAAGCGGCGTCGCTTGCGAGAAAGAGAGCCGCCCCGGCGATCTCGTCCGGGCGTCCCCAGCGCTGGACCGGGATGCGCTGGCGCACGAACGGCATCAAATCCTCGTTCGCGGCCATCGCCGCGTTCGTCTCGGTGGCAAACCAGCCGGGCGCAATCCCGTTGCTGGTGATGCCGTGCGGGCCGAATTCGACCGCCATGCCGCGCATCAGTCCGGTCAGTCCCTGCTTTGCCGCCGGATAGACGCAGTCGCCGGGCATGACGACATGGCCGCTGATCGAGGTCACCGCGATCAGGCGGCCGTAATTGCGTCGCTTCATCAACACGGCAGCGTCACGCGAAAGCGTCACCGCCGCTGCTAGGTCGGTGCGCAGCAGCTCGATGATCGCATCATCGTCGAATTCGGCCAGCGGCCGTCTGTCGCGGGCGCCGACATTGTTGATCAGAATATCGAGACGGCCATGGATCTTGTCGATATCGGCCATCGCAGCGCGCTGTGCCTCGCGGTCGGCGATATCGAATGAAGCCGCTCGCCGTGCCGCCCGCGGCGCGGATAGCCTTTACAGCGTCTTCCAGCGTCGCCGCCGTGCGTCCGTTGACGATAACATGCGCGCCGCCTCGGCAAGGGCGCACGCCATCTCGAAGCCGAGCCCACGACCGCCACCGGTCACCAGCGCCACCTGACCTGCCAGTGAGAATCTATCCAATATGCTCATGGTTTTCGTCACTCTCAACCGGGTCCGCTGCGACAATTAATGGACTCAGTCAACTAATTTGGCAATAGCCGAGCAACGGCCGATGATGGTACGAGGTGCGGCCTAACCGAGCAGCCCGGCCAGCCAGTGCGGATCGAGATGACGTTCCAATTCCTCGGCGACGTCGTCGAGCGCCTGCTCGACGCTCTCGCGGTAATTCCTCCGCACGCCTGATAGGCCGAAGCTTTGAAGCAGTCGAGCGCGGTAAGTGTCACTGCCGAAGAGCCCATGCAGATAGGTTCCCATGATCCTGCCGTCGGTCGAAAGCGCACCGTCGGGCAAGCCGTCGATGATCGCTGAAGGCCGATCGCAATCCGGGCCGCGGGTCACGCCGAGATGGATCTGGTAGCCGGCAAGCGGCGCGTCATATTCGGCCGAGTGGGCCTGGCTGTTGCGCACGGTCTTTTCCGGCGCCATCTCGGTCTCGACATCGAGCAGCCCAAGCCCCGGCGTCTCGAGCGCCCCGCCCTCGATGCCGAGCGGATCGTGCACCATGCGGCCGAGCATCTGGTAACCGCCACAGATGCCGATAACCCGGCCGCCGCGCCTGACATGCGACTGCAGATCGCGGTCCCATCCCTCAGCCCTGAAGTCGGCGAGATCCGATATCGTCGATTTCGAGCCGGGAAGCACAACGAGGCTCGCATCGCCAGGGATCCGCTCGCCTGACCGCACGAAGACCAGCTCGACATCCGGCTCGGCCCGCAGCGGGTCGAGATCATCGAAATTGGCGATACGTGGCAGCACCGGCACGGCAATCTTCAGCGCGCTCGCGCCGCCCCTCGCCAACCGCTCGAGCACGACCGAATCTTCAGCCGGCAGCCGCGCGGCACCAGATAGCCACGGCACGACGCCGAAGCACGGCCAGCCGGTGAAGCCTTCAATGGCGCGGATGCCGTCTTCAAACAGCGAGACGTCGCCGCGGAACTTGTTGATGATATAGCCCGCAATCATCGCCCGGTCGCCATCTTCGAGGATCGCATGCGTGCCGACCAGCGAGGCGATGACGCCGCCGCGGTCGATATCGCCGACGAGCACGACCGGCACGCCGGCACGCGTCGCAAAGCCCATATTGGCGATATCGCCGGCCCTGAGATTGATCTCGGCCGGCGATCCGGCGCCCTCGACGATAACGAGGTCGGCACCCGCAGCCACTTTTTCGAAACTTTCGAGCACGGCGCCGAGCAGCTCGGGCTTCAGCCGCTGGTAGTCCCGCCCCTTCGCCTGTCCGAACACCCTGCCCTGGACGATGATCTGGCTGCCATTTTCCGATTGCGGCTTAAGCAGCACCGGGTTCATGTGCACCGAGGATGGCGTGCGCGCAGCCAGCGACTGCAGCCACTGCGCCCGGCCAATCTCGCCGCCGTCATCGGCGACCGCCGCATTGTTCGACATGTTCTGCGGCTTGAATGGTCGGACCGTCAGGCCGCGATTGGCCGCCAGCCGGCAGAGCCCTGCGACCAGCACCGTCTTGCCGACATCGGAGCCGGTTCCCTGCAGCATGATCGCTCTTGCCATGGTGGCCCGCATTCGCCTCTCGTTCAGGCGAGGCCTACAATGGGCCGCGATCCCGGGTCAAGACTCGGCCTAAAGTTCCGTCCTGCAAACGCGAAAACCGCGCATGGCCTTGGCTCTGCGCGGTTTGCCGAAAAACTCAGGCGTCTTCGCCCTTACACGGCGAAGCTCGCTTTCTCCGGTACGCACTACCTGAACCGGAGAAGCGGCGGTCATTGCTGCCACGACCCAACTGATAACGGTACATTCTTACCGGAGAGTTATTGAAGGCTTACGCAAATGTTAATTTTGATCTTTTTTGACATTCTGGCCGAAATTTCTGCCGAAGATCCGCTGCCGATCGCCAAGAGCGTGCTTTTCGCCCGAGAGCGCCAATTTCGGAATGCTGACATAAATTCTTCGAATTCAATAATTTAGTCACGCAACCATGAGCAGAAGATGGTTGATTTCTGCGAGCGAACGCGTAGGCTCCGTCATAACGCGCCATTGTTGAACATGGCCTGCCCATGAACCGGAAAGCCTGTCGCGGTATCGCCCGGCAGGCATTTTCCCTTCGGGTGCCGGAGAGATTTGTCGGTGAATTTCAGAGCCTGCTGCACGTCCGCCTAAGAAGAATTCGGGGAATGACGATGAAGACGTTTCTGATTCCGGCCGTCTTTGCCGCGGCTCTTTCTACCGTCGTGCCGGCCGAAGCCGCCGAATGTGGCAGCGTTTCGATCGCCGAAATGAAATGGGCCTCGGCAGGCATTGCGGCGAGCTTCGACAAGATCATCCTGGAAAAGGGCTACGGCTGCTCCGTTACCATCGTCGATGGCGACACCCTGCCGACCTTCGCCTCGATGAATGAGAAGGGCATCCCCGACATCGCCTCGGAATACTGGATCAATTCCGTCAGGTCCCTGCTCGATCAGGCTGTCAACACCGGCCGGCTGGTACAGGGGGCCGAAATCCTGGCCGACGGCGCCGTCGAGGGTTGGTGGATCCCGAAATTTGTCGCCGACGCCCACCCCGATATCCGCTCGGTCGAGGACGCGCTGAAACATCCCGAACTCTTCCCCGCCGAGGACGACCCGTCGAAAGGCGCAGTTTACAACTGCCCCGCCGACTGGAGCTGCCAGATATCGACCACCAACCTGTTCAAGGCGCTTGCCGCCGACAAGAAGGGCTTCGAGCTCATCGAGACCGGCAGCCCCGAACAGCTTGATGCCTCGATTGCCCGCGCCTTCGAAAACAAGGTCGGCTGGCTCGGTTATTACTGGGCGCCGACCGCCATCCTCGGCAAATATGACATGACGCGCCTGAGCTTCGGCGTCGGCCACAACAAGAATGAATGGGATCGCTGTACCGCGGTTGCCGGCTGCGTCAGGCCCGAGCTCAACTCCTACCCGGTCTCGCGCGCTTTCACCCTGATGACCAGGCCCTTCGCCAGCCGCGCCGCACCTGTCACGACCTATCTCAAGACCCGCAAATGGGACAATGCGACGATCAACCAGGTGCTCGCCTGGCAGGACGAAAACCGCGAAAGCAACGAGGATGCCGCGATCTATTTCCTTCGCAATTACGAGAGTCTGTGGACGAAATGGGTGCCGGTCGATGTAGCCGAGAAGGTCAAGGCGAGCTTATAACGGCCAAAACACGATCAAGCATGGACGATTCGATGACAGGCAATGTTCCGTTTCCAGACCGCGATATCGTTGCGGAAAAGCTCGCCGCCCTTTCGGAGACCGACAAGTCCTACCTGGCGCTGCTCATGGAAAACGCCGCCCAGGACGACAACCTGCTCGACGGCCTGCGCCGCCATCTCGATCTTGCCGCCGGATCGCGTTTCCTGAACTCGCTGAAGCTCGACAATCTAGGATTCTGGCTCGGAAGCCAGGCTCCGGACCGGTTGCAGATCCGGCTGATGGAAACGGCCCGTTCCGGCCAGCATCCCGCCTACCAGGCCTTCCGCACCGGTCTCGACCGATCCGGCGGGTTGGAAAAGGTTTACCCCCCGGTCATCCGATAGGATGATCCGGCAATCCCGGCAGGAATCTGAACCGTCGCTACTTCTTCGCGGCGCGGTCGACTGAGCGGCCAGCGTCCTGCGTCGCGTTCACGGTATTTGCCGTATCCTTTCCTATGCCGCGGATCGTGTTGCCGCAGGAGGAAAGGGCAAGAAGAACCATTAAGGCTGCGGCAATTTTGGCCGTTGTCGTCATCTCGGATATCCTTGTTTGAGATCTACCCCGAACGGCGACAAATGCCGTCCGCGCCAATAACGCGCGACAAACCAAAAGGTTCACGGGTTGGAAGGATACCAGCTAGCGCTAAGGACGCCCTATCACAACGCAATCGGCGCGTAATCCTTTCCCAAAAATCGAATCGGATCTTCGGGGACTATGCGCTAGGCGGCGACCGCCTTCGCTCTCTCGGCAAAGGCGCCGCGAATGCTGTCGGCCACCGTCTCGATCGGCCCCGATACCTGCGAGGCGGTCAGCAGGCGGATATCGAAGGCGCCGAGCTCCGGCAGCCCTTCCTGAGGCCCGAGGATCGCCATGTCCTCGTTGACATAGGACAGCGGCAACGGCGCTATGGCGAGATCGGAAAGCACGGCGGCGCGCTGCGCCATCGTGTGACCGCTGAGATAGGCGACGCGATAATGCCGCTTGTTGCGCTCGAGCTGGGAGAGTGCCTCCTGGCGCCAGATGCAGCCGTCTTCCCAGATCGAGATCGGCAGCGGATCGCGCCGATGCGCCGAACCGCACTTGGCGCCGGCCCAGACCAGCCGCTCGCGGAACACCACCTCACCGCCCGTCGGGAACGGCCGTGTCGCACAGTTGATCAAGGCCAGGTCGAGCCGCTGCTCCTCCATGCGCTTCTTCAGCCCGATGCTCATGTCGATGGTCACATCGACCATGATGCCGGGATAGCTCTCGGCGAAACTCTTCAAGATGCTCGGCAGCAGCCGTTCGCCGATATCCTCTGGCGCGCCGAGCCGCACGACGCCGCTGAGTTCCGGCATGATGAAGCGCGACACTGCCTCGTTCGACAGCGCCAGGATGTTGCGAGCATAGGACAGCAGCATCTCGCCGTGGCGCGTCAACGACACCGAGCGGGCGTCGCGCAGAAAAAGCGTCGCCCCAAGCTGTTCTTCAAGCTTCTTAATCTGCATCGATACCGCCGACGGCGTGCGGAAGACAGCCTCTGCGGCGGTCGAAAAATTGCCTGTTTCGGCGATCGCCACGAAGGTACGCAGCACTTCATTGTCAAGCAGCGGAATGGGACGGCGAAAGGGAATGCTCATCGTCGCATCTTTCAATTTTTCTGATTTATAACCCCATATCATTTTGTTTGATTGAATGTCAATTGACCCTCATATTTCGAGTGTCGGCAGCTAAATGCAGCAAAGGAGGCCCGACATGTCTCAAACAAGCATCTGGAATATCGTACAGGCCCTTTCCGCATTCAAGTCGCAGAGGCGCAGGGATGCCAACCATGAGCATGCGCTCCGGGAGCTAAGGCGCTTTCCGCCACATCTGCTGGCAGACTGTCAGCGCGAGATGGAGTTGACCGTCCCGGAGCGCCGCGCGTGCGATGGGACGCGGTAGAGACGCTTCATCGGTTTGAACCCGCACAGGATCTGGACAGATCGATGCCGGTCCACTTGCAACGTCCGCTCGACCTGCGCCGCAGCGGCCGACCGACAGCCGAACGGCGGTCACAACCCGCCCAGCAGCTTGAACGCTATGATCCACATCGTGAAAGCCACGAGCGTTTCCAGCATGCGCCAGGACGAGGGTTTCGAGAAGATCGGCCGCAACCGCTTCGCGCCATATCCGAGCGAAAAGAAGAACAGGAAGGACCCCGTCACCGCCCCTGCCGCAAAAGAAGCCTGCTCTCCCGGATATCGTGTCGATATCGTGCCGAGCAGCACCACGGTGTCGAGATAAACATGCGGATTGAGCCAGGTGAGTGCGAGGCAGGTTGCCAGCGTCTGCCGAAAGCTCGATGGCTTGGCTTCCGCGGCCGTGAGAGCGGCGGACGACCGCAAGGCGGAATAGAGGCTTCTTGCCCCGTACCAGACCAGAAACATAGCTCCCCCGTAGCGCATGACGGGATCGAGCCAGGGCATGAACCTGGCGATTTGATGGAGGCTGGTCACGCCAAGCACGATCAGCGCGGCATCTGATACCGCGCATGCGAGGCAGACGGCGAAGACATGTTCGTTGCGCAAGCCCTGGCGGAGAATGAAGGCATTCTGCGCGCCGATGGCGACGATCAGGCTGAGGCCCATCATCAGGCCGGTTCCATAGATCGAAAAATTCATCTCTTCGGCTAACGCCCCTCATTTCGGTGAGGTTGCGCTATCGCTATTTCGAGAATTAGGCTAATTAATCTAACTTACCCAGATTAAGTGAAATTAATCCATGCTCGACTATCCCGCTCTTCGCGCCGTCGCGACCATTGTCCAGACAGGCAGCTTCGAAAGAGCTGCGACCGCCTTGAACGTGACCCCTTCGGCCATTTCGCAGCGCGTGAAGCAACTCGAAGAGCGTCTCGGCGTCGTCCTCATCGTCAGAGGCACGCCGTGCACGGCGACGGAAAAGGGAGAATGGCTGTGCCGCCATATGGAGAATGTCGGCATGCTCGAAGCAGAACTCTTCGGGCAACTGCCGGCCCTCGTCGATCCCGACGAACCACGCCAAAGGGTCACGCTTCAAATCGCGACGAACGCCGACAGCCTCGGAACATGGTTCGTCGAGGCCATGTCGAATTTTTCCAAAAGCTCTTCCTATCTGCTGAATGTCGCCGTCGACGACCAGGACCATACCGCCGAATGGCTGCAGCGCGGTCGGGTGATCGCCGCCGTCACCAGCCTGGAAAAACCGGTCCGCGGATGCCGGCGTTTTGCCCTCGGCGTTCTGCGCTACCATGCAACGGCAACCCCCGACTTCGTCACAAGCCATTTTCCGCAGGGCGTGACATCAGAGGCGATCCGCAACGCTCCGGCGCTGACATTCAATCAAAAGGATAGGCTACAGAGCAGTTGGATCAGGCGAACATTCGAACGCGATCTCGATTATCCCACCCACTGGCTGCCGTCGCCGCAGAGCTTCGTCGAGGCGAGCCTTTCAGGCATGGGATGGGGAATGAACCCGACCCAGCTGACCCGCGAGCACCTCGCATCCGGACGGCTGATCGAGCTGGTGCCCGACACGCCACTCGATGTCCCGCTCTACTGGCAGATAAATCGCCTCGCCGCCGACCGTCTGGCGGATCTGACACGCGAAGTCGTCACCGTGGCCAAGCGCCGCCTTTGATGCATCACTCAAAAATGCAGCATCATCCCGGTGACCGGGTCGCTTTTATCAGACGTAAGCCGTGCGGCTGCCGAACTCGCTGGTCTCGTCAAAATTCGTCGTGCCGATACGCTCGCTTTCGCCGGAAAGTTCTTTCGGAGCGCCACCGGCAGGCTTCGATGCAGCAGACGCCTGAGCTGCTTTCGCTCGCTTCGATCTTGGCAATCTTCGCTTCCAGCGTCGCGATGGATTTTTCGATCGTGGCCTTCTCTTGCTCGTCCTGCGTTTCCGACCGGGCTGCCCCGCCCCTATGCTATGGCGATGATCTCCAGTTCCTGGCCGCCTGTCTCGACCATATCCCCGACAGCCTTGCCCATCAGGAGCCGCGCCACCGGGGAGACATAGGAAATGGACCCGGCCTTCGGATCGGCCTCGTCCTCTCCGACAATGCGATAGGTCTGCACACGGCCATCGTCACGACGGAAAGTCACCGTGCTGCCGAAGGCGACGGTATCGATTGACGTAGGGGCAGGCATGAGCTGAGCGGTGCGAAGTCTTGCGGCTAAGTAGCGAAGATCACGCAAGGGATTGGCCGTCTGCCGCCGCCGTTCGTTCACGTCTTCGATGGGGCTCGCAGCATCATAGGCCTCGCGAGCCTGCTGGAACTGCAATTCCAGAGCCTTCAATCCCGCTTCCGTGACCAAGTTCGGATGCGGCGAAATCGGACGATCGGGCAGCAGGGTTTCCGAAGCGGTTTCGAAACTCTCTTCCTTGGTGAAAGCGACGGCCAATCTCGAACTCCGTTTTAGACGCCACGCGCGGGTTGGTGGGGGATTATCCCGGGTTCGGAAGCATACACCGAGCGCCGACAAACCGCCAATCTTGCCATCTGGGCAAACCTCTACGATCCCGAGGCAAAGGGAACGTCCTGGCCGACATTGCGTTTATCTCATCCGGAGGCACTGTAGCGCAGGAGGAACGAATGCCCCGCCAGCAGCGAAGGAGCGGCAACACCGTCAGGATCAGACGATGCCTTCACTCTTGACCGACGCGATGCCGCTCACACCAAGCTGGTGGGACATCGCTGCACGGATCGTACTGACGGTGGTCGCCGGCGGCCTCATCGGTCTCGACCGCGAGCGCGGCGGTCACGCCGCAGGCTTCAGGACTACGATCCTGGTGGCGCTTGCCGCTTGCCTGGCGATGATCCAAGCCAATCTCCTTCTATCGACCTACGGAAAAACGTTCAACTTTTTCACGCAAATGGACGTGCTGCGCTTTCCCCTCGGCGTACTCACGGGCGTCGGCTTCATCGGCGGCGGAGTGATCCTGAGGCGCGGCGACACGATGACGGGCGTCACGACGGCCGCGACCATGTGGTTCATGACCGTCGTCGGCCTCTGCTTCGGCGGCGGCCAGATCGTGACGGGGACGGTGGCCACCCTGGTAGCCTTCATCGTGTTGTCGCCGATGAAGCAACTGGACACGTGGCTGCGATCCGAACGCAAGGCAACGCTCGTGATCTACTGTCCGAACTCCGGTATTCCCGATCTGTCGGATGTGCTTAGCCCTCTCGAATGCAGCGCGCTGTTCGGATCGGTGAAACGGACCGAGGACGGCCGCATCGGGGCGGCCTTCGAATTGCGCTGGCTCACGAAAGATCCAGACGCATCCGCCCGCGCAATCCTGGTCGCCGTCTCCGGGTCGCACGACGTCGCGGAATTTTCCATACAATCGACGACGACCTGAGCCGGGGGCGCCATGATTTCGCCGTCTATTTCGAGGCGTGTTCCGGTTTGCCCTTTCTCTTGGTCGAGGCAAACTCTTCGAGCTGCTTTTCGCTCATGGACTCGACCATCTGCTTCGAAGCGCCCTTAAGCTCCTTCTTCGGCGTCTCGCCGCGCTTTGCCGAGAGCGCGCACCCGCAGCCTTTTGCTGGGCTTTCGACTTGGCTGGCATATTCGATCTCCTTGTATTTGAATAAAGTGCCCGCGATCGTCAGAGCTTCCTGAGTTCGTCGGGCTTGTGCGCGGTTCGCTTTCCCGTTTTTTCGCTTTCGACGATATACTGCGGCTCTGCCACCGTGGCCTTCACTGTGTGACCCTTGATCTTCGTCTGGCTGGTCTGCTTCCTAATCAGTTTGCCCTTGGTCTTTCCCTGGCTGGTATTCCAGCTGACCTCATCGCCCCTCTTCAATTGCTTCGACACGGCGGGTTCCTTTAAAAGCATGATGCCGAAAAGTGTGAGCGGTGTTCGGACGACATCATTGCTCTAACCATCCTGTTCAAGGAGGCTGCGGCCCGCAGGCCGCAGCCGACAGGCTGTCAGTTGATGGTAGCCCATTGGCTTCGGACATCTCTGGCGTTCTTCGACAGATGGACGTGGGCATCCACGTGATCGACCCAATCGAGCGGGATCAAGTGGTGCTTGCCATCCCCCGAGTCGGTCTTCGTCAGTTTGATGCGGGTGGTGCCGTCGAGGTGATCGACCGTCCCGACATGGGTGCCGTCGGCAGCCCGAACTTCCATATGTTCACGAATCTGATCTGCGGAAATCATCGTTTCCTCCTTTGCATCATTGCCAGATACGAAGCGGCAACGAGGTGGAGCGGACTTGGTTCCAAACATCCGCGACCGTGTTCAATCAACAGTCACGTCCCAATCGTCACCTGGGTTGAAGGTCCTGACGCCGGCAGCTATTTTTTCAGTCTCCCGGCCGAGATCGGCCTGGTAGACCGTACCGTTCGCGTTGACTGCGAATGTGTGTACGCCGGTTTCGCCATATCGGATCGGCCACGCGATAAGGGCAAATCCTGCGATCATATTGCCGTTGATCACATAATCGAACTCTCCACCCGCGATATTCGGCCCCTGGCCGTCGATGATCCTGTAGCGATAACCGTAATAGCCCTCGCCGGCCTTGGCCTTATCAAGCGCCGCATTGTCCTCGAGAGCATTGCCCGCCGGGCTATCTCCCTCGCCCAGATCAGGCGACCAATAGAGACCGTCAGTCTTGCCGTCGCTGCTGATCAGTTTCTGGGCATATTCCAGGACGCCGTCATCATCGTGGTCGGCGGAAGAATATTCCTTTTGGGCATCGACATAGGCCTTCATCGTGTCGATGGTCTGCAATTCGTTCTCGCCGACGCGACGATTGATGATCTCCTCGAACCCGGCATAGGTATCGAAACCCCATTTGCCATCGTCGTCCTTCATGATCGGAAATGGCAGAGGCCATAATTTGTCGCCGATCTCGATGATCTTGCGGCCATCGACGTCGTTGACGACGACCTTCTTCTTCGTGCCGTCCCGGATCTGCGCGTAGGTGTCCATCACGCCTTCGCCTGCCTTCGCTTTCGCTGCATCAATACCCAGCAGCGCCGTAAACTTGTCGAAGTCGTCGGCCGCCAAGGCCGCCTTGAAAGCGTCGACGGCCTGTTCCGCCGTCTCGAATACGGGCGGATCGCTGTGCGAAGCGAAACCCGAGATGACGGTCGCATCGGATGGCTCTGCTGCAGATGCCGGAACCGGATTGGTGGCGAGAGCCGCAAAAGCGAACACCGAACCCAGAAGCATGTTTCTGACTGACTTGGTCATGACTTTCCTCCTTCTTCCGGTTATCGACGACGGCCGCCACCACCACCGCCGCGGCGGATTTCTCCACCACTGCCGCCGCGATTGCCGCCGGCCATGGCCTGTCTGCCGCGGTTGGACTGCATCTCAGCGCGCCTGCCGCTGTCGACCTGACCGAGGGCCGGCGGCTTTCTCGGCCGGTTGTCGACCCTGGCCGCGGGCTTCGGCTTTGCGACCGGGCGTTTGGCGTTGACCCCGGGCCTTGCGTTTTCGGCAGCCCTGTTCGGCGTCCTTGCCTCGGGCCTTCGGTTCTGCGCAGCCTGCGCGCCCTTCCCGCCCCCAGAAGCCACTCCCGTATTGCCTGCCTTGTTGCGCGCAGCATTGACCCTGTCCGCATCGATCTTGCTCTTGCGGACATCATTGACGCTGACTTTGCCTGGCTGGTCGCGGACCGTGTTCGCACGGTCATTGCCTCTTGCTCCGACCCTGTTGTTGCCGTTCGCCTCGATACTGGTCCGGAAGGAGCTGCGGTCGATCTTGTTGAACTGCGCGCTGTCGAAACCGATCTTGCTGCGGTCGACCTTCTTCCAGTCGACGTCGTTGATATTCACTTTTCCGTTGATGTTGTTGAAGCAGTTGTTGCAGTCGATATCAACATTGCCGTTCCAGCGCCCGCCCCATACACCCCAGCGGTTCCAGTCGACGGCAGCCGCCCACACTGCTCCCGTCACCACGCCGGCAAAAAAGGTGGCGGTCGGATAGTAGTAGTTCGGATACGGCTCTGAATAGTAGCCGATAGGCTCGGCCACATAGTTCGGTTCATACAGCATCTCCGGCGCATACTGCGGAACGTAGATCTTGTCGGGACTGGCGGAGACGATCACGACGTTGTCGTTCTCCTGGCTGACCTTGATTTTGTCGTCGGTCTTGATGATGCCGTCGGCGACCGCTTTGTCGCGCAGTTGCTGTATGGCGATCAGAACGTCCTTCTGCTGGTAGGAGAGCGCCTCTCCGAGAGACTGCGTCCAGTCCAGGTCGTCGCTCATCATCGTGACGATCTGGGGATAGTTCAGCAGCGATACGATGCTGCCGTCCCACGTCGTCTTCGGCTTGAGCTCGGGCTGCTTCTTCAAGGTTTCGAGAAACCGGGCTGCTTCCACGACCTGCAGCGGATAGAGCGACGCCGATGTGACGAGCGCGACCAGTTCGTCCGGATAAAGTGCAATCCGCGCCACCAGGATTTCGAGTTCGTCCTCGCTCAGCGGCGCCGGCGCGTCGTCTTCCGCCGCGACGGGGCTGGAAGCGGCAGGCTCCTGGGCGGCGGCGGTCGGCATCGGATGTGGCCAAAACGGGAACCCTACAAAAGGCAGGAACAGTCCCGTGGCGAGTAACAGTGCATGAGGTCTAGCCATCTCAAATCCTCCTTGCGGTCAGACATGGTGTGTAGGCTGCCGGCTTTAGTATATTCGCATATACTTACATTCATTCCAGTGGCGAGGAAATGTCATGCCGATATCCTCTTTGTTTCTCTCGTCCGCGGCCACAGGATGACGGCAAACAGCAGCGCGTAGATCAAGGCTGCTGCGACATAGACGATGCGGGTGGCGAAGGATTCTGCAGCACTCCCCGGCAGAGGCGAGACCCCGAGGCCGAACAGGATCAGGAATGTCGTCAGGGCGCCGGCAAAAACCGGTGCTTCCTTCGAGCGGACAGCCGCGCGCCCTCCGATGAAGAGGACGACGACGAGAACGATGAGGAAGATCGAGAAAAGATTGGGGCGCAGCGATAGCGCGGCATAGGCAATGGAGGCGAGCACGCCGCCGAAGAGATTGACGAGCACGAGCCCGATCGCCGCTCGTGCGCTCGCGGCAACGTCGAGCTGCCCCAGCAGCGACGCCACGGTGATCGGAATGACCACCGCAACGGTCAGGTTGTCGCTCGTCAGGCAGATCACGACGGAGCCCAGAAGGATGACCGTGTTTGCCAGCGCCCGACCCAAGGCCAGCGGCCGCTCGTCGGTCGGCGTTGCCTCGACATTCCGGGAGAACGGCTCGGGAAAGACAGCATGAGCGAGCCACATCAGAACCGTGCCCGACAACACCGCGACAACAAGGATGGATAGGATGGAATTGGCGAGCTCCCTGTTCAGGATGCCGAGCAGAGGCACGATGATCGAAACGACGAGCACGAGAAAGACCGCCGCTCCTCCCTTTCCCGTCGACTGTGCGGCGAAGCACACGAAATAGGTCAGCCCCAGGATCAGCAGAAATGGCGCCGGACGGTCGCCGAGCACGTTTGTCAGAACCATCATTGCCGTCCCCGCGATCAGGACGACCATGGCCGCGCCGATTGTCTTCGCAAGCGGCATGGGTCGTGAACTCCCAAGCAAAAACTGAGCGGCAAAGAGCGGGCCGAGGAAAGGCACGATGGCCCCGGCATAGACCGCGAACGTGAAGCCGATGGAGACTGCGAATGCGACCCGCAGTCCCTTGCGTTTCTGTTCCTCGACGAAGAGGTCCCTATCAGCTGACATAGGTCAGCACCGACATGATGCGGATCCAGAGCGAGCCCCAGGCATTGGTGACCGGGTTGTCGCCGGTGTAGATGACGACGGTCGCCTGCGAGCCATAGCGCACGCCGCCCTTCGGCCTCTGCGCCTCCTCGATGATGAGCCGGACCGGAAAGCGCTGTGCCTCCTGGACCCAGCCGCTGTCGTTTCGGATCGTCGGCAATCCGGTGCTCGGGTCCGTGCTGCCTTGCGATACGCCAAACCCGACGCTCTCGACCGTTGCCGGAAACAGCCGGCCGGGAAGCGCGTCGAAAAGAATCTCCGCTTTGTTGCCGACGGCCACCTTCTCCAGGCTGTTTTCCTTAAATGCCGCATTGATCCAGATGGTGCCGGCGTCGATGAAGGTCATCGCTGGCTGGCCGGCCGAGACCACCTTGCCGATGGTGAGCTGCAGGTTGGTGACCACACCGGCAGAGGGGGCGCGTACCGTCGTCCGCACCAGATCGAGTTGTGCCTTCTCTAGTCCGGCAAGGGCGGCACGCAGTTGCGGATTGTCGTTGCCGGCCGGGCCGAGCTGCTCTTTCGCCTTGGCAAGGTCGGCCTGCGCCCCGGAGACGGAGGCTTCCGCCTGGTCATAGGCCGACTTGGCCGCATCGAACCGGGCCCTGGAAAAGACGCCGCGTTTCACGAGCTCGGTTGCCCGGGCAAACTGGTCGCGCAGATTGTCTCTGTCGGCCTGCACCTGAACGAGCTTGGCCTGTGCGGCGTCGACGGTCGCAGTCGATGCCCCGATCGACTGGCCGACGCTCGCGAGCGCTGCTTCGGCTTCGTTGACGGCGAGCTCATAACGCTCGGGATCGATACGAAAAAGAACCTGATCGGCCTCGACCCGCGAATTGTCGGTGACGCCGACTTCGATGACCCGACCGGTGACTTCGGGGGCGATGCCGACGATATAGGCTTGGACCTGAGCCTGCGAGGTCGATGGCGTGCGCCGCTCCATGAAGATGGAGAGGACGAACAGGACGAGCGCCAGGAGGAGAACGATGAGTGCTATCCTGCGGAGTGGATTCCGAGGCGTTGGGGAAATGGCAGGCTCGTCCAAGTCTTCGGAAACCACGGCAATATCCTTCGGAGGCGTTTCGTTTCGTGGAAGCGCAAATTTCAGCGCCGGACATTTGTCGCGATGGTCGTTACCGAGCGATGGAACGCAAGTAGGTAACCGTAACATACGCTACGCCTGGCGATGGTTTGCCAGCGGCCTGGTCGCGCGTATCAGCGAGCGGGTGGCGGCACCGAGGCGTGGTCGAGCGCGCCTTCTATCTCCTTGGAAAGTTCTGCGATCAGTTCCCGGTATTCGACGACGCGCTCGTTCCGCTTCGGATCGGTCGAGACATTCCATTTCTCCAGTTCCGATTGGGCGTCGGCAAAGTCCCTGCAGATTTCCCGGAAGTCCTCGTTGCGGGCAGAGAGATCGTCGATCGCCCTGATCCTCGCTGGAAACTGCCGACGGACTGCGGTCACGCCTTCGTCCATGGTCCACTCCTTACCGGCATTCGAGACGTCGCCACTGCAACGTGTGCCTGATCCCGATCTTCATGGACGACGATCGGTTCGTGGAGTATGTTACCGTAACATACGGTCTGGCAGTGATGTGACTCCACGGGGGATTGGGGACAGACATGCAGACATCGATACCAGCAGAGGGGTCTGCTGCATCCATTTCTTCAAGGCCGGCGCCTCAAGCCGACGATATCAGCGAGCAACTGGAACGTGTCGTCTCCAGCCCTGAATTTCCAGGCGTCGGTCGCGCGGCAGCGTTTCTCCGCTATGTCGTCTCGGAAACTCTCGAGGGTCGGGGCAACCGGATCAAAGCCTATTCGATCGCGATCGAGGTGTTCGGCCGGGATCCCGGCTTCACCCAGGACGACCCGGTGGTCAGGATCGAGGCCGGACGGCTGCGGCGGTCGCTCGAGCGCTATTACCTCGTTGCCGGGCAGGATGACCCGGTCAGGATCGACATCCCCAAGGGCGGATATGTTCCAACCTTCGCCTGGTCCTGCCCGGCGTCAGTCGACATTGGAGACGAAGACGCTGGCGAAACATCACCCTTTGAGGTTCGCCCCGGACGCTGGTGGCGCGCAAGGCGGGTCTTGTTGCCGGGTGCTGCCGCGCTCGCTGCAGTGGCTATTTCGCTCTATTGGATCGGGGCGCGGTCTCCCGCTCCGTCGCTCGAACGCGTTGCAAGCCTGTCCCCCGATCGGCCGGCCCTCGTCGTGGCCCCGTTTGCCAATCTCGGCGAAGGGCCGGAGGCACAGCTCTACACAGCTGGCCTGACTGAGGAGCTGATGACCATCCTGCCACGGTTCAAGGAGATCAAGGTCTTCGGCCGCGAAACGTCCAAGTCCCTCCCAGCGGATGTGGGCGCATCGGAGATCCGGGCTGAATTCGGCGCACGTTATCTCCTTGCCGGCGGGGTACGCATGTCGGGCAAGCGCCTTCGTGTAACCGCGAGGCTGCTCGATACGTCGGACGGCGAAATCCTCTGGTCGGAGAACTATGACAATGATCTCGCATCGGGAGACCTGTTTGCGATCCAGACGGATGTCGCCAGAAAGGTCGCGACCGCCATCGCCCAGCCCTACGGGGTCATGGCACAGGTCGACGCCGCCAGTCCGCCCCCGGATGACCTCGGTGCGTATGAGTGCACTTTGCGCTTCTATGCCTATCGTTCCGAACTGAGCGCCGAAGCGCATGCGCGCGTCCGGGATTGCCTCGAGGCCGCGCTCGCGCGGTTTCCGAACTACGCGACCGCTTGGGCAATGCTGTCGATCGTCTATCTCGACGAGGACCGGTACAAGTTCAATCCGACACCAGACCAGCATACAGCCATACAGCGTGCACTCGATGCCGCCAGGCGCGCAACGCAGATCGATCCGAACAATACACGCGGACTTCAAGCACTGATGACGGCGCTGTTCTTTGACAGGCAGCTCGCTGAATCACTGCGTGTGGGCGAGCAGGCGCTCGCCACCAATCCCAATGACACCGAACTGATGGGCGAGTTCGGAACCCGGCTTGCGATCGCTGGCCAGTGGCAACGTGGAGCAACCCTGCTGGACCAGGCCATCGCGCTTAATCCAGGCAGCGGCGGCTTCTACCACGGAACACGAGCCCTGGCCGCCTACATGCTCCGCGACAACCAGACCGCCGTGCTGGAGATCAGACAGGCGAACATGCAGAAGTTCCCTCTCTTCCATGTTGTCGCCGCCGTCATCTACGCAGAGGCTGGCATGATGGACGACGCGCGCCGGGAAGGACAGGTGTTCGTCAGCATGCGACCTGACTTCCTGCCGAACATTGTAACGGAACTCGCAATGCGCAACATGCAGCCCGAAGATCGCGATCGTCTGATCGAAGGACTTCGCAAGGCGGGGATGACAGTGCCCGATCCCGATGCAATCGCGTCGACCGCCGCCACCTCGGACCTGCAACCCCGCTGATACTGTCTTCCCGACCGTAACATACCCGATCATACGGGCACGCCATCTCGTCTTCGCATAGTCTGGCCTCAGTGCTGACTTCGACCGCCGCGGCGTGCGGCGTCGAGGCCCGTACCAATTTGACAGGGCTATGAGGAACGCCAGTGAGCACAGCAAAATGTCGTGACGGCCGAATTCAACCAAGCCTTTCCCCCGGTTTGAAATGGATCTCGGCTCTGCTGCTGCTCTGCGCATTGGCCGGATGCGGAGGCCACCCGAAGAACGTCCTCATCCCGGTTGCCGATAGCGCGCCGAACGCCGCCAAGGTCGACATGCTCGTGACCACGACGCGCAGCCGCTCCACGATCCAAGGCGAAATGTTCACCGGCGAGCGCGCACTCGCCCCGGCCTTTGCCGACATCACCGTATCCATCCCGCCTGCAAACGTCCGCAAGATCGGCGAAGTCGCCTGGCCGAGAAGACTTCCATCCAATCCGGCCACCGACTTCGCAACCTTGAAAGCCGAGGAGATCACGCGCGACGACGCCAAGAAATGGCTGAGCGCCTCTGTCAGGAAGAGCCGCGACCGCAGCGTGCTGGTGTTCATCCACGGCTTTAACAACCGTTTCGAAGATTCCGTCTATCGCTTCGCTCAGATCGTCAAGGATTCCGGCGTGCACAGCGCGCCCGTGCTGGTGACATGGCCGTCGCGCGGCAGTCTGCTTGCCTATGGCTATGACAGGGAGAGCACCAACTACACGCGCAACGCATTGGAGACGCTCTTCCAGTATCTCGCGAGGGATCCAGAGGTGAAAGAAGTCTCCATCCTCGCCCATTCAATGGGCAACTGGCTGGCGCTGGAAGCGCTTCGCCAGATGGCGATCCGCAACGGCCGCCTCCCTGCCAAGTTCAAGAATGTCATGCTGGCCTCGCCCGACGTGGATGTCGATGTCTTCCGCCAGCAGATCGTCGACATGGGCAAGCAGCATCCGAATTTCACCTTGTTCGTTTCGCGAGACGATCGCGCGCTCGCGGTATCGCGCAGGGTATGGGGCGACGTCGCCAGACTCGGCGCCATCGATCCCGAGCAGGCCCCCTACAAGAAGGAACTGGCCGACAACCAGATCACGGTCATCGACCTCACCAAGGTCAAGGCCGGCGACAGGCTGAACCATGGGAAATTTGCGGAATCGCCCGAGGTCGTTCAGCTCATCGGCGCGCGCATTTCCGAGGGCCAGACGCTGACCGACAGCAAGGTCGGGCTCGGGGACAAGATCCTCGCCGCGACGACAAGCACGGCCGCCGCCGCGGGTAGTGCCGCCGGCCTGATCCTTGCCGCCCCGGTCGCCGTCGTCGATGCGGATACCAGAGATAATTACGCCGGCCAGGTCAGCGGCCTCACGGGTCCCGTGGGTACGCGACCGAAGGGGTCCGAGTGCACTGCCGCGGGCCGATCGAAGGAGGTATGCAGGCAATAGCGCTTTACCAACCGGCAGACGCAACAGCTTCATCGAAATTAGGATAGACGATGCCTTTACTTCCCAAGATCCGCATGGTCGGGCCGCTTCTCATTGGGGCCACCCTGGTATGCATTCTCCTTTGTGCCTCCATTGCCGTGGCGCAGAGCACGACGCCTGCGAGCCCGCAGCCTGAAAGTGTCCAGCGCTTTATCGGCATGTTCTCGGATCCGGATGTCCAGCGCTTCCTGCAGCAGCAATCGGAAGCAGCCAAGGCCGTGACGGAACCGCCTGTCGCAACGCCGAACGGCGACCCTTCATTTTCGGAATTTGCGATGCGGTTCCGTGTCCACGCTTCCGGCCTTCTCGGGGCTATCCGGTCCTTTCCTTCGGAGACGATGCGTGGTGCGGCCATACTCGACCAAGACGTCCAGGCGAACGGCGGGACGCGGCCGATCTTTCTGGTCGCTGCCTTCGTCGCCGTCGGGCTGGCTGCGCAATGGCTGTTCTGGTGGATCAGCGCCGGCTGGCGCTCATGGATGACACGCGCGCCCTTCGCGACGGTTCGCCAGAGGGTGATCGCACTGGCTGCGAGGCTTCTGTGGGCGGCATGTTTCGTTCTGTCGTTCGGCCTCGGCAGCATCGGCTTCTTCCTCTTGTTCCAATGGCCGCCGGTCGTTCGGGAAATCGTCGTCGGTTACCTCTTTGCGATCGTGGTCTTCCGTCTGGCAAGCGCGCTTTTCGACGTGCTTCTGGCGCCGCGAGCAGAGGAGGAAGCCCGGTTTCGTGTCGTACCGATTACGAGGGATGCCGCCGGCCACTGGGCGAAACGCCTCGGCTATCTCGTCGGCTGGTATGCCTTTGGCTGGGTGACCATCCGCCTGCTCGGTACACTCGGTTTTTCCGTCCCCGCCCGGCAACTCGTGGCCTATGCCCTCGGCCTCGTGCTGCTCGTCATCGGCATCGAAGCCGTCTGGAGACGTCCGTCCGGATTGACGGCCGGCCAGGCCAGCCGCATCGGCCTGCGGGCGCGAAACTGGCTCTGGACGGTCTACTTCGTTGCCGTCTGGCTGCTGTGGGTGGTGGGAGCGATGAGGCTGTTCTGGATCGCGGTGGTCTGTGCGGCACTGCCCGGCGCTATCGCCCTTACCAAGGCGTCGGTCGACAATATCCTGCGCTCTTCCGAGGACGAAGAGGACGGCCCCAAGAGAGGCACCGTCGTCTCGGTGATCGTCGAGCGCGGCATCAGGGCGGCACTGATCGTCGGCGCCATCATTCTGCTGGCGAACGCCCTGGATATCAGGCTGACGCAGATGACGATGCAGGATTCGCCGCTTCTGCGCCTCGTGCGCGGCCTCCTCAGCGCCGGCATCATTCTGCTCGTCGTCGACCTCGCCTGGAGCGTCGTGAAGGTGCTGATCGATCGCAAGCTTGGCGACACCGAAACCGTCCTCGAAGTCGGCAGCGAGCGGGAGCGGCGGCGCACACGTCTCAGAACCCTGCTGCCGATCCTTCGCAATTTCCTCATGATCCTCTTCGTCGCCGTCGCGATCATGATGGCACTGTCGTCGCTCGGCGTAGAGATCGGCCCATTGATCGCCGGCGCCGGCGTTGTCGGCGTTGCGATCGGTTTCGGCGCACAGACTGTGGTCAAGGACGTGATCAGCGGGATGTTCTACCTGCTCGACGACGCTTTCCGGGTGGGCGAATATATCCAGAGCGGCAGCTACAAGGGCACCGTCGAATCCTTCAGCCTGCGATCGATCAAGCTCAGGCACCACCGCGGCGCGGTCTATATTGTCCCCTTCAGCGAGCTCGGTGCCGTGCAGAACATGAGCCGCGACTGGGTCATCGAGAAGATGACGATCACCATCACCTACGATTCCGATATCGAGAAGGCTCGCAAGATCATCAAGAAGATCGGCCTGGAGCTGTTCGAGGATCCGGAGTTCAAGCCGACGACGATCGAGCCGCTGAAGATGCAGGGGATCGACAGCCTGGGCGACTCCGGCCTGCTCCTGCGGATGAAGGTCATGACCCTTCCCGGCCAGCAGTTCACGCTGAAGCGTCGGGCTCTGCGGATGATCCATCAGGCGTTCAACGAAAACGGCATCAAGCTCGCCGTGCCGACCGTTCAGGTCTCGGGCGGCAAGGACGACGCTGTTGCAGCCGCTGCCCAGCAGACGCTCGCAGCACAGAACGCAGCCGCCGCCGCAAACCCGGCCTGAGGGCCGAACCCTTCAGGCCATAAACAAGACACGAGCAATGGGAGCAAATGAAATGAAGATCCTGGTCATCCTATCGCACATGCTTTCGACACTTGCCGTGCTGATGATGGTCTGCGCACCCCTTCTCGTTCCGGCGACGGCCGAAGCCGCACGCCGCGGCGTGGCGGCCTGCGGCCCGAGAGGCTGCGGTGCTGCGGCCTGCGGGCCGCGCGGATGCGCTGCAGTCGGACGCGCCCGTCCGGCATATCGCCCTGCCGTTCGCCCGCCCGTCCGGCGCGGCGTCGTGGTCGTCGCCCCTCGCCGCTACTGGCGTCCGGGCACCGCCATCGCCGCGGGTGCTGCCATCGGCTTCGTCGCCGGAGCTGCTGCCGTTTCATTGGCAGGTACGCCGCCGCAGTCTGGTCAATGCTGGTACTACACCTCGCCCGCCAAGACGACGGGTTTCTGGGACGTATGCCCGCGCTGAGCGGCTCGCAGAAAGACTGGCGAGTCCGTTCGGTTCTCTTCTTCACCACCCTCCCCAAAGTGGGGAGGCCTCGATTTTCGCGTCACAAATTCTAGAGGGTACGTTCCATGGATTTCACAGTTATCGATGCCGCACTCGTCGGAAAACTTCTGTTGCTGCTTCTGATCGGCCTCGGGCCGAAGATCGCTCTGGTGCCGTTTCTGGAAAAGACCCACGCCTTCGATACCGAAACCAAAGTGCGCATCGGCCGCAAGATGGTTCTCATCGCCGTCGTCACGGCGCTGATCCTTTTCGCCACCGGCGCTCTGCTGATGCGGCTTCTCCACATCACGGGTGGCGCGGTCGCCGTCGCCGGCGGCATCATCCTCGCGCTGATCGCCATCAAGATGGCATCAGGACCGACAGAGAAGCCGCATGACGACATTGCGGCGCCCGTCGATCCAGACAAGCTGGCCGTATTTCCGCTTGCGGTCCCTTACCTGCTCAATCCTGTCGGCATTACGGTCATCATCATAGCCTCCGGTGAAGTCGTCTCGATCGCCAGCGCGATACTCGTCACCGCTCTGATTCTGATCGTCGGCGCGTTCGACTATCTGGTGTTCACCAACATCGACAAGCTCGCCAAGCGCATGAAGCCAGTCACCATGATCGTCTCGGAGGTCGTCTTCGGCATTCTGCTGACGGCAGTCGCGGTCCAGTTGATCGTCGCCGGGCTTGGAAATCTTGGCATCATCACCCCGACCGCTGTGCATTAGATTCGGCATCATGCCTGTCTACAGCTTTGTGATCCCTTGCGCGGAAAGCCTGGGGACTAAGGTCGTTTGCGGAGTGTAATATGCAATCAATTCGAACCAACTCAGCAAACCCGTTAAAAAACAGCAATTTCGAAAAATTTCGATTCAAGCGATCGTACGAAATCCCGACCTGGTCCGAGAGATCCAGCATCTGCCGTTCACCGAGGTCGGTGACCAAGCCACGAAAGATGGGGAACACGATCCAGAACAGGGTCAGGGCCGCGGTTGTCTGAGCTGCGAGGAGCCCGCGTAGATCCATGTTGCCGACGGCCCTGATCTTGACGTCAAGCTCGGCCTCCCCGCAGTCCTGCTATTCGTTGCCATAGCGCACGAGCCGGAAGGCTCAAGCCGGCGTGGCTGCGGCCGGCGGCGCACGCATGTTTTCCGGCCGATGCCGATCCGACATACCAATCGGATCGGCATTGGAGTTCATCGCATATCTAGCGTCACTCGACCGGTTCGAACTCGCCCGGCTTCCAGGTCTTGTCGAACCACGGCTCCAGGGGCCCATAGAGGCGAAGAAGGACGTTCCAACCCTTGCCGGGCACTGTCTGGACCCAGTTGGCCTCATGGCCTTTCGGCGCCGTCGGACCGAACCAGACATCGACGGACGAGTCCGCGTTGATCACGATGTCTTTCTTGTCGCTCCCGATGCTGGGGAATTGCCGGTCCGTCTGCAGCATCGAACGCGTCTGGTTGTCATACGCCACGAACGACCAGAATTCCTTTGCAGGAATGTTTGGCGGCAGGTGAATCTTATAGGTCTTGCCGCCGTCGAATGGCTTGCCGTCCTTGTCGGTCGTGGCGCCGGCATATTGCGAACCGATGCCGACGCGCTTTATCGCCATCGCCGGCGTGATGCCCGTCGCGTAGTAGTGAAACAGGACGCGCGCATCCAGATAGCGAACGCCGGGCTGCAGAAGAAACTCGTAACTGCCGCCGACAAAGCCGGTGAACCAGGCACTGTTCGGATAATAATAGGCGTCCTTCATGCGGGTCTTGAAGGTGATCGTGCGCGCCGTCGCATTGCCGACGGCCACGGCTTCGGTGAGTATCTTCTTCATTCGTTCGTCGGGCGCGAAGGGCTTTCCCTTTACGATGCCGATGGAGGCGAGTTGTCCCAGCACTTCCGGATGATAGGCTTCGTTCGGCTCGTACTGAACGATGGCGTTCACTTCCTCGTAGAAATGAAAATTATTGGCATGGATCGTGTTGAACTCCTTGCCTGAGACGTTGACAATCTTCATCGGCGGCGGATTGCCGGCCGCCGAAAGCGGATAGACCTTCGCGAATTTCCTGGTGTTTTCGACGGCCGCCGTCGTGCTGCCGCCTTCGAGGAAGCCGCGCCAGAAGAACAGGTTCCCGTAGGTCGACGACCGCAACACGTGATAGCCCTCGGGGACCACGCCCTCGTAGTCCGGCGGCAAGAGCAGGTATTTTCCACCCTTACCCTTGTCCGGGCCGGCATTGCCGACATCGCCGACATATTGGAACCAGTGGTTGTCGATCATGCCCAGGATGTTGGGCGGCGTCTCGATGACCAGCGGACCCGCCTTAGTGTCGAGCCACATGAGATTGTAAATGCTTTCGGTGTTGCCGGTCAGGAACAGCGAATGCGAGTCCATGAGATTTTCGAATATCAGGATCGTCTGGTTGTTGTCGGCGCCCTGGCTGACCAGTCCAACCCGCATAGCTTCGACGGATGCACCGGGCATCGCATTGAGAAAAGCATCCACGCCTCGCATGAAATCGAGATTGTCATAGATCTTCTCCGAAGTGGCGTCGTCCGGAAAGCCGTCAAAAAAATTCAGCTTGCCAATCCTGGTGTCGACGCTCTCCGGCGTGACGATCGAATCCGGTATCGGCGTCGCCATCTTCGTCTTCGGTGCTTCGGCGTACGCGGTTCCCCAGCCCATCAGCAGCACCGCGGCAGTAGCGTAAACCCGTCTCGTCGCGCGTTTCATTGCACTCTCCTTGTCGACCGCCCCGTCGGTCGTTTTTCATGAGGTCGCCAATCTGTGTGCATTCGGCGGCGCGCGGGGAAGTATGTTACGGTTACACGACCGTAGCTTACCGCGAGGCGCCCCCGCGGCTTCGGCTAGAACTTCACCGCCAGTCGCGTGAAGACGCCGTGCTGGGTGGCGTCGTACTGGAAGCCACCGTCCTCGTAGTCGGTGTAGAGGGCCTTGTAGCCGAGAGACGAAGCGAGCGTGTCCGTCCAGTTATAGCCGACCGTCGCGGTGCCCTGCAGAGTGATGTCGGAAGCGACGCCGAAGCCGCCGATGTCGGCCATGACGTCGACGAACCATTTGCAGTTGACGTCATAATGCATGGTGAGCCCGACGATCGGATCGGCCCAGCTTTGCGAACCGCTGCGGTCGATCGCCGGGAAGAATACGGGATCGATCCCGAGTTCCACCTTGTTGTGCTGGTAGCGAAGTCCGCCCGTCGCGTAGAGCTGCATGTTCGCCACGTTGACGGGCAGCTCGTAGCCGACAAGGGCCGTCGCCACGATCTGCGTCTGCTCGAAGTCGGCCGTTCCGCCGAAGGGGCCGACGTCGGCGTCGGTCGAAATCTTGGCCCACATGACATCCGTATAGAGAAGCCAGCTATCGCCTGCTGCTTGAAAGGATCCTGCGAACACGCCGTCCAAATCCTCGAGCACGTCCAGAGGCGAGACGTCGACTGCCGCCGCCGGCAGGCCGCGCACGCCGATGTCGCCATTCAAACCTGCCAGCCAGCCGTCGAACGTAACCTGGAACTTCCATCCGCTGTCGGCGACAACCAACCGAGGTTCCGACATGTCTGCGGCGGCCGCGGGTGCCGCCGCCAGTGCCAGAGCCAACCCGCAATAGACGCTTTTCATTTCGATCATGCAGCAATCCCGATCTTCCATGGCTCCGGCGGATGCCGGAAATGATTCCCGGTGCAAGGATAGCCAATCACGCCGGAAGCACCCGTATGTTACCTATTCCGTTTGTCCCTGCGGACTATTGGCGTGACCACTTCTGCGACTCGCAGACGACCTTCATCACACAGCCTTTGAGAGTAACCGTGTCGCCGGAGACGCTGATGGTGCCGTTGTAGGTCTTCTTCGCGTCGGGATCGGTGATCTTGCCGGAATAGCTGCCACCGCTACCTTCGAACGCGCCGATCTTCTCGCCGGTATGCTTGCCGCTCTTCAGCGTGATGCAGAAACCGCCGCCGCACGGCTCGATCGCGGCAGTGTCGCCGAGCGTCGTCTTCCAGTTTCCGACGATCGGCTCGGCTGCGCTCGCCAGTCCGGTCGACATCAGCAGCGCTGTGACGGAGATCAGGATGGGTTTCACGGTAAGGTCCTCGCATGGGTAGCCCGCCACCGGGCCGATGACCGAATGGATCACACATGCGCTGCCGACCGCAAGAAACTCGCGGTGTGTTACTGTAACCTACATGGTGCCGGCCGGGTTCTGTGTCATCTTCGTGACGACTACGCGGATGAGCGGGAGCCTTCGCGTCGACTGGCCGGGAGCCGATGCAATGGGATACGACACGGAGTTCGCCAAGCGCAAGTTTCCCGAGCAGGCGCTGGAGATCGAACAGCTTACCTCCCGCAATGAAAGCTTTCGGGAACTTTGCCACGACTTTTCCATCGCGGACCAGCTCGTGCAGGACTGGGAGTCGTCGATGGCTCCGGGGCGAGATGAACGTTACGCCGAGGCGCTCGAACTCAGGGATTGGCTCGGCAAGGAAATTCACACCATGCTGGATCTTGCCAAGGTCGTGCCATTCCCGGCCGCCAGATGAAACGCGCGATCTCCGCATCATCGGTACTTTGGCGGCTACGGAAAAGGAACAACATGCCTCGACTGATGGCGATCGCCTTGATCTTCCCGGTCGCCCTGATCGTGGCGGCTTCGACAGCCTGGGCTTCCCTCGCCCTATGGTATCGCCTGCCTGATGGCGGACGGGCAATTGGCGCTGGCGTCTTCTTCGTTTTCGGTCTCTTCACTGTAGCGGCGCTTGCCAGCCGGCTGCGCATCAAAGCACTCCTTTCGTTCGCTGTCGTCTTTGCGCTGGTTCTCTTCTGGTGGAACTCGATCAAGCCGGAAGCGAACGCCGTATGGGCGCCGGATGTCGCCCGCCAGGTCACCGGTCGCATCGACGGAGATTCCCTGACTTTGACCGATGTCCGGGACTTCGAGTGGCGAAGCAATTCCGACTTTACGGAGCGCTGGACGACAAGAAGCTACGATGTGAGCAAGGTGAAGACGGTCGACCTGTTCATGTCATACTGGGCGGGGCCGAAGATCGCGCATGTCATCTTCAGCTTCGGCTTCGAAGGCGGCGAACAGCTCGCCTGGTCTATCGAGGTTCGCCATAAGGTCGGCGGCGGGTTTTCTCCCCTTGCCGACCTCTTCAAGAACGACCCGCTGGTGGTTGTTGCCGCGGACGAACGTGACGTCGTCGGCGTCCGCTCCAACGTGCGTGGCGAGGACGTCCAGATCTACCGGCTGAGAGCCAGTCCCGAGCAGGCGCGGAACCTGCTGCTCGAGTACGTCGCGGAAGCCAACGCGCTCGCCCGGACGCCGCAGTTCTATAACTCGATCACGACGAACTGCACGACGACCGTCGCCAAGCTGATGCGGGTCGCAGGAGACAAGGTGCCGTTCGACTGGCGGCTGATCGTCAACGGTTATCTTCCCGACTACGCCTATGACCGGGGAGCCATCGACACGTCGATGCCGCTCATCCGCCTGCGGGAGATTGCCAAGATCGACGTGCGGGCGCGGGCGGACGGATTGTCGCCCGACTTCTCGAAGGCAATCCGTCTCGGCGTGCCCTTCCCGGTCGTCGTCGCTAAGCCGTAACGTACAGTAACATACGAAGGGAATCGCGATGATTGAGGCATGGTCCGCCTCTGTCACGAATTCGCTGGGCGAAATTTCGCCTATGCCTTTAACCAGGACCGAACTCATGAACCTCGTCAAGCACTTCCAGAACTTCGCGACGACTGCGGCAATCTTGATGATGGTGGTCGCGCCGATGTTCGCTCCGACCCCGGCCGAAGCCCGCCGTGCGGCGGTCGGCTGCGGAGCGAGAGGATGTGCGGCCGTCAGCAATCGCGGCGCTGTCGTGGTCCCTCGCGCGCCCGTCAGGCGCGGCGTCGTCGTCGTGAATCCACGTCGCTATTGGCCCGCCGGGGGCGCGATCGCGGCTGGAGCCGCCATCGGCTTCATCGCGGGCGCCGCGGCGACCTCGGTCGCCGGGACGCCGCCGAAGTCCGGCATGTGCTGGTACTATACGGATAGCACCAAGAAGACGGGTTTCTGGGACGTCTGCCCACGATAGCGCTCGACGATCTGCGTGAGCATCGAGCACGTCGATCGATTTCAACAGACTGCGGTGATGTAGCCGGAATGCAGATGGGGAACTTAAGCTTGTTTGGTTCGTTGGCTGCTGGTCATATCCGACGACTTCTTCCATGCCTCGCACTGGTCGTGCTCGCGGGCTGCGGCGGACATCCGAAGAACGTGCTGTCCCCCGTTGCGGACACCATGCCGGATACCAGTCGCGTCGATATGCTGGTCGCAACCACGCGCGCCCGATCGACTGTTTCCGGCGAGATGTTCACGGGCGAGCGAGCCCGGACGCCGTCCTTCGCGCAGATGAGAGTTTCACTGCCCAAGGTCCGCAACGAGGGCGACGTCGCCTGGCCAAGGAAGCTGCCTTCCAATCCGAAGACCGACTTCGCCACGCTGAAGGCCGACGAGCTCAATCTCGAGGGGGCGAAAGACTGGCTGAACGCCTCGGTCAAAAGGAACCGCGACCAAAGCGTGCTGGTCTTCATCCACGGCTTCAACAACCGCTTCGAGGATAGCGTCTACCGCTTCGCTCAGATCGTCCACGATTCCAATGTCCACAGCACGCCGGTCCTTGTGACCTGGCCATCGCGCGGCAGCCTACTCGCCTACGGTTATGACCGCGAGAGCACCAACTACACGCGCAACGCGCTCGAGACGCTGTTTCAGTATCTCGCCAAAGACGGCACCGTGAAGGAAGTCAACGTGCTGGCCCACTCGATGGGCAACTGGCTGGCGCTGGAAGCGCTCCGGCAGATGGCGATCCGCAACGGCGGTCTTCCGGCGAAGTTCAAGAACGTCATGCTCGCCGCTCCGGACGTCGACGTGGACGTCTTCCGGTCGCAGATCGAGGACATGGGCGACCCTCATCCACAGTTCACGCTCTTCGTCTCGCAAGACGACAAAGCGCTTGCCTTCTCACGGCGGGTCTGGGGCAACATCCCGCGGCTCGGTTCGATCGATCCGGAAACCGCGCCGTACAAGACCGAACTCGCCGACTACAAGGTCTCGGTGATCGATCTGACCAAGATCAAGGTCAGCGACGACCTCAATCACAGCAAGTTCGCGGAATCGCCGCAAGTTGTCCAGCTCATCGGCGCGCGGCTGTCCGAAGGGCAGACGCTGACCGACAGCCGGGTCGGCCTCGGCGACACGATCCTTGCAGGGACGACGCATGTGGCGGCGGCGGCCGGAAGCGCCGCGGGCCTCATCCTGACCGCCCCCGTCGCAGTGCTCGACGCCGATACTCGCAGCAACTACGCCAATCATGTCGGCGGTCTGACCGGACAAGACAGCGGGACGCAGAAGATTGCGGTCAAGAACTGCGCGGCGACGCCGGCCGACCCGGCGTGCCGGAAGCAGCGATAGCAGGAGGCGCCGGCTTGAGTCCTGACACGCCTGACAGGCTCGTCTTCATATGTACGTTCGGGTCCCCTTCGTCGGCATCATCATCACCCGCAAACCGGTTGCCCGGCCCATACGTGATCCGGCTTGAAACTTCTTTCAGGTAGACGAAACGCTCTTCGGGGGTTAGGTTGCATAAGGGGATTTCAATACAAGCTGTAACTGTCGCGCATATGTGTGACGGATGGGGAGCATGCAATGCAGACCTCGGTGCCCACGCCTGACGATCGGGCCGAGCGCCCGTGTCCGACCGATGAGGAGGTCAGGGCGCAGCTTGAACGGATTCTATCGAGCCGGGAGTTTCCCAGCGCCGGACGTGGGGCTGCCTTCCTGAAATATGTCACCGAGGAGACGCTTGCAGGCCGGGCACAGCGTCTCAAGGCGTATTCGATCGCCATCGAAGTGTTCAACCGAAGCGCTGGCTTCTCTCAGGAAGATCCCGTCGTTCGCATCGAGGCCGGACGTCTGCGCCGGGTCATCGAACGCTACTATCTCGTTGCAGGCCAACGCGATCCGATCCGCATCGACATCCCTAAGGGCGGCTACGTGCCGACCTTTACGTGGAATGACGCGCCGATAGAAGCGGCCGAGGATGCGCTGAACGAAGCGGTCGCCGAACGCCGGGTTGTCGAGTGGCGGCGTCTCGTCTGGCCGGTGCTGGCCGCGCTTGTGGCATTCGTCTGCGCGGCGCTTGGCTACTACGCGGGAGTTCTGACGGGGCCGGCCACCGGTCGTTCCGCCGGGCAGGTTCCGGGCGAGCCGACCCTTGTAATCGCGCCCTTCGCGGACCTGGGCGATGGCCCCCAGGCTGCACGTTATGCCGCCGGGCTGACCGAGGAGCTTCTAACCGCCCTTCCCCGCTTCAAGGAGATCACCGTCTTCGGCCGCGAGACATCGAAGGCACTGCCTCCAGGCGTCGAGGCGTCGCAGGTGCGCGAGGGACTTGGCGCGCACTACCTTCTCGCGGGCGGGGTCCGCGTCGCGGGCGACAAGATCCGCGTGACCGTGCGTCTCGTCGACACCTCCGAAGGATCCATCCTGTGGTCGCAGCACTACGACGAGAACCTGGACACGCACGAGCTCTTCGTTATTCAGACGGATGTCGCGAGCAAGGTGGCGACGGCGATCGCCCAGCCTTACGGCATTATCGCGAAATCGTTGGCGGCCAACCCGCCGCCGGACGATGTCGGCGTCCATGACTGCACGCTGCGCTTCTACGCCTACCGCGAGGAGTTGAACCCGGAAACGCACCTGATCGCGCGCGACTGTCTGCAGAAAGCCGTGGCGCGTTTCCCCGCCTACGCAACCGCTTGGTCGATGCTCTCGATCATCCATCTCGACGAGGGCCGCTTCGAGTTCAATCCGCGAAGTGACAAGGCCCCCGCGATGGAACGCGCGCTCGGTTCGGCGCGGCGGGCGGTCTCGCTCGAACCCGACAACACGCGCGCCCTGCAGGCGCTCATGACGGCTCTATTCTTCAACAACGAGACGAAAGAAGCCTTCGAGGTCGGCGAAGCGGCGCTCGCCGCTAACCCGAACGACACGGAGTTCCTCGGAGAGCTCGGAACGCGCGTCGCATTCTCGGGGCAATGGAAGCGTGGCGCGGAACTGCTGGATCGTGCGATCGAGCTCAATCCGGGCGGAGCCGGATATTACTTCGGGACGCGCGCGCTGATCGCCTGCATGCTCGACGATCATGAGATGGCGGTGCGGCTGATCCGTAAAGCCGACCTGCAGAAATTTCCACTCTTCCATGGCGTTGCTGCGGTCATCTACTCCGAGGCCGGGCTGCTGGCGGAAGCGAAGCGCGAGGGCGAGGTGTTCATGAACATGCGCCCCGACTATCTGCCCAACATCGTGGCCGAGAACCGGAAGAGAAACCTGTCGCCGAAGGACAGCATGCGCATGATCGTAGCGCTTCGGCGGGCCGGACTGCCAGTGCCGAGCGCGACGGATATCGAAGCCGAGTTCAGGGTCTCCGACGCCTCATACGGCCCGTGAAGGCCGTACGCTACAGTAACATACGTTTCCTCTTCCTGCTCGTTCCTTCATTCTTCCGGCGCATGACCCCAGGCTGGCTCACCGCCAGCCTCGGCATCGGATGGAGACAGAGCCAATGGTCAAGACCGCATCGACCCGCACCCTGCCGCTGAAGAGATCCCTGACGCTCGCCGTCGCCGCGACCCTCGGCTTGGGGGCGCCGGCCTACGGTCAGGATTCCAGCGCCGATCTCGCCAAGAAGCTTTCGAACCCGATCGCCTCGCTCATCAGCGTCCCCTTTCAGTTGAACTATGACCATGGCTATGGACCCCTTGATGGCGACAAGGCGACCCTGAATATCCAGCCCGTGATCCCCTTCTCGCTGAACGCCGACTGGAATCTGATCTCTCGCACGATCCTTCCCGTGACCTATCAGAACGACATCGCCGGGTCATCCGGATCGCAGTTCGGTCTCGGGGACGTCGTTCAGAGTTTCTTCCTATCGCCTGCCAAGCCGACCGATGGCGGCCTCGTCTGGGGCGCGGGACCTGTCTTCCTGATCCCGACCGCGACCGACGATCTGCTCGGCGGCGAGAAATGGGGAGCAGGGCCGACCATCGTCGCGCTGAAGCAGGACGGCCCCTGGACCTATGGCGTGCTGGCCAACCACATCTGGTCGTTCGCCGGCAACGACGACCGGAACGACATCAGCAGCACGTACATGCAGCCATTCCTCTCCTACACGACGCCGACTGCATGGACGTTCGCGCTGAACACGGAATCCACGTACGACTGGAAGGCGCACGATTGGTCGGTGCCGATAAATCTGACCGTCTCCAAGCTGGTCAAGGTGAACGAGCAGCCGATCAGCCTGACGGCCGGACTTCGATACTGGGCGGCGGCTCCTGACGATGGCCCCGAAGGGCTCGGCGTCCGTCTCGGGTTGACGTTCCTGTTTCCGAAGTAGTCGCATAACACCGTCTCATGGTCAGGACTCCGGTCTGCTCTGTTCGATCGATGTCCGCAGCCGCATGCCCCACTTCTCCTGCCACCTGCGCGTGCCTGATCGCACGCCGCGAACCGAAAGGACGTTCAAATGCTCACGAAACGCGATCTGCTCCGCTCTGCCGCAATGGCCGCACTCGTCGCCGCAACGGCCAAGTCCACCCCGGTACTTGCGCAGAACAAGGCCGAATGGCCCAGCCTGCTGGAAGCAAAGGACATCGCCGAAGAGGGCTTCATCTACGGCCTGCCGCTGGTGATGAATTATGCGGTCATGCAGGAGTTCGCTGTCGATAGGAACTCCGGACAGTTCAAGGCGCCGTTCAACGAGATCAACAACATGCATAAGGTCGCCAGCCCGGCGGACACGGCAGTCATCACGCCGAACAGCGACACGCCTTACTCGATCCTCTGGCTGGACTTGCGTGCTGAACCGATGGTCATCTCGGTGCCGACGGTCGAGAAGGAACGCTATTACTCGGTCCAGCTCATCGACGGCAACACCTACAATTTCGGCTATATCGGCTCGCGCACCACGGGAAGCGAGCCGGGCTCCTATCTCGTTGTCGGACCCGACTGGAAAGGCGAGAAGCCCGACGGCATCAAGCAGGTCTTCACCTCGAGCACCCCGTTCGTATTCGCCAACTTCCGGACGCAGCTTATCGACGCCGAAGATATGGCGAACGTGGAAAAGGTGCAGGCCGGCTACAAGGCGCAACCGCTTTCGGCCTTCCTCAAGCAACCCGCCCCGCCCGCCGCACCGACGATCGAGTTCCTTCCCGCCACCACCGCCGGCATCAAGAAAAACTTCTTCGAATATCTCGACGTGGCTCTGCAGTTCGTACCGGAGACGTCAAGGGACAAGGACATCCGTGCGAAGCTTGCAAGGATCGGCATCGGTCCCGGCAAGACCTTCGAGTTCAAGGATCTGCCGCTCGAACATAAGGCCGAAATGCTGGTCGGCATGAAGCAGGGCGACGACAAGATCGATAAGTGGCTGGCCACCGGAAACAAGCCCATCAACGGCTGGAACGTCAGCTCGCTTCTTGGCGACGAGGCCTTCTTCAACGGCGATTGGTTGATGCGCTCAGGCGCTGCCAAGGCAGGCCTCTATGGCAACGATGCGGCAGAGGCCATGTACCCCTTCACCCGAACAGATGCGAGCGGGAAACCGCTCGACGGCAGCAAGCACAAGTACACGATCACCTTCCCGCCGGGCCAGTTGCCGCCAGTGCATTCGTTCTGGTCCGTGACCATGTACGACGGCAAGAGCCAGTTCCTCGTCAAGAACCCAATCAATCGCTACCTCATCAACTCTCCGATGTTGCCGGGGATGAAGAAGAACGAGGACGGCTCGCTCACCCTATATGTCCAGAAAGACAGCCCCGGAGCGGACAAGGAAGCCAACTGGCTTCCGGCCCCGGACGGTACGATCTATCTCGTGATGCGCCTGTACTGGCCGAAGACGGAAGCGCCTTCGATCCTGCCCGCTGGGAAAGGAACGTGGCAGCCGCCCGGCGTGAAGCGGGTCTCGTAGAAGGCGCTGAACGCCGACAGCAGGGTCGACAAGGCGCTCCGCGAGCCGGAGCGCCGCAACTGGCCGGACGTCGACCTGAAGTCGGACTGGAGACCGGTCTTCGCAGGGGACAAGGGTATGAAATGGATCGCCGGGCTTTTTCTGGCTCTGACGATGTGGGCCGTTGCTCACGCTCAGGAGGCTCCACGATCCCAGAAGGTCGACGATCTCGTGCGGCTGCTGCAGGATCCGGAGGTTCGGTCATGGTTGAAGAAAGCGCCCGGCCCGCCGTCGATAGCCGTCCAGGAAGTGGACGCCGGTCTGGCGACATGGGAGGTTGCCACGAGGAGACGGATCGATGGCGTCGTTCAGGCAATCCCAAGGATTCCCGGCGAGTTCACGGCGGCAGCTTCTCGCACGAGGGCGGACGCCTTGTCCCAGGGAAAGCTGCCGGTGTTCGTCGTCTCCCCTAGGCTGACGGCGGTCGGACTTTTCGCCGAGCGGATGTTCGCGCGGTCGAGACGACGCGCTGAAGGGCTGCAGGAACGCCTGCTGGCGATCGGCGTCTTCCGGCGGCCATGGGCGCGGTCTTCTTCGCTTTCGACTCCCAAGAAGACCGCAGCTCCGCGTATCGCTTTTAAAAGCGACTGGCGCCTCGAAGCTCCTGGTGCGCTTCGATCTGGACGTGCTGCGGGTAAGGTCGTGATCGACGTTGCATGATTGTGATGCCAGGGTCTTCCGCTTGCCGGGGCCACGTTGTCCCGTCTCGCGGAAGCGTCCGCACCCAGTCGATCGCGGCGCTGCTAACAACCCCAGCGGAGGCCACGATCATTCAATATCTCTGATGTTATCCATAAGTTCTATTCGTTTGAATGATGAGTTTTCAAAGCCCATATTAGGATCATGGACATGGACGAACCTCCCATTGACGACCATGCCCCTGACCCAAGAAAGGAACCGGAAAATGACCACGCTCACCTATCGCGGTGGTGGTAAGTCCCTCACCTCCAGTGAAAGCCGCTTCGACCTGGCACATTATGCCCGTAAGCTTGTGCTCGCCTGGACGCGCTGGCAGACGGCCCGCGAAATCGAAGCCATGCCCTTCGACATTCGCAAAGACATCGGCTGGCCGAGCACGGACGACAACAAACACCGGACCATGTAATGAATGCGACATTCTTCCCAAGATAAGGGCGGCGCCTGCCTCGTGCAACGCCGCCTTTTTCGTGAACTGAGCGTCCATTCCTAAGCCATTTTCAACATTGAATTTCAGTCGCCTATCAGCCTGTCTTCTCCCTGCCCGCGGCCATTCCGGCGATTTGACCGGCCAAATCGCCGGCGATGTCGCATATTTGCTCTTCCCGGCCGCATTTTTCCATGCCAGTGTCGCTTTCAGGACATCGGCGCGACGCATTCCGCGCAACGAATGTGTCATCGCCCCTCGAGCATGGATTTCGCTATGAACAGGATGCAGATCAAGAAGCGTTCGGTAGTCTTTTTTATGGTACCGCAATTCACCATGCTGCCCTTTTCGGCCGCCGTGGACACCTTGCGCATCGCCAATCGCATGCTCGGCTATCAGGCCTATACCTGGCGGCTGACCTCCGTCGACGGGGAAAAAGTCTATTCCTCCTGCGGCATCGGCGTCGAGGCAAATTCCTCGCTTGCCGAGGAGCGGCGCCATCTCGGCGGTGAAAACCGGCCGGGCATGGTGCTCGTCTGTTCCGGCATCGATGTCGAGCAGTTCAACAACAAGTCGGTCAATGCCTGGCTGCGTGAATGCTACAATCGCGGTGTCGCCGTCGGCAGCCTCTGTACGGGTGCGCATGTGCTTGCCCAGGCCGGCCTCCTGAACGGCAAGCGCTGCGCCATCCACTGGGAAAACCTGCCCGGCTTTTCGGAAGCCTTCCCGCAGGCGGAGGTCTATGCCGATCTCTACGAGATCGACGGCAATCTCTATACCTGCGCCGGCGGCACCGCCTCGCTCGACATGATGCTGAACCTCGTCGGCGAGGACTTTGGCGAAAGCCTTGTCAACCGCATCTGCGAGCAGCACCTGACCGACCGCGTGCGCAACCCACACGACCGCCAGCGTCTGCCTTTGCGCGCCCGTCTCGGCGTGCAGAATGCCAAGGTGCTGTCGATCATCGAGCTGATGGAAGGTAATCTTGCCGAGCCGCTGTCGCTGATCGAGATCGCCGACGGCGCCGGCCTCTCGCGCCGCCAGATCGAACGGCTGTTCCGCCAGGAGATGGGCCGCTCGCCGGCTCGCTACTATCTGGAAATCCGGCTCGACCGCGCACGCCACCTGCTGGTACAGTCCTCCATGCCGGTCGTGGAAGTCGCCGTCGCCTGCGGCTTCGTCTCGGCCTCGCATTTCTCCAAGTGTTATCGCGAACTCTACCACCGCTCGCCGCAGCAGGAGCGCGCCGAGCGCAAGATGACCATGGCGACGGCAAGGCAGGCGGTCGCCGCGTGAGACATTGAGAAAGGCCGTCGCAGCCGCGGCCAGATGGGCCAAGTAACGGTCCCGCGGCAAAAATCGTCACTTCGGTTGTTGCTGCCCGGGTAGATTGTCAGGCCGAATGACCGGTGTCTTCCCTTCCTCAGGCGCGGGCTGGCTGAATTCGCTATCCCCGGTCGGGGGCGGCTTCAGGACACCGTGGCAATCGTCCATCTTTTGCGACAGCGAACCGTCCGTGGCCGCCTTCCCGGCGTCCCCGGTTGCCGACTGATTGTTCTGATCTGCAGGCGATGCAGTGCAGCGTTCCGAGTCGGTAGACGGTTGTTCATTTGCCTGTCCATTAGCGTTTGAACTCGAAAATGCGACCATCGCAAAGATCAATGCAGCTAGGATTCGCATTGACTTTTCCTTTCACAGTCTCGCCGCAAGCGCATCCAAACCCCACGAGAATGCGCGGAAGTTCCGCCTGTCGCTCGTTCATTTCTCGCCGTCTCGCGGCCAAGGGACACCGGCTTCATGGGATGGCGAAAATGCTGACGGCGCCGCGTTGGCTGGGCTCGACGAGCGTACAGCTACAGCCTCTCGCGCGCCTCCGTTTTTCGGTTGAATCTACTGAACCTGCGGTTCAGGCATTTGTTCCACGGCGACGCGCTGGAATCTGACTGCAACGTCTGGTTCACAACAGGGACCTGACCGATCCCCATACTGCCATCGCCATCGTCAACAGGTTTTTTGGAAACAAGGCCCAACGGAACGCCACCGGCACCGCCCACGCAGGCGCATTTCAGCTCGCGTTTTCGAGAGAAGCGAACTGAGATTAGGCGCCCGCTATTGCGCCGCCTCTTCCGTCATCCTGGCGTCGGAGTAGACCTGGTTGCGGCCCCTGTGTTTGGCCATGTAGAGAAACTGGTCGGCGGCGTTCAGGTAATTCTCGAAGGTCTCGTAACCGGCGATCTCGGCAATGCCGATCGAAATCGTGACGCCGAGTTCCTCGTCGTCGGCCGTGACCTTCAGTCGCGAAATGTCCGAGCGGATCTCGTCGCAGAGCTTGGTCGCGGCTGCCGAATCCATCTGCGGGAAGAGGATGGCGAATTCCTCGCCGCCGAGCCTCGAGAGAAGATTGTCGCTGCCCTCGAAGATCGTAAACAGCCTGTTTGCGACAGCCTTCAGCACCTTGTCGCCGATCTCGTGGCCATAGGTGTCGTTCAGCCGCTTGAAATGATCAATGTCGAGAATGGCGACGGAACTCGGCACCTTCAGCCGCAGGCACTCGTTCACCAGTTTCGGGCCGTTGTCGTAGAAATAGCGGCGGTTATAGAGGCCGGTCAGATAGTCGCAGGCCGCCGCTGCCCTCAGTTGCCGCATCTGCGCCAGCGTTTCGGCATTGTTGGCGATGCGGCATTGCAGTTCCTCGGCAACGAAGGGCCTGTAGACGAAATCGCTGGCGCCGGCCTTGAGGAAACTTGCCGAAAGCATCCGGTCGTTGGAGGAGGAAACGCCGATGACGCGCAGCCTGTCCGAACCGAAACGATGGCGGATGCGCCGCGTCAGCTCGTAGCCGCTCATATCGGGCATGTGGTGATCGGTGACGACGAGCTCGATATCGCTGTAGGCCTCGAGCGCTGCCAGCGCCTCGAGCCCCGAATTTGCCTCGACGACGAGATATTGTTGTGCCTTCAGGAGGTCAACGAGCACCTGGCGCGCCGAAACGACATCGTCAACGACGAGCACCCGCGTCTTGCGGTTGGAGATCGCCCGCCGCACGGTGGCGACCAGATTGTCGAGCGCGAATTCATTGTCCTTCAGCACGTAATCGATGACGTTGCGCTCCATGATCTTGTTGCGCGTGTTGAGATCGAATGTCGCGGTGAAGACGATCGCCGGGATATCGTGCTCGATCGTGCAGTCGAGCGCTTCGCCATAGGGCGAATCCGGTAGGTTGAGATCAACGACGGCCATGGTGTAGCCGTGAGCGTCGTCGGCAAGTTCCTTGCGAAGAGCCTTCAGCGACGGGCAGGATTTGACGGCAAGGCCGAGCTCTGTCTGGAACCGGTGGCAGAGCACCGCGGAAAACATCCGGGAATCTTCAACCAGAAGTATCTTGAGTCCGCCGGAACGTAACCCGATGCCATCCCGCTGAAAATCCGCTTGAAACGCCACAGCCGCTAATCCCCCATGCGTCTGACGGGCGCGACTCGGCCCTCTCCCCGGCGGGGACGATAACCGAGAGGCCTGCGCACGTGAAGGGGACAAATAACGGCGACATCACCTGCAATTGCAAAGATTCGACGACTGTCCCCGACTGTCATTTCCGCTCCCCTGGCGATACCGATGCTGGAAGGGCCGTCAGGCAACCGCCCGCTCCTTGCGCATCGATTGAATTTGCAGCAGCGTATCGAGGTTCTGGTTGACGCGGCAGTAGAACTCCTCGTCGATGAAGGGACGCAGCATGAAATCATTGCCGCCGGCCTTGAGGAATCGTGCCGAAAGCAGCCGGTTCGAGGAGGAGGAAACGCCGATGATGCGCAACTCGTGCGAGCCGATATTGGCGCGGATGCGCCGCGTCAGTTCGAAGCCATCGATGTCAGGCATGTTGTAGTCGGTAATGACAAGGCCGATATCGCGGTTGGCCTTCAGGATCTCCAGCGCCTTGCCGCCGCTCTCGGAGACGCTGACACGGAAATTGTAGCGCTTCAGCCGGCTCGACAGCAGAGCGCGCGCAGTCGCGCTATCGTCGACGATCAGCACGTGGTGGCGATGATTGGTGAGGAAGCGGCAGATCGATTCCGCCAGCAGGTCGACGGCGAAGATGTTGTCCTTGAGGATATAGTCGACGATATCCTTGGCCATCAGCTTGTCGCGCATGTTTTCATGGAAGGTGCCGGTGAAAACGATTGTGGGTATGGAGAGATCGACCAGATATTCGAGCGCTTCGCCGTTTTCGGCGCCGGGCAGGTTGATGTTCGAGATCGCCAGCGTGATCGGATCGGAAGACTTGTCGTAGGAAACCTGCAGATCTTCGAAGCTGCGGCAGATCTCGACATCGATATCGAACAGCTCTTTGAGACGTTTGCTGATCATCGAAGTGAATACGTTGGAATCTTCCGCGACAAGAATACGCGCACCCGCAAACATTTCCCCGGAATATTGCATCCCTGAAATACCTAGAAACGCCATAGCAAACCTTTGATGTAAAATCTGTCCCCGGATCAAACCGATACATCGATTGATTTGAATAATTATTAATCGGCGCGTTTCGATATATACGAAGACGCGGCCCGATGTGGCCGCCTCCGATTTCTTTGCAGATATGATTAAGAAATCGGGCGGGAAGCGCCGCATTCTCGGCGTCGCACGGGCTTTCGCCGACAACCGTCGCATTATAGGTCGAACCGACGTTTTGATCTTCGGTTTCATGCCTTCCCTGGCGCAATCCGGCCGCAGCATGGCAAGCGCCAGCGAGCGGTTGCTGCGGAAGCCGAAGGCGCTATTGGTGGCGCCGCCGACCAGCCCATCTGGCTGGCACCGCTCGGCCGAAGCGATTATAAACAAGCCATCGACCCCGACCCGCCGACAGGTTCGCCCATGATCCAATCCGACCCGGTGATCGAATGGCTTCTCGACTCCGACCCCTCGATCCGATGGCAGGTGATGCGCGACCTGCTCGACGGCCCCGAGCGGGAATGGATGGCTGAGCGGGCCAAAGTCGAGACCGAGGGCTGGGGCGCCAGGCTGCTCTCCTGTCAGGACGAGGACGGGCAATGGGCAGGCGGCGCCTTCCTGCCCGCCGGTTTCGACCCGCACGAGTGGAAGGAGCGTGGCCAGCCGTGGACGGCCACGACCTTCTCGCTGTCGCAATTGCGCGAGTTCGGTCTCGATCCCGCCTGCGGCGGCGCCAGGCGCACCGTCAAACTGGTCGGCGCCAACGCCCGTTGGGAAGAAGGCGGCCAGCCCTATTGGGAAGGCGAAGTCGAGGAGTGCATCAACGGCCGCACCGTTGCCGACGGCGCCTATTTCGGCGTCGACATCTCGCCCATCGTAGAAAGGCTCATCGGCGAGCGCCTCGACGACGGCGGCTGGAACTGCGAGCGGGCTCGCGGCTCTGTCCGCTCCTCCTTCGCCAGCACCATCAACGTGCTGGAAGGATTGTTGGAATACGAGAGATCGACCGGCGGCACGCATCGGTCTCGAGAGGCGCGCAGGACCGGCGAGGAATTCCTGCTGGCCCGCAACCTCTTCCGCCGCCTTGGCACCGGCGAGCCGGCCGACGAGCGCTTCCTGCGCCTCCTGCATCCGAACCGCTGGCGCTACGACATTTTGCGCGCGCTCGATTATTTCCGCGCCAGCGCGATCCTGACCGGCGCCGACCCCGATCGGCGCCTCGGCGAGGCGATCGACCACCTTCTTCCCCGGCGCTTGCAGGACGGCCGTTGGCCGCTCGACGACAGCCCTGCCGGTCGGGTGTGGTTCGAGGTCGATGACGGGCAAGGCAAGCCCTCGCGGTGGGTGACGCTCCGGGCGATGCGGGTGCTCCGATGGTGGGATGCCCAGCCCCCAGGCCGTCTCGACGCCTGCAACACATCTCCGTGAGCCTGCTTCCAATTCCGGAACCGGCATGCCAGTATTCCGCCCATGAATTTCCTGCGGGCCGTCCATCGTCTGTTGCTTGCCATCGCTATGCTCGCGATCGTTATCGGTCCGATGAGCATCGGGTTGGCGAGCAGTGCAATGGCCTCTTCTGATCCGGCGATGACCGATGGCATGAGCGCCACGATGGCCGGCATGCAGATGGCGGAGCAGATGCCGTGCTGCCCCGAACAGCAGTCCGTCAAGCCGGACTGCGCAAAGGGCTGCCCGCTGGCATTGGTCTGCACGACCTCGATCTTCGCCAACGCGCCCGACGTCCACGGCTGGTCATTTGCGATCTCCTGGCTGTCCCATCGCTATGACCTCGTTCTGGCGTCGCAACTGACGCCCGCCTATGTCGAGCCTCCGGCCCGACCTCCGAAAGCTTGATCTCAAGTCATTCCTGAAACACGTCTACGGTTCACGGCGGATGCTTCGCGCATCTTTCAGGGACCTGCGGCAATCAATTCATGACTGAGGATGCGGTCTGAGCGCCTATCCCAATGAGATCAAATATCATGAACAAGACCACCTTTTCCGCGGGAGCGATGCTCCTCGCCGGCGTGCTGATTGTCGGTTCCGCCACAGCCTCCTTCGCCGCGCCACAGGACTACGAATTCCAGCCGGTTTCGACCGACGTCAAGCAGGGCCAGGGATCGCCGGTCTCCGTCCGCCTCGTTGACAAGCGCACGGGCAAGCCCGTTCCCGACGCGGTCATCTTCACCACCCGCATGGACATGGCTCCCGCGGGCATGGAAATGATGACGACACCCGTCGAGGCCACCGCCTCCACGGAACCCGGTATCTATGCCTTCAAGGCGGACTTTACCATGGCGGGTGGCTGGCGCTTCAAGCTTGCCGCCAAAGTCCAGGGCGAGCCGGACACCATCGAGGGCGAACTCGTCCTCAAGGCAGCGCCGTGAACACGCCAGCGCGTGTGGCGGCCACGCTCTCCCTTGCCGTATTGGTCGGCGGGGGAGGCTATTGGGCTGGCACGAAAGATCTTGGCGCACAGCTCGGCCTTTCCTTCGCCGAAACGGCGCTCGCTACGCCGGCAGCTTCCTTGGCCGTGCCAACCGGCGCGATCATTTACTATCGCCATCCTGACGGCCTCCCGCAATTCTCTGCGACGCCGAAGAACACAGAGGATGGCCGGCCATTCGTCGCCGTGCATGCGAATGAGGATGTGAGCTTCGCCGACGCCGCAGCACCAAAACCGGTCGAAACGGAAACGACCACGACATCGTCAGCAACCGCGCCGGCGACAGGAAAACTTCTCTACTATCGAAACCCGATGGGCCTGCCCGACACGTCGAAGGTGCCGAAAAAGGACTCGATGGGCATGGACTATATCCCGGTCTACGAGGGTGATCAGGGCGACGCCTCGACCGTCAAGGTCTCGCTCGGCAAACTGCAGCGCACGGGCGTCAAGACCGCGACCGCCGAGATGGCCAGCATCGTCAGGAAGATCGAGGTGCCTGGCACCATTGTCCTCGACGAGCGGCTCGTCAGCGTCATCTCGATGCGGACGGATTCGTTCGTCGACGACGTCGCCAATGTCACCACCGGTGACCGCATAAGGAAAGGCCAGAACCTCTTCAGCTTCTATTCGAAGGACATCGCCACCGCCGCCTCCGAATACGCGGCCGGGAGAAATGACGGCCGCGGGAACGGAGATGTAGGCTCCGCTCTGCGCCTGAAAAACCTCGGCGTTCCCCAGGAGGCGATCGATACGATCGCGCGGAGCCGGCAGGTGCCGGCCAGCATCGGATATGTCGCGCCGCGCGATGGGGTCGTCCTCGAACGCATGGCGACGGCAGGCATGATGGCCAAACCCGGCGACGTGCTGTTCCGCATCGCCGATACCTCCAACGTCTGGGTGATATCAGGCGTGCCGGAATATGATCTGGCATCGGTCCGCAGCGGAGCCGAGGTGAACGTAACGGTCAGAAGTCTTCCCGGCCGGACGTTCAAGGGTGTCGTCGACCTGATCTATCCCGACGTCGACATACAGACGCGAACGACGAAGGTCCGCATCGAGCTTCCCAATCCGGACGGCGTACTGCTGGCCAACATGTATGCCAACGTCGAGATCCAGGCCGGAGCACCAAAACCTGTCATTGCCGTCCCCAACAGCGCCGTCATCGATACAGGCGATCGCCGGGTCGTGTTCATCGACAAAGGCGATGGTCAATTCGAGCCGAAGGACGTGACGCTCGGAGTCCGGGGCGAGAACCAGACAGAAATCACCAAGGGCGTGGCCGTCGGCGACAAGGTGGTCGTGGCCGGCAATTTCCTGCTCGACGCCGAAAGCAATCTCAGCTCGGCGCTCAGCGCCATGACGCAAGAGGAGGCCAAGCCGTGATCTCTCGCGTCATCTCGTGGTCCGCCCACAATCTCGTCCTGATCTTTGTCGGCGCAGCACTCGCCGTCGCAGGCGGCGTCTACGCCCTGCGGTCCCTGCCGCTCGACGCCATTCCCGATCTCTCCGATATCCAGGTCATCGTCTATACCGAATATCCCGGCCAGGCCCCGCAGGTTGTCGAGGACCAGGTGACCTATCCGCTGACGACGTCGATGCTGACAGTGCCGAAGTCGAAGGTCGTCAGGGGCTTCTCCTTCTTCGGCGTTTCCTTCGTCTACGTCATCTTCGACGACGGCACCGATCCTTATTGGGCACGCAGCCGCGTGCTGGAATATTTGAACGCCGCCCAGAGCCGTCTGCCGCAGGGCGTCGCCCCGACGCTCGGCCCAGACGCGACAGGAGTCGGCTGGGTCTACCAGTACGCAGTCGTCGCCAAGGAGCTGTCGCTCGCCGAACTGCGATCGCTGCAGGACTGGATGGTGCGCTTCGCGGTCTCGAAATCCGAAGGCGTCTCGGAGGTCGCGAGCGTCGGCGGCTTCGTGAAGCAGTATTCGATCGTCGTCGATCCGGCCAGGCTGAAGGCGCAGGGCGTTTCGCTCGACGACATCGCCAATGCGGTGCGCGCAAGCAACACGGACGTCGGCGGCCGTACCGTCGAACTCTCCGAGTTCGAGTTCATGGTGCGCGGGCGCGGCTATCTGAAGGGTATACCCGACATCGAGAGCATCGTGCTGAAGAGCCAGAACGGCGTGCCGCTGAAGCTCAGCGACGTCGCCAGGGTGGAACTCGTTCCGGACGAAAGGCGCGGCATCACCGAATTGAACGGCGAAGGCGAGGTCGCAAGCGGCATCGTCCTGCAGCGGTTCGGGGCCAACGCTTTGACGGTCATCGACAACGCCAAGAAGAGCCTGGATTCCGTCAAGGGCGGCCTTCCTGATGGCACCGAGATCGTTCCGGTCTACGACCGCTCGACCTTGATCGAGTCCGCCATCGAGACCCTGAAAGGGACGCTGATCGAGGAATCGATCGTCGTGGCGCTGGTGACAATCGCCTTTCTTCTCCACGTGCGCAGTGCGCTGGTTGCCATCATCATGTTGCTTGTCGGCATCCTGATCGCCTTCATCGCCATGCGGATGCTCGCACTCGGGGCGAACATCATGAGCCTTGGCGGCATCGCCATCGCCATCGGCGCGATGATCGATGCGGCGATCGTGATGATTGAGAACGCCCACAAGCATCTCGAACGCGCGCCGCCCGACAAGCCACGCGTAGAAATCCTCGTCGAGGCGGCGAGCGAAGTCGGTCCGGCGCTGTTCTTCAGCCTGCTGATCATCACCGTCTCGTTCCTGCCGATCTTCACACTAGAATCGCAGGAGGGACGCCTCTTCGGTCCGCTCGCCTTCACCAAAACCTTTGCGATGGCGGCGGCAGCACTGCTGTCGGTGACGCTGGTGCCGGCATTGATGGTTCTCTGCGTCCGTGGCCGTATCGTCCCCGAGCACAAGAACCCGTTGAACAGGTTCCTGATCTGGATCTACCGCCCCGTCATCTCGGGCGTACTGCGGGTGAAGACGCTGACCATCCTTGCGGCCCTTGCAATCCTTTCGGTCTCCGTCTGGCCCGTGCAACACATCGGCAGCGAGTTCATGCCCAATCTCGACGAGGGCACGCTGATGTACATGCCGACGACCCTGCCCGGCATCTCCGTCACCAAGGCGGCCGAGCTGATGCAGACGCAGGACCGGATCATCAAGTCCTTCCCCGAAGTCCAGAGCGTCTTCGGCAAAGCGGGTCGTGCACTGACCGCCACCGACCCGGCCCCCACGGAAATGTTCGAGACGATCATCACGCTAAAGCCGAAGTCGGAATGGCGGCCGGGGGTCACCACCGAAAGCCTGAAGCAGCAGATGGACGCTGCTCTGCAATTTCCCGGCGTCTCCAATGCCTGGACGATGCCGATCCGCGCCCGCATCGACATGCTGTCTACCGGGATCAGGACGCCGGTCGGCGTCAAGGTCTACGGCACCGATCTCGGTGAAATGGAGAAGGTCGCCCGGCAGATCGAGACCGTGCTGAAAACGATCCCCGGAACGTCGAGCGCATATGCGGAGCGCGTGATCGGCGGCTACTATCTCGACATCGTCCCGGACAGGACGGCGCTCGGCCGCTACGGGCTGACCATCAACGACATTCAGGACGTCGTCGGCATGGCGCTCGGATCCGAGGTTGTGACATCGACCGTCGAAGGCCGCGAGCGTTATGGCGTGGCCATACGATATCCACGGGCGTCCCGAAGCGATCCGCAGTCTATCGCCAGGGATGTGCTGATATCGCTACCGGGCGGAGGAACGGTGCCTCTCGGTGAAGTGGCCGACGTCAAGCTGACCCGCGGCGCGACGACCATTCGTACGGAGAACGGTCAGCTCGCCGTCTACATCTACGTCGACATCACCAACCGCGATCTCGGCGGCTATGTCGCGGAGGCTCAGCAGACCGTCGCCGAGAAGGTGACGATGCCGCTCGGCTACTCGGTCGCCTGGAGCGGTCAGTTTGAGTACCTTCAACGGGCCAAGGCGCGGCTCGCCGTTGTCGTCCCGCTGACGCTGGCGCTGATCTTCCTGCTGCTCTATCTCAACTTCAAGGCGCTGACGGAAACGATGATCGTCATGCTGTCCTTGCCATTCGCGCTCGTTGGCGGCATCTGGCTGATGTGGTGGCTGGGCTTCAACGCCTCGGTGGCGGTCGCCGTCGGCTTTATCGCGCTCGCGGGCGTTGCGGCGGAGACGGGCGTAATCATGCTGATCTATCTCGACCACGCCCTGAAGGAGCAGCGAGAGGCCTGCGAAAAGGAACGCCGCGCCTTCTCGAAGTTGGACCTTAACAGAGCGATCATGGTCGGCGCGGTCGAGCGCGTTCGACCGAAGATGATGACCGTCGTCGCCATCATGGCAGGTCTCGTTCCGATCCTCTGGCGAACTGGAACCGGATCGGAGATCATGCAGCGCATCGCCGTGCCGATGATCGGCGGCATGGTGTCTTCGACGCTGCTGACGCTGATCGTCATTCCGGCCGTCTACGGATTGGTCAAGGGGTGGCGACTGCCAGCCGCTTCGGAAAGCGCTGCTGCCGGCGACGGTCAATCGGGTGAACTGCAGGCTGCCGAATGAGATTGGAGGAAGCCCCTGGCAGCCCGACGAGAGCCCTGCCGGTCGGGTGTGGTTCGAGGTCGATGACGAGGAAGGCAAGCCCTCGCGATGGGTGACGCTTCGAGCGATGCGGGTGCTCAGATCGTGGGATGCCCAGCCCTCAATCAATGCCTGACGGCAAACCCAGCGCGCACAGGAAATGTGTCTCGATCGCCCGCAGCAATTCGGCGCGATCGGACGGTGTCTCACCGATACCGGGCTGATTGACCACGCCGTGCAGGCATTCTCGCCGGCACCCGATCTTATGTGTCCTTACGCGCAGCATCCACTCGTTGCCGCTTGCGGCGCACAGCAGGCCGCCGCCTTGCTGGTTTCCTCTGCCAGCCAGCGGTCGCGCGGCTTGCAGCTTGCCGGTCGCGGCGAAAGCGTAACATGGACGGCGCCCGCACTGAGAACCGGCATCGCCGCGCAATAGAGCTGCATCGGCCGCACGCCGTCGCTGACTTCGAAGGTGAGCTTCGCCGAGCGGTCTAGTTGCACATGCTCCGTCACTTTGCGGATGATGGAATGGAACTTGCCGGCCGGCATATGCGTGCGGTCGCCTTCCTCGATATCCCAGAGCTGGATGAAGATTTCCGCCCACGCTTCGGGATTGGCACCGCAATCCAGGCCTGAGAATTGGCCGGCCTTGACCTCGGTGACATGATAGCCGGGTTTCACCGCCTTGCCGTCATAATAGAAAATCAGCGGAGAAGCCTTGGCGCCGGCAAGCACACTGAGCAGCAGGCCGAGATCGATGTCGTTCTCTTGAATTTTGCTGTTGTCGATGACGTTCACTTACGCTAATCCTAATTTCAACGTTTCAAGGATTATTGAAATATGGATCAACGTCAAGCCCTCAATGCATTCGGCGCGCTCTCCCAGGAAACCCGTCTTCAGATCGTCCGCATGCTTGTAGTTTCCGGCCCTGATGGCATGGCGGCAGGCGCGATCGCTGAGAAGGCGGAGGTTTCGCCATCCAATATCTCCTTCCATCTGAAGGAGCTGGAACGGTCCGGGCTGATCGCACAGCAGCGTGAATCGCGGTCGATCATTTACACCGCGAACTACGAAGCGCTTGGCGGCTTGGTTCGCTTCCTGATGGAAGATTGCTGTTCCGGACACCCGGAAATCTGCGCACCTGCCGCGGAGGTTGCGGCCTGCTGCGCCCCTAAAATGGAGGAGAAACTGCAATGACCACTGACCGCGTTTACAATGTGCTCTTTCTCTGCACGGGCAATTCTGCCCGCTCGATCCTGGCTGAATCCATTCTGGAGACCGAAGGCAAGGGTCGATTCAAGGCTTATTCAGCCGGCAGTCAGCCGAAGGGCGGGGTTAATCCCTATGCGCTGAAGGAGCTTGCGGCGCAGGGCTATCCAACAAGCGGCTTCCGCTCGAAGAGCTGGGACGAGTTCGCCGAGCCGGGCGCTCCGGAGATGGACTTCATTTTTACTGTCTGCGACAGCGCTGCCGGCGAGGCCTGCCCGGTCTGGATCGGTCACCCGATGACCGCTCATTGGGGCGTCGAGGATCCCGCTGCCGTCGAGGGCAGCGAAGTCGACAAGGGCCGTGCTTTCGCACAGGCCGCCCGCTTCCTGAAAAACCGAATCAGTGCCTTTTTGAGCCTGCCTCTTTCCTCGATCGACAAGCTCGCCCTGGAATCGCACCTGCGCCAGATCGGCACGATGGAAGGCGCCAGCATCAAACAGCCAAAGGCGAGCTGATGAGTTTGGATTTGAACCAACAGGCCTTGGTGGGGCACGACGACAGCCTTCGCGTCGCGCTCGCAGGCGCCGGACTTCCGGTCGATGACCTCACAGACGCCGGCCGAAGCTTCTATCGGTTTTCGCGTGGCGGCCAAACTGTCGGCTTCGGCGGGCTGGAGCTTCATGGCGAGACCGCACTCCTGCGTTCCATTGTCGTGCTGTCCGATCAGCAAGGCTTTGGCTTCGGCCATGCGATCACCCTTGGCCTGCTCGATCAGGCGCAAAGGGAAGGCGCAACTGCAGCCTATCTGTTGACAGAAACAGCCGCCCCCTTCTTTCAATCGCTTGGCTTTCGTCCGATCCCCCGCGATGAAGCGCCAACCGAGATCCTGACGACGAGGCAGGCAGCGAGCCTGTGTCCGGCATCGGCCGCCCTGATGGTCCGGAGCCTGCCGGCATGAGCGCGCCGGTGTTCCCGCTGTCTCGACGAATGGTCGCCGAAGCGCTCGGCACGCTGTTGCTCGTGGCAACCGTCGTCGGCTCCGGCATCATGGCGGATAGCTTGACGGACGATACCGCGCTTGCGCTGCTCGGCAATACGCTGGCAACGGGGGCAATCCTCGTCGTCCTCATCACGATCTTAGGCCCGATTTCCGGGGCACATTTCAATCCGGTCGTGTCGCTGGTGTTTGCGCTCCGGCGCGAACTACCTGTCTCTTCCGTTCTCGCCTATATCGCCGCGCAGATCGCCGGCGGCATTGCCGGAACGATGCTCGCCCATACGATGTTCGACCTTCCTCTGCTGCAGGCATCGGAAACCGTGCGCACCGGCGGCGCGCAATGGCTCTCTGAAGTGACTGCAACCTTCGGCCTCGTCTTCGTCATCTTCGCCGGTGTGCGCTTTCGCGCCGATGCCGTGGCATGGCTGGTCGGCCTTTATATCACCGCCGCCTACTGGTTCACCGCCTCCACCTCCTTTGCCAATCCCGCCGTCGCGATTGCTCGATCGCTGACGCACACCTTTTCCGGCATCCGCCCAATCGATCTACCGGGTTTTATCGCCGCTGAGGTCATCGGCGCCTTGCTGGCGCTGATGCTTGCGGGATGGCTGCTGATGGAAGCCCGAAATCCTGAAAACCTCACCAAGACGGAATCCGCCTTATGACTATAGATGCTACGATCTATCACAACCCTGAATGCGGCACCTCGCGTAACACGCTGGCGATGATCCAGAACGCCGGCATTGAGCCCAACGTGATCGAATATCTGAAAAACCCGCCGTCGCGCGAGCAGCTGATCAAGGTGATTGCGGATGCAGGTTTGAGCGTTCGCGAAGCGATCCGCGAAAAGGGCACGCCCTATGCGGAGCTCGGCCTCGACAACCCGGATCTTACCGACGAGCAACTGCTCGATGCGATGCTGAAAGACCCGATCCTGATCAATCGCCCATTCGTCATCACCCCGATCGGCACGCGCCTTGCTCGGCCTTCCGAAGTCGTCCTCGAAATCCTACCGGAAACGCATCAGGGCGCCTTCACCAAGGAAGACGGCGAGAAAGTGCTCGATGCCGGAGGCAAGCGCATTGTCTGATCTGCCTGCCGTATCGCCGATGCATCTGCGTCAACCTGATATGGATGCGCTCAGACCGGCGTTCTCAACGCACAAGCCGCGCATCCTCATCCTTTATGGCTCGCTGCGAACAGTGTCCTACAGCCGCTTCCTCGCACAGGAGGCGGCACGGATGCTCGAATATTTCGGCTGCGAAGTGCGCATCTTCAATCCCGAAGGTCTGCCGCTGCCTGATGCGGCGCCGGCGAACGACCCAAAAGTTCAGGAGTTGCGCGAATGGTCGGCATGGTCTGAAGGCCAGGTGTGGGTCAGCCCAGAACGTCATGGCGCGATGACCGGCATCATGAAAGCGCAGATCGACTGGATTCCATTGTCGGTGGGATCCGTCCGGCCGACGCAAGGCAAGACGCTGGCGGTGATGCAGGTCTCCGGCGGCTCCCAGTCCTTTAATGCGGTAAGCCAGCTCCGCATCCTTGGACGGTGGATGCGGATGATCGCAATTCCCAATCAGTCCTCGGTTGCCAAAGCTTTCCAGGAATTCGACGCGGACGGCCGTATGAAACCCTCGTCCTATTACGACCGCGTCGTCGACGTCTGCGAGGAATTGGTGAAGTTCACGCTGCTGACCCGTGATGCCTCGAACTATCTGACCGACCGCTACAGCGAGCGGAAGGAAGAAGTCGAAAAGCTTGAACAGCGCGTGAGCCTCAGATCCCTATGACAATCGTCAGCACCGAACGACCGCCAGTAGCGGCCATTGCCGCGCTCGGACTGACGCAGATCATCGGATATGGATCGCTCTATTACAGCTTCAGCATCCTCGCCCCCGACATGGCTCGTGATCTAGGCTGGTCATCGGAATGGATCTTCGGCGCGCTCTCCGCGGCCCTTCTGATCGGCGGCCTGGCCGCACCTCTCATGGGCACGTGGATCGATCGCTTCGGCGCAGGCAGGATCATGACTTCGGGCTCGGCGATTGCCGCCGCCGCCCTCGTCGCCTGCGCCTTCGCGCCGGGAAAGATCGCTTTCGTCGCGGCATTGATCGGCATCGAGATCGCCTCGAACCTGGTGCAATATGGCGCAGCCTTCGCTCTGCTCGTGCAGATCAGGCCGCAGGTCGCTCAGCGCAGCATCACTTATCTGACCCTAATCGCCGGCTTCGCCTCGACCATTTTCTGGCCGATTACCACGGCGCTGCATGCGCATCTCTCATGGCAGGAAGTCTATCTGATCTTCGCCGCGCTCAATCTCGTGGTCTGCCTTCCCATTCATGCCTGGCTCTCCCGTGGCGTCAGCCAAACCAGGAGACGGACCGGAGAGGGGGTCGCAAAACGCGTCGAGCCGAGCCTACCTCCGTCGTTGCGCAGGCCGGCCTTTATCCTGATGGTGACGGGCTTTGCTCTGGAGAGCTTTGTGAACTCGGCGCTTCTGGTTCACATGGTGCCCGTAATGTCGGCACTCGGCCTCGGCGCCATGGCAGTGGTGGTCGGAACGCTCTTCGGTCCGTCACAGGTGCTGAGCCGCCTCATCAACATGGTCTTTGGCGAGAGCTTGTCGCAAGTGATGCTGGCGATCATCTGCGCCATCCTGCTGCCGACAGCCCTTGTCATCCTCATCGCCACGGCACCCTCGGTGCCCGGCGCGCTACTCTTTGCCGTCGTCTTCGGTCTCGGCTCGGGCCTTAACAGCATCGTCTACGGAACCTTGCCGCTCGCGCTCTTCGGAAGCGATGGCTACGGCCGGCGGCAAGGACAGATCATGTCGGTCCGTCTCGTCGTCTCCTCGATGGCGCCGTTCGCGCTCGCCTTCCTGATGGGCAATATGGGCGTATCGTGGTCGCTGTCGATCGCTGCTTTGCTCAGCACCGTCGCCGTTGCCGCATTCTTGGCCATCATGTGGCTGACGCGCCCGGTTGCCCGGCCGGAAACTGTTGCCAATCCCCGAGAGGCTTGAGCGCATTCATCGGGACAGGCGCTACTTGAAGACGGCCGAGCCCTTGACGATGTCGATCGTCTCGCCGCCGTCGAGCCCGATGCGGTCGCCGTCGGGCGTTGTCATGAAGCAGCCAGAAGCACAGAGGTTTTCCGAAGCGCCGGCATCGACCACGACCTCGACGCGCTGGCCGCTCTCGGTGATGACGAGCACGACGGCGGCTGGGTCGGTGTTGGTGATGGATGCCGCTTCAGCCGCGGGTGCGGCAAGCAGCGGGACAAGCAGAACGGCGGCAAATCTTGCCATCATGTGCGGCGGCGCTGGCGCGCCCTCCCCTCGAACGATCGGTGCTGCCCCCGGCAGCGATCCCGATAGTGGAGATCATGCACATATAGCTGTGAATGATGGCTGAATGACCCGTTCAGCCTTTCCGATTGACTTCTGCCGTCTTGCTGCGCAATTGCCGCACCGGCTGCTCTTCCTCCTCCATGGGCGTGTCCGCCGCGTTTTCCTGCTCGTTGGCTTGATCCCTGCCCGCATCCGCAAGCGCGGGACGAGCCTCTCGATGGATGGTAAGATCGGTCTGTGGCAGCGGGATCTCGATGCCCTCGGCCTTGAAGCGCTTAAGGATCTCGATCCTGAGATTGTTGCGCACCGCCATGCCGTCACCCATATCGGCGAGGAAGAAACGCAGCTCGAAATCCAGCGAATAGGGCCCGAAGCGCAGGAATTCGACATGCGGCTCCGGATTGCGCATGACGAGCGGTATCTTGGCCGTCAGTTCCAGCAGGATGTCCATCACCTGCTGCGGATCGGCGTTGTAGGCGACGGAAACCGGAATTTCCGAGCGGCCGATCTTGTTGCGGTGCGTCCAGTTGCCGACGAGGCCGTTGATCAACTCCGAATTCGGCACGATGATCGACTGCTTGCGGAAGGTCTCGATCTCGGTGGCGCGCACCGAAATGCGTTTGACGATGCCTTCGGCCGTGCCTGATACGACATGGTCGCCGACCTTGAACGGCCGTTCGACGAGCAGGATCAGGCCGGAGACGAAGTTGGAGACGATGTTCTGCAGGCCGAAACCGATACCAACCGAAAGTGCGGAGGCAACGAGCGCGAAGCTCGACAGATCGATGCCGGCCGCCGAAACACCGATGATCGCCGCGATGCCGACGCCGAGATAGCCGATGCCGGTCTTGACCGAATTGCGTACGCCAAGATCGACATGGCTTCTGGCCATCACATTGCCGTCGAGCCAGCGCTGCAGCCAGCGCGTCAGCAGGTAGACGCCGGCAAACAGCAGAATGCCGGTGCAGATGCCGAGCAGCGAGATGCTGATGCCGCCAAGCCTGACCTCGGTGAACAGCCGGTAGGCGAGAAGCTGCAGGTCCTGCACGTGGAAACCCCAGAGCAGCAGGATCAGCGGGATGCCGACGAGAAGCGCCACCGCATAGATGGCAAGGCCGACGACCAGCCCGGCCTGGTCGATCGCCACCGGCCCGAGCTTGAAGCGGCGTGTCAGGAAGCGCGCGAAGAAAGTATCGCCGAAGCTTTCCTGCCTGGATATCGCCTTGCCGGAGAGCAGGCCGACATACATGGTGACGACGACCGCACCGGTGATGATGAGCTGCGTGGCGACGAAGCGCGCGAGCCCGACATACCCCGTCAGCGCGGTGAGGATGAGACCGGCGCCGAGGACCCGCAAGGTGATCGCCATGCCGCGCGGCCAATGCCTTCCCGGTGCATCGGGATCGCCGTTCTTCGCCAGCATCGGCTTGCCGAAGGACGCCGCGATCAGGATCAGGCCGATGATCAGCGCCGCGATCAGGCTCCTGACCACGGTCAGCACCAGCGGCGAGCCCATCGCCTCGCCGATCGTACCGAACAGATAATCGAGCGCGTTGACGATCGCCATCGCCAGCAGGCAATAGCCGATCGAGCGCGCGCCGCGATTGGAAAGCCGAACGAGCCGCCAATGCGGTTCGTTCGGCGCGAAGATGGCGTTGACGAAGCGGCCGACGAAATAGACAAGCCCGATCGCCCCGAACAGGGCGCCGATGACAGGTGCGATGTCGGGCCGCAGCACATTGAACCCGTTGAGGAAAAAGAAGGAGGTGACGAGCAGCACCGAGAGCGCCAGCGTGCGGATCAACGTCGACCAGAAGGCGATCGACAGCCGCCCGATATAGGACGGGTTCTCCACTGCTTCGTCGCGGCGCAGATACGAGCCGAACAGCCGGTAACTGCCGGAGAGCAGGATCAGCGCCGAGGCGAGCGACAGGAAGATCGCGGCAAACATCGGGAAACGCTTGAATTTCCAGACGAAAGCAGCCCAGCTCGACAGGGCCTGCGAGAATTCGCGGGCCTCATGCACGAAGGCGCTGCCGGCATCGTCGAGCACCGAGACTGAAATCTCGGTGCGCCTGAGCAGCGTATCGGCAAACAGCCGCCGCCGCATCTCGGTGATCTCGTTGACGAGCTTCGTTACCGTGATCGACAGGTTTTCGGCGTCGCCCGTCAGCGCGTTGATCTGCGCGCGTTCGGCGGCGAGCGCGTTGCGCTCCTGGGTGACGATCTCGGCTTCAGGCGGCTGCCCGTCCTTCGGCGGATCGCCGAGCTCGGCAAGCCGGTTCTTGATCTGGTCGAAACGCGGCCTGAGATTGACCGATATGGTGATGACGGCGCGGCTGAGTTCGTCGGCCTTGGTCGCAAGCCCGACCAGGGCATCGTCATTGTCGGCATTCTGCTTGACGCCGTCCTGAAGCGCGGTCAGCTGGACCTTCGCCTTGTCAATCTCCTTCGTCGCCTGATCGAGCGAGCTATCGACAAGCGGCGCCTGCGCGGCCGCCGGTGCCTGCGGCTCCTGCGCGAAAGCCGCAGCACCCTTGAAATGCGCGCCGGCGACCGCCAGCGTCAGCAAAAGAATGGTGCGAAGCAGGATCGGTCTCAGCCGCAAAAGCGCCTCCGGGAAAGGTTGTCGTCGGAATAGAATGCCAGCTTGTCTTAGTAAAGAAAGGCGACAGAAAGGCAGAAGCTCCCTGGAAACCCTCAGAAACCGGCATCGGGCCGGGTGAGATAGTCGCATTCCTCAGCCGTCGACTCGCGTCCGAGCATGGCATTGCGGTGCGGAAAGCGGCCGTAGGCGGCGATCACGTCGCGGTGGCGGATCGCATAATCGCGATATTCTTCATCGCCAAGCGCGGTGAACAGTTCCACCGATCGCTCCTGTTCGCCAAGGTCCTCGGCATGTTCGAAGGGCATATAGAAAAAGGTGCGGCACGCGGCTTCGACCGCCTGATCGGCGCCGGATGCCAGCGCGAGCTTGGCTTCCCGAAGCGCCAGCCCATCGGTCGCGACGGCAAGCGCCGTGCCGCGATAGATGTTGCGGGGAAACTGGTCGAGCACGATCACAGCCGCCAGCCGGCTCTCCGCATCCGCCCGCCATTCGGCGCCAACATCCGCGGCAAGGGCCAGATGGGTATCGCGAAAGATCGTGCTGATCTCCGCGTCGAGGTCAGGCGTCGCGCGGAACCACACCTCCCGGCCGCATCTGACGAACCAGAAATCATAGACCTCTTTCGGTGTACGGATCGTCGTCATGTTTCCTCTCCCCCAGCGTTAGGCTTATTAATGCCGTTTCGGTAAATTATTGTAGAAAAAGGGATAACACCGTGCCGGTAGCCCCCTCATCCGGCTGCCGCCACCTTCTCCCCGCTGGGGAGAAGAGATTCGCGGCAACGTCTCGATTCCCCCTTCTCCCCTCGGGGAGAAGGTGCCCGTAGGGCGGATGAGGGGGCTACCGGAACACCCTGCGCTGCACTTCCTACTTCCCCTCATGCAACGAAAACACCAGCGTCGCCTTGGTTCCGTCGTGGCCGGGGTCATAGGCGAAATCCGATTTCAGGCTGGCGGCCATGGCCGTCAGAATGCGTGTGCCGAGGCCGGTTCCCCTGGCCGGGCTCGACGGATCGAAACCGGCGCCGTCATCCTCGACGATGACACGCAACGCGTCGTCCGTCTGGTCGACGATGACCCGGATCTCACCCGGCACGCTGTCCGGATAGGCATATTTGAAGGCATTGGTGACGAGTTCGCTGACGATCAGCCCGAGTGTGATCACCTTGTCGGTCGCCAGATTGACCGGCTGCGCGGTAAGCACGATGCGGTGCGGCCGCTTGTCGTCGCGCATCGAGGTCTCGAGTTCGGTGAGCAGGCTGTTCAGATATTCGTCGACCTGCACCGAGCCGACCTGCCGGTTAGTATAGAGCCGGCGGTGCACGCTGGCGATGGCGTTGATGCGCATCTGCGTTTCGTGCAGCGCGTCGATCGCCACTTGGTCGGTGGTCATCGAGGATTGCATGCGGATCAGCGCGCCGACGAGGCCAAGGCTGTTGGCGATACGGTGATTGACTTCGGCGAGCAGCATTTCGGCAAGGTCGCGCTGCTGGCGGATCACCTCCTGCGCCTGCGCCGTCTCGCGGCGAAAACGCGTTCGCTCCAACGCCTGTTCGAGGGCGGCGGCGAGCAAGTCGAAATAATCGGCTGAGATCCCCTTCAGCATGTAATCATCGGCGCCGGCCTTCAGCGCGGCGACCGCGATGCTGGTATCGTCCGAACCCGTCGCGTAGATGACCGGTGGGTGATCCGGCATCGCCGTGATGCTGGGCAAAATGTCGAGGCCGGTCTCGCCAGCCAGGACATGATCGAGCACGACGGCGTCGATACCGCCTTCGCCCAGTCTTGCAAGGCCGGCAGCGTCGCTCTCGGCCCACTCGACCGAAAAGCCACGACGGCGCAGGTTTTTCTGCATCAGTAGGGCAAGCCCCTCATCGTCGTCGATATAGAGGATGTGGATCAGGGCATCCGCATCGCCGCTAGAATTGCTCATTCCGTCTCCCGGCGTTCTCTCGCAGCGACGACCGCCCGCAAGCGTCCGAGTCGTCCGCATGGCAATGTCGTATTGCATTGGCCGCCTGGGGTAAACAGCGGTTATCCCTCGCTCTTGTCGCAGGCGGCGCGGAAGGAGGATGTCGGGAAGCCGGCATTTTTGGAACATGACCCTGGGCTGGGGAGGATCCCTATGGAAGCCGCTGAAGGAGACGGGGAAACGAAAAACCTGAAATGAGATGCATAAACGCCGAGCGGCCCTATTGGTTCCGCGGATAAGCTAAATTTTCTGGAATTTCCGATGACCGGATACTTCGGCCCCTGCCTCCGCCGGCAATTGCAGAAAGCGCAGCGACGAGACGATCCCGATCGCACCGACCACGACGAAAGCCCAGCGGAAATCGGCAAGGACGGGATTGTCGGCGCCCCTGAAAGCCGAGGCGATGTTGAGCACGGCCGCGGCCACTGCCACGCCGAGCAGCATCGATACCTGCTGCAGCATGCTCGACAGCGTCGAGGCCGAGCTTCGCTGCGCCGGGCCGATGTCGGCGAAGGCGAGTGTATTTAGCGCAGTGAATTCCATCGACCGCGACAGGCCGGCGAGGAAAAGCAGCGCATGGATGAAAAACGGCGGCGTCTCCGGAGAGAGGAAACCGCAGCCGACAATCGAAAGAGCGGCGATCAGCCCGTTGACCCCAAGCACAGTGCGAAAGCCGAAGAAGCGCAGCAGCGGCGTCGTCACCGCCTTCATGCTGAAATTGCCGAGGAAATAGACGAGCAGGTAGGTGCCGGCGGCAATCGAGCTCAGGCCGAAGCCGAGCTGGAACAGCAGAGGCAGCAGGAACGGCGTCGCATTGATCGCCATCCGGCAGGCCGTGCCCGCCGACAGCGTCGACATCGAGAAGGTCTGGATGCGGAAGGCCGAAAGATCGAGCAGCGGATTGTCGACGGCGAGGAAATGCCGCGTCGCCATGACTGACAGCACGATGCCGGCCGCCAGCATGGATATGATGGGCAAAAGCCCGCCGTCCCATTTGACCGAGAGTTCGAGGGCGGCGAGCAGGAAGGTCAGCCCGGCGGCGCTCAATACAAAGCCCACGAGATCCAGCCGGCCGGAATTGGTCTCGCGCTGCTCCGGCACGAAACGCAGCACCAGCGCGATGCCGATAATGCCGATCGGGATATTGATGAGGAAGTTCCAGTGCCAGCTGGCATAGGTGGTAATGAAGCCGCCGAGCACCGGGCCGATCACCGGCGCCGTCAGTGCCGGCCAGGTGATCAGCGCGATCGCCTGGACGAGTTCCGACTTGCGGGCATTCTTCAGCACGATGATGCGCCCGACCGGCGTCATCAGCGCGCTGCCCGCGCCCTGGACGGCGCGCCACAGCACGAATTCCGCAAGGCTGCCGGACAGCCCGCAAAACAGCGAGGCGCCGGTGAAGACCGCAATCGACATCAGGAAAATGCGGCGTGCGCCGAACCGATCGCCGAGCCAGCCCGACAGTGGAATGAAGGCGGCCATCGTCAGCATGTAGACGGTGATGCCGATGCTCATCGACACCGGCTGCACGCCGAAGCTTGCCGCCATCTGCGGCAGCGAGGTGGTGACGATCGTGCCGTCGAGGATCTGCATGAAGAAGGAAACGGCAACGACCAGCGCCACGATCTTTGCCTGGCGGCCGCCTGCGGCCTCTTGCCCATTCTCGCTCGTCTCTGCCGTGGTCATCGATCTGCCAATGAAAATTCCGGATGACGCGGCAGGAAAACGGGAGGAAGCCGATCAAAGATCTGCCGCGCGGGGGAGCGCAGACATGGAAAGCCGCGCACTGGCTGAATACGCCCGTTGCATCCGGCCGGAAAGGCTAAATCTCGCACTGCCTAGGAATATTCCCGATGCGGCCCGGTGCCCGGCGGCATCGACCCAAGAAAGGATTCAAGAAAAAGGCCCCACCGAAGCGAGGCCAAGCTTGAACCGCTCCGGGGAAAATGAGGAGCGGCGTGCAGTCCATATCGTGCGATCGATGTCACAGCGAGGCCAGATGTCGCTGCTTCGGTACGCTCGCCAAAAAAATTTCGCGATCTGCCGAAAAGATCGGCTCCAAAACTATCGCCCATGGGGCGCGACACCTGTCGCACTGCAGCAACGATTGGCGCTTGCAATGTTTATAAAAATGGATATCACTAAACATATTGCTAAACATGATGATTGAGGAGTTCATGTGAGCATTCTCTGAAGTGGGTGAACATGCGACGCCGGCGGGGAGCCGGCCCTTGGTTCTGGGAGGAACTTATGCAGAAAACATCGAAAGCCCTTTTCGGGCTGGCCACGGCATTCGTCATGTCGTCGGCATTGCCCAATCTCGCCAAAGCCGATGAACTGACGCTGTGCTGGGCCGCATGGGACCCCGCCAATGCGCTGGTCGAGCTGTCGAAGGATTTCACCGCCAAGACCGGCACGCAGATGAAGTTCGAATTCGTTCCCTGGACGAGTTATGCCGACCGCTTCCTCAACGAGCTGAATTCCCATGGCAAGCTCTGCGACCTCATCATCGGCGACAGCCAATGGATCGGCGGCTCGGCCGAGAACGGCCACTACGTTAAGCTCAACGACTTCTTCGACAAGGAAGGCATCAAGATGGATGACTTCGTGCCGGCGACGGTCGTCGGTTACTCGGAATGGCCGAAGAACACCCCGAACTACTGGGCGCTGCCCGCCATGGGCGACGTCGTCGGCTGGACCTACCGCAAGGACTGGTTCGAGAAGCCGGAACTGCAGAAGGAATTCAAGGAGAAATACGGCCACGACCTCGCGGCGCCGAAGACCTACGACGAGCTGAAGCAGATCGCCGAATTCTTCCAGAAGCGTGAGATCGACGGCAAGACCGTCTACGGCGCCTCGATCTATACCGAGCGCGGCTCCGAAGGCATCACCATGGGCGTGACCAACGTCCTCTATGACTGGGGCTTCCAGTACGAAAACCCGAAGAAGCCCTATGACATGGAAGGCTTCGTCAACTCCGACGACGCAGTCAAGGGCCTCGAATTCTACAAGTCCCTCTATGATTGCTGCACCCCGCCCGGCAGCTCCAACGTCTACATGGTCGAATCCGCCGACGCCTTCAAATCCGGCCAAGTCGCCATGCAGATGAACTTCGCCTTCACCTGGCCCGGCCTCTACAAGGACGAGAAGGTCGGCGGCGACAGGATCGGCTTCTTCCCCAATCCGGCTGAAAAGGTCCACTTCGCCCAGCTCGGCGGCCAGGGCATCTCGGTGGTTTCTTACTCCGACAAGCGCGATGCCGCCCTGCAATACATCAAGTGGTTCGCACAGCCCGACGTGCAGGCCAAGTGGTGGGAACTCGGCGGTTTTTCCTGCCTGAACTCCGTCGTCAACGCGCCGAGCTTTGCCAAGAGCCAGCCCTATGCCCAGGCCTTCCTGGACTCGATGGCGATCGTCAAGGACTTCTGGGCAGATCCGAGCTACGCTTCGCTGCTGCAGGCCATGCAAAAGCGCGTCCATAACTACGTGGTCGCCGGCAACGGCACCTCCAAGGAAGCGCTCGACGGCCTGGTGAAGGACTGGAGCGACGTCTTCAAGGACGACGGCAAGATCTGACGCGCGGCATCCCTGATGCGCGCCATCCTCGACAGGATGGCGGCCCGGATCGGCAGACGAGCCGGGCCGCCAGATCTCTCATACCCCAAAAGACCCCGTACCCCAAAAATACCAGGTGAAAACTTGACTATTTCCCAATCCTCCATCGTCGAGAAGGCAGCCGATGTGACTGCAAGGGCAACGCCCTCCTCGGTCGCCCGGCGCGTCCGCGGCCTCTCCGACAGGGCGATCGCCTGGCTGTTTATTGCGCCTGCCATCACCCTGCTCTTGGCGATCAATATCTTCCCACTGCTTTGGGCGGTCTATCTCTCCTTCACAAATTACCGCGCCAACCGGCCGAATGCGCCGGTCCTGGGCGTCGGCTTTGGAAACTACCAGCGCGTTCTGAACGACCCCGACATCTGGCAGGCAATGCAGACCACCGCGCATTTCGTCTTCTGGACAATCGTGCTGCAGACGGTGATCGGCTTCACGCTCGCCTATCTGATCGACCGCAAGTTTCGCGGCCACGCCTTCTGGACGACGATCATCCTGATCCCGATGATGCTGTCGCCGGCTGTCGTTGGCAATTTCTGGCGCTTTCTCTACGAGCCGCAGATCGGCCTCTTCGCCTATGCCGTGTCGCTGGTCACAGGCATTCCGACATCGGATATCCAGATGCTAGGCAATGTGACGCTGGCGCCCTGGGCGATCATCATCGTCGATACCTGGATGTGGACGCCCTATGTGATGCTGATCTGCCTTGCCGGCCTGCGCTCGATCCCCGACTATATCTATGAGGCGGCCGAGGTCGACCGCGCTTCCCCGTGGCGTCAGTTCTGGTCGATCACCGTGCCGATGGCCCTGCCCTTCATCATGCTCGCGGTGCTCTTCCGCGGCATCGAGAATTTCAAGATGTTCGACATGGTGACGCTGCTCACCGGCGGCGGGCCGGGCTCGGTCACCGAGGTCGCTTCGATCACGCTGAAACGCGCTGCCTTCGAAAGCTGGGCGACCGGCCGGGCCTCAGCCTTCGCCATCATCCTGTTCGTCGCGGTATTCGGCCTCGCCAACATCTACGTCAAGGCATTGAACAAGGTGAAACAACGATGAGCGCCGCCAACTCCGCCCATTCGGTCGTCGAACCGAGCTTGTCCAGCAAACGCATCGCCGGCACCATCGTCGTTCTCTATGCGCTGATCACCCTCATCCCGCTCGTCTGGATCTTCCTGACCAGCATCAAGTCGCCGCCGGATTCGATCAGCTACCCCCCGAAGATCGTCTTCACGCCGTCGCTCGAGGGCTATTGCAATCTGTTCACGACACGCACGCGGCAGACGCCTGATTATATCGCCTCGCTGCCGGCGCCGGTCGGCACCTGCGATGAGGTGACGCGCAAGCGCAACATGGTGATCGCCGGCCCGTCGAACTTCCTGCCGCGCTTCGTCAATTCACTGGTGATCGCCTTCGGCTCCACCTTCCTCGCGGTCTTCCTCGGCACGCTCGCCGCCTATGGCTTTTCGCGCTTCAAGATACCGCTCGCCGACGACCTGATGTTCTTCATCCTGTCGACGCGGATGATGCCGCCGATCGCCGTCGCCATTCCGATCTACCTGATGTACCGAGAGCTCGGCCTGTCGGACACGGCCTTGGGCATGATCCTGCTCTACACCGCCGTCAACGTCTCGCTCGCCGTCTGGCTGCTCAAGGGTTTCATCGACGAAATCCCGCGCGAATACGAGGAAGCGGCGATGATCGACGGCTATACGAGACTGCAGGCCTTCCGCAAGGTCGTGCTGCCGCAGGCAACGACGGGCATCGCCGCGACCGCGATCTTCTGCCTGATCTTTGCCTGGAACGAATATGCCTTCGCCGCGCTTCTGACCTCGGGCGAGGCCCAGACCGCGCCGCCCTTTATCCCGACGATCATCGGCGAAGGCGGACAGGATTGGCCGGCGGTCGCCGCCGGCACGACGATCTTCCTGATCCCGATCCTCGTCTTCACCATTCTCCTGCGCAAGCAGCTGCTGCGCGGCATCACCTTCGGAGCCGTCCGCAAATGAGCCATCTGATCGAAACGTCAGCCCCTGCCCGCCCGAAACGGCCGTTCTTCCTGCGCCGCGGCCCGATGGAGACCATCGCCACCGTGCTGATCGGGCTCGGCTTCCTGATGCTGTTCCAGCCCTTCCTGCTGGTGCTCTACACCTATTCGCTGGTGACCCTGCTCATAGGCACCGTCATGTTCATCATCGTCTCGAAATTCCCGGAGTGAACCATGGCGGGCATCCGGATTGAAAATCTCCGCAAGGAATTCGGCAGCTTCGTCGCCGTCGAGGATTCGAGCTTCACCGTCCATGACGGCGAGTTCCTGGCGCTTCTCGGTCCATCAGGATGCGGCAAGACCACGACGCTTCGCATGATCGCCGGCCTCGAGCTGCCGAGCAGTGGCAAGATCTATCTCGATGGCGAGGACGTCACCTTCAACCGCGCCAGCGCCCGAGACATCGCCTTCGTCTTCCAGCTCTTCGCGCTCTACCCGCATATGAACGTGCGCAAGAACATTGGCTTCCCGCTGCTGTCGCAGGGCATGCCCAAGGCCGAAATCCGTCAGCGCGTCGAGGAGACCGCGCGCCTGCTGCAGATCGACCACATTCTAAACCGCTCGGTCTCCGGCCTTGCCGGCGGCGACCGGCAACGCGTGGCGCTCGGCCGTGCTATCGTTCGCCGCCCGAAGTGCTTCCTGATGGACGAGCCGCTCGGCACGCTGGACGCCGAGTTCCGCGAGATCATGGTTCACGAGCTGCGCGAACTGCACAACCGCATCCACGCCACCACCGTCTACGTCACCCATGACCAGCATGAAGCGATGGCGATGGCCGACAAGATCGCCGTCATGAACCATGGGGTCATCGAGCAATTCGGTACGCCGCAGGAAATCTATGCCAAGCCCGCGACCATGTATGTCGCCGATTTCATCGGCTCGCCGCCGATGAACTTCATGCGCTTCACCTCCGGCCTGAAAAACGGCGACCGTTCCATCCTGCTCGACGGCGTCGATGTCGCCGTTCCCGAGATCCATAAGGACATGGCCGAAAGCGAGCTGGCGCTCGGCGTGCGGCCGGAGCATATCCGCTTCAGCGACGCCTCGGCGCTTCGCGGCGCCGTCTATGGCAGCGAATATCTCGGCACTAACCAGGTCGTGGCCGTGGAAACACAGAGTGGGCTGATCAAGGCCCGCGTTCCCGCCAATCGCAGCTTCCAGATCGGCGAAAGGGTCGGCCTCGAATTCAACCCGGCGAAACTCGCGCTCTTCGACTGCACATCCGGCCGCGCGGTGCCATCCTCGCTTTATCAGGAGACCCGGCATGGCTGATGTCGTCCTCAGGAACCTCGCCAAGCGCTTCGGCGACACCCAGGCTTTGGCTGACCTCGATCTTTCGATCCGCGACGGCGAGTTCGTCGTGCTGCTCGGTCCGACAGGCGCCGGCAAGACCACGACGCTGCGGCTGATCGCCGGCCTCGAAAAGCCCGATAGCGGCGGCATCGAGATCGGCGGCCGCAATGTCGCCGCCGAAGCCCCCGCCGAACGCGACGTCGCCTTCGTCTTCCAGCAATATTCGCTCTATCCGCATATGACGGTTTACGAGAACCTCGCCTTCCCGCTGAAGGCGCCGGTCCGCAAGCTGAGCCCCCAGGAGATCGACCGGCGCGTGCGCGAAGTCGCGCGCATGGTCCGGATCGACCACAAGCTGGAGAACCGCTCGACGCGCCTTTCCGGCGGCGAGATGCAGCGTGTCGCGATCGGCCGGGCTCTTGTGCGCAAGCCGGCGATCTACCTGATGGACGAGCCGCTGTCTTCGCTCGACGCCAAGCTGCGCGCCGAACTGCGCCTGGAGCTGAAGCGCATCCAGAAGGAACTCGGTTCGACGCTGCTCTATGTCACCCACGACCAGGTGGAAGCCATGACCATGGCCGACCGCATCGGCATCGTTGCCGAGGGACGGCTGATGCAGGTCGGAACGCCGCGCGAGATCTACGGCAATCCCGCCAACCTGCATGTCGCCGCCCGTCTCGGCCAGCCGCACATCAATCTTCTGCCGGCGGACCTCTTGCCGGGCGGCGCACCGCCGCCCGGCACGAAAACCGTCGGCGCGCGCACGGAGCATCTCGACATCATTGTCGGCAAGGACGCTAATGCCGAGATCGACTGGATCGAGCATCTGGGCGACCAGAACCATCTGCACATCAGGGTTGCCGATCCCAAGCAGCCCGCGCGGGATCACAAGCTCGTCACACTTGCAGATCCATATCTGGCGATCGCGCCGGGCGACCGGATCAGCCTGACGCTGCGCGATCCGCTTTATTTCGATGCGGCTGGACAGCGCCTGTCCTGACCGGCAAACAGACATGATGACGGCATGAAAAACAAACAGACGGGTCTCAATCGATGAAACACTTCTTCAACCGCAGGGAAAGCATCGTCACCGAAGCCTTGGACGGTCTGCTTCTGACGAGCAGCAAGGGTCGTCTTGCCCGCCTCGACAGCTTTCCCGACATCAAGGTGATCCTGCGCGCGGACTGGGACAAGTCGAAGGTGGCGATCATCTCCGGCGGCGGCGCCGGCCATGAGCCCTCGCATGCCGGCTTCGTCGGCAAGGGCATGCTGACCGCTGCCGTCTCCGGCGAAATCTTTGCCTCGCCAAGCGTCGATGCCGTGCTGACGGCGATCCGCGCCGTCGCCGGCGAAAAGGGTGCCCTGCTGATCGTCAAGAACTACACCGGCGACCGGTTGAATTTTGGCCTCGCCGCCGAAAAGGCGCGCGCCGAAGGCTTCGACGTCGAGATGGTCATCGTCGCCGACGATATCGCCATCCCTGGCATCAACCAGCCGCGCGGCGTCGCCGGCACGCTGTTCGTCCACAAGATCGCGGGCTATCACGCCGAAAGAGGCGAGGACCTGAAGACGGTAGCAAGCCATGCCGCGGCCGCGGCCGGCGACATCGTCTCGCTCGGCATGTCGCTCTCCACCTGCAGCGTGCCCGGCCAGGCCCATGAGGATCGTCTCGGTGAGGACGAAGGCGAACTCGGCCTCGGCATCCATGGCGAGCCCGGCGTCGAGCGCATCACGCTGCAGCCGGTCGCCGACATCGTCGCCACCATGGTGGCGCGCCTCACCCCGACTCTGCTCGAAGGCGGAAACCATGCCCTCCTGATCAACAATCTCGGCGCCGTGCCGCCGCTCGAAATGACCGTCATCGCCAATGCCGTGCTGTCCTCGCCGCTTGGCCGCCGCGTCCGGCTGATCATCGGCCCGGCGCCGATGATGACGGCGCTCAACATGAACGGCTTCTCGCTGTCGCTGATCCGGCTGGACGCCGTGCGTGAGGCAGCGCTGACGGCAGCGGTCGAACCGCATGCCTGGATGCCGGCCGTCGAACGCCACGAGATCGAGGTCATCGCCGCACCGAGAACATCAGCCGGACTGAACGGCGCGCCAGTGGCCGGGGATAATCTCCGCAACCGGCGTCTGATCACGGCGCTCTGTGAGCATCTGATCTCGCAGGAAACAGAACTCAACCGCCTGGACGGCCGCGTCGGCGATGGCGATACCGGCTCGACGGTGGCGACGGGCGCCCGCAGCGTGCTGGCCCGCCTCGACACGCTGCCGCTCGACCGGCCGGCGGCAACGCTTGCCTCGCTCGGCGATATCCTCGGCACCAGCATGGGCGGATCGAGTGGCGTGCTGCTGTCGATCTTCTTCACCGCCGCGGCAAAGGCGATGGCTGACAAGGCCGATATATCAGCCGCCCTTCTTGCCGGGCTCGACAGGATGACGTTCTATGGTGGAGCCGCAGTCGGCGACCGGACGATGGTCGATGCGCTGTCGCCGGCCCTGCAGGCGCTCGCATCCGGCGATGTCGCCGCCGCGGCAAGGGCCGCGGCAGCCGGCGCCGAATCGACGAAGACGATGATGAAGGCCAGAGCCGGACGCGCCTCCTATGTCGGCGAAAGGGCTCTGGCGGGCGTTGCCGATCCGGGTGCCGTCGCGGTTGCCGGCGCGTTCGGCGTGGTGGCAAGCCTCGCCTGACCGGAGTAGAGTTTGAAAGCCCGCGGGAGGCGCGGCGACAGGGAGGACGGCAGTGCAGGCGGAACCGGTGCTTTTGGCAGGATTAATCGAAGTGTGCCGCGCGACGATCGCTGAAAACAGCGATCATCTCTGCGCGCTCGATCGCGCCATCGGCGATGGTGACCACGGAACCAATATGCGGCGCGGCTGCGAGGCAGTGAGCGCCGAAGGCGAAAGCCTGTCCAGCCTGCCCTTCCCCGACGCCATGGAAAAGATCGGCCTGACGCTGGTGATGAATGTCGGCGGTGCGGCCGGGCCGCTCTACGGCACGCTCCTGATGGAGATCGGCCGCGAGCTTCGCAAGAGTGAGGAGACGGCCGATTTTTCGCTGGTGCTGAAACAGGCGATCGACGCTGTGGCAAGACGCGGGCGCGCGCATGCCGGCGACAAGACCCTGCTCGACGTACTCTATCCCGTGCATGCGGCACTCGCCAAACAGTCGCCGCTCGGTGACGTCGCCCGCAGGGCCGAACGCTCCGCCATCAGGACTGCGGCGATGAAAGCAATGCGCGGGCGCGCCGCCTATCTCGGCGACCGCTCGATCGGCCACGTCGATCCCGGCGCGTCGAGCTGCGCGCTGCTGACCACGGCGATCTGCCGCTATCTCGGGGAGCACCGTCCGCAATGAATGGGAAGACCGCAAATGTGGGTATCGTGATCGTCTCCCACTCGCCGCTGGTGGCACGGGGCATCGCCGACATGGTTAGGCAGATGGTGGGCGACAGCGTGCCGCTCGCCTGGTCGGGCGGCAACGTCCACGGTGAACTCGGCACCGATGCCGCCGGTATCCTGAGGGCGATGGAGGCGGCTTGGTCCGATGCCGGCGTCGCCGTCTTCGTCGATCTCGGCGGCGCCGAAACCAACAGCGAAATGGCGATCGAAATGCTGGGCCTTCCCCGCTCAGCCCTCGTCTCCATCTGCAACGCGCCGCTGGTCGAAGGCGCCGTCATCGCCGCCGCTGAAGCGTCGGGGGGCGCGTCGCTGGCCAAGGTCGTCGCCACAGCCGAGGAACTGTCCCCCTGATGACGAGCGGATTGCGTAGTGAAAAACAGGAGCCCGGTCCATTGCCCGAGCCATTTAAGGTGAATTGCCAGACGGAGGTAGAAGTCAAGCACGGCGTCGGGCTGCATGCCCGCCCCTCCGTTACCTTCACGCGGCTTGCCAAGTCCTTCCCCTGTTCGATCGAAATCGCCGTCAACGGCAGCGACGTCTGGCTGAACGGCAAGAGCATCATCAAGATCATGGGTGCGAAAATCCGAAAAGGGTCGATCCTCCGGATCCGCGCCGACGGCATCCTCGCCGAAGAGGCGATCCGCGCGCTGAAGGAACTCATCGAGCGCAACTTCGATGAGGAAAAGAAACATGGCCGAACCGCTTAGACTGAAAGCGAAGAGCGCATCCCCGGGCATCGCATCCGGCCCGGCCTTTCTCGCGGAGGAGCCGAAGGCTCCTTCCGCTGCCGAGCGGCCGGACGCCGCCCCTGCATCCCAAGCCGTCGGTGGATACGGCGCGCTGGAGAAGGCGATCGACATCTCAATCGGCGAACTCGAGCACCTTGCCGATGGAGCCGATGCCGAAAGCCGGGATATCATCGATTTCCAGATCGAGGTGCTGCGCGATCCCTCGATCGCGGAAGCGACAGGCGCGCGCATGGAAGCCGACGAGAACGTCGTCTTCGCCTGGGTCGCCACCCTCGACGCCTATATCGGTGAACTCGAGGCGGCCGACGAGGAGCAGATGCGGGCGCGCGCCGTCGATATTCTCGACATCAAGAACCGTGTGCTGGGCGCACTCGCCGGCACCCCGATCGCCGATTTCCCGCCCGGCTCGGTCTTTATCGGCAAGGACATGGAGCCGAGCCGCTTTCTCGCCCATGACTGGTCGAAAGGCGGCGGCATTGCGCTGTTCGCAGGCAGCACCGCCGGCCATGTCGCCCTGCTAGCCCGGGCGAAATCGGTGCCGATGGTGATCGGCACCGGCCGCTTTTCAGCCGCAGACGGAGATCCTGTCAGCGTGGATGGCAACGCCGGTGCGGTCATCCTGCAGGCGGGCAGCATGCTCATCCCGCCCCTGGTGCCTGCACAAGAACCCGCCGGCGACACGCAAACCACCGGCGGCGAACTGCGCACGGCCGACGGCGTGCCGATCCTGCTCTCGATCAACATCAACGATCCCGCCGAGATCGACGCGCTCGATCCGGCAACGGCAGGCGTCGGCCTGATGCGCTCGGAATTTTCAATCACCTCGGTCGCCGATGCCGCCAATGAGGAACGGCAGCTGGCGATCTATCGCCGCGTGCTGGAGCAGGCGGGCGACAGGCCGGTAACGATCCGCATGCTCGATATCGGCGGCGACAAGCCGCTCGCCGGCCTGGAAGACCTGCCGGCTCTCGCCTCCGGCCTGCGCGGCATCCGGCTGCTGCTTGCCCGGCCAGAAATCGCCCGCGTCCAGGCCCGCGCCCTGCTGCGCGCCGCCGTCTTCGGCAGGCTTTCGGTGATGCTGCCGATGGTGACCTTTCCCGATGAAATCGACAGGATGCGCGAGCTGTTCCGCGAGGAAGCCGAAAAGCTCGGCCGCCGCGCCCTGCTTCACCGGATGCCGCCGATCGGCATGATGGTCGAGGTGCCGGCCGCCGCCTTGATGCTCGACACCTTCGGGGCGGCGGCGTTCTTCTCGTTCGGAACCAACGACCTCACCCAATATCTTGCCGCCTCCGCCCGCGACGATACCGACGCCGATGCCGGCAAGGCGGCACCCGCCGTGCTCCGGCTGATTGCCCAGGCGGTGAAGCTGACCGCCGGCAAGCCGGTCAGCATCTGCGGCGACATGGCCGGTAATCCGAGCTATCTGCCTGGGCTGCTTGCCGCCGGTCTTCGGCATTTTTCCGTGGCGCCGGCCCGACGTCCCGCGATAAGATCGGCGATCATCGGCCTCAACGCCGATGGCACAAGGGCAGCCGGAGAGTAAAATGGCGCGCGAAGACACCGAAGACGCCATTATCGCCTACAAGTCCATTCTGGCGCAGATCATCGACAACAGGCCATCGGGCACGCGCCAGCGCCTGGCGACGGCGCTTGGAAAACATCGCAGCTTCGTCACCCAGATCACCAGCCCGACCTATGCAACGCCGCTGCCGGCGCGCCATCTCGCGACGATCGTCCGCGTCTGCCATTTTAGCGCCGCCGAACAGGAGCGCTTTCTCGAAGCCTATCAGGCCGCCCATCCCGGCAAGCTGCCGGACCTCGGCCATTCCGAGAGATTGCGTCACCTGTCGCTAATGGTGCCCGACTTCGGCGACGACAGGAAAAATCGCCTGCTGGAAGAGGCGATCTCCGATCTGGTGCAGAAGATCGTCGCGATATCGGGTGCGGAATGACAAGCAGGCCGCTTAACGTAACGTAACGCTTTTGGCCTTGGGGAGGGGCTTGATGAAGAAGTTCATGAACACTGCGGAAACCATGGTCGCCGAAAGCGTCGAAGGCTTCGTGCGCGCCCATGAGGCCTTGGTGGTGTTCGGGCCTGAGCGCAGATGCATCCGCCGCCGCCATCTCACCCCTGGCAAGGTGGCGCTTATATCAGGCGGCGGCGCCGGCCATGAGCCGATGCATATCGGCTTCGTCGGCCACGGCATGCTGGATGCCGCCTGCGTCGGCCATATCTTCACCTCGCCGACACCGAGCCAGATCATTGCCGCGATCGAAGAGGCCGATACCGGCGCCGGCTGCCTGCTTGTGGTCAAGAACTACGACGGCGACCTGATGAATTTCGAAATGGCGATCGAGATGGCCGGCGACCGCCACAGCCTCGACATGGTCGTCGTCAGCGACGATATCGAGACGTCATGGTCCGGCGAAGGCAATGGCCGGCGCGGTGTTGCCGGAACGCTGATCGTCGAAAAACTCCTGGGTGCTGCGGCCGAACGCGGCATGTCGCTTGCCGAATTGAAGCAGCTCGGCAAGGGATTGAACACCCGCATCCGCTCGATGGGTGTCGCGCTGAACGGCGTGACGGTGCCGCAGACCGAGCGCACGACGTTTGCGCTCGGACCTGGCGAGATGGAAATGGGCGTCGGCATCCATGGCGAACCCGGCCATGCCAGGCAGCCCTTCGCCGCCGCCGATGCGATCATCGGCCATCTCTGCGAGACCATCGCCGGCGACATCGCAGTGACGCCGGACGCAAAAGCACTGCTCTTCGTCAACGGCCTCGGCGGTACGCCGCCGGCCGAACTCTACCTCGCCTACAACGGCGCCCGCCGCTTCATCGAGGAAAGCGGCATTCCGATCGAGCGCTCGCTTGTGGGAACCTACGTCACCTCGCTCGACATGCAGGGACTGTCGGTCACCCTTGCTTTGCTGAGCGACGAGGAGATCGCCCTCTGGGACGCGCCAGTGGCGACCGCAGCACTGCATTGGCTGTGACCGCGTCCCAACAAGTCAGTCAGATGTAAAGCGCTGCCATCTTCCGCCAGGCGCCGGCGCGGTGGCCGCGTCCATCCCAGACATGCAACTGATGGCCGATATTCTTCTCGCCGAGCAGGCGGCTCAGATAGCGGTTGTTGTCGAGGAAAGGGTCGGCGTTGCCGATGGTGAGGACGATATCGCTCTCGCGCAGCCTGTCGAGCCGCCAGTCGCTGCCGAGCCCTGGAAGAAAATGCGCCGGCGTGTGGAAATAGACGCTGTCATCGCAATAGCCGTCGAACAGGTCGCCGAAGGATTCCACCTTCATCGTCAGGTCGTAGCGGCGGGAAAAAGCGACGAGCTTGCGGAAGAGATGCGGATGACGAAAGAACAGGCTCGCCGCCTGGAAGGCGCCGAGGCTGCAGCCGTGCACGATGGTGCAGTCATGCGAATTCTTCGCCGCCATCAGCGGCAGCACTTCGTTGAGGATATATTCCTCCAGGGCGCTATGGCGGCGGATGCGCTCTGCCGGATGGTGGTGGAAGGCATAGAAGTTTCGGTTGCCAGCCCCTCGATGCAATAGAGTTGAAGCTGGCCGGCCTCGATCTTGTCGGCGAGGCTGGCGACTAGGCCGAGTTGTTCATATTCGAAGAAACGCCCGTCCCGCGTCGGAAAAACCAGCACCTTGGCGCCGGCATGGCCGAACACCAGCATCTCCATGACTCGATGCAGGCGCTGACTGTACCAGCGCAGATATTCGCGGTTCATGGCACCCTGAAAAACTGTCCGATCTTTTCGCGGAGAACCGCTTCTTGCTCAACACTTCCAGGGTAATCGAAATGCCCGGCATCCAGGATGAAGATTTCATTAAATTTCGGTATCGCATTTGCGACAGCGAACTGGCCGGGTGGTGCGACCGAAGGATCGAACAGCGCAACCGCCGTCAGCATCGGCACCTTGATCCGGGAAGCAGCACTTGCCGCATCGTAAAGGCGAAGCGTCCCAAGCACATCCGGGTGTTTCTTATGATATTCCTGCACCGATTGTGCGCTGCCGACGCTCGGCAGCGTCAGTCGCAGCGGCTGATCCCCAAAGGTCGGCAGCGCCAGATGGCCGCGATCGATGCGCTGGTCGTAAGCGATCGCCATCGCCCCGATGCCGCCGCCAAAGCTGATGCCGCTATAGCCGATATGCCCCGAGAGCCAAGGATAGAGACCCGTGAGCGTCGAGACGGCAAGCCAGATATCATCGACGCAGCCGCCGATGATGTAGCTATCAGGCTTGTCGATATCGTGGAGCACATGAAAGGAGGGGTTCTCAGAAATCGGTGGACGGGCACTGAGCGACAAACCGCGGCAGCAGGGAAAGAGCACCGCCGTCTCCTCGACCGGCAGATCGAATTCAGGCCGATCCCGCCCGCCATAACCATGCCCGACGACGAGGCCGCGCCGCACCTCCCCCTGACGCGGCAGGATGAGCCAGCCGCCGATCCTGTATGAACCGGTCGAGATATAAACGAGATCGAGCACATGCCAATCGGGATGGGCGATCTTGCTTCGACGCAGTACTGGCTGCGGATCGACCGCCAACGCCTTGAGATACCGCGCCCTCCAGAAATCGTCGAAACCTTCAGGCGCCTCGGGCGGCTTGACCGCAAGAAGCTCATCGAGCTGCATGCCATAGGTCGGGTCGAAATCGAAGGGATGTGTCTTGGGAATGCTCATCCAAGGCTTGTCTCGTGAAAAAGCTGGCGGCGCAAGGCTTCGCCCGCGCCAGCCGATAAACCTTGCTTGAATGCCGGAAACCTTTACGCGGCGTCAGTCGCCTCGCATTGCCCGGATATGTCGAAGAGCCTGCGGCCGATGGCGCGCGCCGCATCGAGATGGGCGGTCGCATGGTCCGGTCCGGCTTCGAGCATGAACTCGGATGTCACGACGCGGGCGCCGCAATAGTCGAAGATCCCGTGATCGATCTGCGTCTTCATCGCGCCGAAATAGCCGTGCCGCATATAGGTCCCGGCATCGGCGCCGCCGATGCCGACCAGATGCACCGGCAGACGGCCAAGCAGCTTCACCAGCCCGGCATCCGCGCGATCGTCATAAGCCCAGCCATTGGTGAACACCCGGTCGATCCACCCCTTGAGCAGCCCCGGCATCGACCACCAGTAGACGGGATAGACAAGCACCAGCGCATCGGCGCGGTCGATCCTTGCCTGCTCGGCGGCAACGTCGGCGGGCAGCGCCCCTTCCCTCAGATGCAGGGCGATATCGGCCGCGGTGAACCGGGGATCGAAGCCCTCGGCCGCGAGATCGGCGATCTCGACGGAATGGCCGGCGTCGGAGAGCGTGATACCCTCGGCAAGATGCGCGGCGACGCCGTGGGTGAGCGACCGGGGATCGGGATGCGCGACGACGATGAGCGCGTGCATGGCAAAAACTCCTTTTGAATGATTGCGGACGGAAGTCGCGGGCTGTATACCTTTGGTAAGCTACTTTCAGTAAGTTACTTTTGGTATATAGTGATGTCAAGCGCCGAAACAACAGATCAGCCGACCGATCCGCAGCGGCGCCGCCGCCTGTCGCGGCAGGACCGGCATCGCCAGCTTCTCGACGTCGCCTGGCAGATTGCCCGCGACGAGGGAACGGAAGCGCTGACCCTTGGCCGGCTTTCCGAGCAGGCGGGCGTGACGAAACCCGTGGTCTACGATCATTTTGAAACCCGCCCCGGCCTGCTCGCAGCGCTCTACCGCGAATTCGACGCCCGCCAGACGACAGTGATGGACGCAGCCCTTGCGGCAAGCCAGCCATCTCTCGCCGACCGGGCCGCGGTCATCGCCGCCTCCTATGTCGACTGCGTGCTTCTCCAGGGCCGCGAAATCCCCGGCGTCATTGCCGCGCTCGCTGGCTCGCCGGAACTCGAAAGGATCAAGCGCGAATATGAGGCCGTCTTCATCGAGAAATGCCGCATTGCGCTTTCGCCCTTCGCCGGCGCCGGCACGATCGCCGCGCCCGGCCTCTGGGCCATGCTCGGTGCTGCCGAAGCCCTCTCCTATGCCGCCGCGTCGGGCGACATCACCGCCGTCGAGGCAAAGAACGAACTCTTCGAAACCATCGTCGCGATGGTGGAGAGAAGTATGGGCGGCGGTACGCATCCCGATCACCTGCGCAATACGGCCGGCCTCGCATCAAGATGATCCGGCGGGAATACCTGTATCGAATCCACCGCCGGCTTCGCCATGGAACTCGGTTATTTCCCGACCCTGGCGAGCGACGCGACGGCCGTCTTCTCGCACCTAATGATGCATGCTGCGCACAAGCTGAACGGCCCGACCTGCGCCCATGCTATTCTGACGACGGCCGAACTCATCGAAGTTGCCCAAGGCGTCTGCTTCAAAGGAGACAATGCCATGACCATGCTCTTCAAAATGCTCACAAGTGCCGGCTCGGAATCCCTGAACCGCGACCGGCGCAGGTTCCTGACCACCGCGGCGATCGGGATCGCCACCGCGGGCGCGACCAGCCTGTTTCCGTCCTATCCGGCATCGGCTGCCACGGGAGATGCGATCCGCCCGTTTCGCGTCGACACTCCCGAGGTGGACCTCCTCGACCTTCGCCGGCGCGTGCTGGCAACACGCTGGCCCGAACGCGAGACGGTCGACGACCAGTCGCAGGGCATACAGCTCGAAAAGATCAAGCCGCTCGTCGATTATTGGGGCACCGGCTACGACTGGCGAAAGGCGGAAGCGAAGCTGAACGCGCTGCCGCAATTCATCACCGAGATCGACGGCATAGACATCCACTTCATTCACGTCCAATCGAAACATCCGAATGCCCTGCCCGTTATCATCACCCATGGCTGGCCGGGATCGGTATTCGAAAACCTCAAGATCATCGGCCCGCTCACAGATCCGACCGCTCATGGCGGACGCGCCGAAGATGCGTTCGACGTGGTCATTCCGTCGATGCCGGGCTATGGCTTCTCCGGCAAGCCGACCGGCACCGGCTGGGGGCCGGACCGCATCGCGCGGGCCTGGGCGGAACTGATGAAGCGCCTCGCTTACAGCAGCTACGTCGCCCAGGGCGGCGACTGGGGCTCGCCGGTCTCCGGCGCGATGGCACGGCTCGCGCCACAAGGTCTGCTCGGCATCCACATCAACCTGCCGGCTGTCGTGCCGCCCGAAGTTGCCGCGGTGCTCGCCGCGGGCGGGCCGGCGCCGCAGCGACTCTCCACCGAGGAACGCGCGGCGTTCGATGCCCTCAGCGCCGCAGCCAAGATGGGGAACAGGTCCTATGCCACGATGATGGGCACGAGGCCGCAGACCATCGGCTACGCCATATCGGATTCCCCGGCCGGCCTTGCGGCATGGACGCTCGGTCATCCAGGCTTCACGCACTGGACCTACGACAGCAGCGATCCCGAAAAGTCTCCCGACGAGGTGCTCGACGACATCACGCTTTACTGGTTGACCAACAGCGCCGCTTCCTCGGCCCGGATCTACTGGGAATATGGCGGCGGGCGCAGTCCCGTCCTTGCTGCCGGGGAGAAGACCTCCAAGATCGCGCTTCCGGTCGCCATCACCGTCTTTCCTGGGGAGAGCTATCAGGCCCCGGAGACATGGGCCCGTCGCGCCTATCGCAACCTTATCTATTTCCACAAGGTCGACAAGGGCGGCCACTTCGCCGCCTGGGAGCAGCCGGAGCTCTTCTCCGCCGAGCTTCGAGCAGCGTTCAGGCCGCTGCGCAGACCGATATGAGAGGAGCGGCGGCCTCTCGCCGATCAGGGAATGCCGCCGCCTGGTATGATTGTCCGTGATCGGCACCGGGGTCGCCTCCTTTGGCGCCAAGCTCACGGATTCCAGCCGCCGCTGCCATAGGGACGCGTGATGATTTCGAGCAGATGGCCGTTCGGATCTTCGAAATAGACCCCGCGCCCACCGTCGTGGTCATTGGTCTCATCAGGCTTCCGCTGACCGGGGTCGGCCCAGTAGCTCAGGTTCCGCTCGCGAATTCGATTGAATATCGCCTCGAATTCAGCGTCACCGACCAAGAAGGCGTAGTGTTGGCGGACGATCTGACCTTCCGTTTCCATATAGTCGAGATTGGCGTCGTTGTCGGTCGTGACCATGTGGAACGGCCCCCAGCGCCTCGGCGCCGGCAGTCCTAACATATCGGCCAGGAAATCTGCCGAGGCCTTGCTGTTGTGAGCCGACAGGATGGTATGATTGAAGTGGATGGCCATAGTGGTTTCTCGCAAACGAAGGGGCCTGCAAACTCGATGCAGGCTCGCCGGGTTAACACCCGCGGCCGCCTCTTGTTCCGAACTTTGACCGCGCCTCTCCGCCTTCAAATCTCTCTCGAAACGAGGTAGACTCCACCGGTGGAGGGGCCACGACAAATGGTACGAAACACGCTCCCCATGCGCTGGAATTCCAGAGACCGGGAGACCGGAGGGGGTGGCATGAACGAGGCGAACGGCAATTTGCGCGACAGTTCAGGCGCGGCGGTGCGGCCGCCGATCGCCTGGGCGCTGACGGTCGCCGCCGGGCTTGCGCTCGATTGGCTCTATGCGCTGCCGCTCCTGCCGGCGGCCATGCCTGCCGGCGAGCTTGGCGGCATCGTGTTCCTCGCCGGCCTGGCGCTGCTGATCTGGGCGGCAGCAACCTTCCGCCGGGCGGGGACACAGGTCCAGCTCAGCCGGCCGACGACGACGATCGTCGACGAAGGCCCCTATCGCTTCACGCGCAACCCGATCTATATCGGCATGTTCCTCGGCCTCATCGGCCTCGCAATCGCTTTCGACAGCCTGTGGCTCATCATCCTGTTGGTGCCGTTCTACCTCGTCATCCGCTACGGCGTGGTCGCCCGCGAGGAGGCCTATCTCGAGCGGAAATTCGGTGACGTCTATCTCGCCTACAAGGCCCGCATCAGGCGGTGGCTGTAGCGAGACGAAGAAGCGTCGACCTGCTGAAACCCGAAATGACGGAACGGGTCGAGACACGACCCTCGCGGCATCATGGCCATCGCCAAAGCAAGCCGGCAAACGGCATCGCCGCTTCGCCGGCCGCTGGGATCAGTTCGTGTTCTGCCCCGCCGCCTCGATGATCAGCCGGGCGATCTCGTCAGGGTGGGAGATCAGCGACAGGTGGCTGGCCTTCACCTCTATCGTCTTCGCCCCCATGCGCTTGGCCATGAAGCGTTCGAGATCCGGGTTGATCGTCCTGTCCTCGGTGGAAACGGCATACCAGCTTGGCTTCGAGCGCCAGGCCGCCTGCGTCGTCTTGCCTGTCAGCAGCGCCTTCTGGAACGGTTCCTGCACGGCATAGAGCACCTTTGCCTTGGCTTCCGGTAGGTCGCCGGCAAAGTCGCGCAGGAAGGCGGCCTCGCTGAGGCGTCCCTCATCGCCGTCGAAGACGATGCCGGCGGAAGCCGGCGGCGTCGGGAAGGTTTTGGCGAGAGCGGTATAATCCTCGCCGGCATCCGGGGCGCGTGCAGCGACATAAACGAGCGCCGAAACATTCGGATGCACGCCGGCCTCAGTGACCATCATGCCGGAAAACGAATGCCCGACCAGAACCGTCGGGCCATCCTGCCGGTCGAGCACCCGCTTCACGGCAGCGACCGCCTCAGGCAGCGTCGTCAGCGGGTTCTGCACCGCCGTGGCATTGAGCCCGGCCGCCTGCAGGCGCGCGATCACCTCGGTCCAGCACGAGCCGTCGGCAAACAGCCCGTGCGCCAGCACGACGTTGCGCGCCTTAACGGAAGCGGATGTCGCGGCCATACCGCGGGTAGCAAGCAGAGAAGCGGCGGCGCCGGCAACAAGGGCAGCCGAGAAAGTCCGTCTGTTCATCATCATGATCTGGTTCCTTGTGCGTCCAGGAATTGAAGGATCAAAAGCATGTCGGCTCGGGACCGAAGACCCGAAGCCAAGTCAAAATCGGTTGGTCTGTGATGCCATGTCGGCACGGTTTGCTTTGCCCGGCGCGAGGCGTCGGCCTTCGCCGCGTTGCGGCTCCCGCCGTATTCAAATCGGTATTTGAAGGGGCTTCGTGTATGCAGAAGCCTGCTTGCTGGGGATTTATTATTCCCATCCGATATAAAGTCAATTATTGAATACGTAACACCTCCGTGATGCCATAAGTGTATACGCTAAGCGGGCGCATCAATCGCATTTGCATACACGATCGATCGAGCCGTCGATGTTGAAACAGATCGGAGATAACGGAATGGCGAATGGTTTTGAAACCGAGGATGACGGCGATGATCGCGGGTTGCTCTCCGACCGCATTCGCAACGCCCTGACCGACGAGATCGCCACCGGCACGCTGGCGGCGGGCGCAGCGTTGGATGAACAGCAGCTTGCCGATCGTTTCGGCGCCTCCCGCACGCCGGTTCGTGAAGCGCTGCGTCAGCTGGCGGCGGGCGGCCTCGTCGAGCTTCGCGCCCGGCGCGGCGGCGTCGTCGCCCGCATGACGCCGGAGCGCATCATGGAGATGTTCGAAACGGTGGCCGAAATCGAGGCCGTATGTGTCAGGCTCGCCACCTACCGCATGACACCGCTGGAGCGCAGCCACCTGATCGAACTGCACGATCTCTCAGAGCCGACCGTCGAAGCCGGAAATTTCGATGCCTATGACAGCTTCAACCGCCAATTCCATGAAGCCATCTATCACGCCACCCACAATAGCTTCCTTGCCGAACAGGCGATCGCTGTGCGCAACCGCCTGAATGCCTTCCGGCGCACGCAGCTGCGCCAGGGCGAACGGCTCCGCCGATCCCGAGACGAACACGAGGCGATCATGCGGGCGATCGCCGAAGGCGACGGTGAGATGGCATCCCGGCGCATGCGCGCCCACATGCTGAACGCCGCCACCTCGCTCAGCCGTTTCATCGAAACCAACAAGCCGGGGGGAGTTTGACGTTCTTACGGCACGGGGCAGCGATATTTATAGGCAATCAAGGTCGTCATCAGCTCGTCGCCGGTGGCCTCGCGAATGCCGGGATTCTCTTCGAGGAATGTACACAACGTATTGCCGATTGCTTCCGCGGTCGTTCCAACCGGCACACAGACGTTTACCCCAACGGAGTTGGCGAAATACGCCGAGTTCACCATTGCTTTCGGCGCAGGAACGACTTCGGTGAAAATACGGCGGGCCAAATATTCGTCCCGGTTCCACTTGTCCAACCAACCCGCGACATATCCGACGACAAACTGCCGGGAGCCGCCGCAGTCAGAATAGAGCAGGTCACCGCTGGAAAATCTGGCAGGAATCTTTGCTGAAACCGTTGCCAACAGGGTGGCGATCAGAATGCCCGACATCACATCTCCAAAGCTCGCGATGGCGGAGTTTTGATCGGGAAAGTGTCGGAAATTAGCTTCAAACGTGTCATCTTTTTTTCTGCAACCAAAAAACAAAATGACCGCTGATCTCACCTCAGCCTCAATCGAACCGACTAACCTCAAGCCCGCTGCCGACCGGCAGCAGCACGCTTGATATCCCCGGCTTGGCACGAACGGCTTGCCCGTAGCGTTTGAGATCATCGCCTCCCGGGCGCAGCATGTTGTCGGCGACAATGATCGCGCCCGGATTGAGCTTGGGGTAGAAGGCTTAGAGGCAGTGGAGGTAGAGATCCTTCCAGAGATCCAACAGCACGGAGTCGATGCCCTGGGAAGGCTCATCGCGTGATAGATGTTGAGCACGTCCTGGATTCTGCGGTCCATCGTCTTCTCCATAACCGCTGATCGGCCGATCATTGCCCAATCGGAACGGCGCCGAAAAGTTAAACTTTGGCAATCATCGACATTGCTGGCTCCCTTGCCGTTGCACATGCGGCCGCCGTCGTCTACATCATGCCATCAATGACCGGGTCACCCGGCCACGTAAGCGTTAACGTCACTCAACGCGTATGATCGAACGGCTTTGCGGCTTCGATCTGCGCGACTGTGTCCTGCGGATCGAGCTTCAGAAGCCCCGGAAGGACACATGGATAACAATCAACTCACAGATCAGATTTCACCGGCCCCCGGCATCGAACGGGTCCGTCACGACACGCGACGGCGCACCCTGGCGGTCGAAAGCATTGTCGACATCACCCCCGGCATGCGCCGCATCACATTGTCCGGCAGCGATCTTGGCGATTTCATCAGCCTTGCGCCCGACGACCACATCAAGATTTTCGTACCGGCCGCCGATGGCGGCGAAGAACGCCGTGACTACACGCCGCGCCGCTACGACAATGCCAAACGAAAACTGACCATCGACTTCGCCTTGCATGAGGCAGGCCCGGTAACCCAATGGGCGATCAATGCACAACCCGGCGACAGGCTCGAGGTCGGCGGTCCAAGGGGCTCCGCCGTGGTCTCGGAGACCGTAAAACGATGGCTGCTGATCGGCGACGAAACGGCACTGCCGGCGATCGGCCGCCGGATCGAGGAAAGCGGCGCCGGAACCGTCGTCACCACAATCGCAGCCGTCACCGGCCCGTTGGAAGAGCAGACCTTCGAGACATCAGCCGAGTTGCATCTCCACTGGGTGTACCGGCCTCTCTCTCAGGCAACCGATGCCACTGCCGTGCTGAAACTGTTGAGTACGGTCGATATCCAGCCGGAAACATTCATCTGGGTCGCGGCGGAAGCGTCGGTGACGCGCGATATCCGCGCCTACCTGCTGGAACGAGGTTGCCCACTTGGCTGGATCAAGGCATCCGGCTACTGGGTGTTCGGCAAGGCCGATACGACGGAGAAATTCGGCTAGGCGGCAAGGCGCCGGCGAGCCGGCGCTCCTGAAGCTGGGGGCGGCGGCCGGGAGAGGTTGTTTCGAAAATAGCCGCCCCGATGCGGTTGCGATTTAATCGGATACGATGTATATAAGTCCTAGTACCCAGAGCCTGGATAGGATGAAGTCATGCCCGCATCTAAAACCGCAAGACAGCTTGGCACGCCTGCACCCTCCTCCCCGCAGGCGGGTAAGGAAGGAAGGAAACTTTCCAATTTTCTGTGCTTCGCGGTCTATTCGGCAAATCTCGCCTTCGGCCGCGCCTACAAGCCGATCTTGGACAAACTTGGCCTGACCTATACCCAATATATCGCCATGGTGGCCCTTTCCGAAGAGGACGACCAGACCGTCGGGGTGTTGGGGGAAAAGATGTTTCTCGAATCCAACACGCTGACGCCCATCCTCAAGAAGCTGGAGTCGAATGGTTATATCACCCGTCACCGCGATCCCGCCGACGAGCGGCAGGTGCGGGTCAGCCTGACGCCGGCAGGGCGCCAACTCGTTGAAACTGATCCCGGCGATGCGCTGCTTGGCGCCACCGGCCTCGGCGACGACTTTCCCGTCGTGCAGAAATCGGTGACGACGCTGCGCGACAACCTCCTGCGGTCAACGCAGGGCGAACCGGGGATATCGTGATCGCGGCATCAGTCGGTAGTTTGCTGACATAACGGAGAAGACGAGATGCCCGAGATCGCGATGGGCGCCTTGATTCAGAATGGGACCGTTCTCCTGGCCAGACGCAGTTCCAGGCGCAAGGTGCACCGGGATCGCTGGAGCATGCCGGGCGGCCATATCGAAGACGGCGAAGACGCCGAGACGGCATTGCGCCGGGAATTGATGGAAGAAATAGGCGTGATGCCGCAGCGCTGGCAGTTTGCGGGAAAGTTCGCATCGGAGGGCCTGCCTGAGGCATCCGCCACCTTCCATGTCTATCGCATCGATCAGTGGCATGGCTATCCGCAGCTGGTCGATGACGAACACACCGAGCTTAGATGGTTTAGCCTCGCCGCGATAGAAGGTGAAGCCGAGCTGGCGCCGCCTCAGCTCGGCGAAATGCTCGCAAACCTTGTCAGCCGGGAAACGGGGAAGCCCGCTTAGATCTCTTGGCGGCGATGATCCCGCGCCGGCTGGGTCCTGAGCGACGGCGCATGATGCCGGACGACATCGCCAAGCGCGCCTTCCTCCATCTTCTCGGCGGCGCGGGCATAGCCGCCGCCCATTCCATCGAGGAAATGCAGGTGCGAATCCGGCCTGTCCGATGGCACAAGACAGGTCATCAGCGCATGCGACTGGCGGTGCAGTCCGAAGTTGATCTCACCGCGCGCCCTCGCCGGAACGAGGATCGCTTCGACCTTGTCGATCTGTTCGCGCGTACAGTCCAGCGTCAAACGCAAACCATCATCGAACTTGCGGAAATCCGAATTGGCGGCGACCTCCGACCAGCCTTTCGCATCGACCTGCTTCCCGCTGTCTCCATCGGTGGGAATGCCACCGGGAAGCGGATGAGATTGGCGCGGCGCGGCATCGAAAACCGCAAGAACGCGTTTTGCCATGGCGGCAAAGACCTCGGGACTGAGATGATCGCGAGGCTCGACCAGCAGCGACAGTATCTCGCCCCGCTGGCTTGGCAACGGGGTCCAGTCACAGCTGAGACCGGTCAGGTCGGGCTTCGTCGCGTAGCGGCCCGGCTTGACCAGATACCGGCCGTTCTTGATCTGCTGCTCCGCCCATTTGAGCCCGCCCCCTGTAAACATCGCATAGGTCGCGTTCTCGGAGGCGGCATAACGGGCAATTCTGACGTCGCGCCCACTGGTGCGGATTTCGCGTACGGTCAGCAGCCCGATACGAAGGGTTAGATCGAGATCGGCTCTTGCAAAGCCTGCGACCTGCCGCAATGCCGATGTCGCCGCCATGATGCCCTGCGGCGGCAAGGCGAATGCTGCCCCGTCTCCGCGAAACACGAAGGGGAAATCGAACGATCCCCAGGCATTGCCGAGGGCGGCGATAACAGATGCGCCGGCATAGTTGACGTCTTCATAGCGCCCCGACCGGATCGCCGTGGTCGAGTTGACGACATCAGTGATGCCGACCAGCCAGTCATCGGGCAACGGCTCATAGACATCAGGGTCGAGCACATGTGAAAACTTGTCAAAGGCCTGGTGCGACTGGCCGTGGCTATTGATCATCGCTTGCTCTCCAGATCGGCAAGGTTTCCCGTGCCTGCTACCTCAGAAAGAGGTCTGCCGGCCGACCGGCAGGCCCTCCGCATCAAATCCTCCGGCGATGAGGTCTGCCCTCGCCCGCTCAGACAAGCTTGGTCTCGACGTCGATATTGCCGTGTGTCGCCTTGGAATAAGGGCAGATGCCATGGGCTGCCTCGATCAGTTCCTGCGCGATGTCGCGATCAATGCCGGACAGGCTGACATTGAGCCGCGCCCTCAGGAAGAAGGAGCCGTTGTCGGCGTTGAGAGTAATTTCCGCATCGACCTCGGGACCATCAGGCAGCGTGATCTTTCTCTGGGCAGCGGCAAGTTCGATGGCGCCGATGTAGCAGGCCGACCAGGCGATGCCGAACAGGTTTTCGGCGGCCGGATGCGGCTGCGGCAGTTTGATGTCGATCGTGCCGTCGCTGCTGCGCGCAGAGCCGTCGCGGCCGCCGGAGATGTGGGTTTTGCCGGTAAAGAGAAGCTTCTCGGTCATAGTGATATCCTTTCGGTTTAAGTTCTATTCGCATCCGATTAAATCGGATGCGCTCTAATACGCTCGACCAAAACCGATGTCAACACCATTCCGATTTAATCGGATGCGATTTGTTTCTATAGACGGAAACACGCCATATCCGGGCACGCCTGAGCGGCAGCGGCGAAATTCGATTGGGCATTTCGATGCGCCTGTCCTGATGTTATGCTCCGGCTCATGACACGTGACGCGGCCATAGCAAGAGCAGAGGCCTATTTCGATTCCGGATCGTTCCGAACCGATCTTACGCGCCGTGTCGGCATGCCGACGGAGAGCCAGAACCCCGATCGCAGGCAGGTGTTGCTCGACTATATCGAAACCGAAATCAGGCCGACCTTCGAGGCTCTCGGTTTCACCTGCCGCACATTGACGGAGACCGGCTGGCCCTTTCTCTTTGCCGAGCGCATCGAGGATCGCGAACGGCCGACTGTCCTTGGTTATGGCCATGGCGACGTGATCCGCGGACTTGACGATGCCTGGGACGACGGCCTGTCGCCCTGGCGGATGACCGAACGTGACGGCAGATGGTACGGGCGCGGAGTCGCCGACAACAAGGGGCAGCATACCGTCAACATCGGCGCCATCCAGGCCGTGCTGGAAACGCGCGGCAAGCTCGGGTTCAACGCCAAATATCTGATTGAGATGGGTGAGGAGCGGATATCGCCCGGCCTGCGTGAACTCGCCGTCACGCACAGGGAATTGTTCCGCGCCGACGTGCTGATCGCCTCAGACGGCCCGCGGCTCACTGCCGAACGGCCGACTATCTTCTTGGGTTCCCGCGGCGCTGTCAGCTTCGATGTATTGATCGACGCGCGCAAGGGCGGGCACCACTCCGGGAACTGGGGCGGCCTACTCTCCGATCCCGCAATCCAACTCGCCCATGCGCTTGCCAGCATCACCGGCCCGTCGGGCGAAATTCGCATCCCGGAATGGTGTCCGAAAGAGATCCCCGACAATGTCCGGCATGTGCTTGCCGACTGCGTCCCAGAGGATGGCGACGGCGATGCGAAAATCGATCCGAACTGGGGCGAACCCGGGCTGACGCCAGCCGAAAAACTGTTTGCCTGGAGCTCCTTCGCGATCCTGGCTTTCGAAGCCGGCAACCCCAAGACACCCGTCGGCGCGATCCCGCCGCGCGCCTGGGCGCGTTGCCAGCTACGCTTCGTCGTCGGAGTCGATGTGAAGGATATACTGCCGGCGCTGCGACGGCACTTCGACAGTCATGGTTTTCCGCAGGTGCAAATTGCCCAGGCAGGCGACGAGATTTTCTACGCGACGCGTCTCGATCCCAAGCATCCCTGGGTCGGTTGGGCGGTCGACTCGATCAGCCGCACCACCGGCAAGACGCCGGCCATCCTGCCGAACCTCGGCGCATCGCTGCCGAACGACACCTTCTCCGAGACCCTGGACCTGCCGACGATCTGGGTCCCGCATTCTTATCCGGGATGCTCCCAGCATGCGCCGAACGAGCATCTTCCCCTCTCCATCGCCCGCGAGGGCCTGGCATTGATGGCAGGCCTCTATTGGGATCTCGGCGAGCCCGGCGTGCCAGTCGGCCGGCAGACAATCTAGACGCCACCATCCATTCATGCCTCCACGCCCGAACGCACGCTCTGGAAGAAGTCGACAAGCGGCCGCAACGCCTGGTCGTTGAAACGCATGTCGAGGCCCGCCCCCGTGTACGAGGCGGCACGTTCGCTGCGGGGAAGCATCGCTGCTTCGTAGGAGGCGAGTGCTGCCTCGATATCGTCCCCGTCAGCGACGATCGCCTGCGCCAGTTCCGCGCCGTCGAGCATCGCCAGATTGGCTCCTTCGCCGGCAAAGGGCGATATCAGATGCGTGGCATCGCCGATCAGCGTGAGGCCTGGCCGGCGCCCCCAGCGGTGGCCGACTGGCAAGGCATAAAGCGGCCTTGCGATCAACGGCGCCTCGCTTCTGGCGATGAGGTCCACGCGCGAGGGATGCCAATCGCTGAAACGCTCAGTACGTCCTCGCGCAGGCCAAGATGGATTGTGCCGAATCCGCCGTGCAGCCGCTGCTACGGATGTATCGGTCAGCAATGGCGGATCACCAGGAGATCCCGGCGCGCCAGCGCTCAGACCTTCTCTTTCTTCCTGATTTTTTCCTTCGGTTCTACCGGTGCATCGGGCGTCGGCGCCAACAGCTTGCGCAGTGACGAGATCTTGTCCGTCACCAGTGGCCGGAACCGCGTCGCACGATAGGGCATGTCGGCCGCACCGTAACCTTCCGGCCCGTCGTCATTGCCGCGGTTGATCTCCGCGAGCTTCACCCCGATGAAGGTGCCGTCGATATAATGGGTATATTCACCCACCCAGCGGATCGTATAGATCTCGCCCTTGCGGATCAGCTGGTCGATGCTGACATGCTTGAATTTATCGTCGATGCAGACGACCTTCTGGCCGACATGGAAATCATAGCTCATGGATCAAACTCTCGAAACGCAATCGGCTCGCCGACCTATAGCGCGCCCTGCGGCAGGGATGAACCGTTTTTTAGCAGCCGAGCCCGATGCTGCGACATCAGCCGCACCCGCGCCGCATGGCTTAGGCGATATGCATCAGTCGCAATAGGCCTTGCCGCTCTTGCGGGAGCGAAGATCGAAGTGGAAGTGGTTCCAGTGCTCCGGGTTGCTGCCGGGGCCGAGCACGGTGTTGAAATAGCTGCAGCTGTCGGTGCGCACCGCCTTCAAAAGCCGCCCTTCGCGCAGCGAGAACAGGCCCTTCTTGCGCACGTCGATCTCATGGCCGTTCTTCAGCACGAACTTGCCGACGTCGATGGCGTTGCCGCGGGCGTGTTCCGACATCGGATTGTATTTCTGCCGGCTGTTGTTCATGCGCCGGCAGGAATAGCCGCCGAGCGGCTGGATCGTCTTGATGCCGGACCAGTAACGATAGCGGGCGGACGGCGCCAGTTCGTTCTTCACCCATTTGGCGAAGGCAAGCGTCACCTGGCAGTTCAGCGTCACGGCGGGGCGGACGCCGATATTGCCGGAAAGTCCCTTCAGCGACACCGGATAGGGTACCTGGCAGGCCGGCCCGTTCGAGATCGGCGGCTTGTTGTCGAAGAGTACGCCCATGCGTTTCAGCTCACGCCGGCAGGCAAGCTCGGAGGACGGCATGACGCTGGGATCGACGGGTGCTGCCGGTTCGCTCATCATCGGATTGTTCGGCCGCAGCATCGCGACCTCTTCGCTCTCGTCCTCTTCGGGAACACGGGTCGGCGCCACCACAGGGCTGCCGTCGTTCCAGGCGGGCGCCCGGCTCATCTGTGCCTCGGCCGCCGGCTGCGGCATTGGCTGCTGCGGGGGCTGGCGCATGGGCTGGTTGAGCTGCGTCGGGTTATCGGTGCCGATGCCGTCGACAACCGGCTCGGTGGCGTTGCCCTCGGCGATCTGTTGCTGTTGTTCCTGCGCCAGTCCGACGACTGGCTCCGCCCCGAGATCGTCATCCATGTTGACGCCGCCCGACGGGATCGCAAGCACCTGCGTGCCGCCCCAGTTGCCGCTCGGTTGGCCTGCCGCCAGCGCCTCGTCGCTGTCGATCATCGGCAACCTACCCCCCTGCGCCGGTGCGGCCGGCGCCGCCTGACCGGTGCCGGCAAGATTTGGCGTATCGAGATAATCGACCGAGCCCTGGCTAGTGCCGACGGGCGCACTGGAAACCGGATAGGAGGCCTGGCTCTCCACCGGCGCCATGCGCACGGCAGGGGCCAAGCGCGCTGCCCCCCGCGACGGCGAGATCGAGCTGACCCTGGTGCCGTTGTCGACATTGGCTGGCGGCACCAGCCCGTCGCTGATCGAACAGGTCGTCAGCGCCGCCGAAAGCAGCAAGGGCAAAAGGGATCGCCGTGGAAAGGAAACAAACGCCATACTCTTATCGCTTCCGCAGGCTGGCTGGGCAGTGACCGAAAAAACTCACTCCAATTTTAATTAAAAACGGTGAATGAAAACTTACCGGCACAATCTGCACGCGACGGAAATGAAAAAGGCCGGTTTCCCGGCCTTTGTTCAGTGGCTTAACTCACGCTGCCCGTGTGTATCTGGCCCCGGCTCTTTGCTCCGCCCCGCGCAGGCGAAAATTCGAAAGCAGCGTCTTCAGCTGGGTGCTCTCGTCGGCGAGCGTGCGGCTTGCCGCCGTCGTCTCCTCCACCATCGCGGCATTCTGCTGCGTCATCTGGTCCATGTGATTGACGGAACCGTTGATCTCGTTCAACCCGGTCGACTGCTCGCGCGCCGCCGTCGCGATCGATGCGACGTGATCGTTGACCTGGTTGACCAGTGCCTCGATTTCCAGCAGCGCCTCGCCCGTCGAGCGCACCAGCGCCACCCCGCCCTGGACCTCAGTCGCTGACCGGCTGATCAGTTCCTTGATCTCCTTGGCCGCGTTGGCGGAGCGCTGGGCAAGTTCACGCACTTCCTGGGCGACGACGGCAAAGCCGCGGCCCGCCTCGCCCGCCCGCGCAGCCTCGACGCCGGCATTCAGCGCGAGCAGGTTCGTCTGGAAGGCGATTTCGTCGATGACCGAGATGATCTGACCGATGCGGTTGGACGAATCCTCAATCCGGCCCATCGCCGTCACCGCATTGCGGACGATCTCGCCGGATTTTCCGGCACTCGCCTTGGTCTCGGCCACCATCTCGCGTGCCTCGTTCGCCCGTTCGGATGCGGTCTTGACCGTCGCGGTGATCTCGTCGAGCGCTGCCGCCGTTTCTTCGAGTGCAGCTGCCTGCTGTTCCGTGCGCTTCGACAAATTACCCGTCGCTTCGCTGATATCGGACGCGCTGTCGTTGACGACGCGGCTCGATTCGGCGATCGCATGGATGACGCCGTTCAGCGCGTCGACGGCGGCGTTGAAATCGCCCCTCAGCTTTGCGTAATCCTCGCCGATATCGCCGATCGCAACCGTCAGGTCACCGCCCGCAAGCTTCTCCAGGCCGACGCCAAGCGCCTGCATCGCGCGGTTCTGCCGTTCGGAGGCGGAACGCAGGCTTGCCTCGTTGCCGCGGCGCTCTTCCTCGATCTGCTGCTGTCTTTCGTCTTCCCGCCCGCGCAGCGCGCTACGCTCGTCGACGGAATCGCGCAGCACCAGCAGCGCCTTGGCCATCTGGCCAATCTCGTCGCGACGGTCGCTGCCTGATATCTCCACCGATGCTTCTTCGGCCGCAATCGCGTTCATCGCCGCCTTCAGCCGCGCGATCGGCGCCGTCACGCTGCGCACGATGGCAAAGGCGATCGCGATCGTCGCCGCAGCGCCGATCAGGCAGGCCATCGTGGCCCAGAGCAAATTCTGGCGATAAAGCGCGGCAAGGTCGTCGGCATAGACGCCGGTGCCGACGATCCAGCCCCAGGGCTCGAAACCGGCGACATAGGAGTATTTCAGCACTGGCTCATCGGCGCCCGGCTTCGGCCAGAGATAGTCGACGAAACCCTTGCCGTCCTTCTTCACCTTGTTGACGAACTCGATGAACAGGAATTTGCCGGTCGGGTCCTTCATCTGCGAGATATCGGTACCATCAAGCGCCGGCTTGATCGGGTGCATCACCATTTTGGGATGCATGTCGTTGATCCAGAAATAGCCGTCGGCGCCGTAGCGCATCGCGCCGATCACGTCCTTGGCGGCCGCCTGCGCCTGCTCGCGGGTCATCGTGCCCGCCTGCTCCATCTTATAATATTTTTCGAAGATGCCGAGCGCCGTCGCATCCAACTGCGCCAGCCCTGCCTTCCGCTCGTCTTCCAGCTCGGAGTAAGAATAGTTCAGAAAGAAGACCATCGTCGCCGCGAGTACGGCAAGCGTGAAGCCAACGAGACAATAAAGACGGGTGGAAATCTTGACGTTGCGCATGAGGTTCCCAGCGATTCTTATAGGTGAAATCAATCGCATCCTGAATTGCCGGAATTACTGGAGCGTAAAGCTTAATTAGAAAATAATTAAATAACGTAAGGTAAGACAGCGGTTGCGAAACTCAACACATTGAAACCAATCGACATTTCAATCGGCAACGGCAGCAACATTTTTCCCGTCGGCCGCCTGCAGCGCTTTGACCTAGGCGTCTTTTACAGCCCACGGCCTTTGCACTAGGGTGCTTTGCAGTGAATCGCCGGCCCGACGCCGCACGAGATTGGAGAAGACTTATGACCGATGCCGCGAAGCCAAGAGGCGAACTGACGCTCAGGACGCTTGCCATGCCCGGCGACGCCAATCCGGCTGGCGATATCTTCGGCGGCTGGGTTATGGCGCAGATGGACCTTGCCTCCGGCATCCGTGCGGCCGAGCGCGCCAAGGGCCGCGTTGTTACTGCCGCGGTCAAGGAGATGGCCTTCCAGCTGCCGGTCAAGATCGGCGACACGTTGTCTGTCTATACCGATATCGACCGTGTCGGCCGTACCTCGATCACGCTCTGCGTCGAAGCCTGGGCGCACCGCGCACGTTACGCCAAGATGGAAAAGGTCACGGCTGGCACCTTCATCATGGTGGCGCTCGACGAAGAGGGCAAACCGAAGCAAGTCCCCGAGGAGTGACAGCCTGAGGATCGACAGCATGGAAACGGTCAGCTCGCCGGAGGTCTTCCTTCACATCAAGGTGGTGATGGGCATGGTCATCAGCCTTTCACTTGCGAGAGTGCTCACCGGCCTTGCCGGCATCGTCCAGCATCCCGCCAAGGCCAAGGTCTATCCCATCCATCTCGGCTGGGCGCTGTCGATGTTCCTGTTCATCATCCATATCTGGTGGTGGGAATATCGCCTGCAGGCCGTGCCTTCGATCGGCTTCGGCATCTATCTCTTCCTCGTCTGCTTCTGTAGCCTGTTCTTCCTGCTCTGCGCCCTGCTCTTTCCTGCCTCGCTCGACGAATATGGCGGCTACGAGGAATATTTCGTTTCCCGACGCAAATGGTTCTTCGGCATCCTCGGCCTCACCTACGCCGTCGATATTCTCGACACGACAATCAAGGGCCATGAGCGCATCCTCTCGCTCGGCTGGGAATACCCGGCCCGCAACATCGTCTACATCCTCCTCTGCGCCATCGCCGCCTGGACCCCCAACCGCCGCTTCCACACCGCCTTCATCATCGTCAACCTGGTCTATCAGATCAGTTTCATCTTCCGGCTTTATGATGTGTTGGGGTGAGACGCGGTTCCGCGAAGCGGGAGCAATCGATCCAGTGAATCGATTGCAACGTCGAACGCCCTGAGCCAGGCGAAGGGCCGGGTAGCGGCAAGCTCCCTGGCTAGCCAAGAGACGACCTTATTCTTGCCCTTCGCTTACGCTTCGTGCATTCGCGGCTCCGCCGCTCACCCCCTCAAAAACTGCGATCCCTTGTCGAACCCCAGCCCCGGGAAGATCTTCCCCGTCAAATCATCGGCAGACACATCGAACTGCCGGTAGAGCATAGCCGCGGCAAGCTCGCGCACGTCGGCGGTCGGCATCAGGTCGCGGTCGTCGAGCAGCTGACCGTCGCCGATGCCCGGCCAACGGCCGAGGATGCGACCGCCGTTGATGGCGCCGCCTGATAGCAGCGCGCAGCCGCCGGTGCCGTGGTCGGTGCCGGCTGAGCCATTCTGGCGCACGGTGCGGCCGAACTCGGTCATGGCAAGCACCACCGTCTTTGCCCAGATCTCGGGCCCGAGCGTGGTCTTCAACATATTGATCGCCTGCGAAAGGTCCTGCACCGGTCGTTTGAACTGGCCGGCCTGGCCAATATGCGTGTCCCAGCCTGATATCGAGAAGCTGGCGATGCGGTAATCGCCCTTCAGCATGTTGCCGGCGAGCGCTGCCACATCGGCGATCTTTGCGCCGCGCTGGCCCTCCGGCTCGACCATCATCGAGGCGCTATTGGCCCGTGTCGCCTCGGCCATCGCCTCTGCGAACGGCGGATCGCCGGCATAGAGCCGCGCCAGGAACTGCATCTCGTCGCGCGCCGGCGCCAGATTTGAATCCGACGCCCAGACGTCGACATTGTTCGGTCCGGAGAGGATCAGCTCCGTCGAGGTGTTGATGTCGATTGCCTTGCGCGCATCCGAGCGCGGAATGACGGCGAGCGCCCGGTTCAGCCATCCGGTCTTTTCCTCGGCGACATGTTCGCCGCCGGATTCCAGCATGTCCTGCCCGTCGAAATGGCTGCGCTGGTCGCGATAGGGCGTCGACACGGCATGCACGAAGGCGAGCTCGCGGCTCTTCCAGAGCGGCAGCAGCTCGGCGGCCACCGGATTGAGGCCGAAATGCCCGTCGAGATCGAGAAGCCCGGTATCGGGCGTCAGCGCCAGTGTCGGCCTGAGCGCCGCAAAGCCGGCATCGCCATAGGGCTGCACCAGATCCAGCCCGTCCATCGCGCCGCGCAGCACGATGGTGACGAAACGGTTGTCCCCCGGCATCGCCGCGAAAGTGACAGGCGTAAAGATGGGGGCGGCGGCGAGACAGCAGGCCGACGTCAGGAAGCCGCGGCGGGAAAGCGAGATCTGGTTCATGACAGAGGCTCCTATCGGCGATTGAATTCGGGCGATGCCAGCACCAGCGTCAGCCCGCTGACCTTGTTCGGCGCCTGCGACACCACGCGGATCGTCTCGTCGCGGGCGGCATCGGCAAGCGTCGATTTCAGGAATTCGCGCGGATCCTCGTCCCGGCCGAACTGGGCCGCGGCCCGCCTTGCCCAGGCCAGCCGCTCGGCAAGCTGGCTGCCGGTGATCCAGGCGGAAAAGCCTTCCTCGAAACCGGCCGGGCTCGGCGGCAGCCAGGTCGGTTGTCCCATACGCCTGAGCGCGCCCTGCCCCAGCGCCCTCGCCGTCCGGAACGCCTTGAGGCGCTTGCCCCTCGCCTCGCCGGCAGGATCCGTCGGCACCGGCGATCCTGCCATGCCGGGCGTGTTCGCCGCCATGTCACCCTCGTCCGTGCCCTGCTGGTTGGCCGCCAGGAAGCTGCCGACAACGCCGTTGACCGGCCCCGCATTCAGCGCCCTCAGGCCGGCGACGATATAATCGAAGGGCTGGCGCGCCTTGGCGCCCTCGTCGCGCCAGGCGGCGGGATGATCGAGCATGGCTGTGTAGACGGCAGTCAGATCGCCATCCGTCTTCTTCCAGGCCTCGGCCATATTGGACACCATGCCCTCGTCAGGCTGGTCGGCGATGAAATGCACCGCGAGCTTGCGGCTGATATGCGCCGCTGTCTTTGGGTGGACGGCGAGATCGTCGAGCATGTCGAGATAATCGTCGCGCGAACGCCGGCGCCCGCCATAGCTGACGCCGAGCACCTCATGTGCGCCGGGCTCCGAAATATTCGGCCGGAACGCGATGTCCATCTCCTTGCGGTCGATGGTGAGCCCCGTCAGCACCATGGCCGCCGCCGTGACATCCGCCTGGCTATAGCCGCTGCCGGCGCCAAGCGTGTGCAGCTCCAGTAGTTCGCGACCGAGATTTTCGTTCAGCCCTTTGTTGCGCTTCATGCCGCCGGCCGAATCCGGCCCAAGCGAATCCGCCTGGTCGAGATAGATCAGCATGGCCGGATGGGCGGTGGCGCTGCGCAGGAGATCGCCGAACTTGCCTGATATGAATGGCCGGATCGCCTCGGCCTCGTAGAGCGGCACGATGAGGCGCATCGGCAGGCTCTTGTTGGCGCTGGTGGAGAAATGGTCAGTCCAGAAGGTCGAAAGCCTCTCGTAGAAGCCGTACGGCGATAGCACCGCCTGCATCAGCCGTAGGTTCGCATCATGCTGGAACTGCTGCTGCACTTGCTGTTGCACGCCCTTGCGCATCTCGCGCTGCGTCGTATCGTCGGTCACCGTCTTGGCGTCCTGCCGGATCTGCTTCAACTGCGCCTGCAGGCTGAGAATTGCCTGGTGGCGCATGTCGGGCCCGCCGAGGGGAAAATCCGGCGTTGCAGCCACGCCCTCGGCGATTTGGCCGATCAGCTCATCCTTGCTCTGCGGCGGCGCCTCGCCCGGCCGCAAGCCATAACCGAAGCGGATCGCCGCCATCGTCGGGAAAGAGAGGCTCATGGCCGGTCACCTCCTGATCACTGCTAAGCAATCCCAGCAAAAGTGCGTCGCGGTTTTGCGTCCGGAATTGCGCAAACAAAAAGTCAGAGCATTTCAGTGACTCGAAAAAAACGGAAATGCTTGAGGTGACAGGCTGCCAGCCGATTGCGACGCCAATCTGTAGGAAATGTGACGATATCTAGACATGGACGATTTGTAATCTATTGAAAAGGCTAAAGTTTATGCACGGAAGATGAAAGATGCACCAATTGCAATCAGGGCGAAACCGATCGCATGGTTCCAGGTCAGGTTCTCGCCGAGCCAGAAGATCGAAAAGCCGGCAAAGACGATCAGCGTGATCACCTCCTGCATCGTCTTCAGCTGCGCCGTCGTATAGACCGCCGACCCGATGCGGTTCGCCGGCACCGCCAAGCAATATTCGAAGAAGGCGATTCCCCAGCTGACGATGATGGCGAGGAAAATCGCGCTGCTCTTGTGCTTGAGATGCCCATACCAGGCAAAGGTCATGAAGATGTTGGAGGCAAACAGCATGACGACAGGCCAGACGGCCGCAGGGGAAAAGGACATGGGGTAACTCGGGCTGTGAAGGGAGGAACCGATCCGGTAGGGAGATACCGGCAGCCCTTACCTAGCACGCCGCCATTCGGCTGCAAGCCCTGCGACGCCCGAGATCGGTCGCGATAGCCTCACACCGCCGAGGCGATGCGGATACCAGGCAGGTCGCGCGGCGGTTCGCCTTCCAGCATCACCCTGTTGCGGCCGGCCTCCTTTGCCGCATAGAGCGCGATATCGGCGCGGCCGATCTGTTCGTGCAAGGACCGGTCGCCCTGGCGGTGCTCCGCAACGCCGAAGCTTGCCGTGATCGCCTGGTCGGCGCCGAACGCGCTGCGGTCGGCGGCAGCAAAGTCCAGCCGGATGGCGTTGGCGATGGCCGCCGCCTGCGCGATCTCCACCTCAGGCAGGAAGGCGACGAACTCCTCGCCGCCGAAGCGCGCCGCAAAAGCACCCTTGGGCAGCCGCGCCGAAAGCTGCTCGGCAAGGCCGCGGATGACCAGGTCGCCGCAAGCATGGCCGAACCTGTCGTTCACCCGCTTGAAATCGTCGATGTCGCAGATGATGACGGCGCCGGTCGCAGCCTTCGCTCCGGTCGCCCAATCGGCAACCACCCGGTCGAAACCGCGCCTGTTGAGAAGGCCCGTCAGCGGATCGTGATCGGCGGCGCCGCGATAACGCGCGATGAGGTCGAGCGCGACCGCGCCGAGCGCCGAAAGCCCAAAGAGCAGCGACAGGATCGACGCGGTCGCCTGCATCATGAAATCATAATTCGACGAGAGGAACCCTTCGGCCGTGCCGCCATAGGAGGGCATCACGAAGACCAGCATGATATTGCGCCCGACCGTATCGAGCACGATCAGCCCGGCGATGACAAGCAGTAGCCTGTCGGCAAGATGACGGGCGTGCCTGATGCTCAGGGCAACGGCGAAGGCGAGCAGCACGGAACAGGAGAGATCGTTGATGACGAGCTCGGCCGGCAGGTTCCCCGCGACAAGGGCCGCATAGCTGGTCGCCGCGACGGAGAGACCGCAGAAGACCAGCCGTCCCCGCACGAAACCCGGCCGCCCGAAGCGGAAGAGCAGCGCGCCGCTATAGAAGTAGAAGGCTGAAACGAACAGCGCGTCGGCGATCGGCGACAGGATGGAATCCGAAACGAGGTCTGAAAGCAGCGGCATCGAGAAGGCCGCCACGCCGAGGAAATAGGCCGCCGCCCAATAACCGGCGTCGCGCAAACCCTGCCGCCTGACCACCAAAAAGGTGCAGCCGAAAATCAGCATGATTGCTGGCAAGAGGAAGGCGAAATTATCCGTCGAACCCATACGCTCCTCGCTGCGAGACGCAAGACATGACCCACGCGAGGAATAGGCCAAGTGTTTAGTCCCGGGACTAAACACTTAAGACAACGACCTTAAAAAAAAGAAACCGGCGGGGTACAGAAATTGCACCGGAATTTAGCATTCAAGGGCAGATGGCGCGGCAGGACGCAAGGAAAGGCCGGCGACGTCAGCCGCCGGCCTTCATAGCCGCAGGCAGCGCTAGATTCGGATCGCGCCATGCGGTTCCTCGGCCTCCTCCGAACCGAAGCGGACATCCTTTTTCTCGTAGCCGAAGCCGGCAAGGGCCGCGACGATGAGAGCTACCACGGCCGCGACGATCAGGAGCGCATAGGCATAGTCGCCGTCCCAGCGAGCGGCCAACCCGGCCTGCAGCGTCGCATTGCCCGAGGCGAGCAGGTTGCCGAGCTGATAGGCAAAGCCCGGGAATGTGCCGCGCACCTCGTCTGGTGACAGTTCGTTCAGATGCACCGGCACGATGCCCCAGGCGCCCTGGACGAAGAACTGCATCAGGAAGGCGCCGATGGCGAGCAGCACCGGCCCGGGCGCATAGGCCCAGAGCGGCGCGACGGGCAAGGCGATCAGCGCGGCGATGACGATTGCCTTCTTCCGGCCGATCCGCTGCGACAGTGCGCCGAAGAACAGCCCGCCGCAGATCGCCCCGATATTGTAGACGACGGCGATCGCGCCGACCGTATAGCTCGAATAGTTGCGCTGGGTCTCGAGGAATGTCGGGTAGATATCCTGCGTGCCATGGCTGAAGAAGTTGAACGCCGTCATCAGGAGGACCGCCCAGATGAACAGCGGAATGTTTTCGCGCAAGACCGTCAGGAACGGCCGGCGCCCCTCGGCCTGCCGCTTCAGGAAGGCCGGACTTTCCTCGACGTTGCGCCTGATGTAGAGCACCAGCAGAGCCGGCACGGCGCCGACAAAGAACATGCCGCGCCAGCCGATGACGGGAAAAAGCAGGAAGAACACGATCGAGGCGATCAGATAGCCCGAGGGATAGCCGGCCTGCAGGATGCCGGAAACGATGCCGCGGCTCTGCTCCGGCACCGTCTCCATGACCAGCGAGGCGCCGACGCCCCATTCGCCGCCCATGGCGATGCCGTAGAGCGCCCTGAGCACAAGGAACATGGTGAGCCCGGTGGAAAAGCCGGTCAGAAATTCGAATATCGAATAGAGCAGCACATCGGCCATCAGCGTGATGCGCCGCCCGTAGCGGTCGGCCGCCAGCCCGAAGACCAGCGCGCCGAGCGCCCGCATGGCAAGCGTCAGGAAGATCGCCACCGAGACGGCGGGAACGTCGGTATGGAATTCCTCGGCGATATATTTGAGAACGAAGACGAGAATGAAGAAATCGAAAGCGTCGAGCGTCCAGCCGAGATAGCTGGCGATGACAGTGTTGCGCTGCTGCGGCGTCAGCCGGCGCAGGCTTTCCAAAGCGGACATCTGATATTCCTCCGTCCGAAAGCGGCGGCGAGGCGGGCAATTCCGGATGCCGTCGGAAGGGGTGCCCGAAACGGGCGAGTGATGCTGTTGCGGCAGCGTTTGCAGTCGGAGACAGCGGGCAATAACGTCAGCATGCTGCCCGTGTTCCATCACGATTGCCGTGATCGGGCGGCACCTAAAGCGCCACTATTGAAGACGTCCCACCTTCCAGCACCCTGCCTTTTACGTTGGCGGATGCGGGCGCTGCCTGCCTCTTCTCCCCAGCGGGGAGAAGTGCCGGAGCGACAGCGAGGCGATGAGGGGGTGAGCGGCAAAGCCGCGAATGCACGGAGCGCGAGCGAAGGGCAATGAAGGGCGTGCCGTGTGGCCCCCTCATCCGACCCTTCGGGCCACCTTCTCCCCGCTGGGGAGAAGAGGGAGCAGCACGATTCTCGCTTTAGAGGAGGTGGCGCTCCCGCTAATCAGTCCGCCACGCTGCCCCGGCACGCCCACGCCACCGACGCAAACGACCTTGGCCCATCGGGCTCGCCCGCCTCGTAAGCGGCCCTGACGGCGGCATCGACCGCTTTTCGCTTCGCCGGATCTAGCCCCGCGACATATTTGCCGAGCGGTCCCTCGCCGGCGGCGATCGGCTCCCAGTAGTCCGCGAAGGAGAGGTATTCCATCCGGATCAGCAGCGAGGTTTCCTCGACATCGGCAAGGCCCTGCGCGATGAAGCTCTCCTTCATTTCCCCCGGCCGCATCATCGGCTGGAAACAATATTTGCGGCGCAGGGGCAGCGCGCCCTCATCAAGCATCACCACCGTATCCCACATCATCCGCATGCCGGACATGCCGCCATAATGATCCCAGACGGCTGCTGCGACTGTGCCGCCCGGGCGCACCACACGGCGCATCTCGGATACCGCCTTTCCCGCTTCCGGCACGAAATGCAGCACGAGCAGCGACATCGCCCTGTCGAAGCGGTTATCCTCGAAGGGAAGCGCGCAGGCATCGGCCTGCCGGATCGATACGCGCGGATCGGTGTTGCGCCGCGTTGCCGCCTCGACGAAGACCGGCGAATAGTCGACGGCTGCGATCTCCTGCAGGCCCGGCGTTTCCGCCAGCGTGAACGCCAGACTACCGGTGCCGCAGCCGACATCGAGCACGCGATCGCCGTCTGCAAGACCGACGAAATCGATCAGCATCGGCGCGAGCTTCCTGCTCCACCGCCCCATCAGCCGTTCGTAACCATCCGCACTTTCGACATTGAAACTCGACGGCATCGAAGCCTCCCCTCAAGAACGCTGGTCTGCCGCCAAACAATAAGGTGTCACGGCGACGGTCGCAAGCGGAACAGCCGTGCCAGGCTTAGTCTACATCGTCATCCGTCCGACCGCACAGACGAGAGCGTGCAGTCGGCGGCGGGTGGCCATCGGCCACCCGCGTCTCGAATTGCCCCCCGCTGACGTCAGAGCCGAGCCTCCAGCACCATGTTGAACGGGGTCTCCGTTGCACGCCGCACCTTCGAAAAGCCACCCGCCTTGAGCACCTCAGTCAGCTTTGCCTGGCCGGCCTGCGCGCCGAGGGCGGCACCCACTTCCTGGCCGAGCGAGGCCGGGACGCAGGTGTTGGCCGAGGCGGCATAGAAGACGCGGCCGACGGGGTTGAGGTTTTCGGCCAGGCTGTCGCCCGCCATCGGCTCGACCAGCATCAGCGTGCCTTCCGGCTTCAAGGCCCTGGCGATATGTCTGACGGCGCCGACCGGGTCTCCCATGTCGTGCAACGCGTCGAAGATGGTGACGAGGTCGAAGCCCGCCCCTTCGAAATCCTGCGCCCGGGCGGTTTCGAACCGGACATTGCTCATGCCCTTTGCGTGGCGGCTCGCATGCTCGATCGAATGGGCGTGGAAGTCGAGGCCTGTAAACTGCGACTTCGGAAACGCCCTGGCCATCAGCAGGGTCGACGAGCCGAAGCCACAGCCTATATCGGCGACCTGCGCGCCGCGCTCCAGCTTCTCGACGACACCTTCCATCGACGGAAGCCAGCTCTCGACGAGATTGGCCTTGTAGCCCGGCCGGAAGAAGCGATCGGTGCCGCAGAACATGCAGTTGCACCTATCCGTCCACGACACGCCGCCGCCATGGCGGAAGGCATGGGTGAGCTTGGCGCGATCGGCATAGATGGCGTCGAGGGCGACAAAGCCGCCGATCATGTTGACCGGGCTGTCCTCGACGGCAAAGACCGCCGCCTGTTCAGGCGAAAGCGTAAACCTGCCGGTCGCTGCGTCATAGTCGACAAACCCCGACGCTGCCTGGGCGGCGAGCCATTCCCTCACGTAGCGCTCTTTTGTGTCGGTCGCTTCGGCAAGTTCGATCGATGAGATCGCTCCCCTCTCCGCCATCTTGCGATAAAGACCCAACTCCTCGCCGATGATGACAAGGGCGGAGTTCTGCGCCGCCCCGAGCTCATTGACCATGACGCCGAGCAGCGTCTGCAACTTCTCGATATTCAGTTCCATTGATGCGATACCCTCTCCATCAGGCAGCGACATGCCACCCGTTTCGAAGCGCCTTTTACGTGTTGCTAATGGTTGGCAGCAGAGGCAGGATGGCCGCTATGAAGCCGATAGAGCCACATTCCGCCAATGTGAAGCGCCCCTTGCGGGTTAGCATCGTCGCATTTCCGGAGTGCGACCCCTCGATCATGTACGGCATCTTCGACACGCTGTGGATCGCAGGCGCCAACTGGAAGAGCAGCTCGAACGAGCCGACGAGCGAGGTGATGTTCGCGCCGCGCCTGGTCGCCGCCGAGCCCGGCCCGCTGAGGCTGATAACAGGCGTGACGATCATGCCGCAGGAAACGATCGATGACATCGAAGAGACTGACTACGTCCTCGTTCCGAACGTGCTTGTCGACACGCCAGAAACCATCAGGGCACTCGACCGGCGGCTGCTGAACTGGATTGTCGAGATGCACCAGCGCGGCGCGCGCCTGCTGGCCGCCTGCGGCGGCTCGATCGTGCTGGCCGAGGCGGGGCTGCTGGAAGGGCAGTCGGCAACGACGCACTGGATGTATGCGCCGCTGTTTCGCAGCCAGTTTCCGAATGTGGAGCTTAAGGAAGAGCGCATCCTGGTGCAGGCCGGCGCTGGTCATTCTATCGTCTGCGCCGGCGGCGCATCCTCCTGGCAGGACCTGACGCTCTTTCTCATCGCCCGGCATGCCGGAACGGCGGAAGCCATCCGCATATCGAAGATCTTCCTCTATCAATGGCATCGCGATGGCCAGCTGCCCTACGCCTCGATGATCGCCAATGCCGATCACGGCGACGCCGTGGTGAAGAAATGCCAGGAATATGCCCCCCTGCACTACCAGTCGGCGGATATCGTCGCCGAGCTGCTCAGGCTTTCCGGGCTGCCGAAGCGGTCCTTCGACCGCCGCTTCAGGAAGGCGACGGGTTATTCGCCGCTCGAATATGTCCAGTGGCTCCGGGTCGAGGAAGCCAAGCAGATGCTCGAGATGGAGGATGGACCGATCGAGGAGATCGCGCTCGAAGTCGGCTATTCCGACCTCGCCTCGTTCCGCCGCCTATTCCGCAAGCTGGCAGGCCTGACGCCCGGCGAATATCGCCGCCGCTTCCGGCTGCCCGCCAATGTCGAGGCGGCGCTACAGGCAGTGGCGCCGACGGCGCGTGCCTGAGCACGATGCCTCGCTCGACGACATCGGGAAGCGGACTCGACCGGCCACCTCCACAGAATGTCACCACTCGGTGACCTCGCTGCGACTCATCCGGTCTTGTCGAGCACTCCAGTTGAAGCCCTTCGCTCATTCGGCATAGCTGTGCCGCCTTTGGTTAACTGGCCATCAGACGGCTGAACGCCACGGGAACCGGCGGCAGCGACGATTTCGCGATCGTCTCACGCTAGCTCTCGCGCCCCTCACACCTCTTTCAGCACCACTTTGCTGTCGAGGCTTCCGATCAAAGTCGCGCTCGCCCGGTTGAGGCCTGCGACCTCCACGGCAATGCCGTGCGCCCTGAACCGATGCACGACCTTGTCGAGTGCGGCAACGGCGGTGATGTCCCAGAAATGCGCTGCGGACACGTCGATCTGCACGGACTTGCCCACCGCGTCCTGAACGTCGAAGGCTTCGACGAAGACGTCGGCGGAGGCAAAAAACACCTGGCCGGACACGCGATAGATCAGCCGCCCGGCGGCTTGATCGGGCGCCACATCAACACGCAGCAGACGGGCGACCTTGAAGGTAAAGAACACGCCGCTGAGCAGCACGCCGACCGTTACCCCGAGCGCCAGGTTGGCGGTGAAGACGGTGACGAGGACGGTCGCCACCATGACGGCACTCGACATCCTGGGATGGATGATGACAGCTCGAAGCGACGACCAGTCGAACGTATCGATCGACACCATGACCATGATCGCCACCAGCGCGGCGACCGGAACCTCGGAGACCCACGGCTTCAGCAGCACCATCAGGACCAGCAGGAAGGCACCGGCAAACAGCGTCGAGAGCCGGCCGCGCCCGCCATACTTCACATTGCTCACCGTCTGGCCGATCATGCCGCAACCGGCGATGCCGCCGAACAGGCTCGCGGCCGCGTTGGCAAGGCCAAGACCGGTGCATTCGCGGTTCTTCGAACTCGGCGTATCTGTGAGATCATCGACGACGCTTGCCGTCATCATCGATTCCAGCAGTCCTACCATGGCGATGGCAAGGGCGGGTCCGGCGATGATCCGAAGCGTTTCGAGCGTCAGCGGCACGGCCGGCCAGCCGAAGACGGGTAGCGAATCCGGCAGCTTGCCGAGGTCGGCGACGGTGAGAATCGGAAGCCCAAGTGCCGTCGAGGCGACAGTCAGGATCAGGACGCAGATCAGCGGCGACGGGATCGCCGTGGTGATGCGGGGCGTGAGATAGATGATGACAAGCCCGGCGATCAGCACGGCATATTCCATCCAGCCGGCGCCGATAATATGCGGCATCTGCGCGGCAAAGATCAGAATGGCGAGTGCATTGACGAAGCCGGTGCGGACGGATTTCGACACGAAGCGCATCAGCACGCCGAGCCGCAGCAGGCCGAACACGATCTGCATCAGCCCCGCCAGCAGCCCGGCCGCAAAGAGATAGGGCAAGCCGTGAGCATGCACCAGCGGCGCCGCCACCAGCGCCACCGATCCGGCGGCGGCCGAAATCATCGCCGGGCGTCCGCCGGTAAACGCAATGACGATGCCGATGACGAAAGAGGCGAACAGACCAACCTCGGGATCAACCCCCGCCACGAAGGAAAAGGCGATCACCTCGGGAATCAGGGCGAAGGTCGCCACCGCTCCGGCAAGCATTTCGCGCATGGGATTGGCGGACCAATCGCGACGGATGGAGGAAAGCAGCATCTTGAAGTCTCGCAAAGCATGGCCGGACCCGCTCTGTCGAGTGGTCGCGTGATGGCATGCAGGTTTTGCGTTGTCTGGCGGATCGGCGGCCAGAAGAGCCACCCGGGATCTCACCGGGTCCGTGGTGAATGCCTGCGGTATAGCCGATCTCTACTGCAGCGCAACATTCAATTGCGAAGGACGAAGGCGAAAACGCACGCGCCGTCCGCCTCTCGCCGGACGGCTGCTCACCCCTTCGCTTTGGCGCTGAGGAACCGAAGTCCTCACTGCCAGAGGAAGTCCGGCCCCGTGCTCTGTGAGGTAAGCTTCAGCGTCCCGTCCGGCTGGACGACATAGGTCTCGAACACACGGTAACCGAAATCGCCAAGAAAGGTATTCTTGACCACCGTTCCCGGACGATAGGGCGAACGGAGAACCTTTCCACCATAGGTGAGGCTGCCGGGAAGAGGCTGCGGATCCCCTGCGCTGGCGCAGGCCGAGAGAGCGAAAAGAACGGCAAGGAGCGCGTGTTTCATCCAGACTTCTCCTCGGGCAGGCGCAGCGGCCTGAGCGACGTCGATTTCCTTCTTATAACACGCAGCCTTGATGCTGTTCAGAACGCAACCTTGCTGCTGTCGAAGTCTTTGCGTCGGGCCTCCGCCCGCGAGAGCGCGCCGGCGATCCTCTCGTCGGTGAAGGGCTTGGAGATCACATCGAGCGCGCCTTCGATACCGTGACCGACATTCTCGGGACTGCCGGTCACGAAGATGACGTCAACTCCATGGCGGTCGATCAGCCGACGCGCCAATTGTGCGCCGCTCAGCCCATCGGAGAGACTGAGATCGACGAGTGCGACATCGCTTCTTTGAGCGTGGGCGAGTGCCTGCTCCACCGTCGAAACCGGCCCGATGGTCTGGTGTCCGGCCTCTTGCGCAATACGCTCGAGTTCCAGAGCGATAAAATTCTCATCTTCGACGATCATCACCTTCATGGATAAGCCTCCTCATAGACGGCCTGTCAGGCGCACTGCGGGTAGCGGCTACAACGCAACCGTCCCCGGAATGTTTCCACTTTGAGAAGAATATATTGGCGACCGACGGGCAGCGCCGCGTTATCGGTCCCGCTACCGGTCCTTGTGGAGGAACCAGCCGATGGCGAGGTCGCTCCGGCCTGTGCCGCAGCGGTCGTGACCGCGACATTACTCCGCCCGGGCAAACAACGCCCGATCCCGGGCGCGGATTGGGTCGGTCCAGTCGCGTTCGAACCAGGGCGTGCCGCCGGGCTGAGGCGGGCGTTTGAGTTCCAGCGGACGGGCCGGGCCGCCGCTCGCTCCGGAGGCGACGCGGAAGATGTAGTGGTCGTACATCCTCAGCGCCTCGATCATGTAGCTGGTCGCAACCCTCCGGTCGCGCACGAGGACGAGGTTTTCGCCGTTCTCGTCATCGGCGGGGTTCGAGAAATTGTAGGAGCCGAGATAGACCCGCGCCGTCGGCTTGTCGAAATCGAGCACGAGGAATTTATGGTGCATGCGCGTGCCGCGCTGGTTGCCGTCGACGCCTGACAGGCCTGAGGGTTCCGTCAGGAAGGGCGGCGGCACGTTGCCCGTCAAGGCGGCCGCCCGCACCACCCTGCGGCGATTGTCCGGCGTCAGCACGTTGAGGCCGAGATTGCCGGCGCGCACCTCGGCATCGGCGATGCCCATGACATGCATCTCGGGGCGTTCGAGCGCGCGGCCGAGCGCCGGACCGATCGCTCCCCTGGTCATCTGGCCGAGGAAAGCGAGCGAGAACAGCACGCTGGAATGGGCGGTATCGATATCGGCGCCGATCTCGTCGAGCCGGCCATTGGCATCGCTGTGCGGCGAGAAAGCGACCTTGGCGTCGACGCCGTCAAGGCCGAGATCGATCCAGCCGGCGGAACTTGGCGAGTCGCGGAAGTCTTCGGCGCGTTTGGCGGTGAAATAACTCTCGAAGGCGGTGAAATAATCGTCGATCGCCTTTTCGCTGTGGACGGCAAGGCTGTTGTTCGACTGCACATAGAGCCCGCGCCAGCTGAGGTTGGTCGAGCCGTAAAGCACGGTCGAAATGCCGCTGCCGCGGACCGCAATGGACTTCTGGTGCTGGAGGTTGGCCATGTGCTGGCGCTTGACATTGGCAACACCCGCCGAGGCGATCAGCCGCTCCGCCGCCCTCGTCTCCGGCGAATTCGGGCGGCCATGGCCCTTGGTGCGGTCGCTGTCGTCGATGATGATCTTGAGTTTCGGCCCCAGCGCCTCCAGCCGGGTGACCACCTCGGGCAGGTTGAGATCATAGGCGATGACGCGCACCTCGGCGCCGGCAGCGTGCGCCCTGTCGAGCAGATCGAGCGTTTCGGCCCGCGCCTCGAAGCCCATCCAGGCGAGCGCCCGCGCGGCATCGGCATGCGTCGGCACGAAGTCCAGCCCCTCATCGCCAACAGGCGGCACCAGCGTGATGATCGTCGGCGCGTCGGGGGCAAAATTGCGCACGAAGGCCTGCGACGAGACGAAGCCGCGGGTGAAGGCGACGTTGAGCTTGCCCGGAATGGTCTCGCGCATCAGCGCCAGTTCCGCCTCCTGCGCCTCGCCCGCCGTCAGCGCGCCCGCCGCATCCATGAACTTCGGCGTGACGCGATAGAGAAACTTGCCGGGCAGATCGGCATTGAAGGGAAAATGCACCCAGCGGAATTTTTGGATCGGCGCCTCTGTCGTGCGGATGCCGTCGACTGGAACCGGCTGGCCGGGAAAGCCGATACGGTTGCGCACCGTCTTGAAGAAGTCCGTACTCGGCTCACGATATTGGATGGCGAAGCCGACGAAATCGATCGGCGGCCGGCCATTCTTCCAATCCATGCCGAGCAGCACCATGCCGTCGCCGCGATGGATGGTCAGCGCAAAAAGCGCAGCCGCATTCCTGCCGGTCACACGAAAATCCGTATCCATGCCCGCCTCCCCTGGAAATCGGGCGAAATCTAGCATGGTTCCGTGACAGTAAGGAGATATGTCGGTGAAATTCTGCGCGCAGAAGGTGCAGGGAGGCGAAGCTACGACGCAAGCGCGTTCTGGGACACTGCCGCGTCGCCAGCCGTCAATCATTGACCCGATTGTCGACGACCGCCAGTTCGCCAGACTTTCAGACGGACCGCCGTACCCTCCTGCCCCGGCGGGACGGAGGATACGGCCGGACCGAACCTACGGTTTCTCGTTTGCGCTCTCGGCCCTGAACGCCGCCTCGCCGGCGTCGGAGACCTCGACCCATTTCTTGTCGGGCTCGGCGTCCGGCACGTAGCTGTCGTGCCAGTTCCACCACTTGTAGGTCGGGGTCTGCGGATAGCCTTCGGGCGAATCCTCCCAGACTTCCTGGCGACCGAGCGGCGTGATGTCGAGGTAGTTCCAGGTGCCGCCCATCTGCTCGTCGCCGCGGTTGTTGATGAAGTAGGTGCGGAAGATGCGATCGCCGTCGCGGTAGAAGACATTGGTGCCGTGCCACTCGTCGACGCCGAAGTCCTTGTCGAAACTGTCGGTGATCGTCACCCACGGCATCGTCCAACCCATCCGCGCCTTCAGCCGTGCAATGTCGGCCTGCGGCGCGCGGGAGGCGAAGACCAGTGTCGTGTCGCGGGCGTTGAGATGGGCGACATGGGCAACCTGATCGGCCACCATCGAGCAACCGCGGCAGGCATGTTCGGGCCAGCCGAACACGCCGGGCTCGTAGAAGGCGCGGTAGAGGATGAGCTGGTGTCTGCCTTCGAACAGGTCGAGCAGGCTGACCTTGCCCTGAGGCCCTTCGAACGCATAGGCCTTCTCCACCGCCATCCACGGCATGCGCCGGCGCTCGGCAGCGAGCGCGTCGCGGGCGCGGGTCTCAGCCTTTTCCTTCACGAGCAGTTGCGCGCGGGCCGCCTCCCAGGCCTGCGGCGACACGACCGGCGGTTTGTGCATGGCTTGTCCGCTTTTTCCATTCTCGGCTGAAGCAGTCATGGCTTTCAATCTCCTCATTGGGGCGAATTCGCGGGGCTTGGACGCCCGGTTCATCGCGCATTGGTCTGAGATAGTTTCGCATCGGAAATCGAACAGGGGGAGTAACAAGTGTGACCGTATTCTTTGGAACCGTCGGTCGCAGCCTTGGCGCGCGAGTGGTGTTGGCCGGGAGCGCGTCCATTAGCGCAATCTTGTTTACGAATTGCACACGTGCTAAAACGCGACAAAACGGCGCATACGAACCCTGATCAAACTGAGATCGTGCCCGTGAATATTTTTATCGCGACTGTTGCTACGCTTGTCATTGGCGCCCTCCCGGCATGGGCAGGTCCTTTGCATCAGGCGGCCAAGGACGGCGATATCGCCCGCGTCACACAGTTGCTGGACCAGGGCTCCGATCTGTCGGAGCTCGATGAGGCGGGCGAACCGGCGCTGATTATCGCGTCATTGGCGGGCCATGCCGATGTCGTCGTTCTTTTGCTGGATCGCGGCGGCGACATCGAAATTCGCAACAAGGGCGGGCTGACAGCACTGCATGCAGCAGCCTATGCAGGAAATCTGGAGGTGGTGAAACGGCTTGTCGCCGAGGGAGCTGATGTCAACGACAGGAAGAATTTCTATCAGATGTCGCCGCTGCACGGCGCCGCCGAAGAGGGCCGCACCGACGTGGTCGCTTTTCTGCTGACGAAGAGTGCGGATGTCGAAGCGACGGAAAGAAACGGGTACACGCCTCTCACTCAAGCCGGGTGGCGGGCGCATTGGGACACGGCCAAATTACTCATGGAAGCCGGTGCTGTTTGCCAGAAAGCCGAGCTTGTGGGCGAACCGCTCTACAAGGAATGCACCAAACGGCAATAGCATTTCGGTTCAGGTACAGACCGCGTCCGGGAAAGGAGCTTGTTATGTCTTATCATGTGCAAAAATGCGGAACGCGGATGGGCGTGGCTGTTGGCGCTGCGGTGATGTTGCTTTCCTTCCTTCAGCCTGCGGGGGCCGAGGAACTCGTCAATACCGGCTATTTTGGCGATGTCGCGATCAAGGGCTACGACCCGGTCGCCTATTTCACTGAAAACCAGGCCGTCGAAGGATCCGAGACATATTCCCACCACTGGCTTGGCGCGACTTGGTATTTCGCCAGCGCTAAAAATCGCGACCTCTTTAAGGGCGATCCATCCAAATATGCGCCGCAATATGGCGGCTATTGCGCTGACGGCGTGTCTTTCGGGACGGTGACCACCAATATCGATCCGAAAGCTTGGCGGATCATCGATGGCAAACTGTACCTGAGCTATGATCCCGGGGCAGCCGAAGGCATGGAGAAAAATCCGACCAAGGTGACCGACTCGAAGAAGCATTGGTCCGAAGTTCAGCAGACGCTGATTTCGGAGAAGATGCATACCGTCTGGCAGCAACCGGATACGAAATGAAGCCGCAACGCCCACCCGTCAGGGTGTGGGTGAAAAGAAGGTCAAGGCGCGCGGCGTGACATGGACGTATGGCCTGTCGCGCTGTTCACCTGACGTGTTGCGGTAAACATATCCGCACACCATCCTGTCTAGGAAATAGCCGTCGAATTTTTCGCAGAGACTGTCGCCTCGCACCTCGACGATACCGGTGATGTTGGTATTCGCGCTGCGATAGGCAGTGTTTCCGGCCTTGTCAAAATATTGGGTGAAATCCGTGCCGTTTTTGTGCTTGCCGGTCCAGCTCTTGCCATCGACAAGATTGCGCAGGTCTGCCTCGCCCAGCCTGTCGGCTTGACTGCCTGTAAAGCCGAAGGGCCATTCGGGAATGCCGGCCTTTCGCAATGCGGCCAGATGGCGCTGCAGATCGCCGTCCCGCCAGTAATCATAGAGATAGCCGTAATAGGTGAGATTGCTTTCGGGGAAGAGCTCCAGCAGCTTTGCCGTCTCCGCTGCAGCCTTGGTCTCATTGCCCTGGTCGGCATAGGCGGCCGCCAGGTATTCGCGTGCCGGCTCGACCTTCGGCAGGCTGTCGAGCGTCGGCTCTATCAGCGAGATCGCGCGCTGATCATCGCCCGCGGTATAAAAGACGATCCCCGCCAGCAGTTGAAAGCTCGACGCCGGCGAAGGGTCGAGTCGCAAAGCCTTTTCCATCTCCGTGATCGCCTGCCCGCTGCTTCCGGTATGGACCAGAATGAGAGCGAGGTTGGCGGCGGCCTCAGCATCGTTCGGCTCCATCGCAACCGCCATGTTGGCGGAATTTTTGGCCTCCGTCTCGCGTCCATCCACCCATTGCAGCAGGGCAAGCACCGTGTGCGCCCTGGCATTGTTGGGATCGAGCTTCAGGGCTTGCCCAGCGGCGTCATAGGCGATCTTGCGGGCGACGGCGGCCGACCAGAGGTAATTATAGTCGTTGCGCCAGACATCGACGGCCACGCGCGCGATTCCCGCATGGGCATTGGCAAAGCCGGGATCGAGATCGATCGCTTTCTGGTAAAAGGAGAGCGTCCGGCGATAAGTGTCGACATCCCTCAAGATGAAGCCTTCCTGCTCGGCCCGCATGTAATAATCATAGGCTTCGAGATTTTCGGTCGGGATTCGGGCCAGTTGGTCGCGCTCGCGGGCGCTGAGCTTGACCGACAGGGCCGAGATGATCTTGCCGATCACATCGTCCTGCACCGCAAAGAGGTCGGCATACTGGCGGTCGTAGCGCTCGGCCCAGAGCGACAGGCCGGTGACCGCATCGATCAGTTTGACATTGATCCGCAGACGCGGCCCGGCCCGCTGCAGGGTTCCTTCGAGCACATATTTGACGCCGAGTTCGGCGGCCACGTCCTGGATCTTGCCGACGGAGTCCCGGATGGCGAAGACCGAGTGGCGGGCGATGACGAAGAGACCCGATACTTTGGACAACTCGGTGATCAGATCGTCCGTCAACCCCTCTGCGAGATGGTCGTGCTCGGTGTCGCCGCTGACATTGATGAAGGGCAGAACCGCGACGGAGGGCCTGTCCGGCAGAGGATAGGCGAAACGTTCGCCAGGCCCCGGTGGTTTTGCCGGCATCCATGGCTGCCACCAGAGTGCTGCGCCCGCGAACGCGAGGATAACGGCCGCGGCTACGCCCGCAACCAGGTGACGTCTCGGCAGGCGCCTGCGGGTCTTGAGGGTTTTGCCGGCGGCAGTCGGATCAAGCAGGACGCGGTAGACCCGGATCGGTTCGGTGATGCTCTTCAATCGCTGTTCGCCGAGCGAAGCAAAACCGACCGGGACTTTCGATTTCACCTGGTCGTATGTCGTGCCCGATATGGCGATGCCGCCCGGTTCGGCCAGCGCCTGTATTCGATCGGCGATATTGACGCCGTCGCCCTGGATGTCTTCGCCCTCGACGATGATATCGCCGAGATTGATGCCGATCCGGAACTCGAGCCGATGCTCCGGCAGCGCCGCGGCACTCTGCGTGGCTTTCAGCTGCTGGACCTCCACCGCGCAGCGCAAGGCATCGACGACACTCTGAAATTCGACCAGCAGACCATCGCCCATGGTTTTGACCAGCCGGCCATGGTGACGCGTGATCGCCGGCTCGAAGACATCGTTCTGGTCCGCCTGAAAACGCGCACGGGTGCCCTCTTCGTCGATCTGGCTCAATCGACTGTAACCGACGACATCGGCGATCAGGATTGCTGCAAGACGGCGCTCCATCCCCGGTCTTTCCTGGAGAGCGAATGTATTATTAACAATATCCTACAGTATGTCCCAGCGCGATGCTATCGTCGGGCGAGGCGATATTCAACTTAGTGGCGACGTGTCCCAGAAGAATGGGGCCGGACGAAATAGTTCGAGCCATCGTCGCACTCGACGGTCGGCAGAGTTGCCAAAAGCAGGCAAGTATCGGAAGCTCATTTTTTGCTATCAGGCGATGGATTGCGAGATATGACGACAGCCTCCTCTACGGAGCCAACCAGGCACGGCAGCGCCCGGATCTGCCGCGGCTGCTGGGACCAGATGCACATGCCGATCCCGATCGGCGGCCCGCTCGCCTTACCCTTCCGCGCCTTAGGCATCACCCGCAGCAAGATGAATCCCGATATCTGCACGATCTGCGAACGCTCCTTCCAATATGTCAAGAAGCAGCGCCAGATCACCGTCGACGCCACCATCCTGTTTGCCGATATCAGGGGCTTCACGGATCTGTCGGAGCGCATCGAGGCTGTACAGCTGAGCGAGATCGTCAGCCTGTTCCAGGATCGCTGCGCGCAGGCGATCTGGGCGCATGACGGCATCGTCAACAAGCAGATGGGCGACGGCCTGATGGCTATCTTCAACTTCCCGATCGTCCGAAAGGATCACGCCGGCGCCGCTATCCTGGCCGCGCAGGAGATCCAGCAAAACTGCGCCGCAGCGCTGAACGGTCTGGCGCTCGAGGCATTGCCCGGCCGCACCCTCGGCGTCGGCGTCGGCATCCATTCCGGTGAGGTCCAGATCGGCGAATTCTCAAGCTTTCGCAGCGATTTCACCGCCATCGGCGGCGTCGTCAATCAGGCCGCAAGGCTGGAATCCCAGGCCGCCGCCGGCGAGATCCTGATCTCGGCCGAAACGGCGGCGAAGGCTGCTGATCTCGCCGCAGGCGCCGAAACTCGCATGCTTGTGCTCAAGGGCATCGAGCAGCCGGTGCAGGCACGGGTGCTGGCCAAGCGCTAAGCTGCCAACTGCGCTGCCAACCTCTTCCAAGCGTCTATACTGCCCTCAACGTGGCAGCCGCTGTTTCTCACGCTTTGATTGCCGACGCATCAAATTGCAAGCCAGTTAATCTTCCGGAAACGACCATTGCTTATCTCTATACCACTCAAATCGTTGGGGTATCTCATGGGTAGTTTTTCTCTCTTTCACTGGCTGGTCGTCTTGATCCCGCTAACAGTGCCGTTGTTCTTCATTTTCAGAAAACCACCCGCCGGGCCGAACCGCTTCGGCGGCCTGCCGCAGCCAATGGGTTTCGGCCAAGCGATCAGCAGCTACTTCAAAAAATATGTGGATTTCACCGGCAGAGCCAGCCGATCGGAATTCTGGTTTTCGGCGCTCTTTGTCGCTCTCGTCAGCATCGCTTTGTACCTTGTTGATCGAACCGCAACATTGAACGGGATCTGGTCGCTGGCGACGTTTCTTCCCTCAATCGCCATGGCCGCTCGGCGTTTTCACGACATCAACCGAAGCGGATGGCACCAGCTTCTTGGGATTCTGTTCCCCATTGGAACGATTGCCGTCATCGTGTGGTATTGCAGAGCGCCGTCCGTGGATGACTCCAGGGCGTCCGTCTTTTGAAAATAGTGTACGGCGAGCGTGGGAATGGTTCTCACGGTTTGAGCAGGGCCACGTCCGGAAGGTGATCGCGAGGCTGCCAGGCGCCTCGTCTCTCTCTCAGTATTTCATCTTACGCAATTCAGGAAAATCATAGTAACGCAGCCGTTCGTCGTGGCAGCGATGGTCGTTCTTTTTCAGGTACAATATCATGTTGTGTTGCAAGCCCAGGCCGATATAGGACCAGTTCGGGTTGGCACGTTCCGTCGTGCGTGTGCAATAAGCATAATATCTGCTTTTCCGGATTAAGCAGAACCACGCTGGAAATCTCGGCCTTTACGAAGTTCCCCGGTTTAATGGTTCCCCGCAGAGCCTCGACATTCTCGCGTCGAACTGCGCTGGAAGGCGGCTGCTGGGAATCTAAAACGGACTGCGGCGCCGGAGTCTGGCAGCCAGCCAGTGCCAGCAGGACAGCGCAAACAAGGAATTTGATTTTCATTCAGATGAATCTCCAAAGAATCAGAGCGCCGTAACGTGGCGTATTTCCTACAAACACAGCGGGAATAATATTTGCAATACATGAAAAGAACATGTTGACGCCGCGTGACGCGTGGATATAGCCGGCGTCGCTCCAGCTATACCGCAGGGTTCAAGGCGGAGGCTTCTGCGCCGTCTTCATCATCATTGATCGTAACGCCGGCTTCCAGCGCGGCCAGGATGAAAGCCTGCCGCACCGTCTCGGCCGGCATGCGTCCGGCAAGCCAGGCGCGGCAGAAATCAATCGCCCTCTGCTGGTGGACACCGCCATTGACCGGCCAGTCCGAGACGAGTGCATAAAGCGCATCCTGCGGTGAGCGGAGAACCAGGCGTTCGCCGGTATCAAGGTCGATCGAGATCGTTTTTTTCCAGAAGGCGGAATGGTCGCTAATGGCAGTTGCACCTGAAGCTGAAGTGACAGGAAACTAACTGCGGAAGACCGATTTCGGTTCCGATACGAGGGTCGGACGATCGCCGCGCGGCATTTCACGAATGCCGTCGGTCTTTGGGCGAAGAAACGACGGGCGCCGAGGATATTGAAATCGGGATCGCCGGCCAATGCCTCACTTTTGGCCGGGCCGATCTCGATGGTTGCTGCCCCCGGCTGTCAGCCGGGCAGCTTGCAGCCCTTGCTCATTCCAGCGGACTGCATGGCCGAAACCTTGCCTTTGGACGCGGCAATTTCGCCTTCCTTGTCTCCCCCGGCGACGCTGCCGATGGGGACGCCGACGAGGAAGACACCGAAAGCATCGCCGTTCGCTGCGCTGATCTGCTGCTTGGACAGGTCGTCGAGCTTGGCCTTCTCTTTCTTATGTTCGACTGCGAGCGCCTCGCAACTGAGGTTCGTATAGGCCGCCATCGGAATATCGACCTGGACGATGGCGTCAGGACGTTTGGCGCAGCCGGCCACTGCCGCGGCCGCCGCGAATGCAATGATTATCTTGTTCATGAATAGTCCCCAATTCCCGCAACAGCTCTAACATCGCCGCGCGCATTGCGGGAGGCTGCCCAGCGTTCAACCACAGACTTTTATTTCTGCTGAACTCGGCGCCCGAGAGCCTCATCCTGAGGTGCCCCGCCAGGGGCCTCGAAGGACGAGGCGGGTGTCCAACAGTTGACGGATTTAAGGAGCGGCGCTGCGGCGCGTGCTTCGAGGCTCCGCCCTCTCGGGCTGCGCACCTCAGCATGAGGGAGGTTGGAGGATGCCGCAGCCGCTCGCTGACGCGAAGGAGGCCGCCAGCGCCCAAGAGAGCCTCACCCTGAGGTGCCCCGCAGGGGCCTCGAAGGGCGGGGCGGGCACGCCGGCCCCAGCCCCACAAGGTTCGGAATTATTAAGCCAATCCGAACGATTCATTCGTTTCCCTTTTGTACTCTTTCCCTCTTCACTTTCGCGGTGACTCTCTCCATATTCCGCCCATGGCCAAATCTCCGAAGAAATCCCCCGCCCCGAATGGCTTCGAGGAAGCCCCTCAATCGTCTTTTGAGGGAGCCCCCCTCTCAGGCTCGGTTGCCGATTGGGTGAAGCAGCTGGAGGCCGATGCCGAAGCCTCGGGCGTCGAGACCCAGCGCCAGATCGCCTCCAAGGCCGGCAAACATCGCAAGAAGGTGGAAATCGCCGCCAGGACGAAAACCAGCGACGGCGGCGTCAGCGCGTCGAAATCGGCGCGCGGCACCTCCATGGGCGGTTCGACCGACCCGAAGACGCGCGCCGCCGCCGGCCTCAATCCGGTCTCCGGCATGGATACGACGCTGGAGGAAGCCTCGTCGCTGCAGGCCGGCACCGCGGTCACCGCCACGGTCGAGGCGCTGTCGGCACTGATCGAGAGCGGCAATCCGCTGCACAAGAACGGCAAGATCTGGACGCCGCACCGCCCTGCCCGGCCCGACAAATCCGAAGGCGGCATCGCCATCCGCATGCAGTCGGATTATGAACCGGCCGGCGACCAGCCGACCGCTATCCGCGATCTCGTCGAAGGACTGGAAAATGGCGACCGCAGCCAGGTGCTGCTCGGCGTCACCGGCTCCGGCAAGACCTTCACCATGGCCAAGGTGATCGAGGTGACGCAGCGCCCGGCCGTCATCCTGGCGCCGAACAAGACGCTGGCCGCCCAGCTCTATTCCGAATTCAAGAATTTCTTCCCCGACAATGCGGTGGAATATTTCGTTTCCTACTACGATTATTACCAGCCGGAAGCCTATGTGCCGCGCTCCGACACCTATATCGAGAAGGAAAGCTCGATCAACGAGCAGATCGACCGCATGCGCCACTCGGCGACGCGCTCGCTGCTCGAACGCGACGACTGCATCATCGTCGCCTCGGTCTCCTGCATCTACGGTATCGGCTCGGTCGAGACCTATACGGCGATGACCTTCCAGATGTCGGTCGGCGACCGGCTGGACCAGCGCCAGCTGCTGGCCGACCTCGTGGCTCAGCAATATAAGCGCCGCGACATGGATTTCACCCGTGGTTCCTTCCGGGTGCGTGGTGACACGATCGAGCTCTTCCCCGCCCACTTGGAAGATGCCGCCTGGCGCATCTCGATGTTCGGCGACGAGATCGACGCCATCACCGAGTTCGATCCGCTCACCGGCCAGAAGGTCGGTGACCTCAAATCGGTGAAGATCTACGCCAATTCGCACTATGTCACCCCGCGCCCGACACTGAACGGCGCCATCAAGTCGATCAAGGAGGAGCTCAGGCTTCGCTTGGCCGAGCTGGAGAAGGCCGGCCGCCTGCTGGAGGCCCAGCGCCTCGAGCAGCGCACCCGCTACGATATCGAAATGCTCGAAGCAACCGGCTCGTGCCAGGGCATCGAGAACTATTCGCGTTATCTCACCGGCCGCGACCCGGGCGATCCGCCGCCAACGCTGTTCGAGTACATTCCCGACAACGCCCTCGTCTTCATCGACGAAAGCCATGTCACCGTGCCGCAGATCGGCGGCATGTACCGGGGCGACTTCAGGCGCAAGGCGACGCTGGCCGAATACGGCTTCCGCCTGCCCTCTTGCATGGACAACCGGCCGCTGCGCTTCGAGGAATGGGACGCCATGCGCCCCGACACTATCGCCGTTTCGGCCACCCCGGGCGGCTGGGAGATGGAACAATCCGGCGGCGTCTTCGCCGAACAGGTGATCCGCCCGACCGGCCTGATCGACCCGCCGGTCGAGGTGCGCTCGGCCCGCAGCCAGGTCGACGACGTGCTCGGCGAAATCCGCGAGACAGCGGCCAAGGGCTACCGCACCCTCTGCACCGTGCTGACCAAGCGCATGGCCGAGGACCTGACCGAATATTTGCATGAGCAGGGCGTGCGCGTCCGCTACATGCACTCCGACATCGACACGCTGGAGCGTATCGAAATCCTCCGCGATCTGCGCCTCGGCGCCTTCGACGTGCTCGTCGGCATCAACCTTTTGCGCGAGGGCCTCGACATTCCCGAATGCGGTTTCGTCGCCATTCTCGACGCCGACAAGGAAGGCTTCCTGCGCTCGGAGACCTCGCTGATCCAGACGATCGGCCGCGCCGCCCGCAACGTCGACGGCAAGGTCATCCTCTATGCCGACCAGGTCACCGGCTCGATGAAGCGGGCGATGGAGGAAACCGGCCGCCGCCGCGAAAAGCAGATGATCTATAACCAGGAACACGGCATCACCCCGGAATCGGTCAAGGCCAGGATCTCCGACATCCTCGACTCCGTCTACGAACGCGACCACGTCCGCGCCGATATCTCCGGCGTCTCGGGCAAGGGCTTCGCCGATGGCGGCAACCTCGTCGGCAACAACCTGCAGACCCATCTCAACGCCCTCGAAAAGAGCATGCGCGACGCCGCCGCCGACCTAGACTTCGAAAAAGCCGCCCGTCTCCGCGACGAAATCAAACGCCTCAAGGCCGCCGAACTGGCGGTTATGGACGATCCGATGGCTAGAGAAGAGTCAAAGGCAATGGAAGGCGTCAGACGGAATGCGAAAGCGACCCGCGAGTCCCTTCTCCCCGCCGGTGAGAAGGTGCCCGGCAGGGCGGATGAGGGGGCCACCCCCTCCTACTTCTCAAGACCCGGCCTCGACGACATGGGCCCGGGCACTGACACCGCCACCCCTCTCTTCCGCAAACCCGCTCTGGATGAGATGGGCCGCGACATCGCCGAGCCCGCCAAGAAGACCCTCTTCCGCAAAAACGACCTCGATGAAATGACGGTCGGCCGAACCGAAAAGCCGGTCACTGGCGCAGTGCCGGAAAAACCTGAAGCCGCCAAGGGCACGAAGCGGTTTTCACCGCTGCTCGAAGGCCAGCCGGAGCGCGACGACGTGCGGCCGGTCGTGCGCGGGAAGACGGGTGTGGGGAGCTATGAGGACCCGGGCGAGCAGAAGCGCAAGGGGCGGACGAAGGGGAAGACTGGGCGGCCGGGGCGGTGACGCTTTGTCTTCCAACAACGTTTTGCTGCAACACGTCAGATCTCTGATCTTGACGGCTGAGCGACGCAAAATTCGCAAGCCGTTTCACTTCCTTCGTCGGAGCTCACTAAAATTTAAATCTCAAAATAAATCTAACTGAGTGGCCTTTTTAGCAAGGAGACGAAGATTATATATTTTAGCAATAGCGCCAATGAAATCAGTCTGACCGCCGTAGCTGGGATGCCTCACCGGAATACAATTATAACCAATTGAATTCACGGCAGTATGAGCATCTCTCCCTATAGAAACTATCGTGTCTGGCTTTAGAGTATCAAGAACATATTTCAGAAATCCGGCAGTTATGAAGCGTTCCCGAGAGGTATGGCTTCGATTTTCCATTTCTGAATTTGGGCCATGTGGATGGTATGGAAAGACGTTCCAAAGAAAAACCGGCTGGTTAATTTCAGCGAGCATATCCCAAACTACTCTGGCCGTTCGCTCAGGCCAAATAGCACCCCTAGTGGCCTGACGAAATCGACTTTCATTCATTACTCTCGCGAGTCTATTGAGATTACCCTCATCGGTAAGAGGCAATCCAGTCCGACGCCCACCGCGATAACCTAAATCGCGCCCGATCCACAAAGTGGATACTTTAGCGCTTCTCGCAGATTCAAAGAATAATTGAATGTTCTGGCGACGCACGTAAGGTGAATTTTCTACGTCGTGAAAGCCACATATGTGCTTGTACGGATTAAACACATTGTCCAATTCCAACTCAAATAAGCTATTAAAAAACTCACTATCGTCACGGAATTCAGACATCACCTTAAATATCTTCTCGCGGAACCTTTTTCACGATGACGTGGTATTCTCTCTTTCTCTTGAGAATCTGATAGATAAAAAATGCAAAAACCATGGCGGGTACAATAACGACTAAATACAAAAAGAAAGCATTTATATTAATGTCAACCGAAGGGCTTTTTCCACCAATCCACTGCCCAAGAACTACTTGCAAGACCGCCACCAACAACGCAACAAAAAATGGAATTCCAACACCCAAAACAATTGCGAAAACCAAATCAACACGCCCTCGCAAATCCTTTAATTCGTCAGAAATTGTATGAACGGATGTATTAATTGATGGAATTGACTGAACGAGTTTGGGAGTTATACCCATAAAACCCGGTTTATAGCCTTTAGAATATTTTAGATCGGCTTCTCCGGATAGCGTCGTCAGCCATATAAGAAAGCACGGCTCTCTTTCGCTAAGTACAACAGGCTTGGGGCCTGCGTTGAATACAGATATCACAAGCTTGCCGTGGTATCCTGGATCAACGTGAAAGCCACTCACATTTACTAAGCCAGATAGCTTTATACTGCTTTTTACGTTTATGAGAGCCATTGCATCGTGTGGTATGGTCAGAATCTCGTGAGTTAGCAAAAATCCAAATTGCCCAGGCGGAATTACAAAGTGCTCATCCCGGCTTAACTTCCTTGCAACATTCTCATCTCGCGGACTTCCGTCCACGCTTATGTAAACCTCATTACCAACATGCAACGTATAGGCGTTACAATCGATATTGTCATCATTATAAGGTGCAAAAATACGACTGATCTCTTGTGAGAGTTTCTTGCCGGACCAAAACATCATATTCTCGCTGGGTGGTATGCTTGACGATGAGAAAGCACCTCACGCCGCTCCTCCAACCCAGAAAGCAGATCGATACCGTTTGCGCCCGCACAACTCACAACCCACGCTAGAATGTCTGAGTTAGCCGCAAGAGCAAGTTCTCTGAAGCTTTCTAAATGATCCATTTTTTCACACGCGTCGGCAAAACGGCCGACCGCATCTGCAAATGTCAAAATATCAGACCTATCGCTCAAATATGAGTTTTCGCTAATATTTAGACGTTGATTTAACGCGTTCGCGGCGCTCAAAGTGATAAGCAACGTATCAACAAGCGTTGCCTTCAACGTCTTTTCTTCTTTATTTCCGCGCGCTAAACGACCCACATATTTCGCATAATGCAGACCATAGTGTTTCATGCGTTCCATCTTGTGGAGCGACAGAATGTCAAGGTGATTATGCATATCATAGTGTTGTTGAGCTACTTGGAGGTCTTTGAAGTTGAGCTCCTGCATCACAGCCTCCCAATTCGACTCGTTTAGGCGATCATAGATTAGCTAGAAACCTTGCTCGCAGATTGACAGGCAAAAAAATCTGTAATCCACAATTTAGCATATCTTGTAGCCATCCTTCCAATCCGAGCTCAGAACCTCGTTGCAGCGCCCGACGGTGTCCCGTTAGAGATCAGCGACCTGTCCGATGAAGAGCGATAAGCGCGCGCAGCATCTCGTCCGTCTGAGAACCCTATCGCTTGTCGGTTGTCTGGCTCGAGACACTAACCCAGTCTGTCTAAGCGACAGGCTCCCGGCATGGCCGATAAGGATTGATGCACTATCGCTTTGGACGGCGCAGGCGATGAGCCACCATCAGCATCAAAGAAGGAGCGCGCGATGCCAGAACTTCGAGAAAGGAACCAACAATGTCCGACACCATCCTACGCTACGTCCCAGCCGACCCGTATTGGCAACCCTCCCCGGAAAACGCCGCCAAGGCTGTCCCTTGCTGGAAACAATCGTCCCCGGGGCGGACGAAGTGAAATCGAGCTTCGAGGATGAGGTCAAGTTCTACGATCCCGGCGAAAACTGGTCTGGAGTGAAGTGCAGCGCCTGCGGTGCGGATGCCCCTTCCCCTCCGCCCTCAACACCCTCCGGTCCGCCGCCTGGGACGCCCGCCCCGCGCGACTTCACCCGCGTCCTGTCCCGCAGCCTCGCCCGGCACAAGACCGCCGCCCAATTCCGGCCGATGCGCCGAATCCGTCATTGATCGGCAACAGCTTTGCCCTAGCTTCTGCTGGCGGCCGGCCGCTCGCTGGGGCGGCTTCGGGGGACGACATGCATGAACGAACGCCCGAAACACGCCGCGTGAGTCCGGTTCGCCGCAACGCGCCGCGGACGGCGGCCGGGCGGTTGGCGCCTCTTTCGCCGGCGCAGGAGACCAGGATGCGGATCGTCAATCTTTCAGTCGGCCTCGCCTTGATCCTGACGCCGGCGGCAGCTTATGCGGACACGACACATCAGGGAAACGCCGACATGTTCAAGACCCTTCTCTCGAAAATACGCATCCGCTCTGAGGGGCAGACCATCTCTGCCGCGCCGCCCGAAACGCTGGCGCAGTTGCGCGACGCCGTTGCCGCGCGCCTGCGCGGCGAGCCCGAGGTCGAAGAGGTTGCGATCGACCCCAGCAATCCCGCCGTTCTCCGCCTGCGGCTTGCCAATGGTGGAAGCGAAGCCGTAACGGGGACGGTCGATGTCACCAACGTCTACGGCAGGCTTTATACGCTCCGCAACGATCTGGACCGCGAGGCCGCCATCGAAAACCTCGTGCAGAGCGTTCTGATCACGGTCCGCAGGCCGGAACTCGACCTGCAGCATGTCTTCGCCAATATCCGCTTCCGGCAGCCTGGGAATGAGCAGGATGCGGCAACGTCTCTGGCGGAGGAGCTTGCCGGCGACGTGGCGATCGTCTTGCAATTGGACACGCCCCAGAGCCTGGTCGGGCTCTCGGGCGCCGATCTCGGTGAGCGCTCCGTCGCCGAAATCCGCCAGGCCGCGCAGGGGAATATTCTGCGGGAAATGTCGAAGCTCCAGGAAGAGCGGATCAACGATCACATGATCGCCTACCGGATCGACGACAACCCGCCGCTGACGCCGGCCATCGTGCTGACGGATGAATTCTGGGCGATGGTGGACAAGAATTTCCCGGATGGCGCCTTGCTGATCCTACGCCAGCGCGACGAGGTCGCCGTGATCGACCGAAAAGCGCCCTCCGCGCTGATCACGGCCCGGCAGCTGATCGACATGGCGAAACACCGCGGCGTCGACTTTCTCTCCGACAGAATTTTCGAAAGACGCGACGGCCGGCTCGTCACTGTGACGGAATGAGCTACAACGTCGCCCTCACTTGATCCGGAAGACCTACATGCCCGCTGAAGGAAGGGAACCGCCCATGCTGGACCTGCGCATCGACCCCTTCCCCTCCGCCGCCGAACTGAACGCGCTCTTTTCCGTCGCCTGGGGCAGCCCGCACAACCGCGATTTCACCGCCATCCTGTCCCGCAGCCTCGCCCATATCGGCGCCTATCAGGACGGCCGGCTCGCCGGCTTCGTCAATGTCGCATGGGATGGCGGCATTCATGCCTTTATCCTCGACACCTCAGTTCACCCTGATATGCGACGGCAGGGAATCGCAACGCGGCTGGTCCGGGAAGCGACGCGGGTTGCGCGGGAGCGTGGCGCAGAGTGGCTGCATGTCGATTTCGAACCGCACCTGACCGGCTTCTACCGCGCCTGCGGCTTCAAACCCACGGAAGCAGGCCTGATCAAGCTGGCATAGAGCCGCCTGCCACGCTCGAAGCACTCCAAACAATGACGCTCCACGACAATGCGGACCGGCTTACGGCCGGTTTTCCACAGCTATTCCGCGAATTTAATATAATTTAAAAGACTAAAATATCACTAAGAGTTCTCTAATTCCAAGTCGTAACCCGGTGTTTAAGCTTACTTTTCCGTTAAAAAAGCAATAAAAAAACACAATTATCCATTGAAAACTTAGTTGCGTATTGGCATAGATCCCCAAAGGGTTGTCGTCCGTTGAACCAGTGAGAACAGTTCTTCTGAAGATTTCTCGTTTCACAGAATACAACGCATCTTATGGAAAGTTTAATATGGCCCTGAATATTCTGGACACGAACGGCGCCACAGTTACCAAGACCGGCGCTGAGTTCGAAGCGTACGATGTTATTCGTGATTCCGCCGCCAACCCTTCCGCCCCTGTCAATCTCACCGTCTCCGATTCCTCCGTGGCCGATCTGGCCGATGAGTTGGAGTCCGTCTCTGCGAACGTGACCGGCTCGAGCGGCGACAACATGATCACGACGGGTGCCGGCAACGACACCATTTCAGGTGGCGATGGCGCGGACACACTGAGCGGTGGCGATGGTGACGACACGATCTACGGCAATGCCGGCAACGATACATTGAGCGGCGGCGACGGCAACGATAGAATCACCGATGGCGGTTTTAACTTTGGACCTGGCGGCCTACTGCCGGAAATCCTGAACATCGACGCCGGCAATGGCGACGATATCATAACCATAGACAGCTTCGCTGCATTTACGTCGGGAACTATTGACGGCGGTGATGGCATCGATGCGTTGCGCGCCTGGTCGCTCCACGGCCTGACGCTCAACAATATGGAAAACCTTGAAACGGCAGCATTTCAGATTAGCGGTTCGAGCGCAGAGTTCGAGAGCTTTGATAGGATCGTCAGGTCAACTGACCCCTTCTTCAGTTATGACCCCTCGCTGGCGGTGACGGACAGCGCCCATCTCGATCTTTCCGACGAACTGGGAGATCTCGGGACTCTTGTCCGCGGCTTCTCCGGTATCGACGTCAAAACCGGCGACGGCAACGATGAGTTTGCGGGCAGCGACGTCAACGACATTTTCGACGGCAGCGGCGGCAGCGACCTCATCAATGGCAACGACGGCGATGATAAACTGACCGGCGGCGCTGGCAACGACACCATTAATGGCGGCGCGGGCATCGACACGGCTGCATTCACAGGCAATTTCGCTGATTATTCCTTCGCGGTCGACAATGGCAGCCGCGTCGTGACGAGCGTGCTGGAAGGCACGGATAGACTGACAAACGTCGAATTCGCGCGCTTTGCCGATGGCATCTACGACTTCGCGACCGAAACCTTCACGGTCAACAGCACCGAGCCGGGCATCCCGCTGAACATCCTGGACACAAACGGCGCCACGATCACCAAGACCGGTGCGGAGTTCGAAGCCTACGACGTCATCCGCGACTCCGAAATCAATCCTCTCGTCTCGGTCAACCTGGTCATCTCGGATTCCAGCACGGTAGACCTTGCCGACGAACTGGGCTCTGGCTCCGCAAATGTGATCGGCACAAGCGGCAACGATGTGATCACCACAGGCGCAGGCAACGACAATATTGCAGGCGGCGACGGCGCAGACACGCTGAACGGCGGCGCAGGATACGACAGCCTCAATGGCGGAGTTGGCAACGACACGCTGAATGGCGGTGACGGCAATGATGTGCTCTCGGGCGATGTCGGAAACGACGTCATCAGAGGCGGCGCGGGCAACGATACGATCGACGATGGTGAGCTTTTCGGCTCGACCCCGGAGATCGTTGATATCGACGCGGGGGATGGCGACGATCGCGTAGCCATAGAAACATTCGCTCCCGGGAACTCCGGAACGATCGATGGCGGCGCCGGGATCGATACGTTGCGAGTCACCTCGCTCCAGGGCCTGACGATCAAGAACATAGAGGTCCTTGAAACGGCAGGAGTGGCGGTTGCCGGTTCAAGCGCGCAGTTCGAAAGCTTCGACAAAATCGTCTGGTCGACCGATCCGTTCGACGATTTTCGCGCCTCAGTGACACTGACGGACAGCGCCCATCTCGATCTCTCCGACGAACTGGGTGATCTCGGATCTTTCATCGCCGGCCATGCCTTTGGCATCGACGTCAAGACCGGCAGCGGCGACGACGAGTTCACGGGCACCGACGGCAACGACATTTTCGACGGCAGCGGCGGCAACGATATCCTCAATGGCAACGCCGGCAATGACAAATTGACCGGTGGCGCCGGCGACGACACCATCAATGGCGGCGACTGCATCGATACGGCAATCTTCTCCGGCAATTTCGCCAATTATTCCTTCGCATTTAACAACGGCGATCACATCCTGACGAGCGCCGGGGAAGGAATGGATACGCTGACAGACGTCGAATTGGCGCGCTTTGCTGACGGCGTCTACGATTTCGCCACGGAAACTTTTACGCCGAAGGATAATGCCGCGCCGACCAATATCCAGCTTTCGAAGACCGCCCTCTCAGAGGACACGCCGATCTGGACCACGGTTGGCCTGCTCAGCGCCAAGGACGCCGATGGCGACGCACTCACCTATACGCTGCTCGACGGCGCCAACGATCATTTCCGGATAAAGGGCGACCGCATCGTCACCTCGAAGGCGCTGGATTACGAGACCGACAAGTCGCACACGATCAAGGTTGCCGTTTCCGACGGCAAGGTCACGGTCGAAAAGGACATCACGATCAATGTCCTCGACGTCAACGAAGTACCTGTCAACAAGGCGCCGACCAATCTCGCCTTCTCGCGCAGCTCGGTCTCCGAGAACATCGCGATCGGCACCTCGGTCGGCCTGCTCACGGCAAAGGATCCGGAAGGCGGCACGGTAAGATGGCGGCTCACGGACGATGCTGACGGCATCTTCAAACTCGTCGGCAACAAGATCCAGACAAAGGCTGCAATCGACTACGAAAGCACCCACAGCCTGACCTTCACCGCCGAAGCCTATGACGCGGCTGGAAACGTCACCAGCCACGATTTCACGCTTGCCGTGAAGGACGTCTTCGAGCTGTCGGTTTCGAGCTTGTCGCATGAGGCGTTGATCTAGTCGCAACACTGCCGCGGGACGCAGACATGCGTCCCGAACAGTGCCCCACCTTCCAACCTGCGGCCGCCGCCTCTCCGAATAAGGCGACTGCTCTCCCGCACGAACCTTCTCCACCCGGAACGGCAGATAAAGACACAAGCCGCTCTTGCAGAGTCCAACGCATCTTCTAGAAAGTTTAACATGGCTTTGAATATTCTGGACACGAACGGCGCCATTATTACCAAGACCGGCGCTCAGTTCGAAGCTTACGATGTTATTCGCCACTCCCCCGCTAATCCTCTCGCTGCGGTCGATCTGCAGGTCTCGGATTCCGGCGTGGCAGATCTGGCCGATGAACTGGGCACCGTCTCCGCGAACGTGGTAGGCTCGAGCGGCGACAATGTAATCACGACAGGCGCCGGCGACGACTTGATCAACGGTCAAGCTGGTGATGACACGCTGAATGGCGGTGACGGCAATGACGAGATTTATGGCGACGTCGGCAATGACGTCATCAATGGTGGCGCGGGTAACGACACGATTAGCGATGGTTATTATTTTTCCGATGTCGCCGAAGTCTTCAATATCGATGCGGGCGATGGCAACGACACCGTAATTTTGTCCAACGACACTTTCCTCCAGATATCAGGAACAGTCGACGGCGGCGATGGCACCGACACGCTGCAAGCCAGCAATTTGTCCGGCCTGACGATCAAGAACGTCGAGATCCTCCAATCAGGGATATTCGGAGTTACCGCATCGACCGCGCAACTCGAATACTTCGACAAGATCACCGGTTCGAGCTCCGATTCTTCCGTCAACTTGGTCTTGACGGACGGAGCCCATCTCGATCTCTCCGACGAGTTGGCAGGAGACCGAAACTACATCTCTGGCAATAACGACGTATCCGGTATTGACCTCACCACCGGAAGCACTCAGGACAATGTGATCGGCACCGCCGCCAACGACATTATCGACACGGGCGATGGCAACGACTACATCAACGGCAATGCCGGGGACGACAGGTTGGACGCCGGCAAGGGTGACGATGAAATCTTCGGCGATGCCGGAAATGACGTCATCAGGGCCGGAGCGGGCAACGACATCATCTTTGATGGTGATTTCTTCAGCGGTTCCCCGGAAGTTTTTGACATCGACGCAGGCGACGGCGACGACGCCATAACCCTGCGAACCGGGGGGCTTTCCGGAACAATCGATGGCGGCGCCGGGATTGATACTCTGCAAGCCTCCTCGCTCAGGGGCGTGACGATCAAAAACATCGAAGTCCTTGAAACGGCGGGATCGGTGGTATCAGGTTCGACCGCGCAGTTCGAAAGCTTCGACAAGATCGTTTACTCGAACGATCCGAGCGAGGGCTTTCCCGCCTCATTGTCATTGACGGACGGCGCCCACCTCGATCTTTCCGACAAACTGGCAAACGGTGCGGCCAGCATTCGCGGCACCGTTTCCGGCATTGACGTCAAGACCGGCGGCGGCGACGATCAATTCACGGGAACCGACGGCAACGACATTTTCGACGCCGGCGCCGGCAACGACACGATCATTGGTAATGGCGGCAACGACAAATTGATCGGCGGCGACGGCAACGATACAATCACCGACGGTGCATTTGGCGGCTTTCTCCCGGAAGTCTTCGATATCGATGCAGGCGACGGCGACGATGCCATAACCGTGGAGACGTTCAGTCCACTGGTTTCCGGAACAATCGATGGCGGTGCCGGGATTGATACTCTGCAAGCCTCCTCGCTCAGGGGCCTGACGATCAACAACATCGAAGTCCTTGAAACGGTGGGATGGTTGGTTGCCGGTTCTAGCGCGCAGTTCGAAAGCTTTGATAAGATCGTCTACTCGGCCAATCCGGCCGACGATTATCGCCCCTCATTGGCATTGACGGACAGCGCCCACCTCGATCTTTCCGACGAGCTGGGAGATCGCGGGGCTTTCATTTCCGGTTATGTCTCCGGCATTGACGTCAAGACCGGCAGCGGCGACGACGACTTTATAGGCACCGACGGCAACGACATTTTCGACGGCAATGGAGGCAACGACATCATCAATGGCAAGGCCGGCGATGACGTCATCAGGGGTGGAACCGGCGACGACACGATCACCGATGGCGATAATGTCTCCACCAACCCCGAGACCTTCAATATTGATGCGGGCGATGGCAATGATGCAGTTAACTTGCAGTCACACTCGGTCGCATTGTCCGGATTGATCGATGGCGGCGCCGGCACAGACACACTGCGTGTCATCGAGCCGACGTTAGACCCCGGCATGGAATACATCGGGCTTGCCGGCCTGACGATCAAGAATGTCGAAATTCTTGAAACGGCGGGAGCCGAGGTTCTCGCTTCGGCTGCCCAGTTCGAAAGCTTCGACAAGATCGTCATTTACGACAAACCGGGCTACGAGAACGATGTCCTCGCGCTGACATTGACGGACAGCGCCCATGCCGATCTCTCCGACGAGCTGGCAAACCGCCATGTCGACATCTTCGGCACCGCCTTCGGTATCGACGTCAAGACCGGCAACGGTGATGACTACTTCTTCGGAACCGGCGGCAACGACAAATTCGAAGGCGGCGCCGGCAACGACACGCTGTTTGGGGGTGCCGGCACCGACATGGCAGTCTTCGCTGGCAATTTCGCTAACTACACCTTCGCGACGAACAACGGCGATCACATTCTGACGAGCGCCAAAGAGGGTGTGGACACGCTGCGCGACATTCAAATCGCTCGTTTTGCCGATGGTGTCTACGATTTCGCCGAGGGTACCTTCACACCCGACGCTAATACCGTACCCATCAATCTCCAGCTCTCGAAAACCTCTGTCTCCGAGAGCACCCCAATTTGGACCACCCTCGGCCTGCTCAGCGCTCACGATGCCGACGGTGACAAGCTCACCTACAAGCTGATCGACGGCGCGGACGATCACTTCCGGCTGAATGGGAACCGCATCGTCACCTCCAAGGCTCTTGATTACGAGACGGCGAAGTCGCACACGATCAAGGTGGCCGTCTCCGACGGCAAGGTCACGGTCGAAAAGGACATCACGATCAACGTTCTCGACGTCAACGAAGCCCCTGTTAACAAGGCGCCGATCAACCTCGCCTTCTCGCGCAGCTCGGTCTCCGAGAATGTCGCCATCGGCACCTCGGTCGGCCTCCTCACGGCACGCGATCCGGAAGGCGGCGCCGTGAAATGGCGGCTGACGGACGATGCCGACGGCATCCTCAAGCTAGTCGGCAACAAGATCCAGACGAAGGCGGCGATCGACTACGAAAGCACCCACAGCCTGACCTTCACCGCCGAGGCCTATGACGCGGCCGGAAACGTCACCAGCCACGATTTCACGCTGGCCGTGAAGGACGTCTTCGAGCCGTCATTTGCGCTGTCGCATGAGGCATTGATCTAGCCGCGACAGAATTGCCGGGCACCGAGGTGGGACTTGCAGTCGCGCAAGCCCCACCGATGGGTGGCCGCGCGAAATCAGGCATGCATCAGTCAAACCGCTCGTCGATATGCTCCACCTGAGCGGAAATCACATTGTCGATAACGACATGCGACAGCAGCGTCGGGCCGACGGCCCATAACTCGCGCATGTGATCCGTATCCTCGTGCCGGCGATGCGCTTCCTCGCTGGTGAAGGCCTCGGCCAGCAGGATCTTGTCGGGATGCTCTGGCATCGGCACCAACTCGATATAGAGACAATCCGGGTCGAGCCGGCTCTGTTCAAGATGGTTCTGCGCCGCCGCCAGATAGGCATGGCGCTTTCCAGGCTTGGTCATAAAGAATCCGACAATGCATTTCATCTCACCTCCCCAGCTTGATTTGGAAGTCTCGCCCGGGCGCTGTCACAAGCAAGTGCGGACCACTGTCATTGGAACACGGCCGATGGCCGCGCCAAACCTGATAACCCTTCCAAAAATGCCGCTCCACCTCCGCACCTGATTCCGCTATGGTTCACCGCTCATCCGAGGAGAGCCGCATGCGCCTGCCCACATTCATCCTCGCCCTCGCCGTGTCGGCACTCGCAGCCTTGCCGGCATTGGCGCAGACCTACAAGACGCCGAAGGCGCTGCTCAAGGCCCTCTATAGCTACGACACCGATAACAGCGACGCTGAGGCGCCCTCGCCTTATTCGACCTTCTTCTCCGACCACCTGAACGAGCTCCTTCAGACCGATCTCGATAACACACCGGAGGGCGATGTCGGCGCGATCGACTTCGATCCCGTGATCGCGGGTCAGGACGGCGCCGCCAGCGACGTCAGGATCGGCCAACCGATCCTGCTGGATGACAAAGCCGAGGTGGAGGTGGAGTTCGAAAACGGCGAAGAGGTGACGCTCTTCTACACCCTGGTACGCGAACACGGCGGCTGGAAGGTCGACGACATTGCGAACCAGAAGGGGGATAATCCGTGGAGCCTGAGCGCGTTGCTGGGTGATGCGCGGTAGGTGGGCGGCCGTTGGGGTCTCGCCTGCGACGTGGATTGAGCGGACAATTGCACTAGCTGTAGAATAAAAGCCGCAGGCGCCAAAGAGAGCCCTCATGGTGAGGAGGCCCAAGGGGCCGTCTCGAACCATGAGGGCGGGCGTGGAAGCTCCTCCCACCTGCATTCCACAAAGCCCCCCTATGCAAATCGAAGGTTATGGCGCCGGTGGCCGCCCCCGTCCTTCGAGGCTTCGCCCTGCGGGCTACGCACCTCAGGATGAGGGCGGAGCAAAGACGGCGCGAGGAACACTGGAGAGCAGACCCTGCGATCCTCTTCACCATAAGGGCTGATCGGTTTGCCTGCCGCCCGGCCGCCCGCGAACACATCCCTGTCCGGCTATCGAATCCGCCCGTCATCCCATTTCGACACGGAATCCCGATATGGCACAGGCGTGCAAGAATCCGTTAACCCATCGTCAAGTATCTGAATCTTCGGCATTTCCCGGTATCGATGCGGGCATGCCACAATAATCCCGCTTGCTTTTTGCCCGAAATGCTGGCACGAATTGACTTACTCGGGCATTTGCATGCCGGTGACTGGACTGATGTGGTAATCCCTTCCGTTTGGAAGGCGGCGCGGGACTACCCGCCTACGTAGACGTTCTTTCCCCGTACGTGACTTCTCCGACTGACCCTTCGTCCCAATCGATCGGGGCGAAAGCTAAAGCCGTCCGCTTCCTCTCGGGGGCGCGGATACTACACAGACTAAGGGAAAAGGACGATCCCAATGGCCACCAAGGGCACCGTAAAATTCTTCAACCAGGACAAGGGTTTTGGTTTCATCACGCCGGACGGCGGCGCAAAGGACGTTTTCGTCCATATCTCTGCGCTGCAGGCTTCTGGCATCCAGTCGCTGCGCGAAGGCCAGCAGGTTACTTTCGACACCGAGCCGGATCGCATGGGCAAGGGCCCGAAGGCTGTCAACATCTCGGCTTCGTAAGTCAGACAATCGCTTCGGCGGCAGAAACGGCGCTCCGCAAGGAGCGCCGTTTCTGTTTGTGGTGATCGGCGGTCATTTGTCGATCGTATTGGCAAGTGTTATATGCGCGCTTGATGGATGCCCGCCCCATACGGCGGTGACGGTGCCGTGCTTGCACCGGTAACAAGGAATAATGGAACGTCGATGACGCAGAAGAGGCCGATTTTTGCGGTCGCCCCAATGATCGACTGGACGGATCGGCATTGCCGCTATTTCCACCGGCAGATCAGCCGCGAGGCGCTGCTCTATACCGAGATGGTGGTGGCCGATGCGATCATCCACGGCCCGCGCGACCGGCTGCTCGGTCATGACGCCGCCGAGCATCCGCTGGCGCTGCAGCTCGGCGGATCGGACCCGGCAAAGCTTGCCGAGGCGGTGAAGATCGCCGAGCCCTACGGCTATGACGAGATCAACCTCAATATCGGCTGCCCTTCCGATCGCGTGCAGTCGGGCACCTTCGGCGCCTGCCTGATGCTGACGCCGGAGACGGTGGCCGAATGCATCGCGGCGATGAAAAGGGTTGCAACCGTGCCGGTGACGGTGAAATGCCGGATCGGCGTCGACGAGCAGGAACCGGAACAGGCGCTGCCCGAGCTGATCACCCGCGTTCTAGACGCCGGCGCCGACGCGATCTGGATCCATGCGCGCAAGGCCTGGCTGAAGGGCCTGAGCCCCAAAGAAAACCGCGAGATCCCGCCGCTCGACTACGAGATCGTCTACCGGATGAAACAGCGCTGGCCCGACGTCTTCATCGGCATCAACGGCGGCATCCGCACGCTCGACGAAGCCGCCGTCCATCTCGACCATGTCGATGGCGTCATGCTCGGCCGCGCCGCCTATCAGAATGCGGCGATCCTTGCCGACATCGACCAGCGCTTCTTCGGCGCCCCTGCGAGCGAGCCGGACTGGGAGACGCTGCGTGACCGGATGATGGCCTATGCCGAACGCCACATCGCCAGCGGCGGCCGGCTGCAGCACGTGGCCCGCCATATGGTCGGCCTCTTCACCGGCCTGCCCGGTGCCCGCCGCTACCGCCAGATCCTCTCGACCGATGCCGCGAAAAACGGCGCTGGGCCGGAGGTGCTGGCGGCAGCCTTTGCGGCGGTGGATTTTTCGGGGACCGAGCAGCAAGCGGTCAGCGCCTGACGTACGTGACGTCTCGTCATGGCGTCGAAGTGCGGCGTCAGGAACGCGCCGTCGGCAGCAAGATCTTCTTCTCGATCCGGCCCGCCACCGAAAACACCAAAATCTCCGTATCCCTGCCGATCCTGCTGCCATCCATCAATCGGACGATATCATCGACGCCGCCGACCGGGCTGCCGTCGATGGCGAGGATATAATCGCCCTCCTGCAGCCCTCCCTTCGCCGCCGGCCCATCGGCTTCGACGCGGCGGATGCGCACGGAAGTCGTCTGCACCGTGCCCGCCGCAAGGGCCACCCGGCGCGGCAGCACGATCGTGTCGCCTGATATGCCGATGAAGGCACGCCTGACCTGCCCATAGCGGAGAATTTCCGAAACCACGAAATTGGCCGTATTCGACGCGACGGCGAAGGCGATGCTCTGCGCACCCTGGATGACGGCGGTGTTGACGCCGATGACCTCCCCGCCCGATGACACCAGTGGCCCGCCCGAGTTGCCGGGATTGAGCGCCGCATCGGTCTGGATCACGTCTTCCATCAGCCGGCCGCTGGCCGCCCGCATCGACCGGCCGAGCGCCGAGACGATGCCGGCGGTAACCGTCCATTCGAAGCCGAGCGGGTTTCCGATCGCGATCGCGATATGGCCCCTGCGCAGGCGCTGAGAATCTCCGAGCTTCGCCCAGGCGCCGGTGCTTGTATTGGCGCGAATGAGGGCAATGTCGGTATCGACGTCGCGACCCAACACCCGGCCCTCGGTGACGAAGCCGTCAGGCGTGGTGATGCGGACGACCTTGGCGTCGTCGACGACGTGATTGTTGGTGATGATCAGGCCGTCAGGCGAGACGGCGAAGCCAGACCCGTGCCCCTGCCGGCCTCCCACCCTCTCGATCCGGCTGACTGCCGGCCCGACGATGTCGATTGCTGCTGCGATCGATTGCGAATAGGCATCGATCAGCGCCCCATCATTCTGAGGCGCTATGTCCTTATCCATGTAACCCATTATTTGATCCTCAGGCGGCAATAACGGCCGTCCCGCCGCCGGCAAAGCCGTCGCGGTTGCGACGGTCCGCCATGGCGCTGTTGTATGAGGATTAGATGGTTGGGCGATGAACCGCGTTCAAGTGAGCGCCGGCAGCGGCATGCACGCGGCGGCAGAACGGGAGCCCACCTACCCCGGACAGATATATTGAACTACCCGGACGGATATATTGAACGAATATCAAAAAAATGGCTCATTACAGACGTTCGCCGCGCCCCTGACGGACTAGCCTGAGATGGCCAACAGCCGAGATACCGTGGATTAAAAGAATGTTCGCAGTGCAAAGCAGCCATGCGAAATGGGCGGGTTCACACCCATCCTCGCGGAAACATACAAACTTCTGTCATGTCAACAGAATAGAAAGAAGCATTCAATAAGCACATCAACATATTCGGGTTGATCAGGCGCGACCTTCTTACCCCTAGCCTCCGGCCCAACGGCGCTCGTGGCCTTGTCAATTCTGCAGGCAACGGCGCAAACTTCTGACCGCATTAATCCAACCAACCCCAACCAACGGAGCCAAAAGATGAGCACGGTTACCACCAAGGACGGCGTCGAAATCTTCTACAAGGATTGGGGGTCGAAGAGCGCCCAGCCGATCATGTTCCATCACGGCTGGCCGCTATCCTCCGACGACTGGGACGCCCAGATGCTGTTCTTCCTCGAGAAGGGCTATCGGGTCATCGCCCATGACCGGCGCGGCCATGGCCGCTCGACCCAGGTGGGCGACGGTCACGATATGGATCACTACGCCGCCGATGCCGCAGCCGTCGTCGAGCATCTCGATCTCAGGAACACCGTCCATGTCGGCCACTCCACCGGCGGCGGCGAAGCGACCCATTATGTCGCCCGCCATGGCCAACCACAGGGCCGCGTCGCCAAGCTGGTGATCATCGGCGCCGTGCCGCCGATCATGGTAAAATCCGAAGCCAATCCCGGTGGCCTGCCGATCGAAGTCTTCGATGGCTTGCGCAAGCAGCTCGCCGCCAATCGCGCGCAGTTCTATTACGATCTGCCGGCCGGTCCGTTCTACAGCTTCAACCGGCCGGGCGCGAAGGTCCTGGAACCGGTCATCAACAATTGGTGGCGCCAGGGCATGATCGGCGGCGCCAAAGCGCATTACGACGGCATCAAGGCCTTTTCGGAAACCGACTTCACCGAAGACCTGAAGATCATCACCGTGCCGACTTTCGTCATGCATGGCGACGACGACCAGATCGTGCCGATCGCCGACTCTGCCCTGCTCTCGTCCAAGCTCCTGCAGAACGCCACGCTGAAGGTCTACGAGAAATTCCCGCATGGCATGTGCACTACCCACGCAGACATCATAAACCCCGACATCCTCGCCTTCATCAAAGGCTGATCCATGCTGTTGCCGGGCGTCGATCAGGCGCCCGGTCGCCACAATGGCTTGCCATCCTCCACGCCGGCGTTCTGGCCACGTCGATCGATTGACAGCCAGTGACGCATTTTCCCATGAAACCGTTTTCGCCCATTTGCGTTTAGCGGCCATGAAAAGAGAACGTGAACCCTCATCAAAGGCTTACCGGCAGGATCGTTTCGAAAACACCGAGCGAGCCGCCAAGGAAACCATCGAGGCGGAGCAGCGGGCCCGCCGCGAAAAAACCAAGCGGCTGAAAGAGCTGCGCCTGGCGCAACAAAGCGGCCAGGATCCCGCAACCAAGTAGATCTCACGCTCACACCATCCGTCCGGCCGACGCCCTGGTCGGTCTCATCTCGAGCCGCCGCCCTCGCCCGCATCTTCTCGCGCGGCCAAAATTGTTTTTTGAATTTCGGACCTTCGCCCATCTTGCAGAGCAAAGATCGCGAAATTATCTTTTTTCCACGGAAGCGATTCACGGCATCCAAAAAGGGCAGATTGCGATGTCAGACAAGCTGTTTAGCACACGTGACGAACCGCTCGCCTCGGAAGACCTCGATGTGTGCAGGCGTGTCCATGAATCTCTCTGTAGCGGTCTAAAGATCGACAGAGCAGGCAAGGAGGCCGACCGTCTTGGCGCCCTCATCATCGAGCTTTACCGCCAAGGTGTGCATGAAGAAAGCCAGCTCCGACTGCTGGCCGGCGGAAGGTGAGCCTGATAACGCGCCTTCAGGTTCAAAAGGCCTTTCACCATCCCGTTCGCTCGCCAATGCTTTAGCCATGGACCTGTTGACAGCCCGCACCAGCGCCGTCCGGTGAGGGCCAGCAGGTTGTTGGCGTAGGCGGCGAGTTCGAGGGGGCCGACATACATACGCAACGGCCGGCAACGAAGCCGGGTCTGGAGCCGCGGGCAGTTGCACGGCGGCAGTGGCCTGATCCAGCGCCATGTCGCCGACGACAAGCAGCATTGCCCCGTCGTCGAAGGAGCAATGAATTCGGCAAATCCCAAGGTTCCTCAAGGAGGATTACGGGTTCGTTGTCGTCTCGGTGCTTGTGGCAGAGGTCTCGGTTTGGTCAATACTTTGGGCGGCTTCAGTGGTGTCCGCTGTGACTTCCATTCCAGTCTCAGAGGTTTCCTCAGCCGCGACCGGGTCTGTCGTCGCGCTCCCGTCGGCCGTCTCGCCGGTCGCTGTCTCGGTCTCTGCTGCCGGGGTTTCCGGTGTCGGGGCGGCTGCCGCCAAGGCGTCTCTCATCTGGTCGATCGTTCCGATAGCTGTTCCGACACCGAGCGTCTCCTGTGCCCAGCCCAAAGCCTCCGGCGTGACCGTGCCTGTCTTGGTTGCGGCGGCCAGCGCCGCAGTCAGGGCGGCATCGCCCAATACCGGATCGTCGGCCGGTGGCGCCACCCCGTTGGTGAGTTCATATTGAGCGTACGCCGTGCTGAACGCGGCAATCGCGGCCATCCGAGGATCAGCCGTTTTCATGAGAGCATGGAAGTTGCGCTTCAGCGAATTGAGACCGGCAAGCTCTGCTGCTGGCTTCTTTGCAGGTTTTGTCGCCGGCGCTTTGGCGATGGTCGTCTTTTTGGACGTGCCCTTCGTACTGACAGTCTGCTTGGCCGATTTCGTCTTGGCGGCCTTGCCCATGCTTCCGGTCCGGCCACTTTCTGTCTTCCCCCTCGAGCTGGCGCTGCCCTTTCCGCCGCCGCTATTGCTGCTGCCGCCTCCATGACCTCCGCCGCTGTTTCCGCCGCCGTGGCCACCACCACCGCCACCGCCACCGTTGCCACCACCATTGCCACCACCGTTGCCGCCTTTCGCGAAAGCAGGCGAGAAATCGGTGAAGGTGATGTTGAGAGGTGCAATCGCGAAGCTCGTCGAGAGACAGAGAACACCGAGAATTCTGGAGAGCCGCATGCTAATCCTTCCGACATGCACAGGAGTGCCGTTACATCTCGGTCATTGATGCGGCCCATCCATAAAGATCTAATTGACTATCTACTTTCAATTTGAACTTGTTGCTGAATTTCCCAAAATGAACCATTCCCCTTCCCCTGCGTTATCCCCTCGATACATCCGTTTACCCAAGGTGAGTGAAATGAACAGATTCGCCATCATTGCCCTGTCGATAGCGACGGCCTTCTCCGGAATGCCGGCCTCGGCAGGCCCGGCGTTCATGCCGAGCCCGGTGCAATCGGCGCAACCGGCGCCGCAAAGCGCCGATGCCCGCATCATGACCGTTGGCTGCAATAACTTCACGAACTGCCCGGGTCAGTTCAGCAATAATCGCAGGTGGTATCGCAACCGCCACTATCGCAACCGGGACTACTACCGCGACCGAGACTACTACCGAGACGACCGCTATGGCTGGGATCGTCGCTACGATCGCCGGTATCGCCGCCACGACAACACCGGCGCCATCATCGGCGGTCTGGCCGCCGGCGCCATCATCGGCGGCATCCTCGCTTCGCAGCCGCGCGCACGTGCCTATAGTTCGCATGCGGACTATTGCTACAGCCGATATCGGTCCTATCGCGCCTCGGACAATACCTACCAGCCGAACTACGGCCCACGCCGTCAGTGCCGTTAACCGGTCCACCATTTAGCAACAAGCCTCGCAACAAGATGCGGGGCTTTTTGATGCCTGTGCCGAACCAACTCGCCCGCTTCCCTCCGACAGACCCGATCAGATCAAGCTGTATTTCTGGCTGCGGCCTGGCGTCGTCGTCTGACGTGAAGCGCGACGGATTTCTAGACGGACGGAGCACAAGCCTTGCCCGCCTTTGCTCCGTCCGTCCCCTCAGCCTGGGGCGGGCTGAGTGCTGATCGCGACGGCTTGTCGGGCGCCGCCACCGGATTCTCTCAATAGGTCGCGGCCGGTTTTGGCTTCTTCTCGGTCCATTGCGGCGGCGCGCCGTATTTGGCGGCCACGGCGCCCATCAGTCCGGGCGGGCGGCCGAAGGCGTCGCAGGCGGCGTATTTCGGTTTGCCGCCGAGCCAGGATTTCATCCGCTGCCCCGAGGGCAGCGAGACATCCAGTCCCTTCGGCTCCTTGCCTTTGATCAGCATGCGGGAAAACTCGCTGCTGAATTTCGAAGCCAGGCTATAGGCGTCGCCGACTTCGGAAACGCGGGGATTGTTCTGCAGCGAGTTTGCACCACGCGACCAGACGATCGCCGCCCGCTGTACGCCACCGCTGTCGACTGCCTCCGCCTCGACCGCCAATCCGCCGAGGCCAGCCGGCAGGCGGGGCACGCTGACCGGCAGCATGAAACCGGTGCCGACGGTCACCACGGTCGAAACACCCGCCATCGCCTTGTTGGTCGGCACGATGTCGGTGACGACGGAGCGGATTGTCAGGTCTGCCGGCTGGCCGGCAGAGACCAGCTGGTATTTGTCGCTGAGCGAAATGCAGAGTGCCCGGTCCAGAGCATTCGCCACCATCACGCGATCGGCGTCCGACTTGACGCGGGTCGCGGCGTTGAAGGCGAAGGTCGTCGGCACGATGCTCACCGTCTTTGCCGGGCTAAGGCGCGTCCCATCGACATAAACGCGCGATTTCGACAGCTTGCCCTTCGGCGCGCCGAGATTGCCATAGGAAGAAAGCGTGCCGGCCTCCTTTAGCGGCACCGAGCTGCACCCGGCCGCGGCCATGGCGAACGCCACCGGCAGAGCGAGGCACAAACCTCTCGACCCCACGGGGAAGGAAAATGGGAATGGATTGCTGCGCACGCTGTCTGGCCTCCGTCGCCGATGAACTCGAGCGAAAGTGGCCGTCGAGAATTGCCGCAGCATTACATCGTTTCCGTGAACGGTGCCGCCGGAGCAGGCGGGCTTATCCGAGGTCGATCGTTACCCGCGTCCCGACAGCGCTGCTCTCGATGCTGACCTCACCGCCATGATTTGCGGCGACCTGCTTGACGAGGCTGAGGCCGAGACCGGCGCCCCTGCTCTTCGGGGTGACGCGATAAAATGGCTCGAACACCAGCTCCCGATGTTCGGCCGGAATACCCGGCCCTTCGTCGTCGACCGTGATCGACCCGCCGCCGGAAGGTGAGCCCGACACAGAAACCGTGATCATGCCGCTGTTGCCTCCGTGGTCGATGGCATTGCGCACGAGGTTGCTCACCGCCCTCGGTAGCGCCGACGGGCTGCCCTTGCGTTTCAGGCTCTTGACCTCGCTCTGAAACGAAATTTGATAGCCGGCGGCAATCGCCAGCGGCGCCAGATCGGCAACCGTCATTCGGGCGATCTCGACGAGATCAACCATTTCGTCGAGATCGGCCGCCTGATCGTTGCGCTCGAAATCGAGCAGTTGCTCGGCCGCTTGCGCGAGCCGCGCGACGTCGTCGAGCAGCCGCTGTCGCTCGCGCCCGTCGGGCATGCCGTCGATCCGCGTCTGCATGATTGCGATCGGAGTCCGGAGTTCATGCGCAGCGTCGAGCAGGAAGCGCTGGCGTTTCTTAAACTCGTTCTCAAGCCGCTCAAGCGTTCCGTTAAAAGCAATCACCAATGGTGCGATTTCCGTGGGAATACCATCCACCGGCAATCGGGCTCCTTGCCGGCGGGGTTCGATTTCCGCTGCCTTGCTCGCTATATCCTTCACGCCCGCCAAAGCGCGCGCTACGACGCGGGGGATGGTTAGAAAAACCCCGGGCAATGCGATGGCCAAAAGTGGTGTGTAAATGAGGTAGGTTTTGCCGAGTATTGCCAGAAATGCGGAGCTTCTGCTGGCGTTTCCGCCGTACATAACTCTGTACTCGCCTTCTGCCGTGTCGACACGGTCGATGGAGGCGACCTCGGTCGTACCAGACGCCCCTCGTATGTCGGCGTCTTTGATGAGGTAGACGTACCGGGCTAGGTCCGCATAGGGCGCCGGTATTACGCCGTAGGAGGCCGTTTCTCCACTGGGTGTTGCGACGAAAAACCAGAGCCTGTTGTTCTCAGTCTTGAACGACCTGAGACGCGGACTATCAGCTATGACGATCCTGCCCTGCGAGTCACGCGTAAGAGCTTCCTCGAGGGCTGCAGTCAGCTGAACCTGCATTCCTTCATTGGGCGAGAGGATGCTGGTGGCGTAAATGCAAAGCCCGATGATGACAGTCGCAACAACAGCCACGAAAACGATACTGAGCTGCCAGCTGAGCGTCCACCAGAGTGAAAGCTTCGACTTGGTCGCCTCGCGCATCATTCTTCCTTCATGAGATAGCCGACGCCGCGGATATTGTGGATGGTCACGCCGGCGGAGGCGTCGATCAGCCGCTTGCGCAGCCGCGAGATATGCGCGTCGAGCGCGTTCGACTGAATTTCCTCTTCGTAGTTGTAAACCGCCGCTTCCAGCGTCGAGCGCAGCACGGTCTTCTCCTTGCGTCTTGCGAGTGCTGAAAGCACCAGAAGCTCGCGCCGGGGGAGATCGAGCGGCGTAGCGTCGACGGTGACGCTCAGGTGCAGCGGGTCGATCACCAGCCGCCCGGCCATAATCTTCAATTCGGCAAGGCTCGGCGGCCGGCGCAGCACGGCCCTCAGCCGCGCCATCAGCTCCTCAACCAGAAACGGTTTGCCGAGATAGTCGTCGGCGCCGAGATCGAGCCCTTCCACCCGCTGCCTCGGCTCGTTCAGCGCCGTCAGCACGATGATAGGCGTGTCCTTGCCCGTCCGCCTGAGCTCCGGAATGAAGCTCAGCCCCTCCCCGTCGGGCAGGCGCCGGTCGAGCAGGATTGCATCGTAGAGGTTCTGCCGCGTCAGCTCGACGGCGTCGGCCAGATGCATGGTGTGGTCGGTGACGATCCCATGTTTGCCGAGTGCGACCGACAGCGCCTCGGCCAGCTCCCTCTCATCCTCTATCAGCAGTATTCGCATCGCCCGCCCATTACCTCGCTCTCCCCTCTGTCCGCCACAAGGGTTGCGGCAGCATTGCGGAGCTTGCAAGGCAGCCGGTCATGCTGCTGCAATTGTTGAGGTCCAGCACAAGAATATTCGCTGCAGCTGGAGATCAAGATGATCCGACCAATCCTTCGTCTCCTGACGAGACACTTCCTCTCCGCCTTCATCCTCGCCGCGCTGCTCGCAGCTCCGCTCGTCATTCTGCACACGCTTCACGAAAAGACGGCATTCGAGAACGGCCTGCTGATGGACGTCCGATGATGCAGCGAGCGAACCTCAGGCGGTCTTACTGTCTGCCGTGCAATAGGCCGATAAGGCCTGAAGATAGGCCTGCACCTTGGAACGGTTCTCCGCTGCCTTAATGGTGTTGAACACCTCGGCCGGCTCCAGCTTCATCAAAGGAAGCCTGAGGAAAATATCGCCCGCGAACCGGTCGGTGATGGTCGCAAGAACGGTGCGAAGACCCGTCAGCATGTCGTCGCCGCGATGGGATGCGTGCAGCAGGGCGATCGGCTTATGGACGATCTCATCTCCCGATACGAGCCAGTCGATCGCATTCTTAAGGCCGCCGGGGATGGATCGGACATATTCCGGGCTGGCAATGATCACCCCATCGCTCTGAGCGATCGCATCGATGAAATTCCGCACTGCCTCCGGCAGATGCTCTCCCTCGAGATCGGGCGAGAATACCGGCAACCGCCCCACGCCGTCGAAGATCGAAATCTCGATCTCATTTGGCGCTACGGCGCGAACAGCCTGCAGCATGGCGGTATTGGTGGAATTGCGCCGGGCGCTGCCGGATATTGCGAGAATCTTCATGACCCTAACAGGAAATGATTGATCATGGCTGTCAACGCAAAAGGCTACGCTAGACCGATTGAGTAACGCCCCAAAAAGCGACTTTTGCTTGAACTGGCCGAGCCTCGCGTTAGCCTGGATGCTGCTGCCGAATCGGCTGGAATTACCCCTTGAGGAAATACACATGTCGGCTTTGATCGAGGCGCGGGGCGTCAGCAAACGCTTCCGGCAGCACAAGCGATTTCCGGGCCTGCTGGGCGCCTTGAAGACGCTGGTGACCAACGAATATACGGAAGTTCTGGCCGTTTCCGACATCGGTTTCGACATCGCGGCCGGCGAAGCCGTTGGCTATCTCGGCCCGAATGGCGCCGGCAAATCGACAATGATCAAGATGATGACCGGCATCCTGGTGCCGAGCGACGGCACGCTCTCGGTCCTCGGCCGGACACCACATCTGCGGCGGATGGACAATGCCCGCGAGATCGGCGTCGTTTTCGGCCAGCGCAGCCAGCTGTGGTGGGACCTGCCGCTGGTCGACAGTTTTACCCTGCATCAGCGCATCTACGACATTCCCACCGCCCGCTATGCGGATAATCTCCGACGCTTCAGCGAGATGCTTGATTTGACGCCCTTTCTCGACCGCGCGGTGCGCCAGCTCAGCCTCGGTCAGCGCATGCGCGCCGAGATCGTGATGTCGCTGCTGCACGACCCCAAGATCCTCTTTCTGGACGAGCCGACCATCGGGCTTGATGTGGTCGCCAAGGACGCCGTGCGGCGTTTTCTCGCCGAGATCAACCGTGAGCGCGGCGTCACCATCATCCTCACCACCCATGACCTGCAGGACATCGAGACCATCTGCCCGCGGCTGATCATGGTCGATCATAGCAGGCTCATCTTCGACGGCGAGTTGAAGAGCCTGCGTGCGGCATTGGGTTCGGCCCGGCGGCTGACACTTGAATTTGCCAGCGACCCTGGACCGCTGCCGTTGCGCACCGCGGCACTCGTCAGCGATGAGGGCCTGCGCAAGAACTATCTCATCGAGCGTGAAGACATCTCGCTGGTCGCAATCCTGTCGGAGGTCGGCAGCGGGCGCGGCCTCAAGGATGTGGCGCTGCACGAGCCCGACATCGAAGAGGTTATCCGCACCTTCTACCAGCGGCGCAATGCCAAGGCTCTGGCATCATGAGCGCCTATTTCGCCTTCGCCCGCAGCTCCTTCCATTCGCAGCTCGCCTACCGCAACGAAGTATGGGCCAATATCTTCGGCAAACTCGTGCAGGTCTTTGCGCGTGTCGCCATCTGGCAGGCGGCCTATGCCGGCATCGGCGGCATCGTGGCCGATGGCGTGTCCCTGCAGCAGATGGTGACCTATGCCCTGCTCGGCGGCGCCGTGATGGGCGCGACCCGCCCTGAAAGGATCATCGGCGAAATCGGCCGGTCGCTCAAGACAGGCGATATCGCAGTCTGGCTGCTCAAGCCCTTGTCCTATCCGCTCTATCTTTTCGCCAACGAATGCGGCAGCTTTGGTTACCGCCTGATGACCCAGGTCATTCCGACCATCGCCTTTACCGCGTTGTTTTACGGCATGCTGCCGCCGGCGACCCTGTTCGATGGCTTGATGTTCATCGCCTTCTGGGCGCTGTCCTTTACGCTGCTGTTCCTGATGTCGGCGCTCTTCGGCATCATCGCCTTCTGGCTGATGACGAGCTTCTCGCTGGACTGGATCCTGGGCGCCCTGCTGCAATTGTTCTCGGGCCTGCTGATACCGTTCTGGTTCTTCCCCGAACCGCTGGCCACGATTGCCCGCCACCTGCCCTTCGCCTGGGTGGTCTATTATCCCAATGCCGTCTATCTCGGCAGGCTTTCCACGGCCGATGTCTGGCTCCATCTCGGCCTGGGCCTTGCCTGGGCCGCGCTGTTCCTTGCCGGCGTCCTCTTGCTGTGGCGCTGCGCCTCCACCCGCATCACCGTGCAGGGAGGCTGATCGTGCTTATTCATCACCTGCGCGTCCTGCCGCTGCTGGTCCGGATGCATGTCCGCTCCCAGATGGAATATCGCGGCGCCTTCTGGCTCGACCGTCTTGCGCAGATCCTTTCCTATGGCAGCGTCTTCGCCACCATCGGCATCCTGCTCGACCGCTTCGACACGCTTGGCGGCTGGACCTGGCCGGAGCTGGCGCTGCTGTTCAGCTTCCAGCTGCTGGCTTATTCGCTCGGCGCCGCGATGAGCTTCGTGCAATTGCGCGACCTCGAAGAACTGGTGCGGCTCGGCACTTTCGACACGCTGCTGGTCAAGCCTTTCAGCCCCTGGGCCTATCTGGTCTTTTCCGGCCTCAACATAGGCTATGCCGGCCACGTCATCCTCGCGGTGCCGCTGATGGGCTGGGCCGTTCTGTCCGTCGACTTCGCCTGGTCGGTCTGGTCGGCATCGTTCCTCATCGCCGCGCTCCTCAGCGCAACGCTGCTGACCGCGGCACTCATCACCATGATCGGCGCTACGGCGCTGATCTGGGTGCGCTCCAACCACCTGTTTTCGATCTTCTTCGGCTTTTGGGAACTGACGCGCTACCCGCTCAATATTTTCCCCGGCGGCATCCAGACCATCCTCATCACCGCGGTCCCGCTGGCCCTCACCAGCTCGGTCCCCGTCGGCGCCCTGCTCGGCAAGCCCATCCCGATCCTCGGGGACTGGGCCGGGCCGGTGGCTCTCCTCGCCGGCCCGATCTGGGTGTTGATATCAATTGCCTACTGGCGATATGCCACCAGCAAGTACCAGGGTGCCGGCGGCTGATCGAGCCGACCGACTTCCCTCGATATCAGGATGCCTGCGACAACGATCTCGCGCGGACCTCGAGGAATGCCGCAGTCAGCTTAGCGAGCACCGGCGAAGTGCATGTACCGTTGGCGCCGCCGATCGGGTCGACGATGTGGATCTGCCGGAGATCCTCCATGAACTCGTCCCACAGCGGCGGCCCGCCTTCTTCGAGAAGCTGCGCACGGATGCTCAGCTCCTCGCTCACAGGCAGATGCCGCCGTCCCCAGGCGCCGATCATGGCAAAGACCGGCACGAGTTGGATCGCTGGCTCCGCCAAGCTGTAGATCGCTTTCTGGCTGTGGCTCGGGTCGTCCCGCTTGCTGATGAATCCGAGCGAGAGCAGACGCTTCAGCCTGGCAGCCAGAATGTTGGAGGCAATCCCCTCCTCCGAATGGGTCAGAAGATCGCGGAAATGGCGGCGGTTGCCGAACATGATGTCCCTGATGATGATGAGGCTCCACCGATCGCCCAGCACTTCCATCGTCAGGTTGATCGGGCAGCCCGACCGCAGTTCAATGTCCACGAATTCTCTCCTTAAAACTGGTTGCAATATAGGATCACTTATGCGGCAACGCAACTAGTTTCGGTCCGCAATCAGATGGAGGAGAGCAGTATGTCGAAGGTGCATGTCGATTCCTTCACGCCAGCGCATGCCGCAGGATGCCCGCGGCGGCAATGGCGATGATGACATCAAGACGGAAATCCCGACGCAAAAGATCCTGGCGGGTGCCGCTCTGAAGGCTGCCGGCTACCTCTCAACGCCATTCGATGAGTATATCGAGCTGTCGAAGCGGACCTGGTGACGCCAAGCCGTTGCCCGGCCGCCGCGCGTGCCGGCCGGGCAACGGCGCGCTTCATTGTCGGAGCGTCACCGCTGTACAGCGCCGTAGCGCAGCCCGTCGACCAGCAGGGAAACCATACGCCGGGCATGTTCGGACCCTTGGGCGTAGGCGTGCATGCTGAGGCTTGCGGCCGCGTTCAATAGATCCTCGGCGGCGATATCGGTGCGGACCTCGCCGGCGGCAGCGGCGGCGTCGAGAAGCGAGCGAAGGGCCGGCTGCAGCCGTTGCTGGAAGTAGGCGGGCAAGGCATCGAAGGCTGGGTTGCCGGAGTGCAGGGCCGCCGCAAGTCCGCGCTTGGCCGCGATGAAATCCACAAAACGCTGCATCCATCTGGCCAGCGCTTCGCCCGGCGCATGTTCGGCGGCAAGGATCGGCGCAGCGTCAGCGCAGGCGTCGATTTCGCGGCGAAAGACGGCAACGACGAGGTCGGAACGCTCGGGAAAATGCCGGTAAACGGTGCCGATGCCGACGCCGGCCTTCTCCGCGATCTCACGCACCGGGGCATCGACGCCGGAGGTCGCAAACACCGTCAATGCCGCCTGAAGCAACCCGTCGAGATTGCGCTTGGCGTCGGCGCGCACACGCCTGTCCACCCTTTCCCCGGGCTTCAGGCCGTCCTCCTGCTCTTTTCTGTCGTCGCTCATCCTTCACTCACTTGCAAAACGGAACATCGTTCCGTATATAAACGGAATACGGTTCCGTTTATGCAAAGTTAACACAGCGCGACGGTGTTGGCCACGTCGATGCGCACGAAGTCCGCCTCCCCAATAAAGGAACAGACCATGCAATACCGCACGCTTGGAAGAACCGGCATCAAGGTCAGCCCCTATTGCCTCGGCGCGATGATGTTTGGCGCTGCCGGCAATCCCGACCACGAGGATTCGATCCGGATCATCCACAAGGCGCTCGATGCCGGCATCAACTTCATCGACACCGCCGATATCTACAGCCGCGGCGAATCCGAGGAGATCGTCGGCAAGGCGCTCAAGGGCCGGCGCGATGACGTCGTGCTCGCCACCAAGGCACATCTGCCGATGGGCGACGACCCGAACCGACAGGGCAATTCGCGCCGCTGGTTGATCCGCGCAGTCGAGGATTCGCTCCGCCGCCTGCAGACCGACCATATCGATCTCTACCTGATCCACCGGCCGGCACCCGATACCGACATCGAGGAGACGCTATCTGCCCTCACCGACCTGATACGGGCGGGCAAGGTACGCGCCGTGGGATCGTCGACCTTCCCCGTCTCGGAAATTATCGAGGCGCAATGGGTTTCCGAGCGCCGCGGGCTGGCACGCTTCCGCGCCGAGCAGCCGCCCTATTCAATCCTCAATCGCAGCATCGAGCGCGAGGTTCTACCCGCCTGCGAGCGTTACGGAATGGGCGCGATGGTGTGGAGCCCGCTGGCGATGGGCATGCTCACCGGCAAATACCGCAAGGGCGCGCCGCAACCCGACAGCGCCCGCGCCAAACGCTTCCCCAGGCAGATGAACGACGAGCGCCGGCTGGACGCGATCGAAAGGCTGATCCCGCTCGCCCAGCAGGCGGGGCTTTCGCTGGCGCACATGGCGATGGCCTTCACCATCGCCCATCCGGCCGTCACCTCGGCGATCATCGGCCCGCGCACGATGGAGCACTTCGACGATCTGCTTGCCGGCGCCGGGGTGAGCTTGACGGACGAAATCCTCGACCGGATCGACGCGATCGTCCCGCCCGGCACCGACACCGGCCCGTTGGAGGCGGCCTATAACCCGCCTGCGGTAACGCAGCCGAACCTACGCCGCCGCCCGATAACCGAGCGCTTCGCCGCCTGACCGGCAGGGGGTGAGGCCCGATCCTGCAAAGCAGGAGCGATCGATCCAGTGAATCGATCGCAGGGCCGAACGCCCTGAGCCATGCGAAGGGCCGGGCAACGGCGCTCCCCTAATTCGGGCAGCACAAAGCACCTACGCTTAAAGGCGTTTCTCAAAGAACGTGTCCGGGTATGGATCGTCATTGAAACGATCGATCTCACTCCAGCCGGTTCCACGATAAAGCTGCGTTGCCTCGGGCAGCGCGCTATTCGTATCCAGACGCAGGAGCTTGATGGACAATTCGCGGGAGATGTTCTCGGCGTCCGTCATAAGACGACTTGCGAGCCCAAGGCCGCGCGCGGATGGGGCGACCCAGAGCCGTTTGATCTCCGCGACCTCGCCGCCATTGCCCTTCAACCCGACACAGCCGATCGGGAGACCATCCGACATGGCCACCAGGAACGCACCGCGCGGACGGATCATATCCTTGGCGTCGGGATCGCGAGAAAGCGATACATCGAAACCCTTCTCGAAGCGGCGCGCCAGTTCGCCGTAGTATTCGCGGAGACAATAGCTGGCGTCCTCGTGCCGCGGGTCTTTCTCTTCGAGCACGGTCTGCTCACGTCTCAGCGAGGAAGCGACGATATCCATGGCGCGCAGCAATTCGTCCGGCCGGCGATGGCGTGCCAGAAATGTTTTCGCCTGCGCATTGGAAAGCGCTTCATAAGCCTGAAACTCGCTATGGCCGGTTTCGGTCAACCGGGCAACGCGGCGACGCGCGTCCTGAGGGTTTGGCACCGTCTCGATGAGACCTTCCTCTTCCAGACTGCGCAGCAGACGGCTCATCAAACCGGAGTCGAGACCGAGATAATCGCGGATCACCGCAACATCCGATTGCCCCCGGCCGATCGAATTGAGAACGCGGGCTGCGCCCAGCGGACGACCGCGTCCGAGGAAAGACGTGTCGAGAGCGCCGACTTCGGAGGTGACGGCACGGTTGAAACGACGGACACGAGCGACAGGATCGTAAGTCATATTATCTGACTTTAGTCAGATAATTGATCCTGTCAATTCGGAGCACGCAAAGGGAGGGCATAAATGAGCCGCGCACTTCCCCGCCATCCGCCTTGCGCAGCAGCATCGCCTCGCCTATGGGAACGACAACGTTCCCAAGGCCTCCCGTGTTCCGTTTTGCCCTTCACGCCCTGATCGTCTCATCCTGACGCTGTTGACGCAGATCGGCGGCATCGCCTATCTCGTGGCGCTGGCCGCCTCCCACGCCTGGGGCTTGCGGCGGTTTTTGGCAAAGCTTGCGATCTTCCTGCTTTGTTATGCCAGCGCCACTTTTGCGGCGAGTTTCGCCGCGCCGATCTTCGGGCGAGTTCCCCTCTCCTGCATCGCCGACGCGACGGACCGGCTCGTGGTCCGCTCCCCGATCTATTGCCTGCTGAACCGCAACTACGTCACCCCAGAAGTGCACGATCTGGCAAAGGCGCTTGCCGCCCACATGGACAGGGAATTCCCCGGAGCCGTCACCGTTGCGCTGGATGCGAATTTCCCCTTCGTGAACGGCTTTCCGCTGCTGCCGCATCTGTCGCATGCCGACGGGAAAAAACTCGACTTCGCCTATTATTACAAGGATGTGGACGGCGCCTTCCTGAATGGCGCCACCCGCTCCCCCATCGGCTATTTCGCTTCGAGCAACCCGCCCCCGGCGACGAACGGCCATGCGAAGGGCGCAATGACTGGCTTACCACCCGCTGGGACTTCGATGCGCTGCAGCCTCTGTTTCCGGCCTATTGGATCGAGGAGCAGCGCACATCGGCCGCGATCGGCTGGTTGACGAGCGAAGGTGTGACGCGCTTCGGCCTGCGGAAGATCTTCATCGAGCCGCATCTGAAGAACGCGCTCGGCATCGCCGATAGCCATATCCGCTTTCAAGGTTGCCGCGCCGCCCGCCACGACGACCATATTCATATCCAGGTTGAGTGATCCTCTCTCCCGCCCCTCTCGCCTCGACTGTCACGAACGGCGGCGCGCCGTATAGATCGCCGTCGTCATGTTGCGTTCGACGTGTCCGCCAAAACGTGATGCGGCAATGTCTTCCAGAGTATCGAGCAGCGCGCCGCGCTCGGCCGGTGGCAGCGCTGCGACGTTGGAATAGGTTGCATACAGCCTGCGGACGGCTGCCGGATCGAGCGTCAGCGTCCACGAGAGAAATTGCGGCTCGTCGGCAATGAAGCCGGTCGCGGCCAGTTCCGCGACACGGGCGCCAGTGTCCAGCCCGTGAGGCAATCGCTCCACATCGCCGCTCGACAGGCTCGATGGATGACTCGCGAACAGATGCACCGTTTCGTCATGGAAGGCATCCGGCCGGCCTGCATCGCCGAAGACGTTCCACCACAGGGCGACCGCGCCGCCCGGCCGAAGCAGACGATGGATCTTCTTCAGCGAAGCTTTCGGATCAAGCCAGTGAAACATCGTCGCGGCAGCGACCAGATCGAAGGAGGCCGGCTTGAGATCGGCGGTCTCGAAAGGCGCCTCGACGATATCAAGACAGGGATCGTCGATCGAGACGCGAAGGTAATCCGCAAGCCGGCCATCGGGCTCGACGGCAACGAGGCTGCGCGGCCGGTGACCGAGCAGCGCCACCGTCGCCAGCCCCGAACCGGCGCCGATCTCCAATATGTCGATGCCGGCCCTAAGACCGGCGCGCTCGCGCAGGGCCGCCCAGGTCGCCTGCGGATAAGGCGGCCGCGCGCTGTGATAATTGGCAGGATCATCGCCAAACGCCTCGCGGCCAAACCGCTGGTCAAGCTTTACCCTTTTCATCGCGGACTCCATTCGGCCGAGGCGCTGTGGCACCCGAGATCTCAAGAATGACTGATTTCGGCAAGGAGCCAATCACGAAATGCCTTCACCTTGCGTTGGTGGATTGCGCGCGGCGGATACACCACGAAGTATTGCGACGCGGATGTGAGCGCCTGTCTGAAAGGCCTGACCAGCCGGCCCGCGGCAAGGTCGGCGGCGACGAGCATCGTGCGCCCCAAAACCACGCCTTCCCCCTGTACTGCGGATTCGACGGCGAAGGTGGCAGAGTCGAAGGTCAGGCCGCTCTTTGGATCGACATCGCTAACGTCGGCACTGCGCAGCCAAGTCGCCCAATCGATGGGGAATCCGTCGTGAATGAGCGTGTGATACTTCAGATCGCCAGGCTCGCGCAGGGGATACGCCCCTTCCAGAAGCCGGGGGCTGCAGACGGGAAAGACCTCTTCGCCGGTCAGCAACTCCGATGTCAGCCCCGGATATTCACCTCCGCCGTAGCGGATTGCGATGTCGATGCCGTCGGCGAGGAAGGTCGTCAGCCGGCCGGTCGTCGATATCCGTACATCGATGTCGCGGTTCGCCTGATGGAAACGATAGAGCCGCGGCACCAGCCACCGGCCGGCAAATCCGTCTGACGTGCTGACGTTGAGCGTCTTGTCCGAATGGCGGGCCGATGCCGATTTCGTTGCCGCCGCCAGCAGATCGAGCGCTTCGCGCACCGACTGCGCATAAGGATCGCCAATAGCTGTCAGACGGACCGACCGCGTTCCCCTCTCGAACAGCTGCACGTCGAGCTGCTCCTCGAGGTGCTTGATCGCCCTGCTGATCGCGCCATGCGTCACGTTCAGTTCGTCGGCGGCTCGGGAAAAGCTCAGATGGCGCGCGGCCGCCTCAAAGCTCGGCAGGGCGTTCAGCGGCGGCAATCGTCTTGGCATAGGTCGGCTCATTTGTGAGTTTTGATCACAAATCATTGCCGAAATTTGGTTTGTCGTCGAGCCCATACGCTTCATATGTTCGGGATAGGCGCCACGTCTCCTTTATGAGACAGCATCGGCGCTAACGAGACGATCTGTGATTTCCTATCACCTATATCCGATGTTGCGGAGCAAACGACCATGGCAACGATTTTCCCTTTCCTCTGGTTCAACACCCAGGCTGAAGAAGCCCGCGATTTTTATCTCTCCGTCTTCAGAAACGCGAAGAAACTCGGCTCCACGGAGGTGCCGGACTGGGTCTCCGGAACGAACCGCACCGTGCCAATCGCCACCTATGATTTCGCGCTCGAAGACCTCAGGCTCAGGACATTCAATGCGGGGCCTGGCGACGGCTTCAACGATGCCGTCTCGTTCTTCGTCGAAACCAGGGATCAGGCCGAGACCGACTATTACTGGGAAGCGCTGACATCGGACGGCGGCTCGGAGCGGGCCTGCGGCTGGCTGCGGGACAAATTCGGCGTCAATTGGCAGGTCTGCCCCGAGATCACCCTCCGACTGATCGGCGATCCCGACCGCAAGAAGGCGGAGCGGACGCTCCAGGCCATGTACAAAATGCGGAAGATCATCATCGCCGATCTTGAGGCGGCCTACGCCGGCTAGTGCATGTCGCCCATCACATAAGGACTAAAGCGCGGCGCGCTTTAGTCCCATTGAACTCTTGGCTGGCATTGGCAATTGCGCCACGCACAAGCATACTGCTACCCGGGATGCCCGATTGGAATTGAGGGTGATCGATGGAGACTGCGGTCAGGGACCTGTTCGCGCGATATCAGCAGTTCTTCAATCGCGCGCTGGATGGCGATGTGGATTTGGATGCGAGCGCGTCGTTCTACGCTTCCGCGTTCATCGCAGCCTCGCCCTCCGGGGTCATGGCCGGAAAAAACGACGATCAACTCGGACGGATCATGGAGCAGGGCTATGAGCGGTATCGAGCGACAGGGACGAAAGAGATGCGGATACGCGATCTCAGGCTCTCCCCGATCGATGAGTGTCATTGCGTGGCTCACCTTGCCTGGACGGCGATCTACTCTCGACAGGACGCGCCGGATATCTCGATAGATTTCGATGTCCATTATCTCGTTCAGAAACTGAATGGAGAGCCGAAGATATTTGGTTGGGTTTCCGGCGACGAGCAGGCACTCTTGAAAGAATACGGAATCGTCTGACACAGCGCGTCCCCAACCGCGCAAAAACAAAAGTTAGACCATCTCTGCGCCACGGAGAAACCAGGAATGATATAGCCTCCGCGACGACGATACGATCCCTCGCCCGTCAGTGCCCGCCTTCGGTCTTGGCAAGCAGCCTGGCCAGCTCTTCGAGCTCTCCGGCCGAAAGGTGCCGGAGTTCTGCCGGCGGGCGATAGGCTCAACGGACTACGGCTCAGGAGCTTGGCCGCCCGCTACGGCAGATGACCGCCCGATCTACGTCAACCAGCGCACCTAACGCTCACGACGCTCCAAACGCCTTCCCCTCCGCACTTCGACCTACCGGAACCGGACGACACAGGCTGGTTCGGATCCCATAAGCTGCGAGGATCAATGGCCGGATGGGTCAATGCACACATTGATGGCATCATCCCTCGCGGCTGGCCGAAGCAGTCAACGCTTCCAGGGAGGAGCCCCCGAATCCAATTTCAAACGATTTTTAAAATGGCCACTCCGAAAGCTAATCGATTTTAATTTTATCGTTAAAATTTTCTTGTTGCAGCGCAAAAGATTTTAGACATTAATTTGTGCGGATGCTCAGTTTATTCGTTGGAGAACTCGCATGACTGTGACATTTCCGCTAACCGAAAAGCGCGACGCCGAGACATTGCTGAAACACTTGACGTCGCACAATCTCAGCGTTCCGGGAAACTGCGTCGTGTCGCTCAAGGCGCACGTCGCCCAGGTCTCATCCTCTCACACGACCGCGCTCGGCACCGCCCGTACCGCCTGGTAGTCCCCGAGACGTCGAATTGCGGCAATCGAGCTGGCCTCAGCCGTCGTAGACGACAGCAATCTTGTTTCCGGTGGGGTCGCGCACGTAAGCGGAATACCAGTTCGGCCCGTAGTGCGGACGTAGACCAGGCGCGCCCTCGTCCGTTCCGCCGTTTGTCATGGCCGCATCGTAAAAAGCGTCCACCTCGGCATGGGACTTGGCCATGAAACCAACCATCGAGCCATTTCCGGCGCTCGCCGGTTCGCCGTTGATCGGCTTGCAAACCCATAGAACAAAACCGTCACCCTTCCCGCCTTCGGAATAGGCGCTCCATCCGGGAAATTCCCGATGTTTGCTCCAACCGATCGTTGCCAAAGTCGCATCATAAAACCTATTCGATTTGATGGAATCGACTGCACCGACGGTCGCGTAGACGCTCATGATCTTCCCTTTCGCTGCTCCAAGATCGAGAGAATTCATATAGCAAACATGTGAACACAACAAGAACAGTTAGCTGCGAAGGTCAGCGACCAATCGCAGCGCAAGGTGATTGCCGTGTCTGCAAAAATTCCTATTCTGAGCGGCGCCGATGGCGACAAAAACCTGAGGCTTCATGGCTATTTGCGACAGGAATTTGGATCAAATCATGACGACTCTAAGCCGCCCTGATCTCAGCGACATCCACCGTGGCGACTGGGTGGATCGCCGCTTGCCGGCCGGATGGCGGCCTTATACCCGGTTGGCGCGGCTGGATCGCCCGGTCGGAATATGGCTGACGCTCTTCCCGTGCTGGGCGGCCCTTATCCAGGCATCGCAAGGTCTCCCGGATCTCAGGCAATTGGCGATCTTCTCTCTCGGCGCTCTGCTGATGAGAAGTGCCGGTTCTACGGTCAACGACATCGCCGATCGGAAGTTTGACGGCCATGTCGAGCGGACCCGCTTTCGGCCTTTGGCAAGCGGAGAGATCGTCACACGACAAGCCTTTATCTTCCTGACCGTTGAACTCGCACTGGCGGCGTCGCTTCTGTTTTTCCTGACGCCCTACACGCGCCTCATCGCGATATGTGTCCTGCCGCTTGTCTTCGTCTATCCGCTCTGCAAGCGCTTCACCCACTGGCCCCAGGCCGTCCTGGGCGCGGCGTTCAACTGGGGGATGCTGATGGCATGGGCGGAGGCTGCCGGACATATCCCGGCCGGCGCCGTGATGATGTGGACCGGAGCCATCGCCTGGCAGATCGGCTATGATACGGTCTATGCCTATGTCGATCTGAAGGACGATACCCGTCTTGGCCTGAAATCGACGGCAATTCTATTCGGCCGGCACGGCAAGACCTTTATCGGGCTATTCTATGCTCTGGCGGTCGGCGCGTGGTCACTCGGGGGCTGGCTATTGGACATGTCGCCGCCTTATGCGATCGGAATGCTGGTGATCGCCATCCATCTCGCCTGGCAGACCCAGCGGATCGATCTTGCCCGCCCGGAGGTGAACTATCGCCTGTTCCTGGCGAATATCCTGACCGGGCTGCTGCTCGCCTGCACGGCTTTGTCAGGCACATGGTAAGCAGCTCGAGGACGTGACACCGATGATCTATCTCAAACATGGCATACTCGCCGGGGCCATCATGCTGGCGGCAATGATGACATCCCTGCATCAGGCGCATGCGCAACCATGCGAGCAAGAAAGCTTCGAAGAAGCGAAATACGTCGTCTGCACGCTGGAGCCGGGCAAAGCCGACCTCCGATTGTTCTGGAAAAACGCCGATGGCGCGGCATACCGCACTTTTTCAAGCCTTGCCGAAGCCGTTCGCGCCGAGGGCCGAGTCCTAGCCCTGGCCGTCAACGCCGGGATGTATCGGGCCGATTTTTCGCCGATGGGACTCTATGTCGAGAACGCCAGGGAATTGCAGCCCGCCAATACGACAAAGGCCGAAAGCTCCGCCGGTCAGGTGCCGAATTTCTATAAGAAGCCGAACGGCGTGTTCTTTCTGGGTGAAGCAGGTGCTGCGATACTCCCGACCGATGAATTTCTGAAACATCGGCCCAAAGTGCGGTTCGCCACGCAATCCGGCCCGATGCTTGTCATCGCTAACAAGCTGAACCCGATCTTCATCGTCGGCTCGACAGACCGAACCCGCCGCAGCGGTGTCGGCGTCTGCGACGGTGGCGCGGTTCGTTTCGCGATCAGCGAAGACGGGGTGAATTTCCACGATTTTGCACGGCTCTTCCGAGACCACCTGAAATGCCCCGATGCCTTGTTTCTAGATGGCGGACGCGGTGTCGGACTGTACAATCCCGAAATGGGCCGCAACGACTGGTCTTGGCACGGCGGCTACGGCCCTATCTTCGGGCTCGTCGAATAGCGCACTCGCATCAGGTCGCAGGCGAGGTCGGCAAGGGCTCATCGATCTCTTCGGGAATGAAGCCGCCGGTCTGGCGTTTCCATAGGCGCGCAAACAAGCCGTCGCGTTCGACCAGTTCGTCCGGCCTGCCCTCCTCCACGATGCGCCCGTGGTCGAGCACGACGATCCGGTCCATCCTGGCGATGGTCGACAGCCGGTGGGCGATGGCGATCACCGTCTTTCCTTCCATGACCAGGTTGAGCCTTTCCTGGATGGCGGCTTCGGATTCGCTGTCGAGGGCGGACGTCGCCTCGTCGAGCACCAGGATCGGCGCGTCCTTCAGGAGAACGCGGGCGATGGCCACGCGTTGGCGCTGGCCGCCTGACAGTTTGATGCCGCGGTCACCGACGAAGGCCTCATAACCGCTGCGGCCTTCGCCGTCGGAAAGATCGGCGATGAAGGCATCGGCACTTGCCATCTTCGCCACCGCTTCGATCTCGTCCTTCGTCGCCTCCGGCCGGCCGTAACGGATATTGTCGCCGACCGAACGGTGCAGCAGCGCGACGTCCTGCGCGATGACCCCGATGGCGCGGCGAAGGCTTGCCTGGGTGACGGCGCGGATATCCTGCCCGTCGATGAAGATCGCGCCGTCCTTGATGTCGTAGAAGCGCAGGAGCAGGTTCGCAAGTGTGGTCTTGCCGGCGCCTGAGAGGCCGACGAGGCCGACCTTTTCACCGGGCAGGACCGTCAGCGACAGATCATCGATGACAGGCTTGCCGGACTTGTAGGCGAAGCGGACATGGTCGAAACGGATCTCGCCGCTGCTGACAGCGAGGTCTGCCGCACCCGGCCCGTCGGTGATGGTGGGCGGCGTCGTCATGACGGGCATGGCATCCCTGATGGTGCCGACTGCCTGGAAGATCTGCCGGCCCATCTGCAGGAAAGTGAAGATCTGCGTCGACAGCCGGTTGAGGATGTAGACGGCGCCGACAAACTCGCCGATGGAGAGAAATCCGTTGACGAGACCGGAAAAGCCGATCGACAACATGCTCAGCCACAGCAGCGTGTTGATGACGACAACGGTCAGTTCCGAGCTGCGATAGATGCGCTGTTCACCCTGCTGTGTCTGCACGGCCTTCTGGATGGTGCTGCGGATAGCGCCTGCTTCGCTATCTTCGGCCGCAAACTGCTTAACCATCTGCATGTTGGTGTAGAGATCGGTGATGGCGCCGGCCACCAGGCTGCGTTGCTTGGCCGTTCGGCGAGAACGCTCGACAAAGGTGGGAACAATCCTGACGGTGAATGCCACGTTGAGCGCGATCCAGACAACGACGGGCAAGGCGAGTTGCCAGGCCAGCGCGCTGAGCAGGATCACGGAGCCCACCAACTGCATCACGAAGCGCGGGATGGACTGGAAGGCGGCAATGATCTGCTGCTGCACAGCGGAGGCCACCTGCGACAGGCGCGAAGCGACTTGCCCGGCATAGAGATCATGGAAGAAGGCGAGATCCTGCCGCTCCACCGCCTTGTGACCCTGCCACTGGATGGCGGCCGGCATGCCGATGCCGAGTGTATGCGACGTGAGAGTATTGCGCACGAATGAAACGATCGGCATGACCGGAAAAATCAGGAAGCCGAGAATGGTCAGCAGCAGCCATTCATCGCGCAGGAAGGCGGGAGCGCCGTGTTGTGTCACACCATCGACGATGACCGAAAGTCCCCAGACGATCGTCAGGTTGATCGCCTCGAACACCATGGAGCAAAATGCCAGCGCAATCAGCACACCCCGAAACATCGAGATGAAATGCAGGAGTACCGCCACCGGCCCCTTCGATGGCAGCGGCCGGTAGGGAATATCGAGCGGCCGGATCAGGCTTTCGAAAGGACGATAGATCGCATCTGAAATCGACATGGGCCACTCGGATTAAAATCGGGAGGAGGCGTGGACTCAGCTACGCAAGGTCGCAGAAAACCATCTCCAGACTGCAATCTCAATTATAAACTTGAGAAAATCTATGGAAGGGACGTTGCCGCGAGAGCCGGGGTCCACGGCAAGGCGATCGTTTTCAAATCCGGACGGACATCATTCGCCCCGGGCCAGGGCTGCGGCCTGTTCCAGCGAGATCTTCCCAACCAGTGGGTCGGCATGACGGTGGGCGAGCAGCCACTCCGATCCATGCCGGCGATAGACCTGAGTGACGCGCAACGACCAGTTCTGGTCCGGCAGGCTGCCTACCTCACCATGCTGGCGCTCGATCATCACCAGTACGATCAGGTCACCACTGACATAGGACTTTTCCACCTCCAGGGTTCCGCCGCCATTGCGGAAGAACCGAGCGAGCTCGGCCAGATGCTCGGGACTGTCGTCGAAGCCATGGCTGGCGGAACCACCGAAAGGCTGCATCAGGGTGAAGTCGTCATCGAGGCGGATGAGGCTCGCCCACCGTGTCATGTCGCCGGCCATGAAAGCCGCCGCCTGTTGTTGTGTGCGGCGGATGATGGCGAGCAATGCCGCATCTGATCCCGGAGCGGCATGCGCGACGCGCCCTGTTGCGGCGACCGCCATTGCCAGGGCGGCTTGCCGTGAAAGGGTTGCGGCCTCGTGTACTGGCTTGTCGCCGCGCACCGTTTGGCTTTTGAAAAGGGACATCGGATCTTCCTATTGGTGACCGGCCATAGCGGAATGGCCGTTATCTCCCACTTTCAGGGCAATGAATCCAATGATATGATTTCAGCAAGATGCTGAACCAAATTGATCTATCCAGAATCGACCTCAACCTGCTCGTGCTGTTCGAGACTGTCATGGAGGAGCGCCATGTCGGCCGTTCGGGGCAGCGGTTGAACCTCTCGCCTTCGGCGATCAGTCACGGCCTTGGCCGGTTGCGCACGCTGCTGGGTGACCCGCTATTTAAAACACCAAAGGGCGTCGTTCCGACAGACCGGGCCGAGGAACTTGCAGCACCCATCGCCGATATATTGGCGCGCGTTCGCAGCGTGGTGGCGACAGCGGAGCCATTCGATCCAGCGCGCTCTCAGCGACGATTTACGATCGGCGCGCCCGATGGTGTTTCGTCTGTGTTTCTGCCGCCGTTGCTCGACCTGTTGGCCAAGTCCGCTCCCGGCATTGCAATCAGCATCCGGCAATTGCTGCCGAGACAGGGCGAGCCATCGCCTGATCTGGCTTGGCGCGATGCGTTAACCGCGTTGGAAGCCCGTGACATGGACATCGCCATCATTCCTCAGGCCGAGTTTCCAGTCCGCTTTGCAAGCCTGCTGCTCTACGAGGAGGATTTTGTCATCGCGGCCCGTCAGGGCCATCCTTTGCTGACAGATCCGACACTGGCCAACTACTGCGCCGCGCAGCACCTGGTGGTCTCGCATCTGGGCGATACTCATGGCTTTGTCGACAATGTGTTGGCCAGCCATGGATGCTCCAGGCGAGTGGCGCTGACGGTCCCGAACTTCATGTTCGCGCTCGCCGTGCTTGCGGAAACCGACTTTATCTCGGCCTTGCCACGCCGCTTCGTCGAGATGCACGCCGCGCGATTCGGCGTTGTCAGCGTCAATCCTCCCCTGCCACTCGGACGCTTCGCCATGAACGCGACGGCGCCGAAGGCGGCAATGCGTGACGAAGGCGTGGCCTGGCTGGTAAGGCTCCTGCAGGCATCCATGGATACCGCGATAGATAAAACCCGCGCTCACAGCGGAAGTCGTCCGGCGCCGGGAAAGGCAGGCACTTGAGCCGCCGATAGCGTAAGTCCCGGCGCCTGGATCGCTCAATTGCGGTCATCGCGCGATTGAGGCAGGATGCCGTCCTCGAATAGCAAGCAGGATCGAACAGACGCTCATGCTGACGGGCTCATGTCATTGCGGCAAGACAAGCTGGACACTCGAAGGTGAACCCGGCTCGATCACCGCCTGCAACTGCACGCTCTGCCGACGCTACCGTACGCTGTGGGCCTATGACTACGAAGGAGAGCGCATCGCTCTCACCGGTGAGACCGCCTCCTATACCCGCGCCGACAGGGACGAGCCGTCTCTCGAAATCTTGTTCTGCTCATCCTGCGCCTGTGTCTTGAGCTGGCGCGGCCTGCGGCTTCCAAAGGATGGCCGCAGGCGCATGGCCGTCAACATGCGGCTTGCGCCGCCGGATCTCGTTCATCATCTGCCTATCGATCATTTCGACGGCCTGGACACATTTGAAGATCTTCCATCCAAGGGGCGCTGCGTGCGCGATCTCTGGTTCTGAGCCGACTGCGAGGAGCGACACGGACCGGATCGCGCGCGAGATGCTAGCCCTGGTAAAAGATCGTTCTGCGCGAAGCTGCCTCAGCCGCGCCTGGCGGCCTCGATCGCTGCAATGTCGATCTTCCTCATGGTCATCATCGCGTCAAAAGCACGCTTTGCCTCGCCACCGCCTGCCGAGAGCGCTTCGGAGAGGACCCTCGGCGTAATCTGCCAGGACACACCCCACTTGTCCTTGCACCAGCCGCACTCGCTTTCCTGGCCGCCATTGCCGACGATGGCGTTCCAATAGCGATCGGTTTCTTCCTGATCGTCGGTTGCGATCTGAAATGAGAAGGCTTCGTTGTGTTTGAACGCAGGACCGCCGTTCAAGCCGATGCAAGGAATACCCGCAACGGTGAATTCCACGACCAGTACGTCTCCTTGCTTACCGTCAGGATAATCTCCCGGTGCCCGAATGACGGCACCCACGGCGCTGTCGGGAAAAGTCGCGGCATAGAAGCGGGCAGCAGCCTCAGCGTCTTTGTCGTACCATACGCAGATCGTGTTCTTTGCCATTGCGTGATCCTTTCGCTCTTCGTTTCGCATTGCCCACTGAAATAAGAGGCAAATCGTCTTTCTCCAGCCCAGTCCGAGTGATTTCACGCGGACGACTGTACAGCGTTGCTAAATGGTCGAGGTCCCTGCGGTGTTGCCATCGTCCGGGTTCAATGACTTCGGGACAAGCGGGTATGAGGAGATTTGCGGAACCGTGCATATAGCATCGGCTGCATTCACTTTGCCGGAATGCAACCGACGCGACCCGGCTCTAAAACATATCCCGCCCGTCACTGCGCGGATCGCCGGCCACGCGGTGCGGCTCGTAGAGGCCGCCCAGCGCTTTGCGCCGCCACGGCCGGGCAATATCGCCGTGATTGTCGTCGATATCGGTGAGCGATATCGCGGCCGTTCCATCCGCAGGGCATTGCGCTGCCCACCGGCCACCGGGCGCGACGATCCCGGAAGACACGGGATCGGCTAAACCGGGATGTGCGAGTATGGAGAAACTCACCCAGTACCTGTTGCTCGCCGCATACCCCTGCACCTCGGCGGCGAAGGAGGTATCATTGGCCGACGTCCCCCCAGTGGACGAAAACAGCACGCAGTGGACATCGAGCCGCTCGTATTCAGTGAAAATTTGAGGAAAGTTGCACTCCATGCCGAGCGCACAGCCAAAACGGATGCCGTCGACCTCGAAGGTCACGGGGATCGAACCTGGCGTGTACATGAAGGAGATCTTGGTGTTCGACAGCAGCCGCTCATCGTAGCGCGTCACCAGTTCGCCGCGATCGGAGACGACATAAAGGCTGTTGTGCGGCCGGTGCGGCGGCGTCAGCGGATGCACCGAGCCGATGACCGTCCAGAGCCCGAGTTCGCGCGCCAGTCTGCGCGTTTTATCCAGCTCCTCACGCAACACGGCCCATTCGAACCGCCGCCAATCGGACGGCCCGATCTCTCCCGGCCCGATTTCCGACATGATCCGCTTGTTCGGCGATGATGTCGTTCCTTCGGGAAAGTGGATGAGCCGCGCCCCTGCCTCTCGCGCCTGCCGCATCAGCAGGCGTATCTCCTGTCCACTCTGGCGAAGCTTGTCGGCATCGCGGGGATCGTCTGCATGGGTGGTCTGGGCCACGGCGAGACGCAAACGTCTTGCCTCAGGCTGTGCATCGTTCGCCGACCTGGGAAGAACATGCATGCGGGCGGCGGTGTAGGATTCACCCGTCTTGGCGGCGCGTGCACGCACCCGTCGCTTGAAATTTCCATTCTCAGTCATATCAGGGCCTCTCACGTTCCGGACATCGTTCCCCAGCAACAGGCCCGAAACATCAGGACCAAGGATCACGACCCGAGACGAAAGTCCCTTTGCCTCCGGTTGAAGACCCTGCTGGGGAAGGTCCTGGGAGGTTCGGCGTTAGGCCACGCCGACACAAAGATGCCGAGGCGACCGCGATTCGTCAATTCGGGGAATGGCAGGAACCGGCAGGCGCCGAGACGCCCTGCTTCGGGCGTTCCGCCTTATCCACTCGCCACGGCGGATCGGTGCGGTTCGGTCCGGCGAAATAAAGGATGATGCGATTGCCGCCGGGGTCGAACAGCTCGGCCTCGCGCCAGAGCCAGTTCTTGTCCTCCGGTCCGGTGACGAAACGAACACCAGCCTCGCTGAGACTGCCGACCGTCTCGTCCAGCTTCTCGCACTCGAAATACACCGTGGTGCCGCCACCGCCGCCTTCGCCCTGATGCAGGGAGAAGGTGCTGTCCCCGTCCGGGCATACGAAGCGCGCATAGCGAGGACGGGCGTCGACGACCGGCGTGAGACCGAGAACGCAGTAGAAGTTCCAGCCCGCATCGAGGTCAGGCATCGTAACGGTTACTTGATTCAGGCGCATGACCTATCTCCTCGGCTGAGTTCGCCCAAAACGGTACGGCGGCTTGGCACCACTACATTCATAAAAACAAAGACCTGAAGCCATCAAATGAATCAAATTCTAAGCGAGCAGTTTTAGTGTCATCGACACAAAACTCGTGTCAGACTGCGCAAGCCACGCACACGCCGGCGCACCGATCGAGAGGGCCGAAGCCATGCACAAGTTCACCGTATCAATCACTCGGGAGATCGAGGCCGCCACCGCCGAGGAGGCCGCCTTGCTCCTGTATCAGGAACTATCAAGGGGACCGATCCCCGACCGCTACTCGGTCGTCGACGAGACGAAGGCTGGCACGGAGGTGAAGCTGGATCGGCAAAAGGCCGACGAATTCGCCAGCATCGACCACACCGCCGACCCCGGCAACTGGTAGGCACCAGACGACCAGAGGAGATCGCTGCTTTGCCCCGGGAGCGCAAGTGCGGTAGTGGCAGATCCCATTCGCCGGCGTAATGCCGATGCAAACAGCCGCCCGTTGGAAATATCGCGAGCCAAGGAAAGTCCGTGACCTCACCAATCAAAATAGCCGTCGCCGGCGCGAACGGCCGCATGGGTCGCGCCATCATGCCGCTGCTGGCGGCCGATCCGGCTTTTGCGTTCGTCGGCGGCATCGGCCGTGAAGGCTCCATGAGCGCCGGGCTGATCGACCGTTCGGCTGCGATCGGAGCGACCGACGTGATCCTGGATTTCACGACGGGACGTGCTGCCGCCGAACTTGCCGGTTTGTGCGCTTCGGCCGGCGGACCGGCCCTGGTGATCGGGGCGACAGGGTTCGAGCCGGATGAGCTCGAACGGATCGCGGAGGCCGCCCGCGCGATTCCGATCCTGCGCTCCGGCAATTTCTCCATCGGCGTCAACATGCTGGTTGGCCTAGTCGCCCAGGCCGCGCGCGCCCTTCCCGCGCATGGCTGGGATATCGAAATCCTCGAAGCCCATCACAACAGGAAGATCGACGCGCCGTCCGGTACGGCGCTGATGCTCGGCGAAGCGGCGGCCGAAGGCCGCGGCGTTTCCCTTTCATCTGTCGAGCGGCGCGGGCGTGACGGCATCACCGGAGAGCGCCCGCCCGGCGAAATCGGCTTTGCCGTCCTTCGGGCCGGCGGGCTCGTCGGAGAACACAGCGTCCTGTTTGCCGCCGCCGAGGAAGTCGTGACGCTCTCGCATTCGGCTCTCGATCGCGGCATGTTCGCCCGCGGCGCGCTTGCCGCCGCCCGCTGGATCGCAGGGCGCGCACCCGGCGAATACGCCATGGGGGATGTGCTGGGCCTGGCGTGAATAAGGAAAACGGGCTCACAGCATATCGAGGATTGCCGAGGCGACGACGACCTCGGTTCCAGCCAATCCGACGGAGCAAAACAGCGTCGTATCGCCAGGCGACCCTCGCCCGGCCGTTTTCCCGGCCATGATATCGGCAAGGTCGGCCATGCGGTGTTCATTGCCGGAGCCGGTCAGGAAAAAGGGCGAAGCATAGGCGCGCGTCTGTTCGGGTGAATCCGTCGCGATCACGGCGGCGACATCGGCAAGATCCAGGCCGAGTTCGTATCCCTCATGCGTTTTCGGGCCAACGGTGTTGACGTGCACGCCGGGCTTCAAATCCCGCGCATGAATGACGGGCGTTCGGCTCGTCGTCGCACAGATGACGATGTCGGCGTCATAGACGGCTTCAGAAGCGCTGCCGGCAGGCTCCACTTCAATACCCAAGGCGTGCTGCATCTCGGCTGCAAAGGCGGCGCGATTCTTCTCGTCGCGGCTATAGACGCGGGCGCGGTCCAGCTTTCGAACGGCGGCGGCCGCGGCAAGCTGGGTTCGCGCTTGCCCTCCGCTGCCGAGGATCCCGACGATGCTGGCGTCAGGCGCGCTGAGATGCCGGATGGCGAGCCCTCCGATCGCACCGGTTCTGAGATTGCCGAGACGATCTCCGAGAATAATGCCCTTGAGCTTCGCGTCGTCGGCCGACCACACCGCGACGATCTGCGAATGCTCCGCCCCGTCGAATGTTTCATAGACTCGGAAGCCCGCGAGCGGTTTCTCGCCGAGGATGCCGCCGACGGTGAAGACGAGATCGCCGCGATCGGGAAACGAGACATGGTGCCGGGGCGGAGAGATCAACCGATTGTCGGCTCTCGCGAGAAAAGCGGTCTCGAGAGCATCGATCGCGATCATCATCAGCGCGCTGCCGACCAGATCCTCGTCTTTCAGAATTTTCGTCACGGCCAAACCTCCAGCCCATGCCGGCATGCTGCAACCCCAACCCCACTTGAGGTCAATAGGTGAGGCAAGCCGACATGCGCTGAAACATCGGCGTGAGGCCTAACTGACCAGACGGCGAGCCATCATGACGTCGTCGATCTCCCTGCCCTCCTCCAGAACCCCGCCGGGAATCCTGCCGATCTCGGAGAAGCCTTCCCGCTGATAGAAGCGTATTGCCGCCGGGTTCTCCGCGCTGACGAAGAGTTCCAGCTGCAGGATGCCGATATCGCGCGCGTGATCGGCCACCGCGCTGAGCAGCTTGCCGGCAAGGCCCGTTCCGCGCAGGCTCCTTCTGACGTAAACCATGATGATCGTTGCGCGATGGGCCATCTTGCTCGACCGCTGCCGAAGCAGGCCGGTTATGCCGACGGGTTCGTCACCCTGAAAGGCGATGAAAACCGGCTCGTTCAGGCGATTGCGCCACTCCTCGAGAGAAAGAGCCTCCCAGTCCTCGTAGCGGCTTGCAAAGAGGGACGGTTCGGTGCGAAGCGCTTCCAGACGGATACGCCGGAAAGCCTCCACTTCGTCTGCCCTGACATGCCTGATCGTCGTGCCACTTTCATCCATCGGGATCTCCTGCGAGATGAGAGGTACTGTCAATACAGATGGCCTCAGCCGATGCAACCGGTGTCAGGACGCTTCGTAGTTCAGCATATGCTCGAAGTGACGAGATCGAACGGAAATCCGTCATCTCAGGCGCCGGTCACTGCGCCGGGCTCCCCAGCCGGCCCCCTTTCCGAACGACCGGTTCGCCGCTCGGACCGACCACCGATTGATCGGTCGGCCTCGCTGCCGGTTCGCCAGTTGGCCCGACCACCGGTTCACGGGCTGGCCCGTCGACCGGCTGGCCGGTGGATCGGACGACCAGGGGATCGGCTGGCTGGATGGCGGATTGATCGGTTGTTAGCCCCGGCACCGGCTTGCCGGTTGCCCCCGGCACCGGCTGGCCGGTTGCCGCGCTCAACGGCTCACCGGTTGGCCCGGCAACTGGCTCATCAGTTGAGCCTGCCACCGATTGATCGGTTGGCTTGTCGATCGCGAACGGTACAACTTCACGGATGATGAAGAGAAGAGCTATCCCGACCAACGTGCATGTCAGCGCGTAGAGAAGGAAATATTTCAGTGCATATCCCTCGCTGATTGGCAGCACCAACTTGACAATGGTGCAAATGATATTTCCGTATTATTGAACGATACTTGCAACGAAGGCAATCATTTTCAATAAGAGCCGCGAAGTTTCAAAAACGCACAGAACGGTATAAGGTAGTTATTGTAGATATTTAGGAAGCGCCTCCCCGATGCTCAATTTATCTTGAGGTCTCGGCAAGCCCAAGGAAGGCCCTGGAACCCGGATCCGAGATCTGCCAGGCGAAGACAGCCTCGGCGATATGGGCTAGTTTGGGTGTGCCGGCAGCCTGCTTTCGAGGGTGAGGCCCTCCAGGATCGGTGGCGGCAGGGGGACCCGCATGACGGCAATTGCATCTCTGTTTCAGGAAGCCGCCCGCCTTGCGGCCGCGTTCCGGCAGGCAGCGCCCGCCCGCCATATGCCCACCCACGACTACGCAGCCTCGCTTGCCTGTTTCGAAGAGCCGCTGCCGGCGGCAGGTTCCGATATGCTTGATGTCATCAGGCGTCTCTCGGACGGCGCTGAACCCGGGCTGCATGCAACCACTGGACCGCGCTTTTTCGGCTGGGTCATCGGCGGCTCCCATCCGGTCGGCGTCGCGGCCGATTTCCTCACCAGCGCCTGGGGCCAGAATGCCGGAAACCATGCCGCCGCCCCGGCCGCGGCAGCCGTCGAGACCGTCGCGGCGAGATGGCTTCTCGATCTCCTGAAGCTGCCGGCCGAAAGCTCGGTCGGCTTTGTCACCGGCGCGACGGTGGCGAACTTTACCTGCCTTGCCGCCGCCCGCGGCGAGGTGCTGCGACAGGTGGGCTGGGATGCCGACGCAAAGGGCCTGTTCGGAGCGCCTGAGATTGCCGTGCTGATCGGCGACGACGCCCACACCACCGTCTTCTCCGCGCTTCAGTTCCTCGGCCTCGGGCATGATCGCGTGCTGCGCCTGCCCACCGACGCGATGGGACGGATAGACCCAGCCGCGCTGGCGGGCACGCTCGATACTGTCTCTGGACCCGTCATCGCCGTTCTCCAGGCGGGGCAGATCAATACCGGCGCCTTCGACGATTTCGCCGCCATCATCCCGCTGTTGAAGGCGAAAGGCGCCTGGGTGCATATCGATGGCGCCTTTGGCCTCTGGGCGCAGGCGTCAGCGAAGACCAGCCACCTCAGCCGCGGCATCGAAGCGGCCGACAGCTGGGCGACCGACGGCCACAAGTGGCTGCAGACGCCCTATGATTGCGGCTATGCGATCGTCCGCGACGAGCTCGCCCATCGCCGCGCCATGACGATCGCCGCGAGCTACCTGCCGCTCGCCGGCGAAGGCGAACGCGATCCCTCCCATTACGTGCCCGAGCTTTCGAGAAGGGCGCGCGGCTTTGCCACCTGGGCGATGCTGAAACATCTCGGCCGCGACGGCATCACCGCCTTGATCGATCAGTGCTGCACCTCAGCGCGGCTGATCGCCGATCTTCTGTCGCGGCAACCGGGCATCGGCATACTGAACGACGTCGTGCTGAACCAGCTCGTCATTCGCTTCGGAACGGACCTGCCCTCCGAAGAAGGCGACGCGTTGACGCGAAAGACGATCGAAAAGATCCAGGCGGACGGCATGATCTTCGCCGGCGGCGCCAAATGGCGCGGCCGCGACGTCCTGCGCCTCTCTATCACCAATTGGCAGACGACGGCAGATGAGGCCCAACTCGCCGCACAAAGCATCATCGCCGCGTTCAAGAGTGTGAGCGGCGGCTGACGCAACGCGCGACAGCGAAGGCAATTCTTCCCCCGACCTCAACGGACGCAGGCCCGCCCGTATTCCGTCGATTGCCCCTTGGTTCGCTCGTGCGCGGAATTGTGCTATCGCGGGCCCCCGCTCACTCCAAGAGAGATCGAAACGTGAAAAACGTCCTGTTCGTCTGCAGTCAGAACAAACTTCGCAGCCCGACGGCCGAACAGGTCTTCGCAGGCTGGCCGGAGATCGAGGTCTCCTCGGCCGGCACCAACAACGATGCCGAAAACCCACTGTCGAACGAGCTGATCGAATGGGCCGATATCGTCTTCGTCATGGAGAAGGCTCACCGTGCGAAAATCCAGGGCAAATACCGGTCAGCTCTCAAAGGCAAGCGGCTGATATGCCGGGATATTCCTGACGATTACGATTTCATGGACCCTACGCTCGTGCAACTACTGAAGGTCAAGGTACCCCGGCATCTCTGAGCCCGGTCACGCGACCGCAAAACGACGCCCGCGCAAGGCGGGCAAATTCTTCCGTCCGTCCCGCTTGCGCCAGTGGTGGCACTTGCGGCCAAGCTGCGGGACCGGTCAAACTTGTTGAGAGACATATTCCGGAAACTCGGCCGCACCGCGACTTAGGGCTTTCACCATTAGCAGGCCGTCGTCGAAGTAGCCGTTTCTCGCGTAGAACTGGTGCGTACGCTCCCTTCCCAGAACCATGGCAATACGGACCACCGCGCATTCAATCCGCTCCGCCTCCGCCTCGATCCACGCCATCATCTTGCCGCCGATGCCCTGACTGCGCACGGCGTTGTCTACCACCACATTGTCCGCCTCGATATACTTTGCCGCACCACAACTGAGTGCCCGTCCAGAAACCCGACGCACCACCATCCGTTCGTCGATATATGCTGCTATGCAGCGGTAGTTGCTCTGTGCGACATGGCTGAGAGTCGTTGGAAAACCACGGCCTCGCTCAGGCGACTAACCTGGCTGTACAGCGGGAAAATTGTCATCGTCTGATCGAGACCGACCAGCTCGCGGATGATCACTTCGTCGGACACAGCAGCCCCCTATCCTCTCGATCGCATGATAGTGCACGCGAACTTGGTCATGATCCATGGGCGTCAACCACTTGCAGTAGACTGCCTGTCTTCCCATTGTAATCCGCTGCGCTTATAGCTCCCCGCCCGTTCCGATCGCACAAGGAGGAGAGCCATGAACGCCAATGATGTCGCCGCCCATTGGGAGAGCAATGCCGAGACCTGGACGATCTATAGCCGCGCGGGCTACGACAAATATCGCGACGCGCTGAACACACCGGCCTTTCTGAAGATGCTGCCGCCGGTGGCAGGCCTTGCCGGGCTCGATCTCGGCTGCGGCGAAGGTTCCAACACCCGCGCCGTCGCCCGCCTCGGCGCCCGCATGATCGGTCTCGACATCGCCCCGACCTTCATTCGTTATGCCCGCGAGACCGAGACGCAAGCGCCGCTCGGCATCGACTACGTCCTCGGCGACGGCCAGGGCATCGATTTCCCCGAAGCGAGCTTCGATTTCGTCACCGCCTTCATGTCGATGATGGACATGGCCGATCAGCGCCAGGTGCTGAAGGGCATCCACCGCGTCCTGAAGCCGGGCGGCTTCCTGCAGTTTTCGATCCTGCATCCCTGCTTCGTGCCGCCGACGCGCCGCAATATCCGCAATGAAGCCGGCGAACCCGTCGCCGTTGAGATCGCCGATTATTTCGACGAGAGCGACGGCCGGGTCGAGCGCTGGATTTTTTCCTCCATCCCAGAGGAAGAACGGGTGACGCTGACGCCGTTTGCCGTCCCGCGCTTTCACCGAACGCTGTCGACCTGGGTGTCGATGATCGTCGAAGCGGGGCTGACGATCGAAGCTTTCGGCGAGCCCATGGCGTCAATCGAGGTGGCGCTTGCCGAGCCAATAGTCGCCGATACCCGCATCGCGCCGATCTTCCTCCACATCAGGGCGCGCAAGGCGTAAGGCCTGTTTTCCCGCCGCCTGCCGAGGTTTGGAAGGTGGGTGAGTTCTCACCCCAACATCATCGTCGCACGGCGACCACCGAACTGGCGCGATAGCGCGACAGCTGGACCCGGTTGGATTGGTTGCCGCCGAACAGGTAGACGTACTGCCGGCGCTGATCGATGTGATCGAACAGGCTCACATGAAAGCGCCGGCCGGTGCGGATCACCACGACATCCCCTCGCCTGGCGGAGCGGACACCGACCGGCTTGCCGAACTTCCTCCAGGACGCCGCCATGTTGGGGTTGGGCGGCGGTTGCCGCGAAGACCGTTTGGCGACAAAGGCAAGGAACGCCCCGCACCACGACACCCTGCGCGGATTGATGCTCAGGAAGGAGATGGAGCGTTCGTGCATGCTCTTGTACTTGGACGCCGTGCGGAGCATGTCCGCCTCACAGGGCACGGCAAGCGCCGTAAGGACGATGACGAGAATAACCTTCATAGTTACCCACCACTGTTTGTATAATGTTGAAATTCCGAAATGTGGCGAAGAATAAAACAGGCGCGGCAACGTAGATGCGAATTATGGCGTGATTTAGAAACAACTAATACTGGCATTTTAGCGGCGGAAATTTGTCCGAAGCGAGGCGCAGAACGACGCCGGCGAGCCTTCATTTGCGGCCGGACACGGCCATCACAAACCCCGTAAAACATATGTTTTGCTAGGCCGAAAGGCTGGAGTTTCGCCATCCCAACCAGGTCCACTCAGACGAGATGGACTGTGGCCGCAATGCTTGAGCAGCAAAACCATTCGCCAAGAGTTGACGACAGTATGCGGAATTAGCTCCTCACCTATACGAGCTATATTTCCGATGGCCGCTCATAATACTTCGGCGCCATGGGAAATACATTGCGCCCGCCCGATTCACCAGCGAAAGCCGGAGGTTGCCCCTCCGGTTGAGGACGTGAACGAGCTTACGACAAAGGTGGCCGGCGTGCGTGTCAACCGTGTGGTTGCGCCGGTTCGGGTTGGCCTGTGACCGGGGCAGGATCAGCGGCAAGTGCCCTGGTGACCAGCAGCGCTGCGGCGAGAACAGGGACGACCGCCCAGTACGAAAAGCGGATACCGAAGTGTTCGGCAACGAAACCGAGCAGTGGCGGCCCGGCGAAAAACACAAGGAACGTCGTCTGCCCGAGCGCTGCAACGTTGACGGGTGCGGGTCGATCCGTGCGTCGGGCCGCAGCCGAGATGGCAAGCGGATAGACTGAAGAGCAGCCGATACCTGTCAGGCCAAAGCCTGCGAGCGCGATAGCAGGGTGTGTCGCCGTCGCAACCATGACGAGACCGATGGTCGCGATCCCGAGGAGGGTTATTACGACCGGGCGTGGATTGAAGCGGTCAATGACAGGGTCCATACCGAGCCGCCCGATGGCGATGAACAGGGAGAAAATGGTCACGCCGAGCCCGCCGATGAAGGGTTCGACCGCGAATACGTCACGCATATAGATCGCCGACCAATCGACGCTCGCGCCTTCGGCGAGAAGTGGAGCTGCGCCTATCAGGCAAAGGGGCAGCAGCCCGATTGTCGGAAAAGCAATCGGCGGACTATCTCCCGGGTGCGCGTCCTGCCGCTGGGGCGCGTTCTCGATCCCGGAGAAAACGATCGACCCTCCAATCAGGACGATGACGAGGATGATCAAGCTATGCAGTTCGATGGAGACGGCAGCCTGCCGCATGCCGGCGGCAACAAGGGCGGTGATGCAGAAGCCCACGCTCCACATGCCGTGAGCCCGGCTCATGATGCGGTACCCAAGCAGCGCCTCACGGCGATCGGTTTCGATATTGGCGTTGATCTCGAACGCGCCGGTGAATATGCCGGCAATGAAGAATAATGGCACCGCCAGGAGAGCTGAAGGCATCCAGGGGATCAGCGCGAAAAACAGCGCCGCACCGAAGACGGTGACGAAAGCCGTGGTGCGCGCACCGAGCCTCTCGATCAACCTTACCGAGAACGTCAACCCGCACAGAACCCCGGAGGACATGACGGCAAGCAAAAGGCCCAGCTCTCCCTCGGTCAGGCTGAACTTGACCTGAAGGTCGGGCAGCCGCGACACAAACGCGCCTAAGGAAAGGGCCACGGCAAACTGAATGAAGAAAATCCGGTGGTGTGGCTTCATCTCGGGGACACTGCTCCGATGGCGCGGGGTATCCGGCGGCATAACCGGACATTCCGACGAAATGGCGACTGGCTTGAGAAGCCCGCAATCTCAGGATTATCGATCACTGCTGCTGACATCCCCTGTCAGCATGATGCAGCCGCCGCTGATTTCACAGGTCAATGCCGAGCAGCCGCTCCAATTGAAGGCCGCAAACACGTCGGACCGAAGGGCCACCTTGTCGACAACACCCGCAGGGAGCGCGACAAGGTGGTTCGAGTTTGCCCGCTCCCCGAATTGAACAGACCACGCTAAACCGGCTCAAGGAGGACCTGTCGCTTCTTGCCGACCGAGAGCCGGATCACCCCGTCCTGGACGTCGGAGTCGCCAAGCCGCATTGTCTCGTCTTTTACGCTGCCACCGTTCACTCGCACACCGCCGCCGACGATCAATCGACGCGCTTCGCTTTTCGACTTGGCGAGCCCGGCAACGACCATGGCGTCGACCAACGGAAAATCACCGCGAAGGCTATCCGGGAGAATGACCGTCGGGAGACCCGCCGGCACTTCGCCTGCTTCGAAGGCGCGTCGGGAGGTTTCGGAAGCTTGCGCCGCGGCATCTGCCCCGTGGCACAGGCTGGTGACCTGGTCGGCAAGAATCTTTTTTGCTTCGTTGATCTCCGAATCCCGAAGCACGTCAAGGCGTGCGATTTCACTTAAGGGCAACTCGGTGAACAGCCTGAGAAAACGACCCACATCGGCATCCCCGGCGTTTCTCCAGAATTGCCAGAATTCATAGGGTGACAACCGGTCGGCGTTCAGCCAAACCGCCCCCGAAACGCTCTTGCCCATCTTCGCGCCCGAAGACGTCGTCAGCAGCGGGGCAGTCAATCCAAAGAGGCCGCGTCCACCGATCCGCCGTCCAAATTCAACGCCGCTGACGATATTGCCCCACTGGTCCGAGCCACCCAGTTGAAGCAGGCAGCCGCGGCTTTCTGCGAGGACATGGAAGTCGTAGGCTTGCATGACCATGTAGTTGAATTCCAGCAATGACAGCGATTGCTCTCGTTCCAACCGTTGGCGCACGCTCTCCGATGTGAGCATCCGGTTGACTGAAAAATGCAGCCCAATATCGCGCAGGAAATCGAGATAGTTGAGCCCGTCCAACCAGTCGGCGTTATTGACCATGACGGCATCGGTCGGGCCGTCTCCAAAAGCGAGGAAGCGCTCGAAGACCCGTCGGATGCCGATCAGGTTTTTCATGATCTGCTCTTGGCTGAGAAAGGGACGCGACGTGTCGCGGAAGCTCGGATCGCCCAGGCGGCTTGTCGCGCCGCCGAGCAACGCAATGGGTTTGTTACCCGTCTTCTGGAACCACCGCAGCATCATGATCGGAATGAGATGCCCGACATGCAGGCTGTCGGCGGTGAGATCAAATCCGTTATAGGCGGTGCCCGCTCCTGAACAAAGCCAGCTGTCGAGTGCTCCTAAGTCGGTGCATTGATGCAGGAAGCCGCGCTCGCTCAAAGTGCGAAGAAAGTCCGATCTAGGTCCGGTAGGCTGAGAGGATAGTTTCACGAGGGTCTCCATTTGGGCCGATGAGGCCGGAGACCTTCTGTTGACACACGTGCCGCCGACCATGCGGCGTCTCGAGTGTCAGGAATATGACCTTGCGCCGCTCTCTATGGGAGCAGCGTGTAATAAAAGCTCGAAAAGGTCCGGGCGCGGGTCATGCATGCTTATTACCATGCGACAGCGCAATCGCAAGGGGATACGAACCGACGACGTTTGAACTGATCGCAACGCCACCCTCGCCACGCCCGCATCGCCTTCGCCCCCACAAAAAATTCACAGCCGCATCAATTTACTTGCCGTTCTGCAATGCGGCATATGTTTGTGTCCATGGCCAAGTGGCATGAGCGGGGAACCATGACGTCAACACATGCAGACAATACGGGTGAAGGTGCTGGCCGAAAGGGCTTCGTCGGACTGGTCATCGGCGCGGTCGGCGTCGTCTATGGCGATATCGGCACCAGCCCGCTCTATGCCCTTCGCGAGGCGCTGAGGCCCTTTGCCGCCGATGGCGTACACGAAGCCGAGGTCATCGGTCTCATTTCGCTGATGGTCTGGACGCTGACGATCATCGTGACTTTCAAATATGTGCTCTTCCTTCTCAGGGCGGACAATGACGGCGAAGGCGGCACGCTTTCGCTTCTCGCCCTCCTGATGAAGAAGATGGGACGAAACGTACCGGTGCTCTTCTTCGCCGGCCTGATCGGAGCGGCTCTCTTCATCGGCGATGCGATGATCACGCCTGCCTTGTCGGTCATGTCGGCGCTGGAAGGCCTAAAACTGGTCACGCCGGCCTTTGCCGAATACGTTCCGCTGGCATCAGCTGCGATCATGATCGTTCTCTTTGCTGTCCAGTCGAAGGGAACCGCCGCCGTCTCCATCTTTTTCGGGCCAATAACGGTGTTGTGGTTTCTGGCTATGGCGGCAGGCGGCCTGATCCATATCGGCGACGATTGGAGGATTCTGGAGGCGCTCAATCCAATCAATGCGTTCCTGTTCCTCACCCATGCCGGCAGCGTCGGCCTCATTGTGCTCGGCGCCGTTTTTCTGACCGTGACGGGCGCCGAAGCGCTCTATGCCGATCTCGGGCATTTCGGGCGCCGCCCGATCCAGATGGCATGGTTCGTGCTCGTTTTTCCTGCCCTACTTCTGAACTATCTCGGCCAAGGCGCGCTCGTTCTCGCCCATCCGGAAGCCGCCACCAATCCGTTCTTTCTGATGTATCCCGACTGGGCCTTGCTGCCGGTGGTTATTCTGGCGACGATGGCAACGATCATCGCCAGCCAGGCGGTGATCACAGGCGCATTTTCGCTGGCCCGCTCGGCGGTTCACCTCGGCTTCCTGCCGAGGCTCAGGATCAAGTTCACGTCGGAGACCAACACCGGCCAGATCTACGTGCCGGCCGTCAATCTTCTCCTGCTGGTCGGCGTCTTGATGCTGATCTTTTCCTTCGGCGACTCCGAGTCGCTGGCGACGGCCTACGGCATCTCGGTGACCGGAACCATGGTCATCTCGACCATGCTGGTCTTCCAGTTTCTCCGAGCCGTCTGGGGCTACTCCCTCGTGCTCGCCGCCGTCTTGCTGCTACCGCTCTTCATCATCGAAGTTCTGTTCCTGGCGGCCAACCTCTTGAAGATCCACGATGGCGGCTGGGTTCCGGTCGCCCTTGCCCTGGCGATCATGGTCATGATGTGGACATGGACCCGAGGCCAAGCCTATCTGAAGAGATTGCGGGCCAACAACGAGATCCCGCTCGATTCCTTCATCAGGTCGATCGAGCGAAAGTCGGAGCATTCCCCGGTCACCGTTCCGGGAACGGCCGTCTTCCTGACCAGTGTCCCGGATCGTACGCCGAACGTCCTGCTCCACAATCTCAAGCATAACCACGTGCTCCACGAACAGAACGTCGTCCTGACCGTCTGGACCGAGGACGAACCTTATGTGCCCGACAGCCGCCGCATCAAGATAAGCCAGCTCTCGCCGCGTTTCGTGCGCCTCGACATCACCTTCGGCTTCATGGACGACCCCGACGTCACCAGGGCTCTGGCTCTCTGCCGGGAAAGCGGCTTCAAGTTCGAGATCATGAGGACCTCCTTCTATCTCGGCCGCCGGAACCTCGTCAGGACGCCGAACACCGGCTTGCCCGCCTGGCAGGAGCGTATATTCATGGGGCTGGAGGGCTTGGCGATCGATCCCTCCGATTACTTCAACCTGCCGTCCAACCGCGTCGTCGAGCTCGGCGAACAGATCGCCATTTAAGAGCACGCTTCCAAGCCGCTCGCTGCTTGCATCAGCCTCGATATCGCAATGCGTTGACGATGATGTCGAAGGGAGTAAGGCGCTGAACCTTACGCCTTGGCAGAGATCGCGCTCAACTCCTCAAGATCGAGATCGCGTTCAAGCTCGTCCAAGGTTTCGTCGTCGATGTCGCCGGCGCGATGGAGGCGAATGAGCTCCCGGCGTCCCGTGGCAACCGCTTCGAGAACGACGTCGAAGTGAGCATGGAGCACCGGTTTGTAATGCTCCGTTCTCTCGGCATAGTCGACGATCACTGTCGCCCTGCGCTGGTATCGGTCCAGCAATTGCGGGTGGATAAGCTTTCCTTCCGCGTCGTATGCCAGGCTTTGGACGGTCTCGAGCTGCGCCTGCACCATGGCGACTTCGGCCTGGCTCATGGTCAGGCGCGCTCTTTCCGTCTCCGTCTCCACCAGCCGCGCCCAGGCAATCACCCGCCCCAATGTCGTGCCCTGCACGAGCACGGTACCGAGAATGACGGCGAAGGATGTGGCGAGGATGAAGTCACGGCCCGGGAACCCCTCGGGCAGGCTGAGCGCCAAAGCGAGCGTGATCACGCCGCGCACGCCTGCCCAGCTGAGAACCGTCGCGCCGCCGACGCCGAGCGGCCGAGTTCGCATCACCCCCAGGGCTGCACAGAAGCTGATGACGAGATCGGAGGCGAAGACCCAGACAAAACGCGCCACCACGAGCGTGACGAGGATCGCCAGCATCGGCAGTCCCATCGTCGCGATCACCGTGGTCAAGCCGCCGCCGCGTTCGACGACATCCCGCAGCGACAGGCCGATCAAGGTGAAAACCGAAGCTTCCATCAGGAAGATCATCACCGTCCAGAACGACGTGCCGCGCATCCGCGTTGCGGCCGAAAATACGGTGTGCTGGTGCCAGGAAGCGATCAGGCCGGTGGTGACGGTGGCGATGACGCCGGAAACATGCAGCAGCTCTCCGAGCAGATAGGAAATCCAGCCGAGCAGCACCGTGGCTGCGATGATCAGATATTCGTCACCGAGACGCCGGACGAGTTTGACCCATGCCGTTCCCACAACGACGCCGACGACGGCGCCGCCGAGTGCCAGCACGAAGAAGCTGCCGATCGCCTCTCCCGCGCTGAAGGCTCCTGTTGCGGCAGCGGCAACGGCAAAACGGAAGAGAACCAGACCGCTCGCATCGTTGAGCAGGCTCTCGCCTTCCAAAAGAATCTGCAGCCGCCGCGGCAGCCTGACTCGCTCGAGCACGGCGCGCGCCGAGACCGCGTCCGGCGGTGCAACGATCGCACCAAGGGCTGCGCAGGCGGCCCAGGGAAGCGATGGAAAGATAAGATGGGCCACGACGGCCACCACCGCGCAGGTGAATAACACAGCGCCGACGGCCAGCGAGGCAATGCCGATCATATGGCGCCGCAACCGCGCCAGCGCGATGGCCCAGGCGCCGTCCATCAGGAGTGGCGGCAGGAAGATGACGAGCACCAGTTCCGGATCGACTGATATCGCCGGCAACCCCGGCACGAACGCCAGCAAGGCGCCACCGGCCAGCAGCGCGACGGACGGCGGCAGTCCGAGCCTGTGGGCGGCATAGTGCAGCGCGATGATCGCAAGAAACATCGCGATGACGAGCTCGAATAAGTGGGTTGGTTCCATATGGCTCTGCCCTGACTCGGAATCGAATTTTGGATGCCTACTGCATAGTTAAAGCGGAATCGATTCATGGATAAAATTATTCGGTAATTCAATGCTTTACAGCGTCTTTTAGGTGACCGGAGCCCAATGGGTGCTTCGGAGCAACCGTCCATTGGCTAACATCGGCAGAATACACTTTCCCGTCAATCCGCCTGCAAACAGGAGTGGCTGCTTCGGGACCCACCTGGCGTCTCGGCGGCATTGCAGAATGATCTCGTTGCCGTCGATCATTGCCTGGATTTAATTGGAATTTCCTGCGCATCCTCCTTAAATCCTGCGACTTGAGGCAGAGGAAGACAGATGAAGAGGCGGACTCTTGTGCTTGGCGGTGCGGCCATTGTCGCATCATCCGTGGCTGCGGTGGCAATCTGGCCGCGGCGGCATGTCGTTGTTGCCGCCAGGACATTCGACTGGAAGGGAACGGATTTCGTAAGCGGCGGCACAAAATCGGTTACCTTGGAAAAGCTGCCAGAGCCGCTCTTCCGTACCAGTCCGAATTGTGTCGTGACCGTCGCCCAGGCCCTTGGCCCCTGCCATGTCAACAATGTCCCGGCTCGTCAGGACGTTTCGGAAGGAAAGGCCGGGCTGCCTTTGCGGTTGGCCGTTCGGATCGTCCACGCGGCCGATTGCCGGCCGGTCGAAAATGCTGATATCGAAATCTGGCATACCGATCACCGCGGCATCTATTCCGGCCGCGAGGCTGCGGAGATGTGCACCTTCGGCGATGCCGAGGCGATCAGCGGGCTCGCCTTTCGCGGCCGCCAGCTGACGGATGCCACGGGGCAGGCAAGCTTCTTGACGGCCTATCCCGGATGGTATAAGGGCCGCACGCCGCACGTTCACTGCCGCATCCTCGCCGAGGGCAAGGAGCTTCTCGTCAGCCAGATCTATTTCGACGATGTGCTGAGCGATATCATCTATGGCGAGCATCCCGACTATCTCGGGCGCCCTGCCCGCGATACGCGCAACGACGAGGACGGCCTCTTCCCGGAGGATGCGGCCGACCACATGTTCGATTTCGAAAAGCTCGACGGCGGCGTGCTATCCGCCACCATCACGATCGGTCTCTCTTCCTGAGGGGAGCTGCGGGATTTCCGTACCCTTGACCACGACGACCTCTCCGGCCGTGGAACCCGACACGAGGAAAACGTCAAGGTCGGCATGTCGGTCGGGGGCCTATATGCCCGCATACCATTCATAACCGCGATCCTCCCAGAAGCCGCCATTGCCGCCGTAGAGCTGGCCGAGATCGGCGACGGCTTCGATGCCGGTCAGGTATTTTGCCTGCTTGTAGCCGAGCTGGCGCTCGACCCGGAGCCGGAGTGGCGCGCCATGGGCCACTTCGAGATCGCGGCCGTTCATGCTGTGGGCAAGGATCGTCTGGGGGTGAAACGCATCGACGAGATCGATGCTTTCGTAATACCAGCCGCTGCCGTCGAGCGTCTTTTCATATTCGTCGGCGCAGTGGAAGACGATGTAGCGGGCTTCGGGTTTCAGACCGGCCGTCTGAAGCAACGCACCAAGCGGCACGCCGGTCCATTTGCCGATCGCGCTCCAGCCCTCGACGCAGTCATGCCTTGTGATCTGCGTGCGGGCCGGCAGGGATTTCAGCTCGGCCAGCGACAATTGCATCGGCTTGTCGACCAGCCCGCCGACCTCGAGCTTCCAGCCCGAAAACCGCTGGTTCATCCAGTCGATATAGCGGGCATTGTCGGGCATGCTCGTGCCGTTGGCGCGGAAGGTCGGCGAGATATCGGCTTCGGTGAACTCGCGGGCGAGTGCGTCGTCACCGAGCAGGAAGCGCTGCGTCTTCATGCTGAAGCCTTCGGCGATCTTCAACACCGATTTCGTCCGATCGTTTTCGACGAGGGCATCGCAGCCGGCAAGCCCCAGCGCCGATGCCGTCATGGTCGCGCCGATCAGGAAGCGACGTCTGGTGATGATGCGGCTCATGACTTTCCTCCCTGCCCGATGTCGTAATAACCGGTGACCATCGAGCGCAGATTGTTGAACACGCCCGAGACCAGCACCATCGCCACATGCACGGCGACGAAGGCGACGAGCGAGAAGGCGGTCAGAAATGCAGTGTGCGGGCCGATTGTCGGCCGCCGAACAGATCGAGCAGCCAAGGGGCGACCGCATTGAAGCCCGGCGACATGGTAAGCCCCGTCCCGATCATCAGCGGCAGCAGCACGAAGATCACGGCGAGATAGGCGAGTTTCTGCAGCGTATTATAGTGGCGAGCCTCGGCCCCCTTGGGAAAGCGCAGCCGGGCGTGATTGACGATCTCGTGACCGAGATGCGAAGGCTTCAGCTCTTCGGCCGCCGGCAGCAGATCGCGGCGGAAATGCCGGCTGACGAAACCATAGGCGAGATAGATGAAGCCGTTGATGACGAACAGCCAGGCAAAGAAGAAATGCCAGCGCCGGCCGGATGCCAGATCCTGGTAGCTCGGCAAGGTCAGCCAGTTCGGAAAACCGCGCACAGCAGCCTCGCCGTCGACATTCGAAACCCCGAGAATGCCCGTCGTGTCGAAGCTCAATCCGCCGATGCGCGTCACGCCCTTCAGCACATCGCCTTCCTGTTCCGCCTCCATGGAAATGAAGGACGGATCGTCGTCGGCGCCATACTGACCCCAATAGAGCGCCGGATGGGCGTTGAATATCTGCAGGCCGCTATACAGCAGCACCGTCATGCACAGCACATTCACCCAATGCGACAGGCGCACCAGCAGGCCATGGCGGTAGAAGAGCGCGCGTCCGCTCGCCATGCCGGCATCGGTCGTGGCCATTGTAGTTCCTCCGGATCGACATGAAAGGTCTTTGCGAGAAAGGACGCGGCCGCCGGCGATAAAGTTTCAGCGGCCGCGGCTAAACTTACTTCATCGCGTCGCAGGCCTTCATCATCGTGTCCTTCTTCATCGTGTCCTTCTCCATGCCGGCATTGTGCATGCAGTCGGCCTTGGTGCTGCCGGTCGCCATTGCATCCTCGGACATGGCGTCCTTCGACCTAGTGTCGGTCTTCCTGCTGTCTTTCTTCATGGCATCGCTTTGAGCGCTGGCGGCGCCGGCAAGCGACAGGCCGATGACGAATGTGCAGGCGGCAAGGCTGGAAAGGATCTTGGTCATGAGGATCTTCTCGGATCGATTGACATGTCCGCCGGCACCCGCCGACGGCTCACAGTCCTGAATTCGATCCCCTTGCGAAGGCGGTTACAGCCTCACGCTTATGTGATAGCGCTACAGCGCCCTTTGCGTCTTTTGGAGACGCGCAAAGGACGCTGTACACTTCGAATTGCCGCCGGAAGATTTTTGAACCCGCCTGTAACCAAAGCGTCATCCACCCGAATGATATTGCAGACGACATGACGAGCGCCCATTCGGAACAAGCACTGAAGATGCTGATGCTTCTTTCCCTCGATGGGGACGAGGCAGCCTACCGGCGTCTGCTCGTGACGTTGCGAACCCTGCTCGTCGGTTATTATGGCGGGCGGATCGGCACGACCGCGAAATCCGACACGGAAGATCTCGTGCAGGAGACGTTGCTGGCGCTGCATTCGCGCCGGGCGACCTATGACAGGGAGCGGCCGTTCACCGCGTGGTTCTTCTCGATTGCCCGCTACAAGCTGATCGACCACCACCGAAAGCATGGCGGCCGGTACAAGGCGGAGATGGAGCTGGACGAGGAGATCGAAGGCGACTTCAGGGAGGATGCGATTGCAGCGCGCATGGATGTCGAACGGCTGTTGAACGGCCTGCCGCAGCACCAGCAGGAGCTGATCCGTCAGGTCAAGCTTGAGGGGCAGTCGGTGGCCGACACTGCAAGCCGCACCGGACAGTCGGAATCGGCGGTTAAGGTCGGCGTTCACAGGGGCATCAAGGCGCTGGCGGCAAGATTGCGAGGTGGAATGTGAGAGAGACTGAGGACGTGATCGACAGCCTTGTCCGAGATCTGAAGCCGGTGCCGAAACATGCGCTCGAACGCCGCTTCACGCTCGCCGTCCTGCCGGCCTTGGCAGTCTCGCTGCTGCTGATGCTTATCGTCCTCGGCCTTCGTACCGATATGGCGCAGGCGCTGATGCTGCCGGCCTTCTGGATCAAGTCCGCCTACAATGCCTTGCTTGCAATCGCCGCCTTCGCAGCCGTTTACCGCCTGTCCCGGCCGGATGGCTCGGAGGGCCGCTTTTTCGGGATTGCCGCGGCCATCATACTCGCCCTCGCCGTCATGGCGGTCATCCAGCTCGCTTCGTCGCCGGCTGCAAACTATCCCGTGCTGGTGCTCGGTTCCTCCGCCCTGCATTGCCCGCTGCTGATCTTTGCCTTTGCCATACCGATCCTGATCGCAAATACCTGGGTTCTCCGTGGCAGCGCCCCGAGCAACCTCGGCTTCACAGGCTTCATCGCCGGCATTGCCGCCGGCGCATCCGGTGCCTGGGTCTATTCCTGGTTCTGCACGGAAAACGGTCTGCCCTTTGTCACCCTCTGGTATTCGCTCGGCATCCTCTTGACCGGCGCAATCGGCGCGCTGCTCGGCCCCCGCCTCCTGCGCTGGTAGCACCGGCTGTTTGCGGCCTGCGCCACTAGAGCCTTTCCGGGTTAGATTGAAGCATTCTGTTGGCTCAAACGGAGTCGGATGGTCGACCGGCCGGCGCGTGTCGTAGCCCGGCTCTACGGCCAAGCCGGCCGGTCGATCACCCGGCCCGTTTCAGCCAACCCGAAGGGCCGGGCATCTTTCCGCCAGGACAAAGGCGATCGGCTCGCACGTACCTTGGGGTATGCCCTTCGCCAATCGCCATTGTCCTGACGAAAATCTGCTCCGGCAGAATGCTTCAATCTAACCCGGAAAGGCTCTAATCCTTCTTCCGGCATGAAACCAGATGCAGCATTCCTGCGTACTACTCGGGGGGTGAGTCTTGCGTACCCCCTGGATCGGAAACCACAGGCAGCGAGGAATGACGGCATGGTCAGGAAAGAAGGCGTAGCCCACCTCACCCGGCAAGCCGCGGAACAGGGGCTGGCCAGGCTGATGATGAGGCTGCCTGCGACGCGGGCAACGATCAGAGCAGTTGCGGCGAGCCAGCCCCATTTTTATGAATTATGCGGCGCCTACGGCGAAGCCTGCGCCGTCCTCGATCGCATGCGCCGGGATAGATCGGCCGATCCCGCAATCATCACCGAATACGAGATCATCTGCGCGGAAATCGAAGTCGATGTCATCAGGATCCTGCTCGGCGATCAATGAGACTTCGCAAGTACTGGACGGACTGCCGCCGCGATAATGCAACGCCATTTGCCGCCGGCATCCCTATCAGCTCAGCAGGTCATCCACATGGATGGAGACGCTCAGCGTATCCGTGTCGAAATGCAGCGAAGTCCCGTCGGAGATCTTGTAATGGAAGGTGTCGCTGACATCTCCCCTGAGCCCGGCGAGCTTTGCCGCGTCGGCCGTATAGGTGTAATCGCCGTCACTGTCGACATGGATTGTACCGTATCGGCCGGTCAGCGTTACGCCGTCCTTGTCGACGAATTCGCCCTCGAAACGGCGAAGCAGCAGGTTTCCATTGGCCGAGCTGTCGTTTTCGAGGAGATTGCCGTAATGGGCGCCATCCAGATCGGAGACGTTCAGGCTGTCATGGGTTGCGACAATGGCAGGCGCCGTGTCCGTGTGCGTCGTATCGCCGACCGCGAGACTATCGCTGCTCGCCAGCATCGACGCCTGGGCCTCATCGAGCGTCGTGTTGTTGCTGACGGGAAAGGTGTTCGCGGCGATGATAGTGGGAGAGATGCTGTATGGCCTGACATCGCTGGCGATGACATTGTCGTGGAAGGAGCCGGATGCCGGCCTGTCGACCTTCAGCGCTGCCTGCGACAGATCGTCAAAGACGTTGCTGTGGATCTCGATGCCCTCGCGAATGTAACTGGTTGTGCCGGAGGCGCTGACCACCACGCCCCATACACCATCGTGGATGTAATTGCCTGAAATGTCGTAGTCCCGCGTATTGCCCTGGTCGCCGAGACCGATGGCATAGGACCAACTGTAGCCGCCATAACCTGAAATATCGTTGTCGTGAATAGCGATGTTGGTGCCGGCTTGGGCGCCGATCCCGAAGCCACCGCCGATGATCGCGTTGTCCTCGACCAAGGCATTCACGGTCCGAACGAGCGCGATGACACCCTTCGGCGTAGCTGCCCCCGTCTGGTCGAGATAATTGCCGCTGATCACGATATTGCTGCTGTCGTTCATCTGGACGGCATCCGCCGCCGTGCCGTGGGCGTTCGTGACGGTGTTGTTGAGAAAATTGACGCCGTTGACTTTTTCGATCCAGACGCCGTCGCCGTTCACGTCGTTGATCGTGCTGTTTTCGATGGTGATGTTGGAGCCGGTCCGGAAGGTGATGGAACCCGACTTGCCCGCCAAGCCGGTGTGATCGACCTCGACGTTGCGGACCGTCCAGTTCGAAACATACCCAGCATAGATGGCCGCGCCGCCGGTATCCGAGATCTTGAGGTTCTCGATGACGATGTTCGATGCATAGAGGCTGTGAATGCCATCATTGGGGCTATGGATGACCGGCGCATCGCCGACACCATAACTGCCGATCGTAATCGGAGCCGCAACGCTGCCGGAGTATTTAAGGTCGAGCTGGTCGTTGAACACGCTTCCGGCGGCGAGCAGCACGCTGTCGCCCGGCTGTAGCTTCAAGTTTTCCACCGCCCAGAACGATGCAAACGGCGTGGCCTCGCTCGTTCCGCTGTTGCTGTTGGAGCCTATTGCTGGATTCACATAATAAATTGCCATATCGCCTTGTTCTCGAATTGCCCGCGCAGCCATCTGAATCGGCTGCGACGCGTGGATCGGATGCGGTCGGGGCTAAAGGCCATGTCAAAAGGCCTTCGATATTGCCCTCACGACGGTTGGCAGACCTGTGGCCCTGCCTTGGTCCCGAGAACGCCTGGCGGAGGCGTATCCTGGAAATGACAACTTATACGGAAACAATCTACTAAAAAGCGACCGAAAGGTGAATGAACGATAATCGTACGCTCGGCGACGTATGGTCGCAGAGGTGAAATGTCCCGTTTCAGGTCAGTCGCAAGCCGGAAAGGTTGGGGCCGCATTGCAGCCCCTTACCCTCACCCGGCGGCAACCGGATGAGGGTGCTGTGGGAGCCATTTGGTGGCGAGAGCAACGCTTCCCCCAGGGGAGCCACGCCTCCCCGGAAGGAACGCCTCCCGGCATAGCGCCGGCTCCCGGCACACTCACCTCAGCTCAGCAAGCCATCCATATGGATGAAGACGGTCAGCGTATCCCCGTCGCTATGATGCGAGCTTCCATCGTTGATCCCGTAGCTGAACGACTCGCTCACATGTCCGCTACGGTCAGGGAGTTTCGTTTCATCGAGCGTGTAGGCATAATTGCCTTCCCGGTCGACGTGGATCTGACCATATTCCCCGGTCAGCGTCAGGCCGTGCTTGCCGACGGTTTCGTCGCCGAAGCGGCGCAGCACCAGGGTGTCGTTATCCGAGCTATCGTTTTCGAGGAGATTGCCGCGATGGCCGTCGCCCGTATCGGTGAAAATCTTCAAATTGTCATGGACGGCGGCAACCGCCGGATCCGCGGAGGCCTCCATGACTGCCGCGGTCTTCGCAACCGGGCTTGCCAGCGCCGTCTCGACATTGGCGACCGTATGATTGCCTTTGACCGTGAAGGTATGCGCATCGGCAATGGCCGGCGATATGCTGGTGGCCTTGGTGCCGGTCTCGATCGTATTGTTGTAGAAGGAGCCGGATGCCGGCCTGTCGACCTTCAGCGCCGCCTGCGAGAGGTCGTCGAAGACGTTGTCGTGGACCTTGATATTCGTGCGGCTATAGCTGGCGCCGCTGGGGCCACTGACGGCAACGCCCCATGCGCCGTCATGAATATGGTTGCCTGAAATATCATAGTCCCGCGCATTGCCCTGGTCGCCGAGACCGACGGCGAAGGACCAGCTGTAACCGTGATATCCGGATATGTCGTTGTCGCGGATGGCGACGTTCTTGCCAGCGGGCGCGCTGATACCGAAGCCGCCGCCGGTGAGCACATTATCCTCGACCACGGCATTCGTTGCCCGCACCAGTGCTATCACTCCCTTCGGAGTGCTGGCGTCGGTCTGGTCGAGATGATTGCCCTTGATCAGAATATTGCTGCTGTCATTCACTTGCACGGCATCGGCCGTCGAGCCGTTCGCGCTGGTGACGGTGTTGTTGAGAAGCTTGACGCCGTCGACCTTCTCGATCCAGAAGCCGTCGCCTTTGACGCCCGATATCTTGCTGTCTTCGACCGTGACGTTCTTGCTGCTCCGGAAGGTGACGGCGCCTGCGTTTTCCGACAATCCCGTCTTGGCGATCTCGACGTCGCGGACCGTCCAGTTCGTAACACTGCCGCCATAGATGCCCGAACCACCGGTATTCGATATCTTCAGGTTCTCGATGACGATGTTCGAGGCATAGAGACTGTGGACGCCGTCGCCGCTGCTGTGGATGACGGGTGCCGCACCCGTCCCGTAACTGCCGATCTTGATCGGCGCACTCTCACTGCCGGAATATTTGATATCGAACTGCTCGTTGAACACGCTTCCTTTGGCAAGAAGCACGCTGTCGCCGGGTTTCAGCTTCAAGGATTCCACTTTGGACAAAGTCGCAAAAGCCGAATTCTGGCCCGTTCCGCTGTTGCGGTCGGAGCCACTCGCTGAGTTCACATAGTAGACTGTCATATCGCCATGTTGCCCTATTCGTCGGATCGTTATGTCGCCGCGGGATCGTCCAGGATCGGCCGATCGGATGCGGCGGGGGCAAACCGGCCACGGCAAGAAGGCGATAAGATGTTGTCAATGCGGCAGCGGGCGGGTTCGCGCGCCTCCTTCCACAGGCAATTGCCTGGTGTGACAAAAGTTACAACTTGGGCCGAGAAATCGGCGACTTCGAGGTGAATAAATCGCGGCGTGTTTGCGCGAGGCACATGTCGCCTTCCGTCTATGCGCCATGTGATTCTTGCCTTCGCTTCGCTTGCGCTCAGGGGGTGAGAAGCGCCCGCGATGAACGCCTTGAGCGTAAGCGAAAGGCGCACTCCAAGGTGAAACCCTCCCCCTCGCCTCAAGGCCGAGGTCAGCGGCAACCATGTCGCAGCGATGGGCAGACCTCAGGCCCTACAGCGCCGCGCGTCTTTCAGACGCGCAAAGGACGCTGTAGCACTTTGAATTCTGCATAATTTTATCCTTAAATCGATCCCGATTTAAGGAATTATGCAGTAGCCGCTTCGGCCTTGATCTTCGGCTTCAGCAGGATGATGAGAAGCAAGCCGGCGATGATGAGTGCCGCGCCTTCGAGGTGATAGCGTTGCAACTGCTCGCCGAGGATCAGATAGGCGAGCACGGCGATGAAGATGGTCTGAATGTAGAGGAGGACGCCAGCCCGAGCCGCGCCCAGCGCCTCGATGCTGCGATTGAAGAGGTAGTACATGACCGCCCCGCCGGGGATCGCGACATAGGCGAGCGCGATGAGCCCGCTGCCGTTGAGCGTCGAGCGCTCGTCTGAGAATAGCTCGAACAGGTAGAAGGGCAGCGCCGTCAGCACCGCCGCACCGAGCAGCAGCACCAGGAGCGCAAGGCGATTCATGTCGAATTTCGCGCGGCGGAGCAGGACGGTATAAAGACTGAAACAGAACGCGCCGGCGACGATCCACAGTTCACCCGGGTTGAAGTCGAGCCGCATCAGCGCGGCCGGACTGCCCTTGATGATGATGACCACGATCCCGAGAAAGGCCAGGATCGATCCGATCACCTGCCAGCGTCCCATCGGCTCGGCCAGCATCAAACGGGCAAGGATCATGGTGATGATCGGGATCAGGGCGATGATGATGCCGGCAGTGGTGGCATCGGCATGTTCGAGGCCGACAAAAATCATGCCCTGGCAGATCGCCAGTCCCACACCGCCAATGAGAAGCAGGTCGAGCGGGCGAGCCCACATCAGCGCGACCATCTCGCCAAAATGCCGGCGCGCGATCGGCATCAGGATCGCGAAGGCGATCAGCACGCGCCAGAAGCAGAGCGCCCAGGGCGGCATCTCGGTAGAAACCCATTTCGCCGCGATATAGACGCCGGCCGACAGCAGCCAGCAGAGAACGCCCACGGAATAGGCGGCGGCAAGCGAATTGCCTGCCGCCTGTTCCGTCGCGACAGTTTCGCGATGCACCGCCAATACATTCATTGCCATGGCTGAGTTATGCCACAGTTTCCATGGGCTGGACAGATGAGGCGGCGGCGCTCCGCCTGTTGCGGATGTCTCCTTCGGGCCGATCAGGACGGTCGCCGTGATGATGTGACCCGCCCGGAAGATTTAGACAGCCAGCCTCTACCCTCTCGCCCGCAAAGCCGAGGTCAGCGGCAGCCGTGTCGCCGCAAGTGCCGGCAACGCGCCGCCGATTATGCCGATGGCAAGTCCCAGCAGGCCGGCGGTGAGCGCGACGTCGGCGGTGACGTCGAGCTGGAAGGCCATCTTGGTATTGTTGGCGCCCATCGTGCTGCCCTGCCAGCCGTTGAAGGCGAGCCATGAGGCGAGGATGCCGAGGGCGGCGCCGGTGATCGCGAGAGCCACGGCCTCGACCCAGGTGGCAGTGAAGGCCGGCAGGCGGCCGAAGCCGAGCAGGCGGAGCGTGGCGATCTCGACGGTCCGGTCGGAGACTGAGCTCATCATCGTATTCAAAGCGCCGGCGGTTGCCCCGACCGCCATCAAGAGCGCCAGCGGCCAGCCGAACAGGCGGATGAGGCTCGCGGTACGCTCAGATTGCGCGGCATAGAGATCGGCCTCGGAGAGGGCGGTGAGCGGCGCACCGGGAAATGCGGAGAGATGCTCCTGCAACACAGGCAACCCGCCTGCCCCATCGAGACGCACGCGCAGGCTCTGCACCTGTCCCTGCCGGTCGAAGGCCGATTGCACCGCCTCCAGATCCGCCCAGATCTCGGATTCGAAGGCGCTGCCGCCAGAGGTGAAATGCCCGACGACCGTCCAGTCCACCGCACCGAGCCGCACCCTGTCGCCGATGGCGAAGCCGGAGAATTCATCGGCGATGCGGGCGCCGACGACAATCTCGCGGGCGCCCGGCGAAAACAGCCGCCCTTGGGACAGCGCGGCGCGGTCGCGCAGGCCGGGCCCGGCCGGGTCCATGCCCCGCAGCGACAGCGTTTGGTCCGCACCGTCGCTTGCCCTGATGACATCGACGGGAACGAAGATTTCGCGCGACAGCGCCAGGCCGCCGACGGGCGCCAAGCCGCCCGCGGCATTGCGCGCCACGCCGATATCGCCGGTCATGGCGGTCAGGCTGCGGATCGTCTCGGCCGGCACATCGGAACCGGTCTCCTGGTTGGTGCCGCCGCCGAGAATGACGGCGATGCCTGATGAACCCGCGCCTTGAAGGGTCGCCTCGAAGCCCCTGGCCATGGCGAGAAAACCCGCAAGCACCGCCACCACGAGCGCGACCGACAGCACCATCGACAGCGAGATCGCGAGCCGCCGCGGCAGGCTGCCGAGATTGACTCTGATCATGAGAAAGATCTGCTTGAGCGTTGATGACATTGGATTATCTCGATCTGAAGGCGTTGATGATGGGCAGGCGCATGGCGTTGACGGCAGGCAGCAAGCCGGTCAGGAGGCCGAGGGCGGCGATGATGGCGACGGATTTCGCCAGCACGGATGAGGTGAAGGCGAGGCCGAATTCCGGCCCGGCAAACAGCGTCGCGAGCTTGGCGAGAACGAGCCCGCCCGCCCCGCCGACGGCGAAGACGAACAGTGTCTCGCCGAGGATCAACGCAATGATCCGCCCCCTGGAAAAGCCGAGCACCTTCATGACACCGATCTCGAAGCTGCGCTCCCTCACGGCAAAGAGCATGGTGTTGACCACGATCATCAGGATCGTCACGAAGGCGGCGCCGACGACGAGGCTGACGATCAGGCCGATATCGGCGAACTGCCGCAAGAAAGCCTCGAGGAACTGCTTTTCCGATTGAGTGCGCGTCGGTGCCGCCGAATTGGCAAACAGCGCGTCGATCCTTGCCGCCAGCACGCCAGATGAAACGCCCGATCGCGGTCGCACCACGAAGCCATCGACTGTATCTTTGCCGCGGGCGCGCGCCGCATTGACGGCATCATAGCGGGCGATCATGAAATAGGTGTCGGTGCTGGCGTCGGCCCCTTCGAAGATGCCGGCGATCTCAAAACTCCAGTTGCGGCTGCCGTCCTCCCTTGTCAGGTGGCTGGTGACCCCGATGCGCTGGCCGGCCGACCAGCCCTGCGCCTCCGCCAGCGCCCGGCCGACCAGCACCCGGTCACGGCCCTCTTCCAGCGCTGATATCAGCTGCGGCGTCAGCCCGAGCTCGTCGCCATTGGCCGCGGCGATCAATCGTGGATCGACCGCGCTCGTCATCACGACATTCTTCTCGACATCGACGAAGCCCCGCATGCGCGTCATGTAGGCGACGGCGGCGACATCGCTATCGGCGGCGATCCTGTTGAGATAGGCAAGCGGCAGCGGCTGCGCCCGCCCCGATCTGTTGAAGACGCCGAGCAGCGTATCGCTCGCCCCGGCCGCCCCTTGCGAGCCGCTGAGGAAGCTCGCCGTCAGCCCATAGATCAGGAAGGCGACGCCGACCGAGAACATCAGAAGCGTCGCCCTCAGCGGCTTGCGCCAGGCATTGCGGCGCATCAGCTGGAAGAAGATCATTGGGCCAACCTTTCCTGCTCGACGAATTCGCCCTTGTTGAGATGCAGCGTGCGCCGGGCGAAGGAAGTGGCCTCGGGATCATGCGTGACCATGATGATGGTCTTCTGAAGCTCGCGATTGAGAAAGCCCAGAATCTCGAGGATATCATTGGCGGATTTCCGGTCGAGATCGCCGGTCGGTTCGTCGCAGAGCAAGAGGTCGGGGTCGCCGACGATGGCGCGGGCGATGCCGACGCGCTGCTGCTGCCCGCCGGACATGCTGGATGGAAACTGCCATTGCCGTCCGGAGAGGCCGACCAGATCCATCACGGTCTCGACGCGCGCCCGCCGCTCCTTGCGCTTGAGCGGCTTCAACAGCAGCGGCAGCTCGATATTCTCGCTCGCATTCAGCATCGGCAGCAAATTGTAGAACTGGAAGACGATGCCCATGCTGTGTGCCCGCCAGGCGGCTCTGGCGCCTTCGCCCATCTGCTCGAGATGGCTGCGGCCGATCCTGATCTCCCCTCCGTCGGGGCTGTCGATGCCGCCGAGCATGTTGAGCAGCGTCGATTTCCCCGAGCCCGACGGGCCCATGACGGCGACGAAATCGCCGCGTGCTATGGAAAGGTCGAGGCCGGAAAAGATCGGGATCGTCTCCGAGCCGATCCTGAATGCCTTCCTGACGCCGCGAAGCGCGATATAGGGTTCTTGAGTGTCGGTCATCGCTCTGCTCCTTGCTGATGGTCTGTGTTATCCCCGGCCTCACCCACCAGAAGGCGGATGCGCGCGGCCATGGCGGGGCGCATGTCTGACGGCGGCGAGGAAAGTGACAGGCGAAGCGTCACCGTCCCCTTCTCCCGCGAAATCATCGGCGCAATCTTCGATACCTCGACCGCAAAGGGCCGGTCGGGAAAGCCGTCGAGCACCGCCTCGCCACGCAAGCCTGGCCGCATCAAGGCGATATTCGCCTCGGCCACATCGGCATCGATGACCACGGTTGCCATGTCGGCAATCGCAAGCAGGCTTTCATTCTCCCGGACGCTGTCCTCTCTCGACAGCACGGTGTTGCCGACATGCGCGGTAAGCCGGGTGACGGTGCCTGATATCGGCGCCCGGATGGTCAGCGCTTCCACTTGCTCGCGAGCCCTGTCGATATCGAGATCGGCCTTGGCCACGTCCTGCCGTGCCTGCAGGGCGGCATTCTCGGCAGTGTCGAACGCCGTCTTCGCCTCCTCCAGCGTCTGCGCCGACATCGCATCGCGCCCGGCCAGCCGCTCGGTGCGCGTGAGGGAAGACCGCGCCTGCGCCAATTCAATAGTCTTCGCCGTCAGCGCCAACTCCGCCGACTGCCGGGCGATCTCGGCGCCTTGAAGTGCAAAGCGGGCGCCGGCATCATCGAGCCGCACCAGCACCTGCCCCGATACGACCCTGTCGCCCGCCTCAACCTCGACGGCAGCGATCCGACCTTCATATTTGGAGAAGATGGTGGCGATATCGGGGGCCACGACGTAGCCGGAGCCGGTGACTTCCCGGGACGGCAATGCCCTGTCCGCTGGGTTATTGGAGGGCGGAGCCCGGATAGGACCGGCGGCGGGCACGTCGCTTCCATTGACGGATATTGCGGCCTCTTCCTTGTCTAAGAGTCCCGCAAGCATAGTCTCGATGCACCCCAGCGTTTCGGGCCGATTGAGAAGCACCACCACAAGAGATGCCGTTGCGGCAAGGGCCAGCATCGCTCCGGGGATCACCCGCCGCCGGACATGGGGCTCCGGCGGTTCCGTCTTGAAGGCCGCGGGCTCGATCGAAAGTGATCTCAGCTTGGCGGCAAGGTCTCGGTCATGTTCTGATGTCGTGTTCATGCTGCCAGAATGACCAACGGCGACAAAACCGCGACCTCGAACGCGTTTCTGACAGTCCTCGATCGCGATTGTGTACTTGGCGCAGCAAGGCACCCGGGGTCAGCCCTCATGGTAAGGAGGCCCGAAGGGGGCCGTCTCGAACCACGAGGGCGGGTGATTGCGTGGGTACGGACTGGCTGGATGAAGCGGCGGTTGCCAGCCCCGTCCTTCAAGGCCCTACGGGGCGCTCAGGATGAGGCTGGGGAGAGGACAGGCGTCACTTCAGGACGAAGCCGAAGAGACGCCGGATCCGCCCTTCCTCTCACGCCAGGCAAGCGGCGTCATATCCGTGACCCGGCGGAATTCACGGTTGAAGTTGGACTTGGTCTGGAAGCCGACCTCGAACATCACCTCGGTCACCGATTTCTGGCTCGCGGCAAGCAGCCGGCAGGCCTCGCCGATCCTGTAGTCATTGACATATTGCGAGACGTTCTTGTCCATCGCCCGGTTGATCGCCGCCGAGATCTGGCGGGCGGGAATGCCGGCCTTGCGGGCCAGCCGGTCGAGATTGAGATTGGCATCGCGATAGAGTTTTTTTGCCTCCATCAGCGCATCGACCGTGGCGATCGTCTCCTTGTCTTCGGTCGTTTCGGACTTCAGCACCGCCTCCACCGTCTCGGCCGGCGCCCGGCTTCGGCTGGCGGCGGCTGCCGCAATGCCGAGGATGACGAGAACCGCGAGATTGCTGACGCTGATCAGCGTCAGCGCATGCTCGCCATGCGCCCATGTGAAATCGAGAAAGACGAAGATATCGACTGAGGCCGACAGGCACAGCGCCACCGCCGCGAAGATGATGGCCCGATAGGCCGGCACCGCTCCCTCGAAGGGCGCAAGCCGAAGCGCATCCGCGCCCGGCCGCATCAGAAGCAGGATCGCCAGGGCATAGCCGACGAAAACAAGCACCAGCGCGACATCGATCGCATCCCGCCGGAGCGCCATCAAAAGCAGGATGACCGCGGCGGGCACCGCATGCAGTGCAATGCGCGTCGGCAGCGGCCGCCGGCTCGTCCTCACCAGCCTGGAAACCCCGGCATAGGCAAGTGGCGGCACCATCGCCGCGGTGACAGGCGCGATCACGCCCACCGCCTGCACCCCATAGCCCCAGCGCAGGCCGGAGAGGACGGATTGCAGCACGGCGAGCAGGATCAGTGCCAGAAACGGCAGGTTGGGCTGCGCCTCCTCGTCGCGCCTGAGGACGGCAACGAAGAGGATGAGCAGCAGCAGGGCAACGACGAAAGGAAGCGGAATGAACAGCATGGCCTGATAGGATCGAAGTGGCGAATGGATGGCCATCATTGCCGAGATCCTCAGCCGGCGCGACCTCCATCATGTTTTAGGACGCGTTAGGCTGGGATTTTTTTGTGAGCGGCATGCCATGAAGTTGCTCTACTGCGAGCTGCCTAGCCGAGTGCGCTTTGTGCTGCGCAGATCCGATCGACCAAAGCATCGAGATCGCCCCTTGGCGGACGGTTCTTGGCCAGGCGCTGCTTGAGATGCATGATCGGCTCCGCCAGAATTTCATCAAGGCTCTCGGCGCAGGTGAAGTCGCCCGCCACGCTTTTGACCTTTGAATTGTCAAAGATCGCCGACCATGCCTTGTCGCCCCGCAGCGGCCCAATCCACTCCGGATTGTACCGGACCAGGGTGTCCGTCGGCACGTGCACGATCCTGGCCTCGACATCAAGCAATCTGGCGATCGTCTTTTGAATATCGTTCCAGATGTGGGCGCGGTCCGAGGTGATGTGGAAGATCTCGTTCAACGCCGCCGGCTTGCCGAAAAGCCCGACAAAGGGCACCGCGAAATCAACCGAGCGGGTCAGTGTCCAGGGCGTGTGGCCATCGCCGGCTACGATGGTGGGCTCGCCGTCCAGCATGCGTCTCGCCATGACATCGCTGTCGCCCATCATGATCGGCAGGCCGGTGCGAACAGTGTGACTGGGGCGGACGATGGTCCAGGCGAGATTCTCGGAATTCGTGAGCAGCGTCTCGCAGGCAATCTTGTCCTGACTATAGCGCCAGTAGGGGTTGATCGCCGGTGTCTGCTCGGTAATCACATAATGGCGCGGCGGCTTTTCATAGACCGAAGCCGAAGAGATGAAGATGTACTGGCCGCAGTGCCCGGCAAACACATCGATGTCACGCGCGACTTGATCGGGCGTAAAGGCAATGAACTGGCACACGACGTCATAATTGGCCTTGGCCAAGTCCGCATAGGCGGGCGCCGCGAGATCGCCGACGATCGAGGTAACCCCCGCAGGCAATGGCTCGCCTCTCAAACTGCGGTTATAGACGCTGACATCGTGGCCCTGAACCACGGCGCGCTCGACGCATGGATATGAAATCTGGCCGGTACCGCCAACGAAAAGGATTTTCAAAGCCATGTGAAGGACCTCGGTGTCGGATGTAGCGGGGATATGCGGTCAGTCTTCATAGCGCGAAAGAAATCGGTCGTCTCCTGCAAAAACACGTGCACCGGCTCACGTCGTTTGGATCGACCTGTCGCGTAAACCAGCGTGGTGGCAGTCCGCATAAACCGATCGGACGACGTGAGGTTCGGCCGCAACCAGCCATTGCCGATACCGCAAAGATCTCTATCTCAAGCCAATAATGCCCTTCTGTTTGAGATCAGCACAAGACGGAGGCTTTCTTGAAAGATTATCTTCCCTATGCAGCCGGGGTGCTGGCAGGATTATTGGTCGCCTTCCTCATGTCTGGCCTGTTGGCGCTGACGGAGACACCGCAGCTCTTACTTTTCGCATTGCTGCCGGCCGTCGGTGGCGCGCTCGTCGAACGCGTTTGCCGTCGCCGGCCCAACAATTCTTGAAGGATTCCATGGCAAGGCTGAAAGAAATCGTCATCGATTGCGACATTCCCTCGCGTGTCGCCCGGTTCTGGGCGGAGGCGCTCGATGGCTACGACGTGATGCCATATGACGACGACGAACTGGACCGCCTTGCCGCTCTCGGATTGACACCCGAGACTGACCCGACCGTGATGGTCGAAGGTCCCGGAACCCGCCTTTGCTTCCAACTTCGCCAGGGGGAACGTCCCGCCCGCAACCGACTGCATCTCGATATTGCCACCCCCGATCGGGCCAGGGAGGTAGAACGGCTTTTATCCCTCGGAGCGAGCTTCGTCCGGGAAGCGGATGGCTACACGGTCTTGAATGATCCCGAAGGCAACAATTTCTGCGTGGTGTCGGAATAGTCCGCTCCGCGCCGAAGCCGCGCTGCAGGATGAACGGCATCTATCTCCGGACGGCTATACCGGAGCCAAACCGGATCTCCCGCGGAATGTCTGGATCAGACGTGATTCAGAAATTCGAGCACGCGGAGGGTGAGCAGCGCGGTCGCATCCGCGTCATAGGACGGCAGCGAGCTGTCGGCGAAGTAGTGCTGATCGCCTGGGTACAGGAAAAGCTCCGCGTCCTCGACCTTCTCCACGATCTCTCGGGCGGCGTCGATGTCGCCCTCGCCAACAAAAATCGGATCGTTGTCCATGCCGTGGATCTGGACCGCGACGCCGTCCGACCAGGGTCCGAAGGCCCACTCGCCGCTGATCGGCAGGCAGGAGTAGAAGAGCAGAGCCCCGCTGGCGCCGGGCCGCGTCTGCGCCAGCTTCTGCGCCGGCAGCACCCCGAAGGAGAACCCGGCATAGACGAGCCCGGCAGGCAATTCGTCGGCGAGGCGCACGCCGCGCTCCCGCATGGCGTCGAATCCGATTTCGCCGATATAGGCGATCCCCGCTTCGATGCTTGGGAATGTGCGCCCGTCAAACAGATCAGGCGTGTGCACGATGTGACCGGCTGCCCTGATATCGTCGGCAAACGAGCGCACACCCGGCGTCAGCCCCTGTGCGTGATGGAACAAAAGGATCTCAGCCATAAGAAGCCTCCGGGCGGGACGGTCGGGCGCATCGCCACTCTACAGCGTCGCCGCTTCGCCGGAAAGACGTCAGTCGCGGACCAAGCCGCCGACAATGTCCGCCTCGCCCCGGAAACGGTCACCTTCTGCTTGCCGGACGCAATTCATCTCCTCTACATAAGCAGGAAAAGAGGAGGCCGAGCATGCATTCCATCAAACACCCCGGCAAGACGATCGGCGATTTCTGCCGGCCGGATCAAATGGCTCTCGTCGTCTATGACATGCAGGTCGGCATCATGCGGCAAATGCCTGACGGCGCCGGCATCACCGCCCGTGTCCTGTCGGTTCTGACCGCCGCGCGGGCATCGAACTTTCCCGTCATCTTCATGCGGCACATGTCGATGCCGCTCGCTCTGATGGGCGCCTTCCAGCGCCGTCAGGCCATGGCCTGGCAAAGGATCGACGATCCGGCCGCCATCAAGCCCTGGTTTCTCAGAGGAAGCGAAGGTTTCGAGATCGTGCCCGAACTTCAGCCGCGCTACGACGAGGCGGTGATCGACAAGATCACCTTTTCGGCTTTCGAAGGCACGCCTTTGTCGATCATTCTGCGCGATCTGGGTCTGACCAGCTTCGCCATTTGCGGCGTTGCCACCGAAATCGGCATCGAGCCGACGGTTCGCCACGGTGCCGACGTCGGGCTTGTGCCGCTCGTCATCAGCGACGCCTGCGGCGCCGGGGATGCCGAGGCCGCCGAGCGCTCATTCGCCAACATGGCCTTCATGGGAGATGCGCTGATCTGCCAGTCGGCCGATTTCATCGCAGCAGCCCGGCAGAGCTGACGCTCTCCCGACCTGCCGTGTGAGGCTTCGCGGCGACCGCGCGCGCCCCTTGGGTCAGCCCCTGTCGTGACGAAACAACAAGACCCCAGCCATAGGGAGCCTCCGGGGTGGGACAATAGGGCACACATTCTGCACCTCTACAGCGCCTCGCCTCGCCGGGAAGACGTCAGCCGCGCGCCAGGCCGTCGAGCATTACAGCTATGTGTGGCAGCAGGAACCGTTTCCGGTGTCATCGGCCGAAGGTTGCAGCAGGCGATTGTCGACACTCTGGCTGTTTCCCTCCGGCGGCAGGTCCATGGCAATGTTGGAAGCGAAGAAGCCGTTCGGTTTCAGCGTGAAACCGGCATATTCCACCGGCATGATCGGAAAATCCTCGGGCTTGCAGACATGGGTATGGCCGAAGGAATGCCACAACACGACATCGGCATTCTCGATTTCGCGGTTCTGCTTGACATAACCCGGCAGGCCGTCGCCGCCGGCATGCACGTTCGGATAATCGCCGCTCGCATATTTTTCCCTGGCATCGAAGGCCGTGACCCAGATGTGTTTCTTGGCGAAGCCGCCGCGCTGGGCAACGGTCGAATCCGGCTGGGCAAGCATGACCGGCGACGGCATGACGACAATCTTGTAGCCCGGCGCATTGCCGATGCTGTTCTTTATGTTGGGGTTGGAGACTTTCCAGTAACGGCCGGTCTCGCCATTGGCGAGTGCCGGCGAATCGAGTTCGCGCTTCAGCACCCGGCTCCTGGTATCGAAGACATTGCCATAGGGATTGTCTTCGCCCCAGGGACGCGGCACGAACTCATGCTCGGTCACGGTATTGTCACCACCGTCGACATCCATGTGCAGGCGCGCATTGAAGAAATGCTGGTGGGTCGGACCGCCGAGATTGTCATCGACCATGCCGCCCCATGGATAGGTTTCGCCGGTCGCGACCGCCGCCGTCTGGATGATGCCGGTGAGCTTGGCTTCGAGCTGGATCGTGCCGTCCTGGTAGAGATACCAGTAGAAGCCGTAATCGTAGTTGCCGACGGTTGCGAAGAAGGAGATGACGAGGCGGCGCGAACGGCGCACTTCGAAAATACCGTTGCGGAATTCGTAATGCTTCCAGAGGATGCCGTAATCCTCCTCATGCATGCAGATCGCGTTCTTCATGATGAAGGGCTGGCCGAGATCATCCGCCGCCGGCACGTCGAAATAGTGAATATGGCCGAGGCAGTCGCAGCCGAGTTCGAGGCAATTGGCTAGGCGTCCGAGGCCATATTCGCCAGCATCGAAGGCGCTCTTCCAATAGTGGTTCGCGGTCGGATCGGCATAGGGCACGACCATTTCCGTGACACTGGCGCGAAAGACGACGGGTCGCAGCCTGCCCTCATCCTTGATGCCGAGTTCATGCAGAACGAGGCCTTCGCGCGGCGTGAAACCGACACGGAAACTCCAGTTCTGCCATTCGACTTTCCAGCCATCGACCGTAAAGCTCGGCCCTTGCGGCTGAACGATATGCAGCGGCGTGAGATCGGGCCGCGGTTCCGGGAAGGTTTCGCGGCCATAATTGCGCTTCTTCCTCGGAACCGGAATGATCTTCTCGTCGTCGACGAGATCGACCACTCGGTTGGTGATCAGATCGACCACCGCCACCACGCCCTCGATCGGATGCGCGTAGCCGTTGTCTCGGACATCCTCGCGCCAATAGGACACGGCGCGGACGATGCGCTTTCCCTTCTCGAATTCGCGGCCAAAATAGCCCGAGGAAAAAGGATCGATCTGGATAAGCGGAATATCCTCGTCGGTAATGCCGCGCTTCTTGACGGCAGCGATCCAGCGCGGATCGGATTTGACGGTGCCTTCAACGGTTTCGAATTCGCACAGCATGATCGGCGGCTGACCGTAGGGCAGTTCATCGAGAGGCAGCCGGATATAGGACACCGTGCCGGCAGTCAGGTCTACGATGCCCTCGAAGGTTTCGCCATTGCTGATGTCGATTGCCAGGATGAAGGCAAGCCGCGGCAGCCTGTCGCCCAGGCGATAGGCGGCAAGATCCGCCTTGGTCGGCTCCTCCAGCCGGGTGATCGGAAAGCGGAAGGTGGCCGCGAGTGTCTGCCTATCCTTGAGTATGGCAACGGCGGAAGCGATCTCGTCGAGGCTCAAAGGATCGAGCGGATGGGTAACTGCGACAACGGCGTCCATTGGTATACCTCTTGTTTTTGGAAGAGACGACGCAACATGGCGCGTCGCTAGCTGCGGTGATCAGGATCGACCGGAGCAGATCTGTGGCTCGATCATCTGGTTTGCATGAATGCAGAACAGAGAGCAGAAGGCGTGTGCCTCGACGGCAACCAGCAATGTTGCGCCGGCAAGGATCGCGACTGCGAGAACCAGAAGGCGATCGACGGATGCAAATTCAGCAACCGCACTCATTCGAAGACCTTTCCAAGCGAGGCGTAGAGAGCGGGCTTGGATCTCTTGACCCGGATCGCAAACAGCGCGCCCAAAATCCCCACCAGCACCATGGCATAGGGGAAAGCCTTGACGATCGGGCTTTCGCTGCCGGAAAGGAGTGAAAGATTGGAACTGACCAGCACCAACGAACCCATGAGACCGAGCAGCGCCAGCACTGGCGCGGTCATCGTGGTCCAGGCGCTGTAGCTGTTCGGCGTCTTGCGAAAGAACATGATGATCGCGACGGAGACAAGCACCTGCACCAGCAGAATACCGATACCTGCCAGCGCCGCCATCCACGAGAACACGACAGTATAGGGATCGGCACCGAAGATCACGAACAGGGCAAGGACAACGGCCGCGACCAGACTTTGCAGAAGACCTGCAGCGTAGGGTGAGCCATGTTTGGTATGAACCTTGCCAAGCACCTTGGCGGCCAGACCTTCACGGCCGAGAGCGAAGAAATAGCGGTTGAGCGTATTGTGGAAGGACAGGATGCAGGCAAACAGGCTGGTGATCAGCAGCACGTTCATCACCTGGCTCGACCATGGGCCAAGCACGGAATTGGCGGCAGTGAAGTAGAAGCTGTCGAGGCTGGCAGCAGCAGCAGCCTGCACCTTGCCCGGACCGTAGAATTGCACGATTGCCCAGGTGGAGAAGGCATAGAAGAGGGTGATGAGCAGCACCGCGACATAGGTGGCCCGGGGAATGGTCTTTTCCGGATCCTCGGCTTCCTCGCCGAAAATGGCCGTCGCTTCGAAGCCGATGAAGGAACCGATGACGAAGACCAGCGCCACACCAAGACCGGGCGCAAAGACCGACGATGGCATGAAGGAGGAGAAGGTGATGCCTTCCGGTCCGCCGCCAGAAAAGACGATGGCAAGATCCAGAACCAGCAAAATGGCGATTTCGGCAATCATGCAGACGCCGAGGATCGCGCCTGAGAAGGCGATGTTGCGCTGACCGCAGACCAGCACGACGACGAGTGCCGCGAAGGCGAAGGCCCACCAGGGCAGGACCAGCCCGAGCGGCGCTATGGCATTGGCCATGAAGAAACCAAACAGGCCATAGATGGCGATCTGAACCGCGCTATAGGTGACCAGCGCCATGAAGGCACCACCCACACCGGCCGGCTTGCCAATACCGTGGGTGATATAGGTGTAGAAGGCTCCTGCCCCGCCCACATGCCGGCTCATGGCGGTGAAGCCAACCGAGAAGAGCAGGTAGAGCAGGCCGGCAAGCACGAAAGCGCCGGGAACGCCTGCGCCGTTGCCAAAGGCAAAAGCGGCCGGCGAAGCGCCGACGACGGCTGTCAGCGGCGCGGCCGCGGCAACGACGAAGAACACGATGTGGGCGAGGCCGACCGAGTTCCTGGCCAGACGACGCTCCGGCGATAATGGTGCGGGCATGCTTGCTTCCAGTGTCATGGAGAACCCCTCTTTGCTTGTTTGTTGGCAAGAAGGTAAGCGCGGCGATCTGGCCCCGAAATTGCAGTTTATGCCAATGAATCGATAATTCGCGCCACGAAGGTCACCGGAGACGCTGAAAATGGCAGTTGCATCGCATTTGATCAGCCGCATGCCCGCAGTTGCTTCAATTCGAGCCTCCGTCTTGATCCCGCTGGTGCAACAAATCGATAAAAGATCCGGGAAAACCGACCTTCTTCTGGCTTCGCACGGCATTCTGCGCTCGCAATTGGAAGATCCCTACGCTGTCCTGCCCATGGCCCGTTATGTCGCGCTGTTCGAGGAGGCCGCGACGATAACCGGTGAACCGGCACTGGGAGCCCGCATGGGCACCGGTTTCAAGCCCGCCGACATCGGCCCCATCGGCATGCTCTTCGCGCTCTCGCCGACCATTCGGAGCGCTTTCGAGCGGCTGTCGAAATATGTCAACGCGGTACAAGGCGCGACCAGTTCCGGCGTGTTCGAGGAGAATGGCGATTTTGTCTGGAGCTACCGGATCGTCGATCCCAGCATGTGGCCGCGCCGGCAGGACAGCGAATTCACGATCGCCGCCTCCTGTCAGCTCGTCCGTTCGTGCTTCCGTCGCGGCTGGCGGCCGATCGAAATGCAGCTCGAGCATCACGCCCCGCGCGACGCCGGCGTGCTCGAACGCATCTATGGCGCGCCCATCCTGTTCGGCCAATCCAGCAACCGGATCGTCATGAACAAGGCGGAGGCTGACCGTGTACATCGTGCGGAAGACAAAAGCCTGATCGAAATCCTGGAGCGGCATATCGGCGATCTGGTCAACGAGCCAGCGGCCGGCGATATCCTCAAGGAAAAGGTCCAGGCCCTGATCAGCATCTATCTCGGCCGCAAACCGGTGACAGTTGCAACGCTTGCCGCCGAACTGAAGATGTCGCCGCGAAGCCTGCAGCGCCGGCTGTCAGAGGAAGGCGTGTCGCTTCGCGATCTCGTTCGCCAGCACCGCCAGACACTCGCCGCCCACTATCTCGGCGACCGACATGCCGCACCGATGTCCGAGATTGCGCGTGTGCTGGGTTATGCAGACAACACCGTGCTCTGGCGTGCGCTGCGGTCCTGGGAGAAGAAGGGGAGCCCCCTACCTTCGAGACGTTGAAAATCAGACGATGACCGTGAACCGATCGCTGCTTATCAAGCAGCTTTCAGCGGCGCTCGACGCCCTTTGCCGCCAGAATATCGTCGACGGCTGTCGACGTCAAAAATTCCGACAGCTGCCTGGCCGCTTCTGCGTCCGTTGAATCGGCGCTGATGCCAATAGCGAAGTCAATGTAACTTTGGAGTTCTGCCGGAAACCGACCGACAAGCACGACCTCGGGAGCGGCGGCGAGAATCGACGTCACGGGAACAACGCCCAACTCGGCCTCCCCACGGCCTACGGCCGGCGCGGTCTGCCCTCCTGATATGGCCACCAGCTTGGGCTTTACCTCATCGGCTATTCCCAAGCGCTCCAGCAAACCGGAGAAGTAGCCGCCGCTACTTCCCTCACTGGCGTAGGCGATCGATCTGGCGCTCTTCAACGCATGTTTGAATGCTTCCACCGATCCGACGTCGAGCGGCCGACCGCCTGCCTTGGCCGCCACCCCCATTGCTATCCGGCCGAACGCGACCTCGCTCCCCGCCTTTATCTTTCCCAAGGCGGCCAGATCCTCAACTAGGTTCGGATTGGTGATGACGAGGTCAAAAGGCTCCCCAGCTTCAATCTGCTTCTTGACGACAGGATTGAGCTCCCACTTGACCGCAACTGTGAATCCTGTGTCCGTTTCGAACCGGGATATGAGAGCAAGGACGGCGGGTCGGACCGCAATAGCGCCAAAAAGGCGGATTTCCTGGGTCATGGCCGAAGTCCGCTCCGATCTTTCCATCCTGCCCAGCAGACCCTACGGCCCAGCCCCAAAGAACGCCAGCCGGGTGAAGATCGTGTAGTCTGCTTCCGATACCATCAGCGCCACGAAAACCAGCACCAGCAGCGGCGGCAGCAGGATGGCGTAGACGAGCGCCAGCCGTTCCCAGGCCATGTGCATGAAGACGGCGACGATCAGCCCAGCCTTCAGCATCATGAACACCAGGATCAGCGTCCACCTGAGATAGCCCTGGATGCCGAGATAATCGACCATGTAGGAAAGGGCGCTGAGCACGAAGAGCAGGCCCCAGACGAAGAGATAGAGCCGAATCGGGTGCTGCTGTCCGGTTTGGGGCTGCTGTCCCCCGATGTGTGCATGCGCTGTTGTCTCGCTCATGACGACCTCACCACAGGTAAAAGAACGCGAAGATGAAGACCCAGACCAGATCGACGAAGTGCCAGTAGAGGCCCATGATCTCGACGGCCTCGTAGCGGCCTTTCCGGCTGGTGAAGAAGCCGCGCCGTTCCACATCGAAATCGCCGCGCCAGACCTTGTGGGCGACGATCAGCAGGAAGATGACGCCGATCGTGACGTGGGTGCCGTGAAAGCCGGTGATCATGAAGAAGGTCGATCCGAACTGTGCCGCCCCCCACGGGTTCTCCCAGGGTCGCACGCCTTCGGTGATCAGCTTCGTCCATTCGAAGGCTTGCATGCCGACGAAGCATGCCCCGAGAACGGCCGTCAGCAGCATCAGCATCGCCGTCATGCGGCGGTCGCGGCGATAGCCGAAATTGACCGCCATCGCCATGGTGCCGCTGCTCGAGATCAGCACGAAAGTCATGATCGCGATCAGGATCAGCGGAACGTTCTGGCCGCCGATATGCAGCGCGAAGACCTCGCTCGGGTTAGGCCAGGCGACCGGCGTCGACATGCGGGCGGTCATATAGGCGATCAGGAAACAGCCGAACACGAAGGTGTCGCTCAAGAGAAAGATCCACATCATCGCCTTGCCCCAGGAGGCGGTCTTGAAGGCGCGCTGATCCGAGCTGAAATCGGCGGCGACACCGCGCAGACCGGCTGGCCGGAGGTCGGGCTCGCCGTGTGTATCGATAGTCTGTGCCATCTGCAAATCTCCTAACTGAGCAGTGTGCGGCAGAGATCGACGAAATCATTCGCCCAGCCGGCAAAGAGCGCGAAGAGCAAGATCCAGACGGCGAGCATGAAATGCGAATAGATGGCGGAAAGATCGACGCTGAGGCGCAGCCTCTCCGGCGCAACGTTGGTTGAAAATGCCCTGACTGTCGTATGCGCGAGCACGGCAAGCCCGCCGAGGATATGCAGGCCGTGCAGGCCGGTCAGCATGTAGAAGAAGCTGTTGGAAGGGTTATCGGCCAACACGTACCCGGCCGCCGTCAGCTCCCGCCATGCCTGGATCTGCCCGATGAGAAAGAAGATGGCAAGCGCAAGTCCTGCAGCAAGCGCCGGTCGCAGCACCTCCATGCGGCCATGCTCTGCTTCTCTTTTCGCCCATTGCAGGGCAGCGCTGCTTAAGGCCAGTGCCGTAGTGTTCACCCAGAGCAGCCGGGGAACAGGCGTCGCCCACCAGTCGGTCGACGCCATGCGCATGAAATAGGCGCTGACGGCAAGGCTGAAGACGGCGCCGACGACGCCGAGAAACACGAAGAGCCCGATTTTCACCGCCGGCGCCGGCAGCCTTTGCCGCTCGGCACCGTCATGACCCGGCAACTGCACCGACCCGGTTTCGAGCCAGGGCTTCGAGGTCAACCGCTGCCCGGAAAGCCACCAGAAGATAATGGCGGCGACTGCGGCAAGGAAGATCAGCGTGACGTTCATGCCGGAACCTCCCGTGTGACGTCGCCGCTTGCCGGCACATTCTGCGGAATGAAATCCTCGGCCGCCCCCGGCACGCTGTAGTCATAGGCCCAGCGGTAGACGACAGGCAGATCCTTGCCCCAGTTGCCGTGGGCGGGCGGCGTCTGCGGCGTCTGCCATTCGAGCGTTGTTGCCCGCCACGGATTGCCGCCGGACTCCCTGCCCCGGAAAAGGCTCCAGACCAGATTGAACAGGAAGACCATCTGTCCGGCCCCGACGATCAGCGCCATGACGGTGATGAAGATATTCAGCGTATCGGCCGAAGGCGGAACGAAGGCCGTCTCTCCCATCTCGAAGTAACGACGTGGCACGCCGAGCAGGCCGAGATAGTGCATCGGAAAGAAGATCGCATAGGTGCCGAGGAAGGTGATCCAGAAGTGGATATGGCCGAGCACGTCGTTCAGCATGCGTCCCGTCACCTTCGGATACCAGTGATAGATCGCCCCGAAGATGACGAGGATCGGCGCGACCCCCATGACCATGTGGAAATGCGCGACGACGAACATCGTATCCGACAGCGGCACGTCGACGACGACGTTGCCGAGGAACAGACCCGTCAGGCCGCCATTGACGAAGGTGACAATGAAGGCGAGCGCAAAGAGCATAGGCAGGGTCAGGTGGATGTCGCCACGCCAGAGCGTCAGCACCCAGTTATAGACCTTGATCGCCGTTGGGACGGCGATGATCAGCGTCGTCGTGGCGAAGAAGAAGCCGAAGGCCGGGTTCATGCCGCTGACATACATGTGGTGCGCCCAAACGACGAAGCTGAGCGCGCCGATGATGACGATCGCCCAGACCATCATGCGGTAGCCGAAGATGTTCTTGCGCGCATGCGTGCTGATCAGGTCCGAAACGATGCCGAAGGCCGGCAATGCGACGATATAGACCTCCGGATGCCCGAAGAACCAGAAGAGGTGCTGGAAGAGGATCGGGCTGCCGCCGCCATGCTGCAGCTGCGTGCCCATTTCGACGATAGCAGGCATGAAGAAGCTCGTGCCGAGCAAGCGATCGAACATCATCATGACGCAGGCGACGAAGAGGGCGGGAAAGGCGAGCAGCGCCATCACGGTCGCGGTGAAGATGCCCCAGACCGTAAGCGGCATGCGCATCAGTGTCATGCCGCGAGCGCGTCCCTGCAGTACGGTCACCACATAGTTCAGCCCACCCATGGTGAAGCCGATGATGAAGACGATCAGCGAGGAGAGCATCAGCAGGATACCCCAGTCCTTTCCGCCGGGTGTGCCGGAGAGAACGGCCTGTGGCGGATAGAGCGTCCAACCGGCCCCCGTCGGCCCTCCGGGGGCGAAGAAGCCCGCGGCGAGGATCAGTACTGCGAGCAGATAGATCCAATAGCTCAGCATGTTGGCGTAGGGAAACACCATGTCGCGCGCGCCGACCATCAGCGGAATGAGGTAATTGCCGAAGCCGCCGAGGAACAGCGCGGTCAGCAGATAGATCACCATGATCATGCCGTGCATGGTGATGAACTGATAATAGTGATCGGCATCGATAAAGGTGAAATAGCCGGGAAAGGCGAGCTGAATCCGCATCAGCCAGGAGAGCACCAGCGCCACCAGGCCGATCGCGATCGCCGTGATCGAATATTGCACGGCAATGATCTTGGCATCCTGGCTGAACACATATTTCGTCCACCAGCTTTTCGGATGATAGAGTTCGACATCCTCGACTTCGGCAGAGGGGATGGCGCCTGCGCTGTCGGATGGAATCTCGACCATGATCTCTCTCCCCTTCGTCTCCCAGCGGTCTGCGACCGCTGGGGTTCAGTTTGGCGGCGGTAGCTCTCCCGATGACGCCGTAAGCTGGGTGAATGTCTGCTGCTGTCCGAGCCAGGTCTGGTAGTCGGCGTCGGCTTCGACCACGACGGTGCCGCGCATTTGCCCATGGCCGACGCCGCAGAGTTCGGCGCAGAGAATATCGAAGGTCCCTGTCCGCGTCGGCGTGAACCAGAAATAGGTGATCATGCCGGGTATCATGTCCATCTTGGCACGGAATTCCGGCACATAGAAATCATGGAGCACATCGACCGAGCGCAGTAATATGTGCACCGGCTTGCCGATCGGCAGATGGAGTTCGCCGCCCTCGATGATGACGTCGTCAAGGCCGCTTGCGTCGTTTTTATCAAGGCCGAGCGGGTTTTCGGGGGTGACGTCGCCGGTCTCGGCGCGGCCGAGCTTTCCGTCGGCTCCGGGCAGCCGGAAACTCCACAGCCATTGCTGGCTGACGACCTCGACCGATGCGGCATCGGCAGGCACCGTGATGAACTGGTTCCACACGATCAGGCCGGGCGCCAGCATCGCCGCAACGCCGACCGCCGTTCCCCCTCCCAGCAGCAATTCCAGCCTGCGGTTCTCGGGCTCGTAATGTGCCCGGTTGCCGGGCTTGTGCCGGAAGCGGAAGACGCAATAGGCCATGAACGAAACCACCGCCACGAAGACGATGCCGGTGATCCAGAAGGTGATGACGAGGGTGGTGTCGATATAGGTCCAGTTGGACGCGATCGGCGTCCACCACCACGGGCTCAGCACATGGAACAGCACGGAGCCGACGACAATCAGGACGAGGATCAGCACGACAGCCATGTCCGCTCCTCCTCGAGCAGGTCGACCCGTGAAACCGCATTCCGCAAAAAGTCCGTGTTTATTATCGCACAGATAGAAAATATCGGCAATTACGGCAATTTAGGCATGCACCCCCCAGGCGCGAGCCGCCATTTGGAGTATTGCCCATCACTTGGAATATTGCTTGAGATAGGCGATGAGATTGGTGATTTCCTGGTCGTCCTTCACCCCGACGAAGGCCATCTTCGTACCCTTCACCTTCCCCTTCGGATTGTGCAGATAGTCGCGCAGCGCCGTCTCGTCCCAGACGAGACCGCCCTCGCCGGCCGCCTTCATTCCGGCCGAATAGGCGTAATCGGGATGCGTTCCGGCCTTCCGGCCGAACAGCCCATTCAACGACGGGCCGACCTTGTTCGTATCGGAATCGGCGACATGACAGGTCGCGCACTTTTTGAAAACGGCCGCACCCGCCGTCGCATCGCCCTCCTGCGCCCCGGCGTTACCAGGACAAAGAGCAATGACGGATGTGGCGATCAGCAGAACAACACGGTAATCCACGGCAAACCTCATCCTCCTCAAGGTTGCCAGCCACTTGCACCCTCCGCTATCTCTCGCGTGTGGGTAGTGGTTGTTATGGCTTAAAGCTTAGTCCTTCGTGGCAACAAGTCAATCGGTTCCGCAATTCGGCACGGGTGTTCGCTGCCACACCTCCCGCCGTTCATGACGTCCGCTCCGGCAAATCGCCCTGCCCGACCAACCCTCTCACGATCTCCAGGAAGCGCTCGCCGCTCGCCGACAATGCCGGCGGGCGCCATGCGGCGGCGATCGGTAGGGATGGCGGCGGCGGCAGGACGGGGCGGTAGGCGACGCCCGGCCGGGCGGCTTTCGCGATGCCCGAGGTGACGAAGCCGAGACCGGTTCCGGCCGCAACGAGGCCAACCAGCGTCGTCATCGGCGTAACCTCTTGGACGATCCGGGGGCTGATGCCCTCGCCCCTGAAAAGGGCGATCACACGGTCGTATATGCTGGGACCGATCGCCCGCGGCGCAAGCAACAAGGGCTCGCCGGCAAGATCGGCGACGCGGATGACCGGCTGCTTCGCCAGCCGGTGCGTCGCCGGAAGCGCCAGCACGAACGGCTCGTCCGGCAGGGAGTGGATAATCAGATCCCGCGAAAGCGGTGGATGCAGCACGCCGAGGTCGATGTCGCCCGATGCAAGGGCGGCTTCCAGCAAAGGCGAACTCATCTCGATGAGATCGACATCGACTTGCGCGTAGCGGGCACGAAACGCTTGCACCGCCTCCGGCAGGACGCCGTAAAAGGCGATCGGCGTGAAGCCGAGCCGCAGGCGCCCGATCTCGCCGCGCACCGCCCGCAGGGCTTCGGCCTTCGCCATCCCGGCATGCAGCACCGCCTCGCGGGCCGGGCCGAGGAAGGCAGCGCCCGCCGGCGTCAGCGCCACGCCGCGGCGGTCGCGCTCGAAGAGATCGGTCCCGACCTCGCCTTCCAGCACCCGGATCCGTTGGCTGAGCGCCGGCTGGGTCAGGTTCATCCGTTCCGCCGCGCGGCGGAAATGCAGGTCTTCGGCAACGGCCACGAAACAGGCGAGCGTGCGGATGTCCAGGACAGCCTCCTGATGCGAAATACCTATCACAGGCGACAGGATTGCGATTGGAAAATTATCAGCATCGGCGGCATTTTCAAAGGACCGCCAACAAGGGAGCAGGATCATGAACGGACCAGTCCTCACCGCCGCGACGCTCGCCATCACCTTTAGCCTCGCCGCGCCCCAGAGCACGCAAGCCGCCGAAGGCGCGCAAGCCGCGTCCAAGATTCTCGGCCGCATCTCGGCGAGCCGGATCGCCGTCATATCCGACGGTGATTTTCTCGCCCGGACCTACGGCACCGCCGAGCTTGCGCCGCGAAATGCCGGCTATCGCGATCTGCTGACGATCATGTCGCCAGCCGGGGACAAGATTGTCACCGGTTCGATACCGGTCTCCAATTCGGTGACCTCGGCGCCTGAAATCCTCGCCCTCAGCGAAGACGGGCAAACCGCCTTCGTCGCAGAAAGGCTGGGCGAACGTCCAAAGGGCGGCAACAGGATCAGCGACCTGCCGCCGGGCCGGCGGCTCTTCGCGGTCGACCTTTCGGACGGCGCGGCACTCCGCCTCTCCGACACGGTGGAGATCGAAGCCTTCCCCGAGGCCTTGTCCCTCAGCCCTGATGGAGAGAGCGTCGCCGTCGTTTCCAACACGCCGGAGGCGAGCTTCGTCCAGATCGTCGCCTATCGCGATGGCCGCTTCAGCCGCCTCGCCCGGTTCGACCTCGCAGAGCTCGGGGTGAGGGGATCGGAGCCGGCCCCGCGCGGCGGCGTGACCGCGACCAACGTCCACTGGCATCCCTCAGGCCGCTTCCTGGCAGTCAACATCAATACGCAAAACCGGGTCGCCTTCTTCGAGGTCACCGGAGCCGACGGCGCGCCCATCCTGCGCCCATGGGGCAATGTCGTGGAGGTTGGCGCCGATCCCTTCGTCGGCCGTTTCACACCCGACGGGCGCCACTATCTCACCGCCAACTGGGGCCGGAACTTCGCCGCCAAGAACCTGGAGGGCCGTATCCCGCAGACACCGTCGACGATCAGCGTCATCAGGCTCGCCGATCCCGCGACACCACGACAATCGGCCCGCCACGATCTCCTCGGCGGTGCCGAGACCGGCCTCTCCTCCGAGGGCATCGCCATCAGCCCGGAAGGCCGGCTCGTCGCCACCGTCAACATGCGCGGCACCGCCTTCCCGCCGGGCTCCGCCCGCTTCGACCGCAACGCCAGCGTCACGCTTCTGAGCTTCGACCCGGCGACCGGCGCCATCTCCAGGCTCGCAGACTATCCCTTCGAAGGGCCACTGCCGGAAGGCGGCGCCTTCGATCGGACAGGAGACCACTTCCTCGCCACCGTGTTTCAGGGCCATGATGGGGCGAGGCCCGAGGCCGGCTCGGGGCTCGAGGTCTTCCGCGTCGCAAAAGGCGACCGGCCGGCGCTTAAGCGGCTCGGCCGCGTGCCGCTGCCGCACGGCGCCCACCATGTCGATCTCGCACCGTAGGGCGCCCGCAGATTCACGCAGACGGCGAAGCTGAGGAAATATCATTCAATGTCGGACTGATGACCTTCAATGCGACCTCAGCGGCCGCCATTTGACTGTGCCCCGATCGAAAGCGCCTCCTTTACCGCCAGTTCGGCCATGGCGAGAGCGGCCTCCCGCGTCCTGGCGGCGGCGATGAAGCGGCCGTTGTGGCAGAAGCTTGCGCCCTCGATGCCGCAAACCGCCTCCAGTGCACCATTGGTGAGCCCGGCCCAGGCCGCCGGAAGGTCGGCCCGGAGCTCGAACCCTTCCTCGGCGCGGCGAATGCCGGTCACGCACCAATCCTTTTCACGCGGGTGAACGACGAACAGCAGGTGATCGGCGCCCGCCTTGACGATGGCGGGACGGAAGGGCATGCCCCTCGGTAATTCCAGAACACGCCCCTGCCCCGCGGCCTCGATTGCCCGATGCACGATCGCCTCGGCCCGCAATTTTGCGGCACTTTGGGCGATCCTGGCCTCGACGAAACTGCGGGCAATGGCAAGGGCTGCGTGGAAGGCACGATCGTCGGCCTCAGGGTCCGCTTCGTCGAAAACCGGTTTCAGGGTTTCCAGCAGCACCGGCAGCGTCAGCCCGGCCAGCGGCCCGGATGGGCTGAGCGCGCCATTATCAGTCAGATCGATCGGCAGCACGAAGCCGTCGTCGAAAGAGCCATGCATCGCCTCGACATGCGCTTCGGGAAGGTCGGAGGCTGCGAGATAGTCACGGCCGTAATGCTTCCAGATCAGCCCGAACGAGCTGTAGGGCTGGCCATCCTCGCGCAGCGGCGCGCCGCGCTGGTGGTGATCGAATATCCCGGCAGCAGGGTTATAGGATCCGCCGACATCGTAGATGATCCGGTCTTCGCCCGGCGTGATCCACTCCGGCGCCCGGCTGCGAACGATACGCGCCTGCGGGAAAAGCCGGGTCAGGATGACGCTCGACAGCAATTCATCGGCATGAAAGCCACCGGAATGGGTGACGAGGAAATCGGGGATCATGGGAGCTATGCACCTTGTCGTTCGCGGAGAGTCCGCTTGCAGGTCGGCACCAAATAACCGTTGCCGGCTGCTATCTCAACCCATACCCTAAATCGGAGAGGATTTAAGAATAAAATGATGCAGCAATCCAATGTGTTACAGCGTCCTTTCGCACCACGCCAAGATACCGGTCTCTAGTTGAATTCATCGAAGCCCCTGAAGGGTGCATCAGGATAAGAGGCAGTCCGTGGAGATCCCTCAGCACTTTCACGTTGTCGAGACGGCCGGATGGCTTGTGAACCACCGCATGAACTCCGCCCTTCCCGGTTACCTCATGATCAGTTCCAAGACTGACACCAACGATCTGTCGGATCTGCCCGAAGACGCTTTGGCCGAATTCGGCCCGTTGCTTGCAAGGGCTCAGAGCACGCTGAAACGGCAATTGAATGCTCAGCGCGTCTATATCGGCCGGTACGGGCACATGCCCAGTTATCCGATCCACTTCCATGTGATCCCGATATATGACTGGGTGGAGGAGTTGTTCTGGAAGGACGCTCGATATCGCCTGCTCGAGAATTTTGCAGAAGGACCGGGGGAAACTGCAACGGATGGCGCAGAACTGACGCTGTTTGTCTGGCGCGAGTTCTGCGAACGCGCAGAGCCGCCGCCGATCAGAGGGCCTTCGGTCTCAGAGGCCATCGAGCTGCTGCGAGAGGCAATGCGGTTTCCGCCGCTTTAGATCATGCATGTCGCCGGAAAATGCCCAGCGGTTTTGGCAGGACGGTATGGATGAAGAGAAAGGGGTCCAAGATAGCGCCGGCCTCGTGACCTCTGGCGATCCTATGGCCGAAAGCGAGGTCGAAGGTCTCCGGCCGTCTCGACCAATAATCGCGGATCTCCTCCATGAGATCGAAATTCCCGACCATCCGTCAATCCATGACGTACTGGATATGATGCCGGCCGTGCACGGCTGATTTCCGGACATGGGCGCGAACGCCGAAGACCCGGCCGATCATATTCTCGGTCAGCGGCATGGGGGATGACGAGGCCGACGAAGCCGATCGAACCCACCATGCTGACGACGCTTGCATGGCTTCATGCCGCCGTTCGCTGCGCGAACTATCCCCGCGCCGTCCGTGACCTGCGAAGATTATCCGTTGATATGGTCCAGCGAATGGTCTAATTTTCCAGAAGAAACTGGTCTGCACTGGTCCTGGAGAGTGCGAACGATGCGAGTGTCTGTGACGGATGCCAAGGGACAATTGACCGAACTGGTCCGGCGCGCCGAAGCCGGGGACGAGGTCATCCTCACCCGGCACGGTCATGCCGCCGTGAAGCTGGTTCCGGTGAGGGCAGCGCCCGATCGGAAATCCCGCCGGACGCTCATGGAAGCGGTGCGGGCCTCCGCCATTGCCAAAGCCGCCGACGGGCCGCCGGCCGCACGCAGCCAGGATTTCCTCTATAGCGATGACGGCCTGCCCGAATGATCGCCGTCGACACCTCCGCCCTGATGGCGATCGTGCTTGGCGAACCACAAGCCGATGCCCTGATTGCCGTCCTCGAAGCCGACGACGATCTCCTGATCTCCGCCGGCACGGTCGCCGAAGCCCTGATCGTCTCGGCCCGTCGCAACGTCGGCGATGAAATGGAACAACTGATCGACGGCCTCGGCTTCGAAATCGTCGCCGTCACCCCTGCCTCCGCCCGCCGCATCGCCGAAGCCTACCGCACCTGGGGCAAAGGCGCCCATCCCGCCAGCCTGAACTTCGGCGACTGCTTCGCCTATGAGGTGGCTCGGGAGCATGCGTGCCGGCTGCTATTTGTCGGCGACGACTTCGTCAGGACCGATGTGGAAAGCGCGCTTTGAACGATGCGGCGGTTGCCACGGCCACGCCTACCCTCACAACGCATCCAGCGGTATCTTCAGATACCGCCGGCCATTCCCCTCCGGCTCGGGCAGCCGCCCGCCGCGGATATTCACCTGCAGCGCGTGCAGCATAAGCTTCGGCTTCGGCAGCGTGCGGTCGCGCGCCTGGCGCAGCGCCACGAAGCCGGCCTCGTCGATGCCTGATATATGCGGGTTGGCGCGCTTCTGCGCCGCCACCGTGCTTTCCCAGCGCGGGTGCCGGCCGCCGGGCTGATAATCGTGGCCAGAAAAGAGGCGGGTCTCCTCGGGCAGCGACAGGATGGCCTGGATCGACTGCCAGAGGGCGCTAGCGCTGCCGCCCGGGAAATCCGTGCGCGCCGTGCCCGAATCCGGCGTGAACACCGTATCGTGCACGAAGGCGGCGTCGCCGATCAGATAGGTAATCGAGGCAAGCGTATGGCCCGGCGAAAACATCACGCGGGCTTTAAGCGCACCGATCTCGAAGGTGTCGCCATCGGCAAAAAGCCGGTCCCATTGCGAGCCGTCGGTTTCAAGCGCCGGCCAGTTATAGATCTCCTTCCAGAGCTTTTGGACGTCGGTGACATGACTGCCGATTGCGGTCGGCGCGCCGGTCCTCTCATGCAGATAATGCGCGGCGGAGAAATGATCGGCATGCGGATGGGTGTCGAGGATCCACTCGACCGTCAGCCCTTCGCTTTCGATGTGAGCAAGGATGGCATCGGCATTGACCGTCCCCGTCGCCCCCGACATCTCGTCGAAATCGAGCACCGGGTCGATGATGGCACAGCGTTTCGTCTCCGGGTCGGAAACGACATATTGCACACTGCAGGTGCGGGGCTCGAAGAAGGCCGTCACATGAGGTGCCTGCCTCGCCCGTTTCTCCAGAAAATGTCGCGCGCCAGCAAGATCGAAGCCGAGGCTTTGACCGAAAGCCTCGACGTCGCCGGGCTGCATCCGCCCGTCGAGTACCTCGCCCAGCGCATAAAGCGTCAGCGCCCGAGTGCCACTCTTGCAATGGGCAACGACCGGCCCCTTCGCTTGCGTCATCGCTGCCTGGAAGGCGCGGATATCGGCCTCGGTGACCTCGGACCCCTTCACCGGCACGAAGCCGTAGGAAAGCCCGGCGGCGGCGGCCGCCGCCTTTTCCGCAGCATTGCCGGGCTGATCCGGCTCCTCGCCATCCGGCCGGGCATTGATGACGCCGGCAAAGCCGCGCGCCGCGAAATCGGCAAAGTCCGCGGCATTGGGCTGTCCCGCCACCGATATCAGCTCATTGACCCTCACGGATGTCATCGAAGCCCCTGCGCGCCCGTATCATGCAGCATCGCATGTATTAGGTTACACTCTCACAAGTATATCTCCGAGCGCAAGAATAGCTTCCGCCCGGCGCGTGCGTGATTAAAACGACAGCGTCGCCGCACCTTCCTTGATCTCAGCATGCATCGCGCTGGCGCCGACGATGACGACGCCGTCGAGCATGTCCTCCTGCGTGTAACCGCGCGAGGTGACACAGGGCGGGCAGGCCCAGATCGTGCCGCCGCGCTGCTGGAAATTCTCGATCAGGCTCGCGAGCGGATCGAGCGGCGGCATGCGTCGTCTGCTGGCCACCCTTGCGCACCAGGTCGATCCCGGTGCTGGTAAGGAAAACCGAGACTTTCAGCCCGGCGGTGATGCCGCCATTGGCGATGGTGAAGGCGACGGAGGACAATTCGGATTCGATGCCCTTGGTGACGAGCACGACCAGTTTGTCGGTTGCCGTTTGCATAGTATTCTCCTTCAGTTGGTTTGAACGCACTGATGATAGGAGGGCGCGCGGCGCGCGTATTTGGCCGGAATGCGTGAAGCCTTGTCCGAAAATCCAGACGCTGCGGGTGTCGCGCGCGACGACGTGCTGTCGGCGCTGCTTTCGACGATCCGCCTTTCGGGATCGCTGCAATTCTGCTTCATGCCGACGGGCGACTGGCAGACCGATGCCGCGCCGTCGCTTGCAAATCTTTCGGCAAAGGCATCGGGCACGATGCCGTTTCACATCGTTGTGGCCGGCCGCTGCTGGCTGAAAGTGGAAGACGAAGAGACCGATCTCGAGGCCGGCGACGTGCTGGTCTTTCCCTTCGGCACCGGACATCAGCTCGGCGCGGGAAGAGACGGCAAGCTGGTGCTCCCGACCCGCGACCTGCCACAGAAGCCATGGCGTGAGATTCCCGTGCTGCGCTACGGCGACGAGACACAAGGCGTGCGGCTGCTCTGCGGCTATCTGCAGTGGGATGGGCTGAGCTTTGCGCCGCTTCGGCGGGCCCTGCCCAGACTGATCCATGTCAGAACGCGGGCCGCCAATGACGGCGACTGGCTGCGCACCATCATCCGCCAGATGGTCGAGGAGGTCGACCGGCCGCGTGCCGGTGGCGTCTCGATGCTGCCGCGGCTGACGGAAATCATCTTCATCGAGATCCTGCGCCACCAGATCATGATGGCCGAGCCCAGCTCGGTCGGCTGGCTGGCAGCGCTTGGCGACCCAGCGCTGTCGCGCTGCCTCTCCCTCATTCACGACGATCCCAAACGTGACTGGTCGCTGGAGCAATTGGCTGCGGCATCGGGAATGTCGCGAAGCGCCCTCGCTGATCGCTTTCAGACGATGCTCTCGACATCGCCGATCCGCTATATCCGCGACTGGCGGCTCTATCTCGCAAGCGTCGCGCTCGCCACATCGGGTCAGCCGATCGCGGCGATCGCCTATGACGCCGGCTATGCCACCGAAGCCGCCTTCAACCGCGCCTTCTCCCGCGCCTTCGCCACCCCACCGGCGGCCTGGCGGGCGACGGCGTCCAAGAGAGGCTCATCCTGAGGTGCCCCGAAGGGATCGTGTCGCTGCACGTCTGAATATACCGAAATCTCGCGATATCGGATCGACCGGAGAAAATAATGAGGCCGGTCGGAATCAGGATTGCGGCGGTAATGTTCTCGGTTGCCGTTTGGGCTACAGCCGCAATGCACATTCCGATGATTGAGACGCACACATTGATACTGGCGCTCGCCAGATAGCCTGGCATGTCATCGCCAATACGCCACGAGTGCAATCGAATATCCGACGGCGCGGGATTGAGGGTGTACCGGACCGATGAGCGGCAGCGCCTCGAAGGACGAGGCGGGTGCGCCGGCGCCAGATGGATGCAGGGAGCAGCGTTGCGGCGTGCCCTTCGAGGCTCCGCCCTACGGGCTACACGCCTCAGGATGAGGGCTGTTGGTGGATGCCGCTCTAAGCCGCCACCGGCCCCCGGTCGCGCGCCGCCTTCATGTCCCTGACCGGCGACAGGCCGAACATGCGGCCGTATTCCCGGGTGAACTGCGGCACGCTCTCATAGCCGACGGCAAAGGCGGCGTGGCTGGCCGGGACACCTTCGGCAAGCATCAGCCGCCGCGCCTCGATCAGCCGCAGCTGCTTCTGGAATTGCAAGGGTGAGAGCGAAGTGACGGCGCGAAAATGCTGGTGGAAAGAGGATGGGCTCATGCCTGCCACCGCAGCCAGCCTCTCCACCGGCACGGTCTCGGCGAACTCGGCGCGCAGCACTGCCACCGCCCGCGCCACGCGCCGCACATGGCCATCCGGCCAACCGAGCCGGCGGATCGCCGTGCCGTGCCGGCCGGCAAGCAGCCAGTAATGCATCTCCCGCACCAGCTGCGCCTGCAGCACCGGCACCGAGGCCGGGCGGTCGAGCAGGCGCATCAGCCGCAGCGCCGCATCCGCCACTTCCGTATCGGTCGGCTCGACGCGCACCGTCGCGCCATCCGCCACCCGGGCGAGCTTCATCTCGACGCTGAGCTCGGCGATCAGCGCCGGGTCGAGGTCTAGCACCAGCGAGTAATAGGGCCGGCCGACGCTTGCCGCGGTGATCTCGCTCACCGTCGGCACATCGGCCGTGATCAGCAGCGAGTCCCCGGCGCTGAAATCGAACACGTCATCGCCCATCGTCACGCGCTTGGCACCCTGCACGACAAGCGCCACCAGCGGCTTGGAGATCGCATATTGCATGTCGCTCGGCATCGTCGCGCGGATGGTGGCAAGGCCTGGAATCGGCGTGCGCGCCAGGCCGGAGAGATCGGCATGGGTCTCCGTATAACGGCGAACGGCTTCCAATAGCGTCTCTGTCATCCCTGGCCTCTCCTGCAGTCGAGCCACCCTAAGCCGAAATTGGAGGTTTAGGCAATATCCCTAGCGATTCCGGCAACACCACCCGTCTTCCCTCTGAGATAGTCACACCGTCAGAGAGACGAGACGCCTGATCGCAGCGGATCGCCGAACGCAAGGAGGTCTTCGATGACTGAAATCTCCCATGCCGGTACAGGATTCGGCGAAATAGGCAAAATGTCAGGCGCTTCGGGCAACGGGCCTCGCCCGTCTTTTCCGATCGTCGCACCAACACACCACGAAGGAGTTTCGAAATGAGCAAGATTGCAATCGTCACCGGCGCCAGCCGCGGCCTCGGCCGCAACACGGCTGTCAGCATCGCCCGCCATGGCGGCGATGTCATCCTGACCTACCGCAGCGGCAAGGCCGAGGCCGAAGCCGTGGTCGGCGAAATCGAAGCCATGGGCCGCAAGGCTGTCGCCCTGCCGCTCGATGTCGGCAATGTCGCAACCTTCCCCGCCTTCGCCGATCAGGTCCGTAAGGCGCTGCACGACAAGTTCCGGCGCGATAGCTTCGACCACCTCGTCAACAATGCCGGCCACGGCGAAATGGCAATGTTTGCCGAGACCACCGAGGCGCAGTTCGACGCGCTGTTCGACGTCCATGTCAAGGGCGTGTTCTTCCTCACCCAGGCGCTGCTGCCGCTGCTTGCCGATGGCGGCCGCATCGTCAACTTTTCCTCCGGCCTCACCCGCGTCTCCTATCCCGGCTTCTCCGCCTATTCGGCCGCCAAAGGCGCAATCGAGATCCTCACCGTCTACCTCGCCAGGGAACTCGGCAGCCGCGGCATTACGGTCAACACCGTCGCGCCCGGCGCCATCGAAACCGATTTCCTCGGCGGCGCCGTCCGCGACATGCCCGACCTCAACAGCCAGTTCGCCGGCATGATCGCGCTTGGCCGCGTCGGCGTGCCCGACGATATCGGCCCGATGATCGCAAGCCTGATCGGCGACGACAACCGCTGGATCACCGCCCAGCGCATCGAAGTCTCCGGCGGCCAGGTCATCTGAACTCGCCTGCCGCCAGACAGCAAAAAGCCCCGCCAATCATTGACGGGGCTGTTCTTCCTGAAAATCGCTTCGGCATTACGCCCTACAGCGCCGCGCGCCTTTTCCCGCACCTTCGGGATCAAGCGGATGGATTGGCGACGCCGGTTTGTTCCATCTCCTTCTGAACGACGCAGAACCTGTTTCCATCAGGATCAGCCAGAACGATATAGTCCGCGCCTTCGGGATAGCGCCAACCCACACGCTGCGCTCCAAGAGACAACAGCCGCTCGACCTCGGCTTGCTGATCGGATGCATAGAGATCGAGATGATGGCGCTGGTGGGTGGTGGGGTCGGATGAAACGATCGTGATCGCCATCTGCTGTCCTTCGCCCGTGACCGGGACAAGAATGGCCCAATCTTCCGACGGCTCTCGCAAAGGTTTATAATTCAAGGCCGCGCGCCAGAATTCGATGGCGCGCGCAACATCCCTCACACCCCAGACAATCGACCCAATCGTAAGCATCAAATGTGCCTCCTCAAGACCAATGCGCGCGTCGGTGACATGGACGCAGCGGTTAGGACATACGGATATTTCCAAGCGACAGGACTCTTGAGAGAGTGCCATGCCGCGAAAGCGATCACGCCGACAATAGACAGACCCGATCGACTCCCTGACGACCAATCAGCGCGGTTGCGGTGCCGTCAATCCGAGGGCCAACGTGATGTCGTTGATGATCCCCAGTCGCGCTTCGATTACCGCGATTTTCTCGGGCGTATCGGCACCAAAGGCCTCGATATCGATGAACAATTGCTCGCAGCCGCCCGGCGTGACCGTGCCGAACATCTGGCCGGGTTCGTCGCCTATGTTTCGCCAGCTGTGCAGTACATGTGGCGGCAGAACGACGACGGTTCCCACAGGCGCGTCGAACGCCTCGTCGCCGCACTGGAATCGATAGAGACCGCGAACGACCCGAAAGACTTCCGTCTCCCGGGTGTGCGTGTGCGGGGCCGGACCATGACCCGGCGGCGTGAAGGTTTCCCACATCCCGAACGCGCCGCCGGTCTCGGCGGCCGTGGCATGGATGACGATCCTCGCGCCGAAGGGCGTGCTCGCCACGCGCTCCTTGCCGGGCAAAGAGACAACGGCATTCCTGAAACTCGACATATCCACCTCCCCTCGATTGCATTCTTTGGGCAGAGCCCTGCGCTCACCCTTGTGGCGCCGGCTCGTTGAGCATCGCTTCGATATTGTATCCGTCGGGATCGAGAACGAAGCAGGCATAATAGTTCTCTTCATATTCCGGCCGCAGGCCGGGCGCGCCGTTGTCCCGGGCGCCGGCTTCGAGCGCGGCCCGATAAAACGCCTCGACCTCCGCCCTGCTCCGAACCCGGAAGGCAACGTGCAAACGCGTCAGAGGCGGCTTGTCGTCGGTGTGCTGGATCTCGAACAGGCTGCCGCCGACATCGAAGGCCCAGAACACGCCCTCCTTCCCAAAAGAGAGGCCCGTGGATCCTCGCCTTGTGGACCGGCAGCCGACGCGTCCGCGCAGTCGAACATTCGGACTAACGCATTGACATCAACTTCGTCATCAGCCCTGCTTTGATTTCGAGCACGGGTCGATTGATTTGGGGATGACCGATGTCACCCCGGGGATGACCGATGTCACCCCGGGGATGGCCGATGTCCCTCAGCTGGTCGGGGGTCAGATCTGCCAATGCCTTCCGTCTTGCGACGCTCCGCTGCCACTTCCTCAGGGCAGCGACGATGATTGCTACGCTGTTTGGTCTGAACCGGAACACCTGTCTTTCCGGCGCGCTGATGCCGGCGTGAGTTTCCGTGTGAGCCATTTTCAGTCTCCCATTTGTGAGATTTGCAAGTGGGAGCCTGACACGCGGGCGTATTCCGGCTGTTCGGTTCAGCGTGAACGGCCAGGAAAACCTCGACAAGCCGCCGCTAAATCGGTGTTAAATCTATCTGCCGAAATGCTATTCTGCGGTGGCGGTCGAAATCTGGGAGACGATCTTTGTGCATCAGGTTGCTGGGTGGCCTTGAAGTGATGTCCCGGGAGCACCGGCAAATCCGCTTCACCACGCGCAAGACGTCACTTCTTTTTGCTGCCCTGGTGATTGCAGGCCGCCGCGGCCATCGCAGGGAACTGCCTTCCGAAGCATTCTGGCCAGGACGAAGCAATGAGCAGGCCCGCAACAGCCTGCGCCAGGCGCTGGTCGATATCAGACGATCGTTTCCGGCTGGCGGGGATGCCACCGTCTACATCGATGCGGATCAGGAGACCGTCGCGCTGATAACAGGTCCTGATGAAACCGACATTTCGATCTTCGACCGTAAACTGGAGGCCGGCCGGACGGCCGATCTCGCCCTTGCCGCCGATCTCTACCGTGGCGAAGTGCTGGCAGGCGAGACCATTCCGGACGAATTGGACGAGTGGTTCGGCCCGTATCGGAGCACATATCAACGCAAGGCGCTGCAACTGGTGGAGCGGTTGAGCCTCGCGCTCTCCGAGCCGGGCACCGCGGAAGAATCGGCCTGCGAAGGGCTGGCTGAGAGGCTGCTCGCTGCGGACCCGACCGTGGAGGCCGCCCATCGGGCGCTGATGCAGATCCACGCTCTGAGGGGCCACGAAAACGCGGCTCTGCGCCAATACGAAGCCTGCCGGGCGCTCTTGAAGAAGCATCTTCAGGCTGAACCAGAAGCACAGACGTCCTCCCTGGCAGCTTCGTTGCAATCGCGGCAGGGACCCGGACATCCGCGGAGCGCACCGGCCGCCGACATCGGAGCGCAGCCGCAGCTCTTCCCCGCCCCGACGAAGCATCACGACCGGCCATCGGTTGCGGTCCTGCCATTTCAGAATTTGAGCGGCGACGCGGAGCAGGAATATTTTGCCGACGGCATCGTCGAGGACATTACCATCGCGCTTGCTCAATTCCGCCACCTCTACGTCATCGCCCGGAATTCGAGCTTCACCTACAAAGGTCAGGCGGTCGATATAAAGCAGGTCGGGCGTGAGCTGGACGTCCGCTATGTGGTCGAAGGAAGTGTGCGCCGCACCGGTGACCTTCTGCGCATTGCCGGCCAGCTCATCGACACGTCGACCGGTACACATCTTTGGGCCGATCGTTTTGACGGAACCCTGGCGAATGTCTTCGATCTTCAGGATCAGGTCGCCTCGAGCATCGTCGGCGCCATAACGCCGAAAGTGGAGGAGGCTGAGATCGAGCGTGCCAAACGCAAGCCGACCGAGAGCCTCGACGCTTACGACTACTATCTCCGCGGCCTGGCGGCCTTCGACCGGACGGTTACCAACCGATCGGTCATCGACGAGGCCCTGCGGCTGTTCATGGAGGCGATCGAGCGTGACCCGGAATTCGCCGTAGCGCATGCCCGGGCGGCACGCTGCTATGCTACGCGAAAGAGCAACGGCTGGATGCTCCATACCGCAGACGAGACGGCCGAAGCGACGCGGCTGGCCCGCAGAGCGGTCGAACTCGGCTGGGACGATGCGGTTGCGCTCACCTACGGCGGATATGTCATCGGTTATGTCGGCGGCGACCTCGACGACAGTGCAGCCTGCATCGATCGCGCACTCTTCCTCAACCCGAACCTGGCGGCTGCGCTCGGCGTCAGCAGCTGGGTGAAGGCTTGCCTCGGCGAGCCCGATAAGTCGGTCGAACACGCAGCCCTTGCAATGCGCCTCAGCCCTTTGGATCCACGCCTCTTTGCCTGGCAGCTTAACACCGGGCTCGCGCATTTTTGCGCCGGCCATTACGACGACGCTGCCGCCTGGGCAGGAAAATCGCTACACCACCAGCCGAACTACCCGAGCGCCATGCGCGTGATGGCGGCGAGCCAGGCCATGGCGGGGCGGCTTGTGCAAGCCCGCGAAACGATCGCCCGCCTGTGCCTGATGGACCCCGCCCTCCGGCTTTCAAATCTCGCCGACGTACTTCCACCATTCCGAAGACCGGACGATCGCAGCCGATATATCGAGGCTCTCAGGATGGCGGGACTGCCGGAGTAGCTGCCGTTTCAGCGGCCTCTTCAGAACGAAAGGGACCATGGTCGGGCTATTGCCGCCCCCTATCGGCTAATTGCGAAACGATGCTGCTTCGTGCGAAAATGCCGCGCGATGGATCACACGGGCGAAGTTCTCATTCTCACCGGGCCGCCGGGCTCCGGGAAAACCACGACGGCCGAGGCGCTCGCCAGCGAGCCCGGCTCGCCGAAGGTCCATCTTCATTCCGACGACTTCTGGCATTTCATCAAGAACGGCGTGATCCCGCCCTATCTGCCGGAAGCGCATGAGCAGAATGTCGTTGTCGTCGACGTGTTGACGAAGGCGGCGTCAGGCTATGCCGGCGGCGGCTACTTCGTCGTCGTGGACGGCATCGTCGGGCCGTGGTTCCTGGAACCGTTCCGGAAAATCGCGGCACCCCTCCACTACGTGGTCCTGCGTCCGCCGCTCGATGGCGCCATCCGGCGCTGCCGGGAGCGCGGCGGCGACACGCTGACCGATCCCGGCCCTATTGCCGCGCTCCATCAGCAATTCTCGTCACTGGGTCCGTTCGAGCAACATGTGGTCTCGACGGAGGGGCACGAGAGGGAAGACACGTTGCGCGCGGTGATCGAGGCTATGCGCAGCGGCGCGTTTCGCCTGGCGTCATAACGCAAGCCCCTCAGCTTTTTACCCGATCCCGGTTCGTCCTCTCCGAGCGATCCGGGAAATTCATGAGCGGACCTCATAAGTTCATGCCGATATCTCCGGCTAATCGCCGCCGGGCTTTGCCCTATCTTGGGATCAAATCTGGGAAGGAGGACTTGAAATGATCAAGCGCAAGCTCGGCCAAAGAGGCCCTGACGTCTCGGCGATCGGCTTCGGCTGCATGGGGCTGAACTACCATCGCGGGCCGGCGATGGAGCCTGGTGATGCCGTCGCGCTCCTGCGGGCAGCGCATGAGCGGGGTGTCACATTCTTCGACACTGCCGAAGCCTACGGGCCGTTCACCAACGAGGAACTCGTCGGCGAGGCGCTGGCGCCGATCCGCGATCAGGTAGTGATCGCGACGAAATTCGGCTTCAGGGATGGCCGGCCGGAAGTCGGCCTGGATAGCCGGCCGGAAGCATCCGTGTGGTCATCGAAGAAGCCCTCAAGCGGCTTCGCACCGATCGCATCGATATCTTCTACCAGCATCGGGTCGACCCTGCGGTACCGATCGAAGAGGTGGCAGGCACGGTCAAGGATCTGATCGGCGCCGGCAAAGTGCTGCATTTCGGCCTCTCCGAAGCAGGAAGCGAAGCCATCCGCCGCGCCCATGCCGTCCAGCCCGTCACCGTCCTGCAAAGCGAATATTCGCTGTGGTGGCGCAATCCGGAGCGGGAAATCCTGCCCATCGTCGAAGAACTTGGCATCGGCTTCGTGCCCTACAGCCCGCTCGGCCGCGGCTTCCTCGCCGGCAAGATGGACGAGAACACCAGTTTCGAAGGCGGCAACGACCACCGCCACACCAATCCGCGCCTCTCGGCCGAAAACCGCAAGGCGAACCAGCCGGTGGTCGATGCGATCGAGGCCATCGCCGCCCGAAAAAACGCCACCGCGGCCCAGATCGCCATCGCCTGGCTGATGGCGCTCAAGCCCTGGATCATCCCCATTCCCGGCACCACCAAGCTGCACCGGCTGGAAGAGAATATCGCTGCCGCCGACATCACCTTCACATCGGAGGAACTGGCCGGGATCGATGCGGTCTTCTCAGGCATCGAGATCCACGGCGACCGCTACTCCGCAACCTCGGCAGCCCGCGTCACGCAGTGAACCGACGACATCGATCGGTCGATGCAACAGCACGAACGTTCTTGTCTCTCGGTGCGCCGGCATCGGATGGATGCAAGGAGCAGCGTTGCGGCGTGTCCTTCGAGGCTCCGGCCTTTGGCCTCCGCACCTCAGGATGAGGGATGTTGGAGGATGCCGCACACCCAACAACAGGCGTGAGAGGACGCGGCAACCCCTTCCGTCATGCTCGGGCTTGTCCCGAGCATCTGCAACCGGTGCCGCAGAGCCTCGGCACAAGGCTGACATGACCGGAGAGCGAGGCGGCGTTCGCGTCACACTGAAACCGCCCGCGAGAAGACGCGGGCGGTTGCATCATCGTGTGGCACCCGCCTCAAGCGCGGATGATCAGTCCTGCCCCTGCAGGCGGTCTATAACCTGGAGCAGGAGATCGGCGCAGGCCTTCATCGGTTCGTCCTCGGCGCATTTGAGATCGATCCGGGTGTTCCCATCCTCGATCCGGAAATGCGCTGCCTTGGACGGCGGTGGCGGGCGATGCCCACGGAAACCACGGAAACCCATGTCGCCTCTCCGACCATGCCAGCGGTAATCGGGGCGATCTCCCGGCCGCGCATCCGGCCGGTCCGTCATCTGCTCATCGTCATCAGGAGCGGACGGAGACGGCGGAGGAGGAGGCGAGCCGGGTTCGGCCGCTGCGGGCGGAGTCCCGGCGGATGGCGGAGCCGACGGCTGCTGGGCGAAGGTTGTGCCGGCCAGTGCTGCAAGGGCAAGGCCCGATAGCAGAAATCTTTGCATTGGAAGCGTTCCTTTCGGAGTTATGAGGCGTGTCTGTAAACACCGCGCTGAGGCTTTGGTTCACCCCCGTTACCGCTTGTGATCGAAATCGGCGCGCCAGGGGGCCATGTGCTCGGTCGGCTTCCACCATAAATGTGTCGGCAGGCGGCTGACGACAGCTTTACGCCACGTGACAGGAACCATCGGCACCGAGACTTCGTTTTGCAGCGAAACAACTGCCGGGTGGAAATCATGTACATCGTTCTGGGTGCAGGGGGAAATGTCGGGTCCCGTGTCATCGAAACGCTGAGGCCCGCGGGCGAGAAGATATTCGCGCTCGTCCATAGTGAGCAGAAGGCGAGCGCGGTCGACGGTGGCAATGTCGAGGCCGTGGCGCTTGATGTCTTGGATAGCGCGGCACTGAGGGCTGTCTTCCAGAGAGGCAGGCGCGCCTTTCTCCTCAATCCGCCGGCAGACCCCACCACCGATACGAACGCCGAAGAGCTGAAGACTGCGCGAAGCATTGCCGCGGCACTGAAGGATTCGGACCTTGAAAAACTCGTGGTGCAATCGACCTATGGCGCCAGGCAAGGCGATGGCATCGGTGACCTCTCGGTGCTGTATGAGTTCGAGCGCCTGGCTGAGGCAAGCGGCATTCCGACGGCGATCAACCGGGCGGCTTACTATTATACCAATTTCGATATGCTGCTGGAGCCAGCGCGCACGGGTCTGATCACCACCGCCTTCCCCGACAACTTCGTCTTGCCGATGGTTTCTCCCGCCGATCTCGGCAAGGCGGCGGCCGCGCGTCTGTCGGGCCCAGTCAGCAATGTCGGCATCGAGTATGTGGAGGGACCCCAGCGATACAGCTTCGCCGATGTTGCCGCAGCCTTCTCTGCCGTCGTAGGAAGATCCGTGAGCCTGGCTACGACGCCGCGCGACCGGCTGGAAGAAAGCTTTCGCAAGCTCGGCTTCTCGCCTGCCGCCGCCCGCTCCTACACGCGCATGACCGAGGCGACGCTCGACGGCCCCGAATTGCCGCGCGAGCCCAATCGCGGAGAGATCACCCTCGAAGACCACATCGCCGCACTTCGGTGAGCGGCGATCGCGGACGCATTCCTGTCGAGAACGATAGTCACATGTGAAAAGGTTCGCTGCCCCCGAGACGTCTTTCGCCTCGCCTCTGCCTTGTTGCTCGCGTATCCTGACGCCCGATTCGCCGTCCGCATATGAGGGTGGGCATGAACGAAGCATCAAAGGAGAGCGCGATGACGGACGCCAAGGGCGGCATTTCTGGACTACGGCCGCATATTACAGTCATCGGCGTCGGCGGCGGTGGTGGCAATGCGATCAACAATATGATCGCGGAAAAGCTGGCGGGCGTCGAATTCGTAGCCGCAAACACGGATGCTCAGGTACTGGCCACCTCCAAGGCGACGCGCCGCATCCAGCTTGGTGCGAATGTGACGGAGGGTCTCGGCGCCGGTTCGCTGCCTGAGGTCGGCCATGCGGCCGCCGAAGAGTCGCTCGATGAGATCATGGACCACTTGGCCGGCTCGCACATGTGCTTCGTCACCGCCGGCATGGGCGGCGGAACGGGCACGGGTGCTGCACCTGTCATCGCGCGTGCCGCGCGTGCCGCCGGCATCCTGACGGTCGGCGTCGTCACCAAACCCTTTACCTTCGAAGGCAACCGCCGCATGCGGATGGCGGAAATCGGCATCGAGGCGCTTCGCCAGGCAGCCGATACGGTCATCGTCATTCCCAATCAGAACCTCTTCCGCATCGCCGATGCAAAAACGACGTTCGCCGATGCCTTCATGACGGCCGACCGCGTGCTCTATGCGGGCGTCGGCTGCATTACCGACCTGATCGTCAAGGAAGGCCTGATCAACCTCGATTTTGCCGACGTGAAGTCGGTCATGTCAGGCATGGGCCGCGCCATGATGGGCACTGGCGAAGCCTCCGGTGAGAGCCGCGCGATGAAGGCGGCGGAAGCGGCGATTGCCAACCCGCTTCTCGACGATATCTCGATGCGGGGCGCCAGGGGCGTGCTGATCTCGATTTCCGGCGGTTCGGATATGACGCTGTTCGAAGTGGACGAGGCGGCAAGCCGCATTCGTGACGAAGTGCAGGAAGACGCCGATATCGTCGTCGGCGCGATCTTCGACCGCAGCCTCGACGGCAAGTTCCGTGTCTCGGTGGTGGCGACCGGTCTGGAAGGCAGCCCGCTGCCCGCATCTGCGCCTCACGCCGCCGAGCAGATCCAGACGCGCACGCTGCAGTAAGCGCAGCGGCGCGACATATCCGAGCACGACAGCCTGCCGCGTCTTTTCAGACGCGCGGCGCTGTTGCGCTTCAATGTCATGCGCTCCGGGGAAATCGCCGCGATCACCGGTCGTTGATTCGCGATCACCTGTCGTTGATCGTGGGAAGGTGCGTTTCGACCTCTACGCGGCGCTTGTCATCCAGCGGCTCAATGTGCTTCTGCCAGAAGGCCTCGGCCTCCGGCGTGTCATCCTCCCAGTGGCGGATTTTAACGATATTGTCATCGATCTTCGCCAGCCGTTTGCCGCCAAGCCGCAGGTATTCCTCCGCCAGTTCCTTCGATCGGGTCGTTTGCATGTCGTGTTCCTCCATAGGCGAACCGAAAGGCCGATCGTGATTACCGGGTTGGCCGGCAATCGGCATCCCCGTTATCGGCGCTTCCGCGCCTTCCAGTTAAACAGTACGGCGGGATCATGGTTCCAGATCATCGGCCGAAACCGGTCCACGCGGCCGGCTGAAGGCGTCAGCCGCCATCCATGTTCCGCACGGCCCGCCGCTCTTGCTGCCGGACGTCCAGAGACGCCTCGTCCTCGCATCGTGCTTTCCGAAAACCGCTCACACTTTTCGGCATCATGCTCTAGACGAACAGGACGTCCGAGACGTTGTGCACCACGGAGATTTCGTCGATCCCGGTGTTGGTGAGGTAGAGATTATCCGCCGCTGAGTCATAGACCACGTTGGTGATCAAGTCGTCTCCCGGTATGGCGATGTTGACGTCAACCGTTGTCTTGACCCCGGTCGCAAAATCGAATGCCGTGCCGATATGCTCGCTGCCGGAGGAATCGCCGAAGAAGAACGTGCCGTCGACGGCAAAGCCGTAGCCGAGCCCGCCAGCGGCGAAGGTTTTGGACTCGATCGGGTTCAGCGTGTCCGGATCGAGCTTGGAGACCTGCCAGGTGGAATCATCGATGCGGCCGACGACGTAAATGCCGGTCGAATCCTGCATCGTATTGACGGCCGCCCTTCACACACCCGCTCAGCTCACGCCCGCCAGCTCCCTGATCTTTGCCGCATCCTCCGGCGTCGCCGGGTTGTAGACCACCATGCTGAGATCCGGCCGCCCATCCACCTGGAAGGCGGAATATTCGAAAGCGAGTGGGCCGAGAATGGGGTGGCGGATGTGCTTGGCGCCTTCGCCGTGTGTGCGCACGTCGTTATCCCTCCACATCGCCAGGAATTCGGGGCTTTTGCGGCAGAGTTCGTCGACGAGAGGCTCGACCTCGGCTGCAGCCCCGGCGCGGGCCGCGTCCACGCGGAAGGCGGCGACGACGAAGCGGGCGACACTTTCCCAGTCGTATTGGGCGGCGCGCACGCGCGGATCGAGGAAGATGAAGCGCAGCGCATTGCGCTCCTCAGGCGGCAGCGCACCGTAATCGGTCAGAAGCACGGTTGCCGCCCGGTTCCAACCGACGACGTCCCAGATCGCGGTGCGGATCAGCGCCGGGCTCGGGTCCAGCGCATCGAGCACGCCCTGCAACCTCGGCGTCACGCCCTCTTGCTTGTGGTAGCGCACCTCGGGCGGCCGGCCGAGGCCGATGAGGAAGAGATGCTCGCGCTCGACATCAGTCAGCATCAGCGCGCGAGAGATCCTTTCGAGCACATCGGCAGACGGCGCGCCGCCACGGCCCTGCTCCAGCCAAGTGTACCACGTGGGGCTGATATTAGCGCGGCCCGCCACCTCCTCGCGCCGCAGGCCAGGCGTTCGCCGCCTCTCTCCCGCAAAGCCGAAGGCGGCGGGATCGAGCCTGACGCGGCGGTCCTTCAGATAGGCACCGAGCCGGTTGTCCGAGGTAACGAATTCACCCATCCTGTTAGCCTTTATACCATGATAATGTCACTACTTTACCATGATACAGGCAGAGCCGATATGTGTCTCCAGCAAAACGGAGATAACACATGCGCGTATTCGTTACTGGAGCCACCGGCTGGGTCGGCTCGGCCGTCGTCAATGAACTGATCGCAGCCGGGCACAAGGTGTTGGGCCTTACCCGCTCGGACAAGGGAGCGGATCAACTGGCGGCTGCCGGCGCCGAAGCCCATCACGGCACGCTCGACGATCTGGAAAGCCTGAAGAGCGGTGCGGCTGAGGCAGACGCCGTGATCCATACGGCTTTCAACCACGATTTCTCGAAATTCGCCGAGAACTGCGCCGGCGACCGACGCGCCATCGAGGCGCTCGGCGAAGCCCTCCAAGGCTCCGATCGTCCGCTGCTGGTCACAGCCGGCCTCGGCTTTGCCCCCGGCCGTGTCGGCACCGAGAAGGATCCGCCCATGCCTTCGACCGAAACCTATCCCCGTGCCTCCGAAATCACCGCAGTATCGCTTGTCGCCCGCGGCGTGCGCGCCTCCACCGTCCGGCTCCCGCCCTCGGTGCACGGTCACGGCGACCACGGCTTCGTGCCGATCCTGATCGATTTGGCCCGGCGCAAGGGCGTCTCCGCCTATATCGGCGACGGGGCCAATCGCTGGCCGGCCGTGCACAGGCTCGATGCCGCCCGCGTCTATCGCCTGGCGCTGGAGCGCGGCGCCGTCGGCGGCCCGTTCCTGGCAGTCGCAGAAGAGGGAGTTCCCTTCAGGCAGATCGCCGAGGTCATCGGCCGGCGGCTCGATGTGCCCGCCGTCTCGCTCTCACGGGAAGAAGCGGCCGAGCATTTCGGCTGGTTCGCCATGTTCGCCGGCTTCGACGTGCCCACGTCGAGCAAGCACACTCGCGCCCTGCTCGGCTGGCAGCCGCAGGAACCCGGCCTGCTCGCCGATATCGACCACCCGGCCTATTTTTGAGAGAGCCTCATCCTTGCTGAGGAGACCTGCAGGCCTTGAAGGACGAGCCGGGTTCGCCGACACTCGACGGAATGCAAGAAGCAGCGTTGGAGCGCGTCCTTCGAGGCTCCGCCCTGCGGGCTGCGCGCCTCAGGATGAGGGCCGTAGCGAATGCCGTTCTCAATATCGGGCGTTAGAGGATACTGGCCGCCAGAGAGGACCTCATCCTTGCCCCGCAGGGGCCTCGAAGGACGAGGTGGGCTCGCCCATCTGGAATCAGGGGCGCGCAGCTCACTACCGCATTCGGCCCTCGTTCATATCCGCCGGGTCATAGTTGATGTCCCAGTCCTTCTCGGGCTTCTTCTTGCCAGGCGGGTTCTTGTTAACCGTCGCATCCTCGGAGCCGGAGATCACGGTCGGCTTGGCGCTGGCGACGCCGCTGCTCTTCCGGTCGGCCCGCGACTTGGCGAACTGGCCGGCCGCGTCTTTCTCGGGATTGGGCATGTCAATCGCCCTTCTGCTTCAGCGCATCGCCGAGATCTCTGGTCTCCGGGTCGCGATTGTTTTCGCCATGCGCGTCGCGGTCGCGATCCGGATCGTCCTTGGCCTTCATGTAGCCACGAGGCTTATTTCCCTTCGGGCCTTCCCAGCGGGGCGACTGGTCGGTCGTGCCGGGGGCGCCGTCTTTCGGTGTCGTCATGCCCATCGTTGTTCCTCCTTGGTTGGAAACAAGGAAAACCGAAAAGATCATCAACTGTTCCCGCGGCGACACTTTCGCGTAAAGCGGCTTACCGTAGCGAGGCGAGCGTTGCGCAGCAGAAGGCAAGCAAGGTGACTGCGGCATTGACCGCGTGCGAATATTCCCATTGGGCGCGAAGGCTTTCCCAATTTTCTGGCTGCACGGTCCAGTTCTCCGTCGCCGCGTTTGCCGGCTGGGTGAAGACCATGAAGATGACGAGGTTGAGCGCGATCAGCGCCGCTGCCGCGACCGACAGCATCATGGCGGTTCCATCAGCCCTGAGTGCCACGGCATTACCGATATTCGCCAGAAGCGCCAGCGGTAAGAGGAGACCGACGACCCACCATCCGGTGTAAGCCTGTTGCGCAATGAAATAGTCCGCCTTCGCCATCCCGATCTTGTTTAAGAGCGCGAAGGCGTGCGCCGCAGGTGCTGCGAACGCCAGGCCCGTTATGATGACGGCAAGGAATCTCATGGCGGATAAACTGGCCGCGAGGCGATGGGTTTCTGCAGAAAATATGGAACAGTGTCGTCCGCCATCGGTTGACCATTGGTCCACTTCAAACATGGAGCCGAAAATGAGCAAGACCAACGTTCGTCAACTTCAGAAACGCGCCGAACAGCAGGTCAAGAACACCAGCGCCGGCGGCCATCTCGGCGGCACCTATTTCGGGCAGCAACCGGACGGAAAAACCGTCTCGTCAACCACCAACGACAGCGCCAAAGCGCGGCCGAATGACGGAAGCAACTGAGTTGTTTCCGCCGCCACGCGAAAGAATCCTTTTGCGGATTACTTCATTCACGGCGCAGACGCGCCGTGGCTGGATGCCTGTGACATCCCTCGGGTCAACCCCGAAGCGTCATAGCCTTGACACTCCCAAAGCTGCAAGTGCCAGGGCTATTCCGGAAGCCAGCGCCCTCACCTGGTTCCAGACCTGCCATCGCTGCGAATAGTCCCGCCAGATATCCCGCGCCGCCGCGATGTCGCCAGGAACGGCAGTCGCGGCCAGTGCCTCGTTCATCGGCACGTTGACCATCAATGTGAGCATCAGCCCGAAAGCCAGATAGATGGCCGCCGCCGCGCAGAACCAGAAAGCCGCCGCTCCGCGGCCGCTGAAATGCGCAGCTGCGGCAGTCAGCCCGAGAACGGCGGGCGTCAGGAAGAAGGCCGGGAAAAACACCGCGTTGCGGACCGACGCATTCATCGCCTGCATCGCTGCGATCGCCACCCGCGGGTCGGCCCGATCGAGCCCCCACATCGTCGAACAGACCCAGGCGTAGAAGAAGCCGAAGATCGCGCCTGAGAAGACGACCGATGTTACCGACAGTCCCAGAACAGTGCTGCGCATCGCTTTTCTCCGTACCGTATTATTTTGTACGCATTTACACAGGCGTATAACATTGTACGATTATCGTCAAGACGATGCGAGTGGCCGGAATGCGGGAAGACACGAAAACCAGGCGTCAAGCCGAGATCGAGACAGCGGCCTACGAGCTTCTGAAGGAAAGAGGCTACCGCAGCACGTCGATGCTCGACATCGCCAAGGCGGCGAAAGCCTCCAATGAAACGCTCTATCGCTGGTACGGCGACAAGAATGGCCTCTTCAAGACGATGGTCGAAAGCAATGCGAGGGCGACGAAAGCGGAGCTCAATACGGCGATAGCAGACGATGTGGATCCCCTGGAAACCCTCGGGCACGTCGCGCCGATCCTGCTTTCGATGCTGCTCGGCGACAAGGCGATCTCCCTGAACCGGGCCGCCGCCGCCGACGAAAGCGGCGAACTGGGAGCGACGATCGCCGCCGCCGGCCGCGATAGCATCTTTCCGCTGATCGAGAAGCTGGTCGGCCGCGGCCTTGAAACGGCAGCGCTCGCGGCGCCATCCGCAAGTGTGGCAGCCGAATGGTTTCTGAGCCTGCTGATCGGCGATCTGCAGATCAGGCGAGTGAACCGCACGCTGCCCGAACCGCCGGACGAGGATATCCGCGCGCGCGCCACCGCCGCCATGAGAGCATTCAGAAGGCTCTGCGGCGCGTAGAGCAATTCCCGTAAAGTCCGGCACCCACCCTGCCCGCGCCGATCGATCCAGCCGCTATTGATCGGCGACGCCTCCGCGCTAGCTTCTGCTCGCGGCCGAGCGGCCGCGGGATACGATCTTTGGGCGAAGGCGGAGGGGCGACGTGACATCCTATTCGATTGACGATGCGATCCGGGAACTTGCCCCGGCTCTCGGAAAGGCGCCGGCAGGCGCGGTCAGTGGCGATTGGACCGCCACCACGATGCAGGCAGGGCACTCCTCCCGGACAGGCGGCTACCTCGATGCCGAGGGAAAGCATGTCCCGGAGGATTCCAGACATCCGCTCGACATCATCGCGAATGTCGTCGAAAAGCTCGAAGCCTCAGAGGTGCCGCGTTTCAACAAGGTGGTGATCCGCTGGAAGAAGCCGAAATTTCCCTTCATGCAGGCGAAGATCACGCTCGAAACCAGTTATGACCAGACGATCGTGCCGCGCGGCCCCGACGACCCGATCTACGAGACCGCTGCCGCCGCGCGGCGCGCCTTCTGGCAGAGCCGCGGCACGCTGCAGGAGGACTTCGCCGTCGAGCGCGGAACGGCCAATATTCACGCCCAGACAAAATGGTTCGGCCCGCATCGCCGCATCCTCGCCATCCATGCGCCGGGAAGGCTGACACTTGCCACCGACGGGCTGTCGACCCCCTGGGCCGGCATATCCGAACCGGAAAACGGCGTCGAATGCGAACTTTTCATGGAATTCGACGCCGCGACACTGGATGCGGCCGGGATCGAAAACTGGGCGAACCTGTTGATCAACATCGGCGACCTCGTGGCAGACGGTTATCGTGTCGCCCGCGATGTCGAGAAGCACGGCGCCATCCTGTTCTGCCGGCTGACCGAGGATTACCGCCCCATGACCCGCATCATGCTGAGTCGCGACGCAGGCCGGATCGACGGCCTGCCTTTCGGCGCCGTACCGCTGATCCGGGCGACCCCGATCGCCGAAGCCGAAATCGAAGGGCAGGACCTTTCCGACGACTGGGGCGCTGCGGCCGCCCGCAACGCCCTGGCCAAACGCGGCATCAGATGATCTCAGCCGGATCGTCGCAATCCGGCGCGATCTTTTGCTATTCCTGGATGTCGGGTTCGACGACTCTCGCGAGGTTTCGCAGCGACTCCTGCCAGCCGAGATAACAAGCTTCGGGCGGAATGACGTCAGGCACGCCTGCCTGCACGATATCCACCTCGGTGCCGACCGAAACCTTCTTCAGCGTCACGGTGACTTCCATTTCGCCGGGCAGGTTGGGGTCCTCGAATTTGTCGGTGTAGCGCAGACGTTCGCCGGGGACGAGCTCGAGATATTCGCCGCCGAAGGCGTGGCTATTGCCCGTCGTGAAGTTGCGGAAGGACATTCTGAACGTGCCGCCGACAACCGGCTCCGAATGATGCACGGTGCAGAGGAAGCCGTTCGGCGGAAGCCACTTGGCAAGCGCGTCCGCCTCCAGGAATGCGCGATAGACTTTCTCCGGGCTGGTCGCCAGAACACGGTGCAGGCGTATGGTACTCGGCATGGTCGTGATCCTTTTGAATGGACGGAATGGACGAACCTAGGACGGGTGAGGCTTGGCCGATCCGACACCGGATCGAACTTTTCTTCAAGAAAAAATTTCTTGGAGTGTCGTGGTTCAACCCGGCATCCCGAACTGCGGAAGATCGAGCCTTGCCCAGGTCAGCCGGCGCCGGGTGAACATCTGGACCCCCGGCTCGATCTCCTCGCGTTATGCTTTCGATGAGGATTTTTTCGTCGTCAGGCATCGATAGCTCCTTTGACAGCGATGTCGGGGACTTTGAAACCCATCGCAATCCACGCCGTGAGAAGTCTGCCATAGAAGCCGGCCGTCGCCAGTGCGCCGGAAGGCACGTCATCGGGCACGCGCGCGCGATCGAGCGCATTCTGGGTCATCGTGCGCAATTGGAGGGGTGGAAGCTCGTCCTGCTTCCAGAGATTGCCGTAGAGGCTAAGCCAGTGACCACCCTTGAACTCCAGAAAAATGGGCGTGTTGCAGCAGGATGCCAGGACACGTCGCGTTGAAGCGTTGGGGCCGAGGCGGAACTCTCTCAGGTTTTCGGTTCCGGCCAAAAGGCTGATCCGATCCTTGCGATAAAGCACGTAGCGCGTACCGCCATGGATCGTCCGGATCGCCTCCGGCAAGGGAAGCGACTCCAGCCTTCCGGCTGCGTCGCTGCAGCTCTTGCAGTGGCATTCCACGCTGATGATCGGGGCGCCGCGCACGTCGAGGTGAAAGGTTCCGCAGGCACACGTTAGATGGGTTATCTTGTCGTTCATGACATCGCTCGCTGTTGAGGATCGCTGGATAGCCGCAAAACCAAACTAGACCGTATAGTTCCGTTGTAAGAACTAGACGGTTCAGTTTGATCGTGTCAAGTAGAGTTGGAGCGGAGATCGAGAATGTTGATACCGGGTATGAAAGCCGACCTGGCCCAGGGGCGGGCCGGCACTCGTTCGGAGCGCAAACAGGCGGCGATCGTCGGTGCCGCGGCCGAAGTCTTTCTGAACACCGGTTATGCCGGAGCCAGCATGGACGAGATCGCCAGCCGGTCCGGCGTGTCCAAGCAAACGGTCTACAAGCACTTCTCCAGCAAGGAGGCGCTGTTCGTCGCGGTACTCACCCAGATGATGGGAGAAGCAGATATCGCCGTTCACACCGGCCTCCCCCAGGTGGAGAACCGCGCTCAGCTGGAAGCCTATCTCCTTGACTACGCCATCCGCCAGCTCACCATCGTCCTGACGCCCGGGCTGATGCAATTGCGCCGGCTCGTGATTGCGGAGGCGCAACGCTTCCCGGAACTCGCCAAGCTGCTTTACGCGCGCGGCCCTGCACGGGCGCTCGAGGTCATGGGCAGCGCTTTCGAACAATTGGCCAGCAAGAAGCTGCTGCAGTTCTCCGATGCAATGGTGGCCGCATCACAGTTCAACTGGCTGGTGATGGCCGACCCCGTCAACCGGGTCATGATGCTGGGCGATGCGGCCATTCCGACCAAGCAGCAGATCTACCGACACGCCGAGGCGGCCGTCGCCACGTTCCTGGCGGCATTTCTGCATCCAGATAGGCGATGAACGCCGTCGAAAGTCGGGTATCACAGCGGCAATGACTTGAATTTTCCGCACGTGCCAATAGGCCGGCGATCACAAAGCCGCCGCTCAATCGTCAGAAAATCGCCCCGTTACCGCCGCACCGTGCCCTCTTAAAGGTTCCATCGTCGTGACCTCGCCCGGCCTTCGAGCGGCTGAGCGATCGACCGAGGCGGTCTTGCTGCCGATCAAATCATGCACTTGAAGAGGAATGAATATGATCACTCGCTACACATCTGTCGCAACATTGAGCGCGGCAGTCTTCAGTCTGCTTGCTTTCAGCCCGGCATCCGCTGTCGACATGGCCCAGGCGCAACAGCAGCCTGCACAGCCGCCGATGCAGGAACAGCCCGGCGGCAACGGTGCGAGCGCGCCCGTCAGCGACCAGAAAATCGAGGCCTTCGCCGTTGCCTATCTCCAGGTCGACAAGGTGAGACAGGAATATTCGGCCAAGATCGGCGCGACGAAAGACGAGGCTGCCAAGCAGCAGTTGCAGGAAGAAGCCAAGAAGCAGATGGTCGATACCGTCCAAGCCTCTCCCGACATCTCCGTCGAAGAATATTCGTCGATCCTGACGGCCGCGCAGAGCGACCCGGCTCTGGCCAAGAAGGTACTGGAAAAGATCGGTACGCCGCCGCCGGGCCAGCAACAGCAGCCGCAGCAGGGCCAGCAGCAGCCGCAGCAATAGGCTGCGCGGGCCGTACTAAGTCGCTACGAATAGGCAGCAGTGCCCGCCATTTGCCGGGCCCTGCTGTCCATCTCGGCAGTCGACGAAGAGATCGGCTGGAACAGGATGTCGTCCGAAAATCGCTCACACTTTTCGGCATGGTGCTCTGGTTCAGTGTTGCGACCCGCTCTTGTTGTTCAGGTCGTGCCGTTCGGTGCCTGTCAGTGGCGGGTTGAAGATGCTGACGAGAATGAGATCCTGATCCTTGCCGCCGCGCAGATAATGCCGGTCGTGTTTGTCGAGCACATAGATATCGCCGGCGCGGATCGGAAAGACGTTGCCGTCCATATCCTCCACTTCGCCCTCGCCCTTGATGCAGTAACAGGCTTCCAGGTGATTGCGGTATTGAAGCAGGGTCTCGCTATTGGCGCGAACGACGGTATGGCACACCGTAAAACCCATGCCGTCGTCTTTGGTCAGCAGGCGGTGGCTCGTGCCGTTGCCCCAGTCGACGAAACGCTCGGTGAGTTCCACGTCCTTTAGATTCCTCACGAACATCGCTGATTCTCCTGATAAATTATTGATGATGTCGCGATGATTCATTTTCATCGCCCGCAACAATTAGCTATTGAAATGGTTGTAATTTTCAAATGATGTTTCCTGCGTCATCTGTGAGGAAATTTTACAAATGCAGCTGCCGCCGCTAAATGCCTTGCGCGCTTTCGATGCCACGGCCCGCCTGATGAGCCTTTCGAAAGCGGGCGACGAGCTGCACGTCACCCATGCGGCGATCAGTCACCAGATCAAGCATTTGGAGACCTGGCTCGGCCGCAAGCTGTTGCAGAAGTCAGGCCGCGGCATTGCGCTGACCGCAGCCGGCAGCGAATATTACCGGGCCGTCTCCGGATCGCTGGCCGCCATTGCGCATGCGACCGGCAATATGCGGCGCGATCACGACATGCGGGCCATCACCGTCGGCTGCATTCCTTCGATCGCATCGCGCTGGCTCGTCCCGGCCCTGCCCTCCTTCCAGGATAGCGCCCCCGATCTCGACGTCAGGATCGTCTATGCCCGCGCTGAAGAACGCTTCGACGACGAGAGCCTCGACGTGCTGATCACCATGGGCGAGGACCTGAGCGGCAGGGAAAGCCGCCTGCTCTTCTCCCGCCGCAACCAGCCTGTCGCCAGCCGCCATTATCTTGCCAAACGCAACTGGACGATCGGCGATGTCTCGCTCGCCGGCGCCGATCTGCTGCACGACGAATCCGTCGATGGCTGGAAGGAATGGTTCCGCAAGGCCGGCCAGAAAGCGCCGGAGCCGCTTCGAGGCCCGATATTCCAGGATTTCAACATGCTGGCGACGGCCGTAATCGCCGGCCACGGTGTGGCGCTCTGCCCCGTCGAGGTGTTTCGCCGCGAGATCGAACGCGGCGATCTGCTGGTGCTTTCCGGCGTCGCGACGGCAGAAAACCACGGCTATTACGTCATATCGAACAGCTGGGCGAAAAAGCCGGTGCGCCGCTTCATCGACTGGTTCATGACGGAGTGCGGATCGGGCGCTTAGATCCCCGTCCGCAGCTCATCGAAGGGGTCGCCGCCGAGACGATGGATGCAAATGCGTCGCGGTAATAAAGGCGTGGCATAAGCCCATCTGTGCGCTAGTTGGGCAGAAGTTGGGGATTGTTAATCAGAAATGCCTAATGTAAATCTTGGCGTGCACAAGTTGTGTTGGAACTAATTTGCTACGATATCTGGTTATGACATGCGACTAGGGAGAGCCTCGGACATGCGGAAAATTCGTGCGGCCCCCTCGGCGCTCGGACAAACAGAGGCAAAAGCTTCGAACTTAATCGACCGGCTTTTGTTCTTTGACCGCGATTTCAATCCCGTCGAGAATTTGCTCGGCAATGAGCTGCCGGCTGCTGTCAAACCAGCAGCGTCGTTTTGGGAGCATTTTCCTGAATTGGACAAATCGGCGATTACACTCGCCCTCCGTTCATTGGGTGACAGTGCCCAACCCTTGCAAATATCGGGGGATCTTGGCACGCCCGCGTCGCACGGACTGACGATCTATCGGATCGGAGATCTGTTTGCCGTGGTTCGGTCCGAGGAGACTATCGACGATGAGCGCGCGACCCTTTTGCATCTGGCGACCCACGATCCGCTCACTGGACTGCCGAACCGACGCCAGTTCAGCGAGGACCTCGCTGTGTTGTTACGGGAGACAGCGGGCTCGGACGAGACTCTGTCCCTGATGCAACTCGATCTTGACGATTTCAAACCTGTTAACGACACGCTTGGGCATCCGGCTGGCGACAAGCTTCTTCAGCTCGCTGCAAGCCGCATTCAAGAGTGCCTTACCAGGGACGACAGAGCCTATCGACTGGCGGGTGACGAATTCACCGTCATATCACGGGGCCTGGGACATCCCGCCAAAGGACACCAGTTAGCAGAAGCTTTGGTTGATGCATTCAAAAAGCCCTTCACGATCGATGGCATCGCGCTATTTGTCGGTGCTAGTATCGGCATATCTGCTGCTCCACCGGACGGTACAACTCCGGAGCAGCTGATGAAGGCGTCCGACGTCGCACTCTACGCCGCGAAGAAGGACGGGCGCGGTCGGGCAAGACCGTTTGATCCCTCAATGCTTGAGTTGCTGGAACAACGCGAACTGCTGCGCCGCAGCCTTCGCATGGCCCTGGTCCAGCAACAATTCTTTATTGAGTACCAACCCATCGCCGAGGGCGGCAGCATTGTCGGCTTCGAAGCGTTGCTCAGATGGCACCACCCTCTCCTTGGAAAAATCCCACCAACGGCATTTATTCCGATGGCCGAGGCCGATGGAATAATGCCGGAAATAGGTGCATGGGTTTTGGAGCAGGCATGTCGCGAGGCAATGAAGTGGCCGCAGAACTACATCGTCGCGGTCAATTTGTCCGCGGCTGAATTCTTGACAAGCGGCCTCACTGATCGGGTATCCCAGACGCTGGATCTGATCGGGTTGCCGCCAGACCGTCTGGAGCTTGAGATAACCGAAAGCGTGCTCCTTGAGCGGACCGTCAACAATATCGACACACTGAATACGCTCAACGTGTTAGGAATACGAATCTCGCTTGATGATTTCGGCACCGAATATTCTTCGCTCAGCTATCTGAAGACATTCCCTTTCGACACGATCAAAATCGACAAATACTTTATCACCGACCTCGAAAGCGATCTGAAAAGCCAGGCAATCGTCCGCTGCATCGTTAACCTCGCACATGACCTCGACATGCAGGTGACAGCCGAAGGGGTTGAAACGCTAGGTCAGGCGGAATGGTTGCGCAGTGTGGGCTGCGACAGACTTCAAGGTTATTTGATTAGCAGACCGCTTCCGGTCCAGGCGATTGGCGAATTCATCACCCGGGCGGAAACATCCGTAAGCCCCGCGCTACCACAGTGAACAACCGATTTTCGCCGTGCCTTTAGCTATCGCATGATCAACCTGACGCCCAGGCAAAAGAAGGGAGGGTGTATTGGAACAGGAAGCAGCTAGCTTCGATGACCATGCATTTGCGCCGATGGTATCGCTGGAACTGAACGTTGCGATGTTCAAATCCCGATGGCAGTTTTGCGACAAGATTACCGAATATCTCTCAGACATCCTCGGCCAAGGTCACAGCGATCCCGCTCGATATTCCAATTTTCTTTCCGTCGCGACGAACGAGCTCATCGAACTTGCTTTCCGTTCGACGAGCGAGCTGGGAAGGATCAGTTTCAGTCTCTACCGGAATGCGACATTCAATCGGCTGAGAATTACGTTTCCGTGCGAGGAAGTATCTAGCCGAGAGCACACGAATGCGAGAGCAAGCGAACACCAGCCTGTCCCCGGCGCCGGCTCTGGATACGTGGTGATGAAATCCGACGAGACGGTTTTGCTTAGTGATTTGGCAGCAATATTCCGCGCCACGATCCGAATTGAGAAAGACGGCGGACAAGGGATTCAAATCATTGCGGATTTCCCCTCGACCGAGGACTTCCAATGAGCCTGCTTCCCCTACCCTTCACTGCTCATTTTGATCCGACAAATCAGGAGCTGTTGCTGTCGGGCAAGATGCGGCCTGAAAGTGCCGCTGAAATTGCCGATGCCCTCAAGCTGGTGCAGCAAAGTTTGGAAAAATATAGCGGGGTCATCTACGTCAATGTCAAACGCCTGACGCACATCAACATGACTGCCTTCTCCATCCTGGCCGATGTCCTCACGGCAAGCTGCCGGACCAGGCCGGAACGGAAGATCGTCATCATCACGTCGAGCGTGGTGGCATGGTCGACCTCTTTGTTCGAGACGCTGGCGGCATCACAACCAAACTTGTCGGTTGAAGTTTACGATTCGGCATTTTATCCGGGCCAGAGCTTTGTCGAGGATGAGACTTTCATCCCCATTCTGCGCACCCAGACGAAAATGACATGGAGGCACGAACGCGAACTGTTGCCTCGCCACGGCCTGCGCAGCGGTCTTGTCATCGCGGATATCTGTTGCGGAATTGGTGATTTCGCGGCTTTGGTTCAGAGGGAATTTAAACCGGCACGCCTTGTCGCGCTGGATCATTCCTCGCGCAGCCTCGAATATGCTCGCAGGGTCGCGGCCGACTTCGATCTGCAGGGGATAGAGTATACCTATGGCGACGCTTCCCAAATGCTGCTGCGAGACAATCAGTTTGACTTTGTGACCTGCCGACATTCGCTGCAGATTTTCGACCGTCCCGAGATGCTGCTCAGGGAGCTTTACCGCATCTGCAAGCCTGGCGGCCGTGTCTACATCACCAACGAAAAAAACTCGCATTGTCTGGGCGAGCCACATGCTGAAACAATAAGATGGACTTACGAAGAAGTCGCCAAACTGTTCAGGTACTTCGACATGGATGTCGAGATGGGGCCGAAAAGCCGCCATCTCCTCGCCGACGCCGGTTTCGATAACATCAAGGTCGATTGCTTTATGGTCACGAATCTTGACGGGGATCCACAAGACTTTGCAGACATGATCGAAGCTTGGGAAAATGTCTATGCGGGCGAGATGGCCGTCAGACGGGGCGACTCATCAGATTTCATTCGCAGGTTCCGGCAGGGATTCAAGGATCATGTCTTTGCTGCTCTTCATCCCAAGGGTTATGCAGGCTGGCCGATCTGGGCAGCTTCCGGCCGAAAGCCGCTGTGATGGACGAGAGATCATCGAAGAGGCCGGCAAGATTAGGCTCATTTCGGGCAAAGTTCATTTTGGTCGTCGGCGGCGCTGTCCTCTTTGATCTGCTGGTCAGCGGTGGACTGGCACTTTGGAATGTTCAGAGGCTGTCGCGCGACGCCACCCTCGAAGTCGGACAGGGTCTGGAAGCAGCAAGCCAGGAATACATCCGCACATATGCCGATTCCACCGCAGCCCAGGTGAGTTTGCTCCTGCGGCAGGTTCATAGCGACGTCGGCACCCTGGCAGGTGTGCTCCAGGCGCAAATCGACGATCCCGAGCGTAATTCCGATGTCGGCGCGGCGATCGCGCGCACATCGCCTGGCAGCGTCAGCCTTGTTTACGACGAGAAGGGAAAATGGTCTCAGAACCTGCCCGGCTCCGCTTCGGTTGTGAGCGTCTGGGGTTACTTGCTCGGACCTGACCATCGGCCGAAACCCGACATCCAGCGCGATCTAGAGACGAGCGCGGTTCTCGACATCGTTGCGCCGAGCCTGCTGCAGCACGGCGCTTCTAAGCTGCAGATGTACTACATCGGACCGAAAGAACGGCCAATCTTCAGGACGGCCCCCTACACCGACCAGGCTCAGACCTTCGATCGCCTTTATTCGGGGCACAACGAAGCCGATTTCTGGGACTTCTTTTTCCCCGGGCTTTACGAGTCCTGGCAGAACTGGGCCAAGGACACGAAAACGCGGCCGGTCGCCGACGATATCACGCAGACCGCTCCATATACCGATGCCATTACCGGAAAGCTGATCGTCAGTTTCTTTCATCCATTGTGGACAGCCGACCGGCAGGATGTCGCCGGGACGGCTGGCGCGGACATCACACTCGACCAGCTCGCGCAGATTGTTGAGAATGTGAAAGTGGCCCAGTCCGGCTTTGGATTTCTCGCAATGTCCGACGGAAACGTTGTGGCGATCAACAGCACAGGAGAAAAAACCCTCGGTCTGCGTTCTGCAAGCGATGCGAGCGGAGCCGGCGCCTTGACCGGCCTGGAGCGCTCCCTGAAGGGAAGCTCCCAGCCTGCCATCGCCAAACTGGCTCTTGACCGAGAACAGGGCATTCAGCACCTGCTGTTGCAGCAGGACGGCAACGAGGTCCCCTATATCGCTATCGTCAAGAAACTGCCGGCGACCAATCTCTGGGTCAGTGGCCCGGTTCGGCAAGAGGCGATGTTGCTGGGGGTGGTTGTGCCTGAACGAGAAATCCAGGCCTCCCTCTATGCGGCCCAAGCCAAAATTTCGGAAGCTACCAACCGGATCGTGCTCTACCAAATACTGGCGATCCTAATGTCACTGCTTGTTGTGGCTATAGCAGTAATTGCGGCTTCGAAACGAATAACGAGCGGAATCAGTGCACTTGCAGATGCCGCCAGACGGATTCAGGCGAAGGATTATTCGGTCAGGGTGGCCATAACAAGCAGAGATGAGGTCGGCGAGGCTGGTGAAGCATTCAACCGGATGGCCGAACAGATCAGCTATCACACGGAAAATCTCGAGCAGCTTGTCGAAGAGCGAACAGCTCAAATCGAAGATGCAAAGGAAGAGATTTCGACGCTGAACGCACAGCTCCAGCGAGAAAATCGACGTCTCGGAACGGAACTCGCCGTCGCCGAGAGGATCCAGCTCATGGTTCTTCCGCTGCACCAGGAACTTGAGGAGTTTCAGGCCCTTGAGATCGCAGCCTATATGAGACCTGCAGAAGAAGTCGGCGGCGATTATTACGACGTATTGAAGAACGGAAGCCGGTTGAAGATTGGCATCGGCGACGTCACCGGACACGGGCTCGAAAGCGGCGTGTTGATGCTGATGGTTCAGTCCGTCGCCCGCGCCCTGCAGGAAGCCGGAAACACCGACGCCGTCAAATTTCTCACAGACCTGAACAGCGCCCTGTTCAAAAATATCGTGAGAACTAAAATCGACAAACATCTCACTCTGGCGTTTCTTGACTACGACGGCAAAGAGATGATCCTGTCGGGACAACACGAGGAAGTTGTCGTCGTGCGGGCGAACGGCGAGGTCGAGCGCATAGACACCATGGATTTGGGTATACCGATCGGGCTGGAAGCCGATATTTCTGCCTTCATTAAAACCCGCGAAATAAGCTTCGAGACAGGCGACCTCATACTGCTGCATACCGACGGCGTAACAGAAGCCGAAAACGACGCTGGAGAACTGTTTGGCATCGAACGTCTGTGCCGCGAAGCACTGCGCTTGAAGGACCAGAGCGCTGAGAAAGTCGTTGCCGGAATTATAGCGACATTAATGCTCTTCATCGGATCGCAGAAGATTTACGACGACATCACGCTTCTCGCAGTGCGACATAGGTGAGACATGACGCCAACGGTATATGGTATGGAATCTCTGGCGGGCATAAGCTTGGATTCAAGCACGCGTCTCACGTTAAGCGACGGACCGCTTCAGCTTGGATGGAAGCACTCAGGAATGACGTCCGACTTTATAGCGGAGGTCATGGCTCTGCCCTATTCACGTTCAAGAAAAGACTATGTGCAGGCGCATCATGACATCGGATATCTCACCAATGAGTTGATCGAAAATGCCGTTAAGTTTCGACAGCCTGGGGAGATCCTCATTGAAGCCGGCATATTCGACGGTACTTTTTTAATAAGGGTGAAGAACACGATCGATGGCGTGACATCTTCTCGCTTTCAGCAACTGCTGCATCGCCTTCAATCGAGGGACCCTGGCGAACTTCTTCTTGAGCAAATCGAAACCAATGCCATATCGGCAGAAAGCGGTTCGGGCTTGGGGTTGCTGACCCTTCTGAGCGATTACGATGCAAAAATGGCATGGGCATTCGAAGGGAATAATGACCAGCGTGTCATACTGACGACGACTGCTGCAGTGGCGATGCCGCCCTCCTCCAATCTGTGAGCGAAGAATGGAAATCAGCGACGAAAATTTCCGCGTATGGGCTGAGAAAAACGAGGTCTATTTCGATGGCGTATTCCGGCTGGCGGGACCGGACGCCTATGCGCCCATTTACTCATTGATATCAGGCCTGCTCCATGAGGGGCACAAACAGGTGACGTTCAACCTGACGGGTCTCGAGTTCCTCAATTCCTCTGGCATAAATCTCCTGGCCAAGCTGACGATTGAAGCCAGAAAGATGGGCGACCTCCTGCTCGTCGTCAAAGGCACCAGCCAATATCCTTGGCAAGCGAAATCGCTGCCGAATCTCAAGAAGTTACACCCGCTTGTCGATTTGCGCCTGGCGTGACTCTCTATTGAATGCCATTTAACGCTCTCGCAAAACCCAGCGAGGCGTCCTGCATCAAGTCGACATGTTTTCGATAACAGGCCCGCGGCTCCCGGATCGGCGAGCTGTTTCCAGTTATGCCAAGGTATGGCCGAGATAGCTTACCGAAAATGGACTGCAAGCCTGGAATGTATCGTGCTCGCTCAGCAAGGCGTACCCAAGGTAATGACACCGTCACCGACCCATGCAAATGAATGGTGAGATGACGTCGACTTGATGGCAGGGAGCAGAAATGGGGTTAATACCAGCAACGGGGCATGCGGTGTTTGGATATCCATTCAATCGGAAAGAGGTCCATTATGAGAGCTTTGTTGCTGTCCGCCACTTTGGTCCTGACGACGTCAACGTTCGCATTTGCAGATGATAACTGCGGCGATAAGACAAATCAGTCAGACATGAACATCTGCGCTGCTGAATCCCTGAAGAAGTCGGATGCGGAGATGAACAGGGTCTACAAGGAGATCGAAGGTCGGCTGAAGGATGATGCCGACACCACCAAGCTTCTCGTAGCGACCCAGAAGGCATGGATTGCATTCCGTGATGCCGAGTGCAATTTCCAAAGCTCGACCGTCCAGGGTGGCACCGCCTATCCGTTCGTCAACAGTTCGTGCCACGACCGCCTGACTCAAAGCCGCACGGAAGCGCTCAAGGTTTACCTGAAGTGCAATGACGGGGACCTGGACTGCCCGGTCCCGGGAGCAAATTAAACATCTGAAATCTCGAAGTTACGCCTCGGCTCCTCGGTCTCCCGGCTTCCCGTCCCGTCGGCCGTTCCGACCAGGAATCGTTAAGTATACGAAGCCGTCTAAGACCATTGCCGGTGCCGACATCGGACCTCGGTCCGATGTGCAACGCGCGATCACCGTCTAACCTCTCGTATCTGTTCAAGCCGTGCATCTGCACCGCGCTTGACCCGACTTGGAGGAAAACAATGCGGATAGCAACCCTAGCGTCCTTGGCCGCGCTTTCGCTGGCTCTTGCAGCAAGCCCGGCAACGATTGCCGGAATCGACATGACCGCACAAGCAAAGAGCGGTGGAAACGGTGGCGGCAACGGTGGGGGCAATGGCGGCGGTCACGGCGGCAGTGGAAACAGCGGCAACCATGGCAGCAGCAGCCAAGGTAGCGGTTCAACCCATGGCAAATCGCAAGGCGCGAAAGGCAAGTCCACTGAGGCGGCAAGCAAGTCCAAGTCCGACAAGGCGGACGAGAAAAAAGTCAGCACCAAAGAAAAGAACCTGTCGGCGCAACTTGCGGGCCTGAACTCCTTGAAGCGAAACTACAAGGCGTTGATGCATACGTCGGACCCGCGCATGACCGCCATCGCCGCCTATGCCATGGCTTATGCCCAGTATGAGCTCGACAACGGAATCGAGCCTGCGGCCGATGACCCTCTGTTGGGGGATGAGGCGCTGGAGGACGCATTGGCTTCCGCAACGAAAACCGGTGAAGTCAGTCCCGCGGTTCTGAGCCAGGCCAAAACCATTCTCGGGGTTGGCGACGCAAACGGGAAGATCGATCAAATTCGCACCTCGCTGGAGAACGCCGCGCCGGCGACATCAGACGAATAACCGCGAATTCAGGTGCGAGCAGTGTGGAGCTGACAAGTATAGCTCCGCACTAAATTAAGAGAGCATTTCCGTTTTGTTTGAGTACGGAAATGCTTTTTTTTGCATATTTTCCAACGCAAACCGCTGCGCAGCGAGCAAGGCCCGATTAGGGGGCCCCGGCCAAGTCGCTGTTCTTGGAACCATCGGCACGCTTGTCGTCTGGGCGCGGTCCTCGTTGAACTTGTAAGCAGTATGCCACTTGCACCTGGACAAAGAATCCTGAATTCGGTGTGGAGGACCAGCAGCCTTGCTAGGCATGGCAACTAGGCGCCATTTGCTGACATTGACGCGCCGCCGCCGACCGATTGTCGTTCGGGTCATGAGAAAACCTCCAGGTCGATATCTGATTAGAACTGCCAGCCCGCCGGGACCCAGGCGTAACCCATGTCGGTCTTGAGCATTCGTCCGAGCCCCGGGAACGGGTAATGAAACCCGAGAACAAGGAGCTTATCGGTCGCGGCCATATCGAATATGCGGCGGCGCGATGCGAGCGCGGTATCCTTGTCTCGGTCAGGTCCGGGTCGCCATGGATGGTCGATGTTGACGACCGGGTGGTAGGCAAGGTCCGCAGTGAGGAGCAGTTGGTCGTTTCCTGAATGGACCAGGAATGTTGCCATGCCAGGCGTATGTCCCGGCGCAGCGATCGTGGTGAGGCCCGGCACGATTTCCGCACCTGCCTCGTAGAGCTCGATGTCCTTTGCGATCGGCTCGACACTCCGTTTGATCGCTGCTGCAAACCGATCACGAAAGTCCCTTGGTACCGGCATATAGGAGAGATCGGGATCGTTGCGCACAAAAAAATCCCAGTCTGCGCGGGGTGCGTAGACGGTGGCTTTGGGAAACGCTTTTTTGCCTTCGGAAGTGCTGAGATTGCCGACGTGATCAGGATGCGTGTGGGACACCACGATCGTGTCGATATCGCCTGCATCGAGACCGATGGCGGCGAGATTGTCGAACACACGCCCCGCATTCGGTCCCATCGTGGCCCCGGCTCCCGCGTCAAGCAATATCCGCCTGTCGCCGACCTCGAGCAGCAGCGTGTTGAGTTGCAGGGTCATGTGATCGGTAGGAAGGAAAGCGCGGCGAAGGACCTCCTGCAGCTCGGCCTCCGGAGCATCGTTGGCATAGACCGTCGGTGGGCCGCCGATCACGCCATCGCTCAAAACTGTCGCTTTGATCTGCCCGACCCGAAATCGATAATATCCAACATTGATGGCGTCCGGGCTCTGCACCTGCGCCTTGCCTGATCCGGTTGAACCTCCGAGCAGCAGAGCGGCCGTTCCAGCAACCGCTGAAACCATGACTGTTCGCCGGTTTAATGTGAGTCGATCCATTGCTTTTCCTTTCAGTCGACAATCCGCATGTGCGGTTGAGGTATTTAGATGACCTCAAATCACTGCGCTGATAAGACGAGCAAATCTACGCAGCTTGATAAGGTAAGCTTCGCAATGGATCAGCTTCGCTTGGATAGCCTGGATGTTTTTGCGGCGATCGTCAGGTGCGGCGGATTCAGGGCCGCCGCCCTGGAGCGAGGCGTTTCATCATCGGCACTCAGCCAGACAATCAACGCTTTGGAAGAGGCGCTCGGCATCCGCCTGCTCAACAGGACAACAAGAAGCGTTGCGCCAACGGAGGCGGGACAGCGTCTCCTGCAGCGCCTCGGTCCAGCTTTGACGGACATCCGCCTCGCAGTCGATGACCTTAACCAGTTAAAGGAAAACCCGTCCGGCACCCTTCGTATCAATGCGCCAGGCCCCGCAATCGATCACCTGCTCTGTCCGGCAATGTTCACCTTTATGGACACATATCCGGACATCAAGGTCGAGCTCATCAGCGAAGCAGCGGTCATCGATATCGTCGAGCAAGGCTTTGACGCGGGCGTTCGGTTCGGAAAACAGCTGGCACAAGATATGATCGCAGTACCGCTGGGACCATCGCTTCGATACGCGATCGTGGCGTCGCCGGACTATATTGCAAAGCATGGCCTGCCTCTGACCCCCAATGATCTCGCCGGCCACAACTGCATTCGAAGACGATTTCCCGGTGGCACGCTGGTATCCTGGAAATTTGAAAAGGGCGGAGACGCCCTCGAAGTCTTGCCGGAGGGGCGATTGACGGTGAGTTCGGCACACAACGAATTGCAGGCCGCTGTCGCCGGATGCGGATTGGCCCATGTCTTCGAGGACTACGCCACACCCGACCTGACGAACGGCCGGTTGATGGAGGTTCTGAAGGACTGGAGCCCCCTTTTGCCAAGCTGGTATCTCTATTATCCGAGCAAAAGACACTCCAGTGCCGCCATGCGAGAGCTGGTGAGCTTCTTGCGGTCCTACGATTGGAAGCTGTCCCGGATGTCGGCTTAATTGAACGGTCATGACCTACGCCTGACTCGCTTCTCGACCTGAAAGGACGTGATCGGCGCCTCTGCGCTATGAATGAGTCCCTCCGCTGGTAGTCCTCTCCATCATGCTGGGGACCGACCGGAGCATCGACAATGGCACCCGTCGGCGCCCGCGATATGGATCCTCGGCGCAAGGCCGAGGACAACGGAGAATGCAGCAGCAGCCCTCGCCACGCTTTCGCCTGGCGAGCGCAACTCACCCCGCGAGCTCGATGATCGCGCAGCCGTAGCCTTCGAGATCGAGCCTGCCGGCAACGGGCTTTTCGTCATCGAGGAGATCGCGGCCAGCGGGAACGCCGCCGATGGCGGCCGGCTGGTCGGTGTAGTTCTGGATGAACAGCAGCCGGCGGTCGTCATTCATCCGCATGGTCACCTCGACGCCCTCGGGAAGGTCGCCGATCAGCGGCTCGATGCCGACGGGTGCAAATAGCCGCTCGGCAAGCGCTGCCGTCAGATCCGGGGTGAGATAGGTGCCGACATAGACCACCTGTCCCTTGCCGAGTTTGCGCGATGTCGCCATCGGCTGGCCCTCGGCATAGCGGTTGGACCAGGCCGCAACCACCTCGACATCGCTTGCGATCGCCAGGTTTTCATAGAAATAGCCGCCGACCAGTTCGCGGTTGCCGATCTTGAAGCGGCGTTCGCGGCGGCGTGATTCCGCCGGCTTGTTCGGCGGAATGACAAGCCCGCCCGAACGTTCCATCACATCGAAAAGCCCGTTGGCGCCGGGGGCGGCAAGGCGGCCGAAATCCTCGACACGTATGCCTGTAAGCTGCGACAGCGAGGTGCCGGGCGCGGTCTCGCGGATGACGTGGTTATCCTCATTGCGCGTGCCGGTGCGCGCGCCGATGACGACGGTGCCGCCCTGCTCGGCGAAGGATTTCAGTCTTTCGGTCCATTCGTCCTTCCACATCACCCAGTGGGGGACATAGAGCAGCTTCAGCTTGGAAAGATCGTCTTCGGGATGAATGAAGCCGCAGGCGATGCCGCGGTCGTAGCAATATTGATGCAGCAGGATCGCATCGTCCTGCGGGCTCGGCAGGCCGATCGGATAGGTCTTGTGGGCTTCCTGATTATCGAAATCGGAGCCGGCAATGCCGACATCCATGCGCACATAGGTGCCGAGGATCTTGGGCGCCAGCGCGGTCATCTCGGTCGCGAAGCGTTTCGCCTCGTCATAGCGATGACGGGCGACGTCGTCATGGTCGATGATGCCCATCCAATAGATCTCCGCGCCAAAATGCGCGGGGCGCCAGCGGAAGAACATCAAGCCGTCAGCGCCGTGGGCGACCGAGGAGAGCGCCATACGGCGCAGCTCGCCCGGCTCCGGCGTCAGCGTGCAGAAACCCGGCTGGCTGCCCAAGCCCGATTGCTGCTCGGGAACGATATAGTTGCCGGAAAAACCGCGGCAGATATCGAGATGCAGCGCCTGGACCTTGGCGTGGTTTCCGAGCCGCTGGAACTCGTCGTAGAGCATCGGATAGATATCGTAGCCGACGAAATCGAGATCCTTGCTGAACTGGCCGCGAAAGTCGATATCCCTGAGCCCCCCGAGATTGTGGAAGACGAACCAGGAGGGTTTGACGGCGCGCAGGATCTCGACCTGGTCGTGCTGGAAGCGCGCCGTCGAAAAGGCAAGGAAACGGTGATAATCCTGCAGATGACCGGGGCTCGGGAAGGTCGGGCCGAACTCGATCGGCAGCACCACCTGGTCGAAGCTGTCATAGGCCGTCGCCCAGAAATCGCCGCCCCATGCCGTGTTGAGCTTGCCGATCTCGCCATATCTTCCGGCAAGAAAGGCCTGGAATTCGGTGAGCGTTGCCGTCGAAAAGCTCTCCGGCATGCTGGTGTTCAGCTCGTTGTCGGTCTGCCAGCCGACGACAAAAGGATTGTCGCGATAATGCTCGGCCATCGCTTTGGTGATGCGCCGGCTATGTTCGCGAAAGACCGGGCTTGCCGTGTCGCAATGCTGGCGCGAGCCATGGCTCATCGGCCGGCCCTTGCCGTCGACCCTTAAGATCTCCGGATGCGCCACGGTCAGCCAGCGCGGCGGCGTTGCCGTCGGCGTGCACATGATCGTGTCGATGCCGTAGCGCCCGAGCATGGCGATGGCACGGTCGAACAGGTCGAAATCGAAGGTGCCGAGCTTCGGCTCGAGAATATGCCAGGCGAATTCGGCCATTCTGACCACGTTGAAGCCGGCCTTCGCCATGCGCTCGGCGTCGCGCTCCCAGTAGCTTTCATCGACGTGCTCGGGATAGTGCGGGGCGCCGACGAGGAAGCGGTCGGTGTTGACGGGGTTCCATACGGAGAGGGTCTTGTCGGACACGGTGATGTTTCCTGTGATTATCTGTCGAGGGTCGTCTTGCGGGCGCTGATCGTGCGTCCGCCATCCGGTGAGAAGAGATAGAGTTCGTTGGCGTCGAGCTTAAGCGCCACGTTCTGGTCGGCGGCAAAAGGCGCGACGTAGCTCAGCTGCACCGTGATGTTGCCGGTGCCGCTTTCCGAGGCAATGGTGCTGAGCTTGCCGGCGTCGACATAGAGAATGGTTTCGCGCCCGAGATGCTCGACCAGTCGGACCTGACCGTTGATCGCCCCGCCCTGCGCCCCGTCGGCGACCATCGATATGTTTTCCGGCCTTACACCGAGCGTCAGGCTGGCGCCCTTCGCCAGCACCGTCGCCTCCGCCAGTTCCACCGTCACCGGCACGAGGCCCGGTGCGGAGACCGTGACATTGCGGCCGGACACCTCGTCGACGGTAACGCCGAGGAAGTTCATCCGCGGGGCGCCGAGAAAGCCTGCGACGAAAAGATTGTCTGGGTTGCGGTAGAGTTCGAGCGGCGAGCCGACCTGCTCGATCACCCCCTGGTTCAAGACGACGATCCGGCTTGCCATGGTCATGGCCTCTACCTGGTCGTGGGTGACATAGACCATGGTGGCGCCGAGCTCGGCGTGCAGGCTGCTGAGCTCGACACGCATCTGGGTTCGAAGTGCCGCATCGAGGTTCGACAGCGGCTCGTCGAAAAGGAAGACGTCGGGCGAACGGGTGATCGCCCGGCCGATCGCCACGCGCTGTCGCTGCCCGCCGGAGAGCTGCTTCGGCCGCTTCTCCAACTGGTCGGTGATCCTCAGAATCTTGGCTGCGTGCACCACCGCCGCCTCGATCTCGGCCTTCGGGCGCTTGGCCATGCGCAGGCCGAAGCCCATATTCTCCGCCACCGTCATATGCGGATAGAGCGCATAGGACTGGAAGACCATGGCGATGCCGCGATCCCCCGGCTCCTGTTTGCTGACGTCGCGGCCGTTGATCAGGATCTGGCCGGAGGAGATCTCCTCCAGGCCGGCGATCGTCTTCAAAAGCGTGGACTTGCCGCAGCCGGAGGGGCCGACCATGACGATGAACTCGCCTTGCGCTACGGAAAGATCGATGCCGCGCAGCGCATGATAGGCGCCGTAATTCTTGTTGATCTGTCGGAGTTCGAGACTGGTCATGCGTCCTGGCTCTCTGCTGTTGAAATCGGAACTTCCAAGGGCCTGTTGTCGAGATCGCTCATCCCTTCACCGCGCCCATCGTCAGACCGGCGATGAAGTGCCGCTGCATCAGGAAGAACATGACGACGGGCGGCACGGCGACGACGATGGTGCCGGCGGAAATCAAGTTCCAGGCCGAGACCCACTCGCCGCGAAGATTGGCAAGGCCGGCAGTCACAGGCTTGACGGAGTCGCTGACGGTCAGCACCACGGCCCAGAAGTAATCGTTCCAGATGAAGGTGAAGATCAGGATGGCGAGTGCGGCAAGCGCCGGCCGCACCAGCGGGATCGCCACATGCCATAGCGTCTGGAAGGGAGACGCCCCCTCGGCCCGCGCCGCCTGGAACAGCTCGTCTGGCAGTGCGGCGATGAAATTGCGCACGAACAGCGTCGCAAAGCCGGTCTGGAAAGCCACATGGAAGATGATCAGCGCCGCCGTCGTATCGATCAGGTCGAGCCGGACCATCAGGTCGCGCACCGGGATCATCATGATCTGGTGCGGCAGGAAATTGCCGCCGACGAACAGCGCGAAGATCAACATGTTGCCGGGAAAGCGGTAGCGCGACAGCACATAGCCGGCGAGCGTGGAGAGCACCAGCACGCCGATCACCGAGGGAATGGTGATCGTCAGGCTGTTGAGGAAGTAGCGGGCCATCGGTGTCTGCGTGAAGACATCAGTATAATTATCGATGACGCCGATGCCGGTCGGCCATCCCCACAGATTGCCGCCCATGACATCCTCGGTCGAGCGGAACGAGGTGAGGATGATCGCAAACAGCGGGCAGAGCCAGAGCAGGAGGACGATGACGACGGCGAGCACATAGAGACGGCGCTGCCAGACGGCGGCATCGGGAATGGGACGAGGATACATCAGCCTCCCCTTTCTTCGGTATGGATGATGCGGCTGAGATACCAGACGATGAAGACGGCCATGATCACGAACAGCACCGAAGCGATCGCCGCGCCGTAACCGAAGCGGTAGGAGAAGATCGACTGCTCGAACATCTGGTAGGCGAGAACCGAGGACGAACCGAATGGGCCGCCGTTCGTCATCACCGACACCATGTCGAAGGACCTGAGCGCCCCGACGACGGTGACCGCAATGGCGATGAAGGTGACCTGGGTCAGCTGCGGCAGCACGATGTGCCACAGCATGTTCCAGCCCCTCGCCCCGTCGACGCGCCCCGCCCCGATCAGCTCTTCGCTCAAATTGTTGAGGCCGGCGAGATAAAGCACCATGCAGAAGGTGATCTGCGGCCAGAGTGCTGCAATCACGATGGCGAAAGTGACGAAATGCTCGTCGGAGAGAACCGCCGGCGCCGTCGCTCCGAATGCCCTGAAGATCAGCGCCAGCAACCCGAACTCCGGCGTATAGACCCATGTGAAGACGACGCCGACCGTCACTGAGGCAAGCACCAGCGGAATGAAGAACAGCGACTTCAGGAAGCGCATGCCACGGATTTTCTGGTTGACCAGCAGCGCGATGGCGAGCCCGAGAGGCGGTGCTGCCATGAACATCACCAGCCAGATCAGGTTGTTCTTCAGCGATACGTAGAATTGCGGATCGTTGTAAAGCTCGACGTAATTACCGAAGCCTATCCACGCCATCGGGCCGAAGCCATCCCAGTCGTGCAGGCTGATCCAGAGACTTCTGACCGCCGACAGCAGGATGACCGTGAAGAACAGCACGATCGCGGGCGCGATGAGCAACGTCGGGGTAAGCCACCAACGCTGGCGGCGCCATAATGTCTGCATTTCTGGAGCCTCATGTTAGAGGTGCGGAGCCTTCAAGCTCAACTGCTGACAAAGCCGCCAACCTCTCTTTCGTCATGCTCGGGCTTGCCCCGAGCATCTGCCCACGTCGATGCGCAGCAGATCCTCGGCACAAGGCCGAGGATGACGTCGAGTGAGGGGCGCAGCTCGGCAACAAGCTGGGCTGCGACGCCCGAGTTAGATCTTGTATATTCGCTTACGCGTGCCCTCGAGGCGCGTCAGGATGGCCTTGCGCCGGTCGGGCTTGGCCATGAACTCCTGGAAGCCGACGAGACCGGCCTGCGCCATGTCAGGGTCGCTGTCGCGGTCGTAATATTGCGACGTGCCCTGCACCGTCTTCATCGTCTCGACCGCTACATTCACCAGCGGATCCTTGCTCGGCGGCAGATCGCTGCGCGGCGGCACGTTGCCGGCCGGCTCCAGATAGGCCGCCAGGTTCTCGGGCTTGTAGAAGTAGGCGAGGAATTCGCGCGCGCCCTGCTTGTTCTTGGCCTTGGCGGGAATGTGGATCGAGTTGACCGAGAACTCCTCGTAGTGGCCGACCTTGGCGTCGAGCACCGGGAAGGTTGCATAGGAGAGCTGCGGCAAATCTTCGGCGGTGAAAGCCGAGCGCAGGAAAGCGCCGAGGTTCATCATGCCGGCCTTCTTCTGCGCCAGGAGCGCCGCCGCTTCCTGCCAGCCGAAGGAGGTGTGGTTCTCGGTGAAAAACCCCTTCGAAATCATCGCCTCCCACTGGTCGAAAACCGCCGTCAACGCGGGATCGAGATAGCTCATCTCGCCGTTCATCAGCGCCATATGCTTGTCGAGGCCGTTGATGCGCAGGTTCATCTGGTCGAACCAGCCGGCCGCCGGCCACAATTCCTTGGTGCCGATCGCGACTGGCGTGATGCCCGCGGCCTTGCACTTGTCGCCATAGGCCATGAACTCGTCGGCCGTCTTCGGCACGGTCAGACCATGCTGCTCGAACACATCCTTGCGGTAGAACATGCCCCAGAGCGTGCCGCCGGTGGGAAGGCCATATTGCTTGCCCCCGTCGGTGACGGCGCCGGCCGTGGCACCCAGCACGTCCTTGTACTTCTCCTTCTCGAAAAGGTCGGAGATGTCGTCAAACAGGCCCCGCTTGACGAAGGCGCGCATGCGGTTACCCGAAAACCAGGAGCAAATGTCAGGCGCGCCGGCGACGAGATAGTTGCGGATGGCCGTCTTGTGGGCCTCGTGGTCCATATTGTTGATGACGACGTTGACGCCGGCTTCCTTGCTGAAGCTCGCGGCGATCGCCTTCAGCGCGTCGAGCGCTGCGCCATTGTTTTCGGCCGAGATCATCGTGACCTCTTGGGCCTGCGCGATCGCAGGGATGGGAAAGCTGCCGCTGACCGCTGCGGCGGAAACCATGCCCGCGCCTTTCAGGAAGCTTCTGCGGGTCGTCGACGGAAATTGCTTCGAAAATGCCATTGAATTCCTCCCAGTTGATCGATCAAACACCACCGTCCCGGCACCTCCTCCACGAAGCGCTCGATCAGGTATTCAACGCTGCGATCCACCCGCGATCCCGGCATATAATCCGCCTAGCTCAGTTGATCGGCGGCCAAACTTATGCATAGATCGAACCAGCCTGCAATAATTAATTTACAAAATTAAGGAACTCAATCGTGAAGCTGAAAGGCGACCAGACCACGGCGAGAGCCATGAACCGACGCCTCATCCTCAATCTCCTCCGGCGCGAGGGGCCGAGGAGCCGCGCCGATATCGCCACCGTCATCGGCTTGAGCCCGGCCGCCGTCACCTTCGTCGTCGCAGACCTTTTGGAAGAAGGCATCGTCATCGAAGGGAAGACCGTGCCCGGCCTCACCGGCCGCCGCCCGATCCCGGTGGATATCAACTACGAACACGCGCTCGCCGTCGGCTTCAAACTGATGGTCGATTCGGTGGAGTGCGTCGCAACCGACCTTGCCACCAACCCCGTCGCCGCCATGCGGGTAGGTCTCGACGGCCACGACCCGCATAAGGTCGCCGACCTGCTGGCGAGCACGGTTCCCGAACTGGTGAAGCTCGCCGGCCGGCCCGACGCCAAGCTCGCCGGCATCGGCATCTCCATGCCTGGCGTCATCAATCACGAACAGACGGCCTGCGTGCGCAGCTACCGATTCAAATGGGACAATGTCCCCCTCGCCTCGCTGGTCGCTGCCCGCGTCCATGTCCCGGTCTGGCTGGAAGACGACACCAATGCCTATGCCATTGCCCAGCAGCTCTTCGGGCTCGGCCGCCAGCATCGCAACATGGCGGTTCTCGCTGTCGGCGTCGGCATCAGCTGCGCGCTTGTCATCGACGGCAAGCTCTATCGCGGCGCCAATGGTGCTGCCGGCAAATTCGGCCACACTCTCTATGAGGAGAATGGCCGGCTCTGCGAATGCGGCAAGCGCGGCTGTCTGATGGCCTATCACTCCCAAATCTCGATGCTCCAGCGCTGGCGGGAGGCGACCGGCCGCGAGGAACTCGGTCTGCCGGAATTGTCGGGGGCGCTCGCATCAGGCGATGCCATCGCCCTCGCCCTCGTTGCCGATTCCGGCCGCGCCCTCGGCACCGCCCTTGCTAATCTCGTCAACATTACCGATCCCGAAGTCATCGTCGCCGGCGGCGAAGCCGTCTCCCTCGGCGACCCTTTCCTGACGCCGCTGCGCGAAGCGCTTTCCGCCCGGACCTTCCGAACCGCCCCGTCCCTCCTGCCTGACTGGGAGGACAATTCCTGGGCCCGGGGTGCCGCCGCCCTGGTCACCCAGAAAATATTCGACTTCGAATCCTCCGGCGGCATCACCGACATTGCCACTCTTACCGGCGTCAGACCCGTGGACTCATCGTCGGCGGCGTAGTGATACATTGGCTTACAAAAATGCGGGTTTGCCGACACATCCCTGGTTCAATCATCGACTTAAATCCCGATACGGCCAACCGGTCGGAAATGGTCAATTCAGGAAGGATGTCGACATGAAAATGATCCAGGCTATCGCGCTCGCCCTTGTTCTCGGCGGCGCAGCTGCTGCACACGCAGAACAGCCGCTACAGCGCACCGATCTCCTCAAGAGCGATATCGATGTACCCGGCCACGAGGTCGTTCAGGTGCGCGTCGATTTTGCGCCCGGCGTTCTCGCCCCCAGTCACTCGCATCCCGGCGAGGAGATCGCCTTCGTCATCGAAGGAACGCTGGAATACCAGCTCGAGGGCAGGCAGCCGGTTACCCTCAAAGCCGGCCAATCCTTGTTCATTCCCACCGGCGTCGCTCACTCGGCGAAGAACGTCGGCAGCGGCAAGGCGTCGGAACTGGCAACCTACATCGTACGCAAAGGGGAACCGCTCGTCGTGCCCTCCAAGTGAGCCGTTCGTATAACCAGTGATCAGGCTGCGCACCGCTTTTCTTGCCATTCCTGTGCTCTCGCAGGAATGGAGGAAACGTGGAAACAGCGAAATAGATCAGCGCCCCAGCGCCCATCGAATTCGCCGACCGCGTGGACCTTTGGCGTCGGCAGCGCGAGCTTCTCAAGGATCGACAGGTTCTCGGCTTCCCTGAATGACGACACCTTGGAGGCGGCGCCTGTACAGCTTCAGCGCCAACGCACCATATTCGAAGACCTCGGCTTCTTTGCCCGAACCAAGGAGCCGACCGATTTCGGTCATTGCGGTGCCTCAATTTCTGATTTCAGCAAGACTGCATGGTGATCTCGCGAGAAATGCCGCGATCACCGCCATCGCAGTTTGCCACGGTCGACCACAACAGACGAGCGAAATTGTCGAGGCAGCACCTGCAGGTGGCACGCTTGGCCGGCGGCCATAGGCCTCCAAAGAGACGCCGGGCGCTTGCATCTGGATGCGCTCCATGCGTTGGATTCGTCCTTAAACTAATCCGGATAATTTGTCAGAGGAGCGTCGACGATGAAGACCGCGATCATATTCGACTGTGAATTTCTTTGCCTGGAAGGCTCGCAACGCAGATTTTGGTGCGCGGCCCACGATCCCGATCCTGTCATCGCGCAGATCGGAGCCGTCAAGCTTGGTCTCGAAGGCGAGTTTCAGATCCTCGATACCTACAAGTCCTATGTTCGGCCCATCGATCGCTTCGGCGAGAGGTATCCGCTCGATCCCTATTTCACCAATCTGACCGGCATCACCGAGGAGGATATCGACACCCATGGTGTGGCGTTTAGAGGATGCCCTTTCCGGCGTCGACAGCTTCTCGGGCGGCGCCCGGTTTTGGTCCTGGGGCAAGGACGAGCTGAACATGTTGGCTATCAGCTGCTATGTCGCAGGCATTCAGCCTTCCATCCCGGCCCGCCGGTTCGACAACGCCGTCAAGCTTCTCGTCGCTGCGGGCATGCCGATCGAGGATTTGGCAAAGACACCCAGCAACAAACTGGCCGACTACTACGGCGTCGACCATCCTCCATTGCGTGGGCATGACGGGCTCGACGACGCTCTGTCGATATCATACACGCTGCAACATCTGATGAGGATCGGAAAATTGCAGCCCGAGGTCTTCGATCGAACCTGAGGACAGAGAGAGCGTCACGATCCTCCCCTACCGCGCAAACCTGCGGGCGCCGGCGACGCAGAGGATGACGGCAACGGTCACGGCGAGCATGGCTGAGGTCACGGGCTCGTGCAGCAGGGTTGCCGCGAGCGCTAGGCCGAAGAACGGCTGAAGCAGCTGCAATTGGCCGACCGCGGCGATGCCGCCCTGCGAGAGGCCGCGATACCAGAAGATGAAGCCGATCAGCATGGAAAACAGCGAGACATAGGCAAGGCCGAGCAGCGCCGGCGTTTCGATGCCGGTGAAGGTCTCCGGCCGATGGAAAAGTGCCACCGCGACCGTCACCGGCAGCGACAGCACGAGCGCCCAGGAAATCACCTGCCACCCGCCGAGCGTGCGCGAAAGCCTGCCGCCTTCGGCATAGCCGAGCCCGCAGACGATGACCGCCGCCAGCATCAGCAGATCGCCGACCGGCGAGGCCGTCAGGCCTTGCGTCAATGCGAATCCCGCCACCAGCGCGCTGCCGAGGACGGAGAACAGCCAGAATGCCGGCTTTGGCCGCTCTCCACCGCGGATCACGCCGAAGATCGCCGTTGCGAGCGGCAGCAGGCCGATGAAGACGATCGAATGGGCTGACGTGACATGCTGCAGCGCCAACGCCGTCAGCAGGGGAAAGCCGACCACGACACCGAGCGCCACAACTGCCAGGGAGAGAATGTCACCCCGGCTAGGCCGCCTCTCTCTGAAAGCAATCAGCAGGCCAAGCGCGAGAAAGCCGGCGATCGCCGCGCGCGCCACGGTGAGGAAAACCGGATCGAACTGCATCACCGCCACGCGGGTGGCCGGCAGCGATCCGCTGAAGATCACCACCCCGATAAAACCATTGATCCATCCCGATGCTATGCGGTCCATGATGCGCTGCACTCCTTCATGCTCTCACTCTTATCGGCCAACACGGATGGTCATGACAGTGACAATCTGATACGATTTTGCGAAACTGTAGTGATGCAGAAAGCAATACAGATGAACGAGGGACGCACACGCGTGGAGATGGTCGTCGCGACGATCAGGCAGCGCATCGCCGGGCGCAGCCTGACGCCGGGGGCAAGACTGCCTTCCGTCCGGGGATTGGCCGCGACGTTGAAGCTGTCGACTTCGACCGTCGTCGACGCTTATGAGCGGTTGGTCGCCGAAGGCGCGATCCTGGCAAGGCCAGGCTCGGGATTCTACGTCGCCAACCAGGCAGCGCCCTTTGCGCTTGCCGAGGCTGGGCCGAAGCTCGACCGCGCGGTCGATCCGTTCTGGATATCGCGGCAATCGCTGGAGGCCGGCGAAGCCGACCTGAAGCCCGGCTGCGGCTGGCTGCCGCCCTCCTGGCTGCCGGGGGACGGCATGCGCCGCGGGCTCAGAACACTTGCCCGCGCCGACGGGCCGGCGCTCGCCGACTACGGCTCGCCGCTCGGCTTGCCGCAACTGCGCCAGCTGGTTTCCCGCCGCATGGGCGAACGGGGGATCGAGGCCTCCCCGGATCAAATCATGCTGGCGGATTCCGGCACGCAGGCAATCGATCTGCTGTGCCGTTTCCTGCTCGAACCCGGCGACACCGTGCTGGTCGACGATCCCTGCTATTTCAATTTCCATGCGCTGCTGCGCGCCCATCGGGCCAAGATCGTCGGTGTGCCCTACACGCCGTCCGGTCCCGATATCGATGTATTTGCGCAAGTCGTCGCCGATGAACGTCCGCGGCTCTACATCACCAACTCCGCCATCCACAATCCGACCGGCGCAACCTTGTCTCCCGTTACGGCTCACCGGGTTCTAAAACTCGCCGACCAGTTCGACTTGACCATCATCGAGGACGATATCTTCGCCGATTTCGAACACACGCCGGCACCCCGCCTTGCCGCCTTCGACGGGCTCGAACGGGTCATCCACATCGGCAGTTTCTCGAAGACCCTGTCGGCCTCGGCGCGCTGCGGTTTCGTCGTGGCGAAGCCGGAATGGATCGACGGCCTGACAGACCTCAAGATCGCCACCTCATTCGGCGGCGGCCGGTTGACGGCGGAACTGGTGCTGAACGTCTTGAGCGACGGCAGCTATCGCAAACACATGGAAACGCTGAGACACCGCCTCTCCCGGGCGATGAGCGAGGTCTCGGCCAGACTGAAGAATCTCGGCATAACGCCTTGGCTGGAGCCCCAGGCTGGAATGTTCCTCTGGTGCCGGCTCCCCAACGGCATCGATGCGGCTGATGTGGCGCGGGCCGCACTCGAAAAGAGGATCGTTCTGGCTCCCGGAAACGCATTCAGCCTGTCGCAATCGGCAACGAATTTAATGCGCTTCAACGTGTCTCAGATGCTCGATCCGCGATTGTTCGAGGTGTTGGGCAATGCGCTGGCAAGAAGAGGATAATGGAAGGTGGGCGGTAACGGATCAAGCGCCCTCTTCTCGCGGCGTCCACCAACGGTGATTGTTTAGGAGCGGTATTCACCAACGTCCCTCATCCTGAGGCGCGTAGCCCGGAGGGCGAAGCCTCGAAGGACACGCCGCAACGCAGCTCCTTGCATGCATCCACGCCGGCGCGCCCGCCTCGCCCTTCGAGGCCCCTGCGGGGCACCTCAGGATGAGGCTCTCTTGGGTGCCGCCCAACCATCAAAACGACCGGTGAACCGCCTTGTCGTTGGCAAGGCGCGTCACGCAGCCTTCGAGCTTGGCGAGCAGCAGATCGAAGTCGAGCGGCTTCGTCAGATAGTCCGCCGCTCCGCCGCGAAGGCCGGCAAGCGTGTTTTCCCTGTCGGTCAGCGCCGTCAGCAGGATGAAGGGAATATTGGAGAGCTCCGGGTGATTGATCTGAATTTCGGCCAGAAGCTGGTGCCCGTCCATCACAGGCATCGAAATGTCGCTGATGACGATATCGGGCCATTTCGACAGAATCATTTCCAGCCCTTCGGCGCCGTTCGAGGCCTCGAGCGTCTTGTAGCCGGCTTCGCTCAATTCTTCGACGAGGAGGTTCCGGATCTCGACTTCGTCTTCTATGCACAGGACTGTAACCATGAACTCTTCCTTAAGCTGCGACTTGTTGATCCGACAATAGAAACTCTATTGGCAGAAGAATGGTGAATGTTGTGCCTTTGCCGAGCTCGCTCGTCACTTCGACGGTGCCGCCATGCAGCTCGACGACCTGCTTGACCACGTTGAGGCCGATGCCGGTTCCGGCAATACCCGTCGCGCTGCGGGCGCGATAATAGGGTTGGAACAGCTTCGGCAGATCCTCCGCATCCATGCCGATGCCACTGTCGGAGATGGCGACCTCCACCGTCTTTTCGTCGGCCCGGGCGCGAACATGAATGTCGGGCGCGTTGGGGGAATATTTGACGGCGTTCGAAATCAGGTTGGTGAAGACCTGTTCCATCGCGCTGCGGTCGAACGTCAATATGTCAGGTATGGGCTCAAGATCGAGATGGAACACATGCGTGCGGCTGAGATGGCGCTGCCTGTCGCAGCAGGTGACGAACAAGGCTTTCAGATCACCTTGGCTGCGCTTCAGTGTGATCTGTCCGGTTTCGAGCCGGCCGCTGGCGAGGATGCTCTCCATCAGGTCGACCATGCGTACGACAGCGCTTCGGATCACGCCGGCTTTTTCGTGAACGTAATTGCCGCTGACGTTGGTCGTCGAGCGGCAGAGCCGCTGGGCAGCGGCGTCGATGATGGCGAGCGGCGTGCGAAACTCGTGCGAAGCCATGGCGACGAACTGGCGCTGGAGCGCATTCACCTGGCGTTCGTGCACCAGCAGGCGATCCAGTTCCTCTCTCTGCCTTTCGATTTCGGCCGTTCTGTCGGCCACCATCTCTTCCAGATGGTTGCGGTGATGGGTGAGCTGCGCCTGGCTGTCCAGCAGGGTCAGCGAGGTGCGATGCAGACCTCGTCCGAGCCAGAACACGACGGCGATCAGCAGCGCCAAACAGCCGAGCCCCGCCGGCGCGATCTGCCGAAGCAGCATGAATCCGGGCAGGATAGGCGGCCACACGAGGTAGCCGATCGTGCTGCCGTCATGGGACGACACAGGCACCTGCGCCCGCTCGCCCTCCCCTTTCGAAGGCGCGAAATGCAATCCTTCGAGCCGCGCATAATGGGCGATGCTTTCGGCAGCCTTTCCATCGAGGAACTTGACCGAGACGGCGATGAACTCCCGGCCCGCCTCGATCTGCATCCTCGCCGAACTCGGCAGAATGGGACGGGCGCTTATTATCGCCGGCCTGTTGCCGACTGTGATCGTCCGAACCTTGGCCAGTTGGCCCAGCACTTCGGACCCGGACTTTGCAACCTTGTCGACAAGAGTGGTGCGGATCGCACCGGCGAGAGCGGTCACTTCTCGACCGTCGTCGTCACCGAGCCGCGGCGGCACCGCATCCGCGCCGTCGCGAAACGCAAACATCAGGCGATTGGTATCGTCGAAGATATAGGTCCTGTCGTGCCCAAAATACCGGCTCGTCCACTGGCCGACATTATCAAGCAGCCATTCATGGTTCCGCTGCTTGGCATAAAGGAAGGCATCGTCCCATTTGGTGACGCTTTCCTGCTCCCGGGGAAGTGCCGCGATCTGCTCTTCCAGTCCTTGGCCGACGAAGTCGGCCTGCCGGCGCAACGAGAGATCATCGACCTTCACCGCGGCGAGCCACGCAAATCCGCACAGCAATGCTGCCGCCGCGCAGGTGAGCGTCACCAAGACGAATGTAATGTGGGATGTGAGCCCGACCTTCAATACCTGCAACCTTTTGATGGCGCCCGCTGCCGAGAAACTGACACGCAAAGGTTGACGGACCGTGAATTATGCGCTCCCGTGTGGCTCTGCGGCAGGTGCCCCATAGCCATTCCGCAATCGTTGAAGGAGAAGCACATGGATGCAGCAGCAGCATCGGATACGTTGGGCATCAGGATCGAACCGATCGCTGCCGTCCATATCGACAGCTTTCATCGTACGCTTGACGTGGTCGCGCGGGAGAAAAAATACCTGTCCATGCTGGAAGCAACGCCGCTGCCGCAGACGCGTGAGTTCGTGATGGGCATGATTGCAAAAGGCAATCCGCAATTCGTTGCCACCGCTGAAGGCGAGGTCGTCGGTTGGTGCGACATCAGCCGGCATTTCTTCCCGTCGCGCGCCCATCGCGGAAGGCTAGGAATGGGAATTCTTCCCACCTATCGGGGCAAGGGTCTCGGACGACGGCTCATCGAGACGACATTGAGAGCCGCACAGAAAAGCGGTTTTGCCCGGATCGAACTCGATGTTTATGAAGACAACGCCCGTGCTATCGCTCTCTACGAAAAGACGGGATTTGCCCGCGAAGGCATCGTCCGGCGTGCGGCGTGCATCGATGGCCGGTTCATCGATGCGATCAGCATGGCGCTTTTGTTCGATGAGCGCGGCTTCTCATAGATCCTGGTATCGCCGTCGATTTTTGGAAAGGCTCCAGCAAGCCGACAGAGCCGAAGCGGCCGTCGCCGTCGGCAGCCGACGGCTGAGGACGCAATTTTGCTTGATCACTCCGGTCCAGCCGAATTTCCTTGTCCAATCCGTATACGCACTGTGCATCCACACCATCAGTCCTATCCCAGATCGATGATCCTGAGCCGGTGTGCGACCGCCGCGGCGGCGCCCCGGCTGGGGACGGAAAGCTTGCTCAAAATGTTGGACACATGAACGCTCGCCGTTTTCGAGGAAATGAATAGGTTCTTCGCGATCTCCCGATTGCTCTGGCCAGCCGCGACTAGCCGGAGGACCTCGAATTCCCGATCTGTCAGGCCGAGGGGCGCCTTCGGCGCCCCCTCATCCTCTTCATCCCGCAAGTTAATACGAGCCTTTGCAGCGAGGGCTTCAATCTGGTTGCCCAAAAGGCGGGCGCCGATCGAATGAGCAAGCTTCGCGCCGCGCCTGAAATGGCGCACCCCACTCGTCCGCTTGCCGGCGCTCACCGCGGCGGCACCTGCCTGCATAAGGGCGTACGCCTCCCGAAAGGGCTGGTTTAATCCAGCCCAGCTTTGGGCAACAGCAGCCCATCCATCGAGATCAGAAACCGTGGCGCGCGACATCTCAGCCAAAATCGCCAGCCTCTCGGTCTGCTCTACCATATTTCGGCATGGGACCTGAGCGGCAAGCTCGGCCAGTTCCAGAGCAACGTCTCTCTGGTTCGTATCGACGGCAAGGCGGATGGCGGAAGCCAGGAGCGGCCAAGAGGCGCTTCCTCGCTTCTCCAGATGCGCCAGAGCAGATCTCACCAAAAGCGCCGACTGATCCATGTCACCTGATAACGCTGAGCTTTCAATGTCAAATTTCAGAAGGTTGGCTGCCATACGGCTGGCAACTTGGGGCCCCGGCGGGAGAGCGCGCAACGATCTTGCCGCTGCAGCAATTCGATCCGCATCCCCTAATGCCAAGGCGATCTCGGCTTGGCATTCGAAGACGTGAACAAGCCCCAATGGCAGCGGATCCAGCGCCGCCATCCGTTCGCATGTCTCAGTGGCTTCGGAGACATGGCCCAAGACCAAGAAGGCGCGGCAAAGGGGCGAACCGACCAGTGCTCCTATATACCGTGCCTGCCCGAGTTCGACCGTCCGCGCAAAAATCGCCGGTCCGATCTCAATGATCTGACCATATTCTCCTGCATCGAGCAGGGCCTGCAGCAGTGCTGCGCCCGCAAGAATCTCGACTCGGCCTATGGACACCTGCTCCGCCCGCATTGCGACGGTCCGATGGGCATCGATGCGAGACACGTTCGGCGCCATGTCCAGCGACGCCGCAATGATCAGGGCCTCGATACGGTATTCCTCATCGTCGAGCCCCCCCGCCAAATCCCTCAGTTCCTCGCCCAAGCACCTGGCGCGATCGAACTCTCCCCGTAAAATCAGCGCACGGGAAAACTGCCCCAGGGCATCAGCGCGCAACCTTGTGGGACGGACCGCATGATCGAGCGCGCGCTCAAGGTCTGCGATCTCGCCTGGGAGAAGCGCGTGCTGACGCATTACCGCGCGCTGCAGAAGAAGCGCCGCCAATTGCTCGCCATCGCCGTCGGCATCCAGTGCGGCGAGCGCGCGTTCGACAAAGGCGAGCCCCTGCTCCGCCTCCGCTGCCCAGCAGGCGGCATCAGCAGCGAGTTCCAACACCTTGCAATAGTCCACGCCGATCAATCCAGTCGCATCTTCGACCTCGGGCCACGCCGCTAACACGAGCTTCAGCATCTCCATCTGGTCTACATAGGCGAAAGTGGCAGCGGCTTCCGCCGCAGCATGCCAGGCCCATTTCAGGCAACGTTCTGCTTGGCCGGCGCCGTGCAGATGACGCGCGAGCGCTACGGAATGCCAAATCCGGTAGCTTGGAACCGGTCCGCGTTCGAGCACGTCGGCATAGAAGCGATGGATGGCCACCTTTTCGCCGGCGATCAGGTCGCCCCGCACAGCGTCCTGGATGAGTGCGTGGCGGAACGCATATCCATCACGATCGGCCGCGACGACCCCCGCCGAAATCGCGGGGCGCAACAACTCTGCGAGTTCGAGGTCATGTTTGTTCGCCACGTTGCGAAGTAGCGAATGGGTAATATGCGGTCCGCCGAGCGCCATCACTTTCAACAACTTGGCCGTGGATGCCGGCAGGTCTCTCACGCCTCTCAGCAGGTAATCGTTGAGCGAGCCTGGAACATCTGTGCGCAAGCTTCCGCTCGCATCGATAAGTGCCTCGGTAAACAGCGGGATTCCGCAGCCCCGCAAATACACGCTGTTAATTGTAGCAGGCGTTGGCGGCGATCCGAGCAGGCCCTGGAGCTGCATGGCGATCTCCGCGCGGGTGAGGCGAGGAAGTTTCAGCACTTCAGAACCCTCGGAAAGAGAGAGGTCCACGATGGTTGTCCGCAATGCGTTGGGGCCGTTCGCCTCCTCGGGTCGATAGGTGACGATCAGCATGAGCCGAATTTTCTTCAGCCGCGTCGAAAGAAAGCGAAGCAAATCGCAGGTTCCCTGATCGGCCCAGTGGATGTCCTCGATGACCAGGACGAGCGGCATCTCTCGCGCCAATTCCTCGAACAACATTCGAAGTGTCTCGAACAGCCGTGACCTTGCGATGCCCGCATCAAATCGCTCGGAGGTTTCGCCGAGTTCGGGAAGAAGCCACGCCAGTTCTCGGGCACCCTCGCCGCTGACAAGCGATCCGACTGCGGACTGGCCGCGCAGGCGAACCAATTCATGCAGAAGAGCTGTAATAGGCGCGTAAGGTAAGGCCGATTCCTGGTGCTCAATGCACCCACCTTTTAGGATCAGGGCCCGGCCTGAGAGTCGATCGGCGAACTCGTCGACCAGCCGGCTTTTTCCGCCACCTGCTTCTGCCCCGAGAAGAATGCAACATTGCCGACCGCCAGAGACATCTCGGAAAGCGGTTTCCATGGAATTGAGTTCTGCGGCTCTGCCCGAAAACCGCGCCCTTTTACGGAAAGTCGACACAACATGCTCCGATACCTGGAATTCGAGATTGCAGAGATGAAGCCATAATCATCCCATCTGTACAACCGGCAGCACGCTGCCCGATCCCGACGGTTTGTAAACACCAGTAGGCCGACCTTCCAAAGGCAGAGGTGGGGTTGATGCAGAGCGCCACAGACTAGACTGCGCTCGGTCGGTCGACTGAATTTCTATGCCCCCAGACATGCATTTCAAACCATTCCTAATGAATATGCCCGATGCGGCACCCCCCACCTTAGCCACAGTATCCGGACATGAAGGGAACATTTATGCGTGGGCGATCGGGTAACCGCCCGACGCTGCCCACCTCTTCTTGGACAATGGACATACGAAACGAAGGAAGGAACGGTTGGATGAAACTTTACTCTGCGCCCGGATTCTCCAGCTTGGCGGACCACATCGCCATGCTGGAGGCTGGAATTCAATTCGACCTGGTCAAGGTCGACCTGGAGACGAAGCAGATTGAAGGGGGCGGCCGATACATGGACATCAATCCGGCGGGCTATGTGCCCGCCCTTATGTTCGACGATGGTGAGGTGCTGACCGAAAATGTTGCCATCCTGGCTTGGATCGCCGACCGCGCACCGGAGTTGGCACCGCAGGGTCATCTGGGCCGCTTCCGCCTGATCGAGATGCTGAGCTTTCTTGCAACCGAGATTCACAAGCGCTTTCCCACCTACCTATCGCTTCCGAAGGAAGCCAGGGAGCCGACGGGCCAGCAAATAGTGCACTGGTTCGGCTTCGTCGCCGGCCGACTTGAGCGGGGCTATCTGTTCGGAGAGACCTTCACGGTCGCTGATGCCTATCTTTTCCAACTCGCGTGGGGCGCAACTCAACTCGGATTCGCTCTGCCCGAGCCGTTAGGCGAATACATCGTACGGATCGAACAACGGCCGGCGGTGCAAGCCGCGCTGCACCCCGAGGGCTTGGCATGAGTGGGCTGATGATCCGCACTGACGGAGTCGAGCTCGCGACGCAGAGCTTCGGCGATCCGAACCAGCCGCCGTTACTTCTGATCATGGGCGGAATGGCGTCGATGCTGTGGTGGCCGGAGGAATTCTGCCGTCGGCTCGCCGAACGCGGTCGTTTCGTGATCCGCTACGACCAGCGCGATTCCGGCCTTTCGACCAAATATCCGCCTGGTCGGCCCGGCTACACCTTCGAGGACGCCGTCGATGACGTTTTCCGTGTGCTCGACGGCTACGGAATCGCGAACGCTCATATCGTCGGCTTTTCCCTCGGCGGCATGGTCGGGCAGGTGGCCGCACTGAAGAGGCCGGAACGCGTGCTTTCCCTAACGGCGATCAGTACCTCGCCGGTCGGTGTGGATAGATCCCATTTCCCTCCGAGCGGCGAGGCCTGGCTGGAACATATGGCCGTGGAGGCGGATTGGTCGGACCGGGCGGACGCGGTCGCGTACCTGGTCGAGGATTTGCGCCTGACCGCCGGAATGGCACATCCATTCGACGAAGCCGGAACTCGAGCCTTCCTCGAACGCGACTTCGACCGCTCCGGAGGCTATCTGAGTGCCACCAACCACAGCGTCCTCTTTGAGATCGGCGAGACATGGCGAGGCCGGCTCGACGAGATGAAGGTGCCGCTTCTCGTCCTTCACGGCACCGCCGATCCGGTCTTTCCGCCGACGCACGGAGAGACACTCGCGCGGACTGTGACAGATGCGAAGTTCGTGAAGATCGAAGGTGGCGGCCACGAACTTCACCCCGGAGATTGGGAAAAGATCATTTCCGCCATCGACGAACATGTCGTAAGAGCGATGTGCGTCTAGCAACAGAGACAAGCCATTGGGGATTGAAATAATGGGCCGTGCCTGGCCACTCCACCTATCGGGCGAAAGCCTCGAACGGATTGTCGTGGGTCAGGCGCATCAGGGTCCCGTCGTCGATGCCCCGCCGTTTCAGCTCTGGCAGCAAGACCGTGGAAAGATGGGTGTAAGGCTTGGGTGTTCCGCCCATCGGCAGCGCCGGATCGAACCAGCCGCGGTCATGACTCAATAACAGGCGATCGCCGCAGCCCGCTTCCAGCGCCTTGATCACCAGCTCTGCCACCTCGTTGTCCTCGCCCCGGCCGACATGGTCATATTCGATCCAGGCGCCTCGCTCGGCGACGGCGACGTTATAGGCGAAGTCCGTTTCTTCCTGCGTATGGATCGAGATGAACCTGTCGGCCCTGTAGCCCTCCGCCTCGATGACATCGAGCTGATCCATGACGACCCGTCCCCTGATCGTATGACTGCCGATAACGGCGTCTTTCTGCGCCGCGGCGCGCGAGGCTGCCCGCAGGATTTTCGTCTCGAGCGCCGTCATGCCGTCATCGCCGGCGCTGAGCTTGATCCAGCCCGCCTGGAAGCCGGTCTCGCCGATCTGCTCGGTCAGCTCGGCAAGCATCCACGCCTCCAGTTCCTTCTCGGAAGCATGGCGAACCCATTCGGAAATCCAGGGCTCGCGGTAATTGCCGGTGGGAACGACGATCGGAAAATCCGTCGCGAGCGACACGGCAAGATCGATATCCGCGCGGCGCCCGACGCCGCCCGTCGAGCATTCGACCAATGCCGTCACACCGAGCTTCTTGATCCGTTCGATCTCAGGGGCCATCAGCCGAACGACGTCTTCGATCTCAGCTTCGGCATAACCGGGCTGGTCGGGCGTCCTAAGGTCGACGAAGACATGCTCGTGCGGGAGGATCATCCCAAGTTCGGATTTGCTCTTAGGCCCGAGCGTCGTGCGCAGATATTTCAAAGTCTCTCCCCCTACCGTCGCACCGGCTTGGCGTACAGCCCCCTCGACCGACACCGAAGCCTCGACACTGCCCGCGAAAGTAGATCGTCACGTGACGAAATCAATCGCTCACTCAGTTGAAATTTCCACAACTTGACCCTTGGTGTCGACTTCCAACTTGGCGCCCGGATTGCTGGCGAGCTGAATGTCGCTGGGGAGAGATATGCCGCATCGGCCTCTTCGGCTACTTCCCCTTCCCCTCCTTGCCCTGCGCCGGCCGGCTGATCGCGCGGACCTTGCCGCTGGCGCCGCCGCCGCAGAAGAAGCAGTCGGCGCCGTCGGATTCGAGGCCGGAGACGCCGGTGCCCTCGGGCATCTCCAGCCGCTCCAGCACCTCGCCGGTTTCGGGGTCGATGCGTCTGACGTCGCTGTCATCGCCCTCCCAGGTGCCGTGCCAGAGCTGGCCGTCGACCCAAGTGACGCCCGTCACGACGCGGTTGGATTCGATGGTGCGGAGGATCTTGCCCGTCTCCGGGTCGATCTGATGGATCCGGCGCCCCCGGTGCTGACCGACCCAGAGCGAGCCTTCGGCCCAGGCAAGGCCGGAATCGCCGCCATTGCCGGGCGCCGGGATGGTGGAAAGGATACGTCCGCTCTTCGGGTCGATCTTGTGAATGACATCCTCGGCGATCTGATAGAGGAACTCGCCGTCGAAAGCCGTTCCGGCATGGGACGCAACCTCGATCGAGCGCACCACCTCGCCGCTTGCGGGATCGAGCGCATTCAGCCTGTCGCCCGAGGCGAACCAGACGTGTTCACCATCGAAGGTGACGCCGTTGACGCGCTCGGCGCCGGGAAACGGTCCATATTCACGGATGATCGTCGCAGCCGATTTTTTCATCTCTTCCATCCTGTTCGCCCATAGGGCCATCTTCATCAGTCAGGCCATACTAGTCGCTTGGCAAAGGTCCCGGGAGTAACAAGATCGTCGGGAAACCGGGCAGCGGCGGGCTCATCCAGCGCCTTGCCCGCCCGCGCCCGAAGGATTGCACTTTGGCCTCCCCGGCAAGCGAATCCAGCGCCCGCTGCACGGTGCGCGGGCTGGCGCCGAGCGCGATCGCCAGCGCCGAGCTCGACCACGCCTCGCCATCAGCGAGAAAGGCGAGCACCGCCCCATGCTGGCCTTCGACCAGCGGCGCCAGCACGACGGTCTCGCCGGCTCGCCGCGGCGAAAGCGCAAAACCGCGTTTCGTCGCCGAAACCTCGGCGAGCGCCCGCAGCTCGGCGCGCAGCCGGCCGATCTCGACGCGCAGCCGGGCACGATGCGATTCATCGGCATGTTTCCCGCGGAAGGCGCGCGCGACGAGCGTGCCCCTGGCCATATCCCCCGGCGAGGCTTCGGCGAGCGCTCGGGCGAGCGCGAAGAGCACCGGCCGCGTTGCCAGCGACACGGAAAGCTGATCGTCTCGCACGACATGGCGGCAGGCATCGACGACGAGCGCGCCCGAGCCGAGCAACTCTTCCACCTCCTCAAGCCGCAGCGGACTTTCCCGCCAGCGCGAGATCAACCGTGCCACGGGTGCGTTGAGTACGTCGGCGGCATTTTCTACCTCCGCCGTCAACACGGGCATACCGGCCTCGCGCGCCGCCTGCCTCGCCCGGTCAAGCGCCGCACGCGCCGCTTTCGTCTGCAGGCGCCGGATCGCGATACCCGCCACCACCAGCTCGTGGGCAGCCCTTGCCGCCGGCGGCAGCGGCGTCGGGTCGAGTGTTTCGAGTGCCCGCTCGGCCTCGTCGAGCCGGCCGATCAGCACCAGCCGGCGAAGCTCGACATTCCTGGCATGGGCGGCATTGACCCTGTCGCCATGCGCTTCGAGCACCTTGCGCGCGCCCTCCAGCGCTTTGGGCGGCCAGGTGAGATCGCGCGAGACCAGCGCGATCTCGGCCTCGGCGACCACGCAGCGGGCGCGCGCCACCGCCTCCCGCGGACCGAAAGCACGCGCCGCACTCTTCAACAGCGCCTTGGCACGGACGAGATCGCCGAGCTGCGCCATCGCAATGCCGCGCAGCGCCAGCGCCGGCGCATCGTCGCGCAGCGCCACACGCTTCAGCGCGCCGAGCGCATCTCCCACTGCCAGCGCCCGCGCCGCTGCCGTGATCAGCGAGTCCATTCAAATCCCGTCACACTTGTCACTCCCACCATTTCCCCACCCGGCCTTAGATTTGTCGTCGACCGGCAAGCAAGCCTGCGCCGGATGCTACGACGAGAGACAGGCAAAGGAGAAGACCCATGACGACAGAGCTGAACGCAACACGGCAGCAATGGCTGGCGGCTCGCCTCGATTTGCTCGAAGAGGAGAAGGCGCTGACCCGGCAGAGCGACGCGCTGGCGAGCAAGCGCCAGCAATTGCCGCGTGTCAGGATCGACAAGCAATACCACTTCGACACCGACGCCGGCAGCATCTCGCTGAAAGACCTCTTCGGCGGGCGCTCGCAGCTTCTCGTCTATCACTTCATGTTCGGGCCGGATTATACCGCGGTATGCCCCTCCTGCTCCTCGATCGCTGACGGTTTCAACGGCTTCTTCGTTACCTGGAGAACCACGACGTCGCCTTTTGGGCGGTCTCGCGGGCGCCGCTCGCAAAGCTCGAAGCGTTCAAGCAGCGGATGGACTGGAGCTTTCCCTGGGCCTCCTCCTTCGGCAGCGACTTCAACGGCGATTTCAGCGTCTGGTTCTCTGCCGAGCAGCAGCACCAGGGCGAGGTAGACTATAATTACCGCCGCGAACCGCCCGCTCCCGAACCGCTCCCAGGCAGGACTGTCCAGGAATGGCAGCCGCGCGACAGCGAGGCCCCGATCACCCAGATCGCCGCCATGACCGGCACCGATGTCCCCACCTATACCCGCGACCGGCCGGGCGTCAGCGCCTTCGAACTTATCGATGGCGCCGTCTACCACAGCTATTCCAGCTATGCGCGCGGGCTGGACGGGCTCTGGGGCATGTATCAATGGCTCGACCGCGCACCCAAGGGCCGCAACGAAACCGGCATCTGGTGGCGCCACCACGACCGGTACGGCAAGGAGTGACGCCGATGCTGCTTTCAGCCCACACTCCCGAGCGAGGCGACGGCAACGCCGCTCTCAACGCCGCCGAATGGCTCTCGCTGGCCGCCGCAGCAGACGGATCAGTTGCTAAGCCGAGCAGTGGCATGGCGAGCCCGGGCCGCCGGATCGCCACCCACGCCGCCGATTGGCTGTCGCTTGCCGCTGCCCCGACATTCGCGGTCATGGCGCTGCTGACGGCCACGACCGGCAGCGCCGACATGATCTGCACGACGACGCCGGATGCCTTCCCGATCGGCGGAATGGTGCCGATGTACCTGCTGATGAGCGGTTTCCACCTGGCGCCCTGGCTGCGGCTCGCCGGCTGGCGAGCCTGAATGGGCGGCGACCTCGCGCCCTCTTCTCCCCAGCGGGGAGAAGAGGGAGCAAGCCGCACTGCCTCCTCCCGTAATATCTCCCTGCCGGCCCTCCCAAGTTCACGCCCTCACCGCGATAAAATCGATCGGTCCGCCGGCAATCTCGTCATCGAACACCGCGCAGGAAAGCTTGCCACCGAAGACGCAGCCGCTGTCGATGTTGGTGCGGTTTCCTGTCGTCACCGGATTGGACCGTGACGGCGTATGGCCGTGGACGAGGTGTTTGCCCCAATATTCGCCTGGCTCACCGGCCAGGAACCGCATCCATAGAAGATCGTCCTGGCTCTGCCGGTCCAGCGGAAATGCCGGATCGACGCCGGCATGGACGAAGATGCGATGCCGGTCGACATGCATGAGCGGACGATCGGCCGCCCACTGCAGATGCTGCGGCAAAACCCTGCCGCCATAGGATATTTCGGTCTCCAGCCCGCCGTTGCCGAGCCATACGGCTCTGCTCTGACCGTCGGCATAGGCAGCGACCATCATATCCTCATGATTGCCTTTCAGGCAGATCCATCTCCACGGCTCAGATGGACCGGCAATGATCCGGTCGAGAACACTTTTGCTGTCAGGCCCGCGATCGACATAGTCGCCAACGAAGACGACGGTCCCTTCAGACGCATAAGCCTCGATCCGATCGACCATCCTGTTCAGCGGATCGATACAGCCGTGGATGTCACCTATGGCGAATGTGTAGCGCATGCTTCGTTTTTAACGCCTGTCGGGGGCCAGGTGAAGTCCGGATCGCCGCGGCAGATCTCAATACTGCCGACAGAATCCGACTCATTTCCTGGCACTTACGGCGATTGCTTCGCCTTTGGCTTGAGTTCACATATTGATCGCCGATCCGCGGATGGGTATGGCATTGGGCATTGCTAGCCAGCCCTCTTCAACAACTGGCCGGCCAGCTCGATGCAATCAACCGGCCAATATAGTTCGGGCCTTGGATGCGCGACCTTTGGGTTTCCCTCGTGTGGTCGGCAGGAAAGTATCGATTCACGCCATCGGCTGGGGATTGCGCACTCCCCATGAATCGCACCGAGTAGAGCTCCGGCAATCGCTGCGTTCGTATCCGTATCGCCACCACTTGAGACGGTGCTCACTACGCCGTCCTCCAAGGAATTCGAATGCAGCAATTGAAAAATGGCATTCTGAAACGCGATCAGGACCCAGCCTTGCTGATTCACGAAGTCCTTTGGCGGTTCCTTTTCGGCGGCGGCTATTGCATCACGAATGCTGTGATCGACACCAAGCTCATCGGACCATTTTCTGATCGTCTGATAAACATCTCGAGGCGTCGGGCCTTCGGCAATTGCGTACGATAGCGCGCGAGCAAAGAGATTGTTGATCTGCCGGCACACAAGGTTCGGATGTGTGATGATGGCGTCCTGTTCCGCCCACAACCCGACCTGTGCGGTTGGAAGCTGAGATCCAAAATGCCGAGAGGTGACACACGCATGAGCGCACCGTTGGCTTGGCTTTGGTGGTCAGGCTCGTAGCGAATTCCATTATATATCGTCCGGCCAATGTCAAAGGGCTTGGATGCCAGCCAATCTTCATAGGCCCGTCGGGCAGCGTCCTGAACATATGCTCCTTCCGCGACAATCGATCTGGCCAAAGCCAGCGCCATCTCGGAGTCATCAGTTGGTTGACCAGCAATGGTGTTCCATGCGCCGCCATCATGAAGTTCGCGAACGCCATGGGGATATTTCTGGCGTATTTCCTGGGGCGTCTGAAACTCTACCAGCGAGCCAAGTGCATCCCCTGCCAGTTGACCGAGAATACAACCATTGCACGGGACGTTGTTGTATTATCTATGATTTTCATGCCGCCTCTGGCGAGTCGTGAAGCGCCTTGATGCGATCACCCTGTCATGCGAGTGGCGCAACGCCGCAAGCGACGATACTAATCCGCTCAGCTTTCCGCTAGTCGTTACGATGTTCGAGCGACCGCTATCGGCACAAAATAAAATCCCTCATCCGTCTACCGCGACCTCCGCTCCCACCGTTCACCTGTCGCATTGCAAGTCCCCCCGCCCCGTTAGGGTGAGGGGTAGTGTCTTGCGTCCGCTTTGAGTGAGTGCCCTTGCCAGACTTTCCGCCAACGTGCCGAGCTATCACCCCTCCGTAAAACTCCGGCGGATCGCCTCCCAGCTTTCCGCATCCGGCGCCAGTAGCAGCCGGCCCTTGGTCATCGCAGGACGATAGGTTTCGCCGCTGAGCAATGCCCCGTAGCCGCCGGCTTCGTGGTGGATCAGCACGCCGGCGGCGTGGTCCCAGGGCTTGAGCTCGGCGTTGAGCGAAAAGCTCATAGCGCCTGTTGCCACCGCCCGGTATTCATAGGCCGAGCAGCGCCATGTGGTTGTGCGGGCAAAATGCAGCAAGCCCTGAGCGTAGACCGGTTGCTCCTCGGCGGGAAACATATGCAGCGGCACGAAGCCGTGCATTTCCCCGATCGGCCCCGGTGGCGCGACGCTGAGCCGGGTCTGCGTGCCATCACGGGCAATATGCCACGCCCCTCGCCCCGGCCGGGCGGCGAGGAAATCGCCGGTCACGGGATAGTGGATCAGCCCGGCCACCGTCTCGCCGGCAGAGACGATCGCCACGATCATGCCGAACAGCGGCAGGCCATGGGCGAAATTCCAGGTGCCGTCGACAGGATCGATGATAACGGCGAGATCGGCGTCGGCAAGCCGCGTCAGAATCGACGGATCGGCGGAGACCGCTTCCTCGCCGACCAGCAGCGCCTCGGGAAAGTGCGCCGACAGCGCTTCGGTGAGCCGTCGCTCGGCACCGATATCGGCATCGGTCACCAGATCGTCAGGCGCGGTCTTGGTGCGAATGCCCTCGGCGGTGACGCCGAGGAAGCGGGGCAGGATTTCCGCCTCCGCCGCCCGGCGCATATCCTCCATCACGGCGAAGAATATGTCGTCCAACACGTCCCTCATGCGCGGCGCCCCTCGATATAGGCCTTAAGCGCGGCGGGCTGGTCGGTCTGGATGACGCTGATGCCGGCCGCCATCATCCGACCCCAGATCGCATCGGGATATTCAAGGGCCGCACTATCGGTCAGGCCGCAGCAGGAGACCGGATCGAGTGTGTTGACCCAGAGGGAGATCCCGGCGTTGCGCAGACGTTCGTGCTGGCCGGCCAGCGTCTCAAGCTCGTCGAACTTGGCTTCGCACATGAAGGGGCGCGCCGCGATGACTGCCTTGGCGGTCTCTTCGGCGCTCCCGACCCTGAAAAACGCCTGGCCCATGAACGGAATGCCGTCGATCCCGGACTGCCTGGCGAGCCAGGCCAGCGCCTCCGGCGTATCGGCGCGAGCCTTGAGATCGACCTGGTCGGCCATGCCCATCTCTTTGACCTTGGCCGCGACGATATCAATCATCTCGAGGTCCTTGAGGTCGAGATCGACGAAGATGCGGCCACGTACGGTTTCGAGCACCTGTTCCAGCGTCGGAACCGTCTGCGTCGTGAACGGCTGGTCCGGCCCGCCATCGGCCATGCGCAGCCGCAGGCTGGTGATCTCGGCGATCGTCATCTCCTCGGGGATGCGATCGATGCCGGCCATGCGCTCGAGCGTGTCGTCATGCAGGATGAACAGCACGCCATCGGCGCTCTGGCGGATATCCACCTCGACGATGTCATAGCCGCCGGCAATCGCATTCTCGATTGCGGCAAGGCTGTTCTCCGGAGCCTGATGCCAGGCGCCGCGATGGGCGACGATGGCGCAGGAACGCGACGGATCGGCAATGTGGTCGATGTATTTCATGGGACTTCCTTTAGTTTGCGCTGAGGGCGCCGGGTATGGCCCTGCCGCTCGCTGCATCGAAGAGATGCAGGCGGGAAGCCGGGAGATTGAGAAGGAGTTGGCTGTGATCCGGTATCTCGACGCCGAAGGGCGTCGCGATCCTGACGACCGAGCCGCCGAGCTCGGCTGCCAGGATCGCGTGCGAGCCGAGATCCTCGCGAAACCGCAGAGCTGACGTGACCACATGTCCGTCGCCCCCGCCGTCAATCAGGACATCCTCTGGCCGGATGCCGAGCTGATAGGCGCCGGTAAGCCGGGCCTGCGCCACCACCTGCCCGTCGGCGAGCCTGAGCACCGTGCCGTCGCCGATGACAGGCAGGATGTTCATCGGCGGCGCGCCAATGAATTTGGCGACGAAGACCGAGGCCGGCTGGTGATAGATCGCTTTCGGCGTGTCGAACTGTTCGATCCGCCCCTTGTTGAGGATGAGGATGCGGTCCGCCAGCGTCATCGCCTCCACCTGATCGTGGGTGACGAAGACGGTGGTGGCGCCGATGCGCCGGTGCAGTTCGGCAAGCTCGACACGCATGTCGTGCCTGAGCTGAGCGTCGAGGTTGGAGAGCGGCTCGTCGAATAGAAGCACGCCGGGCTCGCGTACGATGGCGCGGCCGATCGCGACGCGCTGGCGTTGGCCGCCGGAAAGCTGCCCGGGCTTGCGGCCGAGGAAGTCCGACAGCCCGAGCATCTTCGCCACCGCGCCGACCCGCTCGATGCGCTCGGCCTTCGCCATGCCTGATACCTTGAGGCTGTAGGCGATGTTGTCGAAGACGCTCATATGCGGGTAGAGCGCATAGTTCTGGAACACCATGGCGCAGCCGCGATGTTTCGGCTCCAGATCCTGCACCTGCCGGCCGCCGATGACGATCGTGCCGCCGCTCACCCGCTCCAGCCCGGCGATCATCTGCAACAGCGTGGACTTGCCGCAGCCGGAGGGACCGAGCACGACGGTGAATTCGCCGGCTCGGAGTTCGACATCCATCGGCGGGATGACGACGGTCTCGGCGTCATAGGCCTTGGTGACGCCTGATAGCGTGATGTTGGCGGCAGCGGCGCGGATGGCCATGTCGATGGCGTTCATGCCTATTTCTCCGTGAGAGCGAGGCCCTGGACCAGATAGCGCTGCAGGAGCGCGATCATCGCGAGCGGAATGATGGAAACTATGACGGCGCCGGCCATGATCATCGGAAAGTCGGGGATCTCTCCGTCCGAATCCGGCACGAGCCGCGCCAGCCCGACGACGGCGGTCTGCATGTCTGACGTCGAGGCGGCGACCAGCGGCCAGAGATATTGCGTCCAGCCGCTGAGGAAGGTCAGCACGAAGAGCGCGGCGAAGCTGGTGCGCGACAAGGGCAGCAGGATATCGAAGAGAAAGCGGATCGGCCCTGCCCCATCCATGCGCGCCGCCTTGAACAGATCCTTGGGCAGGGTGAGGAAGAACTGGCGGAACAGGAAGGTACCGGTGCCATGCGCCACAAGCGGCGCGATCAGGCCGAAATGCGTGTTCAGCACGCTCCATTCGAGCTTGACCGGCGCGCCGAAGTACTGGGCGATCAGATCGTTCAGGCCGGTGATATCGAGCAGCGCGTTGACCGGCGAAAACACGTTCGACGCCACCTGATAGGTGGTGATGACGCGGATCTCGATCGGCAGCATGATGGTCGCAAGGATGAGCGCGAAGACCACGCCCGCCCAGCGAACACGGAAATAGACGATGGCATAGGCCGACAGAAGCGACAGGACGCAGGTCGCCAGTGCATCGCCAAAGGCGACCACAAGACTGTTGAACATCTGGATTGGGATTGATGTCTCGGTGAAGATGTGCGCCGCGTTGGCGAAAAACTGGTCGCCGGGATACCAGGCGAGCCCGTTGCGCAGGATGAATTCATAGGATTGCGAGGCCGTCGCCAGCGTCAGATAGAGCGGCCCGAGGATATAGACGATGCCGACGATGAGCACGAAGCCGGCTGCGATGTTGAGGGAACGTGCGTTTTCGATCATGGGGTCACCGCTCGTAGTTGATGCGCCGGCCGAGGAAGAGGAACTGGGCGGCGGTGAGGAGGACGATGAAGACCATCAGGATCGCCGTCTGGGTCGAGGCGCCGGAGAGGTCGTAGCCGCTGAAGCCGTCGGTATAGATCTTATAGACCAGCAGCGTCGTGGCGCCGCCGGGACCGCCATCGGTGATCGTATCGATCAGCGCGAAGCCCGAGGTGACGCTTTCGGTGAACTCGAGCACCAGCGTCAGGAAGAGCTGCGGCATGATGAGCGGCAGTTGCACGTCGAAGATGCGCCGCCACGGCCCTGCCCCATCCATTGCGGCTGCCTGGTGCATGGTCTTCGGGATCGACTGCAGGCCGGCGAGCAGGATGACGAAATTGAACGGGATGCCGCCCCAGACATGCGCGGCGATCAGCGTGATGAAGGCGTCTGTGCCGTCGATGCCGGGCGCCCATATGCCGGGAAAGGCTGAGTTGAGCGGCGCGAGCACGCCGACGAAGGGATTGAAGATGAAGGCGAAGACGATGCCGATCGAGGCGCCGGCAACCCCCTTCGGCCAGACGAGCACATTGCGCGCCGGCAGCGACAGGCGGATCTTCCGGTCGGCCGCGACCGCAAGGATCAGCGGGACCGCGACCGCAAGCGCTGAGGCAGTGACCATGAAGACGATGGTGCGCCAACAGCTCTTCCAGAATTCCGGATCGGAAAACACGCGGGCAAGATTATCCCAGCCGACGAACATCGAGCCACCGCCGAAGGGGCGCTCGAGGAAGAATGACCAGTAGAAGGCCTGAAAAACAGGCACGTAGAAGAAGAGTGCGATCAGCAGCATAAGCGGCGCTACCAGCAGAAGCGGCAGCCAGCGGTGGCTGAAGAGAGAAGATTCCGACGTCATGGAGAAGCCCTGCATTGGAAGACCGCACGGGAGCGCGGGACGCGCCCGTGCGTAGGACGCGCGGGACGTTCAAACGTCCCGCGCGTGAGATGTCGGGATCACTGCATCCTCACGCCCTTGTAGGTCTGCTCGAAGCGGCGCAGCAGCTCGTCGCCACGCCTCTTGGCATTGTCGAGCGCCACCTGCATGGTCTCCTGGCCTGCAAAGGCCTTCTGCGTCTCTTCCACGAAGACTTGACGGAACTGCACATAGAAGCCCAGACGGATGCCGCGGGTATCCGGGGTGCGCGGCTGGTTCATCGATTCGATGCCGACGGCGGCCGTCGCATATTTCGGCGAATTCGCCTCGCCGCTCTTGGCGATCGCATCCATCACGTCGTTGGTGACGGGGACGTAGCCGGTGGCGGCGGTCAAGAACATCTGCTGTTCGGGACGGCGCACGAAGTCGAGGAAGGCCTTGGCGCCTTCGACCTCGGCCTTGTCGTGACCCTTCATGATGTAGATCGAGGCGCCGCCGACAAGCGTGTTGTGGCGCTCGTAACCCTCATACATCGGCGCCATGCCGACTGACAGTTCGTATTTGCCTTCGAACGCCTTGGCCGAGGCGCTATAGGAGCCCGAGGAATTCTCCATCATCGCGCATTCGCCGGTGTTGAAGGCGGCGGTGAAGTTGCCGGCCTTGGTATCGGCATTGAGCTTGACGAGGCCTTCCTTGCGCCAATCGACCAGGTTCTGCAGATGCTGGGCGGCGAAGGTCGTGTTGAGCACATATTCGGCGTCGAGACCGTCATAGCCGTTATGCTTTGAGGCGACCGGCAGCCCGTGGCGGGCGGAAAACTGTTCGAGCACCCGCCAGGTGTCGCCATCGGTGGTGAAGGGGCAGGCATGACCTGAGGCCTTCAGCTTGCGGGCGGCCTCGATGATCTCTTCCCAGGTCGCAGGCGTCTTGGTGATGCCGGCTTTCTCGAGCTCGGTCTTGTTGGTGTAGAACAGCAGCGTCGAGGCATTGTAGGGCTGCGCGAAAAGCGCGCCGCCGGAGGTTTCGTAATAGGCCCGCGCGCCGGCGATATAATTGTCCCACTTGACCTCGGGCAGCGCCTCCTGGACCGGCACGACGGCATCGGACAGCATCAGGTCGAGCGTGCCGGCGTCGAAGAACTGGATGAGAACGGGATGTTTTTTGGCGCGGAAGGCGGCAATCGCCTTCTGCATCGACACTTCGTAGCTGCCTTGACCGACGCAGGTGACGTGATGCTCCGATTGCGCGGCATTGAAAGCGCTGCACTGGTCCTGGATCGCCTTTTCGACGACACCGGTATTGCCGTACCAGAATTCGATATTGGCGGCCTGCGCGGAACACGCGCCCGCCATCAGCGCGGCCGCAGCCGCCAGAATGGAAATCTTCATCTTGTCCTCGCCTGATTTGATCGGCCGGCTTCAAGCGCCGACGCCGTGACGGCGGATTACTACACGCTACGTGTAACAATTTAGTGACGAACGGAAGCGCTTGTAGCGCGGTGAGGCTGCTGCTATAGGCTGCATATCGGATATGCCGGCGGAGGCGACACTAATTACTACACGCCTATGGTAATTATTGACGGCAGAGGTGTTGGATATGGCCTATTTCCCGGAGCCGCTGATTGCGCCACGTTTCCTGCGCGAAGGCGGCGGCGTCGTCTCCTCTAACGAACGCGATCTCCTGCGGCTGATCTGGCGCAATCCCGGCCTCTCACGCTCCGAAGTCACCAGCCACACCGACCTCACCCAGCAATCCGTCTATCGCATCATCGACCAGTTGGAGGAGCGCGGCATCATTTCCTTCGGCTCGCCGAAACCCGGCGCCGGCCGCGGCCAGCCGAGCCCGACGCTCCGGCTCGACGGCCGCTACGCCTATTCCTGCGGCATCTCGGTCAATACCGACGTGATCGGCATCTGCCTGATGGATCTCGCCGGCAACGTACTGGCCGAGAGTAGCGTCGCCTTGCGGGAACGTTCGATGGCCCAGGCGCTCGATCTCGTTCGCCAACAGCTCATCGAACATCAAAGGATGAACAACCTCTCGGAAGAGACTTTCTTCGGGATCGGCTTTGCCATCGCCGGCTTTCACGTCAGCGGCACCCGCTACAATGCCCCGCTGCCGCTACACGAGTGGTCGCTCATCGAACTCGGACCGCTACTGTCGGAGTTTTTCGGCAAGCCGGTCTGGGCGCATAATGGCGGCAAGGCGGGAACGGTCGCCGAATCCATGTTCGGCGCCGGCCGCTACATCAGGCACTTCGCCTATCTGAGCTTCAACTACGGCTTCGGCGGCGGCCTGATCAGCAACGGCGAGCTGCTGCATAACGGCATCGGCAATGCTGGCGAATTCTCGGGCATCTACGACGCCGAGGAGAATAAGCGCCGGCCGGCTTTGCAATATCTGATCGAAAATCTCAACCGCAATGGCGTCGACGTCCCCTCGATCAGCTATATGCGCAAGCATTTCGACCCGAAATGGCCGGGCGTCGTGGAATGGGTGGACGAGGTGACGCCCGCCTATAACCGCCTCATCAATGCGATCTGGGCGATCTTCGATCCGCAGGGGATCGTTTTCGGCGGCCAGATTCCGCCGGCCCTGGCGCAGATGCTGATCGATCGCACCGAGATCTACGACCGCCCCCGCTACGGCGTGCCACGCCCCCGCCCGAAGCTGATCATCTCCGAGATAGCAAGCGACGCATCGGCTATGGGGGCCGCCATCGCCCCGTTCAAATCGGCCTATTATTGATCCGAGCGATTTCGCCGCCCGTCGCGCGAAATCGACACCCTCTCAGCCGCTTACGGCAATTCTCTCTGCTTCCGCTTGAGGACATCATGCATTTTTCGCCCGGAGGCAACGCAGGCGATTTTCGGCCGCGCGGTTTCTGCGCTATGATCTGATTCTGGCGCAGCCCACGCCTCCATCCTACCAGCGATCGCAAAAGCCCTGCCTGATATCGCCGATATCAGGCTGCCGAACCCGCTCGACTTGAAACTGTTCGACAGGACGTGCTTCCTGAACAACGGCCAGGTGGCGTTTCAGGCTGCGCGATAAGGACCCGTGATCCGCTCGCGGGCCTCACGCATGGTCCGCGGGACCTTGCTCCGTTGGTCTGGTTTTATCATACTGCCCGGCATGAGCGGATATGAGAGCCCTGTCGATTTCTACACGCGCCCCGGCCAGATGACATCGGCCGGGTCGCATGCCCCCGCCCTTGCAGCGCTCAAGGGCGTCGAAACCGTTGCTGCGGCCGTGCAAGGCGCGCTGCTGCATGAAGCCTGGGCTCCGCGCTACAATCAGCCGCTCACCCCGGCGCGAAGGGCGCAGTCACACACGCGGCCGGCGCGAGAGATACTCGATACGATCATGGGGATCGATCCCGCCCCACTCGACATCCCGCGCCCACCGGAGAAGCGCAGCATCGGCGTGTGCCGCCATTTCACCGTGCTCGCCTGCGCGGCACTCAAGGCCCAGGGCATCCCGGCACGTGCCCGCTGCGGCTTCGGCATGTATTTCGAGGCCGGCGAGGGCATCGATCACTGGATCGCCGAATATTGGGACGGAGAGCGCTGGGTATCCGCGGATTTCCAGATCGACGATCTTCAGCGCGCCGCCTTGCAGCTCGATTTTGATCCCCTCGACCAGCCGCCGGGCAAATTCCAGAGCGCCGGCGAAACCTGGCAGCGCTGCCGCGCCGGCGCCGCCGACCCCGGCAAATTCGGCATCTTCGACGAGTTCGGTTTCTGGTTCATCGCCATGAACCTCGTGCGCGACTTCGCCGCCCTCAACAACATGGAGATGCTTCCCTGGGACGATTGGGGAGCGATGCCGCATCCCGAGGAAGAAATATCTCCGGATGGCTTGGCGCGCTTCGATCGTCTCGCTGCGCTGACGGTCGACGTAGACCAACGCTTCGGCGAGCTGCAGGCCCTCTACCAGGACGATGCCGGGCTGCGCGTGCCGGCGCAGGTCTTCAACGGCGTGCGGCAGCAGATGGAGAATGTTGGCGGCGCGTGATCTTGAGATGGGACTTCCGGTCCCGATTGTCTTCCGGGCCGAAACTGTGCGATGACCGGTCGACCCCAGATACAACAGATCAAGGTGCGGCATCGGCATGAAGAAGATCGGTTTCCTCTCGTTCGGGCACTGGACGCCCTCACCTCAATCGCAGACGCGCTCGGCCGGCGATGCGCTGCTGCAGTCGATCGAGCTTGCGGTGGCGGCCGAGGAACTCGGGGCTGACGGAGCGTATTTTCGCGTGCATCATTTCGCCCGACAGCTGGCCGCACCCTTCCCGCTGCTATCAGCCGTCGGTGCTAGAACCAATCGGATCGAGATTGGCACCGCCGTCATCGACATGCGCTACGAGAACCCGCTTTATATGGCCGAGGATGCCGGTGCGGCCGACCTCATCGCCGGCGGCCGCCTGCAGCTCGGCATCAGCCGCGGTTCACCTGAACAGGTGATCGATGGCTGGCGCCATTTCGGCTATGCCCCGCCCGAAGGCCAGAGCGAGGCCGACATGGCTCGCCACCATGCCGAAGTCTTCCTCGAAGTGCTGCGCGGCGAAGGGTTTGCCAAGCCGAACCCGCGGCCGATGTTTCCCAATCCGCCCGGCCTCTTGCGCCTCGAGCCGCATTCCGAGGGCCTACGCGAGCGGATCTGGTGGGGCGCAAGTTCCAACGCCACCGCCGTCTGGGCGGCCAAGCTCGGCATGAACCTGCAGAGTTCGACGCTGAAGGACGACGAGACGGGCGAGCCCTTTCATGTCCAGCAGGCCGACCAGATCCGGGCGTACCGCGAGGCGTGGAAAGAGGCCGGCCACACGCGCCAGCCGCGCATCTCGGTAAGCCGCAGCATCTTCGCGCTGGTCGATGATCGCGACCGCGCCTATTTCGGTTACGGCAACGACGGTGAGGACAAGATCGGCTTCATCGACGAGAAGACCCGCGCAATCTTCGGTCGCAGCTATGCCGCCGAGCCCGACGCCCTGATCAAGCAGCTCGCCGACGACGAGGCGATTGCCGAAGCCGACACGCTGCTGCTCACCGTCCCCAACCAGCTTGGCGTCGATTACAACGCCCATGTCATTGAAGCGATCCTCACCCATGTCGCGCCTGCGATGGGTTGGCGCTGATGTTCGTTCCCGGCGAGCTGTCTTCGCCGGCTCCAGCACACTACGGCTCATGCGCGGTTTGATTTGCCACAGCCAATTTCCCCATGGCCTGCTGGATGGCCGAGAAGAAGAACGCCGTCGTGATCCCGAACATCATCAGCCCGTTGGCTGCCTGCAGCGGCCCAAGCAGCCGGATACGACCGTCAAGCACCACGTCGCCATAACCAAGCGACGTGAAAGTGACGCCCGAAAAATACATGGCCGTTTCGAAATCCTCGAAGGCGCCGAGCGCACGATATAACAGCGCCCAGAAAGCGACTTGCAAGATATTGCCCAGCATGAGGACGATCATCAACACCGCGAATTGCAGGAAGATCCTCCGCCGAGGCTTTCGGCCCACGGGTTGCGTGCGCGCGTGAGCAAAATAACGCGCGGCCAGCACTGAAGCCAGTGCCTGGAGCGCGAGGCACATCGACATCGCAAGCAGGCCGAGACCAATGACTGTAATCATGGGGCCGGACCTTCGATCTGGGGTCCGTCCTCGATCGGGCGCTGATGCAACCATTCCATCAGCAACACGAAGCCAACAGCCAGCAACACGGGACCGACAAATATGCCGAGAAGGCCGTCGGCTATCATCCCTCCGATGACACCCACCAAGATGACCGGCATTGGCACGTCCGATCCACGGCCGAGCATCAAGGGTTTGAGCAAATTGTCGCTCAGCCCGGCGACCAAAGACCATATGGCGAAGATGATTGCCGGTGTTGTCGTTTCCGTGGCGAAAACATAGGCCATGACGGGCAGCGTCAACAGCAGCGGCGGTATCTGCACGACCGCCAAGAGAAACGTGACGAGCGTCAGAGCACCGGCAGCCGGAAGGCCGATAGCGAAGAAGCCAATGCCGACGAGCATCGACTGGATCACCGCCACGCCGACCACGCCGACCGCCACGCCCCGGATGGTAGCGGCGGTCAGATGGACAAGCCGGGCACCCCGCGCCTTGCTATTGGTGATGAGCTCCAGCAGACGGAGGGCAAATGCCGCAGCACCCTTGGCATAAGCGACAAGCACGGCGGCGATCGCGATGGAAAGAACGAAGGACAAGCCACCAGTGGCCAGGCCGCCGGCGAAGGATGCGAGCCACGCAGCAGGCTTGCTCAGCATCTGGCCGTATTGACTGAGCGCCAACGGCAGATTGGCGACAGTGAGCGACCAGCCCTCCGAGAGCTTCGCTCCGATCACCGGCAGGTCGGCAAGCCACGTTGGCGGCGGCGGGATCGTGAGGCTGTGGTTCTGCAAGCCGGAAACAAGCCAGTAAATGGAAGACCCAAGCGATGTGACCACGACGAGCATGGGCACCAGCACCACGGCAACGCCGACCATCCCGATGAGAAATGCCGACCACCGATTGCCGATCCGACCGGACAGGCGCAGATGCAAGGGATAAAGCATGACCGCCAGGATCACCGACCAAAGCAGAATGCCCATGAACGGCAATATGATCCTGGCACAGACATAGACCAGAAGCGCGACGAGGCCCAATTGAACCGCCGCGTGGATGATGGATGGTCTCGACGACGCAAGGTCGGCGTTCAATGCGCTGGACGTCATTTTCCCCTCCCGATCCGGAACGTTCGCGAATGAGCGAAGCCGGACGTTCCCCAATCGGACAACGAAACCTTCCTGCCGGTAACACGCCGTAATTGGTGGTTCGGCGAAAATATTACCGACGCCATGAAAGGTCGTCTCCAACGCCCCGTCATCATACACGACTTCGTGAAAACGGGATACGGCCGCCGCTGCCGGGCTCTCAAGCCCGCGGATATCTCGCACGGAATTCGCGAGGGCTGCAGCCCTCGCGTTCATGAAAGACCCGCGAAAAATAAAACGGGTCATCGAGGCCGATCATGGCGGCCACCGTTTCGATCTTTTCGTCGGTGGTTGCCAGTAGTTGTTTGGCATGATCCATGCGCGCCCGAAGCTGAAATGCCTTGGGAGGCAGTCCGGTCTCGAGCGTGAACCGCCTGCGCAGCGTGGCCGGAGACATGCCATGCTCGCCGGCAAAGGCTGCAAGGTCCAACGGTTGCATCGCCCGCCGCCGTAGCGTTTCCACGATGTCGGCCATATCCCGCCTTTCCTGGCGTCGATCGGCCGCGCCGCTTGCCTGTCTGGCGGCTGATACGACGATGCGATGCAGCATCAATGCCGCCGACGCCTGCCCGAGGTTGGTGTCGTCAAGCAGATCGGCATGAAGCTTGCCGAAGAGCCGCACCACCTCGTCGAGATGATGCAGGGCCACGACGGGATGTCGCTCCGCGATGATCCTCAGCCTCACGAAGTCCCGCGTGAACGACCCTTCGAAAAGCGCCCAGCGCTCGTCCCAGCCGCCTTCGTCGGGGGCATAGGAATGCACGCGGTTGGGAAACAGCCAGAACAGTGCAGGTCCGGTCAGGCTCATGCGGCCGGTGGCGGCGGTTTCCAGCCAACCCTGCCCCCGCTCCACCAACACGACGGCAAAATTCGGTAGTTTCCGGTCCGTCACCGCGCGGCGGGCATGCTGCCTGCCGCTGCCGGTGACTGCCAGTCCGCCGGCCGCGCTGAGCGGTGTTCTATAGATGGCCTCGGCATCTCTCATGGTGAGCGAAAAGTCCAGCTATGAATTTCCTCTATGTCGGTTGGTATGCCGGATCAGGTAATTGATGACAAGCCAACTCAAGCGACGGAGGAGTGAAATGTCAATTGCTGCAGAGGTCATACAAGCTCGCAAGATGGAATTTCCTCTTGCCGCAACTGGCAGAACCTTGCCCGTTGAGCGAGTCGGTTGGCTCGCGCCGACCGATCCCGGCATCGGCATCGACGCCATCCGCCGCCGCTATCAGGACGATGGTTATGTCTGGCTGAAAGGCCTTCTGCCGCGGGCCGATGTGATCGATTTCCGCCGCTGGGTCTTCGAACGCCTCGCCGAAACCGGGCTGGTCGAGCCCGGAAGCGATTTTTCGCTGGGCTTGGCGTCTGCCGGTGGCTTCGACAGGAGCCTGGCGGACAGGCGCCTGATGTCGCTCGTCCGCTCCGCCGCCTATGAAGGCTTCTGCGCGCAACCGCCACTCGCCCGATTCATGGACGATTTCCTGCAGGGTATCTCCTATCTCCACAAGCGCAAGATCATGCGTTTCGTCCAGCCGGGAACGCCGACGGCCACACCCGCCCACTACGATCTCGTCTATCTCCGCGGCGGCACCAGGCGCCTGGTGACGGCCTGGATTCCGATCGGCGACATCCCGACCGAGATGGGCGGCCTGGTCTATCTCGAAGGTTCGCACGCGCTGGGCGTCAGGATGGAGGCCGAGTTCCAGGCAGCAAGCGGCGATCTTTCTGCGGAAGAGCGGGTCAGTGCCTATAACCGCCATATGGCGGAAGGCGGCTGGATCTCGAAGGATCTGCCCGATATGGCGGAGCGCTTCGACACCCGCTGGCTCGCCGCCGATTATGAGGCCGGCGACGTGGTGCTCCACTCGCCCTATATGATCCACGCCTCGACCACCAACCAGGACCGCAGCCGGCGGCTGCGCCTCTCCACCGACATAAGATATCAGAATGTCGACGACGAGATCGACGTCCGATGGAACAACCATTGGAGTCTCGGCGATATGCTGTAGTCCGGCTCTCCAAGGCCCTTTCGGCAGAACCCCGATTGTCTGAAGTCGACGCCGGCCGCGCGTCAGCCGGCATTGGCGGCCATGTCCCTTTCCTGCCTGTTTGTCGTGCCCCCGCCACCCTTGTTGACCGGCGATCCGGTGCGATGGCTGCTATAGCAGGTTGTTTGACGAAGGCATGTCGACACAGAAGCGAAGCGGTCGGACCTTACTGCCGCGTTGGACGTTGATGGTCGGAACCTTGAATCGATCCCATGACTGACCGACTTATGGCTGTAGCCGAACCGCGCGAGTTGCCTGATGCCGCGTACGAACCTGAACGATATTCTGATCTTCATGGCCGTCGTCGATGCCGGAAGCTTTATCGCCGGCGGCCAGGCCGTGGGCCTGTCGCGTTCGGCGGCAGGCAAGGCTGTCATCCGTCTGGAAGACCGGCTCGGCGTGCGCCTCCTCAACCGCACGACGAGGACGTTGAGCCTGACCGAAGAAGGCCGGATGTTTTACGAGCGCGGGCTGCGGATCCTTGTGTCGGTCGACGAGGCGGAAGCAAGCGTTGCGGGGCAGGACAGCACGCCGCGAGGCGTTCTCCGGCTTACCGTTGACGATGCTTTCGGGCGGCTCGTCGTGCTGCCCTTGCTTGAAAAATATCTTCGGGCCTGGCCCGACATCCAGGTCGAAGTGAGCTTCACCGATCGCCTGGCCGACATTGTCGAGGAAGGCTTCGATCTGGCGATCCGGGTCGGCGCGACGGCGACGGACACCCGCCTGGTCTCACGCGTGATCGCCACCTATAAGGCGCGGCTCTGCGCTTCCCCATCCTACCTTGCCGAGCGCGGCGAACCGCGCAATGTCGACGATCTCGCGGTCCACGACTGCCTGATCTCCGCCGGCCGCAATCAAAGGCAGGGCTGGCGCTTTCGCGGGGAAGGCGGCTCCTGGATCAAGGCGCGGGGCCGCAGCCGACTGAGGCTCGACAGCGGAGAGGCGATCCGCGACGCCGCCTTGGCGGGGCTGGGCATCGCACTGCTTCCCGATTTTCTCGTCACCGACGATCTCGCTGCCGGCCGTCTCCGGCAGATCCTGGCCGACCTCGAAACCGACGACGCAAAGATCGTGACGCTCTATCCCGACAAGCGCCTGCTGGAACCGCGTGTCCGCCGCTTCATCGATCTGATCGGCGAGGAGCTTGGGCGCGGCTAGAGCCTTTCCGGATCAGATTGAAGCATTCTGTTGGCTCAAACGGAGTCGGATGGTCGACCGGCCGGCGCGTGTCGTAGCCCGGCTCTACGGCCAAGCCGGCCGGTCGATCAGCCGGCCCGTTTCAGCCAACTTCAGGCGAGGCCCTGTCAAACCCGCGAAAGCTCTTCAGCGCCAGCGGCGCAAGCGTTGCCGCGAGATAGGCAATCCCCATCAGGAACAGCGCCGCGGCAAGGCCGAGCGTGCTGATCAGCGCGCCGCCGGCGAGGCCGCCGAAAGGGATGAGGGCGAAGCAGAGGGCGGTGTTCAATGCGGTGACGCGACCAGTCAGCGGCTTGGGGATGCGCTCGAAGATGACCGCCGACAGGATCGGGTTGAGGAAGCCCGACGCGAATCCTGCTATGGCGAGCGTCGCAAATACGAGGCCGATGGGCGCGTCCAGCGCCGGAACGAGAAAGCGCGGAAAACCGGTCAGGAGGAAGGCCACCGTATAGACCATCAGTCGCGGCATGCGCTCGCCTATCGCCGCGGCAATCGCCGCGCCTGCGATCGAGGCGCCGGCGAAGGCGGCGAACATCGCACCGAGCAGCTCCGGGCCATGACCGGCATCCCGTGTCCAGACCGGCAGCAGCACGGCATGATAGGCTTGGTCGAAGAGATTGGTAACTGCCACCATGGCGACGATGCTGACGAGCACCGCATCGCCGCGCAGAAAGCGCCAGCCTTCGCGCAGATCCTCGATATAGGAAGCCCGCTCAACCGGTCGAGTCTCGGGCGCGGGCGTGCGTCGCGTCCCGGGTATGCCAGCAGCAACGATCAGCGCGGCGGCGGCGAAAGTGGCGGCATTGACGAGCAGCGCCTGGCCGGGGCCGATCAGCCCGATCAAAGCGCCGGCGCCGGCCGCACCCGCCGTCGAGGCCAGCCGCTCGATGGCGCTCGCAACGCCGGTCACTCGTTCGAGCGGTACATTGGCGAGTGTGGCGATACCGGGAACCATCGCCTGCTTGGCCGCATCGGAGGGGCCGCGCAGCACGCCCATGGCAAAGACGAGCGGCAGCAGCACCGGCATGCCGAGCATGCCGAAGAGATCGAGAAGCGGCACCAGAGCGACCACGAGCACCGAGGCGGTGTCGCAGATGATGGCGATGCTCTTGGCGCCGGCGCGGTCGATCAGCGGTCCGCCGAGCGCCTTGGCGATAACATAGGGTAGCATCTCCATCATTGCCGTCAGGCCTGTCAGCACCGGGCTGCCCGTCGTGCTCAGCACCAGCCAGGGAATTGCGATGGTCGAAAGCCGCGTGCCGGAGAGCGAGAATGTCTCCGCAGCCGCGAGCGCCAGGAACGGCCCGCCCCGTCTCACTGCTTATCCTCACCTTCGCGATGCGGAACGCGGCCCGGATAGGGAAAGGCGTGCAACATGACATAGAAGGGAACCATGCCGGGAACCTGCGACACCGCCTCCCCGAGCGGCGGGGCCGCCCGCATCGCCTCCAGGATGATGTCGCTCAGCCGTTTTGTCAGGGCCTCAGCCTGTACCGCCGTCATCGGGATGATGATGTCGTCGGCAGCCGTCGCCTTGCGCCATTCAGCCGGCAGCTCGGCATATTCCTCCAGCGCCTGCTGCATCTGGCCGACCTGCAGCGAGAGTGCGGCCTGGTTGAAGGCGATGTCGAGATCGAGCGCCTCCCCTTCGGCCTCACTTGGCGGCACCGAGGTCAGCTCATGGCTGGCGCGCCACCAGCGGTCGCGCCGCGAGGCATGCGGCGCCTCCTCGATGAAGCCGTACTGAGCAAGCTGGCGCAGATGATAGCTCGTCGCGCCGCTGTTCAGGCCGAGCCGCGCGGCAAGCTGCGTCGCCGTGGCAGGCCCATCGATCCTGAGCATGCCGAGCATGCGCAGTCGGACAGGATGCGCCAGCGCCTTCAGCGCGGTCGGCTCGGGCACGACCCGGCTAACGGTGCGGGCAGCGGCGGCATCTGCGGCAGGTTTGGTGTGCGGATGTTTCATGCGCGAAGCATATAATCGCAAACATATCTTTGCAAAACTTTCTTTGCAAAAATTTGACTGCTGTGGAAGGCGCTCGAAAACCGGCTTCTGATCTAGCCAAGCATGACCACGCATTTTAAGACCGTCACCGTGATCGGCATGATGCGAGGGGCAAGAGGATGGCTGAGGAAGCGCAGAAAAACATCGGCACGTGGTATATCGATCCCGATGCCGAAGACAGGATGGCCGATGGACATGCGCCAATCTGGCGCCACCTGATCGACCTCATCGTCGAGCGAGACCTGACCGACAAGAGCGTGCTTGATTTCGGGTGCAATCAGGGCGGCCTGCTGCGACATCTCTATGCGATGCGCCCATTCCGCAAGGCGCTCGGCATCGACATCGCCGAAACCTCGATCGCCAAGGCAGAGACGCTGAAAGGCAACCTGCCGATCCAGCACCAGGTTGGCGGCCAACTGGAAGGCTGGGCTGAGGAATTCGATCTGGCCATCAGCCACGAGGTCATCTACCTCGTTCCCGATATCGACTCCCACGCCGCCGATATCTGGCGGGCGCTGAAGCCAGGCGGCGTCTATTATGCGGTGACGGGATGCCATACCGACAACCCGCTCTGGCCGAAATGGCGCGAGCTCGTCGCCAACCGTACGAATACTGTCGTTCAGGATCGATCGATCACTGATTATGGCCGCGCCTTCGAAAAGGCGGCCTTCGACGTCTCCGCCCGCAAGCTCGAATATGACGGCTTCATTCCCTTCGTCGCGGACGGCTGGACGCCGGACTTCGCCGATGCGCTGACCTACTATACCCAGACTAAAACCGTCTTCAGACTGGTGAAGCGCTAATCCCAGTTTCGGATCGTTGAAGCCTCATGAGCTCGACGTCGAAATGCGGCGGGCTGTCCGGAGCGACCTGGACGAAGCGGCCCCTGACGCGGAAGATTTGCTGGATCAGGTCGCATTCGGCCAGCTCGTGCGGTGCGCCGTCAAATCTGAGCTGTCCCTTTTCGAGCAGCGAGATGCGGTCACTGACGGCGATTGCCTGGTTGATGTCGTGGATCGCCATGATGACGGTGACGCCCTTTTCCCGGCTCAGACGATGCACCAAGTCAAGCACTTCGACCTGATAGCCGATATCGAGGAAGGACGTCGGCTCATCGAGCAACAGGATCTCCGCTTCCTGCGCAAGGGCGGCTGATATCCACGCCCTTTGCCGCTCGCCCCCGGACAGTTCCCGAAGGCTGCGATCGGCAAGTCCTGTAAGTCCGGTGCTTTCGAGCGCCCATTCGATCGCCATCTCGTCGCCGCTGTCATAGGAGCGGAACAGACCGACATGCGGATAGCGGCCCTGCCGGACGAGTTGGGCGACAGTCATCTCGTCCGGTGCGGCTGGCTGTTGCGGCAAGAATGCCAACCTCCTCGCCAGCATCCGCCGCGACATCGAGGTGACGGCAACGCCGTCCAGCGACGCCTTGCCCTCCGCCGGTTTGATCAGGCCTGCAAGCGCATGCAGCGCCGTGCTCTTGCCCGAGCCGTTCGGACCGATCAGCGCTCGAATCTCGCCCTTTTCAAGCGAAAGGCTGAAGCTGGTGAGAGCCTTTCGCTGGCCGTACATCACCGACAGGTCAGAGCAGGACAATGGCATTTTCGGCCTCACATGGTTTTGCGCAGCAGCGCGAGCAGAAGCGGCACGCCGAAAACAGCCGTCACCACCCCGATTGGGATTTCCTCCGCCTGTCCCAGCAGCCGGCCGGCGAGATCGCCGAGCGTAACGATGATGGCGCCGAGCACGATCGTCAGGGCAAGCGACAGGATGAAATTCCTCCCCGCCAAAAAGCGGGCGAGGTGCGGCACGATGAGTCCGACGAAGACGACCGGACCGACCGCGCCGACGGCGCTCGCCGCAAGTGCGCAAGACACGATCAGCACGAGCGTGAACTGCCGCCGATAGGCAAGTCCGAAGGACCGGGCAACAGGCGCATCGAATTGCAGCAGCATCAGCGGCCGGTAAATGGCCGGCAACATGGCCAGTCCGGCGATCGTGAACGGCAGCAGGAAGAGCGCGTGATCCCAGCTGCGGGCGTAAAGGCTGCCCGAAAGCCATTCGAGAATGATCTCGATGCGGGCCGACCCCCATCCGGCGATGAGGCCGATCGCCAGTGCATGCAGCACCGCGCCGACCGCCACACCGCAAAGCGTGATGCGCAGCGCACTCAAGCCGAGCCGAAAGGCCAGCAGATAGATGGCGCCGCCGGAGAGCATGCCGCCGGCGAGCCCGGCGGCGGGCAGCCATGCGACCGGCAGCTCGGCAAGCGTGTTCGAGCCGGGCTGGAAGATATAGACGGTGAACAGCAGGAAGATCGTGACGGAGAGCGTCGCCCCTTGCGACACACCCATCAGCGACGGGTCGGCAAGCGGATTGCGGGTGATGGTCTGTAACAGATATCCCGCCAGCGAAAAATGGATGCCAGCCAGAATGCCGGTGACGATGCGCGGAAGCCGGATATCGAGAATGATCGAACGCGATTCAGAGGATCCGCCGCCGGTCAGCACGGCTACAACATCCGCCATCGGAATATCGGCGACGCCGAGGAAGATCGCGGCGGCAAGCGACAAGACCGCCAATGCGGCGAGCGCGGCAACCATCCATGCGGCCGAGAAGCCAACCTTTGTCGAAACCGAAGCGGTCATCGCGTTTCACCCGCAAGGTTGAGCTGCCCGCGCTGGATGAGGTAAATGAAGACGGGACCGCCGAGCAGCGCGGTGATGATGCCGACCGGCAGCTCGCGCGGAATGGCGACACTGCGGGCGATAACGTCGGCGACCGTGACGATCAGCGCGCCGAGGGCGGCGGATAATCCGATCTCCCATCCCGTGCCCCGCGGTTTGAGCAGCCGGGCAATATGGGGAGCGGCAAGGCCGACGAAGGCGACCGGCCCGGCGACCGGCGCGACCCCCGCCACCGGGATGACGGCGAGAATGAGGATGAGCGGTTTCCACAGGCCGAGCTGAAGCCCCATGCCGGCCGCCGCATGATCGCTCAGCATGAACATGCCGATGACGCGCCGGAGAACGAGCGCACCGGCGACGCCGGCGACCGTCCAGGGCAGCATGTAGAGGAGGTGCGACCAGGTGCGCCCCTGGAAGCCGCCGGCCAGCCAGAAGAGCAGCGATGCCGATTGGGGCCCGGTTAGTAAAAGCACATAGGTGGTGATCGCGCCGAGGAAGAGCGAGACGCTGACGCCGCCGAGCGCAAGCTGCAGCGGCCGCCCCTGCCCGCCGCGCGACACCCAGAATGTCACCGAGGCAGCCGCTAGCCCGCCGGCAAGGCCGATGAAGGGATAATAGCCGGCCGAAAGCCAGGGCACGAACACGAAACAGCAGACGATCGGCGCGACCGCCCCCGATGTCACGCCGGTGATGCCGGGATCAGCCAGAGGATTGCGCGTCAGCGTCTGCAGCACGTAGCCGGAAACAGCAAGCCCCGCGCCGCCGGCAACGGCCGTCAGGCTGCGCGGCAGACGCAGCGTCCAAACAAGGATGGATTCGATCTTCCCATCGGGTGCGAGGAGCACGCGGACCGCCGTCTCGATCGAAATCGGCTTTGCGCCGACCAGCAATCCGAGCATCACGGCCAGCATGGATGCAACGACGATGAGCCCTATGGCCAGGAACGATTGCCGGGGGCTCATCGCAGGTCTTTTCCTGAGCTTTAGTTCTGTAGTTCGGCGGGGATCAGCTTGGCGGCCTCCGCTTTGACATCAATGGCCGGGAACGTATCGGGATAGAGATAATGTGCCGCCTCGCGCAGGACGATTTCGCGGGCGATCGGGCCGTTGGTCTCGACCCACTGGTCGCCGACATAGAAGACCCGGTTGTTCTTGACCGCCGACAGCTGCGACCAGATCGGATTGCTCTCATGCGGGCGATCCGGGCCGGAATCATAGATGAAGATGACCTCGGGATCCTTCTCCAGCATGGTTTCGAGGCTGAGATCGATGCCGAATTCACCACCTGGGCTCTTCGGCCCCGGAATATTGTCACCGCCGATTGCGGCGACGATCGAAGCCGAGGTATTTTCCGTGTGGAAGGCGAAAGGTGTTGCGCCACCCCACATGATCAGGAAGCGGGGATGAACATCCTTCGGCGCCTTGGCTGCGTACTCTGCAAGATGCTTGCGGAAATCGGCATTCAGCTGCTCGCCGCGTTCGGGCTTGCCGAGCAGCATCGAAAGCGCGGCGGTTTCGCTGTAGCTCTCTTCGAGCAGTTCCATATTGTAAGCGACATAGGGGGCGATGTTCTGCAGCTGCGCCGCGTTGCCGACGGTATAGCGGCGGATCGCGATGATCAGGTCCGGCTTGGCTTCGGAAAGAAGTTCCAGATTGGGTTTGGCACGCTGGCCGATCTGCTTCATCCCGGAGGTCAGGCCGAGCAGGAAATCGGGTTCGCGGCCCGCCGTCATATAGGTGCTCGCAACGGGCTTGATGCCGAGCGCCAGCGCGACGTCATCGGCGAAATAGGAAATCGAGGCAATGCGCTTCGGCTGCGCCGGGACTTCGACGGTGACGCCGCGGTCGTCAACGATCGAGACTTTCTTGCCCTCTTCGGCCCGAGCGGCCCCTGCCATCAGAATTGCAGACAGACCCAGAGCAGAGAAAAACGTGCGTGTGTATCGAGCCATGCGTGAAACCTCCCGTGCGATGTGCGGACAGGCTTTAGCTAAAAAAGCGGAGTTTCACAATCATGATTTTGCGGTGCGATTTCCCGGGTGGACAAATCGCAACTGGAAGAAACCGTTGCATATCCAACTCCATCGGGCAGTGTCCTGTTGACGGCTCAATCCGCCGGCAGCGTGAACACCGCACAAGGGTCGGCAATGCCGCGCAAGGTATGCTCTCCGAGCGGCGTCAGCGCCGTCGCCGTATTCGCTGCCACCGCGCCCGAGATCAGCACGCTTCGGCCGAGCGGCTTGCAGAGCCCTTCCAGCCGGCTGACCAGATTGACGGCGGGGCCGATGGCGGTGAAATCCAGCCGGTCGGCCGCGCCGATATTGCCCCACAGGATTTCCCCGAAATGCAATGCTGCGCCGAAGGGCAGCGGCGCCAGCCCCTGCGCCAGGCGTATCTGGTCGAGATGGGCCATGCCGGCACGGCTCGCGGCAACCGCGCGAAGGGCGGCCTCGCAGGCCTCGCGATCCCCTCGGCCAGCGTCTGCCTCGACCGACCCAGCCGTGACCGGAAAGATCGCCAGCACACCGTCGCCCATGAATTTCAGCACCTCGCCGCCGAAGGCGTGCACGGCGCCTGCCACACGATCGAACCAAGCGTCCAATGTGGCGATCATTGCGTGCGGCTCGGTCACCTCCGAAAGCGCGGTGAAATCGCGCAGATCGGCGCAGAGAAGAGCGGCACGGATGGTCTCGCCGGTGCCGCGGGCAAGCTCGCCGGCCTGCACCCGGGCGGCACTACGCCGGCCGAGATAGGCTTCGAGCAGAGCTGCCCGCGCCTCCCGCGCCGCGAGTGCTGCGAGTGGTGCGGCGGCAAAACGCGCAACCTCGCGCAGCCGGTCGGCGTCGGCCGGAGCGAATGCGCCCGACCCTGCCCGGTTGTCGATACCCGCCCAGTCGAGCATGGGACTATCCTGCGAAGGCCCTATTCGCTCCTCCCATACCGGCCCGAGCCCGGTCAGCCAGTCGCGCCCGGCCTCGCTCTGCGGAGCCGCGGCAAAGGCCAGCGCCTCGATGACAGCACCGGTCTCGGCCCGCCATAGCCAGGTGCGCCGTGCAATGATCGGATGCGGCACCGAAAGCGTCAGCGTGCCGCCGGAAAGCGGCAGTCCGTCGGCCAGCAGCCGGCGCCCGAGTTCGGCCAGAAACCGTTCGGGACCAGGCGAGGCTCCGGCCTCATCAACCAGCCAGGCAAGGGGAGACGGCAGATCCATCGCTTAACATCGCACGCCCACGTGGACATCCGCAAGGACATCCCCGGGTGATCGTGGGGACGTTTCCAGCGACTCGGCCTGTCGCCCGCAAAGGCCGTCCGCATCGGCTGTCGAAAACCATTCGGCGTGGTGGAAAACAAAAAATAAACACTTTAAACTTGCGCGACTTTGATTCCACTATAGGGTCGTTCGTCATCGTGTGATTGAGGGGTGCGATGGGCACGATATTCTGGCCGAAAGATCCGCTGGATGGGAATGACATGACGCTGCTGACGTCGATCCTTAGGCGATGGTGCGAAAGACATCAGGTCGAGCTGACGGCGGAGGAGAGCAGCCGCAAGGCGAAGGAACTCGTCGAATGGTTCGAATTCGGCGTCAAGGACCCGGTCGAGCTCGAGGAGCTGATCGACGACAAGTACTGGCTCGTCAGCAGGATCTGACCGTATCGGACAAATCGGGAGGACGCTGCCGGTCAGCGTCGTGAAGCTGTCTCATCAGAAAAGGCCGGGCGAAAATCGCCCCGGCCTTCGTCCATCTCCAACTAAGCAAGACCCTTAGTCATCATCCCGCCAACGGCGGTCGCGATCCCAGCGCCGCTCATGGCGCCAGCGCGGACCATCCCAATCCCGGTGACGCCGCTCCCAGCCCCAGCGGGGCGGGCCACCGTAGAAAGCTACCGGCGGTGGGCGGCGCCAGTTTCGCCGGCATTCGCCCCAGCGCGTCAGATGCCAGCCGCGACCGCAGGCGTAGTCGACCTTTGTGACATTGCTCTGGACATTGATTGTCCCCATCGGCATCGCCTGCGCTGTGCCGAACGAGAGGCTGCCAGCGAGCAAGGCAGCCGCGATAGAAAGTGCCTTCATCGAGAACTCCATTTCAATCCAGCCGTCCACACCTTATGACCGCCAAATTGAACTGGAGATGAACTGCGCGTTCATGTTTGCGGGAGAAAAAGAAGCGCTTCCGCACGGCTGGTCCGAGCGCTCGCCGACCGCTGTTGTCGCAACGGCAAGCGCTTCAGAACCGCCCCGCCGCCCGCAAAAAATTGTTCATGTCCTGCCGTAAAAAGGATCGGGACCCGGATCCCCCCCGGCGGCGACCTCGGTCAGCCGTCCGAGATAATGTGCCCAGCCTTCCGCATGGCCGGCGCATTGCTCGGCGCTCGGCAGGCCGCTGTGGGTGAGCCGCAGCAGCGTTCCGCCCCCCTGCTCGATCAGGTCGATCTCGACTAGGCTCGACCCCGGCGGCACCACCTCGCTGCCGTCCCAGCCGAAGCTGTAGGCAAGGCGATGAACCGGCACCACCTCGCGAAACGAGCCGCGCGCAAAGCGCGCGCCGGTAACGTTGACGAGATAGAGCCCGCCGGGCTGCGGCTCGACCTGCGCTTCCGTTCCCATCCAGCGCAGGATCTTTTCCGGGTCGGTCATCAACGCGAACACCGCAGCCGGCGGCGCCGCGATATGCGCCTCGCGGTGGACGACAAAGGGGTCTTGCATCTCTCTCTCCCATGGTTTCCACGGCCCTGCCCGTCTCCGGTGGAGACGGCGCAGCCTGTCTTGCCGTGCTATTCTGACGTGAATATCCTCACGCACAGCATGTAGGCGCAAGCCCATCCTCCGCAAGAGGGCTTGCCCGTCGCGATCGACCAACAAGCGAAATCGCCGGGTCGGGAGCGCTGATGCTGCATTGGCCGCCAAGCATTTCGACCTATTGCCAGCCCGTCACCTTCCCCCTATTGTTCGCGCCGTTCTCAGGGCGGGGTGCAAGTCCCTACCGGCGGTATGCAATTTAGATTGCGAGCCCGCGAGCGCCTTCTCAGGAAGGGTCAGCAGATCAGGTGAGATGCCTGAGCCGACGGTCATAGTCCGGATGAAAGAGAACGTGCGTTCCTGCCGCCCTGCGGCTGTCGGGGACGTTCGTGATCGCCTTGGGTGATGTGTCTGTTCGCCAAAGGAGATTACCATGACACCCACCCGCTATGCCTTCGTCAAAGCCAGCTGGCACGCCGATATCGTCGACCGCGCCCTAGATGGCTTCCATCAGCTTATTCCGCCCGAGCAGATCGATGTGTTCGATGTTCCCGGCGCATTCGAAATGCCGCTGCTGTCGCGCGATCTTGCGGCAACCGGACGCTATGCCGCTGTCGTTGCCGCCGCCTTCGTCGTCGACGGCGGAATCTACCGCCACGAATTCGTCGCCCAGGCCGTCGTCGATGGGCTGATGCGCGCCGGCATGGATACCGGTGTGCCGGTGCTGTCGGTTTCGCTGACGCCGCATCAGTATCAGGAAACCGAGCACCACAAACAGATCTACCGCGCACATTTCGTCGAGAAAGGGCGCGAGGCAGCAAAGGCGGCTCTGACGATCGGCAAAACCCGCGCCGCTCTCGCCGCGTAAGAACTTCCTGCACGCCGGCTCGACGAGCCGCAGGACGACAGACGAAGGTGGCGGGGAACCGACCCCGCCGCCTCACGGACGACATGCCCTCACCAACCGCACGAATCGAGAGCGACGCGCCGTGTGTCGCAGCGGACTCCGCCAATACCGGCCAAATCAGACAGAATAATTGATTCGACGACCCCACCGCGCCGTGGTCAACTTGACCGTCACGTGTCCGCAATTCTCAAGACATCCAGAACCCAAGGAGCTTAAGATGAGCAATGCACTGCGCAGCGAACCCCCCATTGAGACCCCGAGAACACAGCCCGTCGATACCAAGCTCGAGGTGGTCGTCATCCCCGTTTCCGACGTCGACCGCGCCAAACGTTTTTATGACGACCTGGGCTGGCGGCTCGACGCCGACTTCGCCAATGATGCCGACTTTCGGGTGATCCAGTTTACGCCGCCGGGCTCCGGCTGCGCGATCATCTTCGGCAAGAACGTCACCGCCGCCGCCCCCGGCTCCGCCCAGGGCCTCTACCTCGTCGTCTCCGACATCGAGGCCGCCCGCCGCGATCTCATCGCCCGCGGCGTCGAGGTCAGCGAAGTGTTCCGTGACGCGGCCGGCGTCTATGCCGGCAAGGACGAACCATACCTGTTCGGGCGGCTCCGCATTGCCGGCCGCGATCCCGATCACCGCAGCTATCGCTCCTTTGCCTCCTTCAAGGATCCCGATGGCAACGGCTGGCTGTTCCAGGAAGTCACCACGCGCCTGCCGGGACGCATCGACGCCGACGGGACGACATTCACAACGTCGACCGATCTCGCATCAGCCATGCGCCGTGCAGCGACCGCGCACGGCGAACACGAGAAGCGAAACGGCGGCAAACACGACGAGAACTGGCCGGACTGGTACGCCGAATACATGGTCAGCGAACAGGCCGGCAAGCAGCTGCCCTTATAGGCAAGGGCGGCGACGTCACGCAGACGGTGACATCATTTGAGAAGCGTCTCGGCGGGCAACGGCGCGGTGCTTTATCGCGCCTTCTTGGCGCACAGCGTTGATCGTCGAATTGGGCGTGGCACTGGCCAGCTCCTTGCCGGCTTGGTGATCTGCGTCTCCTGAGTCAGGCCCGAGAAGCCAAACATTAGACATCGACGGCGGCGGGATCTCAGCCGCCATACCACATTCGCCGCAGCAGGTGATCACCGCGGACGAACTGGTGATAGAGCGCGGCGCTGGCATGGAAGACCAGCAGGCCGACAAGCAGGAAGGCGCCGAACCCATGCGGGCCACGCGGCGGATAGGTGGTGAAATCAGGCAGCGTGGCGCCGGCTGCCCCGAAGACGGCGGGAGCAGCGCCGCTGAGGATCATCATTCCGATGCCGCTGGCAACCATGCCGAGAATGAAAATGTAGAAGGCGAGGTGAACAAAGCCCGCCAGCCGCTCCTGCCAGCGAGGCGATGCCTGCACCGGCGCAGGCTTGCGATCGAAACGCCACCACCAGACAATGCGGAGAGCCGTGAGAAGCAGGACGACGATCGCCACCGGAATGTGGAAACGCAGCAGCCCGGCCTTGGTCACCGCGTCCATGGCGTTGGCAGCCCGGAAGCCGGAGCCGAGCAGCGCCAGGATCAGAACCGCACTCAACCAGTGGATCGAGACCGCTATTGCGCCATGGCGATCAGGCCTGCTCTTCAACATCTCCATGTCCTTCCAGTTTGCTGCGCAGCGCCTTCATGACGGCATGCGTGGTTTTGATATCCTCGACCTGAAGCCCTTCCGAGAGCATGTCGACCCAGGGGGCCTGCAGGTGCATGGCGGTTTCATATGCCTGTTTTCCTCTGTCCGTCAGCACGACGAGCTGTGCCCGTCGGTGGTGCGGGTTGGGCTCGAACGCCAGAAGCCCTTCCTTCTCCAGATCGTTGACGATGCGCTGGACGTTCTGGCGGTTGGCCCCCATGTCGCGCGCCAGCCATGCGACCGGTTGTGGCCGGCCTGCTGTGATGACGGTGCCGAGGACATGCCAGCGGGCGCTGGTCAGGCCGAGCCCCTCGACGAGCTTGTCGCCGGCGTTGATCATCCGGTTATTGAGCCGGAAGAGATCCAGAATGAGGTCGGTCAAGGCTGTTCCGGCCGGGGTCCGTTGAGGTTCGTGCATTTGTCACCATAAAGCTATATTGACACCATAGTGTCAAATTGATTATGTATCCATATCACCAGATTGACATCATGTAACCAAATCAGATGGAGTCGACCATGTCGCTCATGCGCCCGATGGACCCTGCCTTCCCGATCGATCGCCAAATCGCGATCGATGCCTCCGCGATCGTCCTCATCAACCTCTTCACGCTCGACAAGGCCGATGAGCAGGCCTTCCTTGATGCCTGGCAGGCCGATGCGGCCTTCATGAAACGGCAGCCGGGCTTTATCTCGACCCAGATGCATCGCGCCGTCGGCGAAAGTCCTGCTTATCTCAATTATGCCGTCTGGGAATCGACCGCCGATTTCCGGGCGGCATTCTCGCATCCGGAGTTTCGGGGGGGAAGCTCTCGGCCTATCCGTCCTCGGCGGTCGCCTCACCGCATCTCTTCCAGAAGGTCGCCGTGCCGGGCATCTGTGTGGCGTAAGCAAAGCGGCGGCGGTGGAGGCATGAAGTCCTTGAGCGTCGGGATGATCTCGGCCTCCGGCTCGCCGGAAGCTGTCATTGCGATGCGGAAGACATCTGCGACATCATCCAATCGGAAAATGCGAGCATGGCTGCTGTTGGCGGCCTTGATTGCAGTCGGGTCAGCCAATAGCTTCCCAGCGATATGGTCGTGGGAAAAGGTTGTCTGATAGCCCCCGAGGATAGATGTCTGGAAAACATCGACGGCGGTGCCAGAGCGATCCCCAGTCCTTGCAGAGCCGCCTCCATCATCGCCAGGGAAGAGTCGAAGACGATACCGGCGTTTATCTGTGCCGCCGGCGGAACGTTCGCTGCGGCAAACCAGGTGCTCCACTCATCCGCTCGATAGCTCCGCAAAAGCGTCGCCTCGACCAGATCTGCAGGCGACCTTAAACGCTCCGCCAATTTGGGTGTGCACAGAGGAGAGAGCGGAGCCTCGAACAGACGCAGCGCCTCTGTGCCGTGCCAGGAGCCGCTGCCGAAGCGAATGGCAAAGTCCAGTCCCTCGGCCGCCATATCGACGCGATTATTGTTTGTCGAAACGCGCACATCGATGAACGGGTGCCGCAGTTGAAAATCCGAAAGCCTTGGCAACAACCAGCCGACGGCAAACGTCCCGACCACGCCCAGGAACAGCAATTCCCGAACCTGCCCGGCTTCAATCCGGTCCAGCGTGATCGCCATCTGATCGAAGGAATTGGTCAGGGTCGGCAAAAGAGCTTCGCCTTCTGCGGTGATTTTCAAGCCTCTTGGGAGGCGCTGAAAAAGCGCAGCCCCCAATCGCTTCTCCAGGCTTTTGACCTGCTGGCTGACAGCCGCCTGGGTAACGCAAAGCTCGATCGCAGCCCGGGTGAAGCTGAGATGTCTTGCCGATGCTTCGAAGGCCCTCAAGCCATTCAAGGGGAGGAATTGCCGAACCATCTTAGCCCTAGATTTTCTTGGATCTCCTCCGAGATATCATCGTTTGCTGCCGCAAAACAGTGCCATAAAATGCCGTCCTCATGCGCCTTTGCGCTGATGAAGCTGCTTTTAGAGGATGAAGAAATGACGCGTGATTGGATAGGAATTCTATCGGCCGCATTGGTCTCGACATGCATTTCCACAAGTGGCTTTGCGGCTGACGAGCTGAAACTGAAAGCCATCTCGGACGCCGCGATAAAACCAATCATGGATAAATACAGCATTCCGGGCATTGCCGTTGCCATCACCGCTGACGGACAGAACCACATCTTCAACTACGGCGTCGAGTCGAAGGACACGGGCAGGCCCGTCACCTCGGCGACCATGTTCGAACTGGGATCGATCAGCAAAACCTTTACAGTCACCCTCACCTCCTACGCAGACGTGACCGGCCGACTTTCGCTGTCGGACAAGGCAAGCAAATATCTTCCGTCGATGAAGGGAAGGCCCTTCGGCGATGTCGTCCTGATGGATTTGGGCACCCATACGGCTGGTGGATTTCCGCTGCAAGTTCCCGATGAAGTCAAAACCGAAAAGCAACTGATGGAGTATCTCGCAACCTGGAAACCATCATATGCCGCCGGAACGCACCGAACATACGCCAATCCAAGCATTGGCGCGCTCGGATATATAACGGCAAAAAGCATGGGCAAAGACTTCGCAGCTCTTATGGAAGAGCAATTGTTTGCTTCTCTCGGGTTGACGAGCACGTATATCAATGTGCCGAAATCGAAAATGGCCGACTATGCCCAAGGCTACAAGCGAAGCGGCGAGCCGGCTCGGATGACACCCGCCACTCTTTCGTCCGAGGCCTATGGAGTGAAATCCACAGCAGGCGACATGATCCGGTTCATCGACGCGAATATGGGACTGGTCGAATTGGACGATAAGCTCCAGCAGGCGATCACGAATACGCACACGGCATACTTCGATGTCGGCGCGATGGCCCAGGACCTTATTTGGGAACAGTATTCCTATCCTGCGACATTGACGACGTTGATGGACAACAATTCCAGCGCGATGCTCAAGACCATCCCCGTCAAGCAACTGATGCCGGCAATGAAACCGCGCGACGATGTGTGGATCAATAAAACCGGCTCAACGAATGGTTTCGGCGCATATGTCGCGTTCGTCCCGAAAGAGCGGCTCGGTATCGTCATTCTGGCCAACAAAAACTATCCCAACGAGGACCGCGTCTCCGCCGCTTACCAGATACTGACTGATATAATTTCGGCGCGCTGATCCGGTAGAGCATGATGCCGAAAAGTGTTCATGCTCTAACTATGTAATTCAGAACAGGATTGAGATTTTAGGCCGACCCGGCCTAAAATCATCCTGTTCTGGCATCAACGGTCGAAGATGTCCCGCCACTGCTTCTCACCGATCAGGCAGTCGGCACCCGCCTCGGCGCCGGCTGTTTCCTGCACCGTCGCCGCCGGGGAAATGCCGCTGATCTCCAGCACCAGCTTGCGGCGCACGGCAACGGCGAAATCCTCGATTTTGCGGACAGGCAGCACAAAGGCGCCGGGACCGCCGATCACGCAATCCGCATAATATTTATCGAGCCCGTTGGGCGCATCGGAAGGCCGCAGCATGATGGCGAGGCCATTGATAATCATGCCGGCTTCTATCGCCTTGTCGCGGGCGGGGGTGACAGGATCGCCGGAATTGTTCGGCCCATCGCCGGAGACATCGATCACCTGCCGCCTGGACTGAAAGGGACTGGAAACGATCATGCTGGCGCCCTGGGCGATCGCGGTGGAGATCGATGTGCGCCGCTGCGTGGCAATCGGCCGGGCTTCGAGCTTGTCGGCAAAAGCGATCGCGTCCTCTTCAGTCTCGATCACCTGCCAGTCGATGACGGAATCCTGGACGACATAGCCTGCCCATTCGAAATAGCTGATGGCGATGCGGCCGGTCAGCCCGCCCTTGACCGCGTCGATGAATTCCTTGTGCTTGAGCGCTTCGACATAGCCCTCGCGCTGGATCCCGATCTCCTCGAAATCCATCGACCGCGAGGTGTCGACGGCAAGTACGAGGGTCACATCGACCTCGCTTTCCCCCGCTTGCGCGATGGGGACGATGCCGGAAAGACTCATGAGCACCGCAAGTGTCGTCAGCATTGGCAATCCAATCCCTGCGCCATGCAAGCCGGCGAACTCTAACACAGCTTGGCCGAGGGAGGACGCTCGCCCACGCGCACGGCTTCAATTTTCGGTGATGGAATCGGAAGCCTTCAATGCAAGGGAAGCCACAAGGGGGTCTTCCATGCTTTCAGCGCCTCGAGAAAGACCTGCAATCGGGAGGGCAGGAAGCGGCGCGTGGGATAGACGGTGTGCACGAAAATTTCCTCGGACGACCAGTCCGGCAGCAGGCGGACAAGTTCGCCTCTTCTGATCTGTTCGTCGCAATAAGTCGAAGGAAGCAGGCCGATGCCGTGTCCGCGATAGGTAAAGGCGCTCACCGCATCGAAATCCCGGCTCGATACCGGCCCCGACACATGCAGGCGAACCGATTTGCGACGGCTCACGAGATGCCATTCTGCCTCGCCGTTGCGGCCGTTCAAGAGCACGCACTGATGGTCCTTCAGGTCTTCGGGCTTCAAGGGAAGCACCCTGGCCTTCAGATAATCCGGTGCGGCGACCAGATAGCGCACGCTCTTGCCGAGCCGCTGCGCCACGATGGAGGAATCCTTAAGATCGCCGAAGCGGATGGCGAGATCGATGTTCTCCGCGATCAGATCGAGGAACAGGTTGGTGACGAAGAGATCGAGCTGGATATTGGGATAAGTCTTCAGGAAGGATGAGATGAATTCGTAGAAGACTTCCTGCCCGAAGATGACGGGCACGGAGATCTTCAGCAGACCTTCCGGTTTTCTCTGTGTCTCGGTGAGCGCCTGCTCGGCGTCGACGAGATGGGCGAGCGGTTCGCTGCACCTGTCGTAATAGGCGCGGCCTTGCGCGGTCAGGCTCAGTTTGCGGGTCGTCCGCTGTATGAGCGTCACGCCGAGCTGCTCCTCCAGCGACGTCACCTTCCGGCTGACGGTCGATACCGGCATGCCGAGGGAATGGGCAGCGCGGCTGAAGCTGCCATACTGCGCCACCTTCACGAAAACGGCGATGTCGTTCAGATCGGCCATGCGTTGATTTTTGCATGGATGCAAAAGAGAATCCAGATATTTCCATCTAATCGGGTAATGAAGTTTTCGCCATATTCACCTTGCGAAAACAACCACAACCGATGGAGGCGCATTCGCAGCAGCCCCATCTCGAGCGACCCCCGCCTTTGCAACCGCAAGGCCCGCGTTGCCCGAACCAGATTATGGAGATCAGCATGACTACGAGAAAAACAGTCATCGTCACGGGCGCCTCCCAGGGTATCGGAGCCGGCCTCGTCAACGCCTTCATCCAGCGCGACTACAATGTCGTCGCTACCTCGCGCCAGGTCAGTGCTTCGGAGGCTTTCCAAGCCTCGGACAGGCTGGCGCTCGTCGATGGCGACATCGGCGATGCCGAAACCGCAGCGCTGGTGGCAAGGACTGCGATCGATCGCTTCGGCTCGATCGACGCACTCGTCAACAATGCCGGCATTTTTCTAGCCAAGCCATTCGTTGAGTTCACGATGGCCGACTTCGAGAAATTGTCCTCGACCAATCTCGAAGGCTTCATCCACCTGACCCAACAGGTCGTCAGGCAGATGCTCGCGCAGAAAACGGGCGGCAGCGTCGTCAGCATCACCACGCCATTGACCGATCATCCGATCGCCGGCTTCTCCGCCTCAGTCTCGATGATGACAAAGGGCGGCATCAACGCCATCTCCAAGAACCTGGCGATGGAATATGCGAACGAGCGAATTCGCTTCAATATCGTCGCTCCGGGTGTTGTGGACACGCCGTTGCACAAAGACAACCCGAAGGACTTCCTGAGCACTCTGTCGCCGATGGCAGGCATTTCCAATGTCGAGGAGATCGCCGATGCGGTCGTCTTCCTCACCGAAGCTCCGCGTGTCACCGGGGAGGTGCTGCACGTCGACGGCGGCGCACATCTGGGCAAATGGTAGACCATGCAAAAGCGCAGGCAGCCGGCGCGGAACGGCGGCTGCAGGATCTCGGCATCGCCCTTCCCCCACCGCCGACGCCCTTGGGCGCCTATGTCGAGGCGGTCAGAACCGGCAAGCTGGTCTTCTTCAGCGGTATGCTGCCGGTCGTCGACCGCAAGCCCCGCTATATCGGCCGCGTCGGCGGCGCGCTGACGGCCGAAGACGGCAGGAAGGCCGCCGAGACAGCGACCCTTAGCGCCCTTGCGGCCGCCAGGGAATATCTCGGCTCGCTGGACAGGGTGGCAAAGGTCGTCAAGCTCGGCGTCTACATCGCCACCGAAGGCGATTTTCGCGACCACCCAAAGGTCGCCGACGGGGCATCCGAAATGCTGCTCCAGGTCTTCGGCGAAGACAAACTCTCCGGCCGTATCGTCCTCGGCGTGGCCAGCCTGCCGTTAGGCGTGCCGATCGAGCTCGAGCTCGTTCTCGAGATCGAAGATTGAACCGGCGGGCGCGCCTCGGCGCGCCCTGCATTCTTGGCCGCGCCTGCGATCGGCGCATTCGCTGGTTCGCCGCTTACTCCCTCACAAAGCAATCAACAGCAGCACATAGGCGATCACGCTTACCATCAGCCCACGAAACGCGAAGGTGACGCAGCGGTATTTGTTGCGGGCGATGGCCGAAAGAATGTTGGCGTTTTCGAGATATTGGTCGAAGAGGTAGCGCTCGTCACGGCGAAGCGCGGCCTCGAAGAACATATCGCGATGATCAGGCCAGGCGCCCCAGAATAGCGAGGTTGAGGTGCCGAGACGCCGCGGCAGCACGACAAGAATCGCCGAGAGGATCGAGAAGACCGAGGCTGAGGCAAGCAGGCCGGAAAAGAGCATGCTGCCCGGTGTGCCGCCGGTGTAACGCGTCAGGCTGAACACGGCCCTCACCTCGCTGGAGCTCACCAGAAAGGCGAGCATGAAAGTAAAGATATAGGCGGCCTTTTGGTCGGATATCTTGATCTGATCATAAAATATGTCGTTGATTTTCTTGATATGATCGAAATACTCGGTGCTGACGTCCCCGCTTGAGGGCTTGCTCAGCATAACCTCAGTGGCATTTTCAAATTCACTCACCTGAATACTCCATACCCCAAAGTGTTTCCCTGATATTACACTTGACGACGAAAGCAAGAACACGTGTGCAACATACTTGACTTTTCCACTCTACACGGACAAAGGGGAAGCGGGGTATGGGGTCGAGGACATGCGGGGTTATTCCAGTAACATCTGTCGCGTCGGGATGGCGCTGGCGTTTGCCGTGCCCGGTTTCGGGCTGCCGGCGATGGCCGATCCCGTGCCGCGCGCTACGCCGGTCGCCGGCTCCGTCATCGCCCGCAAGATCGGCGAGGAAGTCCGCTTCATCGACGTGTCGAACTGGCGCGTCGTCGACATCAATCAGGATCTTTTGACCGGCGACGTGCTGCGCACCAACGCCAACGGCCAGCTCGCCATCGTCTTTTCCGATCACACCCAGGTCCGCCTCGGCCGCAATTCCTCGCTGCAGGTCAAGAAGATGGCTGCCGGCGGCGATACGGTGCTCAATCTCCAATCCGGCACCATCTGGGCACGCGCCGAGCGTGGCGGCCAGGGCCTGACGGTGGAAACACCGGCCGCCGCCGCCGCCATCCGCGGCACCGACTGGACCATGACCGTCGAGGGCGCCAAAACCTCGATGATCGTGCTCGAAGGCCGCGTAGCGCTCAGCAACCCGCAGGGCAGCGTCGAGGTGAACGAGGGCGAAGGGGCGGTCGCGACCATCGGCCAGGCGCCGAGCAAGATCATCAGCGTCAATCCTGACGACCGCGAACAGATGCTCTTCTATCTGGACTTGCGCGACGGCTTCGACCTGATGCCGACTTCGCCGCTGCGGGCCGACCGCATGGCGACCGAACGCCGCCGCCTGTTAGGGCTGCCGCCGGAGCGCCGCACCACCGAAGATTGGCTGGAACTTGCCGAAGTGCAGAGCGCCTTCGACGGACGCCAGGCTGCAGCCGCAACGCTGCAGAATATCCGTGGCCGCAAACTGACGACAGCCCAGCAGGCGCGCGTCGACCTGATCGACGCCACCATCGCCGGCTCGGAAAAGCGTTATGGCGATGCCGCCAGGCTCTTCCAGAAGGCCCTGCCGCATCTCGACCCGACACGCCGCAACATGGCCCAATATGGCGGCTATTTCGCCCGTTCGCTGGCCGACCCCGCCCATGCCGAACAGCCGCCGGCCAACACCACCGGCCCCTATGGCGCAATCATGCAGGCATATACCGCTGGCTTCCTTGAGAATCCGCGCGCGGCGATTGATATCATCAGGAAAGCGGAGCAGCGGTATCCCGATGATCCGACCCTGCCGGCAGTCCGCGCCCAGTTGGCGCAGCTCACCGATGACCGTGAGCAGATGAAGGAAGCAATAGAACGCTCGCTGTCGCTCGACCCCGATCATCCGATGGCGCTGTCGGCCCGTGCCGGCTACAAGGCAAGTTATGAAAGCGATATCAACGGCGCGCTTGCGGACCTGAACCGCGCCATCGCGCTTGCCCCCGGCGCATCGGGCACACTGAATTCTCTCGGCCTGCTGCAGAGTTCGCGCGATGCCAACGGCGAAGCGGAAAAGGCCTTCAAGAAGGCGATCGAGCTCGATCCGCAGGACCCGCTGCTGCACGCGAACCTCGCGATCCTCTATCTCGATCAGGCGCGCATGAAGGAGGCCAAGCGCGAAATCGACACCGCGATCGCTCTCGATCCATCCTTCGATCACGCCCTGCTTGCTCGCGGCCGCTATTACCTGCAGACCGGCGAGCGCGACAAGGCGCTGGCAGATCTGCTCGCCGCCAGCACCGCCAATCCCGCGCATTCGCAATCGCAGTTCATGCTTGCGGCCGCTCATTACGAAAAGGGCGACCGGCTTCCCTCCGAGCAGGCGCTCGACAATGCCAACCGCCTCGACGATGACGATCCTGTTATCTCGTCCTTCCGCACCGCGATCGATATCGACGATTATGATTCAGACGGCGCGATCCGCAACGCGCAGGAATTCCTGCGCCGCTCGCGCGCCCGCGGCGGCGATTACAGCGGCCTCGGCGCCAATGCGAGCGCCGGTTCGACACTGAACGACGCCTTCCGCCTGCAAGGATTGGATGCCTGGGGCCGCTATTACGGCGATGCCGTCTTCGATCCCTTCAACGGCACGGGTTATATCGATCAGTCGATCAAGGGCAGCATCTTTCCTTTCGTCAACGCGACCAGCTTCAGCGACGACAATATCATCCAGAACCGCGGCAACGCGTCGAGCTACTCATCCTTCATCCAGGGCCTGCTGCTTTCGCCGCACATGCTTTCCGGCCGCTCACGCTCGGTAACGCTGTTTGATGTGCCCTTCATCGAAGGCTCGCTCGGCGGCGGCATCAACAGCGTCGACGGCCATACGAGGCGTATCGGCGAGGCCGAAATCCAGGGCTATTCCAACGAAACCATTCCGCTCAGCTTCTACGGCAACCTGACCTGGGAAGAACTGGCCCTCGACGGGGATTATCGCGACTTTGGCGGCTTCGAGACCGAAAACAAGATCGTCGGCGGCAATGGCTACCTGACGGCAACGGTAACGCCGGACGATCGCGTAGTGGCCTATGTCAACCATGCCAAGAACGATGGCACGCTGAACGCGCTGTCGGCCGGCTCAGCACTGACGGACTTCCTCAACCTGCTAGGCGCTGGGGTACCGACTGAAATCTCTTCGCAATACAGTTATAGGCGCAATGTCAGCGAGACGACCAATGCCGGCCTCGGCTGGAGCCATACTTTCAGCTACGAGAATATATTGAACGGCGCCCTCCTCTATTCGGAAAGCAAGTCGCGGACTTCCACCTCCCTTCAGGTCGACGATGCGCCGGTTCTTGGCCTGCGTGACCCCGACATTATTCCGTTCTTGGACGGGACCGAGGAGCTGTCCTCGAAAACCTATATCGGCGCTCTCAGCCATTCCATCGGCAGCGGACCACTCACCTGGCGGTACGGCATCGAAGGCGGCTGGATCGATGCCAGCACGACCACTTTCTCTCGCCTTCATGAACTCTTTCCGCGCTTCCCGGTCCTCCCTGAGACCACTAGCGGCCCGGATACATTCGGCAACCGCGTCAATATCGGCCGCGCCTATATAGACGTGCTGCACGAGATCACGCCCAATCTCAAGGGCGAATATGCTCTCTTCGGCACGCGTATGGAAGGCGATGGCGTCGATGTCAGCCGGTTCGAGCCGCGCTTCGGCCTTGCCTGGTCACCCGTCCAGAACCATTGGCTGCGCGCCGCCTTCATGCGCCAGAGCCTCGACACCGGCGTACCCACTCTTGCCCCGATTGGCATCCTCGGCTTGCAGGCCAACCAGTATTCGGTGGGCGTCGATGGCTATACCGACACGGCGGCGCTGCAATGGGATGCCGAGTGGACGGACCGTTTCTTCACCTCGGTCGAATACCAGCACCAGGAACTGCATGATTTCTCGATCGACTTTCCGCTGATCTCGCTTCCGGCGGCCGACAGCCTGCCGCTGTCGCGCGGCAGCATCGACCGCGCCGCCGTGACTGCCAACGTCGCGCTCGGCTACGGTTTCGGCCTTTCCGCCACCTACGCCTATATGGAATCGGAGAACAAGGACCCGCTGGAACCGAATTACGGCGGTTCGCTGCCGTTCATCCCGAAGAATTCCGGCCAGATCGCACTGACCTGGGTCAATGAAGCCAAGGTCAAGGCGACGGTGGCGGCCAATTATATCGGCGAGCGCGACGGCGACGATCTCGGCACCAAGCTCGACGATTACTGGAGCCTCGACGCCCACTTGGTCTGGGAACCGTTCGACAAGCGCATCGAGCTGGAAGCAGCCGCCTATAACCTGCTCGACGAGGACTTCGAGATCACCCCCGGCGTGCCCGGCTGGGGCCGCGCTTTCAAGGGCACGCTCAAAGTTCGCTTCTGATGCGGCCGCAGGAGAAGTCGCGGCAGGCAGGGCAGACCAGGAGCCGACATCTCAGGCTGCTTGTGCTGTCGCTGACGACGCTGATCGCCATCTCTTTTCTATCGCGCCTGCCCGCCTGGTCGCTGCTGGAGCTCCGAAGCTTCGACTATCTCTCGACAGTCGACGATCCCCGTCCGCCGCCCGGCGGACCCGTCATCGTCGCGATCGACGAACCCTCGCTTGCCGATATCAATGCGCAATGGCCCTGGCCGCGCAGCCTACATGCCGAGCTCATCAGCCAGCTGCGCGCCGCCGGCGCCCGCGTCATCGGCTTCGACATCATCATGGCCGAGCCCTCGAACCCCGATAATGACGCGGCGATCACCAAAGCGGTCGGCCCCGATACCGTGCTTGCCGGCGACGAAACGCTGATCGAAACGCCGCAGGCCTCGCAGCTGATCCGCGCGACACCCCTGCCGCAGCTCACCGAAGCAGGTGCCGTGACCGGCATCGCCTCCGTCGAACTCAGCGGCGACGGCACCTTCCGGCGCATCCCGGGCTATGAGGACGGCTTTGCCGCCATGCTGACCAAGGTCGCCGGCGTGGCCCCCGAGACCTTGCCGGCCGGCCGGCTCATCCAGTCGTTTGGCCCGGCCCGCAGCTATCCCACCGTCTCGTACTATCAGGCGCTCGACCCGAAGAACCTGCTGCCGCCGGATTATTTCAAGGATCGCATCGTGCTGGTCGGCCTCAGCCTGCAGAATGCGCCCGCCATCGATAAAGGCGGCGTCGATGCCTTCGCGACGCCCTATACCGTCCATACCGGCAAGCTCGTCTCCGGCGTCGAGATCCAGGCGACGATCTACGACAATATCCGCAGCGGCTTGTCGATTGCAGAGGCCCGGCTGCCGACGGTCGCCGCCTGTATCCTGATATCGGTCCTGCTGGCCGCAACCACCGTCTGGCGCGCAACCGGATGGCTGACGATCGTGACCAGCGCGGCGGCCCTCCTTGCCTTCGCCGCCGTCAGTGCCGCCGGTATGCGGCTAGCCTATATCTTCGTCTCGCCGCTTGGCCCGACCGTCGCCTATATCTCCGTCGTCTTCGGCCAGGCCGCCTTCGATTTTGCCGAGGAGCGCCGCAACAAGCGCCAGATCACCCGCGCCTTCGCCCAATATATCTCGCCAGATCTCGTCCGGCGCCTGTCGCAGGATCCCTCGCAGCTCAAGCTCGGCGGCGAGCGGCGCACGCTGTCGGTGTTGTTTTCCGATGTACGCGGCTTCACCACCATCGCCGAGACACTGAAGGACGATCCGGAGCAACTGACCGGCCTGATCAACCGGCTGCTGACGCCGCTTTCCGACGTGGTGATGGATCATGGCGGCACGATCGACAAATATATGGGCGATTGCATCATGGCCTTCTGGAACGCGCCGCTCGACGATCCCGAGCATGCGCTCCACGCAGTCAAAGCCTCGCTCGCCATGCAGGCGGCGATTTCGAACCTCAACCGTGAGCTGGAACGGGAAGCCGCAGCACGCGGCGGCAAGCCCCACGTCTTGAAAATGGGCGTCGGCATCAACACCGGCGAATGCATCGTCGGCAATATGGGCTCGACCCGCCGCTTCGACTATTCCTGCCTCGGCGACAGCGTCAACCTTGCCTCCCGCCTCGAAGGCGCCTCGAAGAATTATGGCGTGGCCCTGCTGCTCGGCGAGGAGACCGCAGGGCTGGTCGCTGGCACCTACACCGTCGTTGAGCTCGATCGCATCATCGTCAAAGGTCGCACCGTACCTTCGCCGGTCTATACCGTCGTGCACAAGGCCGACGCCGAAGCCCTTGCCGCCCATCGGGCCTTCACGCAAGCGAAATACGCCGGCACTCTTGCGCCATCCGACCCCGCCTTCGACAGGCTGGCCGCCGATATTCCCGAGCTTGCCCCCTATTACGCGATCGTCCGGGAGGCGCTGGTCGAGTCTGGCGAGGAATGAGCGAGCAGAACGCAGTCAACGCAAATCGATACTATCCCAGGTGGCGCGCTTCCAGCGGCGCGTCCTGCTTGAAACCCTCGAAATAGCGGCCGCCATGCAGGGCAAGCTCCCGGTCGGCCAAAGCCAGAAATCGCGCGCCGTCGCCTGCTGCCGCCAGTCTGAACGCCGCGTCGAATTCGGCTGCCAGTTGCGCATCGAGCTTCTTCATGAGGCGCGGCGCCCATTTTCCGCGGCCGGTCCATACGCCGCGTCCGAGCAGAATCAGGTCGGCCAGCTTTTGGTAGAGAAGTGCGGCGATGGCGGCGATCTCTTCGGGCGGGCGGGCGCCGCGCAGGTCATCGGCCAGATCGGTGACCTGATAGCGCAGCAAGTCGTAGTCTGCCCCGGCAAGAGGTTTCGGTCCCGCCGCCAGCATCCTTGCCGCCCTTGCCTGTATGACGCGGGCGTTGTCGATATCCGGCCCCAGTATACTGCCCGTGACAACCATGTTGACCATGATGGGATAACCGCTGTCTGCATCCTGATGGAGATAATGCGCCAGCGTCTGCGGATCGTGGACGAAGGCCTCAACCGGAAACCCATCCACGCTGAACGACTCCCGCCAGGCTCTTTGGAGCGACGGGAACACCACGACCAAATCGATATCCGAAAAGGTGGTGCCTTCGCCGCGCATGATGGAGCCGGCGACATAGGCGAATGCGGCCCCGGCATAGCGGCTGGCGATGCAGTGGCGGGCGACGGCCAGCGCCCGCTCCGCAAGAACATGTTTCTGGATATCGTCCACGATCTCGTCCTCGAATACGGGGCACAGGCGGGAACAAAAAACCCGCTCGTTTTCGGCGGGTTGGTTTCAGCAGCAATGAACGGAATTCAGTTCACGCGTCTACCACCCACCGCGGCGCGGTGGTCGTAGACGTCGTCGAAACTGTAAAAATCCTGCTCATGGCTAAGGTTAACGCGCAGCCGCGATACCGTCAATGCACCGAGCCGGACGCCAAGGACGGCTTTCCCGGCGCGATGTTTTGCGTCTAAGATGCATCAAGACTCGAAACAGGAAGAGCCCGCCAATGTCCGATCCCGCCACCGTCATCCCGCTTCCGCAACCGGTGTTGTTGCCGGTCGAAAGCAGCGCCGAGCGTTTTCCGGTGCGCCGCGTCTATTGCGTCGGGCGCAACTATGCCGACCATGCGATCGAGATGGGCCATGATCCCAGCCGCGAACCGCCCTTCTTCTTCCAGAAGAATGCCGACAACCTGCTGCCGGCTGGCAATGCCTTTCCCTATCCGTCGCTGTCATCAGATGTGCATTACGAGGTCGAATGCGTGCTGGCGCTGAAATCAGGCGGCGCAAACATCGAGGCCGCGGACGCGCTCGACTGCGTCTATGGCTATGCCGTCGGCATCGACTTCACCCGCCGCGACCTCCAGGGCGAGGCAAAGAAGCTTGGTCGTCCCTGGGAGATCGGCAAGGCCTTCGAACATTCCGCCCCTATCTCCCCAATCGTTCCGGCAAGCAGCCTCGGCCACCCCGCGCAGGCGAAGATTTGGCTGGAACAGAACGGCAAGCGCGTGCAGGACGGCGATCTCAACCAGATGATCTGGAAGGTGCCGGAGATCATCGCCGAACTGTCGAAGCTCTTCACTCTCGCAGCCGGCGATATCATCATGACCGGCACACCCGCCGGCGTCGGCGCCGTAGCCAGGGGCGATAGTATCAACTGCGGCATCGACGGCGTCGCCACCCTATCGGTCGAGGTCGTCTGAGGAGAGAGTAATGCCCGTCTACGCGCTTGGCGGATCGACGCCGAAACTGCCCGCCGCCGGCCTCTATTGGATTGCACCGGATGCCAACATCATCGGCCAGATCGAACTCGGGGAGAATGTCGGCATCTGGTTCGGCGCCGTGCTACGCGGCGACAACGAGCCGATCACCGTCGGCGAAGGCACGAACATCCAGGAAGGCGTGATGGCCCATACGGATATGGGCTTCCCGCTGACAACAGGCAAAGGCTGCACCATCGGCCACCACGCCATCCTCCACGGCTGCACCATCGGCAACAACGTGCTGATCGGCATGGGCGCCACCATCCTGAATGGTGCGAAGATCGGCAACAACTGCCTCGTCGGCGCCAATGCTCTGGTGACCGAAGGCAAGCAATTCCCCGACAACTCGCTGATCGTCGGGGCACCGGCGCGGGTCGTGCGCCAGCTCGACGAAGCGGCGGTCGAGGGCATCCGCCGCTCGGCAGAAAACTACGTCGCCAACTGGCAACGCTTCGCCAGGGATCTCAGGCAGATCGGGTGATCGGATAAGTCGGCGGCGGGTGGCGAAGCACCCTCTCCGCTCACCAGACTCCCGGAATCCAGCGCCACCGCACACGCTCCATGTACTCCGCATAACCTTCGAGGCCCTTGCGCAGTTCGGCTTCCTCGCCGAGCGTGCGGCCGAACAGGACGACGACGAGCAGGCCGGCGGGGATCAGCGCGTAGAGCGATCCAAGCGACAGCGCCATGCCGGCGCTGAGCACGATGGCGGTTGCGTATCCGGGATGGCGGATTACGGCGTAGGGTCCGGTGTCGATCACCTTGTGGTCGCGGTTGGTCTGAATGCGCACCGTCGGCTCGAAATGCCGGTTGACCGATTGCGCCCAGGTCAGGCCGAGATAACCTGATGTCATCAGGAGATAGCCGATAAAGACGACCCAATCGGGCTGCGGCGCCCAGTGGAAACGTCCGTCATCGAATGCGCCGACCGGAAGAATGGCAGCAAAGAGAATGATCGTCAGCGTCGCCACCACGGCGTCCCAGGATTTGGTACCCTTCTGGTATCGGCTGCGCGCCGCAAACAACTCCGGATTCGTCCGCCAGATCCAGATGATTGCGACAGCAGTCAGCACAAGGAACAGGCCGAGAAAAATCCAGCCGCGCGGCCAGTCGAGCGTGCCGGCCGGCCAGAACAGCGCTACAAACATCACGGCAATGGTGATGGCGAGCGATCCGAGCGACGGCGCCGCGGCGAATGAGTGACCGGGCCGAGTGTCCCGCTGCGTCATGATCGCTCTCCGTTCCATTACGGCGCCCAGCGTCCTCTTGGACGCGCAGAAGGATGCTGCGCATGGCGGATTTCATAAAAAAAATCGCCTTACTCGGCGGCTTCGAGAAACTGGGTGTTTCGTGAGGATGAGGCAAGAGCCTGAACCCTGGCCTCGGCCTTGGCGATCAGCTGATAGAATTCGTCCTGCGCTTCGACATCCAGCTGAATGACGGCATTGACGTCATCAGGCGTATCGCAAACGCAGGCGACCGCAGAAATCGGACAGATGCCGCCGGGATAACGCCTGCCGGCGCCCGTATAGGCGCGACGTCCCCAACGCTCGGAATAGACCGTCTCTTCCCGCTCGAGCTGCAGGATCGTTCCCTTGCAGGCGGTCACGATAGCCGCCTTGCCGTAGGCGAACCAGTGATAGTTCAGCCTCCGGAGAATATATTTGCCGGTGATATCTTCGCCAGCCAGTTCGGCAGGGTTTTCAATCATTCTAATCATGACGGCTTCCTCAACGTTTAAACAATATCCGACATGTCTTCGCGCGCAGCAAGTCAAAAAACGCAGCTTTTGGAGACACTTAGTCACAAAGTGTTTCCGATTCTTACATTAAGCACGCGCCGAGCCCCCCTAGTGCGCACAATTCTTCGTCGAATTTCCCGCAACCTGCTACCGATTTCGTCATGGTCCGAGGTGGCGGTCACGTCAATGTCCCCTCGTGTTTTTCGGCGCGGGCTCGATAAGTCTCCCTGATTGGCCCGAAGACCGCGCCGTTTTCATCCCCGGAAGCGGGCGGCTGGTTTGCCGGTTCGCCATGAGCATGATGCCGAAAAGTGTGAGCAGTTTTCGGATGGCATCGTGCCCTAACTCTTTAATTTAGAACAGGATTCAGGCTTTAGGCCGACAGGACCTAAAATGATCCTGTTCCAGCAGGAGAGCATCATGGTCGACGCGATCAACCCCATCTCCGCCACCGCCGCGTCCGAACCCACCAAGGTCGGCACCAGCACCTCGATCGGCTCCGAACCAGACAATGCCTGGGTCGCCGCCCGCCAGTCGCAGATCACGGCCGATCAGCTGGCAGCGAAGAAGGCCGCAAAAGGTCTCATCCCGCACGCGGATCTGATCGTCGAAAACGAGGAGCATCCGCAAAAGCGGCACGGGCATGCGGCATCGGACGACGGGGAAGAGGCCGGCGAACAGGCGGAACAGCCGGTCTTGTCAGGTGAAAGCGATCGGATCGGCACCCGGAATTTCGACGACGACACACCCTTCGGCGAGCGCGTCGCCATCATCTGATCGACGCAGACCGGAAACCGTCCGCGCCGTCAATTCGAGCCCGCAAGCCGGGCTTCGATCGCCGACTTATCGATGACCGACCAGACCTCGACGATCTTGCCGCCGCGAAATTCGTAGATGACGTTCTCGGTGAAGGAAAGGCGCCTGCCGTTCACATCGAGGCCGAGGAATTTTGCCTTTGGCCTGCAATCGAAGCCGAGCCGGCAGGCGATGTATGGGGGATCGCAAAGCAGCATCAGCACCTTGAAATAGAGATCGGGAATCTCATCGAAGTCCTGCTCGAGCATGCCGACATAACCCGGCAGCCCGAGCCGCCGGCCGTTATGAACCGCATCGTCGCCGACGAACTGCCCGAGATTGTGCCAGTCCTGCCTGTTCAGGCAGGCGATGTAGCCGCGGTATATCTCCGCGAGTTCGGTTTTCGTCACGCGATCGCCCCCGGCTTGGTTTCTCAGGCAAAGATAGCGCCGGGATCAGCACTTGCCAGCAGCGAACGCGCCGCCTCGAGAGTTTCAGTTCAAGAGAACTCGCCTGCACGGGGACCAGCAAGCGTCACGCGCCAGCCCGTTCGCGATTGGAAATCTTGGGTGGCCAGAAACGTATAGCCTGTGGTGCGCCAGAGCCTCACCGCGCTGGTCAGATTATCGAGCACATAATCGCCGCCGTCCGTCCGGGCAATGAGAACGACGTGGTTTTGATCCTGCGGTCCAATCACCACGGAAAGCGCCAACCTGTTCGATGGAAAACCAGCTTCGATCAGGTCCTTCATCTTCTGAAGAGCGTAGTCCTCACAGTCGCCACGGCCGGCAACCGGCAGAGACCAAATATCCTTATTTCGGGAAGACGGGCGATCTTCCGCGGGAATGATACGTCCATTTACGGCGCGATTGACCTTTTGAAGAAGCGCTATTCCTGTCTGATCATTCAGCTGTTGCGCCGCCATCCTGCCGCACAGCCACTTGTACTTGGCGCAGGCTGCGGCGAATCCCACGGGTGCGCCGATGCTTCGCGTCACAGGAAGTGATGATCCCGCAACAGCTTGAAATTGCAGAAGAATGAATAAAAAGGCAGCGAGCGAAAAGACGCACTTCATAGCCGATTCCCTTTAGTTGTTGCGAGACGATAACATAGGCTTAATAAAAATTTAGTAAAATTTTATACTTGCGATTTTAACTCTATTTGATGAATGAGACAGATTAACCATTATCTATTCTTCATGTTAATTGATCGTTAGTGTAAGAGTTCTCCCAGTTAACATTTAGTTAACCTTGGGAGACGATTGAAATGATCAGCAGAGCCGCGAAATTCAGCATCGCCGTTGCTTCCCTTCTGGCAAGCAGCAGCTTGGCAACGGCAGCCCCGGCAGTCGTTAATTGCAAGGCCGCAGTTCGCGGCACACTCGAATACAGACTATGCATGCCGACCAAAGCAATTCGTGCCGATAACAAGTTTAGTCCGAACGATAAGGATCGCGGCAGCCGAGACATTGGCGGCAGCCAGAAGACGTCCAGCACCGGCTCCGTCGCCAGCAACGGGAATAGCGGCGGCGGCAACGGTGGCGGCAATGGTGGCGACAACGGCGGCGGCAACGGTGGCGACAACGGCGGCGGCAACGGTGGCGACAACGGCGGCGGCAATGGCGGCGGCAATGGCGGCGGCAACGGCGGCGGCCATGGCGGCGGCCATGGCGGCGGCAACGGCGGCGGCCATGGCGGCGGCCATGGCGGCGGCAACGGCGGCGGCCATGGCGGCGGCCATGGCGGCGGCAACGGCGGCGGCCATGGCGGCGGCCATGGCGGCGGCAACGGCGGCGGCCATGGCGGCGGCCATGGCGGCGGCAACGGCGGCGGCAATGGCGGCGGCAATGGTGGCGGCAACGGCGGCGGCCATGGTGGCGGCCATGGCGGCGGCAACGGTGGCGGCAACGGCGGCGGCAATGGTGGCGGCAACGGCGGCGGCAATGGTGGCGACAATGGCGGCGGCAACGGTGGCGGCCATGGCGGCGACAATGGCGGCGGCAACGGTGGCGGCCATGGCGGCGACAATGGCGGCGGCGGCGACAACGGTGGCAATAACGGTTCGGGCAAGGGCGGGTCGGAATCTAAACCGAACTAACTTGATCGGCGACATGAAAATGGACGTGAGGCCGGGTAACCGGCCTCACCTTTTTGATCGCCGCTTTGTGTATCAATGGGCGTCTAATACAGTCCGGGACCCCTGCGGGCTCAGCCATCGCGGTCGCCCATGTGGGCTATAGCATCGCTTCCAGCGAGCACCTTGGCAGCTCATGTCCCAACAGATATGGCCGTCGACGCCGAGCGGCATCCGTGAAAACGGAATACGATACCGTAAGAATGCAAAGAAGCCGGCGAAAAGGGGGAACGACCAAATCCGCGCCCGCGACTTTGATGACGACGACCCCTTTAGTGAGCGCGAGGCGATCGTCCAGCGACCACGAAGCCTACGCCGCGCAGGCCTCGCACAAGCCACGGATCTCGATCGTCGTCTTCTCAGGCTTGAACTTCTGCCCGCGCACCCATTCCATCAGTCGGTGGTCAACCTCGTGGTCGTGGAACTCCGTCACCTGGCCGCAGCTTTCGCAAATGGCGAAGGCGACGATGCCGTGACTGTGGCAGTCGTCGCCCGGATGGGCGCAGGCGACGAAGGAGTTGATGCTTTCGAGCCGATGCACCACGCCATATTCGAGCAGCTTCTCCAGCGCCCGGTAGACCTGCAGGGGCGCGCGAAAACCGTGGTCGCGCAGCTTGTCGAGAATGGTATAGGCGCTGAGCGGCCCTTCGGCCTTTTCAAGCACATCGAAGACCAGCGACTGGTTCTTGGTCAATTGCGGTGTCGTCATGAGCCTTGTCCTTGCATGACCGCGCGGTGTCGCCTGACGGGAAGCAGGCTGAGCATGAAGAGGATCAGCGCCGCGACCACGATCGAGGGGCCGGAGGGCGTATCGTAGGTGAGCGAGCCGAACAGACCGCCAACGACGGCCGCCGCCCCGATCAGCGAGGCGAGCACTGCCATGATCTCCGGCGTCGGCGAGAAGCGCCGCGCCGCAGCCGCCGGTATGATCAGCAGCGAGGTGATCAGCATGATGCCGACGATCTTCATAGCAATGGCAATGACGACGGCCATCAGCAGCATGAAGAACAGCCGCGCCCGCTCCGGCTTCAGCCCCTCGGCCTCGGCGAGCTCGGCATTGACGGTCGCAGCCAAGAGCGGTCGCCAGAGCCAGGCCATTGCCACGAGCACGAACAGCCCGCCGCCCCAGATCAGTGCGATGTCGGTGGTGGAAACGGCAAGAATATCGCCGAACAGGAAGGCGATGAGATCGATCCGCACCCAGCTCATGAAGGCGACCATGACGAGGCCGATCGCCAGTGTCCCATGCGAGAGGATGCCGAGCAGCGCATCGGCCGACAGCGCCTGGCGCTTCTGCAGGAAGAGCAGCAGCACCGACACGAGGGCGGCGACGGCGAAGACAGCCAGTGTCAGGTTGAGTTCGAAAAGCAGTGACAGTGCGACGCCGAGCAGCGCCGAATGGGCGATCGTATCGCCGAAATAGGCCATGCGCCGCCAGATGATGAAGCAGCCGAGCGGCCCCGTCGTCAGCGCCAGACCGACGCCGGCAAGGATGGCGCGCACGAAGAAATCGTCAAGCATGGCGCTCTCCCGCTTCATGCGCATGCGGATGGGCATGGTCAGGATGATCGTGACCATGTTCATGACCGGCATGCCCATGCTCATGCGCGTGATGGCCGTCGTCGGGGTGGCAATGATCGGTGACGGAGCCGTCGGCATGTTGCACCCGGCCGTCCGGCAAGTGCGTATGATCATGGTGATGGCTGTAGACGGCCAGCGTCTGCGCCGCCCGGCTGCCGAACAGGCGCACATATTCCGGGCTGCGGCTGACGGATTCAGGCGTGCCACGGCAGCAGACATGTCCGTTGAGGCAAATGACCGTGTCGGTTTCGGCCATGACGACATGCAGGTCGTGCGAGATCAGCAGGATGCCGCAGCCCGTCGCATTGCGGATCGACTTGATGAGGTCGTAGAGGGCGATCTCGCCGGAAAAATCGACCCCCTGCACCGGCTCGTCGAGGACCAGCAGATCGGGCTTGCGGGCAATCGCCCGGGCCATCAGCGCCCGCTGGAATTCGCCGCCGGAGAGGTGCTGGACCTCGGCATCGAGCATATGGGCGATGCCGGCGGATTCGAGCGCCGAGAGCATATCGCACTCAGGCAGCGGTCCTGTCAGCGTCATCAGCCGGCGTACCGAAAGCGGCAGTGTCCAGTCGATCGTGAGCTTCTGCGGGACATAGCCGACCTTGAGGCCGGCTTTGCGCTCCACCCTGCCCTCATCAGGCTTCAACACACCGATCGCCGCCTTGGCGCTGGTCGACTTGCCCGAGCCGTTCGGGCCGATCAGCGTGACGATCTCGCCGCGCGAGACGGAAAAATCGACACCGCGCACCAGCCAGCGGCCGTTGCGCAGAATGCCGACATCTTCAAGGGAAACCAGCGGTTCGGCCCTGATACCAGCGGGGGTCTTTGCGGGAGAGAGCATCAAATTTTCCGAAAGTGCTGTTGCGTCCTGCTATTGCACACGTTATAGCATAACGCAATTGATGTAATAACATAACAACTGCAATTCAAGCGGAGCATATTGATGAAACGCGCCTTGGGGCCTGCCCTCAAAATCTCGGCCCTCAGAATGCCGGCCCTCGCAATCCCGGTCCTGGCGATCCCCACCCTGCTCTTTTCCGGCACGATGCAGGCAGCCGATGCACCCGTCGTCGTCACCTCGATCAAGCCGATCCATTCGCTGGTTTCAGCGATCATGCAGGGTGTCAGCGAACCCGAATTGATCGTCGATGGCGCCGCCTCTCCGCATACCTACAATCTAAAGCCATCGAATGCCCGCGCCCTGCAGGACGCCAAGGTGATCTTCTGGGTCGGCCCCGGCCTCGAGGCCTTCCTCGAAAAGCCGCTGCAGGCGTTGGGCCGGGATGCCAACATCGCGGCCCTCGACGACGCGCCTGGTCTCGTCAAGCTGCCCTTCCGCGAAGGCGGCGCCTTCGAGCCGCATGATGACGCCCCGGAGCACGAAAGTGCTTCCGGTCACGAGCATGATAAGGCTGACGCCGCACATGATGCTGATTCCGGGCACGCCAGTGACCACGACGACGACCATGACCACGACCACGGCGCCTTCGACACACATCTCTGGCTCGACCCGATGAATGCCAAGGCCATGGCGGCCATGATCACCACGACACTGGTCGCCGCTGATCCTGCCAATGCTCTGACCTATCAGGGCAACGCCAAGGCGCTGGACGACAAGCTGGATGCGCTCGATACCGAGATCAAGGGCATGGTCGCTCCCGTCAAGGACAAGCCCTTCATCGTCTTCCACGACGCCTACCAGTATTTCGAGCACCGCTACGGCATCCGCGTCTCCGGCTCGATCACCGTCAGCCCGGAAACCATTCCCGGCGCCGAGCGCGTCTCGGAAATCCACCGCAAGGTCGGCGAACTCGGCGCCACCTGCGTCTTTGCCGAACCGCAGTTCGAGCCGCGCCTCGTCAATGTCGTCATCGAAGGCACGCGCGCCAAGTCAGGCGTGCTTGATCCCGAAGCGGCAACACTGAAGGCCGGTCCCGATCTCTACTTCAACCTCATGCGCGGCATCGCCAACAACATGAAGGACTGCCTCTCCGGCGCATGACTCTCATGCGCCGCTCCGCGCGTCCTGCCGGACACGCGACGCTCCACGGAGAGCTGAGGCGGAAAGGCGGACAACCCCGTTCCGCCTTTTTTCGGCTCCCCAAATGTAATGATATAACATTAAGACTGTGATGAGGTTTCCATGAACAACAGACTTCCCGTTACGGTGCTTTCAGGCTTCCTCGGCGCCGGCAAGACGACGCTGCTCAACCACGTGCTGAGCAATCGCGAAGGCTTACGCGTCGCGGTTATCGTCAACGACATGAGCGAGGTGAATATCGATGCCGCCCTGGTGCGCGACGGCGGCGCCAATCTCTCCCGCACCGAGGAACAGCTCGTCGAGATGACCAATGGCTGCATCTGCTGCACGCTGCGCGACGATCTGCTGAAGGAGGTGCGCCAGCTCGCCGATCAGGGCCGCTTCGACTACCTCTTGATCGAATCGACCGGCATCGCTGAGCCCCTGCCCGTTGCCACCACCTTCGAATTTCGCGACGAGAATGGCCAAAGCCTTTCCGACGTCGCAAGGCTCGACACCATGGTAACCGTCGTCGACGCCGCCAATCTTCTTGCCGATTATGCCTCGGCCGATTTCCTCGCCGACCGCGGAGAAACGGCCGGCGACGGCGACAACAGAACCATCGTCGACCTGCTGGTCGAACAGATCGAATTCGCCGACGTCGTGGTGCTGAACAAGATCGGCACGGCAACCAAGGAAGAGCGCGACGCCGCGCGCAAGATCATCACCGGCCTCAACCCGGATGCGAAGCTGATCGAGGCGGATTTCGGCAAGATCGTCCTGAAAGACGTGCTCGGCACTGGCCGCTTCGATATCGACAAGGCCGAAACCCATCCGCTCTGGTACAAGGAACTGCACGGTTTCCGCGATCACGTGCCGGAGACCGAGGAATATGGCATTCGCTCCTTCGTCTATCGCGAGAAGCGGCCCTTCCATCCGGCAAAGCTGCAGGCCTTCCTCGATCGGACTTGGCCAGGCGTGGTGCGCGCCAAGGGCTTCTTCTGGCTGGCGACGCGCCCGCACCATGTCGGCGAGATCAGCCAGGCGGGCGCGATCGTGCGCACCGGCAAGATGGGTCTCTGGTGGGCGGCCCTACCCCGCGAACAATGGCCTGAGGAGCCGGCCTTCATGCGCGCCATCGGCCCCTATCTCGACCCCGTCTGGGGCGACCGGCGCCAGGAAATCGTCTTCATCGGCGCCGATCCGATGGACGAAGCCTGGATCAGGAAGGAACTCGACGCCTGTCTGGTCGACAGCACGGTGTTTGCGCCGGAGCGCTGGCGCAACCTGCCCGATCCTTTTGCCAGCTGGAACAGGCAGGCGGCATGACGGCGAAGGCAATCAAACGCACTCTTTGCGTCTGTACCGAATGCGAACCGCTGCCGCCGATCGAAGGGCTTCATCCCGAAACCGTCGAGGCAACAGGCGAACGGTCCGATCGGCAACGACGATCCGGCGGCCTGTTCCGAAGCCTCGCCGAACGCATAGTTCCATTCAGGACGCCCTCCTGACGAGATTCGCCTGCCGGCAAACGAAGAGGGCGGCCGAAGCCGCCCTCTTCTCATCCATCCGCCGATCAGCGACCGGCAATAATGCTGGAGATGACGCCGCTGGTGACGCCGATCAGCAGGTAATCGTTATCGGCCCGCACCCAGCGATACCCGCGCGGCGGAGGCGCGAGACGGTAGCGGCGGTAGTCGTTGACATCGGAGAACCGGCGACGCTCGCTGGCATTGACGCGGTATCCCTTTTTCCAATGCGACCGGACGACCGTCTTCTTGACGACCACCTTCTTCTGCACGACGACAGGCGGACGGCGATAATCGTCGGCGCTGGCCTGGGAAACAACCATCGGGGCAAGAAGGAAGGAAGCGGAAAGAAGAGCTGCAAAAATCTTTTTCATGTGGGGTTCCTCATGTTGGGCACGAGACCAAACTAGGGCCGAAAAGATGAACCGAAACTGAAATAAAAATTAAACTTTTGTAATGAAATCCAATAGCTAGGGGAAGACGTTTATATTTTAGATTAAACTTATGCACTGTGACGAATATTTCGTCGCCATAGACGAGGCATCGGCGCCGCCGGCCAGTTTCGTCCTTTGGCAGCACCTCAAAGCATGACGGAAGAAAAGATATTTGCGGAGCATCTGAGGATGAGGTTGGGCGACGCCGCCAGTGCTCATCGCCTGGAAGGCGCCGTCGTGGAGGGATGTCCTGCTGCTGGCGGCGGCAGGTGCTCAGCGATTTGGCATAACGAGATGCTAAAAAAAACTTGAAACGGGCGCATAATCGAGTTTCGAAGCGACGTATCTTGGGCACAGGAGAATTCTGCATATCTGGTGAGGGGACGATCAGACCAAGACAACAATGGAGGAAAACATGCCCGGTATCAGCATGCGCTATATCGTCGACGACGTCGACGCCGCGGTGGAATTCTACACGAGACATCTCGGCTTCTCCGTCGCGCTTCGTCCCGCACCGAGTTTCGCCATCCTGACCAGGGACGGGTTTCGTCTGTTCGTCAGCGGTATGACGGGACCGGGCGGAGCATCTCAAGCAATGCCCGACGGGCGAAAACCGGAGCCTGGCGGATGGAATCGTATCCAGATCGAGGTCGGAGATCTGGAGGCGAAAGTCACCGCACTGCGCCAAGCCGGTGCGCGCTTCCGCAACGAGATCGTGCAGGGCATCGGCGGCAAGCAGATCCTGCTCGATGATCCGGCCGGAAACCCGATCGAACTCTTCGAAGCGCCCAAGAGGTGAACGAGGCGACGTCGGTAATGCGGTTCACCACGCGTTTTACGCTTCGCATCGATGAACCGCACGTATGATCCCGGTCATGCGGTTTGCCACGCATTTTGCGGCCAGCATAGCAAACCGACGCAGTATTTCCGATTACGCAGCCCGGCTTCGGCATCTCTCGCCCCAGGACTAGCCGGAACGCCTTGCCACCGGTGTGCGAGCGTGTAGTTTCGGATTCCCATCAATTCGAAGGCAGGGAAAACATGTCCGATTCCGCCGGCGGGCTCTCCGACTATGTTGGGATACTAGCCGTGTTTCTTCTTGTCGCCGCCAATGGCTTCTTCGTTGCCGCCGAATTCGCCCTGGTGTCGGTCAGGCGTAGCCGCGTCGCCGAACTCGCTGCGGCAGGCCGCATGAACGCCTCGGCACTTCAGCGCGCCGTCGACAATCTCGACTCCAACCTTGCAGCCACCCAGCTCGGCATCACCATCTCGTCGCTCGCCCTCGGCTGGGTTGGAGAACCGGCGCTTGCCCACCTGATCGAGCCGCTGCTGTCCTGGCTGCCCGGGCAATGGGCGACGGCGGGCGCGCATACTGTTGCCGTCGTCATCGCCTTCGTCATCATCACGGCGCTGCATATCGTGCTCGGCGAGCTCGCGCCGAAGAGCCTGGCACTTCAGCGCAGCGAGGCCACTTCGCTTGCCGTGGTGCGCCCGCTCGGTCTGTTCCTGGTGCTGTTCAAGCCGGCGATCTTTGTCCTGAACGGCATGGGCAACATGGTGCTGCGAGGCGTCGGTCTTCGCGCCGGAACCGGGGAATCGTCGTTCCATTCGCCGCAGGAGCTCAAGCTGCTCGTTGCCGAGAGCCAGGAGGCCGGCCTTCTCAACCAGGTGCAGCAGCAGCTCGTCGAGCGGGTTTTCAACATCGGCGACAGGCCGATCTCCGACATCATGACGCCGCGTCTCGATATCGAATGGTTCGACGCCGACGACAGCGAGGCTGAAATCCTGAAGACCATCCGCGAATGCAGCCACGAACAATTGCTGGTCGCCAGGGGCTCGATCGACGAGCCAATCGGCATGGTGTTGAAGAAGGACCTTCTCGATCAGGTTCTCGACGGCGGCAAGGTCCGGCCGATGGAGGTGATCAAGCAACCGCTGGTGCTGCATGAGGGCACCTCGGTCGTCCGCGTGCTCGACAGTTTCAAGGCCTCACCCGTTCGCCTCGCGATCGTCATCGACGAATATGGCAGTCTCGAAGGCATCGTCACCCAGACAGACCTGCTCGAAGCCATCGCCGGCGATCTGCCGGGGTCCAACGAAGAGCCCGATATCGTCGTCAGGGAAGACGGGTCGCTGTTGATCGATGCGATGATGCCGGCCTTCGACGCCTTCGAACGGCTAGGCCTGCGCGATCGTCCGGATGCCGATTTCCATACGCTGGCGGGCTTCGCGCTGCATCAACTTCAGCACATCCCCGAAGCTGGCGAAACCTTTGTCTTCGACAACTGGCGCTTCGAGGTGCTCGACATGGACGGCATGCGCATCGACAAGATGCTCGCGACGCGCATTTCCATGGATGGGGCGGAGGCCTAAAGCCGGAAATGCTCTAGTTCACCGCCAGCGTCCAGAGCATTCCCGCGGCTGCGCAGGCTAGCAGCGTCGCGATCACGGAAGCCTTGAAGCGGAAGATTGCTATCGCCGCGGCGGCAGACAGCGCCATTGCCGCCGGCACGGCCGATTGCAGCACGGGAATATCGAGCCGCAAGCCGCCAAGCTGGACGGTCGCAACCTCGGCAAACAGCGTGTGCAGGGCAAACCAGATCGCGAGGTTGAGGATGACCCCAACCACCGCCGCTGTTATGGCCGACATCGCGCCGGCGAGCGCGATGTTGCCGCGCAGTTTTTCGATGAACGGCGCACCGAGGAAGATCCAGAGAAAACAGGGCACGAAGGTGACCCACGTCGTCAGCATCGCCGCCAGCGTGGCGGCTAACATGGGATCCAGCGATCCGGGATCGCGGTAGGCGCCCATGAAGCCGACGAACTGCACGACCATGATCAGCGGTCCCGGCGTCGTCTCGGCCATGCCGAGACCATCTAGCATCTCGCCGGGTTTCAGCCAGCCGAAATGCTGCACGGCCTCCTGTGCGACATAGGCAAGCACGGCATAGGCCCCGCCGAAGGTGACGACGGCCATCTTGCTGAAGAACAGACCGATTTCGGCAAAGACGCTGTCCGGCCCGACGAATGCATAGAGCCCGGCGACCGGGACGAGCCAGAGGGCAAGCAACACGCTCGACATGCGCAACGACCAAGCGAGGTTTGGACGAGCATGCGCCGGTATGTCCTCGCCCAGCACTGAATCGGCATCCGACAACACCGCCCCGCTGCCCGCCTTGTGTCCGCCACCAGTCCTGAAGGCGGCGATCCCGGCCCGGCCGCCGAAAAAACCGATAATGCCGGCGGCAAGTACGATCAGCGGGAACGGGACATGGAGAAAGAAGATGGCGATGAAGGCCGCGGCCGCGATACTGACCATGACGCGATTCTTGAGCGCGCGGCTGCCGATGCGAATGACGGCCTGCACGACGACAGCGAGCACCGCCGCCTTCAGCCCGAAGAATAGGCCGGCGACGATGGCGACGTTGCCAAAGGCGGCATAGATGTAGCTGAGACCGAGAATCGACAGAAATCCCGGCAGCACGAACAGAATGCCGGCAACGAGACCACCCACAGTCCGGTGCATCAACCAGCCGATATAGATGGCGAGCTGCTGCGCCTCGGGGCCGGGAAGCAGCATGCAATAGTTCAGCGCGTGCAGGAAACGATGCTCACCGATCCATCGCTTCTCGTCGACGATGATGCGGTGCATGACGGCAATCTGGCCGGCCGGGCCGCCGAAACTCAATGCAGCGATCCGCAGCCAGACCCGGAAAGCCTCGCCAAACGAGACGCCGTGATTATGTTCCTTGCCTGTGTCTTTTTCCACCATCTCGCCGGCGGACGCATTTCCTGTCATCTCGACCATCTCATGCCCTCTTCTTTGGAGCGGGCCAGTTGTGGGTTTCCTCGGTTGCGTCGCGGCACCAGCGGAAAAAAGCGTCGTAGAGAAGCATCCCCGCCTCGAGTTGCTCCAGATCGTCGGAATACATTCTGGAGAGGCCGAGCGACGCCGCAAGCAGGCCCGCCGCCTCGGGGGCAAGATCGAGCCTTGCGGTATCCGCCGCCCTGACGATCCGCGCCAGGCGCAGAAGCGGTTCCGACGCTAGCCCGAACTCTTCGATCATGACGTCGAAAGTGCATAATTCGCCGCGATGGCTCCAGAACACGTCTTCGATATCGAAGGGCGTCGCCGCGAAGCGCTCGCTGACGGCTAAAACGTCAGGCGCCGGCACGAACAGGAACACGGCGTTCGGATCGACGAAGCGCCGGATCAACCAAGGACAAGCGATACGATCGATCTTCGGCCGTGCGCGCGTCACCCAGACGGTGCGCTCTTCAGCGTCGCGTTGCGGCAGCTTTGCATCGGGCACGGCCGGTCCGCCCGCGATCCACGCCTCGAAGCCACCTTCGAGGCTTTCCGCGTCGAGCCCGGCATGGCGGAGATAGGCGGCAACACCATGACTGAGCTTGCCGCCTCTCTGGCATACCACGACCACGGCTTCGGCATCGACACTGCCAACCCAAGACGCGACGCCGGCATGGGCGCGCCGGATCGAGCCCGGCACCAGGCGCGGATCGAGCGCGAAGTCCTCCTCCGTGCGCACGTCGATAATCATGGGAGCCCCAGGTGTCCCGATGAGACGGCTGAGCTTTTCAGGTGAGATTTCTAGAAATGACGGCATGACGCGTCCCTCCGTTGATCGGTTTTACTGGACGCGATTCTTCAGCATGACGCCTCGTGGGGTGATCGCGACCCCATGCAGAAATCATTCGCAAACAGACCCCGTGGTGTCAAGCGCATTGCGCCCAGGCGGCTGCCGTCCGCACCGGCGGGCTGCCATCCACCAACGCACCCGATCAGCCGGCAGCTCTACTGCCGGGTCCCTGCTGGTCGTCCCCAAGCAGATGAGCAACGCGTGTGAGCGACAAAGCCCGCGAATGCGCGGAGCGCCAGTAAAGCGAGAATAATGAGTACGAAAACCCAATCAGCACAAGCGCTTCGGCCCAGAACGGAACAAAATGCCCACTTCGGCATTCTTCTGTCACCGAAAGAGGAGAAAGTACCATGACGTACGACCCCAATAATGCCAACGACCCGAACCGCCCGCTGAACCCAAATCTGGATCTGCGCACCACGCCGAGCGCGCGCAGCAGTAATACGTGGGTTGTCTGGGTCGCTGCATTGGCCGTGATCGCTGTCGCTGCATTCGCCTATTCGCAGTGGAGCACCCCCGGCACATCCCCGGACACGACAGCCTCCACGACCCAATCAGAGCCGGCGCCGGCCAAGCCGATCGCTCCGACCGACAACAGCGCAACGCCTGCACCGGCACCAGCACCGGCCACCCCGCCGGCTGCCCCTGCACAGCAGTAATCGCTGCCCGGTCAGAAGAAGCCGACCCAGTGCCGGCTTCCTCTCGGCTGCGAGCTCTTGAAGATTTTTGAGCAAACCCTATTTAAGGGATACTAAATCTGTCTCTGACGGCTGACCACGGACGTACTGGCAGCCGTTATCGAGACTGATCGAGGAAGGTCGGTGCGAGTTTCGCCCGGCCTTTTTTCTTGACCTCGTCATCCATACCGAACAGGCTACTGGCAACGCCTGGATCAGGATATTATTTGGGAATCCTATTATAGAAGGACTGCGGATCGTACACGCACTCGTAGTCGAGGAGGCAAAGCTTGCCATTGGCATCCCTCACCCTCGCGGTGTCGTACTTGTCGCCGAGATTGCATCTGGCCGGCGGATAACGGAAGCTGCGGCCGCCAAAGCCCATGCGCACAAAAACCGCCTTGTCCTTGCGGATGATCTGCGCAAGCTCTTCGCAATTGTGATCCCTGGCATTGACCTCCACCGCCTCCGCGGCAAGAGCGACGGACGGAAACAACAGTGCGACGGCCAGAACAACGCTTTTCATGGAAACTCCTGAATGAGAGAGAGCGAAGGTAGGGCATCGCACCGCGTGCCGCCAGTGCGGGAACCGCCGCAATTATACACTGAGCACAGCTCTGCCTTTTTACCTCTCGTTTTTCATCGTCGCAGGCCTCTGGCTCGCAGGCATGAAACTGAGCGGCGGCGATTGAGGGACACACAAAGAACGATTTTCGGAAAGCGCGATGCGCTAGGGAAAGTTATAGGGCGACGCAGGGTCGAAGACGCAGGAATAGTCAAGGATGCACTGCTTTCCCAGCGCATCGCGCAAACTGGTCGTGGTGCGCTTATCGCCCATGCTGCATTGGGCGGGCGGATAGCGGAAACTGCGGCCGCCGAAACCGACGCGGACAAAGACCTTTTTGTTCTGGCGGATGATCTGCGTAAGCTCACTGCAGCTATGCTCGCTCGCTTTGACGTTCATGACGCCTGCGGCAAAGGCAGGCAACGGCAGAGACAATGCGACGGCAAAAATAACGCTTCTCATAGCCCCCTCCCGATACGCGAGAGGGAGATAGGGCGCACGGACCGACGCGGCCAGTCCCGCGGACAGCGCGAACCATGCCGCTCGCTTCGAGAACAGTTTCCGGCAGGCCGGAAAATCCGGCCTGAATTCGAATATATCAATCTTTTCAAGAAATTTGGTGGGTGATGTAGGGCTCGAACCTACGACCCGCTGATTAAGAGTCAGCTGCTCTACCAACTGAGCTAATCACCCGTTCGCGCTTGGCTGCGCGGTGTGACGGGGCGTATAAACAGGATCGGCAGCCTTGTCCAGCGCATAGCCGAAATTTCTTTGGTTAATCGCGAAGATTTTTCGGTTTGGCTGAAATGCAGCCCATTACCCCGAAAATCGGAATCGATTTTCGGAAAGGATTATGCGCAGATTCAAAGTGATAGAGCGTCGCTTAGCGCGTCCTTGGGCGCGGCGCTCCAATACATGTCGCCCAAAAGTGCGCAGCGGTTTTGGGATAACGACTTGCATAAAACAAAGACTTAAAGCGCGTCGCATGAATCCGGATTGACGCGACGCGCTTTAACGAAATCAAAGGTCGAGCGTGCCGCTGGCCAGCCGCACTGCCTGGCCGCCGATCCGCGCGTTGGAGATTGTCCCGCCGTCGACATCGATATGCAGGTGGATGAAGGACGGCCGGCCCATCTCGACGCCCTGCTCGATCATGATCGGGTGATGCCCGTCCGTCAGCCGGTCGAAATGGTGGATCGCACCGGAGAGTGCGGCCGCCGCCGAGCCGGTGGCCGGATCTTCGGCGATGCCCATGCCGCTTGCGAACATGCGCGCATGGAACTTCGCCACGTGGTTGACGCCGCCGCGGCAATAGACATAGGCCGAGGCAAGCGCGCCATCGACGAAGGGCACGATTTTTTCCCAGAGTTGCGGATCGAATTCCACCCGCTGCGTGGCTCCGACATCGTGCACCGGAATGAGCAGGAAGGGAACGCCGGCGCTCCAGACGGAGGGCACATGATTTTCGAAGCCGATCTCGGTCACCTTCAGCGATAGCGCATCGGCGATGCCGAGCTTGTCGAGCGGCATGATGGCCGGCTGCGATTTGCGCGGCAGGTCGAATTCGGCAAAACTCGCCTCCCCCTCTCTCAGCCGCACCGCGCAGCGCACCGGCCCGACATTTTCCTCGAGCACCGAGACAAGATCGCGCGTAGCAGCACCATGCGCCCGTTCGGCCAGCGCCACCGCCGTACCGACCGTCGGATGGCCGGCAAAGGGCAGTTCGCGCCCCGGCGTGAAGATCCTGAGCTTCGCCGCATAGGCGGGATTGGTCGAAGGCTGCACGAAGACCGTTTCGGAGAGATTGATCTCCCGGGTGATCGCCTGCATCGCCTCGTCGCTGAGATCGTCTCCGTCGAAGATCACCGCCAGCGGATTGCCCGCAAGCTTTCGATCGGTAAACACGTCATAGACGCTGTAGCTTCGCGCCACATCGGCCTCCTTGAATCGTCATCGCGCCGCCAACCTGCCCGACCACGCGAGCGAGTGCAAGGCGCTAAAACGCGTCACGTCAACCGGATTCACACAACGCGCTTTCGATCTTTACGTGATGCGTGTCGTTATCCCGAAACGCTACATGGCTTTGGGCGGCATACATCAACTCCGCCCGGCCTTACCGAAATACCAGTCGATCACGGGCAACATGGCGATGTTATAGGCATGGGCGGAGGGATCGGCCGAGCGGATCGCCACCGCACCCGCGATCTCCTGATCCTCGGCGACGAGCATATGCCGCTCGATCCGCTCGATCATCTCGTCCGCCGTCATGTCGAAGCGGAATAGCCGCAGCAGCGTCACCGTGCGCTTGTTATGGGTGGCGAACAGCCCCTCACCCGCAACGGATTCGGCAAGATCGAGCCCGGTCTCCTCGTGGACTTCGCGGCGCATGTTCGCCTCGATGTCGCAGCGCCCCTCGACGATATCCTCCGGCTCCAGCGAGCCGGCGGCGAAATAGACCTGGCCGGGATTGGCGGTATGGGCGCCCATGCGGATCGCCACCAGTGCGCCGTCGGAGGTCTCGAGCACCGGATAGGCGAAGATGTGAATGCCGCCCTGGCGCTGCGGCTGCCGGCGCCACCACATGAAAGCGGAAAAGGGAATGACGTGGCCCTCGCCGGCAATCCCGTCTTCACCGAGCGATACCAACCGCTGGAACACCATGCGCCCGTCGAACAGCGCCGGATTGGCAGCAGTCTCCCTGCCCCAGTTCTCCCGGATCGCCGCCTCTTCGGCGGCGACGAAGGGATGGGGACCGGGCAGAATGCGCAGATCCACGCCGGCAATCGGAAAGACCGTCGCCGCCGGCGGCCAGCCGGCGAAATCATCGGAAAAATTGATGTTGGTGAAATTCGCGTTCAAATTTGCATTCATGGGAGATCCAGTGTCATGACGACGGGGCAGTGATCGGACGCCTTCGGCCTGTCCCAGCCGGTGCGCGGATAACGCTCCACCTCCTGCCCCGGCGGGAAGACGGTGCGGTAGGGCTGGCCGCTGCGGATGATTTCGGGCAGGCGGCCGGCATTATGGGCGGCAAGTGCTGGCGAAAGCCAGAGATAGTCGAGTTGGCAAAGCCACTGCTCCAGTGGCCCGCGCGCGTGATAAAGCGTCCAGCGGTCGAGGGGGTCGCGGCGGCGCACGACATTTTCGGCAAAGCCGTCGCGACTGAAAACGTCGAGCGCGCTTTCGGTCTCGTTCTGATATTCGAAGCGATAGCCGGTGCCCCGGCGGCCGATGACATCGACACGCTCCTGATAATCGTTCATGTCTCCGCAGATGGCGAAGCTCTTCGTACCGGCTTGCTCCGCACTGAAGCGATCCTCGATGATGCGGCGCACGGCGCGCGCCTCGGCGCGGCGGATCGGCATGGTCGATTGCCGCCCGTCCAGCCCGTCGCGCGGATTGCCCATCGACTTGAAATGCACGACGTAGAGCGAAAACGGCCGGCCGCCGATCAGAAGGTCAAGCTCCAGGCAGTCGCGCTTGAAGATCTTGTCGTCGATGCGGTTGGTGAGCATCAGCTCCTCATTGAAGAGATCGAGATCGCGATAGGTCGTCATCGCATGGCTTCTGATATCCCGCAGCTCGATCTTCTGGCCGTCGCGCGTTTCCTCGCGCATGACGACGGCAACATCGATGCCGCGGCCGTCATTGCCCTCGACCAGGAATTTCTGCCGGTAGCCGTTTCCAACCATGCGGAAGAGGTAGCCGTATTCGAAGGCCTGAAGGGCGGCCATGTTGTCGATTTCCTGCAGGCAGAGGATATCGGCATCCGCATCGGCGATAGCCAGCGCCGTCATCTGCCTTGTGTCGTCGGTCGCGGCGACTACCCGCGCCTGCTCGAGCTGCTGGTAGACGCCCTCGCTCGACACTTCGAAAAGCTTGATGACGCGGTCTTGGCGCAGCTGGTTGCGGAAGCCGGTGAAATCGAAACGAGTAAGCAGGTTTTCGACATTGAAGGTGGCGAGGCGAAACGACATGGAATGAGTCCGGTTGCGGGCAGTACCTTAACCAGTAGAAGCAGGAGGAAAAGATGGATGCCGCAAGAAAAGTGCGAATGGCCGTGGCTTTCGAAGCCTCGGACGTGATTGCCTGTGACTTAGGCCGCTGACATTTTCCCGCAGCCGCGGCCACTTTTGCGCGACATGCTTTAGACCTCTCAAAGCCGCCACCCGGCGCGGATGACGATGTGTACGACTTCACCGGGCACGACAGGGACGCGGCTGAAGGCGCGCAGCGTCTGGCCGTTGCCGAGCGTCAGTTTCGCAGCATAACGCTCGCCCTCGAAAAGCGCGGATTCGACGGTTGCCGGAGCCCCCTCGCCGCCGATGATCACATCCTCCGGCCGCACGAGGATATCGGTGCCATCGATATTGGTGGCCTGGAGCGCATCCTGCAGTTCATCCCATTCCAGCTGGCGTTCGCCGCCCATTACCGACAGTGTCAGGATCGCGCCGCGCCCGATCAAGCCGCCGACGATGCGCCCTTCAGGCCGCGCGTAGATCTCGGCGGGCGCCGCCACCTGCAGCAGCCGCCCTTCCGACATGACGGCGACGTCGGTCGCGAGTGCCATCGCCTCGCTCTGGTCGTGGGTGACGTAGATCATCGTCGCGCCCGAGCGCTGGTGGAACTCGCGAAAAGTCTCCTCCATCTCCTGTTTCAGGTGCCGGTCGAGATTGGCAAGCGGCTCGTCAAGCAGCACGACGTCAGGCGATGTCACCAGGCAGCGGGCAAGCGCCACGCGCTGTCGCTGGCCGCCGGAAAGCTCGGCCGGGCGCCGTTCGGCGTAGTCGGCGAGCCTGACGGTGCCGAGCGCATCGCGCACCTTCGCCTGGTAGGCTTCGCCCGAGATGCCGCGCACTTTGAGAGGATAGCCGACATTGTCGGCAACACACATATGCGGCCACAGCGCGTAGGACTGAAACACCATCGCCATGTTGCGCTTTTCCGGCGGCAGCGACTGTGCGGCATCGGCAAGCAATCTCTCGCCGAGATGGATCGAGCCGTCGCTCGGCGTCTCGAAACCGGCGATCATCCGCAGCACTGTCGTCTTGCCGCAACCGGAAGGCCCGAGCAACGCCAGGAAGCCGCCCTCGCGCACATCGAGCGAAAAGCCGCTGACGGCGGCGCGACCGGTGCCGAAAACCTTGCCGAGCTGGTTGAGGATCAACCTCGCCATGGGACCACTCCTTTCGGCAGTCGTTTCGCCAGAAGTTCGAGCAGCAGCATCAGCACGACGACCATGAGCACGACGAGCACCGAGAGCGCCGAAGCAAGGTCCGAGCTGCCGCTATCATCGAGATTGTAGATGGCGACGCCGAGCGTCTGTGTGCCGGCAGACCAGAGCAGCGCCGAGATTGTCAGCTCGTTGCAGGCAATCAGAAAGACAAGAATAACGGAGGCGCCGGCGGCCGGCGCAATCAGCGGCACGATGATATCGGCAAGCCTGCGGAAGAAGCCGGCGCCGGAAAGCCGCGCCGCCTCTTCCAGCGCCGGATCGAGCTGGTGGAAGGCGCTGACCACGGGTTTTAGGCTGACGGCGAAGAACGAGGAGAAATAGGCGATCAGGATGATCCAGATCGTGCCATAGAGCGACAGGTGGAGGATCGGGATCGGTGCTGCGAACACCAGGATGAAGCAGACCGCCATGACGATGCCGGGCAGCGAATAGGGTATCTCGATCAGACTGGAGACAATGCGGGAAGCCGCATCCCTGCGCCGCGTCAGCGCGTAGGCCGCAAGCACCGTCACCACCAGGAGACCAAGCGCTGTGGCTCCGGCGAGCGACAGCGAATTGATAAAGGCCGTGCGCGTCACCGCCTGCCGGAACAGGATCTCCTCAAAGGCATGCAGCGACATGGTCTTGAAGGTGAGCGGCACGCCATAGGCCGGCACCAGCGCGCCGGCGACCAGCGCGAAGAAGGGTGCTGCCAGCATGAAGAACAGGATCGCCCAGACGAGCGGTGTGAAAGCAAGGCGCCAGGCGCCGAGCTCGAAGGCCGCACTCGCTCCAGATAACCCGACGACGCGGTAGTCGCGGCCGCGCAACGCCCGGTCCTGGATTATCAGCCCGACGACCGAGATGATGGCGATGATCGCCGAGAGCACGGCGACATCACCGAAGGTGCGGCTGGTGAAGGCGGAGAACTTGGTGAAGATCAACGTCGGCAGCGTGAAAATCGAGGCCGGAATGCCGAGAATGGCGGGAATGCCGAAATTGCCGGTGCAGGAGACGAAGGAGATCGCCGCACCCGCAATGATGCCGGGCAGCGACAGCGGCAAGATGATATCGCGGAACACCTGCAAGCTGGAAGCGCCGGAAAGCCGTGCGGCTTCGACGCCATCGCGCGGCAGCGTCATCAGCCCGGCTCGGAGCGCCAGATAGACCAGCGGCGCATGCTGCACGCCATAGAGCAGCGCGATGCCACCCACCGAATAGAGCGGCTGCGGCGAACCGAGTGGCGGGGCGATGTGCAGCGCCTTCAGCAACGGGCTGGAGGGGCCGGACATCTGCACCCAGGCAAGCGCCGTCACTTGCGGCGGAATCATCATCGGCAGCACGAAGAAGAAGCTGAGCAGCCCCTTGGCGCGGATATCGGTCAGCGTCAGCAGGAAGGCAAAGAGGCAGCCGATGACGAGCGAGATGATCGTGCCCAGGATGGCGGTGACGACGGTGTAATAGGTCGCCGACCACAGCGACGCCTCGCTCAAAACATCAATCACGCCGCCATCGGCGAAGGCCGCCATTCCGACCAAGGCGAGGCGGGCGAGCGGCAGCACGCTGAGGATCAGGACGATGATGACGACAAAAGGAAACAGCCAGGCGGGCTGGCTGTTTCCGGTTTTGATGTATCCGTACATGAAAGGATCAGTTCGAGCCGTAGATGCCCGAGAAGGTCTTGAGATCCTGGTCGGTATTCTTCAATGCTTCGGCCGCCTTGATCGGCAGGACCTTGATGGTGTCGCGCGCCGGAAAGCCTTCCGGCAGCTTCATGCCGTTACGGGCCGGGATGTAGCCGAGTTTCAGGAAGCCTTCCTGGCCCGTTTCGGAGAGCACGTAATCGACGAATTTCCTGGCGGCATCGGCATTTTTGGTGCTGGCGAGGATGCCGACAGGCTCGGTGACGGCCGAAACGCCTTCGCTCGGGAATACGAACTCGACGGGCGCGCCCTTGGCCTTCTCGCGGATCGGCATGTAGTCAACGACCATGCCATAGGCCTTTTCGCCCGAGGCGACCGACTTCAGCACGGCGCCGTTGCCACCGGCTGCAATCGCGCCGTTTTCCGCAAGCGACTTGTAGAAGCCCCAGCCGAGTCCCGGAACGGCGGCAAGCGTCTGGGCGTGGATGAGGGCCGCACCCGAGGCAAGCGGGCTCGGCATGGTAACGAGGCCCTTGGCTTCCGGCTTCGTCAGGTCCTTCCAGCTCGCAGGTTTCATCGCGGCCGAGGTATTGTACATGATGCCGGTGGTGATCAGCTTGGTGGAGTAGTAATAGCCGTCGGCGTCATAAAGGGCGGCGTCGTACCCTGCGGCTTCCGGCGACTTGTAGGCCAGGAGCTTGCCGTCTTCCTTGAGGCGCTCCAGCGTCACCATGTCGGCAATGAGGAGAATGTCGGCGACCGGGTTGCCGGCCTGGATCTCGGCCTGGAGTTTCGCCATGATCTTCGGCGTGCCGTCGCGTACCCAGTCGACCTTGATATCGGGATTGGCGGCCATGAAGCCATCGACCGTCGCCTGCGCGTCTTCGTTCGGCTGGCTGGTGTAGAGAACGAGGTTTGCGGCCGAAGCCGGAATGGCAAAGAGGCTCGCGGCGACAAGTGCTGCGGCGGAGACGATCGTTTTCATGGGAGGGGTCCTCGATTTCGATACCCCTCCCTTATTAGGGGTCGTTGACAGAGATGTGACAGGGCGCCGCGGTTGGTCCACGCCCAGCGCCACAGCTTTCCCACCGACCGGTCGTGACCGCGCCATGCGCGGACAAAACCTCCGCAGCGGCCGACCACGGCGCTCACACGCCGTGGCCCCTCGGATCGAATACTACTTTGCAGCTTCTTCGATCAGTTCAGCCACCTTCTCGGGATGCGACACCATCACGACGTGGGAGGCGCCATCGACCACCACGGTCCGCTTGGAGCCTGCCCGCTCGGCCATGATGCCTAGGGCTGCGGCCGGGATGTTCTTGTCGCCGGTGCCGTAGACAAACCACGACGGCAGCTTCTTCCAGGCGGGTTCGCCGGATTTGTCGGTCAGGGCGGCCTCGGTGACTGGACGTTGGGCAGCCGCCATCAGGGCCGCCTGCTCGGCCGGCACGTCGCTGGCGAACTGATCATGGAACTTCGCCTGGTCGATATAGAGATCGACACCGCCGGTGCTGAGCTTTACCGGGGCCGCCAGCGCTCCGCTCAGCGTGCCGCCCGGAAACTTGCCGGCAAGATCGGCAACCGATTCCCCTGCATCAGGGGCGAAGGCCGCGACATAGACCAGCGACTTGACGTTGTCGTGGCCGTTGGCCGCGGTCGAAATGACCTGGCCGCCATAGGAATGGCCGACGAGGACCACGGGGCCGGCGATGCTGCCGACCACGTCGGAGACATAGGCAGCGTCATTCGCAACGCTACGCAGCGGATTGGCCGCTGCCACGACAGAAAAGCCATCCTTGCGCAGGATTTCAACGACGCCGTTCCAACTGGATGAATCGGCAAAGGCGCCATGGACGAGGACAACGGTCGGCTTGGCCGGCTGGGCAACAGCAGCACCGGAAAGAAGAGCGCCTGCCAGGGCGACGGCAGCAGCAAACTTGAACATTGGTCATTTCCTTTCGTCGGTTGAGTTTCAAAGGAACCGAATCGGGAGCCACAAGGGATTCATGTGCTTGCGCATCCGTTGACGCAGCAAACCTCTGCAGCTTTCCGTGTTTGGCGTATACTTTGTCAGCGATTTCTTTGTACGCTATCTAATTAGGCCGCCTCACTTGCCGAGTCAATAGCTTGCAAATAGATCGCGCACAAATTATATTGAGATCAAAGGAGAGCGTGATGAAAGAAACCAGATCAAATGATCTCGCTGACGTGCCCAAGATCGATGAAATGCTTTGCTTTTCGATCTATTCGGCAAGCCACGTCTTTAACCAGCTTTACCGTCCCCTGCTCGACGAGCTGGAACTCACCTATCCGCAATTCCTTGTCATGACGGCTTTGTGGGCGCGCGACGAACGCACGGTGAAGGACCTCGGCGAGACGCTTTTTCTCGACTCCAGCACCCTCACGCCGCTGCTGAAGCGGCTGGAAAATGTTGGGCTCGTCACACGCAACCGAAATCCCGCTGATGAGCGCCAGGTGCTCTTGCGCCTGACGAAGAAGGGACTGGCTCTCAAGAGCCGTGCCACTCATGTGTTCGACTGCATCGGCAAGGCCGTCGGTCTCGACGCCCAGACTGTCAACAAGATTCGGGACACGATTGCTTCGCTTCGCGACAATATTCACAACAAGGACAAGCACGAGAGCTGATGCGGCCTCCAGCGCGTCGACTGCGCCAAGACGATTTCCGTCGACAAGCCGATGTCATATTGTACGATCTACCGCCCGGCTCGTGATCGGCCATAGCCGCCACATGACCGGAAGATGCCGGCGCTCAGGAATCTTTACCTAAGCCTCGCGAACACGCCGCCATTGCCATCTCGGAGCGTTGAGGTACGTCAGTCTCGTTTAAAGGAGGAGTTCCAAATGGAATATCGTTTGCTTGGCGGTTCGGGCCTGAAGATTTCCACATTGACCATGGGCACTATGACCTTCGGCGGCGTCGGTTGGGCGAAGATGGTCGGCGATCTCGGCACCTCCGAGGCGAAAAAGATGATCGATATATGCATCGATGCCGGCATCAACCTGATCGACACCGCCAACGCCTATTCATCAGGAGAATGCGAAAACATCATCGGTGACGTGCTCTCCGGTAAGCGGCCGCAAGGCGTGTTGCTCGCCACCAAGGCCCGCTTCAGCATGGGCGACGGCCCGAACGACCAGGGTCTGTCGCGCTACCACCTGATCCGCGAATGCGAGGCGAGCCTCAAGCGCCTGAAGACCGATGTCATCGACCTGTACCAAGTGCATGAATGGGACGGCCAGACGCCGCTCGAAGAGACGATGGAAGCGCTCGACACCCTGATCAGACAGGGCAAGGTGCGTTATGTCGGCTGCTCGAATTATTCCGGCTGGCACATCATGAAGGCGCTCGGCATCGCCAACGAGCACAGGTACCAGCGCTTCGTGAGCCAGCAAATCCACTATACGCTGGAAGCCCGCGACGCCGAATACGAGCTGCTGCCAATCTCAATCGACCAGGGCCTCGGCGTGCTGGTCTGGAGCCCGCTCGCCGGCGGCCTGCTCTCCGGCAAGCATCGCCGCGACCAGGCAGCGCCCGAAGGTACGCGCCAGTTCGCCGGCTGGACCGAACCGCCGATCCGCGACGAGAACCGCCTCTGGAATATCGTCGAGACGCTGGTCGCGATCGGTGAGGAACGCGGCGTTTCCGCCGCTCAAGTTGCGCTCGCCTGGCTGATCGGCCGCAAGGCGGTGACGTCGGTCATCATCGGCGGCCGCACCGAAGCCCAGTTCCGCGACAACATCGCAGCCGCCGAGCTGAAGCTCACGGACGAGGAGCGCAAGCGCCTCGACGCGGTCAGCCTGCCGCCGGTGATCTATCCCTACTGGCACCAGCTGAACACGGTGAGCGACAGGCTTGGTGAAGCCGATCTCGAGCTTTTCGGACCGCATCTTCAGCAATAGCGTCGGCGCTCCTCCCTTGCACGGTGAAAGATATGCGTCACAAAAGATGCACTTTCACCGTGCTACCATGAGATCCCGCCACCGCAGCGAGGGTTTCCATGCTGAAGAACTACAAAGTCCTGAAGGGTACGGCGAGCGCACTCGCCCTTGATGACGACAACGATCCCCATATCGAGATCCGCATCGAGGCGGACGGCGTCAGCTACCGCATCGCGCTGAACGTCCGCTCGAAGATGTCACCGCACGACCTCCTCTACGCCAATATCGTCGATTTCAAGCATCCGGCACTGACGGACGCGCTCGAAGCCCTGCCGATGGGCCTGACCGACATCCGCAAGGACCGTCCGGAGCTTGCGATCGACTACGTCAGCGGCGGGCTGATCGAGCGCGAGGACATGAATGTCGCGCCCTTCCAGCTTTCCGGCCCGAAGAACGATCTTCGGGAATTCATCGAACCGATCGTCGAGGAAGGCATTGCCGATCCCGACATCCATTTCTATGCCTTCGGCGAGGCCTGGGGCCCCGAGCATAACAAGCCCGACCAATATTTCGATTTCGAGCCTGGCAACGGCATCCACGACATCCACATGAACCAGGGCGACGGCGGCAGCTTCAAGGCCACCAATGGGCCGAACCAGGACGGCGCGCTGCTCGTCCATTTCAACGATACCGACGAGTGGGCGGCGATCTTCCTCTGCTTCCAGTCCCAGAACTGGAACACCGATGCGGCGACCGGCCATCCCGTTTCGGAGAACCGCGGCGGCCAGGGCCGCGGCGAAGGCACACGCCGGCCGCAGCCGATCGTCGCCTCGTCGCTGCGCATCGTCGCCGCGCTGATCAACCCGGTCAACGGCGAAGGCGGCACCGAGGCCGAAACGGTGACGATCATCAACCGCTCCGACATGGAGGCATCGCTCGAAGGCTGGAAGCTGGAGGACGAAAACGGCAGAACCCAGACGCTGTCGGGATCGCTTAGCGCAGGCGAGCTGCGCACCATAGCGCTCGATGCCGCAGCCGGCGGCCCGCAGCTTGCCAACCGGGGCGGCGACATCATCCTGCGCAATGCCGACGGCGCCGTCGCCGATCGGGTCGGTTACGGCAAGAGCGAGACGGCGAACGAAGGCTGGACGACGATCTTCTGATCGGCGCCCTGCCTGCTGTTTTGCAAAACGGGAAGTCCAGGGAGCTGCATGGCATATCCCACATGTTGCCCTTCGCTTGCGCTCCGTGCATTCGCGGCTCTGCCGCTCACCCCCTCAACCGGCTGCCGCCACCTTCTCCCCGCTGGGGAGAAGAGATTTGTGGCGACGCCTCGCCTCCTCGAAAGCGTTCGTTATGGAAGCAAGAGCTTACGGCTTGCTTCTTCTTCTCCCCAGCGGGGAGAAGGTGGCCTGAAGGGTCGGATGAAGGGCCGCACGGCACGCCCTCTCCTCAACCTCTCACGCTCAGCTACCGATCTCGGCCGAGATCAGCGCGCTCAGGCGGCCTATGCCGTCTTCGATCATCTGCTCGTTGGCGCAGGAGAAGCTGAGGCGGAAGGTGTTGGCGCCGGAACCATCGGCGAAGAACGCCTTGCCGGGCACGAACGCGACCTTGGCGGTTTCGAGCGATTTCGCCAGCAACTTGGCGCCGTCCATGCCCTCCGGCAGCGTGATCCAGATGAACATGCCGCCCTCCGGCTTCGTCCAGCTGGTGCCTTCCGGCATGTATTTCTCAAGTGCGGTCAGCATGCAGTCGCGGCGTTGGCTATAGGCGCCCTTGATCTTGGCGACCTGCGCATCGAAGCCGCGCTCGGCGACATCTGATATCGCCATCTGGTTGATCGTCGAAGAATGCAGGTCGGCCGCCTGCTTCATCAGCACCAGCTTGCGGATGACGGGCGCATTGGCGACGATGAAGCCGACGCGAAGGCCGGGCGCCAGCGTCTTCGAGAAGCTGCCGCAATAGATCGTGCGCGTATCGTTGATATGGCCCTTCTCGGCGATCTCCAGCGCCAGGATCGGCGGGATCGGATCGCCGTCGTAACGCAGCGACTGGTAGGCCGCATCCTCGATGACGGCGATGTCGAGATCTTCCGCCAGCGCCAGGACCTTCTTGCGGCCGTCAAGATCGATGGTCTCGCCGGTCGGATTGGAGAAGTCAGTGGAGAGATAGGCGAACTTTACCTTGCCGCCGGCAGTGGAAGCGGACGCACGGTAGGACTCGGGCGTCCGGTTGCCGTTCGGCGTCAGCTGGTCGTAGAACGGTTCATAGGCATTGAAGGCCTGCAGCGCGCCGAGATAGGTCGGCCATGTCACGAGTGCGGTGTCATCAGGCGACAGGAAGAGTTTGCCGAGATAGTCGAGGCCCTGCTGCGAACCGGACACGATGAAAACGTTGTCGAGTTCGCAGGGGATGGCGAGAGCCGCCATCTGCCCGACCAGCCATTCGCGCAGCGGCTTGTAGCCTTCGCTGACCGAATATTGCAGCGCCGAGTTGACGGCGGCGCCGTCGAAGATATCGGCATAGGCCTGCTTGAATTCCTGATCGGGAAAGAGCGCCGGATCCGGAATGCCGCCGGCAAATGAGATGATGTCCGGCCGGTCGAGAAGCTTCAAGAGCTCACGGATCTCGGATGCGCGCATGCGCGACGAGCGCGACGCAAACATGGTGTCCCAGTTCAGCATGGAGTTTCCTCATATTTTCTATACCGCCGACAAACCATGCCGCCGGAATTATGTCAATAATACTGACCTATTTTCTTGTCATGGTGACAAGAAAGCGATGATTCCTCTGATCGATGCCGAAACCGGCTGATTCAGGCCTTTCCAAGACCAGCCCGGCGGCGGTAGTGTCGCCGCCACTATTCAATGTACTATCAAGGTGCCAGCAATGACCGCGACGACGACCTCTCCTGAAATCAAAATCGAACTCCACAAGTCTCCCGTCTCGGACGCCGATCGCATCCAGGCACTGGAGACGCCCGGCTTCGGCAAGGTCTTCACGGATCATATGGTCCTGGCACGATGGACTGCCGACAAGGGTTGGCACGATGCGAAGGTTACGCCGAGGCGTCCTCTGGAGCTCGATCCTGCGAGCGCCGTGCTGCACTATGCTCAGGAAATTTTCGAAGGCATGAAAGCCTACAAGGCAGACGATGGCCGGATTCTACTCTTTCGACCAGAAGAGAACGCCCGCCGCTTCGCGCAATCGGCGATCCGCATGGCTATGCCTCCTGTGCCCGAAGAACTCTTTCTGAAGGCAGTCGAAGAACTGGTCCGCGTTGACAAGGCCTGGATTCCATCCGGCGACGCCAGCCTCTACCTTCGCCCCTTCATGTTCGCCAACGAGGCGTTCCTGGGCGTTCGTCCGGCTCAGGAATATGTCTTCTGCATCATCGCCTCTCCGGTCGGCGCCTACTTCAAAGGCGGAGCGAAGGCGGTCTCCCTATGGGTCGAGACCGAATACACCCGTGCTGCCGCCGGTGGCACCGGTGCTGCAAAATGCGGCGGAAACTACGCAGCCAGCCTCGTGGCGCAAGCGGAAGCCGCGAAGAAGGATTGCGATCAGGTCGTCTTCCTTGATGCAGCCGAGCATCGCTGGGTCGAGGAACTCGGCGGCATGAACGTCTTCTTCGTCATGAATGACGGATCGGTGGTCACCCCGCCTCTTGGCGGCACGATCCTGCCGGGTATCACCCGGGCCTCGGTGATCGTGCTCGCCGAAGAAAAGGGCTTGCGCGTCGAGCAGCGTCCGTACTCCTTCGAAGAATGGCGGCAGGACGCAACCAGCGGCAAGCTCGTCGAAGCCTTCGCTTGCGGCACTGCCGCGGTCCTGGCGGGCATCGGCCTGGTTCGACATGCCGGCGGCGAGTTTCTGGTCGGAGACGGACAGACCGGTAAGTTGACCAGCGAACTGCGCCAGCAACTCGTCAGTCTGCAGAAGGGCGTAACCAACGATGAGCGCGGCTGGACGCGCCTTATCCCGGCTTGAACTCCGGACGCGTCACGCAACGGCGGCGTCAACACCGACTTGGTGGGCGCCGCTCTCCGCCTCGCTTGCAAAGCCGCCGGGCTGGCGATCTATTCCGCCCGCGTCCAAGTTCGTTTCGACCTGCACGATACTCTATGTATGTTCTTCGAGCCGACAGCCATTAAGCAATCCGCGGACCTCTTTCGAAACCGAGCGCCGCCCGGTTTTTTTGGCCGAGTCAGCGGGGAAAACCGTCGTCAACTTCCCATTTGGCGACCGAAATAGCAGCAACGCCAAAAACGATTCCCCATTGACCGACGCCAAGTGAATTCTTACTATCCACTAATCGATAGAGGAAAGGTAAGAATGGCAACAGCAACCCTCTCTACAAAATTCCAGATCTCCATTCCCAAGGAAGTGCGCGAACAACAGCACTGGTCAGCGGGACAGGAATTCGTGTTCATACCCAAAGGCAAAGGCGTATTGCTGATGCCGGTCCCGACGCTTGCTGATCTTCGCGGCATTGCCGAAGGCGCAGACAAGAAAAATTACCGCGACCGGAACGACCGTTTCTGATGCGCGTGGTCGACAGCTCCGCATGGATAGAATGGCTGACGAAAAGTGCTGCCGGAACCCGGCTGCAGGCCGAAATCCCGGAACGCGATCAATGTATCGTTCCGACGATCGTGCAGCTCGAGCTTTCCAAATGGCTGGCACGAGAAAAGGACGAGGAAGCCGTCGACAGCTTCATCGCCTATACCGCGACATGCATGGTTGTTGCGCTCGACACGACGCTTGCCCGCCGTGCCGCCGAAGTATCGGCAACCCACAAACTCGCCACCGCCGATGCGATCATTTATGCGACCGCGGAGTGCCACGATGCCGATATCCTGACCTGCGACGCCCATTTCAAGGGTCTCGAACGCGTCATCTATATCGATAAAAAAGACTGATCCGCATGTGACCCAAGCCCTCGACGGCGCGGCACAACGCTTCTATCACAAATTGGGAAATGATAATCTGGCATCTGGAATGGCTGATAACCGGCATGTGCAGGCGGCACCGAATCCAATGGCGAAAATGACGATCTCGCTTCCGGATAATCTGGCGGAATACGTCGAAAACCGTGTCGCAAGCGGTAGATACAGCAGTGCCGACGCATTCCTGGCGGAGCTTGTTCTGAAGGATCAGCTCCATCATAAGCTTGACGATGAAGAACTGCGCAACATTCTGAGACAGGCTGAGGAAAGCGGGCCGAGCGAGCGACGCATTCCCGACATCCTGTCGGAAACGAAGGCAAAGCTGCGTGACAACCACCTATAGGCTGACCCGAACCGCGTACTCCGTGCTATCGGGCATCGACGAATATGCTTGCCTCAATTTCGGCGAGGCGCAGGCAGACGCCTATCTTCTCGACTGGGACAGGATTTTCGTGCTTCTTTCGCATGCTCCCTCCATGGGAGAAGAGTGCGACGAACTCGGCGCTGGCCTTCGCCGCCTCCTCCACATGCGCCACGTCGCTTTCTACCGGGTGACGTCGGAAGGGATTGTCGTCATTGACATCATCGACGCCGACCGGCTTCCTGAAAGACATCTCCAATCCAACCGACGCCCGCGATCGGCCGAACAGCATGCCTCTTGACCGCACCTCCGCCTTCTATGAGGAAAATGCCGAGACATACGCCAAGCGGGTGCGCAGCCTGCCGAAGCAGCTCGATGGCTTCCTCGCCGGGCTTGCGCCGGGTGCGGCAATCCTCGAGCTCGGCTGCGGCGGCGGGCAGGACAGCGCCTACATGCTAGCGCACGGTTTCGACGTGACGCCGACGGATGGCTCGACCGAGCTTGCAAGACAAGCGGAGGCGCTGATCGGCAGGCCGGTGAGGGTCATGCTGTTCCAGGAGCTCGACGCCGACAGCGCCTTCGACGGCGTCTGGGCGCATGCAAGCCTTCTCCATGTTCCAAGATCTGAGCTGCCCGACGTCTTCGCCCGCATCCGGCGCGCGCTGAGGACGGGCGGCATCATTCACGCGACCTTCAAGGCAGGGGAAGCGGAGGGCCATGACGGCTTCGGCCGCTATTACAACTATCCCTCTGCCGACGGACTGTTGGCGCTTCTGACAAAAGGCGGCTGGCGTGACATCACCATCGAGGAAAACGACGGCGGCGGTTATGACGGTGAGCCGACACGGTGGATCACGGTGATGGCGCATCGGTAGAGGCTGCTTGCTTTCCGGGCTGAGCGTCCATTCCCGGTTGAGATCATGATCTTATTCGTAGAGGCGGATTTCTCTGCAGTTGACGGAGGTCTATGTCTCGCTTTGCCCCGTCAATTTTTGCGGCTGCTATCTGAAATCCAAACCGTGCTTCAAGAAACCCTGCATCCATAGCAGGCTACTTCTCAATGGGTCGGGATGGCCTTGAGTTTCCCACCGATACGACGGCCACGCCCCGTGCTCAAAATGAGAGCTACATAACGCACATACGGGCGCGGCGACAGGCGGCCGGAAGATGGGCTCATCCACGGCCGCCAGAGGGCATTTACAGCGAGGTGGCAGCCTCCGTGTTCAACCGTCAGACGGCAATCTTGCCACCGCCAATCTTGGTGATGGCGACGACCGCAGGCCGCACTGGCATGTCGGGCTTGAAGTCCGGCCAGCGGGTCGAAAGGTCCTCGTAATAGGACGGGCGGCCATGGCCCCGCCAGTCCTCGCCGCCATCGGCGGGATGCTGCACGGCGACGAAGGCGGTCTCGTCGTCCGGCGTGAAAAGCGGGCCGCACATTTCGGCGCCGACCGGCACGCGGAAGAACAGCTTCGAAGTGGCGCGCGCCGCCCCTTCCGTATCGACGGCCCACAGACCGTCGGTGCGGCCGGTGGCCTTGTTGTTGTTGCCGTCGGTCGAAACCCAGAGGCGGCCGGCAGCATCGACGGCGCAGTTGTCGGGCATGCCGAACCAGCCGTTCTTGGTCGTTTCGGTGGAGAAGGTCGCACCGACGGCCGCAACCGAGGGATCGCCGCACTTCAGGAGCACTTCCCACTTGCCCGATGTGGCAGTGAAATCGCCGTCGTTTTCAGAGATCTCGATGATGTGGCCGAAGGCGTTTTCCGCGCGCGGATTTGCGGCATCCACCTGGTCGGCCTTGCGGCGGGTGTTGTTGGTCAGCATGACATAGACCTTGCCGTTGACGCTGTTCGGCTGGACGTCTTCCGGGCGGTCCATCTTGGTGGCGCCGAGCGCGTCACCGGCGCGACGACATTCGATCAGCACGTCAGCCTGGCTGGTGAAACCGTTTTCCGCCGTCAGCGGACCTTGGCCGAAGACCAGCGGCAGCCACTGCATGGTGCCGTCCTCGTTGAACTTGGCGACATGAAGCGTGCCGCTGTCGAGCAGGTTCATGTTGGCGGCGCGATCATTCGGGTTGAACGCTGCTGATGTCACGAACTTGTAGACGTAGTCGAAGCGCTCGTCGTCGCCGAGATAGAAGACGACCTTGCCGTTCTTGGCGACGATCGACTCGGCGCCCTCGTGTTTGGTGCGGCCGAGCGCGGTTCGCTTCTTCGGCGCCGACGTCGGGTCCATGACGTCGACCTCGACGATCCAGCCGAAACGGTTCGGCTCGTTCGGCTCCTTGGAAAGATCGAAGCGGTCGTAGAAATTGGCCCACTCGTAGGCGCCTTCCGGAACGCCATAACGCTTATAGTTCGGGGCTTCCTTGTGACCTTCCGGCAGCGCGCCGGAGAAATAGCCGTGGAAGTTCTCTTCGGCCATGATGTAGGTGCCCCAGGGCGTGACGCCGCCAGCGCAGTTGTTGATCGTGCCGATGGCGCGGGTGCCGGTCACGTCGGCACTGGTCTTCAAGCGGTCGTTTCCGGCGGCGGGGCCGGTAATTTCCATCGGCGTGTTGGCGGTGATGCGGCGATTATACTTGCCGTCGGCGACGACCTGCCACTTGCCACCCGTCTTGCGGATCTCGACGATAGTGCCGCCGTGGGCCGCCATCTCGACATCCACCTGCTCCTTGCTGAGCGCGCCCTGCTTGATCTTGCCGTCGACCACCTGGACGAGGCCGGGGAACATCAGGTGCGGGTTCGTGTATTCATGATTGACGACGAGCAGGCCGTGCTCGGACGAACCTTCGAGCGGAATGAAGCCGACATAATCGTTGTTGTAGCCGAACTGCTTGCTCTGTGCATCGGCCGTCTGCTTCGCCGGATCGAATTGCGGGGCACCCGGCAGCACGGCATCGCCCCAGCGCAGCAGAATATCGGCATCATAACCTTCAGCGATATGATGCTTGTCATCGACGCCGGCCTCCACTTCGGAGAAGTTGAAGGCAGAGCCTTTATTGTCTGCAGCGCGCGCCTCGTCCGCGCTCATCAGCGCGATCGGGCTTACCGTGGCTGCAATGGCGGAAACGGCAAGCGAGCCCTGCAGAAAACTGCGGCGTGAAAAACGCTTGCCGATGATTTCACCCATCGTCGGATTGGCGCTGGTGTTGTGGCCGTCACCATCCGCGTCTTCGAGCTGAGTCGTCGGGAAAATCCTCTGGGAAAGATGCTCGTTCATCCAATGCCTCCACGGTTAAAAACTGGTGTCAAATTGTCTTGTTTTAGATCCGCTCTAAACCTAAAGGCGCGATATTACGGTTTTGCGACAGGAACATCTTGGGGATGCTGTTCTTTCTCAGGCAGGAGCGACACGGCTCAACGAAGGCCAAGACCGGACGTTGCCGTAGTCGGCACGTTGCCTCCGCCCTATGATTCATACGTCATGAAGATGAGACAATGGATCGCTCGATGAGCTCTCCGACACGAATGAGGCTTTCGAGCTCGCCTTGACCGGTCCCTATGCCGGGTCTGCGACGCCTCAGGTCCCCCAGATGCGTGGCCATGCCACGATCCAGGGAGGCCTCCCCTGTAGCGGAGAAGCATCAAGCCTCGCCGCCTCGCAAGGCTTTAGCGAGCTGGACGACCCGGACGGCTGGATTGTTCTCGCACGGCTGCGCGCCGGCTCGGCAACGGGTCGCGTCTTTTGGGACGCCAGCGATCTCGTCATCATGGCTCCGGCCGCTGACGTTGCAGCCCGACGCTTCGACCATTGCGTGCTCTTGTCCGGCTAGTCCGATGCAAGCGGAAAGCCGCTACCGATGGCAACGGCTTGGCAGGACAACATGCACGGAGGATAACCGCAAAGCGCGCCGCATGAACCAGGTTCGATGCGGCGCGGAAAATCGCTTAGTTGACCGACTTATCGACCAGCTTGTTCTTGCCGATCCAGGGCATCATGCCGCGCAGCTTGGCGCCGACTTCTTCGATCGGGTGGCTGTCGTTCAGGCGGCGGATGCCCTTGAAGCGCGAGCCGCCGGCGCGGTATTCCTGCATCCAATCGGACGTGAACTTGCCGGTCTGGATGTCCTTGAGGACGCGCTTCATCTCGGCCTTGGTCTCGGCAGTGATGATGCGCGGACCGGAGACATATTCGCCCCACTCGGCCGTGTTGGAGATCGAGTAGTTCATGTTGGCGATGCCGCCTTCATAAATCAAGTCGACGATGAGCTTCACTTCGTGCAGGCACTCGAAATAGGCCATCTCGGGCGCGTAACCGGCTTCGGTGAGCGTTTCGAAACCGGCGCGGATGAGCTCGACGAGACCACCGCAGAGAACGACCTGTTCGCCGAAGAGGTCGGTTTCGCACTCCTCGCGGAAGTTGGTTTCGATAATGCCCGAACGGCCGCCGCCGACGCCACAGGCGTAGGAGAGAGCGAGTTCAAGCGCATTGCCCGAAGCGTTCTGATGAACGGCAACGAGGCAGGGAACGCCGCCGCCCTTCTGGTATTCGCCGCGAACCGTGTGGCCCGGGCCCTTCGGTGCGATCATGACGACGTCGACCGAAGCCTTCGGCTCGATGAGACCGAAGTGAACGTTGAGGCCGTGAGCAAAGGCGATGGCTGCGCCATCGCGGATGTTGCCGGCGATGTCGGCCTTGTAGATGTCGGCCTGCAATTCGTCCGGGGTCGCCATCATCATCAGGTCCGCCCAGGCGGCAGCTTCGGCAACCGTCATGACCTTGAAGCCATCGGCTTCGGCCTTCTTGACGGTCGGCGAACCGGCCTTGAGTGCGATGACGACGTTCTGAGCGCCGCTGTCCTTGAGGTTCAGCGCATGGGCACGGCCCTGCGAACCATAGCCGATGACGGCGACCTTCTTGGCCTTGATGAGGTTGAGATCGGCATCACGATCGTAATAGACGCGCATTTGAAGTTCCTTCCCTTTGCTTGTCTTGTTGACTGTCATTAAAGCGGAATCAGCCGAGAACCGGCATCTCCGCCAGAACCTTGTCCGTGCCATAAAGCCTGAGGAAGGCGGTGACCGCCCTCTCCGCCTGGCGTGCGGTATCCTTGAGGCCTGGTTCGCCGAGCAGCATGCGCACATGCAGGTCGGAGACAACAAGGCCGTAAAGCGTGTGATAAGCCTCGTCGGCATCGGCAAAACGCAGGAGCCCTGCCCTTTTGCCGGCATCGATCAGCGCCATGGCGCGCCGGTCGATCTGGCGACGGCCGCGCTCGAGCAGCAGTTTGCCGAGTTTCGATCCCTCGCGGTTCGACTGCCCGATCGCCAGCCGGTTGAGCGCCAGCGAGACGTCGCCGGCAAGCACCTCCAGCAGGTCACGCGCAAAAATGACGACATGGTCGTGCAGGCTCGCCGCCGTCAGCCGCTCGCCGTTGCGCTCGAAGGTGCGCACTTTGCTGGCCTGATAGGCGATCATCGCCGACAGCAGCCCGTCGCGATCACCGAACCACTTGTAGAGGCTTTCCTTCGAGCAATTGGCGGCGCGCGCCACGCCGGAAGTCGTCAGCGCCTTCTCGCCGCCATCGACGAGCAACTGCAGCGCCTGCTCCAGAACGGCGTTCTGGCGCGGCGAAAATTCGCTCGGCTCTGCGGTACCGACGGACACGGTCATGGCTCCCATATACGTACCGTACGGTACGGTTCGTGAGGTTTATGCGACAAACCGATCAGGTCGTCAAGAAGCCGCGACAGATTTTTTATACGGGAAAGCTGGATGAGACACCAGAATTGGATAGGCGCACTACATCGGGGACCGCATAATGCCGCACCACGCCATTTGCCGGAGCCTTCCATGCCGCGCCTGCCTGCAGCCCTTCTCCTCGCCGGAACGATGCTTCTGGGAACAGCGCTTCCGAGCACAGGCGCCTTCGCCCAGTCGGAAAACGAGGTCTATAACCGTATCGAGGAACTGCACGGCGATGCCGCGGGCTTCGACCGGCCGCTGCGCCAGCTTGTCAAGGCGATGCGCTCGAGCGACGCCGAGACCATCGCCGGCCTTGCCGAATACCCGCTGACGGTCAAGACCGATGGTAAGCCCTACGAAGTCGAGAGCGCCGAGGATTTCATCGACAATTTCGACGATCTCGTGACGCCGGAGACGCGCCGCGCCGTCGGACGCCAGCAATACGAGGATCTTTTCGTCAACAGCGACGGCGTCATGCTGGCCGGCGGCGCCGTCTGGATGGGCGCGGTCTGCGACGACAACGCCTGCGAGGCGAGCCATTGGGCGATCATCGCGATCAACAACTGACATTTGTCGTGGGGAAAAGGCAATGAGATACTGGATAGCCGCCGCGGTCATGACCACAGCTCTCGCCATCGCAGCAAACGCACAGGCCGCCGAAACGCGCTGCGGCTGGATCGAGAATCCGACGCCCGCCAACTGGTGGCTGGAGGACGCGGAGAACACCTGGACAATCATGACCCAGGGCGACGATGCCGGCGAGGTCGAAGGCATGGAGCTGATCTCCGACATCTCCGAACATGATTATGTCAAAACCAACGGCAATTATGGCTATGCCTGCGCCTGCATGAGTGTGGAAACGGATGGCAAGGATCGCATCACCCGCATCCTCTCCTTCCGTCAATTAAAGCTCGCCAAATGCCGTGCCGACAAGGCGTTGAAATTCCCCGGCTGACCAACCCATCGCCCGAATACCGGATGGCGGCCGCAGTCACGATCCACTCGCCCAGAGGCAGTTGATCCGCGAAGAGCCGGAGCCTATGACGCCGTAGCGCAACCAGCAGGGATCGAGAGAGGCTCTGCCGGCATCGTCTTGTCGATTGCGTAAAGCTTTGCGAAACCCGCATCTTCGACCAGCGTCAGGCCCGCCGGCATCAAGGTGCCGACATAGCGGTCGGGGATATCGGCATTGGCGACGAGAACGAAATCGAAACGCCTGCGCCAATCCGACAGATAAGGCGTAAAGTTTCTATATTCCTGCATCATTGCCGGGCATGAAAGCACGCCGATCGACAGCAAATTGCCCTCGGGAACCGAGATCTCAGACCATGGCGGCAGAACGGAGAGCGGCTGCTTGCCTTTTGCCGTGAAGAGCGTCGGCACGAAAGCATGAGACAAGGGCACGGCGAGCGTCGGCAAGTGCCGGAAGGTATCCAGCCCCCAGGCAAAATGCCGGTTGGAGTGGGCAAGACTGCTCACCGTCTCGGGTTCATGTCCCAGAGGCAACACGGCCGCACCGGCCGGCACTTTTTTAAGCACCGTCTCGACGGCGGCAACATCCTTCTGTGCCAGCCACCAGTTCCAGCCGACCCAACCGCTGCGACCGAAGACTGCGAGATTGATGATGAGCGCCAGCAACAGCGCTTGCCGGCGCGGCAGATTGGCGAAAGGGCACACCATCGCCATGGCCACGAGCGCCGTCATGATCGGAAAGCGCCAGCTGATCCAGCCGGTTCCGAGCATGTGGCGAGGTGCAATGCAGGACAGCAACAGCAATCCGCAGGCGGTGACGGCAAGCCCCGCATGGATGCGGATATCGCTCCCGCGGATGGCACGCGTGCAGATGAGGATCAGCGGCAGAACCAAAACGACATCCACCACCGGGACATAGGTGGTGATGGCGGAGAGCAGGTTCAGAAGGATCAGGACGATGCCGTCGTTCCAGGCAAGGCCGAGGCCGTTGCCGCCGGCGTTGGGCAAAGCCGCAGTATGGAGATAGAGCGCGAGCGGCGGCAGGACGCAGGCGCCGAGCGCCAGCGCCAACCGGCCGGCGAGCCTCATCAGAGCCGCCTTCGATCGCACTATTTCGATGCGCCAGGAAAATTCGAGGCCACAGACGATCGCCATATAGAAGCCAAGCGCGAAGAGATGCATCACCGTCAGCAGCAGCGCGGCGGCGAGCCGCCAGGCAAAAACCAGGGCGGGATTTCTGCGCTGCAGCCGCAGATCAACGCAGGCAAAGAACAACGCCATGCCGAGGCCGATCTGGAAGTTGATGAAGCCGCCGATCATGGTGGCGCACCAGCCGAGCGACAGCATGGCGGTCTGCCAATGGTGTCGGCCGCCGAAAAGCGCGCGATGCAGGCCGATTGCCCCGAGCGGCGGCAGCACGATCGCCAGGAAAAGCAAAGCCCGCGCAAGCCTGTCTGCGCCGACAAGCGGCCCCAGCCTGGTGGCCAGAACGTCGATCCCGACATTGGTGAAGGTGCGGTTCCAGTCGACGACATAGATTTCAGGAAACGGCTGCTCGCCGATCCCGCCAGTAAGGAGCCAGATACGGGCGTAGTGATTGGCGTAATCGAGAACCGGCGGAAAGGGAAACAGGAGAACCAGAGCCGCGGCAAATCCGACGAAAGCGGCAATCGCAACGGTGGAATCCTGCCTGGCGATCGATTCCTCAGGCCCGGCTGCGGCCACAGCAGGCGCGGCAATCCGGTCCATTATCCGATCCGGCTGTTCTTTTGCGAGCGCGGCGGCTCTTTTGATGCAAAGGCCGCATCCAGCGCGGCGCGCTTGTCGCTGGCGCTCATCTCCGAGAAAGCGATCGACAATTCTGCTTGTTCACTGCCGCGCACGATCGTCTCGACCATGAACATCGGCCGCTTCTTGCTCTCTTGTACGAGACGGCCGAGATACTCACCGATGATGCCGATGCAGATCAGCTGGATAGCGCTGAAGGCGCTGACCGCGGCCATGATCGACGACCAGCCGGTCACCGTCTCGCCCTGCAGCCAGCGAACGAAGGTGTAGATGAGCAACGCGATCGCGACGCCCGCGCTCATCATGCCAAGCCAAGTGCTGATGCGCAGCGGCGTCGTTGAAAAGCTGGTGATCGCATCGAGAGCGAAATTGATCATCTTTCGCAGAGGATATTTCGTCGTGCCGGCAAAACGGGCGTCACGCTCGTAAGGCAGCGCCACCTGCCTGCCGCCGATCCAACTGACCATGCCGCGGATGAACCGATCGCGCTCCGGCATCGCCAGCAGGATATCGACGACACGCCGGCGCATCAGCCGGAAATCACCGGTATCGCGCGGAATGGTCACGGAAGCGAGCTTGGACAAAGCGCGATAGAAAAGCGAAGCGGAGGCCAGTTTGAACCAGCTTTCGCCCTGACGGCGCGTGCGCTGGCCGTAAACGACGTCGGCGCCGCGCTCCATGATCGGCATCATCATCAAAAGCAGCTCTGGGGGATCCTGAAGATCGGCATCGATCAAAAGCACGCGCTCGCCGCGCGACGCGGAAAGACCCGCCGTCGATGCCAACTGGTGGCCGTGATTGCGCAGAAGACGAACACCGAGCAGCTGCGGCACATCGGCCGCCAGATCCGAAATGATCTCCCACGTGCGGTCGGACGAGCCGTCATCGACGAGAATGAGCTCGAAGCCATCGCCGGCAACACTATGCGCGGCAGCAGCGGCGCGGCGGCAGAATTCGCGCAAGCCCTCTTCCTCGTTGTGACAAGGAGCGACGATGGAGAGAAACGGTGCTTGCGTCATGCGGACATCTGGGCCTGCTTGATATCTGCCGCAAGACTAGTCGGAAACGTCAAACAATCCTTTAATGATCGCACCGCGCTTGGCACGTTCTTGCTGGGCGCGGTACTCTATTCCGCCGCCATGACATCGCGGGCGCCGTCGACATCGCGGGCCGGCGAAGCGCCGTAAAGGCGGCTGTATTCGCGGCTGAACTGCGACGGGCTTTGATAACCGACGCGGTGACCGGCCGTGCCCGCATCGAGCCGCTCCACGAGCATCAGACGACGCGCCTCGTGCAGGCGAAGCTGCTTCTGATACTGCACCGGCGTCATCGCCGTGACCGACTTGAAGTGGTGATGGAACGACGACACGCTCATGCTGACGCGGTCGGCAAGGTCTTCGATGCGCAGCGGCCGCGCGAAATTCTCCTTCAGCCATGCAACGGCGCGCGCAATCCTGTTGCTGTGGCTATCTGATGTGGCAATGTTGATCAGCCGCGCGCCATCCGGCCCGGTCAGCACGCGATAGAGGATTTCCTGCTCGATCAGCGGCGCCATGGCGGGAATGTCGCCCGGACGATCGAGCAAACGCAGCAGCCGGACGGCAGCATCCAGGAGCTCTGGCGGAGCGACATTGACCGCCATCCCGCGCTGCCCGTCGGTATGGGCGGCCGGACGCGGAATATCGATGCGGCTAAGTAATTCCAGCAGCTTTTCGGAATCGATTGCCAGCCCCAGGCAGAGATGCGGAACCTCGGGGCTTGCCTCCGTGACGCGCCAGGCGACCGGCAGGTGGAGCGAGGTCAGCAGATAGTCGCCGGTCCCGTAGCTGATAAGTTCCGTGCCGAGGCGCAGGCTCTTGGCCCCCTGCAGTACAAAGGCGAAACAGGGCCGATAGCTGCTGTGCAGCGGATCGCTGGGCCTGGACCGGCGGCTGACATGAAGATTGCCGATATCAGTCGAGAACTCGCCGTCACCAGGCGCGAAGCGCATCGCGATGTCGACGATCTCCCGATAGGGGCTGAAAGGCAAAGTCATGGGGCAACTCTTTCTGTCAACTGTCTGACGCCGGCTATACCGCCCCTATCTAGAGTGTCTTCGCCATTTCGCAAACAGGCAGGCGTCTCACTTTTGCAGGATCGTGCAAAAAGCTGAGAGGATCGCTCTAACCGTCTCACGCAGTTCCGGGCAATAGTCCACCATCCCGTTCAACCCCTCCACAATCGAAAAGGAAGGTTCCCATGCCTATTGCAAGAGGCTACGCCGCGACCGACGCTTCCAAGCCGCTGACCCCTTTCACCTTCGAACGCCGCAACCCGAACCCCGATGACGTCGTCATCGACATCAAGTTTGCCGGCATCTGCCATTCGGACATCCACACTGTCCGCAACGAATGGAAGAACGCCGTCTATCCGATCGTGCCGGGCCATGAGATTGCCGGCATCGTCTCGGCCGTCGGCTCCGCCGTGACCAAGTTTAAGGTCGGCGACCGCGTCGGCGTCGGGTGCTTCGTCGATTCCTGCATCGGCTGCGCCGAGCGCGACCTCGATCGGGAACAGTATATGCCGGGGCTCGCCGGCACCTACAATGACTTCGAAGCTGACCGCAAGACACGGACCCAGGGCGGTTATTCCGACTCGATCGTCGTTCGGGAGGGCTATGTCATGTCCATTCCGGACAATCTGCCGCTCGATGCCTCCGCGCCGCTGCTCTGCGCCGGCATTACGCTCTACTCGCCGCTGCGCCACTGGAATGCCGGCCCCGGCAAGAAGGTCGCGATCGTCGGCATGGGCGGTCTCGGCCATATGGGCGTCAAGCTCGGCGCCGCCATGGGCGCCGATATCACCGTTCTCTCCCAGAGCCTTTCCAAGAAGGAAGATGGGTTGAAGCTCGGCGCCAAGGAATATTACGCCACCAACAACCCGGAAACCTTCACGAAGCTCGCCGGCACGTTCGACTTGATCATCTGCACCGTCAGCGCCGAGATCGACTGGAATGCCTATCTCGGGCTCCTGAAGGTGGATGGTTCCTTCGTGGTGGTCGGCGCGCCGGAAAACCCGATCCCCGTGCATGCCTTCTCGGTCATCCCCGGCCGCAAGAGCATTTCCGGCTCGATGATCGGCTCGATCAAGGAAACCCAGGAAATGCTCGACTTCTGCGGCGAGCACAACATCGTCTCCGAGATCGAGAAGATCAACATCCAGCAGGTCAACGAAGCCTATGAACGCGTCCTGAAAAGCGACGTCCGCTACCGCTTCGTCATCGACATCGCCTCGCTGGCGGCCTGAGGAATGAGAGGCGGCTCGCGAGAGCCGCCTTTTTGATAAAGGCATCCTCCATCCGTCCTTATGCTGAGGTGCGATCCAAAGGGTCGCCTCGAAGCATCGCCGGTCAACGCCGCTTCTGCCCGCCGCATCGGAGCGCCCCGCTCGTGCTCGATGTTCCGGCCTCTGGCCTGCGCACCTCAGCAGGAGGATCTCGTGGACTGCAGCCGCAGCAGATATTCGACTGGATTGAACGGATCAGGCCCCGAACGCCGGCGCAGGCGCGGCGGCCCGGCCATCGGGGCGTAGTGATCGAAGCCGGTTTCCATCGTCCCCACCCCGCTCGTCAGCCCCGGCAATTGCTGATGGACGCTCTGGACCATCTGAGACGCCAGAGTGCCTTCGAGCCGCGCTACGCCATCGGCAATCACGGAACCCGTCGTCACCGCTGCCGATTTGGCAAGCAAGGTGAGCACGCCACTCAAACTCTCCGCCGGCGCTTCGAGATTGAAACCGTCGACCGGCTCGCAGATGACGGTTTCAGCGGCCGATAGCGCCGTTGCCAGCACCCAGGGCGTCAGCTGGCGGAAATCGGCGGCGGCGCTTGCCGGCGAACTGTGCCGGGCTGCCGTCATCGCCACGTGGCAATCGATGACCTGCCAACCGAAAACACCTTGCTTCAGCGTCTCGAACACGGTTTCCTCGATGGCCCGGTAAAAGGCTGCCGGCATCTGGCCGACATCCACTTCCAGCGCGAAGCTGTTGCCCGCGCCGGCAGGCCGCGGCTCGACCCGCAGACCTACCGTCGCCAGGAAGGGATTGGGTTCCTTGAAGAGGATCTGTAAGCCGGTCCCAGTTCCTACAGGCCTCTCGACCAGAATGACCGTACTTTCCTCGAAGCTGGCGTCGAGGCCGAAATCCGTCAGCAGGGTCGACTGGATAACCTCCTTCTGCACCTCGCCATAGAGCGAAACGAAGACCTCGTCCGTTTCCTCGTTCCGGCGCAGATTGATCAGCGGATCCTGTTCGGCCATCTGGTTCAGCGCAAGCCACAGCGCCGCCTTCTCGGAAGGTCGCCGGGCAAGAACTCGGGTTTCCAGCGTCGGCGGCGCGAAGTAAGCCCGTCTGGCGGAGAGCGGATCGCCGCCCACCGCATCGCCGATGCGGGCACCGGTTAGGCCGCCGACACGCGCGATCTGCCCGGCGCGGACGCTGTCGACGCCATGGCTGCGGCCTTGCTCGAAGAGCTGGATCGCGGTTACTCTTTCCGGGCCTTTCGGCAGATCCAGATATTGCCGGAGCCGCACCGTGCCTGAGGTCAGTGAGAGATAGCACAGCTTTTCCCCGCCCCAGCCGCGCTCGATCTTGAATATCTTCCCGGCAACCGGACCATCTGGATCGGGGCGCCGCTCCGGCAAGATCGTCGCAATGGCCGTTGCCAGCGCGGCTATGCCGACACCGGTCATCGCGGCGCCTGCAAAGACGGGATGCACGAGGCCGCGCGCCACCTGACCGGCTAGAGAGCGGCCAAGCCTTTCCTCCGTCAGGCGCTCGGGGGCGAGCACATAATCCTCGAGCAGTGCTTCGTCGTTTTCGCCGAGCGCCTCGCAGAGCGCCGAAAAAAGCGGCTCGCATCCCGGAGAGAGCGCCTCCACCCCGGCAAGTTTGCTGCCGGCATCGATAACCGCGGACATGGCGATCGGCCGGACCGAGAGCTGCGCGGCAAGTGTCTCCAGCACCTCCTGATAACGGGCACCGAGACGATCGACCTTGTTGACGAAGAAGACGAAGGGAACGCCAAGCCGCCGGAGCGCCCGAACCAGCACGCGCGTCTGCGCCTGCACGCCTTCGACCGCCGAAACGACGACGACGGCCGCGTCGAGCAATCCAAGCACCCGCTCGACCTCGGCGATGAAATCGGGGTGGCCGGGCGTATCGATCAGATTGACGACCCTGTCGCCGATCGCAAACGACACCACCGCGGCCCTGATCGTGATGCCGCGTTGCCGTTCGAGCTCGAGAGTGTCCGTCTGTGTATTGCCGGTATCGACGCTGCCGAGTTTGTCGATGACGCCGGCGTCAAAAAGCAGTCTTTCGGTAAGGCTAGTCTTGCCTGCATCCACATGGGCGAGGATGCCCAGATTTAAAGTGCGCATGAACCACCAATTTCTCAGAAATTCGGATGTGATTTTCGTGAGAAGTGAGTCTGCGCATTGGAACCTCTACTCGCTGTAGCTACGGCTGGATGCGTAACCCCCGGTGGTATCCGGAAGACACGGCGCAAACCTAAGGGCGGATCCGAAGATATGTCAAGCTTGGCTACATCGCTGCTTCAAGGCTTGGCCTCTGGAGGACGGGAGAAGAGTTACTCCTCCTCCCGCATCGTCTCCCGCTGGGTGATCAGCCGGGCGCTGTGCTGGCCGCTCAGATAGATCCACAGCCAACTCCAGGCGACGGAGAAGCGCGAGCGGGTGCCGATCAGGAAGTAGATATGGGCAAGGCCCCAGATCCACCAGGCGAGCCAGCCTTTCAGCTTGATCCGGCCGAAATCGATGATCGCCGCACTCTTGCCGATCGTCGCCAGGCTGCCCTGATGCCAATAACGGAAGGGCGCCGGCGCCGGTTTGCCGGACAGGCGCGCGCGGATGACCTTGGCGACGTAACCGCCCTGCTGCTTGGCGGCGGGCGCAATGCCCGGCACCGGCCTGCCATCCTCGCGCATGACGGAGGCGGTATCGCCGACGACGAAAACGTCGGGCAGGCCGGGCGCGCTCAGATCGTTCTCGACCACGACGCGCCCTGCCCGGTCGGCCGGCACGCCGAGCCATTGCGCTGCCGGCGACGCGGTGACCCCGGCGGCCCAGACGATCGTCCGGCTGGCAACGAAGGTCTCGCCGATCTTCACGCCGTCGGCGTTGCATTCGGTCACCGGCTTGCCGAGATGGATCTCGACCCCGAGTTTCTCCAGCGCCTTCTGAGCATAGGCCGAAAGCTCCTCGGCGAAGGTCGGCAGCACCCGCGGGCCGGCTTCGACCAGAACGACGCGAGTCTTGCGCGTGTCGATGTTGCGGAATTCCTTGGGCAGCGTGAAATGCGCGAGTTCGGCGATGATGCCGGCCAGCTCGACGCCGGTCGGCCCCGCCCCGACGATGGTGAATGTCAACAGCGCATCGCGCACGGCCGGGTCGGCCTCCATCTCCGCCTTCTCGAAGGCAAGCAGCACGCGTCGACGGATCGTCGTCGCATCCTCAAGGGTCTTCAAGCCGGGCGCCACCGGCTCCCATTCGTCGTGGCCGAAATAGGCATGTGTCGCCCCGGTCGCCAGCACCAGCGTATCGTAACCAAGAGTCATGCCGTTGCTTAAGGAAACCGTCTTCGAACCGCTGTCGACGCCGGCGACTTCGCCGAGCAGCACCGTCACGTCAGGTCGGTCGGCATAGAGGCGGCGGATCGGCCAGGCGATCTCCGAGGTGGAAAGAATGGTGGTCGCCACCTGATAGAGCAGCGGCTGGAAGAGATGGTGATTGCGCCGATCGACCAGCGTGATCTTGACGCCGGCACCTTTCAAGCCGTTGACGAGCTGCAGCCCGCCGAAACCGCCGCCAACGACGACGACATGATGATCGCTCATGACCTACCCCTTTTGCGCCATTTCGCTCAAAGCCAATGTGGCCTTCGCCGCGATGGTTGCAACTGCCGTTTCGGCATAGCTCCCCTGCATCCCGGTCGGTGGACCCGGCTCAATCGGCATACCCCACGGGGATCGCCGTGCCGCCCTTCAGAAGCTCCATCGAGATTGAGGCCGAGACGTCGAAGAGCTCGATCTTGCGCACGATCTGCTTGTAGATCACATCGTAGTGCTCGACGCGCGGCAGCACGATCTTCAGGATGTAGTCGTGATTGCCAGTCAGCCGGTGCGCTTCGACGATCTCGGGAATGTCGCTGATGATCCGGCGGAAGGTCTCCGTCCATTCGTCGGAATGGTGCGCCGTCTTGACCAGCGCGAAGACCGTCGTCGGCACGCCCATCTTTTCCCGGTCGAGCACGACGATGCGCCGGGCGATATGGCCGCTCTCCTCCAGCCGTTGGATGCGCCGCGAGCAGGCCGATATCGAAAGTGCCACGCGCTCGGCAAGATCGGTCACGGATATGCCCGCATCCTTTTGCAGCATGTCCAGAATGCGTCTGTCGCGATCATCAAGCATGTGTCGAACATATACCTCTCGCGTCTTTTTTGCAGGATTTCATAAAATGACGCAAAATCCTGTCACATATATGACGCGAGAGACAAACAAAGCAAACACATCGCGCCGGGATTGCGGCATCATTTTCGAAAGTTCAGAAGCATGGAGAGCATGAAGAGATGGAAACGATCGGCCTTATCGGCGGCATGAGTTTCGAAAGTTCGGCGGTCTATTACCGTGTCGTCAACGAGATGGTGCGTGACCGCAAGGGTGGCCTCGCCTCGGCCGAACTCATCCTGCATTCTGTCAATTTCGAGGAGATCGTCGCGCTTCAGAAGGCCGGCGACTGGGATATGGCCGCCCGTCGCCTCGCCGACGTGGCGCTGCGCCTGCAGATCGCCGGCGCCGGCTGCATCCTCATCTGCACCAACACCATGCATCTGATCGCCGACAAGGTCGCAGAGAAGATCTCCGTACCGCTGATCCACATCATCGACGAGACCGCGAGATCGCTGCATGCGGCCGGCCGCAAGCGCCCGCTGCTGCTTGCTACCCGCTATACGATGGAGCACGGCTTCTATAGCGACCGCATGAAGAGCCTTGATGTTGATATCATGGTGCCAGATGCTAGCGACCGCACGACCGTGCACGACATCATCTTCAACGAACTCTGCGCCGGCAAGGTGCTCGACAGCTCTCGCGACAAGCTCATGGCAGTGATTGCACGCGCCATCGACAACGGCGCCGACAGCATCATCCTCGGCTGCACCGAGATCTGCATGATCCTCGATCCCGACCATTTGCCGCTGCCGGGCTTTGACACCACCGCGATCCATGCGAGGGCGGCGGTCGATTTTGCGCTCGGCGCAGACGAAGCGGCAGAAGAGGAAGCAGCTTGATATTGCCATGTTAGTTGACTCAGTCCACTAAATACAGGACAAGATCTCCAACTGGAGATCTTGTCGGACTGCTGACAAAGTCGGCCAACTCCTCTTTCGTCATGCTCGGGCTTGTCCCGAGCATCTGCAACCGGTGCAGCAGATCCTCGGCACAAGGCCGAGGATGACGCCGAGCAAAGAGCGAGGTTTGTCAACAAACTGGCAACGATCTCCATCTGGAGATTTTTGCCATGTCCGATATTGCCCTCATCGAAACCGCTCGCGATTTCAACCGCTTCTATACGAACTTCCTCGGCCTGCTGAACAAGGCCTATCTCGACACGCCCTTCACGCTGACGGATGCCCGCATCCTCTTCGAGGTCGGCTCGCATGACGGCGTCAGCGCCGCCGCACTTGTCCGCGACTTGCATCTCGACGCCGCTTATCTCAGCCGCATCCTCAAGCGTTTCCGCGCCGAGGGGTTGATCGAGACCAGCCCCGATCCGGCCGACCTGCGCAGCCAGGTCATCATTGTCACCGACCGGGGACGAGAGCAGTTTAAAGAACTCGGCCGGCGCGCCAATGCGCAGATCGCCGCCCGTTTCGACAATCTCGCCAGCGGCGAGCCGGAGGCCGCGGTCTCCGCCATGCACACGATCCGCACGCTGCTCGACCCGGCGGCAAAGCCCGCACCGGCCATCATCCGCGCCCACCGCGCCGGCGATATCGGCTGGATCGTTCAGAGCCAGGGCCGTTTCTATGCCGAGGAATATGGCTGGGACCTGCGCTTCGAGGCGCTGGTGGCCGACGTCGCCGGAAAATTCCTCGCCAATTTCGATCCGGCCAAGGAATATTGCTGGATCGCCGAACGCGGCGGCGTCAATATCGGCTCCGTCCTCGTCACCAATAGCGGCGACGGCATCGCCAAGCTCCGCCTGCTCTATGTCGACAAATCAGCCCGCGGCCTCGGGCTCGGCAAACTGCTGGTCGACGAATGCATCCGCTTCTCCAGGCAGAAAGGCTACCGCGAACTCTCGCTCTGGACCAACGACATGCTGGAGACCGCCCGCGCCATCTACGTCAAGGCGGGCTTCCGCCTTGTCTCCGAGGAGAGACATCGCATGTTCGGCCCTGAGGCCAACGGGCAGACCTGGGTGCTCGACCTTTGAATTTGCTGCGTCGCAGAAATTTCACTTGATTTGGAAACGTTCATTCCCTAATTAGGCGCCATGACCGTTGCCACTCTCACATCAGAAGCAAAGACCCGCAGCCGTGGCCGTCCGCGCGAGTTCGATATGGACGCCGCATTGGATTCGGCCTTACGGGTCTTTTCCGAACGCGGCTACCACGCCACCTCGATCAGCGATCTGACCGAGGCAATGGACCTCGCCTCTGGCAGTATCTACAAGGCGTTCAAGGACAAGCGCGGCGTCTTCCTCGCCGCTTTTGGTCGTTATCGCCAACTCGGCCGGTGGCGTCTCGAAGCGATGATTGCGTCGGCGGAAACAGGCCGCGACAAAGTCTTCCAGATGGTGATGTATTATACCGAGCTCTCCTATGGCGAGGCCGGCCGTAAAGGCTGTCTCGTCGTTGGCGGCGCCAACGACTTCGCCCTGCTAGACGAGGAAGCGGCTGCCCACGTCGTGACTGCCTTTGCCGCAGACGAAAAGCTGATGGCCGATCTCATCCGCATCGGCCAGGCAGACGGCAGCATTCCGAAGACGGTGGACCCGGATGCCGCCGCCCTCGCCTTCCTCTGCTTTACCAAGGGCCTGCGCGTCATCGGCAAAACAGGACGCAGCAGGGAAGAGATGATGTCTGCGGCCGAGGCCGCGATGAAGCTCGTGACCTGAACAGTCCGCACCGTGGACGAGAGAAATACCGGCATTCGGTCAAGGATCGGGTGGCCGCAGCCAGCATTTTTGCATTCAATCCCTACAATCTTTGAATACCGGAGTTTCTGATGAGCGTTTCAGCCACCACGCCGGATGAGGCCATTCCCCGGGAGTTATCCCCCTGGCTCACCTTCCTTTTCGCCGCCGCCTGCGGGCTGGTGGCCGCCAATCTCTATTACGGCCAGCCGCTCGCCGGTCCGATCAGCGCCGATCTCGGCTTCACGCCTGCCGCCACTGGCCTGATCGTCACGCTGACGCAGATCGGCTATGGTCTCGGTCTGCTGCTGATCGTGCCGCTCGGCGACCTCACTGAAAACCGCCGTCTGGTATTGATGCTGATCGCCGTCTCTGCCGTTGCGCTCATCGGCGCGGCGCTGTCTTCGACGCCCACAACCTTCCTCGTCGCCTCGCTCTCTATCGGTCTTTCATCGGTCGCAGTTCAGGTCCTGGTTCCCTTTGCCGCCAACATGGCGCCTGATGCAACGCGCGGCCAGGTCGTCGGCAACGTCATGAGCGGCCTGCTCTGCGGCATTATGCTCGCCCGCCCCTTCGCAAGCTTCGTCGCCGAGGCCTCTTCCTGGCATGTGGTCTACTACGTCACTGCAGCGCTCATGCTCGTGCTCGCCGTCGTGCTCCGCGCCAACCTGCCGGTTCGCCGGCCGACGACCAGGCTACGCTACGGCGAATTGCTCGCCTCCATGGGCCATCTGGCGCTGACGTCGCGGGTGTTGCAGCGCCGGGCGCTCTATCAGGCCGGCATGTTCGGCGCCTTCAGCCTGTTCTGGACGACGACGCCGCTGCTGCTCGCAAGTCCCGCCTTCGGCCTGACACAGAACGGCATCGCCCTCTTCGCCCTCGCAGGTGCTGCCGGCGCGATCGCCTCGCCGATTGCCGGCCGGCTTGCCGATCGCGGTATGACGAAGATCGCCTCGACGCTTGCCATGCTGCTCGGCATGGCTGCCTTCCTGATTGGCCATTTCGCCGGCGACGGCTCGCTTGGCGCTTTGCTGCTCTTGACGGCAGCGGCGATCCTTCTCGATTTCGGCGTGACAACCAATCTCGTCTGCGGCCAGCGCGCCATCTATGCGCTCAACCCGGAACACCGCAGCCGGCTCAACGGCCTGTTCATGGCGACCTTCTTTGCCGGCGGCGCACTGGGCTCAGCACTCGGCGGCTGGGCCTATGCGACCGGCGGCTGGACGATGACGGCCTGGATCGGCTTCTGCTTCCCGGCGCTGGCTTTCCTGCTGTTCCTGACGGAAGGACGCGGCAAGTAAGGCGCCATTAGAATCCAGGATCGAACACCTAAACCTTGACAGAGCCAACTTTTGGATGCCCACCTCCAGGAGGCAGCGTATTCATCCGTTTGAGATCTGCAGAATTTTCGCCTTTTTGCATGGGATTCCGGCATGGAGATAGACGAAGAGAAAATCGACGATGCCGTTCTCGCATTGTTATGGCTGACCCTGCATGACGGAGACCGTGCCTGGAAGGGTTTTGACTGGGGCGTGATGGACCATTTGCATCAGAAAGATCTGATTGCAAATCCCGCGGGCAAGGCCAAGTCTGTGGTTCTGAGTGACGAAGGTTTGCGACGATCGGAGGAATTGTTCCGCGCTCTGTTTATGCGATCGACCTGATAGTCCGATTTATCAGTGGCACTAGCCGTTGGCGGAATCGAATTGCGAACGGGCGGCGCGAACCGCATCATGGTTCGCTTCCGCCCAGTTCAACAGTTGCGCCAGCGTCTGATAGAGCGAGCGGCCGAGTTCGGTCATCGAATACTCCACACTCGGCGGCTTGGTTGGGAACACCTCGCGGTGGATGTAACCGTCCCTCTGCAGGTCGCGCAGCGTCTGCGTCAGCATGCGCTGCGAAATATCGGGGATCATCCGCCGCAGCTCGCCGAACCGGTAGGGCCGATCCGCCAGCACATCGAGGAGCAGCGTCGACCATTTGCCGCCGATCTGCTGCATCATGTCCCTGACCGGGCAATTGCCGAAATCGAGGCCGGCAAGATCGATCTCGCGCCGCGTCCCCGGCATCCTGTTCTTCAAACTGAGGACTGCACCGCTCATCTGCTGGTTCCCTTTTGGTAACGTACAGCCGAAAAACTGCCTCCTTTACACCGCCAAGTCAATTCCTATTCTAGCGTTACTCTCTTTTTGAGACCACCGCTGAAACATAGAAGGAAACGACTTATGAGCGAAACCATCCTGGTCACCGGCGCTGCCGGGCAGCTCGGCCAGCGAGTCATCCATCACCTCATCGAGACCTACAAGGTCGCCCCCGGCAACATTGTCGCGGCAACGCGCAGCCCCGAAAAGCTCTCCGAACTCGAAAAGAAGGGTGTGGTCACCCGCAAGGCCGATTTCGATGACGCGGCTGGCCTGGAAAAGGCTTTCGCCGGCGTCGACCGGTTGCTGATCATCAGCACTGACGCACTGGATACTCCCGGCAAGCGCCTCGCCCAGCACCAGGGCGCCGTTGCGGCGGCAGTCAAATCAGGCGTAAAGCACATCGCCTACACCTCGATGCCGGCGCCTGACAATTCGGTCGTCACCTTCGCGCCCGATCATCTCGGCAGCGAAAACGCCATCAAGGCAAGCGGCATCGCCCATACGATCATCCGCGACGCCTGGTATCACGACAACTATCTGCACGGCATGCCGCACAATCTGCAGGGCGGCAAATGGTACAGCGCCACGGGCGGCGGCAAGATCTCGACCATCTCGCGTGACGACTGCGCCCTGGCGATCGCCGCAGCCCTTGCCTCCGGCACATCCGAGAGCGCCACCTATACCGTAACCGGCACCCAGTCGCTGAACAGCCGGCAGATTGCCGCCATCGTTTCCGACGTCGCCGGCAAGCCGCTCGAAGTGATCGACGTCACCGACGAACAGCTCGGCCAGGGCATGCGCGGCGCCGGTCTTCCCGGTTTCGTCGCCGACATGCTGGTTTCTGCCGACGCCAACACCCGCGCCGGCAAGTTCGACATCGTCACCGAAGACTTCTCCAAGCTGACCGGCAAACAGCCGCAGCCGTTGAAGGATTTCTTCGTGGAGCACAAGGCTGCCCTGACCGCCTGAGGCAACGCTTGTCGCCCCTGTCCTTTGGGTTTAGCCCAAGGACAGGGGTGCTGTAGACACCGTCCTTGATTGCAAAAAAGCTTCATTCCAAGTGCGTCATTCACGACGAAGACGCCTGCGGCTGAATTCTGCGACAAGAACATGACCGAGGGACCATTGGAGAATACCGCGCTGTTTCTCGATACGGGATCGCCTGACGACTTCATGACGCAGAAAATAGCCGATCCTTAGAATTGCGAGACGAAGCGAGGCGGTTTTTCCCTAAGGTCGAGCCCGTATTCAAGCTCGGCCCGCATCCAGAGAACACCGCTTTCATAGGGATCGTCAGACATTGTCTCAGCTCGCGCGTGGGCGACATTACTGTCAGGCCAGTTCTTGATGCACGCGACGCTCTCGCGTCTCCGCTCGTTCCGGTCGATCGCACACCATTCTTGTCTCTCGTCGAACGGAACCCATACGAGACCATCCCGGAAACAGGTGATGGCGCGATATTTCGGCTCGACGACGATATTCCCGGCTGCATCCGCGATGCCCCAAAACAAGGTTCCGTTCGAATTCCTGGAGACGCGCTGTCCGCCGTCTGGTTCGCAACGCAACTTTGATTGCCGATCCTCCAGGCGGCGCGGCTCGGAGACTTCACGTCCTGATGCGTCAATCCAGAACTTCCGCGCATCCTTCGATACCGCATAGGCGCCGGAATCGGGCTGCATCTCGTCGAACTGAGGAGCGAGGGCCAGCAAACCGCCACTGTCCAATATACCCCATTTGCCGTCAATCTTCACGCCGGCAAAGCCACCGCTGAAACCAAATTGGCTCTGAAATGACGGCGGATCGACAAGCAGTTTGCCGTCCTGCTTCAGAAATCCCCATTTTCCATTGTACCGAACCGATACGGGGAATTCGCAAGTCATGTGCATGTCGTCAAAGAGATACGAAACCGTCGGCTTTTCGTCCGCTCCTACGACCTGAATACGGTTGCCGCTGTGCATGAATTTGATACCCGACGGACATACCGCAAGCACCTTCCCATCCTCCGGGTCGGGTATCAGATCCCCGGCACGGTTGAGCCCGATCCACTGGCCGTTGACCAAGATCTTGGTCACCTCACCGGAATAATCGGGCAATCTCGCATCGTCAAACAAACGCCCGCCAAGCAACCGTCCCGCCTCGTCAAGGACGCCCACTTTCTGGCGTTCGGTCACAAGGTAAAAACCGTTTCGATACCCATGAATCCTAAACTGCTGTGGGGCGAGAATAGTTTGACCGTCCCGGTCGATCGCGCCGCATTGGGTGGCGTCGGCCAGGCCATGTTGGGCGGACTGATCTTCGTGTCCGGTCGGCCGGCCATAACAGACAATTGCTCTTCCTCCATGGAGTTTACCGGCTGTTTCGAAGCGAGGCTCGATCTTCCAGGTTCCGTCGGGAGCAAGCAATCCGTATCGTTTATCTCCCGGTTGAGCGGCCCAGACGAAAGTGCCGAATTCGAATTCTTTAATGGCCAGCTCGTCCTTCAGGATCTTTCCCGAAGGCAGATCAATGAGCAGATAGCGCGAATCGGCTCTTTGGAAAAAAAGTTCCTGAGCCGTAAAGCGTAAAAGGCCATAGGCATCCGACGCGACCGCTTTGCCGGGACGAACGAGCGCCGCCCCGGCTCCGAACGGAATGGCACGCGCATAGTTCGGCGACAGCAGAAACTTTCCCGTTCTATCGACAATTCCTGCCTTGTCACCAACCACCACTTCGGCGTGCCCATTGCGAAATCCGCGGGCAAGGTCGAACGCAGGCGCGATCACCATCTCGGCACTCAAATTGATATAGCCGAATTTGCCCTCGGAGCGCACGGCGGCCAGCCCCTCCGAGAAAGGAAGCCCAACTTCGAACTTGCGATCGATCCGCGGTTCTAACGTCGCTCTGTCGATATAGCCGCACAGAGCGTAGACGCCACCGCACCTTTCCACCCATCTTTCCGGTCGGGGATCGGCGACTCCAGCTCCAACGGAGCAGAGCAAACACGCCCATGCCGCCGTGATAAACATAAGTTGACGCGTAACAACTCTCATCCTATCACCGCCGGTTGAAGGAACTAGGAGATGCTCGTGTGTTGGAAATATGGCCGGTCCGCAGGTCAGATGTAACGAACACAGGAATCCTGCGCCCTCATTCGCGGCACGAGAGACCCTTGCAGGGCAAGTTAGTCGCCGCCAATACGCAAGAAGTAAGCGACCTTCCTCAAACCACCTGCCCGCAAGCCCGGCAGAAGCGGCGCACCGTTTCCGCCATGCCGTATTCCAGTGCATCGGCGGTCAGGCCGTGGCCGATCGAGACCTCGGCAAGCTGGGGAATGCGCTTCACCAGATCAGGCAGGTTTTCGACCGTCAGGTCATGGCCGGCATTGACGGCCAGCCCGATCGCAAGGGCCGCATCCGCCGTCCGTCCGAGCGCTTCGAGGATCGGCGCCGCCCGCTCCGGCGCGTCGAAGCAGCCGCCATAGGGGCCGGTATAGAGTTCGATTCGATCGGCGCCGACCGCCTTGGCGATCTCGACCGCTTCTGCATCCCCGTCACCGTCGGCAAACAGCGACACCCGGCATCCCATCGTCTTCAGCCGCGCGACGGCATCGGTCAGGAACGCCTGGTGCTTGCGGAATTCCCAGCCGTGATCGGAGGTCGCCTGCGCGGGATCGTCAGGCACCAGCGTCACCTGCTCGGGTGCTGCCCCGGCACAGAGCTCGAAAAATTCCTCTGTGGGATAACCCTCGATATTAAACTCGGCCTTGGGAAATTCGTCATCGATCAGATTGCGGATGACGGGCAGGTCGGAGAAACGAATGTGCCGCTGGTCGGGGCGCGGATGCACCGTCAGGCCGCTGGCGCCGGACGCGAGTGCGATCCGCCCGAGCGCTTCGACGCTCGGCCAGGGCAGGTCGCGCCGGTTGCGCAGCATGGCGATGGCATTGAGGTTCACGGAGAGCTTGGCGGGCATGGCTGATATCCATCGGTCACGGAAACGGGAGGCCCTGCTTTTAAGCCAAGGGCCATGCGATGGCCAACGAGATTCGCAGATGGATGCGATGCGGATCGCTGATGAAACCCCGGTATTTCGGCTCGGCATTGACCGGGTGCGCACGGCAAACAGTATTTCCCGTCGCCGTTGAAGACGACCGACCGATGCGGCGGTGCAACACATGTCTTGCTGCAGCACACCCGAAATCATGCCGTCACGTTGCTATCCCATTTAAAAGAGATTATTTTTAGCACTTATAAAAAAGATCGTTCACGCATAACGTGGACATCGTATCGCGTAGTGTACGCCGCGTACTGCTTCTTTCCCAATGAGAAGAACGCCTAGAGGAAACCCCACTCGCCGCGCATGGGAAGCAACTGGCAAAACCGCATGAGGTGCAACAACATGCCCCAGGAGGGTTCATGCCAGACGGTTCCAAACGCCTGTTTGCCACCGCCGGTATCGCTTCGGAGGCCCGGTCGAAATACCGGTTCCTGCCTTCGGCCGCGCTACCGCCGGATCTACCGGATGGTCCGGTGCCCATTGCCGACATGGCAAACGCATTCGGCGTCACGCACAGGACACTGCATTTCTATGAAGAGAAAGGGTTGATTTCAGCCAACCGCATCGGCCTGATGCGGGTCTACGGCCAGGACGACGTGATGCGCATGGCCGTCATTACAGTCTGCCGCGAAACCGGCATGCCGATCGCCGTTATCCAGGAACTGATGGACGAACTCCGCAACGCTGATTCGCAGGAAACGGCTGAGGCGATGTTCCGCGAGGCCCTGCAGGTGCGCAAGCGCGAACTGACGGCCGAGATGTCGACGCTGCACCGCCAGCTCCAGCAGGTTGGCGACCTCCTGGATTTCGACGGCGGCGTCGAGTCGCCGCCATTGAACGACAATCAGGACAGTGCAAGCCTGACCGCACAGGAGCGGCGTTGCCTGGAACTGATGGCGGAAGGCTATTCCACCCAGCGAATCGCCCGGGCGCTCGACCTGAAACATGACGAGACCCGTGACCTGGAGGCCGGAATTATCCTGAAATTTCGCGCCAACAACCGCTTCCAGGCCATCGCCAAGGCAGTTCTGCTCGGTATCGTGCAGGCTTAACGCCACTCACGAGCCACCCACCTGAGACACGGCCGCCACCGTTTCTTGTTCGCCAGTCAAGATCGGGAATGCGACCTGGTCGTAGGTGCGACTGGAATTAGCGGACGATTGTCAGCGTCTCCGCCGCGCGCGTGATCGCGGTATAGAGCCAGCGTTCCCGGGTATCGCGAAACGCCCAGCTCTCGTCGAAGAGCACGACATCGTTCCATTGCGAACCCTGCGCCTTATGCACCGTCAGCGCATAGCCAAAGTCGAACTCGTCGTATCGTTTGCGGGTGTTCCAGGGAATCTCGCCCTCGACATCCTCGAAGGCCTGCTTCAGCAGTTTGATCTTGGCAGCCCCGCGGTCCATGTCGTCGTCTTCGGGGCGAACGAGCAGATTGATGCCCGGCTTCGTCGTTTCCTTGGATGAGGTCATTACCTGCCAGAGCGAACCGTTGAGCAGGCCCTTGGCCGGATCGTTCCTGAGGCAGACGAGCTTGTCGCCGGTCTGTGGATAATCGGCGTTGAAGCCTTTTAGCTCGCGCAGGCGCTGATTGTAGCGCCGCCGCGTGCGATTGGTGCCGACGAGCACCTGGTCGGCATCGAGCACCAGCTGCTGCGTCACCTCGTTCTTCGAGATCACCTTGGCCGTGCCGTAATCGCCGTACATCACCTCATTGCCTTCGCGCACCTGCATGGCGAGCTTGATGATCGGATTGTCGCGCGCCTGCCGGTGGATATCGGTGAGCAGGTAGTCCGGATCCTGATTGGTGAAGTAGCCGCCGCCGGTCACCGGCGGCAGCTGGCCGGGATCGCCGAGCACCAGGATCGGCGTGCCGAAGCTCATCAGATCCTTGCCAAGCGCCTCGTCCACCATCGAGCATTCGTCGACGATGATCAGCGCCGCCTTGGCGACCGGGCTTTGCCGGTTGATCGAAAACATCGGCGCGATCGAGGTCTTGCCCGTTTCCTCGTCTTCCACGGCCTCCTCGCCGCGCGGCCGGTAGATCAGCGAATGGATCGTCCGGGCGTTGGAGGCGCCGCGCGAGCGCAGCACCTGCGCCGCCTTGCCGGTAAAGGCGGCAAACAGCACGTCGCCATCGACATTCTCGGCGAAATGCTTGGCAAGCGTCGTCTTCCCCGTTCCGGCATAGCCGAACAGGCGAAAGAGCGGCGAGCGCCCTTCCTTCAGCCATTTCGAAACAGCCTTCAGGGCTTCGTCTTGTTGCGGCGCAAATTGCATGATCGCAGGACTTGGCAGGATTCGCGGGCTTTAGGCAAGGCGGAAAACGGCAAATCGCCCGGCCGGACAATCATCAGTTCCACTGCCGGTCCGCGCCACTGGCACACATCGACGGGTCCTGCCCCATAGCGTCGGTGAGAAAATCCAGAACCGTCTTGACGCGCAACGGCATGTTGCGCCGCGAGGGATAGACGACGGTAACCGGCAGCCGGCTCGGCTGGAAATCCCTCATCACGGGGACCAGCCGGCCGGCGGCGATATCGGGCATCGCGATGATATGCGAAAGCACCGCAAGACCCGCTCCAGCAAGGGCTGCCCGGTGGATGGCGACCGCATTGCAGGCGGTCAGTCGCGGCGAGATCCGGACCGATATGTCTTCCGAACCGTTCGAGAAGGACCAAGTATTGGCCTCGCCCGCCCTGTTGTAACACAGGCATTCATGGTCCTTGATCTCCTTCGGTGCGCGGGGGGCAGCCCTGCGCGCGAGATAGGCGGGCGAGGCGACGAGGAAGGCCGTCGTCCAGCCGATCCGCCGGCAGACGAGGCTGCTGTCGGCGACCTGGCCCAAGCGCACTTCGAGATCCAGGCGCTCCTCGATCATATCAGAGCCCTGCTCCCTGAAGATGAGTTCGACCGAGAGCTTCGGATGGGCGGCAAGAAGATCGCCGAGCCGCTCGCTGAGATAGAGGCCGAGTGGTGCTGGAACGCTGAGCCTGACCTTTCCCGAGGCCATGGTTCCGTCCGATCCGGCCGCATCGCCAAGCTCCTCAACCGCTTCGAGAATCCGCAGCGCCATCGGCAGCATCCGCTCCCCCTCTGCCGTCAGCGACAGGCCACTCGTCGTGCGATGCAGGAGGCGGGTGTTGAAATGGCCCTCGAGGGCTGCGACCTGTCGCGAGACGGCGGGCTGCGTCACGTCGAGATCGTGCGCCGCCGCCGAAAACGAACCCGTCTCCACGACGCGCTGAAAGGTCCGCAATGCCGAAACGATATCCATCCCCCTGCCCCTCATACTTTTGCGCATAGGCTTTATGCAGCCAGACTAAACGAGAATGGCTTTACAGTCCAGCAATTAAGGATATCTTCTATCCATAAGGATATTCAATATCCTTAATTAAAGGAGAGACACATGACTCAGCGACTGAACTACGCCCAACAGTCCCCCGAGCTTTTCAAGAAATTCATGGAATTCAGCATGGCGCTGAAGAGCAGCGTGATCGACGAGAAGCTGCAGGCCCTCGTCGAGATCCGCGCCTCACAGATCAATGGATGCGGCTTTTGCCTCGACATGCATGTGAAGCAGGCCAAGATCTACGGCGAGACGGAACTGCGGCTCTACCACGTCGCCATCTGGCGGGAATCGAACCTGTTCATCCCCCGCGAGCGCGCAGCCCTTGCCTGGACCGAAGCACTGACCAAGCTTTCCGAAGGCGGCGTTCCCGACGAGATTTACGAACGGGTGCGCGGCCAGCTTTCCGAGAAGGAAATCTCGGATCTGACTTTCGTCGTCATGGCGATCAACGCCTGGAACCGCGTCAATGTCGGCTTCAAGACCGTGCCCGGCACGGCCGACAAGGCCTACGGCCTCGATAAGGCTGGCCTGAACTAAACCGCGCAATTCATTGAGAAGATTCACCTTTGACGCTGCCGCACCACGACAGCGAACGGAGATCCATTATGAAAATCGTTGTCATCGGCGGAACCGGCCTCATCGGTTCAAAGACTGTCGAACGCCTGCGCAAACGCGGCCATGACGTGATCGCCGCCTCGCCGAACTCCGGCGTCAACACGATCACGGGAGAAGGACTGGCAGAGGCGCTCTCGGGCGCCGAAGTCGTGCTCGACCTCGCTAACTCGCCGTCCTTCGAGGATAAGGCCGTGCTCGAATTTTTCGAGACCTCGGGCCGCAATCTTCTCGCCGCCGAAAAAGCTGCCGGCGTCAAGCACCATATCGCCCTCTCCGTCGTCGGCACTGAACGTCTGCAGGAAAGCGGCTATTTCCGCGGCAAGCTTGCCCAGGAAAAACTGATCAAGGAATCGGGAATCCCCTACACCATCGTCCATTCGACGCAGTTCATGGAATTCCTCGGCGGCATCGCCCAATCGGGAACGGTCGGCCAGACGGTCCACCTGTCTCCGGCCTATGTGCAGCCGATTGCTTCCGACGACGTGGCGGACGCCATGGCGGACGTGGCCCTCTCTGCTCCCGCCAACGCGACGCTCGAGATCGCTGGTCCGGAACGGGTGCGCCTCAGCGAGCTCGTCGCCCGCTATCTGAAGGCCATGAAAGACCCGCGCACCACCGAGGCTGACGTAGAGGCGAGATATTTCGGCGCAAGACTGAAAGACCAGTCGCTCGTTTCCGACGACAATCCGCGGCTTGGTTCGATCACCTTCGAGCAGTGGTTCGCAAAGTCCACCCAGCCGACATGATTGACGTGCCCTTAAGACGCAACCGCTCGGACGCGTCTTCCCCGACCCAGCAACCATGGAGATTCCGATGATCAGAACACTTTTCCTCGCCGCCGCCCTCGCCTTTCCGGCTGCCACCGGCGTCAGCGCCCATGACAGCAGCGAGTCTGCGGAGGTGACACTCGTCTATGAGCACGAGCTTCCGAACGTGCCGGGCAAGAGCATCAAGGGAGTGCTGGTCGAATACGGCCCGCCCGGCTTCTCCGAAGGCCACACTCATCCCGACACCGCCTTCATCTACGCCACCGTGCTCGAAGGGTCGATCCGCAGCCAGGTCAATGACGGCCCGGTCAAGGTCTATCAGGCCGGAGAGAGCTTCTCCGAAATGCCGGGCGACCGTCATGGCGTCAGCGCCAACGGCAGCGAGACTAAGCCCGCCCGCCTGCTCGCCGTCTTCGTCGTCGACACCAACCAGAAAGAGCTGACCTATCCGCTCAAGAAGTGACGATCGCATTACAGCGCCGCGCGTCTTTCAGACGCGCAAAGGACGCTGCAACACTTTGCATCTACGCATCGTGCTTTCCGAAAGTCGGTTCCGATCTTCGGGCCGATACAATACCGCCTGCGCAGGCCTGATGCTTGCGCAGGCGGCCGAGATGCTGAATCATGTGCGGCCTGCACCCCGGAGACAGAGAGATGATTGACGACGCCCTCTTCGGCAAACCTCTGATATCCCTGATAACAGTAGGATTTGCCGGTATCGTCGTCTGGCATCTGCTCTCCCGTCATCGGCCGACGACGCGGCTGGTGGTGCAGATCCTCTTCTTTGCAGTGATGACGCTGATCCTCGTCGGCAGCGGCATCGAACCCCACCGGTTTCAAGGATATGAGTCCGAGGATCCGCGGGCCCTGCTCGTCATCGTCGCAAAAACGCTCTGGTGGATCCATCTGGCATGGGCCGTCATCGGTTTCATCAGGCTCTATCTGGTGCTGGAGGGCAGTCCGCGAGAGGCTCGCCTGCTACAGGATCTGGTCATCGGCGTCGTCTATATCGGCATGGCCCTGTCGGTTCTGGCCTTCGTCTTCGGCGTACCGATCGGAACCCTCGTCGCGACCTCGGGCGTGGTCGCCATCATTCTCGGCCTGGCGCTGCAGAACACACTCGCGGACCTCTTCTCCGGCATCGCCCTGACACTCGGCCGGCCATACATCATCGGCGACTGGATCCTTCTCAGCGACGGCACCGAGGGACGCGTCGTCGAAAGCAATTGGCGCGCGACACACATCCTGACCAGCGCCAACAATGTCGTCGTACTGCCGAACAGTTTTCTGGCAAAGCTCGGCCTGACGAATGTCAGCCGGCCTGACGAGAGCCATCTCCTGATCCTCACCATCCGCATCGCCCCGACGCGGATGCCGGCATCGGTCCGGCACGTCATGGCAACGGCACTTGCGAGTTGCAATTCGATCGTGCGCGAACCGCCGCCGGTCGTCGCGCTGAAGGGACTGGATGCCACCGCACTTGAGGTCGAGCTGCAGTTTCGGGTGACGAGCCCGAGCCAGCGGGTGCCGGCGCGGAACGAGGTGCTCGATCTCGTCTATCGCCATTGCAAATCCGCCGGCCTGCTGCTGGCCATCCCGCCCTCGGCGACGGTGCTGACCGCCGATCTGCCGACGGAAGAAAGCGCAAAGCCGCCGAGCGTAACGCCGCTTGCCCTGATCGAGGCCATTCCGGTCTTTACGACACTGACGTCCGATGAAAAGCGCAGGCTCGCCGAAACCGCGACTGTCCGGGAGTTCCGCAAGGGCGATGTGATCGTGCGGGAGGACGAAATGCTCCCCTCACTGATGATGGTGCGCGCCGGCATCATCGCGGCGAGGAACGCAGGCGAGGAACGCGGACGGCTCGCGCCGGGCGACTTTTTTGGCGAGACCGGACTGCTCGCCGGCATGCAGGAAGTGTGCACCCTGGAGGCTCTGACCCCCGTGACCGCCTATGAAATCGACCAGGAGGCCTTCGCGCCGCTGCTAAGCGAACGCCCGGCGCTGGCGGAAGAAATCGCCGACCACCTCGCCAGCCGCGCCGAGCGTTTCCGCAATGGCGCCTCCTTGCCCCCGGAACATGCCCGCAGCGCCCATGCCATCCTGAAGACCATCAGGACCATCTTCAAGGCATAGAGACCGGCACGCCGCTCAGCCGGCGCGCTTGAGCACCCATTCGAACGTGCTTCGCCAAATGTCGGCCGGCACTTCCTCGGACAAGGTGCCGACCAGATCGGAAAGCCGGACGCGCCTCAGCGTATCGCGCCAGGCCTCGTCGGCTTCCCACATGATGCGGGCAACCGCGCAGGGCTTGCTGTCGCAATAACCGGCCGGCCGGCAGGGATTGTTCTCCCGGATGTTCGTACAGGTGAAGCTGCGCGCCTTCCCCTCGACCGCCTCGACGATCTCGAGAAAGTTGATATCCGAGGGGGTCTTGGCAAGCCTGTAGCCGCCACTCGGACCGAGCGTGGTCTCGACCAGCGATGCCTGCGAAAGGCTCTGCAGTGCTTTGGAGAGATATTCCTTCGGCAGACCATGAAGCTCGGCGAGCGCCTTGGTGGAAAGATACCTGCCCTCTGGCAGGCCCGCGAGAATGGCGCAGCAGTGCAGCGCCCACTCGACCTGGCTTTTCAGGATCATTCAGCAACTCGTGTGATAGCTGGTTCCGCCAATGGAATTAAGGATATATCATATCCGAAAGCAGCAGTGATGTAAATGACCTGCAAAAGCAGCGTGTTGCTGCCTGAACGGTGACGGCGTCGATCACCATTCAGCCGGCGTTCTCGCCCTCTGCCCCACTTCGCGCCTGCTCACTTTCAATTCCTGCGATCAGCTTGCGCAGCAGCGCCGCAAGCGCCTCACGCTCCTTTCCATCAAGAGCCTGCAGAAATGAGGATTCGCTCGCCATGTCGGTACGGAAGGCCTGTTCGGCGAGTGCCGCACCCGCCTCGGTCAAAGCCACCAGCACGCTGCGCCCGTCACGCGGCGATTTCTCGCGGCGGATCAGTCCCGCCTTCTCCAGCCGGTCAAGCCTGTGGGTCAGGCCTCCGGACGAGATCATCAGCGCCGAATACATCTCCGTCGGCGTCATCAGGTAAGGCGGTCCGGAACGGCGAAGCGTTGCGATCACATCGAATTCGCCGCGGTCGAGGCCAAAATCGGCAAATGTCGCTTCGATGCTGGGGCGCACCAGGTTGGATAGACGAAAGGCCCGCCCCAGGATCGCCATCGGCTCGGTGTCGAGGTCGGGCAGTTCCAGCGCCCATTGCCGGCGCAGCCGGTCGACATGGTCCTCCCTGGGGCAGTCCTCGTCCCCGGGGCGGTCACCGTCCCCGGGGCGGTCACCGTCCCCGGGGCGGCCACCGTCCCCTTTCGTTCCATTCATCATTCTCTGCCTCACATCACCACAAGAGAGACATACACCTTCCAACCGAGTCTCGGAAGATATCTTGACAGCAAGATAGTTTGCAAATATATCTTCTCGCGAAGATAGTTTTGCGTTCTAGACGGCACCAAGGGGAGGCACGTGATGTACAGGATTCTTCGCCACCAGGAAGTGCGACCCGATCAGAGCCGCACTGTCCGCTTCGAGGGCCGCGACCATGGCGGCGAGATATCGCTTTTCCTGGTCGACAACGAGCCCGGCCAAGGGCCCGCTCTGCATGTCCACCCCTATTCCGAGACATGGGCAGTCAGGAAAGGCGAAGCCGAATTCACCGTAGGCGACGCCAAGACCCGCGGCTTTCCCGGCGATATCGTCGTCGTGGCCGCCAACATTCCACACCGCTTTGAGAATGTCGGCACCGGAAGGCTCGAAATCGTCTGCATTCATGCCAGCGACACCATCGTGCAGGAATTTGTGTGAGGCAAAGCCCTCGCCTGGAAGACAAAGCCTGGAGACAAAGGAAGAGGAGAGAACTGCAATGTCGAAGATGATTTTCGTGAACCTGCCGGTGAAAGACCTTGCTGCTGCGACCCGCTTCTATGAAGCCATCGGCTGCAGCAAGAACGAACAGTTCAGCGATCACCAGGCGTCGAACATGGTTTGGACCGACGCCATTTTCTTCCATCTGCTGACGCGCGATTTTTTCGCGACCTTCACGCCAAAGCCCGTCGCCGAAGCGCAAAAGGCGAGCGAAGTGCTGATCGCGCTGACGATGGACAGCCGCGAAGAGGTGGACGCTATCGTCGAGGCAGCCGCAGCCGCCGGGGGCAAAGCCGATCCACGCGCGCCGACGGACATGGGTTGGCTCTACAACCGTGCCTTCGAAGATCCCGATGGCCATGTATTCGAAGCGGTGTGGGTCGACATGGCGGCAGCCTCCGCGTCAGGAGAATAGTGGCAAGCCGCTCGACGCGACATGTGCGGGCGAAAACGGGCTTCGGCCCACCTCGCCCGCCGCGAAAACTTTTGCTGCGCCTGGAATAAAACCACCGCGCCTCGTGTCTCATCTCAGGTAGCGCAAGATTGCGTGCCCAATCTGAGGAGAGACACCATGAAATCCGTGAAATTCCTATCCGTCGTGGCCGCCGCCGCCCTTGCCGCGACCGCTGCTTTCGCCGCTGCTCCCGTCAAGGAAGTCGACTCCGCCAAGGGCAAGGTGCTTGCCGGCGAAAACGGCATGACACTCTACACCTTCAAGAAGGACGTCAAGGGCGTGTCCAACTGCTACGACGATTGCGCCAAGAACTGGCCGCCGCTGATGGCGGCTTCCGATGCCAAGGCCGATGGTGCATATTCGATCATCGATCGCAAAGATGGCACGAAACAATGGGCCAAGGACGGCATGCCGCTCTATTATTGGGTCAAGGACACGAAGATGGGCGACATCACCGGCGACGGCGTCGGCGGCAACTGGGATCTCGCCAAACCTTGATTGCAGGGGCCCTGATGCCAAGAGAGCCGGCATGAAGATACCCGCACCCGAAACCTTCGAGGGCCAGATCCTGGCCCTCCTGCCCTCGCTCAGGCGCTATTCGCGCAGCCTGACTCGTTCGGATGCCGATGGCGAGGATCTGCTCCAGGATTGCGTCGAAAAGGTTCTCACGCGCCGCGGCCAATGGCGCGGCCTCAACCTGCGCGGCTGGGTCCTGACCATCATGACCAATCTCTACCGCAACGGCCGGCGCGGCAAGACTCGCGATGGCCTTGTCGAGCTCGATGCCGCAGAAAATCTGGCCGTGCCCGAACCGCCGGCCGATCCGCTGGAACGTGCTCGGCTGGACGATGCGCTGAACAGCCTTTCGGAGGAACACCGCGCTGTGCTGATGCTCGTGGTCATCGAGGGATACACCTATGGCGAGGTCGCAGCCGCGCTCGATATCCCGATCGGCACCGTCATGTCCCGCCTGTCGCGCGCCCGCCGGCGCGTCGCCGAGCGATTGAAGGCCGACAACATCATTACGCTTCGGAGACCGAAATGAACGAGACCAATCCGAGCGTCACCGAAGCCGACCTTCACGCTTATGCCGACGGCCAGCTGCCGGAAACGGTGCGCGCCCGCATCGAGGCCTTCCTGACCGACAATCCCGACGAGGCGGCGATGGTCGCCGAATGGCAGGCGCAGAATTCAGGCATCCGATCGCTGTTTGCCGGTTATGAGAAGGCGAAGGACACCGATCCTCTGCTCGTCGTCCCCCCGCGCGCCGTTTCATCGGGAGCGAAACGCTGGGCGATCACCGCATCAGCCCTCCTCGTCTTCACGCTCGGCGCCGTCAGCGGCCATTATGGCCCCGCACTTCTGGAAAAGCCGGAACTGCAGCTTGCCGGCTCCGAAACCCTGCCAAAACAGGCCCAGACCGCGTTTACGGTCTATGCCGCCGAGGTTCGCCACCCTGTCGAGGTCTTCGCAAACGAGGAGGTCCACCTCGCCAGCTGGCTCGGCAAGCGCCTGGCAATCCAGAACCTCAAGATTCCGAACCTACAGCCGCTCGGCTTCAAGCTAGTCGGCGGCCGCCTGCTGCCGGTCGACGGCAGGCCGGGCGCGATGTTCATGTATGAAAACCAGGCCGGCGAGCGCCTGACCGTCATGGTCGGCCGCAACACGGAGAACCGCACGACGAGCTTCCGCTTCGCCTCATCGGGCAATCTTGAAACCTTCTATTGGATCGACGGCGAACTCGGTTATGCCGTGACCGGCGAAATCTTCCGCGAGACGCTGCGTCAGGTAGCCGAGGAGTGCTACCGGCAATTCCCGTCGTAGAGTAATTCCAGGAAAAGTGCGAAGCGGTTTTCCGTCCGGAATTACGTAGAAAACAAAGACTTAGAGCGGTTCTGCGCTTCCGTGAACAGCTGAACCGCTCTAAGGATCAGCGTGAGGGATCGTTGCCGAGCTCGATCGGCCGTCCATGCGGCGTCGCCTCCGCCGCCCGCTGCCAGCTCTGTTGCAGTGCCAGGATCGTTTCCGCATCGGCAATGCCGTTGTCGACGATAAGGTCGCAGAGTGCCCCCACCCAGCAGTCGAAATAGTCGCTGCCATCTTCGGCCCGGCCAGGCTTGTGCAATTGCGCGGAAAGCGTTTCAGCCCATTCGCTCCAGCTGAACAGGCCTTTTGCGTGCAGGTGCACGGTCATGGCGAAAGCTTCGGCCGCCCATGGCTCGGGAAAAACCGGCTCGCCCTCCGGCGACGTCGGCAGCCCGGACGATTGCGTCAGCGGCGACATTTCATGCCGGCTCAAGATAGCTCTCCCAAGCATCGATCGACACGGTCAGCGTGGGATCGGCATCTCCACCCCAAAGCTCCGCGCCGTCGAAAACGACCGTATAGAGCCATTGCGGGTTTTCGCCCTCGCCATGCGCATTGTCGTCAGGGAAGACGAAAGCACCCTGCACTGCCTCGACCACGCCTGTTTTGGCTCGGGCATAACGCGGCAGGCGCGTATGTGTTACTGGATTGAAATTCTTTGTCTTCACCCCTTCGCCGGCCACGAAGCGCGGCGCGGTCTTAACAGGACGATCGCAAGGCCCGCCCTTCGCAAGAACGCCGGGCACCATGTCCGCCTTCAGCACCCGCTTCGGAACGGCTCCTGGCTGCTGCGCATGGCCGGACAGCAATTCCGCGCGAGTCGCAAAGCCATGCCGTTCGAGCAGCTTGTCGATGCCGCGGATCCAGATCTCGTAATAGCTGGCGGCGAGATAAGCGGCCGGCGGAATATTCTCGCGCGCGTGCCGGCTTTCGTCGATGGTCCAGGCGCCGAAAGCGCCGCAGGAAAGCGTGATGCCGAGCGCCCGCTTTTCCCATTCGGCATGGAAATAAGGCTCGTCCTTTTCGGGCGCGACAGGTCCGAACCCCATCTGCCCGCCGAGATCGTGCGGTCCGTTCATGTCAAGCTCTCCGGCTTGCCGGCAACGGCCGTACCGATCATCGCATCGCGGCTGACGAGGCCAGCGAGCGCCTGCTCGTCCATTCCGTCGGTCCCTTCGGGCCGCTCGGGAATGACGAGGTAACGCAGCTCCGCCGTCGAATCCCAGACGCGGACCTTCTTATCCTCAGGCAGCGTCAGCCCGAATTCGGCCAGCACGCCGCGCGGATCGATGACGGCGCGCGAACGATAGGCCGGCGCCTTGTACCAGACCGGCGGCAGGCCGAGCACCGACCAGGGATAACAGGAGCAGAGCGTGCAGACGACGAGATTATGGGTCTCGGCCGTATTGAAGACGGCGCGCATATGCTCGCCCTGTCGGCCGGTATAGCCGAGGCTGGCAATGGCCGCCGTCGCATCACGCTTCAGCCAGTCGGCGAAATCAGGATCGCTCCAGGCCTTGGCGACGACATGCGCGCCGTTCCTCGGCCCCACCTTCGTCTCGTAGGTCTCGACGATCGCGTCGATCGCTGCCGGATCGATGAGCCCCTTCTCCGTCAGCAGCGTTTCCAGCGCCTTCACGCGCGCCTGCATGTCGGAATAATGGTTGTCGTGATCATGCCCGTGGGCGTGCTCATGGTCGTCGTCATGGTCGTGCAAGGCGAAGCCCTCCCGAAACTGCCCGCTATTTCTAACAGATGCCGCAGGCCCGCCAAGCCCTTCTATGTCTCATGCGCTTTTCCGCTAATCTCCTGCCATGAACATTCTGATTCTCGGCGCAACCGGTTTTATAGGATCCGTCGTCGCGGCCCGGCTCGTCGCCGACGGCCACGTCGTGACCGGCCTCGGCCGCAATCCCGCGCGTGCGCGCCTGAAACAGCCGGCGATCGACTGGCGGCGCGCAGATCTTTCATGCATGACGAAACCGGCGGATTGGGACGAGATCCTCAAGGACCAGCATGTTGTCGTCAATTGCGCCGGCGCTCTGCAGGACGGCCTCTCGGATGATCTGTCGGCCACCCAGGCAGAGGCGATGCTGGCGCTCTATTCCGCCGCAAAACGCTCGTCGCGCCCGCTGATCGTGCAGATATCGGCAAGGACGACGGGAGCCGCTGGTGATCTGCCCTTCCTCGCTACCAAGCGGCGGGCCGACGAGGCGCTGGCGACAAGCGGTCTGCCTCACCTCATCCTGCGCCCTGCCCTCGTTCTCGGCCGCAATGCCCATGGCGGCTCGGCGCTGCTGCGGGCGCTTGGCGCCTTTCCCCTGGTGCTGCCGCTGGTCCATGCCGAAAGTCTGGTCGAAACGCTTTCGGTGGACGATGTGGCGAAAGCCGTGTCGCAGGCGGTCTCCGGCGGCATCTCCGGCGATATCGATCTCGCCGCCGACGAAGTTCTGACGCTCACCGATCTCGTCCGCCTTCACCGCCAGTGGCTCGGCCTGCAGCCAGCCCGTGTGTTTTCCCTTGCCCCCTGGCTTGCCAGGCCGGTGACGTGGCTGGCCGATATCGCAGGCCTCCTCGGCTGGCGTTCGCCGCTGCGCTCGACGGCGATGACTGTCATGTCCGAAGGCGTGCGGAGCTCGAAAACAGGGAGCAGCCTTGCCACAACACCCGCGGCAGCGACGCTCTCGGCCAATCCGTCCGGCGTACAGGATCTCTGGTTTGCCAGGCTCTATCTTCTGAAGCCGCTCGTCATATCGGGCCTATCCGCTTTCTGGCTGCTCTCAGGTTTGATCCCGCTGCTGACGCTGGAGAAGACATCCGCTCACTTCCTGCCGTTCATGCCTCAGGCCGCAGCCACGGCGCTGACGCTTGCAACCTGCCTGATCGACATCGCTCTCGGCGCCGCCGTCCTCCTTCGCCCGCTGGCGAAACGTGCCCTTCTCGGCATGCTGGCCGTGTCGTTCGCCTATCTTGCCGGCGCCAGCCTGCTCGAACCCGCCCTCTGGCTCGATCCGCTCGGTCCCCTCGTCAAGGTGCTGCCATCGATCCTGCTGACGCTCACCGCACTTTCCACGCTGGATGAACGCTGATGCTTGAGGAATGGCTGCTGCTTGCCCATGTCATCGGCGCGACCGTGCTCTTAGGCACCGGCGCCGGCATCGCCTTCTTCATGGTGATGGCGCACCGGACACGCGATCCCCGTCTGATCGCCCATGTCGCCAGCACGGTTGTCATCGCCGACACCCTCTTCACGGCCACCGCAGCTATTTTCCAGCCGGTGACCGGCTATCTGCTGGCCCGGTCGATCGGCTGGGACCTGTCGGAGGGATGGATTGCGCTGTCGCTGCTGCTTTATGTCGTGACCGGCCTGTTTTGGCTGCCGGTCGTCTGGATCCAGATCCGGCTGCGCGATCTCGCCCGTGCCGCAGCCACAGCGCGAAAGGCCCTGCCGCCGGCCTATTTCAGCCTTTACCGCATCTGGTTTGCCTGCGGTTTTCCGGCCTTCTTCGCCGTCATCGGCATTCTCTGGCTGATGCTCATGAAGCCGGCACTCACTCTATTTTAGCATCGGCCAGAGGCTTAGCACCAACAGCACCGCCATGCTGATATTGAACCATTTCAGCCGCACCGGATCGGAAAGCCATTCCCTCAGCGCCGAGCCGAAGCCGGCCCATGTCGAGACGCTGGGCACATTGACCGCCGCAAAAGCGAGACCCACGATCAGCACGCTCACCAGGTAGAGTTGCGGATTGGTGTAGGTCGCCATCGCGGTGACCGCCATCACCCAGGCTTTCGGGTTGACCCACTGGAAGGCGGCCGCCGCGAAGAAGGACATCGGCTCGACGCCGCTCCCGCCTTCGCTGAGCGAGCGCGACGAGGCGATCTTCCAGGCGATCCAGAGGAGATAGGCTCCGCCCGCAAATTTCAGCGCCGTATAGACCATAGGCACCGTGTGCAGCAGCGCGCCGAGCCCAAGGCCGACGCCGATCAGCAGCGAGAAGAAACCGACACCGATGCCGAACATATGCGGGATCGTCCTGCGGAAGCCGAAATTCACGCCCGATGCGAAGAGCATCATATTGTTCGGCCCCGGCGTGATCGAGGTCGTGAAGGCGAAGAGAACGAGGGCGAGAAATGTATCCAGCGGCATGCGACCTCCCGAAGCCAGCTTTCTGCGGCCTGTTTATTTAGGTCAGCATAACTGTCCTAAGTGGCCGATACCATTACATCATTGTCATGGTGACAGGATTACTTGAAAGATAAGAAATCGCCGCAATCTCCTGCAAAATGGAAAAGATCATGCAAGACAGCCGGATTCCGACAATCACCTTCCCGAACGGCGTAGAAGTGCCGGCGCTCGGCCAGGGAACCTGGGCGATGGGCGAGGATGCCGGCCATGCCAAAGCGGAGATCGAAAGCCTGAGGGCCGGCATCGATCTCGGCATGACGCTGATCGACACCGCCGAAATGTACGGCGACGGTGGCGCAGAAGAGATCGTCGGCCAGGCGATCAGGGGCCGGCGCGACGAGGTCTTCATCGTCAGCAAGGTCTATCCCTGGAATGCCAGCCTGACAGGCACAATCGAGGCGTGCGAGCGCAGTCTCGAACGGCTGGGCACCGATCGCATCGATCTCTATCTGCTGCACTGGCGCGGAGACCATCCGCTCGCAGAGACCGTCGCCGCCTTTGAAACACTCAAGGCATCCGGCAAGATCGGCGCCTGGGGGGTCTCCAACTTCGACACCGACGACATGGAGGAACTGCTCGGAGTGCCCGACGGCACCAAGGTCGCCGCCAACCAGGTGCTCTATAACCTTTCCCGCCGCGGCATTGAGTTCGATCTGCTGCCCTGGTGCCAGAGCCGCGGCATTCCTATCATGGCCTATTCGCCGATCGAGCAGGGAAATATCCTGCACCATCCCGAGTTGATCCGCATCGCCAAGGCCTATCAGGCAACGCCCGCCCAGCTGGCGCTCGCTTTCCTGCTGGAACGCGGCGGCGTCATCGTCATTCCGAAGACCTCGAATGCCGAGCGCGCAGCCGAAAACCGCGACTGCGTCTCGCTCGACATCACCGACGACGACCGGGATGCCCTCGACGCCGCCTTTCCACCGCCCACAAAGAAAAAGCCGCTGGAGATGCTTTGATCTCAGCGGTTTTCTCAATTATTGCAGCATCGGGCTTTGATTCCCGGGCTGTAATCCTTACATGCCCGGGCTGTAATTTTTACATGCCCTGCACGCCGCGGTTCATCGCCGCAATGCCGGTACGGCACACCTCGATGAGGCCGAGCGGCTTCATAATCGCCACGAACTGATCGATCTTCGATGATTTGCCGGTGATCTCCAGAATGAAGTGGCCGACCGTCGCATCCACCACCTTGGCATGGAAGGCATCGGCAAGGCGCAGGGTCTCGGCGCGCATCTCGCCCTCGCCGATCACCTTGACCAGCGCCACTTCGCGCTCGATCGGCCGATCCTGGCCAAGCTCGCGGGCGCGCACCGTCAGATCGACGACGCGGTGCACCGGCACGATGCGCTCGAGCTGCGCCTTGATCTGCTCCAGCACTTGCGGCGTCCCGCGTGTGACGACGGTGATGCGGGAAAGATGCGCCTGATGCTCGGTCTCGGAGACCGTCAGGCTCTCAATATTGTAGCCGCGGCCGGAAAACAGGCCGATGACCCGGGCAAGAACGCCCGGTTCGTTGTCGACGAGAACCGAAAGCGTGTGGCTTTCGACCGCCGCCGTTTCCGGCGAGATGAAATAGGCGGAGCCCGTGGGCTGTAGGTGTGCGTTCATGTTCTTAGTTCCTTCCCTGATCAGACGAGCGCGCGGCCCTTGGCGTCGATCGCATTGGCGACCGCTTCGTCGGTGGCTTCGTCCGGCAACAGCATTTCGTTATGGGCCTTGCCCGAGGGGATCATCGGGAAGCAATTGGCGAGATTGGCGACGCGGCAATCGAAGATGACAGGCTTTCTGACCTCGATCATCTCCAGAATGGTGTCATCAAGCGCATCCGGCTTTTCGCAGCGCAGGCCAACGGCGCCATAGGCTTCCGCCAGCTTGACGAAATCGGGCATCGCCTCCGTATAGGAATTCGAAAGGCGGTTGCCGTGCAGCAGCTGCTGCCACTGGCGCACCATGCCCATATACTGGTTGTTCATGATGAAGATCTTGATTGGCGCATCGTGCTGGATCGCCGCCGACATTTCCTGGATACACATCTGGATCGAGGCGTCGCCGGCAATGTCGATGACGAGGCTGTCGGGATGGGCGATCTGCACGCCGAGCGCGGCAGGCAGGCCGTAGCCCATCGTGCCGAGACCGCCCGAGGTCATCCAGCGGTTCGGCTGCTCGAAACCGAAGAACTGTGCCGCCCACATCTGGTGCTGGCCGACCTCGGTGGTGATGTAGGTATCGCGGTCCTTGGTGTGGGCGAAGAGCCGCTCCAGCGCATATTGCGGCATGATGACGTCATTGCTCTTCGTGTAGGCGAAGGAGTTGCGTGCCCGCCAGCGGGCGATATCGGTCCACCAGTCGTCCAGCCGACCCTTTTCCGGCTTCTTCGGCAGCGCCCTCCACAGGCGGACCATGTCTTCGAGGACATGGCCGACATCGCCGCGGATGCCGATATCGACCCGGACGTTCTTGTTGATCGAGGATGGATCGATATCGATATGGATCTTCTTCGAGTTCGGCGAAAAGGCATTGAGACGGCCAGTAATGCGATCGTCGAAGCGGGCGCCGATGCAGACCATGACATCGCAATCGTGCATCGCCATGTTGGCTTCGTACGAGCCGTGCATGCCGAGCATCTTCAGCCAGTTCTTGCCTGAAGCAGGATAGGCGCCGAGGCCCATCAGCGTTGAGGTGATCGGGAAATCGGTGAGCTCGACCAGCTCGCGCAGCAGCTTGGAAGCCTCGGGGCCGGAATTGATGACGCCGCCGCCGGAATAGATGATCGGACGGCGCGCATTCGCCATCAGCTCGATCGCGGCATGGATCTGGTTGAGGTCGCCCTGGATCTTCGGCTGGTAGCTCTTCTGGATCGCATAATCCGCCGGCGGCGTGTAGGTGCCGGTCGCAAACTGCACGTCCTTCGGAATATCGACGACGACAGGGCCTGGACGACCGGACTGGGCGATGCGGAAGGCCTCGTGAATGACGGCGGCAAGCTGGTTGACATCCTTGACCAGCCAGTTGTGCTTGGTGCAGGGCCGGGTGATGCCGACCGTATCGCATTCCTGGAAGGCGTCGGAGCCGATCAGTGGGGTCGGAACCTGTCCGGTCAGGCAGACGAGCGGGATCGAATCCATCAGCGCATCCTGCAGCGGCGTGACGGCATTGGTGGCGCCCGGGCCAGAGGTCACCAGCATGACGCCGACCTTGCCGGTGGAGCGGGCGTAACCTTCGGCCGCATGGCCTGCCCCCTGCTCGTGGCGGACGAGGATGTGCTTGACATCCTCCTGCTGGAAGATCTCGTCGTAGATCGGCAGGACGGCGCCGCCGGGATAGCCGAAAATATGTTCGACGCCGTTGTCCTTCAGCGCCTTGAGAACGATCTCCGCTCCCGTCATCCGATTGCCTGCCGCCTGATTGTCCGTGCTCATCTGTCTGTTCCGTTTGATGCTGGGATTGCGTTTGTGGCCGGAAGCCCGAATTTCGGGCATAAAAAAAGGCCCCTGAGGAGCCTGTCATCTAGCGCATGGGTGGCTATCGCCGGATGGTTACACCATCCTGCCCATGCGCTTTCCCACCACGATAAGAGCCGTTGCGATTTTCATGGTCGGAAGTGATAGACAGAAAATTTCGCAGCGTCAACGCATGCCGCAATAAAAACTGCCCCACGCCTGCATCCCCGAAAATCGATAGGATGAAGGATTTGTTAAAGGATCGACTTTATTCTTCTACGCTACCGCATGGAGTAGCCCTTTGCTCAACAACGACTTGCGCACCTCTGGCAAGGCAGGCGAGCATGATCGCCGCGATGGCCATGCGCCGGGAAATCGCTTTCTCGGCCGCGTCGTTGCATGCAGCGGGTCGCGGGCGACGATTGCCGCCGTCGCCGAACAGGGCGGCACCGATCTGACCGAACTCTGGTCCGTGGGGCGGCTGATTTCGATCAGCGTCGGCCGCAACCGCGTCGTCGCGCTCGTCTATCAGATGAACACCGGCAGCCATGCCTGGGGCGAAGGCGAAGACAATATTTTCAAGATCGAGACCGAGCTGCTCGGCGAAGTCCGTGTCGACGAGGACGGACGCGAGGAATTCTCGACCGGCATCTCGCGTTATCCCTATCTCGGCGCCATCGCCCACCGCATCCGATCCGCCGACCTGATGCGCATCTACGATGCCGGCGAAGGTACGACCGCCGTCATCGGCAAGCTGACGCAGGACGAAAGCATCGATGCGGCGATCCACATCCCCTCGATGCTCTCCAAGCATTTCGCCGTCGTCGGCTCCACCGGTGTCGGCAAGTCGACGGCCGTGTCGCTGCTCCTGCACAAGGCGATTGCCGCGGACCCGAAGCTGCGTGTACTGATCCTCGATCCGCATAACGAATTCGCCGCCGCATTTCCTCAGCACGCCGTCACCATCGATACCGATACGCTTGATCTGCCCTTCTGGCTGATGCGGCTGGAGGAATTCGCCGAAGTCGTCTTTCGCGGCCGCCCGCCGGTGCCCGAAGAGCTCGACATGCTGCGCGATATCCTGCCGGAAGCCAAGCGCGCCTTCCGCGGCAGCGACAATTCGCTGGTCCGCCGCACGACGGAAAAGAGTTCGATCACCGCCGATACGCCGGTTCCCTACCGCATGGCCGATCTGCTGGCGCTGATCGACGAGCGCATCGGCCGCCTGGAAGGCCGCTCGGAAAAGCCCTTCCTGCGGTCGTTGAAGATGCGCCTCATCGCTGCGATCAACGATCCGCGCTATCACTTCATGTTCTCCAACAACACGATCAGCGACACGATCACCGAAACCATCGCGCAGATCTTCCGCATCCCCGGCGAGAACCGGCCGATCTGCACCTTCCAGCTTGCCGGCATCCCCTCGGAGGTCGTCAATTCGGTCGCCTCCGTACTCTGCCGCATGGCCTTCGAGGTGGCGCTGTGGAGCGACGGCGCCATCCACATGCTCGTCGTCTGCGAGGAAGCTCACCGTTATATCCCCTCCGATCCGAGCCTCGGCTTCGTGCCGACGCGCCAGGCGATCGCCCGCATCGCCAAGGAAGGCCGCAAATACGGCGTCTCGCTCGGCATCATCACCCAGCGGCCGGGCGAGCTCGACCAGACGATCCTGTCGCAGTGTTCGACACTCTTTGCCATGCGCCTCGCCAACGACCGCGACCAGGAAATCATCCGCTCGGCCATCCCGAACTCGTCGATCTCGACGACGAGCTTCATCTCCTCGATCGGCAATGGCGAAGCGATCGCCTTTGGCGAGGCGATCAGTGTGCCGATGCGCATGCGCTTTTCCCGCGTCGACGAAAAGCTCCTGCCAAAGGCGAGCAGCGCCAACAGCAAGCAAAGCGAGGAAGATCCGGATACGGTCGATCTGCGCAAGATCGTCACCCGCATGCGGGCGGTGACCGTCGGACCCGACATTTCGAATTTCCAGCAGAACTATGCCGCGTCGGTGGCAGGTTTCGACGAGGCTGATGCAGCCGACGAGGATATCGACGCGAAGCCCTACCCGCCGCCCACCTCTTCCGTCGCGCCACTCGAATCCTACCGCCGCGAACTGCTGCCGCATACACCGCGGCTGGACCCGGCCACGTCACCCGCGATCGATCCCCGGTTGGATGCGCTCCGCCGCGAGATGCGCCGCGACGAGCCGGTCTTTCCCCGGCCGATACCGCCGGCGGATCAGCCCGCCGTCTCCCGCCGGGAGCCAGGCACGTCGCTGCGCGAAAGCATCCTGAAAAAACCGCTGAGCGGCCTCTACAACAAGGATTGAGGCTTCAGCTCGCTCTCCAATGCGATCAGAGGCTCGACGGCCCCGAGCACCCGTTGCCGGTCCATCGACCCGAGCGGCAACAGAGGGCGTGGGAGCTCTGCCCTGGCGAGTGAGAGAAGGTCGAGCAGCGTATAGACCACGCGAAGGCTTCCGAACTCTTTGAACGTTTTCCAGAGCGGCTGGAGGAGACCATCGAGCCGATGCGCCTCGCCGCCCTCGCCTGCAATCGCGGCCTTGCTCAGGGCAAGGGCGACGCGCGGAAGCACGCCGCCGATGACGCTGTACCAGGCGTCGGCACCTGAAAGCAGCGCTTCGGCCGCGCCCCAGTCGCCGCTGTAGCCGATCGCAAGCCTGGTCTTCTCTCGCAATGCCGCCAACTCGCCTGCGAAATCGCCGTCAGCAGGCAGAGGCATCTTCACGGCGCTGACCGTCTCGATATCGGATAGGCGCTGCAGAAGATCCCGGGTGAAGGTGAAGTGGGTCGTGCCGGGATTGTTGTAGATACAAAGCGGCAGCTTCGCGGCCTCGGTAACCGCCAGGAAATGCCCGTACGCTTCGTCCTGGGTCAGCGGCGTGTAGGACACCGGCGCAAGCAGAAGAGCGTCTGCACCGGCGACCTCGGCATCCCTTGCCAGGCTCCGAGCATGGTCTGTCCTCAGAGCACCGACGCCGACGACGAGGGGAATACGACCGCGAACGCACTCGACCGCAGCCTCGACGGCTCGCCGTCGTTCCTCGCGTGTGAGAAAGGCATAGATCCCGGTGCTGCCGAGAAGGCCTATCGACGCGACGCCTGCATCACACAGGCGTTCCAGCAGGCGGCCGAGGGCTTCGGTGTCGACCCGGCCATCTCTATCGGCGGGCGTGGGCGGAAAGGCCGAAAGACCATGAAACGGAGAAGCGATAGACATGATGAAAATCCGGTCAATGTGAGAACAGAAGGCGCGATCCGGCGCCCGCGAAGAAGACGGCAAGACTGCCCTCGATCCACCGCCGCGCACGGGCGTAGCCGCGCACCATCGGTGCCGTGGAGAAGAGCACGGCATAGCCGGCAAAAATCGAGATCCCCAAGAGCACGCAGCCGCCGAAGGCGGTGACGGCCATCTCCGGCGAAGCGCCCGGCTTGAGGCCGAGCGACATGATCGCCACCCAGGCCAGAACCGCCTTCGGATTGCCGAGATGCATCAGAACGCCGCGACGATAGAGCGCGCCGCGTTGCGCGGCAGGCCGCACGGCCTCGCTTGCCGGCCTATCCGGGGCGGCGGCCGAGCGGGCCGCTCTCCAGGCGAGCCAGAGAAGGTACAATCCGCCTGCGATCTTAAGGAACAGCAGGGCATGGGCATAGCGGACGAGGAGTGTCGAGATGCCGGTGACCGCGATCAGCCCCCAGCATGTCGACATCGTTATAACACCAGCGGCAAGGGCGAGCGCCGGTCGACGCCCTTGCCGCATCGCCACATTCATGATGGCCATATTGCTTGGTCCGGGACTGCCTGCAGCGATTGCGTAGGCAATGTAGACGACGAGAAGATCCTGCATTTACGTTTTTTTCCGAAGTTTGCGCCCGCACGCCCCACGAAGACGAAGAATGCTCCGTCGGGAACCGCCAATAAGCTTCCTTTTCTTCCAAAATTGGTTCATAATAAAGTGCCATTTTGAAGAATTTGTATAGACCATTTTGCGATGTCCAAACGGCGCAGCACCATCGAAATACCATCGCTCGAGGCGATCGATCGAACGGCCAATGTCGGTCGCCAGCTTGCGCAGGCCCTGCGGAACGCAATCGCCCGCAGTGAGCTGAGGTCGGGAGAACGCCTTCCTTCGACGCGTAGCCTTGCGGCTTCGCTGAAAATCGCGCGCGGCACTGTCGTAGAGGTGTTCGATCAGTTGACCGCAGAAGGCTATCTCGAAGCGCGGGTCGGAGCCGGAACCCGCGTTGCCGCTGATCTGATGGACGCGACGCCGGCCCGCCCGCCCACTCCGGCAGTGCCGTCTACTGCGGATGCTGTCGATCTGCCGTCCCAGGCGGCCCGGCTGATTTCCATCGCCCGTGCGCTCACCCCTCACCCGCCCGTTCCCTTCGCCATCGCCGTCCCGGCCTGCGGTATTGCGCCGGACGACAACTGGCGCCGTCTCGGCAACCGTGTGCGCGCGTCGCGACAGGCCGCCCCCTCGGGTTACCACGATCCTATGGGTTTGCTCGAACTCAGGTTTGCCATTGCCGATCACGTCCGCCGCGCGCGGGCCGTTCATTGTGAGCCGGAACAGGTCATCATCACGTCGGGCACCCAGCAAGGCCTCTATATGGCAGGCCGGGTGCTTCTCTCGCGTGACGATGCGGTATGGGCCGAGGATCCAGCCTATCCCGGGCTGACGGCGGTGCTCGATGATCTCGGCGTCCAGACGCACCGCCTGCCGGTCGATGCACAGGGAATGAACGTGGAACGCGGCCTTGAGCTATGCCCGCAGGCGCGCGCCGCATTCGTGACCCCGTCGCACCAATATCCGATTGGAATGCCGCTCAGCATGGCTCGGCGCAATTCCTTGATCACCTGGGCCGACCAAAATCGCGCCTGGATCGTTGAAGACGACTACGACAGCGAGCTGCGTTATGCCGGACACCCCTTTCCCTCGATGCAAGGGTTGCGTCCCTCACGCGTCATCTATCTCGGCACCTTCAGCAAGGTGCTCTTTCCCTCCCTGCGCCTCGGCTACGTCATCGCCCCTTCGCCACTCGCGGAAGCCTTTGCCGGCGCCCGTGCCATTCTCGACCGGCATTCGCCGACTGCCGAACAGCACGTTCTGGCGGCCTATATGCGGGAAGGCTATTTCGAAGCGCACATCCGACGCATCCGCGGCCTCTATGCCGAGCGCCGCGCTGTTCTGCTTTCGGCGCTCGATCGGGCCTTGCCTGAGGGCTGCCGCGTCCAGCAGAGCGACCAGGGCATGCATATTCTTCTATGGCTGCCCGAGGAGGTCGACGACGTGCAACTCGCAGCCCGCGCCCTCTCGGCCGGCCTCGCCGTGCGGGCGATCTCCCCGATGTATGCCACGCGGCCGGCGCGCCCCGGCCTGATGCTGGGCTTCGGCGGATTTCTGCCGGACCAGCTGCAGGCGGCGGTCGGCGAACTCGTCAAACTGCTGAGCCAGCAGATGTCTCAAGCGGGAGGCCCGCAACAAGCTGAAGGCTAAACCGTCAGCCGTTCCCAGCTGTCGTCCATCTGGTTGCGGAACCATGTCATTTGCCGCTTGGCATATTGCCGCGTCGCCGCAGCACCCTTCTCCAGCACCTCGTCGCGCGTCATCTCGCCCCTGACCATCGCCGCAATCTGCGACACGCCGATTGCCTTCATCACAGGCGCCTCGGCCGGCAGGTCGAGCGCAAGCAGCGCCCTCACCTCGTCTTCCGCACCTTGCTGCAGCATTTTTTCGAAACGCCCGTTGATGCGCTGATGCAGCACCGCCCTATCCGGCAGCACGACGATCTTACGGGCCTCATCGGCGTCGATCACCACCGGCCCCGACCGGCCCTGGAAATCGACGATCGACCGTCCCGTCGCCTTGATCACTTCCAGCGCCCGGACGATCCGCTGCCCGTCCTGGCGGTTGAGGCTTGCCGCCATGGCGGGATCGGCCTCGGCGAGTTCGGCATATAGCCCGTCCGGCCCCTCCTCCACCAGCCGCGCCCTGAGTTTCTCCCGCAGCGCCTCCGGTACCTCCGGCATATCGGAGAGCCCGCCGGTCAGCGCCTTGAAATAAAGTCCCGTGCCGCCGACGAAGACCGGCAACCGCCCTGCGGCCCTGAGCGTCGGCAGCAGTGCTGTGACATCGCGCAGCCAGGCGCCGGTGGAATAGGCCGCATCCGCCGGCACGTGGCCGTAGAGATGATGCGGCACGCCCTGCATTTCCTCTTCCGACGGGCGCGCGGTCAGCACCCGCAGCGTGTCGTAGACCTGCATGCTGTCGGCGTTGACGACCGCGCCGTCATGGCGTCTGGCCAATTCGACGGCGAGCGCGGACTTGCCGCTGGCGGTCGGCCCGGTTATCAGGATCGCGTTCACTGTGCTCAGAAGGTTTTCCATCATGGCCCTCGTTGCCACGCTTGTTACCAATCCGTCAAATCCCGTGCTGACCCCCGAGATCGCCGAGCAGGCGGCCGAGGCCGTGAACGCTTCCGGTCTCTACTGGCTAGCCGATGGCATTGCCTGCGACATCGCGCTGCGCGACGGCACCGATGCGCAAGCGGCAGAGGCCAATATCCTTGCCGTCATATCAAGCGCGCCCATCGACCTCGTTATCCAGAAGCAGGAGACCCGCCGCAAGAAGCTGCTGATCGCCGACATGGATTCGACGATGATCGGCCAGGAATGCATCGATGAACTCGCCGCCGAAGTCGGCCTGAAGGAGAAGGTCGCGACCATTACCGCCCGCGCCATGAATGGCGAGATCGCTTTCGAGCCTGCCCTGCGTGAGCGTGTCGCCCTGCTGAAGGGGCTGCCGATATCGGTCGTCGACGAGGTCATCGCCAAGCGCATCACGCTCACCCCGGGCGGCCTGGAACTGATCGCCACCATGAAGTCGAAAGGCCATTACACCGCGCTTGTCTCCGGCGGCTTCACCGTCTTCACCAGCCGCATCGCCGCCACCCTCGGCTTCGACGAGAACCGTGCCAACACGCTGCTCGAAGACGGCGGCATTCTCTCCGGCTTCGTCGCCGAACCGATCCTCGGAAAACAGGCGAAGGTCGATGCGCTGAACGAAATTGCGGCAAGCCTCGGCATTTCGCCGGAAGAAGCGATCGCCGTCGGCGACGGCGCCAACGATCTCGGCATGCTGCAGCTAGCCGGCTCCGGCGTTGCCCTCCACGCCAAGCCCACCGTCGCTGCTCAAGCGCAGATTCAAATCAACCACGGCGACCTGACCGCCCTGCTTTATATCCAAGGTTACCGCAAGACGGATTTCGCTTCACGATAGCCTCTTGAAATTTTACAAATTTGTACGTACAATTTTGTCGGATAAGACTGCCGCGGTTTCAATGGAACGACGAGAAGAACCGGACCAACAAGGCCAAGCATGGCGTATCCTTCGAGACAGCGTGTCTGATCTGGAATGATCCGCAGTGTCTTCTCATTCCGGACGCGGTCTATGACGGCGAACAAAGATGGCTGGCGATCGGCGTCGTGGGTTTGGTGACTGTACTGGTCGCCGTCCATATCATCCTCGGTGCCGAGGATGAAGAGACCGTCCGAGTGATCAGCGCTCGAAAGGCGACATCTCACGAGAGAAGACGATATGAGCAATCGACCCTTAACTGACGCGCAGCTCGCCGAACTTCGGGCACTGGAGAAGCTTCCCGAAGAGGATATCGACACTGGCGACATTCCTGAGATCACCGATGAACAGTGGCGCCTAGCTCGCAAGGGCAATTTGTACCGGCCGCTGAAGCAATCAGTGACTATCCGCCTGGATGCCGATATCCTAGACTGGTTCAAGAGCCATGCGGGCGGCCGCGGCTACCAGACGGACATCAATGCCGCGTTGCGCACCCACGTCGCTAGGTATCAAAAGAGGAGCGGCTGACCGCTCCTTCGTTTACTCCATCGGCACCGCCACGAACCGCAGATCGCCATTCGCCCCTGCGATCATCAGCTGGGCATTGCGGCGGCCTTCCTGTTTCAGCGCCTGCACCTTGGCGGCGACCGCATCCGGCGACTTCATGAACTCCTGCGCCACCTCGACGATGACGTCGCCGGGCTTCAGCCCCTTTTCAGCCGAGGCGGAGCCGGGCGTCACTTCCGTCACGACGACACCATCGACGCTCTCGGCGATGCCGAAAGCCTTGCGCGTCTCAGCGCTCAACAGCGACAGCGACAGCCCGAGCACGTTCTTCGGCGTGGCCGCATCCGGCGACACCTGGCCCTTATGCTGGTCGGGTGTATTAGGTACAGGCTTGGCCTGATCGTCGGAATCCGGTTGGTCCATGTCATTGTTCTCGCCGGGATCCGGAATGATCACGCCGCCGTCCTGCGAGCCATCGGGTGCTGCATCGTCGGATGCAGCCGCCTGGTCGCTGTCTTCGAGCCGGCCGAGCTTCACCTTGACGGTCTGCTCCTTGCCGTCGCGCAGCACCACCACGTCGACTTCCTTGCCGACAGTGCTTTCCGCCACGACGCGCGGCAGGTCGCGCATTTCGCTGACGGTCTTGCCGTCAAATTTCAAAATGACGTCGCCCGCCTTGATCGAGCCGTCGTCGACGGGGCCGCCCTTGATGACGCCGGCGACCAGCGCGCCCTTTGCAGTGTCGAGCCCGAGGCTGTCGGCGATATCGTCGGTCACCGGCTGGATGCGCACGCCGAGCCAGCCGCGCCGCGTCTCGCCATATTCGCGCAACTGGTCGACGACGCCGGAAGCAAGCTCCGACGGCACCGAGAAGCCGATACCGATCGAGCCGCCGCTCGGCGAAATGATCGCCGTGTTGATGCCGATCACTTCGCCCTTCATATTGAAGAGCGGGCCGCCGGAATTGCCCTTGTTGATTGCCGCATCCGTCTGGATGAAGTTGTCGTAAGGACCGGCATTGATGTTGCGGCCACGCCCGGAAATGATGCCCACCGTCACCGAACCGCCGAAGCCGAACGGATTGCCGATCGCCATTACCCAATCACCGATGCGCATCGTGCTGGAATCGCCGAATTTCACGGATTTCAGCTGCGTCTTCGGCTCGACCTTCAGCACCGAAAGATCGGTCTTCGTATCGGTGCCGATCAGCTTCGCCTTGAGCTTCGAACCATTGGCGAAATTGATCTCGATATCGTCGGCGCCCTCGATCACGTGGTTGTTGGTGACGATATAACCGGTCGGATCGATGACGAAGCCGGAGCCAAGCGAGCTGACATTATGGTTGCCGCCCTTGTTGCCCTGCTGCTTGTTGAAGAAGTCGTTGAAGAACTCCTGGAAAGGCGAGCCGTCGGGGGCGCGCGGCGCCGGACCCGCGCCCTCATCGTCCTTCACCTTCTGCGAGGTCGAGATGTTGACCACGGCGTCGAGCAGGCCTTCGGCAAGATCGGCGACGGAAGCCGGACCGGTGTTGGGCACGGCGGCCTGGATCGGAGCGGTCTGCTGCGGTGCGACGGCTGCGGGAGGCGTAGGAGCGGGAGCAGCCGTTTCCGGATTAGCTGGAGCGGGTGCAACAACCCCGGGTGCGGTCGTCTCAGGCGCGGTTTGCGCATAGGCCATCCCGCTCACGCCGGCTTGCGCCAGGATTGCGGCGCTGGCCATAAGCGCTAGCGTTCGTCTGAAGGGCGAGCGAATCGTGGGGGCCATCAAGCTTCCTCATAAGGGTGCATGCGCACATTGAGCATCAGCATAAGGCGGAATGATGGAGGGTGAAATCACCTTTTCGCGAAATCCCCGTGCAATGTGAGGTGGCCTCGCAAAAGCCGGATCGTCTCAATCATTCCACGAAAAAAGGGCCGGCGCTCGGGCCGGCCCTTCCGAAATTGTCGGTGGTCGTTTCGCTGGCTGTCAGTTCGCCGGGACCGGTGCTGCGGGAGCAGTTGCGCCCGGAACTGCCGGAACCGGCGCGGCCGGATTTGTCGGCTGCAGGGTGCCGGCGGCATTGTCGAAATAGCGGAAGAATTCCGAATTCGGCGACAGCACCAGCGTCGTGTCTTGCGAGGAGAGAGAGGAGGAATAGGCCGCCATCGAGCGATAGAACTCGAAGAAGGCTGGATCCTTGCTGAAGACTTCGGCAAAGACGCGGTTTCGTTCCGCATCGCCCTGGCCTCGAAGGATTTCCGCATCGCGCTGGGCGCCCGCGGTGAACTCGACAACCTGACGGTCGGCGATGGCGCGCCGCCGCTGGCCTTCCTCATTACCCTCGGCACGGATGCGCTCGGCCTCGGCAAGGCGTTCCGAACGCATGGCGTTATAGGTGTTGGGCGCAACCTCCGGCGAAAGGTCGGTGCGGCGGATGCGAACGTCGTCTATATGCAGGCCGAGATTTTCGGCATCCGTGCGCAGGTCGTCGCGAATCTCCAGCATCATCGCGACACGCTCTTCCGAGAGAGCGGCATTGTAGTCACGCAGACCGTAGACACGACGAAGCGATGAATCGAGCTGCGCTCTCAACCGCGCTTCCGCGGCTTCGCGATCGCCCGAGACCGTTTCGCGGAAGCGGCGAACATCCGAGATGTTATAGATCACGAAGGCATCGACGTCGAAGGTCTGACCATCCTGGACCTGAACGCGAATATTGTCGAGATCGAGCCTCAGCGCCTGCTTTTCGACCAGCTGAACGCGGTCGGCATCCATGAAGCCGAAGGGCAGCTTGAAATAAATGCCAGGCTCGGTCTTGACCGACTGGATCTGGCCGAAACGGACGACGATGGCCTGCTCGCGTGCATTCACCACGAAGATGGACGAATAAAGCCCGACCAGCACGATGGCGAGGATGATGAGAATGATGGGAAGTCTGTTCGATGTCATGACTCAACCTCCCTGCTGCGCGGGCTTGCCGAGCTCATTGAGCGGCAGATAGGGCAGGACGCCCTGCTTCTCGTCGATAATGACCTTCCGGGAATTCTTCAGCACCTGCTCCATCGTTTCGAGATACAACCGCTTGCGGGTCACGTCGGGCGCCTTCGAATATTCGTCGTTGATCGCCGTGAATCGCTGCGCTTCACCTTCCGCCTCCTTCACGACGCGGTCTTTGTAAGCGGCTGCATCTTCACGGATTCTGGCCGCATCGCCTCGCGCCTGGCCGAGCTTCTGGTTCGTGTAGCGATTGGCCTCTTCGATCGTGCTGTCGCGGTCACGGCCGGCACGCTGCACTTCTTCGAAAGCATCGGCGACTTCCCGCGGCGGCGCCACGTTTTGGATCGTCACGCCGGTCACGGTCACGCCCGCGCCATAGCGGTTCATCGTGTCCTGCAGGATATTGAGCACGTCCACTTCGATCGGCTGACGATTGCTGCGGAAAGCGTCCTGCGCCGGACGTCGGCCGACGATCTCACGCATGGCACTGTCGGATACCTGCTGCAGCGTCTCCGCCGGATTTTCGACGTTGAAGAGATAGGCCTTGGGATCGCTGACGGTATAGAAGACCGCGAACTGCACGTTGATGACGCTTTTGTCGCTAGACAGCATCAGGCCGTTCGAAGACGATGCCGAAGTCGCCCCGATGTTCAGCTGCTGTACGGTCACCTTGACCGTCTCCACTGTTTCCATCGGCCAAAAGTGGAAATGCAGGCCCGGCATGGAAATCTCGTCCTTCGGCGTGCCGAACCGCAGCTCGACGCCGCGTTCGTCCGGCTGCACGACATAAATGCACTGGATCAGCCAGAAGACCGCGACGATCGCCGCGACGATCACTGCCACGCCGCCGTTGAAGCCGCCGGGTATGATGTTGCGCAGCTGGTCCTGGCCGCGCCGGATAATATCTTCTAGATCAGGCGGTCCGCCCTTGCCGCCGCCACCGCGCGGCCGGTTCGGCCCCTGTCCCCATGGTCCCTGATTATTACCGCCGCCGCCGCCCCAAGGGCCGCCGCCGCCATTCTGATTGCTCCAGGGCATCAAAACCTCGTTGTTCGTTAAGTCTCCACGCATCCGAAACCGTGGGGGCTGGCCGGCGGACGCGTTGGTGACCGTTATAGGTATCAGCGCATCGGCTTTCAACGCAGCGTGAGAAACTTGGTCAATTTAATTGGAAAATAGTTCATTTTCAGGCGTAACGGCGTTCGTAGACGATGAAACGTGTGGGATAACTGTCCTTTTCGCCAGCCGGCACCGCGATCACCTCCCCCGCCTGCCAGATGTCGGGATCGATCGCGGGAAACGACGCGTCTCCGTCGAGATCGGCCTCGACATGCGTGATGCACATCCGGTCGGCAAGACCGATCGCCTGCGCGTAGACCTGCCCGCCGCCGATAATGCAGATCTCGTCGACGCCAGTTTCGAGCGCCAGCCTGTCGGCCACCGTCATCGCCTCGGACAGCGAATGGGCCATGGAGACATCGGGATGGTCTATCGCCGCTTGCCGCGAAATGACGACGTTCGGCCGTCCCGGCAGTGGCTTGCCGATCGAATCGTAAGTCTTGCGGCCCATCACGACAGGCTTTCCCAATGTCAGCGCCTTGAAGCGCTTCAGATCGCTCGAAAGCCGCCACGGCATATCGCCGTCGCGGCCGATAATGCCGTTGCGGGCAACCGCGGCGATAATGGTCCTGCGAATGTCGGCCATGAAATATCCCGGATCAGACGGCGATCGGCGCCTTGATGCTGGCATCGGCCTCGTAGCCGATCAGCTCGAAATCGTCGAAGGTGAAGCCGAAAATGTCCTTCACATCAGGCTTGATGCGCATGAAAGGCAGCGGCTTCGGCCGACGCGCCAGCTGCAGCTTCGCCTGGTCGAAATGGTTGTGATAGAGATGGGCGTCGCCGAGCGTGTGGACGAAATCGCCGGGCTTCAGCCCGGTCACCTGAGCCACCATCATCGTCAGCAGCGCATAGGAGGCGATGTTGAACGGCACGCCGAGGAAGATATCGGCCGAGCGCTGGTAGAGCTGGCAGGAAAGCTTGCCGTCAGCCACATAGAACTGGAACAGGCAATGGCACGGCGGCAGCGCCATTTCGTCCACCTCGGCCGGATTCCAGGCCGAGACGATGTGGCGGCGCGAAATCGGATTGTTGACGATGCCTTTGACGAGATTGGCGATCTGGTCGATATGGCCGCCGTCGGGCGCTGGCCAAGAGCGCCATTGGGCGCCGTAGACCGGCCCGAGATCGCCGTTTTCATCGGCCCATTCGTCCCAGATCGAAACGCCGTTCTCCTTGAGATAGCGGATGTTCGTCTCGCCCTTCAGGAACCAGAGAAGCTCGTGGATGATCGAGCGCAGATGCAGCTTCTTCGTGGTAAGGACGGGGAAGCCTTCTTCGAGGTCGAAACGCATCTGGTAACCAAAGACCGAGCGCGTGCCGGTGCCGGTGCGGTCGCCCCGGTCGGAGCCCTTTTCCATCACATGATTCAAGAGATCGAGATATTGCTTCATGTCGCGCTGATTCCGTTTCGGCCAATTTAAGCCTTCGGAACCGGGAAACCAATCACCGGCGGGCATTTTCCCAATGTTTCTGATGGGTCGCATAACGCTTTTATGACGTTTGCCCTTTCCTTGGGCTGAGGAAACCACTATATCAGCCTTGCCGGCTTTCGGGTCGGCTATGGCGATAAATGAGCGGTGTAATAAACCTATTGGACCCGGGGGCGGTACCCGGCGCCTCCACCAAAAACCGGCGGCCTTAAAGGCCGGCTTTTGATGGGGGCGAAACAGGATCGACAAGGGTGTAAAGATCGTCTTTTTGCTCGGCATTGTACCGCCGTTATCGGGCTAAAATTGTAGTTGCAAACGACAACTATGCGGAAGCTCGTCTCGCTGCTTAATCGCGGTGTGACACTTCAATCAAAGTCCTAGTGGTTCGCACCTCTAGGCGGGGTCCGAAGGCACCTGGCAACAGAAGCCTTCACCTTCTCCCTGCCGCCGAAATCATGTATGCTGCTTAAAAACGTGACTCGGCTCCGGTCTTTCCCAAGGCGCCCGGACGTGGCATATAACCTTGTGAAAAGACTTCCGAACCGACGAAAGACAGGAAAAGCATGGGGCAGGATCATATCCGCTACGACATTCTGGCACAGGATGCACTTCGCGGCGTCATCCGCAAGGTTTTGGCGGAAGTCGCAGCGACGGGCCGTCTGCCCGGTGATCATCACTTCTTCATCACCTTCCTCACGGGCGCCACCGGCGTGCGTATCTCCCAGCACCTGAAGTCGAAATACCCCGAGCAGATGACCATCGTCATCCAGCACCAGTTCTGGGACATGAAGATCACCGAGACGCATTTCGAGATCGGTCTTTCCTTCTCGGACGTTCCGGAAAAGCTGGTCATTCCATTCAATGCGATCCGCGGCTTCTACGATCCCTCCGTCAACTTCGAGCTTGAATTCGACGTACCGCTCGCCGATGGCGAGGAATTGCCGTCCGGCGAAATCACCGCCTATCCGGTGGATGCGGCCGGAAAGCCCGATGACGCCGCAGGCGCAAAACCCGCCGACGGCGAGGAGAAGAAACCGGGCTCCGTCGTCTCGCTCGACTCCTTCCGCAAGAAGCAGTGATTTGAAGGGAGGCCAAGCCTCCCTTTTTCGTGAGGGTCCAGGCAACCGCATGAGCGCCGAAATCGTCAATCTGCGCCAGTTCCGCAAGAAGCAGGCTCGCTCCGAAAAGGAGAAGCAGGCCGAACAGAACCGCGTCACCTTCGGCCGCACCAAGGCCGAGAAACAGCTGACCCGCAGCCTGAACGACAAGGCCGACAAAGCCCATCGCGACGGCCGGATCGAGAAAGATGACGACGGCGCGTGACGGTTTCACGCAACGCGTGAAAGCCGGAATGGATGCGATCAGCCACTTGCGCACTTTCCTTGAAGCGATCTGCCAACCCACCCTTAATTTGATGGAGAGTCTTGAGCGCGTCGTCTCGGACGCGCTGTGCTCTATCCGGGATGTGAAGGCTCCATGATTCGCAAGCATTCGGCGACATTGCACGGCCATCGCACCAGTTTCTCGCTGGAGGACGAGTTCTGGGCCGAGCTGAAGACGATTGCCGGAGCCCGTTCGATACCGCTCGCCGCCCTGATCTCCGAAATCGACGACCACCGCCCGCCGGACAGCAACCTGTCCTCGGCGCTGCGCTTGCATGTGCTTTCCTGGCTGAAGGCCGCCGCCAGCCACAAGGCTTGATGTACGCCGCTCAAAATCGCGTAGCGATTTGGGATGACATCAATGAAAACAAAAGCCTGAAGCGTCTTGCATGAATCAAATTCTATGCGCTTTCACTGCGCCTGAACGCCCGGCAACTGGTCGAAATTGAGCGGACCGGGCTGCACTTGCCCGCTGCGCCGTGCTGCTTCCGCCTCGGCCGCCGCCCTCGCCTGCGCATCCGCATCCGCATCCGCCTTCGCTTTGGCTTCCGCCGCGCGTGCGGCCTCCGCCTCGGCAGCAGCCTTCTCAGCGGCGGCTTTCTGCGCCAGCGCGCGCAGCCGCTCTTCCTCTGCCTGCCGTTGCCGCTCGATCTCGGCCGCCTTGATGCGCTCGGCGTCGTTGAACCGGTAAAGCGCCACCTCGCGGCGCAGCCGCTGTTTTTCGAGCACGACTGCCTGCAGCCGCTCGACACGCCGGCGCTCGCGTTCGAAGGCGCGCAGCGACAGATAGCTGGTGATATCGGTCACATCCATCGTCTTGCCGGGCGACGGCAGCATGCCGGAAAAATTCAGCCGAAGCGCCGGCTCGGCGCCGGAAAGCGCTTCCGTGCCAGGATTGAACCCGACACCTAGTGTCGCGCTGATCCGCTCTTCCGGCAGCGCGATCTGCGCATCGGCAGTGATGCGGGCGAGATCGTTGGCGACGGTGACATTCTGCACCCTCAGCGTCCCGTCGGCGATATTGAAGGGGATGCCGAGTGGTGGCAGCTTCGCCTCACCGTTGCTGAGCAGCGTCTCGATGATCGGATGCACCTTGCCGGCATTGATCTGCTCCTGCATCGTATCGGTCGCGGCAAGCAGCGGCGGCAAGATGGCAAGGTTCAACCCGCGTATGCTGGTATCGCCGAGCCTCAGTTCGCCCGAACCATTGAGCGAGCTGGCGATCTCGCCGATCGTCTTGCCCGAGGCCTCCATCGACAGCGACAATCCGAACTTCCCGTTGGCGATCGGCGCGCCGTCGCGCAGCCAGACGACGCCGGAAAGATCGGAATCGGCAAGCGCAAGCTTCGTCTGCAGGAAACCTGTGCCGCTGGCATTGGTGAACAGCAGATTGCCGGAGAGCTTTCCGCCATCCCAGTTCCCGGCCATGTCGTTGAGCTGCAGCTCGTCGCCCTTGTAGGTGACATTGCTGGTGAAGTCCGACACCGCCGTTTCCGGCAGGCCGGGCCAGAACTGCTTGGCCGCCAGCTTCACGTTGACGTCGAGATCCTTGAAGATGGGCAGCCCCAGCGGCGCCGTGGTCAGCTGACCGTTGGCGGGATCGACGATCTGGCCGAACACCGCCTCGCCGAGCCAGCCGGCATCGGCCTTGGAGAGTGTCAGCCCGCCGCTCGCGGTCGTCTTCGCAGCCTTCCGGTCGAAGGTCAGTGCACCCGAAAATTCGTTGTCGGCCGCATGCCCCTTGATATCCGAAAAGACGATCTTGTCGCCGTCGACGGCGGCATTGACCTGCAGGCCGAACGGCAGCCCGGTTCCGGTCTGCGGCAGGGCGATGCCGTTCATGATGAGATAGGGGTCGATATCGGCGCTGTCGAGCGAAAGCGCGATCTGGCCGTTCATGAAGGTCTCCGGCCGGACGTCGACCTTGCCGTTGGCCATGAACGAGGTCCGGTCGGTCGCAAAGGTCAGCGCCGCGTCGGCGGGATCGCTGCCCGATGCCTTCACCTTCAGCGTCAGGCGGCCGTTGGGCCCGACATCGACCGGCAGCGGGTCGAGCCCGGCCTGGCCGAACAGGACTGATGGCACGGCATTTTCGAGCGTCGCCTCAAGGCTCGTCGTGCCGTTGCCGGTCAGCGCCAAGAGGTCGGACATGCGGTAATCGAGATTGACGCGGCTGCCGTTCGCCACACCGGCAAGCGTCACCGTTAACGCGTCGCCCTCGTCGCCGCCGAGCGTCAGCGCGCCGCGCAATGCCGTATTGCCGTACCAGCCGGCGTTGCGCACCAGACGGTCGAGCACCGGGTGATGCGGCAGGTGCTCGCGCAACATGGTGAAGAAGCCGCCGGGATCGGCCGATTTGAAGGTGATTTCGCCCGCACCCTTGTAATCGAGCAGCGAGCCTTCCGCCCCGCCCGTTGCCGTCAGTTCGGCGCCGGCGATATTCTTGATCGACAGCCGGTCGACGGCAAGCGCGCCATCGGCGATCGTAAAGGTGGTCTCGACATTCTCGGCACTGACGCCAAAGGCGGTAAACTTGTCGGCCTTGAGCTGGGCGGCGATCTTGTGGTCGAGCACGTTGTCGCCGGAATCCTGGCCGGTCATCAGCCCGCTCAGCGCCTGCAGCGCGTCGAGATCGAGCGTATCGCCGTTCAGCGCCACCGACAGCGTCGGCGTCTGGCCGGAGATCGCCTGGCGCTCCAGCCGACCCTTCAGCGTCGCCGGTCCCATGGCAATCTCGAGATTTTCAAAACGCTGCAGTTCATGCGTCAGGCTGACATTGGCGGAAAAGCCCGCCTGCCGCAATTGCCGGAGGGCCGGATCGACCGAGCCGGCAAGCCAGGAGGCAAGCCCCGTCGGCTGGCTGGAGGCCACCACGATCTGGCCGTTGAACGAAGGTTCGCCCTGAAGCAGGAGCTTACCCTTGCCCTCCACCTGCGTGCGCCCCGGCAGCGTGCCGGTGGCGCTGTCGATCATCCAGCCGGTGCCGGCCGGTTCGAGCTCCAGCTGCACGTCGCGCAGCGTCGTATCGCCGGCGACGATCGCCGGCAGCTTGACGCTCGCCTTGCCCGGCACCTGCGGGATCGGCACCTGCGCGACGATATCGATCAGCGAATTCAGCCGCTGGCGCGCCGAAACAGCTGGATCCCGCGTCGTCTTGCCGGCTGACCCCTGATTGCCGATGCGGTTGACGTCGATCTGCTGCCCGACGGCGGTCAGCAGGAATTCCGGCGCATTGCCAGTATCGAGCGTCGCCTCGCCGGTTATGACATAGGGATCGTCCGTAGGGCCGATCTCCATCCGGTATTCGGGAATGCGGATGCGTTCATTGGTGAGCTCGAAGCGGCCCTTGACGCGCGGCGGCTGCTCTTTCTTGTTGGCGGGCTTGGCGCTGTTGCGGATTTCGATCGCAGCCGAAAGCTGGCCCTGATAGTTCGGCTTGCTGTCGACGAGCTTCAGTTCGCCATCGAGATCGACGCTGACAGGGTGTTTGTCCGGCGAAAGCCTCGTGCGCATGCGCAGCACGCCCTTCTCGTCCGGCTGACTGCTCGAGATCGAGAAGCCGCCGTGCTCGCCGTCCAGCGCTGCGTCGCCCTCGATGCGCCACGGACCAGCCAGCGACTTTGCCGACATTTCCGCGTTGAGGCCGGTGATGCGACGCGAGCGACCCGACTGATCGTCGATGAACTCGACCTCGCCGCCGCTGACATGCACGTTTTCGAGAACGACCGTCCTTGCCGGTATTTCCGCGCGGCTGCCGCGCATCCAGTCGAGCGTGCCGTCCTTGAGCAATCTCAAGCGCACCTTCGGATTGACGACGCGCATGTCGAAGATCAGCGCTTCACCCGACAGGAAAGGTGCAAGCTCCGCATCCATGGAGAACTGCTCGACCTTGACGATCGGCGTGCCGTCCGCTTCCTGGCCGACGCGCACGTCATGCAGCGTCACCGACGGGAACGGCAGCAGGCGTGCATCCACCGTGCCGTAGACGGTGACCTTCTTGCCGATGATGCGGCTTGCCTGATCCTCGAAATTCTTGCGGAAATCCGTCCAGTCGATGAACAGCGGCGCAAGCAGCGCCACAAACAGCACTACGACGATCACTCCCCCCAGAAAGACGAGGAACCGGCCTACCAATGCAAAGCGTCTCCATTCGGGATTCTGTTGCCGACACCAGAGCATGATGCCGCAAAGTGTGAGCGGTTTTCGGACGACATCATGCTCTAACTCTTTATTTGAGAACAGGATTCAGATTTCAGGGCGAGCCGGCCCCAACATCATCTTGTTCTAGCGCTATTCATGCAGGGGGCAAGGCCCAACTTCATGAGAATGTTCCGTTTTCAGCCATGGTGGAAAATCTTGCCGGGATTGAAGATATCGTCCGGATCGAGCGCCTGTTTCACCTGTCGCATCAGATCCACCGCGCCGCCGAGCTCCTGTTCCAGAAACGCCATCTTGCCTTGCCCGATCCCGTGTTCACCGGTGCAAGTCCCGTCCATTTCGAGCGCCCGCTGGTTGAGTCGCTGCACGAAGCTCTCGGCCACGGCGACGCCTTCGGTGCTCTTGTCATCAAACAACAGCAGCACATGGAAGTTCCCGTCGCCGGCATGGCCGACGATCGGCCCCAGCAGCCCATGCTCCTCGATATCCGCCTGCGTTTCGGAAACACAATCGGCAAGCTTCGATATCGGAACACAAACATCGGTCGAAAGTGCGGCAAGCCCGGGCGCCAGCGCCCTTGCAGCCCAATAGGCGTCGTGGCGCGCTTTCCAGAGCTTCGTCCGCTCCTCGGCATTGGCGGTCCATAGGAATTCGCCGCCGCCGCATTCCGCCGCGATCTCGGCAAAGGCTGCCGATTGCAGCGGCACCGTCTCGTCGGTGCCGTGGAATTCGAGGAACAGCGTCGGGCTTTCGGCATAGGAAAGCTTGGAATAGGCGTTGCAGGCCCGCATCTGTACCGTGTCGAGCAACTCGATACGCGCCACCGGAATGCCCATCTGGATCGTCATGATGACGGCATCGCAGGCGGCCTTGATGCTCGGAAAGGCACAGGCCCCTCCGGCAATCTTCTGGGGGATCGCCTGCAGGCGCAGCGTCACCGAGGTCAGAATGCCAAGCGTGCCCTCGGCGCCGACGAAGAGCCGCGTCAGATCGTAGCCCGCCGAGGACTTGCGGGCGCGCCGGGCCGTGCGGATCTCCTCGCCATTGGCAGTGACGGCGGTGACGGCAAGCACATTGTCCTTCATCGTTCCATAGCGCACGGCATTGGTGCCGGAGGCCCGCGTCGAGGCCATGCCGCCGATCGAGGCGTTGGCGCCGGGATCGATCGGGAAGAACAGGCCGGTATCGCGCAGGTGGATGTTCAGCGCCTCGCGTGTCACACCCGGTTCTACGGTGCAGTCGAGATCTTCGGGATTGACCTCGATCACCCGGTTCATGCGGCTGAAATCGATCGAAATACCGCCATTGGCGGCATTGACCTGCCCCTCCAGCGAGGTGCCGACGCCGAAACCGATTACCGGCACCTTGTGGGTCGCACAGGCATTGACCGCCGCCTTCACATCCTCAGCGCTCTCGGCGAAAAGCACCCCGTCGGGCAGTTGCGGCGGAATATAGGTGGTCGTATGGGCATGCTGTTCGCGGAAGGACTGGCCGGTCTGGAAACGCTCGCCAAAGCTCTGCTTGAGAATGCCGAGCACCGCGGCAATCCCCGCCTCGTTGCGTGTGCCCGCCTTCGCGTCCTTCAGCGCCATGCCTTTGATCTCCCTGCCATTCCGCAGAAACCATATCGTGTCCTGCAGGTCAGGCTGGGTATGCGGCAAGTCAAAGCGGCTGTCCAGTTAAGATTGGCAGAAGATTTCATTCCCCTTTTGTTATAGGGCGGTTGCTATAGCCAAGTCCGCCGCCCTCGCACCTCAGACAATCGGCGGATTGAGCCGTGCAAAACCCTCCTGCCGCCGATAGGGAAAATAGGGATAGGGCGCCGTCACGGTGCTGACCGCGTCGAGTCTTTCAATCTGCTCCCTCGACAGGCTCCAGCCGACCGCGCCGAGGTTCTGCCTGAGCTGCTCCTCGTTGCGGGCTCCGATGATGACGCTCGATACCGTCGGCCGGTTAAGCAGCCAGTTGATGGCGATCTGCGGCACCGTCCGACCGGTCTCACCTGCGATGGCGTCCAGGACCTCGACGATGTCGAACAGCTTCTCGTCGTCGACGGGCGGGCCGTATTGCGCCGTCTCGTGCAGCCGGCTTGCCTTGGGCAGCGGCTGACCGCGGCGGATCTTGCCGGTCAGCCGTCCCCAGGCAAGCGGGCTCCAGACGAGAGCTCCCACACCCTGTTCGGCGCCGAGCGGCATCAGCTCCCATTCGTAATCGCGCCCTGCCAGCGAATAATAGACCTGATGGGCGACATAACGCGGATAACCGTGGCGCTCGGCGGCGGCGAGCGACTTCATCAGTTCCCAGCCGGCAAAATTGGAAACGCCGACATAGCGGATCTTGCCTGCTGCAACGAGCCCATCGAGCGTCGACAGCACCTCCTCGACCGGCGTCGAGGCATCGAAAGCATGAAGCTGCAGGAGGTCGATATAGTCGGTCCCGAGCCGGCGCAGCGCATCCTCGGTCGCGCGGATCAGCCGCGCCCGCGACGTTCCCCAGTCCTGCGGCCCCTCGCCCATCGGCAGCGCCGTCTTCGTCGAGATCAGCACAGCGTCGCGCCGGCCACGGATCGCCTGGCCGAGCACCTCCTCGGACGCGCCGGCCGAATAGACGTCGGCCGTGTCGAAGAGATTGACGCCGGCTTCGAGGCAGATGTCGACGAGCCGCCGCGCTTCCTCGGCATCGGTATTGCCCCAGGCGCCGAACAGTGGGCCGCTGCCGCCGAATGTGCCGGCGCCGAAGCTCAAAACCGGTACTCTGAGTCCGGAAGCGCCGAGATTTCTGTAGTCCATGGATCTGTCTCCTGTATTTCCTATGAGATAGACCTTGGTCGCCCGATGATATAGATTGCCTACAAGCAAATCATCTGTGACTTGAATTCATCATGAGCCGTCAAGACATCAATCGCTCCGGCGAAATGGAAGTCTTCGTCAGCGTCGTCGAGCGCGGTGGCTTTTCCGCGGCCGCCGCGGCCCGGCGCATGACGCCGTCGGCTGTCAGCAAACTCGTCGCTCGGCTGGAGACGCGCCTCGGCGCCCGCCTCGTCAACCGCTCCACCCGCAGGCTGCAATTGACGCCGGAAGGCTGTGCCTTCTATGAGCGCTGCGTCGCCATCCTTGCCGATATCGCCGAGGCTGAACGTCAGGCCTCGACAGGTGAACAGGCCTCAGGCCGCATCCGCATCAACACCAGCGGCTCTTTCGGCAACCATGTGCTGGCGCCGCTCGTACCGGCCTTCATGGCGCTTCATCCGGCCGTGACGCTGGATATTTCTCATACCGACAGGATAGTCGACCTGATGGAGGAGCGCGCCGATGTCGCAATCCGCGCCGGCCCCTTGAAGAATTCCAGCCTGATCGCCCGCAAGGTCGGCGCCACCGGCAAGATCATCGTCGCATCGCCGGATTATCTCTCGCGTCATGGCAAACCACGCACGATCGCCGATCTCCGCCGCCATTGCCGCATCGGCTTTTCTTACGCCCGCGCCATCGAGGGCTGGCCTCTGCGCGAGGACGGCGAAACGGTGATGATCCCGATCACCCCGGGCCTGCAGGTGGAAGACGGCGAAGCCATGCGCCACCTCGCTTTGTCAGGCGCCGGCCTTGCCCGGCTCGCCGCCTTCACCTTGCGCGCCGATATCGATGCCGGCCGCCTGGTGCCGGTACTCGAAGAGGCCAATCCCGGCGATCTCGAGGAGTTCTACGCCGTCTACATGGGCCAGGGCGGCCCGCTGCCGGCGCGCGTACGCGCACTGCTCGACTTTCTCGTCGGCCATGTACGTTTCTGAGACACCCAGCCCGAAACCGTTCAGCGCTTTTGGAATGATGACATGCATAAAAACAACGACTTGAAGTCGTCGCATGATTCAGTTTCGCATTCCAGGGCCCCCAGAAGCCAGATTTCGCAATTGACCCCCCGCCTCGCGCCCGCCTATACCGGACCCGCGCCAGCCGGCCCTTGTAGCCGGCCTCTCTTCGTCATGCCGGAGCCTCTTCCCATCTTCAGCCCTTAAGGGTTCGCGCCGGTCATGCTCTAACTATTTAATTAGAGCAGGATTCAGATTTTGGCCGCCCCGGCCTAAAATCATCCTGTTCTAGGAAAGATACGGAGATCATGTCATTCAGCGACGCGAGCCGCCTGCTGCGGGATGCCGGCCTGCCGAAATGGGCGCTGCTGCTGGCACTTTCGACCACTCTCGTCGTCTTCCTCGAACTCTTCGCGCTGCCGGCCTCGCTGCTGATCGGACCGATGGTCGCGGCAATCGCACTGGCGTTGACCGTCGGCAAGGGAAAGCTTCGCGTGCCCTTCTGGCCGCTGCAGTTCGGCCAGGTCCTGGTCGGCCTGATGATGGCGCGCACCATCACCCCTGACATTCTCGGCACCATGGCGAAGGACGCACCGCTCTTTCTGCTGTTCATCTTCTCGGTCATCGCCATCGCCACCGGCCTCGGCTGGCTTTTGACGCGCTGGCAGGTGCTGCCGGGGACGACTGCGGTCTGGGGTTCCTCGCCGGGCGGCGCCTCCGCCATGGTCATCATGTCGGAAGCCTATGGCGCCGATGCCCGTCTCGTCGCCTTCATGCAGTATCTGCGCGTCGTCTTCGTCGCCGTCGGCGCCTCTGTGGTCTCGCGCCTGTGGGTGGCAGCCGACGGCGCCGAGCCGCCGCCGCCCGTCCTCTTTCCCGAGATCGACTGGCCGGCCTTTGCAGCGACGATGGCTTTTGCTGCCTTTTGTGCCTATGGCGTCCGGCGCCTGCGCCTCCAGGGGGGCACGATCATCGTGCCGCTCTTTCTCGGCGCCTTGCTGCAGGGCATGGGCCTCCTGAAAATTGAGTTACCGATGTGGCTGCTCGCCATCGCCTATGCACTGGTCGGCTGGAGCATCGGCCTGCGTTTCACCCGCTCGATCCTCAAGCACGTGGCGCGCGCCCTGCCGAGGGTATCGGCCTGCATCGTGCTGCTGATGGCGCTCTGCGGCTGCATGGCGGTGGCGCTTCACGTCTTGGCCGGCATCGATCCGCTGACCGCCTATCTGGCTACCAGCCCCGGCGGCGCCGATTCCGTCGCCATCATCGCCGCCTCCAGCGATGTCGACGTGCCCTTCGTGATGGCGATGCAGACTGGCCGTTTCCTGGTGATCCTGATGATCGGCCCGATGCTCGCCCGCTTCATCGCACGCCGTTCCGGCCTTGCGGAAAACCCCGTCTAGTGCCCTGCTTGGGGTTGTGCGCGAGTGCTGCCCATTGGCCGGGCGTCATGCCATAGGCCTTCTTGAAATGGCGGTTGAGATGGCTCTGGTCGGCAAAGCCGGTCGCCGCCGCCACCTCGGAAATCCCCTCGCCCGCACCGATCATCGCCCGCGCCCGCTGCAGCCGACGCATCAGGAGGTAGCGATGCGGGCTGGTGGCGAAGGCTGCCCGGAAATGCCGCGACAGCGCAAAACGGTCGAGACCCGTCACCGCCTCAAGCTCGCCGGAATTCACTGCACGGGTCGCATGCGCCTCGAGATAATCCCGTGCCGCCCTCGCTTGCCGCCAGGCGACGAGGCCCAGCGGCCGCGGCGGCAGGCGCGCATGCCGTGTCAGCCCGCCCGCCACCTGCGATACGAAATCGTCGACGAAAAGCGCGTCCAGTTCGCGGTCGAGTTCGCCGAGAGCCGCCAGCAGCACGCCCGCCAGCGCCGGATCGGCGATCACGGGTTCCTCGACAAAAGGCAGGCCGACGCCATCCGCCTTCAGGTATTCAAGAAGCAGCGACGGCTCCAGGTAGAGCATACGGTACTGCAACCCATCCTCCGTCCCCGCCCCGCCGTCATGCTCCTCATCGGGGTGCAGCACGATCACCTGTCCCGGCAGGCTGAAGCGCCGCTCGCCGCGATAGCGGAAGGTCTGAACTCCCTTCAGAGTCACGCCGAGTGCATAGGTGTCGTGCCGGTGCGGCTCGAAAGCATTGCCTGAGAACTGCGCCTCGATGCGCTCGATGCCGGGAAAGGCTGGCGCAGCCAGGATGGCGTTGCCGGATGGTCCCGCGCACAAACGTTCAAGACCTTCGAAGACCTTCGGATGTAAGTCCTGGTTCAACGCGCCCGATACTCCATAACCCGTAGATAGGTGAAAGACCGTCCGATGTTTGATACCAAAATTGCCGTCGTCCTGCGAAACAATCTTGCCGGCTGGCAGAAGCTGAACGTCACCGCCTTCCTGATGACGGGCATCGCCGGCCGGCATCCCGAGATCATCGGTGAAGCCTACAGGGACCGCGCCGGCAATCTCTACAATCCCTTATCGATCCAGCCGATCATCGTGCTCTCCGCCGACGAGGCTACCATATCAGCCGTTCACCGCCGCGCGCTGGAGCGCGATATCACCAGCTCGCTGTTTATCGAGGAGATGTTTGCGACCGGCCACGACGCGGCCAACCGCGCCGTCTTCGCAGAATTTGCGCCCGAAGACGCCAAGGTGGTCGGCATCGCCCTGCGCGCCGAAAAGAAGATCGTCGACAAGATCACCAAGGGCGCGACGATGCAGCACTGACGAAAAAGGCCGGGCGTCACCTGGCCTTTCCGCAAACGGTATGAGCCAGAATCAGCCCTGCGTGATCGGCGCGATCTGGATCTCGACGCGGCGGTTCTGCGCGCGGCCGGCCTCGCTCGCATTGGAAGCAACGGGTTGCGACGGACCGAAGCCGACGGCGGAGACGCGGCGCTGGTCGATGCCCTGGCCGCCGAGATAATCGGCGACCGAAAGTGCGCGGCGCTGCGACAGGTCCTGATTGTGCTGCAGGCTGCCGGTTGAATCCGTATGGCCGTTGACGTCGATCAGCGTGCGGTTGAACTTGCGCAACACGATCGCCACCGAATTCAGCGTCGGATAGAAGCCCGGCTTCACCGCGTCCTGATCGACGTCGAAGGTGATGTTCGACGGCATGTTGAGGATGATGTTGTCGCCGTTGCGGGTCACCGAAATGCCGGTGCCTTCGAGCTGGGCGCGAAGCTCGGATTCCTGCTGATCCATGTAATTGCCGATCGCGCCGCCGGCGAGAGCGCCGACGCCCGCGCCGATCAACGCCGCATTGCGCTTGCCGTGGCCGCCGCCGCCGACAGCCACGCCGACGAGAGCACCGCCCAGCGCGCCAAGCGCCGCGCCGCCGGCCGTATTGGAAACCTTCTGTTCACCGGTATAGGGATCGGTCGTCGTGCAGGCGCTGAGATAGCTAGCGGCAATAGCGAGAAGTATGAATTTTTTGATCATGGACAGGACGGTCTCCGTTCGACTAATGCGAGCAAATGGCAAGGATTGCGGCAAGAAAATGAAGATGTTCTCCTGATAGGGCAAATTCGGACGTCGAAACACAGCCATGTTGCGGGAATGCGCTGATATCACCAGTTTTAGCGGATGACCGCTCCTGCGCCTCCATAGGCATAAGGCGTGCCTGCCATTGCGGCCTTCAGCCCGATGGTGGCGTTCATTACGATTGCCGTCATCGACTGACGTCTCCATAGCGCGTGTTGGAGCGCCCACTTCTCCTCCCTTATTCCTGTGCTCGTCCAGGAATGAGAAGAGTGGAGTCGCCCTCTTAGAAATTCTGGAACAACTGCCGCATCGTGTCATAAGTCGCGTTGGCGATGTTCAGCGACTGCAGGCCGAGCTGCTGCTGCGTTTGTAAAGCCCGCAGCCTGCTCGACTCCTCCTCCATGTCGGCATCGACAAGCCGGCCGATGCCGGCGGTGATGTTGTCGTGCAGTTTCGTGGCGAAGTCGTTCTGCAGGTTGATGCGCTTTTCCAGCGCGCCGAAGGCCGAACCGACCGTCGTCAGCTGCGTCAGCGCGGCATCGACGACGCTGATCATCTGGCCGATCTGGCCCTGCGTCGTGCTTGATGTTACCGAGATCGCCACCTGCCCGGTGGTGGTGCCGTTCTTGCTCGTCATCAGCACGTAATTTTGCGCAGCACCGAGTTCGGTGGCGAAATAGGCCGATGTCAGCACCCCGTATTCGCCGGAACCGGTGGCGCGGTCGTCGATCAGGTAGCGCGCGTCCTTGGAGGTCGTCGCCCCGACGGGCGTGTTGTCGATATGGTAGCTCAGCATGCCGATCGAGATCGTGCCGTCGGCGTTGCGGATGAACGAGGCCGGGATCTGGCGCGGCTGCGTCGGCGTCGCATCGTTGGTGAGGACCACCCAGTTGTCGCTGTTGAAGGTCGCCGATTCCGAAACGCTGCGCAATTGCTCCTGCAGCTGCTTGATCTCTTCGTTGATCTTGTTCTTGTCGATGCCGTCTTCGGTCGCGGCAACCAGCTTCGCCTTGATTTCGGAGACGACGTCGATGACGCTCTGAACGCCGGTATAGGCCGTTCCCATCGTCGCTGCGGCCATGCCGAGCGCATCCTGGATGGCCGAAACGGCTTTATTGTCGGTCCGCGCGGTGGTGGCGATCGACCAGTAGACGGCGTTGTCGCTGGCTTTTGCGACACGCATACCCGTCGTGATGTGGTTTTGCGTGACCGTCATATTCCGATTGATATCGCGCAGCACATAAAGCGCCGCATCCACGGAGACGCGCTGATAAATACTCACGGGACTAAACTCCAAAACACAACAGACGCAAACTGAACTAAAAATGAACCGTGCCGCACGGACATTCATGTCCGGGGTCGCTGGAACTCCAGCGCATCGCAGCCTTCAAGAAAAGAAGAAGACCAGTCGGTTACTGGTCACAATCATTGCCGTTTATGCTTAACAAACGGCTAAACTTCAGAAGTAATTTAGCTAATTTTGCAAGGTTTCATACACCATAAGAAACGCCGCCGGACGAGGTTGGCCGGCGGCGTTTCGTAATCGGATAAAACCTTATTCGGCGGCCTGCAGCTGCTCGTCGTCGGGTGCGGCGCGCGGCCGTGTGGCGATCGACATCTCCTCGTGCAGGCGCGCTTCCTCGTGGGCGTGCGGCTTGGCGAAGCGGGCAAGCAGCAGATAGGCAACCGGCGTGATGAACAGCGTCACAAGCGTCGCGAAGCCGAGGCCGCCGACGATCACCCAGCCGAGCGCAACGCGTGCTTCGGCACCGGCGCCATGGGCAAAGACCAGCGGCACGCCGCCGAGGATGGTGGCGATCATCGTCATCATCACGGGCCGAAGACGCAGCGCGCAGGCCTTCTCGATCGAGGACCGCACATCCTCGCCCCGGTCGCGCAGCTGATTGGCGAATTCGACGATCAGGATACCGTTCTTCGCCATGACGCCGACGAGCAGCACCAGGCCGATCTGGCTGTAGATGTTGAGGCTGGAGCCGGTGATAACAAGTGCGAAGACGGCGCAGGCAAGACCAAGCGGCACCGTCGACATGATGATCAGCGAGGACAGCACGCTTTCGAACTGCGCGGCCAGCACCAGGAAAATGATGACGATGGCGAAGCCGAAGGTCAGTGCCATGCCGCTCGAATTTTCTTCGAGCGTCGCTGCCTCGGCCAGTGGCAGCAGGCGGGAGCCTGGCGGCAGCAGCGGCTCGGCGAGCGCAGTCACTTGGCTGACGGCATCGCCGAGCGACATGCCGTTCCTGAGGCCGGCGGTGATCGCGACGGAGGCGAGCTGCTGCTCGCGGTTGAGCTGCGGCGCGACCGAACCTTCCTTCATCGTGGCGATGACCGACATCGGCACGATCTTGCCGTCGCCGGTCTTCAGGAACACGTTCTCGAGGTCGGTCGGATCGTCGATCGGCCGCGTCGTCGAGGTCAACAGCACGGGATAGGATTCGCCGTCGACGAAGACGTCGACCACCGAACGTCCTTCGAGCAGCGATTGGATTGCCGTCGAAAGCCCGGTTATGTCGATGCCGAGATCCGAGGCGCGCTCGCGATCGATTGCCACCGATACCTGCGCCTGGCTGGGCTCGTTGGTCAGGCGCGGCGTATCATACCGGCCGGTGGCCTCGAGCAACTGAACCAGCTTGGCGGCCGCCGCCGTCAGCGCCTCGTGATCATTGCCGATCAGCGCCATCTGCAGACCACTGCCGGCGCCGCGGATGCGAAGGCTGTTCGAGGAAATTGCATTGCCGCGCAGGGCCGGCACCCTGGAGGCTGCCTGGTTGATATCGCCGACGATCTCCGTCTGCGTCCTGTCACGCTCTCCCCAGGGGGCGAGCGTCAGCACCATGAAGCCGCTGTTCAGCGAACCGCCCTGCCCGGAGATCGAGAAGATATTGCGGATGTCGCCGCTGTCGACCAGCGGCTGCAGATATTCCTCGACGAGCTGCATCTTGTCGCGGGTATATTCGAGGCTCGATCCCTGCGGCGTCGTCAGCCGCATCATCACCATCGACCGGTCCTCTTCGGGCGTCAGCTCGCTCTTCACCGTCGAGAAAGCGACGAGTGCCGCACCGGCAAAGATCACCGAGAACAGGATGACGACGAAGGGCGCGTTGAGACAGCCGTGCAGCGCCCATTTGTAGAGATCGGCAAGCGCTGAGCCGAAGCGGCCGAGCGCGCCGTGGTCCTCGATCATCGGTTTGGTCAGCATGCGCGAGGCGAGCATCGGACACAGCGTCAGCGCCACGATCGACGACAGACCGACCGAGAAGGCGAGCACGAAGCCGAATTCGCGGAAGAGGCCACCGACCTGTCCCGGCAGGAAGGAGAGCGGAATGAACACCGCGGCCAGCGTCGCCGTCGTGGCGATGACGGCGAAGAACACCTCGCGCGTTCCGAGCACGGCGGCAGCGCGCGGCCCCATGCCTTCGGAGCGCCGGCGTACGATATTTTCGAGCACCACGATCGCATCGTCGACGACGAGGCCGGTCGCCAGCACGATCGCGAGCAGCGTCAGGATGTTGATCGAGAAGCCGACCATGTAAATCGCCGCCAGCGTGCCGATCAGCGCCACCGGCATGCTGACCGCCGGGATCAGCGTCGCCCGCCAGTCGCGCAGGAAGAGGTAGATGACGGCGGTGACGATGACGGCGGCAAGCACCAGCGCCAGCACCACTTCGTGGATCGCACCCTGGATGAAGACGGCGTCGTCGCTGGTGATGGCGATCGTCGTGCCCTCGGGCAGGGTCTTCGACAGCTGGTCGACGGCCGCCTTGATGCCCGTCGATATGTTCAGCGTATTCGACTGCGCCTGGCGGATGATGCCGAGGCCGATGCCCGGCTTGCCGTTGGAGCGCAGCGCCGTTTCGCCGTCGCGTGGTCCAAGCATCACCGTCGCGACATCGCCGAGCCTGACGCGGTCCTGCAGGATGACGTTGGAAAAATCCGCCGGGGTCTGCAGGTTGGCGGTGGCGCGCACCACGATATCCTGCGTATTGCTCTTCAGCGAGCCGGCCGGCACGTCGAGTGCCGCATTATCGAGTGCCTTCGTCAGGTCGCCGATGGTCAGCCCGCGGCTGGCAAGCGCCCCCTGGTCGACATCGATGCGGAAGACCTTCTCCTGGTCGCCATATTCCTCGACGTCGGCAACGCCGTCGACAGAGGCGAGGCGATCGATCACCTCGTTTTCGACAAGCTGGGTCAGATCGTCCATGTTGAGATTGGTGGAGGTGACGGCAAGGCGCATGATCGCCGAGGAATCCGAGTCCGCCTTGACGATCTGCGGCGCATCCGCTTCATCCGGCAGGTTCTGGGTGATGCGGCCGATCGCGTCACGCACGTCGTTGGCGGCGACCGAGAGATCGATCGCATCCGAGAATTCCAGCGTCACCCGGCTCTGGCCGAAGGAAGAGGTCGACGAAATCGATTTCAGGCCGCTGACGCGCGCGACCGCCCCCTCGATCACCTTGGTCAGTTCCTGGTCGATCGTCTGCGGCGATGCGCCGTCGAAGGTGGTACGCACGGTGACGACGGGACGGTCGACATCGGGCAGTTCGCGCACCTCGACGCCGACATAGGCGGCAAGGCCCGCAACGACCATCAGCGTGTTGAACACCAGCGCCAGGATCGGCCGGCGAACGAAAAGTGCAGTGAAGCTCTGCTTGCCCGACGCCCTGTCTTGATGAATCTCGGTCACGTTCATTGCGTGGCGACCTCCGCAGTCGCGGCGACATCGGCGCTCACGCGCACCGCCCCACCCTCACGCACGCGCTGCAGTCCCTGTGTGACGATCACGTCGCCATCCTTGAGATCGGCTTTGACCAGCACGAAATCCGGGTTGCGCTGCACGATGCTGACCCGCACCTTATGCGACTTGTCGTCATTGACCTGCCAGACGAAGGAGCCCTGCGAATCCCACTGCACGGAGACGGGGTCGACAGCCGGATATTTGTCGCCGGGAAATTTCATGCTGACACTGAAGGACATGCCGGCACGCAGCTCATCGGAACTGTTGTCGATCCGGGCGCGCAGGCGAAGCGTGCGGCTTGCCGCATCGATGCGGTTGTCGACGGCTTCGACCACGCCTGAAAACACCTGCCCCGGCCTTGCCACAGACATCGCCTCGACCGGCTGGCCGACCGACACCGTATTGGCGAAGCGCTCCGGCACCCAGTAGTCGACGAGGATTTCCGAACGGTCATCGAGCGTGACGATCGGGATGCTCGTCGTGACGTTGTCGCCGATGTTGACCGGCACGATGCCGACGATGCCGTCGATCGGCGCGGTGATGTTGCGCCGGGCGAGATTGAGCTCGGCGGCCTGCAGCTGCAGCCGCGCGCCCTGCTCGGCGATCTCCGAATCGAATACGTCCATGCGCGACACGCTGGACTTGATGTTGTGATAGAGATTGGACTTCTCGACGGCGGCCTTGACCGCCACATCAGCCTGGCCGCGGGCGATCACCTGCTCCTCGCTGTCGAGCTTGGCGAGCACCTGGCCGGCCTTCACCCTGTCGCCCGACTTGATGAGGATTTCGCGGATCGTGCCCGATGCCTGCGGCGTGACCGCGACCGAACGGATCGCATCACCCGTGCCGATGGCATTCAGCCGGTCGTTGACGATACCCTGGACGACCGCCTGCGTCGCGACGAGAATGGTGTTGTTGCGCCCGCCGCCATTGCGGCGGTTCCCCTGTCCCTGCCCCTCACCACGCTGCTGCCCTTGCGCCCGGGCCGGAGCGTCGGCATCGGCCGTCTCCTCGGCCTTCGGCGCGATCTTGGAAACGATGCTGTCTGGAATACCTGCATCGCGCATCGTATCGCCAGCGCCGGGCACGAAGAAAACCCACGCGGCAAAGCCGGCAATAATGACGATGAGCGAAAGTACAAACTGCTTCCAGAAGGCCATTCACGTCTCCGGAGGGACTCGAGGTTGGACCAGGGTCGGTCGAAAGAGGCGCTGCGGGATCGAGATTCCCGTCTGATGCGACAATATCGCGCGTTTACAGCTTACCGGCAAGCATAAGCAGCCGGCATTACCGATTTGTAATATCAACAAAGAATGGAAATAACCCGGCCGCTCACTTTTGTTTGAATGAACACTCGCCCGTGTCTTTGATCCCGCCGATTGTCGGGCAAGATACCGTACAAAATCCCTGAGGATGCGGGTTGGATGCCTATCGGCGCATCGACCACCGCAGGCCCATCACGGCCGCAATGCCCAGTATCGGCCAAATCGCCCAGAACTGCCCCGTCCAGGTGAAGAGGTTGATGCCGGCAAGGCCGAGCGCCAGGATCGCCAGCAAGGTGATCTTGCGATTGAACCGGGTCTGGTCGCGGTTCCAGGCGAGCGCCGCGACGACGGCAAGCGCCAGCACCGGAAAACGCGCCCAGAAGACGCCCTGCCACGACAGCAGATTGATACCGATCAGGGCGCCGGCGATGACGCCGAGCACGCCATACAGCCTGCGTCCGCCCGGTGCTGGGGTTGTCTCGGCCTTAGCGGCCGCCATAACCGGCGCCGGCTGCGGCCGCGCGGAGCCGGATCGTTCTGCAGGGGGCGTCTCGTCCCTGGTATCGCCGATCTTTACCGCGTAGCTCGGCACGCCTTCATCGACGTTCTTCACCATAAGCGGTCCGAGAAACTCGAAACCGACAGCCACCTTGTTGCGGACCTGGTCGTAGACGGTGCTCGATATCACGATGCCGCCGGCCGCAGCCGACGTCTGCAGCCGCGCCGCAATATTGACGCCGTCGCCATAGATGTCGTCGCCCTCGACGATCACGTCGCCGAGATTGATGCCGATGCGGAAGAGCATGCGACCGTCGGCCGGGCGGCGGGCGTTGAAACCCGCGAGTTCGTTCTGGGTGTCGACGGCCGCACGCACCGCCTCGACCACGCTCGGGAAATCGGCGATCAGCCCGTCGCCCCAGGTATTGACGACGCGGCCGCCATGGCTTTCGATCAGGCGCCCCATCGCTTCCCGGCAGCGCTTCAGGCTCGCAAGCGTCCCCTCCTCGTCGGCCCCCATCAGCCGCGTATAGTCCTGCACGTCAGCACAGAAGATCGTCGTCAGCTTGCGCCGCGTTTCACTCATGGTCTCTCGTCTCCGCGCTATCCGCCGCCGGGAAAGATCGCTGCAAAGGCTGAAACTGGTCGATTGGAGATCATGGGCTATTGCAGCGGCGGTAAGTTACTAAGCCTTTGTGTTCGTTACCACCGATAATTGCTGATCGTCGACCCGCGTTTCCCAGGCATGAGAGGCGGCGTGGACGATTCAGCTTCCTTCACTCGCCCAGTCATCGACCTTCAAAGGCTCCAAGACGCGGGCAAAAGCCTTGTCGCGCGTGACGAGGGTTGCGGCAGTTGCAACGGCATGAGCGGCAATCATCATATCGAGGGGCGCCAGGATCACGCCTTTGGCTTCGCAGGCAGCGCGCAGGTCGCCATAAGTTCGCGTGACATCGTGATCCCAAGGCAGAACGTCGACCCGGAGCAGGAATTGGCGGATCCGCTCCGACAGCGCTTTCGGGTAGCCTCGCTTGGCAAGACCGTAGAACAGCTCCCCTTCGGTGATCGATGAGATGACGATGTCCTCCATCGGAAGCGCGGCCAACCTTTCGATGATCTCCGGCCGATCGCCCTTGATCACATGGCTCACCATATTGGTATCGAGCATCCAGGCTGTCATTCCTTCCAGCCTTCGAATGGATCACGATCATGAGAAGGCTGCTGGCGGTCGTCAGGCCCCAGGAAATCGTCCGGAACCTGATCCTTGCCATAGAGTTCAAAGAGACCATCCCATGACTCCGGCTTGCGTGACAAAATGACATCGCCGGTCTTCGGATCACGACGGACGAACACCTCGCTCTCCTCGAAGCGGAACTCCGCAGGGAGCCTGACCGCCTGGCTGCGGCCGGTCGTAAAAATCTTGGCCGTTCTCGTTGCCATGATAGCCTCCACATCGCGATAGCTACCATGATATATACCGATAGCCGGCGGCGAGCAAGAAGTCCGGCGCCTCAAGAAGAACGCTCGATCACTGAACGATCTTGCGCGGGCTCGCCGTGTGTTCCCTCGCCACCGTGCTGGAACTGTCGATTTCCTGAAGCAGGACGTCGTAGCCCCAGAGATCGGCAAGATGCTGCAGGACGAGTTTCATGTCGGCTTCCTGGAGATAGCAGCCATTCATGACGATGTGCTGCAGAAGCAGGCGGCGGTCGCCGGCGAGGTCGACGTCGACGATATCGATTGCCGGATCGGTCCAGCCGATATCGTATTCGCGCGAGAGCTGGCGGCGGATGCGCAAATATCCGCGCTCGTTGTGGATCGCCGAAACCAGTACCCCCTCGGTCTGCTCCGGATCGTCGTAGAGATGGAACAGCCGCAATTGCCGGATCAGGTTCGGGCTCAGGAACTGGCTGATGAAGCTCTCGTCCCGGTAATTGGCCCAGATGTCGCGCAGGACCGCCATCGCATCGCCTCGTCCGGCGATATCGGGAAACCATGCGCGGTCCTCTTCCGTCGGCGTCGTAACGATCCTCTCGATGTCCTGCATCATCGCAAAGCCAAGCGCATAGGGATTGAAGCCCGAGAACCGCCGGTCGTCATAGCTCGGCTGGAACACGACGTTGGCGTGCGACTTCAGGAATTCGAGGAAGTTTCCGTCGCTGATCTGCCCCCGCTCGTGAAGCCGGTTCATGATCTGGTAGTGGACGAAGGTGGCGGTTCCCTCGTTCATCACCTTGGTCTGCCGTTGGGGATGAAAATATTGCGCGACATGGCGGACGATGCGAAGGATCTCGCGCTGCCACGGCTGCAGCCGCGGCGCCGACTTTTCCAGAAAGTATAGGATGTTGTCCTGAGGGAGCCCGAGGGCGGCGCGGCGCTTTTCCAGGCCGCTGTCGCCCGCCTTCCTCGTCTTGCCGACGGGAACAGTGCGCCACAGGTCGTTGAACATCTGCTCCTCGTGGGCGCGGCGCTCCTGTTGCCGCTTCTCCTCCTGGCGAAGGTCAATGGTGGTCTTGCCCGCGTATCGATGCACACCGTGCGACATCAGCGCATGGGCTGCGTCGAGCGTACGCTCGACGGCCGCCTCGCCGTAACGTTCCTCGCAGCGGGTGATATAACCCTTGGCGAAATCGAGGTAATCGAGGATGCCCTCCGCATCGGTCCAGAGCTTGAAGAGATAGTTGTTCTTGAAGAAGTGGTTGTGGCCGAAGGCCGCATGCGCGGTGACGAGCGTCTGCATCGTCGCCGTGTTTTCCTCCATCAGGTAAGAAATGCAGGGAGAGCTGTTGATGACGATCTCATAGGCGAGGTCGCGCATCCCGCGGCGGTAGAAGGTTTCGTGATGCGCGAAGTGTTTGCCGAAGGACCAATGGCGGTAGAAGAGCGGCATGCCGGTCGAGGAATAGGCATCGAGCATTTGCTCCGAGGTGATGACTTCGATCTGGTTCGGATAGACGTCGAGGCCGAGTTCGTTAAGCGCGATGTCCTCGCAGGCGTCATGAATGCGCTGGAGTGTCGAAAAGTCCCAGTCGGCCCCCTCGAATAATAGCCGCTCTCGTGGCCTCATCGTCATGGTCATGGCGTCACCTTCGACTGTGCGTCACGTTTCTGGAAGAGATCGTGGAAAACAGGGAATATTTCGTTTCGCCGGCAGACCTTGCGCATTGAAAGCGGCTGCAGTTCGGAACGGATCCCGTCATAGAGCATCCAAAGCGGCGAGCGGGATACTGAGGAGTCACCGCCTTCTTCGCCGACCTCGATATAGGCGAAATACTGGCACAGCGGCAAAATCTCGCGCAGCAGCTGTCCGCTCAGGTTCCCGTCCGAATGGGCGTTGTCGCCGTCCGAGGCCTGGGCGCCATAGATATTCCATTCCGCCGGATCGAAACGCGCCGCGATGATCGCCCGCATTGCCGCTAGCGCACTGGAAACCAGCGTGCCGCCCGTTGCCGGGCCATAGAAGAAGGTTTCCTCGTCGACTTCCTCGGCCTTGTCGGTATGGCGGATGAAGACGATCTCCACTTTCTTGTAGCGCTTCGACAGGAAAAGGTAGAGCAGCAGATAGAACCGCTTCGCCAGGTCCTTCATGTGTTCCGACATGGAACCGGAAACGTCCATCAAGCAGAACATCACGGCCTTCGCCACAGGCTTCGGCTCGTTTTCGAAGCGGCGATACCGCACGTCGAGCGGATCGATGTAGGGAATGCGCCGGCTTTTTTCCGTCAGGGATTTGAGTTTTGCCTCAAGCGTCAGCCGGCTCTCGTCGTCTTCGCATTCCTCCACCTGCCGCTGCAGGGCTTCGATTTCTTCGCGGCGCGGACGGTGAAGCGCGACACGGCGCATCATCGCGAGCCTGGTCGTGCGACCGACGGCGATGTTGGACGGCGATCCCGACACGGAATAACCGGCACGGAACGGAGTTTCCTCCTCGGTTTCGGCCAAGCGCCGCTTGGCAAGGTCGGGCAGTTCCAGATCGTCCAGGAACACATCCAGGAATTCCTCGCGCGTCAGCACGAAGCGGAAGCCGTCCTCGCCGTCGCCCTCACCCGCATCCTTGGGTTTTCCGCCCCTGCTCCCCGGCGGGCGCGGAAGAATGTCGCCTTCGACGAAGGCCCTGTTTCCAGGCAGGATATGATCGCGGATGCCGCCGTCGCCCCTTCTCAAGTTCGGCTCGGCCATTCCATCGATCGGCAGGCTGATTTCCCCGCCGTCGAGTACATCGCGAATGTTCCGGTTTTGCAGAGAACGTTTTACCGCCTGCTGCACGGCGCCTTTCATGCGCCGAAGAAACCGTTGCCGATTTTCCAGACTTTTACCGCGCGGATTTAGCCGACGGTCGACAATGTGCATATTGGCTCCACATTAACTTGCCTGTTTGACGCGCATGTACCATTCGACGAGGCGCCGAACCTGCCTCTCCGTGTAACCCCGCGCGGCCATGCGCGAGACGAATTCGCTGTGTTTCTTTTCTGTTTCCGAATCCTTCTTCGATCCGAAGGAAATGACCGGCAAAAGATCTTCGACCTGCGAGAACATTCGCTTTTCGATGACTTCCCGGATTTTCTCATAGCTCGTCCATGACGGATTCTTTCCGCCGTTGGCTGCCCGCGATCTCAAGCAGAACTTGACGATTTCGTTGCGGAAATCCTTCGGATTGGCGATTCCCGCCGGCTTTTCGATTTTCGTCAGTTCCTGGTTGAGGAGCTCGCGATCGAGAAGCTGGCCGGTATCGGGATCCTTGAAGTCCACGTCTTCGATCCAAGCATCGGCATAATCCACGTAGCGGTCGAACAGATTCTGTCCGTAATCCGCATAGGACTCAAGATAGGCCTTCTGGATTTCATTTCCAATGAACTCTGCGTAACGCGGCGCAAGATCGGCCTTGATGAATTCCAGATATCGCTTCTCGACATCGTCGGAAAACTGCTCGCGGCGGATCGACTGCTCCAGCACATACATCAGATGAACCGGATCGGCGCCGATATCCGTGGTGTCGTGATTGAAAGTGGAGGCGAGCACCTTGAAGGCGAAGCGGGTCGATATGCCGTCCATGCCCTCGTCGATGCCGGCGGCATCCCGATATTCCTGGACACTGCGGGCACGCGGATCCGTCTCCTTCAGGCTTTCGCCGTCATAGGTGCGCATCTTCGAGAAGTATGTCGAATTCTCATGCTTGCGCAGGCGGGAAAGCACGGAGAAGCGGGCCAGCATTTCGAGCGTTGCCGGGGCGCATGGCGCATCGGCGAGTTCCGATCCCTCGATCAGCTTCTCGTAGATCTTCTGCTCTTCCGTCACGCGCAGGCAATAGGGCACCTTGATCACGCAAATACGGTCGATGAACGCTTCGTTGTTCTTGTTGGCCTTGAAGGTCTGCCATTCCGCCTCGTTCGAATGCGCAAGGACGATGCCGGAGAAGGGTATGGCGCCGATATTCTCGGAGCCGATATAGTTCCCTTCCTGCGTCGCCGTCAGCAGCGGATGCAGCATCTTGATCGGCGCCTTGAACATCTCGACGAATTCGAGCACGCCCTGATTGGCGCGGTTGAGGCCGCCCGAATAGCTGTAGGCATCCGGATCATTCTGGGAATAGGTCTCCAGCTTTCGGATATCGACCTTGCCGACTAAGGACGAGATATCCTGATTGTTCTCGTCTCCAGGCTCGGTCTTGGCGATGGCGATCTGGCGCAACCGCGAAGGCTGTACTCTGACGACGCGGAAGCGGGAAATATCGCCTCCGAAGTCGTCGAGCCGCTTCAGGCACCACGGGCTCATCAGTCCGCTCAGGCGCCGCAGGGGAATGCCGTATTGCTCCTGCAGGAGCGATCCCATCGTGTCCGGGTCGAAGAGGTTGAGCGGACTTTCGAAAACGGGGCTGATCTCGTCACCGGCCTTCAGCACGTAGATCGGATGAACCTCCATCAGCAGCTTCAGCCGCTCCGCCAGCGATGACTTGCCGCCGCCGACCGGGCCGAGCAGATAGAGGATCTGCTTGCGCTCCTCGAGCCCCTGCGCCGCGTGCCGGAAGAAGGAAACGATGCGTTCGATTGTCTCTTCCATGCCGTGGAAGCCGGCAAAGGCCGGATAGATCCGGATGGTCCGGTTCATGAATATCCGGCCGAGGCGGGTGTCCCTGGCGGTGTCGACCATCTGCGGCTCGCCTATCGCGGCGAGCAGACGCTCGGTCGCATTGGCATAGGCAAGCGGTTCCTTTTTGCAAAGATCGAGATACTCCGAGATCGACATATCGGTCTCGCGACGCGCATCATAACTGCGGGTGAACGCATCAAATACGGATTCGCTCAGCATGGGCCCTCCATTCAAGGTTAATGCCACAGGCTTCAGGTGTCCTTATAACCATCGAGATGGCCATGACGTTCCTGAGAATCAATAGTTTCGTCGGTTATTCCACGCTCACCGGCCATTTCTAGCAATGCACGAAATTGTGCATCCACCGGTTCTTTAATTACTGTACGAAACTGTTGGTCAGTATAGTTCAGAAAGACGCCATCGCGGTATCAGCACATTTCACGACGTGACAGAAAGATGAAAAAGGTGTGCAATACCGCCCGTGATTCGAGATCCCGAAAATCAGCGATCGGCAGGCGGCGAGCCCGTTCGATTGGTGAACATCGATGTGCGACGGGCCATATGACGCTGGAAAGTTCGGGATATTCTTAGAAACGGAATATTCTTAGAGAAATGGGCGCATGACGATCATGCGCCGGATATTGCGATCATGTCTCCGCAGGCCTTCAGCCGTTGAACGCATCCTCGAGCGCGGCGACGTCGATCTTGACCATGCCGAGCATCACTTCGGTTACCCGCCTCGCCCGCTCGCGATCGCTGTCGGCGACCATCTCGGAGAGCACGCGCGGGACGATCTGCCAGGAAAGGCCCCAGCGGTCCTTCAGCCAGCCGCACGCTTCCGGCGTGCCACCATTGGCGAGGAATGCCTCCCATATCCGATCGATCTCGGCCTGGCTTTCCACGAGAATCGCGATCGAGAAGGAATGGTTGAAACTATCGAGCGGGCCGGCCTTCATCGCCAGAAAGGCCTGGCCCGCAAGCGTGAACTCGATCAGCTCGACGCTGCCGGGAGGCCCGCTCGGCGTTTCCGCCGGCAATATGGTGGTGCGGCCGATCCGGGAATCCGGGATAACAGACACATAGAATTCGACGGCTTCGCGCGCTTCCTCGGCGAACCAGAGATTTGAAACGACCTTCGGCATGAAAACGGCCTCCTTGTTGACAGCTGGTGATTCGGACTGCTGTCCGATGATCCAAGGACGCCCCACCAGCGCCGGTTCCGACACGCCGCGATCGAAATTATAGCTCCGCCCGCCCGCATGGCGACCACAGCCGGGCTCGGCCGCGGCATTACCGCCCGCAACATACCGCTTGGAATAGCGCCGACTCGGGAATGAAAGCAGAACATCTTTTCTGGTCTTTCCTTCCCGAATCACTACATTACGCGCCATGAGCAATAGTTTCGACGATATGCCCTTCTTCGACGAAGAGCCGGGCGAGATGGCGCGCAAGCCGCAGCCGCCTGCCGCGCCCGCCGAAAGGGCGCCCACCGCCGGTGGCGGCATCGCGGCGCGCGCCATGGCGGCTCGCGACGGCGGCAAGCGGCCGGATTATCTCGCCGGGCTGAACCCCGAACAGACCGAAGCCGTCGAAACGCTGGAGGGCCCGGTCCTCGTGCTCGCCGGCGCCGGCACCGGCAAGACCCGCGTACTGACGACCCGCATAGCCCATATCCTCAATACCGGCCGCGCCTTCCCCTCGCAGATCCTCGCCGTCACCTTCACCAACAAGGCGGCCCGCGAGATGAAGGAGCGTATCGCGTTGCTGGTCGGTGGCGCCGTCGAAGGCATGCCCTGGCTCGGCACCTTCCATTCGATCGGCGTCAAACTTCTGCGCCGCCACGGCGAGCTTGTCGGCCTGCGCTCCGATTTCACCATTCTCGATACTGACGACGTCGTCCGCCTGATCAAGCAGATCATCCAGGCCGAAGGCCTCGACGATAAACGCTGGCCGGCCAAGCAGTTCGCCGGCATGATCGACACCTGGAAGAACAAGGGTCTCGGCCCTGCCGATATCCCCGAGGGCGACGCCCGCGCCTTTGCCAATGGCCGCGGCCGCGATCTCTATTTTGCCTATCAGAACCGCCTGACGACGCTGAACGCCTGCGACTTCGGCGACCTGCTGATGCATCCGATCGCGATCTTCCGCAAGAACCCGGATCTCTTGAAGGAATATCATGGTCGCTTCCGCTATATCCTCGTCGACGAGTACCAGGACACCAACACCGCCCAGTACATGTGGCTCAGGCTTCTCGCCCAGCGCCCCAAGGGCGAGCCGCAGAACGTCTGCTGCGTCGGCGACGACGATCAGTCGATCTATGGCTGGCGCGGCGCGGAGGTCGACAATATCCTGCGCTTCGAAAAGGATTTCCCTGGCGCCAAGGTGATCAAGCTCGAGCGCAACTACCGCTCGACCGAACATATCCTCGGGGCCGCCGCCCATCTGATCGCCCATAATGAAGGCCGCCTCGGCAAGACGCTGTTCACCGACCGCTCCGATCCGGACGACGTCAAGGTGCAGGTCCATGCCTCCTGGGATTCGGAGGAGGAAGCCCGCGCCATCGGCGAGGAGATCGAGCAGCTCCAGCGCGGCAAGCATCTCTTGAACGACATGGCGATCCTCGTGCGCGCCTCCTTCCAGATGCGCGAATTCGAAGACCGCTTCGTCACCCTCGGCCTCAACTATCGCGTCATCGGCGGCCCGCGCTTCTACGAGCGCCTCGAGATCCGCGACGCCATGGCCTATTTCCGCCTGGTTGCTCAAGCCTCCGACGACCTCGCTTTCGAACGCATCATCAACACCCCGAAGCGCGGCCTCGGCGATACGACGGTGCGGGCGCTGCACGACTATGCCCGTGCCCGGGATATCCCGATGCTTGCGGCAGCAGTCGACATCATCGAGACGGACGAGCTGAAGCCGAAGGCGCGAAAGGCGCTCTTCGACGTGATTCAATCTTTCCGCCGATGGCAGGAACTGCTTGAAAACACGCCGCATACCGAACTTGCCGAGCAGATCCTCGAAGAGTCCGGCTATACCGACATGTGGAAGAACGACAAGAGCGCTGAAGCCCCCGGCCGCCTCGAAAACCTCAAGGAACTGATCCGCTCGATGGAAAGCTTCGAGTCGATGCGCGGCTTCCTCGAACACGTCTCCCTGGTGATGGATGCCGAGACCAACGAGAACCTCGACGCCGTCTCGATCATGACGCTGCACTCGGCCAAGGGCCTGGAATTCGACACCGTCTTCCTGCCGGGCTGGGAGGAAGGCCTCTTCCCGCACCAGCGCTCGCTGGATGAGAGCGGCCGCGCCGGTCTGGAGGAGGAACGCCGCCTCGCCTATGTCGGCATCACCCGCGCCAAGCACCGCTGCCACATCTGGTTCGTCTCCAACCGCCGCATCCATGGCCTCTGGCAATCGACCCTGCCCTCGCGCTTCCTCGACGAACTGCCGGAAACCCATGTCGAGGTCGCCGCAATGGAGCAGAGCTACGGCGGGTATGGCCGCGGCGGCTACGGCCAGTCCCGCTTCGACAAGGCCGAACCCTTCGCCAACTCGTATTCCACTCCTGGCTGGAAACGCGCCCAGGCCAACAAGACCGACGCTACGCGCGACAACTGGGGCACCCGCTCCGGCCACGCCGTCGAACGCATCGGCTACGGCGAAAGCGGCCCGAAGGGGCGTACCATCGAAGGCGAGTTGGTGGCGAAATCGACCTCGTCGGAACCGTCGAGATTCACGCTTGGCGACCGCGTGTTCCACCTCAAATTCGGCAACGGCAACATCACTGGCATCGAAGGCAACAAGCTGACGATCGAGTTCGACCGGGCTGGACAGAAACGGGTGCTGGACGGATTTGTCGATCGCGTGTGACTCAGAGCAATTCCAGGAAAAGTGCGAAGCGGTTTTCCGCCCGGAATTGCGTAAAACAAAAGACTGGAGCGGTTCTGCGCCCCCATGAAAGCTGAACTGATCCAAGTCAGGACGACGCGAAAACGCTCACCCGAGCATCCGCATCCTTCCAAGTCCGAGAATATCGTTGACGAGCGCAATGCCCATGCCCGCGGCGACGATTCCCAACCCGATCAGAAAGAGCCGGCGCGACCGATCATAATTGGCGGCGAAGAGGGAGTCCCGCGCCAGCAGATCGGCAAAGACCTTCACCTGGACGGCGATGCCCACGGTCAGGAACAGCATCGGCAGAATATCGATGCGGCTCCAGTCATTGGGATTGGAAACCCAGACACTGATGAAATTGAGCGAGAAGCCAAGGATGATCCCAGCCGCCGTCAGCGACCCGTTGCGAAACGTCGCATCGATCTTTTCGTCGGGATCCGGCTCTGACATGGTTTCGCTTCCGGCTTGCTTCCAAGGGTAAGAAAGGCAGAAATCATGACCCGGAGCAAGGTCGGTTGACGTCGCCTCTCGCGGAAAGCAGACGAAATGTCGCAGCCGCGCAAACCCGGGCACTCCGCCCATAGCTCTTCCGCACTGCGTTACGGCATTTCGGGCCAACACCGGCATGGATTTAATCGCGCTCAGACACCGATCGCCCCGTCAACTCTCGCAATGATGGTATTAGAGCATTCTGTTTCGACGACTTACGACCGCTAGTGCCAGAATTAACACTTGCGCGTCCGCGCCTGGAAATCCACTAGTTGATCCATTCAGTGCGCTTGGCGTCTTGCACTGCAATAGAGCGAAGGAATTGGCCTTGATGAAAGCGCTGCTGCTCGTCGATATTCAGAACGGCTTCTGTCCGGGCGGCAATCTGCCGGTGCCGGAGGGCGACAAGGTCGTTCCCGTCGCAAACAGACTGATCGACAGCGGCAAATACGATCTGATCGTCGCTTCGCAGGACTGGCATCCGCCGGGCCACGGCAGCTTCGCCTCCGCCCATCCCGGTGCCGCCCCCTTCGACATGGGAGAACTGTCGGGCAAGCCGCAGATGATGTGGCCCGATCACTGCATTCAGGGTACGCTCGATGCCGAACTGCACCCCGAGCTCAAATCCGAAGAGATCGACCTGATCCAGCAGAAGGGCGAGGATCCTGCTATCGACAGCTATTCGGCCTTCCGCGACAATGACCGCGATGCCTTGACCGGCCTTTCCGATTTCCTCGAGGATCAGGGCGTCACCGACCTCGACGTCTGCGGGCTGGCGACCGATTATTGCGTCAAGTTCTCCGCGCTCGATGCACTGGAGATGATGCCTGACGTTCGCGTGCGCTTCATCGAGGATGCAAGCCGCGGCATCACGCCCGAAGGCGTCACCGCCGCCATCGAAGAAATGCGGACACATGGCATCGCGATCATCGACAGCGCCAAGGTCCTGGCCGGCTGATTGAGATCAGCGACAAAAGACAGTGTGGCGGATGTCGGATCGGCACCCGCCCATCCGTCCTTGGCTCTGAACGCACCAATCATGGGAGCTGAGAGATGAGAAAGCTTGTTACCGCAGCCTTCGTGAGCTTGGATGGCGTCATGCAGGCGCCGGGCGCGCCGCAGGAGGATCCGACCGGCGGCTTCACCCTTGGCGGCTGGACCGTCAATTACTGGGACGAGCCGATGGGCGGTTTCATGGACGGGATTTTTACCGAACCCTTCGCGCTACTGCTCGGCCGCAAGACCTACGAGATCTTTGCGGCGCACTGGCCCTTCGTCGGCAAAGACGATCCCATCGGAAAAGCCTTCAATGCCGCGACCAAATATGTCGCGACCACTTCCGCCGAGCCGCTCACCTGGGAAAATACCGTTGCGCTGCGCGGCGATGCCGCCGCCGAGATCGCCCGCTTGAAGCAGGAGGACGGTCCGGACCTCCTGACGCAGGGCAGCAGCGGCCTGCTGCAAACCCTGCTGGTGCACGACCTGATCGACGAACTCCGGCTCCTGACCTTCCCGCTCATCCTTGGCCCCGGGAAGCGCTTGTTCGGCAAGGGCGCCAGGCCGGAAGCGCTGAAGCTCACGGCCAACTCGGTATCGACAACCGGCGTCGTCATGAGCGTCTACGAGCGCGCCGGCGCGGTCGAAACCGGCAGCCTCGGAATGCCCGAGCCTTCGCAAGCCGAAATCGCACGCAGAGAACGGATGAAGCGCGAGGGCTGAGACGCGCCGGCGCGCTCCTATTTCAGAACGTAGGCGTCGAACGTCTCATCGCTTCCGGCAACCGGGCCGAAGCGCTTGACGAGGCTTGTCGCGATTTGGAAAGCAGAAATGTCTTCCGGCGTCAGAGACAACCGCCAAACGTAGCTTTCACGCAGGGAGACGGGCGCAGTAATCCGATCAAGCCGCTGCGAAAGAAGAATGACGACAGGCACATGTTCACTCTGCTGCAATCGACGTGCCGTTTGCAGAATATCGGCAAGGCTGAGCGAAAGCCGCGCGTTCCGGGTATATCGCACGATGGCGCCGAACCGCTCCTCCCGCAGGAGATAGGTACGATTGGAGACGTAATAGGGCAAGGCTTCCACGAGATAATCGGGATCCGCCATGATGACCGCGTCCCTGAGATCAGGGCGCGATTGCATGAACGCACCGAAATCCTTGCTTCGGCTCAGGGGTATTTCGGCTATGAAGGCCTGATTGACCTTTTCGATACCGGACACGACCTGTAGCGCCAGCAATATCAGGAAGCACAGACGCCCGAACTTTACGATGCCGCCAGCAGCCTCGATGCCGCCCGCTCCCTCGTGCTGAGTACGTCCGGTCAAAGCGGTGATCGCGATCATGAAAACCAGCCAGAGCGCCTGATGTCTGTATCCGCCCGGATAGACAAGCGTAAAAAGCAGCGAAAGCCCTAACAGAACCAGTCCGGCTGCGATCATCGCCGGCCGCCGGTTCGCCAGCGCCAACAGGCTGGCGTAGATGAGCACGGACATCAACGCTGCGAAAATATGGGAGGCCAACGGATATGCCACGACCAATTCAAGGACGCGGTTGGGATAGAATTCCATAAAATGAGAACTGGGCACGGCAAGCGCATCGAGGGCAAGCAAAGCGAAATTCTTGCCGCTGAGATCGTTCTGCCCCGTATCATTGAAGGTCGGATAGACCGTTACGAAACATAGAACGACTCCGACCGCGGCAATGACAGCGGCTGTCGCAAAGGCCCGATATTCGTTCAGAGGACGCTTTGGTCGCGCCAGAAGCAAAGTAAAAAACCAATAGGCGAGGAAGCCGCCGACGAGCACGACCGAATGGACGTTGGTATTTGCCAGCAAGGCAAACAACAGGCCGAGCAATAGCCCGTTGCGTGCTCCTCTCTCCCAACTCAGGACGATAAGGAAAATCACCAGCATGCTGATGCCGTAATTTCGCGACATCGCGGCATACTCGAAAATCGAAAAGCTGCTGAACAACGACAGCAGCATGATGGAAAGCGGCAATTTCAGCCTGAAAATGAGCAGATAGACCGCCGCCGCCGCAATCGTCAGGGCGACGACCTTCAGGACGACAGGTGAGCCGACCACGACATAGGCGGCGCGCAGTAGAATATACCAAAGAGCAGGATGACCCTCGCCATGCATCTGGCGAAGCATATCGATGAAATTATCCCCCTGGAGGGCGAGTGACAATGCACGAACCTCGTCACGCCAGACCGTTTCGGACCAGCAAAGCGCAGATGCCAGCGTAAGCCAGACCGTAAACATCAACGCCTTGCCGAGCTTGGCGGATCGAGGTTCATCGATAGCAGAAACAATCACGGCCAAAAAACACGCAACCCGGTGAACGAAAGCGTCACGACCATATCGGCGCAGAAATAATTTGGCGTTAAGTGAAGGCTCTGGTTTGATTCTAAGGCGCTAAAATTTTTTCCTCCCTCTCAAGCAGATGGATATCTTCGGCCATGTCTTCCATTCGCTTCAACAGGGCGGCTTGGGCATCTCTCAGCCCTCGATTGTAGACGTACGGGCCGATCTCCTCGACGAAGAAGTCAAGCAGGAATTCAGCCGGCAAAGCGCCGATGGGATCCAGCTCCCGATCGAAATAAGCGCGGATGCGCGAAACGATCTCAGCCTTTTCTTCCTTCGAAAATTCGATCTTCTTCATGGTTGCCTCTTTATCGAATGTGATCGGGAGTTTGATGGTTCAGCGAAATCGATTGGTCAATCAATGAAATTCAATTGCCGTTGCAAGCCGCAGACCATAAGGGAAACCTGAATTCCAACAGGAAAGATCCCATGAATCGCGCCGACTTTGTTGAAGGTTTGCGGGGCGGCTCCGCCGTTGCGCTGGCATCGGCGCCCTTTGGCGCCCTCTTCGGAGCGCTTGCGGTCGAAAACGGCATGTCGCTCTCCGAAGCCGCCTTCATGAGCGCCACCGTCTACGCCGGCGCCAGCCAGATGGTCGGCATCGAACTCTTCGGTCACAATGTCCATGCCTGGCTGATCGTGCTGTCGATCCTCGCCGTCAATTTCCGCCACGTGCTCTATTCGGCGGCGCTGGCGCGTTATATCGGCCATTTCACGCCGGTGCAGAAATTCTTCACCTTTTTCCTGCTTGTCGATCCGCAATTCGCCGAGGCGGTAAAGCGCGGCGAGGCCGGCCGACAACTCACCTTCGCCTGGTATTTCGGCTTCGCCATCATCATCTACATTCCCTGGGTGCTGATCAGCGTCGCCGGCGGCATGCTCGGCGGCTTCATTGGCGATCCCAAGGCCATCGGCCTCGACATCCTGCTGCCGGCCTACTTCCTCGGCATCGTCCTCGGCTTCCGCAAGCGAGACAATTTCCTGCCCGTGGCGCTCGTCAGCGCGGTGGCTTCCGTACTCGCCTACCGCTATGTCGGCTCGCCCTGGCATGTCAGCCTCGGTGCTGCCGTCGGCATCCTACTCGCCGCCGTGCTGCCTTTGCCGCCGCAAGAGGCTGATCTCGAGGCCGACGCCCTTAAATCCGAAGTGCACGAGGTCTAAGCCATGGAATTTGATCTTCACATGGCGCTCGTCATCCTCGCGGCAGCCGCCGCCACCTTCGCCACCCGCATCGGCGGCTATATCCTCATCACCCGAATGAAGAGCATTCCCCCGCGCATGGAGGCGGCGCTGAATGCCGTGCCGGCCGCCGTGCTGACGACGCTGGTCGCACCCGCATTCTTCATCGGCGGCTGGGAATCGAAGCTGGCGCTGATCGCCGCCCTCTTCATCGGCCTGCGCTTCACCCATACATGGATGCTGGTCGCCGCCTGGATCGTCGTCATGACCTGGCGCCACACGATCGGCGCCTGAGCACCGGCCCGACAGCCGGCGCAGAAATTCAAGGCATGCCGTTTTCTCAATATTCCAGCGGCAGCGTCGCGTTTTCGAGCCACGCCCTGACATCGTGATCATGGATGAGCGGCATCAGCGCCTCGCATGTGCGGCGATGATAGTCGTTGAACCAGTGCAACTCGTCATGGGTCAGAAGCTCCGGAATGACGAGGCTGCGGTCGATCGGGCAGAAAGTCAGCGTCTCGAATCCGAGCATCGGCGCATCGCCGCCCTCGATCTCTTCGGCCCCGCGCACATAGATCAGGTTCTCGATGCGGATGCCGAAGCTGCCGGGCCGGTAATAGCCAGGCTCGTTCGAAAGGATCATGCCGGGCAGCAGTTCCTGCGTCGACAGCCTGGAGATGCGCTGCGGCCCCTCATGCACCGAGAGATAGGAGCCGACGCCGTGGCCTGTGCCGTGAGCGAAATCGGCGCCGGCCCGCCACAGCGCGATGCGCGCCAGCGGATCGAGGTCGCAGCCGCGCGTGCCCTTCGGAAAACGCGCCGTGCTGATCCCGATCATCCCCTTCAGCACCAGCGTGAAGAAGCGCCGGTGCTCTTCTGAGACCGCGCCGATGCCGACGGTGCGGGTGATGTCGGTCGTGCCGTTGATATATTGCGCGCCCGAATCGATCAGGAAGAGTTCGCCGGCCTCGATCATCCGGTTCGTCTCGGTCGTCACGCGGTAATGCATGATCGCCGCATGTTCGCCGGCGCCCGAAATCGTGTCGAAGGAAATATCCTTCAGCGGGTTCTGCATACTCTGGCCGACGCGGGCGCGCGCCGCTTCAAGATGCTCGGCAGCAGCGATCTCGCTCACAGTGCCGGGCTTCGTCTGCGACAGCCAATAGAGAAATTCCACCATCGCCGCCCCGTCCTGCAGATGCGCGGCGGCCGAGCCGTTGATCTCGACGTCGTTCTTCACTGCGCGCGACAACTTGGCGGGATCGGCTCCCTCCACCACTTCGCCGCCCGCCTTGCGGATTATCTCCGCCAGCGCATAGGCGGCAATGTCAGGGTCGATCAGCACGCGGCCGCCATCCCTGGAGACCGCGGCGAGCTTTTCTTCCAGCGCCGATGGCGGCAGCTGCGTGCAAATCTGCGCGAGATAGGCCTCCGGCTCGATGCCGGTCTTGCGCTTGTCGAGGAAGATCTCGGCGCGGCCGTCGGCATGGATGATGGCGCGCGCCAGCGGATGCGGCGTGTGCGGCACGTCGGCGCCGCGGATATTGAAGGTCCAGGCGACCGAAGAGGGATCGGCGATCAGCACCGCCGCAAGGTTCATCTTCGAAAGATCGGCGGCGATCGTCGCGATCTTCTCCCTCGCCAGCACGCCGGCCTGCGCGACGTTCTGGATGCTGACCGCGCCAAGCGGCTCGGCCGGCCGGTCGGCCCAAAGCCTGTCGAGCGGATTGTGCGGCAGGAAGACCAGCGTGCCGCCGATCTCCGACAGCGCCCTTTCCAGACGGCGCACCTCGGCCCCGGCATGCAGCCAGGGGTCGATGCCGAGCCGCAGGCCCTTGGCTCCGTTTGCGGCGAGCCAGACATGCGGCGGCGCGTTGACGAGATCACCACCCGAAAAGACCGAACCGTCGACCTGTTCGGCAAGTTGCGTCACATAGCGCCCATCGACGAAGACGATCGCCTGCGTGCGCAGGATCAGCGCAATGCCGGCCGAGCCGGTAAAGCCCGTCAGCCATGCCAAGCGCTCCGAACATGCGGGAACATATTCGCCGTTGAATTCATCGGCGCGCGGCACGAGGAAGGCGTCGATGCCAAGCGAATCGAAACTGGCGCGCAGTGCGGAAACCCGATCCCTGCCGAATTGCGGCGTGGAAGTGACTTCGAAAGACTGGAACATGCTGGAAACCCGAATGATTGAGACGAATCCGGTTAATGGGATGCCGGCCATGTTAGCGAAATTTCAATCGATGGGGAGAAAAAGCGACAAAACGAGTCGAAACCCCTGGGACCGCTCAACAATTTGACAGAACTGTGACGCCAAAAGTTAATTTGGCACGCTTTATGCATTGGCCGCATGGCTCCCATGAGCAAAACCCTCTGCCTCCGCATTTCAGAATAGCTATATAGGCGTCATCGAACGGTTCGCGATGAACCTGCAAACAAAGGAATTCTTGAAATGACCGCCTCTCTCTCGCGCTTCGCATATAGCAGCCCGGTGCAGGCTGGCGAACGCAAGACCGTGCGTCACGTGATCGGCGCCCGCCGCCCGCAGAATGAGGACAGCCTCAAGCTGCTCGGCGCCGGCCAGCGGGCCACGCGCCACAAGGGCGCCCCCAGCTACGCGTTCTAAGCCTGAAAGCCAGTCCGTCTCCTCCCTCCCGGACCGGCCTATTGGAATGCAGTAGAGTCCGCTTGAGCGCTCCTCCCCTTGAGCTCGCGGGCATTGACCGGATAGACCGGTCGAAGGCGGTGCCATCGGCACCGCCTTTTTCTTATCTTCAACAAGGCTCAGAGCGGTTCCGTTTCGATAAGGCGGTGCGGCCCCGCCACCGCCCTCATCCCTGTGCTTGTCACAGGGATCCAGTGCGCCCAAGTCCTTGGGCGCGGAAAACTCTCTTCAAGCTCTTATGGAGTCATTCACCGCGCAGACGCGCGGTGGCTGGATTCCTGTGACAGGCACAGGAATGAGGTGAGGAGGAGACGCGTTGCCTCAAGCAAGGCCTGCGTTGCAGGACAAGTCACCTACTCACAACCTTGAAAAATCAAGGACGATCGAGGTGAATAGTCACCCAGCCGTTGCGCCAGATGGTTCTGACATGGCGAAGCCTCGCGCCACTATAGGCGGCAATCACCTTCCAGCGCTGGCCGGCCAGGATGCCCGAGAGAATGACCGATCCGCCAGGCGCAAGATGCGTCGCAAGCTTCGGCGCCATGCGGATCAGCGGCCGGGCCAGAATGTTGGCGATGATGAGATCGAAGGGACCATGTTCGGAAAAGGCCGTCGAATGAAAGCCCGGCGCGGTCCTGGTGACGATGCCCGCGGCGATGCCGTTACGGCGCACGTTCTCGGCCGCCACCTTCGTCGCGATCGGATCGATGTCGGTCGCCAGCACCGGTATGTTCCTGAGCTTGCGCACCGCAATCGCCAGTACGCCGCTGCCGGTGCCGAGATCGAGCGCGTTGCGGACCGGGCGCGAGCGCACCACGGCATCGATCACCTCGAGGCAACCGGCCGTCGTGCCGTGATGGCCGGTGCCGAAGGCCTGGCCTGCATCGATCTCGATGGCGATGTCGCCGGGGCGGATCTTGTCGCGGTCATGCGAGCCATGCACCAGGAAACGCCCTGCCCGGACAGGCTTCAGCCCCTCCAGCGATTTCACCACCCAGTCGATCTCTGGGATGACTTCCCGCTCCAGCCGGGCATCAGGGAAAGAGGCCTTCAATGCGTCCTCGACACGGGATTGCACCTCAGCCTCGTCCTCGGCCATCATGTAGATTGAGGCTTCCCAGATATCCTTCTTCTCATCGATCTCGGTGGTGCCGATGGCAAAGTCTTCTTCACCGAAGACTGCGCTCAGAAGGTCGAGGATCTCCTCGGCTTTGGCTTCGGTCGTCGTCACGTAAAGGCGGATTTCACTCACGATAGGCGGTCTTTCCCGTTTCCGTTGCCCGCCGCCGATCGAGCCAACGCCCCATCACGCTGAAGCTGTCACCCCTTGCTGACGAGATTCTCCAGCTTCTTTACCGCCGTGTCCGGGTTTTCGCCATAGGCGATCGTTCCGGAAAACCGCCCGGCCGAATCGAGCAGGAAGACCGAGGCGGTGTGATCCATCGTATAGTCGCCATTCGGATCCTTCTCGTCGACCGGCACTTTCTTGGCGTAGACGCGGAACCCCTTGACCACCTCGGCGATCTTGTCGGGCGCGCCTGAAATGCCGGTGATGCGCTTGGAAACATTGGAGACGTATTCGTTCATGATCTCGGGCGTGTCGCGCTCCGGATCGACGGTCACGAAATAGGCCTGCAGCTTATCGCCCTTCGGATCGACCTTCTCCATCCAGCCGTTCAGCTCGAAAAGCGTCGTCGGGCAGACTTCCGGGCAATGGGTGAAGCCGAAGAACAGCGCCGTCGGCTTGCCGCGCAGCGCCTCCTCGGTGATCGGCTGTCCGTTCTGGGAGACCAGGGTGAAGGGTACGCCGAAGGGAGGTTCCGCCACCACATCCTTCGACTTCGTCAGGTTGAGCGTGACCGCTCCGAGAAACCCGGCAAGTATCAGGACACCGACCCAGACGGCGATGCGGAATGTCTTCATTGGCATGATCCTCAATCCGGGCGGAGACGCGTGGCCCGCCCCTGCTGGCGTGATTATAGCCTCGAGCGGAGGCGCGCAATTCAAGAATATGTTTTCGAACCCGTGTTGAATTGTCTCACCGGTGGAAACTGCCACGGCAACGAAATCCGCCCTCAGGAATCTGCGCGGATCAAAATTGCATGTGGTTGAATAACTTACCTCTAGAGCGACGGCCAACCCGAAAATATATATCGTTAGGAAAGACTTAAGCCGTCACATCTATATTTAACGGCGGTTCTACATCGCCTCTCCCGCTGGGGACAACTGGGAAGATTTCTGACTATGAACAACAATAACGCCATCAAGCAGTCGGGCGCTTATCTCGAAATCGTTTCATTCCACCTGGGCGATCAGGAATTCTGCATCGACATCATGGCCATCCGCGAAATTCGCGGCTGGGCGCCGGTGACGCCGATGCCGCACACCCCGCCCTACGTCTTGGGTCTCATCAACCTGCGCGGTGCGGTGATCCCCGTCATCGACATGGCCTGCCGCCTCGGCATGAAGATGACCGAGCCCTCCGAGCGCTCGGCGATCATCGTCACCGACATCGCCGGCAAGCTGGTCGGCCTGCTGGTCGAGCAGGTTTCCGACATGATGACCATCAAGAGCGAAGACCTGCAGCCGCCGCCGGAAATCATCCCGGAGGCCCAACGCGCCTTCTGCCGCGGCATCGTCGCGCTCGAAAAGACCATGGTCTGCTTCTTGAACCTCGACACGGTCATTGCCGACGAGCTGACACAGGCCGCCTGAGGAATACTCATATCTGGAATTCGAAGGCCTGGCTCGTCCGGGCCTTTTTGATTTTGGGGTGGAGAGCAGAGCGGACATGGTTTCCAACTTGTAAAACCCCTCCCCAACCCCTCCCCACAAGGGGAGGGGCTATGCTCAGCCCTTGCCTCGCTCATCCCGAAACGTCGAAAATCAGGAAAGCGGGTGCGGCGAATTAAGCCCCTCCCCTTGTGGGGAGGGGTTTGGGGCGGGGTCTTTAATCTCGATACCGAAAGACGCGGGAATCTCCCAGACTTATTGCGGCTTCCCATTCTTCCAGACGACGTTCTGTCCGTAGAGCGGAATGGTCGAGATCGACATCTTCGCCGAACCGTCGGTCAGTTCGCGCGAATGGGCGAGATAGATCAGCGTGTCGTTGGTCTTGTCGTAGATACGGTTGACGACCAACGTCTTCCAGATTAGCGACATGCCCTGGCGGAACACCTCGCTGCCATCCTTGGACAAGTCGACATTGCCGATCTCGATCGGCCCCGTCTGCCGGCAGGCAATGGAATTGTTGGACGGATCCTCGAACCAGTTGCCGTTCTTGAACCGGTCGATCAGGCTGCGGTCGAAATAGGTGACGTGGCAGGTAACGCCCTTGACGTCAGGGTCGGAGACCGCCTCGACGATGATGTCGTTGCCGATCCAGTCGACCCCGACCTTGCCGACGACTTCGGCCGAGGCAGCACCTGTAGAAAGGGCGGCGAAAGAGAAGGCGGCGAGGAGAAGATTGCGCAGGCTGGACATGGCGGCTCCCTGAATAATCCGCATTCTAGATAAGCATGCACCCATGCTTTGCAAGAAAACGAAGTTTGCAGAAAGGGATCAGCCTTTTCGGCAGGTGCAGGGCTCGTATGCCCGCGCCGTCAGCCGGCCGGGTCTCATGCCGATCAATGCCGGTATGGCGTGGACGGCATGGGCCTTGACCGCCCTTGCCATCTCGATTGCGGCCGCTGCGCAGACGGCGGCATCTTCGGCGGCATTGTGGTGCACGAAACGCAGGCCGAGATGCTCGGCGATCAGGTTCAGCCGGTGCGAAAGGAAATGCGGCCAGATCCGCTGCGCCATCTTCAGGCTGCAGAGATAGGTAAGCTCCGGATAGGATTGCCGGTAGAGATCGAGGCTCGCCCGCCAGACGCTGAAATCGAAGGCGGCATTGTGCGCGATCATCGTCGCGCCGCGAAAATCCTCCTCGAACTCGTCCATTACCTCGGGAAACTCGGGCGCGTCCTCGACATGCTCCGGACGGATGCCGTGGATCGCGATGTTCATCCCGGAAAAGCGCATGTCCCGCGGCCGGATCAGCCGCTCCTCAACGCGCGTCACCCTGCCGTCCTCGATCCAGGCAAGGCCAACGGAACAGGCGCTGCCGCGCTGTTCGTTCGCCGTCTCGAAGTCAATCGCGATGGTTTTCAATGCCGCAGTCCGAATCGTTTCTTCGCGAACAGGAATACCGCCCCGCTTCCTGCCACGCAAATTCGACACGACGCCCGGTTGACTTTTTAACCCGCATATCGAAACTTGTTGGCATGATCGGTTCCGTAACCATGGCAGCACTTATCCATCACACCACGACCCTTGAAGGGTACGCGGGAGCGTTGGTGCGTTAGCAGCGATCCGATCATCCCGAAAACCCTGCCGAGGCGAGCAGGGTTTTCGTAAAGCCGGCTCTCCTCCTGAAACAAACGGAGAGCATGAATGTCCGAAAACAAAGAGAACGAACCTCGCGGCCGAGCGCGCCTGCCGGATGGCGTACTCGTGCGCGCCGTTCGCCTGTCAGATGCGGAGGAGATCACCGATCTCATAAATCTGCCCGGCTACCGGGCCGGCACCTTGCGGCCGCCATACCAGAGGGTCGAGGAAGTTCGCAAGTACATGGAAAACCCGTCGCCGGGCGCACTCAACCTCGTCGTCACCCAGGACGGCAAAATCGTTGGCAATGGCGGCCTCAACCGTCTTTCCGGCCGCAGGCAGCACGTCGCCAGCATCGGCATGGGCGTGCATGACGATTTCATCGGCCGCGGCTTCGGACGGATCCTGCTCGGAGCAATGGTCGATGCTGCCGACGACTGGCTCGATATCAAGCGGCTGGAACTGACTGTCTACACCGACAACGATGTTGCCATCGGCCTCTACCGGAAATTCGGCTTCGAGCAAGAAGGCCTGCTGAAGGCCTTCGGATATCGCGCCGGTCAATACGTCGATGCCTATACGATGGCGCGCCTCAGGCTATGAGAAAACGCGGCTGCCGACTTGCCGTCAGCCCCTCACCCGCTGATCAGTGCCAGCCATTCGTCCTCGTCCATCGTCTGCACACCGAGTTCGCGCGCCTTGTCGAGCTTGGAGCCGGCGCCGGGGCCGGCGACGACGATGTCGGTCTTCTTCGAGACCGATCCCGCCACCTTGGCGCCAAGACTTTCCGCCCTCGCCTTTGCCTCGTCGCGGGTAAACTTTTCCAGCGAGCCGGTGAAAACCACGGTCTTACCGGCAACCGGGCTGCCTGCCGTCTTCGGTTGTTCGGCCTCCTCGGGCGTCACTTCCTCAAGCAGTCGGGTGATCACCTCGACATTGCGCGGCTCCTTGTAGAATTCGACGATGGCCCGCGCCACAACTTCGCCGATACCCTCGATGGCGTTGAGATCGTTCCAGGCGTCGCCGGCAAGCGCCTCGGCCTCGCGCATTGCGGTTTCAAAGGCCGCATAGGTGCCGTAAGAACGCGCCAAGAGCTTCGCCGTGGTCTCGCCGACATGACGGATGCCGAGCGCGTAAATGAAGCGGTGGAGCGCAATGCTGCGCCGCTCGGTGATCGCCGCATAGAGCTTGCCGACGCTGACCTTGCCGAAGCCGTCAATATTCTCCAGCTTGGTCAGCGATTGCTGCTGACGCTTCTCCAGCGTGAAGATATCCGGCGCGGTGCGGATCTGCAGCGACGCGTCCTCGTTTTCGAAGAAGAAATCGATCTGCTTCGAACCGAGCCCTTCGATATCGAAGGCGTTTCGCGAAACGAAATGCTTCAGATGCTCCGTCGCCTGTGCCCTGCAAATGAAGCCGCCGGTGCAGCGGGTGACCGAATCGAGTTTGCCGGTCTTCTCATGTCTTTCACGCACGGCATGCGAACCGCAGACCGGGCAGGTCTTCGGAAATTCATAGGGCCTGGCCCCGGCCGGCCGCTTCTCCATGACAACGTCGAGCACCTGCGGGATCACATCACCTGCCCGCTGTACGATGACGGTATCGCCGATGCGGATATCGTGCTCGTCGTCGCGGATGCGCTCGCCGCTATTGCCGATGCCCCGGATGTAATCCGCGTTGTGCAGCGTCGCATTGGTGACGACCACGCCGCCGACGGTGATCGGCGTCAATCGCGCGACGGGTGTCAGGGCGCCGGTGCGGCCGACTTGAATGTCGATATTCTCGACGATCGTGAAAGCTTGCTCGGCAGGAAACTTGTGCGCCGTCGCCCAGCGTGGGCTGCGTGAGCGGAAGCCGAGCCGGGCCTGCAGCTCGAGACTGTCGACCTTGTAAACGACGCCGTCGATGTCGTAGTCGAGATCCGGACGTTTGAGGCCGATCTCATCATAATGCGATAGGATGTCGGCGACCGAGTTCAGCCGTTTCATCAGCGGATTGACGGGAAAACCCCAGTCCTTGAAGGTCTGCACCATCCCAAATTGCGTATCTTCAGGCATCTCCGACATCTCGCCCCAGGCATAGGCGAAGAATTTCAGCTTGCGGCTCGCCGTCACCTTGGCGTCGAGCTGGCGCAGCGACCCGGCAGCGGTGTTGCGCGGATTGACATAGGTCTGCTTGCCCTCCGCCTCCATCTGCCGGTTCAGCGCCAGGAAGTCGCTCTTGGCCATATAGACTTCACCGCGGATCTCAACGACCGCGGGAACACCTTTCGGCAGCTCGTTAGGGATTTCGGCGATGGTGCGGATATTGGCGGTGACATTCTCCCCAGTCGTGCCGTCGCCGCGCGTCGCAGCCGTCGTGAGCCTGCCGTTCTCGTAACGGACAGACATCGACAGGCCGTCGATCTTCGGTTCGGCGGTAAAGGCGATCGACTGGTCCGGCAGCCGGCCGAGGAAGCGATAGACGCCGGCGACGAAATCCTGCACGTCCTCCTGCGAGAAGGTGTTGTCGAGCGACAGCATCGGCCGGGCATGGACGACAGGCGAGAAGGTGACGGAAGGCGCTGCACCGACATGCCGCGACGGGCTGTCCTCGCGGATCAGCTCGGGAAACCGCACTTCCAGCGCATCGTTGCGGCGCTTCAGCGCGTCGTAATCGGCATCCGAAATCTCCGGTTGGTCCTTGCCGTGATAGAGCGCATCATGATGCGCGATCTCCTTTGCCAGCCGCTCGAGCTCGGCGGCAGCCTCTTCGATCGTCAACGTGTCGACGGTGAAACCTTCGGTGGACATGGAACATCACTCCAGAGAATCTGGCCAGAAAATCTGGATTGTTTTTAGAGCAAAATTTCCGGATGAAAAGAGAGGCTGGATATCCTGCATCGGGAAGATCGGTCTACCCCGCCTATTCCCAATCCCTGGCATTGCGCAGCCGGATGCCGCTGACATGCAGGCTGGTGTTCCAAAGGTTCTTCAACGGCCGCAGGCTATCGACTAGCCGAAGCTCCACCCTGCGCGGCGCAAACTCCTGGTCGAGCCGCGAGATGGCGGTCCTCTCCAGGGGAATGACGCGTCTGCGGGCCACCCACATGCCAGCATCCTGAAGATCTTCGAAGCCCCCGGCCGGCATCTCGTAACGGTGGATCGTCTCCGCTTCGAGCCTTTCCAGCCAATGGCGCTCGACGTAGGCGACGGCCCGCCAGTCGCCGAACCAGTGCCGCCGTTCGGCCTCCGGCGTATCGGCTGTCGCCCAGAGCAGGATGCGGGGGCAATCGCGCGGAAAGAGATACATGAAATCATGATCGGCATCGATTGCCCAGACGAGCGGACCGTTCAACCATTCTCGGCCGGGCGCACGGGCAGATGGGACGCGAACCGGGCGCGGCTCGAACGCCGCAATACCGGAATCGTCGCTGAAATGGAAAAGCCGCATGGCATGAGCTCGTCGCCGATCGGGAAGCTTCAGCCCATATCGCGCCGCAGGATGATTGTCATCCCGCCGGCCCGGGCGGGAAGAGCATCGCAAGAAAAATCAGCCGTTGCCGGCCAGCAGCCGCTTTGCCGCCGCCCTCGCCTCTTCGGTGACCGAAGCCCCAGCCAGCATACGGGCGATCTCCTCGGTGCGGTCCTTCTGCGCCATCGTCGCGACGCGCGTGGCGATCTTTTCCGAACCGTCGGCCGACGGTCCCTTGGAAATCAAGAGATGCGTCGCCGCCCGCGCCGCGACCTGCGGCGCATGCGTGACCGACAGCACCTGCACCCGCTCCGACAGCCGCTTCAGCCGCTGGCCGATCGCATCGGCCACCGCACCGCCGACGCCGGTATCGATTTCGTCGAAGACGAGCGTCGGGGCCGATCCGCGATCGGCGAGCGCCACTTTCAGCGCCAGCAGGAAACGCGACAGCTCGCCGCCCGAGGCGACCTTCATGATCGAGCCCGGTCGCGTGCCGGGATTGGTCTGGACATGGAACTCGACGACGTCGATGCCTTCGGCCAGCGCCTCGCCCGCATCCGTGGTGATCTCGACCATGAAACGGGCGCGTTCGAGTTTCAGCGCCGGCAGCTCGGCCATGACGGCCCCGGCCAGTGCGGTTCCGGCATGATGGCGCTTGTCTGACAGCGAGCGCGCCGCCGCATCGTAATTTTCCCGCGCCAGGCCGACCTCGGCATCAAGCCGCGCAAGCCGCTCCTCGCCCGCGTCGAGATCGGCAAGATCTGCGATCATACGGACGGCAAGCGCCGGCAGTTCGGTGACGGGAACGGAATATTTGCGCGAGGCGGCCCTGAGCGCGAAAAGCCGTTCCTCCACCCGCTCCAGCTCCCTGGGATCGTATTCGGTCTTGCGCAGTGCCGCCTCAACCTCCATCTGCGCGTTGGAAAGCTGGTCCAGCGCGGCATCGAGCAGCGTCACTGTGTCTTCGAGCAATCCCGGCGCCTCATGGCTCTTGCGCTCCAGCCGGCGCACCAGCGAGGCGATATGGGGCACCGGCGAGGCATTGCCGTTCAGGAATTCGGACGCCTCGGCGATATCGCCGGCGATTCGCTCGGCCTTCATCATCTTCTGCCTGTTATCGGCGAGCTCTTCCTCCTCGCCGTCCTGCGGCGAGAGCTTCTCGAGTTCTTCGACGGAAGAGCGCAGGTAGTCGGCTTCGCGCGCCGCACTTTCCACCTTCTCGCGGTGCTTCTTCAGCGTCCGCTCGCTGTCGCGCCACAGGCGATAGAGCCGGGCGACCTCCGAAACCTCGTCGGTGAGGCCCGCGAAGGCGTCGAGCAGGGTGCGGTGAGCGTTGGTGTCGACAAGGGCGCGATCGTCGTGCTGTCCGTGGATTTCGACCAGCAGCTGACCGGCCTGGCGCATCAGCTGCACGCTAACCGGCTGGTCGTTGACATAAGCCTTGGTGCGCCCGTCCGCCGATTGCTGGCGGCGGAAGATCAGATCGCCCTCGTCATCGATGCCGTTTTCACGCAGGAGGGTGCGGGCGCCGTGTTCCATGCCCACGTCGAACACCGCCGTCACCTGGCCCTTATCCTCGCCATGGCGCACCAGATCGCCGTCGCCGCGCCCACCGAGCGCCAGCGACAGGCTGTCGAGCAGGATGGATTTGCCCGCCCCGGTCTCGCCCGTCAGCACGGAGAGGCCTATCTCGAAGGCAAGATCCAGCCGCTCGATCAGGACGATATCGCGGATCGAAAGCTGGATCAGCATTGGCCTCAGGAACCGAGAAGAAGTTTCTTGCCCGCAGCCGCGATCCACGAGCCCTTGTTTTCACGCGGCTCGGCACCGCCGCTCTGCAGCAGCTTGTAGGAATCAGCATACCACTGGCTGTCGGGGTAATTGTGACCGAGAACGGCAGCGGCTGTCTGCGCCTCGTCGACGATGCCCATGGAGTAATAAGCTTCGACGAGACGCGCTAAGGCCTCTTCGATCTGGTTCGTATTCGGATATTTCTCGACAACGATGCGGAAGCGCGAGATCGCGGCGAGATATTCCTTCCGCTCCATGTAATACCGGCCGATCTGCATTTCCTTGCCGGCGAGCTGGTCGCGCGCAAAGCGGATCTTGGCCTGTGCGTCGTCGACGTATTCGGAGTTCGGATAATTGTCGACGACAGCCTGCATCGCCTCGATCGTCTTGGCCGAGGCGCGCTGGTCCTGCGTCACGTCGACGATCTGCTTGGAATAGGTGAGACCGATCAGATACTGCACATAGGCGGCATCCTGGGACTTCGGATATTGCGACATGTAGCGGTTGCCGGAAGCAAGCGCATCGTCCAAGCGGCCTTGGCGGTATTTGACGAAGGTGCTCATCACAAGCGCCTTGCGCGCCCATTCGGAGAACGGGTTCTCGCGGTCGATCGCGTCGAACTTGCGCCCCGCTTCCGCCATGTTGCCGGCCTTCATATTGGCAAGGCCCTGGGTGTAGAGCACGTCGGGCGGATCGGTTTCGAGGCCGAGCTTGGTGATGTCGATATCGGGGTCCGACTGGCAACCGGAGATCAAGGCGCCTGCGCTGAGCACCAGAAGCGATGCGAACAAAGCACGCGCTGTCTTCATCATACCTTCAGATCCTGCATAACCCATTCGAAAGAACCCCACTGCTGCCGCTCTCTCCACGGCAGCCACGCCTCGCTGGCGTTTCTAGCCACAAATGTGCATCAAGAGCAACGCAATGATAAGGCATTAACGCATTTTTGTGGCAGCAGCTGCAGAAATGACCGGCTTTTCAACTTCTTCCCGACCTGTGGCGGCCAAGCATCGGCCTATTGCCGCAGACGTGCCCGGACATAAAAAAACCGCCTCCGGGAAAGAGGCGGCCTGGTCTTGAGACTATGCTGGAGGTCATGCCGACCAGGGAGCGAATTCCGAAGCGCTGACTGCGATCAGTTCGCGGGCAGCGACACGCTGGCGCGGCGTCGACGTCTCCACAACCTCGTAGGCGGAGGGATCGGCGAGCAGCGCCTTCAGCGCATTGGCGTTCATCTTGTGACCACCGCGATAAGAACGGTAGCAGCCGATGAACTGGGCGCCGGCAAGCGACAGATCGCCGACGGCATCGAGCGTCTTGTGGCGGACGAATTCGTCCTTGGCGTAACGCAGTCCTTCGACGTTGATGACGGTGTTGTCGTCCGAAATGACGACGGAATTTTCGAGTGAAGAGCCGAGCGCGTGGCCCGACGCCCAGAGACGCTCGACATCGCGCATGAACCCGAAGGTGCGGGCGCGGGAAAGCTCGGCCTTGAAGACGGCGGCAGTCATGTCGCCGGCCCACTTCTGCCGGCCGATCAGCGGGCAATCGAAATCGATCTCGACTTCGAAGCGCGTGCCGTCATAGGGGCGGAATTCGCTCCAGGAGCCGCCATGCTCGATTCGCACCGGCTTGGTGATCCGGATATAGCGGCGCTTGACGCCGAGCGAAACGAGACCGACCTGCTCGATCGCTTCGACGAAGGGCAGCGAGCTGCCGTCCATGATCGGCATTTCGGAACCCTGCACCTCGATCACCACATTGTCGAGGCCGAGCGCATAGACGGCGGCCATGACATGCTCGATCGTCGCAACCGAATGGGCGGGCGAGAAGCCGAGCACGGTGCAGAGGTCGGTGTTGCCGACCTGCGAGGAAACGGCCTTGAGTTCGGTGATATCGCCATTGTCATGCAGGCGCTGGAAAACGACGCCGGTGCCCGATTCGGCCGGGTTCAGGGTGATCGAAACGTCGGCGCCCGAATGGACCCCGATGCCCGAAAGCGTCACGGGACGCGATACCGTCGTTTGAAAACCCAGCAAGCCAATCGCCATAAATTCTGCCTTTATTCTTCCGCACCGGCGGTCTGTCCGATCGGCGCGGTCATCGTTTATTCTGCAGCCGGAGCCTGTCAAAAGGTCTCCTGGGGCAGTTTCGTTGCACCATACTTACGTGCGCCGGCGCTCCAATCCAAATCACTGTTTCTTTCGCTTTGTTACGAAGTCACGCGATTGAAATCATTTGCGAATCACGGGCGAAAAAACAGCAATGCCCGGGACCTTGATCCCGGGCATGAGAGGTGCCGAAGCACGGCCTCAGTTCGACTGGCGACGCAGGAATGCCGGGATTTCCAGCTGGTCGTCTTCCTGCATCATCCGGGCCTGCGGAACCGCGCGACCCTGGTCGTCGAGGTTGCCGCGACGCGGTGCGTAGAGGCTTGCCTCCGGCGACAGCGGACGGCGCTGCTGCGAAGCGGCCGGCGGTGCTGCGGTCATATCGGCGGCAACGGCGTCGTCGTCGCGGCGGCCAAGCGAATTGGTGATTCGCTTGAGCAGACCCATCGGACCGCGCTCTTCGGCCGCATGCGCGGAAGCCGGCTGCGCACGGTGATCGAGTTCGGCCTGAACGACCGGCGGGAAATCCTCGACCTTCGGCATGCGCATCGGTTCGGGCGCCTGACGGATGGTCGGCTCCTGCCGGACGGGCTGCTGGTGCACCGGCTGCTGCTGGACGGGCTGCTGGATCGGCTGGCTCATCACCGGCGCCGGAGCCTGCTGCTGCACCTGAGGACGCATTGCCGGAGCTTCCGGTGCAGGCGCGAAGATCTTGCTCTGCGGACGGAAGGTTTCCTGCTGTGCCGCCGGCTGCTGCAGCGGTGCGGCAGCACGCGGGGCCGGAATTTCGAGCTCGCGTTCCATCTCGGCTTCGCGGATGGTCTGCGCGATCGGATCCATGGCCTTCGGTGCCTGCATCACGGGGGCAGGCTGAACTGCGGCCGCTGCCGGAGCAACAGCCGCCGAGGGACGGATAACCGGCCTTGCTGCCGGCTGGAGGTTCCGTTCGGCGGCTTCGTTCATCGCCCGGTCGATGCCGGTTGCGACGACCGAGACGCGAATGATGCCTTCGAGCGATTCATCGAAAGTGGCGCCGAGGATGATGTTGGCGTCCGGATCGACTTCCTCGCGGATGCGGGTCGCGGCTTCGTCGACTTCGAAGAGGGTGAGGTCGCGACCGCCGGTGATGGAGATCAGCAGACCCTGGGCGCCCTTCATCGAGGTTTCGTCGAGCAGCGGGTTGGCGATCGCAGCCTCTGCGGCCTGCAGCGCGCGGCCGGAGCCGGAAGCTTCGCCGGTGCCCATCATCGCGCGGCCCATCTCGCGCATCACCGAGCGGACGTCGGCGAAGTCGAGGTTGATGAGGCCTTCCTTGACCATCAGGTCGGTAATGCAGGCAACGCCCGAATAGAGAACCTGGTCAGCCATGGCGAAGGCATCGGCGAAGGTCGTCTTGTCGTTGGCAATGCGGAAGAGGTTCTGGTTCGGAATGACGATCAGCGTATCGACAGACTTCTGCAGTTCCTGGATGCCCATCTCGGCCAGGCGCATGCGGCGCCCGCCTTCGAAATGGAACGGCTTGGTGACGACGCCGACCGTCAGGATGCCCTTGTTGCGGGCCGCCTGTGCGACAACCGGGGCAGCACCTGTGCCGGTGCCGCCGCCCATGCCGGCGGTGACGAAGCACATATGCGTGCCGTTCAGGTGATCGACGATCTCGTCGATGCACTCCTCGGCGGCCGCGCGGCCGACTTCCGGCTGCGAGCCGGCACCGAGGCCTTCGGTGACGTTGACGCCGAGCTGAATGATGCGCTCAGCCTTCGTCATCGTCAGCGCCTGCGCATCCGTGTTGGCGACGACGAAGTCGACGCCCTGGAGGCCGGCGGTAATCATGTTGTTGACGGCATTGCCGCCACCGCCGCCAACGCCGAACACGGTGATGCGCGGCTTCAGCTCTGTGATGTCAGGCTTTTGCAGCTTGATGGTCATGGTACCTGTTCCTTCTCTCTCTGGCCGCATCGCCACGCCGGCCAATTACGCAATTTCAGAAGCTTTCCTTCAGCCACTGACCCATGCGGGCTATGCGGCTGTTATTTCCCCCAAGCGACATGAGCAGACCGCTCTGTGACGCATGTGTCTCCATGTCCGCGACCTGCGGATAGATCATCAGGCCGACGGCCGTCGAAAAGGCCGGGCCCTTGGCCGCCGTCGGCAGTCCCGAAACACCCATCGGACGGCCGATGCGGACGTTGCGGGCAAGAATGCGCCGCGCCACGTCGGCAAGGCCGGTCAGCTGGCTCGCTCCGCCGGTCAGCACAACACGCTTGCCGACAATCGGGCTGAACCCGGAGCGCTGGATGCGGTCGCGAATCAATTCCATCGTTTCCTCGATCCGGGCCGACACGATGCGCGAGACCAGCGCTCGCGGCACCTGTGACGGCTGGTCGCGATCGTCTTCGCCGATCGGCGGGATCGAGATCAGCTCGCGCTCATCGGAGGAATTCGAAAGTGCCGTGGCATGCACGACCTTCAGCCGCTCGGCATCCTCGATGCGGGTCGAAAGGCCGCGCGCCAGGTCTGTGGTGACGTGATGACCGCCGAGACCGACGGCATCCGTATGAACGAGCTTGCCTTCGGCAAAGACCGAGATCGTCGTCGTACCGCCGCCCATGTCGATCGCCGCGCAGCCGAGCTCGACCTCGTCGTCGACGAGAGCTGCAAGGCCCGATGCGTAAGGCGTCGCAACGATGCCCTCGACCGACAGATGCGCACGATTGACGCTAAGTTCGAGGTTCTTCAGCGCCGAGCGCTCCGCCGTGACGACATGCATGTCGACGCCGAGCGCATCGCCATACATCGCCAGCGGATCGCGAATGCCGCGCTCGCCGTCGAGCGAGAAGCCGGTCGCCAGCGAATGCAGCACTGAACGGTCCTGGCGCAGCGACTGCTGGCAAGCGGCCGACAGCACCTTCTTCAGATCGTTGAGCTCGACTTCCTGGCCGCCAAGATCGATCGTCGCGGTGTAGATATCGCTACCGAGACGGCCGGCCGTCAGGTTGACGATCAGGCTTTCGACGGTCAGCCCGGCCATGCGCTCGGCCGCGTCGACGGCAAGGCGGATGACGCCTTCCAGCGCGTCGAGATCGGCGATGACGCCGGTCTTGATGCCACGGGAACGCTGGTGGCCGATGCCGATGATCTCGATATTGTGCGTGCGGCCCGGCAGGATCTGGCTTTCCTCGCGCGGCGTCAACCGGCCGATCATGCAGACGACCTTGGTCGAACCGATGTCGAGCACCGAAACGACATGTGACCGCTTCGACGAAAGCGGCTTCAGGCGCGGCAATCCGAAATGGGATGAACCGAACAAGCTCATATATTCTGCCCCGCCTTCTTCAATTCTTTCGTACGCTCCGTCACTGCCGTCTGCCTGCGGATCGCCGCCTCCGGCGTCAGCTGGATCGCGGTTCTGTCGGCCAGCCTGAGATCGACTGCGGCAATGTCCCGCTCCAGGAGCTGATGCTCCTTGTCGAACTTCGAAAGCGTCGCTAGTGCCTGGTCGATATCGTCTTCCGGCAGCTTGACGACGACGCCGTTGTCCATGTGCAGGTCCCAGCGACGGCCTGATATCCAGACATAGGCCTTCACGCGGGCCTTCACGTCGGGCCACTTCGAGAAGGCTTCGTCGAGCGAAGCCGCCGCAGTTTCGGCATCGCGGCCGACGACGAGCGGCAGCGCCGAAAACTTGTTGTCGCGCAGCGGCGCAATGACGCTGCCGTTCTTCTCGATCAGGGAAAGCTCCTGCCCGTGCTGCCAGATCGCATAGGCCTGGCGCTCCTTGAGCTTCACTTCGATCGTCTTCGGATAAATCTTGCGGACCTCGACATTTTCGACCCAGGGAAGATGCGCGATCTTCCTGCGGGCGGCATCGACGTCGAGGGCGACCAGCGAGGTCGTGCCGTCAAGGCCGATCAACTGCAGTATCTCGATTTCGGAGGTCTCCGAATTGCCGGAGACCTTGACGTCCTCGATCGCAAAACCCGCCGCCGTCGTCGTCGCCTGCGCCACGGCTTCCGTGTGGCCGCCGAGCGACATGCCGTAAAGCCCCGTCGCACCTAGGAAAGCGAGCGCCGAGACCGTGCCCGTATGAACGGGAATGTAGATTCGGCCACTGCAGAGGCTGATCAGGAAACGCGTGACCCGGCGCAGCGGGCGCGGCAGCACGAACCGCTCTTCGGCTTCCACGATCGGAAGCACGGCATGATGGCTGGGGCGCCCAATCCTCTTGACCGTCAACGCAAACAAGACGCGTCCTCCACCATCCACCGGAGAAACTGACCAAATGAATAGCCGGCATGACCGGCCATTTCGGGCACGAGCGAGGTTGGAGTCATGCCTGGCTGGGTATTGACCTCCAGCCAGATGATTTCGCCGTCTTCGGAGAAACGATCGTCGTAACGAAAGTCGGACCGACTGACGCCGCGACAACCGATTGCCTGATGCGCCCTTAGGGACAATGTTTGTATTTTTTGGTAAATATTCGGTGAAATTTTCGCGGGGATGACGTGTTTTGAACCGCCCGCCGCATACTTGGAGTCGTAATCATAAAAATTGTGTCCCTGCGGCACCACTTCCGTGACGCCGAGCGGAGTTTCACCCATGACACCGCAGGTGAGTTCGCGACCGTAAACATAGCGCTCGACGATCACCTCCTCGCCGTAACGCCACTCGGGCGAGCTAACGATCTGCGGCGGATGCGCCTGATCTTCCGTGACGATGACGACGCCGAAGCTCGACCCCTCGCGGACGGGCTTCACCACATAGGGCGGCTTCATCGGATGCGTCGAGGGAAAGGCGAAACGGTTAACCACCTGGGATTCGGCGACCGGAATGCCGGCGGCGGCAGCGACACGCTTCGCCTTGGCCTTGTCCATCGCCAGCGCCGAGGCAAGCACTCCAGAATGGGTATATGGGATTTCGAGATATTCGAGGATGCCCTGAATAGTGCCGTCCTCGCCGAACGGGCCATGAAGCGCATTGAAGACGACATCGGGCTTCAGCGCGGCGAGTTTCTCGGAAACGTCGCGCGCAACGTCGATGCGCGTCACGTCGAAACCCTCCGCTTCGAGAGCTTCTGCGCAAGCCTTTCCCGAGGAAAGGCTGACCGGCCTTTCCGAGGAAAATCCGCCCATCAGGACAGCGACATGCTTGCGACTCATCAACACCCCCAAAAAATAACTTCCATTTTCGAAATCGACGCTTGCGCGAAGCTGTCTGCGCCGTTTCGGGCCTTTGTCCGACCTGGGTGCATTAGAGCATCATTATGGTTAATGAAGTGTTTACTTTCGTTAACTTCGTCTTGCCGCGCCCCGGATTTTTTAACCTTCTCTTCTTCGCGATTGCCAGATCGAAGATGTCACCGATCCGCGAAATAGAAAAACCCGCACGGAAAAAACCGCGCAGGCTCAATGGGATAGATTAGTTTTCTTGCGGTCAGTCGGCGTCGTCGACGAACTTCCACACGAGCCCGCCGAGCGCCCCACCCGCAAGCGGCGCAATCCAGAACAGCCAGAGCTGCTGCAGCGCCCAGCCGCCGACGAAAAGCGCCTGGCCGGTGGAACGCGCCGGATTGACCGAGGTATTCGTCACGGGGATAGAAACGAGATGGATCAGCGTCAGCCCGAGGCCGATCGCAAGCGGCGCGAAGCCCGCAGGCACCCGACTGCTGGTCGACCCCAAGATGATGATCAGGAAGAACATGGTCAGCAGCACTTCGATCAGCAGCGCCGAAAGCAGTGAATAACCGCCCGGAGAATGATCGCCATATCCGTTGGCGGCAAATCCGCCGAGTTCGAAACCCGCCTTGCCGCTGGCGATGAGATAAAGCAGCGCCGCCGCGGCGATGGCGCCGACAATCTGCACGACGATATAGGGAACGAGACGTGCCGCCGGAAACCGTCCTGCAACCGTAAGGCCAAGCGAGACGGCGGGGTTGAAATGACCGCCCGAAATGCCGCCCACGGCATAGGCCATGGTGAGCACGGTCAGACCGAACGCAAAGGCCACGCCAACAAAACCAATTCCAAGCTCGGGATAGGCCGCGGCCAGCACGGCACTGCCGCATCCGCCGAAGACCAGCCAGAACGTGCCGAGAAATTCGGCAACAAGACTCTTTTGCATGGATATCTCCTCTGCCCTCAACCAGAGGGTTAGCAATGAATCTGTTACAATTCGATTCCGGTCAAGCATGTGAGCAACGCCACGGCAAGCCTCGCGCAAGGAAGGAAAACCCAAGGATTTAAGATGACGTCGGGGGACGCGAGCCGGTAATGCATGCGGGCCACGTCCCCAGTACCGACTGCATGTTTTGACATTTTCTCGGATCTGAAATTGGGTTAAGACCCGCGAGCCTCCCAAGGCGCTCCATAAAAATACTGATTGGAATGAAAATGACTGACGCGATCTCCGCATCGCCGACCCCTGCCTCGAACAGCACGCAAGTTAATTCTCCGGCTCGCGTCCTTATCGCCAGCCTTGTCGGCACCACCATCGAATTCTTCGACTTCTACGTCTACGCGACGGCAGCCGTCCTCGTCTTCCCACACCTCTTCTTCCCGGCAAGCGATTCGAACGCCGCAACGCTGCAATCGCTGGTCACCTTCTCGATCGCCTTTTTCGCCCGCCCCATCGGCGCCGTGATTTTCGGTCATTTCGGCGACCGCATCGGCCGCAAGGCGACGCTCGTCGCCGCGCTGATGACGATGGGCCTTTCGACCGTGCTGATCGGCATGCTGCCCGGCTATGATGCGATCGGCATCGCAGCACCCTTGTTGCTGGCGCTTTGCCGTTTCGGCCAGGGCCTCGGCCTCGGCGGCGAATGGGGTGGCGCCGTTCTGCTTGCCACCGAAAACGCTCCTCCCGGCAAGCGCAGCTGGTACGCCATGTTCCCGCAGCTCGGCGCACCGATCGGCTTCATCCTCTCCTCCGGCTTCTTCCTCATCCTGACGGAAACGATGAGCAACGAGGATTTCCTCGACTACGGATGGCGCATTCCCTTCATCGCCAGCCTCGCCCTCGTCGCCGTCGGCCTCTATGTCCGCCTGAAGATTGCCGAGACGCCGGAATTCCGCAAAGCCGTCGAAAAGCACGAACGCGTCGCTGTGCCGATCGAGGTCGTCTTCCGTAATCATCTGCGCAGCCTGATCCTCGGCACCTTCATCGCCGTCGCGACCTTCGTGCTGTTCTACCTGATGACGGTCTTCACGCTCTCCTGGGGTACGACACCTCTGGAAAAGGGTGGGCTCGGTTATACGAGAGAGCAGTTCCTGGTAGTCCAGCTTGTCGGCGTCGTCTTCTTCGGCCTGACGATCCCGCTCTCCGGCTGGCTCTCCGATCTCTATTCGCGCCGCATCATCCTGACGCTGACGACGATTGCAATCACCATCTTCGGCTTCTTCTACGCGACGCTGTTGACCAGCGGTCTCACAGGCGCTTTCCTGTGCTCTATCATCGGCCTCGCCTTGATGGGCTTCACCTATGGTCCGATCGGCGCTGCCCTTGCCGCCCCCTTTCCGACCACGGTGCGCTATACCGGCGCCTCGATGACCTTCAACCTCGGCGGCATCTTCGGCGCTTCGCTCGCCCCTTATATCGCAACCTGGCTCGCCACCCATTATAGTCTGGACTATGTCGGCTACTACCTCGCCGCCTCGGCAGTGATCTCGCTGGTCTGCATCCAGCTGTCGGGCCGCGAGGAAGTCTGAGCCTCGAGCAGTACGTAAATGCGAGGATTGAAAGTGTTAGAGCGTCCTTTGTGCGTCCGGAAGGACGCGCGGCGCTCTAACGTCGCGGCTTTTTATTGATGCCGTGGGCACTTCCGGTTAACCGGAACACTGACGGCAAAACGGGGAACAGATCATGCGATGCCTCATTACCGGCGCAGCCGGCTTTGTCGGTGGGCCTCTCGTCGAAAGACTGCATGCAGAGCGGATATCCGAGCTTGCGGTGACGACGCGATCTGCAGCCGCCAGCTTCCCGACATCTGTGCGGCATTTCCCCATCGAGATAACAAGCGAAACCGATTGGACGGCAGTTCTCGAGGGTATCGATGTCATCGTCCATCTCGCCGCTCGTGTTCACATCATGAACGACCGCGCAGCCGATCCGCTTGCGGAATTTCGCCGGATCAACACCGCCGCCACGTTGAACCTCGCCGCACAGGCCGCCCGCGCAGGCGTAAAAAGGTTCGTCTTCATCAGCAGTATCAAGGTCAATGGCGAGGAGAACGATCGGCCCTTCCGGCATGACGATACGCCAATGCCGATCGATCCCTATGGCATCTCGAAGCTGGAAACTGAAACCGGGCTGCATGAAATCGCCGCCCGAACAGGCATGGAAGTCGTGGTCATTCGCCCGCCGCTCGTTTATGGACCCGGCGCGCGGGGCAATTTCGCCCTGCTCGTCGGACTTGTCCGGAAGAAAATGCCGCTCCCTTTCGCGTCGCTGAAGAACCGCCGGACACTGGTCGCGCTTCCAAATCTCGTCGATCTGATCATCGCCGGGATGAAGCATCCCAGCGCAGCCGGCCAGACCTTTCTCGCAGGCGATGGAGAAGATCTTTCGACTCCCGGGCTTATCGAAGGGATTGCCGCAGGGCTAGGTGTCAAACCGATGCTGCTCCCCTTCCCCCCAACGCTGTTGCAGATGGGCGCGAGAGTCACGGGAAAGAGCGCAGTCTACCAGCGTCTTTGCGGTTCCCTGCAGGTCGATATATCCCATGCCCGCGACGTGCTCGGCTGGTCGCCTCTCGTCACGCCGCGCGAAGGCCTGAAGCTTGCAGTGACGTAAACCGTTATTCGCTCGTCACACCGTGGAACGGACGCACCTCACGGCCGGGCATGAAGACGCCGAGGCGTTTGATTTCCCATTCGAGTTTAATGCCGTCTTTTTCGAAGACCTCGCGACGCACCTGTTCGCCGAGATATTCGAGATCATAGCCGGTTGCCTGCCCCATGTTGATCATGAAGTTGCAGTGAAGCGACGACATCTGCGCTCCGCCGATGACGAGACCGCGGCAGCCTGCCTCATCAATCAGTTTCCAGGCCGAATGACCAGCCGGGTTCTTGAAGGTCGAGCCGCCGGTCTTTTCGCGTACCGGCTGCACCGTCTCGCGATGGTTGCGCACGGCGTCCATCTCGGCGCGGATCTGCGCGCGCTCTTCCGGATAGCCATCGAACAGCACGGAGGTAAAGATTAGATCTGTGGATGCGGTCGAATGGCGATAGGAATAGCCCATCTCGGCATTGGAAAGCACATGCTTGTCGCCCTTGCGGTCGACCGCATGGACCTCGATCAGCCGCTCCCGCGTCTCCACACCGTTGGCGCCGGCATTCATGCGCGCCGCGCCACCGATGCCGCCGGGAATACCGTATAAGAAATGGAAGCCGCCGATGCCATTGTCCATCGCCATCGCCGCTACATGTTTATCAGGGCAGATGGCGCCGGCGAGAATCCGGTTTTCGCCGGCAAGCTCGACGAAGCCGAACCCCTTGGCCGACAGGCGCAGCACGACGCCGGGAATGCCGCCGTCGCGCACCAGGATGTTGGAGCCGACGCCGACCACCGTCAGCGGCACCTCTTCCGGCAATATCTTCAGGAAGGCGACGAGATCGTCGATGTCATGCGGCTGGAACATCAGCTCGGCCAGGCCACCGGCCCTGAACCAGGTGACGCGGTCCATCGGGGCATCCGGCGTGATACGGCCGCGGATATCCTTTACACCGTCTCCGAGAGACGCGAGAAGCTTTTCCCCATTCACCTGTTTCATACGGACTTTCCCGATAGGCCTTCCAGTTGCTTGGGCAGTGCCGCTGCCCAGGATGTAATGCTCCCAGCCCCCAACAGAACCACGAAATCGCCAGGCTTTGCAACCTCCGCAACCATCTGCGGCAGAAGCTCCGCCGAAGTTAGAAAGCGGGCGTCGCGATGGCCGCCGGATTTTATGCGCGAGACTAGCGATACGGAATCGATACCCTCGATCGGATCCTCCCCCGCCGCATAGACCGGTGCCAGGAAGATGCTGTCGGCATCGTTGAAGCAGGCGGCGAATTCCTCGAACAGGCTCGCAAGACGGCTAAAGCGGTGCGGCTGGTGGACCGCGATGACGCGGCCCTTGCAGGATTCTCGGGCGGCGCGCAGCACCGCCTTGATCTCGACCGGATGATGGCCGTAATCGTCGAAGATCTGCACGCCATTCCACTCGCCGGTCAGCGTGAAGCGGCGCTTGACGCCGCCGAAGGAAGCAAGCCCCTTGGCGATATCGGCGCTCGATATGCCGAGCCGGTTGGCAACAGCAATCGCCGCCGTCGCGTTGGAGATATTATGCCGTCCGGGCATCGGCATGACCAGCCCCTTGAGTTCGATCACCTGGCCGGTGCGGCGGCGGCGGATTTCGACGTCGAAGATCGAGCGCGTGCCGTCGATGCGCACATTCTTGAAGCGCACGTCGGCCTGCGGGTTCTCGCCATAGGTGATGATCTTGCGATCTTCGATGCGGCCGACCAGCGACTGCACCTCGGGATGGTCGAGGCACATGACGCCGAAGCCGTAGAACGGCACGTTCTCGACGAACTGCCGGAAGGCGGCGCGCACGGCGTCGAAATTGCCGTAATGGTCGAGATGTTCCGGGTCGATATTGGTGATGACGGCGACATCGGCCGGAAGCTTCAGGAATGTGCCGTCCGATTCGTCGGCCTCGACCACCATCCACTCGCCCTCGCCCATGCGGGCATTGGTGCCGTAGGCATTGATGATGCCGCCATTGATGACGGTCGGGTCGAGCCCACCGGCTTCGAGCAGCGCGGCGACCAGCGAGGTGGTCGTCGTTTTGCCATGCGTGCCGCCGATGGCGATCGCATTGCGGAAGCGCATCAGCTCGGCGAGCATTTCGGCGCGGCGCACCACCGGCAGCAGCTTTTCGCGCGCGGCGATGAGCTCCGGATTGCTCTTCTTGATCGCCGTCGAGACGACGACGACTTCGGCCTCACCCAGGTTTTCAGCTCGGTGACCGACGAACACCTCGATGCCCTTGTCACGCAGGCGTTGGACATTGGCGCTGTCGGCCTGGTCCGATCCCTGCACCTTGTGGCCGAGATTGTGCAGCACCTCGGCAATGCCGCTCATGCCGATGCCGCCGATGCCGATGAAATGGACGAGACCGATCGTCTTCGGCAGTTTCATGCGCGTGTCCTCTTGAATTCCGCTATTGTCCGTCTGGCGGCAATAGCCTCAACCATGTCGGCAAGCAAGTTCGCTGCATCGGGTTTCCCGGCGAGTTTCGCCGCCGCCGCCATATGCGCAAGCTTTTCCGGATCGTTCATAACAGCCGTCAGGATCGCCGCAAACTTCTCCGGCGAAAGCTCCGACTGGGCGATCACCTTCGCCCCACCGGCCGCAGCGAGTGCCGCCGCATTCGCCGCCTGGTCGTGATCGAGAGCGTGCGGGTAAGGCACAAGGATGGCAGGCCGGCCGATGACGGAGATTTCCGAAACCGTCGAGGCGCCCGAACGGCAGATAACGAGATGCGCCCTCGCCAACCTCTCGGCCATGTCGGTGAAGAAGGGGGCGATATCGGCATCCATCTCCAGCTTGGCGACGCAGCCGCTGACCATCTCCATGTCCTCGGGACGCACCTGCTGAGTGATGCGCAGACGCACGCGAAACGCGTCGTCGAGCAGACTGATCGCCGTCGGCAGCGCCTTGGAGAAATATTGCGCACCCTGGCTGCCGCCGAAGACGACGAGATTGAAAGCCTCGCCCGTATGCGGGGGCGTGTAAGGCACCTCGGCTGCGGCGATGATCGCCGGGCGGACTGGATTGCCTGTCGTCACCGTCTTGTCTGGAAAGGCACCGCCCCCCTCCGGCAGGAAACCGCCGGCAATGGCCTGCACGCGGGTTGCCAACGCCTTGTTGGCGCGCCCCATCACCGCATTCTGCTCGTGGATCATCGAGGGCACGCCGAGCCGGGTGGCGGCAAGCAGCGGCGGCACGGTGGGATAACCGCCGAAACCGACGACGATGACCGGTTGCAGCCGCTGGATCAGCTTCTTTGCCGCCCGCATGCCGCTCCAGAGCGTCCATAGCGAGCGGGCGACGGCGATCGGGTTCTTCGAGCCGATCGTCGCCGAGGGCACGACATGGATCTCCTCGGCCGGGAACTTGCCCGCATAACGCTCGGCCCGGCTGTCCGTGACGAGATGCACCGAATAGCCGCGCTCCTTCAGCTTGAAGGCCAGCGCCTCCGCCGGGAACACATGGCCGCCGGTTCCCCCGGCGGCAAGCAGCACGATGCCTTTGCTCATGGTCTTCTACTCCGCCGGCATCCCGTGCGGGACGCGGAAGAGGCTCCGGTCCTGCGCGCGTTTTTCCGGTCGATGGCGCGTCAGCGCCAGAATGAAGCCGGCGGTGACGCAGATCGCCACCATAGACGAGCCGCCATATGAAATCAGCGGCAGCGTCATGCCCTTTGCCGGTAGCAGTTCGAGATTGACGCCGATATTGATGATCGACTGGATGCCCATCTGCAACACCAGTCCGGCGACGGCGAAACGGTTAAAATCGTTCCGCTCGCGATAGGCATGCGAGAGGCCACGCAGTACCAGCACGGTAAACAGCGCGACGAGCGCCATGCAGAAGACGATGCCGAACTCCTCGGCCGCGACCGAGAAGATGAAGTCGGTATGCGCATCCGGGATGATGCGCTTGACGATGCCTTCGCCCGGTCCCTGGCCGAACCAGCTGCCGCGGATGATCGCCTCGCGCGCGGTATCGATCTGGAAAGTATCACCCTCGCCTGTCATGAATTTGTCTATTCGGCCGGCGACGTGCGGAAAGACGTAATAGGCGCTGAGCAGGCCGCCGGCGCCTCCGATACCGAGCAGCACGATCCAGATCCATGGCATGCCGGCCATGAAGAACATCCCGCCCCAGACGGCCGTGGTCAGGATGGTCTGGCCGAGGTCCGGTTGCGCGACGAGAAGGGCCGCGACGATGCCGAACAGAATGATGGCAAAGAGATTGCCCGGGATCTCCGGCTGGCGCGCATGTTCGGCGAAAAGCCAGGCACAAACCACGACGAAGGCAGGCTTCATGAATTCCGACGGCTGGACGGAAAGCCCGGCGATCCAGATCCAGCGTCTGCCACCCTTGACCTCCTGCCCGACGAACAGCACCAGCACCATCATCGCGATCGAGACGATCAGGATCAGGATCGCAGTGCGCCGAACCTGGCGCGGCGTCAGGAACGACAGCCCGAGCATGACAGCGATCGAGGGGATCATGAAGGCCGCATGGCGCTTGACGAAATGGAAGGGCTCGAGCCCGATGCGCTCGGCAACCGCAGGCGATGCCGCAAACGACAGCATGAAGCCGATGCCCATCAGGAAGATGAACATCGCCAGGAAGAAGCGGTCGATGGTCCAGAACCAATCGGCCAGAGGCCCACGTTCCGCGCGGCTTACCATGTCATTTCTCTCCTGTTGCCGGACCGATCAGCATCGCAATACCGTCAAGCGCTGCCACGTGGGCGACGAAGGCTTCGCCCCTGACTTCGAAGTTCTTATACTGGTCGAAGCTTGCGCAAGCCGGGGATAACATCACGGCCGAAGCAGCGCTCTCGTCGCGTTCGGCATCGGCGGCCGCATGCGCGACGGCGCGCTCCAGCGTGCCCGAGATCTCGTAAGGCACGGCCTCGCCGAGCGTCGCGGCGAATTCCGCCGCCGCCTCGCCGATCAGATAGGCCTTGGCGATGCGCGGAAAATAGGGAGCAAGAGTCGTGATCCCGCCAGCCTTCGGCAAGCCGCCGGCGATCCAATAGATGCGATCATAGCTCGAAAGAGCCGGCGCTGCGGCATCGGCATTGGTCGCCTTGGAATCGTTGACGAAAACGACGCGGCCACGCTGCCCGACCGGCTGCATACGGTGCTTCAGTCCGGGAAACGAGGCAAGACCGGTGCGGATGTCGTCGGCGGAAACCCCGACCGCGAGGCAGGAGGCGACGGCAGCGGCGGCGTTCTGCGCATTATGGCTGCCGCGCAGCGTCTGGATGCCGTCGAGATCGGCGAAGGGCAGCATGGCGCCGCCGGCGGCCTGGATGAGTTTGGTGCCCTCGGCATAGATGCCGTCGGCCAGCACGTTGCGGCGCGAAATACGGACCACCTTGACGCTTGCCCGCTCAACACGGTCGGCAATCAGCGCCGAATGGCTGTCGTCGACGCCGACGATCGCGACATCGCTGCCGGCGACCAGCCTTTCCTTGATATCGGCATAATGCTGCATGGTGCCGTGACGGTCGAGATGATCGGGCGTCAGGTTGAGCAGGATGCCGGCAGACGGGTCCAGTGTCGGCGCCAGATCGATCTGGTAGGAGGAGCATTCGACGACGTAATAACGCTCGGCCTTCGGCGGATCGAGCGTCAGCACCGCCGTGCCGATATTGCCGCCGAGCTGCGTGTCGTAGCCTGATGATTTCAGGATATGGGCGATCAGCGCCGTCGTGGTCGACTTGCCGTTGGTGCCGGTTATGGCGATGAAAGGGCAATCCGGCGCATGGGCGCGGCGCTCGCGCACGAAGAGTTCGACGTCGCCGACGATATCGACGCCGGCCGCGCGGGCAAGATCGACGGTCCAGTGCGGCTTCGGATGGGTGAGCGGCACGCCGGGCGACAGCACGAACAGCGCCTGCTGGCTCCAGTCGATGTTGTGCAGGTCTTCCGTCCTGATGCCTTCGGCAGCGGCCTTGGCGACACTGTCGGGATTGTCATCCCAGGCGGTCACATCGGCACCGCCTGATATCAGCGCCCGGGCGGTGGCAAAGCCGGAGCCGCCGAGCCCGAAGAGCGCGACCTTCCTGTCCTTGAGCGTCGTGACCGGGATCATCGCTGCCTCACCGGAGCTTCAGTGTCGAAAGGCCGAGCATCGCAAGGCCGACGGCGACGATCCAGAAGCGGATCACCACCTGGCTCTCGGTCCAGCCCTTCTTCTCGAAGTGATGATGGATCGGCGCCATCAGGAAGACGCGCCGGCCGGTCATCTTGAAGAAACCGACCTGGATGATGACCGACAGCGTCTCGATGACGAAGAGGCCGCCGATGATTGCCATGACGATCTCGTGCTTTGTGGCGACGGCGACGGTGCCGATCGTGCCGCCGAGTGCCAGCGACCCTGTGTCGCCCATGAAGATGGCGGCCGGCGGCGCGTTGAACCAGAGAAAGCCGAGGCCGGCGCCGATGACGGCGCCAAGCACGACGGCGAGTTCGCCGGTGCCGGGCACGAAATTGATCTGCAGGTAGTTCGCAAACACCACGTTGCCGGCGAGATAGGCGATGACCCCGAAGGAGGCGGCGGCGATCATCACCGGCACGATGGCAAGCCCGTCGAGACCGTCGGTCAGGTTGACGGCATTGCCGGCGCCGACGATGACGAAGCCGCCGAAGACGACGAACATGATGCCGATATTGATCATGAAGTCCTTGAAGAAGGGAAAGGCGATCGAGGAGCCGAAGGTCGAGCCGGCAATCCCCGAGGCAAGGGCGGTGCGCATCATGAAATAGACGGCGATGCCGGCGATGACGAATTCGATGCCGAGCCGCGCCTTGCCGGAAAAGCCCATGTGGCTCTGCTTCGTGACCTTGAGATAATCGTCATAGAAGCCGATCGCGCCGAAGCCCAGCGTCACTAACAGCGTCGCGACGACATAGACGTTGGAAAGATCGGCCCAAAGAAGCGACGCGCCGACGATGCCGGCGAGGATCATCAGCCCGCCCATGGTCGGCGTGCCGGCCTTCTTGAAATGCGTCTGCGGCCCGTCGGCGCGGATCGGCTGGCCCTTGCCCTGCCGGATGCGCAGCGAATTGATGATCGTCGGCCCGAACAGGAAGACGATCAGTGCTGAGGTGAAGAGAGCAGCCCCCGTGCGGAAGGTAATATATCTGAACAGGTTCAGAAATTTGAAATATTCCGACAGTTCGACAAGCCAGATCAGCATTCAGGGCCCCTTGTTTACCCGATCAAAATTCGCGTTGCGTGTCGGCAAATGGCGGGAACTTGTCAAGGAGCGCGGCGACGATCTTGCCGAAACCGATGCCCAGAGACGATTTCACCATCAACACGTCGCCTGGCGCGACCGAGTTCAATACATAATCCGTCAATTCGCTAGTGTTCTCGCGATATTCGACATGGACGCTTTCCGGCAACGATTCCTTGAGCACAGCCATCTCGGCTCCTGCCAGCCAGACATGCTCGATGCCGGCGGCAAGCAGCGGCACGGCAAGGTCGGTATGGACCTTCTGCGCATACTCGCCCATCTCCAGCATGTCGCCGAGCACGGCGATACGGCGTCCGCGGCCGGTCGGCAAGGAGGCCGCCAGCAGCGCGATTGCCGCGCGCATCGAGGCCGGATTGGCATTGTAGCTCTCGTCGATCAGCGTGAAGCTGCCGCCGCCGATGACAAGCCGGTGGCGCTTGCCCCTGCCCTTTTCCGGCCTCAGCGCCGCAAGCGCTTCGATCGCCTTCTGCATATCGGCGCCGACGATCCTGACGACTCCGAGCGCAGCGAGTGCATTCTCGGCGATATGGCGGCCTGGAGCGCCGAGCGCGACCTCCAGCGTCTCGCCGCCGATCGTCAGCCACAGCGTTGAATTCTCGTCGGAACCATTGAATTCTGCGAGCCGGAATTCGGCCTTGGCATGCTGGCCGAAGGAATGAATATGCTCGATGCCGTGCGACTGCGCCGTGCGGTCGAGGAAATTGAACTGGTCGTTGTCGCGGTTGAGCACGACATGGCCGCCGGGTTCGAGCCCCTCGAAGATCTCGGCCTTGGCGGCGGCGATTTCCTTGATGTTCTTGAAATTGCCGAGATGCGCCGGCGCGATCGTCGTGATGATGGCGACATCGGGACGGATCATCGCCACCAGCGGCCGAATCTCGCCGGGATGGTTCATTCCGACTTCGAAGACGCCGTAATCCGTATCCTCAGGCATGCGCGCCAGCGTCAGCGGCACGCCCCAATGATTGTTGAAGGAGGCGACGGAGGCGTGCACCTTGCCGGAGGGCGACAGCACATGCCGCAGCATTTCCTTGGTCGTCGTCTTTCCCACAGATCCCGTCACGGCGATGATCCGGGCCCGCGAGCGCTCGCGCGAGGCAAGGCCGAGCCGGCCAAGTGCAGCGAGCACGTCTTCCACGACGATCATCGGCACCGTCAGCCGACCCATGGCGGGAAGCCTCGCCTCGCTGACGACGAGAAGGGAGGCGCCGTTCGCCATCGCCATCGAGGCGTAGTCGTGGCCGTCGACGCGGTCGCCCTTGATCGCGAAGAAGGCTTCGCCCGGGGCAATCGAGCGGCTGTCGATGGAAATGCCGGTGATGCCTTCGGGCAGCGTGCCGAAAGGGCGCCCCGCCATCGCTGCGATCATGTCTTCCGTCGTCCAGAGCCAGCTCAAGATTTCAACTCCTCCAAGGCCTTGCGCACCTCTGCAAGATCGGAAAATGGCAGGGTGACGCTGCCGATTGTCTGCCCTTCCTCATGCCCCTTGCCGGCGACGATCAGCGTATCGCCGGATCTCAGCATGCCGACAGCCTCGCGGATCGCCATGGCGCGATCGGCGATTTCCGAGGCGCAAGGCGCGGCCGTCATGATCTCTGCCCGGATCGAGGCCGGTTCCTCAGAACGTGGATTATCGTCGGTGACGATAACGACGTCGGCAAGACGGCAGGCGATTTCGCCCATGATCGGCCGTTTGCCGCGGTCACGGTCGCCGCCGCAACCGAAGACGACGATGACGCGGCCGGTGGTGAAGGGTCTGACCGAGCCCAGAACGTTTTCCAGCGCATCCGGCTTGTGGGCGTAGTCGACATAGGCAAGAGCGCCGTCTCTCGCATGGCCGACGAGTTCGAGACGGCCGGACGCGCCAACGAGCTTCTCGAGCGCGGCCATCGCAACCTTCGCGTCAACGCTGGTCGACATGGCAAGCCCCGCGGCGACCAGCGCGTTGGCCACCTGAAAATCGCCGGCCAGCGGAATGTCCACCTCGAAGATCTCGCCGCCGATATGGATCTCGGCCATCTGCTTGTGGCGGAAGTGCTCGACGCGCTTCAACGAGAGATAATCGCCCCTCCGCCCGACGGTACGGATGTCGTGACCGGCATCGGTCGCGGCCTTGATCGCCTGCGCCGACCACGGATCGTCGGCAAAGATCACCGCCGGCGATCCCTTCGGCAGCAGCGTATCGAAAAGCCGCATCTTGGCGGCCATGTAGGCCTCGACGGTCGGATGATAATCCATGTGATCGCGGCCGAGATTGGTGAAGGCGGCAGCCGCAAGCCTGACGCCATCGAGCCGGCACTGGTCGAGACCGTGGCTGGAGGCCTCCATCGCGGCATGCGTCACGCCCTCTCCGGCGAGTTCGGCCAGCAGCTCATGAAGAGACACCGGATCGGGCGTCGTCAGCGAGCCATATTCGTTGCGCGTCGGCGAGACGACGCCCGTCGTGCCGATCATCGCGGCCGCGTGGCCCGCATGCGCCCAGATCTGCCGGGTGAAAGAAGCGACGGAGGTTTTGCCTGCGGTGCCGGTGACGGCGACCATGGTGTCGGGCTGCCTGCCGTGGAAACGCGCGGCGGCGATGGAAAGAAAACGGCGCGGCTCCTTGACCGCAAGCACGGGGATCGAAGCATCGACGGCTTGGGAGGCGATCGCGACGGCGGCGCCGCGGCCGGCGGCATCCACGATGAAGCCCGCGCCGTCCGCCTTGGAGCCGGCGACCGCGACGAAGAGATTGCCCGGCGCCACCTTGCGGCTATCCGAAGACAGGCCTGAAATATCAAGCAGGCCTGCCGGGCCTTCGAGCTGTGCTTCAAGTTCCGGAAACTGATCTCCGGCCAGGTCTCGCAATTTCATCGAATGCACTTTTCTCTCTTGAAGCCGGTTCACCCCTCGCGAATCGGCGTCGATATTCATTCACACTCAATAAGACACCAGCAAGGCCGATCCGCCCTCCCCGAATTTCGGTTCGATGCCGAGAATAGGGGCCGCACGCCTGATGATCTCCCGGGCGATCGGGCCGGCGGTACCGGCGGAGATCGTTCCGCCATAGGCTTTCTCGCCGGTCTTCGGCTCGTCGCAGAAAGTGATCACGGCATATTTGGGATCGTTCATGGGGAATGCGGCGATGAAGGAATTGAAATTCAGGGTTGACGAATAACGACCGTTCACCACCTTGTCGGCCGTGCCAGTCTTACTGCCGACGGAAAAGCCCGGCACGCGGGCGACACGCCCAGATCCCTTGTAGCCGTTGAAGTCAAGGAGATAGCGGATCTCGTCGCTGGTGGTCTTCTTGATGACCTGCGTGGCGATCTCATCGGCCTGTTCGCGTGTGCGCGGCAGGAATGTCGGCTCGATCAGTTTGCCGCCGTTGACGAGAGCGGCAGCCGCCACCCCTGTCTGCAGCGCCGTCGTCGAGACGCCATGGCCGAAGGAAATCGTGATCGAATTGATCTTCTTCCAGACGCGCGGCTGGCTCGGCATCTTCACTTCAGGCAACTCGGTCTGCATCTTCGTCAAGAGGCCGAACTTGGTGAGATAGTCCTTCTGCGCATCGATGCCGACCATATCGATGACCCGCGCCGTACCGATATTCGAAGAATACTGGAAAATCTCAGGCACGGTCAGCCAGCGGCGCTGCCCATGAAAATCGTGGATGGTGAAGCCGCCGATATAGATCGATTTGCTGGCATCGAAACTGTCGGTCATCTTCACCTTGCCGCTGTCGAGCGCCATGGCAAGCGAAAAGGTCTTGAAGGTCGAGCCCATTTCGAAGGTGCCGTTGGTCATCCGGTTGAGCCAACCCTCCTTGGCGCCTTCCTGCGGATCGTTCGGATCGAAATCCGGCGCCGATGCCATCGCCAGCACTTCCCCGGTATGCACGTCGATGACCGCAGCACCGGCGCCCTTGGCCTGGAAGTTGCTGACGGCGTTGACGACCGCGTCCCGGACGATGTTCTGCACGCGCAGGTCGATCGATAGCCGCACCGGCTCGAGCGGCTGGTCGCTGGTCATGCCGACGGAAGCGAGATCGGCAAGTCCCTGGTCGTCGATGAATTTCTCCATGCCGGCGACACCGCGGTTGTCGATGTTGACGTAACCGAGGATGTGCGCGGCGGTCGCCCCGCCCGGATAGAAGCGGCGCTTCTCCGGCCTGAAGCCGATGCCGGGAATGCCGAGCGCCAGGATCTGGCTCTGCTGCTTCGGCGTCAGTTGCCGGCGCAGCCAGGCGAAATGCGAGGTCTTGACCGAGAGCTTCTTATAAGTGTCCCTAACGTCGAGCTCGGGCAGCACCGTTGCAAGCTTCTCGACCGCCTCGTCGGCATCGACGATCTTGTTCGGTTCGGCAAACAGCGAGACGGTGCGGATGTCGGTGGCCAGCACCTCGCCGTTGCGGTCGAGAATGTCCGGGCGCGAGGCCATCAGCCGGTCGGGCGGCAGGATGCTGGAGACGACCTCCTGGTCCTTCATCGCATATTCGACGAGACGGCCGCCGATGACGGCGTAAACACCCATGAAGCCGAGGATCAGCAGGCCGACGCGGCTTTTTGCCTGCCCTGATTTCTTCTTGCGCGATCCCTCGATCGCCAGGCCGGCGGGGGAAGGACCGCCGAACCGGTTATAGACGCCGGCGGAGAAATGCGCCTGGCTCTTCAAAACCATGATGCGGGAAAGAAACGACATTATTCCTCCACCGATCCGGTTTCGATCTGGTCTGCATCCTCTGCCTCGCCGCGTGGCGCAGGCATCGGAATGGGCTGTGCCTTGGCGGTGGCTTGCGCGCCCTTGGTGTCTGGTGCGCCTTTGGCGCTGGCCACGGTCGCGCCCTTGGCGCTGACCTTTGCCTCCGTCACGTCAGGGACGGGAACCTCGGATTTCAGCATCGGCAATTCCTTGGCATGCACCAGCGCCGTCGATTCCGTCGGCTGCAGCTTCAATTCTTCATTATAGGCCTTGACCAGACGCTCCAGCCGGTTCGGCTGCGATTGCAGCGCCCAGTCGGCCTTGAGAAGGTCAATCGTGTCCTTCTCAAGCTTGATCTCTGCTTCGAGGCGATGAACCTCCTCGACCTTCAATTCGGCGCGGTGCTTGATCGTGTAGGTCACGGTGGCGGTGGCCGTCATGACGCCGATGAGCACGAGATCGAACGTTTTCAGCATATCAACCTCCAAGCTTTCCGAGACTGGCAAGATTGGGAAACCCGAAGAGCGACATATCCGCGGCTTCGGCGGCGGCGTCCGTCCTCAGGCCGGCGCGCAGCTTGGCGGAACGGGCGCGTGGATTGACCTCGGCCTCCGCCTCGCTTGCCGAAACCATTGGCTTGCCGATCGCCGCAAAGGTTGCCGCCCGCTCATGCGCGACCGGCAGATGCCGCGAACCCGAAGCCTTGCCGGCGCGATCGGAGAAGAACTTCTTGACGATGCGGTCTTCGAGCGAATGAAAGGTGACGACGACAAGCCGCCCGCCGGGCTTCAGTACCGTTTCCGCCGCGAACAGCGCCTGCGCCAGTTCGCCGAGCTCGTCGTTGACGAAGACACGCAAGGCCTGGAAGACGCGCGTTGCAGGATGGATCTTGTCTTTCATCTTGCGCGGCGTTACGAGCTCGATGAGACCGGCGAGATCGCGTGTCGTTTCGAACGGTTTTTCCTCGCGTCGCTTCTCGATCGCATGGGCGATGCGCGGCGCCTGGCTTTCCTCGCCGAGAAAATGGAAGATGCGGATGAGATCGGCGACTTTGGCGCGGTTGACGACATCGGCGGCCGAAACGCCTTCGGCCGACATGCGCATATCGAGCGGTCCGTTTTTCTGGAAGGAGAAGCCGCGTTCAGCTTCGTCGATCTGCATGGAGGAGACGCCGATATCGAGCACAACGCCGTCGAGCCCGCCTTGCGGCGCATGATCGGCAAGATGCGAGAATTGCGAATGAACGAGCCTGAGGCGACCGCCATGGGCGGCAACCATCGCTTGGCCGGCCGTAATCGCAGTCGGATCGCGATCGAGCGCGATCACCTCGGCGCCGGCAGCAAGGATGGCCGAGCTGTAACCGCCTGCACCGAACGTACCGTCGAGGATAAGTTTGCCGGGCGCGGGCGCCAATGCCGCAAGGACTTCATCGAGAAGAACCGGAATGTGACGAACCGGTCCGCCACCGGCATCAGTTGAACCTCCGCCAGGATTCGCCACCATTCCGTTCCCTCGTTCTTTCAGGAACGCTTGCCCGCCAGCTTGCGCTCCCCTCGTGCCTGCGCCTGCGCTGCCACAAAAGCCTGCGGCTGCCAGAGCTGAAAATGATCCGCCCGACCGACGAAGGTCACTTCGTCCGAGATGCCGGTGAAGCCACGAATGAAATCCGTGATCATCAGCCGCCCCTCGGCGTCGAGCTTCATGAAGACCCCGCCTCCATGAATGAGAAGCGACATCTCGTTCGCATCCGGCGAAAACGGATCCTCCGCAGCAATCTGCCGTTCGAATCTTTCGAGAAGATCCGGACCGCCGATGCTGATCGCCGGAAACACAAAGTCCTGGAAGCAGTAAAGCTCCTGGACGTTGCGCTGCGCCAGCACGGAACGGAAAGCCGAAGGCACGGAAACCCGGCCCTTGGCGTCGATCCTGTTGGTCGCATTCGAAAGGAAGCGGCTCATGACACGAAACATCCGTTCCCGCAGGGATCCGGACGATCAAAAGACGCCCGAAACTCCCGATATCAGGCACAGCTTCGCAAGCCGGATGAGCAAAAACCCCTCCGACGCTTCCGGAGAGGAAGACGCCTTTGCTTTGCGATAAATGGGCAGATAATTGCCCTGGTGCAGTGCGCATTTGGGATAGCATGGGACCATATGGGCGTCAATGGGATACGCCTATTTGCAATAGACGCATGATCAAAAATTTATAAGCCGTTAAGTTTAACAAAGGGTTAGCGGCGTCATCTTACACATGACACGCATTGGTATCGCTTCAGGAAAAATCCATCCAATGGATGCATAAACATCTGCTTGAAAACAGCCGGTTTCAGCGACTTACGCTGAAAATCCGGCTGCCGCGCCGTTAAGATGATAATCGCCAGTTGGCCTGTAAGCCGGGTTCTGTATGGCTCCGGCGTGAACCGGAACGTGGCAGCCATTCCTCTGGGACAGCGTTCGCACGCTGCCTCACGCAACCCACCCGGATGACTGGCCTGGAAACCAGCCGGAAGGCCTTTCGGCCTACCGCGTCATCCCTATTCGGTCTTGCTCCCGGTGGGGTTTACCGTGCCATTTCCGTTGCCGGAGATGCGGTGGGCTCTTACCCCACCCTTTCACCCTTACCTGTCATGACAGGCGGTTTGCTTTCTGTGGCACTTTCCCTGAGGTCGCCCTCGCCGGACGTTATCCGGCACCGTGTTTCCGTGGAGCCCGGACTTTCCTCACCCTACCGCCTTTCGGCATTGGTAAAGCGCGGCTGCCCAGCCAACTGGCAGGGCTCCCATAAACGAGAGAGATCGCAATTGCTATCGAAAACAAAATTTACTTACCGAAATTGCGGTGTGAAATCCGTGGAGTAGCCCTGTTCGCTGATTCCGCCTGACAAAAGCAGCTCGGCCCCAAGCCGACCGATTTCGTCCGAGCTCTTGGCCGACGTCCCGGCGCAGCCCGTCAACACCGCGATCTCGGGCGATGAGCTATAGCCAATCATCGGATAGCCGCTTTCCGTATGCGACACGACGCAGGCGGCCGTCGAAATCGAAAGCGGCACCATATCGGGCACAAGACCTTCAACGATGCGTTTGAGGTGCGCGCGCACCATATCGCGCCCCTCGGTCTTGAACCAAGCGCGCATTTCCGTGTCGTCGCGGAGCGCCAGATCGTCAGGATCGCCGCCGATCTTCAGGTAGAATTTGCCGTCAGGATAGCGGATCGGCGGCAGCAGGTAGATATCGATGCCGGGCGCCCGGAGAATGAGCGACGGCATCGCGGCCAGGCGCGCCGCGTCGGCATCGCTTACCTCGAAAAGCGTCACTGTCCGCGCATAAACAGTCATAGCAACAGGCTGCGGCAACAGATTCTCCGCAATGGAAAATCCGCCAGCTGCCAGCAGCACCTTTTCAGCACGATGGCTCAGGCCACCTGATGTCTCGACGACAGCCGACCCACCTTCGCTGCGGATCGAAACGACATGATCGCGGATGACCGTGGCGCCTGCCTTTTCCGCCAGCAACGATTGGGCTTTCACAAGCTTACGCGGACTGATGTGGCCGGCCCCTCTCGCTTCGAAGACGCCCGCGCCCCCATCGGGAAAGGCGAGGAAGGGAAAGGCAGCCTTCAGCCCTTCCTCGTCGAGCAGGCTGGTCTCGACGCCGAGCGAAACGGCGGCCTGTCGGGTTTTCTCGAGATAATCGCCCCCGGTCGGCGCGACGACGACACAACCGACCTCGCGATAGAAATCGATGCCGCTGTCGCCGGCGATCTCGCCATAGCGGTCGATCGAGCGGTTGGCGAGCAGTGCCCAATTGCGGTCGGGATCGATGGTGCGAGTGATGCGCCCCTCATCATAATGGCTGGCGAAGACACCCTGATGCGTCTTGCGGTCATCAGGCTCGTCCGGGCCGATGACGGCGACGCCATCCGTCTGGCGTGCCAGATATTTTGCGGCCGCGGCACCCATCATGCCGCGGCCGATAACGATGAACCTGAAATCGACCGCCATATCCCACCTCGCTAAATTCCAGCGATACCATAGCAATCATCTTGAATCATCCGCTCTTGTCAGGGATATGCGCTTCAGCGCTCAGAGCATTGCCAGAACCTTGCCGCAATAGGACTTGGACACCGGGTTCATGCGCGTGGCGCCATGGCCGGCATTGTATTTGAGGATGGTGTTGCAGGTCTCGCCACCACCGAGATCATGGGCGGCAGCCAGATATTTCATGCCGTACTTGATGTTGGTTTCCGGATCGAACAGGCCCTTGGCGCTGCCGGAATAGCCCATCATGCGGGCAGTTGCAGGCTTTATCTGCATCAGGCCGATTTCACCGTGGCTGCCGCGCGCATTCGGATTGAAATTGCTTTCGATGCGGATGACCGCGGTCGCAAGCGTAACCGGTACATCATATTGGTTCGCATATTTGCTGATCAGTACGGAATAGGAATTGCCGGAAACATTGGCGGCGGGATAACCGCTCTGGCGCTCTACCGTCTTCAGCGGGCGTTCCGCCGTCTTGAGCGGACGCTTCGCCGGTTTGACCGAACGCTCCGCTTTCTTCACCGGACGCTCTGCCTTCTTCGAAGGACGCTCGACTTTCTTCACCGGCGCATCGGCTCGCACGCCCCAATCATTCGCAAAGGCAAAGCTATTTCCCGCCAGCACCATGCCAACGCATGTTGCAGCAACAACAATCAGTTTTCTCATGTAGTCTTGAACACTCCGACCCAAAGAATTTCCGGACTGCGCGCCTCGCCGTCATAATGAATACCAGATCAAGGATCGATCGGGATTCACGGTAATTCTTATCGTTTCACATAACGCCCGTGGTTTAACTCGAAAACAACCCCGAGCACCGCTTGGCGGACGTTCTTAGACCATCGCAATGAGGAGATAATAGGGAAATGATGTGGCAGGCGGAATTTCGCGCTGCAGTGCGAAATTCGGCGTTTCAGTAATTGCCGAGGAATCAGGAATAATGCGGCAGTGCCGACAGCAGCCGGTGCAACGTGTCGATCGTCGAGAAATCGGCGATACCATCCACCCGTTCGGGCCGAAAATGGCGCTGGAAAGCTTCGACGTCGCCCGCCGTTTTTTCCGAGAATTCACCCGTAATTTCAGCGCTGTAACCATAGAGAGACAGCATCGACTGCAGCGCTTCCACAGGTTGACCGGTATCGCCGCGTTGGAAGAAGCGGCCACCGGTGATCGTTGCCGGCTCGACCCAGTGTCCAATGCCCGCTTGGTGGAGCGCGGCCCAGGGGAATTTCTCGCCCGGATCGACCTTGCGGATCGGAGCGACATCGGAATGCCCGAGGACCCGTTCAGGTGTGATCGACCAACGTTTGACACAGTCGCGACACAATTCGATCACCGCGGCGATCTGCTCTTTCGGATAATCAGGAAGCCCGCCGGGATGGCCGGCATTGGCGATCTCGATGCCGATCGACAGCGAATTGATATCGGTCTCGCCGTGCCAGCTGCTTTTTCCCGCATGCCAGGCACGCCGCATTTCCGGCACGAGCTGCACGACCTCGCCATTCTCATGCACGAAATAATGGCTGGAAACCTGGCTTTCGGCGCGACAGAGCCAGTCGAGCGCACCATCTGCCGTCGGCATGCCGGTATAGTGCAGCAGGATCATATCGGGACGGCGCCCGTCCGCCCGTTCGCCATGGTTCGGCGAAGGTTGCACGCGGGCGCTTCTGCAGTCGGCCTCGAAAGAGGTCATGCGGCGCGGCGTTCCTTCTCGATCGCCTCATAGGCCGCGTTCAGCGCCGCCATGCGCTCATTGGCGATCACATGGAATTCCTTCGGCACGCCCCGCGAAATCAGCCGGTCGGGATGATGTTCGCTGACGAGGCCGTGGTAACGGCGGCGGATGGTCGGGAAATCATCGGAAGGTGAGACGCCGAGCACCTTGTAGGGATCGCCGCCGGACGACACGTGGCGGGCGGCGATCTGCTCGAAGCGGATCTCGCTCATCTGGAAGATCTCGCCGATATGGCGCAGGAAATTCAGTTCCTTCTCATGGATCAGCCCGTCGGCCTTGGCGATGTGGAAGAGGCCGTCGAGCACGTCTTCCAGCACCGGGCAATTGGCCGCACAGGTTACGCAGAGCGTGGAGAGCCGTTCGGCATAGGCTTCGTAGCCGGCGACGTCCTGGCGCGCGAGATTGTAGAGCCTGGCGACATTCTTCGCCTGATCCTGCGGAAACTCGAAGATTTCGCGAAAGGCTTCGACCTCCTTCTCGCTGACGATGCCGTCGGCCTTGGCCATCTTGGCCGACAGCGCGATGATCGCCACCGAGAAAGCCACCTTACGCCGGGTCTCGGGATCGCCTTCAAAAACCGTGCGGATAGCCTCGACCACCGCAGACAGCGCATTGCCTGCAGTATTGCCAATGGCATTCAACAGTTTTTCCCAGAAGGACATCGAAAATCTCACACACGTGTCAACTTATAGAGAAACAGCTTGACCAAAGAATCGCAGCCTTTGCAAGGCGACTATTCGTCGTAGGGCCGAACACAGTTTTCACGATTTGGTAATTGTCGCACCGCAGCAAACGATTCATCACGCCCGCTTTCATCTCGCGTGAGGGCATGGACGACGGTCGCAGGCATTGCCCGGGCACGTGGATTCCGGAACGCGCGGCGGAAATTTCCACGGGCAGTTCTCGACAAGCAGACCGGGTTGAAACGATTATATCAGCACTTCGCGTCGCCTTTGCGGTCCAACACGGCAGAAACGCGCATTTTTCGTAAATTCTTTACTTTACAGGGCCCTTTCCCTGCCGCATCCATGCGCTAGCTAACGCTGCCGCACCGAAACACCGCAGGAGGGATTATGGCCAAACAGAAAGTCGCAATGCTGACCGCCGGAGGCCTGGCGCCCTGTCTTTCGTCCGCCGTCGGCGGCCTTATCGAACGCTATAGCGACGTCGCGCCCGAACTCGAAATCGTCGCTTACAAGTCGGGCTACCAGGGTGTGCTCCTCGGCGACAGCTTCGAGATCAGCCGCGCGATGCGCGAAAAGGCGCCGCTGCTGCACCGCTACGGTGGCTCGCCGATCGGCAACAGCCGCGTCAAGCTCACCAATGCCGCCGACTGCGTCAAGCGCGGCCTGGTCAAGGAAGGCGAGAATCCGCTGCGAGTCGCCGCCGAACGCCTCGCCAATGACGGCATCACCATTCTCCATACGATCGGCGGCGACGACACCAACACCACGGCCGCCGACCTTGCCGCCTACCTCGCCGCCAACGGCTACGATCTCACCGTCGTCGGCCTGCCGAAGACTGTCGACAACGACGTCGTGCCGATCCGCCAGTCGCTCGGCGCCTGGACGGCCGCTGACGTCGGCGCGCACTTCTTCGACAATGTCGGCAACGAGCAGACCGCCGCCCCCCGCACCCTCGTCATCCATGAAGTCATGGGCCGCCATTGCGGTTGGCTGACGGCCGCCACCGCCCGCGCCTATCTGCAGCGCACCAGCCGCAACCAGTATGTCGACGGCCTGATGATGGACGCGCACCTGAAGAGTATCGACGCCGTCTACCTGCCTGAGATGGCCTTCGACCTCGACGCCGAGGCCGCCCGGTTGAAGGAAAGCATGGACCGCAACGGCCACGCCACGGTTTTCGTCTCGGAAGGCGCCTGCCTCGACGCCATCGTCGCCGAGCGCGAAGCCGCCGGCGAAACCGTCAAGCGCGATGCTTTCGGCCATGTGAAAATCGACACGATCAATGTCGGCGCCTGGTTCCAGAAGCAGTTCGCCAATCTGCTCGACGCCGAGCGTTCCCTGGTGCAGAAATCAGGTTATTTCGCCCGCTCGGCGCCCGCCAACGGCGATGACCTCAGGCTGATCCAGAGCATGGTCGATCTCGCCGTCGAAAGCGCGCTCAATAAAGTCTCCGGCGTCACCGGCCATGATGAAGGCCAGAACGGTAAATTGCGCACTATAGAATTCCCGCGCATCAAGGGCGGCAAGGCTTTTGACCTTTCGACGGCATGGTTTGCCGAAGTCATGGACAATATAGGCCAGAAATACAAAGAAGCGTGATTGACGGATGGTTAATATGATGTCTTTGCTTGTTCCTGAGGAATAGGAGGAGACACCATGTCACTTGAAGCTTGGCTCGCCTTTGCGGCCGCATCCGCCATCATGCTGGCCATACCGGGGCCGACGATACTGCTCGTCGTTTCCTATGCGCTCGGTCATGGGCGCCGGACGGCGTTCGCGACGGTGGGCGGCGTGGCGCTTGGTGACTTCACGGCGATGACGGCCTCTCTCTTCGGTCTCGGCGCCGTCCTGGCCGCCTCCGCGACCCTCTTCACCGTCTTGAAGTGGATCGGCGGCGCCTACCTGATCTGGCTGGGAATCAAGCTCTGGCGGGCTCCCATCATCGGCGAACCGATTGCCGACAACGACAACCTGCCGGAGGAGAAGTCGCTCAAGATTTTCCTCCACGCCTATGTCGTCACAGCCCTCAATCCGAAGAGCATCATCTTCTTCGTCGCCTTCGTGCCGCAGTTCCTCAATCCGGCCCTGCCCTTCGTCGGGCAGATGGCGATCATGGAAGCCACCTTCCTCGTGCTGGCGATCCTCAACGCCTCCACCTATGCCTTTCTCGCCCATAGCGCACGCGGCCTGATTCGCAAGGCGAGCATCCAGCGCGCCGTAAACCGAACCGGAGGCACTCTGCTGATCGCTGCAGGCGCCGTAACGGCCGGGTATCGCCGTATTGCAGCGTAGAAATATTCCGAAATATTCCGTGGTTGCCGGAATGTCACGAATAGGTTAATGGGGTCACCAGGGCTTAAGGCTTTTGGTAACTTTTATACGCTGCCGGGGCGGCGCGATTTCACGAAAGTGGCGGAATGGTAGCGATCGGATTATCCGGCCTGAAACGCAGTCTTGTCGTCTCGACGATCCTCTGCGGCTTGATGACGGGATGTACGAGCGTCGAATACACGTCCCAGGCCGAATTGACAGCCGCCCAGACCGTCGTGCCGATGCCGAAACCCGGCGAAGATGCAACACTCGCCGCGATCCCGACAGCCGAAGGCGCAGCCGGTCAGACGATTGCAGGCGCCACCATTCCCCAGACATCATCCCCCTCCCTGACCGCAACGGCGATGCCGGCCGTGACAGCTTCCCAGCCTGGCGATCTTGCCATGCAGGCAGGTATGCAGCCGGCAGCCTATGCGCAGATCCCGCTGACGCCCGAGATGACGGCGATCCAGTCCGTCGTGCCGACGCCGCGTCCGGGAACGCCGGCACAGCCGACGACGCAGCTTGCCTTTGCCGCGACACCGCAAAACAGCGCGCTTGCAGCGCTTGCTGCAGTCGACACCACGCCACGTGCCAGCATGGATTACGGTTTCGACGAATCCGGGCCGATCGATCCGCCGACCGCACCCCCGATGTTCAGCGACGACGACAAAGACGATGCGCCGACCGTCGAGAAGAGCTTTGTCACCAAGCTCATCCAGAAATATTCGAAGGTTTACGAAATTCCCGAGACCCTGCTCCATCGCGTCGTCCATCGCGAGAGCCGCTATAATGCGAAGGCCTACAACAAGCGCGGCTATTTCGGCCTCATGCAGATCAAGTATAACACGGCCAAGTCCATGGGCTATGACGGTGCCCCGGGCGGCCTCTTCGATGCCGAAACCAACATCAAATATGCCGCGAAATATCTGCGCGGCGCTTGGCTCGTCTCCGACAGCAAGGAAGACGATGCCGTTCGCCTCTACGCCCGCGGTTATTATTACGACGCCAAGCGCAAGGGCATGACCGACATCGCCCATGGTAACTACTGAAACCCGGCAATTACTGAAAAGAGATGACTGGAGCGGCGCTCGAAGCCTATGGCTGCGGCTGGGCTTGCCGTTGCGATCCGGCCTGCTGTTCCTGCGCCCCCGATTGCGGCAGGGCCGCCAGGATCGCCTTCAGCATCGTCCGCGGCTGGTAGCCGAACCAACTCGGCGTCAGTCCGAGCCGGACGACGACCAGATTTGCAGACGGCACGATCGCCATGCTCTGCCCGTCATGCCCCGTCAGCCAGAACGTATCCTCCGGCAGCCCAAACGCGGCGCTCGAGCCGCCGCCGGGGGCGAGCCAGGCCTGGCCCTGCGTGTACCGGCCGTTCGAAGCAGCCGTCGGGGTGCGCATGGCGCCGACGAAACCCTCCGGCAGTAGCCGCCGACCGTTCCACACGCCATCCTGCAGCAGAAACTGCCCGAAGCGCGCCCAGTCACGCGCCGTCGCATAAAGATAGGAGCTTCCGGCGAACGTGCCGCGCGCATCGAGTTCGAACACGGCGCTCGTCATGCCGAGTGGCGAAAACAACGCGTCGTGCGGATAAGAAAAAGCCGCCTGAGCATTGCCGACCCTATCCATCCAGATGCGCGAGAGCAGTACGGCCGTGCCGCTCGAATAGCGGAATCGCTGACCGGGGGCCGCCTCCATCGGCGCATTGGCCGGCAGCGATACCATGTCGGGATCGAGATAGAGCATGCGCGTCACATCGGCGACGTCGCCGTAGTTCTCGTTGAAGGCAAGGCCGCTCTCCATGCCGAGCAGATCGGAAACCTTTATTTTGGCGCGAGCATCGTCCTTCCACTGCGCCAGCAGATGATTGTCGTCGAAGGAGATCTTGCCGTCGAGCATCAGGCGACCGAGGATCGCCGCATTCACGGTCTTCGTCATCGACCAGCCGATCAGCGGCGTCTTCGCCGAGAATCCGGGGGCATAGGCTTCCGCGACGATGCGACCATCCCGCACCACCACGACCGCTCGCATGGCCGGGCCGGCAAGCCCGGCATCGGCCAGCACAGCGGCAACCTTCGTGTCGGGATCGCCGACGCCCTCGCCCTGCGGCCATAACGCAGGGTTCGTTTCCATCTTGGCCGGCGCGTCGAAGGGGACGGCATTCGCCGCCGCCTCGAAATCGCCATCCGGCACACTCGTGCAGCCGAGCCCACCGCGATAGAGCGCATAACTCGATGCAAACAGCCCCATGAAGCGAGCCGTCACTCGACCATTGTCACGGTCGACACTCACGCGCACAAGCCGCAGCAGCGGGTTTCCCGGCGCCTGCACATCGTCCTCCAGCACGTCCTCGGCGTTGCGCCCGGCGATGAAGACGTTGGAACAGACAATCTTGGCGGCATAGCCGTCGCCGACACGCAGGAGCTCCGGCGGACTGACGAACAACCAGGCGGCGCCGGCAACGACGAAGAGAACGAGAAGGAGAGCAAGCGTCTTCAAGACACGCAGGACAAATCGCATGGCATTCCTCCGAATGCCCGGAGAGAAGCAGGAATTGCGTCTGCCGGAAAGGGGGCGGCGCGAAGAAGATCCGTCGCCTCGATCACTTTCCGAGGAGCTTGATGTTTTCGAACGGCGCGCGCCCACAGCCCACGTCATCAAACTGTAGCAGTGGCGCGCTACACGCCCTGAACGCTAAAAAGGTGACAGACTCATGTCAGAATTTGCACCGGATGCCGGCTTCCGCAAGAACCGGAAACTCAAGGACGCCCTTCTCCGCCATAAGGCTTTTTCGAAGGATGGCTTTTCCGAGCGTCTCTTCGGCCTTCTCTTCTCCGGCCTCGTCTATCCGCAGATCTGGGAGGATCCGGATCTCGACATGCAGGCGATGGAGCTGAAGCCAAACCATCGCATCGTTACCATTGGCTCCGGCGGCTGCAACATGCTCGCCTATCTCTCCAAAGCGCCGGCCTCGATCGACGTCGTCGATCTCAACCCGCACCACATCGCGCTGAACCGCCTGAAGCTTGCCGCCTTCAAGCACCTTCCCGGCCATGCCGATCTCGTCCGCTTCCTGGCAATGCCGAACGAGAAGTCGAACAGCCGCGCCTACGACCAGCATCTCGCCGCCCGTCTCGATGAGGCGACCCGCAGCTACTGGAACGGCCGTAAGTTCGGCCGTCGCCGCGTCACAGTCTTCGACCGCAACATTTACGAAACGGGCCTGCTCGGTCGCTTCATCGGCGCCGCCCACCTTCTTGCCCGCCTGCATGGCGTCAAGCTGCACGAGATGACCAAGACCCGCTCGATCCGCGAGCAACGCCAGTTCTTCGACGAGCAGATCGCGCCGCTCTTCGAAAAGCCGGTCGTGCGCTGGATCACCGGCCGCAAGAGCTCGCTCTTCGGCCTCGGCATTCCGCCGCAGCAATATGACGAACTTGCAAGCCTTGCCGCCGATCATTCGATCGCGCCAGTGCTGAAGCACCGCTTGGAAAAGCTCGCTTGTCATTTCCCGATGAGCGACAACTATTTTGCCTGGCAGGCCTTCGGCCGCCGCTACGGCACCGAAGAGGAAGGCCCGCTGCCGACCTATCTGAAGTCGGACCACTATCAGGTAATCCGCGCCAATGTCGATCGCGTCAACGTTCACCACGCAAGCTTCACCGAGCTTCTGGCCCGCGAGCCGGCCGCCTCACGCGACCGCTACATCTTGCTCGACGCGCAGGACTGGATGACGGACGAGCAGTTGAACGACGTCTGGACCGAAATCACCCGCACGGCGCGCGAAGGCGCCCGCGTGATCTTCCGCACCGCCGCCGAAAAAAGCATCATCGAAGGCCGCCTGGCTCCGGCGATCCGCGACCAATGGGATTATTTCGAAGAGAAGTCGCGTGAACTGACTGCGCTCGATCGCTCGGCAATCTACGGCGGCTTCCACATTTACGGGAAGAAGGCGTGAGTAAGGTCGGCACCGAGACGGCAGGACAGAGCGATGAACATGCCAGCCTCATGGATGGCATGTACCGCTATCAGCGCCATATCTACGACCTGACCCGCAAATATTATCTTCTCGGCCGCGACAGCACGATCCGCAATCTCGACGTGCCCGAAGGCGGCACGCTGCTTGAAGTCGGCTGCGGCACGGGGCGCAACATGGCTTTCGCCCACAGACATTTCCCGACCGCCAAGCTGTTCGGCCTCGACATTTCCCAGGAAATGCTGATTTCGGCGCGCAAGACCTTTGCCACCAAGGCGACGATCCCGGAGTTCCGCGTCGCCGACGCCACGGCGTTCACACCGCGCGAATTCGGCGTCAGCGGCTTCGATCGCATCCTGATTTCCTATGCCCTGTCGATGATCCCGGACTGGCAGCGCGCCGTTGATGCATCGATTGCCGCCCTCAATCCCGGCGGCCAGCTGCACATCGTCGATTTCGGCCAGCAGGAAGGCTTGCCGGGCTGGTTCCGGCGCATGCTGCAGTCCTGGCTTGCAAAATTCCACGTCACCCCGCGCCCCGATTTGCGCGAGGTCCTGGAAGCGCAAGCCCATGAAAACAACGCGACATTGTTGTTCGATACCGTCGGCGGCGGTTATGCCTGGCGGGCAGCTATTATCAGCAAGCGCTCATAATTCGCTTGAAACTAACCGATTTTTTACGTTGATATGGCGAATAGAGGGTTATCCTCGGCTGACTCGTCTTTTTCGAAGGTCAGGTTGTGGGGCAAAGAGATCATTCGAGCTACGACGGGACGCCCATGCGCCGGCTATTGTTATGCGTTTTGCCCTTGGCCGTCCTTTTGGCCGGCTGCAGTTCCTCGGGTTATGACTATCTCGAAACGGCGTCGATCAAGCCGAAGACGCGCTTCAAGGACACCGATCCCCAGGATTTCGGAGCAAAGCATCCGCAGCAGCATCCGGTGCACGGCATCGATATTTCCAAATGGCAGGGCGATATCGACTGGGGCACGGTGAAGAATTCCGGCGTCTCCTTCGCCTTTATCAAAGCCACCGAAGGCAAGGACAGGGTCGATCCGCGCTTCGACGAATACTGGCGAGAGGCTGGCGCCGCCGGCATCCCGCACGCTCCCTATCATTTCTACTATTTCTGCTCATCCGCCGATCAGCAGGCCGACTGGTTCATCCGCAACGTGCCGAAGGCGGCCATGCGGCTGCCGCCGGTGCTCGACGTCGAATGGAACGGCGAATCGAAGACCTGCCGCTACCGTCCCGACGCTGAAACGGTGCGCGCCGAAATGCAGCGTTTCATGGACCGGCTGGAGGCCTATTACGGCAAGCGCCCGATCATCTACACCTCGGTCGATTTCCACCGCGAAAATCTCGCCGGCTACTTCCAGGATTATCATTTCTGGGTCCGTTCGGTGGCAAAACACCCCGAGGTGACCTATTCCGACCGCCGCTGGGCCTTCTGGCAATATACCTCGACCGGTGTTATTCCCGGCATTAGTGGGCCGACCGACATCAATGTCTTTGGCGGCAGCACAAAGAACTGGAACAATTGGGTCGCCGCCGTTTCCAAGGATAGAAATTCTTAGTAACGTCTTGCGATGTTTCTTGCTTCCGTCACATTCGTCTGTGAAAGCGACGGAAATCTGTTTGATATAAGGACCGCATCCATGCACCGCTCGCTCGCAAGCCGCTCTGCACTCGCCCTTCTGTTTGGCTTCGCCCTCGCAGGCGGCGCGGCCGCCCAGCAGGCGCCGGGCGCAGCCCCGGCAGCGCCCTGTGGCGGCGATCTGTCCGCCTTCCTCGAAGGCGTCAAGAAAGATGCTGTCGCAGCCGGCGCCAGTGCGGCAGCCGCCGACGAGGCCTTCGCCGGCGCCGATATCGACCCCAAGGTCCTGAGCCGGGATCGCGCCCAAGGCGTCTTCAAGCAGACCTTCCTCGAATTCTCCCAACGCACCGTCAGCCAGGCCCGCCTCGATATCGGCCGCCAGAAGATGAAGCAATATGCCGACGTCTTTGCCCGCGCCGAGCAGGAATTCGGCGTGCCCCCGGGCGTCATCACCGCCTTCTGGGCGATGGAGACTGATTTCGGCGCCGTCCAGGGTGATTTCAACACCCGCAACGCCCTGGTGACGCTGTCGCATGATTGCCGCCGCCCGGAACTCTTCCGTCCGCAGCTGATCGCCCTCATCGAGATGGTCGAGCACGGCGACCTCGACCCCGCCACCAATACCGGCGCCTGGGCCGGAGAAATCGGCCAGGTACAGATGCTGCCGCGCGACATCATCGCCTATGGCATGGACGGCGACGGCGACGGTCATGTCCGCCTGAAACAGAGCAGCCCGGACGCCATCCTGACGGCGGCGAAATTCATCCAGCATCTCGGCTTCGAGCGCGGCCAACCCTGGCTGCAGGAGGTGACCCTGCCTGATAACCTGCCTTTTGAGAAATCCGGTCTTGGCGGCACGATGAAGGCCGCCGAATGGTTTGCACTCGGCGTCAAGCCGCGCGACGGCAATACCGCCTTCGGCAACCTAGAAGGAGACCTCGTGCTACCGCAGGGCCGCATGGGACCGGCCTTCATCGCCTATCCCAATTTCAAGATTTATCTCGAATGGAACAAGTCGTTCATCTACACGACCTCGGCCGCCTATTTCGGAACGCGCCTTTCGGGCGCCGAGCCGTACCTCAAGGGTGTGCCGGAACAGGGGCTTGCCAGCGACCAGATGAAGGCGCTGCAGACCAAGCTGCAGTCGCTCGGCCATGATGTCGGCGAGATCGACGGCATCCTCGGCTCCGGCACGCGAGTCGCGATCCAGAAGGAACAGAAGCGCCTCGGCATGCCGGCCGACGGTTGGGCAACGCCTGCCCTTCTTAACGCCCTTTGATCCCTGCTAACATTGCACCACCATCCGCTTCGCAAGAAACGGGTGGCGCGATCCGCCGCCTGCGCTAAAGCATGAAACCGAAAACCGTTTTCGGCAAAACGGCTTGCGGTGGAGGAATCGGCATGGACAGCAGAATGAATGCCTGGACCTGGGCTCTGCTGGTCCTGCTCGGCCTGATCTGGGGCGGCTCCTTCTTCTTTGCCCGCATTGCCGTCCAGCACGTGCCGCCGCTGACCCTGGTCTTCTTCAGGCTGCTGCTCGCGGCGCTGGCACTGCATATCTATATCGCCGGCCGTTTCGATTTCTATGCGATCTTCAAGGCCCGCTGGCGTGAGTTCCTGATCCTCGGCCTCATCAACAATGCCCTGCCGCATGCGCTGATCTTCTTCGGCCAGACCCGCATCGGCGCCGGTCTTGCGGCGATCCTGAATGCGACGACACCGATCTGGACCGTGCTGATCGCCAACTACTTCACCTCAGATGAAAAGCTGTCGCCGGCAAAGATCGCCGGCTGCCTCGTCGGCCTGGCCGGAACGATCGTGCTGATCGGCCCAGGTATTTCGGCCGGTCGCGAAGCCCCGCTCTGGGCGCTGCTTCTTCCCGTGCTTGCTGCCATCTCCTATGGTTTCGCCGCCACTTACGGAAAACGCTTCAAGAATGTTCCCGCCCCTGTTACCGCAGCCGGCCAGTTGACCGCCTCTTCGCTGATTGCACTGCCGCTGTCGCTGCTGGCCGATCGTCCTTGGGCGCTTGCCGCACCGCCGCTCGATGCCCTCCTCGCCATCCTGGCATTGGCGCTGCTGTCGACCGCCTTCGGCTACATCCTCTATTTCCGGATCATGGCGACGGCCGGCGCCACCAATGCCTCGCTCGTCACCCTGCTGGTGCCGCCGAGCGCCATCCTTCTCGGCGTGCTCTTCCTCGGAGAAAGGCTGGCACTGAGCGAGTTTGCCGGCATGGCGCTGATCGGTTTCGGCCTCGTCATTCTCGATGGCCGCGCCTATCGCCTGCTGGCCAAGGCCGCCTGAAACTGGTTGCGAATTCCACATGTTTTCAACCGGTTGCGATCCCGCCATGTTTTGGGCGCATAGGTAAATGCGCAATCGCCCGATTTAACGGCATGTTAAAATCTGTGAACAAAAATTTGTTGAAAATTAACAAATAATTTCAAACGCTTGCCGAAACGCTGTTCGACTTATCCACTGAACCCTTCTGCAGCGCAGCATAAGATCTGCTTCCCAACCGACATATTTCAGACATATTATTGGCCGGTTAACGCGAGGAGACAGACATGGGACTCACGCAATCCTTGAATGTTCTGTTGGTCAGTGCAGCGTTTGCTTTCGTCTTGTCCATGCTCTTCATCTGAGCTGGCCGACGAAAGTTTAATGACTGATAGTGCCTAAACTCCTGAATAGCTGATCAATCCGCCGACGAAAAAGCGCATGTCCCGCCCGACATGCGCTTTTCACTTTTGCAGCGCCGCGCGTCTTTTCGAGAGCCGCAAAGGGCGCTGTAGACGCGTTGATTGGCTGAAAGGATCAGGCGGCCGCGCCCGCACTTTTTGCCGCCCGGCGAGAGAAGCCGAGATTGTCGAGCACGGCGGAAACCAGCGGCGCACGGTTCATTGTATAGAGATGGAAGTCGTGGATACCGCGCCGGACGAGATCTTCGATCTGTTCGGCGGCGACTTCGGCGGCGACCTTCGCCCGCTCCTCGGGCTTGTCGTCGAAGCCTGCGAAGCGCTCATCGAGGAAGGCGGGGATAACAGTGCCGCAGGCCCCGGCGAAACGCTTCAGTTGCGTCAGGTTCTGGATCGGCATGATACCGGGCACGACGGGGATCGAGATGCCGGCGCCGCGCACCCGCTCCAGGTAGCGCTCGAAATTATCGTTGTCGAAGAAGAACTGCGTCAGTGCCCGGTCGGCGCCATTGTCGGCTTTGCGCTTCAGCATATCGATATCGGCCGCAGTATCGCGGCTTTCCGGGTGTTTTTCCGGATAGGCGGAAACCGAAATCTCGAAATCGCCGATTTCCTTCATGCCGGCCACCAGCTCCGCCGCATTGGCATAACCGCCGGGATGCGGCTGGTAGGGCGCGCCAGCGCCGCCGGGCGCATCGCCGCGCAGCGCAACGAAATGCGTCACGCCGGCCTTGCGGAAGGTGTCGACCACCTGATGCGTCTCTTCCTTCGTCGCGCCGACGCAGGTGAGATGCGAAGCGGTGGCAAGCGGCGTCTGCGAAAGGAAGCGCGTGACGGTGGAGAGTGTCGGCGCCCTGGTGGTGCCGCCGGCGCCATAGGTCACCGAGACGAAATCCGGATCCCAGTCCTGCAACTGGCTAACGGCGTGCCAAAGCTGGCCTTCCATTTCCTCCGATTTAGGCGGGAAGAATTCGAAAGAGACTCTAATGTCGTTGCGGCCGCGTGCTTCGTTTTTCAAAGCCATGTCATACCCTCCCGGCAAATGTAGGTTCGGCGCCTTCGCTTGTCTGCGAAGCCATGAGGCGCCTCGGATCGCGCGCGAGCCAGACGGTGACCGTCAATCCCTGCCCGCTTTGCTGACCCGGATGAAGATCGACGACCTGCTCGACGTCGAGCCCGGCCTTGCGCAACCAATCGGACATCGCCTGGTGCGAAAAGCCGAGGCGGACATGTGCATGCTCGTCGCGGAGATATTCGAGCGTGTGCGGCGCAAGGTCGATGACCACGAGCCGGCCGCCCGGCCGGAGCATGCGCGCCGCTTCCGCGATCGCAATCTCTGGCTGATCGAAGAAATGCAGCACCTGATGGATCGTCACCAGATCGAAATCCTGCCCCTCGAAAGGCAGGTTCAGGATATCGGCGTGGCGCACGGTGGCCTTGGTGATGCGGGACTTGTCGAGATTGGCGCGGGCCACGCTCAGCATGTCGCGGCTGGCATCGACGCCGGTCGCCCGGCGGTAGAGCCCGGACAAGAGTTCGAGGATGCGGCCGGTGCCGGTACCGAGGTCGAGCAGCGAATCGATCGGCTGGTTGCCGAGCAGCCGGATGACGGCGGCGTCGACTTCCTCGTCGGCGGCATGCAGGCGGCGAAGCTCGTCCCATTCAGCCGCATTGCGGCTGAAATAGGCCTGCGCCCGCTCGGCGCGCTGGCGCTTGACCTGCGAAAGCCGCTCGCCGTCGCGAAGGATGGTCGGATCGTTCTCGGAGACATGCTTCAGCAGCGCCCGCACCAGCAGGGCCGCCTTGCCGTCCTGCTTGAGGCGGAAATAGGCCCAGGCCCCTTCCTGGTAGCGTTCGATCAGTTCGGCCTCGCCAAGCAGCTTCAGGTGGCGGGAGATGCGCGGTTGGGATTGGCCGAGGATTTCGGTAAGATCGGTCACCGTCAGGTCGCCGCCGTCAAGAAGCGCCAGAAGACGCAGGCGCGTGGGCTCGCCGGCCGCCTTCAAGACGTCCACCAGCGCATCCAGTCCAAGCTTCAAGGGTTCGCTCATCTTCGATCCAATCAAGATATAAAGATATCTTTATGTGAATTGAAAAGCGGTGGCAAGCGAGAATTCGCACTCTCCGCGAAATTGGCTGCTCAGATTGCGACAAGGCGCGACATGAAAAAGCCCCGGCCGAACCGGGGCTTCCGCAAGCAAAAATGAGTGAAATCAGCGTGTCAGGCGCTTGTGAGCCTGGCTGCCCGGGTTGAGGGCGTCGGGGCCGAGACGGCGAACCTTGTCCTGTTCATAGTCCTCGAAGTTGCCTTCAAACCATTCGACGTGGCCGTCACCTTCGAAAGCGAGGATATGCGTCGCCAACCGGTCGAGGAACATGCGATCGTGGCTGATGATGATGGCGCAGCCGGCGAAGTTTTCCAGCGCGTTTTCCAGGGCACCCAGCGTTTCCGTATCGAGGTCGTTGGTCGGTTCGTCGAGCAGCAGAACGTTGCCGCCGGCCTTCAGCATCTTGGCAAGGTGAACACGGTTGCGCTGACCACCGGAGAGATTGCCGACCTTCTGCTGCTGGTCGCCGCCCTTGAAGTTGAAGGCGCCGCAATAGGCACGGGAGTTCATGTCGAACTTGCCGAGCTTGATGATTTCCGCACCGCCGGAGATTTCCTCCCAGACCGTCTTGTCGGCCGCAAGGGTGTCACGGCTCTGGTCGACATAACCGAGATGCACGGTCTCGCCGATGCGGATCGAACCGCCATCCGGCGTTTCCTGGCCGGTGATCATCCTGAATAGCGTCGTCTTGCCGGCGCCGTTCGGGCCGATGATGCCGACGATGCCGCCTGGCGGCAGCTTGATCGACAGGTCGTTGATCAGCGTGCGGCCCTCGAAACCCTTGGTGATGCCGTCCATCTCGATGACCACCTGGCCGAGGCGCTCGCTGACCGGAATGATGATCTGGGCGTCGCCGGGACGCTGCTTTTCGGCGGCATCCACCAGTTGCTCGTAGGACTTGATACGCGCCTTGGACTTGGCCTGACGAGCCTTCGGACTGGACGCGATCCATTCCTGTTCGCGGCTGATCGCCTTCTGGCGCGATGCGTCTTCGCGGCTTTCCTGCAGCATCCGCTTGGCTTTCGCCTGCAGGTAGGCCGAGTAGTTGCCTTCGTAGGGGATGCCACGGCCGCGGTCGAGTTCGAGGATCCATCCGGTGACGTTGTCCAGGAAGTAGCGATCGTGGGTAATCATCATCACGGCGCCCGGATAGTCGCGCAGATGTTTTTCGAGCCAGGCAATGGTTTCGGCGTCCAGGTGGTTGGTCGGTTCGTCGAGCAGCAGCAGATCCGGCTGCGAAAGCAGCAGGCGGCAGAGCGCGACACGGCGGCGCTCACCGCCGGAAAGGCTGGTGACTTCGGCGTCGCGCGGCGGGCAGCGCAGGGCTTCCATAGCCATCTCGACCTGGCTTTCCAGATCCCAAAGATTCTGGCTGTCGATGACATCCTGAAGCTTGGCGCCCTCTTCCGCCGTCTCGTCGGAATAGTTCATCATCAATTCATTGTAGCGATCGAGGACGGCCGTCTTCGAGGCAACGCCTTCCATGACATTCTCGAACACCGTCTTGTTGGGATCGAGATGCGGCTCCTGCTCCAGATAGCCGACCGTCGCACCTTCGGCGAGCCAGGCTTCGCCGGTATACTCCTTGTCCTGGCCTGCGATGATGCGCAGCACGGTGGATTTACCCGCGCCGTTCGGACCAAGGATACCGATCTTGGCATCCGGGTAGAACGAAAGGTGGATATTCTCCAGGATCTTCTTGTTGCCATAGGCCTTGTTGAGGCCGGACATATGATAGATGAACTGACGTGCCATGCTGCGCTGCTCCGGGCGGGAAACTTCGATTGTGCCGCTATGTAGGCGAAACAGCGCCTGCGGGCAACGCCGAAACCCGGTTTACTCAGGATTTCCGGTCAAAAGCCCGCAGCGTCGACGACGCCCTCGTCACAGCCGAACGATGTTTTTCCAGCGCCCTGGATCAGATCGGCGAGGCCGGCACTTTTCGCCGATGCCGCCCCCGCGGCTTCCGAAAGCCCGATAGTCAGTTCGCTGATCATCCTGACATTGCCGGCCCGCCGGCAGCTCATCTTGACGCGGTCGCCGGCACCCAGCCCGAAGCTCTTGTCGAAAGCCGCCTTGATCGCATCGGCCTTGACCGGCTTGCCGATATTGGCAGCGAAGAGATCGCGCACGGCCGACGCGTTGAGTGCGCCCACGAGATGCATGCCGACGCCGAAATAGTCGTCGGCGCTCATCTTCGTGCAGGTGCCATGCTTCACCCATTCATGCCGTTCCAGGCCGGATTGCGTGCCGGGCATCGCCTTTGCCAGCGCCGTCTTCGTCTCGGCCGCAAGCGTGACCTCCGGCAGCTTGTTCCAGTCGCCATCCTTGTCGGCGGCCTTCTGCTCGGCGCTCACGCCGCAATAATCCTGCCGCATCGGCCAAAGTCCGTGCAACGAAAAGTTCGTCGCGTCGGGGCGCTCGCCGGTCTGGCTCGCACACTCGGCCTTCTTCTGGTTCGTCTGACAAAAGGCCGGCTGCCAGCTTGCCGCAAGAATGAAGCGGGTGCGCCCGCCAGCCTCCTGCGCCACGGCGGCGCCGGCAACAATCATCGACACGGCAAACGTCAAGGTACGCAACTGCATGCTGCTCATTTCAACCCCCAAAAAAAGAACAATACAGGAACAAATAAGCATCAAAATCAAAAGGCCGCAACCCTGAATCGCAACAAGGCCGCAAATTGTTATCAGATAATCAAATGCCGATGTTGCAATTACCCGGCGATCTGGTCTGTTGTCGCCGGGAGGACCCACATGTTTTCTGAAACGCAAAGGCTGGCCGTGCCAGGGGCGTCGCTGGCCTATCACCATGCTGAGGCCATCACCCCTCCGCGCGGCATCCTGTTGATATCCCATGGCTTGGCCGAACATTCGAAACGATACCACTCCTTTGCCGAGTCCATGGCGGCGCGCGGCTATCATGTCTATGCTCATGATCACCGAGGCCACGGCGAGACGACGGCGCCCGATGCGCCGATCGGCCGCTTCGCCCGACGCAGTGGCGCCGAAAGGGTAATCGGCGACGTCGTCGCCATGCGCGGCCATGCGGCCTCCCGCCATCCCGGCCTGCCGGTGATCCTTTTCGGCCATTCGATGGGCGGCCTCATCGCTCTCAACGCTGCCGTCACGGCTCCGGCCGACTTCGACGCCGTCGCCGTCTGGAATTCGAATTTCGCCGTCGGCCTTGCCGGCCGCGCCGCCCAGGCGATCCTGCTTGCCGAGCGCATGTTGAAGGGCTCCGACGTGCCGAGCGGCTTGCTGCCGAAGCTCACCTTCGGCACCTGGGGCAAATCCATTTCCGGCCGCCGCACCGAGTTCGACTGGTTGACGCGCAGACCTGATGAAGTCGACAAATATGTCGCCGATCCGCTCTGCGGCTTTGCCGCCTCGGTCTCTCTCTGGCTCGATCTTTTCGAACTGACCTTCCGGGCGCCGCAGAAAACCCACCTCGACCGGCTGCCCCGGAACATGCCGATCCATCTCGTCGGCGGCGGAGAAGACCCGGCGACGGAGCGTGGAAAAGCCGTGCTCTGGCTGTCAAACCATTTGAAAGGCCGAGGCTTCTCCCGTATCAGCACTGAGATATATCAGGACGTGCGGCACGAAACACTGAATGAGATCGGCGCGGATGCGGCGATCGCAGCCTTTGCGGACTGGTGCGACAGGGCCGTCGCAAGATCCTGAGCGATCAATATCCTGAGTGACCAATATCCTGAGTACAGGGATTTCATCATGAACAGCACCTCCGCCCGCCCCGTTTCGTCCGCCTCCGACGTGACGATGGGGCTTGTGCTGATGTTTATCTCGGTGATGTTCTCGCCGCTCATCGATATTTTCGCCAAGCTTGCCATCGTCACCGTCCCATCCGCGGAGATCACCGCCGGCCGCTTCGCCGTACAGGCGCTCTGCATGCTGCCGATTGTGATATGGCGGCGCAGCTTTGCCGATTTTTCCTGGCACCAAAACATGTTCCATGCCATCCGCGGCGCGATCATCACGATCTCGATGATCTCCTTCGTCACCACGCTGAAATACATGGCGGTCGCCGACGCGATTGCGATCTTCTTCGTCGAACCGATCATGCTGACGATCCTCAGCGGTATCTTCCTGAAGGAGACGATCGGCTGGCGGCGTTACACTGCCTGCGGCGTCGGCTTCTTCGGAGCGATGCTGATCATCCAGCCGAGTTTCGAAGAGGTCGGCTACATCGCGCTCCTGCCTGTCGTCAGCGCACTCTGTATTGCGATCTTCGTGCTGATGACCCGCGTCCTCTCGCACAGAGAAGACCCCTGGGCGATGCAGTTCCAAATGGGCATGTGGGGCCTGCTCTTCTGTGCCGTCCTGCTTTTCCTGGGCCAGGGAACCGGCTCCGATCTCTTCGACCCCGTCATGCCGGAAGGCCGCGCCTGGTTCTTTGTCGCCGGCGTCGGCGCCATGGCCGCGATATCGGGCATCATCGGCGTCTATGCCTATCGCGCAGCGCCGGCATCGACGCTGGCACCGCTGCAATATTTCGAGATCGTCTCGGCGACGATCTTCGCCTGGCTGGTCTTCGGCGACTTTCCGGATGGCGTGAAATGGCTCGGCATTGCCATTATCGTGGCATCGGGCTTCTACATCCTCTGGCGCGAGCGCCGCTTTGCTTCAAAGCCTGTATCCGATACATCTGAGGTGACGCTGGCGCCGTAGATATTGCCGGGAGGAATATGACAGAGACCGTGACCAAAAAGCCGCCGCTTGCCGGCATCCGGGTGGTCGAGCTTGCCCGTGTGCTCGCCGGCCCTTGGGCGGGACAGATGCTCGCCGATCTCGGTGCCGACGTCATCAAGGTCGAAAATCCCGACGGCGGCGACGATACGCGCCAATGGGGGCCACCCTTCGTAGAGGGCGCCGACGGCGAGAATCTCTCGGCTGCCTATTATCACGCCGCCAATCGAGGCAAGCGCTCCGTCACCGCCGACCTGAAGAGTACCGAAGGCCAGGATCTCGTCCGCCGCCTCGTCTCCACCGCCGACGTGGTCATAGAGAATTTCAAGCTCGGCGGCCTCGTCAAATACGGGCTCGATTATGACAGCCTGCGCAAGATCAATCCGAAGCTCGTCTATTGCTCGATCACCGGCTTCGGCCAGAACGGCCCTTATGCCAGCCTCGCCGGCTACGATTATATCGTCCAGGGCATGTCCGGCTTCATGTCGATCACCGGTGAGCCGGACGGCCAGCCGATGAAGGCAGGCGTCGCCATCGCCGATATATTCACCGGCATCTATGCCGTCTCGGCGATCGAAGCCGCTCTGATCCATGCCCTGAAGACCGGTGAAGGCCAGTTGGTCGACATGGCTCTTCTTGACGTGCAATCGGCCGTGCTCGCCAATCAGAACATGAATTACCTGGTCTCCGGCGAGGCGCCGACCCGCCTCGGCAATGCCCATCCCAATATCTCGCCCTATGAGGTCGTGCCGACGGCGGACGGGTACCTCATTCTCGCAGTTGGAAACGACGGCCAGTTCCGTCGCCTCTGCACCCTCCTCGGCCTGGAGGCGATCGCCGGCGACGAGCGTTTCGCCACCAACAAGGCCCGCGTCGGCAATCGCGGCGAAGTGCGGCGCCTCGTCTCCACCGAAACGTTGAAATGGCAGAAGGCGGATCTGCTGAAGGCCTGTGAAGAAAACGCGGTTCCATCAGGCGCAATCAATACAATCGAGGAAATGTTCGCCCATCCGCAGGTACAGGCTCGCGGCCTGCGCATCGACCTTGCGGATGCCGCCGGCACCGTGATCCCCGGTGTCAGGACGCCTGTGGTGCTGTCGGAGACGCCGCTGCGTTATATCAGGCCGAGCCCGCGTCTCGGTGAACACCAGGCAGAAATTCTGGCGGAACTCGCCGAGCGCGAGAGGAAGGCATCGTCATGAAGAAGGCATCGTCATGAAGAAGACTGGCGGGGAACTGATCGTCGAGGCGCTGAAGGCGAACGGCGTCAAGCGTCTCTCCTGCGTGCCCGGCGAGAGCTTCCTTGCGGTGCTCGACGCGTTGCGCGACAGCGATATCGACGTCCTCGTCTGCCGCCAGGAGGGCGGAGCGGCGATGATGGCGGATTGTTGGGGCAGGCTGACCGGCGAACCCGGCATTTGCATGGTGACCCGTGGCCCCGGCGCCACCAACGCCTCCGCCGGCCTGCATATCGCCAAGCAGGACTCGATCCCGATGATCCTGTTCATCGGCCAGGTACAGCGGGAAGCGCGTGAGCGCGAGGCCTTCCAGGAGGTCGAGTTCCGCCGCGCCTTCACCGAATTCGCCAAATGGGTGGGCGAGATCGACGATGCCGCCCGTATTCCCGAGTTCGTCACCCGCGCCTTTGCGGTCGCAACCTCCGGCCGTCCCGGCCCTGTCGTGCTGACGCTGCCTGAGGACATGCTGCGCGATGAGGTCGAGGCCCCCCGCGCCAGGCACTATGCCAATGTCGAGGCCCATCCCGGCCGCCGCCAGATCGACGATTTCTATCTCCGCCTGCTGAAAGCCGAGCGGCCGATGGTAATCCTTGGCGGCACACGCTGGGATGCTGATGCCGTCGCCGATTTTCAGAGCTTCGCCGAGCGTTTCCAACTGCCCATCGGCTGCTCCTTCCGCCGGCAGATGCTGTTCGATCATCTCCATCCCTGCTATGCCGGCGATGTCGGCATCGGCATCAATCCGGTGCTGGCAAAGGAGATCAAGGAGAGCGACCTGCTGATCCTGCTTGGCAGCCGCATGTCGGAAATGCCGTCCTCGTCCTATACGCTGATCGACATCCCCTACCCCCAGCAATCGCTGGTGCATATCTATCCCGACCCTTCGGAGCTCGGCCGCATCTACCGTCCGGATCTTGCCATCTGCGCAGCACCTGCCGAATTCGTGGCCGCCCTCGCCGATCTGGAAGCGCCGGCCGAACCGCATTGGACCGAGCGCACCGCCCGCCTGCACCAGGCCTATCTCGCCTGGTCGACGCCACCATCGACAGGTCCGGGCGCCGTCCATATGGGGCCGATCATGGAATGGCTGGAGGCCAATACCGGACCGCAGACGATCTTCACCAATGGTGCGGGCAACTACGCCACCTGGGTGCACCGCTTCCATCGTTTCCGCCGCTTCAACACCCAAGCCGCCCCCACCTCAGGCTCGATGGGTTACGGCCTGCCGGCCGCCGTCGCCGCCAAGCGGCTCTTTCCCGAGCGCGAGGTCATCTGCTTTGCCGGCGACGGCTGCTTCCTGATGCACGGCCAGGAATTCGCCACCGCCATCCGCTACGGCCTGCCGATCATCGTAGTCGTCGTCAACAACGGCATCTACGGCACGATCCGCATGCATCAGGAGCGCGAGTATCCCGGCCGCGTCAGCAGCACCGATTTGACCAATCCCGACTTCGCAGCCCTTGCCCGCGCCTATGGCGGCCATGGCGAGACGGTGGAGACGACGGCGGATTTCGCCCCGGCCTTCGAGCGGGCGCGCGCCAGTGGTAAACCCGCGATTATCGAAATCAAGCTCGATCCCGAAGCGATCACGCCGACGCGCACGCTCTCCGAAATTGCGCAAACAAAAAGCCGGTGAGCACGCGCAGTGCTCACCGGCTTCAGGTAATCGGAATGGTGCGACTTAGTCGAGTGCGGCCGTGACGATGAACTCGACCTTGTATTTGGGCGCTGCGAGCTTGGCTTCGCTGGTGGCGCGGGCCGGCGGATTGGCCGGATCGATCCAGCCTTCCCAGACGGCGTTCATCTCGGCGAAATCGGCGATGTCGGCGAGGTAGATGATCGTCTGCAGGATCTTCGACTTGCTGCTGCCGGATGCAGCCAGCAGGCGGTCGACTTCGGCAAGCGAGGACTTGCACTGATCGGTGACGCTTTCGCCCTCGCCGACTTGGCCTGCGAGATAGACTGTATTGCCGTGGATGACGGCGCCGCTCATGCGCGCGCCGACGTCGATACGCTTGATGCTCATCATAGTCTCCTGAGTGAATGGAAGGTGGCGGCGCTGAGGTTTAGCGCCGGAAAATTTGCACCTGGAACGGGGCTCAATTGCGGATGTGGTGTGTCTTCTGGTAGATCGCCGTCGAGCGTGCGCCGGAACGGCAATAGCCAAGCATCGGCCGCGGAAATTCGTTGAGCGCGTCGACCATGCCCTGCACGGCTTCCTCGGTCACGCCCATCGGCCCAACAGGCACATGGGCAATTTCGAGACCTAGCTCCCTCGCGCGCGCCTCGATGACGGAGAACGACGTCTGGTCGGGACTTTCGTGGTCGGGACGGTGGCAGACGATCGATTTGAAGCCCAGCGCCTTGATCTCGTCGAGCTCCTCAAGCGTGATCTGGCCCGAAACCGAATATTCATCGTCGATCTGGCGAATATCCATCGTCTTGTCTCCTCAAAAATCTTGGGCTGAAGGTCTACGACGGAGGTCTGCCAGCGTCAACAACACTTCGCTCACAGGAAGGCAAAGGTCAGCGCATAGCGGCGGCTCTCGCCAGGCGCCAGCATTTTGAATTCACCGGCTGCCTCAAGCTCGTCACGCGATATCCAGCGATGCGAAACCGGCTCGATGCCGATGATATGGGCCGGCGCCTTCTGGTTCCGCCAGACCTGCAGATAGGGTAGCGTGTCGGCGCGGAAGCGCACGCGCAGCGTCCTGCCGCCGATTGCGGCGATCGGTCCGAGGCGGACCTCCGCGAAACCCGCCTCCGTCGCCGGCGCCGCGACGCAGAAGATGCCGCCAGGCTCTTCGCCGAAGGCCCAGGGGAAACCGCCATTTTCCAGCATCCGGCCTTCGAGCCGTGTGCCGTCGTCCAGCCATTTGCCGCCGGTGTTCATGTGATACATGAGGAAGGTCGGCACCGTCCGATCGCTCATATTGACGACCCGGTCCTCGAGCCGCACTTCGCCGGTCGCACCATCGATCCGCCACAGCCGCTCGAGGCGCTGCGGCAGTCCCTCGACGGTAGTGATGTCGATATCGGCCCGGCATTCGGCATTGCCGTTCTCGAACTTCGTCCACAGCACCTTTGCCGCATGACCGGAGGCCGATCCGTGCAGCGGATAGACGTTGCCGTCGTCCCGGCCGGGGATCGGCTGGCGGTGGCGGATATGGTCTGGCCCACAGGTGAACAGGAAACCCTCGAGCGAGTGATCGATTCGCGGGTCGCCGTCATCGGGAATGGCGCGTTTCGGGGCAATGTCAACGCCTTCGACGATGCATCCGCCGATATCCAGCACCGATGTTTCGTCCAGCATCAGGCGCGGCCCGCTTGCGGCGGCAAATTCTATCATCACGGTCTCCTCAGGGATTATCGACTCTTTAGCGCCGTGCGTCCTTCCGGACGCCACAAAGGACGCTCTAACTCTTTGAATCCTCCCATCGTCCTTTCCGAAATCGGTTCCGATTTCGGAAAGGACGATGCGCTAGCGTTAGGTTTCACGCCGCCATTCGTCAATCAGTGCGGCTCCTATCTTGTGTTTTTGCAGCAACCGTGAATTTTGCGGAACTGACACAAGGACGCAAACGTTTATGAGTAAAAGGAAATCTTAGTGATTTTCATATTTTGTTCAGCACGCTTTCATAAATTCCACACTAGCGTCAAAATTCGCAGGTGTGTGTCTGCCAGTCACTGATCGAGGTATGATACGTGGATCGCTTTTTGAAGTCGGCATTTTGTCTCGCGGCCGTCCTGGCTGCTCTTGCGGCTACAGCGCCGCAGGCAGGCGCGCAGCAGTTCCGCGATCGCCGCCAGAGCGATATCGTGCTTGTGACGCCGAGCGGCGAAATCCTCGACTATGTTCCAGCCGGCTATATCTACGCCCGCGACCGTAGCGGCAATCGCGTCTTGATCGACGACTATGGCAACGTCGTCGCCACCGAGATGCGCGCCCGCGGCTATTATCCGCCGCGGCCCGGCCCGCGCGAAGTCTATAACGACCAATACGGCAACGACCCCTATTATTCCGACAACAATCCCTATGGCGATACGCGTTATTCCGAGCGCGGCGCCGTCACCGGCGGCATACCGCGCGATGCCGCGATCGAGCGCCAGCCGCTCGGCGACCAGCCCTATCCCGAGGATAACAGCATCGGCAATCCGCAGCCCGGCGACGATTATGCCTCGATCGATCCCGACCAGCAGATCCCGCCCGCCGATCAGCCGATGGCCCCACCCGATGAACCTGTCATCACGCTGAACAACAAATCGAAGCCGGAGATCGTCGCATTGCAGGTCTTCCTCGACCGCGCCGGCGTCTCCCCCGGCGTCATCGACGGCCATATGGGTTCGAACGTCACCAAGGCGATCTTAGCCTACGATCAGATGACCGGCTCGAAGCTCGATCCGAACAACACCGACGCCATTCTGGAAGAGCTGCGCATGACCGGCGGGCTGCCCGTCGTCAGCTATACGATCACGCCGGCCGATGCGGCCGGCCCCTTCGTCGCCGCGATTCCGGAAGACTATTCGCATAAGGCGCTGCTGCCGTCGCTGGCTTACACCTCGACCACCGAGATGCTCGCCGAGCGTTTCCACATGGATGAGGCTTTCCTTAAGGAGATGAACCCCGGCGCCGACTTCACCGTTCCCGGCACCGTCATCAAGGTCGTCAATCCAGGCGAGCCGAAGAGCGGCGCGGTCGCCCGCATCATCGCCGACAAGGGCCGTAAGCAGGTCTTCGCTTATGACGGCGCCGGCAATCTGCTTGCCGCCTATCCGGCGTCGATCGGCTCCACCGATACCCCCTCTCCGTCAGGCACGGTCAACGTCGAGCGCGTCGCATTCAATCCCGGCTACACCTACAATCCGAAGATCAATTTCCAGCAGGGCGCCAATGACAAGATCCTCAATATTCCGCCCGGCCCGAACGGTCCCGTCGGCACCGTCTGGATGGCGCTTTCCAGGCCGACCTACGGCATCCATGGCACGCCCGAGCCCTCGAAGATCGGCCGCACCCAGAGCCACGGCTGCATCCGTCTGACCAACTGGGATGCCACCGAGCTTGCCAAGATGGTCAAGCCGGGAGTGACGGTCGAATTCGTCGACTGAAGTCATTCTCGCGATAACAACGACAAGGCCGCCGAATCGCTCCGGCGGCCTTGTCGTTTCATACGGAATATTCAGGCGGCGGAGCGGACCATCGGGCTTGTCACGCGGGCGGATGCCGTCAGCCTCACCGGCAGCTTGCGCATCATTTCCTCGGCAAAACAGGTAGCGTTTTCCCGGGCCTTGTCGAGATTGCTGACGCGTGTGGGATCGATCGTGTGCAGCGTACCGCCACAGTCGAAGATGTCGCGGAAGGCGGAGCGTTCGATAATAGCGGTATCGAGCACCGGCACATGCCGCTCGCTGAGTAGTGACTTGACGACTTGCAGCGCCCGCGTCGTTACCATCGAATTGACGCGGGTGAGCACCACCGAATGGCCGATCTTGATGCCAGCCTTCTCGTCCAGATACTGCAGCAGTTCGAGTACCTGCGCGCCGCCGCGCGCATCCATCGCGCAGCCCTGAATGGGAATCAGCACATGGTCGGAAAGGCCGACGGCGGTAGCAAGCAGCGGATTGCGCGCACCCGGCAGGTCGACGATGAAGTAGTCGGTATTGTGCTTGTTCTCGCTGATATGCAGCGGCAGAGACGCAGTCGTCACGAAATCGATCACCGAAACATTGGGCACATGACCTGATATTTCGTGCCAGCGCGAAATCCAGTGCTGCGGGTCGGCGTCGAGAATGGTGACGCGATAACCTTTGCGGGCAAGCTCGGTCGCGAGCAGCAGAACAGCGGTCGTTTTGCCGGCGCCGCCCTTGGTATTTGCGAATGTGATGACAGGCATGTTCGGTCCTCAGAAGGGATGGTGCGAGCTGGAATCGCTCTTTTACGCACCGTCGGAGCATCGTGCGGTTAATGCATCCTTTCTAATCATGGTTAACAAATTCGAAACACGCGCGGCGAAATTGCAGCCGGTATTTTTCACATCCCTAAAAATAGGGATGCCACCGAAACGTAAAAAGCCCGGAAAACCATGGTTTTCCGGGCCAGTCTGTAGGTCCGCTCTTATGTTGTCAGAAACAATCCCTGAACAGGGCCTTGGTATTTTCGAGTGTCATTGCAACCGGGTTGCCGCCGGCGCTCGGATCTTCGATCGCCATGGCCGACAATTCGTCGATGCGGTCGTCAGCGATTCCCATCGCCGACAGCGTCTCCGGCACGCCGAGTTCGGAGCGGAGCTTCAGCACATAATCGTAGAACCCGTCAAAACCGCCCGAAATGCCGAGATAGGCCGCGGCACGGCCGATCTTCTCCTCGATCGCCTTCCGGTTAAAACGCAGCACCGCCGGCATCACCACCGCATTGGTCATGCCGTGATGGGTGTTGTAGACCGCGCCGATCGGGTGCGACAGCGCGTGAATGGCGCCGAGCCCCTTCTGGAAGGCGACCGCGCCCATGGCAGCCGCCGCCATCATGTTGGCCCGGGCTTCGAGATCTGTGCCTTCCCGATAGGCGCGCGGCAGGAATTCCTTCACGAGCCGCATGCCTTCCAGCGCGATGCCGGCTGACATCGGGTGATAGAAGGGCGAGGAATAGGCCTCCAGGCAATGGGCGAAGGCATCCATGCCGGTGCCGGCGGTGATGATCTTCGGCATGCCGACCGTCAGTTCCGGATCTGAAATGACGACACCAGGCAGGAACCTCGGATGGAAGATGATCTTCTTCACATGCGTTTCGGAATTGGTGATGACGCTGGCGCGCCCGACTTCCGAACCGGTGCCTGCCGTTGTCGGCACCGCCACGATCGGGGCGATGCCCTCAAGGCTCGCACGTGTCCACCAGTCGCCGATATCTTCGAAGTCCCAGACCGGCCGCGTCTGGCCGGCCATGAAGGCGACGCACTTGCCGAGATCGAGGCCGGAGCCGCCGCCGAAGGCGACGACGCCGTCATGGCCGCCGTCCTTGAAGGCCCTGACGCCGGCTTCGAGGTTCTTCTCGTTCGGGTTCGGATCGACATCGGCAAAGATTGCGCGGCCGAGACCGGCATCTTCGAGGATATCGAGCGCAGTCTTGGTGATCGCCATCGAGGCAAGGCCACGGTCGGTGACGAGCAGCGGCTTCTTGATGCCGAGGCTTTTGCAGGCGTCGGCCACTTCCGCGATGCGGCCCCGACCGAGCTTGACCGATGTCGGATAGCTCCAGTTTGCGGTGATGTTGCTGCTCATGCTGTGACTTTCTTCAGATGGAAGGATTTCGGACGCGTCAGATTGTGGAAGCCGATGATCGACAGCGAGCCACCGCGGCCGGTTTCCTTGACACCGGTCCAGCACAGCGCCGGGTCGAGATAGTCGGCGCGGTTCATGAAAACGGTGCCGGTTTCGATCTCGCGGCCGAGCCGCCCTGCCCGCTCGGCATCCCTGGTCCATAGCGAGGCCGTCAGCCCGTACTGGCTGTCGTTCATCAAAGCGAGTGCCTCCTCGTCGCTCTTCACCTTCATGATGCCGACCGCCGGACCGAAAGTCTCTTCGCGCATGAAGGCCATGGAATGGTCGACATCGACAAGAATCTGCGGTGCGAGATAGGCGCCGCCGTCATCCTGGGGGAAAAGTTTGGGATCGACAAGCGCTTTGGCGCCCTTCGAAATCGCATCGGCGATCTGCTCGCGCACCACCTTCGCGAAGCGCTTATGCGCCATCGGCCCGAGCGAGGTTTCCGGATCGAGCGGATTGCCGAGCTTGTAGTTCGACACCCAGGCAACCGATTTTTCGACGAAGGCGTCATAGAGCGATTCATGCACGTAGATGCGCTCGATGCCGCAGCAGCACTGGCCGGAATTATAGGTCGCGCCGTCCATCAGCGTGTCGACGGCCGCCTCGAGATCGGCGTCCTCCATGACATAACCCGGATCCTTGCCGCCAAGTTCGAGGCCGAGGCCGGTGAAGGTGCCGGCAGCCGCCCGCTCCATCGAGCGCCCGCCCTCGACCGATCCGGTGAAGTTGACGAAATTGAAGCTGCCGGCGGCAATCAGCGCCGATGTCGTTTCATGATCGAGGAAGACGTTCTGGAACACATCCTCGGGAACGCCGGCCTCGGTGAAGGCCTGCACCAGCCGCTCGCCGACCAGCAGCGTCTGCGAGGCATGTTTCAGCACCACCGTATTGCCGGCCATCAGTGCCGGCGCGATCGTATTGATCGCCGTCATATACGGATAGTTCCACGGCGCGACGACGAAGACGACGCCATGCGCTTCGCGCTCGATGCGCCGCTCGAAACGATCGCTCTCCTCGACGACAACAGGCGCCAGCGCATCCGCCGCGATCGAAGCGACATAGTTGGAACGCTCGTTGAAGCCCTTGTATTCGCCGCCATACTTGACCGGCCGGCCCATCTGCCAGCCAAGCTCCGGCACGACGACGTCGGACATTTCGTTCAGCCGCGCAGCACCCTTCAGCACCAGCTGCACACGCTCTTCGAGCGGCCGTTTCGCCCAGGCCTTCTGCGCCTTGCGGGCGCGCGCCACGACATCCTTGGCGGCATCGAGAGAAAGGGCTGCGCGCTCGGCATAGACCGACCCGTCAACCGGTGAAATGCATTGGATCATTGCCATGATCTGTTCCTGTCCTCGTATCTTCAAAATTTGAGTGAGGCCGTGGCCCCTCATCCGCCTGCCGGCACCTTCTCCCCGTAAACGGGGCGAAGGGGATATGCCGCACCGGCTTTCCCAACATCGACGCTGCGTTTGGCACGTCCCCTCTCCCCGTTTTTACGGGGGTCCGTAGGACGGGTCGAGACCAGTGGCTCGACCCCGGCAAGGTTAGGGTGAGGGGCAAGCAAATCGCAAATGCCTATTAAGCTCTTTCGAAACCGCGCGCCACTTCCCAGTCGGTGATGCGGCGGTCGTATTCTTCCTGCTCCCATTCGGCAGCGCGGGTGTAATGGTCGATCACGTCGTCGCCGAAGGCTTTGCGCAGCATTGCCGATTCCGTCATTTCAGTAGAGGCCGCGCGCAGCGTGCGCGGGATCTCGCGGACGCCCTTGCCGCCATAGGCGTCGCCGACGAAGGGCGCTTCGAGTTCGAGCTTGTTCTCGATGCCGTCAATGCCGGCGGCAAGCAGCGCGGCGAAGGCGAGATAGGGATTGAGATCGGAGCCGCCGACGCGGCACTCGATACGGATTCCCTTGGTCTCCTCGCCGCAGAGCCGGTAGCCGGCAGTGCGGTTGTCCTTGCTCCAGATCGCCTTGGTCGGCGCAAACGTGCCGGCCATGAAGCGCTTGTAGGAGTTGATGTAGGGCGCCAGGAAATAGGTGATCTCGCTCGCATGGGCGAGAAGTCCGGCGACATAATTGTGCATCAGCGGCGACATGCCGTATTTGCCGGTATGGTCGAAGAACAGCGGCTTTTCCTCCAGGCTCCAGAGCGACTGGTGGATATGCGAGGAACTGCCGGCGGCATTGTAATTCCACTTGGCGAGGAATGTGATGGCCTTGCCCTTCGACCAGGCGATCTCCTTGCAGCCGTTCTTGATGATCGCATGCCGGTCGGCCATGGCGAGCGCATCGGCGTAGCGCACGTTGATCTCCTCCTGGCCGGCCGACGCCTCGCCCTTGGAGTTCTCGACCGGAATGCCGGCGCCCTGCAGCCCGGTGCGGATCGCCCGCATCACCTCTTCCTCCTTGGTGGTCTGGAAGATGTGGTAGTCCTCGTTATAGGCGCTGGCGAGCTTAAGATTGCGGTAGCCAGAAGCCTGCGCCGACTCGTAGGTCTGGTCGAACAGGAAGAATTCGAGCTCGGAGGCCATATAGGCCTTCATGCCCATATCCTCGAGGCGCTTCACCTGCTTCTTCAGGATCGCGCGTGGAGAATGGGCGACCTCCTCATGCGTGTGATGATCGAGCATGTCGCACAGCACCAGCGCCGTGCCTTCGAGCCAGGGAATGCGACGCAACGTTGCAAGATCCGGCTTCATCGTGTAGTCGCCGTAACCCTTCTCCCAGCTCGTCGCCTTATAGCCGGAAACGGTCTCCATTTCCATGTCGGTGGCGATCAGGTAGTTGCAGCTGTGCGTTTCCTTCCACGCACTCTCGACGAAATATTCCGCCTGGAAACGCTTGCCCATCAGCCGGCCCTGCATATCCACCTGGCAGGCCAGAACCGTGTCGATGCGCCCTTCGGCAACATCCTTTCTGAGATCGTCGATTGTGTAGCTGCTCATGATTGATCCGCCTGAACTGGGATTGAAAAATCGGGCCAACGAAATCGCATGCGCTCGGCCGGACTTTGCGGCCCGATGCCTTTTCGTTGAACCGGTGATGGGGCCGCAGGATGCGGCCCCGCCATTTGAGAGGGAAGCCTCGAGACTTACTTTTCGCCGCTCTCGCCGACTGCTGCTTCGGCGGCCGCGATCTCGGCTTGGCGCTTCGCCACTTCGGCGCCGATCGGCGGTCCCTTGAAGCGCCGGCTCTCGAAGCCGAACCAGACGATGCCGGTGACCACGAGGAAACCGACGGTGATATAGAGCGCCCATTCGTTCGGCGGCTGGATGCCGAGAATGAAGATCAGGATCATCGCCAGGATCGACAAGCCTGCAAACAGCTTGAACATGCCTTCACCGAGGTTCCACGGGCCCATCTTATCCCACTTCGACGTACCCCAGGCGAAGAGGCCGAGGGCGATCGGGATTGCGAAGGAGAAGAACAGGAAGATGACGGTGCACGAGACGACGATCGTATAGACCGGCGTGTCGCCGATCGAAACCAGCGACGAACCCCAGACGAACAGGACCGACAGGATCGAGCCGGTCCATATCGCAGCTACCGGCGTGCGGTACTGCGGGCTGACCTTCGACAGTGCTTTCGATGCCGGCAGACCACCGTCACGCGAGAAGGCGAAGATCATGCGCGAGACCGAGGTGACGGTCGCAAGGCCGCAGAGCCACTGGCAGACAAGGATGGCAAGATAGAGAATGTCCTTGACGATCGGGTTCACCTGGCTGTCCATCGCCCAGAAAAACACGTTCCAGCCCTGCTTCGCCGCATCGTCCATATTCGGCAGCATCAGGACGAAAGAGCACAGCATGATGTAGCCGAAAAGCGCCGACCAGAGCACCGAGGCGACCATGCCGCGCGGAACCGAATGGGCGGCCTTGACCGTCTCTTCCGACGTATGCGCCGAGGCATCATAGCCGGTGATGGTGTAGATCGGCAGCAGCAGGCCGAGAAGGAAGACCCAGGCGCCTGAGGTGGTCGGCCAGACATTGCCGCCGACTTCGCCGGAATAGTTGGCGAAGGTGAAGAGGCGGCCGATCTCGTAGGAGGGCGCCGCGGCGAGGCAGACGACTGCCAGCGCGATCGAGGTCGCGAAGATGAGATAACCCGAGAAATCGGTCAGCTTCGCGGTCAGTCCGATGCCCATGTGATTTACGAGCGCCTGCGCACCGGTGATGATTACGAGGAAGATGATGCGCACCGTCGTCGAGTCGGTCAGCCCCAGATAGGTCGTGCCCAACGAACCCATGAAGAAATAGTAGGTGCCGACATTGATGGCGCCAAGTACGGTGACGAGACCGAGCAGGTTGAACCAGGCGGTCAGCCAGCCGGTGAAGCGGTTGCCGAGGATCGAACCCCAGTGATAGAGACCGCCGGCCGTCGGGTAGGCCGAGCTAATCTGCGCCATGGCGACGGCGAAGACGAGCGAGATGAAGCAGCCGAGCGGCCAGCCGATGCCGATTGCCGCCCCGCCGGCGCCGGAGGTCGCTTGCGCCAGTGAATTGATGCCGCCGGAAAGGATGCAAATAATGGAGAATGAGACGGCGAAATTCGAGAATGAACTCATTCGCCGTTCGAGTTCCTGGGCGTAGCCCATGGAATGCAGGATGTGCACATCCTGCTTCTTGTCCAGTTCGGTATAGTCCGACATGACTTCCCCCTGTTCACGATCGGCCGCGGGATTGCGGGCCGATTCAGTGCCAATTGCCCGCGGCATTTGCGCCATGCAGACGTTCGCAGTTAGACTGCTCCCTCGGGTCTTCTTTTTATCAGGCGTCCAGACTTTGCTGGAGCAGCCCTTTTAGATAGTCAGCCATGACCCCTTGGCCGCTATCGTCTGCGATGAGGTCGTTGCGGACCTCGATCATCACATTGCGCAAGCCGTTCGAAAGCCCGTGCAGGATCAGCGTGTGGGTCACGCCGTCCTCGGGTCCGTAGGGCTCGTTGCGTTCCGTCCTGTAAAGCGGCGCCTCGGCCGCTGCCCTCAGCATAAGGTCGGCGAGCCGGCTATCCTCATCGTGCAATATGCCGAGTTCGACGGCGCGTTCGCGGCCGTGATAGACCGGCGTGAAGCTGTGCATCGTCACGATGATGCTGTCCTGCCCCCTAGCCCGGCGATCACGGATCAGCCCGCGGATGGCGTCGTGGAAAGGCACGTAAAGCGAGTCGGTGCGCGCAAGCCGTTCTTCCGGGCTCAACTCCCTGTTGCCGGGAATGGCGTAGATCTCGCTGGTCTCCGGCATCGCGCCGGGTGAACTGGGCGGCCGGTTGCAGTCATAGATAAGCCGCGAGAACCGCTGGTAAACGACCGTCGCGTCGAGCGCTTCCGATATGCTGCGGGCGACCGCAAGCGCGCCTGGATCCCAGGCAATGTGACTGGAGAGCGCTTCGCTGGGCAGGCCGAGATCGCCGTAAACGACTGGAAGCGCATTCGAAGCGTGCTCGCAGATCAGAAGCACCGGGCTCCGGCCGTGGATACGTTCGATCCCGACGCAGTCACCGTCCGCTTCACTGAGGATTTTCGGCCGGGCCAGCACCAAAGGCGCCACTCCTATCCCTTAACAAATTCTTGATGAAGAAAAGAATTCTTCAGGTTTCAGCCTGTGTCAAGCGTCGACTGAAAATTTCTTTTCATGACAGTGGTTGACATGGATTATGACAGCGTTGTTAACTTTGAGTGGGAAAGTGGCGCCAGACCATCCCGGGGAGCATATTAAGTGACAGTTGCGTCGAAGACGGTTTCGGACGTCATACACTCGCATTTGGGGGTGTTAACGCGTGCCGAGAAGCAGCTGGCTGAAAGCCTGCTCGACAATTATCCGGTCTCCGGCCTCGGCAGCATCACCACGATCGCCGAGAACGCCGGCGTCTCGACGCCGACCGTCGTGCGCATGGTGCAGAAGCTTGGCTTTAAGGGCTATCCGGACTTTCAGGCGCATCTGCATCAGGAAGTCGAGGCGACGATCTCGAACCCGATCGCCAAGCACGACCGCTGGGCGCAGAACGCACCAGGCACCCATATTCTCAACCGTTTCGCCGATGCCATCATGGGCAACCTGCGCCAGACGCTGACCGATCTCGACACCGCGACGTTCGACAGCGTCGCCGCGTTGCTCTCCGACCGCAAGCGCGGCCTTTATTTCGTCGGCGGCCGCATCACCGGCGCGCTTGCCGAGTATTTCTTCACCCATATGCAGGTGATCCGGCCGGCAACGACGCTGCTATCGTCGAATTCCAGCAGCTGGCCGCAATATGTCCTCAACATGAATGCCGGCGACATCCTGATCATCTTCGACATCCGCCGCTATGAGCAGGAGATGGTGAGCCTTGCGACCGCCGCCCGCAAACGCGGTGCCGAAATCATCGTCTTCACCGACCAGTGGGGTTCGCCGGCCGCCAAGCTCGCCAGGCATGCCTTCCGCGTCCGGATCGAGGCGCCGTCGGCCTGGGATTCCTCCGTCGTCACCCTTTTCATCGTCGAAGCGCTGATCGAGGCCGTTCAGAATTCGACCTGGGACGAGACGAAAGAGCGCATGAAGACACTGGAAGGCCTGTTCGAGCAGACCAGGCTTTTCCGTAAACCGGGTTAGGAGGACAAGACTAAAACAGAAGAAAAACAATGGCGGACTTTTCGCGGAAACAGACGGCGTTGTCGCAAATAAAACATTTGTCGCAACCCCCGCTATTCACAGCAGAATTAACGTCATCGAACCGTCACACAAGCTTCATGTAATCTCATTAACAGCATCGCCAGACACTGAAAACCCGAAGGAGAACAACAGTGATCTCTAACATTTCTCGACTTCTGTCGCTTTCTACTGCGATGATCGTGGCCTCGACCGCGATTGCCGCCGCCGAGCCGAGCGCTGAACTTATCGCCGCCGCCAAAAAAGAAGGAAGCCTGACGACGATCGCTCTGCCGCACAGCTGGTGCGGCTATGGCGACGTCATTGCCGGCTTCAAGGCCAAGTACGGCCTCGAGGTCAACGAACTGAACCCGGATGCAAGTTCGGGCGACGAAATCGAAGCCATCAAGGCCAACAAGGGCAACACCGGCCCGCAGGCTCCCGACGTCATCGACGTCGGCCTCTCTTTCGGCCCGTCTGCCAAGAAAGACGGCCTGATCCAGCCTTATAAGGTCTCCACCTGGGATTCCATTCCGGATACCGCCAAGGATGCTGAAGGCTACTGGTACGGCGACTATTACGGCGTTCTCGCGCTCCTGGTGAACAAGGATCTCGTCAAGGAATCGCCGACTGACTGGGCCGACCTGAAGAAGAGCGACTATGCAAACAGCGTCGCCCTCGCAGGCGATCCGCGCAGCGCCAACCAGGCTGTCCAGGGCGTCTACGCCGCTGGTCTTTCCGCATCCGGCGGCGACGCTGCCAAGGCAGCCGAGGAAGGCCTGAAGTACTTCGCCGAACTGAACAAGAGCGGCAATTTCGTGCCGGTCGTCGGCAAGGCTGCTCCCTTCGCGCAGGGCTCCACGCCGATCGTCATCGCGTGGGACTACAACGCCCTCTCGTGGGGAGAAGGCCTGAAGGGCAATCCTCCGTTCGAGGTCGTCGTTCCGAAGACCGGCGTCGTAGCCGGCGTCTACGTTCAGGCGATCTCCGCCTTCGCTCCGCATCCGAACGCTGCCAAGCTATGGATGGAATATCTCTATTCCGACGAAGGTCAGCTCGGCTGGCTGAAGGGCTATTGCCATCCGATCCGCTTCAACGATCTTGCCAAGAACAACAAGATCCCGAAGGAACTGCTCGACAAGCTGCCGCCGGCAGCAGCCTATGAAAAGGCTGTCTTCCCGACGCTGGAAGAGCAGGCCGCCGGCAAGGAAACAATCACCAAGAACTGGGATTCCGTCGTCGGCGCCAACGTTCAGTAAACTTTGATCCTGCCTCCCCGCCGCAAGGCGGGGAGGTTTTCTCACTCCGACGCCCCAGGATGAGCTTTTCCATGAGCACCGTTTCAACGCCGATGGCGAGCAGTGCCCCCTTGATCAACAAAGACCGCGTGATCGACTGGCTGGGCATCGCACCCTTCATTATTTTCTCGCTGCTATTCCTGATCATCCCCACGCTTTATCTCGTGGTGGGCGCGTTCCTGACGCCCGAGGGCGATTTCACGCTGAAGAATATCGGCGATCTTTTTACGCCATCGATCATGAGCGCTTACTGGATCAGTATCCGCGTCTCGGTCGCCTCCGCCCTCGGCGGCGCGCTGATCGGATTTTTCCTTGCCTGGGCCGTCGTGCTCGGTGGCCTGCCCGCCTCCGTGCGCTCGACACTGCTCACCTTCTCCGGCGTCGCCTCGAATTTTGCCGGCGTGCCGCTCGCCTTCGCCTTCCTCGCAACGCTGGGCCGCACCGGCCTTGTGACGATCTTCCTGCGCGAATGGTTCGGTTTCAATCTCTATGGCACCGGCTTCAACCTGCTGTCCTTCTTCGGCCTCACCATCACCTACATGTATTTTCAGATTCCGCTGATGGTGCTGATCCTGACGCCGGCCCTCGACGGCATGAAGAAGGAATGGCGCGAAGCATCCCAGATTCTCGGCGCCACCAACCGCCAATACTGGACGATGGTCGCGCTGCCGATCCTCTGGCCGAGCCTGCTCGGTACGACGCTGCTGCTTTTCGCCAATGCCTTCGGCGCCATCGCCACAGCCTTTGCGCTGACCGGCAGCTCGCTGAACATCGTGCCGATCCTGCTTTATGCGCAGATCCGCGGCGATGTTCTGCATAATGCCAACCTCGGTTACGCCATCGCGCTCGGCATGATCGTCATCACCGGCGTCTCCAACGTCCTTTACCTCCTGCTGCGCATGCGCGCCGAACGGTGGCAGAAATGAAAGCTCAACGTCTCGGAGCCTGGATCGCCATCATTCTCGGCGCGTCCTACTTCATCATCCCGCTGATCGGCACAATCGAGTTTTCGCTGCGCATGCGCCGCGGCGAATACAGCCTCGACGCCTATCAATCGGTCTTCTCGGACATTCAGTTCCGCGAGACCTTCGGCTATTCCATGCTGATGGCGCTGCTGACCATCGTCTTCGGCATGCTGCTCGTCGTGCCAACGGCCTATTGGGTGCGGCTGCGCCTGCCGCAGATGCGCCCCGTCGTCGAATTCATCACGCTGCTGCCGCTTGTGATTCCGGCGATCGTCATCGTCTTCGGTTACCTCAGGATGTACAATTCGTCGTCCTACCTGCCGCTGACGGGTTCAACGACGGGCACCAACATCCTGCTGGTCTTTTCCTATATCACCCTGTCCCTCCCCTACATGTACCGCGCCGTCGATACCGCCATGCGCGCCATCGACGTCCGCACGCTGACGGAGGCGGCCGAAAGCCTCGGCGCCCGCTGGACGACCATCATGTTCAAGTGCATTTTCCCGAACGTCATGAGCGGCGTGCTCTCAGGCGCCTTTATCACGCTCGCGATCGTCATGGGCGAATTCACCTTTGCCGCACTGCTCAACCGTCCGGCCTTCGGTCCCTACCTGCAGCTCGTCGGCGCCAACAAGGCCTATGAGCCTTCGGCGCTTGCCGTCATCGCCTTCTCGATCACCTGGCTCAGCATGGGCCTGCTCAACCTCGTTTCCCGCGTCGGCAAAGCCCGCCCGGCAAAGGCTTAAGGTATCTGGCTCATGTCCTTTCTCACACTGACCAACATTCAGAAATCCTTCGGCCCAGTGCAGGTCGTCAAGAACTTCAACATGACGATCGAAAAGGGTGAGTTCGTCTCCTTCCTCGGACCGTCGGGCTGCGGCAAGACGACCGTCCTGCGCATGATCGCCGGCTTCGAAACGCCGACCGGCGGCACGCTGACCATCAACGGCAAGGATCAGAGCTCGCTGAAGCCGAACCAGCGCAATATCGGCATGGTCTTCCAGGCCTACGCGCTGTTCCCCAATATGACCGTGCATGACAACGTCGCCTTCGGCCTCAAGGTCGCCGGCGCCCCGAAGCCTCAGATCGACGCCCGCGTCAAGGAAATGCTTGGCCTGATCAAGCTCGATCATCTGGCCGACCGCTTCCCCTATCAACTATCGGGCGGCCAGCAGCAGCGTGTCGCCCTTGCGCGCGCGCTTGCCGTCAAGCCGCAGGTGCTGTTGCTCGACGAGCCGCTCTCCGCGCTCGACGCCAAGATCCGCGTCTCGCTGCGCGAGGAAATTCGCCAGATCCAGCAGCAGCTCGGCATCACCACGGTCTTCGTCACCCATGATCAGGAAGAAGCCCTGTCGATCTCCGACCGCATCGTCGTCATGAATGCCGGCAAGGCCGACCAGATCGGTTCGCCCTTCGAGATCTACAACACGCCGGCGACGCGCTTCGTCGCCTCCTTCGTCGGCACGCTGAACCTCATCGAAGCCAAGGTCGTCGATCCCGACAGCAACCGCATCCAGATCGGTGATCAGGGCATAACGCTGAAGCAGTCGGTGGCCGCTCACAAGACTGGCGAAACCATCTCGCTGGCCCTGCGCCCGGAAGCCGGCTCGCTCTCCGACAGCGTCAAGAGCGACACGGCGCTCACCGGCCAGGTCGTTTCGGCCCACTTCCTGGGGTCGGTCATCCGCACGCGCATGAATGTCGGCGGCAACGTCATCTCCTTCGACATGTTCAACAGCCCGGGCACCACCCCGCCGAAGGCCGGCGAAACGGTGACGCTGCGCTTCATGGCGGCCGACCTGCTGATCATCCGCGACTGACTTCGCCAATCCCACTCATGCAAAAGGCGCCGCGAAAACGGCGCCCTTTTCATTTCAGCTCTTCCGACCCGTCAGTAATCGTGATGCAGCCATCACCTTAAGGCGCTTGAACTCTCCGAGGCGGTGCCGGAAGTTGAACAAACGAAATGGCCCGGGTAGGCCTCCGCCTGGCATTTTACGAAATGGAATATTTCAATGATTAGCTGCCACCTGCGCTATGTGATCGATCCGTGCAAGCTTGCCGAATTCGAGCAATATGCCCGGCTCTGGATTCCGATCGTCAACAGGATGGGCGGCACCCATCACGGTTATTTCCTGCCATCCGAAGGCGCCAACAACATTGCCGTTGCATTGTTTTCCTTTCCGAGCCTTGCCGCCTACGAGGACTATCGCACACGCATGGCAAGCGATCCGGAATGTCAGGCGGCTTTCGAACTCGACAAACGCAACCGCAGTATCGTCAGCTATGAACGCAGCTTCATGCGGCCTCTGCTCGGCTGATCAAACCCGCGCACGCCGACTGTAAATGAAAAGTCCTGCCGCTGGGGCTTTTCCGTTCTGTCATGCGCTTAACGGATCGCCTGGTCGTCGACATCGAAACGATGCACGTGCGCCTGGTCCGGCGTCGCATAGACGATCTCGTCCGGCTCGTACTGATGCTCGCCAAACAGACGTGCGGTCAGCAGGCCGCACTGGTCGGATTCCAGATAGATGATCGTGTCGGCGCCGAGATGCTCGACATGCACGACCTTCGCAGCCCAGGTCCCCTGGTCGCGCGACAACGTCAGGTGTTCGGGACGCACGCCGATCGTCTTGGCGCTGTGGTCGCCGACCTTCTCGGCCGCGATGAAATTCATCTGCGGAGAGCCGATGAAGCCGGCGACGAAGACATTGGCCGGTCGTTTGTAGAGTTCCATCGGCGAACCGATCTGCTCGATCGCGCCGGCATTCAGCACCACGATCTTGTCGGCAAGCGTCATCGCCTCGACCTGGTCATGGGTGACATAGATCATCGTTGCCTTCAGGCTGCGGTGCAGCCGGGCGATTTCGAGGCGGGTCTGGACGCGCAGCGCCGCATCGAGGTTCGACAGCGGCTCGTCGAACAGGAAGAGTTCCGGTTCGCGCACGATGGCGCGGCCGATGGCGACGCGCTGGCGCTGGCCGCCAGAGAGCTCGGCCGGCCGGCGCGCCAGATAGGGTTGCAGCGAAAGCATGCCGGATGCCTTGCCGACACGCTTGTCGATCTCATCCTTGGCGGTACCGGCCTGCTTGAGCCCGAGCCCCATATTGTCCTTGACCGTCAGATGCGGATAGAGCGCGTAGGACTGGAACACCATGGCGATGCCGCGCTTGGCCGGCGGCGTCAGAGTCTCATCGCGACCATTGATGACGACGGCGCCCGATGTGACGTCTTCGAGGCCTGCAATGCTGCGCAGCAGCGTCGATTTCCCGCAGCCCGACGGCCCGACGAAGATGACGAATTCGCCGTCCTTGACCTCAAGGTCGATGCCTTTCAGCACCTCATGCGTGCCATAGGTCTTGCGGATGGATTTGAGTTGAAGCGATCCCACGGCTCTTTCCTTATAATCTGACCGGCTGGCCGGTGCGCACGCTCTCGTCGGCGGCAAGGCAGATGCGCAGCGACGCCACCGCATCCGCCATATGGCGGTCGAGGTCCAGATCCTCGCGGATCGCCCTCAGCATGAAGGCCTGTTCCAGGTCGCAGAGCGCCTGATGACCGGGCTCGCCCGTCATCGTCATATCCTGGTCAGGCCGGATGAACTTGCCGTCAGGCCCAGTCTCGGCCGTGTGCAGGCGGATCACCGAGGTCTTGGTGTGCGTGTCGATATCGTCGGACCTCGCGTTCGGATCCTTGACGATCGACACCGCCCCCTTCGGCGACATCACATCTTTCACGAAGAAGGCTGTTTCCGAGATCATCGGGCCCCAGCCGGCCTCGTACCAGCCGACGGAACCGTCCTCGAACAGCACCTGCAGGTGACCGTAATTATACATGTCGGCAGCGATCTCGTCGGACATGCGCAGTCCCATGCCGCGTACCTCGACGGCCCTCGCATCGGTGATCTGGCACATGACGTCGACATAATGCACGCCGCAATCGACGATCGGCGAGGTCGTGCGCATCAGCGACTTGTGCGTCGCCCAGGTCGGGCCGCTGGACTGCTGGTTGAGGTTCATGCGGAAGACGTAAGGCGGGCCGAGCTTGCGCGCCTCCTCGATCAGCTTCATCCAGGAAGGATGATGGCGAAGGATATAACCGATCACCAGCTTGCGCCCCGCCTTCCTGGCTGCCGCGACGACGCGCTCGGCGTCGGCGACGGTGGTCGCCAGCGGCTTTTCCACGAAGACATCACAGCCCGCCTCGAAGGCGGCGACCGCATAATCGGCATGGCTGTCGGAATAGGTGTTGATCGAGCAGAGGTCCGGCTTCAGCTCGGCGAGCGCCGTCGTGAAGTCGGGATGGATCGTATAGCCCTGCAGCTCGGCGGCCAGCTCCGGCGTCGAGCGGTTGACGAGACCGACGATCTCGAAGCCTGGATTGTTATGATAGGCGAGCGCATGGCTGCGGCCCATATTGCCGAGGCCGGCAACGAGCACGCGGATCGGCTTTTCGGTCACTTGACGGCTCCTGACGTGATGCCGCGGATCAGCTGCCGCGAGAAGATGACATAGAGGACGAGGATCGGCAGGATCGCCAGCGACAGCGCCGCCAGCACCGCATTCCAGTTGGTGACGAACTGGCCGATGAAGATCTGCGAGCCGAGCGTCACCGTCTTGGTGGCCTCGGAAGGTGCGAGGATCAGTGGGAACCACAGATCGTTCCAGATCGGGATCATCGTGAACACCGCGACCGTCGCCATGGCCGGGCGCACCAGCGGCAGCACCAGCCGGAAGAAGATCGCATATTCGGACAGCCCATCGATGCGGCCGGCATTCTTCAGATCGTCCGAAACCGTGCGCATGAATTCCGACAGGATGAAGATCGCCAGCGGTATGCCCTGCGCGGTATAGACGAGGATCAGCGCCGTCAGCGTATTGACGAGGCCGGCCGCCACCATGCCCTGCAGGATCGCCACCGTGCCGAGACGGATCGGGATCATGATGCCGATCGCCATGTAGAGCCCGAGCAGCATATTGCCGCGGAAACGGTATTCGGAAAGCGCAAAGGCGGCCATGGCGCCGAAGAGCAGCACCAGCAGGATCGAGACGATCGTGACGATGAAGCTGTTCTGGAAATAGGTGGCGAAATCGCCCTGCCCCAGCACCGTCTGATAGCCGACCAGACTGAAGGTCGACGGCGTCGGGATCATCAGCGGCTCGCGGAAGATCGAAGCGCGATCCTTGAACGAGTTGACGATGGTCAGGAACACCGGAAACAACGCGACCAGCGTATAGGCGCTCAGCGCCAGATGTACGAGGCCGGTGCGGATGGGAGATGTGCGTGCCTTGGACATGCGCGCTCCTCAGAACTGGTAGCGACGCATGCGCCGCTGGATGACGAAGAGATAAAGCGAGACGCCGGCGAGGATGATGAGGAACATCACCGTGGCAATCGTCGCGCCCATCGAGCGGTCGCCGAGCTGAAGCTGGAAACCGAAGAAGGTGCGGTAGAGCAGCGTGCCGAGAATGTCGGTCGACATGTCAGGCCCGGCCAGCGCCCCCTGCACAGTATAGATCAGGTCGAAGGCGTTGAAATTGCCGACGAAGGTCAGGATCGAGATGATGCCGATCGCCGGCAGAATGAGCGGCAGCTTGATTTTCCAGAACTGGGCCCAACCGGTAATGCCGTCGCATTCGGCCGCCTCGATCACCTCTTCGGGGATGCTGAGCAGTGCGGCATAGATCAGCATCATCGGAATGCCGATATATTGCCAATTCGAGATCAGCGACACCGCGATCAGCGCCGAACCGGCCTTGCCGAGCCAGGGCGCGAACAGGAATTTCAAGCCGATGAGATCGAGCATCCAGGGCGCCACGCCCCAGATCGGCGAAAGGATGAGCTTCCAGATGAAGCCGACGATGACGAAGGAGAGTAGCGTCGGCAGGAACATCGCCGTGCGGTAGAAGGCGACGCCGCGGAGCTTCGGCACCGAAAGCAGGGCGGCAAGCGCCACACCGATCGGGTTCTGCACGCACATGTGGATGGCAAAGAAGATCAGGTTGTTGACCAGCGCATTCCAGAAATCGCGCGCCCAGCGCGCATCGCCGAACAGCACCTTGAAATTCGCCAGTCCGACGAAGGCCGGCTGCCCGTCGACCGTATTGTAGAGCGAAAGCCTGAGCGTTTCGATGAGCGGCAGCACCATGACGGCAGAATAGACGATCAGGGCTGGCAGCATGAAGACGAAGATATGCCAGCGCACCGGGCGCCTGATCGGGACGATATCGACCGTGTTGTCGGTTTCGCTCATGGCTTTTGCCTGTTCTTGTCGACTGGCCGCAAGGTGCAGCGCAGATGGAAACATTGCGCCTCACCCCTGACCGTCTCTCCGGCTGCCGGGAGAAGGAACGTGCCCTGCTTTGATGCCAAGTCGGGCTGGGAGGTCGCTGCGAGTCTCCTTCTCCTCTGAAGTGGGAGAAGATGGCCGGCAGGCCGGATGAGGGGCGGCAAACGCCGCCCTCCACACGCTATCACTTGGCCGGCTTGTACCAGCTGTCGAGGCCGTCCTGCAGCTTCTTGGCGGCAACCGCAGGCGTATCCGTGCCGTTGATCACGTTGGCCGATTCGACCCAGGTCTCGTTTTCGAGGTTCGGCGTGCCACGCGACAGGATCTGGTAGGTCGAGCGCACCGTCGACTTGTACGGGCCGCGCCAGGAAACGAATTCCTGAGCGAGCGGATCGGACATCTTGACCGGGGTGGAGTTCAGGCTGAAGAAGCCCGGCAACGAGTTGGCGTAGATATCAGCGAACTCCGGCGAAGCGACCCAGCTGAGGAACTTCTTGGCTTCCTCGGCATGGGTGCTCTTTGCGTTCAGGGCAACACCGATATCCGGATGGTCGGAGATGTAGCCCGTGTCGCCTGCCTTCGGAACCGGCGGCGGGAAGGCGCCCATCTTGAACTGGGCCTGGCTGTTGAACAGCGCGATTTCCCACGAACCGGCAGGATAGATCGCCGCGCGGCCGAGCGTGAACAGGTTCTGGCTGTCGGAGTAGGTCTGGGCCTCGAAGCCGTCGCCGAGATAGGGCTTCCACTTGGCAAGCTCTTCATAGGGCTTGACCCATTCGGCATCGGTCAGCTTCTGCTTGCCGGCGATCAGAGCGGCGCGGCCGTCCTCACCCTTCCAGTAGTTCGGGCCGATGTTCTGATAGCCCATGGTAGCGGCTTCCCAGAGGTCCTTCGTGCCCATGGCGAGCGGAATGTAGGTGCCGTCGGCCTTGATCTTGTCGAGCGCTGCGTAGAACTCGTCCTGCGTCTTCGGCACGGAAATGCCGAGCTTGTCGAAGGCATCCTTGTTGTAGATGAAGCCGTGAATGACCGAAGCCATCGGCACGCAGAAGGTGGACTTGCCGTCGTCGGTGCTCCAGGCGGCCTTGGCGACCGGCGAGAAGTTCTCCATGCCAGGCAGGCTGGTGATGTCGGCGAGCTGCTTCTTGTTGAAGAGTTCGAGCGAGGCATCGAACGGACGGCAGGTGATGATATCGCCTGCGGAGCCGGCATCAAGCTTGGCGTTCAGCGAGGCGTTGTATTCGGTCGGCGCGGTCGGCGAGAAGACGATCTTGATGCCCGGGTTCTTCGCTTCGAAGGCCGGGATGATCTTTTCCTGCCAGATCTGCAGATCGTCGTTACGCCAGCTTTCCACCGTCAGCGTGACGTCGGCGGCATGGACGAGGCCCGCTGAAGTCAGCAGACTGGAGGCAAGCAGCAAGCTTTTCAGAGCAGTGTTTTTCATTTCCCTCTCCTGTTTTAAAGCGCCGCTAGGCGCTGTCTTCGATCTGAAACAAGCAATTGGCGTGTTTGAGGTAACACCCAATGCCCCCTTGGAGGACCGCCAGCAATGCCGGTCCCGAAAGCTCAACGGACACGAAGGCGGACGCCTGCGGCCGAACTGCGCGCCTTCCCGGCGACTGCACCAGGTGGCGAAATGATGGGGAAAGCCGATGGATGCCTGACCTTCACCACCAGCTTGACGGGCCGGCGGGTTGTCATCTCGATCATCCTCGAAGCGGTTCCGGCTTGGTTTAACTGCCGGTTTTCGTGGGCTTCGAAGTGCTGTTCCCTTTTGCCGAATTAATGCCAAAAAAATACCAATTGTCCAGTCGAAATTAACTTTTCGGCCTGATAAAACTCATTAAAAAATTTAATCAAGCAAAATCAATATGATAAAAAGATCGATTTTCCGTGTCATTCCCACTTGGTAAATGGTATTTTTTTGGTATTGTACTAAAAACCATGGGGAACGCATATTCGGAGGGCCCGATGACGGAGCTTGCAATCGGCATAGACGGCGGCGGAACGAGCTGCCGGGCCGCAGTCGCGGACAGGAACGGCAATGTCATCGGCCGCGGCAAATCAGGCCCTGCCAATATCCTGTCGGATCTGGAAAACTCTCTTCTCAACATCGTCGAATCCGCCCGGCAGGCGCTAAGCGATGCCGGGCTTGCCGCTGAAACTCTTTCCTCTGTCGCAGCGGTCGTCGGCGTCGCCGGCGCCAATGTCGGCGATTACGGCAGGCGAATCGAAAAGGCCCTGCCCTTCGCCGAAGGCCGTGTCGTCACCGATGCGCTGATCGCCCTACAGGGTGCGCTCGGCGATGCCGACGGCATCGTTGGCGCCTTCGGCACAGGCTCGGTCTATAATGCCCGCAAGGATGGCCGGTTGAACGGCATCGGCGGCTGGGGTTTCGTTGTCGGCGACCAGGCAAGCGGTGCCCGCCTCGGCCGCGACCTACTGGAACGATCACTGCTTGCCCATGACGGGGTGCGCCCGGCATCGCCGATCACCGACGCGGTCATGACCGAATACGGCAATGATCCCGAGCGCATCGTCGAATTCGCCCATTCCGCAAGACCGAAGGATTTTGCCCGTTACGCCCCCACCGTCTTCCAACATGCCGCCAAGGACGATGCCGTCGCGGACGGCATCGTCACGGATGCGGCAACGGCGATCGGCGAAAGTCTCGAAGCGCTACTCTGGCCCGAATGCCCATCGATCTGCCTGCTCGGCGGTCTTGCCGAAGCTTATGAGCCGTGGCTTTCCGAACGCTACCGGTCGCTGCTTGCCAGCCCGAAGGGCGATGCCCTGCAGGGCGCGGTGGAACTTGCGGTCAAGCTCTTAAACGACAGGCAGAGAGGTGCGGCATGACCGACGACCTCGCTACCCTCCTTTCCCTGGAGCGCCTGCAGGCAGCCGGCACAGGTCCGCTCTACGTCAAGCTGCGCCGCACGCTCGAAGGAGCCGTGCGCACCGGCACGCTCGGGCACGGCGATGCGCTGCCGCCGGAACGCGACATCGCCGAATTCGCCGCCGTCAGTCGAGTCACCGTGCGCAAGGCGATCGACGAACTCGTCGCCGATGGCCTGTTGGTGCGCCGTCACGGTTCAGGCACCTTCGTCGCCAAGCCGGTCTCCAAGGTTGAGCAGCGCCTGTCGCAGCTCACTTCCTTCACCGAAGACATGGCGCGCCGCGGCATGTCCTCCCGCTCCGAATGGCTGCATAAAGGCGTCCACACCCCCTCGCCCGACGAGATGATGATCCTTGGCCTCGGTACCGACGTCAAGGTTTCGCGCCTTTCCCGCCTGCGCATCGCCGACGACCAGCCGCTGGCGATCGAGAATGCCAGTGTCTCCGGCGAATTCCTGCCCGATCCCTCGGCCGTCACCAATTCGCTCTATGCCGAACTCGAACGCCTTCAGGTCCGCCCGGTGCGCGCCGTGCAGCGCATCTCCGCGACCAATATGAAGGAAGCCGACGCCCAGCTTCTCGGCGTCTCCGCGGGTGCGGCCGGCCTGTCGATCGAGCGTATCTCTTATCTCGGCTCCGGCCGCGCCGTCGAATTCACCCGCTCGCTCTATCGCGGCGATGCCTATGACTTTGTCGCGGAGCTGACGATCGCGGTGACGTGAGAGGCTTGAATTTATCCGAATTATACGTATAATTCGGATATCGTAAGTTGGAACGGGTAAGATGGCTCAGACCACGGCTCTGGAATTTCAGCGTAAATTCGGCGAATTCCAGCATCAGGCGCAACGTGAACCTGTCGAGATCACCCGGCATGGCCGTCGTGAATTCATCCTCATGTCCGCGGAACACTATGATTGGCTGAAGGCCGCCGCGCAACGGACGCACAAAACCGCCGATGCCCTCTCTGTCGTCATCGATGCCATTGAGCGCGCAGAGATGGATCCTGTCCACGCTCCTCTCGATGAATTGCTGAAATAACATCGCATGGCGTCGCTTCCCGAACCGAGGCCGGGCTTGGTCGTGCGCTACGATTACCTCTGGTCGCGCGAAGCATTGGCGGGTCGCGACCAGGGCAAGGACAGACCAGCCTGTCTCGTCGCGGCAAGCGATAGCCTCGCCAATCCTCGCTACGTCGTCCTGTTGCCGATCACGCACACCCCGCCTTCAGGCGAAACGGTCGGAATCGAAATCCCGCCGAAGGTGAAGCAGGCAATCGGTCTGGATGATGAGCCGAGTTGGGTTATCATCTCGGAATACAATATCGATGAATGGCCGAATGGCGGACTTTCGCCAGTGCCCGGCAGCGGAGGAATACTCGCTTATGGCTTCATTCCGCCTGGACTTTTTGCAACGATTAAGGCGAGATTTCTTGACCTCGCCAAGGCAAAGAAAACTGAGCCCGTTCGCCGCTAAAGCGTGTCGCAACCCTTCAGATTCGCTCCTCGCCCTTTAGGTCTCTGTTTTTATGCATGTCGTTACCGCGAAACCGCAGCAATTTTTTGTGAGACCTGCTCCAGATTAAGTTCGGCGATATGATTTTCACATTCATTTTCAAAAACATGAAGCCGGAAAGTGAATCACTTTCCGGCTTCCTCATTTCTTGAATCACTTTGTCAGCGGACGATGCCAACGGCTGATTACGCCGCATCCTCGATCTCGGTTTCGGCCTTGCGCGGCACGTAGTTCAGCACCGGCCCGAGCCAGCGCTCGACTTCAGACACCGCCATCTGCTTGCGCGCCGCATAATCCTCGACTTGATCGCGCTCCACCTTGGCGACGCCGAAATAATAGGAGTCGGGGTGGCCGATATAGAGGCCGGAGACCGAGGAACCGGGCCACATCGCATAACTCTCCGTCAGCTTCACGCCGGCCGCTTTTTCAGCGTCGAGCAACTTGAACAGCGTTGCCTTTTCGGTGTGGTCGGGCTGGGCGGGATAACCGGGCGCAGGACGGATGCCGGCATAGGCTTCGGTAATGAGATCCTCTTTGCTGAGCGTCTCGTCCTTGGCATAGCCCCAGTATTCGCGTCGCACCTGCTCATGCATACGCTCGGCAAAAGCTTCGGCGAAGCGGTCGGCCAGCGCCTTGACGAGGATCGACGAATAATCGTCGTTCGCCCGCTCGAAACGCTCGGCGATGGCGATTTCCTCGATGCCGGCCGTCACCACGAAGCCGCCAACATAATCCTCAACGCCGCTTGAAACCGGCGCCACGAAATCGGAAAGTGCCACGTTCGGCCGCCCGTCCCGCTTCGAAAGCTGCTGACGCAACGTGTAGAAAGTAGCCAGTTCTTGGCTGCGGCCCTCGTCCGTGAACAGCCGGATATCGTCGCCGACCGCGCCGGCCGGCCAGAAGCCGATGACGGCGCGCGGGCGGAACCACTTCTCGTCGATGATCTTCTTCAGCATCGCCTGCGCATCGGCCCAGAGCGCGCGCGCCGCCTCGCCCTGCTTCTCGTCTTCGAGAATGGCAGGATAACGGCCGCGCAATTCCCAGGTCTGGAAGAACGGCGTCCAGTCGATATATTTGGCAAGCTCGGCCAGATCGTAATCCTCGAACACCCGCGTGCCGAAGAATTGCGGCTTCTTCGGCTGGTAGGCAGACCAGTCGACCTTGTGGGCATTCTCGCGGGCTCGCGGCAACGGCAGCCGCACCTTCTCTGCCTCGCTACGCGCATGGGCAGCCGCCACCTTGGCATATTCGGCGCGGATATCGTCGACATAGCCCTGGCGGCTATCCGGCGACAGCAGAGCCGAGACAACGCCGACGGCGCGGCTCGCATCGGTCACGTAAACCGTCTGCCCCTTGTTGTAGCCGGGATGGATCTTCACGGCCGTATGCACGCGGCTGGTCGTCGCCCCGCCGATCAATAGCGGGATCTCGAAGCCCTGCCGCTCCATCTCGGCAGCAACATGCACCATCTCGTCGAGCGACGGCGTGATCAGGCCGGAGAGGCCGATGACGTCGACCTTCTCGGCAATGGCCGTCTCGAGAATCTTCGTCGCCGGCACCATGACGCCGAGGTCGACGATCTCGTAATTGTTGCAGGCAAGCACGACGCCGACGATGTTCTTGCCGATATCGTGCACGTCGCCCTTGACCGTCGCCATCAGGATCTTGCCGGCCGACCGTCGCTGGTCGCCGCCGTTGAGGCGCTTTTCCTCTTCCATATAGGGCAGCAGCACGGCAACCGCCTGCTTCATCACGCGTGCCGACTTGACCACCTGCGGCAGGAACATTTTGCCCGAGCCGAAGAGGTCACCGACGACGTTCATGCCGGCCATCAGCGGCCCTTCGATGACGTGCAGTGGCCGGGCGGCCTGCAGGCGCGCCTCCTCGGTATCGGTCTCGATATATTCGGTGATGCCGTTGACCAGCGCATGCTCGAGACGCTTCTCGACGCTCCATTCGCGCCAGGAAAGATCCTGGACGCGGCCTTCGCGTGCCGCGCCGCCACGGAATTTCTCCGCCACTTCGAGCAGCCGCTCGGTACCATCAGGACGACGGTTCAGCACCACGTCCTCGCAGGCTTCGCGCAGCTCGGGATCGATATTGTCGTAGACGGCAAGCTGGCCGGCATTGACGATGCCCATGTCCATGCCCGCCTGGATGGCGTGGTAGAGGAACACGGCATGCATCGCCTCGCGCACCGGCTCGTTGCCGCGGAACGAGAAGGAAAGGTTCGACACGCCGCCCGAAATATGCACCAGCGGCATGCGCTCGCGGATCGTGCGCGTCGCCTCGATGAAGTCGACACCGTAATTATTGTGCTCTTCGATGCCGGTCGCGACCGCGAAGATGTTCGGGTCGAAGATGATATCCTCGGGCGGGTAGCCGATCTTCTCGGTCAGCAGCTTGTAGGCACGCGTGCAGATATCCACCTTGCGCTCGTAGCTGTCCGCCTGCCCCGTCTCGTCGAAGGCCATGACGACGACGGCGGCACCATAATTGTGCAGCAGCCGCGCCTGGGCGAGGAAATTCTCCTCGCCTTCCTTCAGCGAGATCGAGTTGACGATCGGCTTGCCCTGGACGCGCTTCAGGCCGGATTCGATGATCGAGAACTTCGACGAGTCGATCATCACGGGCACGCGGGCGATGTCAGGCTCGGCGGCGATGAGGTTGAGGAACTCGACCATCGCCTTTTCGGAATCGATTAGGCCTTCGTCCATGTTGATGTCAATCACCTGCGCGCCGTTCTCGACCTGGTCGCGGGCGACATCGAGCGCTGCGGTGAAATCGGCGTTGGTGATCAGTTTGCGGAAGCGGGCCGAGCCGGTGACGTTGGTGCGCTCGCCGACATTGACGAAGGGAATGTCCTTGGTCAGTTCGAAGGGTTCGAGACCCGACAGCGACATGAAGGGGCGATGCTCGGGAATCGGCCGTGGCTTGTACTTGGAAACGGTCTCGGCGATCGCCTTGATATGCTCGGGCGTCGACCCGCAGCAGCCGCCGACGATATTGACGAGGCCCTCGCGGGCGAAGCCGTCGATCTGCGCCGCCATCAGCTCCGGCGTTTCGTCATACTGGCCGAACTCGTTCGGCAGGCCGGCATTCGGATAGGCGCAGATGAAGGTGTCGGCAACACCCGAAAGCTCCTGCAGGTGCGGGCGCATCGCATTGGCACCGAGCGCGCAGTTGAGCCCGATCGTGAAGGGATTGGCATGGCGCACCGAGTTCCAGAAGGCCGACGGCGTCTGGCCGGACAGCGTGCGGCCTGAAAGATCGGTGATCGTGCCGGAGATCATCACCGGCAGGCGCACGCCCTTGGCCTCGAAGCGCTCCTCGCAGGCGAAGATCGCAGCCTTGGCGTTCAGCGTGTCGAAGATCGTCTCGATGAGGATGATGTCGGCACCGCCGTCGATCAGCCCGTCGATCTGCTCGCCATAGGCGGAACGCAGATCGTCGAAAGTCACGGCCCGGAAGCCAGGATTGTTGACGTCGGGCGAGATCGAGGCGGTACGGTTGGTCGGCCCGATGGCGCCGGCGACGAAGCGGCGGCGGCCATCCTCACGCTCGGCGCGCTGCGCCGCGCGGCGCACGATTTCGGCACCTTCCTTGTTGAGGTCATAGACCGCACTTTCCATCTCATAATCGGCCTGCGCGATGCGGGTCGAGGAGAAAGTATTGGTCTCCAGAATATCGGCGCCGGCCTTGGCGTATCTGTAATGGATCTCTTCGATCGCGTCCGGCTGGGTCAGGATCAGAAGGTCGTTATTGCCCTTCTGGTGACAGGCGCAGCCGAAGAAGCGCGTCCCGCGGAACTGGTCTTCATCATAGCCAAGCCCCTGGATCTGCGTGCCCATGGCGCCGTCCAGAACAAGGATGCGTTCGCTCGCGGCTTGTCTCAAAGCTGCGAAAACTTCACTGCCGTCACGTTTGCCCGTTTCCGGACCAAAGAGATTGTCAAACACGGGAGGGCTCCTTGACGTCGTAAGACCAGACTTCCAAATCACATAAAGATATCTTTATGTCAATATATGCCTGTCGATTTCGTGCTTTGCAAATCTCGCCGGATGACAGACTCGCACGACGCCTATATAGGCGTTTACCACGCTTTGTGCACGAAATCGGAGGAGCATCATGGCACCCGCAATCGGAAACGCCGTGCTTGGAAACTGGACGACCCGCGCCTATCACCGCGGCTGGCTGCTGACCCAGGCGAACGGTCTCTTCGATTTCTTCCAGCACAATTCGGTCAACCCAAAGGGCGGCTTCTACGATCTCGACGACGAAGGTAGGCCTCTCGACGCCGATGGCCAGGTCCGCGGCATCCATATCGCGGCGCGCGCGGTGCATTGCTTCTCGATCGGTGCTCTGCTCGGCCGCCCCGGAGCCTCCCACGTCGTCGACCACGGCATGGACTATATCTGGAACCATCATCGCGACCGGAAAAACGGCGGCTATTTCTGGTCGCTCAACAATGACGGTCCGGTCGATTCCAACAAGCAGGGCTATGGCCATGCTTTCGTGCTGCTCGCCGCCTCAGCGGCAAAGACGATCGGCCATCCGCTTGCCGACGGCATGCTCGCCGATATCACCGAGATCCTCAACACAAAATTCTGGGAAGCGAAGCACGGCGCGATCGCCGAGGAATTCACCGCCGACTGGCAGCCGCTCGACGGCGGCGCCTATCGCGGCCAGAACTCCAACATGCACCTGACCGAAGCGCTGATGGCGGCCTTCGAAGCCACCGGCGACAGGGAATACCTGACCAAGGCCGAAAGCATCGCCGATCTCGTTATCCGCCGCGCGGCGGGTTCGGTCGACTGGCGCGTCGCCGAGCATTTCGATGCCGAATGGAATCTCGACAAGGCTTACTATCATTCGAATGAAATGTTCCGCCCGGCCGGCACAACGCCCGGTCATTGGCTGGAATGGGCCCGCCTCATCCTGCAGCTCTGGGCGCTCGGCGGCAAACGGATCGAATGGATGCCGGATGCGGCGAAGGCCCTCTTTGCGCAATCCATGGCGCTCGGCTGGGACAACGACAAGGGCGGCTTCTTCTATACGCTCGATTGGGACGACAAGCCCGCCAAGCGCAACAAGCTCTGGTGGCCAGCCTGCGAAGGTGCGGCTGCCGCACATTTCCTCAACGAGCACCTGCCGAGCGATTTCCATGAAGAGAGCTACCGCAAGATCTGGAACGTGATCGAGCGCGCCTTCATCGACCACAAGAACGGCGGCTGGCATGAGGAGCTGACGGAGGATCTCGTTCCCTCTCACTCTCTCTTCCCCGGTAAGGGCGATATCTACCACGCGCTGCAGGCCTGTCTCATCCCGCTTTTCCCGGCGACGGGCAGCCTGACGAAGGGCATCACTGAGGCTGGCAGCAAGCTCTGAGGCGAACGGCCTCACCGGCAAGAGACGTCATTCTCAGCCTTGTGCCGAGGATCTACGGATAGCGCGGCAGATGCTCGGCACAAGGCCGAGCATGACGAGCGAAAAGCATTGTCAGCGCTCCTGCGCCAGATCCAGACGAATACAATGTTGCAAACGAATATTGTGCTGGCGGTTCACGGCCTCGATCATCCGCTCCACGTCGTCGATCGGCGAATGCAATATCTCCGACAAGAGCGCACGAAAATCGGCTTGCGATATCTCCACGGCCATGCCGGTGATCGTGCGCTGAAGCTTGGTGTGAAGAACCCAATGCAGGACCGCCCGGCGATAGGCGTCATCGAGCAGCACAGCCAGATCGCCGGCCTCGATCTCATATTCGAACGACAGGCTGACATGGCCGGAATCGACGGGAAGCGAATAGATCAGCCTTCCATCGATATCATCGACATGCGGCTCGTAGCCATCACCCATGCGGCGATTGCCGGAAATTGCAGCCATCTCAGGCGAGCCGCAGCGAATCCAGATCCTTGGCCAGCATCAGTGCCAGCGCCTCGACCGCGAGATTGTGGTCGTCGCGCTGCGGCAGGCCGGAGACGGTGACGGCGCCGATGCAGCCGGTGCCTTTGACGTTGATCGGGAAACTGCCGCCATGCGGCGCATAGTCGGCGCCGGAAAGCCCGTTATCCTCCACCGTCTTGCCGTCCCTCTGCAACTTCAGGCCGGAGGCATAGCTGCTGCGGAAATAACGCAGCACCATGTTGCGCTTGCGGCGGACCCAATTGACGTTATCGGGCGTCACACCCGGGAGGGCAGCATAGAAAACGGGCATCGAATGCAGGGTCACGTCGATCGCGATACCGAGGCCGCGTTCGGTGGCGAGTTCCTGCAGGAGTTTGCCGAGCTGCCATGCCGTCGTCAGGTCGAAGGCGTCGAAGCTCAGCACTTTCTCCTGCTCCACGATCCGGCTGAGATCGTCCTCGATTGTCATGATAAGCGTTCCTCTTGCGCGATGATCCGTGCAGACCATTCTCGCGGGGAGCAAAAAAGTAAAGCAAAAACTTGGGCCTACCGCTGGAGCAATTCCAGCAAAACTGCGCGGCGGTTTTGCGTCCGGAATTGCGCGAATACAAAGAGATAGGGAATTTTCGTCACTCGAAGAAAACGGAAATGCTCTCTATGTCAGTGCTTTGGCGTCAGCATCTCGAAGCGGTCGCGGATGGTGGCGCAGGTATCGCCGCCGAGCCGCGCGATGGCATCGACCGCGGCCGGATCGACATGCAGCCGTTCAGGATCGACGACCCCGTCGCGATAATGCGCGTAGACGATCTCGCCCATGACGATCTGCCGCGAGCGGCCGAGCTCCAGCGTCACATGCCGCTTGCATTCGAAGGCGGCCGGCGCCTCGGCGATAAAGGGCGAGGCCACCTTCTCGCCCGGCATCGCCGTGAGGCCCGCCTCCTTCAACTCGTCGACGCCGCGCGGATATCTGGCACCGCAGACATGCATCGCCTCGGCGATGGCGAAGGAGACGATATTGACCGTGAACACCTCGGTCATGCGGATATTGTGGCCGGTGTCCTTGAACGACATGTCGGCATTGTTCTCGACTCCGATCGCAAGGATCGGCGGATCGGCCGAAAGGCAGTTGAAGAAACTGAAGGGCGCCGCATTGATCCGGCCGTTCTCGTCGACCGTCGTCACCAACGCGATCGGCCGCGGAATGATCGTGCCGATCATCAGCTTGTAGCGTTCTCGCTCGCTGAGCTGCTTGAAATCGAAGGAAACGGACATCGATTCAGCCGACCTTCAGGATCGGCGAGAAGCCGCTCATCGCCCCGGTAAAAGGTTTCGGCAGTGGCGAGGCGTAGGAGCCGCGCTTGCTGGTGGAAAGTCCGAGCGACACCAGCGTTTCGGCCTGCTTGACGGCGGCCGCGACGCCATCGACGACCGGCACGCCGTAGATTTCCTGCAGTTCTCGCGCCAGATCGGTCATGCCGGCACAGCCGAGCACGATCGCCTCGGCGCCGTCTTCCAAAAGCGCCCGCTCGATCTCGGCTCTGAGCTTGCCGATCGCGCCCGAGCCTGCATCTTCCAGCTCCAGCACGGGGATGTCGGAAGCGCGCACCTTGGCACGGTCGCCCATGCCGTAGCGGCGCACCAGATTGTCGATCAGCACCCGCGAGCGCTCCAGCGTCGTCACCACGGTGAAGCGCTGCGCCAGGAAGCCCGCCGTCACCACGGCGGATTCGCAAAGCCCGAGGATCGGCACATCGGCAAAGGTTCGCGCCGCTTCGAGCCCGGTATCGTCGAAACAGGCGATAACAGCCGCGTCATAGCCCGCCGTCTGCCGCTCCTTGAGTTCGGCGAGCAGGCCGGGGATCGCTAAGGCCCCGTCGTAGTGTCCCTCGATGGAAACCGGCCCCATGCGCGAAGTGGCCGCGATGATCTCCGTGCCGGATGCCGCCACAGCACGCGCGGCGGTGGCGGCCTTCTCGGTCATGGAGGCCGTGGTGTTCGGATTGACGATGAGGATGCGCATGTCAGTTAATCTTTGCCTGCCGCCGGCTGAGCATCGTCATGATGCCGAGCGCTACGAGAATGATGGTGAAGGAAAACAGCGTCGTCACCGTGCCGAGCGCATAGAGCACCGGCGTCGTGACATTGGTCGTCATGCCGTAGATTTCGAGCGGCAGCGTATTGTAGGTGCCTGATGTCATCAGCGTGCGGGCGAATTCGTCATAGGAGAGCGTGAAGCCGAACAGGCCGACGCCGACCAGGCTCGGGGCGATCATCGGCAGCACGACGTGGCGGAACGTCTGCCAGGAGCTGGCGCCGAGGTCGCGCGCCGCCTCCTCATAGGCCGGCGAGAAACGGTTGAAGACGGCAAACATGATTAGCACGCCGAAGGGCAGCGTCCAGGTCAGATGGGCGCCGAAGGCCGAAGAATACCAGGCGGGTTTGAGCCCTCCTTCCTGGAAGACGACACCGATGCCGAGCGAGATGATGATCGACGGCACGACGAGACTTGCGACCGTGGCGTAGAAGAGCGCCGTCGAACCGCGGAAACGGCGGCGGAAGGCAAGGCCGGCGAGCAGCGAGACGACGACGGTCACCACCATCACCATTAGCCCGAGGGTGAAGGAGCGGCGGAACGAGGCGCCGAAATCGCCGACCGCCTGCTTCTCGAACAGGTTGAAGAACCAGTGCGTGGAAACGCCGTTCATCGGGAAGGTCAGACCGCCGTCCGGACCCTGGAAGGAGAGGATCAGAATCGCCGAAAGCGGCCCGTAGAGGAACAGCACGAAGATGATGAAGAAGAGCGCCAGCAGATAGAATTCCAGGCCGCGTTTTTCGTGGCTCATCTCAAAGCTCCTTGCGGATATCGACGACGCGCAGGATGGCCGCGACCATCAACAGCACGACGGCGAGCAGCACCACGGCATTGGCGGCAGCGGCCGGATATTGCAGCAGCGACATCTGGTTCTTCATCATCAGCGCCACCGACGCGCTCTGGCCGCCGGACATCACCTGCACTGTCGAAAAGTCAGCCATCACAAGCGTCACGACGAAGATCGTACCGATCGCCATGCCGGGTTTGGCGAGCGGGAAGACGACATTCCACAACACCTGCCAGCCCGACGCGCCGGCATCGCGCGCCGCCTCGAACAGCGACCGGTCGATGCGCATCAGCGTATTGAAGATCGGCGTCACCATGAACAGCGTATAGAGATGCACCATGGCGAGCACGACGGCGAAATCGGAATAGAGCAGCCATTCGATCGGCTGCGGGATGATGCCCATCTTGATCAGCGTCGAATTGACGAGGCCGTTGCGCCCGAGCACCGGGATCCACGAAATCATGCGGATGATGTTCGACGTCATGAACGGCACGGTGCAGACGAGGAAGAGGATCATCTGCGTCGAGGTCTTGCGGATGTGGAAGGCCAGGAAATAGGCGACCCAGAAACCGATGACGAGCGTCAGCGCCCAGACGATCGCAGTGAATTTCAGCGTGTTGAGATAGATCTTCCACGTCACCCACGAACCGAGCGTGTCGGTGTAGTTCATCGTCAGGAAATCGGGATAGAGACCGGCAAAGTCGTAGTCCCAGAAGCTGACGACCGCGATCATCGCGATCGGCAGCAGGAAGAACAAGCCGAGAATGACAAACAGCGGCGTCGCCTGGAGATAGGATATCGCCGATGGGGAAAGCTTCAGCCCGCGCCCGCCGCGCGCACCCTGGCCATCCTCCTCCGTTTCCGCTGCGATGGTCGCCATCCCTTACCCTTTCGGAAGCTCGTCATTCGTCCGGTCGTTAAAAGAGGGATCGAGAAGACCCCTCCCCAACCCTCCCCACAAGGGGGAGGGAGTATCTTTGCCGCGCCGCCTCCAGACTCCCTCCCCCTTGTGGGGAGGGTTGGGGAGGGGAAAACGACAATCGCTTAGGCAGCGATGAACTCGTTCCAGCGGCGGACCATGTAGCGGTCTTCGTCCATCACCGAGTTCCAGCAGGCGACAGCACCCATGCGGGCTTCGAAGGAGCCGCCGTCGCGAACGGCGCCGGCCTTCTCCATGACCTTGCCCTCAGGCGACATGATGTCGCCGGTTGCCGGCTTGCCCTCGATCCAGTAGCCCCACTCGTCCGCCGTCATGAAGTTCTTGGCGGTGTCCATGCAAGCGGAATAGTAACCCTGGCGGTTGAGATAGCCGCCGACCCAGCCCGATGTGTACCAGTTGATGTATTCATAGGCGGCGTCGAGCTGCGCGCCCTTGAGGTGCGAAGCAAGGCCGAGACCGCCGCCCCAGGCGCGATAGCCTTCCTTGAGCGGCTGATACTTGCAGGCGATGCCCTTGGAGCGGACGGCGGCAACGGCCGGCGACCACATGGACTGGATGACGACTTCGCCCGACGCCATCAGGTTCACCGACTCGTCGAAGCTCTTCCAGAAGGCGCGGAACTGGCCGTCGCCCTTGGCCTTGATCAGGAATTCGATCGTCTTGTCGATCTCTTCCTTGGTCATGTTGCCCTTGTCGGCATATTTGATGTTGCCCATGGCTTCCATGATCATCGCGGCATCCATGATGCCGATCGACGGAATGTTGAGGATCGAGGTCTTGCCCTTGAACTTCGGATCCATGATGTCGGCCCAGCTGGTGATGTCGCGGCCCACGAGATCGGGGCGAATACCGAGCGTGTCGGCATTGTAGATGGTCGGAACCATCGTCATCCACTGCGTCGCCTCCTTGGCGAACTTCTTGGAATCCTGCGCTTCGACGAAGCCGACCGTGTGCGGCGCCGTGCCTTGGGCGATGACGCTGTCCGCCTTCAGCTTGCCGTTGATGAACAGCGGTACGATCTTGTCGTAATATTTCAGCTTCTTGACATCCATCGGCTGCATGACGCCGGTCGGGAACACCTTCTTGGCGATCCAGTATTCGATGTCGGCAATGTCGTAGCTGTCAGGCTGGGTGACGGCGCGCTGAGCGGCGGCGTCGGAATCAGTCGCCGTCATCTCCAGCGTGATGCCGAGATCGGCCTTGCACTTCTCGGCGATGGCATTGATGTTCGAAACGCCGGTGCCGAACTGGCGAAGCGTGATGTTCGTCTGCGCCCAGATGGTGGGAAAGCCGGTGATGGCGCCGGAACCTGCGATGGCGCCGACGGCGGCAGCCCCCGTCTTCAGCAGCGCGCGGCGGGAAAGACCCTTCTCCGCCTTGGTCGATGTCGTTTCAGTCGTCATGTCAGTTCCCCTTTTCTTGGATATGGAAGGTTCAGTGTTCTTGATGGTGATGGCTCATGCGGAAGAGCGGCCGAGAAGCACGGCATCCTCGAGCGCCCAACTGAGCGAGACGGTGTCGCCAACGGCGACCGGCCGGGCGAAATATTCGCCGTCGTCGGCAATGACGGTGAAGTCGTCGCTGCCGGCGCCGATAACGGTGATCTTCACGGAAGAGCCGCGATATTCGATGTTGGAGACGATGCCGTCGAAGCCGAGCGTCCATTCGGTCGCCACCTGCAGCCGCACACGGTCGGTGCGGATACCGATATCGACAGGCTCGCCGACTTCCCTGCCCGTCCCGCGCACGGAAAAGCTCTGGCCTTCCGGCACGGTCATGACGAGCATGCCGTTCTCGCTCGAGGTCACCCGGCCGGACAGCACGTTGTGATCGCCCATGAACCGCGCGACGAAGGCCGTCGCCGGCCGCTCGAAGACCTCGCGCGGAGCTGCCGCCTGCTCGATCCGGCCGTCATTCATGATGACGATGACGTCGGCGAGCGCCATTGCCTCTTCCTGGCTATGGGTGACGTGCACGAAGGTGATGCCGAGCGACTTCTGAAGCTTCTTGAGTTCGGCGCGCATGCGGATCTTCAGGAACGGATCGAGCGCCGACAGCGGCTCGTCGAGCAGCAGCGCTTCCGGATCGGTGATCAGCGCGCGCGCTAGCGCCACGCGCTGTTGCTGGCCGCCGGAAAGCTGGGCCGGACGCCTGGTGGCATAGGCCTCCATCTGCATCAGCTTCAGCATCTCGAGCGCTTTGGCCCGCCGCTCTTGCTTGTCGACGCCCTTCATCTTCAGGCTGAAGGCGACATTGTCGATCAGGTCGAGATGCGGGAACAACGCGTAGGACTGGAACATCATCGCCGTGCCACGCCTGGCCGGCGGAAAATCGGTGACGACGGCATTGCCGAGCCTGATGTCGCCCGACGAGATGCTCTCGTGGCCGGCGATCATACGCAGCGTCGAAGTCTTGCCGCAGCCCGACGGGCCGAGGAAGCAGCAATAGGAGCCGGCTGGAATTTTCAGGCTGATCGCATGGACCGCAGTCGTCGCGCCATAGACCTTCGAAACGGATACTATATCGATCTCTGCCGCTTTCGACATCATGCCTTCCCCTGTTTGGAAAAGACGATGCATCTGCCGTGCCAGACTCCGTTGCTTGCAGGAAGCCATTGCGAAATAAGGATTTTATCAAAACCGCGATTGAGAGAGCAAATTAGAGGCGCAACGCTATCTGCACATGATTTAGGCTATCGTGCGCAATTTGTGCAAAACATCGTATACAATCTTGCCACCATTTCGGGCACAAATTTTGTTTAACTTTTGCCGCGGAGCCGGGTATGGTTTGCCGACCATCAGGAAATAAATTTCATGAAATCCGCCGCCAAGGCTCAGCAGGCCGAAGACTCCGCCGAAACAGGCGCGCAACAGATCCGCGATGCCATTCGCGAAGCGATCGTCGAGCGCAGGCTCTCGCCCGGCACCAAGCTTTCGGAAAGCGATGTCGGCAATCTCTTCAACGTTAGCCGCACGCTTGCCCGCGCCGCCCTGCAGGCGCTGTCCTATGAGGGTCTTGTCAGCGTCGAGAAGAACCGCGGCGCCTTCGTCGCCTACCCCTCGCCTGATGAGGCTCGCCAGATCTTTTCCGCCCGCCGCTTGGTCGAACCAGGCATTTTGCGCGAGGCAGCGGCGCGGATCACGCCTGATGACATTACCCATCTGCGACAGCTTCTGCTGGAAGAAGGCCGCCTGATGAGCGAGCGTGGCCAGACGGCGCGCCGCGCCGAAATCAAGGCATCGGGCGATTTTCATTTGATGCTGGCGGCCATATCGGGAAACTCAATCATGCAGCGTTTCATGGAAGAGCTTGTCGCCCGCTCGTCTCTGGTAATTGCGCTCTACGGGCAGTCGACCGCATCGAGCTGCGGCCATTCCGAACATGGTGACATCATCTCGGCGATCGAAGCCGACGAACTCGACCGCGCCTGCCAGCTGATGCTGGATCACATCGCCCATATCGAGGCAGATCTCGACCTGCGCGAACGCAAGAGCCTGGGCCTCAAGGAAGCCTTCGAACTCTGAACATGCAAAAGACACGGGGACGCAGATGATCCACCGCGCCCTGCTTCAAGCGAACTCTCGAAACGCTACCAAGGCGTCTTCTTCGGCAACATCTCAAAGGCAGCGAAGATATCCTCGGCGTTCATCGGCTCGCTGGAGCGCAGCTTAACGGTTCCGTCGCGTCCGATCAGGATCAGCCCGAACTCGCCGGACGGCGGTCCCTGCAGCCGATCGCGAATATCGTCGGCATCGAGTTCCCAGTCATCGTCGAACAGCGCAAACGCGCCGCCGCCGGCTATGCTGAACACCTCGACGTCTTCCTCGATCAAGCGCATATGCGCCTTGCGCAGCCATTCGTCCTGGATGAGCGCGCGGTCATCTTGCGCATCTGCAAAGATGATCAGCACCCGTTTCCTGTCGCGAAACTGCTCGAGCGATTGCGGAAGCTCAGGCTCACGCCTGGGTGTACCGATGATTTCATGAACAATAGATTTTAGCATGGTGCTTCATTCCTCGCTCGTCACCACTGCATAATTCTTAAATCGGAATCGATCTAAGGATAGATTATGCAGCAATTCGAAGTGCTACAGCGCCCTTTGCGACTCTCGAAAAGGGCGCTGCAGTGGCGGGCTGTGCCTGCCGAATTAAACGGCTGGGAATAAGCGAGGTTCCGCCAAAAGGCGGAAAAGGATCGCAGCCATGGCCGCGATCCTCACTTTGTCAGTCGCGACCCTGGTCTTCGGACGCGTGGGCCGAAACGGCGACGAGATCCGCAGCCCCAGTGACGTGAAGGCGCTTGCGCACCAAAACGCGCATGACACGCGCCGCCGTCGAGAAGGTCATCTGGTCGAGCGGGCCTTCGCCCTCCCACGGCTTGGTCAGCCGTTCGGTGACGGCGCCGACGATGTTCATCGGCACGATGTCGGTGCATTCGCGCATGGCTTCGAAAACGAAGCTGATGGGGATGACCCGTCCTTCGTGGGTCACGATCGGTTCGGTCAATTCGCTGTCCCATTCCTCGAAGGCATAGAGCGCTTCGCGAAACAGCTGCTGGAGGTTGAACGGCGCGTGGCCGTCATGAAGTGGCGGCAGTGCATTCATCATGTCTGTCTCCTCTTGATGGGTTGAAGCCAAAGTCCTCCGGTTTCGGTCGCGCTAACGCGGGGAACGGAACGTTTTGCTGCCCCTGCGAACCGAATAACACTATTGATTCTATAGAGTAACGCGCCGGGGTAAAGCCCATTTATCAGCGCGCCTGGAAGCGAATTCCATAACGCCATGATATTCTTGCATGTTTTAGTGGAAATTTTCTCGGCATGCGCCATTCGTCAAATATTTTTGCCTCCCGCCTGCCATCGGTCCGGAATGGCACAAAGGGCAGAAATCGCTGCGAAATCACGGAACTTTTGGCGCTGTAATCTGTTTTGTTCTCACATTCGCCAAACCGACTGGGGTTACCACCAATGACGCAAATCCGTGAACCGGAGCGCCGGAGCAGAATTCTGCGCGGCCGTGCCTATAGCCTTGATGAATTCGCCTCCAAATACGGCCTCCGAAACGAGCAGGCCGAAAGTCTGTTCAACCGTTTCGGGCCCTCCTCGATTGAGCTCGACCTGCTGATGGCAGCCAAGCGCCGGCTACCGGTTCTGCAGGACAGAATTGCCGAATAACACTTTGTCGAACGGAACGGATAGATGAGCGACAGACGCCACGAATGGATTAGCAAAAGAGCTTACGCGATCTGGGAGGAACAGGGCCGCCCTGATGGCCGCGACGCCGAGCACTGGCGCCAGGCAGTTGCCGAACGCGATGCGCTCGAACGCACGCAGGCCTCCGTCGATGGCCGCGAGGTGCTAGTGAAGTTTCGTCCGAAACCGCAGCGGCCCGAAATGCCGCGTCAGGACTGGGTCAATCCTTCGACAAAGGCTGGCTGACCCTTCCCTCTTGCCGGCTCAGCTCAGGCCGAGCCGGAAGCGCGCCTGAAAATCTCCCTGCCACCACATTGGGAAATTGGTTCCCCACTTATTGTTGTGCAGATTGAAGCGGATGCCGGCGGTAAAATCCGGCAGCGTCTTGCAAAATGTCATGAAATCCGAGCTTTGCGGCGCAACCAGCGGCGCATCGAAGGTTTCGATCGTCAGCGGGCCATCGGCAAGATCACCACGTGCTGATGTCACCGCCTGCAATTGCCCGCCGCCGCTTGTCGCAATATTCCCGGATCGGTGCCAGAGGCCCATCTTGCGGAAATTCCAGTCCCCGGCACCATCAGGCGTGAAGGAGAGGAAGCTTGCCTCCGGCATGCGGTTGGCCGGCTTGTCAAGCAACGTCAGGCTAAGGTCGAGGTGATCGCCCTCGGCGGTGAAATGCAGCATCACATGCGGCGGCGCGCCGTATTTCTGCACGGCCTCGGCCGGCATCGACAGAAGGATGCCCGCCTCTTGGGTCGCTTCCATCCTCGGAAGAAAAACCTTCGAAAGTGCTGCCCCCGACCGGGCAAGCCCCGGCTTGTCATGGTCGAGCACCGCCCATTCCTGGCGATGGGTCAGGTAGGTCTCCATGTGCCTGGTAACGTCGCCGGCATCGTAGCTCTCATATCGATAGGCGATCAGCGGGCCGTTGCGGCCGGAGATCGTCCGGCCGGAGGGCGAGGTGATTTCGGCCACATCGCCGCTCGCACCGTCGAGCGCGATCGACCAGCCACCGGTCTGCAGGCGGAGCTCCCGTCCACTACCCTCCATGACGGCGGGCGTGGCGAATTCGGCAAGCACCGCCTGGGCCGCCTTCCGGTCTGTCTCGTCGAGTTCCGAGACCGCCTGGTCGAGATAGGCGCGCTGCTCGTCCCATGAGGCTTCGGTATAGGCGAAGCGGTAATCGGATCGGCGTGCGGCCTCGAAATCGGCCCGCGACCATGCCTTGTCGTCGCGCAGATAGGATTTGATATCGACGCCGCAGGTATGTTCGGCCACCATCGCCAGTCCGCGCCCGAAGGCGAGGCGACGCGCGTCGAGCCCATCCGCTGCGAAACGGTCGTAGAGCCGCTGCAGCGCGAGGAACCGCGCCGTCTTCACCGGATCGCTGCCGCTGCCATGGATCCAGCTGTCGCCGAGTTCCAACTCAACAACAGGAAAACGCTCGCGCTCGCTCCAGAGAATGGCGCCGTAATCCTCGAGCGTCGCCGCACGGATGATCGCATCCGGCTCACGGGCGCGCAATTCGCGATAGGCCTCGGCCGTCTGCGGCACACTCTGCGGCCCCATATTGTCGTTGGTATGGGCAAAGCTCAGCCCGTCCTCGAAACCGTCGGGGAAACAGGTCTCGCCATAGGAGCGTTGGTACATGACGACCACCTCCTCGCCGCCGGGCGCCCGCCAGCGGAAGATGTCGGGCACATCGGGCGGTGATGAGGCCGTATTGACGCCGAGATGCAGGAAGCGGATGCCCGCTTCGGAAAGCAGCGGCACCATGCCGAGCGTATGGCCGGGCACATCGGTCATCTTCGCCGCGATCGTCGTCTTGCCGAAGCGCCGGTCGAGCTCCTGCGAATAGGAAAGCCCGGCCCGGAAAAGGTCGGGCGACATCAGCTCCGTATGGGTGGTGAACGGCAGGCCGTGCCAGCGGATCAGCCCGCGCTCGATCGCCTGTTCCAGCGCTGCCACCTCTCCCGCCGAGCGCGAATTCAGATGGTCCCAGATCAGCCAGGCGCCCGTCGTCCAGATGAATTTTGGCTCGTCGGGATTTTCGGCATGAAAATGCTTACCCGTTTCGATCGCCTGCGGAATGAAGCGCTCGTGATAGTGCCGGCGGACTTTCTCGGCATGGTCGGTAAAGCCGATATCGAGATGGGTCTTGAAGACCAGATGCACGCGCTTTTCAGTCATTCCATTCCACGCATCAGTGATGACAGTCTAAACATTCTGCAGCCAGTGGCGGCACAGGTGAGGAGTGTAACCGTTTCCACAAACACCATTGCTCCTGCCGCAAATTCTTCGTCAACCCATTTTGGCACAAATCGATGAAATAGTGCGGGTTTATTAACCATATATCCGAAAACGCTATCGTCCGACGCTTTCATCGTAGAATCGAATCGCGACAAGAATGAAGACGTGTTCATCGATAATTACATAGAAAGGCGGCGGGACTTCCTTGCTGCCGCGCCCGGGTGGTGCGCTGTTTAGCCAAGGAGAAAAGCCTGAGCCTTTCGGGAAAGCCGATTATCAGAAGGCGTTGGTTTCCTGGCAGAGCGCCCGGTGAACCTCGGTCCAGAACAGCGCCAGCGGCGTGTCGCCGTTGCGTTCGGCAACGAGGGCGCGGATCAGCGCTTCGGAGCCTGCCATGTCCTGCCAGCTGGATTTCAGGCCCTTGGCGGCCTGTTGGCATTCGGCAATCGCGAATGGTCTCTTGCTGTCCATATGAGGTCTCCTCATGAAAGGCGCTAGCAGATGGGGCCCGGATTGTCATTCCCCGCATATGTGGGGATGCCTTGTATTTATGACAGCGCTCGCGGTAGGATTGAGGGGATTGGGGCAGTGGAAATGATTGAGAATACCTACAGCGAAAAGTTCGAGTCCGCTTTCGAACAGATCAAGGCTGCGGCCAATGTGGATGCCGCCATCCGCATTCTCCAGGCGGAATATGGCCTCGATTTCGTCACCTACCATCTCGCCCAGACGATCGCGGCCAAGATCGATTCGCCCTTCGTGCGCACCACCTACCCGGATGCCTGGGTCTCCCGCTACCTCCTGAACAGCTATGTGAAGGTCGATCCGATCGTCAAGCAGGGCTTCGAACGCCAGCTGCCCTTCGATTGGAGCGAGGTCGAGCCGACGCCGGAGGCCTATGCCATGCTGGTCGATGCCCAGAAGCACGGTATCGGCGGCAACGGCTACTCCATTCCCGTTGCCGACAAGGCGCAGCGCCGCGCGCTCTTGTCGCTGAATGCCCGCAAACCGGCGGAAGAATGGGCCGAACTCGTCCGCCGCTGCCGCAACGAATGGATCGAGATCGCCCATCTCATCCACCGCAAGGCCGTCTACGAGCTGCATGGTGAAAACGATCCGGTGCCGGCATTGTCGCCGCGCGAGATCGAATGTCTGCACTGGACGGCGCTGGGCAAGGATTACAAGGATATTTCGGTGATCCTCGGCATATCGGAGCACACCACGCGCGATTATCTGAAGACCGCCCGCTTCAAACTCGGCTGCGCCACGATCTCGGCCGCCGCTTCGCGGGCCGTGCAATTGCGCATCATCAATCCCTAGCGCATGTCGTTGTCGCAAAACCGCTGCACACTTTTGCGCGATATGCGCCCCCCCCTCATCTGAGGGGGCCCATCTGAGGGAATTTCCGAACCGGCCCGCTTGAACCATTCTGCTTTCCACGAACTTGAAAACGCTGGAGGGCAAAATGTTCGTTATCATTCAGGCACATGAGTATCAGAAATACGCTGCCGTACTCGACCAAATGTTTCGCCTGCGCAAGAAGGTCTTCGCCGATACGCTCGGCTGGGACGTTCCCGTCATCGGCCCTTACGAACGCGACAGCTACGATTCGCTCGCCCCAGCTTACCTCGTCTGGTGCAACGATAGCCGCACCCGCCTCTATGGCGGCATGCGCCTGATGCCGACGACCGGCCCGACCCTTCTCTACGACGTCTTCCGCGAGACGTTTCCCGATGCCGCCAATCTGATTGCCCCCGGCATCTGGGAAGGCACGCGCATGTGCATCGACGAGGAGGCGATCGCCGAGGATTTCTCCAATGTCGATGCCGGCCGCGCCTTCTCCATGATGCTGCTTGCGCTTTGCGAATGCGCGCTCGATCACGGCATCCATACGATGATTTCCAACTACGAGCCCTACCTCAAGCGCGTCTACAAGCGCGCCGGCGCCGAAGTGGAAGAACTCGGCCGTGCAGACGGCTACGGCAAATACCCCGTCTGCTGCGGCGCCTTCGAAGTATCGGACCGGGTGCTGCGCAAGATGCGCGCCGCCCTCGGCCTCACCCTACCCCTTTATGTCAGGCACGTGCCGGCCCGCTCGGTCGTGACCCAATTCCTGGAGATGGCAGCATGAATCGCCTCGCTGAAACCACCACGCAGACCGCAATACAGAAGGATATCGGCGCTCTCGAGCGCCATGTTCTCGCATCCCGCGACATCGCCACGCAGATAGGGGATCCCTTCCTCTCCTATCTCCTTTCGATGGCGCTGTTCACGATCTACGAGAAGAAGGCCCATCACGAGAACGAGGCGCTGAAGAGCAGCTTCAGCTGAGGGTGTGGTTCCCCTCCGCCCCGCCTGAAGACGAGCATGTCTCCCGGCGCCTCGCGCGCAGCCGCAAAAACAGTCCCCGTTTTGCGGCTGCGCGCCCCTGTCCAGTCATCAGGGTATTGCCGTTACGTCATCAGGGAATCGATGGTCGAAATCAGCGTGTCGTGCATGTAGGGCTTCGGCAGGAAGGCGGTATTGGCGGGCAGCGCCATCGGATCGAGCCGCACCATGCCCGAGGTGATGATGATGCCGATGTTCGGCCGCATCGCCCTCACCCGATTGGCAAGCTGGAGACCGTCCATCGAACCCGCCATATTGACGTCGGTGAACAGGATATCGACATCCTGCCTGCCCTTCAGCACCACCAGAGCCTCGTCGGCATTCGCCGCCTCCAGCGCCACATGACCGACCTCTTCCAGCACATCGAGGATATTGAACCGGATCAGCGGCTCGTCCTCCACGATGAGCACCACGGCACTGTTCGAAGCCACCATCTGCGATCGCCCTCTTCATGCGGAATGTGACTTGGATAAGTGTAGCCCGCGCGAGAAGGTTCCAGTGGCTGCCCACGAAATATGCATCGTCCACAGATGCTTGCGCTCACCGCTTGTGGCTCCCCCGGATTTGCGTTAGAGCGGAAACCGTGCTGCGGGAACCATTGCCCCGGCACCCAAGCGCCGGACACCCGACGCCAGGGCCTGTAGCTCAATGGTTAGAGCCGGCGGCTCATAACCGCTTGGTTGGGGGTTCGAGTCCCTCCGGGCCCACCACTTTTTGCATTAGTGGTTTAAATCGAAGCTCCTGTAGCCGGACGCGAATTTCCGAAATTTTGACACGAGTTCCGGAGTTTTCGGAAATCTTTCGAAGATCCTTTAAGGCCGCTTCGAAGCACGCTCGATCTCTTTGCAAAGCAGGAGCGCTCGAGATCATCCTGATCGGGTCGACAGCAGATCGTCGGCTGAGACTCCGGCACGGAAGCATGCACCACGGTTGCCAACTATCGGCTGGTCGAGACTTACTGAGAATGATTGGAAACTTCGCGTTCGTGCAGCGCTTTGCGGATTGATACGCTTATGATCAGCCTGATCGTCGAGCCACCTGCCTTTCGATAGAAGTTATGGTACTTTATGGATGGACGTCGTTGTTCTCGGGAGGGGTAGCAATTCATGGTCGTGCACAGGGATATGACTAGCGACGAATGGAAGTGGCTTGTGCGCCTTTGCCAACACGAAGCGGATAGCATTCCTAAGGAAATTGAAGCGCGGTTTACCGAACTTGGTCTGCTCGGGCCGAATGGTCTTTCGGACAATGCCAGGAATTTGGTTCAAAATGAACTGCTGGCAGAGCGGCGAAACAGACTGCAAGGGCTTCACTGAATGATGACCTTGGACCCCAAGCAGGAGTTCAAGGTGGTGATGTTCACTGCGGCACGGCCCAAACGGGTAACAGACTATCTCGGCGGCGGGCGTTTCCTGATCGTCCGTGCAGCTATTAGCACGGCATCACGCCCGACCGGTGCACATTTCTAATAGCTACAAGAACGCCCGTCGCTAGGTCTAAACCCACCCCCACACGCGGGATTAAGCGGCTGACGCTCATAATAACCGCCGCCGATCGACGACGTCTGGTCGACGCTTCCGGACGAAGTGCAACCCGAAATGATCGTAGCAAGGCTGATCAGCGTTCCGGTCGCGACAAATGCGAAAAATCGGTTCATCTGAGCTTCTCCTTCGGAGGGGTATGGTTTTACCCAAGCGGGCAATCTACCACCCACGGCGAATACCGACGAGGATTTATAGCAGCCGACCGCCCTCGACGAGCGTTTCTAACGCCAATGTGATCACCTTTTAGGCCAGCCACCCTCAAGCCATGCACTGTCACATAACTGTCATGCAAAATTGCCCATTGTTATGGCAGCCTGGGCAAAATATATGCTGCCGGCTAACAAAAAAAAGAATGAGTGAACTACCATGAGTGCCATACATAAACTTTTCAACCGCAATCTCCTGACCCGCTTCGTCGCTGGTCTCGGTGCGGTTCCCCAGCGTATTCGCGACGCACGCCAAGAGCGCAAGCCCGCTATCCATCCATCCTTCATGGACGATTTCGGGGCCCAGTAGGACAATTGGCGAGTCAACAGACTCGTCTGCCCCCCGCCATTACGTCCTCCAATGTCATTTCAGTTGATATCAGATGGGAAGCCGCCATCGGCTTCTGATCAAGTTGCGGCGGAAATTCCTTCCGGAACCAGATCCGGTCGACGGGCCGGCCTCCCGCATGCCCGCTGACCCTGCCGAATTCGACATATCCGAGCTTCGGGTAAAAGTCCGGGGCCCGGGTCGAGAGTGTGTCGACACAGGCCGTGACGGCGGCGCGGCGTCGCCCTTCTTCTTCCGCCGCCGCCATCAGCTTCCGGCCGATGCCGCTCAGGCGCAGCGATTTTTCGACCCACAGATTGCCGATGAAAAGAACCGAGAAGGAAACGGACGCCGTTATTCCGGCGATAAGCCTTCCGTTTTCCCGCCAGACGATGGCGAAGGCCTCGCGTATGATCTCAGCGCTCTCGTTGAAGGCGTTCAGGCCATCGGAAATCGCGGTGGCGATCTCGGAGGGGACGGGATCGAGCGTTTCGAACATTGCTTCCTCGTCGTTGATGGTCGCCATATGATAGCGAGCCGTCGGTTCCGGTCCAGCCGTTTCGGCTTTTAACGGGCGGCGGACGCCCCCTGATTCAAGCTCCAATGCATGCACCCCGCAGATTTTTCTCTCGCTACGCATGCGCCTGTCTTTTCCGCCGTAATAGCTTCACAATCAACCGACAGAAAGCTCATCCGGGAAACGACAACCAAGGAATGAAAACATGGCGCCGATCTATACCAAAACTGTCCTGATGACCGCCCTTCTGGCGCTGCCGCTCGCCGCCGCAGCGCCCGCCTTCGCGCAGGAGGCAAAGCCGCGCGAACCGGTGATTTCGGTGACCGGCGATGGCGAATCGTCCGTCGCTCCCGATATGGCCGTCGTCAATCTCGCCGTCGTCAAGCAGGCGAAAACCGCCCGCGAAGCACTCGATGAGAACAACAAGGCGATGAACGACGTGCTTGCCGCGCTGAAGAGCGGCGGCATCGCCGAGCGCGATCTGCAGACCTCCGGCTTTTCCATCCAGCCGCAATACAACTATCCGCAGCCGGTCGACGGCCAGCAGCAGCAGCCGCAGCTAATCGGCTACCAGACCATCAATTCCGTCACCGTCAGGCTGCGCGATCTCGCCAAGCTCGGCCAGGTGATCGACCAGTCCGTCACCCTCGGCATCAACCAGGGCGGCGAAATCCAGTTCACCAACGACAAGCCGGACGCTGCGATCGAAGAGGCACGCAAGGCCGCGGTCGCCGATGCCGTCAAAAGGGCAAAGACGCTGAGCGAAGCCGCCGGCGTCAAGCTCGGCCGCATTCTCGAGATCAACGAGAATGTGCCGCGCGCAATGCCGCAGCCAGTCTATCGCGCCACGATGATGAAAGAGGCTTCCGACGCTGCCGTTCCAGTCCAGGGCGGCGAGAACAATTACAATGTCAGCGTCACCGTGACCTTCGCGATCGAGCAATAAACATTGTAGCGCCGCGCGTCTTTTCAGGCGCACAGCGCTCGTTTCAATGTCATCTTCTGCTCCTCGGCCCAAGAGAACGCCGATGCCAGCCCCTCATCCGGCTGCCGCCACCTTCTCCCCGTAAACGGGGCGAAGGGACAATGCCGCGCCCTCTCCGTTCCCCGCTCGCTCTCGCAGGGCACGTCCCCTCGCCCCGTTTTTACGGGGAGAGGGTTAGGGTGAGGGGCAGCCATTGGCGCCAACCGGACAGCCGTGGCACAGGACCCACAATGATGCCGGAGGAAAGAGCGCAGTCAAACTGAGCGCAAAAGAAAACCGCCCTTGCCGATCCGGGGAGACTGGCAAAGGCGGTTCTTAGCCGCCGCATCGGGGAGACGGGGCGGCGTTTTCTTCCATTGATTAGCGGCGGCGCAGGGCGGGGCAGCCGCGCACATTGCCGAAGCTCATTTCATCGGGACCGCGACGCGTCCAGCCCTGGACGATCACGCGGCGTGGCGTGATGTCGACGACCCGAGCGCGACGAAAGCCGTAATCCCGGGCGAGGTTTTCGGCGAGCTGCGGATTGCAGCCGCGCGACGGCCGGCCGTAGCCCGGGCCCGGAGGCGGACGGCGGTAATCCTGCGGCGGACCACGGTCCGGCTCGCCAATAATGATATTCAACTGGGCGGCGGCCGGGGCCACCGTACCGGCCAGGGTGCCGGCTGTCAGCATGACGGCAAGACCCGCCTTTGCCAGAAACTGCATCATCGAAAAACCTTTTCCTTTGAAAGTCGGTGCGGCGAGCCGCCCTCCCCATTAGTTCGCATTACGCCGAAGCGTCATTTGGGAATCACTCATACAGGTCAGAGAAGAGACGGCTGAAAGTGTCAGCGTCAAGGCAAAAGCGGGCCGGAAGCGCCACATCGGCGCCTCCGGCCGCAGTCCTCAGCGCCGGATCAGCGGGCAGCCGCGGACATTCGCGAAAGTCATCCTGTCCCAGCCGCGGCGGTCGCGCCCTGCGACAACGACGACCCGCGGCGACATGCGGGTGATATGGGCTCTCCGCAGGCCGAAATCACGCGCCTTGCGCACCGCATGCATCGGTGAGCAGCCGCGGATCGGACGATGATATTGCGCCTCGACGACGAAGTTCGTCTGCGGTCCGGCGGCGGCCGCCGTGGAAACAGTGGCCGGAATGGTGCAGAGGGCGAGCAGAGCGGCAAGCGAAGCCTTGGTCAGGAAATGCGTCATGGGATGTCTCCGTCGATTGGTATTATCTAAGCTCTCCCTTCAGGGATTGTCTCGACAGTAGACCCAGCAAACTGAATGGCGTTGGAACCGGGCATTCAGTTTGCATTCACAACGATTAACTCTTTCAATCGCTGAGATGCAGCACGATTTCGCGCCGGTGCGGCCGGTCTCGATGTTCAAAGAGATAGAGCCCCTGCCAGGTGCCGAGCATCAACCGCCCCCTGGCGACGGGAATGCCAATCGAGACCTGCGTCAGCGCCGCCTTGATATGCGCCGGCATGTCGTCCGGCCCCTCGGCCCTGTGCACGATCCAGCCCATGTCAGGATCGGAGGCCGGCGGCACGAGGCGGCGGAAGAAGGCGAGAAGATCGGTGCGCACATCGGGATCGGCATTTTCCTGGATCAACAGCGAACAGGAGGTGTGGCGCACGAAGACCGTAAGAAGCCCCTCCTCCCGCCCCGACGCGCTGACGAAGGCCTCCGCCTGGGGGGTGAACTCGTAAAGGCCCTGTCCGCGTGTGGACAGAGTGAGGATCGTCTGGGGCAAGGCGCTCTCCCGCTTCGAGATGACATCTCTCGCGAGTTGGCGCGCTGCTCGGCGCAAGTCAAGCTTGCCCGGGCAAAGTCAAGCTTGACTGGGGCGATCAAAGCCTGAGCAGCGTCTCGAAGCCGCCGTAGATCATCCGCTTGCCATCGAACGGCATCTGCCACTGGTCGCCCTTGAGCCTGGGATCGGCCATCACCTTGGCATTGATATCGTCGCGCTCCTCGCGCGAGCCATAGACGATCCAGGAAAACACCACCACCTCGTCCTCCTTCGCCTGCACGGCGCGGGGAAAGGAGGTCAACTCGCCATAGGGCACGTCGTCGCCGATACATTCGACATATTCGAGCGCGCCATATTCCTTCCAGATCGAGCCGGCGAAGGTCGAGAATCCCTTGTAGGTCTCGATATTCCCCTTCGGAACCGCCACGATGAAACCATCGACATAGGACATCTCGCTCCTCCTTTGCGTATCTGCGCATTATGGCGGAGGAGATAGGACGGCGGCCAGGCAGGTCCAGTGACGAAGCGTTCAACCGCCTTTTCATCTCTGATTTGCGCCGCTGTCGATCGTTCACTCGATTTATGAGGTTTGACCCCGATCCGGTTTTCCGCTTTACCGGCTTTGCAGAACAATCCTTCGAGTGAGCATCGGGCAGGACACCATGATTAGAGCGGTCCTTTTTGATCTTGACGAGACACTCATCGACAAGACCGCTGCCGTCCTCACCTTCCTGCCGCTCCAATACCAGCGATTTCGTCTTGGCGAGCACGGTGTCGAGGAACAGCGCTACATTGCTGAATTCCTGCAGCTGGAGAAGGCCGGCCTGGTTAAAAAGCGCGATCTTTATCCGCGCCTGACGGAGACATTCGGTCTTCCAGGCGACCTTGCTGCAGCCCTCTTCCATGACTTCGAGACAGTGTATCCCGGCATGGCTGTTCCCATGTCAGGGGCAAAACAGACCATTTCCACGCTGAAGCAATACGGCGTTCTAATCGGCGTCGTCAGCAATGGCGAAGCCAATGTTCAGCGACCGAAAATCGCGGCGGCGGGACTGAACGAAGTGCTCGACCTGGTGGTCATTTCAGGAGATATCGGCCTTCGTAAACCGGCACGGGAAATTTTCGAACTGGCTGCTGGCCGTCTCGACCTGCCCGTCGACAACTGTCTCTTCGTCGGTGACAATCCCGAGGCCGATATTCTTGGAGCAGACAACGCCGGCATGCATGCCGTCTATTTCGGCCCGAAAAACGCCTGGCCCGCTTCGCTGCCCTCGCCGCGGTATCGAATAGAGTTGCTGCCGCAGCTGATAGCCCTTGTCCGCGATCTGAACGCACTCACCGAGGGCTTGATGGCGACGAAGCGCCCGCGCCGAAGGTGACGCCCATGCATTTGGCTGCGGCCTGATAGCCGCACCCGAGGCTTACCAGGCCGCCCCGCCCCGAGAAGGTCGCCCGTTATCCGCTTCGGCCCCCTCAGGGGCCATTCACCAGCTTGAGGATGAGCTGCTGGATATTGCCGCCGTCACCCATTTCGATCTTGTCGAAGTCGCGGCCGCGCTGGCGCTGTCTTTGGGAGATCTCGCCGAGCCGGCGGGTCAGCTCGATCCTGATCTTCTTGCAATCGGGATCGTCGGCAACGGTGAGGCCGATGCTCATCGCCTCGATCTCCTTGACCATCTCCTTGATAGTCTCGCCATGCACCCGCTCATGCGCCTGCACCCCTGATATGAAGCCCTCCCAGCTGCTCTTCACGGCGGCTGGCAGCTCGGCAGATGGTTTCGGCAGCGTATAGGTGATGATGAGCTTCGGCCGGTTGGTCACGATAACGCAGGCATTTCCCTGCGGTTCGTATTTCCTGGTCCAGGTCAGCTTGAACGTCGTATGCGCGATCGCCCGGCCGAAGCCGCCCGCCTTCGGCCCAAGCTCGCCGATCGATGCATAGAGCCCGGCCCCCGACGTGCCTGATATCGAATAGGGCCGTACCTCTTCGACCGCCTGCCAATCGGCCAGGGCCACGGCCGGTACCGACGTGAAAACTGCCGCAATCATGTAGAACAGAAAATTTGTCGTCACGCGCGGCTCCGCCGAATGATGTGTCGGGCCGAACCTAACGGGAGCGGTCGCCGCTTTCAACGCGTCATGCATATGCTAGCCCTGCAGCGTCTTGACCTTGGTGAGATCGGGGAAGAGCCGCATCCACAGGAGCACGACGACGATCGTGCCGAAGCCGCCGACAACGCCGGTGGCGACGGGGCCGAGGGCTGCCGCCATCATGCCGGATTCGAATTCGCCGAGCTGGTTGGAGGTGCCGATGAACAGCGAGTTGACGGCGCTGACGCGGCCACGCATCTCGTCCGGCGTCAGAAGCTGCACCAGCGAGCTGCGCACGACGACGCTCACCGTATCGGACGCGCCGACCACGAACAGCGCGACCACGGAAAGCGCGATATTGGTCGAAAGCGAGAAGACGATGGTGGCGACGCCGAACACGGCGACGGCGGCAAGCATCTTGCGCCCGACATTGCTGCTCAGTGGCCGGCGGGCAAGCACGATCGACATGGCGAGCGCACCGACCGCCGGGGCCGCGCGCAGAAAACCGAGGCCCCAGGGACCGGCATGCAGGATATCGCTAGCGAATATCGGCAGCAGCGCCGTCGCGCCGCCTAGCAGCACCGCGAAGAGATCGAGCGAGATCGTCCCGAGCATCACCGGCCGGCTGCGGATGAAGGAGACGCCGGCAAAGACCGAGGCGAGCGTCACCGGCTCACGCTTGGCTGGGCTCCATTGCATGCGGATCGAGATGACGTTGAAGCTTGCGACGGCAAAGAGCAGCGCGGAGATAGCAAAAGGCGCGACGGGGTGGAGGCCATAAAGCAGGCCGCCGAGCGAGGGGCCGATGATCATCGCCGTCTGCATCATCGATGTGGAGGTTGCGACCGCCTTCTGCAGCATCGAGGCCGGCACGATGTTCGGCAGCAGGGCCGCCATGGTCGGGCGCTCGAAGGCGACGACGGCGCCGAGCACGGTGACGGCGGCAAGGATGCCGGCCGGTGTCAGCCATTGCTGCCAGGTGGCGACGGCCAGCACCAGCGCCGTCACCGCCTCGATCAACTGGCAGACAAGTCCGATGCGCCGCCGATCGAACCGGTCGGCGACATGGCCGACGACGAAGGTCAGCACCGCCATCGGGAGAAACTGGCACAAGCCGACGAGGCCGAGCGCAAAGGCGCTGTGCGTCTGATCGTAGATCATCCACCCCATGGCGATGCCAATGGACTGGAAGGAAAGCGAGGAAAAGACGCGGGAGGCGGCGAAGTTCAGATAGCCGGGGTGGCGAAGAACGCTCCCCGGGCCTTGGGATATGTCCATTGCGATGTCACCGGCCGGCAGCGCGGGTCCGCCAGCCTTTATAAGAGTTTTCAAGGTCGGAGCGGTGTTCTGCCCGAATGGACGAATTGTCAATCGCAATGAGCTGGTGTCACCGGATTGTGTGACGCCTCGGTTTTAGCGCGGTTCCCTGGAGATGCTGAGATAGCCGGGATCGAATTCGGCGATTTCCTGCAGGCGTTCCCAGTCGACGATGGTGATCGTCCGGTTCTCCCAGGTGAACACGCCCTCGCGCCTCAGCGCCTGCAGCGTCTTGTTGAGGTGGACGACGGAGACGCCGAGCACGTCGGCCATCTCGATCTGCGTCAACGGAAACTGGAAACTTGCGCCGCGCGTCCGCTTCACCACCTGCAGCCGCACGAAGAGTTCGCAGACGAGATGGGCGATATGGGCGCGCTTGGAGCGGCGGCCCATGGCGACAATCCACTCGCGGTGGATGGCGCCATCCACCAGCGTATCGAGCCAGAGCAGCCGGGTCAGATGCGGCATGCCCTCGGTGATCGCCTTGAGATCGGCGTGATCGGCGAACGCAACATGACAGGACGACAGCGCGACGATGCCGTGATCCATCTTCTTGATCGGGAAAGCATGCAGATCGACGAAATCGCCGGCGACATGTAGCGCGGTGATCTGGCGGCTGCCATCGGCCATCACCTTATAGCGCGCCGCAAAACCATCGAGCAGCAGCGTGCTGTAGCCCGGTCGGCTCCCTTCGGAGACAAGATCTTCTCCGGCGGCAAAATACCTGTCTTTGACGATGATCGCTCTGAGATGGGTTTCCTCCTCGGCCGATAGCACATCGCGGCTTCCAAGATTCAGGAGCAGAGATTCAATCACGGGTTTGTCCGCCGATAGCGCAAAAGTTCCTGACCATTTCGATGCGACCTGTATTTTCTATAAGAATCAATGCCTAGCCTCGGGAACAATTGTCTTCATCTGTGATTTCTCCTGTGACGCGCAGGAAAAAACATGGCTCGCTACTATTTCGATCTACACAACGGCGAAGGTCCCACGCGCGACGAGCACGGCACCGAGCTCAGATCTCGTGAAGACATTCCAAAAGAGGTGACCCGCATCCTGCTGGATGTGGCCCGTGACGAACTGCCTGCGGGTGATCGCATGACGATCGCCGTCACCGTTCGCAACGAGAAGGGCGATCCGGTCACAGTTGCCAGTCTCGTCTTCAGCAATGAATGGCTCGACGTCTTACGATAGCGGTCCCCGTTAACGGCTGCCGCCGGTCACACACATACGCATCAATCCGACTCGGTCGATCGTGACGCGACGCTAAGACCCGCCCTCATAGCCGGCAATTAAATTTGACATAGTCTTTCGATTGCTTCGCCTCGATCGACAGCTATTCAAGGCAGGCAAGCCGATCACGGCTATTTCGAAATTTCTTCGAGAATCAGCCGGATTTCTGCCAGCGGCCGCCGGCTTTCATCGAACAGTTCCACCGACAGCATATTCAAAGGTGCGGCCGGCAAGCCTTCGGCGGCCATTTCCGCGAGAACGCGCCGCGCCTCCGCTTTCGCAGCCTCGACAGAGTCGAAATCATATCCCGTCTCGGTCGCCCCGACGCCATCCCGATCGAAAAGCTGAAAGTAGAATTTCGGCACGACACATCCCCGACTAGATAACGCTAACGGTTCCGCGGCGAACATGTTCCGCCGGAACGGCTTCGATGCAGCGTCAGAAGGCGCCGGCTTCCGGAGAGGCCATTTCCTCGATGCCGTCGACACGGTCGGGATAGAAGGCAAGATGGTCCTTGATGCTGCTGACCGCCGCATTCGGCGCCTCGTAGGTCCAGACGGCATTCTTCGAGCGCTCGCCGCCCGGAATGATGCTGTAGTAGGAAGCGTCGCCCTTATAGGGGCAATGGGTGGCGTGGTCGGTGCGTTGAAGCAGCGACATGTCGACATCCTTGCGCGGAATATATTGCACCGGCGGATAGGAGGCCTCGCGCAGCGTCAGCGCATTGCGGGTATCGGCAATCGTCTTGCCGCCGAGCGTGACGACGACGCGGGAGGGATTGTGCTCGACGCTGATCGGATGATCCGGCCCCGGAATCTTGATCGACTTATCTGACATCTTTTCTGACATGGGGATTCGTCTCCAGGAGGTATCGATCCCACTGAGATAGGGCGGACATGTCGCCGGCCCAAGGCCTCGAACCTACTGATCTGACGACACCTGAGATCAACCTCAGAATTCGAACGCGGTGATACCGAACTGAATATCGCCGTTTTCGCCACCACCGGCCAGTGACGTGCAAGCGCATCCGCAGCTGTTTCGACCAGGCGGGCGATGTCGTCGCCGGCAGAGACGTGCAAGGCCTCGACAACGATCAGCACCGAGCGCGTCGTCTCCCGCACCGCCGAAAGCCCGCTCTGCCGGTTCGTCCAGCGCCGCGCATGAGTCCTGTGTTCATCGTCTGCGAAGATCACTTCGTTCGCCTCCGGATGCTCGATTTCGCCGGCGAAGGTCAGATAGGTCTCGTCACCCCTCGCCCGCCGGACCTGGAGATCGCCAGCGATCCTTTCGACGTCGAAGACGGCGATCGGAATGGCGAAGGCGAGCGAAATCGCGTTGCAGAGATCGATAAGCGGATGTAGGCGCGGCAGCGCATGCTCCTGGCGGAAGCGGCGCAGCAGCGCCTCGGACGCGCAGCGATATTGTGTCGGCTTCAGCCCCATGCGGGAAAAGCCGCGCCGCCAAGCCTGGATCTCGGGAAATTCGCCTTCCTGCGCTTTGGCTAGCCGGGCCTCGGCGAGCGCGTTGAAGCCCGCGATCGCCGCCTCGACATCGGCATCCCCATGGATCCCTCCCGCATGGAGCGCGCCGGCGCGAAGCTCCGGAAAGGCCTGCCATATGGCATCGGAATGGCTGAACTGCATGGTCTATCTTCCCCCGGCAAGTTTCATTCTACGACTCTCGGCAAAGGCAAGCCCGAGCACGGCCGCAAGCACGCAGGCGATACCCGCGATCTGGCTGAGCCCGACCGGCTCGCCAAGAATGATAAAGGCAAGCATGACGGCGGAAACCGGCGCCAGCGCCGTGAAGAGCGCGGCCTCCGTGCCACTCACCCTTTCTGCCCCCGCATACCACAGCAGAAATCCGCCGACGGTCGGCACCAGCGCATAATAGACGACGGCGGCGACAGCGCTTGCCGAAATACCATCTGCGAAAGGCACTTCGAAAACAGCCGGGATGGCGGCAACGATAAAGCCGATGCCGGCCATCAACGTCGACAGGGCAAGCGACGCAATCTCCGTCTTCAGTCTTTTGTTCAGCAGGATGAACAGCCCCTCGCAGACGACGGCGCAGAAGATCAACGCATTGCCGGCCAATGATCCGCCGGCCGCATCCGGCCTGAAGGCGATCGACAGCACGCCTGATGTCGCAAGCGCCACGGCAAGAAGCAGGGCACGCTGCGGCCGTTCGCGCAGCAGCAGGATGGAGATTGCGGCCGACACCACCGGTAGCGTGCCGATGATGACGCCGGCATCGGCCGCCGAGGTCAGGGTGAGGCCGGAGATCAGCAGCGTCGTATAACCGACGCTGCCGGCCCCGGCCTGAATGACAAGGATGAGCCGGTCATGCCGGGAAAATCTCGGCAGCCGCGCGCCGGTCGCCCACATCAGCAGCAGAAAGACGGGAAAGGCGATGGCGAAGCGCAACGCAGTGGCGCTGAACGGCGGCAGGCTTGAGGCGATGAGTTTGCTGGCGACGACCGTGCTTCCTACCGTCAGCATCGCAAGCGCCAGATAGACATAACCTTGAACCTGCCTCGACATTCAGCCTCTCCTGTTGAATGGCCGAGAAAACAGCAGGAGCCTCTCGAGGTCTTGAACAAAATTGCAGGTGCAAAGCAGTTGCTCAGAGAAAGGCGCCGGCATAGAGACGCGGCGACAGGCCGTATTTACGCACGAAGACGCGCGTCATGTGGCTCTGGTCGGCAAAGCCGCTGGCAAAAGCCGCCTCCGCAAGCGGCATGCCCTGAGCGATCAGCCGCCGGGCGATATGGATGCGCGCCTGGACGAGATAGGCATGCGGGGTCAATCCTGTCGCCTTGGCAAAACCGCGCAGCACCTGGAAGCGGCTGAGCCCGCTTTCCCTGGAGAGATCGGCGAGCGAGACGGCGGCAAGCGGATCGTCGTCGATCAGATCTCGGGCCGCGCGGATCGGCGCCGGCACCGGTGGCCGCTCTTCGGTATCACAGCGCTCCCGCATGACATCGGCGACGAGCTGCAGAAGCAGTTCCTCGCGGAGCAACTCCGGCGCCGCCCTAGCGCCGGTCACCGCGCCAAACAGCGTTTCGAAGCGGGCGGCGATCGCCGCATTGCGAATGACGGGATGCGGGATTTCCGACCGCGCCGCGCCGCTTTCGCTGATCTCTCGCGACAGACCGGTGACGATGGCGGGATCGAAATAGAGGATACGCCACGACCGCCCCTCTCCGATCGGCGCCCCGTCGTGCACCTCGTTTGGATTGACCGTGATGATGTCGCCGGCCTCAGCCTCCACCATGCCGCGGCCACTGAGCGACGACTGCGCCCCGGCGGACATCAAACCGATGCCGAACTGCTCATGCGTATGACGCGCAAAGCTGTGATGCGTTTCCGCCTCCACCGCTTCGACGCCTAATAGCGCCGAGCGCAGCATCCTGAACTGGTTTTTGGCCATCATCTACCCGCAGGTCTAATCGCCGGCCACTCTGCCAGCCACCTTGAGATGACGCAATCGTGGCGGCTAAGATGCCTGCCTAGAAGAATTCGTCGAGCAGCTGGTAATAGTCGAGTCTGGTCGGATCCGTGGCCGGCATGCCGTAGCGATCAAGGAAGGCCTGCACCAGCGCCTCGCCGAAATTGTGGGCGATGCTCCGGCAGGCGAGCGCGATATCCTGATAGCGGTCGGCGACGCCGAGACGACTGCAGTCGATATAACCCGAAAATCCCTCTTCCGACGCGATGAAATTCGGGAGGCAGGCGTCGCCGTGGGTGACGACGAGATCCTCGCGGCCAGGCCTCCCGCTTTCGAGTTCGGCAAACAGTGCCTCAGCACTCTTTCCAAGCCGCGTCTCATCGAAATCGGTCTCGTCGACGATGCCGGCCTGCATCCGCGCTTTTGCCGCCGCGATAGGCGCCTCCAGCCGATGGTCGAACGGGCAGGATGCGATCGGCAGGCGATGCAGGTCAAGAAGTGCCGCTGCCAGCAGTTCAACCGGCGCAAGCGGCGTCAGCACTGATGCACTGGCGAGATCACTCCCGAGCAGCGCGTTGATCAGCAACCGGTTGCGCACACCGTCGCTGTCCTCAGCAATGACATCGGGACAGGGCAGACCGGAAGCCTTGAGCCAGCGAAGCTTGGCCGCCTCGTTGGCGAGTTCGCCGAAAGGACCGACCTCTTCGATCTTCAGATAAAGCGTCGGCAATCCGCGAGCTTCCAGCCGGAAGACATTTGCGGCGGAGCGGCCGAGCGCATCGCGTTCGAACCGGTAACCGGCCAGACGGGCATCAAGCGCGCCCGCCGAGGGTGGTTGATCCTCTTGGGAAGTCGACATGATATCTGGGCCATTGATGCTGGCGCATTATCCCGACCGGTCGGGAGACCGCAAGCGGCGCGATCGGTCAGCACACATTGGCAGACAGAGCGAGCTCTCTGCAACCTCAATGAACGGTTTCGGCGGGCGCAGCTTCGAGAAGGATTTCGAAAGCCTCTTCCAGAGCAGCCACCAAAATATCGGTCAGCTCGTCGCCCTTGTTTTCCAGGAACAGCGCACTGACGGCTTCGTCCTGATGCTCAAAGAAACGCTCGATCTCGTTCGACATATCATCTGTCCTTTTCTTCACCGGAATCATCACGGCCATGAAAAGAGGCTAGGTGCGGTTCCTTGCGCGTGGCTTGTTGCAGTGGTCGAACTCTTTCCCGATCGTTAGTCTTCAGGAAAGCGACGGTTTTTCCATTCGCTGCGCGGAACCGAATTTCCGACATCATACTCGAAGGATATGACCTTCGTCGCATCATTATCCACTTCGCACCTGAATCTGACCTCAAACCATTCACTGCGGCTCTTGAAGGCCCCGCGCCGTGCATCAAGTACACTTCCGCTCAGAAGTGAATAGGAAGGTAGCCAACGCGGTTGATATTGCGCAGCCGAATGGATCAGTTGCTGCCTGAGTTCAGTCTGGCAAAGCTGGTTGATACGCTCACCTCGCGGCAGATTGCTGATCGCGGTCTTGATCATCGGACTGGCCATGGCCTTTTCGGAAAACAGCGTCTTCGCCTTGATCATTTCGTCCGCCTCCTTGGCCTCGGCTTTCGGCGGCGTCGAAGGCGCCGACATCGTTGTGTCCTCGGGTGGCTTCGCCTGCGCGAAATTCGTCTTTGCCTCATCCTGTCCTGTGGCAGCCGGCCCGTTCTTTTCCGGATTAGCCTCAACAGCCGCCACCTGTGGAAGCACAATATCCTGAGGCACCGGATTCGCCGCGGCCATTGTCTCCGAAACTCGAGGCTTTTCGGGCTGCGGCGGCTCGACCGGTGCCTCCTCCGGTTTTACATTAGCAATTGGTGGCTTTGGTGCTTCCGCCCGTTGCGGCTCTCCCTCTGCCTTTTCTTTCGGCGCTGAATCCTTGTCGGCAAATTCAAGCACCGGACGAAAAGTGCGCGACCTTGGAGGTTCTGCCTGAGGCTTTGCAGCTTCCGAAGGCGCCGGTGGTGGCGGAGGCGGCGGAGGCGGTGGAGGCGGTGGTGGTTCCTTCTTGGCCTCTTCCGGCGGCTTCGGCTCCGGTGGCTTTGGCTTGGGCTCCGGCTTCTTCTCCTCCGGCGGCGGGACGAGTTCCACTTTCACACTCTCGTCTTCGGCAGGTTTCGGCTCAATCTTCGGCAGCCCGAAAATGAGAACAGCAAGGATAGGAATATGGGCAACAACAGACGCGACGACGCCCCAGCGGATTTCAGGCCGCTGCTTTCCCGTTTCGTGCTGCGCTTCCGCCGGTTCTACGTCTTCTTCTGTCACAGCAGCGATGTGGCCTCTAAAGCCGGCAGCATCAAGCCACAAAAGAAAAAAACCGCGTGATCGAGCAGCACGAGAGTTATTAGCTAACGCTCCGCAACCTTCAAGATAGACGATCTCCGGCTCCGGCTAACCGAGCGAGCCGATGAGATCCCGATAGGCGGCTTCCGGAAATGCCTTCAGCGTCTCCGTGCGGACATTGCCGCCCATCGCCAGCGAGAGGGTAAAATGCGCCATGACGGCGTCATCGGGCGCCTCGCAGACGGCGACCATGTCGTGCCCGCCCATCGTCAGAAAGAACTGATTGAAGGAGCCGCCGACGCCGGCGAGCAATTTCTTCGCGGCGTCGAGCCGCTTTGCCGAGTCGCGGACATTGCGGATGCCCTGATCGGTCCAATTGATCAAAAGAATGTAAGTGGTCATGTCGCACCTCCCAGAACATGGTGCCGAAAAGTCTCAGCGGTTTTCGTACGGCGTCATGCTCTATTTCTTCGATGTGGAGCCGGATTCAGATTTCAGGCCCGTCAGGCGTTAAATTATCCGGATCTAGCGGAGGATTGGTTCACACAAGCGCACGTCTGCCCTCGCTCATGCGTCGCGATCGATGCCTTCCCCCGTGGCCGGATTATAGGCTTGTCACCATGGAGGGACAAGAAAGACACCGGGATCATTGGTATTAATCACAAAAGCAAAAGCCGGGCATGAAGCCCGGCTTTTCAAATAGTCAGAACGGCGTCGCCGAAACCCTAGCTGTCGAGGAAGCTTCTCAGCTTTCTGGAGCGGCTCGGATGCTTCAGCTTGCGCAGCGCCTTCGCCTCGATCTGGCGGATACGTTCGCGGGTGACCGAGAACTGCTGGCCGACTTCTTCAAGCGTGTGGTCGGTGTTCATGCCGATGCCAAAGCGCATGCGCAGAACACGTTCTTCGCGCGGCGTCAGCGAGGCGAGAACGCGGGTCGTCGTCTCGCGCAGGTTCGCCTGGATGGCGGCGTCGATCGGCAGCAGCGCGTTCTTGTCCTCGATGAAATCGCCGAGATGCGAATCCTCTTCGTCGCCCACCGGGGTTTCGAGCGAGATCGGCTCCTTGGCAATCTTCAGGACTTTGCGGACCTTTTCGAGCGGCATGGCGAGCTTTTCGGCCAGTTCTTCCGGCGTCGGCTCGCGACCGATCTCATGCAGCATCTGGCGCGACGTACGGACGATCTTGTTGATCGTCTCGATCATGTGCACCGGAATGCGGATCGTGCGGGCCTGGTCGGCGATCGAACGGGTGATCGCCTGACGGATCCACCATGTCGCATAGGTCGAGAACTTGTAACCGCGGCGGTATTCGAACTTGTCGACCGCTTTCATCAGGCCGATATTGCCTTCCTGAATGAGGTCGAGGAACTGCAGGCCGCGGTTCGTGTACTTTTTGGCGATGGAGATGACGAGGCGAAGGTTCGCTTCGACCATTTCCTTCTTGGCAATACGCGCTTCGCGCTCACCCTTCTGCACCATATGGACGATGCGGCGGAATTCCGAGATCGAGATGCCGGTCTCGGTCGCCAGATTCTGGATTTCCTGGCGAATGTCGCGGATCGTCGTGTTTTCGCCCCTGGCGAATTCCTTCCAGCCGCGGGCGGCCAGATTGCCGATCGACTTCATCCAGTTCGGATCGAGCTCGGCGCCCTGGTACTGTTCCAGGAAGGAGTCACGCTTGACGCCATAGGATTCGGCCAGGCGCAGCAGGCGACCCTCATTGGAAACGAGGCGCTTGTTGATGTCATAGAGCTGCTCGACGAGGGCGTCGATGCGGTTCTGGTTCAAGGACAGAGATTTGACGGCCTTGATGAGCTCATCTTTGAGTTCCTTGTAGCGGCGCTCCTGGGCAGTAGACAGCGTGCCGGAAGCCGACAGCCGCTGCTCGACCTGCTGGTCCTGCAGCTTGCGCAGCTTCTTGTAGGTCTCGGCGATCGTATCGAGCGTCTCCATCACCTGCGGGCGAAGCTCGGCTTCCATCGCCGCCAGCGAAAGGTTGGACTCGTCCTCGTCCTCTTCCTCCTCCTCGGGAGGCAGGCCTTCGCCGCCGACATCGGTGATGTCGTCGTCGCCGGAGCGGGCGCGACGGGTCTTTTCCTTCTCTTCTGCGAGCTTGCGATCAGCTTCGATCTTCTCCGGGCTCTGGAACTGCGGCGCAGCCTTGGCTTCAGGGCCGGAATAGGTCGTTTCGAGATCGATGATCTCGCGCAGCAGCGTCGTGCCTTCGTTGAGTTCGTCGCGCCAGATGATCAGCGCCTGGAAGGTCAGCGGGCTCTCGCAGAGACCCGCAATCATCGTCTCGCGGCCGGCCTCGATGCGCTTGGCGATCGCGATTTCACCCTCGCGTGACAGAAGCTCCACCGAGCCCATCTCACGCAGGTACATGCGAACCGGATCGTCGGTACGGTCCGTCGGTTCTTTTTTCTTGGCGGTCGCCAGCGCCGTGCCGCTCGAAGGCGCGAGTTCGCCGCCTTCGCTCTCCTCGTCGCCGCCGGCGTCGTCGTCATCGCTGCCGCCGGAAGCACCGGCTTCCTCGGCTTCCTCGTCCTCGATGACGTTGATGCCCATGTCCGACAGCATCGACATCGTGTCTTCGATCTGCTCGGACGTCACTTCTTCGGACGGCAGGACCGCGTTGAGCTCGTCCATGGTCACATAGCCGCGCTTCTTGGCGGCTTTGATCATCTTCTTGACCGCGTCGTCGGAAAGATCGAGAAGAGGGCCGTCGCTTGCGCTGTCGCGTTCGACTTCCGCGTCTTCGTTCTCTTTGACCTTGGTTGCCATTTATATCGTCGCCTTCCTGACGCTATCCAATCTCGCTACGGTGAACGGGCTGTCTCAGGGCCTGACGCGCCGCACGCGCCGCCCTCGAATCACCTTTGCCCACCTAACGGGATGACATTTAAAGCCTGATTAACCACGATTACCGGCACCGGACAGCAAAGCTTTCTTGCTTTTGGATTTCCGGCCATGGTTGCGCGATCCGCCTTGACCCAGTTCACCATTCAACAAGTCGAACGGTGATTCCCACATTTTTTGTTCTCGTCAAGCTTTTCCAGAAAAAAAGCCCACAAAAATTCGGAAAAAGCCTTATCCACAGGCTTTGAACCGCGGCAGCGATTGCGAACCCTTATTTAAGATGCTGCGAACAAAAGACAAGGGCAGTAAAGTTTTTGCACGCCACGCAGCCTTATACGCAGGATTTTCTACCGATTTTGCCGTCAAGCCGGCGGCATACCTGCCGGCCGGCACGACGGCGCAAAGCATTCACCCTTCTCACATCCAGTCCATGACCACTTTGCCCGAGTTACCCGACCGCATCGCCTCGAAGCCGTCGCGAAAATCGTCGATACCGATCCGGTGGGTGATGATGGGTGCGAGATCGAGGCCGCCCTGGACGAAAGCGATCATCTTGTACCAGGTCTCGAACATCTCGCGGCCGTAGATGCCCTTGAGATTGAGCATCTTGAAGATCACCTTGTTCCAGTCGATTTCGAAGCCGGCCGGCGCGATGCCGAGAATGGCAATCTTGCCGCCATTGTTCATCTTGTCGATCATGTCGCGGAAGGCAGGTGCGGCCCCCGACATTTCCAGCCCGACGTCGAATCCTTCCGTCATACCGATCGCCTTCATCACGTCGGCGAGGTTTTCCTTCGATGCGTCGACAACATGATCGATGCCGAGCTTGCGCGCCAACTCCAGCCGGTGCGGATTGATATCGGTGATGACGACCTTGCGGGCGCCGGATCGCTTGGCGACGAGCGCGCCCATGATGCCGATCGGCCCGGCACCGGTGACGAGCACGTCCTCGCCGACGAGATCGAAGGAGAGCGCCGTGTGCACGGCATTGCCGAACGGATCGAAGATGGCGGCGATCTCGTCGGAAATATCATCCGGGATCGGCACGACATTGCTTTCGGGAATGCAGACGAACTCGCCGAACGAACCCGGCCGGTTGACGCCGACGCCGAGCGTGTTGCGGCAGAGATGCCCCCTGCCCGCCCGGCAGTTGCGGCACTTGCCGCAGACGATATGCCCTTCGCCGGAGACCCGCTCGCCGATATGATAGCGGGTGACCGCCGAGCCGATCTCGGCGATCTCGCCGGAGAATTCATGGCCGACCACCATCGGCACCGGAATGGTCTTCTGCGCCCACTGATCCCAGTTCCAGATATGCACGTCGGTGCCGCAGATTGCCGATTTCTTCACCCGGATCAGCACATCGTTCGGCCCGACCTCGGGCACCGGCACATTCTCCATCCAGAGCCCGACCTCCGGTTTTGCTTTGACCAGCGCCTTCATCATGTTCGACATCAACGATATCCTGCCCTTGTTCTGGTGCCTGACTTTGCGACTCCCTCTCTCCCCACTTGGGAGAAGAGGGAGATGGCAACGCCTATTGTCAAATCACACCCAATTCCCGCCCTGCCTCGGCAAAGGCCGCGATTGCCCGCTCCACATCCGCCCGCGAATGCGCCGCCGACATTTGCGTGCGGATGCGGGCCTGGCCTTTTGGGACGACGGGGAAGGAGAAGCCGATCACATAGATCCCCTTCTTCAGCATCAGGCTTGCCATATCCTGGGCGAGTTTGGCGTCGCCCAGCATGACGGGAATGATCGGATGGCCTTCGCCAGCAAGCGTGAAGCCGAGCTTGGTCATTTCAGTGCGGAACAGATCGGCATTGTCGGAAAGGCGCTTGCGCAAGGCATCGCCGTTTTCGATGAGGTCGAACACTTTGAGCGAGGCGGCGGCGATAACGGGCGCCAGCGTGTTCGAAAACAGATAGGGCCGCGAGCGCTGCCGCAGCCATTCGACGACCTCTGCCTTGGCGGAGGTATAGCCGCCCGAGGCGCCGCCAAGCGCCTTTCCGAGCGTGCCGGTGATGATGTCGATCCGGCCCTCGACGCCGCAATATTCCGGCGAACCGCGGCCATTCTTACCGACGAAGCCGACGGCATGGCTGTCATCGACCATGACCATCGCGCCGTATTTCTCGGCGAGGTCGCAGACGCCGCCCAAATTGGCGATGATCCCGTCCATCGAGAAGACACCGTCGGTGGCGACCAGCTTGAAGCGGCTGCCTTCGGCCTTCTTCAGCTCCTCTTCGAGCGCTGTCATATCGTTGTTGGCGTAGCGGAAGCGCTTGGCCTTCGAGAGCCTGACGCCGTCGATGATCGAGGCGTGGTTCAATGCGTCGGAGATGATCGCGTCCTCTTCCGACAGCAGCGTTTCGAAGAGACCGCCATTGGCGTCGAAGCAGGAGGAATAGAGTATCGTGTCTTCCATGCCGAGGAAGGAGGAGATGCGCGCTTCGAGGTGTTTATGCTCTTCCTGTGTGCCGCAGATGAAGCGCACCGAGGCCATGCCGTAGCCGTATCGATCGAGCGCCTGCTTGCCGGCCTCGGCCAGTTCCTCGTTGTCGGCAAGGCCGAGATAGTTGTTGGCGCAGAAATTCAGCACCCGCTCGCCGGTGGAAATCGCGATCTCGCCCGCCTGCTTGGAGCTGATGACGCGCTCGGATTTGTAGAGGCCGGCATCCTTCAGCGCTGAGATCTCGTTGCTGAGATGGGAGAGAAATTGCGAGGTCATGGATGGCTTTTCCCAGAGATTTCCATTTGCCCGCCGGGTTAGCATATTGCCGCCGGCTTGTCTTCTTCAGCGCTGGACCGCAATCAGCAGGAACATCGGCCGGTCCATCTCCTCCGCCCAATCTGGATTGTCGTGGAGCTCATCTTCGTTCGGGCTCCACTCCTCGACATGGCGAATGGCAAAACCGGCCGCGATCAAGGTGTTGAGCGTGGTGCCGAGCTTGCGGTGCTGCTTGACCACACCCTTGGCGAGCCAGTCGGTGGTGCGCGGACCTTCGACGGAATAACGGTCGAGCGGCCAGATGCGCCGCCCCTCGGCATCCGCTGCCCAGGCGGGATTGGTCGGCGCCATGAAGATCGGATGCTCGATGGTGAAGACGAATTGCGATCCCGGCAAAAGCGCGCGATAGACCGTCGCGGCGAGACCGGCAAAATCCTCGATATAATGAAGCGCCAGCGAGCTATAGGCGAAATCGAAGGAAGCTTGAGCAAGCGTGAGATGCTCGAGATCGGCGATCTCGTAGGTGATCGCTGCTTCCGCCGTATCGGCCCTCGCTCTGGCGATCATCTTTTCCGAGATGTCGAGCGCAAGCACGCCTGCAGCACCCTGGCTCACGGCAAAACGCGAAAACCAGCCGAAGCCGCAGCCGAGATCGACAACATGCTTGCCGGCAAGATTGGGCAGCAGCGCGCGCACCGCCGGCCACTCGGATGCTCCGTCGAGCCCGTGCAAGGATCGTCTCATGCCGCTATATCCAGCGAAGAATTCCGGTCGGTCGTAAATATTCTGGGCCATCGGCGCTCCTCCCTTGCCGCTCAGCCGTTGTCCTGTGCCAGGATGATCTCCAGGAAGGCATCGCCGTAACGTTCGAGCTTCGCCTGCCCGACGCCTGATATGGCGAGCAATTCCTTGCGGCTGCGAGGCCGCTCCGTGGCGAAGGCGATCAGCGTCGTATCGGGAAAGACGACATAGGGCGGCACGCCGAGCGATTTGGCGATCGCCATGCGCTCGGCCCGCAGTGCTTCGAAGAGACTTCCGTCGGCGCCCGATAGTCCCGATTTGCGCTCGCTGCGCTCCGCCTTCTTCGTACGCCGTTCCGAGGCCGGCCGGTCCTTGCGAAAGAACACCTGCCGCTCGTGCTTGAAGACGGAGCGCGCCTCCGGCTCCAGCTTCAGCGCCCCGAAGGCCTCGTGGTCGACGCGGATCAATCCCATGGCGAGCAGCTGGCGGAAGACCGACTGCCAGACGCGTGCCGGAATATCCTTGCCGGCGCCGAAGACCGGCATTTCGGCATGGCCGAAACGTTCGGTCTTTTCGTTGACGTTGCCGAGGAGCACGTCGACGACATGGCCAGCGCCGAAACGTTCGCCGGTGCGATAGACGGCGGCCAGCGCCTTGATCGCCGCCTCCGTGCCCTCCCAGGTCTCGACCGGCTTCAGGCAGGTGTCGCAATTGCCGCATTGTCCGGCATGCGCCTCGCCGAAATGGGCAAGGATTGCCTGGCGGCGGCAGGAGGCGGTCTCGCAGATCGCGAGCAACGCATTGAGCTTGGCGCGTTCGACCCGTTTGATCTCCGCGGCAGCATTGCCCTCGTCGATCATCCGGCCGCGCTGGATCACGTCGGCCATGCCATAGGCCATCCAGACATCGGACGGCAGACCGTCGCGGCCGGCGCGCCCTGTCTCCTGATAATAGGCTTCCACCGAACCCGGCAGATCGAGATGGGCGACATAACGCACGTTCGGTTTGTCGATGCCCATGCCGAAGGCGACGGTGGCGACCAGGCAAAGGTTTTCTTCTTTCAGGAAGGCATCCTGATTGGCGTCACGAACCGCCCTGTCCATGCCGGCATGGTAGGCACGGGCGCGAATGCCCTGCCCGTTCAACCATTCGGCCGTATCTTCGACCTTGGCGCGCGACAGGCAATAGACGATTCCGCTGTCGCCCTTGTGGCCGGACAGGAACCGCAGCAGCTGCTGGCGTGGCTGATCACGCTCGACGATCTCGTAGGCGATGTTCGGGCGGTCGAAGCTGGTGGTGAAGATTTCGGCAGAATCCAAACCCAGCCGCTCGATCATGTCGTCGCGCGTATGCGGATCGGCAGTCGCCGTCAGCGCCACTCTGGGCACACCAGGATATTGCTCGCCGAGCCGCCCGAGTTCGCGATATTCCGGCCGGAAATCATGGCCCCACTGCGAGACGCAATGGGCCTCGTCAATCGCAAATAGCGCGATCTTCTCGTTGGCGATCAGCTCGCGGAAACCATCGGTCAAAATGCGCTCGGGCGTGACGTAGAGAAGGTCGAGCTGGCCCGCCGAAAGCGCGCGGCGAACCTCGACGAACTCCTCGCGCGACAGCGACGAGTTGAGTGCTGCGGCGCGGATGCCGAGCTGCTTCATCGCCTCCACCTGATCGCGCATCAGCGCAATCAGCGGCGAAACGACGATGCCGACGCCATCGCGGCAGAGCGCCGGGATCTGGAAGCACAGCGACTTGCCGGCGCCTGTGGGAAAGAGCACGACCGCGTCGCCGCCGGAAACCACATGCTCGACCACATGCTGCTGCTTGCCGCGGAAGGAGGAATAGCCGTAGACCTGCTTGAGGATATCGAGCGGCGAGCGGCCGGAAGAAAACAGCGCGCCGGAAGCGGAAAAGCCCGGTTCGTTTCGTTCGGTCAGCGACATCAGTGGTTCGCCGCCCCTTTGACGCGGCCGGAAAGCACGCCGAAGCCATCGATGATCGCCTCCTGGTTCTCAAGGCGCACCCCTTCGAAATGCACTTCCTGCTGCGCTCGCATCAGCTGAACGATCGCCTCGCCGTCGCCGGCTTCGGTCGCCAGCGCGATCTCGCGCTCGAGTTCGATCTTCTGCCGGCGCAGCGCCTTCGCCCGCTTGTGGGAGGCCAGCGCCTGGCGGTATCCCTCACGCGCATCCTCCATCGCCGCCTCCTCGGTCGCGATCCACAGCCGGGCATTGCGCACCTGCTGGTCGAGGCTCTTGATGAGCGGGCCGAAGCCTTCGAATTCCAGCCTTTCGGTCAGATATTCGCGCGTCAGATGCGGGCCGGCAACGGCCGCGGCTGCCCCCAGCATCGCCGACCAGAGCCGCTGCAGCTCGCGGCTGTCATATTCGATCGCGGCGATCTCGTCATAATCGTCGATCATCAGCGAGGGGTGATTGACGACGGTCAACGCCAGCACGCTTTCGCGCAGCGCCGTATTGTTCTGGTGACCGCGCACGGGACCCGAGCGGGCGAGCCTTTCGGAAATGACGCTGGGGCTTTTCGGCCCGGCCTTGCCCGCATTGTCGCGGCCCGTCCGGTAATTGCCGTTGCCGTTGAAGCCGCCGCGGCGATCGCCATTGTTGCGGTTCTGGAACTGCGGCTGGAAGAAGACGTTCAGCCGATCGCGAATATCCTGCTGGTAGTGACGGCGGACGTTCTCGTCGGCGATGACGGCGACCAGTTGCTTCAGCCGCGCCTCGAGTTCGGCGCGCGCCTCCGGCGTGTCGAACTTGCCGGTATTGATCTCCCGGCTCCAAAGCATCTCGGAGAGCGGCTTTGCCTGGCTCATCACCTTGTCGAAAGGCGGGCGCCCGTCATCGCGCACCAGATCGTCGGGATCCTTGCCATCGGGCAGAAGCGCGAAGCGAACGGAACGGCCGGGCTTCAGATGCGGCAGCGCCAGTTCGGCGGCGCGATTGGCGGCGCGGATGCCGGCGCTGTCGCCGTCGAAGCAGAGCACCGGCTGCGGCACCATCTTCCAGAGCAACTCGAGCTGGTTTTCGGTGAGCGCCGTGCCAAGCGGCGCAACGGCATTCTCGATGCCCGCCTGATGTAGCGCGATCACGTCCATATAGCCTTCAACGGCGATGATGGTGCCGGTCGCATTGTCGTCTTGAGGATCGCCGCGGCCCGGTCCCTGGATCGCCCGCCGCGCACGGGCAAAATTGTAAAGGACATTGCCCTTGTGGAAGAGCTCCGTCTCGTTGGAGTTCAGATATTTCGCCGGCGCATCGGCAGACATGGCACGGCCGCCGAAAGCGATCACCTTTTCCCGCGACGAAAGGATCGGGAACATGATGCGGTCGCGAAAACGATCGTAGGAAACCGGCACGTTTTCATGCACGACCAGACCGCAGGCCTCGATCTGCTCCTTGGAGACACCCTTGCCGGCGAGGAATTCCTTGAGCGCATTGCGGCTGTCGGGCGCATAGCCGAGGCGGAAGGTCTCGATGGTGCGTCCCGTCAATCCGCGGTCGCGCAGATAGGCGCGCGCCCTCGCCCCATTCGCCGTCTGCAGCTGATCCTGGAAAAACTGGGTCGCCATTTCCATGACGTCGATCAGCGAGCCGCGCTCCTTCTCGCGCTTCTCCATCACAGGATCGGCAAGCGGCATCGGCACGCCGGCCATATCGGCGATCTGCTGCACCGCCTCGGGGAAACTCAGACCTTCAAGTTCCGTCAGGAAGCGGAAATGGTCTCCGGTGACGCCGCAGCCGAAGCAATGATAACGGCCCTTGCGGTCCTCGCAGTGAAAGCTCGGCGATTTCTCGCCGTGGAACGGGCAGCAGGCCCAGTAATCGCCGCGCGACACATTGGTCTTGCGTTTGTCCCAGCTCACGCGGCGCGCAATCACGTTCGAAATCGGAACGCGGTCGCGAATATCATCGAGAAAGGTGTTGGAAAAGCGCATCGATACCTCTTGGCCAACCTCCATATAAGCTGCTTTGCCGCTCCATGCCACGAAACTTGTCACGAAAACCCGCTATTCACAGGCTATGTGGCGGTCATCAGCGGCGCCGGTTATCCAATCAACAACGCGTTATCGCCCCCTGCGACAGGGTGCGACATTATTGTCCTTTCAGAGCCGGAATTCCGCCGTCGGGAAAGCTTCGGCAAGAGCGGAGACCTCCAACAAAGATGATAAAAAATCTTTGTGCAACAATGGATTATTCATTCATGTGATTACGCCTCACTAAGCTGCCCGCCACCTCCCGACAGTCCGCCTCGAGGCATCTCAAACCGCCGATTCCGGCAATTATTATTTTTTTGTAATTTGAATAAGCCGCCGCACCGCAATAGGTTCGATCTCAACAAAGCGATCCCCGAGCGAAGCACCATCCCTACCCCCGGCGCCGCTTCGCAAGGGTGCCTTTGCAAATACCCTCCGGCTTGGGCTTCGGCCCTGCGTGCCGGTGGAAGCAAAGAGCAAGAAGGCAGGAGCGCCCCCAGCTCCTGCCTTCTTAAATTTTTGGCTCCTTGCGACAACTCTCCCTTTGAGATTAACCGCTTATTGACAAAACCGTTGACAGGCGGCGCCTGCATGAAAGATGTATGCGCCGAACTCCCTGGACCTCTCCAAATGGCTTTTACCGCGGATAATCTTGCAGCAGACGATCGCTTTCTCGCTGCGATCCTGCATTGCGCCGATCAGATGCTCGCCATCTATCGCGAGAGCCCGCGCATCGCCTCGATCTTCGCCGCGCAGCAGCGCTGGCTGATGGCCCATGCCGGCTTCGCGCTTCATTACGGTTATTCCGACGATGGGAAGAGCGGCGGCCTCTATTCTGGGCGCTTCATCGATTTTGCGGTCAGGAACGACATCGCCAGCCGCAACACAGCCGCGGCCTTCATGCAGGAAATGCTGGCCTATCGCTTCCTGCGACCGGTCCCCGGCCCCGACAAGCGCACACGTTACCTGGAGCCCACCGAAATCGCCGAGCAGCATTTCACCCGATGGCTCGTCGCCCATATGATGATCCTCGACAGCCTCGACGGCGGCGAGCGCGCCGATCAGATCACCGCCGACCCCTCGGCGATGATGGCAGCGATCCAGCCGCTGATCGCAAGGGCGATCATAGGAAGTGAAGCAGTCCGCAATCCGGGCGCCACCTTCAACCTCTTCAACTGGGCGAATTCCGGCGGGCTGGTGATGGACTACCTGATCTCGCGCCTTCCCGAATTTCCAAGAACGGCCGACCGCGTCGTGCTCGGCCCTCTATCGCTCAGGGAAATCCGCGAACAGTTCATGATCTCCAATACCCATCTGAAGCGGCTTCTGATGCAGGCAGCGACCATGGAGAGCATTGGCTGGACGGAACCCTCCCGCAAGGGCGACTTCTGGCTGTCGGGCCACTTCATCCGCGAATATTGGAATTATCAGGCGGCGAAATTCGCCATCATCGATGCCGCCGCCGAAGCGGTGCTCGGGCCTGCGGTCCGTGACGAACCGCAGGCAAGACGTGTTATCTGAGGTTATCCGTTCAACAGTTCCTTGACGGTCGCCGACGCCTTGGCGAAATCCATCTGGCCGGCATAACGCTCCTTGAGCGCCGCCATCACCTTGCCCATGTCCTTGGCGCCCGCGGCACCCGTTTCAGTGATGATCGCCGAGACGTTGGCGCGCACTTCACTGTCCGAAAGCTGCTTCGGCATGAAATCCTGGATGACGATGATTTCGGCGCGCTCCTTGGCGGCAAGCTCCGGGCGGGAATTCTCCTCGTAGATCTTGGCCGATTCGTCGCGCTGCTTCACCATCTTGGCGAGAATCTGCAGGATCTCGTCGTCGCTCGCCTGCTCCTTGCCGGTGCCGCGATTGGCGATATCGCGGTCCTTGACCGCGGCCTGAATCAGCCGGACGGTGGAAAGCCGCTCCGCATTCTTGGCCTTCATCGCCTCTTTCAGCTGGGTGGCGAGTTGATCGCGCAGCATGGTCTTCACTCCTGTTTTGATGCCGCTTCATAAACCACGCTGATGCGGGGGATCAAATAAATTGCGCTGTCAGTGCGATAAAGCGCAGGAAAACGGCAGCAATCTCGGCTACAAAGATTGACCGCAAGCGATTGCGTGGCTATTTACCGCCACCTGCACCAAAATTCGTGATCAGGCCTGAAGCGCGCGGCATTGCCGCGTCCACACGCCTGCGAGATCAAAAGGCGGCCAGCCGCGGCAACGCGCGCACCGATCGCCGGAAACGGGATGAAGATGACCGCGACAGCACCCTGGACAATCGAAAAGCCGACCGCCCTGCTCGTTCTTGCCGACGGCACGGTCATCGAAGGCAAGGGCATCGGCGCCACCGGCAAGGTGCCGGCCGAAGTGGTCTTCAACACAGCGCTCACTGGCTATGAGGAGATCCTGACGGACCCCTCCTATCTGGGCCAGATCGTCACCTTCACCTTCCCGCATATCGGCAATATCGGCACCAATGATGAAGACATCGAGGACCTGACGCCTGCCGCCCGCCATGGCGCTGTCGGCGTCATCTTCAAGGCCGACATCACTGAGCCCTCGAACTACCGCGCCGCCAAGCACCTCGACCAATGGCTGAAGGCCCGCGGCGTCATCGGTCTCTGCGGCATCGACACGCGCGCGCTGACCGCCTGGATCCGTGAGAACGGCGCTCCGAACGCGGTGATCGCCCACGATCCGAACGGCGTCTTCGACATCGAGACGCTGAAGGCCGAAGCCAAAGCCTGGAGCGGCCTCGAAGGTCTCGACCTTGCCAAGATCGCCTCGTCGGGCCAGTCCTCGCAATGGACCGAAACGCCGTGGGTCTGGAACGAAGGTTACGGTGAGCTCAAGGCGGCGGACGCGAAATACCACGTCGTCTGCCTCGATTACGGCGTCAAGCGCAATATCCTGCGCCTGTTTGCCGGCCTCGACTGCAAGGTGACCGTCGTGCCGGCCGCAACGAGCGCCGAAGACGTGCTCGCCATGCAGCCGGACGGCATCTTCCTGTCGAACGGCCCGGGCGATCCGGCGGCAACCGGCGAATATGCCGTCCCTGTGATCAAGACGCTTGTTAAGACCGATATCCCGGTCTTCGGCATCTGCCTCGGCCACCAGATGCTGGGCCTGGCACTTGGCGCGAAGACCGAGAAGATGCATCAGGGCCATCACGGCGCCAACCACCCCGTCAAGGACCACACGACCGGCAAGGTCGAGATCGTCTCGATGAACCACGGCTTCGCGGTCGACTCGAAGTCGCTGCCGGATGGCGTTGAAGAGACTCATATTTCGCTTTTCGACGGCACCAATTGCGGCCTGCGCGTCCTCGGCAAGCAGGTCTTCTCGGTCCAGCACCATCCGGAAGCCTCTCCCGGCCCGCAGGACAGCCACTATCTCTTCCGCCGCTTCATCAACATGGTGCGCGAGAAGAAGGGCGAACCGGCGCTCGCCGAACGCTGATTTCAAGCCATAGCGATTTCCGACCGCCAAGGTCGGCCATTAACTTGTTGACAAACCTCACTCTTCGTCATCCTCGGCCCCGTGCCGAGGATCTGCCACATATCGACCGAAGGCAGATGCTCGGGACAAGCCCGAGCATGACGAAAGAGGAGTTGGCCCGCTTTGTCGGTAGCCCAAAGGTTCGCTCAGGCGGGCCTTTTTCTTTATCCGCCTATTGACCTCAGCTTAACTTGAGGAATTACAGATCTGCCTGCAGACATCTGATGCAGGAGAAAACTGGATGAGCGGAGCTTTCTTTCGAGTCGACAAGTTCATCGTGCCGGCGGCGGCACGCGAGGAATTTCTCGTCAAAGTGATGATGACCCACAAGGTGTTGGAGGTGCAGGACGGTTTCATCGATCACAGGGTGCTGGAGCAGGTCGCTGGTCCAGGCGAATTCAATTTCGTCACCATTGCCGAATGGGAAAATACCGAGGTCGTCGAGCGCGCGCGGGCAGCCGTGGCGGCCGCCCATAAGGGTGCGAATTTCGATCCGCAGGAAATGTTTGCGCGTCTCGGTATTCGCGCCGACATCGCCGGCTACAAACCTGTCGCGGCCTGATCGCAGCGCCGGCCGGCTCAGGCGCCGGCCATTGCGCCCTCCCGGCGAAGGAGAAGATAGAACCGTCCGCAGAGCATGACGGCGGCGGCTGCCAGCCCGACGAGGAAGCCGAACCAGATGCCGATACCGCCGAAACCGAGCGGGAAAGCAAAGGCCCAGGCGAGGAAGAAGCCGATCGGCCAATAAGCGATCAGTGCCATGATCATCGGCACGCGCGCGTCCTTGAGACCGCGCAGCAATCCATTGGCAACCACCTGCAGCCCGTCGACCAGCTGGAAAAGCCCGGCAACGACGATCAGCGGCCCGGCATAGGCAAGCACTTCGGACGCCTCGGGCGAGTTGACGTCAAGGAACCAGCTGCCGAGGAATTGCGGCATGGTGGCAAAGAGCACCGAGCCGACTGCCGAGATGGCGCAAGCGATGATAACAACCATGATCGAAGCGCGCACCAGCCCCCGATGGTCGCCCTGCCCGTGCGCGACGCCGATGCGCACCGTCGCCGCCTGGCTGAGGCCGAGCGGGATCATGAAGGCGATCGAGGCCCATTGCAGGGCAATGCCGTGGGCGGCAAGCTCGATCGTACCGATATAGCCCATCAGCAGTGAGGCTACCGTGAACAGGCTGACCTCGGCAAGGAGGGTAACGCTGATCGGGAAACCGAGCCGGATGACCTCCAGCAGCGCGTGCCAGTCGGGTTTCCAGAACCGCACGAAGATCTCGTAGCGCCGCGTCTCTTCCCGCCGCTGCACGAAAGCAAGGATGAAGAGGAAGCCGGCCGTCTGCACGACGACCGAAACGATCGCCGCGCCCTCAAGCCCCATCGCCGGAAAACCGAAATGGCCGAGCACGAGCATATAGGCGAAGATCGCGTTCATCACCAGCGTGGCGATGGTGACGTTGAGGATGATGCCTGCCTTGCCGATGGCGCTGACGAGCGAGCGCATGACGTTGAAGAGCAGGCCCGGCAGCACGCCGAACTGGCCGATCATGATATAACCATGGGCGAGCTTGGCCACCTCGGGCTTCTGCTGCGCAAAGAGCAGGATCTGTTCCGCATTGAAGAAGGCCGGCTGCATGATGATCCAAAATCCGATCACCACCCAGAGACCCATGCGCAGCGATCGGCGCACCGAGACGACGTCGCCGCGGCCATAGGCCTGCGCCACCATCGGAATGACGGCGATGGCAAAGCCCGAACCGAAGATGAGGATCGTGAACAGGAACTGCGCCGACAGCACCATCGCCGCCAGCTGTTCGGCGCCGAGACGTCCGACGATCATCACATCGGTGGTGTGGATACCGAGCTGGGCAAGCTGCGCGCCGATCAGCGGAATGCCGAGCGCCAACGTCGCACGGAAATGTGCGCCCCAACGATTATCGTTTGTCGGCGCAAGCCTGCGCGCGTCGATCGGCGTGTCCATGACACCAGTCCTGTGATTGAAATATGCGTCGCCACAGCTTGCGGCGAAATATCATCCGGGCTTAGAGCAAAGCCCCGCAAAGAACTACCCCAGATAAGGCAGATGATGAAAAATTCATCATCGCATCACTATTTCTGATCAATCAGCCCGTGGCTTCCAGCGCCTCGGCCGGCTCCCTCACCGGAACCCTTGTGAGGAATACCCCGGCGGCCAGAAGGATGAGCACGGCGGCCGTGAGATACGGCGCGCCGGCAAAAGTGACAGGCGCCTCAGGCTGCGTGAAGTAGGAAAACATCTGCGTGAAGATCAGCGGCCCGACAATGGTGGTGATGCTGCTGAGGCTGGTAAGCGCGCCCTGCAGCTCGCCCTGCGCCGAAGGCGGAACCATGCCGGCGGCGATGCTGCGCAGCGGCGGGTCGGCGACGTTTTCGATGACGGTCGCGACGATGACGACGTAAACCACCCAGCCCTCCCAGGCGAAGGCATAGCCGGTCAGTCCTGCAGCTGAAAAGCAGAGGCCGAGAAGCGCCGTTTTCCATTCGCCGAGCAGAGGCACGACGCGCGGCAGGACCAGCCCCATGACGAGCGCAGCACCAATCCCGTAAATGCCGAGCGATAGGCCGATCTGTCCCTCGCTCCAACCGTATCGATAGGTCGAGACGAACGCCCAGACCGAGGGATAGACGGCATGCGCCAGGAAGAACAGGAACATGACGAGGCTGACCCAGCCGATGCCGGGATAATGGCGCATCTGGCGCAACGCGCCAAGTGGATTGGCGCGTTTCCACTCGAACCGGCGGCGGTTCTTCGCCTCCAGCGTTTCCGGCAGCAGGAAGCAGGCGGCGATGAAATTGACAAGCGACAGCGCAGCCGCGCCGAGGAACGGCACACGGGGGCCGAATTCGCCGAGGACACCGCCAACGACGGGGCCGATGGTGAAGCCGACGCCGAAGGCGATGCCTATCAGCCCGAAATTCTTCGCCCGGTTCTCCTCCGTGCTGATATCGGCGATATACGCCGAGCAGGTGGCAAAGCTGCCGCCGCTGATGCCGGCAAGCACGCGGCCGACGAACAGCATCCAGAAGCTGGTGGCGATGCCGCAAATGAAATTGTCGATCGCGAAGGTCAGCACCGAAAGCAACAGGATCGGCCGGCGGCCAAAGCGGTCGGACAGGTTTCCGAGCAGCGGCGCGAACAGGAATTGCATGCCGGCATAGACCAGCATCAGCCAGCCGCCGTCGATCGCCGCATCGCTGACGCTGCCGCCGGTCAGTTGCTCCAGATAGGCGGGCAGCACCGGCATGATGATGGCGATGCCGATAATGTCGAGGAAGAGGATGATGAAGACCAGGAAAAGGCCGCGGCGAACGAATTTCGGGTCAAGCATGAGGCATCTCTACAGCGGTTGGTTCTGAAAAGACGATCTCGTCGCCGAGAAAGTGACATAGCTCAGAAAAGAAACCGAAACAATCCGTGAACATCTCATAGTTTTTGATAATGCTCAACGGGAAATTTATAACAGGCCTCAACCGGTGGGCGCGCGTTGTAGTTCCAGTTTCAGATAATCGCCAGCCGCCCAGCGATCGCCGGGCGATGCGTTCCCTTGCAATCGCCGCGACGGCATCCAGATCACCGGAGAAGATCGGTCCAAAAACTGGTCATTGTGCATTTCCCCGCACAGCCTGTTCGATACCCTCCGATTATCGCCCGAATGCGAAAGCGGTAGAACGGCAGCATCGATGACGACGCCCGGCGCAAAAGCCCGATTGCGCCGCTTCGGCGCAGAAGGAAGGAGAAGACAATGCAGACCTATCGTTTGGGAAGGACCGGACCCGATGTCTCGGCCGTCGGCCTCGGCTGCATGGGCATGTCGGGCATGTACGGCCCCTCCGATCGCGCAGAAAGCATCGCGACGATCCATGGCGCGCTCGATGCCGGCGTCAATCTGCTCGACACCGGCGATTTCTACGGCATGGGCCATAATGAAATGCTGATCGGCGAGGCATTGAAGGGCCGCAAGCGCGAGGGCGCCGTCATCAGCGTCAAGTTCGGCGGCCTGCGCGATCCCGTCGGCGGCTGGAACGGCTTCGACGGCCGTCCGGTCGCGGTGAAGAACTTCCTCAGCTATACGCTGCAGCGCCTTGGCGTCGATTATATCGACATCTACCGCCCCGCCCGTCTCGATCCGAACGTACCGATCGAGGACACGGTCGGCGCCATCGCCGACATGGTCAAGGCGGGTTATGTCAGGCATATCGGCCTGTCGGAAGTCGGCGCCGACACGATCCGCCGCGCCGCCGCTGTGGCCCCGATCGTCGACCTGCAGATCGAATATTCGCTGATCTCGCGCGGCATCGAGGAAAAGATCCTGCCGACAACCCGCGAACTCGGCATCTCGATCACCGCCTACGGCGTGCTCTCGCGCGGCCTGATCAGCGGCCATTGGCAGAAGGGCCGGAGTGCGACGGCCGGCGATTTCCGCGCCTACAGCCCGCGCTTCCAGGAGGGCAATATCGAGCAGAACCTTGTTCTGGTGGAGAAACTGCGCGAGATCGCCGAGGCAAAGAGCGTCTCTGTCGCCCAGATCGCCATCGCCTGGGTCGCCGCCAAGGGCAAGGACATCGTCCCGATCATCGGCGCCCGCCGCCGCGACCGGCTGACCGAGGCGCTCGGCTCACGCGCGGTCAACCTGTCGCCGGAAGATTTCGAAGCTATCGAACGTGCCGTGCCGAAGGATGCGGCTGCAGGCGGGCGTTATCCCGAGCATATGCTGCAGCATATGGACAGTGAGAAGTAGGCACAGGGACAGATTACGCTTCGTCCTACGGCTCAGCTGGAGATGAGGAAGAACGCGGCGCGGCTACACGTCTCTTCTCCCCAGCGGGGAGAAGAGGGAGAAAGCCGCCCGCCCTCGTTTCCATCACAAGTGTTTCAGGAGAGCGCCGGGAAGAAAAGGCATACTCCTCAAATCGGCCCCGAAAACGTGTCACAAGCCGAGAGCTGGCCGCTATCAAAACCGCGCTTGAACCATCTGACCCGCTGCTCCGAGGTACCGTGGTTGAAGCTTTCCGGCACGACGTAACCCTGTGACCGCTTCTGCAGCGAATCGTCGCCGATCTGCTGGGCGGCGTTCAGCGCTTCCTCCAGATCGCCTGACTCGAGCAGGCCCTTCTGCTGGGTATATTTGCCCCAGATGCCGGCAAAGCAATCGGCCTGCAGCTCGACGCGCACCGACATCTTGTTGGCGTCGGCCTCGCTCATGCGCTGACGGGCCTGGTTGAACTTCGGCAGGATGCCCAGCAGGTTCTGCACGTGATGGCCGACCTCATGGGCAACGACATAGGCCTCGGCGAAATCGCCCGACGCACCGAACCGGTTGGAAAGCTCCTGAAAGAATTCGGTGTCGAGATAGAGCTTGTGGTCGCCGGGGCAGTAGAACGGGCCGGTGGCGGACGATGCCGAGCCGCAGGCCGATGCGGTCGAGCCCGAGAACAACACGAGGCGGGGCTCTTCGTAGTTCTGGCCCTGCGCCTGGAAGATGCCCTGCCAGGTATCCTCAGTTTCGGCAAGCACGGTGCGCATGAAGGCGGTCATCTCGTCATTGGCAGGCGCGCGTGTGCCTCCGGACTGGCTCTGCTCGTAGCCCGGCCCGCTCGACATGCCGCCGCCTTCGAGCACCTGCAGCAGATCGATGCCCATCATCTTGAAGATGAAATAGATGACGACAAGGAAAATGATCGTACCGATGCTCAAGCCCCCGCCGGCGCGGCGAACGCCGCCGCCGGAGGGAAAATTGAAGCCACCGCCGCGGCCGAAACCGCCGCCGGTCGGACCGCCGCGGCGATCTTCAACATTGTCGGACTGACGCCGGCCTCTCCATTCCATCTTCGCTCTCCCCGGCAATGCCTGTGCTTGCGCTCAAGGAGTTATATATCCGTCGGCGGCCGGAATTCCAGCGACTTCATCGGGCAATCAGGCGCCCGCGTCGGCGACGCAGCACGATTGCGACCAGGATCGAGCCGATCGCCGCCGCGGCAAGGACCGCCGGCCATTCCGCGCCGATGAAGATGACCGCGTGCATGATCCGGCCGGGTAGGAAAGTGAACAGGCCGGCAAGGACGATGGCGCCGAAATAGAGGCCGGCGACGATGCGCTGGTGCAGACGGACATCGCCGCGGCGAGCCGCCGCGATCGCATTCCAGCTGCCGAACAATGTTGCAATCGACAGAAGATGGATCGGGCTGAACCCGTAGAAGAGATCGAGCTCATGAATGAAGAAGCTCGATACCGCCGTGACAACCATCAGCGCCATCCAGATCCTGCCGAGCAGCCGGTGCAGCGGCGTGCCCTTGGGGCGCAGCAGGATATAGGCGCCGAGAAGTGCCGGCGGCGTAACAGCAGTGACATGGATATGAACGGCGAGCGGAGCGCCGAGGAGCGGTTCGAGGATCATGAGCGACATCCGATTGAATTCGATCCCTGTTTCCGCCAAGACTTCATCCGCCTCAATCCGAACCGCGCGAACGGCAGGAAAACTTCGTGAATCACCTCTTCTTGCAATCCACGCTTCGCGAATTGCAGGTCTTTCTCCACTCCCGGCGCTTCTGGGGAACCTTTGCCGCGATCGTCCTGCTCTTTGCCGTCACCGGTCCCTACGGCACGATGGAAAGCATGGCCTTCGGCGAACGCCTCGCCTACTGGCTGACCCTGCATGCCGTTGCCTGGACGATCGCCATTCTCTGCGCAGTCACGGCCGAAAGACTGCTGCAGGGGGTGATCGTTTCCATGTTCGCCCGCATGATGGCGGGCTCGCTCGTAGCCGCCCTGCCGATCGGTTTTGCCATCGGCCTCGTCGACTATGCCTTCGCCGGCGAAGCGACCACGCTCGACAGCGGCCTGCAACGCGCGCTTTTTGCGGCGCCGCTTGCGCCCTCTTCTGCCTTTTGACCTATATGGCGATGAGCCAGAAAATCGCCGAAGCCGCAGTTCCTCAGGAAACCAGCCCCGTAGCCTCGATCCTCGACCGGCTGAAGCCTGAGAATCGTGGCTCGCTGCTGCGCCTTTCCGTCCAGGACCACTATACCGAGGTGGTGACCAGCCGCGGGCGCGAACTGGTGCTCTTGCGTTTCGCCGATGCGCTGAAAGAAACCGCCGCGACGCCGGGCTTTCGCGTCCATCGCTCGCACTGGGTGGCCGACGCCCATGTCGAAAGCCTGAAACGCGGCAATGGCAGGCTGCTGATCCTCACCCGCGACGGCACGGAAATCCCGGTCAGCCACAGCTATGCCGAGGATGTGCGCCGGCGTTTCACGTAAAGAAGACGCGCCAAGCGCTTGATGTGACTCCCGCTTTCGCACTTCCGGAAGCAAGGCGGCGGCGAAATCCGGCTGGTGGTCGTGCCTGACGGGAAATAGTCTCTGGCGCCGTGTTGGATTCCTGTCGATTCCGCGATTTATGGGGTTCCGTTTGCAAATACATTTGCCTATAAGCCGCTTCTAGCCTGAAAAGACCCAGCATGCGCGACCCGACCCGGTGATCTCCCACCCTGGCCGGCTTTCTGCGCAGCCAGAAAACGGAAGCACTCATGCCGAAGCGCCAAGATATCAAATCGATCCTCATCATCGGCGCGGGACCGATCGTTATCGGCCAGGCTTGCGAATTCGACTATTCCGGCACCCAGGCCTGCAAGGCGCTGAAGGAGGAAGGCTACCGCGTCATCCTCGTCAACTCCAACCCTGCGACGATCATGACCGATCCGGGCCTTGCCGACGCCACCTATGTCGAGCCCATCACCCCCGAAGTCGTCGCCAAGATCATCGCCAAGGAACGCCCGGATGCGCTGCTGCCGACCATGGGCGGCCAGACGGCTTTGAATACCGCGCTTTCGCTGAAGCGCATGGGCGTGCTCGACCGCTACAATGTCGAGATGATCGGAGCCAAGCCCGCCGCCATCGACATGGCCGAGGACCGCGCGCTGTTCCGCGAAGCAATGGCCCGTATCGGGCTGGAAACTCCGCGCTCGATGCTGGCGAACGCCACCGACATCAAGGACCTCGACCGCAAGACGCACGAGGCCGAGCGCATCAAGCTGCGTGAAAGCCTCTCGGGATCCGACCTCGACAAGGCGCTGGATGAGCTGGAAAACCAGTGGAACCTCGGCGAGAGCGACCGCAAGCAGCGTTACATGAGCCATGCCATGGCGATTGCCGCCCAGGCGATCGACCATGTCGGCCTGCCCGCCATCATCCGCCCCTCCTTCACGCTCGGCGGCACCGGCGGCGGCATCGCCTACAACCGCTCGGAATTTTTCGAGATCGTCGGCGGCGGCCTCGACGCCTCGCCGACCACCGAAGTGCTGGTCGAAGAATCGGTGCTCGGCTGGAAGGAATATGAAATGGAGGTCGTCCGCGACAAGGCGGACAACTGCATCATCATCTGCTCGATCGAGAACATCGATCCGATGGGCGTCCACACCGGAGATTCGATCACCGTCGCGCCGGCGCTGACGCTGACCGACAAGGAATACCAGATCATGCGCAACGCCTCAATCGCGGTGCTGCGCGAGATCGGGGTCGAGACCGGCGGCTCGAACGTCCAGTTCGCCGTCAATCCGAAAGACGGCCGCCTCGTCGTCATCGAAATGAACCCGCGCGTCTCGAGATCGTCGGCCCTCGCCTCGAAGGCCACCGGCTTCCCGATCGCCAAGATCGCCGCCAAGCTCGCGATCGGCTATACGCTTGACGAACTGGATAACGACATCACCGGCGGCGCAACGCCTGCCTCCTTCGAACCGTCGATCGACTACGTCGTCACCAAGATCCCGCGTTTCGCCTTCGAGAAATTCCCCGGCGCCTCACCGGTGCTGACGACCGCCATGAAATCGGTCGGCGAAGTCATGGCGATCGGCCGCACCTTCGCCGAATCGCTGCAGAAGGCGCTGCGCGGCTTGGAAACCGGCCTGACCGGCCTCGACGAGATCGAGATCCCCGGCTTTGAAGAGGGCGAATCCAGCCAGAACGCCATCCGCGCTGCAATCGGCACACCGACGCCCGATCGCCTGCGCATGGTCGCCCAGGCGCTGCGCCAGGGCATGAGCGAGGCCGAAGTCCACGAAGGCTGCAAGATCGACCCCTGGTTCATCGCCGAACTGAAGGCGATCGTCGAGATGGAGGCCCGCATCCGCGAGCACGGCCTGCCGGATGATGCCGCCAATCTGCGCATGCTGAAGGCCATGGGCTTTTCCGACGCGCGCCTGGCGACGCTGACCGGCAAGCGCCCGAAGGAAGTCGCCGAATTCCGCAACAGCCTGAACGTCCGCCCCGTCTTCAAGCGCATCGATACCTGTGCGGCCGAATTCGCGTCGCCGACCGCCTATATGTATTCGACCTATGAGACGCCTTTTGTCGGCGCCGCCCGCTCGGAGGCTGAAGTGTCGGACCGCAAGAAGGTCGTCATCCTCGGCGGCGGCCCGAACCGCATCGGCCAGGGCATCGAGTTCGACTATTGCTGCTGCCACGCCGCCTTCGCGCTGAAGGATGCGGGTTATGAAGCGATCATGATCAACTGCAACCCTGAAACCGTCTCGACTGACTACGATACGTCGGACCGCCTATATTTCGAGCCGCTGACCGCCGAGGACGTGATCGAGATCCTGCGGGCAGAACAGGAAAAGGGCGAAGTCGTCGGCGTCATCGTCCAGTTCGGCGGCCAGACGCCGTTGAAGCTTGCCGAGGCGCTGGAAAAGAACGGCATCCCGATCCTCGGCACCGCGCCTGACATGATCGACCTTGCCGAGGACCGCGACCGCTTCCAGAAGCTGTTGATGAAGCTCGACCTCAACCAGCCGAACAACGGCATCGCCTATTCGGTCGAGCAAGCCCGCATGGTCGCAACCGAAATCGGCTTCCCGCTGGTCGTTCGCCCCTCTTACGTGCTTGGCGGCCGCGCCATGCAGATCCTGCATTCGGAAGGCCAGCTGCAGAGCTACCTGCTCGATACCGTGCCGGAACTGGTGCCGGAGGATATCAAGCAGCGTTATCCCAACGACAAGACCGGCCAGATCAACACCCTGCTCGGCAAGAACCCGCTGCTCTTCGACAGCTATCTTAGCCACGCCATCGAAGTCGACGTCGACTGCCTCTCGGACGGCACCGACGTCTATGTCGCCGGCATCATGGAGCATATCGAGGAAGCCGGCATCCATTCCGGCGATAGCGCCTGCTCGCTGCCGCCGCGCACGCTCTCCAACGAGATGCTCGACGAGCTGGAGCGCCAGGCCAAGGCCATGGCCAAGGCGCTCAATGTCGGCGGCTTGATGAACGTGCAGTTCGCCATCAAGGACGGCACCGTCTACGTTCTCGAAGTCAATCCGCGCGCCTCACGCACCGTGCCCTTCGTCGCAAAGACCATCGGCGCGCCGATCGCCAAGATCGCCGCCCGCGTCATGGCTGGCGAGAAGCTCGATGCGACCTTCGCCGCCTACGGCGAAAAGCCCGATCCGCGCAAGCTCAAGCACATCGCCGTCAAGGAAGCCGTCTTCCCCTTCGCCCGCTTCCCCGGCGTCGACACCCTGCTCGGCCCAGAAATGCGCTCGACGGGTGAAGTCATCGGCCTCGATACCGATTTTGCGCTGGCCTTCGCCAAGTCGCAGCTCGGCGCCGGCGTCGAGCTGCCGCGTGACGGGACGGTCTTCGTCTCCGTCCGCGACGCCGACAAGCTGCGCGTGCTGCCGGCGATCCGCATCCTCGTCGAACAGGGCTTCAAAGTGCTGGCAACCGGCGGCACCGCCCGCTTCCTCGCCGAAAACGGCATCATCGCCACCAAGATCAACAAGGTGCTCGAGGGCCGTCCGCATATCGAGGACGCAATCCGCAACCGCCAGGTCCAGCTCGTCATCAACACCACCGATGGCAACAAGGCGATCTCGGACTCCAAATCGCTGCGCCGTGCGACGCTGATGCAGAAGGTGCCTTATTACACGACGATGGCAGGCGCCGAAGCCGCCGCCCAGGCGATCAAGGCGCTGAAGGCCGGCAATCTGGAAGTGCGGCCGCTGCAAAGCTACTTCGCCTGAGATATAGCAACGCCGTCGCTCAATGAGCGGTGGCTCACCCCCTTTCGGTCATTCCTTACATCGGAATCAATTTATCCGGTCGCCGTCATAAGCCGCTGGATATTCAGCATATCTTCGCGAAATCGCGCCAGTTCTTCCGCTTTCAGTCGCTCGTCGGGAATACGCAGCAGATAGGATGGATGCACCGTCACGAAGAGCGTTCGCCTCTCGTCGATCGCGATCGCCTTCCCCCTGACATCCTGCAGCCGCTGTTTCGTATCGGTCAGCGCCGCGAGCGCCGTCGCCCCCATCGCAACGACCAGCTTCGGCTTGATCAGCGCCATCTCCAGATCGAGCCACCAGCGGCAATGCTTCACCTCGCCCATATTGGGCTTCTGATGGATGCGACGCTTGCCGCGCGGCTCATATTTGAAATGCTTGACGGCATTGGTGACGTAAAGCGTCGAGCGGTCGATGCCCGCTTCAGTGATCACTTGGTCCAGCAGCCTGCCGGCGGGACCGACGAAGGGGCGCCCTGATATATCCTCCTGGTCGCCCGGCTGCTCGCCGACGAACATCACCTCTGCATCGCGCGGCCCCTCCCCGAATACGGTTTGCGTCGCCTTCGCGTGAAGCGGACAGCGGGTGCAGCCGGCAGCTTCCGCGCGCAGTGCTTCCAGCGTGCCCGCCGGCGCTTCGGGTTCAGCTGGGATGCTGCGCGCGGCCTCCTGCAGGCGATCGTGAAAGGGCAATGACTGGGTCGCCTCCCGGGCGGCCATGGCCCGCACCTTGCTCTCCGCCGATGCGATCAGCCCAGGAATGAGATCGGCTTCCGGCAGGTTCTTCCAGTATTTTTTTGGCATCTCCGCCTGCATCGCCTTCAGCTTCAACCGCGCCGGATTGAAAATGCTGGCGTAGTAGGTGCGCCAGAGGTCATCGGTAGCATCGGTAAGATTGGGTTTTTCACACGGTTCGTCGCTCATCGTCAGCCGCTCGCCGTCCCAGGCGGCTGATCCCTTGGGTGTGGCGATCAGCCAGTCCATGTCGGTGAAGCGCCGTTGGAAGAAGGGCGCTGTACGCCTGACGATATGGTGATCCGGCTCGAACCAGGCGAGGAATTTTCGACGATCCGCCGATACCGCACCAACCTCCTTGAAGCGGACGAAGGCCGTCATCTTGTGCGCGTCGCGCCGAACGTTTTTCGCCATCAACCTGGCACGGGCGACGTCCTCGTCGGAGGCCACTTCAAGCAATTGCCGGTCCATCTGCAGCCGCCAGAGCAGACGGTAAAGCAGGGAAAAGCGCGTGGGATCGGAATGGCAGAGAACCGTTTCCGCAAGCTCGATAAAGGCGGGTGGCACCGTCATCGGCCTTCGTGCAGCAGCAGGTGCCGGCGGCATCGCGTCGTGTTGAAACGCAAACCCGGACTCAGCACGTTTTTCGCGCCACTCTATCCCCTCCGGCGATATGCCGGCGGCCGCGAAGGCGCGTGCGGCATCACGCCATTCGGCAAGCTCCCCGCGTCCTGCCAGCACGACCCGGCGCATCACAGCAACGACAATTGTTCAGGCTGCGGTTCGAACATGGCGCGAAGGTCTGGGCGCTCAATCAATCGGCGCGGCGACCAGCCTTCCGCCGAAATGAAGGACTGGACCTTCTTGATCGAAATGCCGAGCCGCTGGAGATCGTCGAGCCGCAGCCGGCGAAAACGGCGGGCCGAAACGATCGCTTTGACTGTCTTGGTGCCGAGGCCGGGCACGCGCAGCAACCGCTCGCGCTCGGCTCTGTTGATATCGACGGGAAATTCGGCCCGGTTGGCGAGCGCCCAGGCAAGCTTGGGATCGAGGGTGAGATCGAGCATGCCGCCCGCCTGGTTTGCGGTGATCTCGTCGATGCCGAAACCGTAGAATCGATAGAGCCAGTCGGCCTGATAGAGCCGGTGTTCGCGCATCAACGGCGGTTTGATCAGCGGCAGGTTTTTTGACGAGTCCGGGATCGAGCTGAAGGCGGAATAATAGACGCGCTTCAGCCCGTAGCTGCTGTAAAGCCGGCCGCTGGTCGCAAGGATCGTCGCATCGTTCGCGCCATCAGCGCCGACGATCATCTGCGTGCTCTGACCGGCCGGCACGAAACGCTGACGCTTCTTCGTCTGTAACGTCGGTTCGCCGGCGGCCTCGATCTTCAACCTCAGATCTCCCATCGATCGCCGGATATTGGCGGGCTTCTTTTCCGGCGCAAAGCGGGTGATGCCGTTATCCGTCGGCAACTCGATATTGAGCGACAGCCTGTCTGCATGAAGCCCCGCCTCTTCGATCAGACGCGGCGACGCCTCGGGGATCGACTTCAGATGGATATAGCCGCGGAAATTATGGGTCACGCGCAGTTCGCGAACGATGCGGACCATCTCTTCCATCGTGTAATCGGAGGAACGAATGATGCCGGAGGAAAGGAACAGGCCTTCGATATAGTTGCGGCGGTAAAATTCCAGCGTCAGCCAGATGACCTCCTCGGGCGTAAAACGCGCCCGTTCGACATTGCTCGACGAGCGATTGACGCAATAGGCGCAGTCGTAAATGCAGAAATTGGTCAGCAGTATTTTCAGAAGTGAAATGCACCGCCCGTCCGGGGCATAGGCATGACAGATGCCGGATCCCTCGGTCGAACCGAGCCCGCCGCTTGCCCGGGAATCACGTTTCACCGTGCCGCTGGAAGCGCAGGAAGCGTCATATTTCGCGGCATCGGAAAGGATGGCCAAGCGTTCTGTTAGCGACTTCTTCATTAGTATGTTCACTATATGTTCCTGCGCCTGAAGTCAATCGGAACGATCCGATTTCCGCCCATTTTCAAGCTGCATCACCGGATGTTGGAGCAGGCCGCGTTTCTTTCATGCGAATTTTCTGGAAATCGGGCTTGGCGATCTGCTATAAGCGTCCGACTAAGATTGTGGCACGGTTCCGAAGCTCCCCTTCGGGACCTGTTTTCTTTTGTGTTCGCCGCTGATTATGCGGATACAAGGATTGAAGGACAGAAAAATGGTTGAAAAGGTACCGATGACACCGGGCGGTTTCGTCAAGCTGCAGGAAGAACTGCGCTGGCGTCAGCAGGAGGAGCGTCCCCGAATCATCGAGGCGATCGCCGAAGCCCGTGCCCATGGCGACCTTTCCGAAAACGCCGAATACCACGCCGCCAAGGAAGCTCAGAGCCATAATGAAGGCCGCATCAGCGAGCTGGAAGACCTGACGGCGCGCGCCGAGGTCATCGACCTCACCAAGATGTCGGGCGACAAGATCAAGTTCGGCGCCAAGGTGAAGCTCATCGACGAGGACACCGAGGAAGAAAAGACCTACCAGATCGTCGGCGACCAGGAAGCCGACGTCAAGGCCGGCCGCATCTCCATCTCCTCGCCGATCGCCCGCGCGCTGATCGGCAAGGAAGTCGGCGATTCCATCGAGGTCAATGCGCCGGGCGGCTCCAAGGCCTACGAAATCCTCCAGGTTTCCTGGGGCTGATCGCCCGCCAGCCGCGAGACCCCTCCCTTGCCGGATATTCGTGACGTCGAGATCATCGCGCCCAATTTCAAGCGCCGGCTCTCCGGCGTCACGTCGACCATCGTCCAGCTCATCCCGTGCCAGATCCGGCTCGGCATGAAGATCGCGACACTCGGCCCCGGCCTGCCGGAGGACCTGCCGAAACTTAAGGGGCGGCAGCTCCTCGGCCTCTGGCGCCCGCCGGCGCGCCGGCGCCAGCGTGTCTGGCACGCTCGCCGCAACAACGAGATGGCCGTCGGCATCCTGCTGCGCCATCTGTTGCGCATGCCGCTGAAGCTTCTCTTCACCTCGGCCGCGCAACGCCGCCACACCGCCTATACGAAATGGCTGATCCGCCGCATGGACGCCGTCATCGCGACCAGCGATCGATCCGGCTCGTTCCTCGACGTGCCGCACACGGTGATCCAGCACGGCGTCGACCTTGCCCTCTTCCACCCACCGGAAGCCGCGGAGGACGGCATCGCCGCCACCGGCCTGCCGGGCCGCCATCTCATCGGCTGCTTCGGCCGCGTGCGCCATCAAAAGGGCACTGATCTTTTCGTCCAGGCGATGATCGAACTGCTGCCGCAGCACCCCGAGTGGACGGCGGTCGTCTCCGGCCGGGTGACGGCCGAGCACACGGCATTTGGCGACAAACTCAAGGCGGATGTCGCGACCGCCGGGCTCAGCGACCGTATCCTCTTCCTCGGCGAAGTGCCTGACATCAAGGTCTGGTATCGTCGCCTGACGCTTTACGTCGCCCCCTCCCGCAACGAGGGCTTCGGCCTGACGCCGCTCGAAGCCATGGCCTCGCGCACGGCGGTGGTGGCATCGGACGCCGGCGCCTATGCCGAGCTCATCGTGACGGGTGAGACGGGCTCGGTCGTCGCTGGCGGCGATGGCGAGGCGCTGACGCGGGCAATCGCGCCCTATATCGCAGATCCCGCTCTGGCGATCGCCCATGGCGAGAATGCGCTGCGACATGTAAGGGCGAATTTTGCGCTGGAGAAGGAAGCAAGTGCGATCGGCGCCGTTTACAACAGCCTTCTCGGCGGCAACCGCGGCTAAAGCGGAAAAGAAAAACGGCCCGCCGGATAGCGGGCCGTTTCAGGAATTTTAGGACTGCGGGACAGTGCGGTCAGTTATTCAGCCGGCTGAAGCCCGGCGGCGGGAGCACTCTCGCCGGTCTGGCCGCCCAGTGCGGCGGCGAGCTGCACCGTATCCAGCTCGTTTTCCCAACGTGCCACGACGATCGTCGCAACCGCATTGCCGACGAGGTTGGTCAGTGCCCGGCATTCCGACATGAAGCGGTCGATGCCGAGGATGAGCGCCATGCCGGCGACAGGCACGGATGGCACGACGGAGAGCGTCGCGGCAAGCGTGATGAAACCGGCGCCGGTGATGCCTGCGGCACCCTTGGAGCTCAGCATCGCCACCAGCAGCAGCAGGATCTGGTCACCCCAGGAAAGCTGAATGCCGGTTGCCTGGGCAATGAACAGCGCTGCCAGCGTCATGTAGATATTGGTGCCGTCAAGATTGAAGGAATAACCTGTGGGGATGACGAGGCCGACGACCGAGCGCTTGCAGCCGGCCTTTTCCATCTTGTTCATCAGTCCCGGAAGTGCTGCCTCCGAAGACGAGGTACCGAGGACCAGCAGCAGCTCTTCCTTGATGTAGCGCAGCAGCGCCACGATCGAGAAGCCGTTGTAGCGGGCGACTGCGCCGAGAACGATGAAGACGAAGAGCAGAGACGTGACGTAGAAGGTGCCGATCAGCATGGCGAGGTTGGCGATCGACCCGACGCCGTACTTGCCGATGGTGAATGCCATGGCGCCGAAGGCGCCGATCGGGGCAGCCTTCATGAGGATGGCGACGAGCTTGAACACGGGCGCCGTCAGGGCATTGAGGAAGTTGACGACCGGTTCGCTCTTTTCGCCGACCACGGCGAGTGCGATGCCGAAGAGCACCGAGAAGAACAACACCTGCAGAATGTCGCCATCGGCAAAAGCGCCGACAATCGTCGTCGGAATGATGTTGGTCAGGAAGCCAACGATGCTCTGCTCATGCGCTTTCGCGGCAAAAGTGGCAACGGCGGCCGGATCCAGCGAGGCCGGATCGATGTTCATGCCGGCGCCGGGCTGAACGACATTGGCGACGATCAGGCCAATGATGAGCGCCAATGTCGAGAATGTCAGGAAATAGAGCATTGCCTTGCCAGCGACGCGGCCAACCTTCTGCAGATCGCTCATGCCGGCAATGCCGGTCGCAACCGTGAGAAAGATGACCGGCGCGATGATCATCTTGACGAGCTTGATGAAGGCATCGCCGAGCGGCTTCAGCTGGGTGCCGAATTCGGGATAGAAATGCCCGAGCAGGATACCGGCGGCGATGGCGGCGAGAACCTGAACATATAGATGGGTATAAAAGGGCTTCTTGCCCTTGCTGCCTGCGACTGCGTCGAGTGATGCTGCGATCATGATGTCCTCCTAATGGCTCGTCCGGAACGAACTCCGGCCTCCCGAGCCGTTCGCTTAAAGTCCAACAGCTCAGCCGTTGTTGCCACGTTCTTCGCAATCGCCGTGCCAGTTTTGCACCGACAAAGTAACATATTGAATTCATTATAAAAAAAATTACGGAGCTTCTGATGCCTCATTAAGCAATGCGGAAATCCGCACAAATCCATTTGCGTTTCGTGCAGAAAAATGCACAAATCCGCCATGTCCGTGTCGCAGAAATTGTGGCCTTCCCTGCCCCTGAAGCACCGCATCCGGCGGATGTGGTGGGTCTATGCCGTGCTCGCCCTCCTCGCTGTCGTCGCAAGCCTTTGGGCCAGCGGCGAGATCGGTCGGCTCCGGGCGGAGGCTGCTCTCGAGGAACAGGCCCGCATGGATGCGAGGCTGAATGCTGCATTGCTGCGCACGGTTCTCGAAAAATATCGGGCGCTTCCCTTCGTGCTGTCGCAGGACGCGGCACTCGCCGCCGCACTAGCAGGAAACGATGCCGGCGCGTTCGAGCGGCTCAGTCAGAAGCTGGAAAATTTGGCGGCGGGCACGAAGGCCGCCGTCATCTATGTCATCGACAAGGACGGCATGGCGGTTTCGGCCAGCAACTGGCGCGAGCCGACGAGTTTCGTCGGCAACGACTATCGTTTCCGCGAGTATTTTCAGGGGGCGGTGGAACGAGGACAGGCCGAGCACTTCGCGCTCGGCACGGTCAGCAAGAAACCGGGCCTCTATATCTCCCAGCGGATTTCGGGCAGCAATGGCCTGCTGGGCGTCGTCGTGGTCAAGGTCGAATTCGACGACGTCGAGGCGGATTGGAATGCCTCCAACACCCCGTCCTACGTCGTTGACGAGCGCGGCATTGTCCTCATCACCAGTATTCCGTCATGGCGGTTCATGACGATCGGCCGGGTCGCCGAGGACCGGCTGACGGCGATCCGCGAAAGCCTTCAATTCGGCGATGCGCCGCTTCAACCCCTGCCGCTCGACATGGTTCGAGACCTCGGTGACGGGCTCGATGTCGTCGGGATCGTCATGCCCGGCGATGCCGGGAAAACCAGGTTTCTCGATGTCGCAACGTCGGTGCCGGCGACCGGTTGGCATTTGCAGCATCTCGTCGCACTCGGACCATCCGTCGATGCGGGGATTCGTGAAGCCCGCATGCTGGCATTGCTGATACTCCTGCCGCTGCTGGCCGGAGCAGCCTTCCTGTTGCGCCGTCGCCATGTGATCAGCCTGCGAATCTCCAGCGAACAGCGGGCTCGGGAGGAACTGGAACGGCGCGTCGCCGAGCGGACGCTGGATCTGAGCCAGGCGCGGGACCGGCTGCAGGCTGAAATCGTCGGCCACAAGAGCACTGAGCAGAAATTGCAGGCGGTGCAGCAGGATCTGGTGCAGGCCAACCGACTGGCCATCCTGGGTCAGGTGGCAGCCGGCGTCGCCCATGAGATCAACCAGCCGGTGGCAACCATTCGTGCCTATGCGGATAACGCCCGCACCTTCCTCAATCGCGGCCAGACGGCGCCCGCCGGCGAAAACCTCGAAAGCATCGCGGCGCTGACGGAGCGCATAGGTTCGATCACCGAGGAGCTGAAGACCTTTGCCCGCAAAGGCCGAGGCAGCGCCGAACCAACCGGATTGAAGGACGTCATCGAGGGCGCGGTGATGCTGTTGCGCAGCCGGTTTGCCGGCCGCATGGATACGCTCGACATCGACCTGCCGCCCGACGAACTGCAGGTGATGGGAAACCGGATTCGTCTCGAGCAGGTGCTCATCAACCTGCTTCAAAACGCCCTCGAGGCGGTGGCGCCGAAGGCCGGAGAGGGTCGCGTCGAGGTCAGAACATCCACCGATGCAGGGATGATAACGGTGACGGTCGCCGACAACGGTCCCGGCATCCCGCCGGAAATCCGCAAGGGCTTGTTCACGCCGTTCAACACCTCGAAGGAAAGCGGCCTCGGCCTCGGCCTGGTGATCTCCAAGGATATCATCGGCGACTATGGCGGCCGGATGGAGGTTTTAAGCGACAGCGGCGGTACCCGGTTCATCGTTCAGCTGAGGAAGGCTTGAGGTCATGAACACACTGATGCCTGTTGCGCTGATCGACGACGACAAGGACCTTCGCCGCGCCACCGCCCAGACGCTCGAACTCGCCGGATTTTCCGTTTCCGCCTATGACGGTGCAAAAGCCGCGCTGGCGGATCTGCCGGCGGACTTTGCCGGCCCCGTCGTCACCGATATCCGCATGCCGGAGATCGACGGACTGCAGCTCTTCGCCACGCTTCAGGGCATGGATGTCGACCTGCCGGTGATCTTGATGACCGGCCACGGCGACATTCCCATGGCCGTTCAGGCGATCCAGGACGGCGCCTATGATTTCATCGCCAAGCCCTTCGCAGCCGATCGGCTGGTCCAGAGCGTGCGTCGCGCAAGCGAGAAGCGGCGGCTTGTTCTGGAGAACCGCATGCTGCGGAAGGCAGCCGAAGATGCGCAGGAGAATTTGCCGCTGATCGGCCAGACGCCTGTCATGGAAAACCTCAGAAAGATTCTTCGCCATATCGCCGATACCGATGTGGACGTGCTCGTCGCCGGCGAAACGGGCAGCGGCAAGGAAGTGGTTGCCCAGCTCTTGCATCAGTGGAGCCACCGCAGGAAGGGCAATTTCGTGGCGCTAAACTGTGGCGCCCTGCCCGAAACGGTCATCGAAAGCGAACTGTTCGGCCACGAGGCCGGCGCCTTTACCGGCGCCCAGAAGCGCCGCACGGGCCGCATCGAACATGCAAGCGGCGGCACGCTTTTCCTCGACGAGATCGAAAGCATGCCGGCCGCCACCCAGGTCAAGATGCTGAGGGTGCTGGAGATGCGTGAGATCACGCCGCTTGGCACCAATGAGGTGCGTCCGGTCGATCTTCGCGTCGTCGCGGCGGCCAAGATCGACCTTGGGGATCCCGCGGTGCGCGGCGATTTTCGTGAGGATCTCTACTACAGGCTGAATGTCGTGACGATCTCCATTCCGCCGCTGAGAGAACGCCGCGACGATATTCCGCTGCTGTTTTCCCACTTCGCCGCTCGCGCCGCCGAGCGCTTCCGTCGCGATGTCCCGCCGCTTTCACCGGATGTGCGGCGGCATCTCGCCTCGCACCCATGGCCGGGCAATGTCCGCGAACTCTCGCATTATGCCGAACGCGTGGTGCTTGGCGTGGAAGGCGGAGGAACGGCAGCGGTCGCTCCGCAGCCGACGGATGCGACGCTTCCCGAACGGCTGGAGCGCTACGAGGCGGAGATCATTCGCGACGCGCTGTCGGCCAATGGCGGCGACGTCCGCCGCACCATCGAGGCGCTCGGCATTCCGAGAAAGACGTTTTACGACAAACTCCAGCGCCACGGAATAAATCGGGGAGGCTATATATCACGCAAGTAATTGGCGATGGCGTTTGCTCTACCGAGGTGGTGTTAGACCTCCACCAGTCCCAGCTTCTTCACCTGCCGGATCGTCAACATGGTGCGCACGGTATCGACATGTTCGTTCGCCGTCAGTACCTCAATGACGAAATCCTGGAAACGTGTGAGGTTCTCCGCCACGCAATGCAGCAGGAAATCGCTGTCGCCGGAGACCATCCAGGCTTGGCGCACCAGCGGCCATTCGGCGGTGGCGGCGGCGAAGGCCTTGAGATTGCCTTCCGACTGGTGCTTGAGGCCGACCATGCAGAAAGCGACGAGGTCGAAGCCGAGCTTCGGGCTGTTCAGCATCGCGTGATAGCCCTCGATGATGCCGGCTTCCTCGAGCTTGCGCACCCGGCGCAGGCAAGGCGGCGCCGAGATGCCGACCCGATCGGCAAGCTCCACATTGGTCATGCGGCCATCGGCCTGCAGCTCCCGGAGGATCTTTATATCGATGACGTCGAGTTCCGCACGACCCACATCATTGCCTTTCTTTAATTCTCCGCGGGGAGCTTCTATATAAAGCCGCGGAATACGCAAGAAAGTTTCACGCCGATGACGGATTCTTGCACATCGGGCGATTTGCCTTGTTGGTAACGCAAGGCTGCCCTTGAATAAAAGCATTGGACGTTCATAAATGGCGCAGGGACGCGAAACGGCCGCAATCGCTATCTAGCCGCCGCCCTCCTGCCAGTCGAAAGGAAATGACATGCCCGCCCGCCATACCAAGGTGCTCATCATCGGTTCCGGACCTGCAGGCTATACTGCCGCGGTCTATGCCGCGCGCGCCATGCTGAAACCGGTTTTGATCGCCGGTCTCGAACAGGGCGGCCAGTTGATGATCACCACCGATGTCGAGAACTATCCGGGCTTTGCCGATCCGATCCAGGGTCCCTGGTTGATGGAACAGATGCTGCAGCAGGCAAAACATGTCGGCGCTGAGATCGTCAACGACCTCGTGACCGAAGTCGACATGAACCAGCGCCCCTTCGTCGCCCGCACCGACAGCGGCCAGGTCTGGACCGCCGATACGCTGATCATTGCCACCGGCGCCAAGGCCAAATGGCTCGGCATCGAGAGCGAGCAGCATTTCCAGGGCTTCGGCGTTTCGGCCTGCGCCACTTGCGACGGTTTCTTCTATCGCAACAAGGATGTGATCGTGGTTGGCGGCGGCAACAGCGCCGTCGAGGAGGCGCTCTATCTCTCCAACATCGCCAAGTCGGTCACATTAGTGCACCGCCGCGACTTCTTCCGAGCCGAGAAGATCCTGCAGGAACGCCTGTTCTCCAAGGACAATATCAAGGTTCTATGGAATACCGAAGTGGCTGAGATTACCGGCACGCCGGCCAAGCCGCCGATGCCGCAATCCGTATCCGGGGCGCGCCTGCGCGACGTCAGAACCGGCACGATCACCGAGATGGTGATCGATGGCGTCTTCGTCGCTATCGGCCATGCGCCCGCCACCGAGCTCTTCAAGGACAAGCTGAAGCTGAAGGACAATGGTTATCTCTGGACCGCGCCGGATTCGACTGCGACCAGCCTGGACGGCGTCTATGCCGCGGGCGACGTGACGGATGATACGTTCCGCCAGGCGATCACTGCCGCCGGCCTGGGGTGCATGGCTGCACTTGAAGCCGAGCGATATCTGACGGGCCACATGCCCGTCGCCGTGGCCGCGGAGTAAGATCGGCATGAGGGGTGGGGGAATGCCATTGGATTGGGACAAGCTGCGTATTTTTCACGCAGCTGCCGAGGCGGGTTCGTTCACGCATGCGGCGGATAAACTGCATCTGTCCCAATCCGCCATCAGCCGCCAGGTCAGCGCGCTGGAGCAGGATGTCGGCACCAAGCTGTTTCACCGCCATGCGCGTGGCCTGATTCTGACGGAACAGGGCGAGCTGCTTTACCGCACCGCCCATGACGTGCTGCTGAAGCTCGAAACCGTGAAGATGCAGCTCACCGAAACGACCGAGACGCCATCCGGCAAGCTGCGCGTCACCACGACGGTCGGCCTCGGCCAGGGCTGGCTGACCGACAAGATCCAGGAATTCCTGCAGCTCTATCCCGATGTGCAGATCCAGCTGATCCTCGACAATGAGGAAGTGGATGTGAACATGCGTCATGCCGACTGCGCGATCCGCCTGCGCCAGCCGCAGCAATCCGACCTCATCCAGCGCAAGCTCTTCACCGTGCATATGCACGTCTATGCGGCTCCGTCCTACATCAACCGCCACGGCGAGCCGCAGAAGGTCGAGGATCTCGACAATCACCGCATCATCACCTTCGGCGAGCCGGCGCCAAGCTACCTGCTCGATGTCAACTGGCTTGAGGTCGCCGGCCGCTCGTCCGACAACAAGCGTGTTCCGCATCTCCAGATCAACAGCCAGACCTCGATCAAGCGCGCCGCCCTGCTCGGCATCGGCGTCGCCTGCCTGCCGGATTACATCGTCGGCCGCGACCCAGGCCTGATTCAGCTGGCAATCAATGCCGACGTCCCCTCCTTCGACACCTATTTCTGCTATCCCGACGAGATCAAGAACGCCGCCAAGCTGAAAGCCTTTCGCGATTTCATCGTCAGCAAAGCCAGAAACTGGAACTTTTGAGCCTGGTTTTATTGATAAATCGGCTACTATGCAGTACACGCATGACTGGCATGCGCAAATGAGGGTTGCCGTTTGCCCAATAAACCACCATATCGCTCATAGCTGATGCACATGGTGGCTTTTCCTCCCAGTTCCACCGCATTAGCTGTTCCCCTCTGGAGGTTTTTGACCTTCACACTTATAAGGGCCCTGGTTTTCCAGTGGCCCTCTTTTTTTGCCTTTCTTCCTCAGCGAAATGCCGCACCGCAAAAAATTTGTGCGGCGCATAGCAGACATGCACAAAAAAGCATTGAAACCTGCTCAAGGAAGCACCATATCCCTCTCAGCTGATGCATCTTGTGGTTTCTCTCCCAGTACCACCGCATTAGCTGTTCCCCTCTGGAGGTTTTTTGACCTTCACAATTATAAGGGCCCTGGTTTTCCGGTGGCCCTCTTTTTTTGCCCAAAATTTGCTCATTCAATAAAATCCATCGCCTCACGCCTCCGTGATTTGCATATCGAAGTCTGACGATCGATATATCGGCCAGACACGATTTACAGTTCGGCGAAAGACGATGGACAAAGACGAAATTATCAAGGCGCTCGCCCATCCCACCCGGATGGACATTCTGAACTGGCTGAAAAATCCCGAGGAGCATTTCCCCTCGCAGGAACATCCTTTCGAAATGGGCGTCTGCGCCAGCCAGTTCGAGCGCTGCGGCCTGTCGCAGTCGACGGTCTCGGCCCACCTCGGCACGCTGCATCGTGCAGGCCTGGTTACCACCAAACGCGTCGGCCAGTGGATCTTTTACAAGCGCAACGAAGAAACCATCGCCGCCTTCCTCAAGCAACTGACGCAGGACCTTTAGAATGCCCCTCGCCCTCGTCGTTCTAGCCTTGAGCTCGTTTGCGATAGGCACCACCGAATTCGTCATCATGGGTCTGTTGCCGGAGGTCGCCGCCGATCTCTCAGTCAGCATCCCGCAGGCCGGGTGGCTGGTGACCGGTTACGCCCTGGCGGTCGCCATCGGCGCCCCTGTGATGGCGATTTCGACTGCGAAGCTGAAGCGCCGCACCGCCCTGATTGCGCTGATGGCCTTCTTCATCGCCGGCAACCTGCTTTGCGCTCTGGCGAGCGACTACTGGGTGCTGATGATTGCTCGCGTCGTGACTGCACTTTGCCATGGCGCATTCTTCGGCATCGGCTCCGTGGTCGCCGCCGGCCTCGTTGCCGAAGACCGCAAGGCCCGCGCCGTCGCGTTGATGTTTACCGGCCTGACACTTGCCAATGTTCTCGGCGTGCCGATCGGCACTGCGATCGGCCAGGCCTATGGCTGGCGCGCCACCTTCGGCGTCGTCACCGTCATCGGTTTCGTCACCATTCTCGGCCTGATCGCCATCCTACCCAGGGACAAGCAGCAAGAAAACGGCAGCATCCTGCGCGAGATCGCAGCACTCAGGAATGGCGGCCTGTGGCTGGCACTCTCCACCACCGTCTTCTTCGCCGCCTCGATGTTCGCCCTCTTCACCTATATCGCGCCGCTGCTGCGCGACGTCACCGGCGTGTCACCGGAAGGCGTCACCTGGACGCTGTTCCTGATCGGCATCGGGCTGACCATCGGCAACCTCGTCGGCGGCAAGCTTGCCGACTGGCGGCTCGGCGCAACGCTTGCCGGCGTCTTCGCCGCGATCGCCATCACTTCGATCGCCTTCAGCTATACGAGCCGCTTCTTCATCCCGGCCGAAATCACCCTCTTCCTTTGGGCAATGGCAAGCTTTGCCGCCGTACCGGCGCTTCAGGTCGGCGTCGTCGGCTTCGGCAAGGACGCACCAAACCTGGTCTCGACGATCAACATTGGCGCCTTCAACACCGGCAATGCGCTCGGCGCCTGGGTGGGCGGCCTGGTCATCGACGCCGGCTTCGATCTCACCCGCGTTCCGCTCGCCGCGGCCTTGATGGCCCTGATCGGCCTCGGGGCCACTGCACTCACCTATCTCTCCGCCAGGGGCCGGGCCGCCCTCGCCCCTGCCGAGTGATCCTCCCGCAAAAGAAAGGACCATCATGGCCAAGCTTTTCCAACCCACGAAAGTCGGCGACATTTCAGTCAAGAACCGCATCGTCATGGCACCGCTCACCCGCAACCGCTCGCCGGGCGCAATCCCCAACGACCTCAACGTCGAATATTACCGTCAGCGCGCTACCGCTGGCCTGATCATCACCGAAGCAACCGCGATTACCCATCAGGGCCAGGGTTATGCCAACGTGCCGGGCCTGTATAGCAAAGAGGCTTTAGACGGCTGGAAGCGCGTCACCGACGCCGTTCACGCGGCCGGTGGCAAGATCGTCGTCCAGATGTGGCATGTCGGCCGTATCTCGCACACGACGCTACAGCCGAACGACGGCAAGCCGGTTTCCTCGACCAACCGCATCGCCAAGGCCAAGACCTATCTGGTCAATGCCGACGGCACCGGCAGCTTTGCCGACACCTCCGAGCCGCGCGCGCTCGAAACCGCCGAAATCCCCGGCATCATCGAGGATTACCGCAAGGCTGCCCGTGCGGCGATCGATGCCGGCTTCGACGGTGTCGAGATCCACGGCGCCAACGGCTACCTGCTCGACCAGTTCATCCGCGACGGTATCAACGACCGCACCGACCAATATGGCGGCTCGATCGAAAACCGCACCCGTCTGACCTTTGAAGTCGTCGATGCCGTGGTCAAGGAAATCGGCGCCGGCCGCACCGCGATCCGCATCTCGCCAGTGACGCCATCAGGCGAAAGCTACGATTCCAATCCGCAGGCGACCTTCAGCCATGTCGTCGAAGGACTGGCCAAATACGAGCTGGCCTATATCCATGTCATCGAAGGGCAGACTGGCGGCGACCGCGACTACAAGCAGGGCGACAATCCCTCCTTCGATTACAAGGCGCTGTGCCAGACTTATGAAAAGGCCGGCGGCAAGGCCGACTGGATGGTCAACAATGGTTACGATCGCGCTCTGGCGATCGACGCTGTCGAAAGCGGCCGCGCCGATCTCGTCGCCTTCGGCAAGCCCTTCATCGCCAATCCCGATCTCGTCGAGCGCCTGGAACACAACCTGCCACTCAACACGCCCGACCAGTCGACCTTCTATGGTGGCACCGGCAAGGGCTATATCGACTATCCCATTCTCGAAAAGGTCGCCTGACCTTTCACACGCGAATGCGAATCCCGCCGAAAGGCGGGATTTCCATCTTCGGCGGGTTTTTGTAGGATGCCGCCATGTTTGCTCCCTATCTTGATCGCTGGTCGCTCATAGCAGACGGCGAGCCCATCATCACCCACTCCAGTCGCCTGCTGCCGGTCCTCTGGCAGGATAGGCCTGCCATGCTGAAAGTGGCGGCCGATATCGACGAACGATACGGCGCGCTTCTGATGCAGTGGTGGGAGGGGGACGGGGCCGCCTATGTGTATGCCCATGAGGGCAATGCCGTGCTGCTCGAAAGGGCGACGGGAAAACGCTCGCTGCTTGCCATGGCCATGAACGGCGAGGACGATGAGGCAAGCCGCATCCTCTGCCGCACCGCGGCCCGGCTGCATGCGCCGCGCGATAAACCGCTTCCCGATCCCATCTCCCTTACCCGCTGGTTCCGTGATCTGGAGCCGGCGGCAGGCAAGCATGGCGGCACGCTTGCCGATTGCTCGGCGATCGCAAACGTTCTCCTTGCCGATCAGTGTGATCTCACCATCCTCCATGGCGACATCCACCACGACAATATCCTCGATTTCGAGGCGCGCGGCTGGCTGGCCATCGATCCGAAGCGGCTGTACGGCGAGCGCGGCTTCGATTTCGCCAACATCTTCGCCAACGAAGAACTGCCTGTCATCACCGATCCCGCCCGTTTCCGCCGCCAGTTGGCCATCGTCTCCGCGGAGGCGAAGCTGGAGCCGAAGCGGCTGCTGCAGTGGATCGTAGCCTATTCCGGTCTTTCCGCCGCCTGGTTCCTCGGCGATCCGAATATTCAGCAGGCAGAAACGGCCCTGACGGTCGCCCGGATCGCGCTGGCCGAACTCGAGAGCTAACCCCCGTTCCGCGACAAGTGCCCGATCAGGGCGTCCGCCGTGTCACGATGCGGTCCGGGCAGGCAGCCAAGCGCCACGAGCGAAGCCCTTACCGCCTCGTCGATCGGTGTCTGCGGCTCTTTGCCGAGTTCGGCCGTAAGCTTGTCGTTCCTCATCCGCACCGGCACCTTCCAGAGATAGCGCATCTCCTTGATCTCCCGCATCACGGGTACGAAGAGTGCAGCAAGCGGCAAGAACCACCAGGGGAAGTTGCCGATCTTTGCCTTACCGCCGGCAACGCGCTTGATCGCTTCGGCCATCTGCATGCCATCAGCATCCCAGAAGCCCTCCATGTGATAGACAGCGAAGTCCGGCAGCCGTTCGGCCCGCTCGATGAGTTGGGCGATGGTTTCCGCCATGTCTGGAAGGTAGGTCCATTGATGACCGACACCGCGTCGACCCGGGTTCCTGATCGTGCCGACCGGCTTGCCTGGGGTTACGAGACCAGACGAAAACCAGCTATTGGCAGTCGTGCCTGGGCCGAAGAAATCCCCCGCCCTGACGATGATGACGCCGGCGCCGGACTGCGACGCGGCCTTCAGCCGCCTCTCCATTTCGACCCGGATCGTCCCCTTCTTCGTCACCGGATGCTGCGGGCTTTCTTCCGTCGGCGCCCGTAGGGCGTCGGGTCCGAAATTATAAACGTTGCCCGGTAGCACGATGCGCACGCCGACAGCGCGAGCAGCGGCGATGGTATTGTCGAGCATCGGCAGCACCAGCGTTTCCCAGTCGCGATAGCCGGGCGGATTGACGGCATGGACGATCAGGCCGACCCCTTCGGCCGCCCTCAGGACGTCGCCCGCATTCATCGCATCGCCCTGCACCCATTCGAAAGCCGGCTCGCTCCTCGACGCCTTGGCGGCGTCACGGTTGAGTGCCCGGACACGCCAGCCGCGCGCAAGCAGCTTGCGGGCAACCGCGCCGCCGATACCGCCTGTCGCGCCGAGAATAAGGGCCGTCATCTTCATTTCGCTGCTCATGACAATCATCTCCTTCGATCGGATGAGAGGATCATGCCATCAGCGTGGCATAAACAAAATTGACGAAAGAAATACGTCTGTTATACAAAAATGCATGAGGACGGAGCCGAGCTGGGATTTCTACCGTAGTTTTCTTACCGTGCTTCAGCAGGGGTCGCTTTCGGCGGCCGCCCGCGAACTGGGGCTAACCCAGCCAACCATCGGCCGCCATGTCGACGCGCTGGAACTGGCAATCGGCGCCGAACTTTTCACCCGCTCGCCGAACGGCCTGCTGCCGACCGACGCCGCACTTGCGTTGAAGCCCTATGCCGAAACGCTGGCGGCAACCACCGCCGCCCTTTTGCGCACCGCATCCGGTGAGCGCGAGCGCGTGGCGGGAACGGTCAGGGTTAGCGCCAGCGAAGTCATCGCCGTCGAAGTGCTGCCGGGGATTCTCGGACCGCTGCAGGAGACCTATACCGAACTGCAGATCGAGCTCTCGGCTTCCGATGCGATCGAGGACCTCGTCAACCGCGAGGCCGATATCGCCGTGCGCATGGCCGAGCCGCAGCAGGCTGCACTCGTCGTGCGCCGCATCGGCGATATCCCCCTCGGCTTTCATGCCCATCGCCGCTATCTCGAACGGTACGGCATGCCGCAAACCCTGGCCGACCTCGCAGACCACCGCCTCATCGGCTTCGACCGGCAGACGGCCTATGTCCGCATGGTGATGAAACGCTATGCGGTGCCCGGCATCGAATTCTCCTACAGAACCGACAGCAATCTTGCCCAGCTTGCGGCAATCCGTGCCGGCGTTGGCATCGGCATCTGCCAGACAGGACTCGCGCGTGAAAATCCCGACCTTGTTCACATCCTGCCTGATGCTTTCAGCATACCGCTCGGCACATGGGTGGCGATGCATGAGAACTTGAAGTCTTCGCCGCGCTACCGCGCAACCTTTGACGTATTGGTCAAGGGGCTTCAGGACTATCACCGATATTCGACAAGCGCATAATCCAGAAAATCAGAATCGATTTTCGGGAGGAATCATGCGCAAATTTCGAACCGATAGAGCCTCCTTAACGCGTCCTTTCGGACGAGCATCCCAGCGGAACTGGAAATGAGAACGCACAGCCCGGTCGAACTCGTGCCCTGCGATCCGCAATGGCCGCAAGCCTTCCAGCGGATCCGCGGCAGGCTGCTGGCCTTGCTGCCGCAGGCGCTCTCCATCGATCACATCGGCAGCACGTCCATACCGGGCATGACAGCCAAGCCGCTTATCGATATCGACATCGTTCTTCCCGGCCTCGGGCATATCGAGGGCGCCACACGTGTGCTCCTGGCAGAAGGCTACGAGCCGCGCGGCAACCGCTATGACGACGATGTCTGGGCTTTTCTATCGAAAGGTTCGGTGCCGGCAGAACGGGTCTACCTTTGCCCTGAAGGTAACGGCACGCATCGAAACAGGCTGGCTTTCCGGGATTATCTCATCGCGCATCCGCAAGCATCGGCCGATTATGCCGCGCTCAAACGCAGGCTGGCTGCCGAATACAGGATGGACGGAGACCGCTATACTGCGCATAAGCGCGAATTCGTCGATGCGATCGTCGCGCGGGCATTGGCGGGAGATGGTTAGCTGCCGATGCCTCGCGAGGCCTCGGCCGTGCGATCCTTCCACTGGCCGTCCACCACCTCGGTTTCCGGCCGGTCGCCGCCCTCGGCATATTCCTCATGCCATTTGCCGTTCTCGTCCTGCCAACTGATCTCGGCGGAATCGCCGCCGACCTGCTGTTCGGCCGCGACGATGCGCGCAGCTTCGAGCGCCTCGGCATGGGTCGGGAATGCCTCGGAATAGACACCCCCCAGCCTGTAGGCCCAGCCGCCGTCATGCGGCACGACTTCGTAGACCACCTTGATCATGCATCCGTCTCCTCATCTTCTTGTTGCGCATTCGCACGCTTCCGGAAAAGATCCGGATCATCGCGGCCGCTTGACGAGAATTCGAGGACGCCGCGATCTGCTTTCCGGCCCCGATGACGTTCAGTATTCCATTAAACGCCGAAGACTGCAAATGGCACTCGACCGGAGCTTGCTTGATATACGAAATCAGTGACTTAGATAGAACGCATCAATCGGGGCAGGAGCTGAGGCTTGGGGATCGCGTCACGCTTTAAAGAGGAAAAGTTTCTGGTCGCCGCACTTGTCGTTGCAGCGATCGCTTATTTCTCGGAACATGCGGTGATCGAGATGGGGCGCGGCGTCGCGCTCATTGCCGCCGCTGCCCTGGTCGGCACCATCGTGCTCGCCTCGATCCGCGTTGCCCATCATGCCGAGCTGCTCGCCGTCAAGGTCGGCGATCCCTATGGCACGATGATCTTGACGCTCTCGGCCGTCGCCGTCGAAGTCATTATCCTCGCCATCATGATGAGCAGCGAGAGCTCGCCGACGCTGGTGCGCGATACGATCTATTCGGCGCTGATGCTGGATATCAATGGCATTCTCGGCCTCGCCGCCCTGCTCGGCGGCCTCAAGCACGGCGAACAGCCCTACAACGACAATTCCGGCAAGACCTACGGCGTGATGATCCTCACCGCCATGGGCATCTCGATGATCGTGCCGGAATTCGTGCCGAGCGACAAATGTCACTATTATTCCGCCTTCACCATCGTCGCGATGATCGCGCTTTATGGCCTCTTCCTGCGCATGCAGGTTGGCCAGCACAGCTATTTCTTCAGCTACAGCTATCCGCGCTCCGAACGGAAGAAAGAAAGTCCGCATGAGCATGACCACGACGCACCGGCCGCGATCTCGATTGCCACCATTCTCGCCGGCGTCGTCATTATCGGCCTGCTCGCGGAATTCATGGCGGCCTTCATGACCGAAGGCCTGCGCGACAGCGGCGCTCCGATCGCCGTAACCGCCGTCGTCGTCGCGGCGATTTCGGCCGCCCCCGAGATTCTGACCGCGTTGAGGGCAGCACTCAGGAACCGCATGCAGGCGACGGTCAACATCGCCATGGGCGCCTCGCTGTCGACGGTCATCCTGACGGTGCCCGTCATGGAGGCGATCGCGCTCTATACCGGCCAGCCCTTCATCATGGCGATGACCTCGGTACAGACGGTGATGGTGGCGATCACGCTGATTGCCGCCGCGATCAACCTCAACGACGGCGAGACCAACGCCATCGAGGGCATGACGCATTTCATCCTCTTCGCCACCTTCGTCATGCTGACGGCGCTGGGGCTTTGAAGGCTGCGTCTCCCCCGAAAGGGGGAACGGAGAGCAGTTATCCGCACGGTAACGTCAACTTACGGAGCGGCCTGACAGCCCGCCTTTTGAGGAGAGCTTTCGACAGTCATTCCTTCGACTTTTCGAGGAAACGCTGCTTGCGGGTTTTCGGCTTGAAGCGCCGGAAGAAACCCTCGATGGCGCGGATGGATTTGGTGACGGACATGAGCCTGTCGATCTGGCTATTTGCGTTGTGGAGCCGTTCCGACAGGACTTCGGCCGCCGTCATCGCGATCTCGATCGGCGGCACCTGTGGAAACCGTCTGGCAATTGCCGCATAGGGGCTGGCATCCACACCGCCCATCATTGAGATCGTTCCCATCCGTGCAAAGAGACGCAGGAAGATCTGCTCGAACGTCCAGTCGTGCACGTCGAAGACCTTCCACTTCTCGCTCCTCTTCGCCGAAAAACCGGCAAGCAGGACCTTGCCCGGCAGTTGCAGTTCGGCGAGCCACAGCGCCACCGCAAAACCACTCGTCGCGATCTTGCCCACCGGATAGAGGTCGACGAGCATTTTCGTCAGATCAAGGTGACGGGTTTCAGCGCCTTCGAAGCGGCCCTCCTCGCTGAAGTTTTCCTCCGGAGAGACTCGAATGTTGACGACGCCCAAAAAATCGTCGCCGGCAAAGAAGCGCAGGACACCCGCCGCCTCGCGCCGGTGGACGATATTGGCGCCCATCACGCCGCTGCGGGCAAACAGCACCGCATGGCCGGCGAAGGGTTCGTCGAGCACCTTGTAGACATTGTTGAAAAAGACGTAGAGCGCCGTCTCCGGCAATTCGCTTCGCAGCCGTTCGAAATCGACGGCTTCGCTGTTTGCCACCAGCACGACGTGGGAATAGCGCGACAACAGCGCCTTCCACGCCTCCGGCGTCAGGAAAGTGAAGCCACTATCCGGGGCGGGCATGGTCTGGGTGTCGCTAGGGATTGCTTCCATATCGGCTCACATGCACTTTCCAAGGACGATGCGCTCGGCCGTCCCACTAGCTGTTGCTGAAATAAGCGCGTGTCCGCGCCAGCCGCGCCAGCCCGCCGATCCGCTTTCCCAAATGCGAAAGGAACCCCGTAATCCGGCCCGTCATCGACGGCTGCCTGCAGAAGGAAGCCCATGGCGTATTGGCGAGGTCCTCGGCATAACGCTTGGCCATCCGGCGATGCACCCACGGCACAGTCGCCTGCCACGGCTTTTTCCGGCCGGTGAAATGGATGATCGCCGGCCGGCCAACGAAAGGCAGGAGGCCCGTCTGCGTGTTCCAGCGCGGATCGAGCACCAGCCAGTCGCCGTCGAAAGTGACGTTCAGCGCATCCTGGTCGTTATTCTCGAAAAGATGCGACCGCTCCTCGAAAATCTCCCGTGTCCTGGCAAAAAGCCCCCTCGCCTGGGAGGCCGACCAGTCGAACAGCAACACGCCGGCATTGAAATACCGGCCGCCCTCGCGCATGCCGATCTTCCGCTGCCGTGCGCCGGCCTTCTCGGGAAAGGCCATGACATAATCGTCTATGGCGGCAAGCGCCTTGCCTTGCAAATCCACGGCGAAGAGGTCGTCGACCGGCGCAACCGCAAGCACATCGGCATCGAGATAAAGCAGCCGCTCAACATGATCGGGAATGTGCAGATCCATGTAGAGCCGCGCCAGCGTCGCGCCCGACCAGCGACCCCGCGCCTGCAGCGCCGTATCCGGCGTATGGTAGGGCAACACCTTGATTGCCATGCCGTGCAGCCGCGCGAAATTTCCGACCTCGGCGATCTCGTTCGGCTTGAGGTCGATGCCGAGAAGCAGGAACTCCACAGTGGAATTTGAGAGATTGCGCTTGACGGAAAGCAGGGTGCAGCAGGCGGCCGGCAGCATGTTGACATCCGAACAGACGATCACGGCACTCTGCTGCAAAATCCCGGCCTCCCGAAGCGGCGACTTAAACTGATGCCGGATATCTAGTTGGTTTGATGCCAACCCGCAACCGCAGATCACCCGCCAGACCGTCACTCTGCGTCACGTTTTGAATCGGATTTCAACGACTTGCGAGGCGAAGCGGATTCAGATGAGGAGCATATTGAATCGGAACGTGAACTTAGAGCCGCAGCGCCAATGGATGATCAACGAGCAGCCGGTCGACTGTCGCAAGCTGCAGCCCCTCGACCTTGCATTGCGCAAGCAGCAAGCGATCGAAGGGATCGCGCGCCTCCGGCTCGGGGTCAGCGGCGGTGATGACGTGCGCGATATCGATGGGCAGGATCGTCAGCCCGATCTCCCCGAGATAAAAGGGAATGGTCTCGAGGGGCAATCCGGGCTGCAATTTTCCAAGCCTGGTCTTGATGGCAATTTCCCAGAGGCTGGCGACGCTGACGAAACCGATGGCGGCACCGTCCGAAAGCACCTGCTCGACACGCGGAAAACGCTCCGCCAGTTTCTTCTGAGCAATTGCAATCACCATGTGCGTGTCAAGCAGCAGACGCATGATCACGGCAGCGGCTTGAGAAGAAAATCTTCCGGCAAAGGATCGTCGAAGTCGTCGGCGATATACATCTCCGTGCGCGTGATACCCTTGGAACGAAGATAGGCTTCGCCGGCTTCCAGGTTCAAACCGCCGCGTTTTTGATGCGGCACGAGATCGAACACCGGCCGGCCGTTGCGTGTCACGACAATGGTTTCACCTTCCTCGACCTCACGGGCGAGTTCGGTCAGGCGGTTCTTCGCATCACGGATCGAAACGGTCTTCATGAGGGTAAATGTAGCTACATGCAGCTACATCGTCAACGTCGCCGCAAACAAAAAGGCCCGCCGTCGCCAGCAGGCCTTCGATTTGTGTTTTTGAGAACCGCTTACTTGCAGGCGCCGCAGAAGCGCTGGATGCGGCGGCAAGCTTCCTCGAGCAGCTCTTCCGAAGTCGCGTAGGAGATGCGGAAGTTCGGGCCGAGGCCGAAGGCCGAACCGTGAACGACGGCGACGCCTTCCGTTTCCAGAAGCTCGGAAACGAAATCCTCGTCCGTCTCGATCACCTTGCCCGACGGAGCCGTCTTGCCGATCAGGCCGGCGCAGGACGGATAGACATAGAAGGCGCCCTCCGGAACCGGGCAGACAATGCCCTTGGCCTGGTTCAGCATCGAAACGACGAGATCGCGACGACCTTCGAAGATCTTCTTGTTCGCAGGGATGAAGTCCTGCGTGCCGTTCAGCGCTTCGACGGCCGCCCACTGGGCGATCGAGGTCGCACCCGAGGTCTGCTGACCCTGGATCATGTCCATCGCCTTGATGAGCTGGATCGGACCGGCTGCATAGCCGATACGCCAGCCGGTCATCGCATAGGCCTTGGAGACGCCGTTCATCGTCAGCGTGCGGTCGTAGAGCTTCGGCTCGACTTCCACAGGCGTGACGAACTTGAAGTCGCCATAGGTCAGGTGCTCGTACATGTCGTCGGTCAGCACCCAGACCTGCGGATACTTCATCAGCACATCGGTCAGCGCCTTCAGCTCATCCTGCGTATAGGCCGCCCCTGTCGGATTAGACGGCGAGTTGAAGATGAACCACTTGGTCTTCGGCGTGATCGCCTTTTCGAGATCGGCCGCCTGGAGCTTGAAGTTATGCTCCTGGGTGGCCGAAACGAAAACTGGCGTGCCGCCGCACAGCGCCACCATCTCAGGATAGGAAACCCAGTAAGGCGCCGGGATGACGACTTCGTCGCCGGGGTTCAGCGTCGCCATGAAAGCGTTGAAAAGGATCTGCTTGCCGCCGGTGCCGACGATCGTCTGCTCCCAGGAATAGTCGAGGCCGTTCTCGCGCTTGAACTTGGCGGCGATCGCTTTGCGCAGTTCCGGGATACCGGAAACCGGCGTGTACTTCGTCTCGCCGCGGTTGATCGCGTCGATGGCGGCCGTCTTAATATTATCGGGCGTATCGAAATCCGGCTCACCCGCGCCAAGGCCGATGACGTCACGTCCTTTTGCTTTCAGCTCGCGCGCTTTCTGGGAGACGGCGATGGTGGCTGAAGGCTTCACACGGGAAAGAGCATCGGCAAGGAAAGCCATGATAACGGTCCTAATGGTTGAAACGGGCAGAAAGCCGGGACCGGAGTTCTGCGGTTAGCTCTATGTCCAATGTATGACGGCATTTCAAGCGGAAAGGCGTCATGGTGGCATGATTCTTATTGATCGGTTCGCCGCGCCACCAGCCCGGCATGCCATCCCCTTCGGAGAGGCTTGCGTCACGCGATCGAATCGCCATGCGAAGATCTTGAGTCAATCTCTGAAGTCACCCGGATTTATCCCCTAAAATCAGTAGCATCGTCGAATTCGGCCATTGCCACGAATAAGCCGCAACAAATGCCGCGCCACGCCGCAATTCCGTCGCGAGCGCGCCGAGATCGAAGCCGCATCATCCGGCATCCGAAATTGGTTATTGAGGGTATGCCAATGTTTCTGGAAGATGAGTTTGCCATAGGGCGCATTCGTGCGCGCCGAATATCCGTTTCAGTCCTTGTTGCCGTCACCGCCTTTGCCGCCTGCATCGCCGCGATACTGGGGCTTGCCTCTGCCGCCCGCGCTGCCGAGACGCCGCAGGCATCCGCCCAGCTCGCAGCGCTTGTCCGACCGAACGACGTCAATAGCGGCTCGCTGCTCTTTCCTTCGAAGGAGCCGGGCTTCTATGTCGAAGCGCCGCGGCTGAAAACCGATGTCGCCATCGATGTCTCCGGCCCGATCGCCGGGGTGAAGGTGACGCAGCGCTTCCAAAATCCGAGCCAGGGTTGGGTCGAAGGCACCTATGTCTTTCCGCTGCCGGACAATTCCGCCGTCGACGCGCTGAAAATGCAGATCGGCGAACGCTTCATCGAAGGCCAGATCAAGCCGCGCCAGGAAGCCCGCGAGATCTACGAGCAGGCCAAGGCCGAGGGCAAGAAGACGGCGTTGCTCGAACAGCAGCGGCCGAACATCTTCACCAACCAGGTCGCCAATATCGGTCCCGGCGAAACCATCGTCGTCCAGATCGAATACCAGCAAATCATCCACCAGTCGGGCGACGAGTTCTCGCTGCGCTTCCCGATGGTCGTCGCTCCGCGCTACAATCCGACGCCGATCGTACAGACTGTCGAGTTCAACAACGGTGCCGGTTTCGCCACGCCGCGCGACCCGGTGGAAAACCGCGACAAGATCGAAGCCCCTGTGCTCGATCCGCGTGAGAACGCCAGGATCAATCCGGTTTCGCTAACCGTCGACCTCAAGGCCGGTTTCCCGCTCGGCGACGTCAAATCGTCCTTCCACGCGGTCGATATCAGCCAGGATGGCGACCAGGCGAGGACAATTAGCCTGAAGGCGGACGCCGTTCCTGCCGACAAGGATTTCGAGCTCACCTGGAAGGCCGCTCCCGGAAAGATGCCGAGTGCCGGCCTCTTCCGCGAAGTGATTGATGGTAAGACCTATCTGCTCGCCTTCGTCACCCCGCCCACGACCCCGGATACGGCAACGCCGCCGGCAAAACGCGAGGTGGTCTTCGTCATCGACAATTCCGGCTCCATGTCCGGCCCGTCGATCGAGCAGGCGAGGCAGAGCCTGGCGCTTGCCATCTCCAAGCTGAACCCCGACGACCGCTTCAACGTCATCCGTTTCGACGATACGATGACTGACTATTTCAAGGGTCTCGTTGCTGCGACGCCTGACAATCGCGAAAAGGCGATCGCCTATGTCAGAGGCCTCACCGCTGACGGCGGCACGGAAATGCTGCCTGCCTTGCAGGCTGCGCTGCGCAACCAGGGACCGGTCGCAACCGGCGCGCTGCGTCAGGTCGTCTTCCTGACGGATGGCGCGATCGGCAACGAACGGCAGCTCTTCCAGGAAATCACCACAAATCGCGGCGATGCCCGTGTCTTGACCGTCGGCATCGGCTCGGCGCCGAACACCTATTTCATGACCAAGGCTGCCGAGATCGGCCGCGGCACCTTCACGGCGATCGGCTCGACCGACCAGGTGGCAAGCCGCATGGGCGAGCTTTTCGCCAAGCTGCAGAACCCAGCCATGACCGATATCGCCGCGACATTCGAAGGCATCGAAGCCGAAAATATCACGCCGAACCCGATGCCGGACCTCTACAGCGGCGAGCCCGTCGTGCTGACCGCGGAGCTGCCTGAGGCGAAGCCCGCCGGCAAGCTGCAGATCATCGGCAAGACAGGCGACCAGCCCTGGCGCGTCGAGATGGATATCGCCAATGCCGCCGACGGCAGCGGCATTTCCAAGCTCTGGGCACGCCGCAAGATCGACGATTTCGAGGCCCGTGCCTATGAGCGTCAGGATCCGGCCGCGCTCGACAAGGATATCGAGACCGTGGCGCTCGCCCACCATCTCGTCTCCCGCGTCACCAGCCTGGTTGCCGTCGATGTCACCCCGTCGCGCCCGGCCGATCAGCCACTCGGCTCGGCCAAGCTGCCGCTCAACCTGCCGGATGGTTGGGATTTCGATAAAGTCTTCGGGGAAAACGCTGCCCCTCTTGGCGGCGCAGAACGCCATGGCTCGGCTACGCCGGCAGAAAACGCCGGACCGGAGCAGGCTGCAGCCGAAACACAGGATCTCGCCGCATCCCCTGAGATCGCAAACATGATGGCCGCAGCCCCGACCGCCAAGGCGGCCACCATGATCGCGCAGAAGAGCTCGACCGTGAACCTGCCGCAGACGGCGACGCGTGCTGACGAGCAGATCATCCGCGGGCTGACCATGCTGCTCCTGGCGCTGACGGCGGCAAGCGGTTTGGCCGTCTGGCGGCGGCGCGTCAAGCGCATTATCGCGGTCGGAGCCAAGCGAAATGGTCTCTAGGCTCTCCGCAAGCCAGAACGAGGAAGCGGCCGAATTCGAGCCGCTTCCGACCTATCTGGAACTCGCCATGGCCGCGGCTACGGCCCACGACATGCCGAAGCCGCGCCAGCGGAAGGGTTTCTTCCTCTGGCGTCTTTCCTCGATCGAAAAGGCGATCGCCTTTGCCATTGCCGGCCTTGCCTTCTATGGCTTGGCGCTGATCGGCGACGGCTTCCTGCTCAAGGCGAAAGCGGAACTCTCCCAGATCCTGCTGAAACGCGCATTCGCCGCCGAATTGCGAGGCGAAGAGACAAAACCCTGGCCCTGGGCGGATTTCACCACGGAGGCCAAGGTGCGCGCCCCGCGCCTCGGCAAGGAGGCGATCGTGCTCTCCGGCGCCTCTGGCGAGGCTCTGGCCTTCGGTCCGGCCTGGCTCGCCAACACGCCGCAACCGGGCGAGGAAGGCACCTCCGTCATCGCCGCCCATCGAGACACGCATTTCCGCTGGCTGCAATATATAAGGCCCGGCGATACGATCGAGGTCACTCGCCGCGACGGCAAACTATTGACCTTCAAGGCCGGCGAGGGCCGCATCGCCCCGTGGGATGCCAACGGCATCGATCCCTCCTCCGATGGCCACCGCCTGGTGCTGACCACCTGCTGGCCCTTCAATGCAACCGAACGCGGGCCGCTGCGCTACATCCTTGAGGCAGAACTGGTCGACGACCAGGCAACGGGCTCGGTTCAGCCGCCGAACACAAAGCCGTTATTGCAGACCGAATAAGGTTGAAGCTCTCCCCTGCCCGCTCCACGTTCAGCCTGGATAGACGACGGGGATGCAAGATGAAGAGAATGTCCGCCTTCCATTTCGCCGCAGCGCTGGTCCTGCTCGGCACCGTATCGGCGGATGCAGCCGATACCATCAACACGCAGGATCTCGCCGTCCGTGTCGACAAGCTCGCCGACGGCCTCGAACATCCCTGGGCGGTCGAGGTGTTGCCCGATAGCGCCTATCTCGTCACCGAGCGGCCTGGCCGCATGCGCATCGTCCGCGACGGCAAAGTCTCCGAGCCGATCGGCGGCGTGCCCAAAGTCAGCGCCCGCGGCCAGGGCGGCCTGATGGACGTGGCGCTCGCTCCGGACTTTGCGACATCTCGCAAACTCTATTTCACCGCCGCCATCGCCAACAGCCAGGGCTCCGGCACCGAAGCCTTCAGCGCCACGCTTTCCACTGACGAGAAGACACTCGATGCCGTGACGCCTATCTTCAGCATGCGGCGTTTCACGTCAGGCAATATCCAGTACGGCTCGCGCATCGCGATATCAGGTGACGGAACGCTGTTCATCAGCGTCGGCGATCGCGGCAACCGCGACCGCTCGCAGAACTGGCAGGACGATGCTGGCTCGATCATCCACATCAATGCCGATGGCAGTATCCCTGCCGGCAATCTCTTCAAGGACGGCGGCAAGGCGCTGCCGGAAATCTGGTCGAAAGGCCACCGCAACCCGCAGGGCATCACCTTCGACGCAAAGGATGGCAAGCTCTATACCGTCGAACACGGCGCACGTGGCGGCGACGAGATCAACCAGCCCGAGGCCGGCAAGAATTACGGCTGGCCGATCATCAGTTATGGCCGCAATTATTCAGGCTCTGAGATCGGCGAAGGGACGGCCAAGAAAGGACTGGAACAGCCGCTGCATTATTGGGATCCGTCGATCGCGCCTGGCGCCCTCGTCGTCTATCGTGGCGCCATGTTCCCGGAATGGGACGGCAATTTCCTCGTCGCGGCGCTGAAGTTCCAGTTGCTCTCGCGCATGCAGCGTGACGAAACCGGCGCCTTCGTCGCCGAGGAGCGCCTGTTCAAAGGCGAATACGGCCGCATCCGCGACGTCGTCGTCGCCCCCGACGGCGCGCTGCTGATGGTGACGGACGAGAACAACGGCGCGCTGCTCAGGATCTCGAGAGCCCAAGCCCGTAACGGCTGAGACGTCACAACGCGCCGCGCAGTTCCTTGCGGATGACGAATTTCAACCCGCACCAGATCTCGCCGACGGCGCAGACCTTGACGTCGACCAGACCGGTTGGGAGCAGGACATCCCGCAGCACGTCCTCGGTGATATCGGTCGAAACCCGTGAACTCTTCTTCGGCCAGCAGATCCAGACCATACCGTCCGGTCTCAGGACACAAAAAAGCGCGGGCGCGATGGCCTCCAGCGCCGCACGTTCCGTCGTAAACAGATGCACATAGTCGAATGCACGCTGAGGCGTCTCGGGAAGCGTGTGGACGACCTAAGCAAAACCGTCGAAACCATTGATGTCGCCGATCGATTCGGGAATGCCGAGAAGAGCGGCTGCTTGCGCCTGTGCGAGGCCGAGTTTCCTGACGAGCGGCGTGCCGGAATAGCCTGCTGTCCCAGCTACCGCCGCATCGCCGGCCGGCTTCCGTTCCTCGCGTCGCATGTCTTCACCTCCGTCAACCGGCACGAAGTCTTCACCCTTGCCGAAAGCAAACGCAACTGCTAACCGCTCGGGCACATCTCCTTCCCATCGAGGATGACATGACGCGCGTTCAGGCGAACCTCCTCCTATTGCTTGCAGCTGCCATCTGGGGCGGCGGCTTCGTCGCACAGTCGACGGCGATGAAGGCGATCGGCCCCTTCTGGTTCATCGGCCTGCGTTTTGCCGTCGCCACCCTGGCCGTGCTGCCTTTTGTCCTTTTTGAAGCGCGCAAGGCAACGGAGAAGACCAGTGCACGCCATGCCAAGCTATTCATCCTGACCGGCCTTGCCCTTTTCGGCGGCGCAGCCACGCAGCAGGTCGGACTGCAGACGACGACGGTGACGAATTCCAGCTTCATCACCGGCCTCTACGTTGTTTTCGTGCCGCTGATCGCCGTGTTCTTTCTGCGCCGTGCCCCGCATTGGATCATCTGGCCGGGCGCGCTGATGGCGGTCACCGGCATCTATCTCCTCTCCGGCGGCCATCTCTCGGCGCTGACACCTGGCGATCTGCTGACCGTCGTCTGTGCCGTCTTCTGGGCGATTCAGATCACCCTTGCCGGCACGACCGTTTCCGAGACCGGAAGACCGCTCGCACTCTCCGCCACGCAATTTGCCGTCACCGCAGTCTGTGCGCTGGCCGTTGCCGCAGCCGTCGAACCAGTCAGCCTTTCGGCAATACAGGCCGCGGCGCCGGAGATCCTTTATGTCGGCATCTTCTCCTCGGGCGTGGCTTTTGTGCTGCAGGTGATCGGCCAGCGCTACACGACGCCCTCGCAGGCCGCGATCTTTCTTTCTTCCGAAGCGCTCTTCGGCGCCTCGCTTGCAGCCCTGCTGCTCGGCGAAACGATGCCGGTAACAGGTTATGCAGGTTGCGCGCTAATGTTTATCGCTATGCTTGTGGTCGAACTCGTGCCGGGATTGACCCGCCGACGCCTGCCAGCTACGTGAACACGCGTCCAAATATGGGTGAGTCACCCATCGGAAAAAAAATTATCAGATGCGGGAGACGCGTTCACGTTGCATTTTTGGGAAAATCTGCTCGGAACTTATATTGCAGACGATATAAAACGTTAATCATTCCCTATCGGCGAAGGGAATTTTGCGTTTTTGCGCAAATTGGAGATCGAGAGGAGTGTGCCCCGAACGACACGTTAGAAAACTTTTGCTTGCCAAAATCCTTTAATCGCAGCACTCTCAGCGCGTTCGGGCATTTTGCGAGCATGGGAAGTCCTTAAGTATTTGCGCGCCGGGAACGCTAATATTCCGGTCAGCCGGTTCCAAAAATGGCGGGCGAAAGTCCTGCCTGGAACAGGCCGAGGTAGAGGGGACCTTTTTCTCAAATTTCAAGAATTGCCTGCCAACACCTCCTGCAAGGAGGCAATGCTATGATGCTGCCCGTGTGGATGGCGGGCAGAGAGAAAAGGACCTGAGGCATGGCAGAGACTGGCACTGTAAAATTCTTCAATACCGACAAAGGCTTCGGCTTCATCAAGCCGGACCGGGGCGGCGCCGATATCTTCGTTCACATTTCTGCCGTTCAGGCCTCCGGCCTGGCCGGTCTGACGGAAAACCAGAAGGTAAGCTTCGACACGGAGCCGGATCGCCGCGGCAAGGGGCCGAAGGCCGTCAATCTGCAGATTGCGGGCTGAACCCTTAACAAGGCTGGAGAATTCGAGTTGAAGCCCGGCAGCAATGCCGGGTTTTGTCGTTCAGCCTTCGTTCAGCTACAGGTCTGTACGACTGTGACCATCGAGAAAGGGACCGGCGTTCGGTTCCCGGGATTAGGATTATGCTTATGAACAGGCTCGCCAAGACCCTTTTGCTGACGGCAACCGCTGCCGCACTCACGCTTTCCGCCATCGGTGAAGCGTCGGCCCGCGACCGCCACTGGCGCCATGGCAATCACGGCAACAACGATGCGTGGGTCGGCGGCGCCGTCGGCCTTGCGACCGGCTTGATCGTCGGCTCTGCCATCGCCAATGCCAATAACGGTCCGGTTTACGAAGAGCGGCGCTACATCGACCCGGCCTACGAGCCGGATTACTCCGAGCCCGCTCCGGTCTATCGCGCGCCCCGCCGCGTCTATGTCGACCAGCCGCAATATTACGCGCCGGTTCGCACGGCGGTTGAGCCCTGGTCGCCGCAATGGCAGCGCTACTGCTCCTACCGTTACCGCTCCTTCGATCCGCGCAGCGGCACCTACATCGGCTATGACGGCCGCAGCCACTTCTGCACCGCCGGCTGATTTCACAACAATCCCTGCTACAAAGCGCCGCTTCTCAGCGGCGCTTTTGTTTTTGCCTCGTCAACCGGCCTTCTTTTCCCAAGGCATCGGTCCTGCCTCGGCATCCGGCTCAAAATCGGTCGAGACGCTGACGGCGCGCCATTCACGATCGGCCTCGATACGCGCCGCATCCGCCTTTTCGACATTGCGTAGCGCATCGCTGCCGAGCAGCAGCCGGAACGGCGGCTCTTCGAGACCGGCGATGTGGATGACGACCGCAGCCGCTTTGGCAGGATCGCCAGGCTGGCGACCATCGTATTCACGCTGGAAGCGCACGGTGGCGCCGACCGTCTCCGCATAGTCCTGCCGCCCTTCGGCAAGAACCGTCGAGAGGCCGGCGAAATCGGTCCTGAAGCCGCCGGGCTCGATCACCGTCACCTTGATCCCGAATGGCGCGACCTCCTTCGCCAGCACCTCGGAAAAACCCTCGACACCGAATTTCGCCGCCGAATAGGCGCCGCGCCCGGCAGGTCCGATCCGGCCGCCGACGGATGAGAACTGGATGATGTGCCCCGCTCCCTGCCCGCGCATCAGGGCGATGACTGCCTTGGTCATGATGATCGTGCCGAAGAGGTTGGTCTCGATCTGGGCCCGGAAATCGGCAAGGCTGGTATCCTCGATCGAGCCGACATTGCCGTAGCCGGCATTGTTAACAAGCACGTCGATGCGCCCGAACCGCTTCACACCCGCCTCGACTGCCGCCGCTGCCGCCGCCTCGTCGGTCACGTCAAGCGCCAGCGTCAGCACCTGATCGCCATACCGCTCGGAAAGATCGGCAAGCCGGCCGGGATCGCGCGCTGTCGCCACCAGATTGTCGCCGGAGGCCAAAACCGCCTCCGCCAGCGCCCGGCCGAGACCGCGCGAACTCCCCGTTATCAACCAGACCCTGGACATCGGAAACCCTCCTTCTTTGGTTCCCTGCTCATGTATGGTCTATTGTATCCAATCGAAAGAAGGTACCCAGACGATCTATACACACCTTGAGGTAACTGACGTGAGCAGCGACATGTTCGATTTCTGCAGCAGCATGACGGACGAACAGGATGCGCGGGCCCGCGAACTGATCGAGCGGGCGGCAGCGAAATGGCCACTGCGCATCCTGCATGTGCTCTCTGATGCCGGCGCACCCCTGCGCTTCTCGCGCCTTATGGAGAGGGTCGAGGGCATCAGCCAGAAAGTGCTGACGCAGACGCTACGCACCCTCGAAGGAGATGGCCTCGTCATCCGCACACTCTATCCCGAAGTGCCGCCGCGCGTCGAATATGAGTTGACGCCGCTCGGACGCGACCTCCTCATGCAGGTCGCCGCGCTCTGGCGCTGGATCGTCGAACACCTGGACGATTTCGATGCACGCAAAGCCGTGAAGCTGACGGCCGCCCGTGCCTAAGCGGGGATGCGGATCGTGGCCCTCAGCCCGCCGAGCGGGCTGTCACTGAGCGTGACGTTGCCGCCGTGGCTGCGGGCGATGTCGCGGGCAATCGCCAGGCCGAGGCCGGTGCCTGATGCATCGAGGTTGCGCGCCGTATCCAGCCGGAAGAACGGCTTGAACACGTCCTCACGGTTCTTTTCGGGAATGCCAGGCCCGTCATCGTCGAAGATGACAGTAAGCCATTTGGCATTGTGCTTGGCCTCGATGTCGAGCCTATCGGCATATCGGCGCGCGTTCGAGGCAAGGTTGGTGACGAGACGCATGAAAGCGTTCGGCCTGACGGAGATATCGTCATCGCCTTCGATCGAATAGCTGAGTTTTTTGCCGTGCAGGGCGAAATCGGATTCCAGCTTGGCGAAGATCTCACTGAGTCTCAACTCGCCGACATCCTCTTCGACCTCGCCGCGTGCGAAGGCCATATAGGCCTCCAGCATAGTCTGCATGTCGTTGACGTCATCGTTGAGGCCATGCAGGTCGGGATTGTCGCCGGCCAGCGCCAGCTGCAGCTTGAAGCGGGTGAGGATGGTGCGCAGATCATGGCTGACGCCGGAGAGCATCGCGGTGCGCTGCTCGATCTGCCGTTCGATTCGTTCGCGCATCAAAATGAAGGCAAGGCCGGCGCGCCTCACCTCGTCGGCGCCCCGCGGATAGAAATTATCGGGCTTCTGCCCCTTGCCGAAGCTTTCGGCCGCGCGCGCCAAGGTCAGGATCGGCCGGATCTGGCCGCGCAGGAAGAGGATCGAGATGCCGATCAGCACCAGCGAGGTGCCGACCATCCAGACGATGAAGATGTGCGTGTTCGAGGCATAGGTCTGGCTGCGCTTGGTCAGCACCCGCAGGATCTTGTTGTCGAGTTTGATGCGGATCTCGACGAGGTTCGAGTTGCCGACCGTGTCGATCCAGAAAGGCCGATGGATCTCGTCGGTGATCTCGTCGCTGAGGATGCCGTCGAGGATCGAGAAGAACGGCTTGACGCGCGGTGGCGGCAGGTCGCCGTCCGGCTCGATCGAGATCTGCAGGCTGAGCTGGTCGCGGGCGATGCGGATGATTTCGCTATAGTCCGAATTTTGCGGATAGGTCTCGATGATCTCGATGATCGCGGCGATGTCGCGGGTAACCGCAAGCGACAGCCGCTCCGTTACCATTTGCCAGTGGCGCTCCATGAAAACGGCGGCGACGACGGATTGCAGGAGTACCATCGGAATGATGATGATCAGCAGCGAGCGCGCGTAAAGTCCGGTCGGCAGCCGCCGGCGCAGCCAGCGGACGATCGAGCGCCAGCCCGGCGCAGAAGTGCGGTCTTCCCGCCGCAAGCTGTCGATCGTCACCATCAGCGCCGGTCCCGAACCTTGAGTTTAGTCGATGCTCAGCCTGTATCCGATGCCGCGCACGGTCTGCAGCCAGACGGGATTGGCGGGATCGTCCTCGATCTTACGCCTCAGCCGGTTGATCTGCACGTCGATCGTCCGCTCGCCGACTTCGGTATCGTTGCCGATCAGCTCATGGCGGGGGATCGTGTCGCCGGCGCGCCGCGCAAAGAGCAGCATGATCTCCTGCTCGCGGTCGGTGAGCCGGATCACCTCGCTGGCTTTCTTCAGCTCTTTGCGGGTCAGCGAGAAAGTGTAGGGGCCGAACATCACCTGTTCGATCTTCGGTCCCTCGCCGCCGGCGTTGCGGCGCAGGATATTATTGATGCGCAGCACCAGTTCGCGCGGGTCGAAGGGCTTGGAAAGATAGTCGTCGGCGCCCGCCTCAAGGCCTTCGATGCGGTTGCCCGATTCTGCCAGCGCCGTCAGCATGATGATCGGGACGTTCTTGATGGCGCGAAGCCCGCGGGTAACCTCGATGCCGGATTCGCCGGGCATCATCACATCCATGATGATCAGGTCGAAGTCGAGACCCGCAAGCTTGCGCTGCGCCTCGGCGCCGTCGGCGGCGACGGTGACGCGGAAGCCGTTCTCGGCGAGATAACGATTGAGCAGCGCACGGATGCGGGAGTCGTCATCGACCACCAGCAAGTGCGCCGCATCATCGGAAATATCTGTCTTGACCGCCATTCAATCCGCCTTCTGTCTGTCCCGCATGCCGCTGAGGAAAGCTTTTACGCCCTCCCGCACCTCCGCAGAAGCCCCTTCGAATGCCCGCTCAATGCGGCGCGATTGCGGCTCGGCAAGGGCAAGCGCCAGCTCTCGTCCCGATTTCGTCGGATAGAGCTTGCGCTGCCGCCGGTCTTCAGGACCTGCCACCTGGCGAATATAGCCTGAGTCGATCAGCTGTTTCAGCACCCTTGCAAGGCTCTGCTTGGTGATCTTCAGCGTTTCGAGAAGATCGGCTACCGTCATGCCGGGATTGCGGTTGACGAAATGTACGACGCGGTGATGCGCCCGGCCGAAGCCGCTCTTTTCGAGGATAGCGTCAGGATCGGAAACGAAGTCGCGATAGGCGAAGAAGAACAGCTCGATGATCTCGAAATCGATGATATCAGTATCTTCCATCGGCGTGGCTAGCGGCTCCGGCTTGCCTGCTTTCGGGCCGGTCTGTCGTGACACTCGGCATTTCCTTTCTTTTCCGCGCGCTGCCGGAAGCTTTCGCGAAGATATGTCAGCCTTATTGACATAAATTTGCGTCGCTATCAGCTTCCACGAACTCTGCGGGAGCCCGCACGGCCTCTCATTTCCCTGGCATTTCCCCGGAAAACAAGGCCCGTCCGGCACTCCGACGCAATACGCGATTTCCCCTTGCGTCTGTGGATAAAACGTAATGGGGATAACAATCAACAGGCATGGGGCGTGAAGCGCCGGAGGAGTCTGGGGAGATGATGCTCGATTATCTCGGTCAGGTCACTGATGCGACCGGCGCCAACATCTTCTTCATCAAGGATGGCGTCATTCACACGCCGACCCCGGGTTGCTTTCTGAACGGTATCACCCGCCAGACGTCATCAACCCGGTTTCCGAAATCGGCCCGTATCGCTTCACGCCGTCGATGATCTCGAAACACGGATGAACGACCACATGAAGGAAGTCTATCCGGCGGCGGTCGCCGCCGAATAAGCCCCTCACGCAATCGGTCCGGCTACCGCATAATTCCTTAAATCGGAATCGATTTAAGGATGCAGCTACGGCGTCCTTTGCGGCTCTCGAAAAGACGTGCGGCGCTGTAGATACAGACCCGTCGGGCCTTTTATCTATGCGCCCGTGCCATGACCAGTCCGGCGAGCGTCGAGAGAATGCCGCCGCCGATCAAGCCGCCGATGCCGTCGGCGATCAGGCCGGTCATAGCCGCTTCCCCACCGACCATGCTGAGCAGCATACCGCCGGCAACGCCGCCGATCGCACCCGCGATCGTACGGGCGACGACATTGGTCGCCTGCTGCTTCAAAGCGGCGCTCGCGGCGTTGCCGCCGATTGCACCGGCAATCAACTGGGTGATGAGCGGAAGTAGCGCTTCCATGATTTCCTCCTCTGGCGATCTCCCCGACCGCCGATCCATGCCGAACCTTCGGCATATTAGTATATTATCATATTTCGGAGGAAAGCGTTAAGAAAAATCAACCGATGCGGGATTAAGGCAGGGAGAACCGCCCCGGAACGAGGCGGTCCGACGTCCGCCTCGCTTCGTTTCTGTCGATCACGTCACTGATAGACGTAGACGATCCGGCGTGTACCGGGATCGACCAGCACCGGCCGGTCGTTGATCCTGGTATAGCGATACTCGTAATCCGGGATCGACTGGAAGGTGACATCGGCAGGCACTTCCGCGCCGACGACGACGTCACCGCCGAGCTGCACCGTCTCACCCGGATTGGTCTCAATGTAGGTGCGGACTGTCTCCGGTGGGGTGATGGTCTCGACCGCACCGACGGGGCCGAGCAACTCGTCGCCCGGTGCCGGCTGCGGATCGGCCGGAACGACACTCGCGGTCGACTCGTAAGTCACGCTGGGAACGCCGATCTCGGCGCGGTGCTGTTCGACGATAACAGACGTGCCGCCATGATCGACCTGCAGATAATCAGCATAGACCCAGCCGCGCATGCCGTTGACGTCGACGCGGCACCAGCGGCTGCCTTCGATGCAGCCGTCGAGGACCGCGGTCGAGCCGCGGGTGGCAAGGCCGACCGAGGGATATTGCGGGCCCGGGCCGGCGCGAACGTTGAGATCATTGACCGTTGTCGCCATCATCTCCGCCTGCGCAAGACCGCCGCTCGCCAGGAGCGCGGCTCCAGCCAACAGAATGTTTCTCTTCAACGTCATGTGAGCGTCTCCTTGGTTTCGATGCGCTGACAACGCGCGGGGTTCCCCGATGTTCCCCGGCACTCCGCCCAGCGAAACGCCGCTTGTCGGAGATTTCATCCAAGTACCTTGAAGAATTAAACAAAATTCGATTTTTCCGCTCTACGGCAGTGGCGAAGAGAGGCATAAACTCTTGTTTCAGTCCGTCTTTTTGCCGTGAGGCAGGCCGCAATGGCGGAAGATTCCGGCTGTCCTTGCCGTGGTTTCGGACTATACCCGAAGCAATAGAGACACGAAGCGAGGCACATATGGGCATGCTCCAGGCCGGCATCATTCCGGTGACACCCTTCCAGCAGAACTGCACGATCTTCTTCGATCCCGATACCAAGGAAGGCGTCGTCGTCGATCCCGGCGGCGACGTGCCGCTCATCCTGCAGGCGATCGCCCAGAACGGCCTGACCATCAATGAAATCTGGCTGACACACGGCCATCTCGACCATGCGGGCGGCGCCAGTGAATTGAAGGAGGCCCTCGGCGTCGACGTGGTCGGCCCGCAGCAGGACGATCTGCCGCTGCTGCAACGGATCGAAACCCAGGCTGAAAAATACGGCATATCAGGATTGCGCGACGTCGTGCCCGACCGCTGGCTGAAGGACGGCGACAAGATCTCTTTCGGCGCCCATGAATTCGAAGTCTATCACACGCCCGGCCATGCCCCCGGCCACGTCATCTATTTCAACCGTGCGCAGAATTTCGCCCATCTCGGCGACGTGCTTTTCAACGGCTCGATCGGCCGCACCGACCTGCCGGGCGGCAATCATCAGCAGCTTCTCGATTCGATCCGCGACAAGGTATTGCCGCTCGGCGACGACGTCGGCTTCATCTGCGGCCACGGCCCCGGCAGCCGCATCGGCGACGAGCGGCGAAGCAATCCATTCCTGCAGGAGATCAAACCTCGTGGAGGATCCGATCCTGCCACGTGAAGCCCGGAACAAATAGCTGTAAGCTCGCGCTCACATCATTCTTCTGCCGTTCGGCACCGGCTGTTCGACCGCAGCAAGCACGATCGCGCCGTTCTCATCCTCGAATCCCAGCGTCAGCACTTCCGAGCGGAACGGCCCGATCTGGCGCGGCGGGAAGTTGACGACGCCGAGCACCTGCCGGCCGATCAGGCTTTCCGTCGTATAATGCACGGTGATCTGCGCTGAGGACTTTTTGATGCCGATGTCAGGACCAAAATCGATCAGGAGTTTGAACGCCGGCTTGCGCGCCTCCGGAAAGGGGCCGGCTTCGATGATCGTGCCGACGCGGATATCGACACGCTCGAAATCGGCGTAGGTGATCTCTTCTGCCATATGGTCTCCGTCAGCCAGCCAGTTCCTCGGCTCGCTTGCGCGCCGCCGCAAGGGCTGCGTCGAACAAGGGCTGCATGCCGTCTTCGGCCATCAGCACGGCGAGCGCCGCCGCCGTCGTGCCGCCGGGAGAGGTCACATTTTCCCGCAGCCGCGAAGCGTCGTCGGGGGACTGGTGCATGAGTTCACCAGCCCCCGCGACTGTTTCCCGCGCAAGACGCATGGCGAGGTCCGCCTGCAGGCCGAGTTTACGGCCTGCCTCCGCCATACATTCGACGAGATAGAATACATAAGCCGGACCGCTGCCCGAAAGCGCCGTCACGGCATCGATATCGGCTTCCGCCGGCACCCATTCGACCGGCCCCGAGACGTGCAGAAGGGCATGGACGCGTTCGCGCTGCGGATCGCTGACCCCTGAATTCGCAAAAGCACCGGTGACGCCGCGCCCGACCATGGCTGGCGTGTTCGGCATGGCCCGCACCATGGCGGCCTTGCCGAGATGTTTCTCGAGGAAACCGAGCGTCTTGCCGGCCGCGACCGAGACGACGACCGTGTCCGGCCCGATGGCACTCTTCACCGCCGGCAGCACCGTCTCCATCACCTGCGGCTTGACTGCCAGAAACAGCACGCTTGCCTTCAAATCCGTAGGAAGCGCAGTCAGATGGGTCGCGCCAGCCTCGCTGATCGTCGAAAGCATCGCCGGCGACGGGCCCGGATCGACAACGATGACGGCCGAGCCCGGAACGCCGCTTTTCAGCCAGCCGGAGAGCATCGCCCCGCCCATGTTTCCGGCACCGATCAGAACGACGGGATGTGTCGAGGAGAAAGCCTTCGTCGGCATCTTATGCCTCGCCGACCGTTTCAAACAGCACGGCTTCCATCGCCTTCGTCGCTTCCATGCCGGACCAGACGACGAACTGGAATGCCTGGAAATAGGCCTCGCAGGTGTCAAGCGCGCTGGAAAGCAGCACCTCCACCTGGCGATTGGTAGGCTCCGCACCGCCGGCAAGCAGCAGCGATTGGCGGAAAATGACGACATCTTCCTGGCGCCAGAGGTCGAAATGACCCATCAGCACCTGCCCGTTGATCGCCGAGAGCAGCTTGACCACCTCGTTGACCCTGATGTCGGGAACTTTGATATCGAAGGCGCAGCCAAGGTGCAGCGCCTCGAATTCCTCCATCCAGGAGAAGGAGACGTGGTAGTCCGTCCAGCGGCCCTCGACCGTCATCGCGATCTCGTCCTCGCCGGACCGTTCGAACGACCAGTCGTTGTTGGAGGCAACGTACTCGATCATATCGACCGGGTTCGACTGACGCTCGACTTCCAATTCCATCAGGTTCATGCAGCACCTTCTTGACCGGAACGAATGCGACCTAACTTGGTGTACGAACACAAGAAAGACACACGCAAAATACCGGAACCACCACTCGGATGATCGTTGAACCGCTGCCAGACTTAACGCAGATAACCTGCCCGGAGCTTACCACGTCGCTTCGAATCATCATTTAAAATCAGTGTATAGCGCCCCTGGTCCCCTGCCAGCCCCCCGAACCGAAAATAGGACCGACCACTGTGGAAAGGCTCTTCGAAATTCAATTCAGAAGGGAGAATAAGCGACTCTGCGAATTGGCTTTTTTGGCAGTGTCCACAGGTGGAAAACTCACCTGGTTTTTTTAAGGAAGATGCGGCGTGTGGCATGAAGGCAACGCCGCATCTGTGTCGTATCGGGACTTAAGCGCCCTCGCCGGCAAGCTTCGCCTCGAGTGCTGCGATGCGGGCGGCAAGCGCCTCGTTCTCGTCGCGTGCCTTGATCGCCATCTCGCGCACGGCCTCGAACTCCTCGCGCTTGACGATGTCCATGCTGTTCAGCCAACGCTCGGCTTGGGCGTTGAAGGCGGTTTCGATCTCCTTGCGGACGCCTTGGGCGGCACCGGCCGCATCGGTCATCAGCTTGGCGAATTCGTCCATGATGCGGTTCGTTCCGGTCGTCATGGCGTTTTTCTCCCTTCGCATGAGGTGAATTCAGCCCTTCAGGGCCTCGAGGATTGAGGTAGGGCTTCGCCATCGACGATGCAAGCGTTTTACACGGGATAAGCTTGCCGGAACCGGCCGGGAACGGGCCATCACGAACAATGGACTTGACCGTCCGGGATCGCAGCGGCATGTTCCGCGCAACTCAACAGGTGGAAAACCTTGCCGACAGCAGCCAATCTCCTTGCCATCATGCCTTTCCCGGATATCGATCCGATCGCCTTTTCGATCGGCCCGCTGGCGATTCATTGGTACGGTCTCGCCTATGTCGCCGGCATCCTGCTCGGCTGGGCCTATGCGCGTCGCATCGCCGCCAATGACAGTCTCTGGCCCGGCAACGTCTCGCCGATATCAAAGACGCAGCTCGATGATTTCATCGTCTGGGCAGCGCTTGGCGTCGTCCTCGGCGGTCGTCTCGGCTATATTTTCTTCTATGATCTCCCCGCCGTCCTGCGCACTCCCGTCCGTGCGCTCGAGATCTGGAACGGCGGCATGTCCTTCCATGGCGGTCTGACCGGCACGACGATCGCCATGATCCTCTTTGCCCGCCGTAACGCCATCCCGGTCTGGAGCCTGTTCGACATTGTCGCCGCCGTCGTTCCCTTCGGTCTGTTCTTCGGCCGCATCGCCAATTTCATCAATGGCGAGCTGTGGGGCCGGTTGACCGACGTGCCCTGGGCCGTTGTCTTCCCGACCGGCGGTCCCTTCGCCCGCCATCCGAGCCAGCTTTACGAAGCCGGTCTCGAAGGCATCGTTCTGCTCCTGGTGCTGGCCGCCTTCGTCTATGGCATGCGCGCGCTGAAAAGCCCCGGCTTCATTACAGGCGTCTTCGTCTGCGGTTATGCGCTGTCGCGCATCTTCGTCGAATTCTTCCGCGAGCCTGATGCCCAGCTCGGTTACCTGCTCGGCACGAACTGGCTGACCATGGGCATGGTGCTCTCCTTCCCGATGATCCTGCTTGGCCTCTGGGCGATGCTGCGGGCCCGCCGCCAGGCTGCGCTGCAGCTCTGAAACGGCAGGACGCGCGACATGACCACCGCTCTAGGCGAAAAGATCAAGGCGATTATCCAGGCCAACGGCCCGATCAGCGTCACCGATTATTTCTCGCTCTGCCTCGCAGACCCCGAACACGGCTATTACCGCACCCGCGAGCCCTTCGGCCGTTCCGGTGATTTCGTCACCGCGCCCGAAGTCAGCCAGATCTTCGGCGAGATGATCGGCGTCTTCATCGTCCATGCGTGGCAGCGCCATGGCACACCGACAGACGTCCGCCTCGTCGAGATCGGCCCCGGCCGCGGCACCATGATGGCCGACATGCTGCGCGTCATTTCCCGCATCGCTCCACCGCTTTTCGACGCGATGACCGTGCATCTCGTCGAAACCAGCGAGCGCCTGCGCGACGTTCAGAGCCAGACGCTCGAACCCCACGGCGACAAGATCACCTGGCACGATGGCTTCGACGAAGTACCGCCCGGCTTCACGCTGATTGCCGCCAACGAACTCTTCGACGCCATCCCGATCCGCCAGTTCGTCCGCATGCCAACGGGGTTCCGTGAGCGCATGGTCGGTATCGACGCCGATGGCGAGCTGACTTTCGCCGCCGGCGTCGCCGGCCTCGATCCCACCTTGCTGCCCGAACCGGTGCAGAACGTGCCGGTCGGCACGCTCTTCGAGATCTCGCCTGCTCGCCAGGCGGTGATGATGGCGATCTGCGAGCGGCTGCGCGCCTTCGGCGGCACGGCGCTTACGATCGACTACGGCCATCTCGTCACCGGTTTCGGAGATACGCTGCAGGCCGTGCGCATGCATGAATTCGACCCGCCGCTCGCCCATCCCGGCGAAGCCGATCTGACGAGCCATGTCGACTTCCAGCAGCTCGCCGAAACGGCACTTGCGGCCGGCCTCCATCTGAACGGCGCCCTGCATCAGGGTGATTTCCTGACCGGCCTCGGCATCATCGAGCGCGCAACCGCGCTCGGCCGCGATCGCGAACCGCAAACCCAGCAGGTCATCCAGGCGGCGGTCGAAAGGCTCGCCGGCGCCGGTGAAGGCCGGATGGGCGAACTGTTCAAGGTGATGGCGGTCTCCTATCCCCCCCTCGATCTCATGCCCTTTCGTCCGGTGGATTGACAGGGCGCACGCGGCTGGTTCAACATCGGCCCGAAACAAGAACTTAAAGCGCGCCGCATATGCGATGCGCTTGGAATAATAACAAACCCCTCGAAAACCCCGGAATCACAGATGCAGGACGCGGCCTCTCCCGCACCGATCGAAAGCGCGCTGCTGAACGAAGCGACGGGCGCCACGATCCGGCACGGATATTTCACTCGGGCCGGCGGCGTTTCGGAGGGGCTGTATCGTGGCCTTAACGTCGGCCTCGGCTCCAGCGACGAACGCGACAAGGTCCTGGAAAACCGCCGTCGCGTCGCCGCCTGGTTCGGCTTGCCGGTCGAGCGGCTGGCAACCACGCATCAGGTCCATTCCGCCGATGTCGTGACGATCGGCGCCGATTACGACGGCGCCCGCCCCGACGCGGATGCGATGGTGACCCGCACCCCTGGCATTGCGCTTGGCGTGCTCGCCGCCGATTGCGGACCCATCCTGTTTGCCGACCCCGACAATCGCGTCATCGGCGCCGCCCATGCCGGCTGGAAGGGCGCGCTGACGGGCGTGCTCGAAAATACCATCGCCGCCATGGAGGCGCTCGGTGCGGACCGCGCTCGCATCGTCGCTTGCCTCGGCCCCTCGATCAGCCAGGCGAGCTATGAGGTCGGCCCTGAGTTCGTCGAGCGTTTCGTCGCCGAAAACCCGGAGGACGAGCGCTATTTCGTGCCTTCCGCAACGCCCGGCCACGCTATGTTCGACCTGCCGGCGCTGACCGTCGACCGGCTGACGAAAGCCGGCGTGCGTGCCGAAAGCCTCGGCCTCTGCACCTATGTGGACAACGAGCGCTTCTTTTCCTACCGCAGGACGACACATCGCAAGGAGCCGGATTACGGCCGCCAGATTTCCGCGATATCAATTAGGGAGACTTGAGCAGAATGGCACTGCACTTCGAAAAGGCCGAATTCGCAAGCCGGCTTGCGCGCCTCACCGAGAAGATGAAGGAAGAAAAGCTCGACGCCTTGCTGCTCTTCGCCCAGGAAAGCATGTATTGGCTGACGGGCTACGACACCTTCGGCTACTGCTTCTTCCAGACGCTGGTCGTCAAGAGCGACGGCACCATGGCGCTGATCACCCGCTCAGCCGATCTTCGCCAGGCCAGGCATACCTCGATCCTCGAGGACATCCATATCTGGGTCGACCGGGTCAATGCCGACCCGACGCTCGACCTGAAGAACCTGCTGGTCGAGATGGACCTGCTCGGCGCCCGCATCGGCATCGAATATGATACGCACGGCATGACCGGCCGCGTCGCCCGGCTGCTCGACGCGCAATTGACCACCTTCGGCCAGATCGTCGACGCCTCCTACCTCGTCAGCCGCCTGCGCCTGATCAAGAGCCCGACGGAGGTCGCCTATGTCGAGCGTGCCGCCGTTCTCGCCGACGATGCGCTCGATGCCGCGATCCGGCTGACAAAACCCGGCGCCGACGAGGCCGATATCCTCGCCGCCATGCAGGGCGCGATCTTTTCCGGCGGCGGCGACTACCCCGCCAACGAGTTCATCATCGGCTCCGGCGCCGACGCCCTGCTTTGCCGCTACAAGGCCGGCCGCCGCAAGCTCGACGCCAACGACCAACTGACGCTCGAATGGGCCGGCGCCTATGCGCATTACCATGCCGCCATGATGCGCACGATCGTCATCGGCGAGCCGACGCATCGCCACCGCGAGCTTTACAACGCCTGCCGCGAAACAATCGAAGCGATCGAGACCGTGCTCAAGCCCGGCCAGACCTTCGGCGATGTCTTCGACATGCATGCCAGGATCATCGACGAGCGCGGCCTGGCCCGCCACCGGCTGAATGCCTGTGGTTATTCGCTCGGCGCCCGCTTCTCGCCCTCCTGGATGGAGCATCAGATGTTCCATGTCGGCAATCCGCAGCCGATCGAGCCGAACATGTCGCTCTTCGTGCACATGATCATCGCCGATTCCGATACGGGCACGGCGATGACGCTCGGCCAGACCTATCTGACGACTGCGGATGCGCCGCGCGCGCTATCCCGCCATCCGCTCGATTTCATCGGGCTCTGACCGGTGAGAATCCGGAATTGACAGACGACCGTCCCCACCCGCATAAATTCGGGTGGGGCTGATTGCGATTGCGGGAAGGACGGACCAAGGGATGACGCGAGCTGCGATTGTGCCCACGCTCCTGTTCGTCATGGCTCTACTGACAGCCTGCAACACGACCGATGCGCTGACGCCGCAGGTCGACATCGGCAATTCCTCCGGGGGCGCCCCGTCGAGCCCGGTGACGCAGAGCGAGGCCGAGCGCTTGGCAGGCACCCGCCAGCCGAGTTTCTCGGGAAGCTCGCAGCAGGGCGGCTACCATCCAGCCTATGATCAGTCGCAGCGGGCCTATCGACCCGGCACCGGCGCGGCGCCGACGACGATGCAGGAACAGGCAGACGCCCTGTCGAGAAGCGGCTCCTCACCGGCCGCCTCTGCCCCGATCGACAGACAATCGCTGCCCCCGCCGGCGGCCAGTGGTGAGCTTGCCGCACAGCCGGCTCCGCCGGCCGAGGCGCAACAGCCGCAGCAGAGCGCCGCCCTCCCCCCCAGTTCCTCCTCCGCCCGCGGCAATACCGTGCGCTTCCTACCGATCATCGGCGCGCCGGTGCAGGCCGTGACACCGCTCTCGCGCCAGCTCGGTGCCGAAGCGCGCGCGCACGGCCTTTCCATCAAGAGTTCGAACGACGCGAGCAGCGACTACATCCTCAAGGGCTACCTCTCCGCCTTCAGCGACGACGGCAAGGTCACCGTGGTCTATGTCTGGGACATTCTCGACAGCGGCGGGGGCCGCCTGCACCGCATCCAGGGACAAGAAAGCGTGCCGACGGCCGCGGCCGATCCATGGGCGGGCGTTCCGGCCTCGGTGATGCAGCAGATCGCCTCGAAAACCATCGCAGAATTCTCTTCCTGGCGGCAGGCTCAGGGCGGTTAGTCACAAACTTTTTGCAAATATGGAAGCCTGTGGCGCCTTTGCCCTTGCATTCACGGGGAAGCTGACTAAAAAGCGCGGCTATCAGCGCGTAACAGGCGGACCAAAATGAAGGTTTTCGCGGGCAATTCGAACCGGCAACTCGCCGAAGCGATCTGCAACTATCTCAATGTTCCCTTGGGGAAAGCCAGTGTTCGAAGGTTTGCCGATCAGGAAATCTTCGTGGAAATCCAGGAAAATGTGCGCGGCGAGGACGTTTTCCTCGTGCAGCCGACCGCTTTTCCCGCAAACGACCACCTGATGGAACTGCTGATCATGATCGACGCCATGCGTCGTTCGTCAGCCCGCCGCATCACCGCCGTCCTTCCCTATTTCGGCTATGCGCGTCAGGACCGCCGCGCCTCCGGCCGCACGCCGATCTCCGCCAAGCTGGTCGCGAACCTCATTACAGAAGCCGGCGCCGACCGTGTCATGACGCTCGATCTCCATGCCGGGCAGATCCAGGGCTTCTTCGATATTCCGACCGACAATCTCTTCGCCATGCCCGTGCTGACGCGCGACATCAAGAGCCATTATGACCTCAGCAACGTCGTGGTCGTCTCGCCTGACGTCGGTGGTGTGGTTCGCGCCCGCGCGCTTGCCAAGCGGCTGGACTGTCTTCTGGCCATCGTCGACAAGCGTCGCGAGCGGCCGGGTGAATCCGAAGTCATGAACATCATCGGCGACATCACCGGCAAGGACTGCCTGCTGATCGACGACATCGTTGATTCCGGCGGCACGCTCTGCAACGCGGCCGACGCGATGCTGGCCAAGGGCGCATCCAGCGTCACCGCCTATATCACCCACGGCGTTCTCTCGGGCGGCGCAGTCACCCGCGTCACTTCCTCGAAGCTTCGCGAGCTCGTCATCACGGATTCGATCCAGCCGACCACGGCGGTTCTCTCGGCGCACAATATCCGCATCGTGACCACGGCCCCTCTGATCGGCGAAGCCATCAGCCGAACAGCTCAGGAAGAGTCCGTCTCCAGCCTCTTCGATTAAAAAGAGCCGGCATTCGATCGGCTCTTTCAATTTCTACATCAGGTGGACCAAGCTATTACAGCTCTTCGGACCGCATGAATTGCTGACCGTTGATTGTCGCAGAGCCGCGTTCGTGACAGCCGTCCCGATCGTTGGTCTCGGCGAAGCTTGCGACGTAAGACGCAAAAAGCCGGCACAAGGCCGGCTTCTTTCACTTCTGATTCCCCATTGATAACGCTCAAGGCTGCTGCGGTGGCGCAGGTGCCGCATCCTGCCCCTGATCCGGTTCCTGCTCAGTCTGCAGCCCCTGATCCTGATCCAGACCATCCGGCCCCTTGATCTGCTGGCCGTTGACGGCGACTGCACCATCCCGGCTGACACTGATGTCCCAGCGCGAGCGGCCATCTGCATCGGTCTTGGCGAAACCTTTCACCATCATGATGCCGAAGGAGACCTGGTTGAGATCAGGATCCGTCTTGGCAAGCTCCTGAACCGCGGCAATCGTTTTGTCGAGATCGCGGGCAAGGATCGTCGCCTCCATCGAATAGTCCTTCTCGGTGTCGATCCGCCCCTCGATCTTGCCCGTCATGTCGAGGTCGTAGACCTCAGACTTGGCACTGACCTTCGGAAACTCCACCATAAGCAGGCCGTCGCGGAAGAGTTTCTTCGCCATCTCCTCGCCGGTCTTCTCGGGTGCCTTGTCATTGAAATCCACCGCCATGAGGGCGTCGCCGAAGCTTGCGAAATCCAGGTTCGGAACAGCGAGCTGAAAATCGAAATTGGTCGGCATGAATGGCGCATAATTTGCCGGCATTAGCGGCGTGTCGAGGCTGATCTCCTGGGCGTTCATGCCGAAGCCGAAACGCATGGCGTCGCTCGGCCCTTCGATGGCGAGGTTGTAGCCGAATGCCTTGGCACCGCCCTTGCCCATCTCGTTTATGACGGCCAGGTCGTTGATCCCGATCGTCTCGCTGAACGAGGTCAGAAGCGGAAAAGCTTCCTTCACTATTGCCTTTATCTTGTCGGTATTTTCCGCGCTCAATTCCTTCTCATCGAGATGCTCGAGCGCGAAGAAGACCATCTCGCGAATCTGCTTCGCCGGCAGGCCGTTCACCTTGGCATCGACATTGATTGAGCCGGCACGAAGTTCGATGGGCGGCATTTGCAGACTGGAAACCTGCTCGACAAAACCAGACATCGAGGCGCTGCCGACAAAATCGATACGTCCGTTGCCGCCTGAACTGTCCGTCGAACTCAGCTTGTGGTCCATGCTGGCGATTCTGGCGCTGACTTCTGCAATCTCAGACTTGCTGGCGACCTTGACGTCCTTGATCGCGAAGGTGCCTGAGCGCAGATAGCTGATTGCTGGGTCGAAAACACCGCTGTAGACGATCGAAGCGATGGAATAGGTGAAATTCGTTGTTTTCTGATCCGGGTCTTTAAAATGGCCAGAGACGTTGAGCTTGTTGTCACCCTCGATATTCCAGAGCCCGCTGTCGAGGGGCGTGGCGAACGTCGAGAACGGCGTCAGCCCACTGATCGCGAATTTCGCCGGATCGACCTTGGTCAGCAGCTTCGCCAGATCATAGATGATCTCGTAGCGCGTGCCGGCCGGATTGACGCTGATGAAGCCGCTCTTTGCCATATCCTCGGGAAGCAGCTTCGTCAGAGTGTCCTTGACCGCATTGGCGCCGTCCTGGTTGATCTCGGCGCTCTGGGCCGTGGTGACAAGGCAAAGTGCCAGCAAGCTCGTTGCCGTGACAAGTTTGAGACGCATAGTACGATTTCTCCTCAGCCGCTTTTTGAATGCGGCATCCAAAAAGGGGAAGCGCGCCGATGTCAACCTCGACCGGAGCGGGAATTGCTGAATCTTGTTGCTTGCGGAGCCGTGAGATAGAAGCGCCTCGATTCCGACTGCGCTTTCGGCTTGCCGGAGCGCTTGTATAGCCGGAAAACGGCCTGAATCCGCAACTTGCGTTTCCGATCGACTTATAATATAGGCCACCGGTCCGTGTAGACACCCTTGGAGGCAACGCGGATGAGGTCGGGTCATACCGCCTCCGGTTCGTCGGAACAAGGCTTTTGCCCGCCGCCGAACTCTCCAAATAACCTCGAAAGGAATAGCCATGAGCCAGGAAACTTACGAGCTCAAGGCCGAGGCGCGCGAACGGGTTGGTAAGGGGTCCGCCCGTGAACTTCGCCGCAACGGTTTGATTCCCGCTGTCATCTATGGTGACAAGCAGGCCCCCATTTCCATCGCTCTCAACACCAATGAGGTGACGAAGCGCATTCACGCCGGTAGTTTCATGACCACCGTGGCGACGATCGACGTCGACGGCAAGAAGCACAAGGTTCTGCCGAAGGACTACCAGCTCGATCCGGTCCGTGACTTCACCATGCATGTCGATTTCCTGCGCGTCTCCGGCAACACCCAGGTGACCGTCGAAATCCCCGTTCACTTCATCAACGAAGAGAAATCCCCGGGCCTCAAAGTCGGCGGCGTTCTGAACATCGTTCGCCATGAAGTCGAAGTTCATTGCCCGGCCGATGCGATCCCTGAGTTCTTCAACATTGACCTCAGCGGCAAGAAGATCGGCGACAGCATCCATATCGCGGAAGTCACCTTGCCGAAGGGCGTCACCCCGGTCATCGACCGCGACTTCACGATCGCGACGATTATCGCTCCGGCTGCCGGCATCGACGAGAGCGCCGCGGAAGGCGAAGCCGAAGCCTGATCGCTTCGACCAATTTGTAAAGCATATGGCCCGCTTTCCCCTGGAAAGCGGGCTTTTCATTGCCCGGAAACGCCCCCGTTTCAGCAACATTTAACAAATTCGTGAAAGCATGCTCCGTCAGCTGCGAAGAAGCCTGCCTCAACGCGCGACAGCAAATACGGCCGGCCCGGGGAGTAGACGGAACCATGAACAATTCCGTTGAGAACAGATTTTTTGCGATAGTTTGCGGAGCGCTGCTTGTTTTTGTCGCTCCCCTCTTTGTTCTCTTCCTTTTTCTTTCCTCGGAACGGGCCGACAAGGAAATACGCGACCATATCTCCGTTCTTCTTGTCGCCAATGCCCAGGCGCTGGCCAAACCCTTATGGGATCTTGATGAGGACAGCGTCACCCAGATCAGCGCGACGGTCGTTTCCCAGGGCGCCATCGTCAAGGTCGAAGTGCGTGACCAGTCGGGCCAGCTCGACGTCAGCCAATCCACCATTCCGCGCTCCTTCGACGGCAAGCTGGTGCAGGTGTCGCGCGCCATCATCTATAACACCATCGACGGTCCGAAGAATCTCGGTAGCATCAGCGTCTATTATCCTGCGCTCGGCCTGTTTTCCGGCCTGAAGCAGGAAGAGGTCGTCTTCATCTCGATCTTCATCTTCGCGGTGCTGACCGTTTTCGGCACAGCGCTGATCGGCAACCGCTTCTTCGTCATCCAGCCGCTGATGCGGCTGACGGCGGCAATCGAGGCCACCCGCCAGTTGGGCTCCCGCCATCATGTCGACTGGCAGTCGAACGACGAGATGGGACGGCTCGCCCATAGCTTCAACGAGATGCAGACCAAGCTCGAAAGCGAGGAAAAGGAGCTGAAGCTCGCCCACCGCCGCGCCACCGATATCTACAATCTGACCCCCGCCATGCTCTTCTCGCTCGATGAGGAAGACCGCATCACCGCCGTCAGCGATTATTGGCTGCTCGCCACAGGTTATAACCGCGCCGCCGTCATCGGCCGCAACTTCGCCAATCTCGTCACTCCCGCGACCCGCGACAAATTCGTCAAGCGCCGCCAAGCCGAAAGCGGCATGACCGTCACCGTCAAGTTCGTTTGCCTGGATGGCCGCACCATGGACGTCCTCATCATGGAATCGGAGGCGGGAGCTGGCGCTCAGGACCGCCTCTCGCTATCGGTCATGACCGATGTGACCGAACTCAAGGCCTCCGAGGACCGCAACCACCGCCAGGCAATCACCGATCACCTGACCGGGCTTCTCAACCGCCAGGGCTTCGAAGCCGTCCTCGACAACAAGATCGCCGCCGCCGATGCCGCCGGCCAGGAACTCGCCTGTCTCTTCGTCGATCTCGACCGTTTCAAGTGGATCAACGACAATATGGGCCATGCCGCCGGTGACACGGCGCTGGTCGAGCTCGTCGAGCGCCTGAAGATCCATCTTGCCCCCTCCGACGAGGCGGCCCGTCTCGGCGGCGACGAATTTGCCATCCTGCTGCCGGCCAAGGACGCCGAAACCCGCGCCAAGGTGATGTGCGAGCAGATCGCCTCGATCTTCGAAACGCCATTCGCCCCCGACATGCATCTGAGCGCTTCCGTCGGCATCGCCATCTATCCGCATCATGCTGCAACCGCGGCCGAGCTGCTGCAAAAATCCGACATGGCGATGTATGCCAAGAAACGCGACGGCAAGAACGGCGCGCAGCTCTTCGACAATGCCATGCTCGACCGTGCCCGCAGCCGGGCCGAAATCGAGGCCAATATCGAAGCCGGCCTCATCGACAACTGGTTCGAAGCCTTCCTGCAACCGATCGTCACCCTGAACGGCCGCGGCATATCAGGTTTCGAGGCGCTGATGCGCCTCAACCATCCGCAGAAAGGCTTGATGCCTCCGGCCGAGATCATCAGCGTCGCCGAGGAAACGGCAAAGATCGTCCGCGTCGGCAACGTCATCATGGAAAAGGCGGTCGCCAACCTCGCCAAGATTTCCCGCATACCAGGCATGCAGGATACCTATCTCGCCATCAACTTCTCGCCGTTGCAGTTCGAGCCGGCGCTGCCGGCCCGTCTTGCCGCCATCGTCGGTCGCCACGGCATCCGTCCCGAGCGCATCGTCGTCGAGATCACCGAAGCCGTGCTGATGCACGACAACCCACAGATCCGCTTGATCGTCACGGAACTTCGTCGCTTCGGCTGCCGCATCGCGCTTGACGATTTCGGCACGGGCTATTCGTCGCTGAGCTACCTCAACCGCTTCCCTGTCGACATCATCAAGATCGACCAGTCCTTCACCCGCGCGATCAACGACGGCGACGACGACGTGCGCCAGAAGAGCCGCATGCTGATCGAGGGCATCACCACACTTTCCCACAAGATGAACTGCACCGTCATTGCCGAGGGTATCGAGACCGAAGAGGAATGCCGCACGCTCCATCAGATGGGGCTTGACTATGGCCAGGGCTATCTCTTCCATCGTCCGCAGCACGCCACCACGCTGATCGAGGAACTGACGGCCTCGCAATCGGCCATCGCACGCGCCTCGTGAACGAAGAACCAAGGAGATGATACGGATGAAAAAGCTCCTGCTTCTCGCATGCCTGGCGCTGCCCTGCACCGCCCATGCGCAAACGGTGACGTTCACGACCGAGGACTATGCACCCTTCAACTATCGCGAAGGCAAGGAGATCAAGGGCGCCACCGTCGAGCAGGTCGAAAAGGTGATGGCCGCGATCGGCGTCGACTACACGATCGAGGTCATGCCCTGGGCGCGCGCCTATGGCCTTGCTCGCACGGCGCCGATGACCTGCGTCTTCGCGACTGCCCACAACAGCACGCGCGATCCATTGTTCAAATGGGTCGAACCGCTGCTCATCGACCGCAATATCCTGATCACGCGAAAGGGCTCGGGCGTCACCGCCGGCAATCTGGACGAAGCGAAGAAATATACGATCGGTACCCAGCGCGAGGATTACACCGAGACGATCCTGAAGGAGAAGGGCTTCACCAAGCTCGATGTCGCCAGCGACTTCAATGCGACGCTGCGCAAACTGCTTGGCGGGCGCATCGACATGATGCCGATCTCCGAACTCTATTTCGAAAAACTGAAGGCCGACCAGCCGGTGGAATTGGTGACCGTGCTCTCCGCCCAGCCAATGGGCATCGCCTGTGAGAAGAACTTTCCGGACGATCTGCTCGCCAGCATGCAGGCTGCTCTCGACAAGCTGATCGCCGATGGCGACCAGAAGCAGATCTTCCTGAAATACGGCATGAACCTGTCGGAATGACTCCGGAGACAGCTGCCCTTTCCGCTTGACTTTGCTTTCATTTCGCGGTGGTGAACGGCGGGAAGTTCTAAAGCGCGTCGCGATCTTTCAGATTTGCTCCTCGCGCTTTAGGTCTTTGTTTTTACGCATGTGATTGTCGCAAAACCGCTGCACACTTTGCGCGACATGCTTTAGCGAGGAAAGACAGGCCATGCTGATCATCGCGGGTCTCGGCAATCCCGGCAGCAAATACGCCGGCAACCGCCACAATATCGGCTTCATGGCCGTCGACGCCATCCATCGGCGCCACGGCTTTTCGCCCTGGTCGAAGAAGTTCAGGGCCGAGATCGCCGAGGGCGAGGTCGGCGGCGAGAAAGTGCTGCTGATGAAGCCGCAGACCTTCATGAACCTTTCCGGCGAGTCCGTCGGCGAAGCGATGCGTTTCTACAAGCTCCAGCCGGCCGATCTCGTGGCCATTTACGACGAACTCGACCTTCCCCAGGGCAAGGCGCGGCTGAAGACCGGCGGCGGCCACAACGGCCACAACGGCATCAGGTCGCTCGACGCCCATTGCGGCAGGGAATACCGGCGGCTACGCCTCGGTATCGGCCATCCCGGCATCAAGGAAATGGTGCAGAACCATGTGCTCGGCGATTTCGCCAAGGCCGACAAGGCCTGGCTGGAGCCGCTTCTCGACACGCTCGCCGACAATGCCGACATGCTGGTGCGAAACGAAGATTCGCAGCTGATGAACAAGATCGCGCTGGCGCTCGGCGGAAAGGCCGAGGAGGAGAAACCGGCGAAAGAAAAGAAGGATGTCGAGAAGAAGCCGGCCGGCCAGTCGCATATCCGTCAGGCCCGCAACCACAATCAGCCGAAGTTGCCGGCCACCGGCCCGATGGCCGACATGCTGAAAAAGATGTTCGGCAAAAAGGGCGATTGAGACCGATGCCGGATCAAGACGTCATCATCCGCCCGGCTGCCCGCGGCGATCTCGCCGGTCTCATGACGCTTTACCGTCACCTGAGCCCCACCGATCCGGTTCTTGACGAGGCCATTGCCGAAGAACGCTTTTCCGCCATCCTGGCCCAGCCAGGCATGACCGTCTTCATCGGTTTTGCGGGTGAGGTCGCCGTCGCCACCGTCACAAGCGTCGTCGTGCCGAACCTGACACGAAACGGCGCGCCCTATGCGCTCATCGAAAACGTCGTCACCCATGCCGATCATCGCAAGCGCGGTTATGCCCGCACCGTCATCGGCCACGCGGTCGCCGAGGCCTGGAACGACGGATGCTACAAGGTGATGCTGCTTACCGGCTCCAAGAATCCGGCAACGTTGCGCTTCTATGAGAATTGCGGTTTCGTGCAGGTAAAGACCGGCTATCAGATCCGCCGGCCCTGACTCCTTATTCGAGGCGGCCCTCGGAAAGCGCCTATTCCTCCGGTTCGGTGGTGAACATCAGCGGAAAGCCCATGCCCTTGGCAAGGTCGATGCCTTCCTTGGCCTTGGTCTCGGCGATGTCCCTGACGCAGACCACGACCACGCAGGAACCGAGCTTGTGCGCCGTCATCATCACCCGATAGCCGGTCTCCTCGCTCATGCGGAAGACGGCCTTCAGGATCATGATCACCAGTTCGCGCGGCGTATAATCGTCATTGACGAGAATGACCTTGTAGAGCTTCGGCTTGTCCAGCTTGAGCTTCACTTTGGTCTTCGGTTTCAGGGCAATGTCATTGTCACTCATCGGAAAAACCCACCCGTTGATGACATGGGGTCAGGAATCTTCAAAACCATCTAATCATTGTCGATGACGAGTTTTTGACAGTTAGCCGGTGGAGCCCCCGACCTCAAACGGGCAAGGGCTTGTCGCCGGCTTCGACACCGAGAAGGCCAACTGCGTCTATACGAGCCGCGACCGGCATTCTGGTGAAATCCGCAATACGTCGAAATCTCCGTCGCTTTCAAGAATAGGCCAGCACCGATCCATCGGCAAGTGAGCGACACTAAAAGCTCTCTAAGACTTGACCATATTGCTCCTTTATCCCATAGGCACCAGCAAGGAATTCAAGAACAGCAGGTTTTAGCCATGGGCTTCAAATGCGGTATCGTCGGGCTGCCGAATGTCGGCAAATCGACCCTCTTCAACGCCCTCACCAAGACGGCGGCGGCACAGGCGGCGAACTACCCCTTCTGCACCATCGAGCCGAACACCGGCGAAGTCGCCGTTCCCGATCCGCGCATGCGCAAGCTTGCCGACATCGCCAAATCGAAGGAACTGATCCCGACCCGCATCTCCTTCGTCGATATCGCCGGCCTGGTGCGCGGCGCCTCGAAGGGTGAAGGCCTCGGCAACCAGTTCCTCGCCAATATCCGCGAGGTCGATGCCATCGTCCATGTACTCCGCTGCTTCGAAGACAGCGACATCACTCATGTCGAGGGCCGCATCAACCCGGTCGCCGATGCCGAGACGATCGAGACCGAGCTGATGCTTGCCGACCTCGAAAGCCTGGAGCGCCGCACCGAGCAGACACGCAAGCGCGCCACCGGCAAGGACAAGGATTCGGTGGCGATGCTGCCGATCATGGAAGCCTCGCTGAAGCTGCTCAACGAAGGCAAGCCGGTGCGCGCGCTGCTGTCGACGCTCGATGCGGAAGAAATCGTCATCCTCAAGAGCCTCAACCTTCTGACCTCGCATCCGGTGCTCTACGTCTGCAACGTCGCCGAAGGCGATGCCTCGACCGGCAATGAATTCACCGAAACCGTTGCCGTCATGGCGAAGGAACAGGGTGCCGAAACCGTCGTCATCTCGGCGGCGATCGAGTCTGAGGTCGCCCAGCTTCCTGAGGAGGAAGCCAAGGAATTCCTCTCCGCCCTCGACCTTGACGAGGCAGGCCTCGACCGGCTGATCCGCGCCGGCTACAAGCTGCTCCACCTCATTACCTATTTTACCGTCGGCCCGAAGGAAACGCGCGCCTGGACGATCGAACGCGGCACCAAGGCGCCACAGGCCGCCGGCGTCATCCATTCGGATTTCGAGCGCGGCTTCATCCGCGCCAACACCATCGCCTATGAGGACTACATCAAATACAACGGCGAAGTCGGCGCCAAGGATGCCGGCAAGGCGCGCGACGAAGGCAAGGAATACGTCGTCCAGGACGGCGACGTCATCCACTTCCGCTTCAACACCTGAACGGAAATTGCCGCTATCCCGATCAATTCATTTCGCCCAAATCGCTCAGCGGTTTGGGCGAAATCGTAAGATTTACGGGGTTGCTCCTAAGACGGCCGGCGGCAGTCTTTGCGAAATGGCGGCAGGCAGCGCCCGCAGCACAATGCGGCGCAGCGGCATCCAGCCGGTACCGATGATGAGCACGATCGCTCCGACGACGATCAGCGTCGTGAAGATATAGGTGTCAACCGTCGCACTCCCCTGCCGGAAAATGCCGTAGATCGCAAAACCGAGCGACAGCAGGCCTGACGTGACGAAGGCGCGCCGATCGATGACAAGGCCGATCAGTATCAACACCACCACGCTGATAACGATGATCGGCGTCTTGATCGACACCGCCTGGGCAACATCGAGCAAATTGCCGTCGAACGACATCAGCAGCCTTATGCTGAAGAGCAGAGCCGGTGCCGCGCCGAGGTGAAGCCAGAAGGCGATATCGGAGCGTGTCGTCCGGCGCAACCGGTCGCCGAGGTCGAAATAGAGCGCCGTTGCAAACAGCCCGATCGCGCAAACGAGGAAGACCACCGCCAGCAGCAGGGGATGGGTTGCAAAGAATTGCGGATCGCCGCTCGCCCATTGCATGAGGCGCAATAGCAGGGTGAGCACCAGCGCAAGGGCCGAGGTGATGCAGAGCGCCAGCGACAGCGGCACGCGGTACCGGGCATAATAGAGGCCGAGAATGATCGGGAAGCCGGCGACGAACTGCGTCGCCTCCGCCCCGATATCATTGAAGACTGATGTTCCCGGCTTGAAGAAGAAGGACATCAGCAGGAATGTCCAGCAGAGCAGCGCAATCGTCAGGCTGACGGCCGGCAAAGCGAGCCGCTGGCGGCGCACCAGGATTTCCGAAAGCACGATGATCGCAGGCAGCACGGCATAAAGTGCGGCAAGCCCCCAGAGGCCGCCGAGCGCCACCACGACGCCAATGGTGATCAGCACGTCGTGGAAGCCGCGCACGAAGCGCGGCGTCTCGGTATCCGACCAGGAGGCCTGCCCCTCCGCTTCCATTGCCGGCTGTGCCTCAGCGACCCCACCCTCGATGACGGCGACCCCGCGCTCTGTCAGGAACGGCAGAAGACGCCCGCCCGCCTCCGGCGAAATCAGCTCCTGGCGCACGGCCTCGTCGAGTATCGACCTTAGTTCAGTCATGCCGGTTTATCTCCCCGGAATCATTGAGCCCGCGCGGATGCTATTGTAAGCATTGTGCGCTGCATATGGCGGGAGGAGCGAATGTCGGCAGAAAAGCTTTCCTTCGAGGATTTCCAGCCCGGCCGCCGCTTCGCGCTTGGCCCGAAGCCGGTGACCACCGAGGAAATCATTGAGTTCGCAAGCGAATTCGACCCGCAACCGATGCATCTCGATGAGGCTGCCGGCCGCGCCAGCATTCTCGGCGGCCTTGCCGCCTCCGGCTGGCATACCTCTTCGATGTTCATGCGCATGATGGCCGACAGTTATGTGCTGCATTCGCTCTGCGAGGGTGCGCCCGGCGTCGATCTGATGGAATGGCGAAAGCCGGTGCTTGCCGGCGACACGCTGTCCGGCCACTCGATCGTGCTTGAAGCCCGGCCGATGCGATCGCGCCCCGGCATCGGCATCGTCAAGTTTCGCCACGAGGTGGAAAACCAGCGCGGCGAACTCGTCTGCGTCTCGGAGAATTCGGTCATGTTCGGCATGCGCGCCCGGCCAGCCGATATCGGCATAAACCCGGAGACATCAGCATGAGGATGTCCGAGCTTTACGCGGTTGGCGAGAAGGCCGAGATCGGCAGCTATACTTTTACCGAGGAAAACGTCATACGTTTCGCGACACGCTTTGACCCACAGCGTTTCCACGTCGATAAGGAAGTCGCCAAGGACACCCTCTTCGGCGGTCTCTGCGCCTCGGGCTGGCACACCACCGCCGCCTGGATGCGAACCTTCCTTGCCTTTTGGGAAAGACAGAGCGCCGCACTCGCGCAAAACGGCCTGGCGTCGCCGAACCTCGGCCCCTCACCCGGTTTCCAGAAACTGCAATGGCTGCGGCCGGTCTTCGCAGGCGACGTCGTGACCTATTCCGTCGCCTTCCTCTCCAGCCGAGCGCTCGCGTCGCGGCCGGGATGGCACCTCAACACCATCCTCTGCGAGGGCGTCAATCAAAACGGAGATGCCGTCATCCGCTTCGAAAGCAGCGTGCTCGAATTCGACTGACGCCGCAGGCAGGAGGACTGGAGCAATTCCAGGAAAAGTGCGAAGCGGTTTTCCGTCCGGAATTGCGTAAAAAGCAAAAGCCTAGAGCGGTCCTGCACTTCCGTTAAAGGCTGAACCGCTCTAGGGCTCAGTGGCCGGAGAATTCGACCAGCGTATGCACGACGACGCCGAGCTCTTCCAGCTTCCTGCGGCCGCCAAGATCCGGCAGGTCGATGACGAAACAGGCGCCGACCACTTCCGCACCGATCTGGCGTAATAGCTTCGTCGCGCCGACCGCGGTACCGCCGGTGGCGATCAGGTCGTCGACCAGGATCACCTTCTCGCCGGGCTGGACAGCATCGCGATGCATCTCCATCTCGTCGACGCCATATTCCAGGCTGTAGGCGAGGCGCACGGTCTCGTGCGGCAGCTTGCCCTTCTTGCGGATCGGTACGAAGCCTGAGGAAAGCTGGTGCGCCACCGCGCCGCCGAGGATGAAGCCCCGCGCCTCCATGCCGGCGATCTTGTCGATCTTCGTGCCGGCATAGGGCTGCACGAGTTCGTCGACCGTCCGGCGGAAAGCCCGAGGGTTGCCGAGCAACGTTGTAATGTCGCGGAAGATTATGCCGGGCTTGGGATAGTCAGGAATGGAGCGGATGCTGGCTGCGAGCTCCGAAGTCGTATTGTTCATGGAAAATCCATATCTGCGAACGCATGAAACTGGCCGCACCCTAGCAATTGCCAGGGGCGGAACCAACAAAAAAGGCGGCCCGTAGGCCGCCTTTCGAAATCCGGCGGGAACCGCTCAATGTTCCTTATTAGCGTAGATCGAGCGCTTCGTCAGGTAGATCAGCACCGTGAAGATCGCCAGGAAGATCATGACCATGAAGCCCGTGCGCTTGCGCTCCTCGAGATGCGGCTCCGCTGCCCACATCAGGAAGGCGGTGACGTCCTTCGAATACTGGTCGACTGTCGCCGGCGCACCGTCGTCATAGGTCACCTGGCCGTCAGAGAGCGGCTTTGGCATGGCAAGGACGGCGGCAGCATTGAAGTAAGGGTTATAATGCCCCCCCTGCGGCACCTGGAAACCGGCCGGCGGCTCTTCATAGCCGGTCAGCAGTGCGTGGATATAGTCCGGGCCGCTTTCCTGATATTGCGTGAAAATGTCGAAAACGAACTGCGGAAAGCCGCGCTCGACTGAGCGGGCCTTGGCAATCAGCGAAAAATCGGGCGGAGCCGCGCCATTGTTGGAAGCAGCCGCGGCTTCAGCATTGGGGAAAGGCGACGGGAAATAATCGGAAGGAACCGCCTTGCGGGTAAACATCTCGCCGCTGGCGTCGGGACCATCCTGGACCTCGTAGTTCGCGGCGAAGGCCTTCACCTGCGCCTCGGAATAGCCGAGCTCGTGGAGCGTGCGGAAAGGCACGAGCTTCATCGAATGACAGGCTGCACAGACTTCCGTGTAGACCTTGAGGCCGCGCTGGAGCTGGCCCTTGTCGTAATGGCCGAACGGACCGGCGAAAGACCATTCCTCCTCCTTCGGATGCTTCAGCGGATAATGCGGCGTCTCACCTTCCGCGTGATGGGCCGGAGCCGCACCGTTGGCGGGCGCCTCCTCGGCCAGAGCCGCGCCGCTGAGACCGGCAACGACAGCGAGCGAGAGAATGCTTGCAACAAGCGTTTTCATGTTTCTGTTCCCTTCCGTCGCGCGCTTACGCATTGGCCGCTGCACTGGCGGCAGCTGTCTTGTTGCGCTTCTCGAGCACCGCTTCGGTGATCGAGTTCGGGATGCGGCGCGGTGTCTCGAGGAGGCCGAGCACCGGCATGGCAACCAGGAAGAATGCGAAGTAGAGGAGCGTGCAGACCTGAGAGATCCAGACGAAGTCACCTTCCGCCGGCTGCGATCCGAGCCAGCCGAGGATGATCGCGTTGATCACGAACAGCCAGTAGAACACCTTGTACCAGGGACGATAGACCGCGGAGCGAACCTTGGAAGTGTCGAGCCAGGGCAGGAAGAACAGCACGATGATCGCACCGAACATCACCAGCACGCCCCCGAGCTTGGAATCGATCGGGCCGACGTTGAAGGTGATCGAACGCAACATCGCGTAGAACGGCAGGAAGTACCATTCCGGAACGATGTGGGCCGGCGTCTTCAACGGGTCGGCCGGGATGTAGTTGTCGGCATGGCCGAGGAAGTTCGGCATGTAGAAGACGAAATAGGCATAGACCAGCAGGAAGACCGATACACCGAGAGCATCCTTCATCGTCGCATAGGGCGTGAAACGCACTGTGTCCGTCTTCGTCTTAACCTCGACGCCCGTCGGGTTCGTCTGGCCGACGACATGCAGCGCCCAGATGTGCAGGACGACGACGCCGGCGATCATGAAGGGCAGCAGGTAATGCAGCGAGAAGAAGCGGTTCAGCGTCGGCTGTTCGACGGCAAAGCCGCCGAGTAGGAACTGCTGCAACCATTCGCCAATCAGGGGAAAGGCCGAGAAGAAGCCGGTGATGACGGTCGCACCCCAGAAGGACATCTGGCCCCAGGGCAAAACGTAACCCATGAAGCCGGTCGCCATCATCAGGAGATAAATGACCACGCCGAGAATCCAGAGAATTTCTCGCGGCGCCTTGTAGGAGCCGTAGTAGAGGCCGCGGGCAATGTGCAGGTAGACCGCGACGAAGAAGAAAGACGCGCCGTTGGCATGCATGTAGCGCAGCAGCCAGCCATGATTGACGTCGCGCATGATCTTTTCAACGGAGTTGAAGGCAATCGTCGTCTCGGCGGCATAGTGCATGGCGAGAACCACACCAGTCAATATCTGCAGGATCAGCATGACGGAGAGCATTGCGCCAAAAGTATAGGCATAGTTCAGGTTACGCGGAACCGGATAGGCGACGAAACTATCATAGACCATGCGCGGCAGCGGAAGGCGCGCATCGACCCATTTCTCGAGGCCGGTTGATGGCTCGTAGCTGGAATGGCCACTCATATATCAGTCTCCCCTCAACCGATCTTGATTTTGGTATCGGACACAAATGAAAAGGTCGGGATCGCCAGGTTCTCGGACGCAGGACCTTTGCGAATGCGGCCGGCCGTGTCGTAGACCGAGCCATGGCAGGGACAGAACCAACCATTGTATTCGCCGGCCTGGCCGAGCGGTACGCAGCCGAGATGCGTGCAGGTGCCGATCATGACGATCCAGTTTTCCTTGTCCTTGCCGCCCGAACGGTCAACACCCGTTGCCTGAGCGTCGGCGGGAAGGTTTGCATTGCGCGCAATCGGGTCCTTGAGATCCGACAGCGGAACATCGGCTGCGGCCGTCACTTCTTCCGGGGTGCGATTGCGGATGAAGATCGGCTTGCCGCGCCATTTGACCGTCAGCGACATGCCGGGTTCCAGGCTGGCAACGTCAACTTCGATCGAGGCGAGAGCGAGCGTCGAAGCGTCAGGACGCATCTGATCGATGAACGGCCAAGCGACCGCGACGGCGCCAACGGCGCCCGCCATACCAGTGGTGAGATAAAGGAAATCACGGCGAGTGGGTTCGCCCGTGCCCTCGCTTGTCGTTTCGTGTTCGCTCACGGCTAACATCCTCTGCGCAATTTTCGCGGAATTCCGCCCTGCCCCCTCTACCGGCGAATCTCTCTAGACACAATTCGGCCATAGATTCCCCAGCAATCCGGCGCGTTCTATGCTTGATCGCAAATTATGTCCAGCCTTGGCAAGGGGATGAGGGCACAATGTCGCGGGAAATTTCGGATGAATTTTTTAAGGCAAACACGCGCTTGCCGTTATGTTGCATTGCAACAAAAATGCCCTCGTGATAGGCGCAGTCCAAGCCACGCCAGCGAGCCGGACCGGAGCGGATGAGAGACACGATTTTTTGCGTATTCAGCGTCCTTACGACGCTTGTTCTCGCCATCATCTCCCTGCGATACGTCACCGATTTTTATCTGCTGTCCTTTTTTTACAGCTTCCAGGTCCATCTGGCGGTTGCCGGCGCGGTGGCTTCGGTCGCAGCCCTTCTCGTCAAGCGACACTGGTATGGCCTGCTGACGCTCGCGGTATCGGCGGTCCTTGCAGTCCATGGCATTGCGATGATGCGCGAATTCGTCGAACCCTCAGTCGAAGAGAGCCGCCCGGCCCTCTTCAGGCTGATGTCCTTCAACATCGAGAACGATAATTTCGCAAACGGCCCTCACATCGCCGACATGGTCATCGCCTCAGGCGCCGACGTCGTCAACATCCTGGAGGCCGAACCGCTGCTGTCGGAACTGCCGCGGTTGTTGAAGACCTATCCCTATTATATCGGCTGCGGCATCGGCATGGAGCAATGCGATACGCTGGTGCTGTCGAAGCGTCCGCTGATCGAACCCCGCATCCGCAATCTCGGCCTGCTCTGGCGCAACCGGTTGACGATCTCGACGATCGATTTCGATGGCCAGAAGGTCAATTTCCTCGCCGCGCACCTGACCAAACCTTATTACGACGAGTTCCACGGCCTGGAAGTCTGGGATCTCGCGGAGGTCATCCCTACCCTTTCGGGACCGCTCGTTCTGGCCGGTGATTTCAATACGTCGATTCTCGCGCCCGACATGCAGTATCTCATGCGCACTCAAGGCTTGGGCACGGCATCGCTGGAGCCCGCGACATGGCCGATCCGCGCCGGCGCCTTCGGTATCCCGATCGATCATATCTTTACCCGCGCGCCGCTGCGGCTTAAATCGGTCCGCCGCATCGAGAACGGCTTCGGATCAAATCATTTTGGCCTCATGGCGGAATTCGTCGTCGACCCTTGAGCCTGCATTCTCATCCGTAGCAAGGAAGCCGCCGGACTGGCGCGCCCAAAGTTCGGCATAGAGCCCGCCGTGGCGAAGCAGTGCGTCATGGCTGCCTTCCTCGATGATCCGTCCGAGATCGACGACGATCAGCCGATCGAGCGCGGCGATCGTCGACAGCCGATGGGCGATCGCAAGCACCGTCTTGCCTTCCATGATCCGGTGGAGATTGGACTGGATCGCTTCCTCCACTTCCGAATCGAGCGCCGACGTCGCTTCGTCGAGAACGAGGATCGGCGCGTCCTTCAGCATGACGCGGGCAATGGCGATACGCTGCCGCTGCCCGCCGGACAGTTTGACCCCGCGTTCGCCGACATGCGCATCCAAACCTCTGCGGCCCTGCTGATCCTGCAGGCGTTCGATGAACTCGATGGCTTCGGCGCGCCTGGCCGCCTCGACCAGCCCCTCCTCGCCGGCATCCGGCCGTCCGAACAGGATATTGTCGCGCACCGAACGATGCAGCAGCGAGGTGTCCTGGCTGACGAGGCCGATCTGCATCCTGAGGGATTCCTGCGTCACGGCTGATATATTCTGACCGTCGACGAGAATGCGGCCGTCCTGAATATCGTAGAGGCGCAATAGCAGGTTCATCAGGGTCGATTTCCCGGCGCCCGAACGGCCGACGATCCCGACCTTTTCGCCCGGGCGGATGGTCAGCGAGAAATTCTCGACGACCGGCTGGTGGCCCTTGCCGTAGCGGAAGGAAACATTGTCGAAACGGATGCCGGGCTGCCGGATCACCAAGGTCTTCGCATCGGTCCGGTCGACGAGCCCCAGAGGTTGGGAGATCAGCTCGGCGGCGTTCTGGATGGTGCCGAGGTTGCGCATGATACCGTTGAATTGCGTCATCAACCGTCCGAGCAGGAAATTCAGCCTGAGCACCAGCGCCAGCGAAAACGCCACCGCACCCGAGCTGATGAGGCCGCGCAGCCAGAGATCGACGCTCAGGCCCGCCATCGTCACGATCATCAGGCCGGAAAGCAGCGCCATCGAGGCCCTGACGCCGGTGATGAACCGCGTGAAGCGCAGCACCGTATCCTGATAGATATCGAAACCCTGCCGCATGTAGCGGTCGCTCTCCTCGTCGCGTGCAAACAGCTTCAGCGTCTGCATGTTGCTGTAGGAGTCGACCATCCTGCCGTTTAACATCGATCCGGCTTCCGCCGTTTCGCGGGAATGATGGCGGATCCGCGGGACAAAGTGGCGCGCCAGCAGGCTGAAGGCGCCAAGCCAGAACAGCACGACGGCGGCAAGGGAAAAGTCCAACCGGGCGACGAGCACGAGCGTCGTTACGGCATAGATGCCGACGAACCAGACGCTTTCCATCAGCGAGGTGACGAGATCGCCGGTGGCCTGCCCGGCCGACCAAACCTTGGTGACAATGCGTCCGGAAAAATCGCTCTGGAAAAACGACAATGACTGCCTGGAGACGTGGAGATAGGATTGCCAGCGCGCGAGATTGTAGAAGCCCGGCGTGATCACCTGCTGGTCGACGAGCGCGATCAGGAAGGCGATGACGAAGCGCACGAGCCCGATGAGGGCGAGCATGCCGAACAGCTCACCGCCATGGGCAGCCAGAAGGCCGCTCCAGCCGGCCCCCGGCGTGATGCTGCCGAGGATATCGACGAGCCGCCCGACGAACCAGAAGAGCGCTGCCTCGATCGCCGCCGACGCGCCGCCGAGAACAAGCATGGCGATGAACGGCGTCCTCGCCTGGCCGATATAGAACCAGATGAATCCGAGCGTCGAGCGCGGCGGCTGGAGATTGGCGCGTGGGCGGAACGGATCGATCCAGGTTTCGAACCGGCGGAGGATGGGGCTTAAGAACATAGAAGCGATATAGGCGGAATAACCGGACCGGCAAAGGGAATGAAAAGCGACCGAAACCTTATATTTTGGTAATTAATGGTAACATCGGCGGCATACCCATTGAATGCCCCCGAACCGGTCACAATCTCACGTTACGATCGCGCTTTACCGGAGACCACTTCCATGGAAACGAAAATGCTCGATGTGCATGTTCCGCTTCCGCTTGCAGAAAGGCTGGATGCCCTGGCATTCGCCCTAGGGTTGCCGCGCGACGAGATCGTCGCCGAGGCCATTACCGCCTGGCTGGACCAGGAAGAGCAGCGTCGTCTCGTCGCACTGCGCACGATCGCAGCCGCCAACACCATGATCGTCGTCGAACATCACCGCGTGATCGATTGGGCCGACAGCCTTTGAGCGGATAGAACGCAAACGCGCTCAGCCCCAGCAGCTGGAAACCACCCTCAGTATTCAAGAGGCCCTCTCCGCTTTCGCCGAGAGGGCCTCATTTATGTTATTCCGCCGCCACTTCCGCTTCGTCGGCGTGATCGGAGAGGAAGCCGCCTGACTGGCGGTTCCAGAGGTCGGCATAGATACCGCCTGCTTCGATCAGTTCGCTGTGCGAGCCGGCCTCGATGATCCGGCCCTTGTCGAGCACGATCAGCCGGTCCATCTCCGTCAGCGTCGAAAGCCGGTGGGCGATGGCGATCACCGTCTTGCCCTCCATCAAGGCGAAGAGGTTTTCCTGGATCGCCGCCTCGACTTCCGAATCGAGCGCCGAGGTCGCCTCGTCGAGCACCAGGATCGGCGCGTCCTTCAGGAAGACGCGGGCGATCGCGACGCGCTGCCGCTGGCCGCCTGACAGTTTGACGCCGCGTTCGCCGACCTGCGCGTCGAGCCCCGCGCGGCCCTGCATGTCGACGAGGCCTTCGATGAACTCCCAGGCATTGGCGCGTTTGGCGGCCTCGATCACCTCGTCGTCCGTTGCTTCGGGACGACCATAGGCGATGTTGTCGCGGATCGAGCGATGCAACAGCGAGGTGTCCTGCGTCACCACGCCGATCAGCGAACGCAGGCTTTCCTGCGAGACGCCGGCGATATCCTGCCCGTCGATGGTGATGCGGCCGGTCTCCAGATCGTAAAAGCGCAGCAGCAGGTTCATCAGCGTCGTCTTGCCGGCACCGGAACGGCCGACCAGACCGACCTTCTCGCCTGCCTTGATGTCGAGCGACAGGTTGTCGATGACGCCCTTGCTCTTGCCGTAGTGGAAGCGGATGCGGTCGTAGTGGATCGCGCCCTTCTTCGCCGTCAGGGTGGGTGCGCCCGGCTTGTCGACGATATCGTGCTGTTTGCTCATCATCTCCATGCCGTCATAGACCGTACCGATATTCTCGAACAGCGCCGAGACTTCCCACATGATCCATTGCGACATGCCGTTGACGCGCATGGCAAGACCGATCGCGATGGCGATGGCACCGACTGAGATCGCCCCGTTCAGCCAGAACCAGATCGACAGGCCCGAGATGACGAAGAGCGCAACGCAGTTGTTCACATAGACGCTGATGTGGAAGAGCGTCACCTTGCGCATCTGCTTGTGCACGGTCTGCAGGAACTCGTCCATGCCCTCCTTGGCATAGACCTCCTCGCGGCCCGCATGCGAAAACAGCTTGACCGTCGCGATATTCGTATAGCTGTCGACCACGCGGCCCGTCATCATCGAACGCGCATCCGCCTGCGCCGCCGCGATCTTGCGAAGCCGCGGCACGAAATAGGCGACGATGCTGATATAGACCGCGAGCCAGACGAGGATCGGGATCATCAGCCGCCAGTCCGACGCCGCAATCACGATGATCATCGTCAGGAAATAGGTGACGACATAGACGAAGACGTCGAGGATCTTCATCACCGTTTCACGTACGGCAAGCGAGGTCTGCATCACCTTGGTGGCGACACGCCCGGCAAACTCGTTGGCAAAGAACGACATGCTGTGGCGCAGCAGGAAGCGGTGCATCTGCCAGCGTGCGATCATCGGATAATTGCCGAGCATCATCTGATGCATGATGAGCGAATCGAGCCCGGCTACCACAGGCAGGCCGATCAGCACCAGCGCCGCCATCCAGAAAAGCTTGTGGCCTTCTCTCTCCAGGAATGTGGCGCGGTCGGCATTGGTCAGCCAGTCGACGATATCGCCGAGGAACTGGAAGAGCGCCACTTCGCCGATAGCGATCAGCGCGGTCAGCACGGCCATCAGGCCGAGCCAGGGCGCAGCCGGCTTGCTGTAATGCCAGCAAAAGGCAAAGAGACCTTTCGGCGGGGCGACAGGGTCCTCGCTGGGAAAGGGATTGAGTCGCTGTTCGAACCAGCCAAACATGAAATTGCTCCGAAACGTCAGCGTTCCGGCTCCCGGCTTCGCGCCATCCCAGCGCCATGCAAGCACATATGGGAACCGAACGTTCAAGGGGCGAGGCTGAGACAGCCGCACAATGGATCAAAAAAGGAAATTCAGGGAAGAAACCCGCACTATCGGCGGAAAATCGCACCGCTTGGCATCACGGCCGGGAGGCGCACATACAGCAAAATATTCATTCTGGCGCTCCTTGCTGGCGATTGAAGATATGCACCGATAACGCGAAAACGAGGAATTTTCCAGCCCTGTTGTGCCAAAAATTTCATCTCTTCAGGTCAAAACGCGCCCTGTTGCGCCGAAATCACAGTTGCATTAGGCCTTGAGCGGCGAAAGCAGGAAAACGGCGCATCATGACTTCACTCAGACTGGCACTCTATCAGCCGGATATAGCAGGCAATACCGGCACCATCCTGCGTCTTGCCGCCTGCCTTGGCTTAGCGGTCGATCTGATCGAACCCGCCGGCTTCGACATCTCCGACCGCAACCTGAAACGGGCCGGCATGGACTATATCGCCGCCGCCGCCCTCACCCGCCATGTCAACTGGGACCGCTTCGAGGCGTGGCGTCTGAGCACCGGCCGCCGCCTGATCCTCGCCTCGACAAAGGCTGCGGAGCGCTACACCGATCTTGCTTTCCGCCCGGACGATGTCCTGCTCTTCGGTCGCGAAAGCGCCGGCGTGCCGGACCAGGTGCATGAGAGGGCCGACGCCCGCATCCTGATCCCGATGATCGAAGGCCAGCGGTCGATCAACGTCGCCGTCTCGGCCGCGATGATCGTCGGCGAGGCGATGCGCCAAACCGTCTGGGCCTGACGGACACCGGCGCTGGCGGAGAAAAGCCCGCGAATTGCCGATCCGCTCCTGAATATGTCGCAAAATAACGTTGTCTATCCGTTAAACCGGCGTATATTTATTAGCCGGGCAATCAAAAATTCAGTATTGGCCTCCATGATTCCAACAAGTTGGAATGGCCATGTCAGGAAAACCGCACTTCTCCAGATCCGTGAAAGAAGAATAAAAACAATAAAATGGACTCTACAATCATCATGATCAACCTGTTCGGCGCCGTGGCTCTGCTGCTGTTCGGCCTCGCGCAGGTAAAGGATGGCGTATCCAGAGCCTTCGGCGCCCGCCTGAGAACAGGTCTGGCGACCGGCACACGCGACAGTCTTCGTTCTTTCCTGTCAGGCCTCGTCGCGACCATCGCGCTGCAAAGCTCCACGGCGACGGCGCTGATGACGGCCTCCTTCGTCGAGCGGGACCTGATCAAGCCGCGCATGGCGCAGATCGTGTTGCTCGGCGCCAATGTCGGCACGGCAATCACCGCCTGGATCGTGGCAACGGGCATCGAATGGCTCTCTCCGCTTCTGATCCTTGCCGGGATCGTGCTTTGCCGCGGCCGGTCCAGCACCAGCCAGGGCGGCGGCACGGCGCTGATCGGCATCGGGCTGATGCTGTTGTCGCTGCACCTCCTCGGCCTTGCGACGGAACCGATGCGCGCCTCTCCCGCCCTTGCTGCCTTCATCGGCCTGCTGGACGGCGCCCTGCCCGTGGCAATGATCGTCTCGGCAGCACTTGCCTTCGCGTCCTCGTCGAGCCTTGCGGTGGTGGTGCTCATCCTGTCGCTCGCCTCGGCCGGCGTGGTCTCCGCCGAACTCGTCATCGTGCTCGTGCTCGGCGCCAATCTCGGCGGCGCAATACCGCCTGTCGTCGCGACATTGTCCGGCCCGGTTTCGGCTCGGCGCGTCACTCTCGGCAATCTCGCCGTCCGCACGCTCGGCTGCCTCATCGCCCTGCCCCTGGCGGGATATGGCGCGGAACTCATCCGAATGCTGCCCTTTGGTCCCGCCAAGCTACCGGTCGACGCGCATCTTGCCTTCAACCTTCTGCTGGCGGCGCTGGCCTGGCCATTCTCCCGCCCGCTTGCCGCCCTGATGGCCAGGCTGGTGCCGGATCAGGCCGAGCCCGACAGCGCCCCGAAATATCTGGATGCGCAGGAGCTTTCAACGCCGGTCGTTGCCCTTGCCAGCGCCACCCGCGAAGTGCTCGGCGTCGGCGACCTGATCGAGCGCATGCTGATCCGGGTCTCCGAAGCCTTCGAGCGTAACGACGCATCGAAGCTTGCCGAGATATCCGCCCTCGAAGAGCGCGTCGACCGGCTGCAGCAGGCGGTGAAGGTCTATCTCTCGAAGCTCGGCCGCGAGGGTCTCAGCGACGAGAACGCCCGCCGCTCGATCGTCGTCATCGATTACGCGATCAATCTCGAACATATGGGCGACATCATCGAAAAGGGCCTGGCGGAGCAGGTGGCGAAGAAAATCTCTCTCGGTTTAAAATTTTCCGAGGACGGTCATCAGGAACTGCGCAAGCTGTTCGATCTGACGATCGACAATCTGCGCGTCGCCCAGACGATCTTCGTCACCCGCGATTTCAATCTCGCGCGTCAGATGATGGAGGTAAAAGTCGAGGTGCGCCGGATGGAAAAACAATCGGCCGAGCGCCACCTCGAACGCCTGCGTGACGGCCGCGCCGACAGCCTTCAGACGAGTTCGCTGCATCTCGACATGTTGCGCGACCTGAAGCGCCTCAACGCCCACATCGTGTCCGTGGCGCATCCGATCATGGATGAAAGCGGCCTGCTGATCGAAAGCCGCGTGCGCACCACTGCGAAGTGACGGTCAATCGGCCGAAGGCAGGCGGCGCATGGTGAATTCGATCTGGTCGCCGTCGAGCTGGCGCCAGCTTTCCACTTCGGTCCAGTAAGCAGCTTTCGGATATTCGTCGAACCATTCGCGCGCCTTGGCGCGTGCGTCCATGAGGCCGAGGCAATATGTCTCACGCACGAAATGGTCCTTCTTGCTCGGGGGATTTTCCGCCCGATGTCTCGCTATCCTGCGCTTCAGGCCGTCGAAAGACGGAGGCCCTGGAACTTTTTTCATCACACCTACCTCCTCGGAAAAGGTAATATCGAAATTCTCGATTTGCGAGTCGAATCTTGGAAGCGCCCAGTGCCTGCCTTGGCTTGGCGAGATGCAGCACCAACTGCTAATCATGGCGGGCAATCAAGAATGAGCGAGTCGCCTCCGAAGGAGATGTCGACCGTCGGAGGCGTAAATGGAAAGACCGGAACTGCCGATCGGCTTGCCTGACGATATCGAACAGAAGAAGGCTGCAGCCCGCAATTGGTTCGAGGGGTTGCGCGATACGATCTGCGCCTCCTTCGAGGCCATCGAGGATGAGTTGGAAGGGCCGCTCTCCGATCAGGAGCCCGGTCGCTTCGTCGCCAAGGACTGGTCGCGCGAAAACGGCGCCGGCGGCGGTGGTCGGATGTCGATGATGGAAGGCCGCGTCTTCGAAAAGGTCGGCGTCCATACCTCCACCGTGTACGGCGAATTCGCCTCTGATTTCCGCGCCCAGATACCCGGCGCCAAGGATGATCCGCGTTTCTGGGCCTCCGGCATCTCGCTGATTGCCCATCCTGTCAACCCCAACGTTCCGGCGGTGCACATGAATACCCGCATGGTCGTCACCACCAGCCGCTGGTTCGGCGGCGGGGCCGACTTGACGCCGGTGTTGTCGCGCCGCCGCACGCAGGAGGACGAGGACAGTCAGCTCTTCCACAAGGCCATGGAGATCGCCTGCCGCAATCACGCCGTCGCCGATTATGATGCCTATAAGGCCTGGTGCGACGAATATTTCTTCCTGAAGCACCGCAACGAGGCTCGTGGCATCGGCGGCATCTTCTACGACTGGCTGCATTCAAGCGAGGAAGTTGGCGGCTGGGACGCCGATTTCGCCTTCACCCGTGATGTCGGCCGGGCCTTCGCCATGGTTTATCCGAAAATCGTCCGCTCCAACTTCGATAAATTGTGGACAGAGGCCGATCGCGACGAACAATTGATCCGCCGAGGCCGCTACGTCGAATTTAATCTGCTGTATGATCGCGGCACAATCTTCGGCTTGAAGACCGGCGGCAACGTTGAATCCATTCTCTCATCGCTGCCCCCCGTCGTCCGCTGGCCATGAAACTGTGATATCTCATCGATAAATTCGAGGTGATAGACCTTCACGAAAACTCAGTGCGTCCTAACTTTATATGTATGTGCGTAACAATCGGAGGAGGATTGTCATGACGATACAAGGTGGCTCGCCTGCGTCCACGGATGTCCAGGAAACATCCCGCACGATCGACACGCCTGAGTTTCTGACGCGCATCGCCGAGAAACTGCGGGCCAAGAGCGGCTCGGATCTGCCGCTGTCCTGCTTCATCGAGCAGGTCAAGCTACAACTGGCCGGCGGAAAGACGCCGGAACAGCTGCAGAATGAAGCGGCCGCCGCCAACAGCAACATGCCCGGCCACCTCTTGGATACCTACAAAGCCTGGGCGATGCCCGACTGACACGGCCTTTACCGGCCGGCATGTCGATGCCGGCCGGAACCTTCCCTCCCCCCGCACATTCATAAATCGCGTAAGATCGCGATCGTCGTTGTGTTTCGAACAGAGGAGAAGACCATGCGACTTTTCGAATGCGGCACTCTCGTTCCGGGCTGCGCCTGGCATACACGGGCAGATAGCGACGCCGAGGTGGTCCGCCGTGCCGTCGAGCACCTGAAAAATGCTCACGGCGAAACCACGATCCGCGAGAACATGGTGGATAATATCAAGGCTCGCATTCGCGACGAGGTGAACGCAGCCTGATTATTGCACGCGTTCCTGCAGCCGGGCGAGCAGCGCCGCCCGGTCGGCAACGAAATTTTCCTCCACCCATTGGCTTTCCAGACCGGCAAGCAGTTCGCCGACGCGCGGGCCGGAGGCGATTCCTGCCGAAATCACGTCGCCGCCGTTCAGCGGAAATTGTGGCTTCTTCCAGTGCATTGCCCTGTCCAGCAGCTTGATAAGCCGCGCCGACCGCGCCATTTCGTCGAAATCACCTTCAGCCTTGCCGCGCGCAACCGCAAGCGCCAGCTTCAGCCGCGTCGTGATGCCGTCGGCACCGTTGCGGTAAAGCAGCCGTTCGAAGGCGGCCGACGACATGTCGTCATTAACAGGCGCTGCCGTTGACCAGGCCTTGAGAGTGGCCGCTTCCGCATTCGAGAGCTTGAGCCGGGCTGCGAGCGCCTCCATGCGCGCCGCATCGGGCGGCACGATCGCCGCAAGGCGCAGCAACGGATCGGGCGTCCAGCGGAGCGCCTTTTCGGTGGCGATCAGCGAAGGGATCGCATCGATCCCCCATCGTTCCGATTCCGGCAGGATTTCCGTCAGCACCGCCACCTGCCGCATCCAGAGCAGCGCCCGGCCAGGATCGGCAGCACCTAGCAACTTTCGCAGTTCAGACCAGACGCGTTCTGCCGAAAGCGTCGTCAGTTTCGAACGCGCGACGGAACACGCCTTCAGCCCCTCGGCGTCCGGCCGCCCGGAACCGTAATAGGCAAAGAAGCGAAAGAAACGCAGGATGCGCAGATGGTCCTCGGCGATGCGCCTTGCAGGATCGCCGATAAAGCGGATGTTGCGCGTCTCGATATCGGCAAGCCCGCCGACGAGGTCAACGATCTCGCCCTCGGCATCGGCATAAAGCGCGTTGATCGTCAGATCCCGCCGCTCGGCATCTGCCGTCCAGTCGGTGCTGAAGGCAACCTTGGCATGGCGTCCGTCGGTCTCGACGTCGGTGCGAAGGGTCGTCACCTCGAAGGGCTTGCCGTCAATGACCAGCGTCACCGTGCCGTGCTCCAGGCCGGTTGGGACCGCTTTGATGCCGGCCGCCGCCGCGCGCTCCATCACAGCCTCCGGTCTAAGTGTGGTGGCTATGTCGACATCATTGACCGGCAGGCCCATCAGGCTGTTGCGCACCGCACCGCCGACCACTCGCCCTTCCCCGCCATCGGCGTTGAGAAGTGCCAAGATCCGGCCGAGGGCCGGGTCGCGAAACCATGCTTGGTCGGCGATGCCGGTCATGCATAAAGCCTTTCGTAAAGCGTGCGGACGATGCCGGCGGTGATGCCCCAGATCATTCTGCTTTCATAGGGCACGCGATAGAAATGCCGGTCGATGCCGTCGATGACACGTTTGTCGCGGGTGTGATTGGCAGGATCCATCAGGAAGGAAAGCGGCACCTCGAACACGTCGTCCACCTCGGTCGGGTTCAGCGTCAGCGCAAAGCCCGGCGAGACGACGCCGAGCACCGGCGTAATGCGGAAGCCCGTCGAGGCAAGGTAATTCGGCAGCCGCCCGACGGTTTCGACGAAGGAGCCGGCCAGGCCGATCTCCTCTTCCGTTTCTCGGATCGCCGCCATTTCGGGCGAAATATCGGCGGGATCGATCGAGCCGCCGGGAAAGGCGATCTGCCCGGAATGTTTGCGCAGCGTCGCCGTGCGCTTGGTGAAGATCACATGCGCTTCCTCGCCGTCGTCGACGACGGGCACTAGCACGGCGGCGTCGCGCAGCTCGAAGGTCTCGACCTCGGCGACGATATCGGGATTGAGGATGTGGTCCCCGTGATCGCGCCAGGCATGATCGACCGGCCCACCATTCTGGTTGAGCGCGCGGCGGCGGAATTCGGCTGCGGAAAACAGCGGATAACGTTGGGTAATCGCATCATTCATCGGGAAAGCGCATCCAGTTCATCGGCCGGCATCATCGCAAAGACTTCTCCGGCGGAGCGGACAGCGAACATCGCCTGTCCCTCGACCTCGAGCGGCTCGCCGAGCGCCACCAGTTCATACATCACCGCACGCGACACCAGCGCCTCCAGCCGCCCGCGCACATGCAGATAGGGTTTCAATTCGGCATTCTCGCCCGCAATGGCAAAGCGCAGTCGATGCTCTCCTCCCGCCTCCACGACATCGCCGACATTGGTGCGGAAGGTCAGTACCTGTTGGCCTTGCCGCTCCGTCACGCTCATCTCCACGGCGATGAAAGGCGCGTCGATGACCCTAATACCGACCTTTTCCACAGGAGTTACGAGATAGGTCTTCTGGTCGTCGTCTTTTCTTAAAACCGTCGAGAACAGCCGCACCAGCGCCGGTCGGCCAATCGGCGTGCCCATGTAGAACCAGGTACCGTCCGCCCGGATTTCCATGTCGATATCGCCGCAGAAAGGCGGATTCCACCGCTCGACCGGCGGTAATCCTCGTTTTTTGCCGGCATTTTCCTGAGACGCGCGCGAAATCAGTGCGGCAAGTCCCGCCGCATCCGCCTGTCCGCTGATTTCCTCGGCTGCCATTCTTCCGTCCCGGTTTGTCCTTAACGAAGTAAAGTCACGAGATAGTCATTCGCAACGAACTTGTCAGCCCGTCACATCTCCATAACTCTATCGGGCATGAGGCACATGTATAAGTCCGCCGATTCGCTGCCGAATGATTTCAGCCGTTGGAGATACGCATGGGTATGATGAAGACCGAAGCCAGCCTCGATGAAAAGGCGATCGTCGCCGCCGCCGAAAAGGCGCTCTCCGATATCGCCGCCATCCGCGGTGAAGTCTCGAAAGTAATCTTCGGCCAGGAAAGCGTCGTCGAGAACACCATTCTCGCCGTGCTGTCAGGCGGCCATGCCCTGCTCGTCGGCGTTCCCGGCCTTGCCAAGACCAGACTGGTGACGACGCTCGGCGAGGTGCTCGGCCTTGCCGCCAACCGCATCCAGTTCACACCTGATCTGATGCCCTCGGATATTCTCGGCTCCGAGGTGATGGACCAGGACGACAGTGGACGCCGCTCCTTCCGTTTCGTCAAGGGCCCGGTCTTCGCCCAGCTCCTGATGGCCGACGAGATCAACCGTGCCTCGCCGCGTACCCAGTCGGCCCTCCTGCAATCCATGCAGGAATACCATATCACGATCGCCGGCCAGCGTTATGACCTGCCGGCGCCCTTCCATGTGCTTGCCACCCAGAACCCGCTCGAGCAGGAAGGCACCTATCCCCTGCCCGAAGCCCAGCTCGACCGCTTCCTGCTGCAGGTCGACGTCAATTACCCTGAACTCGCCGCTGAGCGCCAGATCCTGCTTGAGACGACGGGCCTGGGCGAAACCCGGCCGGAAGCCATCATCGATGCACAGAGGCTGCTCGAGATCCAGACCCTGGTGCGCCAGATGCCGGTGAGCGACACGGTCGTCGATGCCATCCTGGCGCTGGTGCGTTCCGCCCGTCCAGGACAGGGCAATGCCTCGACCGACAAGAATGTCGCCTGGGGCCCCGGCCCGCGCGCCGGCCAGGCGATGATGCTCTGCGCGCGTGCCCGCGCGCTCTACGAAGGCCGTCTCGCCCCGTCTCTGGACGATATCTTCGCGCTCGCCGAACCCATTCTTCAGCACCGCATGGCGCTGACTTTCGCCGCCCGCGCCGAAGGCATGTCGGTGCGTGATGTCATCGCCGGACTGGTCAAGCAGGCAAAGGGATAAGGAAGCCGGACGCGTGGCATCTATCGGACAGATCGTCAATCCGACACCCGGCAGCGATGCCCTTTCCCGCGCCAGGCAGCGGGCCGCCCTGGTGCCGGACTGCCTGGTGGAAGCCAAGCGGATCGCCAACACGGTGATCGCCGGCTGGCATGGCCGCCGCAAGCGCGGCATCGGCGAGAATTTCTGGCAGTTCCGTCCCTATGCCGAGGGCGAGAGCCTGTCGCGCATCGATTGGCGCCGCTCCGCCCGCGACGACCATACCTATGTGCGCGAGCGCGAATGGGAGGCAGCGCACACGATCTGGCTCTGGTGCGACATGTCGCCCTCGATGATGTACAAGTCGAGCTATGGCAGCGTCTCCAAGGAAAGCCGCGCGCTGGTCATCATGCTGGCGCTTGCCGAAATCCTCGCCCGCTCCGGCGAGCGCATCGGCTGCCCCGGCATCATGGAGCCCGCCTCCTCCCGTAACGCCGCCGAACGCCTCGCAGCCGCTCTCACGCACACGCCGCTGACCGGCGGCCTGCCGGAAACGGCGATGATCCGCGGCTGGAGCGACCTCGTCCTTATCGGCGATTTCCTCGACGATGCGCCGGCTATCATGGAACGGCTCGGCCCGCTTGCCCGCCGCGGCCTACGCGGCCACGTGGTCGAGATATCAGATCCCGCCGAGGAGATATTCCCCTATAGCGGCCGCACCGAATTCACCGATCCGGAGAGCGGCGCCAAGCTTATCTCCGGCCGCGCCGAACATATCCGCGAGGCCTATCGCACCGCCTATCTCGCCCGCCGGGACAGCCTCGGCCAGTCGCTGCGCCATCTCGGCTGGACCTTCGCGAGCCACCGCACCGATCACCTTGCGTCGGAGGCGCTGGTCGCGGTGCACATGTACCTGTCCGGCATGCCGGCCAAGGCTACGCATGGAGGGCAGCTATGAACGCCCTTCCCTTCGCTTTCGCCTATCCCGCCATTCTGGGCGCGCTCCTTGCCTTGCCCGTCATCTGGTGGCTGCTGCGGCTGACGCCGCCACGTCCGAAGACCGAAGTCTTTCCGCCGCTGAAAATTCTAGCCTCGGTGCTGAAGCGCGAGGAGACGCCGGCGCAAAGCCCGTGGTGGCTGACGCTGCTGCGCATGCTGCTTGCTGCCGCCATCATCCTTGCGATCGCCGATCCGGTTTTCAATCCGCGCACCAGTTCACTCGCATCAGGTGGCCCACTCGTCCTCTTCGTCGACAATAGCTGGGCCGCCGCAACCGACTGGGAGCGCCGCATCCAGACCGCCGACGCGTTGATAGACGACGCCGAATCCGCCGGCACGCCTGTGTCGATCGCCTTTACCGCCGACCCGACCAACGACGCCGTGCCCGGCACCGCCGCTGCCGCCCGCGACAAGCTGCGCGCCGCCGAGCCACGACCGCTTGTGCCGGACCGCGAACGCGCCTTCCAGGCGCTGCGCGCCGCGCTGAACGGCATCAAGCCCGGTACCCTCGCCTTCTTGACCGACGGCGCCGCCGCCAAGCCCGACGACGCCACGGTGCGCAGGCTCGCCGAACTCCAACCCGCCGACCTGCGCCTGATCGAGGGCGATGCCGCGCGGACAGTCGCGATCACGGCGGCCAACAATGCGGCGGATGCCATGACCGTCAAGGTCACGCGGCTCAACAGTGCGCAGGCCGCATCGGTCGCGCTGAACGCCGTCGATACCCAGGGGCGCTCGATCGCCAATGGCAGGGCGGACTTCCGCCCCGGCCAGAGCGTCGCGACGAGTTCGATCACCGCCCCCTTCGAGATGCGCAACGATTTCGCGCGCGTCAGCGTCGACAATGGCGCGACGGCAGGCGCCGTCCACCTTCTCGACGACGCATTCAAGCGCCGCCGCGTCGTCTTGCTGTCAGGTGAAGGAGGGGACGAGTTCCAGCCATTGCTCTCACCGCTCTATTATATCCAGCGGGCGCTGCAACCCTATGCGGATCTGATCCAACCTGCCGATTCCGATCTTTCTGTCGCGATACCAAAACTTCTCGCCAGCAATCCCTCGATCATTATCATGGCCGATATCGGCCGGCTGCCGGAGGAGACCTACGAGCCTTTGACGCGCTGGATATCGAATGGCGGCATGCTCCTGCGTTTTGCCGGCCCGCGCATGGCGGCAGCCCCTGCGGACGATCCGCTGATCCCTGTCATCCTGCGTCAGGGAGAACGGGCGCTGGGCGGCACCTTGTCTTGGAGCGAGCCGCAGTCGCTGGCCGAATTTCCGAATATTGGGCCTTTCGCCGGCATAGCGCGTCCCGCCGATGTCGTCGTCAAGCGGCAGGTGCTTGCCGAACCGACGCCCGATCTTGCCGAACGCACCTGGGCAAGCCTGGCTGACGGCACGCCGCTCGTCACGATGAAGCAGCTCGCCTCCGGCCAGATCGTCCTGTTTCACGTCACCGCGGAAGCAACCTGGTCCGATCTGCCGATCTCAGGCACTTTCGTCGACATGCTGCGCCACCTCCTGCAGATATCGCGCTCGGGCGGCGTGACATCGGAGGCGCGCGGCAATGCGCGTGTCTCCGAAACTCTGCCGCCATTCCGCATGCTGACGGCCAAGGGCACGCTCGTCTCCGAGACGGGATCGGCGCGGCCGCTCATTCCACAGGCCGGAGTCGAACCGACGGCAAATTTCGACAACCCTCCGGGGCTCTACGGTTCGGAGGATGGTTTCACTTCGCTCAACGTACTGCCGGAGAACGCCGAACTGACGCCGCTCGACACAACAGGGACCAATGCCGTGCGCGAAGGCCTGATCGGCGGCGAAAGCTGGTCGGCAAAACCCGCGCTCTTTCTCGCAGCCTTCCTGTTGCTCTTGGCCGATAGCCTGATCGTCCTCTTCATGAATGGCGCGTTCTCGCGATTGCGCCCGACTGTCCGCACCGCCGCGATGATCGCGGTCGCCGTCGGCGCCGGCTTCCTCATGCAACCAGGCACGCTTCACGCCGACGACTCCAAGCCCGGCGACGACATCATCCTGCAGAGGCTTGACAACACCCATCTCGCCTATGTCGTCACCGGCGAACAGGATGTGGACAATATTTCCGAGCGTGGCCTCGAGGGCCTGACCCAGTTCCTGACCTTTCGCACGACGCTGGAGCCGGCGCCGCCCGTCGGCATCGACCTCACCAAAGACGAGCTCTCCTTCTATCCGATCATCTACTGGCCGGTTTCGGCAACGGCGCCCATGCCATCGTCGGCGGCAGTTAGCCGTATCGATGCCTATATGCGCAATGGGGGCACCGTGCTCTTCGATACGCGCGATCAGATCAGCGCATTGGACAATGGCGGCAATGTCAGCGCCAACGGTGAGAGGCTGCAGGCAATCCTCGCCAATCTGGACATTCCGGCGCTGGAGCCCGTACCGTCCGATCACGTGCTGACGAAATCCTTCTATCTCCTGTCGAGCTTTCCCGGTCGTTATGCCGGCAGCCCTCTCTGGATTGAGGCCCGGCAAGGCGGTCAGGGGCCGAGCGAAAAATCGGCGGCGACGGCCGACGGCGTTTCGCCGATCCTGATCACCGGCAATGATTTCGCCGGCGCCTGGGCGATCGACGAGAACGGCGTACCGATACTGCCGACCGTGCCGTCGGATGAATCGCAGCGCGAATATGCCTACCGTTCCGGCGTCAACATCATGATGTACATGCTGACCGGCAACTACAAGACCGATCAGGTCCATGTTCCCGACCTCCTCGAACGGTTAGGACAATGAGATGACATTCGACTTTTCGCCCTTCCTGCCCTGGTCGGTTCTGGCTGCATTGGCTGTCGTCAGCGCGATCATCGCCGTCCTCGCGATCTGGCGCGGCATTCGCGGCGCCTGGATCAGAACGCTGGCAGCACTCGCCATGCTGACCGCGCTTGCCAATCCTGTGCTGCTGCAGGAAGATCGGGATCAGTTGTCGACGATCGTTCCCGTTCTTGTCGATCGAAGCCAGAGTCAGCAGACGCCCGATCGCGTCAAGATGACCGACGATGCGCTTGCGGCCTTGAAGGGACAGCTCGCCCGTTTCCCCCAGATAGAGCCCCGCTTCGTCGATGTCGAAGGCGACGTTAATTCCGACGTGCCGTCCACGCGCTTGTTCGACGCGCTGTCGGCCAACATTGCCGATGTCCCGCCCGCCCGTATCGGCGGCGCCATCATGCTGACCGACGGTGAAGTCCATGATGTTCCGGGCGCCAATCAGGCGCTCGGCTTCGACGCGCCGATTCATGGCCTCGTCACCGGCAAGGCCAACGAATTCGATCGCCGCATCGAAGTCATCAAGGGACCGCGCTTTGGCATCGTCAACGAAGAACAGCAGGTGATCTTGCGCGTCTTCGACGACGGCCCAAGCCCCGGCGGCACGGCCGATGTCACGGTAAAGCTGAATGGTGACGAGATCGCCACCCTGCAGGCGACACCCGGGCAGGATACACCGTTTTCCTTCAAGGTGCCGGGCGGGGGCAGCAATGTGCTGGAATTCTCCGTCGCGGCACTTCCCGGCGAAGTCACCACCGCCAACAACCGCGCCGTCCACGTGATCGACGGCATCCGCCAGAATCTCCGCGTCCTGCTCGTCTCCGGCGAGCCGCATGCCGGCGAGCGCGCCTGGCGCAACCTGCTGAAATCCGATGCCTCGGTCGATCTCGTCCATTTCACCATCCTGCGTCCACCGGAAAAGCAGGATGGCACGCCGATCAACGAGCTGTCGCTGATCGCCTTCCCGACCCGCGAGCTCTTCGTCGACAAGATCAAGGATTTCGACCTGATCATCTTCGATCGCTACCAGCACCGCGGCGTGCTGCCGCTGCTCTATTACGATTACATCGCGCAATATGTCGACAATGGCGGCGCGCTGCTGATTGCCGCCGGTCCCGAGCATGCCGGCCCAGATTCGATTGCGCTGACGCCGCTTTCCACGGTCCTGCCGGCGACGCCCACCGGAGAGATGATCGAGAAGGCCTTTTATCCCCGCCTTTCCGAGGAAGGCCGCAAACACCCCGTCACGCGCGGTCTGGACGGTTCGGGCGAGGATCCGCCGCATTGGGGCCGCTGGTTCCGCAGCGTCGATGTCGACCGGCCGCAGGGCGAGACGATCATGCTCGGTGCCGACAATCATCCGCTGCTGGTGCTGAACCGTGCCGGCCAAGGCCGCGTCGCCATGCTGCTTTCCGATCAGGGCTGGCTCTGGGCGCGCGGCTTCGAAGGCGGCGGTCCGAACGTTTCGCTCTATCGCCGTATCGCCCATTGGCTGATGAAGGAGCCGGCGCTCGAGGAAGAAGCACTGACGGCGCGCGCCTCCGGCCGGACCCTTGAAGTCACCCGCCAGACGATCGGCGACAATCCCGGCAATGCCACGGTGCGCTATCCCTCCGGCAAGACCGAAACCCTGCCGCTCACCCAGTCCGAACCGGGGCTCTACAAGGCCGAGAAGAGGATGGACGAAATCGGCCTCTTCGAAATCCGCAACGGCAGGCTGTCGACGCTTGTCCATATCGGCGCTGTCGACGCGCCGGAATTCAAGGCGATGATCTCGACGACCGATGTACTGCAGCCGGTCGCCGACAGAAGCAAGGGTCTCGTCACCCGCGTCTCCAATGCTAATGGCGCGATCTCGGTGCCGCCGATCCTACCGGTGCGCGGCCAGGTCCGCGTCTCCGACAACGATCGCATGATGATCCGCATGACCAACGAGACGGTCTTGAAGGGCATTAACACGCTGCCGCTCTTTGCCGGTTTCGCCGGCGTCGGCATCCTGCTGCTCGCCTTCGGCGCCATGTGGTGGCGAGAAGGGCGCTAATCTCATGCCGGAATTCGAGCTCACCGCCTCGCCCTTGCCGGAGGAACTGGCGGTGATCATCGATGCGCTCTCGGCCTTCAATAACGCCGATGTCGGCCCATCGGATCGTCGGTCGCTCGCGGTCCTCATCCGCAATACGACGGCAAGGTGACCCGGAAAGCCGCACGCACAGCTTCCTCCGGAAAAGCCTGTAGCGGCTGTTGCAAGATCATTCGCGCCAGGCGATCGTACCCTTCAGCCGCGCGTGTACGCCCTCGGCGATCGGAACGACGAGCACACGGCCCGGATCGACCGGGCCTGGAAAAGACAGCGCGTTATAGGCAACCTTCTCGAAGCCGAGCGGGCCGTAATAGGGTGGATCGCCGACGAGGATGACGGCTTCCGAGCCTTTGCGTCTTGCCGCCTCCACCGCAATCCGCACCAGTTCCCGGCCGATGCCCTTGTTCTTGTGGGAGGGGCGGACGGCGAGCGGACCGAGCAGATGGCCCTTCACCGTGCCGGCCAGCACCGGCGTCATGCGCACGGAGGCGATCGTCTCACCATTATCGGTGCAGATGAAGGAAAGCGACAGATCATGAGGCCCCTGCTCACGGATGCGCGCGGCAGCGCGGGTGAAGCGGCCGGGACCGAAGGCTTCTTCGTTGATGTGTTCGATGGCGGCGTCATGAGACGCGTCTTCAGTGAGGTAGACGAGATCGTGCTTGTACATGATGACAGAAACCGGATGGACAGATTGATGGGTCTCGAACACGCCTTGGGCGTTCGGGAGCATCAGCGTCGTCGCGGGTTTCTGGAAATGAACATCAGGGCAGGGGTCCGAAAATCGTGAAAAGCCCGATAGCAGGAAAAATTTCCGTCGTCCAACGCAAAATGCACGACCACAGCGCCGCGCATCCTTTCGAGAGTTACAAAGGACGCTGCAACACTGCATTATGCGGTGCCCGAACGATGTGACGCACTGTTCAATCTTTGCCGCCTGTAAAGCCCTGCCATCTGCGATATCTTCCGTTCCAACACGCAATCAAGGGAATGAAGATCATGGGAATGTTGGTGGACGGCGTCTGGCACGACGCCTGGTACGACACGAAGGAGAGCAAGGGCCATTTCAAGCGGCAGCCCTCGCAGTTCCGCAACTGGGTGACACCGGACGGCGGGGCCGGCCCTTCCGGCAGCGGCGGCTTCAAGGCCGAGGCCGGGCGTTACCATCTCTATGTCTCGCTCGCCTGCCCCTGGGCGCACCGCACGCTGATCTTCCGCAAGCTGAAGAAGCTCGAAGAGCTGATCTCGGTTTCCGTCGTCGATCCACTGATGCTCGAGAACGGCTGGGAGTTCAAGGTCGGCGACGGCGCCACCGGCGACCACCTCTTCGGCGCGTCCGCGCTTTGGCAGGTTTATGTCAAGGCTGATCCGCACTATTCCGGCCGCGTCACCGTTCCTGTGCTCTGGGACAAGAAGACCGGCACGATCGTCAACAACGAATCCGGCGAGATCATTCGCATGTTCAACGGCGCCTTCGACGGGCTGACCGGCTCGACAGCCGATTTCTATCCCGAGGACCTTCGCGCCGAAATCGATGCGCTGAACACCACCGTCTACGACACCGTCAACAACGGCGTCTACAAGGCAGGCTTTGCCACCACCCAGGAAGCCTATGCCGAAAACGTCGTCACGCTGTTCGAAACACTCGACATACTCGACGAACGCCTCGGCAAGGGCCGCTACCTCTTCGGTAACCGTCAGACCGAGGCCGACTGGCGCCTGTTCACCACGCTGGTGCGCTTCGATGCCGTCTATGTCGGCCATTTCAAGTGCAACATCCGCCGCATCGCCGACTACCGCAACCTGCCTGACTATCTTCGCGACCTCTACCAGACGGCGGGCGTTGCCGAGACGGTGAACCTCAACCACATCAAGCAGCACTATTACCGTAGCCACAAGACGATCAATCCGACCGGCATCGTTCCCGTCGGCCCGGCGCTCGATCTCGACAGTCCGCACGGCCGTGCCACAGCGCCGCGCGTCTTTTCAGACGCACATCGGACTCTGTAACAATTTGAACGGCTGAATAATTTTATCCTTAAATCGATTCCGATTTAAGGAATCATGTAGCGGACTTGCCGGGGCATGAACTTACCAGCGATGGTCGGGCTCCTGCTCGCCCCGAAGCTCGGCAAGACGGCGATGGGTGGCATCGGTCGTGCCCTCGGGCAGGCTGTCGAGGGAGAAGAAGCCGCTGTCGGAGATCTCCCAGTCCGGCGGCCGCGGCGCGGTCTGCTCGACTGTCGCCCGGTAGAACACGACATGGTCACGCTTTGTGGTCGTGGTGTTGAAATAGACCTGAACCAACTCCGGTTTGCCGATGATCCTGAGGTTGCCCTCCTCGCGCAGCTCCTTGACCAGCGCTTCTTCGGCCGTCTCGTTGCGCTCCAGTCCGCCGCCGGGCATATGCCAGCCGCCGATATAGCTGTGGCGCACCAGGAAAATACGACCGTCAGCATCGAAGCAGGCGGCCCTGACACCCACGGTCATGCCGCGGGCAAAGGAGAAATAGACATGCAGGAGGCGCAACGCCAGCCTGATGTGAGGGGGCCGCTTCTCTTTATCCACCATCGTTCCGTTTCGGCTCTTCATCGCGCCGGATGTGTTTGATTTGTCAATAAGCTGGTCTATGTCTCGTAGAATGTTCAAGCTCGCGCATATTTCCGACATCCACCTCGGGCCGTTGCCCAGTCTTTCCATTCAAGAGCTGTTTTCAAAACGCATAACAGGCTTTGTGAACTGGCATCGAAATCGACGCAAGCACCTTTTCGGCAGCACGCTGGATCTGCTGCTCGACGACATCCGCGCCCATCAGGCCGATCACCTGGCCGTCACCGGGGACCTCGTCAATCTGGCGAGCGGCATCGAGATCCGCTCGGCCGCCGCCTGGCTGCGCGCGCTCGGCGATCCTGCAGACACGTCGGTCGTTCCCGGCAACCACGATGCCTATGTACCCGGCTCCTACGAGAAGTCGATGCGCGCCTGGTACGATTATGTCCGCGGCGATCTCGCTCCACCGCAATGGCAGGACGACCGCCATATCTTTCCTTATCTGCGCGTTCGCGGCAAAGTCGCGATTGTCGGCTGTTCGACGGCAGTCGCCACCCCTCCCTTCGCCGCCTCTGGCTTTTTCGGCGCGCGACAGGCCCGCGATACTGTCAACATACTGCGTGCGGCTGGCGAAGCCGGCCTCTTCCGCGTCGTCATGATCCATCACCCGCCGATCCGCGGCGCCACGGCCTTCTATAAACGGATGATCGGCATCCGCCGCTTCGCCGCCGTGATTTCGACGGGCGGCGCCGAACTCGTGCTGCACGGACATACGCACCTGAACACGCTAAATTGGCTGCGCGGCCAGATGCAGCCGGTGCCAGTTGTCGGTATCGCCTCTGCCTCGCAGGGACCGGGCAGCATCAAGCCGCCCGCAGCCTACAACCTCTTCTCCATCGATGGCTCTCCCGGTGCCTGGGAGCTCAGCGGCGAGCGCTTCAGCCTCAACAGGGCTGGCGACGCGGTGATGCCGGAAAGCGCCGATATTTTCGCGTCTTAGCTCCAGTTCCGGACTCTTTTTGTGCAGCACTTGAATCGATCTGCGAGGACGTCCTGCCGCCGCCGCAACATTTGCCGCAGAGGTTGCTTACCCTCTTGGTATTTTTAGTGGTAAGCGTACAATCCGAGCAACTGCATTGCCTGAGAACGGAGCGCGCCGATGACTTTTTCTTTCCGCCACCTGTCCAGACTTTCGCTCGCCGCCGGCTTTGCCTTCGGCATCGCCACGGCCGCTTTCGCGGCCGGCGACAGCAACGATGAGAACAATCCGCCGCCGAAGACCCAGACGACCAAGACCTGCACCGGCGGCAAGGTCTGGGACAAGGCCAAGAAGGAATGTGTCACCCCGAAGAAGAGCAGCTTCAACGACGACGATCTCTATCAGTTCGCCCGCGAGTTTGCCTATGCCGGCCAGTATGACAACGCCATCACCGTGCTCAATCTCGCTCGCAACCAGAACGACCCGCGCGTCCTGAACTATCTCGGCTACGCCAACCGCAAGGCCGGCCGCATGGAACTCGGCATGTCCTACTACCGCAAGGCGCTGCAGGCGGATGAGAATTATATCCTCGCCCGCTCCTATATGGGCATGGCGCTGGTGGAACAGGGAGACATCCAGGGTGCTCGCGTCCAGCTTGTCGAAATCCGTGATCGCGGCGGCGAAGGCACCTGGGCCTATCGCTCCCTGCTGCAAAGCTTGAACGGCTACAAGACATATTGACGCAAGCTTTGCAGGCCACAATACGAAAATCCCTTGGGAAAGAGGGATGAAGATGACCGGATGCTTGCGAAGTGCAGGAGACTTGTTTCATAAAGCGCATGCATCGACGGCGTCGATAAAGTCGGTTTCGCGCCCGACGGCGAACCCTTCGTCCGCGAAACCATTGTGAATGCTTCTTGGATAGACAATGCGTCAGCCCGCAACGACCATCGATCTCCGGCGTGATCTCGTCGGCCTCCTGCCCCGCCTTCGCCGCTTCGCGATCACGCTCGCGGGCGAGGTTGCCGTGGCCGATGAACTCGTTCAGGCCGTCTGTCAGCGCGCCGTCTCCAAAGGTCATCAATGGAGCGGCGAAGGCCGGCTGGAAAGCTGGATCTACACGCTTGCCCGCCAGCAATGGACCGACGACAACCGCAAGCGCAAGCCGAAGGCTTCCGTCCGCGGCAACGTCACCGATATTCGCGAGGCCGCGCGCGATCGCTCGGCCGCGGTCGATCCCGACACCATCCATCACATGATTTCCGATATGCCGGATGGCGTTTCCAGCATGTTCCTGCTGGTCGACGTCGAAGGCCACAGCTACCAGCAGGCAGCCGACATCATGGGCATTCCGGTGGCAAACGTCGTCTCGCAGCTCGCGACCGCGAGGCTGCATTTCGCCGGGCTTGCCGGCACCCACCCGATCCACAGGTTTTGAATTTGCTCGATCTTAGGAAATTGCCGCTCGAAGCCCAGCTCACCGCTCTTCTCGACGGCGAAGTCTCGCCCGAACAGCGGCAAGAACTGGAGCAGCGTCTGGCAAGCGACGAGAATGCACGCCGACTGCATGAGAAGCTGCGTCACGGGGCTGATTTCGGCCGCCGCCGCCTCGACGATATCCTGAAGGAGCCTGTGCCGCTCGCCCTCGTCCGCTCGATCAAGAGCACGCAGCCGCCGAAAACGCCGATCGCCCAGCGCGCCACGCGCCCGCAAGTGAAACTGGCGCCGAGCGGCCCGCAGGCACTGGCCGCCGCGCTCATCCTCTTTGTCGTCGGTTGCGGTATCGGCTATTTCGTCGGCACCGCGCCGGATGCCGACGAGATTGCCAGCACGGCTACCACCAATGCGGCACCGGCCAATACCAGCGACTGGCTGGGCGACGTCACCGCCTTTCAACGCCTGCTGATCCGCCAGCCCCGTCATCTCGTCGAAGTGCCCGCCTCGCAGGCCGAGGAAATCTCCAGCTGGCTGACGACGGCGATCGGCGTGCCCTTCCGCGTGCCGGATCTGAGCGCCGAAGCCTGGACCTTCCAGGGCGCACGCGTCATCCTTGGCGATAGCCGCCCTGTCGGACAGCTCGTCTATTCTAATTCCGATGGCGACATCATCTCCATTTGCTTCCGCAAGGACGCACAGCCGCCGGAGACCGACGACTTCAAGGAAACGATCAAGGACGAGATCGGCCTCGTGACCTGGCACAATGCCGGCACCTCCTATGTGCTTGCCGGCCCCTCCGCCGAAGCAACGCTCGGCCAGCTCGCCATGGAGATCGCCACCGCGATCTGATTGCCGGAGCATGATGCCGAGCGGTATCCCACGACATCGTGCGTCGCCTTCTTTGATTTAAGGCACCAGCACCACCTTGCCGACCGCCCGCCGTCCTTCGATGGCGCGATGCGCTTCCGCCGCTTGATGCAGTGGGAAACGACCGCCGTCGATAACCGTCAGGGCACCCGCCGCGGCAAGCTCGAAGAGCGCGGCAAGATCCTCCTGCACCCCCTGAGGCGTCAGCAGCGGCAATAGCGAAAATCCCTTGATTGACTGATTGTCATCAAGCATGTGCTCGACATCGGCCTCCTCAAGCCCGAACCGCCCCATCGCCGCCAGCACCAGCTCGCCGCAAGGCGCCAGCGCATCGAGTGCCGCCCTTGAAAACGCGCCGCCGACGGTTTCATAGATGATATCCGCGCCGAGCCCTCCGGTCAGCCTTCTGACGTCCTCCTGCCAGCCAGACGCCGTATAATCGACCGCATGATCGGCGCCGAGAGACAGGGAAAGCGCCCTCTTCTCGTCACTGCTCGCCGCCGCGATCACCATCCTCGCCCCGTCACGTCTCGCGAGCTGCACCAGCAGCGACCCGACACCGCCCGCTGCCGCACTCACGAGAACATTCTTGCCTTTCGCGGGACTGCGGCGCAGGAGATGCGACGCGGTCAGCCCTTGCACCATCAAACCGGCAGCCGCCGCGAAAGAAACCGCATCCGGCAGCTGCATCACCGCCCTGCCGTCGACCGCGACGAATTCGGCATAGCCGCCAGAACCGCGCCCGGTCGCAAAGAGAGGAACGGCAACCCGCATGCCAATGAGCGAGCGGTCGGCACCAGGCTCTGCTCGCTCGATCGTACCCGCGACCTCGACACCGGGAAACATCGGCAGATCGGGCGTTGCGGCATAACGGTCGGCCCGCATCAGCACCTCAAAGAAGTTGACACCCGCCGCATGGACGCGGATGAGAACCTCACCCGGCCCCAGCTCGGGAACCGGCAGTTCTACGACCTCGAGGACATCGGGAGGACCGAAGCGAGTGAATTGGACGGCTTTCATGACAGATGAACCTCACGTCTGATTGGCGTGGGGCAGGTTTAGCAATAGACTATCAGATAAAAATACACACTCTTTCGTGCCATACCCACCAGGAGGTGACCATGGCTGAGCCGATGAAAAGACTCCCCGAGCTGCCAGTCGAGCGTGCGCTGAAGGTGATCTCAGGACGCTGGAAACCCATCATCCTCTATTACGTCTTCTCCGGTCCGAAGCGTCTTTCGGAACTGAAGCGGATGATGCCCGCCATTACCCAGAAGGTGCTGATCCAGCAGCTGCGCGAGATGGAGGAGCACGGGCTGGTCGCCCGCCAAGTCTTTGCCGAGGTCCCCGCCCGTGTCAAATACAGCGCGACTGAACTCGGCCTTGGTCTCGAACCGGTGCTGCTGGCGCTCTGCCAATGGGGCAAGCGCCACGCAGAGGCGCGAAATGAAGCCGGCGAGATTGCCGACTGCATCGTCAGACCGCGCCGCGCTACAGCGCCGCGCGTCTTTTCAGACGCGCATAGGACGCTGTAACTCTTTGAATTTCTACATAATTTAATGCAGTATTGCGGCCGAGGCCTGAGGCTTTCCGAAATCAGGCCTTGCCGGCCTTCACGTCGAGCACGCGGTTTGCCGCCGAGACGATCGCTTCCAGCGATGCCGCGACGATGTTGGTATTGATGCCGGCGCCGAAGAGTTTGCCGCCGGGATAGGAGGTCTCGACATAGGAGATCGCCGCCGCGTTCGAGCCATGCTGGAGCGAATGCTCGGAATAGTCCTCGACCGACATCTCGATGCCGAGATAATGCGACAGCGCATTGATGAAGCCATCGATCGGACCGTTGCCGCGCCCTTCGATGCGCTTGATCTCCCCATTGTCGGTAATCTCGGCTGCGACGATCCGCTGACCCTTGTGCTCAGTGTCGGGATAGGTGTGATGGTCGACGAAGCGCAGGCGCCCTTCCGGCTGCGTCACGTAGCGCTCGATGAAGCGGTCGTAGATGCGCCGGGACGGAAGCTCCTTGCCCTCTACGTCGGTGATGCGCTGGATATCCTCGCGGAATTCCACCTGCAGGTTGCGCGGCAGGTTCAGCCCGTAATCCTGCTGCAGGATATAGGCGATGCCGCCCTTGCCAGACTGAGAGTTGATGCGGATGATCGCCTCGTAGGAACGACCGACATCGCGCGGATCAATCGGCAGGTACGGAACTTCCCACACGGGATGATTGGCGACCTGTGCTGCCTTCATACCCTTGTTGATCGCGTCCTGATGCGAGCCGGAGAAGGCCGTATAGACCAGCTCGCCGACGTAAGGATGACGCTCGCCGATCACCATCTGGTTCGAATATTCGAACACTTCCTTGATGCGCTCGATATTCGAGCAATCGATCTCGGGATCGACGCCTTGCGTGAACATGTTCAGCGCCATCGTCACCATGTCGACATTGCCGGTGCGCTCGCCATTGCCGAACAGCGTGCCTTCGACGCGGTCGGCACCTGCCAGCAGTGCCAGTTCGGCAGCGGCAATGCCGGTGCCGCGATCGTTATGCGGATGCAGCGAAACGATCAGATTCTCGCGATTGTCGAGGTTGCGGCACATCCATTCGATCTGGTCGGCATAGACGTTCGGCGTCGCCATCTCGACGGTGGACGGCAGGTTGATGATCAGCTTGTTATCGGGCGTCGGCTTGACGACCTCGATGACGGCATTGCAGATCTCCAGCGCCACATCGAGTTCGGTGCCGGTAAAGCTCTCCGGAGAATATTCAAAACGGTAACCGCCGCCGGCCTTCGTGGCCATATCGGTGATCATCTTGGCGGCATCGACGGCGATCTGCTTGATGCCCTGCACATCCTTGGCAAAGACGACGCGGCGCTGCAGCTCGCTGGTGGAGTTGTAGAAGTGCACGATCGGCCGGTTTGCGCCTTCAAGCGCCTCGAAGGTGCGTGTGATGAGTTCCGGGCGGCACTGCACCAACACCTGCAGGGAGACGTCGTCGGGCACATTGCCCTCCTCCACACACCAGCGGGCAAAGTCGAAATCGGTCTGCGAAGCCGAGGGGAAACCGATCTCGATTTCCTTGAAGCCCATCTCGATCAGCAAATGGAACATGCGCGCCTTGCGATCGTGGCCCATCGGGTCGACGAGCGCCTGGTTACCGTCGCGCAGGTCGACAGAGCACCAGACCGGTGCCTTGGTAATGGTCTTCGTCGGCCATGTGCGGTCGGGAATATTCACCTGCGGATAGGCCCGGTATTTCACCGCGGCGTCGGGCATGCCTTTAGCGGAGCTCATCTCGCACTTGGAGGCCATCTTATCTCGGGGGGATTGCGTCTTCGCATCCATCGTATCGTCTCCTCGTCCCGGCATTTGCCCGCTCTTAGCCGATCACGTAAGGCTTGGCGATAAACAAATGCGGACCTTGTCGGTCGTTAGGTCAATTTTGAAAGTGAGTCGCGAGGAGCGATGGCCGGGCGGGCTTTCGGCCGCCGGGCGCTCCTCAAAGGACCCGGCAACCGCGCGTAAGGCCGAGGAGAAGAAGCGAGGTCAGGGCGCGCGTATTGTCACGCAGGGCGATGCGGCCGCGTGCAATCGTGTCAGAAATTCTGGCGCCAGTGGTCTTCATGACCGCGCTTATAACCTCGGGCGGTGACGCTGGCAAGTCCTTGCCCGGCTTTTGGTCGTCGCCAACGGTCGACGAACTGCCCGCCTATTGCCGGCGGAGTTGCCTGAAAGCGCCAGGATCCGGCATTTGCAGAGCAGAACGACCTTCCGCTACCTCGACTGAGCTCGGTCTTTCCAAATCTTCACCAGCCGCGACAGCGCGAGCATCAGCCCACCGGCGATCAGGCCCCAGAAGGCGCCGGAAATACCGCCGAAGGAAACGCCGGATGCGGTGACGAGGAAGGTGATTGCCGCCGCCTCGCGCGAGTCCGGCGCCTGGAAGGCCGACATCGCCGAGGACGAGAAGGCGCCGACCAGCGCCAGCCCCGCCACCGCCTCGATCAGGATCGAAGGGGCGAGCGCGACGAAGGCCGTCACCGCGCCGGCGAGCAACCCGAGGATGATATAACCGACGCCGGCGATCAGTGACGCCCAATAGCGCCGCTTCGGATCGGCATGGGCATCCTGTCCGGCGCACATCGCCGCGGTGATGGCCGCCAGATTGACGGCGTGGCCGCCGAACGGCGCCGAGAGCAGCGAAAAGAAGCCGGTGACGGCAAAGAGCGGACCAGGCTTCGGATCGTAGTGGTTGACCTTCAGCACCGCAATACCCGGAATGTTCTGCGAGGCCATGGTGACGATGAAGAGCGGCAACGCGATCGAGATGAGGCCGGCAAGATTGAACACCGGCCGGACGATCTCCGCCGTCGGCACCAATGATCGTTCCAGCGAGACTAGCGCACCGTCAGCGATATCGACGCCGAAGGCGAGCACCAGCACGAAAGCCGCGAGTGCTGCCGGCACCGCCCAGAGCCGCTTGAAGGCGCCGACGACGATCCAGGCGACGACGATCGGCAGGCCGAACAGCGGATTGAAGCCGATCGCCTTAACCGGCGCGAAGCAGAGGCCGATCAGCACGCCGGCGAGCATCGCATTGGCGAGTGGTGCCGGAATGGCGGCAACCGCTCGCCCGAGCGGCTTGAACAGTCCCGCAACGATAATCAGCGCAGCACAGATCAGGAATGCCCCGACCGCCGCATTGAAGCCGCCCTCGATCGTCCCGGTGCTTGCCAGCAGCGCGGCGCCCGGCGTCGACCAGGCGATGCTGACCGGCAATCTGGTTACCGCACTCAGCACGATCGCGCAGACGCCCATGGAAATCGACAATGCCATCAGCCCGGAAGCCGCCTGTACATCCGTAGCGCCGACCGCCTGCAACCCGTGCAGCACAACGGCGAAGGAACTGGCGGAACCGACGAAGGCGGTCAGCAGCCCCATGAACAGGGCTTGGACGGAAAAATCTTTGAGCATGGCGGGACTCGAGCTGCGCGAATGGCGCATGGAGCATGATGGTTGTCCCAGGCGCAAGTCCGGATTCATTGCTTTCCGTTCGGACCTTGCCGCTGGAAGATCATCTCCGTTCAGCACTATCCGAAAACAGAACGCCCTCACTTGCGATCGGCAGGCAAGGGCGGGTTCTTGGCAGCTTTGGCTGAGAAAACTTAGATCTCGGCTTGCGACGTCACGATCCGTGAAACGAGGCCATACTCCTTCGCCTCTTCGGCCGAAAGCCAGTAGTCGCGATCCGTATCCTTGTCGATCTTGTCGAGCGGCTGGCCGGTGGCCTCCGCCATGATCCTGTTCAGGCGCTCGTTCATCTTGATGATCTCGCGCGCCTGGATTTCGATGTCGGATGCCATGCCACGCGTGCCGCCGGAGGGCTGATGCAGCAGGAAGCGCGTGTTCGGCAGGCACAGTCGCCGCTCCTTCGGAGTGGCGACATAGATCAGCGCGCCGGCCGAGGCAACCCAACCGGTACCGATCATCCAGACCTTCGGCTTGATGAACTTGATCATGTCATGGATGGAATCGCCGGATTCGACGTGGCCGCCGGGCGAATTGACATAGATACGGATGTCCTCGTCGCTGGCCGCGGCAAGCGCCACGAGCTGCGAGCAGACCTTCTGCGCCAATTCCTGATTGATCGGTCCGTAGATGAAGATCGAACGCGACTTGAAAAGATTCGCCTCCGTTTCCTTGCCGAGCGGCAGTTCCTTCGTCTTGTCGTCCTGGTCTTCGTCGTTCATTCGAACCTCTTGGAGATGAATTCGGGTTCCTCGCACATAGTGCGACTCAATGCCTAAAACAATGCGGGAAAAACACAAGGCACCGAAGCGATGGAGATATCCTTAAGAAGCCGCGCGCCGTTCTGCAAGCCTTACTGAATTGTAACGGCGAAAGGCTTTGAAAAGCCCAAATCGGTTCCTACCTCAGCCTCACGCGGCAAACGCCGCATCAGATCACTAGGAGGCAGGACAATGTCACCCGAAGAACGCCAATTGCTGACCGCCCTCTTCGACCGCGTACGCACCGCTGCGGCCACGCCGCGCGACCGCGATGCCGAAGCCCTGATCGACCAGGCGACGCGCGAACAGCCCTCCGCCACCTATTATCTCGCCCAGGCCGTCATCGTTCAGGAAAAGGGGCTGGAGGCGGCTGCCAACCACATCAAGCAACTCGAAGAGCATGTCCGCCAGCTGGAAGCCGGCGAGAGCGAACACCGCCAGGCCGAACAGGGCGGCGGCTTCTTGAGCTCGATCTTCGGCAACACCCAGACGCAGCAGCCGGCCCCAGTTCCCTCCAATCCCGGCCCCTCCAATCCTGGTCCCTGGGGCCAGCAATCCCGCGACTATGACGATCCCCGCGGCGACGGCAATGTCCGCCAGCCCCAGCCCCAGCAGCAGCCGACCGGCCCCTGGAGCCAGCAGGCCTCTGCGCCGTCGGCGGGCGGCAGCTTCCTGCACGGCGCGCTCGGCACGGCAGCGGGCGTGGCCGGCGGCATGCTGCTTGCCAATTCGCTGAGCGGCATCTTCGGCAACCACATGTCCTCGCTCGGCTTGGGTTCGCCGTTCGGCGCCAATCCCCTCGGCAATGCCAGCGCACCGACCGAGGAAACCGTCATCAACAACTATTACGGCAATGACGACACCCGTCAGGCCTCCGACAACACAGGCGATGATAACAATGCCAACCTGCAGCAGGCCGATTACGAAGGCGGCAGCGATTCCACCGACGACTCGTCCGGCGACGATGTTACGGATGTGTGAGATCTAGCGGGGTAGAGATGGGCAGCGGTTGCCGCACCGTTGCCCGGCCCTTCGCTCTAAGCTCAGGGCGTTCGCCGCTGCAATCGATTCACTGGATCGATTGCTCGGGCTGCGCCCGACCGCGGCTCACCCACGGCCGCGGTAGGTGGCAACGCCCTGTTCCGGCAGCCACACGCCTTCCGGCGGCTTGTCCGTTTGCCAGAAGACGTCGATCGGGATGCCGCCGCGTGGATACCAGTAGGCGCCGATCCTGAGCCACCTGGGATCGAGCAGCTCGACGATGCGCTTGGCGATGTAGATCGAGCAATCCTCGTGGAAAGCGCCGTGATTGCGGAAGGAATGCAGGAAGAGCTTCAGCGACTTCGATTCCACCAGCCATTCGCCCGGAATGTAGTCAATGACGATATGAGCGAAATCCGGCTGCCCGGTCATCGGGCAGAGCGAGGTGAATTCCGGCGCGGTGAAGCGCACGACGTAATCGGTGCCGGCATGATTGGACGGCACTTTTTCAAGCACCGCCTCCTCTGGCGATTGCGCGGTTTCGGTTTGCTGACCCAGCATCGACAGGCTGGAAACATCGGTACTCGGCATTATACCTCCTTCACGACTTTGACGCGGATGCCATGGGCCTTTTCGCCCTCCGGCTCCACATGAATGGCGATTGTGGCGCCCTCGTGCACCGCCCTGATGGCATCCTCAAGGCGGTCGCATATATCATGCGCCTGCCGCACCGACATCCCGCCGGGCACCACCATGTGGAAATCGATGAAGGTGACGGTGCCCGCCCGCCTCGTTTTCAGATCATGCACGCCGATCGAACCCTCCGCGTGGGTGGCAATCGCCTGTTTGATCGCTTCCTCCTCCTGCGGTTCGACCGCCTGGTCCATCAGCCCGCCAATCGATTGCGAGATTACCCTCCAGCCCTGATAGAGGATGTTGACGGCAACGAGAATGGCAAGCACCGGGTCGAAGATCGCATATCCCGTTGCCAGCGCCAGCAGCAGGCCGACGAGCACCCCAACGGAGGTCACGACATCGGACATGATATGCTGTCCATCCGCCGAGAGCGCTGCCGAGCGATGTCTGCGTCCAGTCCGGATCAGCAACCGCGCCCAGATCGCATTGATGACACCGGCCGCGAAGTTGATCGCAAGGCCGAGCACAGGTGCATCCAGCATGCGTGGCTCGGCGAGATAACCAACAGCTTCGTTGACGATTAGCAGGGCAGCGACGACGATCAGCACGCCCTCGGTGACGGCAGACAGATATTCCGCCTTGTGATGACCGAAGGGATGGTCGTGGTCAGCCGGCTTCTGCGCATAGCGGATGACAAAGAAGGCGATGAAGGCGGCAACGACGTTGACCGACGATTCGAGCCCGTCCGACAGCAGCGCCACCGACCCGGTGACCCACCACGCCACCATCTTCAGCCCCATGACGCCGAGCGACAGCGGAATCCCCCACATCGCCAGCTTCCGAACCGTAAGATCGCCGTTGTCACTCATATCGTTCCCCTGCGGTTGCGAATGAATTGCAGCTTTCAAGCCGTTGAAACGCAAAACCGCCCACGCGAATGTCGCGCAGGCGGTTCAGTTGAAGGTGATATGGGGGAAGACGGCGGATTTGTCAAAGGGCAATGAGGTTCCCCTGCCGCGTAGCTCAAGGAGCAGGCTCTGAGAGAATAGTCTGCGGCCAGCGCAAGAGCGCGGCCTGCCCTGCAGGCGTCAGGGCGTAGACGCCCTTGTCCTTGCGTTCGAACCATCCGTAGACGTTATCGAGCAGGATTCGGCCGGCATTGGGCACCTGAGCCTTCATATCCCGCGGCCGCCCGACCCCACGCTCGATTGCGGCGGCGCAGAGCAGCACCTGCTGACGATAGGCGGTCATGATTGGCGCCCGCGTGCTGCCGCCGACGGCGGGATCGCCGTGGCGGCGCTGATGCTCCTTGACGAGGCGCGTGCGCCGCTTGGGATTGGTTCGCGGCATCGGCGAGACGGAACTGACGATGATGCTGACCTCGCCGGCATCGGAGACGCCGAGCATGCCGATGCCAAGCCTGCGGCAGAGATCGCGATAGCGTTTGTCGGTCTCCCGCCCCCGACCCTTGGCGGAGACGCGGGCCGCGATCCAGACCTCATCGCTCATCGCCGCGCGGTCGACCGCCTGGAGAAGCAGTTCGAGGTTGAAGGAGAGCTTGAGTTCGCAGACCACCACAACCAGCGGCTCGGCATCGCTGAGGCCCACGAGATCGCACCCGCCGACCTCACCCTTTACGACATAACCCGCCGCCTCCAGGAAAGCTTTAACCGGCAAGTAGAGCGACGTCTCCATAGTGAAAACTGCGCCTCAGGCGGCGTTGAGATCGGCAATCTCACCGTATTTTGCAAGCAGCCGCGGCGAGGACATATCCCCGGTTTCCTCATCGACGATCACGGCATAAGCCGCCACGCCGACGAAACGCTCCGACATCGCCGAGGCGATTTTCTCCGCGCTGACGGAGTTCGATGCCTGGCGCATTTCACCGGGGACGAGATTGCCGCGGTTCTTGCGATAGGGAAGAACGATGAACTTTTCAGCATTGGCCACGTCGAATATCCCGATTGATCGTTCCTGAAATGTTCTGATTTGCCTGAAGAAGTCAACCGGCCTTTCGAAAACGGCCTGCCCCTCCCCGCAGTCGGGGAAAGGGCAGGCCAAATAACCGGCGAAATCCTTAGGCAGCCTTCGTCTTCACCTTGCGCGCCAGATGCGCCACGACATTTTCGATCATCCGCATCCCGGCATCGCCGCCGAGCGTCATGATCGACTCCGGATGGAACTGCACCGCGGCGATCGGTTCCTTGGCGTGTTCGATGCCCATGATCGTGCCGTCGTCGCTTTCCGCCGTGATGATGAACTCGCGCGGCAGCGTCGAGGGGTCGGCGAAGATCGAGTGGTAGCGGCCGACCGTCACCTCCTTGGCAAGGCCGGAGAAGACGATGCCCGGCTCCAGCACGCGGATGCGCGAGGGCTTGCCGTGCATCGGCAGCGCCAGATGGCGCAGTTCCCCGCCATAGGCTTCCGCCAGAGCCTGCAGACCGAGGCAGACGCCGAAGATCGGCAGGTTGCGCGCCCGCGCCTTCTTGATCGTCGCCTTGCAGTCGAAATCCTTGGGCGTTCCGGGTCCGGGCGACAGCACGACGAGGTCCGGGTTCAGCCGGTCGAAGATTTCCTCCGGCACCGGCGTACGCACGGTCGAAACCGTCGCGCCCGTCTGGCGGAAGTAATTGGCGAGCGTGTGGACGAAGCTGTCTTCGTGATCGACGAGCAGGATGCTGACGCCCTTGCCGACGCTCGCAACGTCGCGCTGGATCCTGCCGGAATTGCCCGTCTTGGCGTCTCGTATGGCGGAAAGCATGGCAGAGGCCTTCAGTTCTGTTTCGGCTTCTTCTTCGTCAGGAATGGAATCGTTGAGCAGCGTCGCACCGGCGCGCACTTCGGCGATACCATCCTTGATGCGCACGGTGCGCAGCGTCAGGCCGGTATTCATGTCGCCGTTGAAGCCGACCATGCCGATCGCCCCGCCATACCAGGCGCGCGGGCTTTTTTCATGGCTCTCGATGAAGCGCATCGCCCAGAGCTTGGGGGCGCCGGTGACGGTGACGGCCCAGGCGTGGCTGAGGAAACCGTCGAAAGCGTCCATGTCGTCGCGCAGCCGCCCTTCGATATGGTCGACCGTGTGGATAAGGCGCGAATACATCTCGATCTGCCGGCGGCCGATCACCTTGACCGAGCCCGGCTCGCAGACACGGCTTTTGTCGTTGCGGTCGACATCCGAGCACATGGTGAGCTCGGACTCGTCCTTCTTGGAATTCAGGAGCTTCAGGATCTGCTCGCTGTCGGCGATTGGGTCGTCGCCGCGCTTGATCGTGCCCGAAATCGGGCAGGTCTCGATGCGACGGCCGGAAACGCGCACGAACATTTCGGGCGAGGCGCCGACCAGATATTCCTGATGGCCGAGATTGATGAAGAAGGAATAAGGCGAGGGATTGATCGCCTTCAGCCGCTTTGAAATGTCGGACGGCTTGCTGTCGCAGCGCTCCATGAATTTCTGCCCGGGCACGACTTCGAAAAGGTCGCCCTTGCGGAAACTTTCCTTCGCCTTGGTGACGAGCTCGGCATATTCGCCCGGCCGGTGATCGCTCTTCGGCGGAATGGCATCCGTGTGTTTGAAGGGCTCCGCTGCGATATCTTGGGCCTTGCCCTCGGTCGTCACGCCGTCTTTTTCGAAGTCGTAACGGTCGACCCAGGCCTTGGCGGCGTAGTTGTCGACGACGAGGATCTCGTCCGGCAGGTAGAGCACCATGTCGCGCTGGTCGGAGGGTCGCGTCAGCTTCAGATCGATCGCGTCGAACTGGAAGGCGATGTCGTATCCGAAGGCGCCGTAGAACCCGAGGCTCGCATCCGCCTGCGAATAAAACAGGTCGGTGACGGCGCGCAGCACGGTGAAGACCGTCGGCATCTTCGAACGTTCTTCCTCGGTGAACACCCGGTCCGGCGTCTTGACGGTGAGGTCGAGGCGGCGGGCCGAGGAAGCGCCGAGCACGATGTCGGACACGGTCTTCAGCCGCTCGCTCACGAAGCCGAGGATCACCTCGCCGCGTTCATTATAGGCCTCGATCCAGACGTCGCGCCCGAAGGAAGAGATGCCGAGCGGCGGATCGACGACGGCGGTATCCCAGCGCGTATAGCGGCCGGGATATTCGTAGTTCGACGAAAACACCGCGCCGCGGCGCTCGTCGAGCTTGTCGACATAGGAAGAGACCGCATCGCCGTAGGGGATCGCCCGCCGCTGCCGCGTGACTGATATGCCGCCCTTGGTCTCGTAGATTTCCGCACCATCATCCCGCAGGATCGTTACCATTGTTCCACTCCGTTATCGGGGCCCGGACGACAGGCGGCCATAAACAAAAAAAGCCGCCTCGAAGTTTCGGGCGGCTCACTCGTCGTCTTTGGACACGATTGGTCGAGGCCGCCTTAGCGAACCCACCACCAAACAGCAATGTTCAAGGACTTGATCATGGGAAAATTGTTAGCTTGAGATCCGCCGTCGCGCAAGAGGCGATTGCAGGATTGAAATAGGGCGGCCCGAAAGCCGCCCCACCCCAGCCTTGAAGGTGTGATCGCGATCAGAAAGTCTTGGTGATCGAGACCTTGAACGTACGGCCCGGCTCCGAATACCACTCCCGCGGCTGGGACGCCGTCGCCGAGCTCAGATTGACCTCGCGCACGGCGAGCGCGTTGTAATGTTCCTGATCAAAGATGTTGTAGACGCCTGCCTGCACGCGCAGGCCCGGCACCTGTTCCGGCGTCCACCAGCCAGTCAGGTCGACGATTGCGTAACCGGGCGCATCGAAGGTCGTGTCGTTGGTGTTGCTGAGGGGCGTATCGAGATGGTCGGTGAGCATGCCGGCCGACAGCGTCGAAGAAAGATCGAAGCCGAAATTCTCGTTGCTCCAGCCGCCGCCGACGATCGCCTTGAACGGTGCCACCGAGCGTAGGCGCTGAGTGGTTTCATCATTTCTGCCATAGGCATAGGCAAGTGACGCATGCAGATTTATGCCGTTATTGAATGTCTTGGCGGCGCTGGCTTCAATACCGGAGATCGTGGCCGCAGACACGTTCGTGTAGTTGAATTCCGTAAAGCCGGTCGCGTCGACGCTTGGCACCGTCTCGATAAAGTTCTGGTAGCGGGTGTGGAAGGCCGCGACCCGGCCGGTGAAATCGCCCGTGTCAAAATTGGCGCCGATTTCGACGCCGCGGCCGATTTCGGGTTCCAGATCAGGATTGCCGAGCTGGGCGTAGCGGCCCGTCGGGTTGTAGAATCGGCTGTAGAGTTCGTCCACGGTGGGTGCGCGGAAGCCGACTGCCAGCTGCATGTAGAGCTGCACGTCAGGGGTCAGGTCGTATGTGGCAAGAATCTTCGGCGACAGACCGGCTTCAGTTCGGTCGTTCACGTCCCCGAAACGGGTAAGCCCGGTATTGCTTGCGAAACTCCCGCCGGTCGAGGGATTGTAGTTGAACCAGTCGAAGCGGAAGCCGGGTGTCAGCGCGAAGCCGGTATTGCCGACTTCGATCTTGTCTTCGACCACAAGCCCAAAATTCTGGCTGTCGACATTGGGCACTTCCGCCTGATTGTTCAGCGACGGGCAGGTCGTCGGTGTGGGGCAAAGGGCCCAGCTATACTGGCTCCAGCTGGAAACGCCGACGTCGAGGCCAATGCGAAGAGAGTGGCTGAGACCGGAATATTCGAAATCCTTCGTTGCCGTGCCACTGAAGCCCCAGGTTTCGTTTTCAATCTCGTTGTTACGTCCATAGGCCACATTGGCGGTCGTACGGCCCCTGCTGCCGGCTTCCTTCTTCAAATCCAGCCAATAGAGCGTGGCACGCGCACTGCTGAAGAACGCGTCGGAGGACTGGGCTTCATAATCATAATCGAGCGATACGCGATCGCGGTCACGCAGTTCGCGACCGTCATAATTGTCGATCATGAAGTTGCGAGGACTCGTGCCTCCCTGGAGTTGGCGTAGGTCGGTCTTAAGATCGCGGCGGAATCGTTCCGCCGTCAAGCCGATGCGATGGCCGCCTTCCAGCTCCTGGCGCAGTTTGAAGAGCAGGTTGTTCTGATCGAAATCAGCCGGATTCGCCTCGGTGCGAAGAGCACCGTAGCTGTCGTTGTCGCCCATATTGTCGCGTTCACGGCCCTTGCGGTAGCCGCCCTGAAAGAGGACCGACGTGTTGCCGATCTTCTTGGCAGCGGCGGCCGAGCCGGAAATGCTGCGGTCTTCGCTGTCATAGGTCGACTTGACGATCGCACCCCAATCGCGGCCTTCGGGAATAAGATCCTCCGGCTCCAGCGTATTGAGAACGATGGCGCCGCCGAGCATGCCGGAACCGCCCTTGCTCGAATCCGCGCCGCGCACGATATCGAGCGAGGACAGTGAATCGAAATCGAAGGTGTCGCCGCCGCCGTTGGCGTTGGCCGGCGCAAAGGCCCCCTGGCGCGAGCTGTTCGAAATATAAGGTATCGGAATGCCGTCGATGGTGGTCAGGATGCGAGCGCCGGAAAGGCCGCGCAGGTTGAAGCCTGCGTCACCACGCGAATAATTTACGCCTGCATCGACGCTGCGGCCGATATCGTCAAAATTGGTAACCTGCTTTTCTTCGAGCTGCTTGGCAGTGATCTCGGTCGCCAGCGGCGTGTCGGCGACGCTGCCAGGCGCCACACGTTTGCCCTTGACGACGATCTTCTCCAGGACGGTGCTGTCCTCCGTCGCGGCTTGCGGCGTGGCTGCCGTAGCGCTTTGCGCGAAAGACTGCGAAACAGGAAGAACAATTGTGGCTGCCGTGCAGACCAATAGAACCGAGCGCCAATGCCGGACGATCATAACCTACCCTCTCATGATGATTACCGGGCTGGCTGGTCGTGGCGTGTCGCACGCTCGAGGGGCTGGCTGGGCTTTTACGGATGGAGGCGGAGCAGAATTCCGCCTTCTTTTTGCCGCATAAAAAACATGAGGAGGATTGTCAACATAAGTCGTCGTTTTATGTTGAATATACCAATCAAGTTTTAGCGACGTTCAAGGACGTTGCACAATTGCAACGAAAGACGCCCTCATGCGTTGTCTTTGGCCACGGATACGAGGATTCGGACGCGTTGAGAAAACTTTCGACATTGGCGATCCTTCTCGCCGCTACCGCCTTTCTTGCCGGCGCCCGCCTGCCCCCGCAAGGCCCGATGCCCGAACCTCGGCCAGATGCCGGACAGGCGACCAACCCCGGCTCCCCGTCCTCGGAAAAGGCGGAACCGCCCGCGCCCGAAGAGGTCCCGGCCCCTCAGCCGAAACCCGATCCAAAAGATCCGGAGGCACCGGTACCGAGCCAGCCGCCAGTGCCGCAGGCCGCACCGTCAAAGCCCGGGCCGGCAGAGCCGATGCAAGGTCCGCCACGACCGCCGGGCAGCCCTGAAAGCTCGCAGCCGCCGACGGAAGAAGGTAAGCCGCCCGGCGAGCAGACACTGGAAGAGCAACACCTGACGATAGAACCCGAAAGCGATGCCGAGCATGCCGAATGCACGGCCGCACTCCAGTCCCTGGGCGTCGTCTTCAAAGAAGCGCCGCGCATCGACGATGGTAACGGCTGCGGCATCGACAAGCCGATCATCGTCTCCGAAGCCCTTCCCGGCATCAAGCTGAAACCGGAGGCGACGATCCGCTGCCCGGCGGCACTCGCCCTTGCCCGCTGGATGAAGGACAGCGTCATCCCGGCGGCTTCCGCCGCCCTGCCGGAGCAGGGCCGCATCACCACCGTCAACCAGGCAACGTCCTATATGTGCCGCCTGCGCAACGGCGCCGGAACCGGCAAGATCTCCGAACATGCCCGCGGCAACGCTATCGATGTTGCAAGCTTCCATTTCGAAAAGGGCAAGGATGTCGCCGTCCGTTCCCGTCGCGAGGATCCGACGCTGACCGGCGCCTTCCAGCGCACCGTCAGCGCCGCCGGCTGCCTCTACTTCACCACCGTCCTCGACCCCGAAAGCGACGCCGCCCACGAGACCCACTTCCACCTCGACGTGATCGAGAGGAAGGGCGGCTATCGCTACTGTCACTAATCATTTCAATGGTTTGCGATTCCCGCTTGAATCAGGCCATCCAACCACTAGACTTGAATGCGAAGAACCGGCGGAGCGCCCATCATGACTCGCTAACTCCGGATCTCCTTCTTCACATGGCTCGGCAATTGCTTGGGTCTAGATCAACGGAATCAAAAGATTCCGTCGCTCGCCGATCTCGCCGCCGCGCTTCCTGAGATTTGACACTGCTAGCAATTATCTCGATTGGGAAATCTCTTTTTACCTAGCATGCAGCTGGGACTTAGGCTCACAACCAGGAAGTACGATGATCTCATTCAGACCCATGCGTGATAGCGAATATCCGGCTTACCTCGATTATTTCATCACTGATTATGCGACCGAGATTTCGGCCAACTACGGTCTTTCAGGCCCTCAGGCCTTGGCACGGGCCAAACAGGAAATCGCGAACGACCTGCCACATGGCATCAATACTCCCGGCGAGGTCATGTTCTGTGTCGTAAACCAAACGCCGGAAGCTGAGAGCGTCGTGGGTTATCTTTGGTACCGACCGGATTTGGCAAGCCGCTCTGCATTCATCAAAGATTTCTATATCTTCGCTGCACATCAGGGAAAAGGGTTCGGTAAACAGGCATTGCATGCGTTGGAAACTGAACTGGCGCGGACGGGGTTCGAGCAGATAAGGTTGCGTGTTGCCGAGGATAACAAGCGCGCAAAACATGTCTACGAGGGAACCGGCTTTCGCGTCACCGGCGTCAACATGAGCAAGACAATCAAAACGGGATAATTCATTACGGCTCTTGCGACCTGCCGCCAATTTGCTCCGCGTACTAGATTAAGTTCCAAACACTCCCCACCTCGGCAAGCGCTCCCAAGATCAGAACAACCCCTCGATATAGCCTTGGTCGTTCAGGAAAATCCGCTCCGCCGACGGCGATTTCGGCAAGCCCGGCATCGTCATGATCTCGCCGGTGATGGCGACGACGAAGCCCGCCCCGGCCGAAAGCCTGACTTCGCGCACGGAGACGATATGCCCTTCCGGCGCGCCCCGCAGGTTCGGATCGGTCGAGAAGGAATATTGCGTCTTCGCCATGCAGACCGGCAGCTTGCCGTAGCCCTGCTCCTCCCATGTCTGCAGTTGGTCGCGCACCGCCTTGTCGGCCGTCACCTCGCCGGCATGGTAGATCTTCGAGGCGACGATCTCGATCTTCTCGAACAGTGAAATGTCGTCCCCATAGAGCGGCTGGAATTTCGCCTGCCCGGATTCGGCGAGTTCCACCACCTTGTGGGCCAGTTCCTCGATGCCGGCCGATCCTTTTGCCCAATGCCGGCAGAGGATCGCTTCTGCGCCGAGCCTCGAGACAAATTCCTTGACCGCCGCGATCTCGGCGTCGGTATCCGAGACGAAATGGTTGATCGCCACGACGACGGGCACCCCGAAACGGCGCACGTTGGCGACGTGCCGGCCAAGATTGGCGCAGCCCTTCTTCAGCGCCGCGACATCCTCCGTGCCGAGATCTTCCTTCTTCACCCCGCCATTCATCTTCAGCGCCCGGACGGTCGCGACGATCACCGCCGCATCCGGCTTCAGCCCCGCCTTGCGGCACTTGATGTCGAAGAATTTTTCCGCTCCGAGATCGGCGCCGAAGCCTGCTTCCGTCACCACATAGTCGCCGAGCTTCAGCGCCGTCTTCGTCGCCGTCACCGAATTGCAGCCATGGGCGATATTGGCGAAAGGCCCGCCATGCACGAAGGCCGGATTGCTCTCCAGTGTCTGCACCAGGTTCGGCTGCATCGCATCTTTCAACAGCACCGCCATGGCGCCGTCGGCCTTCAGGTCGCGCGCATGCACTGCTGTCCTGTCGAAACGATAGCCGATGATGATGTCGCCGAGCCGCTGCTCCAGATCCCTGAGGTCGGTGGCGAGGCAGAGGATCGCCATCACCTCGGAGGCGACGGTGATGTCGAACCCGCCCTGGCGCGGGAAACCGTTGGCGACCCCGCCGAGCGATGAGACCATGCTTCTGAGCGCCCGGTCGTTCATGTCCATGACCCGCCGCCAGGTGATGCGGCGGATGTCGATATTCTCTTCGTTGCCCCAGTAGATGTGGTTGTCGACCATCGCCGCCAGCAGATTGTGCGCCGATGTGATCGCATGGAAATCGCCGGTGAAATGCAGGTTGATGTCTTCCATCGGCACGACCTGCGCATAACCGCCGCCGGCCGCCCCGCCCTTGACACCGAAGCAGGGACCGAGCGAGGCCTCGCGGATGCAGACAATGGCCTTCTTGCCGATCCGGTTCAACCCGTCGCCGAGCCCGACGGTGGTGGTCGTCTTGCCCTCGCCCGCCGGTGTCGGATTGATCGCCGTGACGAGGATCAGCTTGCCGTCCTTCTTGCCCGCTTGTGCGGCGATGAACTCGGCGCTGACCTTCGCCTTGTCGTGACCATAGGGAACGAGCTGCTCGGCCGGAATGCCGAGCTTCGCCCCGATCTCGAAAATCGGCTTCTTGGTGGCGGCACGCGCGATTTCGATATCGGATTTGATGTCTGACATGGATGTTCCCCGAATACAGCCGGTATTTCGCCGAACCATGCCCTTATCTTTCCACAGCGGACAAGTCCAAAAGCCGGCTTCGTTCTTCATTCCACTACAATCCCGTCAATATCCACCATCGCATCTTAAAGGTGTATTTCATATTGACTTTCCCTTAACGATGCAGATCCTCCTTCCAGACAACCGGGAGGATGGAAAATGAACCTCGTCATATGCTGCGACGGCACCTGGAACACGCCGAACGAAACCGAAGGCGGCCTTCCGAGCCCCACCAATGTCGTCAAGCTTTACAACGCCCTGGCCCCAGCCGATCCATCCGGTACAGAACAGAAGGCCTACTATCATCCAGGTGTCGGCACCGATGGCACGTGGTGGGACAAGTTCCTGGGCGGCGGCACGGGCAAGGGCCTCGACCAGAACATCATGAGTGCCTACCGGTGGCTTGCCCTGAATTACACGCCTGGCGACCCCATCTGGCTCTTCGGCTTCAGCCGGGGCGCCTACACGGTTCGCAGCCTCGGCGGCATGATCTCGAAATGCGGCCTCGTCGACCTTGCCCGGTTCGCATCCAAAGATGATGCGCTGTGGAAAGTGGTCCAGAAGATCTTCGATGCCTATCGCGATCCGAAGCCGAGCCCGCTGCGCGCGACGAAAGCCATGCCCTTCTTCAACGCCGCGACCGGGGAAAACCCGTCAAGGCAGACGCCGATCCACTTCATCGGCGTCTGGGATACGGTCGGCTCCCTTGGCATTCCCGACGATATGGGCTTCCTCAACCTGCTCGACGATCCGGACGATCACCGCTTCCACGATACCACGCTCAGCCCCATCGTCGGCCACGCCCGCCATGCGGTCGGGCTGGACGAGAAGCGGCAGAGTTTCATCCCGACGCTTTGGACCTCGAGCGGGCCGCAGACCGACATGAAGCAACTCTGGTTTCCCGGTGTCCACGGCGACGTCGGCGGCGGCTACAGCCAGTCCGGCCTATCGGATGGCGCGCTTTACTGGATGATGAAGGAAGCCGCGGCAGAGGGACTGGCATTCCGTCAAGACGCCCTCCTGCAGCTTAAGCCCAATCCCCGCGGCCTGCTGCACGATTCCGTCCAGGGTCTATTCAAGGCCTTGAAGACACGGCCCCGCGCGGCACCCTTGGTTGCCGGCCAGTCGCTCCTGCTCCATGCCTCCGCGATCGATCGCCACGCCAATCCGCCGCTTGATCAGGGCGCCTATTGGCCGCTCAAGGCAAATCTGCCGGTAACCGTCGATATCTTCGCTCGCGATCGCTGGAACTACACCGGCGTCTACCTGAAAAAAGACCTTACCTATAAGCTGGCGGCGACCGGCCAGTGGCTGGATGCTTCGATCCGTTCCGGGCCGGAGGGCACCGACGACGGTTCCTTCCAGATCGGCGAAGTCGTCCAGATCGCCTCTTCGATTTTGGGAGGCCTCGAAACACTGACGCAAAAGCTGACCAAGAACGAGCAGATCGATTTCTGGTGGACCCGCCGCGAGGAGAAAATGCCCTGGTTCGCCCTTGTCGGTCTCCTCGCCAATGACATTCCGCCGCCGAAAAGGACGCAGGTAAACAAATCGGCTATCGAGAGATTACCGCACGAGGTCTTCCTGATCGGCGACGGCGCCCCCTTCACGCCGCAGGCCGACGGTTATCTCTACTGCTTCGCCAACGATGCCTGGCAGGCTTACGACAACAATAAGGGCAGTGTGCAACTAACGATCGCCTCGTAGAGGGCACATTGCCGTTGCAGTCTTCTCTTTCGCATCACGACATCAATTTACCGGGGCTCCTATGCCGCAGTGAAAGAACTCAGAGATACCGCAACGCTATTTTTGCAACTCGAAACTCAACCGGCGCGCGCACTACCGTGGCTAATTATTCACAATTCGAATGAATCGGCTTGCGTTACGTCAATTGGGGCTAGCATCCCGCCGATTTTCTGTATTTGATAGCGGTAACATCAGGCTGCCGGGGGCGTACAAATGTCTTACATGACTACCTCTGAAAGACAGTCATTGCTTTCGGCAGAACTTGCGACCGCACGAACGCGCGGCCTGTTTGCGCAGGCGCTTGGCAGGGTCTCCACAGCCTTCGGATTGTCGCATGCAATATTGATGCACGCCCCCTCCCCGGAAGACCTTCTCTTGAAACCCCTGCTGATCGAGAGCTCGCTTCCGGCTGCCTATGTCAGAGATTTCGACCGTGCCCACATGATGCGCGACTGCCCTTTCGGCGTAAGGCTGAGGAAGTCTGCCGTGCCGCCGGCCTGGCACCTCAACGACGCCTCCAATGGTCAGGCTTTCTCCGCCGAACTGCGTGCCCTGATGCTGCGCCATGCCATACCGGCAGGCGTTGCCATGCCGAACATTGCAGCCGACGGCCAGCGCCTGGTCTTCTGGTTCTGCGGCGAGCGCGCCGCACTCGGCCAGACCGAAATCAACGAGCTGGCAATGATCATTCTCCATGCACTGGATGCATACAATGCAGTCAAACGCAACGAGGAATGCGCGCATAACGCGCTGTCGACTCGCGAACTAGAAGTTGTGCGCTGGACTGCCCAAGGTAAGACCTCGATCGAAATCGGTCAGATCTTGACGCTCTCGGACCATACTGTGAACGCCTATATGACGAACGCGATCAAAAAACTCGATTGCGTCAACCGGACCCAGTTGGTAGCTAAGGCAATTCGATTGAAGCTGATCAACTGAGGCATCAGAAGAGAGTCGGCACGTCGTCCCGTGATCTGGGGGAATCGTGCCTCTTCACTTCGAACAGCCCGTTATTGACAAGACAGAACAATCCCGCGCCCACATCGGCATCACCGATGCGGAAGTCGTCCAGATGTTTGCTGCCTATCGTCTTTTCGGCTTCTGGCGCATCGACATCGAGACAGGACATTTCTTTGCAAGCGAGGATGTCCACGCAATCTTCGGCCTCTCCTACAGCGACGGCCCTGTCAACCTGACAGAGCTGATGTCGCGCATCCACGAGGAGGACCGCAGCCTGATCGCCCAAACCTTCGAAGAGGCGAGCCTTCACGGCGTCGGCTTCCATTTTGTTTATCGTGTCGACAACCGGCTTGGCGGCTACAAGCTGGTGCGCAGCGTCGGCCGCTTCCGCAACGATGAAAGCGGCGGCGGCATCGTCGGCATCACCTATGAATTCGTCGAGAAGCTGCGCGTCGTCGGCTTCGAGGACAACACGATACCCCGCTGACTCCAGATGTTTTAGCGGTCAAGCACCGCGCGGATCTCGACGAGGTTCGAGCGCACCCTCAGAATATAGAAGCCCATGGTGGCGAGATGGCTCGGCATGATCCAGCCGTCCTCGCGGCCGTTCGAGATGATCGCGGGCTGGATGCGCAGTGCGGCCTGGAACTGCCGCGTCGTGCTGCCCCAGATCGCGCCGAGATTGCGTTCCTGCACCACCTGCGAGAAATCCGCCTGCGCGGCGGCAAGGATGGCGTAGTAGGCATAGAGCTGGCCATAGGCGAACCAGAACCGGTCGTCGGCACGAGTATCGAACCAGCCGCGATTGTGGTTTTCCGAGCGCTCGGCGAGCATGTCGGAGGTGCCGCCGAGATCGTTGGCGATGCGGTCGATGAACTGCATCAGATTGTCGGCGCGGCCGTCGAAAACGACGTTGCAGAGGGCGAGATCGGTGTTGAATTTGCGCAGGCTGCCTATCGCCGAGCGGTAATAGGAGGGCGTCGGCGTCTTCGGCCCGAAGGGGTTGAGGCCGAAATACCAGCTGTTTTCGTCGAACTGCAGATTGCCGCGCGCGCTCTGCAGGTCGTTGTTAATGCCCGAGGTGCCGCGCACACGCCCGAGCGTATCGACAAGCTCCGCCGAAGTCCGCCGGACCGCCTGGTTGATACCGCGCTGGAAAGAGGCCTTGTTGTCGAGGAAGGGCGTATGATCCCAGTCGATGCCGAAAAAGCCCATCTTGTAGAGCAGCATGGAGGAGATCCATGCGTTCTGGTTGACATTGAAATCGGTCAGATCGGCCGCGACATCGACGATCGCCGAGCGCTGGCAGGTCTTCGGTGCCGTCGCAGCGGCGCCGTCGGCCGCCGGCACGTCCTGTCCGGCCGCAACCTTGCGCTCCGAAAGCCGGTACTGGTCGACGAATGCGGTGTTGAAATTCGACCAGACCTGCGTCTGCCAGAAGAAATAACCGTAGAGCACGGCCAACAGCGCCACGAAAGCGATGACCGGCAGCCGGATCATCCAGCTCCGGCGCTGATACCAGCCGTGCGCGGCAAGAAAGGGCCAAAAGGCCCAGGCGGAAAACAGGCGGGCCCAGCGGCCGATCGTCTGGCCGATCAGCCTGAAAAAACCGGCTATCCGGTCAAGCATCGTCGTCTCCTGTCAGGCGAGGCGAACATCGGGACATTGCCGCCCGCTGCATCCCACATATGCGCTCGATGGGCCGAGCACAACACGAGCCCTCCGATTTTTCGGAATGAAAGCATTGCGCAAGAGGGGTGCCCTGCTGGTCAAGAGCGCAAGAAAGGCAGGCTGAAACGGAAAGACCTGCGCGCCGTGTCGATCAGGGGCGCTCCCGATGTTTCCGGCGGCGATTCGGCATAGGTCGGAAACCTTCTGGCGAGTTCGAGATCGGCGCGGCTCTTGCGCCGCTCCAGATCCTGGGCGACCAGCATGCCCTTCTCAAACAGCCTGATCGGCGCGGCGATATCGGGAAAGAGTTCCGGCTTGATCCTCACCTTCATGCCCGGTCGGTCGGTATCGACCTGCGCCTGGTAGATGATCAGCCGTTCTTCCACGTCGATCAGCAGCTTGCGCAGCAGCACGTTGCCGGCGGCGATCCGGCCGTTCAGCGAATCGACAAAGGCCTGGAACAGGCCGATGAAGCGCTCACGCCTCTGGCTGTCGTCGCGCATCTCGTGCTCCCCGGCGGAAATCCGCTCGGCCTCCGCCTTCAGCGCCCGCCGCTCCGCCTCCATCTGCTCCCAATGCGCCCTGTTGCCATAGACGCCGATACGGCCCTGCGTCGTCAGCGCCTTGGCATTGAGCTCCTTCATCTTGAGGCGGGCGATATCGATGGAAACAACCAGCCGGCGCCGCTGCTCGACGATATCGACAAGGCTGAGCTCGGCGGCCTTGTGCCGTTCGGTGAGCGCGGCGCGCTGGCCGGCAATCAGTCCCGCGAGCGCATCCGATTTCGTCAAAAGGTCGAGCAGCCTCTCGATGACGGGCGCTTCGCGCACACGTTCGGTATACATGCGCCACATCCGTTGGCGCGACACCCAGCCGGCCATCTTCTCACGCAGCGTCAACCCCCGGAAACTGTCGAGATCGGCTGAAACCTCGGCCGTCAGCCGATCTAGGCAAAAGACCAGCTCGGCCAGTTGGGCGTCGAGCGCCGCAGCATCGGCGATATGGGCCTGGAAGTGGGTATTCTGCTCGAGGAAGACCTCGTCGGCCGATCGTGTTTCGTCGCCGCTGAAGGCGCCGATCGCGGCCACGCAACAGGCTCCCTCGGCCGCAATCCTTTCGGCAAGGCTGCCTGCGGCTTCATACTGGCTGTCGAATGGCGGGGGTTTGCGCACCAAGCCTCTCCAGGGAATCTCCTGCCCCCAAGCTAGCCGCTTGCGACGCCAAAGAAAACAGGCAGCGTCGCCGGCTTCAGACCGGCTCGGCGATCCAGGTACCGTTCATCGCGTCGTCCCAGTGCCTGCGGCAGAGCGAGACATATTTCTCGTTGCCGCCGACATCGATCTGGGCGCCTTCGTGCAATACCTTTCCTTCCGCGTCGAGCCGCACAACCATCGTCGCCTTGCGTCCGCAATGGCAGATCGTGCGCACCTCGCGCATTTCGTCGGCGATCGCCAGCAGTTCCTGCGAGGCCGGAAACAGCTTGCCCTGGAAATCGGTTCTTAGCCCGTAGACCATCACAGGGATGCCGAGCCTGTCGACGATGCGGGCAAGCTGCCAGACATGGACAGGCGTCATAAAATGCGCCTCGTCGACGAAGATGCAGGAAATCGGCGCCCCTTCGCCGCTCAGCGTCGCGACCAACCGGAACAGATCCTCCTGCGGCTCGAAGGGAATGGCGCTCGCCTCCAAGCCGATCCGCGAGCCGATGACGCCTCGGCCCGCGCGCTCATCGAAGGCGGCGATCAGCTGCACCGTGCGCATGCCGCGCTCCTGGTAATTATAGGAGGCCTGCAGCAGCATCGTCGACTTGCCGGCGTTCATCGTCGAGTAGTTGAAATAGAGTTTTGCCATCCGATTTCTCCTTGATCGGCTTATTGAAAGCTCGGAATGGCAAAGAAAAGCCCTGGGTGAGCGATAATCACAGGAATCCGGCTCGAAAGCCGCGGAAAGCCCCGAAAACAAGGCACTGCCAAAAAAACCGTGGACGTCGCAATCGCATGGGTCGATACGGCGCAAACGCACTGAGGTCGCTTGTCAAACTCGGTTAATGATGGTTGGCTTGGGAACTTAAAGACTGGGAGTCTAAAATGAAAACAACAAGCACGTTCAAACTCGTTACCGCAACTGCTGTCGCCGCCCTCTCCGTTGCGACCGCCGCCTTCGCTGCCGATCCCGACAGCTGCTCCACCGTTCGTTTCTCGGATGTCGGCTGGACGGATATCACCGCCACCACCGCCACCGCATCCGTCGTCCTGAAGAGCATCGGCTATCAGACCGACGTCAAGGTTCTCTCGGTGCCGGTCACCTATACCTCGCTGAAGAACAAGGACATCGATGTCTTCCTCGGCAACTGGATGGAGACGCAGGAGAAGGACGTCCGTCCCTATCTCGACGACAAGTCGGTCGAATCCTTCGGCCCAAACCTCGTCGGCGCCAAGTACACGCTCGCAACCAACGCCAAGGGTGCTGAACTCGGCATCAAGGACTTCAAGGATATCGCCGCTCACAAGGACGATCTCGACGGCAAGATCTACGGCATCGAGCCCGGCAATGACGGCAACCGCCTCGTCATGGACATGATCGAGAAGGACGAGTTCGGCCTGAAGGATATGGAAGTCGTCGAGTCCTCCGAACAGGGCATGCTCGCCCAGGTCGCCCGTGCCGACAAATCGGGCAAGCCCGTTGTCTTCCTCGGCTGGGCACCCCATCCGATGAACACCAACTTCAAGCTGACCTACCTCACGGGCGGCGACAACGTCTTCGGTCCTGACTTCGGCGGCGCCAAGGTCTTCACCAATGTCCGTGCCGGTTATCTCGAAGAATGCCCGAATGTCGGCATGATGTTGAAGAACCTGAAGTTCTCCCTCGACATGGAAAACCAGATCATGGGCAAGATCCTCAACGACGGCAAGGAGCCGGAAGCTGCGGCTTCTGAATGGCTGAAGGCGAACCCCGCAGCGCTCGAGCCCTGGCTTGCGGGCGTCAAGACTCGCGACGGCAGCGGCGAAGCCCTCGCGGCCGCCAAGACCGGCCTCGGCCTCTGATGATACGAACGGGGCGGCTCGCCGCCCCGTTTCATTTTTGTCCGATTGTTGTTTTTCTGGATAGGCGCGCCCTTGAATTGGATCACCGAATTTAAGATTCCCGTTGGCCCCTGGGCCAAATCCTTTGTGGATTGGCTGACCTCGAACGGCGAATGGTTCTTCAACCAGATCGCCTTCCTGCTGTCGAGCGCCATTGACGGCCTGCTCTTCGTGCTGCAGAAGCCTCATCCCCTGATCGTCATCGCTGCCATCACCGCCATCGCCTTTTGGCTGCGCCGGTCGATCGCGGTTGCCGTCTTCACCTGTCTCGGGCTGCTGCTGATCGTGAACCAGGACTATTGGAAGGAAACGACGGAGACGCTCGCTCTCGTGCTCGCCGCCACCTTCGTCTGTATGGTGATCGGTATTCCGCTCGGCATTGCCGCCGCCCGCCGCCCTTGGGTCTATGCTGCCATGCGCCCGGTACTCGATCTCATGCAGACCATACCGACTTTCGTCTATCTGATCCCGGCGCTCATCCTGTTCGGCCTCGGCATGGTGCCAGGCCTGATCGCGACCGTCATCTTCGCAATCCCCGCCCCGATCCGGCTGACGCGCCTCGGCATCATCTCAACGCCGCCGTCCCTCGTCGAAGCCGCCGTGGCTTTCGGCGCGACGCCGATACAGGTGCTGCGCAAGATCGAGCTTCCCTTCGCCACGCCGCAGATCATGGCGGGTCTCACCCAGACCATCATGCTGTCGCTGTCGATGGTCGTCATCGCCGCCCTTGTCGGCGCTCCAGGGCTTGGCGTGCCCGTCGTCCGCGCGCTGAACACCGTCAATATCGCCAAGGGCTTCGAGGCGGGCTTCTGCATCGTCATCCTGGCAATCATTCTCGACCGGATGTTCCGCACCGCGGGTGAAGGAGGCGCTGCATGACCGCGGTAAGCTTTAACAATGTCAGCATCGTCTTTGGCGATCGGCCGGAAACCGCGCTTGCCATGGTCGACCAGGGCAAAACGCGCGACGAGATCGGCGCCGCCACCGGTCTGGTGCTCGGCGTGGCCAACGCCTCGCTGACGATCGAGGAAGGCGAGATCCTGGTGCTGATGGGTCTTTCCGGCTCCGGCAAGTCGACGCTGCTGCGCGCCGTCAACGGGCTCGCTCCCGTGGTGCGTGGCGATGTCGCGGTCTCGGCGGCCACCGGCCCCGTCAACCCCTATAGATGCAATGCCAAGGCCTTGCGCGACCTGCGCACCCACACCGTCTCCATGGTGTTCCAGCAATTCGCCCTCCTGCCCTGGCGCACAGTCGCCGACAATGTCGGCTTCGGTCTCGAGCTCGCCGGCATGCCGGAAGCCGAACGCAAGCTCCGCGTCGGCGAACAGCTTGAACTCGTCAACCTGACGAAATGGGCCGATCGCAAGGTCAACGAGCTTTCCGGCGGCATGCAGCAGCGTGTCGGGCTCGCCCGCGCCTTTGCCACCGGCGCCCCGATTCTGCTCATGGACGAGCCGTTCTCGGCGCTCGACCCATTGATCCGCACCCGCCTGCAGGATGAACTCCTGGAGTTCCAGCGGCGGCTGAAGAAGACCATCCTCTTCGTCAGCCACGATCTCGACGAGGCCTTCCGCATCGGCAATCGCATTGCCATCATGGAGAGCGGCCGCATCATCCAGTGCGGGACGCCGCACGATATCGTCAAGAACCCCGCCGACCAGTATGTCGCTGATTTCGTGCAGAACCTCAATCCGATCAACATGCTGACGGCCGCCGACGTCATGCAGCCAGGCCTCGGCCAGACTGCCGCCGGCATGAGCGTCAGCGCCACGGCCCGCGCCGCGACCCCGCTTATCGATATTCTCGATGCCCTTGCCCGCCAGCCGGGCAGTATCGGCATCGTCGAGAACGGCGCGATCGTCGGCACCATCTCGGCTCAGGATATCGTTGCCGGCCTCACCCGCCATCGCCGCAAGGAGGAAGCTTGATGTTTTCCATCCGCTTTGCCACAAAGCGGATATGAAAGATCAGCCCTCCCCTTTACGCGAAACCGACGACGAAGCCCGCAAGCTCGCTCGCGTGTTGTTGCGCTCCGCCCGCTATGCTGCGATCGCCGTTCTCGACCCCGAGACCGGCTTTCCCTTCGCCAGCCGCGTGCTGGTTGCTACCGACATCGACGGAACGCCCGTGATCCTCGTTTCGAAGCTGTCGGCCCACACCAAAGCGCTCGCCAAGGACCCGCGCGCTTCGCTCCTGACCGGTGAACCCGGCAAGGGCGACCCCCTCGCCTATCCCCGTTTGACGACCCAATGCCTGGCAGAACCCGTCGAGCCTGGCAATGCAATCCATGAGCGTATCCGCACGCGTTTTCTCGATCGCCACAGCAAAGCAGCGCTTTATATCGACTTTCCTGATTTCCTGTTCTTCCGTCTCAAGCCGAAGCAGGCCAGCCTCAATGGCGGATTCGGCCGCGCCTACCTGCTTGATGGGAATGATCTCGTAATCGAGTCGGCCGCGAATGAGGCGATCGCCGCCGAGGCGGCAGAGACAGTGCGAGATTTAGTAGAACGCCATCCCGATATCGCCGATGCCCTCGCTATCAGGCTAAAGGCGCCAGAGTCAGGTCCTTGGCGCATTTGTGGTATCGATTCCTCAGGTTTCGACATGATTTCCGGCGACTTCCTTCTGCGATACGAATTCGAAACCCTCGCTGTGGATGCCGATCACATTTGTTCAAACATGTCTAAAGTAGCATACTCGATACCTTAAATTTAGGTATATACAATCTTCGAGCCTAGTTGGTAGCTTTTGGTGTCAGTCAAAATCCCCGCTGGCGCTCTGCGTCAACCCACTTGATGTACGTTTCGCATTAGGAAGATAACATATGGAAACCTCTGATTTGGCCGATCACACGAATGTGGCGGCAGCTTTATTGTCGGCCATGGCCAACCCGAAAAGATTGCTGATTCTGTGCAGCCTCGTGAAGGGCGAAGTGGCCGTCGGCGTGCTTGCGACGCAGGTCGGGCTCAGCCAGTCGGCTCTTTCTCAGCACCTTTCGAAACTGCGCGCTCAAAAGCTGGTCAAGACCCGCCGGGACGCACAAACCATCTACTATTCGAGCACCTCCGAGCCGGTCATGAAAATCCTGGCAACGCTCGAAGACATCTACCTCGTGCAGAACAGAAATAGATCCGCCGCCTGATGATAGCGCTGACATGATGTCGGCCGATGTCGTGCTGCAAGGGGATGTTCCCGGAGGCTTGGCAACGATATTTCAGCACCTGAACCTTATGGCACGACCGGCAAATTTGCGATTTGCCGGTCGTGCTTTTAGAGAGACAGTCGGTCGCGCAGGAGCACCCGTCTCGCTATCGGTTTTTTGTTTTGGTGCAATTCCAGACGTAAAACTGCCGCGCACTTTGCCGGAGTTGCTTTAACTGCCGACCACATCGTTGTTGACGCGGCTCAGCACCACCAGCGACGGACGGGCGGGCATGCCGGGTTTGAAATCCGGCCAGTCGGTGCCGGCATCCTCCATCGAGGTCGCATCCTCGTTGTCGGCCATCCGCAATTCGCCCGGATGCTGGATCGAAAGAAAGACGCTGCTGCCGTCCGGAGTGAAAGTCGGCGAACAAGTTTCCGAGCCGACGGGCGCAATATAGAACAGCTTCGGCAGCGCCCGGCCCGGGCCTTCGGTATCCATCACATAGACGGAATCGGCTATGCCTTCCGGCGGCGGGCCATCGGTAGTGACCCAGAGGCGTCCCGCCGGATCGACCGCGAGATTGTCGGGGTCTGTGAACCAGCCGGCCGAGGTCGTCGCCGGATGGAACATCGCCTGATCCTCGGCCTTGGCAGGGTCTCCGCAGAGAATGAAGACGTCCCACTTGAAGCTTTCCGCTGCATAATCCGGCTTTTCGGGACCGCCGGGTGCTGCGAGTTCCAGCAGATGGCCATGCGGATTGGGGCTGCGCGGATTAGCGATGTTGACCATCTCCTTCTCGTCATCGCCCTCCCCCTTCGGCAGCCGGTCTTCGTTCTCCGTCATGGCGACATAGAGTTTGCCAGTGCCGAGATGCGGGATGAAGCCTTCCGGCCCGTCCATCGGCGTAGCGCCGACGAGATCGGCGGCGGCGCGCGTCGCCAGCACGACGTCAGCCTGGCTCTCGAAGCCAGCTTCCGCGCTCAGTGGCCCCTCGCCGGCAATGAGCGGGATCCAGCGCATCGTGCCGTCGCTTTCGAACTTGGCGACATCAAGCGTGCCGTGGTCGAGCAGGTCCTTGTTGGCGGCGCGGTCGTTCGGGTTCCAGGGATCGCGGGTCACGAAGCGGTAGATATATTCGAAGTCGTCGTCGTCGCCCATGAAGACCACCACGCGGCCGTCAGGGGCGACGCAACACTGCGCGCCCTCATGCGTCATGCGGCCGAGCGAGGTGCGCTTGACCGGCTTTGCCGTCGGATCGAACGGATCGACCTCGACGACCCAATCGAAACGCATCCATTCGTTCGGCTCTTCCTCGAACTTGAAGCGCGGCTCGACGCGGCTGACGGAATAGATGTCGTTCTCGTCCTCGTCCCAGCCCTGGCGCTCGACCAGCTCCTGGTTCGGCAATTTCTTGTAGTCGCCGGCGAAGACGTCCATAGCGCCTTCCTCGCCCGAAAGCATCGTGCCCCAGGGAGTGATGCCGCCATTGCAGTTCGAGATCGTCCCAAAGACGATCGTGCCGGTCGGATCGGCCTTGGTCTTAAGACGGTCGTCGCCGGCAGCCGGACCGGAGATGCCGATCTCGGTGCTCATATGGATGCGGCGATTATATTTCCCGTCCTTGACGATCGCCCACTTGCCGTCCGTCTTCCTCACTTCGAAGATCGAGACGCCGAGGGCGGCCATGATGGCGCGGATCTGGTTATCCGTCAGCTTCTCGCGATAGTTTTCGTCGGTCAGACCGGGAAACATCAGGAAAGGCGTTGCATATTCATGGCTGACGACCATCAGCCCATGGTCGGAGCTCTTCTCGCCCCAGGGTAGCGGCAGAAACTGCGTGAAGTCGTTGTTGTAGCCGAATTGACGCTCGGCAGCCTTGCCGTCCAGTGTCGCAATGTCGAATTCCGGGCTGTCGGAGAAAAGCGCATCGCCCCAGCGCGCCAGGATCTGGCGCTCATAGCCCTCCGGCCAGTGATCGGCGGTATCGCGCACGCGTTTGAGTTCCGGAAATGTCAGGCTGGAGCCGGCAGCCTCGGCATGCGCGATTCCGAGCGCCGGCGAAAGTGCCGCAGCGCCCATCGCTGCGAGAAAGCCCTTGAGCACGCTGCGGCGGCGAACGCCCTCTTCGAGGATGACACCGTAACTTGGTGCGAATGCATGGCGCCGCGTGGGGCGCGCCCTTGTCTTCTGGCGGTCAGACATCAGTATCTCCGATCGAAATATCGTTTGATTTCAGTTAATTGATGAAATGCAATTGCGCCCTGCGAGCCATCGGTTTTCTAACAAGCCGAGGCAATGGATTGATGACGGGCAGCTTGCGGTGCCTGACCCTGCATATTTCCAGATGAGCGAAGCAAGTTGAGCCTCCTGTCAGGAGAGCTCTGGGGACTTTTCCCGTTGACGCCTTGGGAAGCCCTGATAATTTGACCGGGCAGTAAAAATATGGGCGTGAAGCCCCGGGAAAGGGCCGTCGGAGGCCAGGAGAACAGCATGTCCAATCGCCTCAATGCACCGAACGATCTTCGCGCCTTCTGGATGCCGTTTACGGCAAATCGCCAGTTCAAGAAGGAGCCGCGTTTGTTCGTCGGCGCCAAGGACATGTATTATACGACCCATGACGGCCGTCAGGTGCTGGACGGCACGGCTGGCCTCTGGTGCGTCAATGCCGGCCACTGCCGCCCGAAGATCACTGAGGCGATCCGCGAGCAGGCCGGCGAACTCGATTACGCGCCGGCCTTCCAGCTCGGCCATCCGAAGGCCTTCGAACTGGCGAACCGCCTGGTCGACATTGCCCCTGAAGGCCTGAACCACGTTCTCTACACCAACTCCGGTTCCGAATCCGTCGAGACCGCGCTCAAGGTGGCGCTCGCCTATCACCGTGTGAAGGGCAATGGATCACGCTTCCGCCTGATCGGCCGCGAGCGTGGCTATCACGGCGTCAATTTCGGCGGCATCTCCGTCGGCGGCATCGTCACCAACCGCAAGATGTTCGGCACGCTTCTGACCGGCGTCGATCACATGCCGCACACCCACCAGCCCGGCAAGAACAACTTTACCCGCGGCGAGCCCGAGCATGGCGGCGACATCGCCACCGAGCTCGAGCGTATCGTCACCCTGCATGACGCCTCCACCGTCGCCGCCGTCATCGTCGAGCCGGTGGCGGGCTCCACCGGCGTCTTGATCCCACCGAAGGGCTACCTGCAGAAGCTGCGCGAGATTTGCACCAAACACGGCATCCTTCTGATCTTCGACGAGGTCATCACCGGCTTCGGCCGCCTCGGCGCCCCCTTTGCCGCGCAATATTACGACGTCAAGCCCGACATGATCACCGCCGCCAAGGGACTGACCAACGGCGTCATTCCGATGGGCGCCGTCTTTGTCACCTCCGAGATTCATGATGCCTTCATGAACGGCCCGGAACACATGATCGAATTCTTCCACGGCTACACCTATTCCGGCAACCCGATCGCCTCCGCCGCCGCACTCGCCACGCTCGACACCTACAAGGAAGAGGGCCTGCTGACACGCGCCGCCGAGCTTTCCGACTACTGGGCCGACGCGCTGCATTCGCTGAAGGATTGCCCCAATGTCATCGACATCAGGAACACCGGCCTGATTGGCGCGATCGAACTCGACCCGATCGCCGGCGAGCCCACCAAGCGCGCCTTCACCGCTTTCCTGAAAGCCTATGAAAGCGGCCTGCTGATCCGCACCACCGGCGATATCATCGCACTCTCCCCGCCGCTGATCATCGAGAAGCACCACATCGACGAGCTCTTCGGCAAGCTGCGTACGATCCTCCAGAACAACATTTGAGAAATCTCTGAAGACTTCCGGCATCAGGGCCTGCGGCGGATGATTCCTTAAATCGGATTCGATTTAAGGATAGAATTATGCAGCAATTCAAAGTGTTACAGCGCCGCGCATCTGAATAGATGCGCGGCGCTGTAAATCCGCGCAGGCCTTTTTTGTTGGATAGGCCTCAGGTCACGGCGGCGACCGAAAGGCAGAGGGCGAACTTCTTCAGGAGCCGGCGATCGAATTGCCCCTCATTGCCAAGCATCCATTTCAGGGCTTGGCTCGCACTCCATGGCGCCTTATACGGCCGCACGGAGGTCATGGCGTCATAGACGTCGCAAATCGCAGCAAGACGCGCATGGAAGCTGACCTGCGCTTCGGAAAGCCTGCGGGGATATCCCTTGCCGTCGATACGCTCATGATGGTTGAGGCAGACGTCGAGAACGATCTCCGGCATGCCTTCCTGGCGTGACAGGATTGCGTGCCCCTTTTCCGGATGATCGCGGATCATCTTGATCTCGTCCTCGTCCAGGCGCCCTTCCTTGTTGAGTATCTTGAGTGGAATTTCGAGCTTGCCGACGTCGTGCAGCAATCCTGCCGTGCCAAGCATCTGCACGGTCGTCTCGTCAAGTCCGAGATGACGGCCGAAAAGGATCATCAGCGCACTCACCGAAAGCGAATGCAGAAACGTCACTTCGTCCTTGGATTTCAGACGCGTAACGCTCAAAAAGACAGTGGGATTGTCATCCATCGACTTGGAGACCGAGGAAATCACCGGCGCCACCTGATCGAAGCTGATGCCATCACCATGCTGGAGCCGGCCGAAAACGCTTTCCAGGACCTGCACGGATTTCTGGATGGTCTCGCGTGCCGCCTTGGTGTCGATCTCGATATTGCCGCCTGGCAGACCGTCGATGTCGAGGCCTCTGCTGGTGTTGATGATAACACCTTCAATGCCGCTCTTACGAAGCTTCAGGGCATCGACTTCACGGCGCAACAGAAATCTCCGCTTGGACAGAAGAGGGTCCTGCCATGCACCCTCGATCGCCTCCACAAACATTCCGTTGCGCACCTGTCTGGCTTCGATACGCTTGAGCATCCAGATCTCTGTTCCTGAAATATCTCTCTGTTTATTATCGACCGTTCTTTTGCATCGCAGCAATATATGCACGAACAATGATTCTACTCTAATTGGTACAATCAAGCGTTAATCTCGAAACCGAATTCGGCTATTCAGAAAGACGAAGAGTTTCGCGAAATTCGGCAGGTTCATCGGCACCGCGCAGATGCGGGTAAAACACCCTCCGGAGCTCTGCAGACGACGCCACGATCGACGATTTTGGTTATTTCGCGCCGGATCGGCTCGATTTTCGTTTCATTTTGTTATCAACTTGCGAAATCTCACCAAAATTCTTAGAAATCTTGCCGTTGCACCCATTTGAGCCAAATATGGCCGGAGGGCGCATCGATCGCGCCGATATCGATCGTCCTTGGCACGGCCTGGGGGCCGTTGAACGATCCGGAAAATCCGGCGCGGCACCTCATCGCGGGTCGAAAGACCCCATCCAAGGAGACAGACAATGACCCTCAAGACATTGACGGCGACCCTCGTCGCGTCGCTCGCCTTTGCGCCGCTTGCCCATGCCGATATCACCATCGGCCTGATCGCGCCGCTGACCGGCCCTGTCGCCGCCTACGGCGACCAAGTGAAGAACGGCGCTCAGACCGCCGTCGACGAGATCAACAAGAAGGGCGGAATTCTTGGCGAGAAGGTCGTCCTCGAACTGGCCGACGATGCCGGCGAACCGAAACAGGGCGTTTCCGCCGCCAACAAGGTCGTCGGCGACGGCATCCGCTTCGTCGTCGGCCCGGTGACATCGGGCGTCGCCATTCCCGTTTCGGACGTGCTTGCTGAAAACGGCGTGCTGATGGTTACTCCGACCGCGACGGCCCCCGACTTGACCAAGCGCGGCCTGACCAACGTGTTGCGCACCTGCGGCCGGGACGATCAGCAGGCCGAAGTCGCCGCCAAATATGTGCTGAAGAATTTCAAGGACAAGCGCGTCGCCATCGTCAACGACAAGGGCGCCTACGGTAAGGGCCTCGCCGATGCCTTCAAGGCGACGCTGAACGCCGGCGGCATCACCGAAGTCATCAACGACGCGATCACGCCTGGTGACAAGGATTTCAGCGCGCTCACCACCCGCATCAAGTCCGAGAAGGTCGACGTGGTCTATTTCGGCGGCTACCACCCGGAAGGCGGCCTGCTCGCGCGCCAGCTGCATGACCTCGCCGCCAACACGACGATCATCGGCGGCGACGGACTCTCCAACACCGAATTCTGGGCAATCGGCACGGATGCGGCAGGAGGCACGATCTTCACCAACGCTTCCGACGCCACCAAGAGCCCGGATTCCAAAGCCGCAGCCGACGCGCTCGCCGCCAAGAACATCCCCGCCGAAGCCTTCACGCTAAACGCCTATGCCGCCGTCGAGGTACTGAAAGCCGGCATCGAGAAGGCCGGCAGCGCCGAGGATGCGGAAGCCGTCGCGACCGCGTTGAAGGACGGCAAGGAGATCCCGACCGCCATCGGCAAGGTCACCTACGGCGAGACCGGCGACCTGACCTCGCAGAGCTTCTCGCTCTACAAGTGGGAAGCCGGCAAGATCGTCGCCGCCGAGTAAACCATCGCTGACCGTCACCGACCGGGCGCCCCTGTGGCGCCCGGTTTCGTTTTTGCGGCACTCGCTTGTCGCGGCAGATCGGCTATAAGTTTCGGAATCGGTTGTAATGTGAGCAATGCCATGACCAGCAGACTCGAACGTCTCATCGACCAGGGCGTCGGCCGCGTGCCGGCCGATATCGTGCTGAAGGGCGGCTGCTTCTTCGATCTCGTCACCGGCGAACTCGTCCAGTCGGACATCGCCATCGGCGCCGATCGCATCGTCGGCACCTCAGGCAATTATGAGGGCGAGACCGAGATCGACATCTCGGGCAGGATCGTCGTTCCCGGCTTCATCGACACGCATCTGCATATCGAATCTTCGCTGGTGACTCCGCATGAATTCGACCGCTGCGTTCTGCCCTATGGCGTCACCACCGTCATCTGCGATCCGCACGAGATCGCCAATGTCCTCGGAGCCGCCGGCATCGAATTCTTTCTTGAATCCGCGCTGGAGACGATCATGGACATCCGCGTCCAGCTCTCTTCCTGCGTTCCGGCCACGCATCTCGAAACCTCCGGCGCCGACCTGCCGATCGAAAGCCTCCTGCCCTACCGCCACCATCCGAAGGTCATCGGCCTTGCCGAATTCATGAATTTCCCCGGCGTGATCCACAAGGATCCCGTCTGCATGGCCAAGCTCGATGCCTTCCAGGGCGGCCATATCGACGGTCACGCGCCGCTGCTCTCAGGCAACGACCTCAACGGTTACCTCTCGTCCGGCGTCCGCACCGAGCACGAATGCACGACCTCCGCCGAAGCGCTGGAAAAGATCCGCAAGGGCATGCATATCCTCGTGCGCGAGGGTTCGGTATCCAAGGATCTCGTTGCGCTGATACCCATTATCACCGAGCGGCTTTCACCCTTCCTCGCGCTTTGCACCGACGACCGCAATCCGCTCGATATCGCCGAACAGGGCCATCTTGATCATATGATCCGCACAGCGATCGCGAGCGGCGTCGAGCCCCTGGCGATCTACCGCGCCGCCTCGATTTCGGCCGCCCGCGCCTTCGGTCTGAGGGACCGCGGCCTGGTCGCGCCCGGCTGGCGCGCCGATCTGGTGGTGCTCGACAGCCTGGAAAACTGCCGCGCCGACATGGTCTTTTCCGCCGGCCGCCGCGTCACCGATGCGCTCTTTTCCTCGCGCAGGCCGGTTGCCCCGATCGGCCTCGACAGCGTCAAGGCCCGTCCCGTCAACGCCGCCCATTTCGGCGTCCCGGTCGCCGAAGGCGAGACGCCTGTCATCGGCGTCATGCCGGGCAAGATCATCACCGAGCATCGCCGCTACCGCCTGCCCGTCAGGGGCAACGAGACGACCGTCGATCTTGCCAATGATATCATCAAGGTCGCCGTCATCGAGCGCCACGGCAAGAACGGCAACCATGCCAACGGCTTCGTCCAGGGTTTTGGCCTGAAGAAGGGTGCGATCGCCTCGACCGTCGGCCATGACAGCCACAATATCTGCGTGGTCGGTGTCAACGAGGACGACATGGCACGCGCCGCAAACCGCCTCGGCCAGATCAAGGGCGGCTTCGTCGTCGTCGAAGACGGCAAGGTCACCGGCGAAATCGCCCTGCCCATCGCCGGCTTGATGAGCCTCGAGCCCTATGAGACGGTCCGCGATACGCTCCACCAACTGCGCAAAGCCGCCTTGGCGCTGGGCGCCACGCTGGAGGAACCCTTTCTCCAACTCGCCTTCCTACCGCTGCCGGTCATCCCGCACCTGAAGATATCCGACCGCGGCATGGTGGATGTGGACAAGTTCGCGCTGATCGGGTGACGGAATCCTTGGCAAATTCCGCGGCAGCGCTTATTTTGCGGTAACGTTGGAGCCGATTATGACGAAGCTGGAACAGATTGAAAAGATCGTTACCGAACTCGATAAGTACGAGTTCGAAGCCTTTTCGGCGTGGTTTGAAGCCCTTCAAGCCGAACGCTGGGACAGGCAGATGGAAGCAGATGCTGCTAGTGGCAAACTCGATCATCTCGCCGAGAAGGCCTTTGCCGATTTTCGTGCCGGAAAGACAAGACGGCTTTGAAACACCACGCAACTCCCGCCTTCTGGGAGGCGTATGACCGCTTGCCTGAACAGATACGCAAGTTGGCTGACGGAAACTTCGATCTGCTCAAACAAGATCCCAGACATCCCTCCTTGCATTTCAAACGCGTCGGCCGGTTTTGGTCGGCGCGCGTCGGTGCATCCTGGAGAGCTTTAGCCGTCAGTGACGGAGATGACATCATCTGGTTTTGGATCGGCTCGCACGCAGATTACGATAAGCTTCTGAAATAACCGTCAAACCCGCGCACAAAACCCATCCAGCGCCGCAAGCTTCACTGACCCCGTGCCCGCTACCGCCTCGAAGCCCGGAATCTCAAGCGGTTCCCCGAGCACCATACCATCAGGCAGACGGAATTCCGTCGGTTTGCGCGTCAGGTTGAAGACGAAGAGCAGTTTTTCGCCGTCCTTTTCGCGGGTGAAGGCGAGCAGGTCCTGGTTGGTGCCGATGAAGATCATGTCGCCGTCGATCAGCGCCGGGTGGCTCTTCCGGAATGCGAGCGTCCTGCGGTAGTGATGCAGCACCGAGTTGTCGCCCGCCTCCTGCGTATCCACGGAAAGCGCTGCCTGCTCGTAAGGCACCGGCAGCCAACTCTTTTCCGCGGAGGTGAAGCCCGCATGCGCCTTGCCGGCTTCCCAGGGCATCGGCGTGCGGCATCCATCGCGGCCCTTGAAGGCCGGCCAGAAGCGGATGCCGTAGGGATCGCGAAGGTCTTCGAAGGCGAGCTCCGCCTCGGGCAGACCGAGCTCCTCGCCCTGATAGAGGCAGATCGAGCCGCGCAGCGCCGCAAGCACCGAGATCGCCAGCTTGGCGATGGCGGGGCGCTCTTCCTCCGTCAGCGCAAACCGGCTGACATGGCGCATGACGTCGTGGTTGGAAAAAGCCCAGCAGACCCAGCCGTCCGTGACCGCCTTCTGGAAAGCTTCGACGCAGCCGCGGATATGCTCGGCGGTGAAATCCGGTCCGAGCAGATCGAATGTGTAGCACATGTGCAGCTTGTCGCCGCCGCTCGTATAGGCGCCAACCGTCTTCAGCGAACGCGCTCCATCGCCGACCTCGCCGACAGTCGTGCGATCCTCGTACTGATCGAGCAGCACCCGGAAGCGTTTGAGGAAATCGACATTTTCCGGCTGCGTCTTGTCATAAAGATGGTTCTGCATGCCGTAGGGATTGGTATCGGGCGCATCGAGGCCTGCATCATCCTCGTCGGGCTCGTGCGGCGGATTGCTCCTGAGCAGCTTGTCGCAGAAATAATAGTTGACCGTGTCCAGGCGGAAGCCGTCGACGCCGCGGTCGAGCCAGAACTTCACTGTCTCCAGCACCGCATCCTGCACCGCCTTGCTGTGGAAGTTGAGGTCCGGCTGCGAGGTCAGGAAATTGTGCTGGTAATATTGCCGGCGCACGCCATCCCACTCCCAGCCCGGCCCGCCGAAGATCGACAGCCAGTTATTCGGCGCCGTGCCGTCAGGCTTCGGGTCGGCCCAGACATACCAGTCCGCCTTAGGATTGGTCCGGCTCGACCGGCTCTCGACGAACCAGGGATGCCGGTCGGAGGTATGCGAGATCACCTGGTCGATGACGACCTTGATGCCGAGCCGGTGGGCTTCGGCCATCATCTCGTCGAAATCGGCGAGCGTGCCGAAGATCGGATCGACGTCGCAATAATCGGAAACGTCGTAGCCCATGTCGGCCATCGGCGACTTGAAGAAGGGCGAGAGCCAGATCGCGTCGACGCCGAGGCTGGCAATATGCGGCAGCCGGCGGGTGATTCCCCTGAGATCGCCGAGACCATCGCTGTTGGTGTCCTGAAACGAGCGCGGATAGACCTGATAGATCACCGCACCGCGCCACCAGTCCGCACTCCCGCCTGCCTGCAATGCCATCGGCTACATCTCCTGCCTCGTTTGCGCTCGCCACACTAAAGCGGACGAAACAAAAGACAACCATGTGAAGCGGTTATGAAGGTGTTGCGAAACGCCGCGACGCATCGTCGCGAACCGACAAGGGGGAGACGTACATAGGCTTGTCCACAACCCGGTTCCACCCTCCGGATTTGGGGTTGCAACGCAAAGCCTTTGCGATAATGTGCGCGCTGACCTGCACGTAAGAGGTCAAACACCGGGAACAAATGTCTAATAAAGGCGAAAAGCCTAGAAAGGTGGACCCACCATGAACCATTTCGCGAAAAAATTTCTCGCCTCTGCAATGCTTGGCACATTGCTGGCGTTTTCGGCCCATGCGGCCACGCTCAACATTCACAATGGTGGCGACCCGCAGTCGCTCGATCCGCAGAAGCTTTCCGGCGACTGGGAGAACCGTATCGCCGGCGACATTTTCGAAGGCCTCGTCACCGAGGACGCCAAGGATAATCCGATCCCCGGCCAGGCTGAAAGCTGGACGATTTCGCCTGATGGCAAGGTCTACACCTTCAAGCTTCGCGACGGCATCAAGTGGTCCGATGGCCAGCCGGTCACGGCAGGAGACTTCGTCTTCGCCTTCCAGCGCCTCGTCGACCCGAAGAATGCCGCCGATTATGCCTATCTGCAATTCACCATCAAGAATGCGGAAAAGATCAACAAGGGTGAGATAACCGATCTCAACCAGCTCGGCGTCAAGGCGATCGACGACAAGACGCTGGAGATCACACTTGAAAACTCCACCCCCTATTTCATCAATGCGCTGATGCACTACACCGCCTACCCGCTGCCGAAGCATGTCGTCGAGGCGAAGGGTCAGGATTGGGTCAAGATCGGCAACATCGTCACCAACGGCCCCTACAAACCCGTCGAATGGGTTCCGGGCTCGCATGTCACCACGGTCAAGAACGACCAGTGGTACGACACCAAGGACCTGAAGATCGATGGCGCGAAGTTCTTCGTGCTCGAGGATCAGGAAGCCGCGCTGAAGCGCTACCGCGCAGGCGAGTTCGACATTCTCACCGACTTCCCGACCGACCAGTACGAGTGGATGAAGAAGAACCTGCCGGGCCAGGCGCATGTCGCCCCCTTCTCCGGCCTCTACTATTACGTCGTCAACTCGCAGAAGCCGCCCTTCAGCGACAAGCGCGTCCGCCAGGCTCTCTCCATGGCGATCAACCGTGAAGTGATCGGCCCACAGATCCTCGGCACCGGCGAACTGCCGGCCTATTCCTGGGTGCCGCCGGGCACGGCAAATTACGGCGAGCCGGCCTATGTCAGCTGGAAGGACCTGCCCTATAACGAGAAGGTCGCCGAAGCCAAGAAGCTTCTGACCGAAGCCGGCTTCGGCCCGGACAAGCCGCTGCACGCCGTGCTCAGCTACAACACCAACGACAACCATAAGCGCATCGCCGTCGCGATCGCCTCCATGTGGAAGCCGCTCGGCGTCAATGTCGAGCTTGTCAACGCCGAAACCAAGGTGCATTACGACCAGATGCAGCGTGGCCAGGTCGAAATCGGCCGCGCCGGCTGGCTCGCCGACTACAACGACCCGGACAACTTCCTGAACCTCCTGGTGACAGGCGTGCAGATGAACTACGGCCGCTGGTCCAATCCCGAGTACGACAAGATGATCAAGGAAGGCAACGCGGAGACGGATCTCGCCAAGCGTGCCGCGATCTTCAAAAAGGCCGAGCAGCTGGCGCTCGATGAATCCGCCGCCCTGCCGATCTATTACTACGTCTCGAAGAATGTCGTCTCGCCGAAGATCGAAGGCTTCGTCGACAATATCCAGGACATCCACCGCACCCGCTGGCTGTCGATGAAAGAGTAAGGGAAAACGGTCCTTTCCGCGCACTGCGGAAAGGACCGGCCCACGATCATGATCAAATACGCACTCCGTCGCCTCCTGTCGACGATCCCCGTTCTGTGGATCGCCGTCACAGCCTGCTTTTTTGTTTTGCGCCTTGCCCCCGGCGGCCCTTTCGATGGCGAAAGGCCATTGCCGCCGGTGATCCTGAAAAACCTTGCGGCTCACTACAACCTCGACAAGCCGCTCATCCAGCAATACCTGATCTATGTCGGTGACCTGCTCCGGGGCGATCTCGGCCCCTCCTTCGCCAGCGAAGATTTCACCGTCGCCCAGCAGATCATGATCGGTCTGCCCTACACTTTCACGATCGGCACCGCAGCCTTTCTGCTCGCCATCATCGTCGGCGTCGCCGTCGGCTGTTTTGGGGCGCTCTATCAGAACAAGACGCCGGATTACATTCTCGGCGCCCTCATCCTGATTGGCGTCGTCCTGCCGAACTTCCTGATCGCCCCCATACTGCAGCTCGTCTTCGGCATCCATCTCGCCTGGCTTCCGGTCGGCGGCTGGGGTGACGGATCGATCAAGTTCCTGATCCTGCCGATCGTCGTTCTGGCTCTGCCGCATGCAGGGCGCATTTCGCGCATCACCCGCGGCTCGATGATCGAGGTGATGAACCAGAACTTCATCCGCACCGCCAAGGCCAAGGGCATTGGCCCGCGGCTGACCGTGATGCGCCATGCGCTGAAACCCGCACTAATGCCTGTGGTCTCCTATCTCGGACCGGCGGCTAGTTACCTTCTCACCGGCTCGCTTGTTGTCGAGAGCATCTTCGGATTGCCCGGCATCGGCCGCTACTTCATCAACGCGGCGCTCAACCGCGATTACGGCATGGTTCTCGGCACGGTCATCTTCTACATGGTGCTGATCGTCGTTCTGAACCTTCTCGTCGATATCGCCTATGCGTGGCTCGATCCGAAAGTGAGAAACCGATGATCCTCAACCCCGCAAAACGCGAGCTGCTCGCCCAGGAACTTCTGGAGGCGGAGGGTCTTGCGCCCGAAAGCCGCTCGCTCACTAGGGATGCCTTGCGCCGCCTTGGGCGCAACAAGGCCGCGGTCCTGTCGATCGTCGTCCTGACGCTGCTGATCCTCGCCGCCTTCCTCGGCCCCTGGTTCATTCCCTTCAACTACGAGGATCCGGATTGGGCGGCCTTCCGCATACCGCCCTCGATCGAAACCGGCCACTATTTCGGCACCGACCCGAACGGCCGCGACCTTCTCGCTCGCGTCCTTTACGGCACCCGCGTCTCGCTTGCCGTGGCGTTGACGGCGACCGTCGTCTCCGTCTTCATCGGCGTGCTTTACGGCGCGGTCTCGGGCTATATCGGCGGCAGGCTGGATGCGATCATGATGCGCTTCGTCGATATCATGTACGCGCTTCCCTATATCCTCTTCGTCATCCTGCTGATGGTGATCTTCGGTCGCAACGTCTATCTGCTCTTTGCCGCCATCGGCGCGCTGGAATGGCTGACCATGGCCCGCATCGTGCGCGGCCAGACGCTGTCGATCAAGCATCGCGAATTCATCGAAGCGGCCCGCGCATCCGGGCAGCGGCCGTTCAAGATCATCATCAAACACATCATCCCGAACCTCGTCGGACCGGTGGTCATCTTCGCAGCCTTGACGGTGCCTGAAATCATCGCCACCGAAAGCTTCCTTTCCTATCTCGGCTTCGGCGTGCAGGAACCGCTGACCTCGCTCGGCACACTGATCGCCGAGGGAACCGATGCCATGGAAAGCATGCCGTGGCTGCTGGTCTCCCCGGCAAGCTTCCTCGTCGCCCTGCTGCTCAGCCTGCTCTTCATCGGCGACGGCCTGCGCGACGCGTTCGACCCGAAGGATCGCTAAGAATGTCCCAGGAAACACAAAAAGACACCCTTCTCGAACTCAAAGACTACTCGATCACCTTCAAGACACCGGATGGAGAGGTGAAGGCGGTCTCGAACATGAACCTGACGGTCAAGCGCGGCGAGCGCATCGCTATCGTCGGCGAGTCCGGTTCCGGCAAGAGCCAGACCTTCCTCGGCATCATGGGGCTGCTCGCCAAGAACGGCAAAACGACGGGACAGGCGCTGCTCGAAGGCAAGGACGTGCTGGCGCTGAAACCGCGCGAACTCGACCAGATCCGCGGCAAGGACATGGCCATGGTCTTCCAGGATCCGATGACAGCCCTCAATCCATCGCTGAAGATTTCCCGGCAGTTGACGGAACAGCTCGAGGTGCACGGCGGGCTGACGGCGCGCGCCGCATCCACTGCTGCCCTCGACATGCTGAAACGCGTCGGCATCCCCGACCCGACACGGCGCTTTCATCTCTATCCGCACGAGCTCTCCGGCGGCATGCGCCAGCGCATCGTCATCGCCATGGCGCTGCTCACCCGGCCGAAGCTGTTGATCGCCGACGAGCCGACGACGGCGCTCGACGTCACCATCCAGGCGCAGATCCTCGATCTTTTCAACGATCTGACGGCAGAGATGAACACAGCGCTTATCATGATCACCCACGATCTCGGCGTCGTCGCCGGCCTCGCCGATCGCGTCGCCGTCATGTATGCCGGCCGCATCGTCGAGGAAGCGCCCGTCGACGAGCTCTTCGACAATCCGGCGCATCCCTATACGGCGGCGCTGCATGCCTCGATCCCGCGCCCGGACCAGGATGTCGACGACCTCGTCGTCATTCCGGGCCGCCCGCCGAACCTGCAGCACCTGCCGAAGGGCTGCAATTTCTCGCCGCGCTGTTCCCAGGTCCAGGACGACTGCATCGACCGCCCGCCGCTGCTCGAAACGCTGGCGCCGCATCACTGCGCCGCCTGCTACCACCCCTTCCCGCGTCGCGAGGAGCTGCTGAACCATGGCTGAACGATCGCTTCTAAGGGTCGAGAACCTGACGACCCAATTCGAACTGCCGGCGAAAGGCCTCTTCAAGCCGCCGATTTTTCTCACCGCCGTCAACAATGTCAGCTTCGACCTCAGTGAAGGCCGCACGCTCGGCATTGTCGGTGAATCCGGCTGCGGCAAGTCCACACTTGGGCGTTCCATCCTACGGCTGTTGAAATCGCAGAAGGGCCGTATCCTCTGGCAGGGCCGCAACCTGCTCGACCTGTCGGACGAGGAAATGCGGGCCGCCCGCCGCGACATGCAGATCATCTTCCAGGATCCGATCGCCTCGCTCGACCCGCGCATGACGGTCGGCGACATCATCGCCGAGCCGCTCACCGTCTTCGAGCCGAAGCTATCAAGAGCCGAGCGCACCGAACGCGTCCGCGAGATCATGACCGCCGTCGGACTGGTGCCGGAGATGATCAACCGCTATCCGCACGAATTCTCCGGCGGCCAGGCGCAACGCATCGGCATCGCCCGCGCGGTCGTTACCAAACCGAAGCTCATCATCTGCGATGAGCCGGTTTCGGCCCTCGACGTCTCAATCCAGGGCCAGGTCATCACGCTTCTGCGCAAGCTCCGCAAGGAATTCGGCCTGACGCTGATCTTCATCAGCCACGACCTCTCCGTCGTGCGGCTGATCTCCGACGATGTGCTGGTGCTCTATCTCGGCAGGGTGGTGGAAGCAGGCAGTTGTGCCACCGTCTTCGATCATCCCGCTCATCCCTATACGCAGGCGCTCTTTTCCGCCGCGCCGATCCCGGATCCGAAGCTTGCGCGCCTGCGCACCCGCATCCGTCTGCAGGGTGACCCGCCTTCGCCGCTTAACCCGCCGAAAGGCTGCGTCTTCTCACCGCGCTGCTGGAAGGCGACTGACATCTGTCGCACCGAAATGCCGCCGACCGAGGAGGTCCGCCCCGGCCAGAAGGCCGCCTGTTATCACATGGACAGGCCATGAGCAGAACGAGGGCCGCGCAAGCGGCCTTCATCTCGCCCATGAAAGTGAGGGTTCCATCTTCCTTATTATCGGCGCTTGCCACCTTCATGCTCTCCGCGTATCAGCGAATGAGGACCAGCGCCTAACCCCGAAAATCGGAATCGATTTTCGGGGTTAGGCGCCAATTCAAAGTGATAGAGCGTCCTTAGCGCGTCCTTGGACGCGCGGCGCTCTAGTGCCGGGAGGACAAGGTGAGCAGACGGTTTCTATCGATTGGTGAATGCATGGTGGAACTCTCGCAGGCAGGCGATGGTCTGCTGCGCAAGGGCTTTGCCGGCGATACCTTCAACACCGCCTGGTACGCCCGTGCCTGCCTTGCCGCCGACTGGTCGGTCGACTACTTCACCGCCCTCGGTGACGACGCCATGTCGGATGAGATGCTAGCCTTCATCGACAAGGCGGGCATCGGCACCAGCCTCATCCGCCGCATCAGGGGCAGGACGCCCGGCCTCTACATGATCAACCTGAAGAATGGCGAACGCTCCTTCAGCTACTGGCGCGACAGCGCCGCCGCCCGCAGCCTGGCAGCCGATCCCGACCGCCTGCGCGAGGCGGTGGAGAGCGCTGACGTCGTCTATTTCTCCGGTATCACCCTTGCCATCCTGCCGCATGAGGATGCCGAGACCTTGCTTGCCGAAGTCCGTCGCGCCAAGGCCGCCGGCAAGCTCGTCGTCTTCGATCCGAACATCCGCCCGCGGCTCTGGTCCAGCTACGACGTCATGCACACGACGATCAGCGAAGGCGCTCGCTCCTCCGTGCTTGTCATGCCGAGCTTCGACGACGAGGCGGCCCATTTCGGCGATGATTCCATCGAGGCAACGATCCACCGCTATCGCGCACTCGGCGCCATTCATATCGTCGTCAAGAACGGCTCTGACGGTGTCACGCTGAATTTTGCCGGCGAGCAAACCTTCGTTCCGGCTGAAAAAGTGGAGAAGGTGATCGACACGACCAGCGCCGGCGACAGCTTTAATGGCGCCTTTCTCGCACGATATCTCGAAGCTGGCGATGCACCAGCCGCCGCCCGCTTCGCAACAAAGGTCGCTGCCCGCGTCGTCAGCGAACATGGTGCGTTGGTCCCAAGGGAAAAGCTTGGATTGGATGGCGGCTAGAGCGGCGCGATCTTTCAGATTCGCTTAGCGAGACATGCCTTTAGGCCGCACATGCTGACGCAGTATGAACGCCATGTGCGAGCGCTCCCCGCTTTCGGCATCGGTTGCCCGCTGCCAGGGGAAATCAGGACTTCGTCGGCCGATCGGAATCGCGAACTGCCTCGTCATGGTACCAGCAGCTGTCGAGCGCAGCATCGCAGACGTCTGCGGCCTCGCGCTCCATCAGCCTGGCGCGTTCGAACCGGTTGGCGTTTCGAATCGCCTTAACGGGAAACTGGTAGATCGTTGCGGATTCACGATGGAAATCGGTGGGCATGAGATCGCCTCCATTCAGTTCGGCGCATCAACATTTCAGGACCATCTACATAGCATAATGCACATAGTTTATGCAAATTGCATAAAATAAGGGCAATGTTGCAATTGTAATCGGTCGGCATGCTGTCTCGGCTAAAAGCTTCCGATAATTTGTTTAACACTTCATCATTTCAGCCTAACGCCGCAATTTTCATCCGGTTCCACATGGAAAAAGTGCGATTTGATGGGCGATACCGCCAGTGAGCGTTAAAAACAGCCCGATTTTCCAAAACGGAAAAAATCGGACGACACGCTGGTTCGCGATTTTTCTTTCGCGTGGCGCCAAAACTGGCACGCTACGTGCTTTTAAAGCGTCATCCCTGGCGGTCGGATGCGCTCGCGCGCCGAGATCACCTCCGGATTTGCTCACCTTCGTAGCATTGAGAGAGTCGCGATGACAAAATTTAAGCTCGAGTACATTTGGCTCGATGGGTACACACCAGTACCGAACCTGCGTGGCAAGACGCAGATCAAGGAATTCGATGAATTCCCGACGCTGGAACAGCTTCCGCTGTGGGGCTTCGACGGTTCGTCGACCATGCAGGCCGAGGGCCGCAGCTCTGACTGCGTGCTGAAGCCCGTCGCCATTTATCCCGATCCGGCCCGCACCAACGGCGCTCTCGTCATGTGCGAAGTCATGATGCCGGATGGCGTCACGCCGCATTCGAGCAACGCTCGTGCAACCATCCTCGACGACGAAGATGCCTGGTTCGGCTTCGAGCAGGAATATTTCTTCTACCAGAACGGCCGTCCGCTCGGCTTCCCTGAGCAGGGCTACCCCGCTCCGCAGGGCCCCTACTACACCGGCGTCGGCTATTCGAACGTCGGCGACGTTGCCCGCGAAATCGTCGAAGAGCATCTCGACCTTTGCCTCGCTGCCGGCATTAACCACGAAGGCATCAATGCCGAAGTGGCCAAGGGCCAGTGGGAGTTCCAGATTTTCGGCAAGGGCTCCAAGAAGGCCGCCGACCAGATCTGGATGGCACGCTACCTCCTGCAGCGCCTGACCGAAAAGTACGGCATCGACATCGAGTATCACTGCAAGCCGCTCGGCGACACCGACTGGAACGGCTCGGGCATGCATTGCAACTTCTCGACCAAGTACATGCGCGAAGTCGGCGGCAAGGCCTATTTCGAAGCGCTGATGGCGCAGTTCGAAAAGAACCTGATGGACCACATCAACGTCTACGGTCCTGACAACGACAAGCGCCTGACCGGCAAGCACGAGACGGCTCCGTGGAACAAGTTCTCCTACGGCGTTGCCGACCGTGGTGCCTCGATCCGCGTGCCGCACTCGTTCGTGAAAAACGACTACAAGGGCTATCTGGAAGATCGCCGCCCGAACTCGCAGGGCTGCCCCTACCAGATCGCTTCGCAGGTTCTGAAGACGATCTCGGAAGTTCCGACCGCAAGCTCGGCTTCCGCTGCAGCTTGACCTCCCAGGCGGCGCCGGTCCACGACCGGCGCCGTGACTTTCTTCTTTTCGAATGAACCGCCGCCAGCCGCCGACATAATCGGGGCGGTCAGGCCGGCGAAAGCCCTGCAATCCTTGCAATATGGGCTGTAATATTTCCATCATGGTCATGCCTCAAAATATAGAAGCGGGAATCGCCGTTCCGGAACCCCGCTGAGGGGTTGAGCGTTGGCATATCACTGCGACGCGGATGGAAATCGTGACATGCTGCAACGTCCGGCAAACACTTATAGCGGCGAGAGCTGGGCCAATGCCGCAGCCGCCGGAAACCTGCCTGAGAGGCTAGTGATCGTCACCGATGCCTGGCACCCGCAGGTCAACGGCGTCGTGCGCTCGATCGAGAACACCAACCGCGAACTGGCGAAGATGGGCGTCGAGGTTTCGATGGTGACGCCGGAGCGCTTCAACAGCATCCCCTGCCCGACCTATCCCGAGATCCGCCTGTCGATCGCCAATTACCGCCGCATCGCCCGCGAGATCGAAAAGCACAATCCCTCCTACGTGCATATCGCCACCGAAGGCCCGTTGGGGCTGACCGCCCGCCGCTGGTGCCTGCGCAAGCGCATGCCCTTCTCGACCAGCTATCACACCCGTTTTCCGGAGTATGTTTCCGCCCGCTTGCCCATCCCGCAGAGCTGGCTCTACGCCTTCGTGCGCTGGTTCCACAATGGCGGCGCCGGCTGTATGGTGGCGACACCGAGCCTTGCCCGCGAGCTATCGGCGCGCGGCATCAAGAATCTGATGCCCTGGACCCGCGGCATTGATGCCACGCAGTTCCACCCCATGCCGCTTGAAGACGAGCCCTTCGGCCTCCCTCGTCCGATCTTCATGACGGTCGGTCGCGTGGCGTTGGAAAAGAACTTGCCGGCCTTTCTCGATCTCGACCTACCCGGTTCGAAGGTCGTCGTCGGCGACGGCCCGGCGCGCGCCGAGCTTGAAAAGCAATATCCCGACGTCTTCTTCACCGGCGTGCAGTTCGGCGAGGATCTGGCGAAAACCTATGCTCAGGCCGACGTCTTCGTCTTTCCCTCGCTCACCGACACCTTCGGCAACACCATCCTCGAAGCGCTGGCATCAGGCGTGCCGGTCGCAGCCTATCCGGTCACCGGCCCGCTCGACATCATCGGCGAGGATAGCGAAGTCGGGGCGCTCGACCAGAATCTGCAGGCCGCATGCCTTGCCGCCCTTTCCGCCTCCCGAGACAAGGCGCGCGAGCTCGCCATGCAATATTCCTGGGAAGCGGCGACGCTGCAGTTCATCAACAATATTCGCGCCGCCAACGGCGTCATCACACCGAAATGGAAGAGGGCCTGGCAATTTGCCACCAAGTCGCTTCCAAGAAGCAGAAAGCCCGGCGAAACCGCCGGGCCTGTCCCATCCGCAGACTGATTGGTTTTACTTGTGAAGAGCGCTGCGAAGCGTCTCATTGGCGACCGCAATCGCGCTGCGCGTGGCAGGCGTTTCGGCAATGGCGTTCAGCAGCACGAAATCGTGGATCGTGCCATTGTAGCGCATTGACGTGACGCGGACACCGGCCTGGGCTGAGCTTGCGGGCATAGGCCTCGCCTTCGTCACGCAGCACGTCGTTCTCGTCGACGATGACCAGCGCCGGCGCCGACGGCGGAAGCTGCCAGGAGTGCTGCTGCGGAAACTGCGGTCTTGATGGTCGACATTGTCTTGCAGGACCAGCTGAAGCTCGACAATTTCATCTGCTTCGCCGTCTATACGGTAAGGCACGCGTTAAATCGCGTCTACAAGCCGCTTCTCGACACGCTCGGCCTCACTTATCCGCAATATCTCGCCATGGTCGCGCTGTGGGAGCGGGATGGCCAGACCGTCGGCGGCCTCGGCGAAAAGCTCTTCCTGGAATCGAGCACGCTGATCCCCTTGCTCAAACGCCTGGAAACCGCCGGTTATGTCAGCCGCGAACGCAGCAAGGACGACGAACGTGTCGTGGTGCTTCGGCTGACGGACGAAGGCAAGCGCCTCAAGGAAAAGGCGATCGGCATCCCCGGCTGCATCGCCGCCGCCAGTGGTCGCGACGCAGTCGACCTCACCCGCCTCCAGGCGGAAATAGTGGCGCTGCGTGAGGCGCTGAACCGAAGCGTGGCTTAGATTGCCGGATAGCTATCACAGTGCCAGTGATACTGCCGGGCAGAGGGGTGACCGCACGACGTGCGTCAGAACTCTCCAATCACAGTAAGCCCAACCTACGTCCGCCTCTTCTTGCCTTCGAACGGATTGTCAGGCGAGCGGAAATGGATGCGGATCGGCACGCTCGGCATGTCGAAATCCGCGCGCAAGCCATTGATCAGATAGCGCGTATAGGATTCCGGCAGCGCATCCGACCGGGTGCAGGAGATCATGAAGGCCGGCGGGCGGGCCTTGACCTGCGTCATGTATTTCAGCTTGATGCGGCGGCCGGAAACGGCCGGTGGCGGATGCTGGATCTGCTGCGTCTCCAGCCAGCGGTTGAGCCGCGCCGTCGAAATGCGCTTGTTCCAGACCTTGTCGGTATCGATGATCGCCTGCATCAGCTTGTCGAGCCCCCAGCCGGTCTGGCCGGAGATCGGCACGGCGCGGATGCCGCGCGCCTGCGGCAGCAGCCGGTCAGTCTTTTCGCGCAGATCCGCAAGCACCGCCTGCCGATCTTCGATCATGTCCCACTTGTTGAAGGCGAGCACGGCGGCGCGGCCCTCGCGCAGCACGAGGTCGACGATCTGCAGGTCCTGCTTCTCGAAGGGGATCGTGGCATCGAACACGATGACGACGGTTTCGGCGAAGCGGATGGCGCGCAATGCGTCGGCAACCGAAAGCTTCTCCAGCTTCTCGATCACCCGTGCCTTGCGGCGCATGCCGGCCGTGTCGAACATCTTGATGATGCGGCCGCGCCAGTCCCATTCGACCGAGATGGAATCGCGAGTGATACCCGCTTCCGGTCCCGTCAGCAGCCGATCCTCGCCGAGGAAGCGGTTAATCAGCGTCGACTTGCCGGCATTCGGCCGCCCGACGATCGCCACGCGCAACGGCTTCGTATCATCATAGGTCGGCTCTTCGTCCTCGTCGCCCTCGTCTGATGATTGCGGAATGTCGACGTCGGTAACCGCCACATCCTCTTTCTCGGGATAGGCACGGTCCTCGCCGATCGCCGCGACGATCGCATCGCGCAGGTCGAGCATGCCCTGCCCATGCTCTGCCGAAATCGGCGTCGGCTCGCCGAGCCCGAGCGTATAGGCGTCGTAGAAACCGCTGTCGGAACCGCGCGCTTCGGATTTGTTGGCGACGAGCACCACCGGCTTGCCACGCCGGCGCAGCATTTCGGCAAGGTCGGTATCGACGGGCGTCAATCCGCTCTTGGCGTCGACGACGAAAAGCGAAAGATCCGCCTCGTCGATCGCCGCTTCGGTCTGCGCCCGCATCCGGCCCTGCAGGCTTTCCGCGTCGGCCTCTTCCAGACCAGCCGTGTCGATGATCGTGAAGGTCAAGCCCATCAGCCGCGCATCGCCCGGCCGGCGGTCGCGGGTAACACCCGGCGTGTCATCGACAAGCGCCAGCTTCTTGCCTACCAGCCGGTTGAAAAGTGTCGACTTGCCGACATTCGGACGACCGACGATCGCGACCGTGAAACTCATATCTTGTCCTTAACGCGATCAGCCCTGAGCGGCGGGCGCCTTGCCGGATGCGGTAATCAGATCAAGCATCATATGGGCGCGATTGGCAACATTGCGTGGGCTGTCGGCATCGTCGACGATCGACTGGAACCACTGCCGCGCCTGCGCCATGTTGCCGGCTTTGTAAGCGGCAAGGCCGAGTGCCTCGCGCGCCGAATGACGGAAGGCGTTGCCCGGAACGGCCATTTCCTCGATCGCCGCCGAAACCTGTTCGTAAGTGCCGTTCTCGATGAGCAGCCAGCCGGCGCGCATCTTGGCGGCATCGCGCACGGCAGCCGGAATGGCATTGTCCTTGCCGATCTCGTTGAAGGCGGCGATTGCCGCGGCGGTATCACCCTTCTGCACCTGAACGGTCGCGGCCCGCATGCGCGCCAGCACCGGGTAGGCACCATGGCCTTCCTTCTCAAGCTTGTCGAGCGCGGCCAGCGCCTCGTCGTTCTTGTTCTCGTCGGCTAGCTTCATTGCCGCCAGAAACTGGTCGCCGGTGCCGGAGGAGCGGTTGTCGTCCCAATAGTCGTAGAGAACCTTGCCGGCGGTACCGACGACGATCAGGATGGCGACGACGACGATATAGCGGCCGAACCGGCGCCAGACGCCCTTCATCTGGTCAGACCGCAATTCCTCATTGACTTCACGGATGAAGCTGTCGTCGTTGAATGCCATTCTCGTCTCCGGCCGCGGAAATACCCATACACCATGCAAAACGCATATTGTCGGGCCTTCTACTCCATTTTGCAGCCGTTGTAAGGGGGATGTGAAAGATTCGTCAGATGACGAGCGGCGAAACGCCGATCAACCATTCGTGCAGCTTCCAGATGATCAGCGCCCAGACGACGATGCCGATGATGATGGCATAGAGGTCGTACTTGGCCGAGACGAACGGTCGGAGCGTGATCTCGCCCGCCCGCTGCCGCCGCTTCAAGGAAATGCGCAGGATAACGCCCCAGGCGAGAAAGGCGGCAAACAGCAGAACCGACGACGTCTCGCCATTGGCGAGCAGGTGCGCCAGTGCCCAGATCTTCACCGACAGCACCATCGGATGTTTTGTCTTGGTCGCGATATGCCCCGCCGGCAGCAGCGAGGCGACGAGACAGATCATCGCGATCAGCATCAGCGTGATTGCGATATGCGCCATCCAGACCGGTGGATTGTAAAGCGTTCCGGTCACCTGCCGCGCCTGCCCAAAGCCGTAGATCAATAGGATCAGTGTGGCTATGCTGGCAATCGAATAGGCCGCCCGCCAGCCCTTCTCGCCGAGGCTTGCGATCATCGAACGGCGAAAGTCCGGCACCAGCACCCGCACCAGATGCACCCCGAGGAAAAGTATGATGCCGACGATAAGCAATGTCATTGCGGATCCCTTCCGTGCCGTTTGTCATGGCTTACCGGCTGGCGCGAAAAAATGCCAGCGCGACCGCAGCTTCGCCGCAATTCTATCGGAGGGAAACCGCGAACAAATTGTCGCGGTGCCCATGTCTCGTTCCCTCCTCTCCGCCTGCCTTTCTGTTTCGCTCCTCGTTCCGGCAATTGCAGAGGCGGCCGACCGGCCGAAACAGCTCGTCATCATTTCCTTCGACGGCGCCCACGACAACGCGCTGTGGCTGAAGAGCCGCGAGATGGCAGCGAAAAACGGCGCCCATTTCACCTATTTCCTCTCCTGCACTTTCCTGATGAACGAGGCGGCGAAAAAGGCCTATCAGGCGCCGCACCAAAAACGCGGAAAATCCAATGTCGGCTTCGCCCAGAGCGACGACGAGATCCGCGAGCGCCTCGGCAATATCTGGCACGCCCATCTCGAAGGACATGACATATCGAGCCATGCCTGCGGCCACTTCGACGGCCGCCTCTGGAGCGAGGCCGACTGGTCGGCCGAGTACGCCACCTTTCATGCGACATTGAAAAACGCCTGGAAGAGCGTCGATCTCAAGGCACCGGCCGGCTGGCAGGATCTGGTCGATCACGGCATTAAGGGCTTTCGCGCGCCCTACCTCTCCGCGACGGCTGGCGCCGATATGATCACCGCCGAAAAGAAGGCGGGCTTCACCTATGATGCGAGCCTCGTCACCAAGGGACCGGCAATGCCTGTCGAGGAAGACGGCATCATCCGCTTCGGCCTGCCGCTGATCCCCGAAGGCCCGAATGACAAGCCGATCATCGGCATGGACTACAATCTCTTCGTCCGCCATTCCAAGGGTGAGGAGGATACGGCCGATTCCGCGGAATTCGAGGAGCGCGCCTATGCCGCCTTCAAGGAGGCTTTCGACAAGCAATATGCCGGCGCCCGCATCCCGCTGCAGCTCGGCTTCCACTTCGTCGAAATGAACGGCGGCGCCTACTGGCGCGCCCTCGACCGACTGGTCAGCGACGTCTGCAACCGGGTTGACGTCGCCTGCGTCAGCTATTCGGAAGCGATCCCGATGATCGAGGCGCGCGGGAAATTGCAGACGTCGGGTCTCTGAAGAGCCAATTATCTGGACGAACCGACGTGCCGTGCGGCCCCCTCATCCGCCTGCCGGCACCTTCTCCCCGCTGGGGAGAAGAGATTCGTTGCGACGCTGCGATTCCCCCTTCTACCCGGCGGGGAGAAGGTGCCCGATGGGGCGGATGAGGGGCCCCCCAAAGCGCAAACGTTCCGATTGCTCGCATATCCCCTACCCCTCAGCCATCAACCGTCAGCGTGCACGACGCCCGTCTCACGCTCCAGGTAGCGCTGGTCAATCTCCGGCAACGGCTCGTCGTCGATTGCCGCCTCGAAGGCCTTGAGGCGTTTGTGGATCGAGAGCAGTTCGATGATCGTCGTCCAGGAGTTGACGAGATATTGGAACGAATTGCTGACCTGTCCGAAGGCGGTCGAGATCTGCTGGAAGATACCATAGGTGATCGTGCCCGCCACGATCGTCGGCACCAGCATGAAGACCACGAAGAGCGCGTCGGCCTGGATATAGAAATAACGGGCGACATTGAAATACATGTAGTGGAAATACATGCGGTAATAGTTCCGGCGAACATTGCCGAAGAGCTCTCTGACGGTCAGCGGCTCAGCCCGTTCCGCATGGTCCTCGCCATAGACCAGCTCCTTGCGATATGCCGCTTCGACGCGCTGGTTGCGAAAATTCAGCCCCGGCAGCTTGACGCCGGCGATCGCCAGCAGGAGCGTCCCGAACGCCGACCAGAACAGCGCCAGCCAGAAGAGCGAATTCGCCACCGGCCCGATGAACGGCAGTTCGGTCACGTAATGCGACAGCGCCAGAAGGATTGGGAGGAATACCACGAGCGTCATCACCGAGTTGATGAGGCTGATACCAAGACCTTCGAGCGTGCTCGAAAAGCGCATCGTATCTTCCTGAACACGCTGGGAGGCACCTTCGATGTGACGAAGCTTTTCCCACTTCGACATATAGAAATTGTTCATCGCCGTTCGCCAGCGGAAGATGTAATGGCTGGTGAAGAAGTCAGTCATGATCGATACGAACATGCTGAGGAATGCGATCTGGCAGAAGACCCACATCAGGCTGTAAAAATTGTCGACGGAAATGCCTGGCTGTTTGGACAATGCGTTCTGCAGGAGGTCGCCAAAGGGCCGGCGCCAGTTGTTGATCACAACGCTGATCTGGACGCCGAAGTAGGTCACGAAGATGATCAGTGCCGAACCCCAGATCGACCAAATCTTCCAGGGGTGGTTCCGCGCCTTCAGATGCCATGCGCCGCAGAAGATCACCGCCGACAGAAGGAAATAGCCGTAGAACCAGACATTTTCGGGCAGCAGGAAGAAGGAGAGATCGATCGGCTGCTGCTCTTCAGGAACTGATGCAAAACCGAGAGAAGCACCAAGACCAGCGGCGAAGAAATACCAGCCAAAAATCGCAGCCAGCGTCCAGATTACGAGCGAAGTAAAGAACGCTTTTGGCTGAGGGAAGAAGGAATGAAACACGGGGAGCTTGCTTTCCTGAACTGTGAGTCTCGGGAGTTCGTCGAACACTGATTGTGCCGGAAACTAAGGCAGTTCGAAGGACGCAGCAATGGGTTCAGCCGATTGTTACGGAGTTGTAACCGGTTAAGCAATTTTCTTGATCACCGGCATCACCAGCGCTGCGCAGGCGACAAGTGCCACGGCGGCGATCATCGTGGGCACGGTGAAGCTGCCCGTGCGCTCAGCGATCCAGCCGGCAACAACAGGCCCGACGATCTGGCCGACACCGAAGGCGGCCGTCATCATCGCCAGGATCCGCCGCGGACTGTCAGGCGAAAGCTTGCGGCCGATCTGCAGCCCAAAAGCAGTAATCGCCAGGAACGTCGCCCCGAACAGCGCCCCGCCGATCAGCGGTGCGGCAGAAGGCGGTAGCGCCACCGTCGCAAGCACCCCGGCGGCCTCGACCAGAAGGGCTGCGACGTAGACGCCCCCAAGCCCGAGCGGCTTGACCAGCGGCTTCCAGGCAAACAGCGCCACCGCAGCCGTCAGGCCGGCGATGAACCAGCAGAGGAATTCGACGAAGGGTCCCGTTGCAGAAAGACGTGCGATGGTCACGAGGAAGGTCGCGGTGATGACGTAGCCGAAGCCGAACAGGCCGTAGGACAGCGTCAGCAGCACCATCGGCCGGTTCCAGACCAGCGCCGGCTCCTTGCCCGTCTGCGCCGATTGCGCCGGCGCCGACGGCAATAGCAGGAAGACGACGACGAGGCTTGCCGCGCAGTAGAGCGCCCCGCCAATCCAGTCGGCGCGCCAACCGCCCGGCCCGTCGTGAAAGGCAAGTCCGATCAGCAGCACCATGACCGAAGAAAGCGCAATACCTGCCCCCGGCCCGCCGAAATGTGCCGCCTGCACATGGTCGTTGCCGGCAGCAGCCCCGTGGCTGAGCACGATCGACGAGGTGAAGACCATCGCAAAAGCGCTGGCGATGCCGGCCAGGAAGCGAATGATGGCAAAGACGGCGACAGAATCGGTGGCGGCCATGGCGGCAAGCAGTATCGCGGTTGCCAGCAGCGACAGCAGCGCCACCAGCCGTTCACGTCCGGTCGCCCAGCCATAGGCGGCAAGCACAGCACCGACGAGATAACCGACAAAATTCGCCGATGCGATGAAGCCGGCATCTGCCGCCGAAAGCGGCACACCGGTGATCATACCGGGCAGGATCGGCGTGTAGGAGAAGCGCCCGAAGCCCATGGCAGCAGCCATGGCAACGGCACCGGCAGCGGCGGTGGAGACGAGGTTCGGTGGGGAGTTTCGGGTGCGGGCGAGCATGCCCGTGTTTATCGCGCTGCAGCACCGGCATCACAATCAAGTAATTCTGATCGATCGATCAATTTCCCGAAACGTCGGAAAATTTCTCCCCTCTTAAAAAGAATTATCTTACGATATATGTTTTACGACATAGTCAACGATACATCTAACGATGAAAGGAAAAGTCATGAGAGGTTTTAAAGGCGGCATGTTCGGCGGAGATTTCCGCATGGGCCGCAAATTTGCGGCTGGCGATCTCCAGCTCGTCATCCTGGCCCTGCTCGCTGAGCAGCCGCGCCACGGCTATGAATTGATAAAGTTGCTGGAGGAGCGGTCCGGCGGCTTCTACGTGCCGAGCCCCGGCGTCATCTATCCCGCCCTGACCTATCTCGAGGAAACTGGCCTTGCGGAGGTCGAGGTGGAGGGCGCCAAGAAGCTCTACCGTATCACCGAGGCCGGCCGCGGTCGCGTCGAGGAAAACCGCGACATGATCCTGCACACGCTCGCCAAGCTCGAGCGCATCGGTGAGAAGATGGCCCATGTGAAGCGTGTCTTCGAAACCGACCGTCACGGCGCCGACGAAGGCGATGACGGCGATTTCATGCAGGACGGTGGTGATATCCGCGCCGCCCGCATGCTGCTGCGCTCGGCCATGCGGATGCGCTATCCCTGGTCGAAACCCGAAGCCGCCCGCATCGCCGGCATCCTCGAACGCGCCGCCACCGAAATCCTGCAAGGCGGCAGGCCGGGAACGCGGGGCTGAGGCGAAGACTGTGTGGCGGGATGCGAAACGGAGTCAGCTCCCGCCATCTTCATTGTCCAGCGTCGGTCTTACGCCCGCTCATCCGGCAAGGTCAAAATCACCGGCCCGTTGCGCGTCGCGACCACCGTGTGTTCGTATTGCACGGTCGGCGCCTTCGGATCGGCATAGAGCGTCCAGGCATCGTCGCCGCCTTCGGCCCATGTCGCGCCGAGCGAGAGAAACGGCTCGACGGTGAAGACGAGACCTTCGGTCATCATCCGTTTTTCGGAAGGGTCCGGCCAGGTCGAGAGCTCGGCCGGCTCCTCATGCAGCGAGCGGCCGACGCCGTGGCTCGCCAGATTGGCGACCAGCGTATAGCGGTTCTTCTGCGCAAAGGCGCCGACGGCGGTGCCGATCTTTGCCAGCGGCTCGCCCGATTTGACCTGGTTGAGCCCGACCCAGAGCGCCCGCTTGCCGTCGCGGCAAAGCCGCTCGATCTTCGGCTTGACCGGCGGCATCGTGAAGGAGGCGCCGGTATCGGCGAAGAAGCCGTCCTTTTCCGCCGAGACGTCGATATTGATGAGATCGCCGGCGCGGATGACGCGCGGGCCGGGAATGCCGTGGGCGATTTCCTCATTGATGCTGATGCAAGTGGCGCCGGGAAACTGATAGCAGAACTCCGGCGCCGAACGCGCGCCCGAATCCTCGAGCACCTTGCGGCCGATCCGGTCGAGCTCCAGCGTCGTCATGCCGGGCTCCATCGCCGCCGCCATCACCTGAATGGCGTTGGCGCAGATGCGGCCGATCTCCTTGAGCTTTACCAGTTCGTCGTCGTTTGCGATAACCATTCGTCTGTTCCGGCCTTGCGCAGGGCGGCAGCGGCCGCCTTAGAGCGCCGCGCCTCCAACAGGAAGCCCTAAGGACGCTCTGTCACTTCGAATCTGCGCATACTCCGTTGCGAAAATCGATTCCGATTTTCGGCATTATGCGCTCGTCAAGCCGTGGCTTTCGCCTCTTCGCTGCTATCAGTCAACGCCTTTCTGACGATCGGCGCGACTTTCGTGCCGTAAAGCTCGATGCCACGCATGATCTCGGCATGCGGCATCAGGCCGATCGCCATCTGCAGCAGGAAGCGGTCGTTCTTGAAGAGTGCATGATGGGCGATGATCTTTTCGGCGACCACCTCGGGATCACCGACGAAGAGCGCACCGTTCGGCCCGCGCGACATGTCGAAATGCGCCCGGTTCGTGGGCCCCCAGCCACGCTCGCGGCCGATGCGGTTCATCACCTCGGCCTGAGGTCCGTAAAATTGGTCGGCGGCGGCGGCCGTCGTATCGGCGATGAAGCCGTGGACATTGATGCTGGTCTTCAGCTTCGACTGATCCTGCCCTGCCCGGCGCGCGGCCTCGCGGTAGAGATCGAAGAGCGGCGCAAAACGGCGCGGCTCGCCGCCGATGATCGCCAGCGCCACCGGCAGGCCCAGCGCGCCGGCGCGCGCCGCCGACTGCGGCGTACCGCCGACCGCGACCCAGAGCGGCAACGTATCCTGCAGCGGCCTGGGATAGACGCCGCGCCCGTTGATCGGCGCGCGAAGTTCACCCTTCCACTCCACAAGCTCGCTGTCGCGCAGCGCCAGCAGCAGATCGAGCTTCTCCTCGAAAAGCTGGTCGTAATCTTCGAGATTATAGCCGAACAGCGGGAAGGACTCGATGAAGGAGCCGCGCCCCGCCATGATTTCGGCGCGGCCGTTGGAGATCAGATCGAGCGTGGAAAACTGCTGGAAGACACGCACCGGATCATCGGAGGAGAGCACGGTGACCGCACTGGTCAGCCGGATATTCCTGGTCTTGACGGCAGCCGCCGCCAGCACGACCGCCGGAGCAGACGCCGCATAATCGGGTCGGTGATGCTCGCCGAGGCCGAAGACGTCGAGCCCCACCTGATCGGCAAGCTCGATCTCCTCGATAAGATGCTTCAGCCGTTCGGCCGCTTCCGCTCCTTTGCTGCGGGAGGGGTTCGGATTGGCGTCGGCGAATGTGTAAAGCCCCAGTTCCATCATCGGCATCCTGTTGAATTCTCGGCTGAGATAAGGATGCCGGGGATGCAGCGCAAATACAAATTCTGGAACGGAATGTTCGAGAATCTCGATAGCGGCATGATATCTCTGACGATCTGGAAGATCTATCGAAGACCAATTCGAATCTGAATTCAACGACTTCGAAGCACCGGCGGAATCATCTTTCGAACCGCCTCAAACCTTGCTTGAAGCGTCAGGACGACGCGGTCTCGCCGCGCCGCTCACATCTTCGCCAGCAGCTCCGCCAGCTGGTCCGCGGCCTTGCCCCACCCTTCGTGGAAGCCCATCTTCTCGTGTGCTTCCTTGTCCTCGGCGCGCCAGTGGAGCGCCTTGGCCGTATATTTCGTGCGACCTTTGCCGAGATCTTCGAGCAGGATGAGGCCCGTGAAGAAAGGTTTCTCGGAAGGCACCCAGGCGCTGGTATAGGCATCGGTGAAGACGATCTTCTCGTTCTCGACGATCTCGAGATAGACGCCACGGTTCGGGTATTGATTGCCCTCGGGATCCTGCATGACGACGACGCTGGAACCGCCGGGACGGACGTCGAGCGTTGCCTCCGTCACACCCCAGGGACGCGGCACGAACCACTGCTTCAGCAGATCGGGATCGGTCCATGCCTTGTAGATCTTCTCGCGCGGCGCGTCGAATTCGCGAACGAGGACGAGTTCATGTTGTGTGCTGGCGGTCATCTCGACATCTCTCCATTTGAATGAAACCTGTTCCCTGGCAGGTTGTTACAAGGACGTGTCAGAGTTCGCCGTTCCGACACCGCGCCGGCCTTTTCGCATTTTATTTTGCGATCGGCTGCGTGGCCTCTTCCTGCATCTTGTCGATCTGCCGGCGGATATGGGCTGCCTCAGCCGCCGAATGGGCGAGCGCAATGGCGCGGTCGAAGGCTTCGCGCGCCTGGCTGGTCAAGCCAAGCTGCTTCAGCAGTCCGCCTCGTAAGCCGTGATAGTAGAAATAGCCGCCGAGTTTTTCGCCAAGAGGATCGATGAGATCGAGCGCATCCTGCGCACCCTGGAGCTTGGAGACGACGACGGCCCGGTTCAGCGTTATGACAGGCGATGGCTGGAGACGCTCCAACGCGCGATAGAGCAGATCGATCTCCACCCAGTCGGTATCCTCGGCGCGCTTTGCGCGGGAGTGAACGGCGGCGATGGCTGCCTGAATCTGATAGGGAGCGGGCCGGCGATGGCGCAGCGCCTTGTCGAGCAGCGCCAAGGCCTCGTTGATGAAGGGCTGGTTCCATAGCGACCGGTCCTGATCTTCGAGCAGCACGATCTCGTCCTCGGCGCTGAAGCGCGCCGGCCGGCGCGAGATCTGCAGGAGCATGAGCGCAAGCAGCCCCATCAGCTCCGGTTCGGATGGGAAGATATGCAGCATCAATCGCGCCAGCCGGATCGCCTCGTCGCTGAAGGCGGCCGCCTCATGCCTGGGATCGGCCTGGCTGTAGCCCTCGTTGAAGATCAGGTAAATCATCGTGCTGACGATCGAGAGCCGCTCCGCTCTTTCCTGCGGGCTCGGCGTTTCGAAAGGTACCCCAGCCTTGGCGACGCGCGCCTTGGCCCGGGTGATGCGCTGTTCCATGGCGCTTTCGGAAACCAGGAAGGCACGCGCGATCTGCGACACCGAAAGGCCGGAGACGATGCGCAGCGCCAGCGCGATCTGCTGGGTTGCCGGCAGATCGGGATGGCAGCAGATGAACAGCAGCCGCAGAATATCGTCGCGATAATTGGAATCATCCAGCCGCTCGGCGATATCGCTTTCGGCATCCTCGGTATCGGAAATGACGTCTTCATCCGGCAGAGCCTGGATCTTCGCCCGCTTGCGCACCGCATCGATGCCGCTGTTGCGGCCGACGAAGATGAGCCAGGCTGTGGGATCACGCGGCGGCCCTTTCTCCGGCCATGTCCGGATCGCCCTCAGGCACGCCTCCTGAAACGCCTCTTCCGCTGTATCGAGATTGCGGAAATAGCGCAGCAGTGCGCCGAGCGCCTTCGGGCGGGCCGAGGCAAGTGCGTGGTCGATCCAGGCAATGTCTGTCATGATGAAGCATCTCCCGGCCTGAAGACGTAGAAAGGCCGAATTTCGTAAGAGGTGGAACCTGGATTGACGGATGAAAGCTGCTTCGAGAAGGCGATCGCCTCGTCGAGCGTTTCGAAGTCGACCACATAGAAGCCGAGAAGCGCCTCTTTCGTTTCCGCAAAAGGCCCATCGATGACCAAGGGCTCGTCCTTGCCCTTGCGCACGGTGGTCGCAGCCGTCGTCGGCATCAGCCGGCCGACAGGACCGAGCCTGCCGGATGCGGCAAGCGGCTCCTGTACGGCGTAGAGTTTCTCCATGACGGCAGCCTCCTCCTCCTTGCTCCAGGCGAAGACGGTTTCCTCATGGGCGTAACAAAGGATTGCATAAAGCATCGCTCACTCCTCTTTTTGAATGACGAAGGAGTAACCGCTTACCCGACAGGCCGCATCAAAAAATTATTGACCGGAAATTCGTGATCTTCTCGAGCAGGCAACGCCGTGGCTACAGAAATAGCCGAGTATCTCGTAGAAACGAGCGGAGTTATATCGCGGCTCCATCCGCCCCCTTACCCCTCACTCAGCGTCCGCTTGACCGCATTCTTCCAACCCTTGAGCTTTGCCGCCCGCACCTTCTCGTCCATCTCGGGCTCGAACCGCCGATCGCGTTTCCACGTCGCCGAAAAACCGTCCCGGTCCGGCCACACCCCTGCCCGGCTGCCGGCGAGCCAGGCAGCCCCCAGCGCCGTCGTCTCCAGGATCACCGGGCGGTCGACCGGGGCATCGAGCAAATCGGCAAGGCGCTGCATCGTCCAGTTAGAGGCGACCATGCCGCCGTCGACGCGCAGCACGGTGTCGTCGGTGCCGTTCTTCCAGTCCTTCTGCATGGCGTCGAGCAGGTCGCGGGTCTGGTAGCAGACGGCTTCCAGTGCCGCCCGGGAGAGTTCCGCCGGCCCGCTATTGCGCGTCAGCCCGAAGATCGCGCCGCGCGCCTTGGCATCCCAGTGCGGTGCGCCAAGCCCGGTAAAGGCGGGCACGAGATAGACCTCCTGGGTCGGATCGGCCCTTTCGGCAAGGGCATTGGTCTCGGCGGCGCTGCCGATGATGCCGAGCCCGTCCCGCAGCCATTGCACCGCGGCGCCGGCGATGAAGATCGAACCTTCCAACGCATAGGTCGTCTCGCCGTTCAGGCGGTAGGCGATGGTGGTCAACAGCCGGTTTTTGGACCGCACCATATCGGCGCCGGTATTGAGCAGCGCGAAACAGCCGGTGCCGTAGGTTGATTTCATCATGCCCGGCGCAAAACACGCCTGGCCAATGGTCGCTGCCTGCTGATCGCCGGCCACGCCGAGGATCGGGATAGCAGCACCGAAAATATCAGGATCGACCGTGCCGAAATCGGCGGCGCAATCCTTGACCTCCGGCAGCATGGCGGCGGGGACTCTCAGAATCTCAAGCAGATCCTCGTCCCACGTGTTTTCGGCAATGTTGTACATCAGCGTGCGCGAGGCGTTGGTGGCATCGGTGACGAAGCTCTTGCCACCCGTCAGCCGCCAGATCAGGAAGGTGTCGATCGTGCCGAAGCAGAGATCGCCCCTGGCGGCGCGCGCCCGCGCGCCCTTCACGTTAGCCAGCATCCATGAGAGCTTGGTGCCGGAAAAATAGGGATCGAGGATCAGCCCGGTCTTCTTCGTGAACAGCCGCTCGAGATCCTGCCGTTTCAGATTGTCGCAATAGCTTGCCGTACGCCGGTCCTGCCAGACGATGGCATTCTGGATCGGCCGGCCCGTCTCGCGCTCCCAGACGACGACGGTCTCGCGCTGGTTGGTGATGCCGAGCGCTGCAAGATCCCTAGCCTCGATCCCGGCATCGCGCAGCGCCATGTGGACGGTGGAGACGACCGAATCCCAGATCTCCTCGGGATCGTGCTCGACCCAGCCGGAGCGCGGATAGATCTGGGTAAATTCCTTCTGGCCCTTGCCGGCGACATGCATGTCGCCATCGAAGACGATCGCCCGCGTCGACGTCGTTCCCTGATCGATCGCCAGAACATATCCGCTCATGAAATTCCTCCCTTAACATGTGGATTATCGTGACAAATCAATAGGCCACGGATGCGGGCGAGAAAAGCGAATAAAGCGGAATTGCCAGCCCGCCGGCTTTAGGCATAACCTCGCAGTCAACGCTGCAACGCAGCATCGCGATTTTCAGGGAGAACAGCATGAGCAGAACAGTTGTCGTCACCGGTTCCACCAGCGGCATCGGCCTTGCGATCGCCACTGCCTTCGCCGAAACGGGCGACAACGTCGTCATCAATGGTTTCGGAAAGGCTGATGAAATCAATGCGATCGTCGAACGGCTTGAATCATTGTCCAAAGGCCGGGCGCTCTATCATCCGGCCGACATGACGAAGCCGGCCGAGATCGCCGACCTGATCGAAACGGCTGCCAAGACCTTCGGCGGCGTCGATGTCCTGGTCAACAATGCCGGCATCCAGCACGTCGAGAAGATCGAGGATTTCCCGATCGAGAAATGGGATCAGATCATCGCGATCAATCTGTCGAGTTCCTTTCATACCATGCGCGCCGCAATCCCGCTGATGAAGACGAAGAAGCATGGCCGCATTATCAACATTGCCTCGGCCCACGGCCTCGTCGCCTCTCCCTTCAAATCCGCCTATGTCGCGGCAAAACATGGTATATTAGGCCTGACGAAGACGGCAGCACTCGAGCTTGCCGAGTTCGGCGTAACCGTGAACGCCATTTGCCCCGGCTACGTGCTGACCCCGCTCGTCGAGAAGCAGATCCCGGACACCGCCAAGGCCCGCGGCATGACCGAGGAGCAGGTAAAGAGCGAAGTCATCCTCAAGGCGCAGCCGACGCACGAATTCGTCAAGGCCGAGGAGATCGGCGCACTGTCGCTCTACCTCGCCAGCGACGCCGCCCGCCAGGTGACCGGAACGCATATCTCGATTGACGGGGGCTGGACGGCGGCTTAACCATTTGGAAAAACAACCGGGAACATCATGAACGACAGCATCCGCTTCATCCTCAATGGCGAGGACATCACGCTTACCGATGTCGCGCCGACCGAGACGCTTCTCGATTTTCTGCGGTTGAAGCGACGGCTGACGGGCACCAAGGAAGGATGCGCCGAGGGCGATTGCGGCGCCTGCACCGTGCTCGTCGGCCGGCTGGCCGACGGCAAGCTCGCCTATGAATCCGTCAATGCCTGCATCCGTTTCATCGGCTCGCTGCACGCCACCCATGTGGTAACGGTCGAGCATCTGGCCGGCAGGGACGGCGCCCTGCATCCCGTCCAGCAGGCATTGGTCGATTGTCATGGCTCGCAATGCGGCTTCTGCACCCCAGGCTTCGTCATGTCGCTTTACGGTCTCTGGCTCGCCAAGGAAAAGCCGAGCCGCCAGGAAATCGAAAAGGCGCTGCAAGGCAATCTCTGTCGCTGCACGGGCTATGAGCCGATCGTCAAGGCCGCCGAGCAGGTGAGCCTGATGCGGCCGAGCACGCTCTTCGATCCGCTGGAACGGACGCGCTCTGAAATCGTCTCGCGGCTTTGGGCAATGCAGGCGAGCGGTACGATCAGGATTGCGAATGGCGAGGACCGGCTGATCGTGCCGGCTTCGGTCCAGGCGCTGGCCGAGGTCCTCTCGCAGGAACCCGACGCAATTATCGTCGCCGGCGCGACGGACGTCGGCCTCTGGGTGACGAAGCAGATGCGCAGGCTGAGCCCGGTTGTCTTCATCAATCATTTGAGCGAATTGCAATCGGTCACGGAAGGCGAGGACGGCGTTACCATCGGCGCCGGCGTCAGCTACACCAAGGCCTTCGAAGCAACCTCTCAGAAAATCCTGGCGCTCGGCCGGTTGATCGATCGCGTCGGCGGCGAGCAGGTGCGCAACATGGGCACGATTGGCGGCAACATCGCCAACGGCTCGCCGATCGGCGACAGCCCGCCGCCGCTGATCGCGCTCGGCGCGACGCTGACGCTGCGGTCCCTGGAAGGTCAGCGCAGAATGCCGCTCGAGGATTTCTTCATCGCCTATGGCAAGCAGGACCGAAAGCCCGGCGAATTCGTCGAGAGCATCTTTGTACCCTATCCGGCAGCAGCCAGCCGCTTTGCCGCCTACAAGATCACCAAGCGCCGCGACGAGGACATCACAGCCGTGCTCGGCGCCTTCCTGCTGACGCTCGACGAGGCCGAAATCGTTTCCGACATCCGCATCGCCTTCGGCGGCATGGCGGCAACGCCGAAACGCGCCCGCACGGTGGAGGCCGAGTTGATCGGCAAACCATGGACGGAAGTGACGATCGAGGCAGCCCGCCCCGCATTCGACGCCGACTACCAGCCGCTAACCGACTGGCGCGCCACGGCGGAATACCGACAACTGACGGCGAAGAACCTGTTGACGCGGTTCTATCTCGAGACCGTGGGCGCGCCGGCGGAGCTGAAGCGGTTCGAGGAGGTGGCGTAATGAAGATGATACATGTCAGCGCAAGCCACCCACCTCATCCGGCAGCCGCCACCTTCTCCCCGCTGGGGAGAAGGGACTGCCGCGCCGTCTCTTTTCCACCTTCTCCCCTCGGGGAGAAGGTGCCCGAAGGGCGGATGAGGGGGCCGCACGGCACCACACGTTCTCGCGAAGGAGGTATCTAATGGACAAATCCACCTTCGAAGACCGCAAAGCCATCATCAACGGCCCGATGCACGGCTCGCTGCGGCATGATTCAGCGCATAAGCATGTCACCGGAACCGCTGATTATATCGACGATATTCCCGAACCCGCAGATCTGCTGCATGGCGCCGTCGGCCTCTCAGATCGGGCGCATGCCGAAATCCTCAGCATCGACCTTTCCGCGGTCGCCGCGCATCCCGGCGTCGTCTGGGTTTTCACCGGCAAGGACGTGCCCGGTATCAACGACGTCAGCTCCAACGGCAGCCATGACGAGCCGCTGCTGGCCGAAACTCTAGTTCAGTTTCATGGCCAACCGATCTTTGCCGTCATCGCCGAGACGCGTGATGCCGCCCGCCGCGCCGCGCAGCTGGCAAAGATCGACTATCGCGACCTGCCGCACTGGAGCGATATCGACGGCGCGCTCGCCAATGGCAGCCCGCTCGTCATCACCCCGATGACGCTGCACCGCGGCGAGCCGGAAACGGAAATGACCAATGCTGCCATGCGTCTGAAAGGTCAGATGCGCATCGGCGGACAGGAGCATTTCTACCTCGAAGGCCATATCGCCGTGGCGATCCCCGGCGAGGACGACGAGGTCACCGTCTGGTCCTCGACGCAGCATCCAAGCGAGATCCAGCACATCGTCGGCCACGTACTCGACATCCCTTCGAACGCAGTGACAGTCAACGTGCGCCGCATGGGCGGCGGCTTCGGTGGCAAGGAAACGCAGGGCAATCAGTTCGCAGCACTTGCGGCGATCGCCGCCAAGAAGCTCGGCCGCGCAATCAAATTCCGCCCTGATCGCGACGAGGATATGAGCGCCACCGGCAAGCGCCACGATTTCCTCGTCGATTACGAACTCGGCTTCGACGCTGAAGGCCGCATCCATGCGGTCGACGCCACTTATGCGGCGCGCTGCGGTTTCTCCTCCGACCTCTCAGGGCCGGTGACCGACCGTGCCCTCTTCCATGCCGATTCCAGCTATTTTTATCCGCATGTGCATCTGACCTCGAAGCCGCTGAAGACGCACACCGTCTCTAACACCGCCTTCCGCGGTTTCGGCGGGCCGCAGGGCATGCTCGGCGCCGAACGCTTCATCGAGGAGATCGCCTATGCCGTCGGCAAAGACCCGCTTGATGTCCGCAAGCTGAATTTCTATGGTCAGCCGGGCTCCGGGCGTACGCTCACCCCCTACCATCAGGAGGTCGAGGACAACATCATCGCCCGCATCGTCGAGGAGTTGGAGGAAACGGCCGAATACCGGGCGCGGCGCAACGCCATCATCGCCTTCAACCGCGACAGCCGCTACATAAGAAAGGGCATCGCGCTGACGCCGGTGAAATTCGGCATTTCCTTCACCATGACCGCCTTCAACCAGGCAGGCGCCCTCGTCCACATCTACCAGGACGGCTCGATCCACCTGAACCATGGCGGCACCGAAATGGGCCAGGGCCTCTATACCAAGGTGGCGCAGGTGCTGGCCGACAGCTTCCAGGTCGATATCGACAGGGTAAAGATCACCGCGACGACGACGGCCAAGGTGCCGAACACCTCGGCCACCGCCGCCTCCTCCGGCTCGGACTTGAACGGCATGGCCGCCTATGACGCTGCCCGCCAGATCAAGGAACGGCTTGTCGCCTTTGCCGCCGAGAAATGGGATGTTGGTGCCGCCGACGTCGTCTTCCTGCCGAACCGCGTGCGCGTCGGCGAGATCGAGATCCCCTTCCCCGATTTCATCAAGCAGGCCTATCTCGCCCGCGTCCAGCTTTCCGCCGCCGGCTTCTACAAGACGCCGAAGATTCACTGGGACCGCAAGGCCGGCCGCGGCACGCCCTTCTATTATTTCGCCTACGGCGCCTCCTGCACCGAGGTGTCGATCGACACGCTGACCGGCGAATATCTGATCGATCGCACCGACATCCTCCACGATGTCGGCCGCTCGCTGAACCCGGCGATCGACATGGGCCAAGTCGAAGGCGCCTTCGTCCAGGGCCTGGGCTGGCTGACGACGGAAGAGCTCTGGTGGGACGACAAGGGCCGGCTGCGCACCCATGCTCCCTCGACCTACAAGATCCCGCTCGCCTCCGACCGCCCGAAGATCTTCAACGTGCGCCTTGCCGAATGGTCCGAGAACACTGAGGCCACCATCGGCCGCTCCAAGGCCGTCGGCGAACCACCCTTGATGCTGGCGATCTCGGTGCTGGAAGCGCTGTCGATGGCGGTAGCAAGTGTGGCCAACTACAAGGTCTGCCCGAGGCTCGACGCCCCGGCGACGCCGGAACGGGTGCTGATGGCGGTCGAGCGGATGAAGCGGGTATAGCAGATGGAAACGCGTCCGGCTGGTTTGTTGCCCCCGACGGTTGAGCAGGACGGGCAGAGAGCTTGGAGTGAGCGAGACCCCCCTCTGTCCTGCCGGACATCTCCCCCACAAGGGGGGAGATCAGCAAGAAGGAACGCTCTGCGCCTTACTACCTTGCCGCTACATCACCAAAGTCCGACTCTGCGCTACGACTTCTCTGTTCCGGGAAGCCGCTGCCTCATACCGATCTCCCCCCTTGTGGGGGAGATGTCCGGCAGGACAGAGGGGGGTGACACACCCGCGAACCCATCGGTCAGCCATCCATGACCGGCATCCACCCCTTCCTCGCCGCCCACCCAGACTGCATCCTCGTCGATATCACCAGCACGCAGGGCTCGACCCCGCGTGAGGCCGGCACCTTCATGCTCGTCTCGGCTGAGGCCCTGTGGGGCACGATCGGCGGCGGGCAGTTCGAATTCATGGCGATCGCGAATGCGCGGGACATGTTGGCGGGAACCGGCGGGATGGCGGAGATGGATATCCCGCTCGGGCCCGACATCGGTCAGTGCTGCGGTGGCCGCACGCAATTGCGGTTTCGCCGGGTGGCGCAGGCGGTTGCCGAAGAAATCGAGGCCAGGTTAACCAGCGAGATCAAGCGCCTGCCCGAGGTCTATCTCTTCGGCGCCGGCCATGTCGGCCGGGCGCTGGCAACGGCCCTTGCGCCGCTGCCGCTGTCGGTGACGGTTGTCGAGACGCGGCAGGAGGAACTCGCCAACCTGCCTCCCGAGACGAAGACGCGGCTCATGCCGATGCCGGAAGCGCTAGTGAAGGATATTCCGGCTGGCGGCGCGATCGTCATCCTGACGCACGACCACGCGCTGGATTTCCTCATCGCCCGCGAAGCGCTGGAAAGAACGGATCTCGCCTATGCCGGCATGATCGGCTCGGCCACCAAGCGCGCCACCTTCGCCAGCTGGCTTTCCCGGGAAGGCGGCGGTGAGCGTGGCTGGCTCGAGCGGTTGACGCTGCCGATCGGCGGCGCCGCGGTCAGGGACAAGCGCCCTGAGGTGATCGCCGCCTTGACCGCCGCCGAGATCCTGACGGCGCTCGCTGCCTACCGCATGCGCTCGTCCTCGTAATAGGGATCGCGCCCGTCGAGGAAACCGAGATCGCGCTTGACGCGATCCGGCACCGTCTCGAGATCGAGGCTGGGCATGCGCCAGATCCGCGCCAGCCGGCCGCCGATGCGCCGGAAAATTCCGATGGTCGGCTGCGGCGGGCTCTGTTCGATAGCATAGCAATCCATGACATCACCTCGATGGTTTGATGGTATGAGTTGCAGTTTGCGGCCAAAAATGCTGCAATTCCAATCGAACAACCGTCTGCCTGCATCAAGAGAATTTATCCATGAAGCTGTCGAAACAATTCCCGCTGAATGCGTTGCGCGTCTTCGAGGCCGCTGCCCGGCTCGGAAGTTTCACCAAGGCGGGCAACGAACTCGGCATGACGCAGACGGCCGTCAGCTATCAGATCAAGCTGCTGGAGGAGAATGTCGGCGAGCCGCTCTTCCTGCGCCGTCCTCGCCAGATCGCACTGACAGACACCGGTGAGCGGCTGGCGCCGAAGGTGACGGAAGCTTTCGCCATGCTGCACGACGCGATGGCGACGGCGCGCGACAGCGTCGAAGGCACGCTCGCCATCAGTTCGACCCATACCTTCGCCTCGAAGTGGCTGGCGCCGCGCCTCGGCTCCTTCCATTTGAAACATCCGGCCATCGCGGTGCGCTTTCAGGCGAGTTCGGATATCATCGACTTCGCCCGCGAGCAGATCGATGTCGGCATCCGCTGGGGCGACGGCAACTGGCCGGGGCTGGCGCTGCACCGGCTGATGGGCCTGGAGTTCACGCCGATGCTAAGCCCGAAGTTGGCGGAGGCGGCAGGCGGCATCAGGGAGCCGCGCGATCTCCTGAACTTCGATCTCTTCGACGCCGGTGACATCTGGTGGAAACAATGGTTCGAGGCTGCCGGCGTCACAGACACGGATCTCGATCGGCGCCCGCGCAACCAGCTCGGCTCTCAGGCAGTGGAAGCCGATGCCGCGATCGCCGGCCATGGCGTCGCCATTCTTCATCCTGCCTTCTATGCGGCCGAGATCGCGCTCGGCCGGCTCTATCAGCCCTTCGAACTGACCCGCAGCGACGGCAAGGCCTACTGGCTCGTCTACCCCGAAAACCGTCGTAACGTGCCCAAGATCAAGGCCTTCCGCAACTGGATTCTCGAGGAGATGAAGGCAGCCGGAAATTAGCCCATTTCACACCAAGTCCGGTTCGTGAGCCGGGTGCGATCCTGTGGTCCGGCTTCAAAATCCCATTTCCGGCGCATAGAAACAGCGCGGCGTATCCTCGTTCGGGAACAGGCAGAGATGATAGTCGTTATCGCCGGATTGCATCGCCTTCGTCATCGGCAGCAGGAAGACATGAGCATGCGTGACCATCCGGTGGTCACCCGGCATCAGCGTCACACGATATCCGCCTGGCGTCACCGCCACGCTTTTCGATGGGATCATCTGGCAATCGCCGCTATGACTGTCGCCGTTGCAACAATAGGGGTCATAACTCCACCCCGAGGGTGCGTCGTGAGCCATCGCCAACGACGCATACGCAATCATCACACACGTCAGAATGCTGCGCATGGGCATCTTCTCCGTCGATGAATGCGCCGCCGATGATCTAACGGTTCTTATTTTATTCCGGCGGCCTGCAAAATAACTGTAATCGAGTCGTCGTAGTTCAAGGTCTGCTGAATTAGCAGATCAAGCATAAGCCAGAGATAATGCACAGCCTTCTCGGCAGCTTTTAGGCACGCGACAGCAGATCGGCGATGCGGCCGCCATCGGAAGCTTCGGCAAAACCGTCGGAAATCGTCAGCGGAGCGCCGAAGATCTCGACGAGCCCGTTGCCGAGGATGAGACCTTCGCCGTCCCGGCATGCGAGAATGGGGGTTGCCGTCGTCTCGCTGTAGCGCAGCAGCGCGGAGAGATAACCGGGATCGTCGTTCAGATGCGGGAAGAATTCGAAGGGCAGGAGATCAAGAGCCGCGCCGTCCTGCACCGCATCAGGCGAACCGCCGGAAAAGAGCGCATCGACGGCGATTGTCGGCGTCATCAAAATCGCCCCGGCGCTGGTTCCGACGAGAATGCCGTCGTCCAATGCCCATGAGCGCAGCTTGTCCAGCATGCCGCTTTGGCGCAGCCGTCTCAGAAAATCGCCGGTGTGCCCACCGGAAAGATGGATGGCGTCGCAGGAGAACAGCCGGTTGATCTCCTCGTCACCGGAAAGCGCGTCGAGATCGACGAAGAGATCGAGAACAAGCCCGTATTTCGCATAGTAACGCTGTTTCTCATCGAAAAACCCGCGCTGCGTGTCCGGACCGGATGCAATATAGCCGATGCGGTTTCCGCGCGAGAGGACGAGCGCGGCAAGCCGGCGGTCCATCGGCGCGTTTTCGGCGATGACCTGATCGCTGTAGAGTGCGGTGATCATTCCATTGCTCCTTTGGCCGCGTCAGCGATTGAGCGTGTGGTCCTTCAATCTCCTCTTCCCTCCCCGCCAAAATTTCCGCAATGTCACGAGTCGGAGGAAGATAGGGGAACTCGATGTATGAATATGCCATAGCATGGGAATGGCTCGCCTTCGCGGCGCGTTGGTTCCATGTCATTACCGCGATCGCCTGGATCGGATCGTCGTTTTATTTCATCGCGCTCGATCTCGGACTGGTGAAACGCCCGCATCTGCCACCCGGCGCCTATGGCGAGGAATGGCAGGTCCATGGCGGCGGCTTCTATCATATCCAGAAATATCTGGTGGCGCCCGCCCAGATGCCGGAGCACCTGACCTGGTTCAAATATGAGAGCTATTTCACCTGGATATCCGGCTTCCTGATGCTATGCATCGTCTATTACGGCGGCGCCGATCTCTTCCTGATCGACCGGCATGTGCTGGATATCAGTCCGTCGGTCGCGATCCTGATCTCGCTAGGGTCGCTTGCCCTCGGCTGGGTCGTCTACGATCTGCTCTGCAAGTCGCCGCTCGGGCGGAACACCTGGGGACTGATGGCGGTGCTCTATATCGTGCTCGTCTTCATGGCCTGGGGCTATACGCAGCTTTTCACCGGCCGCGCCGCCTTCCTGCATCTCGGCGCCTTCACCGCGACGATCATGTCGGCCAACGTCTTCATGATCATCATTCCGAACCAGAAGATCGTCGTCGCCGACCTCATCGCCGGACGGGTTCCCGATCCTAAATATGGGCAGGTCGCCAAGCAGCGTTCGCTGCACAATAACTACCTGACGCTGCCCGTCATCTTCTTCATGCTGTCGAACCATTATCCGCTGTCTTTCGGTACGCAGTTCAGCTGGGTGATCGCGGCTCTGGTCTTCCTGATGGGCGTCACCATCCGCCACTGGTTCAACACGACGCATGCCAGGAAGGGCCGGCCGACCTGGACCTGGATCGTCACCGTCATTCTCTTCACCCTGATCATGTGGCTTTCGACCGTGCCGAAGCTGCTGACCGGCGAAACGGATGCGGCGGCGGTCGCGCCCGCCTTCCAGCAATTCGCCGGCGATCCGCATTTCCCCGCCGTCAAGCAACTGGTCTCGACGCGCTGTTCCATGTGCCACGCGGCCGAGCCGGTCTATGAGGGTATCGTGCGGCCACCCAATGGCGTGATGCTCGAAAACGACGCGGAAATCGCCGCCCATGCCCGCGAGATCTATATACAGGCGGGCCGCAGCCATGCCATGCCGCCCGGCAACATCACCGACATCACGCCGGACGAACGCAAGCTGCTGGTCGCCTGGTTCGAGAGCGCAGTCGAAGGCAAGAAACAATGACGACGACACTCCTGCGCGGCCGCCTGCTTTCCTTTCACCGCGCGCCGCTAAGCCTCGCCGACAGCCAAAGTTATCTCTACGAGGAGGACGGCGGCCTGCTGATCGAGAATGGGCTGATCACGGCAATCGGGCCCTATACCGACGTCAAGGCAAAAGCAGCCGCAGACACGGTAGAGATCGACCACCGCCCGTATCTGATCATGCCGGGCTTCATCGACATGCACCTGCATTTTCCGCAGATGCAGGTGATTGCCTCCTACGCCGCCAACCTGCTCGAATGGCTGAATACCTATACCTTTCCCGAGGAATGCCGTTTCGTCGAAAGCGCGCATGCCGAAAGGATCGCCACGCATTTCTACGACGAGTTGATCCGCCACGGCACGACGACGGCGGTCGCCTATTGCTCCGTGCATAAGACCTCGGCCGACGCCTTCTTCGCCGAGGCGATGAGGCGCAATATGCGCATGGTCGGCGGCAAGGTGATGATGGACCGCAATGCCCCGCAGGGCCTGCTCGACACGCCCGAGATGGGTTATGACGAGACCCGCCAGGTGATAGCGGACTGGCATGGCAAGGGCCGCAACCACGTTGCCATCACCCCGCGCTTCGCCATCACCTCGACACCGGCTCAGATGGAAGCGACATCAGTCCTTGCCCGCGAATTTCCCGATCTGCACATCCAGACGCATCTTTCGGAAAATCACGACGAAATCAGATTCACCTGCGAACTCTATCCCGACGCGATCGACTATACCGACATCTATGCCCGCTACGGCCTGCTCGGGCCGAAGAGCCTCTTCGGCCATTGCATACACCTGTCCGAGCGCGAGGCCGACGCGATGAGCGAGGCGGGTGCCGTCGCCGTCCACTGCCCGACCTCGAACCTCTTCCTCGGCTCCGGCCTGTTTCCGCTGAAGGCGCTGACGCGGCGGGAAAAGCCGGTTCGCATCGGCGTGGCGACCGATATCGGCGGCGGCTCCAGCTATTCGATGCTGCGGACGATGGACGAGGCCTACAAGATCCAGCAGTTGCTCGGCGAACGGCTGAACCCGCTGGAAAGCTACTATCTGATGACCCGTGGCAATGCCGAAGCCCTGTCGCTGGCGGACCGGATCGGCACGCTGGAACCCGGCACCGAGGCCGATCTCGTCGTTCTCGATGCAACGGCGACACCGGCCATGGCGCTGAAGATGGAAGTGGTGAAGACGCTGCCCGAGGAGCTTTTCCTGCTGCAGACGATGGGCGACGACCGCGCGATCGCCGAGACCTATGTGGCCGGCATTGCGTTGAAGAAGGAGCTTCAATGACACGCCCTGTTACGCTCGAATTCGGACCGTGAAAGCAGCCCGGCACGGCCAGTTTCCCGTAACGCTCCTGCCAAATTCATGTTATGGCCGATGGCCGCATTCAGATGTGAAGGTTCAATTCATGGCCACTCCGCTCACCATCGCCGACCTGAAAAAGCTGGCACGGCGACGTGTGCCGAAGATGTTTTTCGACTATGCGGATTCGGGCGCCTGGACGGAATCGACCTACGCGGCCAACGAGAGCGATTTCAGCCAGATCAAGCTGCGCCAGCGAGTGATGGTCGACATGACCGACCGCACACTGGCAACGACGATGATCGGCCAGAAAGTGTCGATGCCGGTGGCCCTGGCGCCGACCGGCCTGACCGGCATGCAGCATGCCGATGGCGAGATGCTGGCGGCACGCGCCGCCGAGGAGTTCGGCGTCCCCTTCACGCTTTCGACGATGAGCATCTGCTCGATCGAGGACGTGGCATCAGCGACGACGCGCCCCTTCTGGTTCCAGCTCTACGTGATGAGGGACAAGGATTTCGTCCTCAACCTCATCAACCGCGCCAAGGCCGCCGGATGCTCGGCGCTGGTGCTGACCGCCGATCTGCAGATCCTCGGCCAGCGGCATAAGGACCTGCGCAACGGCCTGTCGGCGCCGCCGAAATTCACCCCGAAACATGTCTGGCAGATGGCGACCCGGCCCTTCTGGTGCCTGGACATGCTGCAGACCAAGCGCCGCAACTTCGGCAATATCGTTGGCCATGCGAAAAATGTCACCAGTATCGCCTCGCTCTCCGCATGGACGCACGAGCAGTTCGACCCCCGGCTGTCCTGGGCCGATGTCGCCTGGATCAAGGAACAATGGGGCGGCCCGCTGATCATCAAGGGCATTCTCGATACGGAGGATGCCAAGGCGGCCGCCGATACCGGCGCCGATGCGATCGTCGTCTCCAATCATGGCGGGCGTCAGCTTGACGGCGCCCCCTCCTCGATCAGCATGCTGCCGAAGATCGTCGACGCCGTCGGCGACCGTATCGAGGTCCATCTCGATGGTGGCATCCGCTCCGGCCAAGACGTGCTGAAGGCCGTGGCGCTCGGCGCCAAGGGCACCTATATCGGCCGCCCCTTCCTCTACGGCCTCGGCGCCATGGGCAAGGAAGGCGTATCGCTGGCGCTCGGCATCATCCGCAAGGAGTTGGACATCACCATGGCGCTTTGCGGCAAGCGCGACATCAACGACGTGAGTTCGGCGATTATCGCCGGGCGGCAGTGACCTGCTTGAGAAGCCTAGAAGAGTCACGAGCCAGCCGATCGACGGCATGCGATTCAGCATAGCGGCAGGCTGTCGCTTGCATTGAGCAGAAGGATCGCGAAAATCACGAGACAGGTGGCGAGCGCAAAACGCTGCCGCCAGACGATACGGCGCGATCCGGCAATCCGCTTCTCCAGGCCAGTCGGCGTCTTCTCAGGCTTGCGAAGCTGCATCCTGGACAGCAGGTCGTCGACGGCGGCAAGACCGGCGGCCTCGGTCTCGTGGCTCGACGCGAGACGAAACAGCAGCGCATCGAAGAGAAGATGGACCGCCAGCGCAAGGACAATCACGCAGAAAACGAGTATCGAAATCCAGCCGAGCGATGGAACGAAGCCTCGATATCCCGCGATAATTGGGCCGACAATCAGTGGCAGCAGCGCTGTCAGCCCGCAGAAGATCGAATTGCGACCGAGATTTCGCGCTGCCGCCGAGGCCGCGGCATTCCACTGCGTCATTGCAAGCCCTCCGTCACGGCGTGGATACTTTCTGCGCGCAGATGAACACGCCGCCCCGCCCGTTCGATCAGCCGCACTGCTTCGGCTGGATCTTCGCAACGTCGGCTAATGAGCAGCCAACGCACGATGACGCAGGCGCTCCGCTGGAAGCCCAACGCACAGCAGACGAGAACCGGTCCCTGCTGGCGCGCAATCTCGATGAGGTTTGCCGCGGCGAGCGCCTGGATCTTGTCGATGGCTGTAAGATCAAGGGTCGGAAAGCTGCACCAGCGCGCGAGCGTCCCGCTCGGGCGCTGAAGTTCGCCGGTCATATCGATCACCGTGGCAAAACGGTTCGCCTCGTGGCGACGCGGAAAACGACCGAGATGGACGCCGTCGGCGATCGCCACAGAAGCCGGCATTCTCCGGGTCCAGAGCCGAATATTGATGAGAGCGCCGAGCCGGTAGGGTGCCAGCAGCCAGCGGCCGGCAAGCGTGGCCCGGCCATCGACGCGTTTCTGGAATATCTGCGGGCCGGCGCCGAAATATCCGAGCGCGACGATCGCCAGCGCAACAGCGGGCCAGAGCAACAACAGCGCTGCCGCCGATAGAGGAGTGAAGAGAGCTGCAAGGCCGAGAAATGCGACAGCACCACATAGATAATAGATGCCGAGACGGCGCGACTTTGGATCGCCGCTCATCGCAAAATTCGCAAGAGGCGAACCGGCATCGCGCGGAAAAAGCCAGGCGGCAAAAAAGCCGAGCAGCATGCCGGTCGGTATGTCAATGACTTGATGCTGCCACGTAGTCAGCACGGAGGCACCGATGAGGAAGCACCAGACGTGCCAGAGGAGCCGTGCCCTGCGCGGCAACCGGCCGCGCAGATGGTCCCAGATCACCACCAGGAGCGCGATATGCAGCGACGGCGCCTGGTTGAACGGCTTATCGAAGCCGCCGAGCACGGCAAACATGAAACCAGGCAGGCCGCTCGTTGCCGGCCGCACGAAGGTCGCTTCGAGCGGAAACGCGATAAAGCAGGCGACGGCTATTATCTGGATCGTCAGATAACGTCTCGCCAGCCTATCGACATCACGCGGCGTCGTGTTGATGAACAGGCTGAGTGCATAGAACAGATTGATCGACCAATAGGGAATGATCGTCCACCCGAGGAAAGGAATGGCGCTTTCCCATGCGAAGGCGACGTTCGGCACATCAGCGCGTTGCGATGCCAGCCAATTGGCGCCGCCATAGCTCAGATAGAAGAACGGCGCCAGGAAGACGAGCCAGAGCGCCGCCCGCTTCGGGACCGGTGCTCCCTGGGAAAAAGTAGAACGTGCCTTCTCCACGCTTTGCCCTCAGACTCTCTCGGCCAGCGAGACCGTGAAAATGCCCCACTGGTCAATGCGCTGTTCGATCTTGCGGAAACCGGCTGTCGCGACCAACTGGTCCATTTCCTCTTGCGTCCGCCGCCGCATCACCCATGCCTCGCCGCCGCGATGAGAGGTCAGGGCGCGGGCGATCATCTCCAGTTGTGGATGCCATGGCTGGTTGGTGTAGACCAGCAGGCCACCGGGTCGCATCGCGCGGGCGATCCCATCGAGCGAAGCGGCGATCAGCGCATTGTCGGAAAACAGCTCGTAAAGGCCGGAGACGATCGCGAGATCCGGAGCCGGCGTGATTGCAGCCAGCCCTTCGCCGTCAAAGGCATCCTGCTGGCGGAAACTGACGAAATCACCCAGTCCCCGCGCGGCGATGCTGTTGCGGCCGGCATCGACGTTGACGGGGGAATAGTCCTGCAACCGCACACTGTCGGGACGCGCGGCAGCGGTCTCGATCGCATCAAGGACATAGCGGCCGTGCCCGGCCGCTATGTCGAGCATATGAGTACTGCGGCCGGCTGCTTTCAGGCGCAGCAGCCCGCGGTCGATCAGTTCCTGCAAATGCAGCTTGCGCTGCCTGATGCCGCGCCAGCCGATCGCCTCGAGGAACATCTTGTCGATCAACCGCCCGCCGGGACCGAGCCCGCGCGGCCTGTTCTCGTAGACGTAATCGAGCGTCGAGCCGGAATCAAAACCGGTCTTGACCCCGGTCTTTATGCCTTCGGACACCAGCGCGCCGAGCCTGATGTTGAGACGGTTGAGCGCCCAGTAGATACTGCGTGGGGATGTGGCATCCAGAGGGCTCGCAAGCCGGTCGGCCTCATCCTTGGTATAGCCCCGGATATGGGCGGTGCGAAGGTCGGCAGGCGCTCGAGGCTCGGCGAAACGCGCATCGATAAAACGGCGGATCTCGGCGAGCGCAATTGCGCGGTCCTTTTCGCCAAGCGTGTCATGGTAGAAGCCGGCAAACACATGCCGTTCCTTGATTCGGCTGCCGAGGTTTTCGTAGAACCGGTGCTGCGGTGCGTGTCGCACCACCCAGTCGCTCCCCGAGATCAGTATTTGGGTTGGAACCGTAATGGCGCGGGCGTCGCCGACGACGCGGGCCGCCGCCTCATAGAGTTGCAATAGGATGTTGGAGGCAATCGGCCGGGTGATCAATGCGTCGGATTCGTACGAGGCGATCCGCTCGGGGTCATGCGTTAAGAACTTCGCCTTGACATAAGAATTGACGAAGAACGTTCCCTTGAGCTTTTCCCAGAACGCAATGCCCTCTTTGGCAAAAGGCACGTAGAGCTTGACGCTGAAGGCCGGTGAGGCCAGCACCAGCGCGCGGATCGGCGGCGCATAGTCGTGCACCCAGGTGGCGGCCAGCACTGCGCCGACGCTCTGCGCAATGACGGCGATGTCTTCGACGGCAATACCACTTGTCTCGCTGACATGGCGGACGAAGCAATCGAGATCACGCGCAGAGGCTGCAAAGGATGGCGAATAGCCGCGCTCTCCCGGCGAACGCCCGTGGCCGCGTGCGTCCCAGGCGTAGAAGGCAAAATCATCGAGGCCGAGCTCGGTGGCGAGATGGGCGACGCGGCCGCTATGCTCGTGGCCGCGATGGAGAAGAATGACTGCGCCCTTCGGGGAAGCACCGGTCGCGGGCCACATCCGGTAAAACAGTCGAGTGCCATCATGCGATGCGAATTCGGATTCACGCATTGGTCTGGCCGTCGAGGACGGCTGCTCGCTATCGGCAGTTTGCAGCACGGTCTTCTCCAATTCTGATCGGTGGATAGGTCGCATCCATTGGCGGCACAGTGAGTTGCTTTCATTGCAAAAGTCTAGTTGCAAATGTAAGTCCTTTGCATGAACCGATATGAAGTTCGGCCTTTCCCACAGGTACGACGATCTGTACTGCCCGAGCCGGGATAGACTGATCAAACGCCACGATATTCCACTGAGGTCGCATGTCTGTTTATCAATTGAAGTCCCGGTTTCAGAATATTCTTCGCCCTCTGGTGCGCGCACTCGCGGCACGGGGCGTCACCGCCAATCAGGTGACTTCAGTTGCTGCCGCCTTCTCGGTGGCACTTGGCCTTTTTCTGAGCGTCGCCCCGCTTCCGCATTGGTTCCTGCTGGTGCCTATATGGTTTCTCCTGCGCATGGGCCTCAACGCCATTGACGGCATGCTCGCGCGCGAACATGGGCAGAAGAGCATTTTAGGTGCGTATCTGAACGAGATCGGTGATGTCGTGTCGGATGTCGCCCTGTATTTGCCGTTTGCGCTCATCGATCCGAATGGCTTGATGCCGGCGATGGCCGTCATATTCCTCTCGGTATTAACGGAATTTACCGGCGTTCTGGGTCAAACGGTCGGGGCAAGCCGGCGTTACGACGGGCCGCTGGGCAAAAGCGACCGTGCGGTGCTTTTCGGTGCGCTCGGCATCTTTGTCGCGATCGGTGGGACGTTTGCAGCATGGACATCGTGGCTTTGGGCGCTGGTGGCTCTACTTCTCATATGGACGATCATCAACCGCATCAGCGCCGGTATTCGCGAGGCACACGCGGCCGCCCGATAGGAGCGACCGCCGATCCGCTGCCGGGTCTTCCATCGGCAAATGTGATCCGAAAACTGTGTCGATTCTCTCCTTCTAACCGAACGTTAAGCTTAGGTTGTATTTTTAGCGCAGCATCTTGAAAGCACGAAAGCGGTGCTTTATGTTTTGCCTATGGCTACCACAGGCAAGACACCGCATCCATCGCTGCTGCGCTACACGCTGGCGCCTGACGACAGTGCCCGGCAGGCGCTGGACGACACCATTGCCGCCTATCTCAGGATGATCGAAATCCTGACCGGCCTCGTCTCTGACAGGACGGGCGCCAATCTCGTCGTGTTGCATGACCTTGCCTATGAAACTGTCCGCGAGCAGACGGGCCTGCCGGCAAGGCTGGTCACGCTCGGCCTTCGCGATTTCGCTGCCAATCGCGGCGTCACCGCCGATCCGCCGCATCTGCCGCTCGACGATAAGCTCTTCGCCATCAAAGGCCCCTCGGACCTAACGATCGCCACGGTGCACGGACGCGTTGCCGTGCCCTTCGATGTCGCGGGTTATTCACGGGGATGGGAGAGTATTTTTCCGGCCTACCTCGTTGCGGGCCAGGACCGTTACGAGATTCACATCGGCGTTACGCCGAATTCCGCTCGGATGGAGGAAAACATGACGAACGAAGGCATTCTCTCACGCATGGGTCGCCTGATCGCGGGCATCGCGAATGCGGCCATCGACAAGGCGGAAGGCGTAAACAAGATCGCCGTCATTGAACAAGCGGTCCGCGAGATCGATGCGGCGGCTGATGAGGCACGCACCGATCTCGGCAAGGCGCGTGCGGAGGAATACCGCATCCAGAGTCGCAAAGACGAAATCGTCGAAGACATGAACGCGCTCGACCAGAAGATCCGCCTCGCCGTCTCCTCCGGGCGGGATGACCTGGCAAAGGCCGGCGTCGCCCGTCAGATCGATCTCGAATCCCAGATCGCAGCGCTCGATAAGGCACTGGCCGATGCCAGAGAGCAGGTTGACGAAGGGCAGAAAGCCTTGCAGGCCGTGCTCGCCACGCGCCGTGAGGCGGACGCTCGCCTTGCCGATTTCAAGCGCAGTATCGCCCGACATCCCGAACAAGCAGCGACCGGTCACAGCCAGCCCGCACCGGGTGCAGATGCTGCGCGCGCAGCTGCGGCAGTTTCGCGGCTGACCGGAGTTCCCGCTGGCGAGCATAGCCACAGTTCCGAATTGGACGAACTCGACCGACTGCACCGCGAGCAGGCAATCGAAGCCCGGCTCGCACGCTTCAAGGCGAATAATCGATAACACGATGGCACTCCTTTTCTCCCCTGAATGTGCGCCCTTTGCCATCGCCGCAGCGATCCTTGTCGGCCTGACCGCGATCGAGATGCTCGCGATGGTCATGGGTTTTTCGATGACGGAATTTCTGGGAAAGCCTGAGGTTCATGGCCATGACGGCATCCTGGCTTACCTTTCCTGGCTCAATCTCGGCGGTGTTCCGCTGCTGATTCTCATGATGCTGACGCTCGGCTTCTTCGCGATGACGGGCTTTGCGTTGCAGGCCGTCGCCAACGCCGTCTGGGCGCCGCTGCCAAGCTTGATAGCCGTCATACCTGCCGCGCTCGCAACCATCCCCATGGTCAGGGCATCGAGCAGAACCGTGGCGCGGATCGTACCGCACGACGAAACCTACGCGGTCGATCTCGACGCCTTGCTCGGCCGGACAGCCGAGGTGTCGATCGGCCCGCTCGATCAGGGACTGCCGGGCCGCGTCCGCGTCAAGGATCAGCATGGAAACTGGCACGTGCTTCGAGCCCGAGCTGCCAAGGGCGAAGGTCCGCTCGCGATCGGCGCTTCGGTTCTTCTCGTCGATCACAAGGCAAATGTGTTTATCGCCATTCCCGCGCCGGTCGACCCCGCCGATGCGGACAATCAATCTTTGAGGGAGCAGCAATGATATACGACGTTATTCTACCAGCTGGCATTGGGATTGTTCTGATCTTCGGCATCGGTTTTGTCCTCGCCTCTCTTTACACGCGCTCCAGCCGCGATGAGGCCTATGTGCGCACCGGTCTCGGCGGCCAGAAGGTCGTGCTCGACGGCGGTTCGGTCGTCCTGCCAATCTTCCATTCGACTGCCCGGGTGAACCTGAAGACGCTGCGCCTCGAGGTTCGCCGCGGCGAAGGCGATGCACTGATCACCAAGGACCGCATGCGCGTCGATATCGGCGCTGAATTCTATGTGCGCGTGAAACCCGATGCCTCCTCGATTGCGCTTGCAGCTCAGACACTCGGCAACCGCACCAACGATGCCGAGGCTCTCCGCATCCTGATCGAGGCGAAATTCGTCGACGGCCTTCGCTCGGTGGCCGCGACGATGAATCTCGACGCGCTGCAGGAACAGCGCATGGATTTCGTCAAGGCCGTGCAGGAAGCTGTCGGCGCCGATCTCCAGTCGAACGGCCTCGAACTCGAATCCGTGTCGCTGACACGCCTCGACCAGACCGATATCAAGCATTTCAACGCCAACAACTTCTTCGACGCGCAGGGCCTCGCGGCATTGACCCGCATCACCGAGGGACGCAAGAAAGAGCGAAACGAGATCGTCCGCGACACCGAGGTCGCCATTGCCCAGAAGGATCTCGAGGCCCGTCAGCAATCGCTGACCATCGAGCGAACCAAGCGGGAAGCCGAACTCAGCCAGGAACGGGACATCGCCAACAAATCTGCGGCGACACGCGCCGAAACCGCGCAGCAGGAGCAGGCCGCAAAACGCGCCGAGGAGGAAGCCCGCATCGCTTCCGAACAGGCGATCGCCGAACGTGAGGCATCTGCCAAACAGGCTCGCGAAAGCGCCAACATCGACGCCGCCCGCGCCGTCCAGCAACGCGAAACCGAAGCCAAGCGTGACCTCCAGATCGTGGCACAGGAAAGCGCCATCGCCGTTGCCAACAAGAGCCGTGAAGAATCCGAGGCGAAGGCGGCTGCGGAAACGGCCCGCGCGCTGGCGATAGCGGCAGAAGAAAAGGTCGGCACCGCCAAGGCGATCGAGATTGCCGAACGCGAAAAGCAGATTGCCGTCATCGACGCACGCAAGAAAGCCGAGACGGAAGCGACCGCCGTTACCGTCGGCGCCGAAGCCGAAAAACAGGCGGCAAGCGACCAGGCCGAGGCCATCAAGACGCTCGCCACCGCCGAGGCGGATGCGGCGATCATCAAGGCCAAGGGCATTCTCGAAACCGGCAAGGCCGCGGCCGAGAGCGAGGCATTGCTCAACGACGCCCGCAACAAGCTGAGCTCAGCCATCATCGAGTTCGAGATCACCCGCGAACGGATCCGCATCATTCCGCAGGCGCTCGCCGAAGCGGTCAAGCCGATCGAGAAGATCTCGGATATCAGGATATTCGACACCGGCGGCATGCTTGGCCGTGGAAACGGAGCGGGCGGCGGAAACGGCATCGGGCTCGGTGAAGGACTGGCTAGCCAGCTCCTCTCCTACCAGGCCAACAAACCGATCCTCGACAAATTGTTGAAGGAAGCCGGCTTCGAAGGCGACGATGCCATCTCATCCCTCCTTGGAAATCTCGATGGTGCAAAACCGGCAAGACCGGCGACGCACGCCGCGGCAAAGCCGGCAATACCGGCCGCAGTGCCGACACAAACGATCATCCCTCCGGCGCCGAAGCCGGCCCCAAAGAAGGACTGATCGCCGCGCAAGCGGGTCTGGACTAGCGCAGGATGATTTTACTCCGGTTCGGCCTAAAATCTGAATCCTGTTCTAAATTAAATAGTTAGAGCATGATGTCGCCCGAAAACCGCACACACTTTTCGGCATCATGCTCTATCTCACCCAGCCCGTTGCCAGCGCGTGGGCCCAGTCGGCACGGCCCCTTTTAGCGGCCAGTGCCGACATCGCCATATGGTCATAGGCGACGGTCCGGAACTGCCATGTCCATCCGCCCGCCGCCTTTTCCAGAATGGCATAACTCGCCAGCGGATGGCCGGCTTCCACCTTGTGATAATAAGGCAGTTCGTCGTCATAGGCCGGGCATCCGACGCTGCCGGGATTGACGATCAGGCGGCCATCGGAGAGGCGCACAGCACGGGGAATGTGGCTGTGGCCGCAGAGGATCAGCGGCAGGTCGATGCCTTCGGCCAATGCCTCGATCGCCTCGAACGGCTGCAGGAGGACGAAGCCCTCCGGCGAGACCGATTCCAGCCAGTAGAGATTGTCGTCCTTCGGCGTCGCGTGGCAGAGATAGACCTCGCCGCGATAGACGATATCGAATGGCAGGCCGCGCAGCCAGTCGAGATGGGATGGCGTCAATTGCCGATAGGCGGCGGCATCCGAAGCATGCATGGAGGCGGGATCCTGCTCGATCAGATAGCGGTCGTGATTGCCGCGGACCGACGTCAGGCTAAGCGGCTTCAGCAAGTCTGCCGTCTTGCCGGCATCGAGCGGGCCGCTGAAGAAATCGCCGAGATTGACGATCTCCTCGATCTCCTGCGCACGAATATCAGCAAGCACGGCCTCGAGCGCTAGATGGTTGCCGTGGATATCGGCAATTGCCGCAAAACGCATCTCTAGCTGCCTCGGTAGGTGGAATAGCCATAGGGCGATATCAGCAGCGGCACATGGTAATGCGCTGTGACGTCGGCAACGCCGAAGCGAATCGGCACGAGATCGAGGAAGGCGGGATGCGGCAGCGGCGTGCCGCTGGCCCTCAGATAATCGCCGGCGTGGAAGACCAGTTCATAGGTGCCGGCCCGAAAATTTTCGCCGATGAGGATGGGGCCGCCATCAACCCGGCCGTCGGCATTGGTCTCCACCGTCTTCAGATGCCTGCGGATCTCGCCGTCAAGCTGGAAAAGATCGATCCTCAAGCCCTCGGCAGGCTTGCCGAGAGCGGTGTCGAGAACATGTGTGGTCAGTCCGGTCATGGGGCTGGCTCTTTGATGATATAAGGGGTTTCGAAGAAGTATTCTTCCAGATTATTGCCCGGCCCGTCACGGTCGACGACCAGGAAATCTGCGGCTTGGCCGAGCGCCATCAGCGGATGGTGCCAGACGTTGCGGCGATAGTTCACGCCCTGGTCGCCGCGCGCCAGAAACACCTGCGGCCTGCCCGGGCGACCGTGCTCATCCTCGGAGACGACGACGAGAAAAGGACGGCCCGAGACCGGCGAGAAACTCTGGCTGCCGAAAGGATGGCGCTCCATCATGGTGACTTCATAGGGGAAGTTGCGCGGCTGGCCACGAAAGAGGTTGATGATGACGCGCGCACCCTCGCCCGTCGCCTCGGCGGCGGCGAGCGCATGGAAACGCTCCGTCGTACCGCCATTGATAAGCCGCATCGAGGCGGGATCGGCTTCGATCACCTCGCCGAAGGGAGCAAAGGCGGATCTCGTAAGCGGACGGATGTCGAGATGTGGGGGCAATCGTTCACTCACCTTCGGCATGCCAGTGACGGATGGCATCGATCGCGGAAAGAAGCTCCGGCAGCGTGCGATACGTCGCCTCCCAGATGTCGGAAGGATCGAGATCGAAGACGCCGTCGAGGATACGGTTGCCCGTGCCGCAGATTTTCGTCCACGGCAGATCGGGATGCTCGGTCGCAAATTCCGGATGAGTCACCAGCAAGCGGGATGCCGCGGCACCGATGGTGAAGTGGCAAAAGGTGACCGCCTTGAAAGTGAGCTTGTCCCCGGCGAACGCCGCCCCATCCATTCCGCCGACGAAAGACAGCGCTTCGGATGCCGCCTCATACATCTCATTGAGATAGTCGATCGCGCGCCGCTCGTTCATTCAGCCTCCGGCAGCATCGTCGTCAGGCGCAGCAGCGCGATCCGCTCGACTTGCGCCGTCGCGGTCGCAAATTCTTCGTCCCTGCTGTTGCCGATCCGTGTTTCGAAGGCCGACAGGATATCGTCCTTGCCGAGCCCTTTGACGGCGATGATGAAGGGAAAGCCGAATTTTTCGACATAGGCCGAATTGAGTTCGGTGAAGCGGGCATGTTCGGCCGGGCTCAGACGGTCCAGACCGGCGCCGGACTGCTCCTTCCGGCTGTCTTCGGTGAGTTCACCTGCTATCGCGAGGCGCCCGGCAAGGTCGGGATGGGCGCTGAGCACGCCGAAGCGCTCCTCCGGGCTTGCCGCCCGGAAGACAGCGGTTAGCGACGCATGCACGCCGGCCGCCGTCAGCGGCTCTCTCAAGTGGCCGCCGTCATAGGCGCGCTCGGCGATGAAAGGCGAATGTTCAAAGACGCCGCCGAAGCGGGAGACGAAATCCTCGCGCGACATCATCAGAGCGCTTCCGGCTGATGATGCTTGTGCCAGTGCTCGGCGATCTCGATGCGGCGAGGAATCCAGACCTTGTCGTGCTTCAGCACATATTCGATAAAGCGCTTCAGCGCCGCCGCCCGGCCGGGACGTCCGACGAGGCGGCAATGCAATCCGACCGACATCATCTTCGGGCTGCCCGCCTTGCCTTCCTCATAAAGCGTGTCGAAGGCGTCCTTCAGATAGGTGAAGAACTGATCGCCGGCATTGAATCCCTGCGGCGTCGCAAAACGCATGTCGTTGGTTTCGAGCGTATAGGGGATGATCAGGAAGGGTTTCCCGTCGACGCCCTTCACCCAATAGGGCAGGTCGTCGGCATAGGAATCGGAGGAATAGAGGAAACCGCCCTCCTCCTGCACCAGTCGAAGCGTATTGTCGGAAGGCTTGCCCTGGTACATGCCATAGGGCCGCTCGCCAGTGAGTTCGGTGTGCAGTCGCACGGCTTCGAGGATATGCTTGCGCTCCAGATCCTCGGGAAAATCCTTGTATTCCAACCAGCGGTAACCGTGGCTGGCGATCTCCCAACCGGCCTCCTTCATCGCGGCGACGGCCTCGGGATTGCGGGCCATCGCCAGTGTCACACCGTAGACGGTCGCCTGCACCTTGAGATCGGTGAACATTCGCCAGAGCCGCCAAAAGCCGGCACGCGAACCATATTCGTAGATCGATTCCATGTTGAGGTTGCGCTGCCCTGGCCAGGCGGCCGCACCGACGATCTCCGACAACAGGTTTTCCGAAGCCGGATCGCCGTCGAGGATCGAGCTTTCGCCGCCCTCCTCGTAGTTGATGACGAACTGCACGGCGACGCGTGCCTCGTCCGGCCATTTCGGATCGGGCGTCAGACGCCCATAACCGACGAGATTGCGCGGATAAGTCTCGGATACCATCAAATCACCTTCTGAAAAGACGGGGAACGGTAGCATCCGCAGCCGGAATGTCGAGACGGAAACTGCGCAACGGAATTTTACCGTTACGGAACAAATCCTTAGAGCGGATACTCAGGCGATCTTGCGCGCACTGACCTTGCCCATCGGATGCAGCGAATGAACGCGGAAAGGACCGCCAGTGCCCTCCTCGATCATCAGCGCCACGTTCGAAACCGTGACAGGTTCGCAGAGGACAGGTTCGAAGATCGTCCGCAATACCGGCTCGATGCGCGGCATGTCGATCGCGTTGACCGGGCCCGTCACAGGCATATGGAAGCGGAACTCCTCCATCACATAGGGATTGCCCCAGCGATGCAGATTGGAAAATTGCGTCGCCGACAGCCCGTCCGGATCGCTACGTTCGATCTCGGCCTCGCTGAGCGGTGCGCGAAAACGATCGAATTCCTGCACGATCGCCGAGGCGAGATACTGGATCTGCTCACAGGGCGTGCTCGGCAGCAGGCTGTAGAAATTGCCGAGCCGGGCGACTTCGATACGAGGAATCTGGAAGGGAACGAAGGTCCCGGAAAAACGCATGAGATCGCGCAGGAGTTGCGATTCGAGCATGTCGCGGGACAAGTGGAACGGCGCCTTCAAAACACCGTGAAAGCCGTAGCGCCGCGGCACGGCGGTATGGAAGGCGATCTCGTGAATACCGAGGCCACGAACTGCCGGAGGCTCCATCATATCGCCCGAAAACACGTTTCGGCCAAGCCAATTGGCGGCCACGAGCGACAATGGGTCGCTCGCCGGAGGTGTGAAGCAAATGGCATAGCGCATGCAATTTCCTCCATTAAGGAAGTGAGCGCCGTTCAGATCCGGCGCTGTCGATGCGCAAGCAGATAGGTGATTTGCATGACAGAATAACGAAAGGCAGCGGCGTCTAATTCACGTTTAACGTGAAGCCACCGCGATGTGGCTTGAAATTGCGAAGCTTTCCGGCAGCAAAAATCCGCAGTCTGTATCGCCTGCGATACATATCGCCGCCTCCGCCAGCCGGTGGGCGAGGCCGAAACTGACCTTAAAGCCGCCGGTCAGCGCGATCAGGCGCCGGTGGTCGGGATGGCGACCGATCATCGGATCCCGATCGATCGCCTTCGGGCGAAGTCCGGCCCAGCGCTCGACAATAGAGGCGTCGCGAAGCGTCGGTACGATGCCCCGCGCCGCCTCGATCAGCACGTCGAGCTGGACGTCGGTGGATGTAGGATCATCAAAACGGTTCTCACTGGTGCTGCCGATCGCCGCGTGCGCGCCCTCATGCGCGACGACATAGAGCCCGTCGAGGAAGATCGTCGGCAGCGCCGGGTCGATATCGGCTTTCAACAATGCCGCCTGCCCCTTCACTGGCTGGCCGAGCGGTTGTTTCAGCCCCGGCGTCAGGCCCTGCAACAACGGAAAGGACTGATGGCCAGCGGCCAGGATGCAGTGACTGAAAACGATGGTTTCGCCGTTGACTTCGGCCGTACCGCGATCGGGATCGAGGCCGGCAACCGTCGCATGCTCCAGGATGCGAACATGCTTTGCCCGCCGCAGGAAGGCGATGAGCGCTGCGACCAGCAAGCGAGGCGCAACGCGGGCGGCGAGCGTGTCATGCACGAAGCCGCTCTCGCCGGCAGACGCCTCGATCCAGCCGTTGACCGGCGGCCCGTCGAGCACATGCCAGTGAAAGCGGCGGCCGCCCGCCCGCCAATGGCGTTCGGCGTCCTCGGAGTGGCCACGCGCTATTGTATTGAGATGCGGTTTCGGCAGCGGGATAAGCCGTCCGGAACGGCGGTAACCGGCAGAAAGTTCGGTGTCGGCTTCGAGCGCGGCGATCTCGGTTTCGAGCGAGACCAGCGCATCGAACTGGAACTGCTTCTTCTCCGACCACCGGTCCGGCATATGCGGCATCAGCGCGCCGAGCAGGCCGCCGCTTGCACCTTCGCCCAATCGGCCGGCGTCACTGATAACAGTCCGGATGCCCCGGCGCTCGGCATGGACGGCCGCCCAGAGCCCCATGATGCCGCCGCCGACGATCAGCAATTCTGAGGACGATTGACGTGAGACCGGCGCAGGATTATCGGCTTTTTCCATGACAGACGTGAACCCCGATCAGATTGGCGCAGGCGCCCCGCAGCCGCTCGAATGGCGCGACGGCGATATGCCCTATTCCACCGCCTTTGGCGATCATTTTTATTGCCAGACCGACGGGCGGCTGGAATGCGGCCATGTTTTTCTCGCCGGCAACGGCCTGCCGGAGCGCTGGAACGAGCGGCAGACATTCCTGATCGGAGAACTCGGCTTCGGCACCGGGCTGAACTTCGCCGAGACCTGGCGGCAGTGGAAACTCCACCGTGCAGATGGCCAGCACCTGCATTTCATCTCCTTCGAACTCCACCCGATGCGCGGCGAAGAAATCGGCCGGGCGCTGTCGCACTGGCCGGAGATCGATGCAGAACGCGAGGCCCTGACGTCGGCGTGGCCGCAAGCGCCCGATGGCATCGTTGAGCTCGATCTCGATGCCCAGACGACGCTCAGCGTGGTCTGCGGCCATGCCTTGGAGGGCGTGGCCGCAGCCCCGCCCGGCTTCGACGCCTGGTATCTCGACGGCTTCGCCCCGTCGCGCAACAGCGATATGTGGTCGGAGCAACTGATGCGGCTCGTCTGCGAGAAAAGCGCAGCCGGTGGCACCTTCGCCACCTATGCGGCGGCTGGCTTCGTGCGCCGCAACCTCATCGCCGCAGGCTTTGCCGTCGAGCGCCGCAAGGGCTTTGCCGGCAAGCGCGAAATGCTCTGCGGCGCCAAGGCGTCACCCGATCAGCGTACAGATCAGTAGCTGGTGCGCTCCGGCTGCTGCTCGCTCGTTCCGAGCCACTGGCGGATTTTTTCCTCGAGCAGCTCGGGGCTGATCGGCTTCGACATGTAGTCGTCCATGCCGGCATCGAGGCAGAGTTCGCGGTCGCTTTCGAGCGCGTGAGCGGTAACGCCGATGATCGGCACCCGGTGGCCCGGCCCCTTTTCCCTTTCGCGGATCGCCCGGGTCGCCTGATGGCCGTTCATGACCGGCATCGAGACGTCCATCATGATGATGCGCGGGGTATGCCTCTCCCAGGCGGCGACCGCCTCCTCGCCATTCTCGACGACGAGAAAGGAAAGACCCGTGCCTTGCAGGATCTGTGTGAAGACGATCTGGTTGACCTCGTTGTCCTCGGCGACGAGCACGTCGACGAATTCAGCAGCCCGTTTCTGCGGCAGAGGCGCCGGCGCGAGCACGACCGCTTCCGTCTGCAGGCGGGCAAACTCAGCCTCGGATGCCTGCTTGACGCGGCTGGCGCGCACCACCTCGACCACGGTGTTGCGTAGCACGTTGGCGCGCGCCGGCTTCATCAGATGCGCGTGCCCGTTCAACGCCGCAAATTCTTTTTCCGTGCCCGAAATATCCATCGACGTCAGGAAGATGATCGGCAGTTCGACGAAGCGGGGATCGGCGCGCAGCCGGCGTGCGACATCGGCGCCGTTCATATCGGGCATGTGATAATCGAGCACGACGGCATCGACGGTAACGCCGAGACCGGCCGCCGCCTCCAGGATCGCAAGCCCGGTCCCGCCGCCCTCGGCGGCCACGCCGTCGAAGCCCCAGAGAGACAGCTGCTCGGTCAGGATTCGCCGATTCACTTCATTGTCGTCGACGACGAGGATGCGCGCACCCTGCACGTTGATCGGCAATGGCTTCGGCTCAAGGCGGGCGGCCGCCACCGCAAACGGCAGGTTGATGGTGAAGACGGAACCCTTGCCCCCTTCGCTTTCGACGTTGAGATAACCGCCGAAAAGGTCGACGAGCCCGGCGGTGATCGCAAGACCGAGGCCGGTTCCTTCATGCCGCCGGGTCGACGAGGCGTCCACCTGCGAGAATTTATCAAACACCGATTCGAGCTTCTCCGGCGGGATACCGATGCCGGTATCCTCGATGCGGATGCACGCCATGATCTCGCCGCCGGCAGCAGCCTCGAAGCCGACATCGACGAAGACATGTCCGCGCTCGGTGAACTTGACGGCGTTGCCGACGAGATTGGTGACGATCTGGCGGAAACGCCCGGCGTCGCCGATCACGGCGGCGGGCAGGTCGGGTGCGGCCCGCACCAGGAGTTCGATGTTCTTCTCGGCCGCATGCGAGGACAAGAGTGTCGCCACGTCCTCCACCGCTTCGGTGATATCGAAGGCGGCTTTACGCAGTTTCATCTGCCCGGCGTCGATCTTCGAGAAGTCGAGGATATCGTTGATGATCGTCAGCAGCGCATTGCCCGACTTGACGATGATATCGACGAAGGTCTTCTGGCGCGTATCGAGATTGGTCTTGGCGAGCAGCTCCGCCATGCCGAGCACGCCGTTCATCGGCGTGCGGATCTCATGGCTCATATTGGCAAGGAATTCGGATTTGGCGCGATCGGCGGCTTCGGCGCGCGACAGCAGCAGGCGCAGCTCCTCCTCGCGGCTCTTTAGGTCGGTGACGTCGGTAAAAAGCGCCACCCAGTACTGCCCCTTGCTGACCGTCGCATCCATGTTCACCCAGCGCTCGCCGCCGACATGGAAGGCCGTGGAGATCGGCAACCTCGCCGCGATATTGTCGCGCCAACCCTGTAGAATCTCGGCCGCGTCCTCGTGGAAATCGCCGCGCGCCGCGCAGAATTCGAACATGCCGAGCCAACCCTGCCCGGTCTCGATATAGGTGGCGGGAATCTCCAGGATATGAGCCAGCGCCTCATTAGACATCTTGATAATGCCATCCTGGACGATGGCGAGGCCCTGCGGCATGGCGTGTGTCGCGTCGCGCATCATCTCGCCGAGATGTTCCAGCGCGGCACGGGCCTCGTGGACTTCATTTTCCCGCTCACGCACGGCCGTAATGTCGGCATAGGTGAGCAGTATCCGGTCGTTCGAGATACGGCGGCTATCGAAGATGACGGATTTGCCGCCCGCCCAGCCGAGCTCGATCGGCTCGGGCTCCTCGGTCTCGAACAGGTGCTTGCGGAAATCGTAGATTTCCTCGGGCGTCTGCGTGCCATCGTAACGACCGAGCTCATAATTGCGGCGGATGACGTCGATGAAGGGGCGGCCGTCAAAGCGGTCGTCGAGCGGCAGCTCCCAGATGCTGTAGAATTCGTCGTTGACGTAGAGGATCTGGTGGTCGTTATCCAGGATCAGCACGCCGACCGGCAGCGAGCGCAGGATATTCTCGATATCCCGGTGCAGCACTTCTTCCTGCTTCCGCGCTTCGATCAGTGCCTTCTCCCGCTCCTTGAGCGGTGAAATGTCAGAAAAGGAGCCGACGACATAGGCTCGCCCGTCCGCCGTCACGACACGCTTGACTCGCGAGATCACGGGATGGATGCGGCCATCCTTGCTCGGCATTACGCCTTCCAGCTCCTGCGACAGGTCTTGTTCCAGCGACAGCCGGTTTTCCCGGTAGATCGCCTCGCCGCCCTCCGGGCCGAACATTTCATATTCGGTCATTCCCAGCACCCGCGAGCGCTCATGGCCGCTGAAAGTCTCATAATACTGGTTGGCATAGACGAGGCGATGTTTCTCGTCGCGCACGAAAACCGCGACCGGCAGATCCTCCATGATGGTGCGCAGCAGGTCGCGTTCGTCGACGCTCGCGTGCCAGCTCGAATCGCTAGGGGCTACCGTTTTCTCGCCGTTGCGATAGGCGGCGTTGACGACCAGAGGCCGGCCGTCTTCGGCGAAGATGCCGATCGGTTGGTCGAGCTTTTCCAGCGCCTCGCGCACGCGGGCGAAATCGCCGGCAAGGCCATGATCACCGGCGCCCTTCCCGTCTCCAAGGGCGCGGCGTGGCGTCTCGCGCACTTCGAAGATGCCGAGCACATAGGCTCGCTCCGGCGATGGCGAAAAGCTTTCGATCTGGATGCGTTCATGACTGAGGCCCGCCGCATCGAAGCAGATGGCATTTTCCTCTGTGCCGAACACCAGCGCGCGGCGTTCCTTGTCCTCGCGTTCCTCTTCCTCGGCACGGTCGAGGAGTTCGCGGCTGCGCCTGCCGATGAAATCGGAGATCTCGCGGCCTAGAAAGCGGGCATAGGCCTCGTTGACGGCGATATAACGCAGCTCGCTGTTCTTGACATAGGCCGGGGTATCCAGATCAGCGATCCGGCGGCAAGCCAACTCCAGAAGTTCCCCGGCTGATTTCAAAAAATATCGCTCCCGCAACAAATGAAATATCGACTACAAAAACTATAACGCCAAGGCTTTTAACAAGGTTTTAACCATAAATTTCGACAGCCGAATTTTACGAGCCGGCTTACCAAGCTGAAGACATTGCGGGATTACCAGCCCGGCTTGCACGAGACTGAAAGGTCGTCCGCGATAAATCATTTCGACATCGGGGATCCGTTGAAATCATGACGAAAATTTAATGCCGAAACTGCTTGCGCGGCCATTGCGCCGCCGCGATCCGGGCCGAGTCTGCGGCATGGCTTTATGGAAGCCATGCCCATGAAAGGAAAATACCATGTCCGCTCTTCATAAGACCATGGCGACGGGCCTGATTGCGCTGACCTTTGCCGGCGCCTCGCTCGCCACCGCCACCACCGCCGATGCCCGTCCACGCGATGCCTTCTGGGGCGGCCTTGCTGCCGGCGTCGTCGGCGGCGCCCTGCTGTCGGAGGCCGCCCGTCCCGCCTACCCGGCCTATCCCGCTTACCGCCCCTACCCCGTTTACCGGACCTATTACCGGCCGGACTATTGCCACTTCGAATGGTTGCACGACGATTGGGGCAATCCCTATCGCGTCAAAGTCTGCCAGCGATAACAGAAACCGCATCCGGCGCCGCTTGACCTCCCGGCGGCGCCGACCCAGTGCCCTCAGCGACGACCAAATGAAACTGGCGGATTTTCATCCGCCAGATCAAAGCCGATCAGACCGTATTTTCAACCGTTACGGAGAAAGTTCCTCCAGTACGCGGTCCTTGGTTTCTATCGCAAACAACATCGTGATGATTGCACCAACGATCAGAATGGCTGCGAAGCTCGCAAAGACATACTGGATGCCCATGGAAGACATCACCGTACCGACGAGGATCGGGCCGGCCGATGATCCCAGGCGAAGCCAGGCGCTGCCGGTTCCGGTTCCCAATGCCCTGAGGCGTGTCGGGTAGATCTCGGCAGAGTACAGGTAGAGGGAGAATGTGACGGTCTGGACGATCGCATAAGCGAGGCCGGCTAGAACCAAAACCTGGATGGGAGAGGTCGCGCCGAGCCATGCGAGAACCAGCAGCGGCAGGGGAGCGAGAAGCAGCGCCCCCGTGTACCAGCGCTTGCGTCCCACTTTGTCGATGAGCAGCGCGCAGATCACAGCGGCGATCACGCCGCCGACCGACGTCAGGAAACCATAGAAGATGCTGGTTTGAAGCGGCAGGTTAAAGACCTGTCGATACAGGGTCGGCAGCCAGGTGATCGTACCGTTGGCAACCGTATAGGCGGTAAACCACATGGCCCAGATGGAAAGCGTCCGCTTCAAGTAGACGCCCTGGAAGAGTTCGCGCCAGTCCGACTTGCGGTGGACCGGCGCCTGGATGAGCTTCGGTTCGGGCAATTCCTTGCCGGCCGCACGAGCACTTTCTTCCATGCGGGTGACGATAGCGTTTGCTTCGCCATAGCGGCCGTTGGCAGCCAACCAACGCGGTGATTCCTTCAGGAACCAGCGCAGAGGAACCATGATGATTGCGGGAACGAGACCGACGACGAACATCGCCTTCCAGCCGTAAACCGGTACCATGAAGTAGCCGATCAGCCCGGCGCCGACGAGGCCAAGCAGGAACATGACCTCATAGAGGAGGAAGAACTTGCCGCGCCCCTTCGACCCGATCAACTCATTGATATAGGCGCTGGCGACCGGAACCTCGCCGCCGGTGCCGATCCCCTGGACGAAACGGAAGGCCATCATCATGCCGGCCCCGGCAGCAAACAGGCATGCGACATCCATGCTGACGAAGAGCAGGATGGTGAATAGGAGAACTTTCAGCCGGCCGATCTTCTCGGCGAGCCAGCCAAACAGGATCGCACCGATCAACTGTCCCAGATAGCCCATCGACAGGATCATGCCGGTCTGTGAGGGCGTCAGGCCCCACTCGCGAACAAGGACGGGCATGGCATAAGCGATGGCGATGACCGTGTAGCCGTCGAAGAACGTTGCGGCGCCGACGATATTGCGAGCCCAGAATACCTCGCGGGTGATGGGAAGGCGCTCCAGACGAGCGCTGATTTCGGCCTGATGATCAGCGACATTCGCCGTCTCAGCCGGCATAGGCTGCATGACATTCATTGGTTCCTCCTACTCGCCCCGTGGCCTACCACTCTCCCGGCCAGGGGCGCTCCTGCTTGATGGTTGCTACTGCGCGTCAGTTCGTCCTGTCAGAGCAATGGCCTTCAAAGACGTTCAAGTCTGCCTCGGCGGGTTTCCATGGTTTCCTCCTCCCTTCGGAATGCGCCCCTGCAACATGCGCAGGGGCGTCAAAGAGGTCACTCGGCAGCCAAGAGCTGGTCAACGCGGCCAATACCGGCGGCGTCGAAGGCAGCAAAGATCTCTGCTTCGGCCTTTTCGCCAAGGTTCTTCAGCGGCTCGCGGATCGTGGCGTGATCAAGGATACCACGGTGGACAAGGCCGAGTTTCAGGGCCACGGTGCCTTCCATGTGAGAGCCGCGGTGATAGACGCCACGCGTCACCGGAAGAAGGCGTTCGAAGATCTTGCGCGCTTCCGGATAGTCCTGTGCCTTTCCGGCTTTGATCAGGTCGATCAGCAGCTCCGGCGCGATATTGCCATAACCGACGAGCAGACCGTCGACATCGAACATGGTTGGCAGCAGCCATTCATCGTGGCAGCTCAGAACCTGCAGCTTTGGATTGGCCTTCTTCAGCTCCGGAATTTCGACATACCAGCGCTTCATATTGCGCACGCCGTTCTTGGTAGCGACGACGCCTTCCTGGGTAGCAATCGCAAGCTGTGTATCCAGATCGTATGATGCCTTGGTGGCGTCGGGATACTGGAAAAGGATGCACTGCAGGCCAGATTCTTGCCAGATTGCCTTGTAGCGATCCTGAGGCGCTCCCTTCTGAAAGCCGAAACGCAGCCAGCCGTGGTTCGGATAGACGAGCGCGCCGGTGGCACCAGCGGCCTTGCATTTCCTGGCCTCTTCAGCGGCGACCCTCGTGCCTTCACCGGTAATCCCGGCAATGATCGGAACGGCACCGTCGACCGCTTCAACATAAGTGTGGATGAGAGCAAGGCGCTCATCTTCCGTGAGGAAGGTGCCTTCGCCGGCATGGCCGAGGATGACGAGGCTTTTGACGCCTTCCATCGAGACCAGCCATTTGGCGATTTTGGCGTTGGCTTTGTGATCAATTTCACCGTCGCGGGTGAAAGCGGTAACGGGGGCCGGGCTCAGCCCGCGCATATCCATCGGTTGCATATTGGTCTCCTCCTTCGTGCAATCGCGGTTCGCTCGCAACTGGCATAGGATCGTTTACGGGAACGTTCCCACTATCGTTCTCGAATTCTCTGGAGTCAATATCTTTTTTGAGGCATGCTGGAGAGCGGCGGCTCAATGCTGACTCGAATGGAAAAGACTCAATGAATTCAAAGACGGATGAAGTTCCGGGACAGACCCGCGTCACTATTCACGGCGTCGCTGCCGCAGCCGGTGTCTCCAAGTCCACCGTGTCCCGCATTCTCGACGAAAGGCTTCCGCGATCCGACAGCGAGACCGCGCGTCGCGTGCGCAAGGTTGCCGAAGAGCTGGGATACGTTCGGGACGTTTCCGCAGCGAGCCTTAGGCGCGGCAACACAATGGCAATCGGGGTGATCGTGCCCAGGCTGACGGATACGGTCATGGCCATGCTTTACGAAGCACTGGCCAAGGCCTGCAGCCGTAGTGGCCGCTTTGCGATTGTCGCAACGACCGACGACAAGCCAAAGGCAGACCGGCTTGCGGCCGAGTCTCTGCTGAAGCGCGGTGTCGATGGACTGATTCTTTCGACGGCGCGGGAAGACGATGACTTTCCGGACGAGCTGGCAAAACGCGGTATCCCTTATGTCCTGGCACTCCGGACGGATGGCCACAGCCTCTCGTCGGTCGGCGATGACAGGCTCGGTGGTTACCTCGCGGCCCGCCACCTCCTCGATCTCGGCCATCGCAAAATTGGTGTCATTGCCGGTCCATCCTATGCCTCCAGTTCGCGAGGCCGCGTGGAGGGTTTCCGCCACGCCCTGGAAGAGGCTGGATTGAATGCAGATCCCTCATACATCATTCCCTCGACATTCGGCATCGAGTCCGGTGCGGTAGCCGTCGAAACCCTAATGCATCTTAGTCCGCGCCCAACCGCTATTTTCGCGGTCAACGACAATACCGCCATCGGCGCCTTGTCGGGACTGACGAAACTTGGCCTTTCCGTGCCGCAGGACATCTCGATCGTAGGCTATAACGACATTCCGATTGTCAGCCACCTCCCCACGCCGCTGACGACGTTGCGGGTGCCGTTTGAGCAAATAGCATCAAACGCCCTTGATCTTCTTGCCGGTGACAACAGTCCTGCCGACGAGCGTATTCGGATCTCGGCCCCAACCCTCATCCCAAGGAAATCGACGGCACCGATACGCTAAAGCTCGCGCCACACGCACCTCACTATCAGCACACGATTGCTCGAGTGGGTGCGATCACTCTATTCTCCGATAGCAAATCGCCAGATGTTTCGCAGACCATGCTGCCCTTATGCGGCTGGCATGCGGTGGTCGCATAAGAGGAAGGACCAGCATGCCGGAACCGCTCAAGAACTTGCTGCATGAAATATTGGTCGGCGATATGGCCGATCGCATTGCCCGCAACACGCCGACTTTCGATAAAAGCCGCTTCATGATGCTGGCGACCGATGGCCTCGGAGCGCTGGAGCTGATGGAGCGCTCGGCCCTGATCCGCGACGCGCTGTTTGCAACACTCCCTGGCGATTTCCGAGAGGCCGCAGCCATTCTGACGGCAAGCCTGCCCACTGCCGGCAGGCCGGGGCTCTCCGGCTGGATGCTGCTGCCGGTCAATCAGTTCATCGCCGCACGCGGTCTTGATCATTTCGATCTCGGCCTCGATCTCTTGAAGGCGCTGACGCCGCATTTCACCGCCGAATTCGGCATCCGACCCTTTATCCACCGCGACCAGCAGCGCGCGCTGGCGATCATTTCCGGCTGGGTCGACGATCCCGACCAGCATGTGCGCCGGCTGGCGAGCGAGGGAACCCGGCCGCGCCTGCCCTGGGCGATGCGCCTGCCGCAGCTCGTCAAGGATCCGGCGCCAATCCTGCCCATCTTGATCGCACTGATGGATGATCCGGAGGATTATGTGCGCCGATCCGTGGCCAACAGCCTGAACGACGTCGCCAAGGATCACCCGGATCTGGTCGCCGCCTTCATCGCCGGCCATATCGACGGCGCCTCTCCCGAACGCCGTTGGCTGCTGAAACATGCCTCGCGCACGCTTCTGAAGAAAGGCCATGCGCAGGCACTCGCCAATTTCGGCTTCGCCGCGGCCGCTTCGCTCGAATGCGAACTGCGGCTCCGGAATGCTGAGGTGATGTTCGGCGAAGGGCTGGATTTCGAAATCCGGGTGACGAATGCCGGCGAGCTCACGCAGTCGCTGATGATCGACTACGCCATTCACCATGTGAAGGGCGACGGTTCGCTCTCACCCAAGGTCTTCAAATGCAAGGCGATAATGCTCGCTCCGGGGCAATGCCATACCATTGGGCGCCGCCACGCCATGCGGCCGATCACCACGCGACGCTATTATCCAGGCGAACATCGCATTGCCATCCTCGTCAACGGGGCGGAGACCGCATCGGAAAGTTTCGTCCTCGTCATGCCCTCGCCTGACCCAGCTTGAGGCTTTCTTGTGCACCGCACTTGACTTTCAGCACGAACTAGCCCAAATGCGGGTCAGCTTTCACCCTTCCGGCCGCCGCGTGAGCGTGCCCCTGCTGAAAAATACAGATGCAGGAAGAAGGGACAAAAGCGCATTTCGATAGAGCGCCGCACTCTCATGAGCGGCCAGAAGCGCTGGAAAGCTTTTTCCAACTCACAAGTTCCCACTTCACGCGGGGTTCTTGACGCCAGAATGAAACCGGATCGCATGGTGCGTTCCGTCGATAGTCATTGTGGCGCCCCGAAAGGTTATACCTTGACTAATTTTGAATCGCTTGGTGTCTCCAAGCCGATCGTCGCTACTTTGTTCCAGCTCGGCATCGAAACGCCGACGCCGATCCAGGAACATGCCATTCCTCTCCTCCTCGAAGGCCGCGACCTTATCGGCCTTGCCCAGACCGGCACCGGCAAGACGGCCGCTTTCGGTCTGCCGCTGATCGAAAAGCTGCTGGCCGACGAACGGCGCCCCGACAACCGCACGACGCGCACGCTGATCCTTGCGCCGACCCGCGAACTGGTGAACCAGATCGCCGAGAGCCTGAAGAAGTTCATCCGCAAGTCGTCGCTGCGCATCAATGTCGTGGTCGGCGGCGTCTCGATCAACAAGCAGCAGCTTCAGCTTGAAAAGGGCACCGACATTCTCGTCGCCACGCCCGGCCGACTGCTCGACCTCATCAATCGCCGCGCGATCACGCTGACTGCGGTTCGCTATCTCGTGCTCGACGAAGCCGATCAGATGCTTGACCTCGGTTTCGTGCATGATCTTCGCAAGATCGCCAAGATGGTGCCGAAAAAGCGCCAGACCATGCTCTTCTCGGCCACCATGCCGAAGGCGATTGCCGATCTCGCCGGCGAATATCTCGTCGATCCCGTCAAGGTCGAAGTCACGCCTCCAGGTAAGGCTGCAGACAAGGTCGAGCAGTACGTTCATTTCGTCGCCGGCAAGAACGACAAGACGGAGCTGCTCCGCAAGTCGCTGACCGAAAACCCCGATGGCCGCGCCATGGTCTTCCTGCGCACCAAGCACGGTGCCGAGAAGCTGATGAAGCATCTCGAAAACATCGGCTATTCCGTCGCCTCGATCCACGGCAACAAGAGCCAGGGTCAGCGCGAGCGGGCGCTGAAAGCCTTCCGCGACGGTAGCATCAAGACGCTGATCGCCACCGACGTCGCCGCCCGCGGCATCGACATTCCGGCCGTCAGCCACGTCTACAACTACGACCTGCCTGAAGTGCCTGACGCCTATGTCCATCGCATCGGCCGTACGGCGCGTGCCGGCCGCGACGGTATCGCCATCGCCTTCTGCGCCCCTGACGAAGCCAAACTGCTGCGTGATATCGAACGCCTGATGGGCATCGACATCACTGTCGCAAGCGGCGAAGCGCCGGCAATCGTCAGCGGCGGACCCCGTCGCGCCAACGGCAACGGCAACAACCGCAATCGCAATGGCGGCCAGGGTCGCGAAGGTCAGGGTCGTGGCGAAGGCCGTGGCGACCAGAACCGCTCCGAGCATCGCGGCAGCCGTCAGGAACGCCGCCCGCGTCGCGAAGGTGAAGGCAGCGAAGTCCGCGCCGGCGGCGAAGAGCGTCGTCCGCGTCCGGAGCGCCCGACCAGCCGCAACGAGGACTTCCGCGGTCAGCGCCGCGGTGAAACGACCCCGGCTCTCGGCCCCGACAATGATCTGGCCTCGACCTCCGATTTCCGCGCCTCTGCAAAGCCGCAGCGTCCGGCCCATCACGGCGCCCATGCCAATGGTGAGCCGAGCGGTCATCACCGCGGCAACAGCCGCCATGCCCACGGCCGCCCGGCCCGCAAGCATGGCGAGGACCGCGGCCCGCAGCAGGCCCAGGCCGGCGAACCGCGCCGGGACGGCAACAGTGGCAACCGTCGCGGTGGCTCCGGCTCCCGCAACGGCGGCGGGCAGCGCCGCGAACGCGCCTGATCGTCGAACGATTGAAAATCAGAAAGGCCGGGGATATCTCCGGCCTTTTTATTATCACGCCTCCGCGGACCTATGCTCGCTGAAGGCCTTGCGGTTCGTGAGATAGACGCCTGTCACGACCACCACGGTGCCGACGATCAGCGGCAGGGTCAGCGGTTCCCCGAAGGCGATGAAGGCTTCGAGAGCAACCGCTGGCGGCATCAGGTAGATCAGCGAGGCGGCGCGTGACACCTGACCCCGGCGGATCAGATAGAGCAGCAGTCCGACGCCGCCCATCGACAGGCCGAAGACCGACCAGGCCAGCGCGCCATAGGCCTGCGCGGCGCCGTCGAAATGCTGATGCTCGAAGATCAGCGAAAGCGGCAGGGTGAGGATCAGCGCGCCGATATATTGCAAAGTCGCGATGGTTCTGAGGTCGCCGGATTGCAGGTGTTTCTTCTGATAGAGCGTGCCGTAGGTGACGGACGCCATGGCGACGAGGTTGATCGCCAGCGGCAGGGCGGCATGCGTGAGATCGGCGGTCGCCGGATCGAGCAGCTTCGGCGAAATGGCGATGGCAATGCCGATGAATCCGAGGGCAAGGCCGAGCTTCTGCGCCTGCTGCAGCCGCTCGCCGATAAGGAAGGGAGCTGCCATTGCCGTCAGCAGCGGCTGCAGCGCCGCGATGATGCCCGATATGCCGGCCGGCACGCCATTGGCGATCGCCCACCAGAGACCGGCGAGATAGAAACCATGCAGGAAGAAGCCGGAATAGACGGCGCGCAGCGCCGCCGCCCGGCTCGGCCATTGCGCCCGCACCACAATGCAGAGCGCCAGGAATGCCGCCGCCGACAGCGCATAGCGTATCGAAAGAAAGGTGAAGGGCTCGGAATGCAGCGAGGCATATTTCGCCACCACCCAGCCCGTAGACCAGAGCAGGACGAAAACGGCGGGGGCAAGGCGATCGAGGGACATGGCGCGCGCGGCTCGACAGAGGAGGGTTCGCCGTGCTGATAGCCCCACCCGGCGGCTGTAGTCAAAAGCGAAGCTTTGATGCTTATTTGAAATTTCACTGATGCAGAGACCCGATGGCGGCCAGGGGCGGGCCTCGCACGCATGACCATATCGCCTTGGCAGAACGAAAAACGGTCACATGCTCAGATTTTGCGCAGACACCTCGGATGAATATCCGCCATGCCGCAGCGCATCACTTTAAATGCCCGATTTTCACCCGTTTCCCGCAGCGCAAAATCTTTTCCCCGAACTGCGCATGGTTCTTGCATTGCCATTTGCATTGTATTCAAATGAACAAAAAGGGGAGCCGCGCTTTTGGCATTTGATGAAATGATTACCGGGGACGAAAGCCCTCGCCCGCCTTACGACAAATACTTCGAGTGGTACAACAGCCAAGACCGGGCGCATCTGATTGCCAAATCCCGCGATGCGGAAAACATCTTCCGGAAGACCGGCATCACCTTCGCGGTCTACGGCCATGCCGACAGTTCCGAAAAGCTCATCCCCTTCGACATCATTCCCCGCATCATCTCCGCCCGCGAATGGCGCAAGCTCGCCCAAGGCATCGAGCAGCGGGTGATCGCGCTCAACGCCTTTCTCGACGATATCTACCATAAGCAGGAGATCATCCGCGCCGGCCGCATCCCGCGTGAGCTGATCGAGAACAACGTCACCTTCATCCCCGAAATGATCGGCTTCCGGCCACCCGGCGGCGTCTATACCCACATCGTCGGCACCGACATCGTGCGCACCGGCGAAGACCAGTTTTACGTGCTGGAGGATAATGCCCGCACGCCCTCCGGGGTCAGCTACATGCTGGAAAACCGGGAAACCATGATGCAGATGTTCCCTGAGCTCTTTCACGAGAACAAGGTGCAGCGTGTCGAGGATTATCCCTATCTGCTGCGCCAGAGCCTCGCCTCGCTGGCGCCTCCCGGCTGCAAGGGCAAGCCTCGTGTCGCTGTGCTGACGCCGGGCATTTACAATTCCGCCTATTACGAGCATTCCTTCCTCGCCGACATGATGGGCGTCGAGCTGGTCGAGGGCGCGGATCTGCGCGTCATCGACGGCAAGGTGAAAATGAGAACGACACGCGGTTACGAAGCGATCGACGTCCTCTACCGCCGCGTCGACGACGACTTCCTCGATCCGCTGACCTTCCGCTCCGATTCCGCGCTCGGCATTCCCGGCATCATGGATGTTTACCGCTCCGGCAACATCACCATCGCCAATGCACCGGGTACCGGCATTTGCGACGACAAGGCGATCTATTCCTATATGCCCGAGATCGTCGAATTCTATACCGGCCGTAAGGCGCTGCTCGAAAACGTGCCGACCTGGCGCTGTTCGGAAGCCGACAGCCTGAAATATGTGCTGGAACACCTGGAAGACCTCGTCGTCAAGGAGGTGCACGGCTCCGGCGGCTACGGCATGCTGGTCGGCCCGACTGCATCGAAGAAGGAGCGTGCCGATTTCGCTGAGAAGCTGAAAGCCAAGCCGAACAATTACATTGCCCAGCCGACGCTGTCGCTCTCCACCGTGCCGATCCTCGTCAACAAGGGCATCGCGCCGCGCCATGTCGACCTTCGCCCCTATGTGCTTGTATCCGACAAGGTACAGATCATTCCGGGCGGGCTCACCCGCGTGGCGCTGAAGCAGGGCTCGCTGGTGGTCAATTCCAGCCAGGGCGGCGGCACCAAAGACACTTGGGTATTGGAGGACTGATGCTCGGAAGAACAGCAAACGGCCTCTACTGGATGTTTCGCTACATCGAGCGCGCCGAAAATATAGCCCGCCTGATCGATGCCGGGCTGCGCATGTCGCTGACCCGCAGCAGCACCGGCGATGACAATTGGGATGGCGTGCTGCAAAGTGCGGGCGTGCGCGAGGCTTATGACGAAGGCCACAACAAGCTGACCAACGCCGACGCGATCGATTATCTCCTGCGCGATCGCACCAATCCGTCGAGCGTCATGTCTTGCATCGATTCCGGCCGCAACAATGCCCGCATGGTGCGCACGGCGCTGACGCGGGAGACCTGGGAAGCGACCAACGAATGCTGGATCGACTTGAAGTCGCTGCTCGAAAAGCGCGTCAAGGCGGCCGAAATGCCAGAGGTGATCGACGTCATCAAGCGCCGCGCCGGCCTCATCCGCGGCGCCTTCCATGGCTCGACACTGCGCAACGAGCTCTATAATTTTGCCCGCATCGGTACCTTCATCGAGCGGGCCGACAATACCAGCCGCATCCTCGACGTGAAATATTACGTGCTGCTGCCCTCGGTTTCATCAGTCGGCTCCTCCCTCGACAACGTGCAGTGGGAATCGATCCTGCGCTCGGTCTCCGCGCACCGCGCCTATAGCTGGGCCTATGACGGCGAATACCGGGCGATGAACATCGCCGACTTCCTGACCCTCAATGTCCAGATGCCGCGCTCGCTTGCCTATTGCTACGAGAAGATCGTCAGCAATCTCGGCTATCTCGCCCAGGATTACGAGGAGCGGCTCCCTGCCCACGATACCGCGGATTCAATCCGCACCACGCTGCAGACGAGGGCGATCCGGGATATCATGGATCAGGGCCTGCACGAGTTCCTGGAGGATTTCGTCTCGCGCAACAACAAGCTGGGCGCGGAAATTTCCGACGGCTACCGGTTCTATGCATAAGCGGATAACAATATGAGATTGAAGATCAGCCACCTCACCGAATACCGCTACGACGGACCGACGCAGTTCTCGCTGCAACGGCTGCGGCTGACGCCGCCGACCAGCCCCGCACAGAAAGTGCTCGGCTGGGCCTTGAACGTCGAGGGTGCCACGCCGGAAGTAGAATATGACGACCAGTACGGCAATCACGTCAACCTCGTCTCGCTGGAAGGCGAGCAGGAGGTGACGCGCATCCTGGCCGAAGGCGAAGTCGAGACCGAGGACAATAACGGCGTCACCGGCCCGCATACCGGTTTCTGCCCGCTTTGGCTCTTTCTGCGCGACACGCCGCTAACCAAGGGCGGCAAGCTGGTAAAGGAACTCATCAAGGGCGTCAGCGGTGACAATGAGCTTGCCCGCATGCATGCGCTGATGGCGGCGATCCACGAGACGGTCGATTATAAGCCCGGCACCAGCAACACCGAGACGACGGCCGAACAGGCGCTGGAGAGGAAGAGCGGCGTCTGCCAGGATCATGCGCACATCTTCATTGCCGCTGCCCGCGCCCTGCAGGTGCCGGCGCGTTACATCTCCGGTTATTTGATGATGGAAGAAAAGATCGAACAGGCTGCGACCCATGCATGGGCCGAGGCCCATATTCCCGGCCTCGGCTGGGTCGGCTTCGATCCCGCCAATGAGATCTGCCCGGATGCGCGCTACATTCGTGTCGCCTCCGGTCTCTGCTATCGCGACGCCGCGCCGATTTCAGGCATGCGCATCGGCACGCCGGGCGAAACGCTGTCGGTCACCGTGAAGGTCGAGGATGGCGGACAGATGCAAAGCCAGAGCCAGAGCTGAGCCTACAGACAGCTTTACCGCACCCTACGATGGTGCCGATAGAGTAGCTGCCGAGTTCGTCGCGACTTCTGGTGCGCGGGCCACGCTTGGTGTATTTCGGCCCCATCCAAACGCTATTCCGCCGCAAGAACCTGAAGGTGACCGCGCACACCCTAGCTGAGGATCGCCTGGTCGGCCGTCAGCAACGGTACGCGATGAAAACGGGCCGTAGCGGCGATGACGCGGTCCGCGGGGTCGGCATGAAACTCGCCGGGTAGCCGGACACTGTCTATCGTGATCGAGGGCTCAATCGGTGCAAGCTGGATTCCGGGCAGAGACAGCGCGCTGTCGATCCATCGCCCCACATCGTCGCCGAGCGCCAGGCGTCCCTTCTGTACAAGCATCGCGATTTCCCAAGGCGTAATCGCCGAAATCAGGATCCGGCTTCTCTCCGTCATCTCGTCGATAATGCGCCGGAGCCTGTGAACCGAGGTGTGCATCGTCCTGCATTGCCCAAACGAGGATATGCGTATCGATGACGATCAACGAACGGCGTCCCAATCCGAGGGTTCAACTGCCGGAGACAGCGGATCGTCATAGTGCAATACGCTGCCCTTCATCGCGCCGATGATACTTCTGCGTCTGCTGGGGCCAGGTGCCGGCGAAAGCACGGCAACTGGCCTGCCGCGTTTGGTGATGACGATAGATTCATCGTCCTTCCCTATCTGGTCGATAAGGTTCAGGCATTTCGCCTTGAACTCCGCCTTACCGACCGTCTTGGACATGACTGTATCTCCTGTACATCTGTACGGAATAGAGAGCCATTTCCACATTGAACAAGTGCAAAGAAAAAGACGGGGTCGTGCCCCGCCTTTTTCTCGTTATGGATTGAACCGCGCTAGTGGCTGTCCTTGCCGACAGCGTTTCCGCGACATCCCTTGAGGAAGTCGAGGTCGGCGCCGGTATCGGCCCCTTCGACATGCTGCTGATGCAGGAAGGCATAGCCGGATGTAGGCAGATCATGGTTCGGCTGCCATTCAGCCAGCCGCCTCGCCAGTTCTTCCTCGGAAATGTCGAGGTGCAGACGACGGTTCGGCACATCCAGCTCGATCATGTCGCCGTTTTTCACGACCGCCAGCGGCCCGCCGACCGCCGCTTCCGGAGAGGTGTGCAGCACGACGGTGCCATAGGCCGTTCCGGACATGCGGGCGTCGGAAATGCGCACCATATCGAGGATGCCCTTCTTCAGCACCTTCGGCGGCAGCCCCATATTGCCGACCTCGGCCATCCCGGGATAGCCCTTCGGCCCACAGTTTTTCATGACCATGATGCAGGTTTCGTCGATGTCGAGGTTGTCGTCGTTGATCTTGGCCTTGTAGTCGTCGATGTCTTCGAAGACAACAGCCCTGCCCTTGTGCACCAGCAGATGCGGCGAAGCCGCCGAAGGCTTCAACACCGCGCCCTTCGGCGCCAGGTTGCCGCGCAGCACGACGATGCCGCCCGAAGCTGTCAGCGCCTTTTCGGCCGGCAAGATAACGTCTTCATTCCAGTTGACAACGTCCTTGACCTCGTCCCAGACGGTTTCGCCGGATACCGTCAGCGCATCCTTGTGCAGGAGGCCCGCCTCGCCGAGGCGCTTCAGCACCACCGGCAGGCCGCCGGCATAGAAGAACTCCTCCATCAGGTATTTGCCCGACGGCATCAGGTTGACGATGGTCGGGACGTCGCGGCCGCAGCGGTCCCAGTCGTCAAGCGAAAGATCGATGCCGACACGGCCGGCGATGGCGAGCAGGTGGATGACGGCATTGGTCGATCCACCGATGGCCGCGTTGGTGCGGATGGCATTCTCGAAGGCCTGCTTCGTCATGATCTCGGAGGGCTTCAGGTCGTCCTTGACCATCTGCACGATACGCCGGCCGGTCAGCTGCGCCATGACCTTGCGACGGGAATCGACGCCCGGGATCGCGGCGTTGCCGGAGAGCGCCATGCCGAGCGCCTCGGCCATGGAAGCCATGGTGGAGGCGGTGCCCATGGTATTGCAGGTGCCCGACGAACGGCTCATCGAGGCTTCCGCCTCGAGGAATTCGGCCTGCGTCATCTCGCCGGCCTTCACCATTTCGGAAAACTTCCACAGATGCGTGCCCGAGCCGACGCGTTCACCGCGGAAATAGCCGTTCAGCATCGGTCCGCCTGTGACGACGATCGAGGGCAGGTCGCAGGAAGCCGCCCCCATGATCAGCGACGGCGTGGTCTTGTCGCAGCCGACCAGCAATACGCAGCCATCCATCGGCTGACCGCGGATCGCCTCTTCCACCGCGAGCGCGGCAAGGTTGCGGTACATCATCGCGGTCGGGCGGAAGGTGTTTTCGGATGCCGAGAACACCGGCACCTCAAGCGGGAAGCCGCCGGCCTCCCATACGCCCGCCTTCACCTTCTCGGCGAGTTCTCTGAGATGGCCGTTGCACGGGGTCATATCCGACCAGGTGTTGAGGATGCCGATCACCGGCCGGCCGTCGAACAGGTCGTGCGGATAACCCTGGTTCTTAAGCCAGCCGCGGTGATAAATCACGTCGCGGCTCGTACCGCCGTACCATTCCTGCGACCTCAGCCTGCGCGGCCATTCCGCTTTCTTTTTCATCGTCTCTATCCTTCAGGATATCGCCGGACCGCCCCGTACGGCCCAGGTTATCGCACTTGTCTCAAGCCAGGGTGTAGGCGGTCTTGACGGTTGTGTAGAATTCGGCGGCGTACTTGCCCTGCTCGCGCGGGCCGTAGGACGAGCCCTTGCGGCCGCCGAACGGCACATGGAAATCGACGCCTGCCGTCGGCAGGTTGACCATCACCATGCCGGCCTCGGAATTGCGCTTGAAGTGCGTGGCATGCTTCAGGCTGGTCGTAGCGATGCCGGCAGAAAGGCCGAACGGCGTATCGTTGGCGATGGCAAGCGCTTCGTCGTAATCCTTCGCCCGGATTACCGAGACCACAGGCCCGAAGATCTCCTCGCGCGAAATGCGCATCTGGTTGGTCGCTTCGGTAAACAAGGTCGGCTGCAGGTAGAAGCCGGGCGTGTCGCGCGAGATCACCTCGCCGCCGAAGGCGAGCTTGGCGCCTTCCGACTTGCCGATCTCGATATAGTCGGTATCGGTCTTCAACTGCCGCTCATCGACGACGGGGCCGATATGGGTGCCGGCCCTCAGCGCGTTGTCGACGACGAGCGTCTTCAGCTTATCGGTGAGTGCTGCGACGAACTTGTCGTGAATGCCTTCGGTGACGATCAGCCGCGACGACGCCGTGCAGCGCTGGCCTGTGGAGAAGAAGCCGGAATTGGCGGCGGCCTCGACGGCGACGTTGAGATCGGCATCGTCAAGCACGACCATCGGGTTCTTGCCCCCCATTTCCAGCTGGAACTTGCGGTTATGCTCGATCGAGGCGGCGGCGACACGCCTGCCGGTGCCGGTGGAACCGGTAAACGTGATGCCGTGAACGTCGGGGCTTTCGAGCATGGCCTGGCCGACGACCGAGCCTTTGCCCATGACGAGGTTCAGCACGCCCTTCGGCAGGCCGGCGCGGTTGAGAATATCGACGATCGCCCAGGAACAGCCAGGCACCAGTTCGGCCGGCTTGAAGACGATGGTGTTGCCGTAGCAGAGCGCCGGCGCGATCTTCCAGGCGGGAATGGCGATCGGGAAGTTCCACGGCGTGATGATGCCGATGACGCCGAGCGCCTCGCGGGTGATCTCGACGCCGATATTCGGGCGAACCGACGGGAGAACCTCACCGGCCAGCCGCAGTGCCTCGCCGGCGAAGAATTCGAATATCTGCGACGCGCGGATCACCTCACCAGTGGCTTCCGGCAGCGTCTTGCCCTCTTCGCGGGCAAGCAGCGCACCGAGTTCATCCTTGCGCGCCATGATCTCGTCGCCTGTCTTCTTCAGGATGACGTGGCGCTCCCAGATGCCGGAGCGCGACCAGGCTGGGAAGGCGGCCTTGGCGGCGGCAATGGCGTTTCTCGTGTCATCAGCGCTGCCGTCGGCATAAAGGCCGACGACTTCATTCGTATCCGACGGGTTGATGTTCTTCGTCGCGTTCGAGCCGACCCATTCGCCGGCGATCAGATTTTGATAAATGGTCATGGGCTTAACAAGCCTCCTTTACCGTTTACGAGCAAAGAGCCGGCCGCTGAATGCGGCCAGGTCTTGAATTCAGAGCTGCCTGACGGCGATCTCTTCCTCGGCGGCCACCTTCAGCGGGTTGCGGAGCGCCAGGCCGAATTCGGCAACTTCGATCTCGAAGATATCGCCCTCTTCAGTCTTGACGCCGTCGGCAAAGGAAAGGGTCGCCGTGCCGAACATATGGACATGCACATCGCCTGGAGCACGGAAGAGGCCATATTTGAAATGGTGATATTCCAGATTGGCAAAGGTGTGCGACATGTTCGCCTCACCAGACAGGAACGGCTTTTCGAAGATCACCTTGTCGCCGCGCTTGATGCGCGAGGTGCCGCGAATATCCTCTGGGGCCGCGCCGATGCGGATCTCCGGGCCGAAGCTGGCCGGGCGCAGCTTCGAATGGGCGAGATAGAGATAGTTGATCCGCTCGGTGACGTGATCGGAAAATTCGTTCGACAGCGCAAAACCGATACGGAAGGGCGAGCCGTCCTTGGCGATCACGTAGATGCCGGCCATCTCCGGTTCCTCGCCGCCGTCGAGCGCGAAGGAAGGCGAGATGAGCGGGGCGCCGGGGGCTGCGGCGCCATGGCCGTTGCCCTTGTAGAACCATTCGGGCTGGACGCCCTTTTCGCCGGCCTTCGGCTTGCCGTTCTCAAGGCCCATCTTGAACATCTTCATCGAGTCCGTGAGGGTTTCCTCGGCGGCTTCGGTGGTCTTCTTGTGCATGGAATCGCGCGTTGCCGCCGAGCCCAAATGCGTCAGGCCGGTGCCGGTCAGATGCAGATGCGCGGCATCTGGATGGGTGATCGGCGGAAGGAAGCGGCCTTCCGCATAGGCCTTTTCAAGATCGACGGCATCGCCGTAGCCATGGGCTTCGATGACCGAGGCAAGAGACTTGCCGCCGTCTGCGGCTTCCATCGCCAGTGCGTAGACGCTGACGGCGTTCTTGACCAACCTTGCAGCGCCGCCCTGCTCACGCACGGCGACGATGATCTCTCCGTTTGCACCCTTGATCTGTGAAATAAGCACGTCTTCGATCCTTCTCGTTTCGGCGAAGACAGGAAAAAGCTCCGCCTGTCCGGCTCCATCAGGAGCCGGAATCCATCATTCATAGGCTGCGAATGCCTGGCTGGCGCGCCTTGAGGCGCTCAGCCCTTGTTCTTGTTGTAAACGTCGAAGAACACTGCGGCGAGAAGCACGAGGCCCTTCACCATCTGCTGGAAGTCAATGCCGAGCCCGACGATCGACATACCGTTATTCATGACGCCCATGATGAACGCGCCGATGACCGCACCGGTGATCTTGCCGACGCCGCCGGACGCCGAGGCGCCGCCGATGAAGCAGGCCGCAATGACGTCGAGTTCGAAACCGACGCCGGCCTTCGGTGTTGCCGAGTTCAGGCGAAGCGCGATGATCATGCCGGCAAGGCCTGCTAGCACGCCCATATTGACGAAGGTGTAGAAGCTCAGCCGCTCGGTATTGATGCCTGAAAGCTTGGTCGCCTTCGAATTGCCGCCCATGGCATAGATGCGACGGCCGATCGTGGTCCGGCGGGTGATGAAGGCATAGATCGCAATCAGCACCAGCATGACGACGAGAACGTTCGGCAGGCCCTTATAGGTGGAGAGCAGATAGCCGATCCACAGGATGGCAAGCGAAACGACCATGTTCTGGACGATGAAGAAGCCCATCGGCTCGACGTCGATCCCGTGGTCTTCGTTCACCTTGCGGCGGCGCCAGGCGAGGTAAAAGAGGATGACAGGCAGGATCACGGTCAGGATCAGCGAGGTCGACTGCACGGGTGTGCCGGCAATATCGATCATGCCGCCCGGCAGGAAGCCGGTGCTGATAACCTGGAACTCCCTCGGGAACGGACCGATGTTCTTGCCGTTCAGAACCGTCAGCGTCAGGCCGCGGAAAACAAGCATGCCGGCAAGCGTCACGATGAACGATGGGATGCGGTGATAGGCGATGAAATAGCCCTGCGCCGCGCCGATGATGCCGCCCACGATCAGGCAGATCAGGCCGGCAAGCCAGAAGTTCATGCCCCATGACACGGTGAAGATCGCCGCGAGCGCGCCGACGAAGGCGACGATCGAGCCCACCGACAGGTCAATATGGCCGGCGACGATGACGAGCAGCATGCCGAGCGCCATGATGACGATGAAGGAGTTCTGCAGAACAAGGTTCGTCAGGTTTACCGGCTTGAAGAGAATGCCGCCGGTATAGAACTGGAAGAACACCATGATCGCGACTAGTGCGATGAGCATGCCGTATTCACGAATATTGCCGCGGATATAATCGGCAACGGAAACGACGTTGCTGTGCTCGGTTGTCGGGTTGACCGGAGTCATTGTCTCTTCTCCCCTGAGCGCATGATAGCGCGCATGATAGTTTCCTGGCTTGCTTCTCCCTTCGGCAATTCGGCGACGATGCGTCCTTCGTTCATCACGTAGATGCGGTCACATGTGCCAAGCAGTTCGGGCATTTCCGATGAGATCATCAGAACGCCCTTTCCATCGGCGGCAAGCTGGTTGATGATAGTATAGATTTCGTACTTTGCGCCAACGTCGATGCCGCGGGTCGGCTCGTCGAGGATCAAGATATCGGGGTCGGAAAACAGCCACTTCGACAGCACGACCTTCTGCTGGTTGCCGCCCGAAAGGTTGACCGTTTCCTGGAAGACGCCAGAGGAGCGGATGCGCAGCTTCGACCGGTAATCGGTCGCGACCCTCATCTCCTTGATGTCGTCGATGACGCTATTGCTCGAAATCCCATTGAGGTTGGCAAGCGTCGTATTGTGCAGGATGCTGTCGCTGAGCACGAGACCGAGTTGCTTGCGGTCCTCAGTGACATAGGCAAGACCGGCGTCGATCGCCTTGCGCACGGTGCTGACATCGACAGCCTTGCCATTGACGAAGACCTCGCCGCTGACTTTATGGCCATAGGATTTGCCGAAAACGCTCATGGCGAATTCGGTGCGGCCAGCCCCCATGAGACCGGCAATGCCGACAACCTCGCCCTTGCGGACATTGACGTTGATGTCGTGCAGCACCTGGCGGTCGCGGTGCTGCTGGTGATAGGCGTTCCAGTTCTTCACTTCGAAGATCGTCTCGCCGATCGGCACGGAACGCGGCGGATAACGGTCGGCCAGATCTCGGCCCACCATGTTCTTGATGATGATGTCTTCGCTGATCTCGTCCGTGTGACAGTCGAGCGTCTTGACTGTCATGCCGTCGCGCAGGACCGTGATCTGGTCGGCAACCTTACGGATCTCGTTCAGCTTGTGGGAAATGATGATCGAAGTGATGCCCTGATTGCGGAACTCGATCAGCAGATTGAGCAGCGCGTCCGAGTCCTTCTCGTTGAGCGAAGCGGTGGGCTCGTCGAGGATGAGCAGCTTGACGCTCTTCGACAGCGCCTTGGCGATCTCGACGAGCTGCTGCTTGCCGACGCCGATGTCGGTGACCAGCGTGTTCGGAGATTCCCGCAGGCCCACCTTGGTGAGCAGCTTCTTCGTTCGGTTGAACGTCTCTTCCCAGCTGATGACGCCGTTCTTGGCATTCTCGTTGCCGAGGAAGATGTTTTCGCCGATCGACAGCAGCGGCACGAGCGCCAGCTCCTGGTGGATGATGACGATGCCGATTTCTTCGGAGTCCTTCAGGACCTTGAAGTTGCGCGTCTCGCCTTCGTAGACGATCTCGCCTTCATAGCTTCCTGTCGGATAGACGCCCGATAGCACTTTCATCAGGGTCGATTTACCGGCCCCGTTTTCGCCTACCAACGCGTGGATCTCACCCTGGCGAACCTTGAGGTTCACATTCTCCAGCGCCTTGACGCCCGGGAACGTCTTGGTGATGCTCCGCATTTCGAGGATGGTATTGTCCATAGTCAAAGTTCCAGCGCCTCCGGCCGTCGAGCGGCCGGGCGATCATAAAATCGAAGACCGGAACCCGCAAGCGCGGGTTCCGGTCCCTCTCATTACTTCAGCTTGTCTTCGGTGTAGTAACCGCCGTCGACGAGGATCTGCTTGTAGTTGGTCTTGTCGACAGCAACCGGCTTCAGCAGATAGGACGGAACGATCTTGACGCCGTTGTCGTAGGTCTTCGTATCGTTGACCTCGGGCTCCTTGCCGGACATGACTGCATCGACCATGGCAACGGTGACCTTGGCGAGTTCGCGGGTGTCCTTGAAGACCGTCGAGTGCTGCTCGCCAGCAATGATCGACTTGACCGACGGAACTTCGGCGTCCTGACCGGAAACAACCGGGAGCGGCTGGTCCGGAGTGCCGTAGCCAACGCCCTTCAGCGACGAGATGATGCCGATCGACAGACCGTCATAGGGAGACAGGACCGCATCGACCTTGGCGTCGGTGTAGTTGGCCGAGAGCAGGTTGTCCATGCGGGCTTGGGCCGTTGCAGCGTCCCAACGCAGCGTGCCGACCTTGTCCATGCCGGTCTGGCCGGACTTCACGACGAGCTTGCCGCTGTCGATGTAGGGCTGCAGGACGGACATTGCGCCATCATAGAAGAAGAAGGCGTTGTTGTCGTCCGGCGAGCCGCCGAACAGTTCGATGTTGAACGGACCCTTGCCATCCTTGAGGCCGAGGGCGTCAACGATGGAACCAGCCTGCAGAACGCCGACCTGGAAATTGTCGAAGGTGGCGTAGTAGTCGACGTTGGCCGAGTCGCGGATCAGACGGTCATAGGCGATGACCTTGATGTTGGCGTCATGAGCCTTCTGGAGAACGTCGGAAAGCGTCGTTCCGTCGATCGAAGCGATGACGAGAACCTTGGCACCCTTGGTGACCATGTTTTCGATCTGCGAAAGCTGGTTCGGAATATCGTCGTCAGCATACTGCAGGTCGGTCTTGTAGCCGGCGGCCTCGAGCTGCTTGACGATGTTGTTGCCGTCGTCGATCCAGCGAGCCGAAGACTTCGTCGGCATTGCGATGCCCACGAGCCCCTTGTCCTGCGCCATGGCAGGCATAACGAACGAAGCGACGCCGAAGGCGGCCGCAGCCATCAATGAGATAATGGATTTCATTTCTCTCTCCCTTGTTAATAGACGGCGGACGAAAAATCGCCCGCCCCGAAACTGTGGCAGGTTCCGTATTGGATAGTTACTTCAGATGGTGAGAAACGAAGTAGGTCTCCTCCACGATCTCACACGTGTTGAGTGCCAACCAGCACACGGCGGCAAACTGGTATGGATTCCTATAACTGTCAAATAGAATAAGTGGTAATATGCATAACAATTTTGGTATATCGCTAAAAAGTATTACTTTTGATGGAGCGCAGTGAGGAGGCTGCAACCATGACGATTGTTTCCGAGCCATTTTCGATGGATCACATCGATATCCACAGCGATAATTTCGGCGATGACAGCCTTTTACGTGCAGGACTTAAGCTGAATCACCTGCGCATGATCGTCGCAATCGAAGATAGCGGACAGATTTCCGCCGCAGCCGACGTTCTGAACATTTCGCAGCCCGCCGCATCGCGGATGTTGTCCGAAATGGAATCGATTACCAAGACGTCGCTCTATGAGCGGGTGGCCCGCGGCGTGGTGCTGACAACCTTCGGCGCAGCGCTTGCCCGAAGGGCTCGCAAGATCCTCCTGGAGCTGCGCGAGGCGAGCCGCGAGATCGGTGAATTGAAAAGTGGCAAGGGCGGGTCGGTCTTCATCGGCGCGGTGACGGCGCCGGCCATGAGCCTCGTCGTTCCGGCAATCAACAAGGTGCGCAAGGCCTATCCGGGCATCGAGATCAACATCCAGGTGGAGACGAGCAACGTGCTTGCCCGCGAGCTGCTCGCCGCCCGCCATGACTTCATCATCGGCCGCATTCCCGATGATCTCAATCCGCGCCTGTTCGAGGTGACGGAGATCGGCATCGAGCGGGCTTGCCTGATCGTGCGCAGCAGCCACCCGCTTATGAAGCAGAAGACGAGCAGCCTTTCAGAGGTCAGGGATTACGACTGGGTGTTCCAGCCGCCGGGCACGCTGCTGCGCCGCACGATCGAGGACGTTTTCCTGTCGCGCGGCGTGGCGCTGCCCGAAAACATCGTCAACACCTCCTCGCTGTTGCTCACCTGCGCCATCGTCTGCGAAACCGATGCGATCGCTCCCGTTGCCGTCGACGTCGCCCAGTTCCTGGCCAGCCAGGGCTCGAATGCCTCCGATGTGCGCATGCTGCCGATCGATTTCGACATCAACGTCAAGCCCTACAGCATGATCACGGCGAGGGAACGGGCGCTGCCGCCGAGTGCAAGGCTGCTCTACGACATCATCCTCGAGGAGAGCCGCAAGCAGGCCGGCTGACGACACCCGCAAGCCCTGCGCCATCTTGCCCGCCTTTAATGCACGCGTCGAAAGGGAGCGCATGCTGTTCGGACAGTCGGTATTTCAATCAGTCCTCGAGCGGCTGAAGGCGGAGGGCGAGACGGACGAAGACGCCGGGGCGCCGGCCGTCCATCGCGTCTCCGGCCTCGGCACCGGGCTTGCCTTCGATGTCATGGCCTTCGATGTCATGGCCTTCGATGTCATGGAAGATGTCTCGACCGCCTCGCAACGGGTCGGCCAGGCCTATTTCGACAATCTGGATCTTGATGCTGCCGCCGCGATCGCGGAGGCACCGGCGGCTGCGCCTCCACCCGAGCCCGTCATGCCGGACCATCTCGCCCGCATCGCTCCGGAAGAGATTGCTGCGGAACTGGCGATCGCTGCCGCCGATACCCAACAGACGCTGAACGAGAAGCGGCGCGCCTTTGCCAAGGCCAATCATCCTGATGGAGTCCCAGAGCTTTTCCGCGACAATGCCAACAGGCGCATGATGATCGCCAACCTGCTGATCGACGAGGCGATGCGCCGCCTGCCGCACAGCTGAAGCTTTCTCGCGAACGCAGGCAAAGGTTCCGAGGCTTTGGAAGAGCCGCCGTTTCCGACTCGATTCGCGAACTCTATATGGGCTGTTTTTCCCGCGATTCAACAAGTGCCCATGGCACGCAGTTTGATTCTTTCGCGCTCGGGTAGCAGAGAAATGTGCCGCTTTTTGCGACCGGCAATAGCATATTTCGGGACCCCAGTAGACCATGCCTACTCCCTTTTCGGTAGGCCGTAGCTGTTTAGCGAAATTGAATGCGATACAACCTGTTGTAACATAGCGTGGTGCAAATGTTCTCAGGAGACCGCCAACATGTCATCTACGGGAGATCCGAAGCTGCCGCGCAACAATGCGCGCAGACATTTTCTAGGCGTAGCCGCAGCCGCTGGTGCTCGTCTTGCCGGCGTGGCAGCCTTGGCCACGGCAATTTCCACCTCTCCGGCCAACGCGCTGGGGCGGCTTTGGGGACGGGGCGGCTCCGGTGGACACGGAGGCTCTGGCGGGAGCGGTGGCTCAGGTGGAGGTGGTGGTGGTGGCGGCAGCGGGAGCGGCCCAAATTGCTTCCTGCGGGGAACGGCGATCCTCACGGATTGCGGTGAGAAGCCTGTCGAGAATCTCAGCATCGGCGATCGCGTTGCCCTTCCTGACGGCAGCACCCGCCCGGTAAAGTGGGTCGGCCGCCAAAGCTTCAAGAAGAGCGGCGCGCGCTGGCCCAACGACGTCGTGCCGATCCGGGTTTCCCGCCACGCACTGGACGGGCAAACACCCCACTCGGATCTCTATCTGTCGCCTGGCCATGCGCTGTACCTGAACGGCATTCTGATCCAGGTGAAGGACCTCGTGAACGGTAAAACGATTGCATCGGTCACTCCCGCCGCTGACGTATCGATCGAGTACTATGCCGTCATGCTCGATACGCACGAAGTTATCCTTGCCGAAGGTGCTGAGGCCGAGTCCTTCCATCTGAAGAACAGCAATCACGAGAACTTCTGCAATTTTCCAGAGTACGAGCGTCTCTATGGCAAGGAACGCATCGTGATGACATCCTTTGCGCCGTTGCTGGGAGGTGGCTGGTCACATTTGAAAGCGCTTCTCCTGCTCGGCGTTTCGCCGCTGGTACCGCTGCACGATCCATTCGGGAATGCCTGCGAAAAGATCGAGGCGCAAGCCAAGGAACTGTCACTCTGACAGGACGGGAATGCGCAGGGATCGTGCTGGCTGCACGTGAAGCCGTGCGTCGGTTTTGCGATCGTATCAAACAAAGACCTCAAGCGTGGCGCGCATCAGAAAGATCGCGGCACGCTTCGACTATTCGGCCTTCTTCTCAAAGGCGCCGGTAAGCTGCCGACACTCCCTGAGAAGGGCCGCGTCCTCACCCGCGCCATTATCCGACGGTGTTACCCTGCCCTTCCGCGACAATGCGACGAAGCGGATGATGCTCGCCAATATGCTGATCGACGAAGCGCTGCGGCGAATCGCCCGCTGATTATTCCGCCTGCCCGTCCTTGGAAGGCTTTTCAGCGGTCGCCGCAGGCCCTTCTTCTTCTTCGGCGTCAGGCTGCACGACCGGCTCGGTGGCTGGTGGCTGCGGCTTGAAGGTCCAGAACAATATGTAGAAGGAATAGGCGCCCGCCCCGCCCGCGAGCACGCCCCAGAACGGATCGCCGGTGACGAACTCGACCACGGCCCAGCCGAAGCAGACGGCAACGATGGCAACTCGCACCCAGAGGCGCCGGTATGCCGGATGGTTCGGATCGATCAGCTGCATCTTTACCCCGCGGTCGGATATGTCGCACTGCCCTCGGCCTGTGCCGCGCTTGTCTCTAAAGCCTTTCCTGGCCAGATTAAAGTATTCTGTTGGCTCAAACGGTATCGAATGTTCGACAAGCCGGCTCCAGCAGAACGCTTAAATCCGAGCCGGAAATGCTCCGGGTCGAATCTTGCAAATGTGAAAGATCCGAGGCCTTGACGCGACGCAGAGAAGGTGGAATGAAAATTCCAGAAATTTGACAATTCGGTTTATTTGTTCTGAATTCAAGGGAGGTTGGAATGACAGTAAGATTTGGTCTTCTTGGCGCCGGCCGCATCGGCAAGGTTCATGCGAAGGCTGTCAGCGGCGACGCCAATGCAAAGCTCGTCGCGGTCGCCGACGCCTTTCCGCAGGCAGCCGAAGCCATCGCCTCCGCCTATGGCTGCGAGGTCCGCACCATCGAGGCGATCGAGGCAGCCAAGGACATCGACGCCGTCGTCATCTGCACGCCGACGGATACCCATGCCGATCTGATCGAGCGCTTCGCCCGCGCCGGCAAGGCGATCTTCTGCGAAAAGCCGATCGACCTCGACGTCGCCCGCGTCAAGGCCTGCATCAAGGTGGTGGAAGAGACCGGCGCCAAGCTGATGGTCGGCTTCAACCGCCGCTTCGATCCGCATTTCATGGCTGTCCGCAAGGTCATCGACGAAGGCAAGATCGGCGATGTCGAGATGGTGACGATCACCTCGCGCGATCCCGGCGCCCCGCCGGTCGATTATATCAAGCGCTCGGGCGGCATCTTCCGCGACATGACGATCCACGATTTCGACATGGCTCGCTTCCTGCTCGGCGAAGAACCGGTGTCGGTTTTCGCGACCGCCGCCGTGCTCGTCGACAAGGCAATCGGCGAAGCCGGCGACTATGACAGCGTCTCGGTGATCCTGCAGACGAAATCCGGCAAGCAGACCGTCATCTCCAACTCCCGCCGCGCCACCTACGGCTATGACCAGCGCATCGAGGTGCATGGTTCCAAGGGCCTCGTCTCGGCCGAGAACCAGCGGCCGGTCTCCATCGAAGTCGCAAACGGCGAAGGCTACACCCGCCCGCCGCTGCATGACTTCTTCATGACCCGTTACACCGAAGCCTATGCCAACGAGATTGCCGGCTTCATCGCCGCGATCGAGAGGGGCACCAAGATCTCTCCATCGGGCGCCGATGGTCTCGCAGCGCTGGCACTCGCCGATGCCGCGGTCCTGTCCGTCAAGGAAGGCAAGCTCATCAAGATCGGCTGACGGCTCTCTCCCGACCGGAAGCCATGCATGAGATGGCCGGGCGCCCGCCCGGCCATTTCGCGTTTCAGAGATCTTTTGATGAACGGCGTGCCGCGGTCGCCCCCTCTGCCCTGCCGGGCATCTCCCCCACAGGTGGGGAGATTGGCTGGCTGCACTGGCTTCCCCAAGCGATGGACGTTCCAAGCAGCGTACCGTCAAAGAGGCAGGAAGGCCCAGTCACTTGTTATCTCCCCACCTGCGGGGGAGATGGCCGGCAGGCCAGAGGGGGGCTGGCACGGCAAACCCCTCAAAGTCGCATACTACCGACTGGCCGGTTGCTGCTGCAATCACCACACGTCGTGAAAGAAACCCTCAACCCGATTCCTGAATAGTCGCCGATGCCTGGATTCCCTGAACGCCCGAGAGAACAATATCCTCGTCGATGACGGATAGCGCCCGGTTCAGATGTCCTTCGAAGACGAGGATCTGCTCGTCGGCCACCACCCTAATCTCGGGCATGCCTTCCATGCGCACGATATGCGACTGCCCCAGACCCTCTTCGATCCCTTGCCGGAGAAGGTCGTAATAACGCGTGCCCGGGCCGGTGATGGCGATCGGCATGCGCTCCGTCAGGCTCAGCATGCGCGACAGCCCGTTGCCGAGCGCCAGCCCCGCCTGGCGGAAGGCGAAGGCGGGGACCCGGTGACCCTGTCGCGCCTTTGCGGCGATCTTGTCCAGTTCCGCCACCGGCACGAACTTTGCCGGGATCGTATCGAGCGGCACCTCGAAGGCGCTGCGCAGGATCGCATAGAAACCGGCATAGGCCTCGATGCAGCCACGCGTGCCGCAGCGACAGAGCCCGCCATTGGCCATGTGCAGCATGTGCCCGAAATTGGGCGCCGATATCTCCTGGCCTGCCTGGTTCCCACGCCTGACGATGCCGAGCCCGACGCTATGGCCGAGCGAAAGGGCGGCGAGCGAGCGGAAATCGGCGCCCTTCACCATCTCCTCACGCGCGCCGAGCGCGGCTGCGACCAGCAGCGTCTCGTTGTCGAGGATCACCTTGGCCTGCCATTCCGGCCGGAGTGCCGATTCGAAATCGATCTGATCGCTGCCGAAGATCGGCGACCAGACGAGAACCGGCTCGGTGGAATCGACCAGCCCCTTGCTGCTGATCGAGATCAGCAGCACCTTTTCTTGGCTGATCTTCGAGCGATCGAGAATGCGCGAAAGCCCGGCCCGCACCGCCGCAACGAAGCGGGCCGCACCTGCCGGATCGTGCGAACGTTCCTCGCTGAAGCGGTCGATCAGCTTGCCGGCATAATCGACCAGCGAATATTGCACCGCATCCGAGGAGATGATGACGACGATGAGATAACCGCAATCGCGCCGCTGGCGCAGCAGCACGCGCGGCCGGCCGCGGCCGCTTGCCGGCTGCTGTTCCGATTTTTCGATGATCTGGGCTTTTTCCAGCTCAGTGGTGATCGCCGAAATGGTGGCCGACGAAAGCCGGGTGAAATCGGATATTTCGGTATGCGCGAGCGCACCGTGGCGGCGCAGCACAGACAGCACGAGCACGCTGTTTCGCTGCCGGACCAGCTCCGTGCTCGACTTGGTCAGCATGAATGCCGCCCTCTCCCCTGCTTACTCCGCCCTCGGCTTTCCACTGCATCTCCAGCCGGTGTTTCGCAAGGAAATTAAGCCGGCAGTGCCGTGTTGACAGTTGAAAAAATCTCTGACACTAAATTTCTCGACTGTCGAGAAAAAAATCCAAACCTTTCTCGACAGCTTTTCGCGGTGGCCGGAGGAAGCATGGGCTGGGCCGGTCGCAATCCACTCGGGAGGACATTATGAAGTCTATTTTGAAATTGATGGCCGGTGCTGCCATCCTCGTTTCCGTGCATACCGCTGCCATGGCTGCCGATCTCGTCGTCGGTGTTTCCTGGTCGAATTTCCAGGAAGAGCGCTGGAAGACGGACGAAGCCGCCATCAAGAAGGCTCTCGAAGCCAAGGGTGCCAAATATATTTCCGCTGACGCGCAGTCTTCTGCCGCAAAGCAGCTTACCGACGTCGAATCGTTGATCTCGCAGGGCGCCAACGCGCTGATCATTCTCGCCCAGGACTCCGATGCGATCGGCCCGGCCATCGAAAAGGCCGCCGCTGAAGGTATCCCCGTCGTCGGCTATGACCGCCTGATCGAAAACCCGGCTGCTTTCTACATTACCTTCGATAACAAGGAAGTCGGCCGCCTGCAGGCTGAAGGCGTTTTCAAGGCCAAGCCGGAAGGCAACTACGTTTTCATCAAGGGCTCGTCTTCCGATCCGAACGCAGATTTCCTGTTTTCGGGCCAGCAGGAAGTCCTGAAGGCCGCCATCGATGCCGGCAAGATCAAGAATGTTGGCGAGGCCTATACCGACGGCTGGCTGCCGGAGAACGCTCAGCGCAACATGGAGCAGTTCCTGACCGCCAACAACAACAAGGTTGACGCCGTTGTTGCTTCGAACGACGGCACCGCCGGTGGCGCCATCGCTGCTCTCGACGCACAGGGCCTCGCCGGCTCCGTTCCGGTTTCCGGCCAGGACGGTGACAAGGCAGCGCTCAACCGCATCGCTCTCGGCACGCAGACGGTTTCCGTCTGGAAGGACAGCCGCGAACTCGGCCAACGCGCCGCTGAAATCGCTCTCGACCTCGCCGGCGGCAAGGACATGAGCAAGATCGACGGCGCCCAGGCTTTCAAGGGCGGCCCCAAGGGCGTCGAAATGCAGTCGGTCTTCCTGAAGCCGCTTGCGATCACCAAGGAAAACCTGAACGTCGTCATCGACGCTGGCTGGATTTCCAAGGCTGAAGCCTGCCAGGGCGTGAAGGCTGACACCGTCGCTGCCTGCAAGTAAGCAAGCTCTGCACTGAAATTGCCGGCGCCGCAGCGGAACACCGTTGCGGCGCCGGATGCGGATGAGAATTCGATCGACGAAGTTTCTCCGCCTCGCCGCACCATCGCGGGTTTTCATTCCCTGCCGGAAGGGTGTCGCAACGCCACGCGACCGGCTTCCGGAAGCATCGCGATGGTGAGTTGAAGTACAGACGCATGACGCCGATGGCAGCCTCTAGCACGACGGCGCATCCGTCCAAACAAGTGGGGGAACGGCAAACCCATGGCCGAAATGGTAAAATCCACAACATCAAGCGGACCGCGAGCGGCGGAAGCCAATCTGGTGACCCGCTTCTTCCGCGCCACCGAGATCGACACGCGTCTGCTCGGCATGATCGGCGCGCTGATCATCATCTGGATCGGTTTCCACATCATCACCGGCGGCCTCTTCCTGACCCCGCGCAATCTCTGGAACCTCTCGGTCCAGACGACCGACATCGCCGTCATGACGACGGGCATGGTGCTGATCATCGTCACCCGCAACATCGACCTGTCGGTCGGTTCCGTGCTCGGCCTCTGCGGCATGATCATGGGCGTGACGCAGGCCAAGATCCTGCCGGAATATATCGGCTTCGACAGCCCCTTCACCTGGGCGATCACGCTGCTGGTCGGATTGGCGGCAGGCTGCCTGATCGGCGCCTTCCAGGGCATCATCATCGCCTTCCTCAACGTTCCCTCCTTCATCGTCACGCTCGGCGGCCTGCTCGTCTGGCGCGGCGCCACCTGGCTCGTCACCAGCGGCCAGACGGTTGCCCCGATGGACCAGACCTTCCGCATCATGGGCGGTGGTGCTGAGGGCTCGATCGGCGCCACCTGGAGCTGGATCGTCGGCATTGCAGCCTGTCTCTTCGTCATCGTCAGCATCATCGGCTCGCGCAGCCAGCGCCGCCGCTTCGGCTTTCCGCGCCGGCCGATGTGGGCGGAATATTTCCTCGCCATCCTCAGCTGCGTCCTCATCCTCGGCGCGGTCTGGATCGCCAACAGCTATTACTGGCCGATCAACATCGCCAAGAAATATGCCGAGACCAACAATATTCCCTGGCCCGAAACCGGCCTGGATATCCCCTACGGCATCGCCGTGCCGGTGCTGATCGCGATCGTCGTCGGCATCATCATGACCTTCATCGCGACAAGGCTGCGCTTCGGCCGCTACGTCTTCGCGATTGGCGGCAACCCCGAAGCGGCCGAGCTCGCCGGCATCAAGACCCGCTGGGTCACCGTGCGCATTTTCGCGCTGATGGGCATTCTCGCAGCCATCGCGGCGGCGATCTCCACCGCCCGCCTCAACGCCGCAACGAACTCGCAGGGTACGCTCGACGAGCTCTACACCATCGCCGCCGCCGTCATCGGCGGAACGTCGCTGGCAGGCGGCACCGGCACCATCGCCGGCGCCATGCTCGGCGCGCTCGTCATGCAGTCGTTGCAATCGGGCATGGTGCTGGCGCATGTCGACACGCCGCTGCAGAGCGTCGTCGTCGGCACCGTCCTCGTCGTAGCGGTTTGGCTCGACACCGTCTATCGCTCCCGTGCCAAGTGAGAGGAGCCCAAAACATGGCTGATCAACGCACTCCCCTCGTGGAACTGAAAAACATCTCGATCTCCTTCGGCGGCATTCACGCCGTGGACAACGCCTCTGTGGATCTCTACCCCGGCGAAGTCGTGGCATTGCTCGGCCATAACGGCGCCGGCAAGTCGACGCTCATCAAGATCCTCTCCGGCGCCTACAAGCGCGATGGCGGCGAGATCCTGATCAACGGCGAGCCTGCCGACATCCGCAATCCGCGCGATGCCAAGAAATACGGCATCGAGACGATCTACCAGACGCTCGCCGTCGCCGACAATGTCGACGCCGCCGCCAACCTCTATCTCGGCCGCGAGCTGAAGACCCGCTGGGGTACGCTCGACGACGTCGCGATGGAAGCCTCGGCCCGCGAGGTGATGGGGCGGCTTAACCCCAACTTCAAGCGCTTCAAGGAGCCAGTGAAGGCGCTTTCGGGCGGCCAGCGGCAATCGGTGGCGATCGCGCGTGCGATCCTCTTCAACGCCCGCATCCTGATCATGGACGAGCCGACGGCGGCCCTCGGCCCCCAGGAGACGGCGCAGGTCGGCGAACTGATCAAGCAGCTGAAGAAGGAAGGCATCGGCATCTTCCTCATTAGCCACGACATCCACGACGTCTTCGACCTCGCCGACCGCGTCTCGGTGATGAAGAACGGCCAGGTCGTCGGCCACGCCCGCACCGAGGACGTGACCAAGGACGAAGTCCTCGGCATGATCATCCTCGGCAAGGTGCCGCCAAAGGCGATCCCCGGCCCCGGCGCCATGCAGATCTGACCGCCGCCAGACGATCCGACTCGCCAACCACGCTCCGCCGCCCGCAAGGCCGGCGGAGTTTTCATGCAACGTTCCTCGGGTCTGACGGATAAAAACACCCGCCAAACCGCAAGCACCCGTATTTCTGAGAATTTCGCGATTGAAGCCAGCCGCAAGCTAGGCTAAGAACCACCCATCGGACAGGCGATTCAGACCGCCTTAGGCATGCACCCGTAGCTCAGCTGGATAGAGTGTTGGATTCCGATTCCAAAGGTCACAGGTTCGAATCCTGTCGGGTGCGCCACTTCCCCTTTGGTCCGTGCTGGACACATAGGATACGGTTTATTCCTGAGACATAGGTAACACTTTTGAGCCGAAAGGGTTCGGCAGTGGTTCCAGTCTGCATGTCTCGTCATCGAAGTATCCCAGGTCGTAATCCATGAAGCTTGCGATCCATATGTGGTCTTCGACCTGTTTGATTCCAACGGACTGCCCGGTGACCGTCAATGGATATCAGTAGCGCTTGTCGGCGAGCATGAACTCGCTCTTGTAATCGGCGCACCACAGGTCGTTGGGTTGGCGAGGTTGGGAGAGTGGCGTTCCGACAGCTCTGTTGCGCCGTCGCTTGCGGTGCTGGACCAGCCCGTTGCGGTCGAGCACCGCATGCGGTCGCTCCCCTCGCCCTTGTCCCGCTGTCGCCAATCCTATCGCTTTTCGGCCGATCGCAGCACCCCTACAAGGATTCGACCATCGGTGAAGTACGGATCCCCACCGCCGTTCCGACCATCTCTTGTCGCACCGACGCCTGCGCGCTCGTAGGTCATGGAGATCTGCCCGGCGGCCTTGAGGTCGCCGATCACCAGTTCGCGCTCGGCGTCAAGATCGGGCCTGATATGGTGGGTGATCTGCCCGGTGTCGTGGCTGACGCCGACGCCGCGGTCGAAGCTCGCGGAGCCCAGCCACAGCGGCTGGCCGTCGGCGCCGACGGTCGCCGTTTGCCAGAGGCGTATGTGGTGGCGCTCGTCAGCGCTACGCCCGACAGACTTTTCGAAAGCCAGATCCTGCTTCCGGCCGTCGAAGAACAGCGGGCTGACGGGTGCATCGAGATCCGGACGATCAAGCGCCACGCTCAGGCCGATTTCAACCGAGGAGAGCAACGTTATCCTGTCGGCGGGATCCCAGCCCGAGGCGGCGAAGGCCTTGATCACCTGCTGCTTCGGGCCGACGACGCCGACGTTGATCGGGTCGCCCGGAATGTCGTCGCCGGTCGTGGTGACCATCCGGCTGAGATCGGCAACAGTGCTCCGGTCGCGGAAGATCCAAAGCTCCGGCATGACCAGGTAGCAGACGAGCAGATAGGCCACGAAGACGGCGGCAAGAACGCCCACAGCCGACTTCCATCTGCCTCGACTGCTTCTCCCCTGTTCCATTGCAATGTGCCGCTCCCGACTTCAGTAACAGGGCGGATACGGATAGTAGCCGCACGGGGGGTGATAGTAGTATGGCGCGGAGGCCGCCGCAGCACCGATGGCCGCGCCCGTCGCGACCGCGGCGCCGTAGCGGGCCGCCGGGTGCGCATACCAGCCGCCATGAAAGCCGACCGCACCCACGCCGACCACGCCGACGCGCCCCATTCCGGCGCGCGCCACGAACATGTCGATGAAAAGCGAAGCCGGGCCATTGACCTTTGCGAGTTCGCCCTCGAGAACCTGGACGTCAAAGGTCAGCGTGCCGCCATCCAGCTTTGGCTTGGTCAGGACCACGACCGCGTCTTCGACAGCGGTGCCATCACTGCTCATGACGGAGATCGTCGCGTTCGGCGGGTCGACCGCGAAGCTATCCTTGCCCTCGTCCCATTCCTTGATGAACTCGGTCGTGAGAACATGTCCGGCCGATCGTACCGGACGGTCGGCGAACACGATGGAGTTCGGGGTGACGCCCGTCATCGTCAGCTTGCCATCGACCAGCGTCGCCCCGCCGGAATTGAGGACGGCGAGCGACGGCACCATCTTCGTGGCCGTGGTCGCTCCAATGGTCTTGGCGGCGGGGGCCGTGATCGCGTCTTCGGCCTGCGCCGCTCCCGCGAACGACACGAGGCAGGCTACGCGAGAGTGCCAATCCGTATATGGCGTTTCATGGAGAATTCTCCTTTTTGCTACTTCACGAGACCAAGGTTCACGAGCTGGACGCGACGATTATCGGCGGCCTGCGGGTTCGACGGATCCACGAGCCACTCCTCGCCGACGCCGATCGCGAACAGACGGTCCGGGGCGATGGCGAAGGTCGTCGACAACGCCTCCGTGATTGCGTTCGCCCGCTTCTGGCTGAGGTCCAGATTGTGCTTGGCGTCACCCGTCGAGCTCGTGTGTCCGACGACAAGGAACTTGTAGCGCCGCAGGTTCGGATGATGCAGGGCGTCGGCGATCATGCCGACGGTGCGATAGGATTTAGGTTCGATGGCAATGGAGTCGTTCTCGAAGTCGATCTCGACGATGAGCTGCGACAGCTTCGAAAGTTTCTGCCAGTCGGGAAGCGCGGCGACGCCCTTGCCTGCACTCGCCGCCGCTTCTTCCATAAGCAACGCGAGGTCAATGGCCGGAGCCCCGCCCTGCAATCTGCCGAGCGTGCGCACCACCTGCGGGCCGCTCAGTTCCTGTGCGAACGGATGGCCGGGTGCCAGCAGCAGTCCGGCGGCAAGCATCGTTGCAAGTCGAAAGCCCTTCATGATCCTGTATCCCTTCAACATCGTTTCACCGCCAGCCGGCGTCGATGATGGCCTGGCCGCACTGGCCTTCGTTCACGCGCGTCGCCTTGTTCAGGCAGGAAAGAATGTTTCCCTCGCCCACTACGCCGCTGCAGAACTGCGCGACATAGTGCTTGCACATCGCGGTGAACGACGATTGGGCGGCAAGGCGCTGCTCGATCGAGGCGGTGACGCTCGCCAGTGTCGAGGTGCAAGTCGGCGAGACTTTTGCGGCATGGGCCTCGAGACAGTTCTGGATGCGGCCGCTTCCGAGGTTCAGGCCCTTGCAGAACTTCTTGATGTCGGATCCGCAGTCGTTGGCGAGCGTGCTCACCGCGTCGGCGAAGCTGATGGTATCGGCACGGGCCGCCCCGGTGAGCGCCAGGAACGCGACCAGCGCCCCTCCTAACAGTCTGGTTCTCGTCGACATGCTACCCCCATCGTGAACGATTGATCGTCGGAGAAACTCTCCGCACGCATTTGGTGCGCTTTCGGGGGTGAGAAGGGAAGTATGTTACGGTTACACGGACCGTAGGAGACGGCGTTCAACGCGTCGCCGCAGCGATGGATGTGGAACGGCTACGGCCTTTACGACATGATCGGCAACGTCTGGGAGTGGATGAGCGACTACTGGTCGATGCGTCATCCGGAACCGGCGAAGCACTCCTGCTGCATCCCTAGCAATTCGCGCGGCGGCGGTGTCGAAGCGAGCTACGACCCTAGCCAGCCTGCGATCCGCATCGCTAGGCGAGTGCTGAAGGGCGGATCGCATCTCTGCGCACCGAACTACTGCCGGCGCTATCGACCCGCTGTGCGCCATGCGGAAGGCGAGGACACCTCCACCAGCAATGTCGGCTTTCGCTTGTCGGCAAGCATGAACTCGCCTTTGTAATCAGCGCACCATAAGTCGTTGGGTTGGCGAGGTTGGGAGCGTGGCGTTCCCTGTGCCCTGTTGCGCCGTCGCTTGCGGTGCTGAACCAGCCCGTTGCGGTCGAGCACCGCATGCACGGTCGAGATCGCCGGCGTTTGCACGTCCGGGTAAAGCCGCGCCTGTCGTTCTCTGATCTTCGGTGCGCCCCAGTTCGGCTTCTCCTGCTTGGCACGCACAATCAGCTTCTCGTTTTGGAAAGGAAGCTGATTGGCGTGCCGGTAGGGACGCCGCGAGCGATCCGTCAGTCCTTCCAGCCCGCAGGCATTATAGCGGCTGATGATCTTGTGGCCGGTCTTGCGCGAGATGCCGAACTCGCGGCACAGCACCGCTATCTTCTCGCCATCACGAACCCGCGCAACGAATTTGAGACGCTCGTCCATACGGTTGCACTCCTGCCAAGGCACCTTCGCTCCCCTCGCAAAGGCAAAAGTGTAACCCATGTCTCCGGTATGAACTGTCACCCTTCTCTCGGGAAAGACACACTGTGGCTGCGATATCTACACCGTAGGATCAGAACCCGGTGGTAGCCGGGTCGCCAAGTTCGCTATCGCCCCCAATTTCGTTTTTCTTCTTCAACCACGCGTCGCGCTCATCGTGATATTTAATCGCCCTCTCGCCCTTCGCCGTTAGGCGCCATTTTATTTTGCGGAAAAGTTTGATGAAGCCATTTTCGCTCAACGTCTTGAGCGCCTGCTTGTCGAGCTTCTCCACTATACCGTTTGCTATCCGCCGGAGTGTCACGACCGCTCGGTCGGATAGCCTTTCAGGGTCGTACCAATCATAGCCATGCTCTTGTCGATATTTCCATGAGTCGTATTCTGCGCGCCGATAGGCTTCGAACTGGCCAATCATGCCATTGTTGAGATCTGAATCGCGGCGATCTGCGATCGTGCATTTAAGCTGTTCAATGACGGCATGCTTCATGCCACACTTGGCTGCCAACTTACCATTAGTACCGTCATGAGCCCATCGTTCAGGGTCTTCGGAAAAAATGACAGCTCGATGCGAGGCTTGGCGGATCGATCCTGTTCAAGGCGCGATCGAATTTGCGCGAGGTCTAAGGTTTGCCAATTGGAGAGTTGCGCAAAGGCCTTGCCTGGGTGGTCGCTTAGCCAGTCGATCAGGTCGGAAAGAACAGTCTCCCTGTTTGGCGGCCTGGAACGGCTCTCGATGTCATCGATATTCAGGCCGAGGCGTCCGAGTTCCATTAGCATATGGGAAACGTACTCACCGACGGATCTAGCGGTTATCCCGTCGTACCAGCTAATCGGGCGGAACAGTTTTATTCGAGGCGGCAGCTTGGATTGAGAAGCACGCTTTGAACCCCTGTGACCTAGTATTTTGGCCATCGCCTCGTCCCAAATACCCTTTCGTTCAAGAATATCCATTTGGATCATTGGCGCAACCACGAATTGTTTACGCAGCGCCAAGAGATTGGGTTACCGGAAATCCGCCTAAGGCCGATGTGGAATACAAGGCGAGCTTCAACATCCGAAGCTGACCTCAGAAATGCGTAGGCATAGTAATGACAAAGCAGTTCCTAGTTTCATTCCCTCCGGCGCGCCATTTTCTGAGCAGCCTTCATAGGAAGTTCGTCGTCAGAGGAGACCTTGCGCCTCAACCGTTCGTGACGAACGCCCATAAGACCCCCCCCGCACCATGCAAGGTACTCGATCTCCTTGGCGCGCCTTTTGCTAGACGGAAGAGACTGAAGGCCGGGTGCGATTGTGCCTCAAATGACCCACACCCTCAACTCACCGAGCCTCCACATCCGCTCGTTAGGAATTTATTGACCATAAGCTGGCTTTACTGAACGTGATGGATGCGGAGATTCCCGCACACCGTCGAGTGTTTGGTGTAGGACGGAATTGTTCGTGTTGAAGTATCCAGTGCAAGGATTATCGGGCAGAGCCTTGGGCGGAATTGCCACGCTCCTGTCGCGTGCAAAACGCTTCGCAGCGCAGACCATTCTCCCGGCTGTGTTTGCGCTGCCGGCACTTGTCGGCTCCGCATCATTTGCCTCGGCGGAAGATCGGGCCCTGAAGCTGTTCTTTACCCATACGGGCGAGAGGGCCACGATTACCTACAAGCGGGACGGAAAATTCGATCCAAAGGGCCTCGCCCAGATCAATCGCTTTCTGCGCGACTGGCGAAGGAACGAGCCGACCCGGATGGATCCCCGGCTGCTCGACCTGGTCTGGGAAGTATACAAGCGCAGCGGCGGCAAGGACTACATCCACATCGTCTCCGCCTATCGTTCGCCCACCACCAACAACATGCTCCGCAACCGCTCGCGCAGTACGGGCGTCGCCAAGAAGAGCCAGCACATGCTGGGCAAGGCGATGGATTTCTACGTTCCCGGCGTGAAGCTTTCGACGCTGCGGGCACTTGCAATGCAGATGCAGGTCGGCGGGGTTGGATATTATCCGACCTCGGGATCGCCCTTCGTGCATCTCGATGTCGGCAATGTCAGAGCCTGGCCCCGCATGTCCCGGCAAGAACTCGCTCGAATATTCCCGAATGGGCAAACGATGCATCTGCCGGCCGATGGCCGACCGCTGCCGGGATACAATCAGGCGGTTGCGAACCACAGGAAGCGCGGCAGCACTACCTCGATCCAGATTGCCAGCACCGCGGGAGAAGACGAAGACGTGAGCGCGTCGACCAGGTCGAACGACGATACCACAGACAATAAACTGGTGACGGCGCTTCTGCCCACGCCGAAAAGCCGAGCATTGAACGCGCTCGCGCTGCAGACCGGCGCAGCCCCGCGGGATGACAAACGGTCCGCTGGGGATGTTCCATCTTTCCCGATTCCGATACCGGCGATGCGCCCGCCCACCCTGGAGCACGACGCTGATATGGATGACAAACTGGAGACTGCGTCGATCGGCCCAATTGATGTCCTTCCGGATAGGCCGGCACCGGCGTTGCCAATCTACGCCCGCTTCGAACCCCGCCTTGTTGCACAGCAGGCCTCCAAGCAGGGCACGAACATGATCGCCTCCCTGCCCATGACCGCTTCCTGGGAAGAAGCAAGTTTCCTTGGATCGACGTCCGAAGCGGCGCTGATGAAATGGGCGCTGCATTCTCCTGGCGAGATGATGGGATTGAGCGCGCCTCGCATTTCCCCGCGCACGGTTCATCGTGAGGTCAATGTCGCGACGTCAGGTGAGGATATTATTCCGGTCGCCGCCCAGTTCGATGCCAACCGGCTTGTCTCGTCCCCGGAGGGCTGACCTCATCGTCAAGGCTTGATGCGCAGCACGAAGCCGTTCAGAAGCGCCAGAACGGCCATGGTGGAACCGGGCTGGCGGTCCCGAGAAACCAGGTGCCGCCGCCCAGTGCCAGAAGCCTGTGCGGTCACCAGCAACAGCCGAGCGGCACCACGAAGGCGTGACATTCCATGTATCTGCGTATGGCCGACTAGATTTTTTAGGATCTCCTAAACAATTGCCACACCTTATGGGCGATGCGCGCGTATCGGCCCGAAAATCGGAATCTATGCTCGGGAAAAATGAGGTAGATCCAATGTGTTAAAGCGTTGTCCAGGCGCTTGAAAAGACGACGACGATCGTTTCTGCGCGCGGAAAATTCAGACCAAAGTCCGATCCAACCCCGGACTTCGTGCCCATACCAAACGTTCAATCGCTGTAATAACAATAATATATCTTGAAGTAATGAGGCGCGTTGATGTGAGAAGCGTATCAATTTCTGGCAGAGCTGGCTTCATTGGATCGACTGTGACCGACTTCTACTTAGGAAGCGATGTCCGGAAACTGGTTGTTGTTGACGATGTTTACACTGGACCTTTCGAAAATATAGCACACATCAAGGATCCCCGTTGCCGCCGAGCGACATGCTTGTCGATGAGCAACCTCAGCTCTGGATCCGGAACGCGTCGGAGAGGTTCTCGAAACCATCCGGATTCCTTCGATCGTGCCCGCAGATGGGGCGGACTTCTCATGGCACGGATAGTCGAGATAGGGCAGGTCGTGATGATCGCGCAACGCTCATCTGTAGTATCCGGTCCGGCGCGGTCGCTCGTTATCGAGCGCGGTATCGGCAGCGACAATCACCTTAAAGTAGGTACATTTAACGATTAACATTAATGAGTGAGTATTTCTTAGAACTCCTCTAAATAATTGCCATGCATTACAGGCGATGCTAATAAACAGGCACATTTCTCAAGTCACGAGGCGCAATGCAATGAAAAGCGTATTGATTTCTGGCGGGGCTGGCTTCATCGGATCCCACTTGTGTGATCGACTTTTGCTGAGGACGGACATTCAGAAGCTGGTCGTTGTCGACAACCTCTGGACCGGGCTTTTCGAAAATATCGCGCACATCAGAGACCCCCGTTTCCACTTCGTGAAGTCCGACGTCGAGACGCTGCAGACGTCGGAGAAATTCGACGAAATCTATCACCTTGCATCCCCCGCATCGCCGCCGTGGTACATGAAGGAGCCGAAGAGGACGATCTCCGCCAATCTTCTCGGGGCGTTCCGGTTGCTCGACTTACTGAAGAAGGGTGGACGTTTCGGTTTCACCTCTTCTTCCGAAGTCTATGGCGATCCTCTGGTGTCGCCGCAGCCGGAATCCTATAAGGGCCAGGTCGACTGCACCGGACCTCGCTCATCCTACGACGAGAGCAAACGATGCACGGAGTCGCTGCTGTTCGAGATGCAGCGTACCCAGGGGCTCGACGTCAAGATCGTTCGCCCCTTCAACATCTATGGCCCGCGGACACGGTCCGACGATGGCCGCGCAGTCTCCAACTTCATCACCCAGGCGCTTTCGGGCCGGCCGATTACCGTGTTCGGCGACGGCCTTCAGTCTCGCAGCTGGGGCTATGTCGATGACGTTGTCGATGGTTTCGCGCGATATTTCTGGATGAATGAAACCGACTATAAGGGGCCTCTGAACGTCGGCAACGATCGCGAGATTTCGGTTCTCGAAGTCGCGCAATATGTCTCCAGACTTGTCGGCGGCGTGCCGATCGTCTTCGAACCGTCACCGCCGCAGGATCCCACGAACAGACGGCCGGACTTGACCAATGCCCACTATGTCATGCCCGAGTGGTCGTGCAAAATCACCTACGAACAGGGCGTGGCGATGACTCTCGACTGGTTCAGGGACCAAATGAGGCACGCCGCGGAATAAACCATGTCGGCTTTCGAGACTCGCGTCTTGGATGCGCGCGGCGTATGTTCACGGTGCGATTGAGAGAGTATGATGCGAGAACCAATTCCGTCCGATCTGAAGGATATGAGTTTTCCCGTACCGATTCACTATCTCGATCTCGCCTCCTCTCGTCTCGATGCCGTTTCGCCCCCGATCTCCGATGGGCTCGTGGTCTTTCTGTCGGATGGTCTTCCCGTCGGACAGACCTATATAGAAATGCCCGAGACAGCTACCGCCCTCGCCGAGCGTATCGTGCGGCCCGAGACCCTCGAGCATGCGCGTCATGTCGCGCAAACGCCGGTGCGCAACCGAGACGTCAGCATTCTGATTTGCACCAAGGACCGGCCGGAGGAGCTACGTCGGTGCTTGGCCTCGATCCCGAAACAGTCGCTCGGCCCCATCGAGATCATCGTGGTGGATAATGCCTCCGCCGGTGATGCGACACGTCGTGTGGTGGAGGAATCGGGCGCAACCTATGTCCGCGAAGACCGGGTCGGGCTGGATTATGCGCGCAACGCGGCGGTTCGTGCGGCGAGAACCGAATTCGTCGCGTTTACGGACGATGACGTCGTCCTCCACGAGCGCTGGCTGGAAAACCTGATGAAGGGGTTCGACCTGCCGGAGATCGCCTGCGTAACCGGGTTGGTTCTTCCCGGAGAACTTGCAACGCCCGCACAATTTATATTCGAAAAGCATTGGGGTTTTGGCAGGGGCTATCTGCGGCAGGATTTCAATCAGGACTTCTATCGTCGGGATACACGTTACGGCGCTCCGGTCTGGACGATCGGGGCCGGCGCAAGTCAGGCCTTCCGTCGCAAGGTCTTCGAGGAGATCGGCCTGTTCGATGTCCGCCTGGATATGGGCGCTGCCGGATGCTCGGGCGATTCCGAATACTGGAACCGGCTCCTCCATCATGGCCATGTCTGCCGCTACGAGCCGACGGCGGTAGCCTGGCACTTTCATCGCAAGGATATGAAGGGGCTCGCCAAACAGATTTACCAATATATGAGTGGCCATGTCGCAGCACTGCTGGTCCAGTATCAGAACACAGGCAATAACGCCAATCTGCGGCGCATCCTGCTCTCGTTTCCGAAATATTACGCGGGAAGGCTCCGAAGACGGCTTCGCAAAGGCACGACATCGCACGACTTCTTCCTGAAGCAGGAGATGCTCGGAAGCGTAAACGGCGCGCTATACGTTCTGCGGCGATGGAAGAGGCCCGCATGGTGATCGCTGCCGCGCCTGATATTTCATTCCTCATCCCCGCCTATAATGCAGCCGATACGCTTGCCGAATGTCTTGCCAGCCTGCAGCAGCAGACGCGATCGAACTGGCAAGCGGTCGTGGTCGATGACGGTTCGACCGACCGCACCTGGGAGGTGCTTGAGGGCATCGCAAGAACTGATAGCCGCATTCGCCTCGCCCGCCAGCCGAATGCCGGCGCAGCGGCGGCGCGAAACCACGCTGCAAGACTGGCATCCGCACCCCTGCTCTGTATGCTGGATGCCGACGACTGGCTGGATCCGACTTTCATCGAAAACATGCGGCCGGTGGCAGAGGATGCATCTCCACCCGTTCTCGCCTATTGCAATTATCGTCGCGTTGCTCCGGGCGGCCAGTTGCTGCGGGTAGAACAGGCTCCCATTCTGACGGGAGATGCCGCCAAGCGCGAATTCTCCTCCTTCTGCGCCCTTGCCATCCATACGGTCGTCTTTCCCAAAAGCCTTTTCGAGCTTTTGGAAGGCATGGATGAAACCTTGCAGACCGGCGAGGAATGGGATCTCTGGCTCCGCATGGCCTTTGCAGGCGCCGAATTTTGCCATGTGGACAAGTGCCTCGCATTCTATCGCATGAAGGCCGGCTCGCTGTCCGGCGATCCGGTCAAACTGGTGCGCGACGCGGTTCGCGTGACGACGAAAGCGCAGGCGCTGCAGATGCAGCAGGGCTTGTCGGCCGGGGGGCCGGAGACAGGTTGGATCACGCCCCCCGTCAGCCAACTGCGCATGCTTGCCTGGGTCGTCGCGGCCAAGCTCGATCCGACTTTGGATATTGCAGCTCTTGCAGCGCTTCTGCCTGACATGCCGGACGCCGCGGGCTACGAAAACCTTTTTGCCGGCGTCATCCTCCATGGCCTGCAGACAGGGCTCTTTATCGATCGGGCAGACGGTCTCATCGATGTTCTCGATAAATGGCGACCCACGTTCCTTTCGCTCATCCAGCTGATTCAGAATCATTCCATGCCTGGCGCTGGGCGCAAGATCATTGACGCCGTTTCCTGGCACATATCCGTCGCAAACCCTTTGCGGTCATTCACGCTTGGCAATGTCCAGGTGGTCAGTGTCTCGCTCGAAACGCTTTCGCGAATCCCCAAGGCCGAACCATCAGACACGCTCGTCATGCACGCCATGTCCGGCGGACAACATGTCGGCTCCTTTGTCGGGCCATTCTGGGGCGATCTTTCGATCCGGGCGCAGATCAGGCTGATCATGCATGAGATGCAGGCAGACGAGCATCTGCAAACGCCCCACGCACTCGCCTATGCCAGCTCCTGGACAATGGAGGCATTGCGCGGCTACAGGACCTTCGGCGGACTGATCATCAAAAGCGGCCGGCGGCGAGGGCGTCTCGAAAGGTTTTTGGTGCGTGTCGGACGCAATGCCCTCCTTGCCACAGCGCCCGGCGACAAACAGGACAATGACGCCCGGATTTCCGAAATCCTGCGGGATTTCGAACATCGACTGGCACCGCCGTTTCGAAATTCTCCCGGGCCAAGGTCGGAGAAAAGAAAAGAGACTGCTTCCACTCAATCGGAAGAGGAATACTGGGAGCATATGTTCGAACGCCCGGATCCGTGGAATTACATCTCGGTCTACGAGCAAGTCAAATATGCGCAGACGTTGAGCCTGATCCCGGAAGGGATCGAAAAGGCCCTCGAACTCGCCTGCGCCGAAGGAATCTTTACCGAGAAGCTGGCGCCAAGGGTCGGTCGGCTGACGGCCACCGATATTTCCCAGCGCGCGATCGACAGGGCGATCAAGCGGTGCCGCGACCATGGTAACGTCGAGCTTCGTGTTCTCGATTTCGTCAAAAGCGATGTTCCGCCCGAGCAGGATCTCGTTATCTGTTCCGAAGTCCTCTACTATATGAAGGATGAGGAGATGCTTGCGGCCGTCTGCCGGAAGATGGCCGCAGCAGTGAAGCCGGACGGCTACCTAATCACTGCCCACGCGCATATCCGCCAGGACGAACCCGGCCGAACCGGTTTCGATTGGGGCCATCCTTTCGGTGTCGAGACGATAAAACGGGTTTTTGCCGCGCAGGCCGGCCTCGCCCTGGAAGAGACGATCGACACCGAGCTTTACGCCATCCACCGATTCAGGAAAGGTGCCGTGGCCAATCCCGCCCTGCGGATCGAAGCGCACGGAGCCCCATTGGATACGGATGTGGCAAAGCACATTATCTGCGGACCGGCGGGCATCGCGCGCGAGGCGGCATGGAAGACGGAGGTGACCACCTCGGTTCCCATTCTGATGTATCACAGGATCGCAGAAGACGGCCCCGCTGCACTCCGGCGCTTCCGCACGCCGCCGGAGATTTTCCGCAAGCAGATGCAGTTCCTGAGGCGACAGGGCTATTACAGCGTGACCGCGCAGAACCTGGCAAATCTTCTGCGCAGCGGCAAGCCGATCCAGGGCCGGCCTGTGATGCTGAGTTTCGACGACGCCTATCTGGATTTCCAGACGAACGCCTACCCGATCCTTGCCGAGAATGATTTCAGCGCCGACGTGTTCGTCGTGACCGATAAGGTCGGCGGTCGGTCAGATTGGGATTCCGCCCATGGAGAACCTGCACCGCTGATGTCGTGGTCGCAAATTCAGGAATTGCACCAAAAGGGCATCAGCTTCGGCTCCCACCTCGCATCCCACACACCAGCCAGTGCGATTGATAACGAAGCCCTGCTGGCCGAAGCCATATTATCGCGCGACGCGCTGCAGAGCCGGCTGGGCGCCCCGGTGGAATCGATCGCACTTCCTTATGGCGGGACAGACTTCAGGGTCCCGGGCATTCTGGCGCTTGCCGGCTATAGCGTCGGCTTCACGACCCGGCCGGCAAAGGCTACCTTCTCCGATAATTTCTTCGCTCTGCCGCGCTTCGAAGTGCGCGGGGATCGCCCGCTTGAAGCCTTCCCTGAACTCATCGGCCTGCCCGGAGCCTTTATCGGATGACAAAGCCATGACTGCCGCAGCATCCCCCTTGGTCACCATCGTCATACCGGCTTACAATGCCGAGAAGACGCTTGTCGAAACATTGCGAAGCGTCTCTGCCCAGTCTTACGACAAGCTCGAAATCCTGGTGGTCGACGACGGGTCGCGGGACGGCACCTTCGATCTTGCGCGCGACTACAGCCTGACCGATCGCCGTGTCCGTGTTCTCCGCCAGGACAATGGTGGGGTTGCGCGGGCGCGCAACCACGGCATCAAAGAGGCGCGCGGCTTCTATATAGCCCCTGTCGATGCCGATGACGTGTGGCATCCCAGCAAGATCGAGCTCCAGCTTGAGGCGGTGCTGAAATTTCCCCACGGAAACGGAGTTGCCTACAATTGGTATGCGGCGATTGACGAAAACGGCATCATTTTCGGCCATTCGCGCCCGGTCCTGCATCAAGGAAACATCTTCGAACCGCTGTTGCGGGAAAATTTCATCGGCAATGGCAGCACGCCCTTGATGCCGCGGGCGGAGATTCTTCGCTGCGGCGGCTATGACGCCGGCCTGCGCGACAACGGCGCCGAGGGGTGTGAGGATCTGAAACTTTATCTGGCGCTCGCCGAAACGCTGCCCTTCGCGCTGGTACCCGATTTTCTGACCGGCTATCGTTTCACGAAGGGCAACATGTCCAGCAATGCCTATCGGATGCTGAAGTCCCACGCCTTGGTGATGGCGCCGATCATCGCCCGCTATCCACATTTTGAGCGTGATATCCGGACCGCCGAATTCAACACCGCCTCCTGGTATTTCAAAAAGGCGTTTCTCGACGACGATTATGCGCAGCTCAAAAAGCTGGCGCCGATGATGGTGAGCAAATACCCCTCACGCCTTGTCATCCATGGCATGCAGCAGGGATGGCGGCAGGTAAAACGCCACGGCATACGCATAGCGAGGCGCGCCCTGGGCAAGCCTCCGGCCCGACCCAAAACCCGCTTCGTCGCGGTCATCCCGCAAGCCGGAACAGCTTTCCGCGATCGATACGCCGGCATGCCGGCCAGGGAAGCGCCCAGCCCCATCGCCCAGCGGGTGGCCGACAATGAATAGGTTTCGAAAACCTGCATCCGCCAAGCCGGCCACCGCCTACAACCTGATCGTGGCAGCTCGGTTCCGCGAGCTTCGGCAACTCGTGCCGGCGCTGCGGTTCAAGATGACGGTGATGATCGTCCTCGGAATTCTCACCGGCCTTTCGGAAATGATCGGGATAACCCTTCTGGTCAGCCTGGTCTTTCTTCTCGGGCAGCAAGGCCCGGTTTCCGGCTCCGCCATTGCATGGCTCCCGGCGTTTTTCGGCAACATCGACCTCAGCCTTTCCAAGCCTGTCCTGATCGGCATTCTCATCGGCTCCATCCTCCTGCGGATTTTTCTGGGATGCGCCAACTCGCTCATCTCGAGCGCGATCAATCATCGGATTAGCGACAGGATGCGGGATCGCCTCTACGCTAAGGTCCTGGCCATTCCTTTCCAGCGATTTCAGGACTATGAGCGTAGCGACCTGATCAACGTCATCGCCACGGAATCCTATGCGGTCTCCTCGGCGCATGCCAGCCTGGTGCGGTTGGGGGTCAATTTCGGCACGATCGTGATCTTCGGCGTCGGCATGGTGGTGATGGCCTGGCCGATCGCTTTACTCGGGCTCATCTTCGGCGTCCTCCATAATTTCGCATTAGGCTTCTTTGCCGGCGCCTACCGGCGCGTGGGAGCCTCGGCGGTGGCGGCAGTGGAGGCATTGACGCAACTGAGCTGGACAACGCTCCAAACTGCCAAGGCCGTCAAAAGCTTCGGCCTCGAGAAGCGCCACCAGCAGCTCTTCGCGGCGCTTTCCAGGGAGGTCGGCCAGACTTGGCGCCGGTCGGACTGGATGGGCGCGACGACCTCGCTTGTGAGCGAAATCCTGACGTTCGGTGTCATCCTGACGATCATTCTATCCTCGGAATTCCTGCCGGTGGATTTCAAGGCGGCGCTCTCGGCCACGATCCTTCTCTACAGGCTGCAGCCGCATATCAAAGGATTCGATTCCCAGATTCTGAGTCTTTACGAGATGGAAGCGTCCCTGCAAAACGTCCTGGCGCTGCTTGCGGAGAAGGATGACATCAAACTGACCTCGCAAGGAGAGCCGGTCACCCGCCTGGCGGAGGCGATTGTCTTCCACAACGTCTCGTTCGCCTATGAGCGGTCGAACGCCCCGGCTGTTGACGATCTCAGCTTCTCCATCAGGGCAGGCGAAACGACGGCTCTGACGGGGCCGAGCGGCTCCGGCAAAACCACAATCCTCAACATGATTCTCGATCTCAACCCGCCGAGCCAAGGCGTGATCACCATTGACGGAAGGGACCTCGCAACCATTGACCGTTCCAGTTGGCTGGAGCTGCTCTCCGTGTCGGGTCAGGACGTTGAACTGATGGAGGGCACAGTCCTCGACAACATCCGGTTTCGTCGCGATATATCGGAGCAGGATATCCGCTGGGCGGCCGATGTGGCCTGCGCAACGGAGTTCATCAACGATCTGCCGTATGGCTTCGATGAATGGCTGGGCGACGAGGCGATCCGGCTTTCGGGCGGACAAAGGCAACGCATAGGCCTGGCGCGCGCGCTCGCCGGCCGGCCTCAGATCCTGCTGTTGGACGAAGCGACGAGCGCGCTCGACGAAGATACCGAGATGCGGGTGTTTTCGGCGATGAAAGAAGACGCCGGCAGAACGCTCATCGTCGTTAGCCATCGGCCCGCTGTGGCCAGGCTGATGAAGAATCGGATCAATCTCCGCCCCCCCGCTCCCACGTCGAAGCTCGGGTGACGGAGATGGATATGTCAACGATGTCCGGGATTTGGGTGGCCGTCGTGATCCCCGCCTATAACGCCAGAGACTACCTTGCCCAGACGCTCCAGTCCGTCATCGACCAGACCCACAAGGCGCTGGAGATCGTCATCGTCGACGACGGCTCGACGGACGACACAGCCTCGATCTGTCGCCATTTTGCCGCAAGTGATCCAAGGATCCGGATTGTCTCGACTGAAAACCGTGGCGTCGCCGCGGCCCGCAACGCTGGGATTGAAGCATCGAAATCCGACTACATCGCCTTCCTCGATGCCGACGATCTGTGGCATCCGACCTATATCGAAAGAATGCTTTCGGCTCTCCATCCCCTGCCGAACACCTGGGGCGCGGTCTATGCTCTTCACCGTCTCATCGATCCCGAGGGATATTGCATGAGATCCGGTTCGTCACTGAACGCCAGGGACACCATTTTCACCCGTCATCTCGTATTCCGCTTCGTCGGCAATGGCAGCGGCTTCATGGTTCGCCGCGCAGTCATTGAGAAGATCGGTGGCTACGATCCAAGTTATGCCAGGCAGGGTATCGGAGGATGCGAGGATTTCGACTTCGAACTTCGTACAGCTGAGCATTTCAAGATCGAGACGGTGCCGTTGGGTCTAGTGGGATATCGTGTTCATTCAGCAGCCATGTCTTCCGACAGGTCGCAAATGGCGCTATCGCTTCTGGCTGTGACGGAGCAATGTATCGCCCGCAATCCACAGCTTCCAACTTTTGTCGTCAATTGCGCCCGCGCCTCGGCGAATCTTTATGCATTTTCAAAATTTGCCGCATTGAAAGATTGGCGCCGCGCCGCGACCTCGCTCAAGCACATTTATCATCATAGCCCAATGCTTGCTTCCGGCATCCTGTTCAAATTGATCCTTTCAAAAGCCGACAGAGCCGCACGCAGGACATTGTCCAAAGCCTGGCCAGCCAAGGAACAAAAGGGAAAGAATTTCAGGAAATTCGAAGAGATAGACCCACTTGTCCCATTGGTTGGCGGTTGGACACGCTTCAGGACGAAGGCATTGTTAAGGCACTTGTCGGAGATCGATCGATCCGGCGAGTGCTCTGCGGCGGCCTCGTCGCAGGAGGCTTGATGCTTGCCGACTACACATCTGTTGGTGGCGCCAGCGCCGGCGGCAGTTTTTCGCCCGGCTGCTCAAAAATCTGAAGGTTTAACAACCCATCACTTCAATCGGCGTGGCGACTACCTCGCTACCTTCTATTACGAATTTGATAATTAATCAGAATAGTAAGAGCAAATAAGAGAACAAGATATAAAAAAAGCAATTACCCCAATAATGATCTGTGACAATACAGAGTTTTACTGTAATCATCCTTATGCACGTGCAAACATTCTTAGCAGAGGACCCGTCACCCACCCCGGCGGGTCCTCGACTTTGCCTTTTTGGCTGATTGCAACAAATGCGACAGCCGTTATCGCTGCATCGGCATAAATAGATTTCACCGCGGATGGCGATACTATCGCTGTTGAGTTCGGTTTGATCAGAAAATCCCCCGTCATCGGCAAGTGAAGAGCAAAATTCGGGTTCTATTCCGTCAATATTTCGACCATCGCCTCAATTCACCTCGGTGATGCTTCCGGATCTGCAATGAAATTGCGGAGACAGAAAGATCATCATCAATTCGAGACTACCATCCGATAGAATTTCATAAGCATCACTGCCGCAATTTAGAACAACAAATCAATTGATTACCATCATGTATAAACTTAATCGTCTTACAATTGATTTTTAAACACAACCATTGTCTGAAATTAACAATTTTACCTTTTGATAAATTTTATCCCGATGAACTCAATTATCAATTTCATATATTGTGCATACATTTTCAAGGAGCATCAGCATTACCCTCGACTTGGGAACAGAGGATCTACCGAAAGCTACTTCTCCCGCCGGGCTCTCAACGACCCCGGCAAATGCCTGCATCATCGGTGATGATTGGTCACCGCGGATGGCCCAACAATCCTGGGACGGTCGCGAGGAGAAAAGTTGCCGATGCAAAACACGACCGCTGGGCTGAAGTGTAATATATTGATAAATAAAGGGTATCTCTTATCTGCCTGCGACCTGCACCGAACAGGTCGGCCAACAGCATTCGGTCTGCCTTTTCAAAAGTCGGCATATAAGCCTGGACTCGCAATTGAAATACCGGCACAAAACTCAACGACCTAAGACATTCCTGTCCTCTTTGACGAGCCTCCCGATACGACACAAGCGATTGCTCGCGGCGCAGTTGACATGTCCTGATTCAACACGCGTGCGGCCTGTAAGATGGCTGACCTGTGTCGAAATGGTCGCACTTCCCAAACGAATTAACCCTTCATAAAGCATTTGCTTGCTCAACTTATAATCTGTGTCATGGTCACTGTAAGTAGTGAGGGAGCCGACCTGATGAGTGATATAGCATCGCAGATTCCGGAATTTGGTTACGATGAGCGCGTGATGATCTGCCGGAAGCAGATCGAGAAGGCGGTCTATCAGTTCATTGCAAATACGAAGGTCGAGGGATGCGATCCGGCGGAAGTCGCAATGGCCATCGCAGACATTGCCGACGATTACATTCTGTTGCTGGCCCAGAAGCGCAACCTGACCCATTGAGATGAAGGGTCGGTCGTTGATCGGCTTGTCGTGCAGAAGACATTGAGTGCGAAATCGCGCCGCCTCCCTGCCCGGAGGCAACGTCAGCGAAGCCGCTTACCCCTCGCTTGAAACCATCCGTGCTTGAAACAAACGGCCCCGTTCGATTGACGACTGCGCGGTTGCGCCCAACCACACGCAATAACCCCGAAGATCGAAGCTCACTTTCGGGGTTATGCGCGGGTTTGAAGTGATGAAGCGTTCTCGGCGCGCCCTATCGGACGCGTCGTACTAATGACTTCTCACACTCACTTGCGGAACCGGGGAGCTCAATTCGGCCAATTCCCTGGTCAAGCCCTCCCCGACTTCCTGCTTCACTGCCTCGAGCGCAAGGTCGAGGCAATTCGTCGCGAACGGGAGTTTGACATCCTGAGCGACCTGTCGCGCATAGGCGATCATCCGCGCCAACGCGACGAGCTCTTCCAGACCGTCTTCCGCCCCTTGGTCTGCATCTATCTTGACAACCGATGTCACGCCCATGCCCCATTCCTCCAATGAATTGAAGAAATGATACGCGTGTGGAGGTGATCCAGCCCGTGAAAAAAGCGTGACACAACCCTCGGTGACTATTGCCGATTTCAGTTCACAATGCAGGGCGCGTGGGGAATGAGGTGTTGTGCAGTTTCCAGGGCTGATCGGCAGTCGAGCGAATGTCGCGGACGTCCTGCACCACTTTCAATAATCCCAAGGCATCGATGCGTTTTTGATCGACGGCGTTCGACAGAAGTGTCGCCAGCAGTCGCTGACGATCCGGCTCGGCCAGCCCTGCACACTGCTCGACGACCGCCCGCCACGTTCGCTTCTTGAAGAATATCGCGCTTGCGGTATCGTCGAGCTGTTGGCGCAACCGACTTTCCAGCAGCCCGCGATCCTCCATCGCATCGAGCGTTGCGCTGACATTGACGAGCGGTACCGTCAGCGGCTTGCTGCCCAGCGCGCTCGGCGCGTGCGTGAGCGCGACGGCGGCATCGTCGACCAGCCGGCCGGTGCGATAGTCTTCGAAAATGCGGCCGATTCCGATCATGCCGAACGGATGACATTCGGCAGCGCGCAACGCGCCCATGCTTGCCGCCCCGAGAACCGCGACACCCAGCGACAGAGCATGGAGAATTTCCTTGTGCCAGACCGGTGCGGCATATTCGAAGCCGCCGTCGATCAGGCCGATGACATTGGCACCCTGCTCCACCGCGGCTAGGACATCGCCTTGCGTGGCAGGCGGCAAGACGCGTATCCCCTCGCCGGCAAGCGACGCCGCATCGGGAAGACTGGGACCTGCGAAAATGAGCTTCAAAACCCTATTGCCCTGGCAAGCGCCCTCGTTCCAAACCGCCGGGCGCGCTCCCCCTCCGGATTTTCGAGTTCGGGAATGACAATCTTGACAACACTGAACGGAAGCGTGTTCTCGCTGAGGCGCACGGCGATCACCGAAACGATCCGCCTGTTTCTGAGCGCGTCGAGCACATGCTGCAGCAACTGCGCCAGATCCTGCTGGTGATACCCTGCCGCCTCGTCACGGCCCATGGCAGCGGCGGGCGGTGCGGCAACCGCATCGAAGGCCTGTCGCATCAGCGGCGGCAGCCATCTTGAGAACGTTGCGGGAGAAATATCGTCCCTGGCTCCGCTGATATAGGTCAGCCGGGACTGCACGGCTTCCGTCACCGCCCGAATGGCCGCGCGGACGGGAGACGGATGGGCCCCGGTACCGCCGGTCACCTCGACGAGGCGAATGTCCCTATTGCCGTGAAAATCCCGGGGGCCCAGAAGGGAATCCCCAGGACCCAGCATGGCGGTGAAACAGGGGATCCCGATGTCGCTGGTGATATCGAAGAGCCTGAGCGCCAATCCCGAGGTTTCGATCTTGTCGATCAACCCGTCCAGGGCGCCGTCCTGAAAGCCGCGGGGATCGGTGCAGCCGGCATAACGATCCGCTTCCGCGCCCACCTGCCACAACACATGGGCATCACGCTCGATACGCTCCAGGACGCCGTGCAAGATCGCCTCCTCGACATTGTTTCCCGAGGCCAGGCCATCCGATGACATCCAGTATCGCGCGTCACGCGTGCGGTCGAGCACCACCGCTTCAAAGGGGATATAGACCGCCTCGCCGGTGAGAATATTGACGCCGGCAACCCATTCCGTCTCCTCGTCGGGTCCGAGATCGGGTTTATGGACAGCGGTCAGGCAGTTCAGCGCGTCGGTCTTGTGCCCCATTGCCTGCAGACGGGAAGAGGTGCCGCGGACGAGATCGACGGTGGGTTCGCCGGCGACCGCCCGTTCGAGGGCTTCCATGACGGTGGATACTTTGGCATCAAGATCGGTCAGACCCTTTCCCTGGGCAATCACGATCGAGCGGGAATTCGGAGTGTATGCGCACCAGACGGGGATTCCGATATCATCCAGTCCGGTATGTCGCGCAACCCTGGTGATGCCGAACCCGGCCAAAAGAGGTTCGACGCGGGAAAGGGTTTCCCGCGGCGACATAACCCTGTCGGAATATATGGACCGGTGTGTCAGAATACCGGCTCAGCCGTCGACGTGACCGGAAAGGGCAACCTGCGCCGAGGAAACCGCGACGGCGAGGTCGACGCTCTTCACGAACGTGCCGCCGGCCTTGCGCAGGCCGTTTGCAGTCGCCAATTCCCCCGTCGGATTGAGAGGCTTGACCGTACCCGCGTCGAGATCGGCAAGCCAGAGACCCGCCTCACCCGGTATACCTATAATGACAGCTTTCGCCATGTAATGCCCCTCAGCTATTGTTAAAAACCAGCCCTCAACAGGCCCTCACGATAAAGCTTTTTTTGCCAATCTTCCTTGAAGGGAACGATGGCGAGCCACTTCTCGACGTCGAAGACCGGGTTGATACTTTCGGCCCGTTGCCGATGGAAGAGCGCCCGTTTTCGATCGCCGATCATTGCGCAACTGGCCGCGGCGATGCGATGGGCCGGCGCTTTGTCTTTCATCGCCTCAACATAGGCGATGGCCTCCTCGTACTGTTCAAGGAAGAAGCTCGCTCCCGCAGCACACCAGAGATAGGCATCAGGCGCGATCGGATTGAGCGAAATCGCTCTTCTGATCTTGGCGAGCGCGTCGCCGGGGCGGGATGCATGCACGAGCGTGTCGGCATGGCTGTAGATGACATCGGCAAAATGCGGGCTGAGTTGTTCGGCCAGATCAAGTGCGGCGACACTGGCATCGACATCGCCGAGATAGAGTTTGGTGACACCAAGCTCGCGATGGCCCGCCGCCGATGCCGGATCCCGCTCGATGGCCCGAAGCGCGTTCTGCTCCGCCAGATGCAGCAGCTCATTGTTTCCCTGCGCCGTCACGAGCCACTCGCTGGTGAAGGTCCTCGCCAGCCCGGTAAATGACGGAGAGAAATCCGCCTTATGCGACAGCGACTGCTTGAAAGCTTTTCGGGCCCGGCGGATATGCGGCAATGTCAACTTGCTCATAAGGCTCGAGCCGACCAGATAGGCGTGATAGGCCTCAGGATTGGCTTCGAAGCGTAAGCGCTCTTCCTCGTTTTCAGCCAGCTCGCGGGCGACAGACATGGTCAACTGCTGCGCAATCAGTCGTCTCTGACGCGGCAATATATCGGGCGTCATCGTAAAGCGATTAGCCCAGATGATCTCGTCCGTGGGAAAATAAACCAGCTGGGCGAACAATCCCTCTTCGGAAAGCCGTGTATCCAGAAGATAGGCGATCGAGTGACGGGCGACCACGGCAGCCTTCTCGGAGTCGCGCCGGATCTGGCCGGCCGTATGGGGCGCTACGATGGAAATGTTTCTGAGCGCGCAGAGTTCGATCGTGACGTCTTCGATCAGGGCGTTGGCAAGCGCAAGCCCGGCATCGGCATGTTTCGATGTCGGGGGAAGCAGCACCAGCCGAGGTAGGATCAGCGGCGCCTGCGATACGCGTTCGATGTCGGCGGTTGTCTCACCGCCGGCCTCCGAACGCTTAACCTGCACCCTGGCATGGCCGTCGCCGTTCGGCAATCTCTCGCTGAGGGACGAACCGCCGGATAGCCGGTGCAGCAGGGCTCTGACCTGCTCGTCGTTCGGATCCCGTTCGAGGATCTGCAGGGCGGCGCCGGAAATGGAGCGCGCAGCGCCGGGCTTTTGCGCATCCGGCAACGCATCCAGCAGTGCCTGCCGCAATTGCAGCGCCTGAGCGTCCCGTTGCGCTCTGATCCAGGCGTCTATCAGCTTTGTCGCTGGTTTGATATTTCCGATGAACCCACGCTGGGTCAGTTCGGCGATCGCGTTCAGCCGCTCCAGCGGCGAACCGCCGGCGCGAAAAATATCCAGATCGCTGGAAACCGCCTGCGTGTTGAGACGAACCGTGGTGGCGGTGAAATCGAAGGGAATTTCGGCGCGTCCGCCGTCCGTCTCGCGGATGCGGGAAAGCAGTTTGCGCAGATTGAGCCGCGCCAGCTCGGATTCGACGTCATTCCATAGAAACTGAGCCAATTCATAACGGCTGAGTTCATGGCTCGCGCCGGCATAGAGATGGGCCATCATCAACAGGCCCTTGATCGGATAGCGAACCGGGTCGCCATTCGTCTCGATCAACCGCAGATCGCCGAATGTCTGCAGGTGGAGCACGATCCGTCCTTAGCTGTTCACAACCGAATCCTGCAGCTCACTGTCGCTGTCAGGCAATCCCGCGACTGCCAGGCTTTTGGCCAACGCCACCAGCTTTTGCCTGATATTCGGATCCTCGATGGCGATGAATGCCTTGTTGAGCGCCAGCCCCTCCTTCGAGGACAAAAATGTGTTCAATTCATTCGTCGCGCCGTCGACCGGTCCGGAGCCGCCGTTCTCGAAGAAAAAGCCGACGGGCACGCGAAGAATCTCGGATATGCGCTGAAGACGGCTAGCGCCTATTCTATTCGTTCCCTTTTCGTATTTCTGGATCTGCTGGAAGGTAATGCCCAGAAGTTCGGCCAAGCCGTTCTGGGTCATCCCGAGCGTCTTTCGCCGAACGCGCACGCGGTTGCCAACATAGACGTCAATCGAATTCGGCGATTTAGCCTTCATGTGAATAAGTCTCCCGCTTGATCAGCACGCCCGACTGTATAATGGAGAGTTTAAGCAAGAATGCAACTAAAAGTAAATATTTCGTGAGGATTTTTTTCAGCAGCGCACACAGTAAAAACAACCTGTGGATTATCGCAGCAGCACCATTTGGCGCGGGTGCACCCGCGCTCTCTATCGCGCACTTCGCAGCCGACGAATGCTATCCGAAATCACGGCCGCTCCAACACCTCTCTGAGAGGTTTTTGCGCAACGGCGATCATCGACTTGGCGAAAACGGGAATTCTTCCGACATACTCAAAACGAACATTGTCGAAGCCGGCATCCAGCAGCAGCGTGCTCAGCGTGTTTTTCGACCAGAACTTGATATGCCCAATGACGAGGCACAAAGGTGCCCAATTGCCGACAAGAAGCCAAAGATATTTAACGGATAAATGTATACTGCTGGATTTAGACAGCCCGATCGAAACCCCTTCTCGCGCGCCGGAGAAGACAAGCTTGCCCGATAATTCGCCGTCCGCATATGCAAAACAGCCGGTGGGGAAACCGCGGGTTCCCGTGGTCTTCTGGTTGCTGCTGACGATTTCCCTCTCGCTGGTCATGGGAACGGTCCTGCTTTCCAACAACATGAAACACTTAAAGACGGTTAGCCACTATTTTGGCTTCGATTTCTTTCCCCAGGAGGTCAGTCCGCCTCCCCCCAAAGCCCTTCCCCGCCCCATACCACCGGCCACCTTCATGCTTCCATTGCATGTCATCGAACCGCCGGTGGTACAGACCGCCTCGACTTTCCTGCGAACATGGCGGATATCCGGCGCCGCAATGTGTGCGGCGCTGCGCAATGCCGGCATCGAAACCAGCGATTGGGCGGCGGCGAGTTTCAACGCCGATACATTTGAATGCTTTTTCGAGCAGAGCGGCAAGCGGGAGAAGGATCAGCTCCCGAGCTCCATCTTCGTCATCGTTCGCGGCGACGCCACCGGCACGATCAACAATATGCGCGTGAAAATCATCAATCCGGAGACCGATGAAAATGGCCAGCTCGATCCCGCCATTCTGCGAATTTTCGAAATCATGCTGCGGCAACCGCAATGGCTCGATTTTCACGAGACCCTGAACGCGATCAAGAATCTGAAGGACATCAAGGAAGACGGCTTCGGAGCCAGTATCGGCTTCACCCGCGAGGTGCTCAATCCCGGGAATTACAACTTCACGCTCTCGCTGGATGCAACTTCAGGACCTCAGAAAAGTACAAGAAATTATTTTTCCGGCAGAAGATGGCTGCCGTTGCCGGACCCCGCAGTCGAGATCGACAGCGCGCAACCGCAGTCAGTCTCCGAGACTCCCCATACCGAAGCGCCGGCTGAAAGTCAGGAACATCGGCATTAGGTCCTCGGCTTCATCCCATGCACGGACTGATCACGCCATGTGACGTGCATCGTCGTGATGTCTGGCCATTATCTTGTAGAGCTCTTTCAAACTGTCCGCACTCGGCCGTTCGGTGCTGTCCCCACCCGCCAGACGCCAGACACGCTCGACATTGAGGTCCTGCGTGACTTGCGCAAGCTCTTCGTTCAGCGAGCGAATGACGATTTCCGATCGGCGCAACCGCCACGACATTCTGACCAGCGCTGCGAACGGGAGGGAAATGATGCCGATGATGCCGAGAACAAGGACCGCGAACTGCCAGTCATCGAGAGCAGAGAGACCGTTTCGAATGGTCGCCATAAAAAAAACGGCATTTTGAAATGCCATATGAAAATAGCTCATTAGATAGCTGGACCAATCTTCCATCGCGCGCGCCCTCCCCGAGCGGTTTATATCTTGGGTTATGCTGAAGAGTCTAGCAGACACCAATAATATCCCCTGCCGGGAAAGTATATTTGAGGTTGTATTACCCTGCTGAATTGAACGCGAATCTCGTGATGGATCGGTGCCGACGGGCCCGGCCTTTCAAATTCCACCACGGACATGAAAAAAGCTAACAGTGAGAGATAGAATGAATAGAAGACGTTTCCTCGCCTCGGTTCCGCTCGCTCTGTTGTATGTCCGTACGGGCCAGGCCCTGGCACAGGCGCCTGCCGCTGCAGGCCTGCGCGTCCTTGCCGACAGGAGGTCGTTCCGATTCGGATCGGCAATCGATTTGCAAAACATCAAAGATCCAATCGCTGCCGAGATCTACATCGACAACGTCAATTCAATAACGCCGCGAAACGAACTGAAGTGGAGTGCGACGGAAAAGAGACCGGGTGTTTTCAGCTTCGGCAGCGCCGACCGTATGGTTGCATTTGCGCGCAAAAACAACATGAGGGTTTATGGCCATACGCTGATCTGGTATCGCGTCCCGGGCTGGGTGTCTGATATCACCGACGCAAAGACCATTCAGGCGACGATGAACCGTCATATAAAACAGGTTGTCACTCGCTATAAGAACTCGATCGATGCTTGGGATGTGGTAAACGAACCGTTGGAGTATGATGCACCGGATCTGCGGGATTGTGTTTTCCGACGCCTTCTTGGCGACGATTATATCCGTATGAGTTTCGACATGGCGCACCAGGCCAATCCCGGCGCGACGCTGGTGCTCAACGAAACGCATCTGGAGAAAAAATCCGACGTGTTCGAACAGAAGCGCGCGCGCACCCTGAAAATCGTCGAGGATCTCGTCGCCAAAAAAACGCCGATCAATGCAGTGGGCCTGCAGGCGCATTTCCGCCCCGGCCTCGACCGGGTCGATCCGGAAGGAATGGGGCGCTTCTGCGCGGCGCTGAAGGACATGGGTGTCGGCGTTTTCATCACCGAGTTGGATGCGTCCTGTCACTTCCTGAACCGCGACAAAGCCTTCACGCCGGCATCCTACGCCGCTATTTTCAGCGAGGTGATCACTGTCGCCGCCGAACATGGTGACTTGAAAGGCGTGACGGTATGGGGCATGTCGGAAAAATACGGCGAGCCCGATGAGAAAGCGACCGATCCCGCTGCGGCTTGCACGAAGCGCGTTAATCTTTACGACGAAAACAATGCGCCGAGAAGTGCGGTTGATGGGATCCGGCGGGCAATAGAGGCGATGTGATGCGCAAGACAACGGAGACGCAAACAGATTCATGAAAAAAGCCGTTATTTATGTGGAAAAATTTTTGCCTGCCAGCCAGGCATTTGTTCTCAATCAGGCGGTAGCGTTTCGTTCTTTCGAAGCTGAAATTCTTGCTGGCTCGCGAATTTCTTCGGCCCATACAAAAAAATCCACTGTTCCGGTTCATGACATCCGTCGGTCGCCCGTTGCACGGGCCGGTGAACTGCTTCTGAAAATCCCGCAGATCGGTCTCCCCTTCCTCTTTCCCGCGATCGGAAAAGCCGATCTCGTTCATGCCCATTTTGGCAAGAACGGGTATGTCATCGGCCCATTGGCGCGCGCCGCCGGCAAGCCGCTGGTCACGACGTTCCACGGCTTCGATGCCACCTATCGCGGTGATCCGAAAAAGCCGGGCGGCTTCAATCAGGTGCGCTTCTTCGCCAAGGGCCGGAGCGAGATGGCCGGCTGGAACAGCTGGAACATCGCCGTTTCCGATTTCATCCGCGACCGGCTGCTGGCGCTCGGCTTTCGTGCCGAACGCGTCTATCGCCATCATATCGGCATCGATCTCGATCTCTTCAAAATGGAGCCTCGTCCGCGAAAAAAAGGGCTCGTGGTTTCAATTGCCCGCTTCGTCGACTATAAGGGCCATCGTTTCATGATCGATGCGCTTTCACGGGTGGCCGCCGCCGGCACCCCGGTCGAATTCGTCATGGTTGGCCAGGGCCCGTTGAAGGAGGAAATCGAAGCACTGGCGCGTCGTTCCTTGCCAAGCGTCACGATCCATGAAAATCTGTCGCAGACTGAGATAAGAGATCTGCTCGCCAGTGCGGAGCTTTATCTTCATGGAAGCGTGACCCTCGACAATGGTCACGCCGAAGCTTTCGGCCTCGCCAATCTAGAGGCGGAAGCCGTCGGTACTCCGGTCGTCGCATTTCGCTCGGGAGGCGTGGGCGAAGCGATCGAAGAGGGGAAAACTGGTTATCTCGTGGAGGAGCGGGATGTCGCGGGAATGGCGGAGGCGGTCGGAAGGCTGCTCAACGACCAGGCTCTGTGGACAGCCTTTAGCGCGCGGGCACCGCTTCTGGTGGCCGAGCGTTTCGACTTACGTCGCCAAACGGGTATGCTCGAGGACTATTACAGTTCCGTGCTAGACGAATTTTCCAGCCGGGGTCGGACTTGATGGTGCAGACAGGAAAAAAGCCGAAGTGGGGACTGAATGTATTTCGGCCGCTGCGGAACAGCATTGTGACGGCCAAATGGCTCTACTATACGAAATTCTGGGGAATGGACATCGATCCGACGGCAAGCTTTTCCTTGAGCGTTCGTTTCGACAAGACCAATCCGAAGGGATTGCATATCGGCGCGGAAACTTACGTCGCCTTTGAGGCTGCGATTCTCACCCACGATCTCACACGCGGGCTCTACCTCCACACGAGGATCGGCAAGCGCTGCTTCATCGGCGCCCGCAGCATCATTCTGCCCGGCGTCGAAATCGGCGACGAATGTGTCATCGGCTCGGGCTCGGTGGTGACCAAGAACGTGCCGCCGCGCTCGCTCGTGGCGGGCAATCCGGCAAAGATTATCCGCAGCGACATCAAGATCATTTCGCGTTACGGACGCATGGCACGCGAAGACGAGACGGTCTCGCAGATCGTGACGCACTTGCCGACTGGAGAAGCACGATGAAGATGTTTGCCTACCGGGGGAAACACGAGAATTTTGGCGACGAACTGAACCATTGGCTCTGGGAGCGTCTGCTGCCCAGCTTCTTCGATGAGGACGAAAGCCAGCTCTTTCTCGGCATCGGCTCGATCCTCTACGACAATTTCGACCCGAACATACAGAAGATCGTCTTCGGCTCGGGTTACGGCGGCTACACCAACCCGCCGAAAGTCGACGGCAACTGGACCTTCTATTTCGTGCGTGGAAAGAAGACCGCCGAGGTCCTCGGCATCGATCCGAGCTACGCCATCGGCGATTCGGGCATCCTCACGCGCAGCTGCTGGGATGCAAAAAGCATCGAAAAGAGTTACCCGGTCTCCTTCATGCCGCACTACGAAAGCGCCATGTACGGCAGCTGGGACAAGGTCTGCGATCTCGCCGGCATTCACTATATCGATCCCCGCTGGTCGGTGGAAAAGGTTCTGACCGAAATCAGCGCATCGCATAAGGTGGTCTCCGAAGCGATGCATGGCTGCATTATATCAGATGCGCTACGCGTTCCCTGGCGGGCGATCCGGCCGATTGCGCCGGGCAATCGCGCCAAGTGGTATGATTGGGCTAGTGCGCTCGATCTGGAGATCGATTTCGATCCGATCGGCCCGTCCAACCTCGTTGAAGCAGGCGCGTCGCTGGTGCGGAAAAACACATACCTGTTGAAGAACATAACGTTCCGTCACCGCCGCATCCGGCAGCTGACCGGCAACTATGTCTTCGGCTCGACGATCAAAACTTTGCAGCGGGTGGCTGAAAAGCCGGGACAGCTCAGCTCCGACGAGGCTATCGTAAGCGCGCACGAGAAAATGCTGGTCGAGCTGGATCGGCTGAAGCAAGATTTTTCCAAGAAGGCGGTAAGCGCCCTGTGATGTCGCAAACCGGGTTTCCGACGAGGCAAGAAGGCATGATGCTTTCCGACGCTACCAACGCTCTTTGCTTCCGCAAGGGTAAGAGGCACTCTGGAGGGGCCTGCGCGCCCCTCAAATCGTCAATATCCCAGACCTCAGGAGTCGTTCGCCCATGAGCAGCGTTACCGACCGATTGATTCGGGGTAGCATGTGGCTGAGTCTGTCTCGCGCCATCGTTAACGGGCTTTCGGCACTCAGCACCTTTGTGCTCGCCTGGTATCTCCTGCCGGCAGATTTTGGTCTCGTCGCCATTGCAACGACGATCCAGATCATCTTGAGTTCGGTGACCGAACTCTCGCTCAATCAGGCACTTATTCGCCACGAGTCGCCCAGCGAAACTCACTTCAGCGCGGTCTGGACCTTGAGCGTGACCAGAAGCGCGATATTGGCACTGTTGTTTGCCGCCGCGTCCTATCCGATCGCCGAATTCTATAACGAGCCTCGGCTGACGAGCGTCATGCTTGCCTTGAGTTTCAGCCTGCTCTTGAGCGGTCTGGCCAATCCGCGCCGTATCATGCTCCAGCGCGATCTGATCTTCTGGCAGGAGTTCGTACTCAACGTCTCGCAAAAGCTAGTCGGCTTCGTGGTGACGGTGGCAATTGCCGCGATCTACCAGAGCTATTGGGCTCTCGTTATCGGCACCCTCGCCTATCAAGTGACCAATATCATCGTTTCCTACACTGTTCTGCCGTTCTGGCCGCGCATAACCTTCCGGCATGCGCGGGAATTGTTTTCCTTCTCGCTCTGGCTGACGGCAGGGCAGATTGTCAACACGCTGAACTGGCGGATCGAATATCTGCTGATCGGCAAGATGCTGGGCGCTACGCAGCTTGGCCACTATACTGTCGGCAACACCCTTTCGACGCTGCCGACCCGTGAGGCCACAGCGCCGTTGAACCAGACGATTTATCCGGGCTTTTCCAAAGTCCGCAACGACCCGGTCCGGCTGATCGCGGCATATCAGCGCGCACAGGCGCTCCTGGCGGCGGTGGCGCTTCCGGCGGGAATCGGCATGGCTGTCGTGGCTGATCCGATGATGCGGCTTGCCTTGGGAGAGAAGTGGGTTCCTGCGATCTTCATCGTCCAGGCGCTCGCATCGGTCTTTGCCCTGCAGACGCTGGGTTCGCTTGTCCAGCCGCTGGGCATGGCAAAGGGTCATACCAAAATGCTGTTTATCCGCGACTCGCAGATGCTGGTGGTTCGCGTTCCCATCATCATCGCTGGTCTCATGATGGCCGGGCTCCCGGGCGTCGTTTATGCACGCGTGTTGACGGGCCTGATTTCCACCGTGGTCAACATGCTTCTCGTCAAGCGCTTGATCAACCTGCCATTCTTCCAGCAGCTCGCGGCCAACTTCCGTGCGCTTGCCAGCGTCGCCTTGATGGCCGCCGGCGTCTGGGGATTGTCCAATATTCTCAGCATGCCCACCGACAAGCTGCACTTAGCCCTTCATCTCGCCGTTCTGGTTATCACCGGCGGCATCATCTATGTCGGATCGAGCTTTGTTCTTTGGCTTGCGATGAAGAAGCCGGACGGCCCGGAAACTGAAGTTCACCGCATCATTGTCAAGTTCCTGTCAAAAGCAAAACGTATTGCCGTACCCAAGTCGGCCTGAAGCTAAACGAACATCAACAAGAGAGGCAGAATGACCAGCCAATCCAGAACGGAGCTGATCGCAAAACTTAATGGTATGATCCATGATTGCCTGAAAGACTATGTCTCACGCGATGAACCGCTTGCAATCCTTGATTTCCCCGACATCCGCAATTGCGGCGACTCCGCAATCTGGCTGGGCGAAATGGCCTATCTGAAGGATCGCTTCGGCAAACGCCCGGACTATGTTTCGAGAACGGCGGACTTCTCCGCAGATGAGCTGAAAAAGCGCGTGCCGACCGGTCCGATTTTCATTCATGGCGGCGGCAATTTCGGCGACATCTGGGTTTCCCATCAGGATTTCCGCGAAGCCATCATGGAGCGTTTCCCGGATCGGCAGATCGTCCAGTTCCCGCAGTCTATCCACTACAGTTCACCTGAGCGCATCGAGCAATCCGCACGCGCAATCGCGCGTCATAAGAATTTCGTCCTGCTCGTGCGCGATGAAGAATCGAAGGAATTTTCCGAGAAGCACTTCGACTGCACCGTCCGGCTATGCCCCGACATGGCCTTCGCCATCGGGCCGCTGCCGGACAGGGCTACGCAAATTTCTGTCCTCGCCATGCTGCGAGAGGATGCGGAACGGGTTGGCGGCACCGATCGCAAGATCCCTTCCGATATTCCCGTGGAAGATTGGATCACCGAGTCGAAACGCAAGGTTGATATCGCCAAGAAGTTGGGGGCAGCTTCGGCTTTCCTGGCACTGAAGCCGAGCGAAGTGGCATTGCGCAAGCTGGACGCCGCAGCGCACAACCGCTTCGAGCGCGGCATCAGCCAGATTTCACGCGCTCGCGCCATCGTTACTGATCGCCTGCATGTCCATATCTGCTCGCTGCTGCTTGGCCGGCCGCATGCCGTATTGGACAACAGCTACGGAAAGATCCGCCGCTTCATGAATGCCTTCTCCGGCGGGACCGACCTTTCATACAAGGCAACATCGCTTGAAGATGGAATCGAGTGGGCGCGTCACCAGGCCGGGCAAGGAGCGCGCGGATGACAGAGACGCTGCCCGCTTGCAGGATCAGGAGGTAATCCGATGACACTTGTCACCTTCATTATCCCGGTCCGACATCAGGACAATGCCCGCGACTGGAGCAGGCTGAAGGCAAATCTGACCCAGACCGTGGCTTCCATTTCCAACCAGACCAATGGGGACTGGCGCGGCATCATCGTGGCAAACGAAGGCGCCGATCTGCCTGACCTGCCGGAAAAATTCTCCGCCGTGCGTGTCACCTTTCCGCCGAACGACCTGCATGAGCTTGGAAGGGGCAGCAAGGAAGACTTCCTTGATGCCTTCCGGGCAGACAAAGGCCGTCGCGTTCTGAGCGGCATGTTGAACGCCATCGACAGTCGCTTCTTCATGATTGTCGATGACGACGATTTCGTCAGTTCGCGAATCGTTCAACACGTGTCCGATCATCGGGACGCCAACGGATGGACGATCGACCATGGTTATATCTGGGACGATGGCGGCAACTTCCTGTTTGGCCACGACGACTTCAGCCATCTCTGCGGTACCTCATTGATCATTCGTGCAGATCTCTACGAACTGCCGGAACGCTTTGAGGATGCTTCGCTCGATTGGATCAAGTCGATGCTGGGCAGCCATGTCCGAATAGCGGATATTCTTGCGCAACGGGGAGCGCCGCTCACGAAGCTTCCCTTTCGCGGGGCGGTCTATCGAGTCGCCCACGGCGGATCGCATAGTCAGGCACCGAGCCTGCTGCGACAGTATTTCCTGAACCGCGGCGTACTCACCAAACCGCGGCGGTGGTTGCGCAATCTTCGTAGGCTGAGGATACTCGGCGAGGGTCACAGGCGCGAGTTTTTCGGTAAAACGCGGTCGAACCCCGCGTAAGCGTCGATCCCTTTCGAACATCGCACAGGCGGTCAAAATATGAAGCTCTTCTCTTTCGACTTCACCAAGAGGGTTGTTAACTGATGTCGGATCTATTGGTCAGCGTGCTCTTTTCATCCTACAATGGCGCCAGCCGCCGGCTGCGCCATACTTTGGATTCCTTGGTGCGCCAAGAGCTTCCCCATGATCGGTGGGAACTGATAGCCGTCGACAACAATAGCAATGACGGCACGTTTGATCTTTTGGAAACCTATAGCGACAAGCTTCCCATCACCATCCTGCAGCAGCGCAAGCCGGGAAAGTCCGGCGCGCTGAATATGGCCCTGGATCGGGTGAAGGGGGATCTCGTCGTCTTTACGGACGACGATGTTCGTGCCGAACCGAACTGGCTGAAAGCGATCGTCGACTGCGCCGCAGCCCATCCGAGTTATGGCGTCTTCGGCGGCAGAATCATTCCTGAATGGGAGAAAGAGCCAAAAGACAGGTTTATCGAATGGATTCCGATGGGATCCACCTTTGCGATAGTCGATGACACCCAAAGCGGACCGTGTGACCCGACGAAAGTCTGGGGCCCGAATACGATCGTCCGGCGAGAGCTGCTCGGAACAAGCGTGCGCTACCGCGAAGATATCGGTCCTCTTCCCGGAAAGATTTTTGCCATGGGTGAAGATGCGGAAATCATCATTCGCCTGGCAGCCAGTGGCGCCAAGTCCTATCGATGCGCAGAAGCCGTGGTCCATCATTGGATCCCGGCATCGAGCGTGACGGAGGATTGGGTACAGAAAAGAGGCGAGCGGCTTGGCTACGGCATGCCGGCGCTCTTTCCCGACGAGGTGCCTGGAGGGGTGAGGTTAAGCGGAGTTCCGCTTCCGACTTGGATCGAAAGCGCACAATGGGCTTGCCGGGCAGCAATGCTTTATCTCATGCCGCGATCGAAGAAACGTTTTTGGGCGATCTGGAAATATTACTACATGCGCGGCTATCGCGCCGGAATTCGCCGATACGTTTCTCAGACGATGACACAGTAATTCATTGCCGAGGAGGCAGTAATTTAAAATCTACGGTGCCCATCGGCAATTTATGGCAGTATGCGGCCACGCAGCGACAGCGTTCTATGGCAGGCCAAGTCATCGGTAAGGCGTGACCCAATCCGCACTGGGGAGCGATCAGACCAAAATGAGGTCCGGAGCATCAAATGAGCAAAGTCAAGGTCACAATACTGTTCTCAACTTATAACGGCGAGAAAACCCTGCCAACGATGCTTGACGCACTATGCGCTTCGACCCTACCGAAGGAAGAATGGAAAATCGTCGCGGTCGACAACAACAGCAGCGACAACACTGCATCAGTCTTGAATTCCTTTAAGGCGCGGCTTCCACTGGAAGTTTATTGTGAGCTAAAACAAGGCAAACAACACGCATTGACTTCGGGCTTCCGCCATCTGGAGGGTGAACTCGTCATTTTAACCGATGACGACGTCATTCCCGCGCCGGATTGGATCGAGCAGTTTCTCACCTTGGCGGATCAGCAGCCACAGTTTGCCATATTCGGCGGCCTAATAACGCCCGAATGGGAGGAAAGGCCGGCATCGTGGCTCATCAAATACGGGCATCTGGGGATTCTTTATGCGCTAAATGACGGTTTACCCGAGGGGCCGATTTCAGCGGCATTGATATCTGGGCCGAATTCGGCCTTCCGTCGTTCCATTTTAGGATCCGGTTATATCGTTCACGACGGCCTCGGCCCGGATGCCACTGTCGCTCAGTTCCCCATGGGTGAGGATACTGCTTTCGCTCTCAGGTTGGAGAAGAATGGAGCCAAGGCTTTTCACTCGCGACGTCCCAGGGTTCGGCACATTGTCAGGAAGGGCTATGTGAACGAAGGCTGGGTTTTGCGGCGCGGCGAGCGTTATGGCATGGGCTTGGTTATCGTTCGGCCGGACCTCTTCGACAGCAAAACGAAAATTGGCGGTCTGCCCATCGCTAGCGCATTGAGATGGCTTCTGATGGTGCCGGCCAGCGTTGTCGTCAAGAGATTTCCGCCAAGCGGCGTTCGCTTCAAATTGCTCTGGGCGCAGTCGGTGAGACACGGGATCCTGCGCCAATTTCTCAAGCAGCGATCTACGATGAATAAAACGATCTACTCTCAGGTCGGTGCCAAATGACGAAAGTACTAAACCGCGGCATCGACAGGAAGTGCTCCAACTGCGGAGGCAGCGGGCAGGATTTTCGCGCGTTAGGAGGCGAGTGGGTTTGATGACGGATCCGAGAATTAGTGTCATCTTTTCGTCCTTCAACGGCGCCAGCAGACGGCTTCAACAGATGCTGGATTCGATGTTGGGGCAAACCCTTCCAGTCGAACAATGGGAACTGATTGCCGTCAACAACGCCAGTAAAGACGAAACACAGGAGCTTCTCGATCAATATGCAAAGAAGCTTCCAATTGTTGTTGTTAATCATACCCGCCCAGGCAAATCAGGCGCTATGAACGCAGCTCTGGCGATCGCTCGAGGAGCGCTGATCGTTTTTACGGACGACGACGTCGAGGCAGATGCGAACTGGTTGAGTTCGATCGCTGCATGCGCGGAGGCGAACCCGGATTTCGGCGTTATCGGCGGCCGAATTCTTCCAAATTGGGAGCATTATCCCCATGGGGATCCGCTGTTGGACTGGATTCCTATGGGATCAACCTTCGCCATAGCCGACCAGGAATCCAGTGGCCCATGCGACCCGACAAAAATTTGGGGTCCGAACACGACTGTGCGTCGCGAATTGCTTGGCAGCAATATTCGATTCCGCGAAGATATCGGGCCGCTTCCAGGAGGTCTTTTCGCAATGGGAGAGGATACGGAAATCGTCAGCCGCCTATCCCGAAGCGGCGTGAAAACCTGTCGGTGCGCTGAGGCCATTGTTCATCACTGGATTCCAGCCTCTAGCGTGACAGAGGCTTGGGTACAGAAGCGTGGGGAACGTCTTGGCTATGGAATGCCAGCGCTCTTCGCCGAGGATATTCCAAAAGGTATAAGGATCGGGGGAATCCCCTTAAGAACCTGGATCGAGAGCGCCAACTGGGCGGTTCGGGCAGCCCTCCTTTATCCGTTGCCGCGATCAAAGAAGCGGTTCTGGGCCATCTGGAAGTACTATTACATGCGTGGCTACCGCGCCGGACTTCGCCGATACGCACCGGCAGTAAATCATTCTGGTCGACTAGCGCAGGAGGTGGTGCATTGAAATTATCGGTGCTTATCAACAATTTCAATTACGGCCAGTATTTGCGCCCATGCATCGACAGTGTTCTGTCGCAGGTCTATCCCGATTTCGAAGTGATCGCGGTCGACGATGGCTCCACCGATGATTCCCATGAGATTCTTGCTTCCTATGGCGAGCGGATCCTGACCGTCTTGAAGGAAAATGGCGGCCAGGCCTCGAGCTTCAATGCGGGTTTTGCGGCCGCAAGCGGCGATATCCTCTTTCTCCTCGATGCCGATGATGCGTTTTTGCCGGGCAAACTCGCGCGCATCGCCGAGATCTACGATCGCAACGAGATCGACTGGTGCTTCGACCGCGTGACGACCAATGAAGACGACCAGCCTCCCGCGGAGCTGCAGGTGACGCTGTTCGACAAGCGGGACACGCTGCGCAAAGGCGGCTTTCCCTCGCTTCCGGTGCCGACCTCCGGCTTGAGCTTCCGCCGCGAGCTGCTGTCCCAGATCCTGCCAATGTCTGTCGCGAAAGACGTCGTCCTCAGCGACAATTACATCAAATTTGCAGCCGCCTATCTGGGTCGCGGCGCCATCGTCGAAACACCGCTGACCTTTCAACGCATTCATGCCTCGAACCGCTATACGGGCACAAGCAGGGCAAAAACACTGCGCCCGCGGATCATGATCGCGACAGGATTGGAACTGGCACGCCGCTATGACGGCCTCCAGGCACTCGGCAAGAGCCTCGTGGCCGGCGGAATTGCCGAAACGACATCGCTTCTGAAGCTCCCGAGCGAAGCTCGCAACACAGTGGCCGGCGGTCCGTTCGGCGATGCTGCCGCGACCGAAGTGGCCTTGATGGCGGCGCGCAAGCGTTTGGGAAATATGCTGCGGAGAGGACAGTCATGAATCAGCAAGAGACTTTTCCGCGTTCATCCGTCGGCGCAGAAGCAGGCGCCGCACCGCTGAAGATTGCCGTCGGTGTGCTGACCTATCGGCGCCTCGACGGGATCGCCAAGCTGCTTGACGTCATGACCCGCCAAATCCGGCATCCGGACCGTCCCTATCATCTCACCATGGTGATCGTGGATAATGACGCGGCCGGCAGCGCGAGGACCACGGTAGAGAGCTTTGGCCAAACAGGTGCCTACGACCTGATCTACGTCATTGAACAAAACCAAGGCATACCCTTTGCACGCAATCGTGCACTGGACTCGGCACCTCCAGGCACTGACCTCTTCTGCTTTCTCGACGATGACGAATGGCCCGTCGACAGCTGGCTGGATGCGATGCTGGAGACACGGGAGAAAAACCGCGCCGATTGCGTCTATGGCCCCGTCCAACCGGTCTATCCAGAAAACCCGCCGGAATATTTCATCAAGGCAAGGGTGTTCGAGCGTAAAAAGAACAAGGACGGTCAACGCATTTCTTATGCGGCATCGAACAACGTCATGTTCGACTATCCCCTGATCCGTTCATGGAATCTGCGTTTTGAAGAGAAGATGCGCTTCACCGGGGGCACGGATTACCTTTTCTTCAACCAAGCCATCCGCCGTGGCATGCAGGTCTTCTGGGCTGACAAGGCGCTTGTCCATGATATCGTTCCGGCCAGCCGGATGACCTGGAAATGGGTATTGCAAAGACAATACCGGCTCGGCAATACCTTCGCAGTCAGCGAGGTCCTGCACGGCAACCTGAAGCGCCGGATCTACCGAGCGGCCTATGGCGCCACGAGAGTCATGCTTGGGCTGGCCATGCTGCCGGCGATCCTGATTTCACCCTATTGGGGCATGCGTGCCCTCACCCATGTTCTGCGCGGCGCGGGCATGGTTAACGGGATTCTCGGACATGCATATCAGGAGTACAAACCCAATGCCGCTCACTGATCATTTGCGCGGGCGCGCTCGGATGAGATTTGGCCGTTATGCTGTTTCAGACGAAAACATCATGCATAATTGCCGGTTTATCAACTTCGTGGCTTCAACCAACCGGGCCAGAAATGGTACACTTCCACTGAACTATCGTGACGCAAACGCTGTTCGAACAGAACGGTTTTCGCCCTTATCCATCGGTCAAATATAGGAGATGCCTGTTTATGACTGAGAAAAAATTGAAGGTTCTCGCTGCCTCGTCAGGAGGCGGCCACTGGGAACAGCTGATGGCCATGCGCGGCGCATTCGAGGGCTGCGATATCGTCTTTGCAACGACCATCCCGGGACTGCTTGCAAAATACGACATTCGCGGCGGACTAGTCCTTCCCGATTGCAGCCGCGACTCGATTACCATGTCGATCCGGTGCTTTTTTACCGCCTTCTCCATCGTCATCAAGCACAGGCCCGACGTCATCATCTCGACCGGTGCCGCACCCGGGCTTTTTTGCCTGCTGGCCGGCAAATTGACGGGCAAGCGGACGATCTGGATCGACAGCGTCGCCAATGTCGAGAAGCTGTCCCTATCGGGTAAACTGGCCGGCCATATTGCTACGCTCTGGCTCACGCAATGGCAACATCTGTCGAGGCCGGATGGCCCCCATTACGCAGGAGCTGTCCTTTGATCCTTGTCACCGTCGGAACGCAACTGCCGTTTGATCGCCTCGTCAAGGCTGTCGACACCTTCGCAAACGAACTGTCGAAACCGGTTCTGGCGCAGATCGGCAAGGGCACCTACACGCCACAGAATATGAAATGGATCAAGAATATCGAGCCCAAAGACTTTGATAACGTCTTTCGCGATGCAAGTGTCATCGTTTCTCATGCGGGAATTGGCACCGTGCTTACGGCCAAGCGTTTTGGAAAGCCGATCATTCTCGTTCCCCGACAGGCGGCTCTCGGCGAGCACCGAAACGATCATCAGCTCGCCACGGTGAGCCAGCTCGTCGGCCGGCCGGGCATCTATGTCGCACACACCGATGACGATCTCCGGAACTATCTGCTCGAAGAGCTGGATAGCCCATCTCACGAAGATTCGTCGGAAGCCGGTCGGGCTTCACTGGTCACCTACCTGAAAAACTATATTACGGCAGTCTGACCCCGAGAGCCGTCATAGCCTCTGACGCTTACGAGCGAATTTTCATTCTCCGCAATTGTTACCGGCGATACGTTTGACAAGCTCAGGCGCAATGATTTTGGAGGCTATGTCGGGCAGAGGATGCACGCCATCAGGAATTGCCGTGGCCAGATCATCCGGCGTCAGGCGCTCCCAATTGGGCCGGTGGTCGACAAACTCCAGACCACGTTTTTGCGCCTCCGCCTCATGTGCGGAGACATAACTGTCGACAAAGGGACGGATCAGCCCACGCAATCCTGAAAACGGATTCATGGCCATGACGATGATCCGCGCTTGCGGCAGGCGCTGCTGGAGTTGGTCGAGGATGTCGCCAATATTCTTTCGGCTTTGCGCAAGCGACACGAACCGATGCAATGTCGCATCATTGGCGTAGAGCTCAATCAGGATGATATCCGGCTGCTCGGCAACGACGCGATCGATCTGGGTCAGAGCCCACAGTGACGTTTCACCGCTTTTTGCAACGCTCTCGATCTTCACCGGCTTCTGCAAGCAGGTTGCAAGCTCCGTCTCTAGGGCAGGCTGCCATCCCCCTCGCGCCGTCAAGGATGTTCCGAAGGCCACTATTTTCAGCGGCACAGGACGATCGGCATAACCGTTCCTGACCGCCGAAAGCATCAACAGACACGCCAGAAACAGAACCAGTCCATAGACCGGTCGCCTCTCAATCAGCACCGCTCGCCAAAACTCCAAACAAATCATGAGGAGACCTTGCAGCAGGCTTGAGACAATTTCGTGAAATGGCCGCGCATGCCTGTTCGAGCAATGCGAAACCGTCCAATCCCCCTCCTGGTAGATGACAACGGCAGCTTTGAAACGTCGGAGCTCTTAACGGCGTGAAACAGCCGCCAATCACTCCTGGCGAAATACGTGCTGCATCTGATCGGTCAGCGGCTTCGTCAGATAGGATATCACGGTCCGATCGCCGATCTTGATGAAGACCTCCGCCGGCATGCCGGGATAGAGTTTTATCGTCTTCAATTTGGCAATGCTTTCAGCTTTCGGCTTGACGCGCAGGGGATAGTAGCTGATGCCCGTGCGCTCATCCTTGACGATATCGGGCGCGATCGAGGTAATCTCACCGGCCACATCAGGCGTCGTGCGCTGATCGAAAGCGCTGAAACGCACATCGACTGACTGGCCGACATGAACCTGATCAATATCGCGGGTGGCGACTTTCGCCTGGACCGTAAGCTCGTTATTTTCGGGAACGACAAGCATCAACGTCTGACCGGGATCGATGACACCATTGACGGTGTGAACCGAAAGTTCGTGAACTCGCCCAGTCAACGGTGCGGTAATGTCGAGACGGTGCAGCTGATCGACTGCGGTTCCGCGGCGTTCTTCATATTCGGCGATCTGCGCCTCGACGTCGGTCAGGTCCTTTGCAATCTCCGAACGACGATCCTCATCCAGCTGGATCGACTGGCGATCGATCTCGATTGCCTTACCCTCGGCCTCCGCCTTAGCTGCGATTTCCTGGCCGCTGTTGCCCTGGAGATCGGCGCGGGCGCGCTTGAGCGTATTCAAACGCTGAAGCGTGACGAGGCCCTTCTTGTAGAGCGTGTCAATGCCCTCGAGCTCCTGTTCGATCAAGCCCAAGGCATCGTTGGTGGCATTGATCTGAACGACCAACCCCTTTACCTGCTCGCCCAGTTGGTCCTTGCGCGATGCCAACTGGCTCTTCATTCCGATAAGCGCCGTCCTGCGACTGTCGAACAACTTCTGCTCGCCATCGAGAAGCTTCTCTGCGGAGGTGCTGGATGTCAGATCCCTGATGTTTTCCTCGACCTCGAACGAATCGGCACCGATTCGTTCCGCCTTCAGACGGGCGCGGCGCGCATAAAGCTGAGCAAGCGTGCTTTCGACAATCGAGAGATTCGCTCTCGTCGTCGTCCCATCGAGCCGTATCAGCACCTGCCCTGCCGTCACATGGTCGTTTTCGGAAACCAGCAATTCCGACACGATACCACCTGTCAGGTGCTGGACCTTCTTGACATCGCCGTCGACGACGATCACGCCCTCGCCGATGACGGCGCTCGAAAGCTCTGTCGTCGCCGCCCAACCGCCAATGCCGCAAACGAGGGCTATCGACAGTACGCCGACAACGGCAACATGCCGATTGAGGGAGCGTTTCGATTCACTGATATCTTTATTCACAATCTTCCCTCTGGCCTATTCGGCCGCATTCATGCCGTCGACCACGACTTTAAGCTGGGCCACGCGCTCGGCAATCGGCGTGCGCGCCGCCTCCGGCCGGCTGACCCTTGCCAGAACTTCCTCTTTGGGACCGAAGGCGATCATGCGGCCGTCCTGCATCATCAGCACGAAGTCGCAGACCGCCAGAACGCCGGATCGATGTGCGATGACGACCACAATGCCGCCCCGCGCCCGCACGCTCATGATCGCGGCACTCAGCGCCCGCTCGCCTTCTTCATCGAGATTGGAGTTTGGCTCGTCGAGCACGACGAGGAATGGCTCGCCGTAAAGCGCTCTTGCAAGCGCGATACGCTGTCTCTGGCCAGCCGAAAGCGCAGCACCGCCTTCGCCGATTTCGGTTTCGTAGCCGTTCGGCAGACGAAGGATGAGATCGTGAACACGCGCCGCCCTCGCCGCGGCAACCACCCTCTCAGGCGACATTTCCTTCGCAAAACGGCAGATATTCTGGGCAACAGTTCCCGAGAAAAGCTCTACATCCTGCGGGAGATAACCGATATGCCGGCCAAGTGCGTCGCCGTCCCACTGGTCGAGTGCTGCGCCATCGAGGCGAATGGATCCTCTGACGGTCGGCCAGATACCCATCATCGCCCGCGCCAACGACGACTTACCCGAGGCACTGTACCCAATGACCCCAAGCGCGCTCCCTGCCCGTAAGCCGAAGCTGACATCCGAAATGACCAGGCGCTGACCCGCCGGTGGCCCGCTCGCCAGTCCTTCGACAGTGACTTGCTTGGTAGGAGCCGCGAGTGCAAGGGGGGCCGGAATGTCGGGAATGGTTTTCAGCAGGCTCGAAAGCCGCGCCCAGCTCTGCTGAGCAGAAACGAAACCACGCCAATTCCCGATCGCCGCTTCGACAGGCGCCAGGGCGCGAGAGGTCAATATCGAGCCGGCGATGATAATGCCCGAAGAAGCCTGCCCCTGAATGACCAGGATTGCGCCGGTCGCGAGCGTTCCCGATTGCAAAGCAATACGGAAAATTTTCGACAAGGTCGCATATCCATTGCCGATATCCGATGCCTGCCGGGTGATCGTCCGGTATTCACTGTTCTTGCGGTCCCAGATTTCGGCCATCGTGCCTGCCATGCCCATGGCGTGGATGACCTCGGAGTTGCGGATCGAGGTCTGCGCGAAGGCATTTCGCATATTGGCGGAGTCAGATTGTTTTTTTGAGAGCGTACGCGTTCCCTGATTGGTCATGAACGTCAGGATGGCGAGAACCAGCGATCCACCAATCGCGATATATCCGATCGCCGGATGAAAGAGGAAGCAGATCACGATATAGAACGGCAACCATGGCAGGTCGAACATCGCTGTCGGGCCTTGGCCGGACAGGAAGGTTCTGATCTGGTCGAAGTCGCGCAACGGCTGAAGCCCGTCGCCGCCGATTTTGACCTTCAACGGAGCCTTGATCAGCGCCCGGAACACGCGCCCGTTCACCATCTCGTCAAGCGCTCCGGCAACACGCACCAGCATCCTGCTTCGCAGAACCTCGAACGCTCCTTGAAACGTGTAAAGCATCAACGCAAGTATTGCCAGAACAGCCAGCGAAGGTATGCTTTTGCTGGGAATGACCCGGTCATACACCTCAAGCATAAAAAATGAACTTGTAAGGTATAGGACATTGATAAGCGCGCTTGCTATTCCAATGAAAACAAGCCCCCCTTTGCATTTCTTTAATGCTTTGGATGGCTCGCTGACATCAGCTGCTGAACTCTGAAACACGAAGTAATCCCTCTCTTACCGCATCGCACGAAAGCAAATATGCTAGCGCACACTCCAGCTCCGGGTCCATCACGCCCGATCAATGACACGACTGCCTTGGACCCCCGACACCGGCGCCGGACCCGCTTGCAAGCCCACGACCTATTACATGAATCCAACCAAAAAGTGACCAAAAATTCCAATTTATAACGAGTGGCTTCAGGGATTCTGACTTGACGCTACGCTAAATATACCAACCTAAGCAAGTGAAAATCGCAAATTGCCCAACAACGGCGCAGATAGATGAACGTACCGCGCGCATATTAGCGACGTTTACTGGGGAGTTAACTATAAATTCAATCTATAGTTCATTTTTCCTATGAACGGCGGAACTATTTTTTTATCCGCGCCTTCGACCGCCGACACCTCCTTCATCACAAGCTTTCAAGTGTTGAACACCGGGCCGGCGCTCTCTATTTTGGCGTGTTCAAACCAGCAGGTGCGACGCTTGGCTGCTATGGAACGCGTCCACATTGATATACACGCCGAGCGAGTCGGTATCGATGTGAGAAGCGCCGTCAGAAATCTTGTATTGGAAGGATTCGCTGACCTTTCCGCTGAGACCGGCGATTTTCACCGCATCGACCGTATAGGTGTAATCACCATCGCTCTCCACATGGATGACGCCGTATTTCCCGGTCAGCGTCAGGCCATACTTATCCACTGCACTGTCACCGAAGCGACGAAGCAGCACGGTTCCATTGAATGCGCTATCGTTTTCGAGGAGGTTGCCATGGTAGGCACCGCCCGTATCCGTGGAGATTTTCAGGCTGTCATGGGCTGCGACAATCCTGGGAACGGCGACGGTGGGTGCGGTCGGAACCTGCACTTCGTCCGCGGGCGGAGGAGTGCTTGTCTGCGTCGGAGTTGACGGTTCGACAGGCGGCTCCACAACCGGCGTGGTGGGCGTCTCACTGTTGGACGGGGTGTCGCCACTCGTGGCGTCGAGTTCGGCCTGCGCTTGCTCCAGGGTCTTATTGTCGTTGATCAAGAAGCTGCTCTGGAGGGCAATTGCGACGGGCATCGTCAACGTCGACACCGCGCTGTCGATGATATTTTCATGGAAAGAGCCTGATGCAGGCCTGTCCACCTTCAGCGCCGAGGACGACAGGTCGTCAAAGACATTACCATATATATCGATATCGGTGCGGGCATAACTTGGGTAACCTGCAGCGCTGATCGACACGCCCCAGACGCCGTCATGAATATAGTTTCCACTGATATCGTAATTTGTCGCATTGCCCTGATCGCCAAGACCGATACCGTAGGACCAGCTATAGCCGCCGTATCCCGAGATGTCGTTGTCGTGGATGGCGATATTCGTGCCCGCGTTGGCACCTATCCCGAAACCGCCGCCGATCACGGTGTTGTCCTCGACTGCTGCATTTACAGCCCGAACAAGCACCAGGACGCCCTTTGCGCTATTGGTCTCCGTCTGCTCTAGGTGGTTACCCTTGATCAGGATATTGCTGCTGTCGTTCAACTGAACGGCGTCTGCCGCAGCGCCCTGGCTGTTGATGACCAGATTATTAACGATGGTAACGCCAATCACTTTATCCATCCAGATGCCGTCTCCATTTACCCCGGAAATCTTGCTGTTCTCGATGGTAATGTTCTGGCTGCTCTGGAAATTGACGGAACCGGGCTTGCCGGCAAGGCCGGTATTTTCGACCTCGACGTTGCGGACGGTCCAGTTGGAGACATTTCCCGCATATATCGCCGCACCGCCGGTACCAGCAATCTTGATGTTCTCCACGATGATGTTTGAAGCCTTCGAGCCGTGGATGCCGTCATTGCTACTGTGAATAACCGGCGCATCGCCAATGCCGTAACTGCCAATTGTAATCGGAGAGCTGACAGTGCCGGAGTATTTCAGGTCGAATTGCTCGTTAAACACGCTTCCGGCGGCAAGCAGCACGCTGTCTCCCGGCTTTAGCCTCAAGGATTCGACAGCGGAAAGTGTCGCGAAAGCCGACTGCTCGCTCACTCCACTGTTCTGATTGGATCCTGTTGCGGAATTTACATAGTATACGGTCACGCCCGTGATCTCCCAAAGATACTGGAAAATCTTTTACCCGCGGACCTCTCTCTGCCTGCTAAAATGGAACACTAAAATGCGTTCTATCTCGCGATAATTCTTACGCTCCCACAAAACATCTTCGTTTCTCGAATATCTTGCATTGCAACAAAAATTGCGTCGCACAGTTATGTTCGATGTTACCCGATATCTCTAGTGTAAATAATATTATTCTCCACGCACCGCATATTATTTTACGCCGATTGCGCTTTGAGATAAACATTACTTGTCAAACAAATGTTACAAAATCAGGACATCAGTTACTTCGTCGAAAAGCAGACGCCGGCACGGGAACCGAAGCAAGATTGAGATTTCAAGCTGTAGCCCGTATTGATTATATCAACATCTCATCTGCGCATAAGCACCTCCGCGTATTCTTATAAATTGCACCTGAATAAACATTCTTCTCCTCCGAAGAAACAGAGATCCGAATCTGCCATTTCGTATTTTCACTTATTATTAACGTAATAATTACCATACGTTTCATCGCCTTATGCGTGTTACAGGTGTGTCATTATTGCACAATACACCCGAAAATGTTCACTTGCTGTTAATTGCACCCTTGACTCTCTGTATTAAGATATCCTTAATCGACCAGCTCGCTAAAGGTCAAAATTGACCTAGCAAAGAAACAATTCGAGGAGAGACAGTAATGGCTATCCATGCAACAGATGATAGTGCAACATTCCTGGAAACCGACGCTATTTCCGGAAATCTGCTGGCGAACGATACATCCGATGGGAATTTGTTCCTTCGTTTCTTCGATCAGCAGGGCGTTGGCTCCAAGCAAGGCAACAGCCAGGTCACCGAGATCCAGGGCGATTACGGCACCTTCTTCGTCAAGCCGGACGGCAGCTATACCTATGTTCTGAGCGACGCTGCTAAAGTCGGCTTCACCAATGGTGAATTGCTCCAGGAGAAGGTCTCGTACAAGATCTCTGATGGTGCCGGTCACACCGATGTCGGTCTATTCACCCTGAATATTCAGGGCGTAAGCCAGGTAAAGCCGATCGCTGTCGACGACAACTACAGCTTCACCGAAGGCGACGCCATCAGCGGCAACGCCCTGGACAACGACATTGCCGGCGACAATGGCCACCTCTTCCTCCGCCTATTCGGCACCACGACCGTAAACGGCGACCCGAGCGCAACAACCGACGTCGCCGGCACGTATGGTACGTTCCATGTAAAAGCGGATGGATCATTCACCTATGATCTGACAGCAGATATCGCTCCGGGGGACCAGGTCACAGAGACCATCCAGTTCTACAAGATCTCCGACGGCGAAGGCCACACCGACGCCGGTATTCTGACACTCAACATCACTGGCGCGGACGCAGAAGTCTGATCATCAATAGCCAATCAAAAAGCAACGCCCGCCGCGCAGACTGCGGGCGTTGTTTTATGGAAATTGAATTCGGCCAAGTGAAAGAGCCGTAGCCGCTCAGCCTGTCGGCCAAAAGCTTGGAACTTTCTATAAGAACCAGCCTCGATGATTACTTGCTGCAGCGCTGTCGGAACCGCGCCGTCGCGACCTCTCCGACGTTTGTCCAGCTGCGATCGAAGATCGGGCGGAGCTGTGGGCTGATCTCTCTTATCGTGGCATTGACCCTGCAACGATCGCCCCGTTTCAGCATGGTCATGAGATCGCTATCGAGCGCGCGCTCTGCCGCGGCGAGTGTTGCATCGGTGAGATCGTTCCAGAAATAAAATCGCGTCAGGATCATCACCTGGTCGTACGGCGCAAGCGCAACCGAACGCTTCATCATTGCTGCGATCGAGGACGGCTCTTCCGCAATGGTCGATTGCACCGCAGCAAGACGAAGCCAAAAATTGCTGTTCGTCGGCATGCACGAAAGCGCATGCCGCAGATACTGGCGCGCACTCGAGGCCGCAGCGGCCCAGCCGTCGTAATTGACATTGACATTCTGCCGATCGAGTTGCGCCAGAACGAGGGTTACGCCAGCAGCCACGATGTCGGATCGACAATAGTGTCCGTCAACGACCTCGACACTGCGCGACGCATATTTGGTCACGACATCATCCGCAACGGTCTCGCCACGCTCGATCCTTTCGGCGACGATCGAGATGCTGGCCGTTCTTATCGAAGCGTAGAGCTCTCGACCGGCCAGCACCACCAAGACGACGGTGACGATAACGAAGGCGATCCTGGTAATCGAAACGGACTGACTGCGGAACATCAGCTTTCGGTATAGTATCGCGAATAACGCTTATAATAATATTCGCTCGAACCGAATGTCCGGTAGAGTTTCATCTGCGACGGGTCGACCTTGGTCAAGATAGTACCGACGCATTTCGCATAGAGTTCCGGCTCGGACAGCAGGGTCGACTGCACGACCTTGCGCGATGTTTTTCCCCACTCGATAACGAAAACCACCGCATCGAGCTTCGAATTGATAGCGCGCGCATCCACAACCGGCGCTAGGGGTGGCAGGTCGACGATAATATAGTCGAAGCTTTGACGCGCCGTTTCAAGAAGCTGATCCATCCCGCGTGACGCGAGTAGCTCCGACGAATGCGGAACACGATATCTTGCCACCGTCGGCAAAAATGCGAGCTTTGTTTTTGGATCGAGAAGGATCAGATCCTTGAGCGGACGGCTGTCGACGATCGCCTCGAGCAAGCCGGCCTCGGCATGGCGGCCGATCGCCCGGGTGGCGCCGGGATTGCGCATATCGCCATCGATAAGCAGGCAACGCGCACCCTGCATTGCCAGGAGCTTGGCAAAATTGATGGATGTCGTCGACTTCCCCTCGCCGGGCAAGCTCGACACGACACCGATGACCTTACAGCGCTGATCGGCAGCACTGAGGTCGATGGCAATCTTGGCGCTTCGAAGCGTCTCGGCAAATGCCGAGAGCGGATGCTCCTCGACATAGGTCGTCGTCTTTCCACCCCTGGCGATGCTTCGCGGATTGCTGGGATCAACGAGCGTCGAATCGTCGACGTTGTTTTCAATCAGCGGCATGACACCGAGAGACTCGACATCGAGCACGTCCCGAACATCATCGCCGGTGCGGAAGAACCGATCCCGGAATTCGCGGAAGGCAGCTATACCACTTCCAAATGCACATCCCACGAACATAGCGAAAGCAACCACGAGAGCTCTCTTCGGAGCGCTCGGCTTCGTCGGCGTCTCCGCCGTCGTGATGATGCGCGCAGCGGTAATCGGAAAGCTCTGCTGCTGAATTGCTTCCTGGTAGCGCGTCAAGAAGCTCTGATAAAGATTCTTATAGGTATCGCGCGTACGCTCGAGCTCGCGAAGCTGCACCTGCGTTTCGCCAGCCGTTGCGGCAACGCCCGTCGCCTGCGTGACACTGTCGCGCAAAGAATTTTCCCGCGACTTTGCGACCTGCAGCTCGCTCTGGTAGCTCTCGGCGATGCGGTTCAACTCATCGAACATGAGCCTTTTATATTCTTCCATTTCCGCACGAAGCCGAACCGCCTGGACGTGATCGGGACCGAGCCGCGCCTCAATTTCGGTCTCGAGCTTGGAAGCCTCCAGATATTTCTTGCGCAGGTCGTTCGAAATGGAGCTATCGAGCACATCCGTGACGATCGCATCGGTCTGCTTGGCGTCGATGATCGACTTGACGCGCGCATATCTTGCCTCGGCCTTCGCCGTCTCGGCCTGCGCATTGATCAATTGGGTATTGATCTCGGAAAGCTGCTGCTCGCTGATCAGCGTACCGGATCCGGCCTCGACAAGCCCATGCTCGCCGCGGAATTTCTGAACCGCAAGGTCGGTGTCCAGCGCCTGCTGCCGGAGCTCTTCGATACGCTCCTGCAGCCACTGGCCGGCCCGGCGTGTCGCCTCGTATTTCGAATTGAGCTTGTCGACGAGATAGACGTCGGCGATCGCAGCCGCGATATCACGCGCCAGATCGGGCGACTGCGCGGTATAGCTGACATCGAGTACATAGGAGCGACCGACGCGTTCGACGTCGATGTTGCCCGCGACGGTCTCCGCAGCGCTTCGCCGTTTCCTTTCCGGATCGGGTGCGACGGCTGCGTCATCGGCAAACCATGACCGAAAATTCACGAAGGATTTCAACGTTGAAACAGAAAAAAGCGAGCTTTTCGGTGCCGTGAACACCGGATTGTCGACGAGTTTCAGTTTATCGACAACAGCATAGGCGATGGTGTCGGACTTCAAAAGCTCGACCTGACTGAGGACAGTACCTTCGTCATCGTCCATCTGGCCGAAAGCCGCCAGCTGATTGATCACCTGACTATCGCTGCGGTCGATCAGCACGCTGGTGTCGGCGGTGTAGACAGGCACCGAAGTCAACACATACACAATGCCGAGAATGGCAAAGGCGAAACCGCACGCCGCAACCATCCGCCACTGTCGGCGGGCGATTGCGATGAGCTTGTCGAAATCGATGAAATCAGCATCATTTCCGGTATCGCGGGAGGGGTCGATACGCGGCGTAAGTTTATCTGGCGATAGCAATTTCGATCTCCAACAAATGCGTCAAGCGCTAAGATCTAAGGGCAATTCCAGCTATTATATGACCGGGATACTAACACTAGTCGATTCCGCCGAGTCAGACGACTGCCCTGCCCCAGCATTCGAAACCTTCAGCGTACCGGCAGTTGTCTCGCTGCCGTCAAACGGCGTACCGTCGTCCGCTCCCGGCCCCGTCCGGCCAATCGATCCATTGTTGCCGATGCCGGATGCGGCGGCTGCAGAACTTCCACCCGGGCCGAGCGCCGCGGTTCCGCCTTCGGCGAGAACCTTCGCAAAGGCGGCAAGGAGCGGTGCAAGATTCGGATCGGCGCTCGCCGCCTCGGCGACGGCTTTTTCGATGGCCAGCTTGAATAGCGGATCCGTTACCTGGCAGCTGTTTGCGGCCCGTCCAAGACCGGAACCGATAGCAGCCATCTGTGCGGCATCGGCTTTCTTGGCCTGCTCGATTACCGGCGACAGCGCGTCATTGCTGCTCCCAACCAGCGCTCGGACGCTCGATGACAAAACCAGCGGATCGGAGATATCAAGCAGAACGGCTGGGTTGGCCGTAAATCCACTGATATCGACGGAAGTCAGATTTGAAAGCCTCACGCAAGCTGCCGCAAAAGCGCTTGAATTCATGCCGGTAAACATCGCGACGGCAATTCCGCTATATGCAAGCTTACGATAAACACCAGACCTTGCCATAACCACGCCCTTCATCAAATCCGCTATATAGGCCGCCGTCATTGATCACTCGCGATCGATGACAGCCCGCCTATTTCAATCAATTTCCAAGATCCTGTACCGCGTTACTGGTATCGTTCGCATCGTCGGCTACTCCGGAAACAGTGGATGATACCGAGTTCACGATGTCAAGGAACTTGACCAGTTCGACAGAGTCCGAATTGGAAATATAGATAATATCCTTGTCTTCCATCTTGAATTGCTGAACAGCAAACAGGGTTGCCGGGTCGCGCATATTCGCACGAATGATCACCGGAACCATTTCACCAGAAAATCTCGTCGTGTCCACATGCATCGCTTGAACCGTTTTCTTCGGGACAAGACGATAGAGCAGGACCTGAGCCGGGTCGGCGCGGTCGTCGCGTAGGCCGCCCGCCTTGGCGATTGCCTCTCCAAGGGTCAGGTTGGACTCTTCGAAATCGAAGCGACCGCTGACGCCTGCGGCACCGAGCGCAAGATAGGTGCGGCGCTCATGATCGATCGAGATCGTATCATCCGGCGCAACATAGATATTTTCGGCCGGGTTCTTCAACAGCGTAGTGTAGGCGACGGTTGCCGTCTTGCCGCGGCGCTGCAGCGTCACATTCGTTTCGATATTGTTGGTCGTCAAACCGCCCGCGGCGGAAATGATATCGAGAACACGCTCACCGGCCGGGCTGATCTCGACGCGCTGGGGATTGTTGACATCACCGAGCACAGCAACCTGACTGGAGCGGCTTGTCGTTGTCGTGATAACCACCTGCGGTTCGATCGCGCGGCTCGCCAGGCGATCCTCGACGTCCTGCTCCACGGTCTCCTTCAGGCGACCGGCAGCCGGAACCCGACCCGCATAGGGAATTGTGATCGTTCCGTTTCTATCGATGGTCTGCTCCGGCAGCGAAATGTAATTGCCGGGTCGGCTACCTGCATCGGACGGAATGAAGAGGCCGCCCGACTGAGCTTCGAAGATGGCGACCTGGACGACGTCGCCGTAACCGAGCGGAATTTCAGGCGCCCCGCCTCGACCTCCACCAAACCCTTTGAACGATGTCGGCTGGGGAGCGGTAAAATACGACAGGACGTTCTTGCTGAGATCAACCAGGGCGTAGTCAATACCGACGCGACGTTCCTTGGTTGTCACTTTGACCGCCGCATCTCGATCAACGTCTTTGTGATCGGGACCGGATCTTGGCAACGAGGTGCAGCTTGCCAATATAGTCGTTAGCGCTACAACAATGGCGACGCGTGTACTACCGATACGAGAACAACCCATAGAATACCCTGCGTTTACGCCCCTGAAGCTACTGCCCCGCAATCTGACAAAATACAAGACAATCCCCGATCAATAACACTTAAAGCCGATTAACATTCCCCTAACTGTGGCAGGCTGGCAACGCCGAGCCCCTTAGGAAGCGAAAAACGACTTCGGTCCGACTTTTTGCGTCGCAACAATCCGAAGGCTGCACCCGCTATAAAATTTCTGGGGTTTCAGAGTCAACCGTTCGCACCTGCACAATCGATCTTTTCCGAAAATCTTATTAAAATCCATCCATTTAAACTTTACGTGGTTAACGGCCGCTCATATGCCATGTCCGCCTCTCCGTTGCTGCGTCCCAGACATATCGCGACAACAGCACTCAGGAAGGCGGAGTAAAACACCGCAAAACCCGGTATCTGCAGCGAAAAATCGACCGCCGCATGAAGGGCGACCAAAACGGTCGCCGCCAGGCCAAGAAGCACATAGTGCCTGAGACGCCGTCTTTGGGCGAACCCGCGCAGGAACACTCTGGCAAGCACCGAGAAGGCAAAGACCGTCGCAATCGGGAACAATATTCCGAGGCCTAGAAATCCTTCGAGATAGAAATTATGCGCGCGGTCGAAGACTCCGAAAATTCCGCAGGCCGGATCGCGGTAGGCGGAAAACACGGTCCGGAAAGTTCCGAGCCCCGTTCCTGTCAACCAATGATCCGAAATGGCACGCCATATGCCAGGCAGAATGCAAAACCGATCATCATCCTCGAGTCGCCGCTCTTGCGCGCGCAATATCGCCTGGCCCGCAAACACCGTCAGCAGCAGTACGACGAAACCAATCGCCGAGAGGAGTATCAGCAACGAACGCCATCTTGGCGCCGGTCTCAGATGACGCCTCGAGCCGTTCCAATTGAGGACAAGCCATGGAAAATAGATGAGAGCGGCAACAAAGGTCGCAAATATCCCGGCGCGCGAGCGGCTTAGCATCAGCGCGGTGAAGCATGCGCACAAGAGCAGGATATAGATCCACGATCTCAAGAGAAGCGCGTTTCGGCCCGGTTCGCCCGGCGGATAGTTTGAATAGGAACGAGCTATGTCCCTGACCAGGGTCAGCATCAGCAGCGTTCCAAGCCCGAGGAAGGTCGCGGCGGTATTGCGGTTGACGAAGACCGCAGTCAGGCTGTCGAGGTAGGCGCGTTTCTCCACGACAATCAGGATGTTGGGAAACAGCAAAAACTGCAGAAGGCCGAAAACAGCGACAATGCCCGCCGTAAGCCCGAGCCCCGTCAGCACTTTCCGCGCGCGCTGATCGGTATCGCATAAGAGCAGCCCGGTCAGAAATGTGACGAAAGGCAGGGCGATCCACAGGATCGACGCAAGCGTGTCGGCCGGTTCGACCGAGATCGCTGCGTACTGGACACCTGCCAGATCACGCGCAGCACTCCAGGCAGGATTGGCCAACCAATTGGAAGGCAGTTCGATGGTCTGGATGAACGTCCAGCCTGTCAGCACGACGAGTAGAAACAAAGCGATGCTGAAAACCGATCTGGTCTGCCTCGGCTCCCCGAACAACAGCGCGGAAATAATCGCCAGCACAAACATTCCGATTGCAGCGAAGGCGAAGGGAAAGGGCGTGACGCTTCCGAACGGAATAAAAGTCAATATCACCAGGCAAATGAAGACAACGAGGATCACCTCCCGCATGATCTGCCTGTTGATGAGGTTGGATAACATTTGAATTCGCTCACCGGCAGCAGCGGGAATGAGGGGCCTACAACCAGTACGGTCAATATTCCCGTACTAACATAAGTTGCATATCAAGCGCCTGCGTGTTAAAGTGCAACAGAATTCCACATCATTTAAAATTGTCGCGAAACGTTTAAATCAATCGAGACAAGCCCTGGCTATGCTCCTTGAAGCAGCAGGAACGGGACAGACGTTCTGCAGCCAATACTTGGCAGATCACTAAGTCGCCATGCCATTGACTGAGACAAAAGGCAAGCCTGATCTCAATCGGTTGCCCGTAACGGGGATTTAAGAGATGAAGAAAACAGTCGTTACACTTCTGGCACTGGCCTTTACAGCAGGCAATGCATGCTCGGCATTTGCCGCCGGTCCCGCAAGTTTTGCCCGCGGTCTGACCGGTAGTTCGGCGGTCAGTTATATCTCTGAAAAAGGCACGATCATTCCACCTTTCGCCCAGGTGCTGTTCTGCGCCCAGAACCCGACTGAATGCCGCGATAACAATGGTTTGGCGGTCGTTGCGATGACTGACAAGCAAATGCTGCAACTGAAGGACGTCAACACCGCCGTCAATCGTACGATGATCGGCCGGAACGACCCCCGCAACGAACTGAATGGCGACGTCTGGAAGGTGAATGTGCGCAGCGGCGACTGCGAAGATTTCGCATTGACCAAACGCAGCCGGCTGATCGCGATGGGCTGGTCGTCGCGCGCTTTGCGGATCGCGACGGCATATACGCCCTCCGGTGAAGGACACGCGGTCCTCGTCGTCAGAACCGACAAGGGCGATCTCGTGCTCGACAACAGGAAAAGCAGCATCAAGAACTGGCGCGATACCGATCTGCGCTGGGACAAGATCCAATCGGGAACAGACCCCTATGTCTGGTACCGGCTATAACAGCCGAGACAGCGACATAGACTGATTGATCCTGTTTCCGGATTGAAGTCGAGCCTGCTCTGACGAGCCGCTCGACTTGTCATATCGCCCACACAAACCTATGTTTGGGCTGTCGACGGGGCAGCGCGCGGCAAGTTGCGGTGCCCGGAGTTCGATTTCCGATGTGGGTTTCAGGCGATCTTCGGTATTGTCTTTTCGTCCAGATTAACTATGACGAACGTCATGCTGCGACGCAGCATGACGTTCTACTCTAATGATTTGAGGGAAATATGCGCATCACGATGATTGGATCAGGCTATGTCGGCCTCGTTTCAGGCGTTTGCTTTGCGGATTTCGGCCACGACGTCATCTGCGTGGACAAGGATCTGAGTAAGATCGAAGCCCTTCGCGAAGGCCGCATTCCGATCTACGAGCCGGGCCTGGAGCAATTGGTCGCGGAAAATACCAGCACCGGCCGGCTATCGTTTTCGACGGATGTCGGCGAAAGCGTCCGCAGCGCCGATGTCGTGTTCATCGCAGTCGGCACGCCGTCCAGGCGCGGCGACGGCCACGCAGACCTTTCCTATGTCTACGCCGCGGCACGCGAGATTGCCACCTATGTGGAAGGCTTCACCGTTATCGTCACCAAGTCGACGGTGCCGGTCGGCACCGGAGACGAGGTCGAGCGCATCATGCGCGAAACCAATCCTGCGGCGGATGTCGCCGTCGTTTCCAATCCGGAATTCCTGCGTGAAGGTGCGGCGATCGAAGACTTCAAGCGTCCCGACCGTATCGTCGTCGGCCTGAACGACGACCGGGCTCGCGAAACCATGACCGAGGTCTACCGCCCGCTCTATCTCAACCAGGCCCCCTTGGTCTTCACCACCCGCCGCACCTCGGAACTGATCAAATATGCGGCCAATGCCTTTCTCGCGATGAAGATCACCTTCATCAACGAGATTGCCGATCTCTGCGAACGGGTCGACGCTAACGTCCAGGACGTTTCGCGCGGAATCGGTCTCGACGGCCGTATCGGCTCCAAGTTCCTGCATGCCGGCCCGGGTTACGGCGGTTCGTGCTTCCCCAAGGATACGCTTGCCCTTGCCAAGACGGCGCAGGATTACGACGCGCCGATGCGTCTCATCGAGACGACGATCTCGATCAATGACAACCGCAAGCGGGCGATGGGACGCAAAGTCATTTCGGCCGTCGGTGGAGACATTCGCGGCAAGAAGATCGCGATCCTCGGCCTGACCTTCAAGCCGAACACCGACGATATGCGCGACAGCCCGGCGATCGCAGTCATCCAGACCCTGCAGGACAACGGCGCGCAAGTGGTCGGCTACGATCCCGAGGGCATGGAAAACGCCCGCAAGGTGATCGAGAACATCGAATATGCGAGCGGTCCCTATGAAGCGGCCGCTGGTGCGGATGCGCTTGTCATCGTCACCGAATGGAACCAGTTCCGCGCGCTCGATTTCAATCGCCTGAAGCAGTCGATGCGCGCTCCGATCCTGGTCGATCTGCGCAATATCTACCGCAGCGACGAGGTTCGCAAACACGGCTTTACCTATACCGGCATCGGCACCAACTTTTATCAGGAAGCGACCGGCGCCTGAGATAGCCTCCTGAACATCTGATCGTCCTGACGCCGCGGAGCATAATCCGCGGCGTTTGGTTTTGAGCATGACGCCGAAAATTGTAGGCGTTTTCGGACGACACCATGCTCGCCGATTTAAAGAATTCCGACCCGCGTCCCCTTTATCGTCAGCACGGTCAGCCGGCCCGTCGCCGAAACTGCGGTGTCGATACCGATGCGCTGCGGACCGAATGTCGGGATTCGCGCCGGGGTGTGCCCATGAATCACCAGGACAGGAAGCTGCGGCCCTTCATCCAGAAAGGGCTGACGGATCCACATAAGGTCGCTGTCTTTCTGCCTCTTGAGCTCGACGCCCGGCTGGATGCCCGCATGAACAAAGAGGATCCTTCCCATCCGCAGCATGACCGGCAGCGATTCCAGAAATTGGATATGCCGCTCGGGTATCATGTTGCGAATGACGCGGGCGATTGTTTCGCTTCCAGCCGCCGACTGCAGCAGATGCTCGATATCGATACCGTAAGAGTGCAGCGTCTCCGTTCCGGCAAAGCCGAGCCATTCGAGAATGCGCGCCGGTTTGCGATAGAGCTTCACCAGCTCCGCGTCATGATTGCCGCACAGGACGAAACGTTGAAACCCCGGCGGCGGGGTCTTGCTCAGGAACTCCAACACCGCGCTCGAATCCGGCCCGCGATCGACATAATCGCCGAGCATGACGATGAGTTTCGGCCCCGGAATGCGGGCGGCATCCTCCTCGATGCGGCGATGTGCCTCGACGAGTTCTTTATAACATCCGTGAACATCGCTCATCGCGTAGACCGCAGCGAATTCGCCTTCGGCAAATGTCAGCCGAGCGCGTCTTTTACGGTTGCCAGCCAGTATCGGTATCTGTTGTCGCCACGGCGCTAGATAGTTAAACATGGAACCCATTTATGAGACCCGACCGAATGGCGGTTTGCGGAAATAATCCATCTCTTATCCATCGCTGAAACGGCATGAGGCTCAGTGTTCATAAGAATTTGGCCTGATCGCGGCCCCACCGAAGTTGTAACCGAACCAATTGCCACATTCAGAGTGACATAGTCCTTCGCCATTTGCTGCACCGCCTGCGCCAGGTTGGCCTGACTGGTCGCGGCCGAACGCTCGCATCCAGCACATCAAGCAAGGATGATTGTCCATCCTTGTAGCTCCCGATTGAAAGCGCAAGAGTCTCCTGCGTGGTCTTCACCTGAGCACGCAGCGCCTGCGACTCGGCAACGCCGATATCGGCCGTTGCAGCGGCGAGGTCACGCTCCGCCTTGCGGATGTAATCATTCATACTTCGGAGGGTGCTGCGGTTAATAATACGCTATAGTTTGCGATATGATGGTTAATCCGGCGTTAAGCCGGCGATTATTGTGTTTCTCGCGACATTCTCGGCTAATATTCCCCAAATGGAGAAGCCACAGGTATCGGATTTCCACAGGCCACACCTTCGAAAAAGCTGCAAAAATCAACTATAACGAGAGCCATCAGGAAAAAATGAACGTTAAAGAAGATGACGCTTGACGCCCCCGCAGCGCAGCATAATGATGGCACGTTGCGAGTGTGAATGACATTTCTTGATCAGGAATCTCAGATCCAAAATTGCGGGGTGCAAAGTGGAAACTGCGGTTGATTCGAAACTTATCGAGGCGATTGCCTACGACGAAGACAGCCGGCATCTACGGGTCTATCTGACCAACGGTCAAAGGCGAGAATATGAAGGCGTCCCCAAGGGCGTCGTCGTCGGGTTGACGATGGCGGAATCACCGGGAAATTTCTACATGAAGGCAATCAGGGGCAAATATCCTCCTCGCCCCTAATGTCCTATCGATCACGACGATAGGCTCCTTGTTTCAGCAAAGATGCGGGACCGGCATTCGCCGGTCCCGCAAACCAGTCTCCCGCCGACCGATGGTGCGCGCCGTCAATAACCGCCGAGAAAATCGCGGACCGCATTGATCTCGAGCGGCGCAATCTCGTGACCGCCGGGATGCCAGACCACCCTGATCTCCGCCCCTCGGTTTTTCAGATGTTCGGACAGCGCCTCGGTCATGGAGATGGGCGCGATAGGATCCCGTTGCCCGGCCGTCATCAGCACCTTTCTTCCCGCCAGCGTCGACTGGGCTTCGGGTTGAAACGGAATGAGCGGGTGCATCAGAACCGCGGCATCGAAGATACCCTTCTCGATCAGGACATTGGCAAGAATATTTGCGCCGTTCGAAAAACCCAGGCCGAGAATATGGGAAGCCCGGTACTCGTCAGCGAATGCCTTGATGTAGGCGGCCATCTTCTCCGTCGCGCGTGAGAGATCGGGCATGTCGTAGACCCCCTCCCCGGTGCGGCGAAAGAACCGCGCCGCGCCAAGTTCGGAAACATCGCCGCGCGGCGAGAGAATCGTTGCTTCAGGCAGCAGGCGCCGACCGAAGTCGAAGAACTGGTTCTCGTCGCCGCCGGTGCCGTGCAGCACCAGCAGGATGGGTTTATCAGGTGCACCGGCATGCAGCCGGTGCACATATCCGGTTTCGGTCATATCGCCTCTCCTCACACTTCGAGCGGCTGCAGATGCTGCTCGAGCAGCGCGCGAAGATGGGCGTGCTGCTGCGGCAGTTTCAGGGCTTCGCCAAGATGAGCCGTGTCCTCGTCGCGGTCGAAGCCGGGCTCATTGGTCGCGACCTCGAACAGCACGCCCCCCGGCGTGCGGAAATAGATCGCCGAGAAATAATCGCGGTCGATCACCGGCGTGACCTGATAGCCGGTGTCCATCAGCGCCTTGCGCACTTCGAGTTGCTTCTCGCGGTTTTCGACGGCGAAGGCGACATGGTGGACGGAGCCGGCACCCGGAAGGGCACGGGCAATGTTCGGCATGGTCTCGAGATCGATGAGATGCGCGCCATTGCCGGAGGGCTTGATCAGCCGCTTGACGCCGTCCCTTTCCTCGGCGACCTCGTAACCCATGAACTTCAAGAGTTCGGCCGTAGCGCCTTCGTCCCTCAGCCGCATGGCGACGGAGTGGAAGCCGTAAATGGCATGGTCTTCGCTGACGCCGCCATGTGTCCAGGCCTGGCGGGCGTCATCCTTGACCTCGACGAGCGCGAAGCCATCGCCATCCGGGCCGGAGAAGTTCAGCCGTTTTTCGCCGAAACTTTCCTCGGCCTTCAGGCCACCGACACCAAGCGCGGCAAAGCGATCGCTCCAGAAGCCGAGCGAGCCCTGTGGAACGGAAAATACCGTCGTGCCGACTTCGCCGGTACCGGGACGGCCCTGCGCCATCTTCGGGAACGGGAAATAGGTCATGACCGTGCCGGGCGCACCAGTCTCGTCACCATAATAGAGGTGATAGACATCGGGCGCGTCGAAATTCACCGTCTTCTTGACGCGTCGCAGGCCGAGCGCAGTAGTGAAAAACTGGTTGTTGGTGCGGGCATCCTGCGCCATCGACGTGACGTGGTGCAGACCCTTGATCTGATCGAGCATGTCAAACCCCTTTCATGCCCGCCGTTGCGGGCTTTCGATGAGGCTAAGATGCGCGCTGAAACTCCCGTAGAACAGACCCGTAGACCAAAACGCATTGTCTTCTTTTAGTGAACGAACGCCAAAGTCCGTTCACATCTACGCCCCATGGGGATCGGCCGGCAATTGCCAGTCGATCGGCGCACGTCCGCGCGACTGCAGGAACGTATTCGCCTTCGAAAAATGCCCGCAGCCAAAAAAACCGTTATGGGCCGAAAGCGGCGAGGGATGCGGCGCCCGGAGCACGAGATGCCGCGTCGTATCGACAAAGGCGGCCTTGCGTTGGGCATAGGAACCCCACAGCATGAAGACCACGGATTCGCATTCATCGTTGACCTTGCGGATGACGGCGTCGGTGAAGCGTTCCCACCCCTTGCCCTGATGAGCAGCCGCCTGCCCTTCCTCGACGGTCAGCACGCTGTTTAGTAGGAGTACGCCCTGCTTTGCCCAATGTTCGAGAAAACCGTGACGTGCCGGCGCGATGCCAAGATCCGTCTCCATCTCCTTGTAGATATTGACCAGGGAGGGCGGTATGCGCACGCCGGGCCGGACACTGAAACACAGTCCATGGGCTTGCCCGAGTCCATGATACGGGTCCTGGCCGAGGATGACGGCCTTGACGTTGGAGATCGGCGTCAGATCGAGGGCGCGGAAATATTCGCTGCCCTTGGGGAAAATCCGCTTGCCGACCTGCTTCTGCGCGACGAGGAAGGATTTGAGCTGTTGCATATAGGGGCTTGAAAACTCCCCCTCCAGCGCGGCTTTCCAGCTCTCCTCGAGACTGACGGATGTATCGCTCATCTAGGAAAATCCTTCGCATATGACGAAACAACGGACACACGGTTCTAACAAGATCGATCTACGCTGCAATGCCTGCCGGCGCGGCAATGGGTCTACACCTCCAGAATTCGGTGAGATAAGATTGCAAGAGGCTATCCGAGGCACCGTCGTCCGTATTTAACTATATGATGGCTTTGGTATTTACGCCGGCAGGCGGCCTGAGTAGAACTTTGATCGTGAAATCGGAGCCATGTCTTCCCATGAAATTCGGCACGAGCGGCCTTCGCGGACTTTCAGTCGACCTCAAGGGACGCGCCTCCGCCCTCTACGCCACCGCATTCGGCAAATATCTGCTGCAGACCGGCAAGGCGCGGGCCGGCGACGTCATTCTAATCGGCCGCGATTTTCGCGATTCAAGCCCTGAAATCTCCGGGAATTGTGCCGGTGCGCTTGCCGCGCTCGGCTTCCGGATATTCGACTGCGGCACCGTCCCCACACCCGCCCTTGCCCTCTATGGCCTCGAGAGCAACGCCGCCTGCCTGATGGTTACCGGCTCGCATATTCCGGCGGACCGCAACGGCATCAAATTCTATCGCCCGGATGGTGAGATCGACAAATCGGACGAGGCTGCTATCACCGCATTGGCGGCCGAGATCGAGCGAACCGGTGAAGCGGTGACGCAGGCGCCAGCCGGGACGGAGGAGCATGAAGCGATCTGCCGGCAGCTCTTTTTCGAACGCAATGCAGCCCTGCTTCCGCAGGGCGCGCTGTCCGGCATGAAGATCGGTGTCTACCAGCACAGCAGCGTCGCCCGCGATCTGTTGGTTGATGTTCTCGCCCATTACGGCGCCGAGATCACCGCTCTTGGACGTTCGGAGAGTTTCATTCCCGTCGACACCGAAGCCGTTTCCGACGAGACGATCACGCTGATGAAGCGCTGGGTGTCCGAGCACAAGTTCGATGCGATCGTCTCGACCGATGGCGACGGCGACCGCCCGCTGGTCGCAGACGAAACCGGCACGCCGTTGCGCGGTGACCTTCTCGGCCTTGTGGCAGCCAATTTCCTCGGTGCCGGCACGGTGGTGACACCGGTTACCTCCAATTCCGGCATCGAGGCCGCGGGCTCTTTCGCCGTCCGGCGCACCCGCGTCGGCTCACCCTTCGTCATTTCAGGCATGGAAGAGGCCGTGGCGGCCGGCGAAGATCATGTCATGGGCTTTGAAGCCAATGGCGGCCTGCTGACTGCAACCCCTTTCAATATCAACGACAGAGCCGTGCGCGCCTTGCCGACGCGCGATTGTTTTATCCCGATGCTCGCGATCCTGTCGCTCGCCGCCACCCGCAAGCAGCCGCTTTCGGCCGTAGCCGCCTCCTATCGCCTGCCCTTTGCCGCCGCCGACCGCCTGGAGAATTTTCCACTGGAGACGAGTGCCGCGCTGATGGAGCATCTGCGCGCTTCGGACGAAAATCTCTCGGCTTTCCTGCAGCCGATCGGCGAGGTAGCGACGAAATCCGACATCGACGGACTTCGGGTGACGCTGAGGGATGGCGGCATCATTCATTTCCGCCCGTCCGGCAATGCGCCGGAAATGCGTTGCTACACGGAGGCCGGCAGCGAAGCTGCAGCCCTGGAGCTGCTGAATACAGGGCTCAATCGAATAACAGACTGGGCAGGCGCCCGCTAACATGCGACGAACAAGCCGTTTATTTTCAAGGAACCCGCCTATGACGCAGAAAATCGTTCCCGTGATCATGGCCGGCGGCAAAGGCACGCGGCTCTGGCCGCTTTCCCGTGCCACCGCACCGAAACAATTCATCCAATTCGTCGGCGACAAGACGCTGTTTCAGGAAACCCTCGAACGCGTTTCCAATCCGGAGCTCTATGAAGCCCCGATCGTTGTCACCAATGAGGAATTCCGCTTCCTGGTCGCCGAGCAGGCCCGTGCGCTCGCCGTCCCACTCGCTGCCGTGCTGCTCGAACCGGTCGCCCGCAACACTGCCGCGGCAGTGGCCGCCGCTGCAACGCTCGCTGGCGAGCTGTTCGGCAAGGGCACTATTATCCAGATGCTCGCCTCGGATCACGAGATCCTTGCCGATGAGAGCTATTTCGATTGCATCCGCATCGCCCGCGATGCCGCTGCCGAAGGCAGCCTCGTCACTTTCGGCATCAACCCCACGGAGCCGGCGACAGGCTACGGCTATATCGAGATCGGCGACGCGCTCAAAAACGGTGCGCACAAGGTCAAGCGCTTTATCGAAAAGCCGGCACTCGAGAAGGCCGAGCAGATGCTCGCCGACGGCGGCTTCTACTGGAACTCGGGCATCTTCATGTTCCCGGTGACGGAACTCATCGCCGAACTGCAGGAATATGCGCCCGATGTGCTGAAGGCGGCCAGCAAGGCCGTTTCGAAGGCAAGCCGCGACCTTGATTTTACCCGCCTCGACGCCGACCATTTCGCCAAGAGCCCCGATATCTCCATCGACTATGCGATCATGGAAAAGACCTCCAAGGCCGCCGTCGTCCCCTCGCCGTTCAAATGGTCGGACATGGGAAGCTGGGATGCCGTCTGGAAATCAGGCGCACGCGACAACAACGGCAATGTCGCCGCTGCAAACACCACCGTCGTCAATACCCGCAACTCGCTCGTCATGACCCATGGCGTGCATCTTGCCGTCCAGGGCATGGAGGATGTCGCCGTCATCGCCAGCGAGGACGCCGTCTATGTCGGGCCGCTTAAAGACAGCCAGAATGTTGGACAATTGGTTAAAATGCTGGCCTCGTCTTCCACTACTGCGAAATTCGCCGAAACCCATCCGACATCCTATCGCCCGTGGGGCGGCTATACCTCCATCTTCAACGGCGATCGCTTCCAGGTGAAGCGCATCTTCGTCACGCCGGGCAAGAAGCTTTCGCTGCAAAAACACCACCATCGCTCCGAACACTGGATCGTCGTCAAGGGAACGGCTGAGGTGACGGTCGGCGAGAACGTGCGTATGCTGCGCGAGAACGAAAGCGTCTACATTCCGCTGGGCGAAGTCCACCGCCTCGCCAACCCCGGCAAGATTCTTCTCGAGCTCATCGAGGTTCAGACGGGCTCCTACCTCGGCGAGGACGACATCATTCGTATCGTCGATGAGTTTGGAAGGACGTAAAATCGCAGCCGGAGCGATGGTCGGGCCTTTTCGGCGCGACCATCCTCGCTGTTGAATTTCCTCTTGGGGTTCTCGTAGAATGGATGTACCGACAGACATGACCGGAGATATCCCCCTGATGCGTACCTTGCCCGTCCTCGCCGGATTTCTTGCAATTATGGTGCCAGGAATGGCGTTTGCCGAAACGGCAAGCATGCGAACCGCAAGCGAGTCGGAAATTCGCCAGCACCTGCCCGGTACGTCCGAACTGAAAGAAAGCAAGAACGGCTACGAATATCGCGACGGCAATAAGAATGGCTACAAGATAACCAATGGCCAGGTGTGCGTCCTGTTTCCCAGCAAGAAGACCGATTGCGTCAACGTGAAGACCGACGGCAAGAGGTTTCAAATGATCGACAAAAAAGGCGGCCGAACCAGATTCTGATCTGTAGCCCCGGCAGGATTTTCTTGCGCAGGTAAAGTCATTTTGCCGTTGAAGTTCCGCCGTCCTTGTCGAGAGCGAAGTCGGCGATCAAGCCCGAATGGTTCGAGCCGAGATTGTCGTCGAGACGTTTCAGCGATGTCAGATGAAGCGGCGCGCGTGCAAATACGTGGTCGATGGCGATCCCCAGCGCGCCGGCGCCGATCGGCCATGTTGCCGGTTCTGGCGTGATCGTTTTCAGCTTCTGCTCGCGCAGGAAAGCTTGGATGCTCGGGGCGATCGCCGAGGAGTTGAAATCGCCTGACAGCACCAGCGGGCCGTCGATCGAGCCAAGCGCGTTGCCGAGATCTTCCAATTCAGCCATCTGGAAATCGTCGAAATATGGTTTGGTCAGGTGCGCCGAAACGAGATTGATAGTTTCGCCGCCGAAGTCGACGCTTGCTACGACCAGCCTGTTTTTTCGAAGACTGCCCATGCTCGCGACCTGCCGGCTGACAAAGGGGCGTTTGGACAGCACCAGCGTATCGCATGTATCCTTCCCGGCATCGCAGCCGATATGGTAGGGATAGGTCTTGAACAATTGCTGCAGGTGAAACGTCAGCGGCTTGGCTTCGAGCAGATTAACGACGTCGGCATTCGACGCGATCACCATGTCGGTGATTTCAGTCGAGTTTTTCCAGTTGTCGATCGCGATGTTGAACGACATCAGACGAAAAAGCGGCGGCCTGTCGGCGCCTCTGTCGTCCTGCGAGAACTCGCGCAGCATGATGACGCCGTGAGCGATGAGAAGAAGCGAGGCAAGCAGAAGGATAAAGCCGTAAATCTGCCTTTTGATAGTCAGAACGACGAGACTGGCGGCGACGAACACGACGCCGAGGTGAAATTGAAAGCTGTAGACGAAGGACAGAAGCCAGAAGTTCGTGACATAGCGTAACGACACGATGGCGATGGCAACGGTCAGAAACGCGCAGAGAATCCAATAAATTATATCTCTCATCGATCCTGACCTGCTTGCAGACGACCGGCCGGCCATAACATGCAAGCCACCATGTTGCAATGCAGCATAACGGCCGGGGAGTTGCGGCTGACCGACAGACGATATCGATGGTCCCGCCCTCATCCGGCAAGGCAACAGCGGACAGTCCGCCGCGGTAGAGACGGTGCTGTGGCCTTCTCGTTCAAAGACCTATCGACTCGGCCTATTTTTATCTTGTAAGTGGGGTCACTTGATACGGAATCGGCTCTTTGCCGTCGGCAGGAAGTCGAGAAAAGGTGGGAATGCGCTACTTCATTACAGGGACTGCCGGCTTTATCGGTTTTCATCTGGCCAGGCGCCTGCTGCAAGAGGGGCATGACGTCACAGGCTTCGACGGCCTGACTCCCTATTACAACGTCAAGCTCAAGGAGATGCGCCATGCGGCACTCTCCCAGTTTCCGGCCTTCAAACCCGTCATATCAATGCTCGAGGACCGGCCGGCGCTGGAAGCGGCTGTTCTGGCGGCCAAGCCCGACATCCTGATTCACCTCGCCGCACAGGCCGGCGTGCGCTACAGCCTGGAAAATCCCGAAGCCTATCTTCGTTCGAACGTCGAAGGCTCGTGGAACATCATGGAAATCGCGCGGCGCGTCGAAATCCGCCATCTGATGCTGGCCTCGACATCATCGATCTATGGCGCCAATGCGACCGTCCCTTTTCGCGAGACCGATCGCGCCGACGAGCCGCTGACCATCTATGCGGCGACGAAGAAATCGATGGAACTGATGGCGCACAGCTATGCCCATCTTCACAAAATTCCGACCACGGCTTTTCGTTTTTTCACCGTTTATGGCCCGTGGGGCCGGCCCGACATGGCGCTGTTCAAATTTACCAAGAACATGCTTGAAGGCCAGCCGATAGAAATCTATGGCGAAGGCAATATGAGCCGTGACTTCACGTATATAGACGATCTCATCGAGGCGATCGTCAGGCTATCGGCGGTCGTCCCGTCCGAGGAAAATCGCCTCGAAAACACGGCTGTCGAAACGCTCTCGCGCCAAGCGCCCTTCCGTGTGGTCAATATTGGCGGAGGCCAGCCGGTCAGCCTGATGGATTTCGTCGAAACGGTGGAAAAGGCGCTCGGCCGTCCTGCCATTCGCAAGATGCTGGCAATGCAGAAGGGTGACGTGCCGCGCACCTTCGCAGCTCCCGATCTGTTGGTCGCGCTGACCGGATACAAGCCGGATACGACCCTGGATGTCGGCGTCAAGGCCTTCGTCGACTGGTATCTCGACGTACGCAGCGAACTCGGCGCATAGATCAGCATAATTCTAGGTCGGATCGACCTAGAATCTAGTCAGGTGTCAGCGCAGAAACGCAACCGCTTGTACGGCATCGACCGCCGTCGAAAACACATAGTCGACGACAACGGTGAGGCTCCGCGAATAGGTCTTGAGCCGGTAGCCCTCGCCCTCGATCGCAGCGGGGCTGCGCAGGACGAACGGAACGCCAGGGCGCACGAAACCGGCGCGGGTCGTCAACGGAACCTCGGGCGAATGGCCGATGGCGGAGGTGTACATCAGGTCGCGGGCAAGGCTGGCGGGGCCGACGGCGAATGCCGGGTCGGCAGCGGCAGTGATGGTCAGGGTCAAGGCGATGGCGGCAAGAGGTCTGTGCATGTTGAAGTCCCCGTTTGCGGATCAGCGGGCGTTCGGTTTGCCCGGCTCCAAACGATCGACGCGTCTGTCCACGCTTCGGTCGCTTTCATGAGACCACTCTACACATCAGTATTTTCAGGGCTTTTAAGCAGATCGGTCAAATTTTACGAAATTTGACTTTCTGTCCGGAAGGCTCGCGAGCGCATAAGGAAATACGTCCCGGCCGCGGGCGGGAATGCAACATCGGCAATGACCTGGACGCTGTATCGCAGTCTACAAAATACGATCCAGCTTCTTGTTGATATGCAGGTTCGGCATCACTCCCGCGCTTTGCGCGGCATGATAGGATTCGCGGGCCGCATCGAACGAGATCGACCACATGATGGCGCTAAGCAGCAGCGCGATAATATAAATCTGAATACGCATCGAACCGGAGATACGGAAAGAGCAAGGCAGTTTTGTGTCAAAACAGTGCCGCAAGGATCACGAAAAAGTGGCGGGCTTTTTGTTTCGCAGCCGGTCGGCACAAGACATATTAGTGCCGTGAAAATTAGCGATATTGTATCGCTACCTGTTGGCAGCCGACCCCGAGGCTTGGTACCCTGAGAGACCCGTTCCCACGGGTCTCTTTGCCTTGTTTCCGAACGTTTTCCAGAACAGCTGAGATCGCCCTGATCCGAATTGACGCTGAACCGCTGAACGGCATATCTCATCCCTAATCAGATCACGCGTCAAGCCATGAGCGATGCCACGTTCTTGCCTTTGCCTCAGCAAAGGCATCGGCCGATAACATCGCTTCCAAAATATATCATTCGATTGACTTATTTTTGTATCGGCGTTATAAAACTGGCATGACCCAAGAACACGACAACCAGTCACCGGCTTCCGCCCGTGCCGAGATCGCGCGTCAGAAGATGCTGTCCGCCGCCCTCGACGTCTTCGGCCGTTATGGCTTCGACGGCGCTTCGACGCGCCAGCTCACGGAAGCGGCCGGCGTCAACCTGCAGGCAATCCCCTATTATTTCGGCAGTAAGGAAGGTCTCTACATCGCCACCGCCGAATATCTGATGATGCGGATCAATACGCATGTCGGTGACATGAGGGCGCGCGTCGGCGCGCATCTGCTGGCGCTCGATGCTGCAGGCAAACCGCTTGGTGAAGCGGAGGCTCGCCATTTCCTGACCGAGATTTTGCAGACCATGGTGACGCTGTTCGTCGGCAAGGAGTCCGAATCCTGGGCGCGCTTCCTCATCCGCGAGCAGATGGAGCCGACAGAAGCCTTCACACGGGTCTATCAGGGACTCATGCGGCCGATGATCGAGATGGGCCGACGGCTGATCGGCGCCATCCTTCATGAGGATCCCGCTTCGGAACATGTGCGCCTTCGCACCTTCGCCCTTCTCGGCAGCATTCTCGTCTTTCGCGTCGCCCATGCAGCCGTGCTCGCCCAGATGGAGTGGGACGGCGTCGGCCCGGAACAGGTGGAAACCGTGCGCGGCCTCGCCGCAGAGCTGGTCGATGCCATCGGTGCATCGAAAGGAAGTGCAGCATGAAACGCATCCTTCCCATCGCCATCCTTCTCCTCGTTGCGGCGGGTGCCGCCGCCTGGTGGTACGCCCTGCCCCAAAAGCTCGGCTGGTTGCCTGAGCCCAGCCGCGAATTCGTCCTTTACGGCAATGTCGATATCCGCCAGGTCTCGCTCGGGTTCCGTGTCAGCGGCCGTCTCGCCGAACTCCACGCCGACGAAGGTGACGTCGTCAAAACGGGAACGGTTCTGGCAAAGCTCGATGCAGCACCCTATGAATTCGCGGTCCGCTCGGGCGAAGCCAATGTCGCAGCCCTCCAGGCAACGCTCGACAAGCTGAAGGCCGGTCCGCGGCCGACAGAGATCGCCCAGGCGCGCGCCGCCTATGACGAAAGTATCGCCGATCTCCGCAATGCCAATCTCGCCTATGACCGCGCCCGCCAGTTGCGCCCGCAGGGCACGATCTCCGAGGCCAGCCTTGATCAGGCGACCGCTGCAAGGGCCATGGCCGCCGCACGCTCCGACTCCGCCAACGAGGCGTTGAAACTCCTGCTGGAAGGCTCCCGTGTCGAGGATATCACCGCCGCCGACGCCCAGTTGAAGGCGGCGCAGGCAACGCTTGCCTCGGCCCGCACCTCGCTTGATGATACCGAACTGCGCGCGCCGAACGACGGCGTCATGCTCTCCCGCGTCCGGGAAAATGGCGCGATCGTTTCCCCCGCCGACACCGTCTTCGTGTTGTCGCTGACAGAACCCGTCTGGGTACGCACCTATGTCGCCGAGCCCGATCTCGGCCGCATCCATCCCGGCATGAAGGTTGCGGTCACCTCCGATACGGCGCCCGACAAACCCTATGAAGGCACGATAGGCTTCATCTCGCCGGTTGCCGAATTCACCCCGAAATCGGTGGAAACGCCGGAACTTAGGACCGACCTCGTCTATCGCCTGCGTGTTGTCATCGACAAGCCCGGCCCGGATCTGCGCCAGGGCATGCCGGTCACCGTGCGTTTTCCCACGCCGACGGCGGGCGGACAATGACCGCCGCCGAGACCGGCCGGGGCGACAAGCCGCTCGTCCGGATCGACGGTGTCACCAAGCGCTTCGGCGATGCGCCAGCCGCTCTTGACGCCGTCTCCGGCATGATCGGCGGCGGCGCAATCACCGGTCTCGTCGGCCCTGACGGCGCCGGCAAAACGACGCTGATCCGCCTGATGACTGGCCTGATGCTGCCCGACACGGGAACGATGGAGGTTCTCGGCTTCGACACGCGCAAGAACCCCGCCGGCATCCAGGCGGCGATCGGCTACATGCCGCAGCGCTTCGGTCTCTATGAGGACCTTTCGGTGCAGGAAAACCTCGATCTCTATGCCGATCTGCGGGGCCTGCCGAAGAGCGAACGCGCAAGCGCCTTCGACGAGCTGCTCACTTTTACCGACCTCAAGCGTTTCACCGGTAGGCTCGCCGGAAAGCTCTCCGGCGGCATGAAGCAGAAGCTCGGCCTTGCCTGCGCGCTTCTGAAGAAGCCGCGCCTGCTGCTGCTCGACGAGCCGGGCGTCGGCGTCGACCCGATCTCGCGCCGCGACCTCTGGAAGATGGTCGAGAACCTGACGAAGGAAGGCATCGGCGTCCTTTGGTCGACCGCCTATCTCGACGAAGCTGAAGCCTGCGACCATGTGCTGCTCTTGAACCAGGGAAAGCTGCTCTTTTCGGGAAAACCTGATGACATGACCGGTCGCGTCAACGACCGGGTTTTCCGCGTCTCGGGCATGACAGGGCGCCGCCGGCAGGTGCTCGCCGGGCTTCTGCAGGCCGATGGCGTCATCGACGGCGTGATCCAGGGCGAAGCGATCCGCCTCGTCGCCGCCAGGGACAAGAAACCGGATATCGGCTCGGCCGGCGATGGCGCAACGCTCACCCCTGCCCCGCCGCGCTTCGAGGATGCTTTCATCGACATGCTGGGCGGTGGTCCTGGCGGCCGTTCGAGGCTGGCCGAGGCGCAAGAGCCGACGAAGGGCGATGACGACCGGCCGGTGATCGAGGCCAAGGGGCTGACCAAGCGCTTCGGCGATTTCACCGCTGCCGACAATATCAGCTTCGATATCCGCCGCGGCGAAATCTTCGGCCTGCTCGGCCCGAACGGCGCCGGCAAATCCACCACCTTCAAGATGCTCTGCGGCCTGTTGAAGCCGACCGGCGGAGAAGGCCGCGTTGCCGGTTTCGACCTTCGCCGCGATGCCGCCGAGGCCCGCAACCAGCTTGGCTATATGGCGCAGAAATTCTCGCTCTACGGCGATCTGACCGTCATGCAGAACCTCGAATTCTTCTCCGGCGTCTATGGCCTTCGCGGAAGACACCGGCGCGAGCGCATCGAGCTGATGGCCGGCATCTTCGATTTCGGGCGCCATGTCAGCCAGCCGGCCAAGGACCTGCCGCTTGGCCTGAAACAGCGGTTGGCGCTTGCCTGCGCCGTCATGCACGAGCCACGCGCCCTCTTCCTCGACGAACCGACCTCCGGCGTCGATCCGATCACCCGGCGCGAATTCTGGACGCATATCAACGCCCTGGTCGAAAAGGGCGTCACGGTGCTCGTCACCACCCATTTCATGGACGAGGCCGAATATTGCGACCGCATCTCGCTGATCTATCGCGGCCGCTCGATCGCGCTCGGCTCGCCCGATGAATTGAAGGCCCGCGTCGCGACCAAGGAGCTGCCCGACCCGACAATGGAGGATGCCTTCATCGCCCTGGTACAGCAATCCGAGAAGGAGAATGCAGCATGAGCACCTCTTCCGGCTGGATGCGGCGTCTCTTGGCCCTCGTGCGCAAGGAAAGCTTTCAGGCGATCCGCGATCCGAGCAGCATCCTCATCGCTTTCGTGCTGCCGCTGATTCTGCTTTTTCTTTTCGGCTACGGCGTCTCGCTCGATACCACCCGCACCCGCATCGGCCTCGTGACCGAGGAGATGACGCCGCTGACGCAGGATCTGTCGGCCAGTTTCCAGGCCTCCCGCTATTTCGATGTGGCCATCAGCCGCGACCGGCGTCTGTTCGAGGAAGATCTCGTGCTCGGCAAGCTGCGCGGCATCGTCGTCATCCCCGCCGATTTCACCACGCGCTACACCGCCGGCAACCGGCCGGATATCCAGGTGATCGTCGATGGCTCCGAACCGAACACGGCGAATTTCGTGCAGAATTATGCCCAAGGCACTGTTGCCAACTGGGAGCGGCAGAGGCAGGCGGACGTCGCCTCCCACAGTCCCGCCATTTCGGTCGAGCAGCGCTTCTGGTTCAATCCTGAACTGACCAGCCGCAATTTCCTCGTGCCCGGCTCGATCGCCATCGTCATGACGCTGGTCGGCACGCTTCTGACCTCGCTCGTCGTCGCCCGCGAATGGGAGCGGGGCACGATGGAGGCGATGATGGCGACACCAGTGACGGCGGTCGAACTGCTCGCCGGCAAGATCCTGCCCTATTTCCTGCTCGGCCTCACCTCGATGACGCTCTGCGTGCTGCTTGCGGTCTTTCTCTTCGGCGTGCCGTTCCGCGGCTCCGTCGCTGCTCTTTATGCGCTGTCGGCCGCTTTCCTGATCCCGGCGCTTGGCCAGGGCCTATTGATATCGACGGCCACGAAGAACCAGTTCCTTGCCTCGCAGCTGGCGTTGATCTCTGCCTTTCTCCCTGCTTTCCTGCTGTCTGGCTTCCTCTTCGAGATCAATTCCATGCCGACCGTGATCCAGTGGATCACCTTCATCGTGCCGGCGCGCTACCTGATCCCCAGCCTGCAGACGGTGTTCCTGGCCGGCGACATCTGGCCGATGTTTCTGCAGGCGATCGGCGTGATGCTGACGATCGGCGCCATCATGTTCGTGCTGGCGGCCCGCAGCACCAGAAAGAGGATCGGCTGAGATGGGTTGGACAAGGCTCTACGCCCTGATCGTCAAGGAACTGCTCGCCGTGCTGCGCGATCCCAAGGGCCGCGCCATTCTGATCGGCCCGCCGATCGTCCAGCTTCTCGTCTTCTCCTATGCGGCGACGCTCGAAGTCCGCAATGTCGACGTGATGATCCTCAACCGCGACAGCGGTCACTGGGGCCAGGAACTGATCGAGCGCATCGATGGCTCGCCGACCTTCCGGAAGATCGAGATTGCAGGAAGCCAACCAGATGTCCGGGTGGCGATCGACAACCAAACTGCCATTGCCGTCGTTCAGATCGGGCCGGACTTTTCGCGCAATATTGAGGCGGGAGCGCCGGCCGACCTGCAGGTGGTGCTCGACGGCCGCCGCTCCAACGCCTCGCAGATCGTCGCGGGCTATCTCTCGCAGATCGGCGCCGCCCTCGCCGCCGAGACGCCGGCCGGCAAACGTGCCGGCGCCGACATCGTCTCGACAGTGCCGCGCAACTGGTTCAACCCGAACCTCACCTATCAATGGTTCATGGTGCCGAACCTGATCGCCAGCATCGCGCTGCTGATCGGCCTCATCGTCACGGCGCTGTCGATCGCCCGCGAGCGCGAGCTCGGCACCTTCGACCAGTTGATGGTCTCGCCGCTGCGCATCCACGAGATCCTGATCGGCAAACTGATCCCGCCTATGATGATCGGCCTCTTCCACATCACCGTCTATATCCTGGCCGCCGTCTTCCTCTTCGAGGTGCCGCTGCGCGGCTCGCTCTTCCTGCTTTACGGCAGCGCAATCTTCTATCTCGGTTCGGTCGCCGGCCTCGGCCTGTTCATTTCGGCGCTGTCGATGACACAGCAGCAGGCGATCCTCGGCGCTTTCCTGTTCATGGTCCCCGCCATGCTCCTCTCCGGCTTCGCGACGCCGATCGAGAACATGCCGGGGTGGCTGCAGCCGGTGACACTGATCAATCCGCTGCGCTATTTCCTGGTGATCGTCAAAGGCGTCTTCCTCAAGGATATTCCGCTGAGCGAGGTGGTGAACCAGACAATCCCACTAGCGCTGATCGCCACTGTTACGCTCAGCGCCGCCGCCTGGCTTTTCCGCCGGCGGCTGGAATAATGCCTTCGGACCCATGCTTCAGCTGCCTCACATTATGTGAACCGGCCGCCCAAAGCGTGACTCTCTCCTGCCGGAACCTCGGATTGGCGCGGTCGTTACCCAAGCGCAACCCCAGCAAAGGAGAAGCAAAATGTACAAGATCCTACTTGTCTCCAGCGCCCTTGCGCTGTCGTCGCTCGCCACCAATGCGCTCGCTGACGGAGCCGTCACCGGTGCAGCCGGCGGCGCCATCACCGGCGCAATCGTCGGCGGCCCTGTGGGTGCTGCCGTTGGCGGCGTGGCCGGCGGTGTCGCCGGCGCAGTGATCGATCCGCCGCCGCGCGAGGTCGTCACCTATGTCCAGCAGCAGCCGACCCCAACCGCTTCTGTGGTCGTCCAGGAACCCATTGTCGTCGGCAAGCCGCTTCCGGCGGATGTCGTCGTGACGCCGGTGCCTGACAATCCGAAATATGCTTACACGGTCATCAACGATCGCCGTGTGATCGTCGAACCCCGCACCCACCGCGTGGTGCAGGTGATTGAATAAATAGGAAGAAAGGGTACGGCTCCCACGGACCCTTTCTTCTAGCGAAAACCGCCGCCCCGAAAGGACGGCGGTCGTGCTTTTTGATCGAGCGGATCAAACCTTCAGCTCGCGCCGCTCGCGCTCGGTCACCATCGCAAGGTCGAGCACCTTCTGCAGGTTGGCGGCGTGGCGGAAGTTCGGATCCGGCTGGATGCCGCTTGCCACGGCCTCGGCAAAACGCTGGTAGTTGGTCGCCACCGGTTCAACCTCGATCTTCGTCCAGGTGGCGGTTTCGACATCCTCGCCGAGGCAGCCATGCAGCTCGGAACCGCTGGGACGATGGATGACCTCGAGACTGCCCCTCTCGCCATAAATGCGCAGCTTCAACTCGTTCAGATGCCCTGTCGCCCAACGGCTGGCATGGATGACGCCGAGCGCGCCGTTGGCGAAATCGACAGACATGGTGAAGCTGTCATTGGCATCGAGCAGATATTCGCCGATCTGGCCGCCCGGCGCCTTGTTGAAGGTCTTCAGCCGGGCGAAGACGTGGTCGATGTCGGTCGCCGCGCCATAGGCGGCGAAATCGAGAATATGGATGCCGACGTCGCCGAGCACGCCGTTCGAACCGTGGCCGGTGGAAAGCCGCCACAGCCAGGTCGATTCCGTGCGCCAGTCGCCCCAGGCACGCGACACCAGCCAGCTCTGGAGATAGGATGCTTCCACGTGTCTGATCGTGCCGAGCTCGCCGGCGAGCACCATCTCGCGGGCGCGCTGCAGCGGAGCGACGTTGCGATAGGTGAGATTGACCATGTTGATGACGCCGGCCTTTTCGGCCGCTTCCGTCATCTCCAGCGCCTTCGCATAGTTCTCCGCCAGCGGCTTTTCGCAGAAGACGTGCTTGCCCGCGGCAATCAGCGCCATCGTCGTCGGGTGATGGATGCGGTCGGGCGTGACATTTGTCGCCGCGTCGAATTCACCCCAGGCGATCGCCTCATCCAGCGAAAGAAACCGTTTTTCGATGTTGAACTTGTCGGCGAAGGCCGAAAGCCGCTCGGGATCGGTGTCGACGGCGCCGACCACCGTCACGCCGTCGATGAGGGGGAAGCGGGCGAGCTGGTTTTTCGCCATCACCCCCGTGCCAAGAACGAGTAGTCGCATGGATGCTCCTCAGCGGTAACCGGCTTCGCCGGCCTGGTGCAGTCTCGGGCCGCGTTCGACGATCGGCTCCAGTGCTGTTTCTACCGGCACATTTGGGGCATCGGTAATGCTCTTCAATGCACCCTCGGGGTTATAGGCCCACTTCACGCCGTTGATCAGCACCTTCTGGACATTGACGTCGTGATAGGTTGGATAGGTCTCGTGGCCCGGGCGGAAATAGAAGATGTTGCCGGCGCCGCGGCGCCAGGTCAGGCCCGAGCGGAACACTTCGCCGCCCTGGAACCAGGAGATGAACACCGTTTCGAGCGGTTCCGGCACCGAAAACTGCTCACCGTACATTTCCTCGTTCTCAAGCTCGAAATGTTCGCCGATGCCGGCGGCGATCGGATGGCGCTGGTTGATCGTCCACAGACGCTCGCGTTCACCCGCCTCGCGCCATTTCAGCGCGCAGGGCGTGCCCATCAGCCGCTTGAAGATCTTGGAGAAATGGCCGGAATGCAGCACCAGCAGGCCCATGCCTTCCCAGACGCGCTTGGCGACACGCTCGACAACGACGTCGGAAACCGCGCCGTGATCCTTGTGGCCCCACCAGGTCAAGACGTCGGTCTCGGTAAGGCGGGCTTCGCTGAGGCCGTGTTCCGGCTCCTGCAGCGTCGCCGTCGTCGCCGAGATACTTGGATCGGTGTTCAGCGCATTGGCGNGTCGGAAACCGCGCCGTGATCCTTGTGGCCCCACCAGGTCAAGACGTCGGTCTCGGTAAGGCGGGCTTCGCTGAGGCCGTGTTCCGGCTCCTGCAGCGTCGCCGTCGTCGCCGAGATACTTGGATCGGTGTTCAGCGCATTGGCGATCGTCGTGTGCATGCCTTCGGGATAGATCCCCCGGACGATCTCATTGGTATTCTCGTGGATGTTCTCTCCCCAGACGACGGTGCGAATGGCCATGATGTGCTCCTGTAGAACCTGGCAGTATCGATAGGCGGGAAGGCAGGATTCAAAGCGCTTTGGAAAACGGCGCCGGCTGCGCCTCGTCTCCTCCACGTCCAAGGAACACATAGACCTTTGTCAGTATTTTGACAAAGGGGAAAATTTACCGGCCGAAGACGGAAAAACTGTCTGGTAATATCACAGCAATATCAATGTGAAACCGATTTCGAAAATAGATTGACGACCAAAACGCCGGCTATGATCAGCCCGAGCCCGACGATTGCCGGCAGGTCGAGGCGCTGCTTGAAGAACACCAGGCCGACCGAGGAAATCAGCACGATTCCCAAAGCGCTCCAAATCGCATAGGCGATACCGACGGGGATGCTTTTCAGCGTCAACGACAGGCAATAGAAGGCAGCCGCATAACAGGCGACGACGAGTGCCGTCGGCCCGATGCGGGTGAACTGCTGCGACAGTTGCAGCGCGGTCGTGCCGATGACCTCGAGCACGATGGCTGCAAACAGCAGCCCGTAGACGGCGGCCTGGCTCATGGCGGGTTCCTTTTCGAATTACCTGCCGGTCAGTTCGACAAGGCGATCGATGAGATCCCGCCTCAGAACGCCGTTGATATCATGGCTTTCCAACGTATCTGCGAACCAAAGTCCATCGGCGGCGAAACGCACGACTTGTGCGTCGAGGGAGGAATCGGTGCCGATATATTCCTCGGCCCGCGCCTGCACCCATTGGCGCCAGCGAAGACGTAGCCGGGGTTCGGCAAGAAGCGCGATCGTCACCTGCGTCCAACTCCTGGAATCGTCGGGACGCTCCTTGAGACCGGATACCGCCCTGAGATAGGCGCGGGTGAAGCGCCCCTGTGGCAGCGGATCGCCGCGCATCAGTTCCTCTATATCGGCGTCGAACTTTTCGAGCAGGCTCTCGAACAGGGCATCGAGCAGCGCATTTTTCGTCGGGAAGTGATGCAGCAGCCCGCCCTTGCTGACGCTGGACGCGGCGGAAACCGCATCGAGCGTGACTGCCGCCATGCCGTCGCTGGCAGCAAGGCGCGCGGCGACCTCCAGCAACTGCTGGCGCACAAGCACGGGCTGCTTCTTGCGATGATGAGCGTTCGACATGCAGATAAAAGATACCGTCCGGACGGTTTTGTCAAGGAGAATCGGCCGCCACGCTGCCGTCCCGGCATTATGCGCGAAATGCCGCGGCACCTTGATGACAGTTGCGATCATTTTCCGCCCGGTGCATGAAGAGGCCGGGGAATGGTTGAGGCAATTGGGATGGTTTCGTGACGGAGAAGGTCATCACCTTATATCAGGCGATCGGCGGCGATCCTGTCGTGCGGGCGCTGACGCACCGTTTCTACGAACTGATGGACAGCTTGCCGGAGGCGAGAAACGTGCGCGCCGTACACCCGTCGAGCCTTGTGGGCAGCGAAGAGAAATTTTACGAATATATGACCGGTTATCTCGGCGGCCCGCCGCTTTATACCGATAAGCGCGGCCATCCGCGTCTGCGCAGCCGCCATTTCGTCGCCGAGATCGGCCCTGTGGAGCGAGACGAATGGCTGCTCTGCTTCCGCCGCGCCCTGGACGAGACGATATCAAGCCAGGCGCTGCGCGATCTCATCTGGGCGCCGGTGGAGCGGCTCGCCTATCACATGCAAAACAAGGCTACCGACAACAAGGAACAATCATGAGCTTGAACGCGTGTCTGGAGCCGGTGCTTTATCTCTTTGCCGGCCTGTTTGGCGTAGCCGGCGTGGCGCTTGCCGCCCTTGCTGCCCATGGCGGCGGCGAGGCCAATCTTGCGGCATCCGCATCTGCCATGTGCCTTGCCCACGCCCCTGCGCTGCTGGCATTGGCTCTCGGCAACGTCAGGCTCAGAACCGCCTGGCTGGCCGGTTTGCTGATGATTGTCGGAACGCTGCTTTTTGCGGGCGATCTCGTCACGCTGCGCTTTACCGGCTCCGGCCTCTTCCCCTATGCCGCGCCGACCGGCGGCTGGGCAATGATGCTTGGCTGGCTTGCCGTTGCGGCAGGCGCTGTCTTCCGCGTCAGGGCATAGAGCACTTCGTTTTCTCCGAGTCCCGGAATTGCTCAATGTTTTGTTTTGGCGCAATTCCGGATGCAAAACCGCTGAGCACTTTGCCGGAGTTGCTCTAATCACGCGGCTGCGGCACACGGCCGAAGCGCAGGAGATTGCCGTGAGGATCATGGATGTAGAATTCCTCCATGTTCCACGGCCGCACCTCCATATCGCTCAGGCGCTCGACGCCTCTTTCGCGATATTCCGCATGAAGAGCGCCGATGCCCCCGCCACGGAGATAGACGGAACTGTTTTGGCAAAGCGTGGCATCTTGCGTCCGCCAGAAATGCAGCTCCATGTCGTCGCGCCGCAGGATGAGATAATCCGCCGCCTGATAGACGATCTCGGTAAAACCGAGCGCATCGCGGTAGAAGGCAAGCGTCTTATCGATATCGAGCGACGGCAGGACCGGCAGAACCTCGATGCGGTCATGTCCTTCGTTCATATGCCATCAACCACGTTGAAGCCCTCGAAGATCGGCGGTCCCTTGTAGATCGCCTTGTGATCGCCGGCATTGCGGTGCGCCGCACGAAAGCTCTCGGACTTCGTCCAGTTCTGAAAATCCGCTTCGCTTTTCCAGACCGTGTGTGAGGAATAGAGCGTATAGCCCTCCTCTTCGTTGACCTTGCCGCGCAGCAGGCGGAATTCGACGAAACCGGGCACCTCGGGCAGGCTGGAATCGCGATTGCGCCAGACCGTCTCGAAATCGCCTTCGCTCCCGGTTGCAACCTTGAAGCGGTTCATTGCGATATACATGGAATCTCCCTACGCCTTCCTCTTGCCCGCCCTTGCAGAACGCAAGGGAAAGGCGAGAACATTATCGCCGTTTGCCGCTGCTGGGCCAAGCGGTCTTGTTGTCGCTTCCCCGGGCATGCGCGCTTCCCAGGTCGGGAACAGCGTCACATTCTGGTAGATCTGCTGGCGTTCAGCATGCTGCTGGAAAAGTTCGTAAAGTTCGGGCACGAGGCCCTCGCCTGTCTGCGCGGCGAGCTTATGCAGGCCGATCATGGTGAAGCCGTCGGGGCGCTGGTCGTTCATCGGGAATTGTCTCGTTCGTTCATCGTCTGCAGCGCACGCTCCAGGCTGGACTTGCTGCCGTTGCGAAGCGGGATGAAGGTCTTGCTGAACTTCTTGCAGCCGGTCTTCACACGCAGGCAGGCATCGTGGCTGATACAGTCGATCGGGCAGAAGACGCAGTCGACCGAGGGAAGCAGAGTATCGATGCGGGAAACCGCTTCGCGCAGACCGCCATCATGGTGGATGAGCTCAGCGCCGAAATTGCTGCAGATCTGGCGAAGATGCGCCACCTGGCAGTCGCGGCCACCGACATAGAGGAAACTGCGGCCATCCAGTTTGGATCGCCCGGAGGGCGCCTGACCAGCGTCCTCGCCCGCGCTGTCGCGGACCTCCCGGTTCGAACCCTTCTTGCCCTTGCGAGCCATATGCCACCCGTTCGTTCGTTGATCGTCACACGATTCCTGCGTGTGCGGGCGGACCTTATTAAACTTGATTTTTAGAGTAAAGTATAAAGTTGATTGTTTTTATCATATTTTATCGAGCGGTGACTTGGACAGGAAAGCTGTACGAGCGCGAGGATCTGGACCAGTCATCCGGCATAGCAGGAAGATTACAGGAAGCGATCCGGGACAAAACGGCGCTATCCACCTCGGCCAAGCCCGAACCTCGGACAAGGCCTGATGCGGTGACATCTCCGTTGCGATTGATCGTAATGCGGACATTCAAGGATGCAGAATTGCGACGATATCGCGATTCAATTCGGTCAACGCAACGGAACAGTCGCGAGACGATCTTGCCCTTGTAATTGGCTTCGGATGCACCGCCCGATCCACTCCGTCCGCCCGACGTGCGTGAATTATTGTCTGAATTGGCGTCTACCTGCCCGTCCGCGGCGCCCCTGCGTGACTCCTGTTTGGCCTCTCCCTCAGAACCCTGTGCCTTCTTCGGGGGCTGCTTTCTTTCAACCGGCTTCTTTTCTGCCGGCTTTTCCAACTTCGGTTTCGGCTGTGGCGTGACGATCTCTGCCGGCGGTTCCGGCTCGGGAGAAATCGCGGCCGTTTCGACAGGCTTGATCTCTTCCGGCTCGGATTGCAACGCGGTTGCGACGGGTGGTTCGGCGGATGTTGCCGGTATCTCTGGAGACTGCTCCGGCACCACTGTCGACATTGGCTGCGCAACTGAAGTTTCCGCAGGGGTTTCCGACACGAGCACCTCTGGTTCCGCAGTCGTCACCGTCTCCGCTGACTGGCGCGTCACCTCCTGCGTGGGCTGGACGGCCTCGACCGGCTCTGCATCAGTAGGCTGGACAGTTTCCGGTTGGACGGTCTCCGGCTGCATTTCCGCTGTTTCTACTGGCTTGACCGTGTCGGGCTCGACAGCTTCCGGAACAATTTCTTGCTGGATGGTCACCTCGGTCTCGCCAGCGGCGCTCTGATCGGCGTCAGAACTGCCGAGCATGACGACGCTGATCGCTTCGCCCGCCTCCATCAGCGTTTCTTCTGAAGGCTTAGGTATGACTAGGAGCAGCGTGACGGCTAGCGCAGTATGAAAAAAAAGAGACCCGACACAAGTCAGCGCCACCCGTCGCCGCACCGGTGCCTTCTCGTCTTTCTGCTTTTCCACCGCCGCATCCATCGGCGGCGCGGCGGCGACAACATCCGACGCGGCTTCCGGATGATCGGGAAAGGAGGGTATCTGCGCGAAACGCGCATAGTGGACCACCGCCTCGCCGGCCGCCGGCCGCTGCACATTGCGCAGGTCGGAAAGCTCGTGGCCGGGGTGAATGTGGTTGTCGTTCAGACTGCCGTCAGCGTCCGGCTCCCCGATGAGCACCTGTCTCGATCTGGTCTTCGCTGAAATTGCCATCTTATGCCTCGGACAGTCTGACCATGCCCGCCGGGATTCATTCCCGGCGTATTCTCAAAGCAATTCCAGGAAAAGTGCGAAGCGGTTTTCCGTCCGGAACTGCGTAAACAAAAGGTTAGAGCGGTTCTGCGCTTTCGTGAAAAGCTGAACCGCTCTAGCCCTCGAAGGGAACCGAAATCTGAGAGCGGGTGACGAGACCCTTCATGCATTCGCCGGCGGCCGGACCGTCGCAGACCGGCGTGTCGTTGATGATGATGCGGGTGACCGTCTCGCACTTCACATTCGGCATATCGAACTGGCGCACGCGCTTCTTGCCCTGCGGCAGATCGCGGAAGTCGAGCACGGTGATGCGGTCGACGGCATTCTTGTCGTTGAAAAAGGCGAGTTCGAAGGAGATCTTGTTGATCGGGTTCTGGAGATTGTTCTCGGCAACGAAAGTCATCATGCAGCCCTTTTGCGATGGCGCCAGAGCGTTGAGTTCGACATCCAGTTTGGCGGTTGCCGCGTCCTGCGCCTGGCATATGCTTGAAACCGCCATCACCATGCCGGCTGCAACAGCCGCAAACCTAACCGTCATCATCTTCTCCGCCATTGTCGCGAACCGCCGCCAGGCGGCCTCATATCAGCAATCTCAAAAACTTGACTGCAATAGTCTCCTATTGCGTCTTTAAAAAACTATGAGTATGAAAGTCAAGATAATTGTCATCACAACCGGGGATCCCTGATCACCGGCCTCATGGAATTGCCAACCGAAATGATGGTTGAAAAGCCAGATAACTTTAAGCATGTGCCGCTGCAGAGCGAGCCTGCGGCGCAGCACCGGATCGTCGAAAGCGCGGATCTTTTCCGCGGCACGAACGAGATCATGATAAGACATGACGGCCTGGTCTATCGCCTGAAGATCACCCGTCAGGGCAAGCTCATTCTCAATAAGTAGGGTAGGACATGACCGAACAGACAAGACCGGCGCCAGCCGAAATCCGTGCGTTTCGCGCCGAGAATCCGAAAATGCGCGAGCGTGATATCGCCGCCCAGCTGAAGATTTCCGAGGCAGCCCTCGTCGCCGCCGAAACCGGCATCAGCGTGACGCGAATCGATGGCAGTGCGCTGAAGCTTCTTGAGCACGTGGCCGGCCTCGGCGAAGTAATGGCGCTGTCGCGCAACGAAAGTGCCGTTCACGAGAAGATCGGTGTCTTCGAAAACATCAAGAGCGGCGCGCAGGCCGCGATCGTTCTCGGCGAGAATATCGATCTGCGCATCTTCCCGAGCCGCTGGGAGCATGGTTTCGCCGTATCCAAGAAGGATGGCGATCAAGAGCGCCTCAGCCTGCAATATTTCGACAAGGCCGGCAACGCCGTGCACAAGGTGCACCTGCGCCCGAGCTCGAATGTCGAGGCCTATCACGCGATCGTCGCCGAGTTGAAGCTGGAAGACCAGTCGCAGGAATTTGTCGAGGCTGAGACCTCAAATGCCGTCGATGAGACCGCCGACGTCAACCGCGACGAGCTGCGCGACAACTGGAGCAAGCTCACCGATACGCATGAGTTCTTCGGCATGCTGAAGCGCCTGAAGATCGGCCGCCAGGCGGCCGTGCGCACCGTCGGCGACGACTATGCCTGGAAGCTCGACAACAGCGCGACGGCAGACATGATGCATGCCTCGGTGAAATCCGGCCTGCCGATCATGTGCTTCGTCGCCAATAACGGCATCGTCCAGATCCATTCCGGCCCGATCTTCAACGTGCAGCCGATGGGGCCGTGGATCAATATCATGGACCCGACCTTTCACCTGCATCTGCGCCAGGATCACATCGCCGAGACGTGGGCCGTACGCAAGCCGACCACGGACGGCCACGTCACCTCGCTGGAGGCTTACAATGCCGAAGGCGAGATGATCATCCAGTTCTTCGGCAAGCGGAAGGAAGGTTCCGACGAACGGGCCGAGTGGCGCGAGATCATGGAAAACCTGCCGCGGGCAGCAAGTGTGGCCGCATAAGGATCGCTACGATGACGATGCGTAACAATCTGCGCCGGATCCGTCCTTGGGAACTGGCCCTGACGGCGGCCATCATGGCGCTGCCGCTGATCCCGACGGCGCCGACGGTCGAAGGCTTCGCCTTCATCCGCGCCGCCCACGCCGAGGAAAAGAAGCTCGACACGTCGCGCCTGGTTTCGGTCGGCGGCGACATCACCGAGATCGTCTATGCGCTCGGCGAGGAAAGCCGGCTCATCGCCCGGGACACGACGAGCATCTATCCGGAGGCGGCGCTGAAGCTGCCGAACGTCGGTTACATGCGCGCGCTCTCACCGGAAGGCATCCTCGCCATGAACCCGACGGCGATCATCGCCGTCGAAGGTTCAGGCCCGCAGGAAGCGCTGGCTGTGCTGAAGAATGCCAGCGTGCCCTTCGAGACCGTGCCGAGCGCCTTTACCCGCGACGGCATCATCGCCAAGATCGACCGTGTCGGCACGCTGCTGGGCGTGCCCGACAAGGCGAAGGCGCTTGAAGAAAAGGTCGCGGCTGACCTCGACGCGGCGATCGCCGATGCCGAGAAGCGCCCGGAGGCCGAGCGCAAGCGCGTTCTCTTCATCCTCAGCGCCCAGAACGGCCGGATCATGGCATCGGGCACCGGCACGGCCGCCGATGGCATCGTCAAGCTCGCCGGCGCCATCAACGCCGTCGGCGCATTCCCCGGCTACAAGCCGTTGACGGACGAGGCGATCATCGAAGCCAAGCCCGACATCATCCTGATGATGAATCGCGGCGACGGCGCCGGCACCAAGAACGAGGACCTGCTGGCTCAGCCGGCGATCGCACTGACGCCGGCAGGCGAGAAAAAAGCGATCATCCGAATGGATGGCATCTACCTGCTCGGCTTCGGCCCGCGCACCGCAGCCGCCGCGCGTGAGCTCAACACGGCGATCTACGGGGGCTGATCATGGCCCTGCCGCAAGCCATGGTGGAACGAAGGCGACGATTCCCGATGGCGGACATCCGCGAAATCAGGCAGGCGGGCGACAGGACGCGGCTCGCCTTGCTGGCGATCGCGCTGCTCGTCGTCGGCTCGGTCTTTTCGATGCTGTTTTCGGTGACAACAGGCGCCTCGGATGCCTCGATCCTCGACGTCATCAGCAACATGGCCGGCTCCGAGGCGGCGCTCAGCACGCGTGACCGGATCATCATCTTCGATATCCGCCTGCCCAGGGCGATCCTCGGTTTCCTGATCGGCGCTTCACTGGCCGTTTCCGGCACGGTGATGCAGGGCCTGTTCCGCAATCCGCTGGCCGATCCCGGCCTCGTCGGCGTCTCCTCCGGCGCAAGCCTCGGCGCGGTCGCGATGATCGTGCTCGGCGGCGGCCTCGCAGCTCCGCTCGAGGCGCTTCTCGGTATCTACGCTCTGCCGACGGCGGCCTTCGGCGGTGGCCTCGTCACGACGCTGCTGCTCTACAGGATCGCCACCCGTCACGGACAGACCTCGGTGGCGACGATGCTGCTTGCCGGCATCGCGCTTGGCGCGCTCGCCCTCGCCATCACGGGACTGCTGATCTACATGGCCAACGACCAGCAGTTGCGCGACCTGACCTTCTGGAGCATGGGCTCGCTTGCCGGCGCCACATGGACGAAGATCGCCGCCGCCAGCCCGATCATCCTCTTGTCCTTCACCGCTCTGCCCTTCATGGCCCGCGGCCTCAATGCCATCACGCTCGGCGAGGCGGCCGCCTTTCATATGGGCGTTCCGGTGCAGCGGCTGAAGAATGTCGCGATCGTCGGCGTCGCTGCGGCGACCGGCGCGTCCGTCGCGGTCAGCGGCGGCATCGGTTTCGTCGGGATCGTCGTGCCGCATATCCTGCGCATGGCGATCGGCCCCGACCATCGTTTCCTGCTGCCGGCCGCAGCTCTTCTCGGCGGCTCTCTGCTGATCTTCGCGGATGTCCTGGCCCGCACCCTGGTTGCCCCGGCCGAGCTGCCGATCGGCATCATCACCGCGGCGGTCGGCGGGCCGTTCTTCCTGTGGATCCTGCTGCGGCAGCGTTCGCGCCTTGCCCTGTGAGTGACCCCTGTGAGTGATATTGCGATGATCGAAGTTTCCGGCGTCTCCGTGCGCCTTTCCGGCAAAACCATCATCAGCGACGTCTCCTTCACAGCAAGAGCCGGCGAGCTGACGGCGATTGCCGGGCCGAACGGCTCCGGCAAGACGACGACGATGAAAGCCATCTCCGGCGAACTTGCCTATGGCGGCTCGGTGCGCATCGGCGGCGACGAGGTGAAGGGGCTGAAACCCTGGCAGCTTGCCGCCATTCGTGGCGTGCTGCCGCAGGCAAGCACGATCTCCTTTCCCTTTACCGTGCGCGAGATCGTCCGCATGGGCCTGACGTCAGGTCTCAACCTGCATCCCGACAAGGCCGAGCAGACGGCGGCGGCAGCGCTTGCCTCCGTCGACTTGACCGGCTTCGAAGGCCGTTTCTATCAGGAACTCTCCGGCGGCGAGCAGCAGCGTGTGCAGCTTGCCCGCGTGCTTTGCCAGATCGCCGAGCCCGTCGTCGACGGCAAGCCCTGCTGGCTGCTGCTCGACGAGCCGGTCTCGAGCCTCGACATCAGCCACCAGCTGACCATCATGACGCTCGCCCGCGATTTCTGCGAACGCGGCGGCGGCGTCATCGCCGTCATGCACGATCTCAACCTGACGGCGCTCTTTGCCGACCGCATCATGCTGATGAAATCCGGCCGGCTCGCGGCCGCCGGCAGCATCGCTGAAGTGCTGACGAACGAAACGATGCTCTCGGTGTTCGGTTGCGCGCTGCGCATCAACCAGGTACCATCAGACGGCACGCCCTTCGTGCTCGCCCATAGCGCCGTTTCCCGCCCCTGAGCGCTGCGCGAGCGGAACTTTTGATCGCCCGGCACGTTGTCGGCAGTGATCTGGGTCAATGCCGGGCGATATCATTCATGCAACGGACGGTGGTGACCCTCGTGCGAAACAGGCGGGCTTGCGCGCGCCCCAGCCAATGGAGACAGCCATGAGCTATTCTATCTTCCAGTCCGGCCGCAGCCGCCGCAACGGCACCTTCCACAATTTGGAATCCGGCATCGAGGAGCAGATCGAGGCGCTGCGCAACGAACTCGCGGAACTGACGCGCCTCGTCGGCAAGAGCTCACGCCATCAGGGCGAAAAAATCCGCAGCCAGGCCGGTGCCGGTTATGAGGAACTGCTCGGCCGCAGCGAGGATCTGCTGCGCGAATTGCAGCACGGCTATGAGCGTGGAACGACGGAAATGCGCGAGACCGTGCGCAAGCATCCCTTAGCGACCATCGGCGCCGCGGCCGGTTTCGGCCTTGCCATCGCCTTCCTAGCCCGGCGCTGAGGAAGCGCGATGCTCTTACCGATCCTCAGCCTGCTGACGGGCGCAAGCGTGCACCGGACCGTTGCGCGCGCCAAGCGCAATGGCATCTTCATTGCGCTTGCCGTGCTCTTCCTTCTCACCGCCTACGCGCTGGCTGTCACCGCCGGCGCCATCTGGCTCGCCGGCATCTACGGCCCGGTCGGCGCTGCCCTCTTCCTGGCCGCCTGCGCGCTGCTGATCGCCATCATCGCCCTGGTGGCCATGTCGATCATTAACGCCCGGGAAGCACGCCGCACCCGCGAACGCCGTGCGGCGCTCGAATCTCTGGCAACGGTCGGGCTTGGTCTTATCCGCGCCCAGCCGCTCCTGACCGCCGGTGTTCTGGCAGCAATCGTCGCGGCCAATCTGGTAGGGTCAAAGCGCGAGGATTGAAGTGGCATTGGCTCTCCTGATCGTTCTGAGAACGACGAGGAGAAGCGGATTTGCGTATCAGCAGGATTGGGGTAGACGCCGACCCCTCCCTCATTCCTGTGCCCGTCACAGGAATCCAGCCACGGCGCGTCCGCGCCGTGAAGGACTCTCATACGAGAAAGGAAGTCTCCCGCGCCCCGCCCCGAGGGGCGGCCGGCTTTCCTCCCAAATCCAACTCCTGTCAGAACGCGAAAGCCTTCGATGTCAGCGGCGCCGAGGTGGCGTCGGGGCCGAAATCAGCCTCGCCTGAGATCTGCAGCAACTCCTGCAGCCGCTGGCGGGCCCGGTTGACGCGGCTCTTGATGGTGCCCACGGCGCAGCCGCAGATTTCGGCCGCCTCCTCGTAGGAAAAACCCGAGGCGCCGACGAGGATGATCGCCTCGCGTTGATCCGGCGGCAGCTGGTCGAGGGCCTTCTTGAAGTCCTGCAGATCGAGCGCGCCATATTGCGAGGGGTGCATCGCCATCGATTCGGTGAACAGCCCGTCGCTGTCCTGCACTTCGCGGCCGCTCTTGCGCATCTGGCTGTAGAGTTCGTTGCGCAGGATCGTAAAGAGCCAGGCCTTCATATTGGTGCCCATCTCGAAATGATCCTGTTTGGCCCAGGCTTTCATGATGGTGTCCTGGACGAGATCGTCGGCACGATCGTGCCGCCCGATGAGCGAGATCGCGAAGGCGCGAAGACTTGGGAGTGCCGCCAGCAGTTCCCGCTTGAAGCTGGGTTGCGATTTGTCTTCCATGCGAAGATCCTATTCGGCCATCTTGGCAGAAGCCATCATTTCAGCATGGTCGAGCTTTTCGAGAAGGTCGAGAAAACGATCGGGAATCGCCTCATCCTGTGCAGCCGCATAGAGCGACCGCAGCCTGACGCCTATCTGATTGTTCGGGTCCAGGATGTCGCTTGCCCGCAGCTCCAGCTTTCGCTGATCGGCTGCTTCTTTCTTGCGTGGAGTCATCAATTCGTCTTCTCGCCGGTTGTCTGTTCGAGGGGCGTGTCGAGGGGCGTGGATGGGTTCAAAAACGATTTCAACCATCGACATCGAACGTTTGATTGTCGATGTCGCTGGCATTTGCTGTTGCATGGGTCAAAACGCTACGCCCTTTCTTCGTCGGCTGGAATAATGCGGCGCAACGAAAAAAGTTCCTGCCGTTCCGGAACTTTTTTATCAAGGCGGCGTTAACCGCTCATTGAAGCCAATGCCGGCCTGTATGCAGGAGCCCATTAATGACACTTTCTACTCGGATTGCGCCGCACCTTCCTTATCTGCGTCGCTATTCCCGCGCCCTTACCGGCACTCAGACTTCGGGCGACGCCTATGTCGCCGCCGTTCTCGAAGCCATTATCGCCGATCTGTCGATTTTCCCGGATACGGCGAATGACCGGGTCGCACTCTACAAACTGTTCACGCAACTGTTTGGTTCCACCGCCGTCCAGATTCCAGAGCCGACCTCGCCCTATGCCTGGGAGCAACGCGCCACGCTGAACCTTTCCAAGGTTTCCCCACGCGCCCGGCAGGCCTTCCTGCTCGCCTCCGTGGAGAATTTCCGCGTCGCAGAAATCGCCGAAATCCTGGAAACTGAAGAACAGGATGTCATGAAGCTGCTCGACGTCGCGTCGCAGGAGATTTCCCGTCAGGTCGCAACCGATATCATGATCATCGAGGACGAACCGCTGATCGCCATGGATATCGAGCAGATGGTCGAGAGCCTCGGCCATCGCGTCACCGGCATTGCCCGTACGCATGCCGAGGCCGTGGCGCTCTACAATAAGACCAAGCCGAGCATGGTGTTGGCCGACATCCAGCTTGCCGACGGCAGCTCCGGTATCGACGCAGTCAACGACATCCTCAAGACGTCGAGCGTGCCGGTGATCTTCATCACCGCCTTCCCGGAACGGCTTCTGACCGGCGAGCGCCCGGAACCGACTTTCCTTGTCACCAAGCCGTTCAATCCCGACATGGTCAAGGCATTGATCAGCCAAGCTCTTTTTTTCAATGAATCGACCAGAGTAGCCGCCTGAGACGCAATTTTCCGGCCTTCGGAACCAAATCGCCAAAGCAGGCGTTCCGGTGCTACCGGGACGCTCCGGTGGCTTTAACGGTTTTTGCAGCGCTTTGTTCTAGAGTTGGCAGGCGGTGTCTGGAAGGGCGCTCCCTTCAGCGACGTTCAAGATGTCACAAGGAAAGGCGGCCGAGTGAATACGACTGAACCATTGTCCGGCATGCCTTTTACCTTCGAAGGCAAAGCCGCAATGATGGAACGCGCGCTCGGCAGCGCCGGGATTTCGATCCTCTGCCAGGACGCCCGACTTTCGATTTTCTACGCCGAAAATCTGCCTCCGCATTTTGCAGCACTCTTTGCGCCCGGCAGCAGCGATGCTGTCCTCTTTGGCGATGCGCACGGCCGATATCTGACGGCGCTGAAGCAGAAGGTGCTGGAAACCGGCATCCCCAACAATGCCGAAGTCGAGGTCGACGTCGACGGCGAACGGCGCACTTATGAACTGAAGATCCAGCGCACCGGCGGACGCGGCGAACATGGACTTCTGTCCGTCATGGCTGAAGTCACCGAAAGCCGGCATCGCGAAAAAGTTCTGAAATCGCTGCTCCGCGAACTCTCACACCGCTCGAAGAACCTTCTCGCCATAATTCAGGGCATTGCCACCCAGACGGCCCGCAACACGCTCTCTCTCGACAGCTTCCTCCTCAAATTCCGCGGACGGCTGCAATCGCTTTCCAACTCGCAGGACCTGATTACGGATTCGAGCTGGCGCGGCGCCTATCTCTTTGAACTCGCCGAAAAGCAGTTTGCTCCTTATTGGCCGGAGACGGCCGGCTCCATGCCGATCTATGGCATCAACGCTCACCTGACGCCGAATGCCGCCGTGCATCTCGGGCTTGCCCTCCACGAACTCATCGTCAACTCTGCCTCCTTCGGCGCGATATCAGGCGGCGCCGCCTCCATCACGCTGAATTGCCGCGAAGCCATGATCAACGACCGGAAGGCGATCGAAGTCGCCTGGGCGGAAGTTCTGCATGATCAGGCAGAAGTCCACGAATTCAGCGACAACAGCTTCGGCCGCACAGTGCTGGAGCGTGTCGTGCCTTCGTCGGTCAACGGCAAGGCGGAGTTGAACCTCGTTCCCGGCCGCATCGAGTACCGTCTGACCATTCCGGAAACCGAATTCGAGATCTTCAAGCGAGTGTGAAAGCCCTGGAGACGGCCTTAAACGGAAAAACAGCCGGTGCGAGGGCGGCGCACCGGCTGTCTTCACTCACCGGGAGGGGACCGTGAGTACGTCCGGATAGTGGGTTGGGGGCGCGCATGTTGGGTCGATGCGATCACCATCCGGATATCGCAATAACGGCGACATCAAACTTTGGTTCCCTGCCATCCAAAAAAAATTCGGCTTTTTTGAATCTTTTTTCGGATGCCCTTCCCTCGTCGCGCGCTCGGCCGTTTCACCGATGCAGACGGATTAAATTCTTCCAGCAAAAACAGTGGATTGCTTGCGGGATTACACGCAAAAATCGTCAAAATTTTACCGTTTGATAAATTTTTAAACCTGAGTTACGCTTTCCCTCACAGGCCGTTTACCAATAATGAGGGAACTTCAATGGAACGACTGGAAACCGGGATTCATCCCGGCCGGCTTTCGCCCGCCGAGTATGAGGCTAATTTTTCCGATCTTCATCCGCGCCTCGATAATCATGAGGCGCTGGTCGCCGCTGACCGCTGTTATTTCTGTTATGACGCGCCATGCATGACGGCCTGTCCCACCTCGATCGACATTCCGCTGTTCATCCGCCAGATTTCGACCGGCAATCCAATCGGCTCGGCAAAGACGATCTTCGACCAGAACATCCTCGGCGGCATGTGCGCCCGCGTCTGTCCCACCGAAGAACTCTGTGAACAGGCCTGTGTGCGCAACACAGCTGAAGAGCGGCCGGTCGAAATCGGCCGCCTGCAGCGTTATGCGACCGATGCCGCCATGCAGGCGGGCCGGCAGTTCTATGCCAGAGCCGAACCGAGCGGAAAGACGATCGCCGTCGTCGGCGCAGGCCCGGCCGGCCTTGCCGCCGCCCATCGCCTGGCAGTGAACGGCCATTCCGTCGTCATCTATGATGCCAGGGAAAAATCCGGCGGTCTCAACGAATACGGGATCGCCACTTACAAGACCGTCGACGACTTCGCCCAGAAGGAAGTCGATTACGTCCTTTCGATCGGCGGCATCGAGGTTCGGCATGCGCAGCGTATCGGCCGCGATTTCTCGCTTTCCGATCTGCAGGCGCAATATGACGGCGTCTTCCTCGGTATCGGGCTTGCCGGCGTCAACGCGCTGCGCATCGAGGGCGAAAACCTTGCAGGCGTCGACGACGCCGTCGATTTCATCGCCGCACTCCGCCAGGCCGAAGACAGAAGCGACATCGCCATCGGCCGCCGCGTCGTCGTCCTTGGCGGCGGCATGACAGCGATCGACGCTGCCGTGCAGGCAAAGCTGCTCGGCGCCGAGGAGGTGACGATCTGTTACCGTCGTGGCAAGGAGCACATGAACGCCTCCGAATTCGAACAGGATCTGGCAAGCTCCAAGGGCGTCATCATCCGCCACTGGCTGGCGCCGAAATCGATCCTGTCGCAGGACGGCAAAGTCGCCGCGATCGAAGTGGAATATACCAAAATCCTCGATGGCCGCCTCGTCGGCACCGGCGAAACCGGTGTGATTGCCGCCGACCAGATCTTCAAGGCGATCGGCCAGAGCTTTGACGCCTCCGGTCTCGGTTCGCTGCGCATGGAATCCGGCCGCATCGCTGTCGATGGCGAAGGCCATACCTCGCTCGACGGCGTCTGGGCAGGCGGCGACTGCGTCTTCGGCGGTGACGATCTCACGGTTTCGGCGGTCGCCCACGGTCGCGACGCGGCTGAATCCATCCATCGTGCCCTCACTGCAGCAGCCGCTCCGGCTGTCGCCGTCGCTTGAAGGGGAGAATGAACAATGGCTGATCTCCGTAATAATTTCGTCGGCATCAAATCCCCGAACCCCTTCTGGCTGGCGTCTGCGCCACCGACCGATAAGGCCTACAATGTCGAGCGCGCCTTCAAGGCCGGCTGGGGCGGTGTGGTCTGGAAAACGCTGGGCGAGGAAGGCCCGCCCGTCGTCAACGTCAACGGCCCACGCTACGGTGCGATCTGGGGCGCCGACCGCCGCCTGCTCGGTTTGAACAATATCGAACTCATCACCGACCGCGACCTCTATACCAACCTGCGGGAAATGAAGCAGGTGAAGATGAACTGGCCGGACCGGGCGCTGATCGCCTCGATCATGGTGCCCTGTGAGGAAGAGGCCTGGAAGGCAATCCTGCCCTTGGTTGAAGAGACCGGCGCCGACGGCATCGAGCTCAATTTCGGCTGTCCCCACGGCATGTCCGAACGTGGCATGGGTTCGGCGGTCGGCCAGGTGCCTGAGTATATCGAGATGGTCGTGCGCTGGTGCAAGCAGTACACCCGCATGCCGGTCATCACCAAGCTGACGCCCAACATTAGCGATATTCGCCGCCCGGCCCGCGCCGCCAAGGCCGGCGGCACCGATGCCGTGTCGCTGATCAACACGATCAATTCGATCGTCTCCGTCGATCTCGATAACTTCGCCCCCAACCCGACGGTCGGCGGCAAGGGCAGCCATGGTGGTTATTGCGGCCCGGCGGTAAAGCCGATCGCGCTCAACATGGTGGCCGAGATCGCCCGCGATCCGGAAACCTACGGCCTGCCCATCTCGGGCATCGGCGGCATCACCACCTGGCGGGACGCTGCCGAATTCCTCGTGCTCGGCGCCGGCAACGTCCAGGTCTGCACGGCGGCGATGACCTACGGTTTCAAGATCGTCCAGGAGATGATCACTGGCCTCTCCGACTGGATGGACGAGAAGGGCCACCGCGACCTCGACGACATTACCGGCCGCGCCGTCCCAAATGTCACCGACTGGCAGTATCTAAATCTCAACTACATCGCCAAGGCGAAGATCGATCAGGACGCCTGCATCAAATGCGGCCGTTGCTACATCGCCTGCGAGGACACCTCGCACCAGGCGATCACCAACTTCGTCGATGGCGCTCGCCATTTCGAGGTGATGGACGAGGAATGCGTCGGCTGCAATCTCTGTGTCAGCGTCTGCCCGGTCGAGAACTGCATCACCATGGAACAGCTTCCCGCCGGCACCCTCGACAAACGCACCGGCCGGGTCGTCGACCCGAACTATGCCAACTGGACTACGCACCCGAACAACCCGATGGCGCGTCAGGCGGCGGAGTGAGGACTTGCAATGCCGCGGACAAGCTCGGTTCGCGGTATTGCCCTGTACCGCAATGCAAGTTTCGGGCTTGATGGGCGGCTCCAAAGGTGGCGAAAGGCGATTACGGGAACATCATAAGGCTGCCGAAGTTAGCGCAGGCGATTCCACGAGAGAGCCATGCACGACCACTCAAGCAGCGAAAAGTCGGAAACGATGCGTCCCCGTTCGCGCCGACGCCTCCCGATCGGAGCGGAGGTTGATGCCGGCGGCGTTTCGTTCAGGCTATGGGCCCCTGCCAGAGAACGCTGTTTCCTCGTGATCGAGGGAAATTCCCAACATCAGATGACGGCGGAGGACGGCGGCTACTTCTGCCTCCATCTGCCCGGCCTGGATGCAGGGACGCGATATCAATTTCACTTTGGAGATGCGGATGATCTTCTTGCCGATCCTGCCTCGCGTTTTCAGCCGGATGGCCCATCGGGGCCATCAGTCGTCGTGGACCCGGCGCGGTACCAGTGGAGTGATCACGATTGGCAAGGAATGCCCGCCTTCGGAGCTGCTCTCTATGAGATGCACATCGGCACCTTCACAAGGGAAGGTACCTTTGCGGCAGCCCGGGAAAAGCTGGAAAGACTTCGCGCTATCGGCATCAACTGCCTCGAAGTAATGCCGATAAATGAGTTTGAAGGCGAATTCGGCTGGGGTTACGACGGCACCTTGCTCTACGCTCCGACCCGGCTCTATGGAACACCGGATGATGTGCGCGGTTTCGTCGACGAAGCCCACCGGATCGGCATTGGGGTGATCCTGGACGTCGTCTACAATCACTTCGGTAAGGGTGAGCGTTTTTGCGAATTCACGCCAGACTATTTCACAGAGCGTTACTCGAACGAATGGGGCAAGTCGATCAACTTCGACGGTCCGAACAGCCGTGGCGTTCGCGAATATGTCGCGAAGAATGCGGCCTACTGGATCGATGAATTCCACTTTGATGGACTGCGTATCGACGCCACGCAGGCCTTGTTCGATTCGAGCCACGAACACATCATCACCGTCATTGCGAGGGAGGCTCGGGCAGCAGCGGGACAGCGGCAGATCTACCTCGTGAGCGAAAATGAGCCGCAACAAACCAACATGGTGCGGCCGGCTGATGTGGGAGGGCATGGGCTGGACGCCTTATGGAATGACGATTTCCACCGCTCCGCGACGGTGGCGCTAACCGGCCGCAGCGAAGCCTATTATCATGATCACCGCGGTACGGCCCAGGAGCTCGTTTCTGCCGCCAAATATGGCTGCCTGTTTCAGGGGCAGCGATATGATTGGCAGGATAAACCGCGTGGAACGGCTGGGCTCGACCTCAAGCCGTGGAATTTCGTACACTTCCTCCAGAATCACGACCAGGTCGCCAATTCCGGCACAGGCGCCAGGATCGGCCAGATAACATCGCCAGCCCGCCTTCGGGCTCTGACGGCGCTCCAACTGCTGGGGCCGCAAACGCCCATGCTTTTTCAGGGGCAAGAATTTGGTTCCTCTTCTCCGTTCTATTATTTCGCAGATCACCAAGGGGAAATCGCCGACATCGTCCGGCAGGGGCGGCGCAGTTTCATCAGCCAATTCCCGAACCTGAGGGATGAAGAGCTCATTAGACAGTTGGCGGATCCGTGTGCTCGCACGACGTTTGAGAAGGTGAAGCTCGATTGGGCTGAATGGGAGAGGAACGCGGCGCTCGTGCTGCTTCATCGCGACCTGCTGAATCTACGTCAGACAAACAAGGCATTTTCTCGCCAAGCCTGCGCTCGTGACGGCCAAATGGACGGTAATATTTTGTCCAGCTCCGCCTTCCTCCTGAGGTTCTTCGCGGGGAAACCGTCGGACGAAAGAATATTGTTGATCAACTTCGGCAATGACCTCGTGATCGATAGTCTGCCGGATCCGCTTTTCGCTCCACCAGAAGCTCACCAATGGCATCTCTCTTGGTCGAGTGAAGATGCCGCCTACGGTGGCAGCGGACGCCGCCCGTGTGATTTTCGGAAGCGTTGGGTATTGAACGGGGATATTGCCCTGGTCCTCGCCCCACTAAAACTCCAGAATCGGCAAAACGCCTCAGCAATGCCTATAGAGGACTGGCAAGCCGGCATCTTGCGAGCCGGGGACCCCGGCACCTAACTGCGGGCCTTTGCGTTTCGTCGTTGAAGCAGACGTTCGAGAAAATGAGAGAGGGAGTCGCCTGTACTCTCGCCATCGCCGCTGAGGACAGTAACGCCCCACCTCTTCAGAACATGCACCTGAACTTCGGTCGGCTCGTGCATGAAGAGAAACAGCGGCGGCCGGTGTCGGTCTAGTCCGGTTCGCCGCCATGTCGACCACAGGTGATGGAGCAAAAAGCGAATGTTCAGATCGGACATGCTGTAGCCGATAAACAGCAATGTCGAGGCGAAGGCATCGCTCCTGAATTTAATGTCCAAAGGAGCATCAAAGGACAGGCGATCGAAGTAATCCGACTCTGTCAGCACCAGTGTGTCCGGATCGGAGAAATCGCCGTGGTATTTGACGATTTGAGTTTTGCCGACCGGCGCGGTCGCCATGTCTTTCGCGCTTGTGATCCGCGTGAATGGCCGCCCGAACGTCTCATAGGACATTTCGAGATTTGCATCGTAATTAGTGGTGTAAACGAGAGGAAAATCCAATTCGACGATGAGCCGATGCAACTCCGATGTCCTCAGTTGCTCCGGCAAAATCTGCCACTCGCATTTCATCCATTCGACCAATAGAGACAATGAACCGTGCTTCAACCGGTAATATTCGGCAATTTCCTGGTAGGTCGTGCCGTGGGCGGCGGCGAACGAGGAAGGCAGGCCGAGGTCCGTCAACATGTGGTCGATGAGGCAGGTCCATGACGGCAAACCGACGCTCATCGATATTCCTGCCCCAACGAACAAAATGGCCTGCCGGCGTTCAAGCGCGCTGGCGATCGCCAATATCTGTTCATCGTGTGGCACGAATCCTCCTGACTGCCGTAGATCGAACGTGGTCCGGAGAGAGTTGTTTCCGTGCGCTAGCGTACCTCCGTGAGGTGCTTTAAAGACTTTGCGCAGGAAGAGCCGTGGCCGCTTTCGTTTCCTTGGGGCGCATGACTGCTGTCCTCCGCAATCCGTCACCACGCAGCACGCTTCGCGCCTTTCTCGGCGGGTCCGGCTGCAAGGATGCGGCAGCTTCGTGGTCCGCCTGAGCCTGCCCAGAGCAATTCCAGGAAAAGTGCGAAGCGGTTTTCTGTCCGGAATTGCGCGAAAACAAAAGGTTAGAGCGGTCCTGCGCTTCCATGAAAAGCTGAACCGCTAAGTGGCGTCGCCGATCCTCTGTGGGCCTCTGCGCGTTTCCAAGTCGTGGGCGTACGGTCCCGCATGTCCGCCGGTTCTCATGAAGTGCTTGTCGATTTCGGCAATGATCGCATCAGCCTTCTCTCCGGCATTTAATCTGATCAGAGCGTCCAGCTTCGCTTCGGTACGGTCATCGTTTTCCTTCGAAGACGGAGATCCGATATAGAGAAAGTAGGCAAGACCGACGACCTGCCAGAGCAATTGCAGGAATTCGGACTGCCAATTTTCAAAGGTGTCTCTGCCCATCTCCATGAGATAGGCATTAACATCAGGCACCTGACCGTGGTTCTGCTGCTCGCCGACAAAAGCAAACCAACCAAATAACCAATGGCCGGTGAGCGAAAATAGAAAGAAGCCGACGGTGATCCAGGCGTAGGCGTATTTCTTGAACATGATACCTCCTTTGGACAACTGGGGCGGCGAGTGCGAAATCAGCCGCATTTGTTGAGATCCTCATCAGCTAATCCCCTGGCCGGCCCTTCAAGTTATTCCCCTAGGGAGCTCGATGCCGCAACCGGTGTGCCAGTCCTGAAGGCGGGCAGGACCTCGCGTCCGAAGGCTTCGATGAACTCGCGCTGATTGCGCCCCACATTGTGAATGTAGATTTCTTCAAATCCCATCTCGACATCGGCTTTTAGCCACTCGACATGCTGTTGCGGATCGGCCGAGATGCGCACATGCTCATCCATATCTTCCGGCCGCACCTTCAGACACGCCTCATCGAACTCCTCCGGCAAACGAAGGGTTTCCGAGATCGCAGCAGAAATTGCGTTGCTTCGCCACTGCTCGAAAGCGCTTGCTCTGGCTTCCTCTTCGGAGCCGGCATAGGAAATATGCGTTTGTAAGTAGAGCGGCTTTTGCTGCCCGCCGCCACGCCGGAAGGCGTCGACGACTTTGCCGAGCTTGTCGGGCGGCTGATTGATGGTGATAAGCGCATCCGCCCAGCCTCCCGCCCACTCGGCCGTTTCTGGCGAAAGAGCGCCGGCAACAATGCGCGGGACCTCATCAGGGAGAGTATGGACGCGGGCTTGATCGACTTTGATGGGCTCTGCCCGACTGACAAGCTTCCCCAACCACAAGTCCCGCATGATCTCTACCGCCGCCTGCAGCCGTTCATTTCTTTCGGCCTTGGAAGGCCAGCGTTCACCGATGACGTGTTCATTCATGGCCTGCCCGCTGCCCACCGCTATCCACGGCAACCGTCCCGAAAACATTTCCGCGATCGTCGCGCCGGCCTGTGCGGTAATCGCTGGATGATAACGCCAGCCCATAGGGACTGTTATGATACCGAAGGGAATAGATCGCGTGGCCTGGAGCGCCGCCCCTAACCAAGCCCAAGCGAAGCCCGACTGACCCTGCCTCTCACTCCACGGCGTCAGGTGATCGGACGACATCACGGCACCGAAACCCGCAGCTTCCGCAGCCTGCGCATATCCGAGAAGCTCGCTTGGCGAAAATTGTTCATGGGACGCGTGATAACCGATGAGCGTCATGATCCGTTACCCTCGGAAATAAACCAGTGATAGGCATAGGGCTCGAGTTCCAGGCGTGGCTGGATGGCGCCAGCGTACTCCACCTCGCCGATCAGATCTCGAAACTTCCCAGGCTGCATTCCGCCAAAATTGATTTCCGTCTTAATACGCCGGCCAGCAAGGTTGTGAACGAGCAACAGAAGCGACCCGGCGTCTTCAAAGCCGTGGACTAAAACAGCCGGATCCTCGGCGCTCAATCTCACCAGCCGCCCCTTCGTGAAGATCGGTTGGTTCCTGCGAAGAGAAATAAAGCGCCTGATCCCGTTCAACAGGGAATTTGGATCGTTGGATTGGTCGGCAACATTGACTTTTTTGTAGGAAAACGGCCCCTCCGCGACGATCGGCTGACACAGTTTTCCGGCGTTGGCACCGGAGAAACCGGCATTCCTTTCCGCCGACCATTGCATCGGTACCCTCACTGCATTGCGTCCGGGCTGGGAAAGGTCCTCGCCGATACCGATCTCGTCGCCGTAGACGATAAGCGGCGGCCCGCTCAGCGAAAAGATGATGCTGAAGGCGAGTTCGGTTCGTCGTTGGTCGCCGTTCAACATGGGCGCAACGCGACGGCGGATGCCGCGGCCGAATGCCTGCATCTCTTCCTTCGGCGCGAAGGCGTCGAAGACGTTCTTCTTCAAATCCGCAGGAACCCGGGAAAAATCGAGCTCGTCGAGATTGCGCAGGAAATTGACCCACGCGCAACCGGGCGGTGGCTCCGGAAGCAGGCTCAGTCCCTGATTGATCGAGGCCGCGTCTTCCCCAGCAAAGCCTGCGAAGAGATAGCAGGCGAGCATGAAGTTGAGCAGAAGCTGGAGTTGGTCTCCTTCCCCAAAATAGGCATCGGAAGCCTCCGGCGGAAGATTGACTTCACCAAGGAGCACACCACCCGGCCGCCTGCTTTGTAGATAGCTGCCGATCTCCCTTAGGATACCATGTGGATCACGAGGATTGGCATGCTCAAGTCCTTTATCGGCAATGATAAGCGGCGCGGCGTCAAGTCTGAACCCGCTGACCCCGAACGCGATCCAGTAGTCGACGATGCGCAAGATCTCTTCGCGAACCCGCGGATTAGCAGCGTTCAGTTCAGGCTGAAACTCATAGAAACTATGGAAATAATAGGCCCTCGCCACTTCGTCATAGGTCCAGAGGCTGTCCACTTCGCCCGGAAAAATCGACTTGGCCCCGGAAGCGACAGGCGGAGGATCGGCGCTCCAGACATAATAACTGCGGTAGCGCGTCTCGTCGTCCCGCCTGGCGGCCTGGAACCAGGGATGCTGATCGGATGTATGATTGACGACAAGATCGATGATCACCCGAATCCCATGCTCACCGGCGCAGTGCAGAAATGTCAGGAAGTCGTCAAGCGTTCCGACCTTTGGGTTGATCGAATAGAAATCGCTGACGTCATAACCATTATCGCGATCCGGACTGCGATAAAACGGCAGGAGCCAGATGCATGTGATTCCGAGTTCTGAAAGGTAGCTCAGCTTTTCAGTCAGGCCCACGAAGTCGCCAATGCCGTCGCCATTTCCATCGGCGAATTTCTCGACATCGATGCTGTAGATCACTGCCTCCTCATACCAGCTGCTGCTTCGGTTCGGCACCGCGACGGTCTCCCGATAATCTCTGTTGCCACCCCTTCTAACGGTTCCGGAACGAGGGGGTTCCTCGGATTGCGCCAAGTCCACGGGTGCCGGGGGAAGCGGAAGGAAGGTCTGCGCCGGTGGAACCTGCAGACATCACCGGTGTTTTCACAATATCCCGAACAGATAGGAAAGCCTCCGATGGATCACTCCACGACACCGCTGGCAAGTCCCGAGCGATCACCTCTCCAACCGAAATGGTGGCATACCGCAACTGTCTACCAGGTCTATCCGCGCAGCTTCTGCGACTCGAACGGCGATGGCATCGGCGATCTCCCCGGCATCACCTCAAAGCTCGATTATCTCAAAAAGCTCGGGATCGACATCATCTGGCTGTCGCCGATCTACAAGTCGCCGATGGACGACAATGGTTACGACATATCCGACTATCGGGACATCGCCTCCGAGTTTGGCACGCTCGCAGATTTCGACCAGTTGGTGGCGGAGGCAAAAGATCGAGGAATCGGCATCATGCTCGACCTCGTCGTGAACCACACCTCCGATGAGCATCCGTGGTTTCTTCAATCCCGTCAGGGTTCGGACAATCCATTCCGCGACTTCTACATCTGGCGAAAGCCTGCGCCGGGCGGAGGACCGCCGAACGGCTTGAAATCCTCCTTCGGCGGGCCGGCGTGGACGCTGGACCCCGCAACAGGCGAATATTACCTGCATATGTTTTCCCGCCGTCAGCCGGACCTCAATTGGGAGAACGAGAGGGTACGGGCGGAAATCTATGACATGATGAACTGGTGGCTCGAGCGCGGCATTGCCGGCTTCCGTATGGATGTCATTGATTACATCGGCAAGCAGGTGGACCGGGAGCTCATCAAGGACGGACCGCATCTGCACGACTATTTGCAGGAGATGAATGCCAGGACGTTTGGCAGCCGCGACATTCTTACGGTTGGTGAAGCCTGGAGCGCCACTCCCGGCGCGGCCCTCCTCTATTCCGGGCGTGACCGCCAAGAACTGTCGATGGTCTTCCAGTTCGAGCACGTCACCCAGCAATGGGACACGGTCTATGGGAAATGGCGCCCGAAACCGCTCGACCTTGTCAATCTCAAGACGGTCCTCAGCAAGTGGCAGCTTGCCTTGTCCGAAGATGGGTGGAATTCGCTCTTCTGGGGCAATCACGATCTGCCACGCGCCGTCTCGCGCTACGGCGATGTCACCGGCTATCACGTGGAGTCCGCCAAGATGCTGGCGACCGTGCTGCATCTCCTGAAAGGCACGCCTTTCATCTATCAGGGTGAGGAGATCGGCATGACGAACGTCCCGTTCACCTCCATCGAACAGTACCGGGACATCGAAACCCTCAACATGCACAGGCTGCACGTGGAGGCCGGCCTTTCCCCAGAAGAGTTTATTCGCGGAGCAAACGAGAACGGCCGCGATAACGCCCGCACACCGATGCAATGGAGCGCGGCCCCTTATGGCGGTTTCTCGACCGGCGTGCCCTGGATCGAAGTCAATCCCAATTATCCGAAGGTCAACGCTGAAGCGGCCATTAGGGACGAGAGCTCGATCTGGAACCACTATCGCAAATTGATCGCTCTCCGGAAGACGTGCCCTGTCATCGTATACGGGGAATACCGATCCTGGCTCGACCAACACCCTGATGTCTTCGTCTATACCCGTACATTCGACAGGACTCGGATGATCGTCGTCGCCAACTTCACCCCACGGCACATTGCGCTGAGTTTGCCATCGGAGCTCGGCATGAACGGAGAATGTCTCATCTACAATTATGAACCGGTGAACATGATCAACGAGACCATTGAACTCAGCCCATACGAGGCCTTCGCCATAGCGTCTAGAACAGGATGACTTTAGGCCGGGTCGGCCTAAAATCTGAATCCTGTTCTCAATTCAAGAGTTAGAGCATGATGTCGCCCGAAAACCGCTCATAGTTTTCGGCATCATGCTCTAGGTGAAGCTGGTATCCGATCACAGTTGCTTGGCTTTTGCTGTGCTCGAGGCTGGGATCTTCTCGGCTATCGCAAGCGCCGGGGCAGAGAAAGAGGCTGGCGCCGGCTGCCCCTCGATGCTATGGCCGCGCCGATCGCGAAGGAAGCAAGGGCTGCAAGGCCCAGCATCAGAGGCGCCGGCAGCGATGACCGCGAGCGCGAACGTAAACCGCCATCGATATGTGCCGTGTCCTGGGAAGGCCGATAGAGATTACCGTCACTTTTCGCGACAGGTGATGCGCGGTTGAAATAGGCCGCCATGAAGCGGCCGAGCAAACGCGCCGCCAGGTTTGGCGCCAGCAAGTGAGCGAGACGTGTTGCGTTAGTTACGGCGCCAACGGTGGTCGTTGCTCGCGGATGTTTTGCCACCTGGACTATGGCTTCGGCAACGCGCCGAGCATCGATCAGCGGCGGCGGCGCGGAGACCTTCCGGCCGACATAGTTGGCGCCATGCATCAGGCCGGGCGTATCGACGAAGGCGGGGTAAATATCACAGATATGAATGCGAGGCTTATCCGCCACCTCCGCCCGTAAGGCCTCGGAAAATCCGCGAAGCCCGAACTTGCTGGCGCTGTAGGCTGTGGCGAACGGCGCCGCTGCAAAACCGCCGAGCGAAATCATATTGATGAAGACGCCTCTCCCCTGGCGCAGAAACACCGGCAGAACCGCGTGTGCGTCGTTGATATGTCCCAGCAAGTTCGCGCGGATGACCTGCTCATGCGCTTCAATGGGCGTCTCCTCGAACCGACCAACCGCGCCGACTCCGACATTGCTGACCCAGACATCTATCTTGCCGAACGAGGCAGCTTTCGAGGCAAGAGCCTTGACGGCATCGGGGTCGGTGACATCCGCAACAACTGAAGTGGCCTCGCCGCCAAGGAGGCGGCAGCCCTCTGCCACTTTTTCCAGCGCGGCACCGTTGCGCGACGCGAGCACCAGCCTGCTCCCCTGCCTGGCGAATGCCTCGGCTGCGGCTTGGCCGATACCACTCGATGCGCCGGTAATGACGACGACAGCATCCTTGAGATTGGTTGTCATAGTCGAAGCGTCCTTCCGATTTACCACTTTCTGCGCAAACAACCCGGCGCCATTGAAGTTCCCGGCCAGCGAACATCGCGCCTTTTCAGGCAACTCTTGCTGTCTCGGAGCGTGCTGAGATGTCGCTCATCACCACGCGCCCTCTCGAGATGCGATCGAGAGCGGCCATTTAGAGCCTTTCCGGGTTAGATTGCAGCATTCTGCCGGAGCAGGTTTTCGTCAGGGCAGAGACGATTGGCGAAGGGCATACCCCTAGGTACGTCCGAGCCGATCGCCTTTGCCCTGGCGGAAAGATGCCCGGCCCTTCGGGTTGGCTGAAACGGGCCGGCTGATCGATCGGCCGGCTTGGCCGTAGAACTTGGCTACGACGCGCGCCGGCCGGTCGACCATCCGACTCCGTTTGAGCCAACAGAATGCTTCAATCTAACCCGGAAAGGCTCTAGCTAGGTTAAATGCAGGCAAAGGATGCCTTAGCCACCGAATGATTTTCGATAGGCATGAGGGCTTGTCCCGAGCCGCCTGCGAAAATGATGCCGCATGGTTGCCAGTGTTCCAAAGCCGCTGGCAGCGGCGATGTCATCGAGCGAAACGGCAAGTTCCTTCTCCATCAGATCGCGGGCATGACGCAGCCGCTCCTTCAGCAGCCATTCGCCGACGCTGAGGCCCGTCGTCGCTTCGAAGCGCCGCTGGAAGGTGCGCATGCTCATGCCCGCTCTTTTCGCAAGCAGGCTGATTGGCTGGTCCTCGGAAAGGCTTTCGCGCATCCATTCGATCAGCGGCCCCAAGCGGATACCCTCGCGTTCCTCGGGAACTGGCGCGTGAATGAACTGCGCCTGTCCGCCTTCGCGGTGTGGCGGCACGACCAGACGGCGGGCGACGCTGTTTGCGGCCTCCGAACCGAAATCGCCGCGCACCACATGCAGGCAGAGATCGATGCCGGCAGCACTGCCCGCCGCCGTCAGCAGGCTGCCTTCGTCCATGTAGAGAACGTCGGCGTCGAGTGCGATGTCGGGATAACGCGCGGCGATCGAGGCGACATAACGCCAATGCGTCGTCGCCCTGCGGTTCGTTAGCAGACCCGACCCGGCAAGAACGGCAACACCTGAGCAAAGTGACATGATCCTTGCGCCGCGTTCATGCGCGGCCTTGAGCGCTGAAACCAGCGGCTCAGGAACGGCGGCATCGATCGACCGCCAACCCGGCACGACGATCAGGTCCGCTTCGTCAAGCACTTCCAGTCCCTTGTCGACTGCCACCGTCAGCCCTCCCGCAGCGCGAAGCGGACCCGGTTCGATGCCGCAAACCGAGAAGCGATACCAGCCTTCGCCCATTTCCGGCCGTGGCAGGCCGAAGACCTCGTAGGCGATGCCGAATTCGAAGGTGCAGAGCCCGTCATAGGCAAGTGCGGCGACCAGCGGTCCTTTCGTCTGCGGCGGCAATGAATTTGGCATGATCTTTACGCTGTCGGTCATGATGGCCAATTTCGCAAAGCTTTAGCATCGGCAATACCAGGCGGCAACTTCAGAAAAAGGAAAACCGATGCCAAGCCCCATTTCCCAAATACCTGCTGCAGCTCCGCATGCCGCCGTCGCTCACTTTGCCGCCAAGCTCGCTTTCGAAACCGATTGCTCCGACGTGCATGCCGCCTTTGCGGCCGGCAAAGTCGATTTCGTTCTCCTCGACGTGCGCTCGCCGCAGCTCTTCGCAGAGTCCCACATTCCCGGAGCCATCAACCTGCCGCACGGCAAGATGACGGCGCACCGCATGTCGACATGGGCAAGCGATACACTCTTCGTCGTCTATTGCGCCGGCCCGCACTGCAACGGCGCCGACAAGGCTGCCTTCCGCCTCGCCAATCTCGGGCTTCAGACCAAGCTGATGATCGGCGGAATGACCGGCTGGGCCGATGAAGGCTTCGCCTTCGAACAGGGCGTCCCTGCTGCCGCATGAGGGCCTCCCGTCTCCCCTGCAATTATTGCAGCGGGGAGACGGGAAAATCGCGGCCGTCAGAACTCGACGACCACCTTGCCGAAAGGCCCGCGATAGAGGTGATCGAGCGCCTCAGGGAATTCGTCGAAGGCATAACGCTTGTCGATCACAGGCTTCAGCCCGGTCTGGTCGATTGCCCGCACCAGATTTTCAAGCGCACGGCGATGGCCGACCGAAATGCCCTGCACGACTGGCGCCTTGAGCAGGAATGGGCCGGCCGGGCCGGAAACCTCGAATCCCTCGAACACGCCGATAACGGAAATGCGGCCATTGATCGCCACCGCCTTCAGCGCCTGGCCGAGATGTGGGCCGCCGACGATCTCAAGCACGTGATCGGCGCCATAGCCGCCGGTCAACTGATAAAGTTGTTCCACCCAGTCGCCCTCATGGCGGTTGATCGTATGATCGGCGCCGAGAGCAACGGCGCGCTCGAGCTTCTCGGCGCTGCCTGATGTGATGAAGACCTCCGCGCCATGCGCCTTGGCGATCTGCAGACCGAAGAGCGCCACCCCGCCGGTGCCTTGTACTAGCACCTTGTCGCCGGCTTTCAGACCGCCGCGTTCGATCAGGGCGAACCAGGCAGTCAGTCCGGCGCAGGGCAAGGTGCTCGCCTGCGCCGCATCGAGCGTATCAGGCGCGCGTGAATACCATTCCTCCGATAGCACGGTGTATTGCGAGAGGACGCCGGGATAGAAGCCGCCGCGCGTCTTGTAAGGTGGCGTGCGCGCATCGCCCAAGCCGCGTCCGTCAATCCAGTCGGGCGAAAACGTCGAGATGACCCGATCGCCCGGCTTGAAACGGCTGACATCGGGTCCGACTGCCTCGACGACCCCTGCCATGTCCGAAGCTGGCACGAAGGGAAATTGCAGCGGCAACCCCATGCCGCTCTCCATCAGCAACCGATCGCGGAAATTGAGCGAGACGGCTTCCGTCCGGACCAGAACCCTGTTTCCCGAAACCGGTTCGAGCCTCCGCTCCCCGATCGTCAGCTGGCGCTCCGGCCCTACCGCGTCGATCTGCCATTGCCGTGTTGTCTGCATTGTCTTGCTCCTTGTCCATTGCAGGGAGCGCAAAACATATCGTTGAATATTTCGCACCAGTTGCGATATTTATTCTCCAGAATGGTTCCAAAGAGGAAACAAATGGAACAGCTGAAGGGTATCTCGATCTTTGTCGAAGCCGTCGAGGCAGGTGGCTTTTCGGCCGCCGCCGAGCGGCTTCACCTCACGCGTTCGGCGGTCGGCAAGACGATCGCACGTCTGGAACAGCGTCTCGGCGTGCGGCTTTTCAACCGTACGACACGCATGCAGAGCCTCACCGAGGAAGGCCGCTTCTTCTACGAGCGCTGCCTGCGGGCGGTCGAGGAAATCCGCCTCAGGGAAGCGATGCTGGAATCCGGCCGGCGTGATGTGCGCGGCCGCCTGCGCATCTCGATGCCGGTGCTTTTCGGCCGCCATTGCATCGCGCCGGTCCTCGCACGCCTGCTCGATGAACATCCGAACCTCGAACTCGACCTTTCCTTCAACGACCGTATCGTCGACCTGCTCGAGGACGGCTTCGATCTTGTCATCCGCAACGGGCCGCTGAAGGACAATCCGGATCTGATGGCCCGGGCGATCGCCCGCCAGCGCATGACCGTCTGCGCATCGCCCGCCTATCTGGAAAAACATGGTTCGCCGCAGACCGTCTTCGATATTCCCCGGCATGAGGGCATCGTCTATAGGCGGGGCGATGATGACAAGGGCTGGATCTTTCCGACTGCAGCCGATCCCGGGCGGCGGATGCCGCCAAAGGCGCGGCTGCGGCTCGACGACCTTGCTTCGATTTCCGATGCGGCCGTCGCCGGGCGCGGACTTGCCTGGCTCCCCTGCTGGCTGGTCCGCGAGGAGGTGCTGGCAGGCCGGCTCATTCAGGTGTTGAAGCAGGAACCGGCCAATGTCTTCGATGCCCATGCCGTTTGGCTGCGCTCTCCGGTCATGCTGCCGAAGGTGCGGCTCGCGATCGATACGCTCGCCGCAGGACTGCCGGCAATGATGGGCTGAAGCGCTCGCCACGCGTCTGCGAGCGACGAGAAACCCATGTAATTCCTATACGTTTCCCTGGAAATCACCCGATGCAGCAGTATATCCGATAGTTCACCGTCCGTTGTGGACGACCGCCATATCACTCGGAACACGGTCAGCATGTCACTTCGCAGCGCTCTCCGCGCACAAACTGCAGATTGCCACGCCGCGGTCGACGCTCTCTTCGGCAGTTTCAATCTCTCACGCACCCAGGATTACAAGGCATTCCTGCGCGCGCATGCCCAGGTCGTACCATCAGTCGAACATGCGCTTGAGGAAGCCGGGATCGCTCGCCTGCTGCCCAACTGGTCGGAACGAAGGCGCGCTCACCTGCTCGCTGCCGACATTAGGGAACTCGGCGATCGATTGCCCGCGCCCCTTCCTCAACCCGCCTTGCATTGCGAAGCAGCGGTCTGGGGTGCTGCCTATGTCCTGGAAGGCTCCAAGCTCGGCGGCGCGCTGCTCGCCAAGGCCGTGCCTGATCATTTGCCCAGCAGCTACCTGACCCCCCAAGGCCCGAAGGGCGCCATGCGGCTCTTCATGGATCGTCTTGACGCGAGCAAGGTGGACGATCCCGGCGCTGCCGTCACGGCCGCTCGCAATGTCTTCGATCTCTTCCTAAAAGCGGGGCAACTCACGCTGGAAACCGTGCCATGAGCGGCACGCACGAACCTGTCGATCTCACCAACTGCGACCGTGAACCGATCCACCAGCTTGGATCGGTTCAACCTTTCGGCTTTCTCCTGGCGATATCCTCAGACTGGATTGTCACCCGCGCCTCCGCAAATCTGGTGGAGTTTCTCGATGTTGCGCAGGCCGACGCGATCGGCCGTCCCGTTGTTTCGCTGATCACACCCGAAGCACTCCACGCCGTCCGCAACAAGCTTACCACGCTGCGCGGTCCCGACGTCGCCGAGCGCATTTTCGGCATTGCCCTGATGCCCGATCAAAACAGGTTCGACATTGCCCTGCACCTGAACGGAGGTGAGGTCATCATCGAAGGCGAGCGCTGCCAGGATGACCGGCGCGACGCCGCTTCGCTCTCCATGCGCAGCATGATGTCCCGCCTCGACCACACGGAAACACTGGAGGCTTTCTTCCGCGAAGGTGCAAGACAGGCGCGCGCCTTGACTGGCTTCGATCGGGTCATGGTTTATCGTTTCGACGAAGGCGGTTCCGGCGAAGTGGTGGCGGAAGCCGCCCGGGCCGGCATCGGCTCGTTTCTCGGGCTGCACTATCCGGCTTCCGACATTCCGGTGCAGGCGCGCGCGCTTTATCTGCGCAACCTGTTCCGCATCATTGCCGATGTCGACGCCGTCCCGGTCCCGATCCTGCCGCAACGCGACGAGCACGGCCAGCCGCTCGACCTCTCCATGTCGGTATTGCGTTCTGTTTCGCCGATCCACATCGAATATCTGAAAAACATGGGCGTCGGCGCTTCGCTCTCCATATCGATCGTCGTGGACGGTAAGCTCTGGGGCCTATTTGCCTGCCATCATTACGGCCCGCGTCTGCCTTCGGCCCAAAGCCGCTCCACTGCCGAACTCTTCGGTCAGATGTTTGCGTCGCGTCTTGAAAGCCGCGAACGGCGGCTGGCTCTCGACTACGAGACCAAGGCGCGCCGCATCGCCGACCGGCTTCTCACCTCCGTGGCAGACAATGCGAGCCTGCTCGACGATCCGGCCTGGCTGATTGAGGCGCTCGCCGATGCCATTCCTGCTGACGGGATCGGCGTCTGGATCAACGGCCGGCTGGCACTCGCCGGCATCGGGCCGAATGAGAGAAGTTTCGCAGCCCTCGTCCGCCACCTCAACCGTAGCGCTGCCGGCCGAATCTATGCCGTGGACAGGCTCTCAGAAACCTATCCGGACCTTGAGGTCGACGATGCGGTGGCAGGCATGCTCGCCATCCCGATCTCGCGGTCGCCGCGCGATTATGTCGTGCTTTTCCGTCAGGAATTGGTGCGCACCGTCCGCTGGGGCGGCGACCCACACAAGCCGGTGGAATACGGGCCGAACGGCCCGAGGCTGACGCCGCGCAAGAGTTTCGAAGCCTGGTCGGAACTGGTGCGCGGCCGCTCCCTTCCTTTCACGGACGCCGAGCGCCGTGTCGCCGAAACCATCCGCGTCACACTGATCGAAGTGGTGTTGCGCCTCACCGACGAGGTCAGCATGGCGCGCCAGACGGCAAACGAGCGCCAGGAACTGCTGATTGCCGAGCTGAACCACCGCGTCCGCAACATATTGAGCCTCATCACCGGCATTATCCGGCAGTCGCAGGCAACGTCGGTCGGCCTTGGCGACTACATTCGCCAGCTCGAGGGCCGCATCCAGTCACTCGCCCGCGCCCATGACCAGATCACCCGCGATCACTGGGCGCCCGCTTCGCTTCGGCAATTGCTGCTCGCAGAGACCGCCGCCTATCTCGGGAAAAACGCGCAACGCATCCAGATGAGCGGCGAGGATGTGCTGCTGGAACCGCAGGCCTTTTCCACCGCCGCCCTTGTTTTCCATGAGCTGATGACCAATAGCGCCAAATATGGCAGCCTTTCCGGAATTGGCAGCGGCACCGTCCAACTCGGCTGGCATCGCGACGACGAGGGCAATCTGCGCATTAGCTGGCGCGAAAAGAATGGTCCACCCGTCGTCGAACCCAAACGCCATGGCTTCGGTTCGACGATCATCCGCCGCTCGATCCCCTATGACCTTGGCGGCAAAGCCGAGGTCCGCTACGCCAAGGATGGGCTCGAGGCCGATTTCTCCATCCCCGCGCGACATGTCGTCGGCCCCACGAGCGAACGATCAAATCCGGCTCCGCTCGGAACGACCGAACCCAAGACCAATCCCGACGATCAGCCGCTTTTCGGCCTGAACGTACTGCTGGTGGAAAACAATCTGATCATCGCCATGGATGGCGAGGACATCCTGCGCCGCCTGGGCGCCGACGTGGCTACGGCGCCAAGTGTCACTGAGGCGATGGAAATTCTGGCAGGCCAGTCCTTCGATCTGGCGCTTCTCGATGTCAATCTTGGCGATGAGACGAGTTTCGGAATTGCCGACCGGCTGGCTGCCGAAGGCGTGCCCTTCGTTTTTGCCACGGGCTATGGGGAGGGCATCGCCCAGGCCAACAGCCACTCGGACGCGCCCGTGCTACAGAAGCCTTATACGATGGAAGGCATGACGGATATTCTTGCTCGGGTGCCGCTTCCAAGAAGAGGGTAAACCCTCACGCCTCCAGGGGATCCGGTCGCAGGCCGCCGATGAAGAGCTGTTCCAGAAACCGCGCCGCATCCTCGAAGCGCCCTTCGCCCGAATGTTCCTGCCCCAGCACGGCACGCACCTGAACGTCGAAATCCGCGTAATGCTGCGTTGTCGACCAGATGGAGAAGATCAGGTGATAGGGATCGCATTTGACGATCTTGCCTGATTTCGCCCAGGCGCGGATGACCTCCGCCTTCTCGTCGACCAATTCCTTCAGCGGTCCCTTCAGCTCGTCCTCGATATGCGGCGCGCCCTGCAGCACCTCGTTGGCGAAAAGCCGGCTCTCGCGCGGAAAATCGCGGGCCATCTCCAGCTTGCGGCGGATGTAGCTGCGGATTTCCGCCTCCGGATTGCCTTCGGCGTCGAAGGCCCGCAACGGCTCCAGCCAGGTGTAGAGCACCCGGTCGATCAGCGCCCGGTGCATGGCTTCCTTGGTGCGGAAATAATAGAGCAGGTTGGGTTTCGACATGCCCGCCACTTCGGCGATCTGGTCAATGGTCGAGCCGCGAAAGCCGCTTGCCGAAAACACGTCGAGGGCCGCTTCCAGGATCTGCTCTTCCTTCTCCTCCTGGATTCGCGTCCGCCTCAGGGTTTTCGCTGCTCTCGGTATGGTCACAGGCTGTTATTTCCCCTTGAAATTCAACTTCTTCGCTCAAGTTTAGACCGGAAACGTTCCCCGCCGCTTTCTTGAGCAACTGCCCGTATTTTTATCGGTAATTTTCGTGATTTTCGTCTTGAGCCCGGCGGTGGAAGTTGTAATGTTTACCAATCGGTCAAATTATCCGCCAGATGCAAAGCAAAGGCAACTGACGATTTTCCGGCGCTCGACAAAACCAATAAGGGAGCGCAGGAAAGGACCACGGGAACAGGCGGGCATGACCTTTGCATGACTGCCGCAAACAGGTGAGGGCATACAAAATGGTGGCAGCACCAGGCGAGAACATGCGCGTCAATGGCGACCGTCTCTGGGACAGTCTCATGGACATGGCAAAAATCGGCCCCGGCATAGCCGGCGGCAACAACCGCCAGACACTGACGGATGCCGATGCGCAAGGCCGCAGCCTTTTCAAAAAATGGTGCGACGATGCCGGTTTGACGATGGGTGTCGACCGGATGGGCACGATGTTCGCCACCCGCCCCGGTACCGATCCCGATGCCTTGCCGGTCTATGTCGGCTCGCATCTCGACACCCAGCCGACCGGCGGCAAATATGACGGTGTGCTCGGCGTGCTCGCAGCCCTCGAAGTCGTGCGCACCATGAACGATCTCGGCATCAAGACCAAACATCCGATCGTCGTCACCAACTGGACCAACGAGGAAGGCGCGCGTTTTGCCCCTGCGATGCTGGCGTCAGGCGTCTTCGCCGGCGTGCACAGCCTGGATTTTGCCTATAATCGCAGGGATCCCGAGGGCAATCTGTTCGGCGACGAACTGAAGCGCATCGGCTGGGTTGGCGACGAAGAGGTCGGCGCCCGCAAGATGCACGCCTATTTCGAATATCACATCGAGCAGGGACCGATCCTCGAAGCCGAGGAAAAGCAGATCGGCGTCGTCACCCATTGCCAGGGCCTCTGGTGGCTGGAATTCACGCTGACCGGCAAGGAAGCCCATACCGGCTCGACGCCGATGAACCTGCGCGTCAATGCCGGTCTCGCCATGGCCCGCATTCTGGAAATGGTCCAGGACGTGGCGATGGGTGAACAGCCAGGCGCCGTCGGCGGTGTCGGCCAAGTCTTCTTCTCTCCGAATTCCCGTAACGTACTACCCGGCAAGGTCGTCTTCACCGTCGACATCCGCTCTCCCGACAAGGAGAAGCTCGACCGCATGCGGGCAAAGATCGAGGCGAAGGCGCCTGAGATCACCGACGCACTCGGTGTCGGCTGTTCCATCGAGGCGATCGGCCATTTCGAGCCGATCACCTTCGATCCGAAACTGGTCACGTCGGTGCGCGACGCCGCCGAGCGGCTCGGCTACAGCCACATGAACATCATCTCCGGCGCCGGCCACGACGCCTGCTGGGCCGCCAAGGTCGCGCCGGCAACGATGGTCATGTGCCCATGCGTCGGCGGCCTCTCGCACAATGAGGCGGAAGAGATCTCAAAGGAATGGGCGATGGCGGGAGCCGATGTGCTGTTCCATGCGGTGGTCGAGACGGCGGAGATCGTGGTGTGATGACTAATGTCGCGCCCGGAGCCCCCTCATCCGACCCTTCGGGCCACCTTCTCCCCGCTGGGGAGAAGGGATCGGTAGACGTCGCGGTCTTCCCCTTCTCCCCTCGGGGAGAAGGTGCCCGAAAGGCGGATGAGGGGGCTCCGGGCGCGACGAAAATTATCAAGCAGGATATCCGGAAGCATCGCACCAACAAGACCGACCAGGCGAGAACGCTTCGCCGCAACGAAACTGAAGAGGAATACCACCTCTGGAGCGACCTGCGCGCCCGCCGCTTGAACGGCTATAAGTTTGCAAGGCAAGTTCCCCTCGGCCCATTCATCGTCGATTTCCTCTGTCGTGAACAACGACTGATCGTCGAAGTCGACGGCTTCCAGCATGCCGATAGCGCGTCCGATCAGCGCCGAACTGAATGGCGCAATGTGAATGGCTATTCCATCCTGCGCTTCTGGAATCGGGAAATCTCGCGCGAACGCCGCTCAGTTCTCGAAACGATTCTGGCGGCTTTGCAGGGCCGGATCGAGGCCAGCTCAGACCTGCTCGGCTTCTATTCGCCAGCCAAATCTACAGACAAGAACGGGGAATGATCATGACCACAGTCATCAAGAACGGCACCATCGTCACCGCCGACCTGACCTATAAGGCTGACGTGAAAATCGACGGCGGCAAGATCGTCGAGATTGGCCCGAACCTCTCGGGCGACGAGACGCTGGATGCGACCGGCTGTTATGTCATGCCCGGCGGCATCGATCCGCACACCCACCTCGAAATGCCCTTCATGGGCACCTATTCCTCCGACGATTTCGAGAGCGGCACGCGCGCCGCCCTGTCCGGCGGCACAACGATGGTAGTCGATTTCGCCCTGCCCGCCCCCGGCCAGTCGCTGCTCGAGGCGCTGACCATGTGGGACAACAAATCGACCCGCGCCAACTGCGATTATTCCTTTCATATGGCAGTCACCTGGTGGAGCGAGCAGGTCTTCAAGGAGATGGAGGCCATCGTCCGCGACAAGGGCATCAACACCTTCAAGCACTTCATGGCCTATAAGGGCGCGCTGATGGTCGACGATGATGAGATGTTCGCCTCCTTCCAGCGCTGCGCCGAACTCGGCGCCCTGCCGCTGGTGCACGCCGAAAACGGCGACGTCGTCGCCTCGATGTCGGCAAAGCTGCTCGCCGAGGGCAATAACGGCCCCGAGGCGCATGCTTATTCCCGGCCCGCCGAAGTGGAAGGTGAGGCCACCAACCGCGCCATCATGATCGCCGACATGGCCGGCTGCCCGGTCTATATCGTCCACACCTCCTGCGAACAGGCGCACGAGGCGATCCGCCGCGCCCGTGCCAAAGGCATGCGCGTCTATGGCGAACCGCTGATCCAGCACCTGACGCTCGACGAGAGCGAATATTCCAATCCCGACTGGGATCACGCGGCCCGCCGGGTGATGTCGCCGCCATTCCGCAACAAGCAGCATCAGGACTCGCTTTGGGCAGGGCTTGCCTCCGGTTCGCTGCAGGTGGTCGCCACCGACCATTGCGCCTTCACCACGGCGCAGAAGCGCTTCGGGCTCGGCGACTTCACCAAGATCCCGAACGGCACGGGCGGCCTCGAAGACCGCATGCCGATGCTCTGGACCCATGGCGTCAACACTGGCCGGCTGACGATGAACGAATTCGTCGCCGTCACCTCGACCAACATAGCCAAGATCCTCAACATCTATCCGAAGAAGGGCGCGATCCTTGTCGGCGCCGATGCCGACATCGTCGTGTGGGACGCGCAACGTTCCAAGACCATCTCGTCCAAGGCCCAGCAGTCGGCGATCGACTACAACGTCTTCGAAGGCAAGGAAGTGACCGGCCTGCCGCGCTATACGCTGACGCGCGGCGTTGTCGCAATCGAGGAAAACACCATCAAGACCCGCGAGGGCCACGGCGAATTCGTCAGGCGCGAGCCGGTCACGGCTGTCAGCAAGGCGCTTTCACAGTGGAAGGACATCACCGCGCCGCGCAAGGTGACGCGTAGCGGCATTCCGGCAAGCGGCGTATGACGATGGCGCATGACGATACGGCCATCAACCGGGGACCGCTGCCTCTATGCCAATGACCTCACGCCGGCACCAAAGCGTCCAACTCCGGCAGAAGCACGACGCTTTCCTGCTCGTTCGGATCGGTGCGGGCGATGATCGCCGTGCACGGCGTGCTGCTGAGGTTTGCCGGCAGGTGCGGCACGCCGGCCGGGATATAGAAAAGTTCGCCGGCATGGACGATGACGTGATGCTCGAGCCGGTCTCCGTACCATGTATGGGCCTCGCCGGAGAGCATGTAGATCGCCGTCTCGTGCGCCTCGTGCAGATGCGCCTTAGCGCGTACGCCCGGCGGGATCGTCAGGAGGTGCATACAGATGCCCTTGGCGCCGACCGTCTCGGCCGCGACCCCTTGGAAATAGCTGAGCCCCTGCTTGCCGTCATAGGCATGATTGGGGCGAACGATGTGGCAGGTGGGCTTTGATGTCACGTCCATCCTCATCCTCCATGGAGTGTGTCGTCGATAAAACCGGCGGTAATGATAGCACGCAAACCGCGTTCCCGCGGCGAAAACAAGACTGGTCGCATTGATGCAAGCACCCTCCGTCGTATCCGCCAAGGATCTCTGTCTCACCTACCAGGCGAATGACGGCCCGGTGAGTGCACTGAGCAATGTCAATCTCGATGTCCGCAAGGGCGATTTCGTCTCTTTCATCGGCCCGTCGGGCTGCGGCAAGACCACTTTCCTGCGTGTCATCGCCGATCTCGAGAAGAGCACCTCAGGCGAGATCGCGATCAATGGCATGACACCGGAAGAGGCTCGCAAGGCCCGCGCCTACGGCTATGTCTTCCAGGCGCCGGCGCTCTATCCCTGGCGCACCATCGAAAACAACATCGCCCTGCCCTTGGAGATCATGGGCTATTCCGGTGCCGAGCGGACGCGGCGCATCGCCGAAGCGCTCGATCTGGTCAGTCTTTCGGGCTTCGAGAAGAAATTCCCCTGGCAGCTTTCCGGCGGCATGCAGCAGCGCGCCTCGATCGCCCGTGCGCTCGCCTTCGACGCCGACCTGCTGCTGATGGATGAGCCCTTCGGCGCCCTGGACGAGATCGTCCGCGACCATCTGAACGAAGAGCTGCTGAAACTCTGGACCCGCACCAACAAGACGATCTGCTTCGTCACCCACTCCATCCCCGAGGCGGTCTACCTCTCGACCAAGATCGTGGTGATGTCTCCGCGCCCGGGCCGAGTGACCGATGTGATCGACTCGACCCTGCCGGCCGAACGCCCGCTCGACATCCGCGAAACCCCCGAGTTCCTGGAAATCGCTCATCGCGTCCGCGAAGGGCTGAGGACGGGGCACGCATGAGGAGCGGGAGCGTGCACCCTGGGGCCACCCCCCTCTGCCCTGCCGGGCATCTCCCCCACAAGGGGGGAGATCGATATGCCGCGCCGGCTTCCCCAAACAAAGATCGCCGTTCCGTTCGCTATAGAGCCGACTGGGAGCGACGCGCTATCCTCCTGCCGATCTCCCCCCTTGTGGGGGAGATGTCCGGCAGGACAGAGGGGGGTGGCAGCACACTCCATGCCAATACATGGGGGCGCCTCTTTTGAAACCCGACACCTTCAAGGACAAGATCGTCCCCGTCACCACAATCCTGCTCGCCCTCGTCGTCATCTGGTATGTCGCCGCCATCCTGATGAACGCGCCGTTCCAGCGCGACATGGACGGCCGCGCCGGCGCCACGCCTTCGACCCTCGAATTCATCGGCAAGACGCTGGCGCAGCCAAAGCCGATCCTGCCGGCGCCGCATCAGGTGGCGCAGAACGTCTACGAGAACACCTTTCTGCGCAGCCTTTCGAGCAACCGCAGCCTCGTCTATCACAGCTGGGTAACTCTCTCCTCCACCCTGCTCGGCTTCGGCTTCGGCATGCTGCTCGGCATCCTTCTCGCCGTGCTGATCGTCCACAACCGCGCCATGGACCGCTCGCTAATGCCCTGGCTGGTGGCGAGCCAGACCATACCGATCCTCGCCATCGCGCCGATGATCGTTATCATCTCCTACAATGTACTGACCGGCGACAATGCCGTTGCGCATCTGTTGAACCTCGATTCCGACGCCTCCCGCCTCGTCTCGAAAGCGCTGATCTCCACCTACCTCTCCTTCTTTCCGGTCGCCGTCGGCATGGTGAAGGGATTACGTTCGCCTGAGATCATGCATCTCGACCTGATGCGCACCTACTATGCCAGCCCGATGCAGACTTTCTGGAAGCTGCGCGTTCCAGCCTCGATCCCATTCCTCTTCACCTCGATGAAGGTGGCGATCGCCGCCAGCCTCGTCGGCGCCATCGTCGGAGAGCTACCGACGGGTGCCGTCGCCGGCATCGGTTCGAAGCTGCTGGCCGGCTCCTATTACAGCCAGACCATCGATATCTGGGCTGCCCTCGTCGCCGGATCGCTGCTGGCGGGCATCCTGGTTGCGATTGTCGGCGTTGCAGCGAAGGTCGTCGACCGCGCCATGGGCGGGAGGCCGGCATGAGACATATGACCTTCTCCTGGCAGGCCGTGGTCGCGCTCCTCCTCTGCGTCGGGGCGCTGACGGCCCTGCCGCTCCTGGCCGAGGGCGCAGCGCGATCCCTTACCGACGGCACGGCAAGCCTCATTTTCACCATCGTCATCGCGGCTGCCCTGCTGTCATTCGCGCCGCAGCCGCCGGCCTATCGGGCCACCGTGCTGTTTATCGGCGCGCATGGCGCCGCCTGGATGCTGCTTTCGGCTCTTTCCGGCAACGAGGGAACGGCGACGCGGGCTTTCTTCCTGCTGCTCTTTGCCTGCTGGCTGCTTGCCTGGCGATGCGTCACCGAACTGTCGAAACTGCAGCCCGTCACCACTTTCGGCAAGTCGGCGCTCCAGCTCCTGATCCCGGCGATCTTCGGCGCCTGGATCCTCATTCTCTGGGAAGCGGTCACGCGTGGCGCTGGCGTCCCCTTCATCCTGCTGCCGCCGCCGAGCGCCATCGGCGCGCGCTTCATGGCGTCGCTGCCCATCCTCGGCGCCGACGTCAGGCAGACGATCTTCAAGGCGGTGCTGATCGGTTATATCGTCGGCTGCCTCAGTGGCTTCGTCGTCGCGGTGCTCGCCGACCGCATCGCCTTCCTGCGCCGCGGCCTTCTGCCGATCGGCAACATGGTTTCGGCCCTGCCGATCATCGGTGTCGCCCCTGTCATGGTCATGTGGTTCGGCTTCGACTGGCCGTCGAAAGCCGCGGTCGTCATCATCATGACCTTCTTCCCGATGCTGGTGAATACCGTCGCCGGCCTTGCCGCCTCCGGCAGCATGGAGCGCGAGCTGATGCGCACCTATGCCTCCGGATATTGGCAGACGCTGCTGAAACTCAGGCTTCCGGCAGCAATGCCCTTCATTTTCAACGCACTGAAGATCAACTCGACGCTGGCGCTGATTGGTGCCATCGTTGCGGAATTCTTCGGGACGCCGATCGTCGGCATGGGCTTCCGCATCTCCACCGAGATCGGCCGCATGAATGTCGACATGGTCTGGGCGGAAATCGCCGTCGCGGCGCTGGCCGGCTCGATCTTCTATGGCATCATCGCCCTGACCGAACGGGCGGTGACGTTCTGGCATCCGTCTATCCGTGGTGGCTAGGCGCGCGCGGACTCCAGAAACGGGTCCGGGCATAACTTCAGAGGGTAAGGATAAGAAAATGAGAAAGTTGATGGTTGCAATGATGGCGAGCGCGATGTCGCTTGCAGCAGCCCATGCGATGGCCGCCGACAAGGTGGTGCTGCAGCTGAAATGGGTCACGCAGAGCCAGTTCGGCGGCTATTACGTCGCTAAGGACAAGGGCTTCTACAAGGAAGAAGGCCTCGACGTCGACATTAAGCCGGGCGGCCCCGATATCGCCCCCGAGCAGGTGATCGCCGGCGGCGGGGCCGATGTTATCGTCGACTGGATGGGCGGCGCTCTGGTTGCCCGCGAAAAGGGTGTTCCGCTCGTCAACATCGCCCAGCCCTTTCAGAAGTCGGGTCTGGAAATGGTCTGCCGCAAGGACGGCCCGGTCAAGACCGAAGCCGACTTCAAGGGCCACACGCTCGGCGTCTGGTTCTTCGGCAACGAGTATCCCTTCTTCGCCTGGATGAACAAGCTCGGCCTGTCGACCGAAGGCGGGCCGAACGGCGTCACAGTGCTGAAGCAGAGCTTCGATGTGCAGCCGCTCGTCCAGAAGCAGGCCGACTGCATCTCCGTCATGACCTATAACGAATACTGGCAGGCGATCGATGCCGGCTTCAAGCCGGAAGAACTGACGGTCTTCAACTACACTGAAATGGGCAACGACCTTCTCGAAGACGGCCTCTATGCGATGGAAGACAAGCTGAAAGACCCGGCCTTCAAGGAGAAGATGGTCAAGTTCGTCCGCGCTTCGATGAAGGGCTGGAAATATGCCACCGAGAATCCCGACGAAGCCGCCGAGATCGTCACGGACAATGGCGGCCAGGACGAGAACCATCAGAAGCGCATGATGGGCGAAGTCGCCAAGCTGGTCGGCGACAGCTCCGGCAAGCTGGACGAGGCGCTCTATGCCCGCACGGCAAAGGCGCTGCTCGATCAGAAGATCATCAGCAAGGAGCCGTCGGGCGCCTGGACGCACGACATCACCGACGCCGCTTCCAAATAATTCGGCGAGATTGCGAAGCAAAACGCGCGGGAGATTTCCCGCGCGTTTTGTCTATTTCGGCCCAACCGAGAAAAATGCCTTGCAACTGTCGCATTTATCGGGCGTCAAACGTCTTAGAGATAAGACGCGATCAATCTTCGTAATGTTGACATAACCTTGCGGTGATTGATTGACGTCGGAATGGTAATTATTATCGCCAAATGGGGAATTGTTTTCTGCCGGACTTGTAGATCGAGCAAATCGATACCACCTACAAGCCGAATTTGCCGGCGAGGGATGAAGACGGCAAAGGATCGGCGGATACCTCTGAGAATGCAGGAAGGGCAGTGGCCTGATCGCGCGCTGAGTGGCAGACGCTCGAGTTCGGCCAACCTTATCATAAGATTGGACGAAGACGCATGGCACGCAAGCCAATTGGAATTCTAGGCGCCTCTACTCTTTTTGCAGCGGCACTTGCTGCATCCACCGCTTTTTCGCAGGAAACGCCGGTCGCAAAGCCGCAGCAGAACCTGCCGGCGATCGTCGTCACCACGGCGGTGAACCGCACCCTCGTCGACCGTGTCATCGGCACAGGAACGGTCAAGCCCGTCGAGGAAGTCTATATCCAGCCGCAGGTCGAAGGCCTCTCGATCCGAACATTGAAAGCCGATGTCGGCGACAAGGTTCAGGCCGAAAGCACGCTGGCGACGCTCAACGATGACGCGCTGGTGCTGGAGAAGAGCCAGATGATGGCGACGAGGGCCAAAGGCGAGGCAAGCCTCGCCCAACTGCGCGCCCAACTCATTGAGGCACAGGCCAATGCCGAACAGGCGAGGCAGCAGCAGGCTCGCGCTCAGGAAATGGTCAAGAAGGGTACCGTTTCCACCGCCCAGGTCGAACAGGCCGATGCGACTGCCGCCGCCGCCAACGCCCGTGTCGTCTCTGCCGAACAGGCGATCGAGGTCGCCGAAGCCGATCTCAAGGTCTTCGACAGCCAGATCGCAGATGCGGATTTGAAGCTGGCGCGCACCGATGTGAAGACGCCGGTCGCCGGCACGATCTCGGCAAAGAACGCCAAGGTCGGCGCCATTGCTGCCGGCACCAGCGACCCGATGTTCACGCTTATCCGCAACGGCGATATCGAGCTTGTCGCCGAAATCGCCGAAAGCGATATCGTCAGGGTGATGGCTGGCCAGAAGGCGACGATTTCGCTTTCCGGTAGCCGCGAGAGACTTTCCGGCGCCGTGCGTCTGGTTTCGCCGACCGTCGATCCCGTCACCCGCCTCGGCCTCGTTCATATCTCCATCGACGATGACAGCAAGGCGCGTTCCGGCATGTACGGCAGCGCCGAGATCATCGTCCGCGAGACTGAAGGCGTAGCGCTTCCTTTGACCGCAGTGCTCACCGGCAATGAAGGCTCCTCCGCCCGCAAGGTCGAGGATGGTGTGGTGAAATTCGCCAAGGTCGAGACCGGCATCCAGGACGGTGCTTATGTCGAGATCGTCGAAGGATTGAAGACCGGCGACGAGGTCGTGGCCAAGGCGGGCGCCTACGTCCGCGACGGCGACCACATCACACCGGTGCGTGAACAGCCCCCGACTTCCAACTAAAGAGACCATCCGATGAATTTTTCAGCCTGGTCCATTCGAAATCCGATCGCGCCGCTCCTGACGTTCTGCCTGTTGATGTTCATCGGCATGCAGTCCTTCAATACGCTGCCGATCACGCGCTTTCCAAACATCGACGTGCCCCTCGTTTCGATCAGCGTGACGCAGAGCGGCGCTTCGCCGGCTGAGCTCGAAATGCAGGTTACAAAGGAGATCGAAGACGCGGTCGCCTCCATCACCGGCATCGACGAAATCCAGTCGACGGTGACCGACGGCAGCTCGCAGACCAACGTCATGTTCCGGATGGAAGTGCCGACGGAGCAGGCTGTCCAGGACACCAAGGATGCGATCGACCGCATTCGCAGCGATCTGCCGGCAACGGCCGAAGCACCGATCGTCTCCAAGGTCGATGTCGAGGGACAGGCGATCCAGACCTTCGCCGTTTCCTCGCCTGCCATGTCGCTGGAAGAACTTTCCTGGTTCGTCGACGACACGATCAAGCGTTCGCTGCAAGGACAGGCCGGCATCGGCCGTGTCGACCGTTACGGCGGCGCAGATCGCGAAGTGCGTATCGAACTCACCCCTGACAAGCTCAATGCATACGGCATCACTGCCGCGAGCGTGAACCAGCAGCTGCGCGGCACCAACATCGACCTCGGTTCGGGCCGCGGCCAGGTGGCGGGCAGCGAACAGGCGATCCGTGTTCTCGGCGACGCCCGCAACGTCGCTGACCTCGCCAATACGACCATTGGCCTGCCGAACGGCCGCTTCGTCAAACTATCCGATCTCGGCGTTATCAAGGACACCTATGAGGAGCCGAAATCCTTCTCGAGATTCAACGCTACGCCGGTCGTTACCTTCGGCGTTTTCCGCTCGAAGGGCGCCAGCGAAGTCAGCGTCGCCGAAACCGTGGCGCAGAATCTCGACAAGGTGCGAGCCGAAAATCCGAATGTGAAGATCGAACTGATCGATGATTCGGTCTATTTCACCTACGGCAACTACGAAGCCGCCATTCATACGCTGCTCGAAGGTGCGCTGCTCGCCGTCATCGTCGTCTTCCTGTTCCTCAGGAACTGGCGTGCGACGCTGATTTCGGCAATCGCCCTACCCTTGTCTGCGATCCCGACCTTCTGGGTCATGGACATGATGGGCTTCTCGCTGAACCTCGTCAGCTTCCTCGCGCTGACGCTTGCGACCGGCATTCTTGTCGACGATGCGATCGTCGAAATCGAAAACATCGCCCGCCACATCAAGATGGGCAAGACGCCCTATCGGGCGGCGATCGAAGCGGCCGATGAAATCGGCCTTGCCGTCATCGCCACCACCTTCACGATCATCGCCGTCTTCGTGCCCGTTTCCTTCATGCCGGGTATTCCGGGCCAATACTTCATCCAGTTCGGCCTGACCGTCGCCTTCTCGGTCTTCTTCTCGCTGATGGTCGCGCGCCTCATCACCCCGATGATGGCCGCCTATCTGATGCGCGCCGAAGACGGCATGGAAGACCATCACGACAATGATGGCCTGCTGATGCGGGGATACACGCGTCTCATACGTGGCACGACCGGCCGCTGGTACACGCGTTATGCCACGCTGATTGTCGCGTTCGCTTTCCTGGTCGGCTCTGTTCTGCTGCTGATGCAGGTTCCCGGCAGCTTCCTGCCGCCGGAAGATGCCTCACGCATCGTTCTCTCCGTCGAGCTGCCGCCCAATGCACGGCTCGACGATACCGAGAAGACGACGGATGCGATCTATGACAGGGTCAAGGACATCAACGGCGTCGAAAGCGTCTTCGTCCTCGGCGGCGCGTCGCCGAAGGGCGATCTCGAACTGCGCCGTGCGACCATCACGCTCGCGCTTCACAAGCTCGATCAATCGCTCGTCAAGAAGGTGGTCAACGACGTGCTCGGCGACATACCGGTCGTCGGCCCAATGCTGCCGAAAGTGGAAGTCCACGGCCGTGAACGCCCGCAATGGGATATTGAAAAGGAAGTCTTCGCCAAGCTGCGCGACATTCCCGACGTCCGTATCCTGAAGCTCAATGACCGCGGCGAACGCGACCTCTCCTTCAACTTCCTCTCCAAGAACGACAAGGACCTGAACGACGCCGTCGGCATTCTGGAATCCAAGCTCCGCGCCGATCCGCTGCTTGCCAATGTCAGCGCCGACGGCTCGCTGCCCCGTCCGGAACTGCAGGTTCATCCGCGCATGGATGAGGCCGCCCGCCTCGGAATCACGCCGCAGCAGATCTCCGAGACGATCCGCGTCGCCACCATCGGCGATGTCGATGCCGCCCTTGCCAAGATCTCGCTCGACGATCGGCAGATCCCGATCCGGGTCCAGGCCGCAGTCGACATGCGTCGCGATCTCGCGGCCATCCGGACGTTGAAGATCCAGACCGCCAGCGGCGGCACAGTTCCGCTCGCGAGCGTCGCCAATATCGACTATTCGGAAGGCGTAAGCTCGATCAAGCGCAACAACCGCTACCGCGTCGTCTCGATCGGTTCGGATCTGCCCCAGGGCGTCGCACTCGACACAGCCTCCGCCCGCTTCCGCGAGATAGTCAATGGGGCCAATATTCCGGCTTCCGTGCGTCTTGCAGAAAGCGGCGACACCAAGGTGCAGACCGAGATGCAGCAGAGTTTTGTCAACGCCATGTTGATGGGCCTGCTGCTGGTGCTGACGGTGCTGATCCTGCTCTTCAAGGACGTGATCCAGCCCTTCACCATCCTGTTCTCGCTGCCGCTCGCCATCGGCGGTGTCGCGGCCGGCCTGATCCTCACCAGCAATCCGCTGTCGATGCCCGTGATGATCGGCATCCTGATGCTGATGGGTATCGTTACCAAGAACGCCATCCTGCTCGTCGATTTCGCAATCGAGATGCGCCACCAGGGCATGTCGCGCGTCGAGGCCATGGTAGAAGCCGGCCGCAAACGCGCCCGGCCGATCATCATGACCTCGATCGCCATGTCGGCAGGCATGCTGCCTTCCGCTCTCGGTGTCGGCGAAGGCGGCTCATTCCGCGCGCCGATGGCGATCGCGGTGATCGGCGGCATCATCGTTTCGACAGTGCTCTCGCTCGTCGTCGTGCCCTCCTTCTTCCTGATCATGGACGACCTCTCCCGCCTGCTCGGCTGGGCTTTCGGCCGCCTGGTCGGCAGGAAGGACGACGAGGAACTGCCGCTGTCGCGCGAGGATCTCACCCGCGTCACCCGGGAGAACCGCGGCGACATCGACTCGCTGGAGGAGCGCCTGACCGCGATCGAAAAGCCGGAAAGCAAACGCAAGACCGCCAATGGCAACGACACCAACGTGCTGCGCCTGCCGCCCTTCGCGGCTGAATAAGCAAAGCCGAGGAATTGAACGGGCCGGGAGCGATCTCCCGGCCCGTTTCGCTTTTTTTCATTCATCTCTGACGGTTGACCAAAATCAATTCCATCGCCGTCTCCTTCCCGTATTTTGCCCGGCAGGCATAAGGAATTGAAAAGACCGCCATATCAGGGGACCGGGAGATGAACAGAACGCCGACATTCGACGGCCATGAGGCCGCTGTGCTCGCCAAGGCTGACTTCATGGCCGGGCTCGACCACGACGAGGCTGAAGCCCTGCGCGCCTGCGCCACCGTTCTCCTCTGCGACCCGCACGCCGTTCTCTTCGAGGAGGGCGACAAGGCGGCCTATTTCTATTGCATGCTCAGCGGTTATGTCAGGCTCTATCGTCACAAGGGCGACGGCAGGCAGGCCGATATCCGCATCTGCGAGCCCGGCGACAGTTTCGCCGAATGCCTGATCCACGCCGACGAAACCTATCGTTACGGCGCGCAGGCGATGGATCATGCCGTGCTGGCGTGCTTTCATATCGCCAAGGTCCGGCTGTTGCTCGATGAGCAGCCGCGGATCGGCAAGGCGATCATGCGCAGCCTGTCGCTGCATCTGATCTCGACGATGGAATGCCTGGCAAGCGACCGCATGCAGACCGCGCCGCAGCGCGTGGCTAACTATCTGCTGACCCATTGCATCGAGAACGGTGCGACCGCTTCGCTGCGGCTGCCCTTTCCGAAAAATCTGCTTGCCCGCAAACTCGGCCTCGCACCGGAGGCGCTTTCGCGCGCCTTCTCGGCGCTGAAGACGAAGGGTGTCACGGTGCGCGGCCGGGCAATCGCCGTCCGCGACGTCACAGTGCTGCGGCAGATCTGATCGCCAAAACCATCCCGCTTTAAAGCCCGCCCTGCTCCCTGAGGAAGCTGACGATCGAGCTGACGCCGTCGCCGCGCTTCATGTCGGAGAAGACGAAGGGGCGGCTCGCACGCATGCGGGTTGCATCCCGGTCCATGACCTCGAGATCGGCGCCGACATAAGGCGCCAGATCCTTCTTGTTGATGACGAGCAGGTCCGACCGGGTGATGCCGGGGCCTCCCTTGCGCGGGATTTCCTCGCCTTGGCAGACGGAGATGACATAGATGGTGATATCGGCAAGATCGGGCGAAAAGGTCGCAGCCAGATTGTCGCCGCCGGATTCGATGAAGACGACGTCCAGATCGGGGATCCGCTGGTTGAGGCCGGCGATCGCCTGCAAATTGATTGTCGCATCCTCGCGGATGGCGGTATGCGGGCAGCCGCCCGTCTCGACACCGACGATGCGGTCCGAAGTCAATGCCTGCATCCGCACCAGCGCCTCGGCATCCTCGGTCGTGTAGATATCGTTGGTGACGACGGCGACGGAATAATCGTCGCGCATCGCCTTGCAGAGCTTTTCGGTCAGCGCCGTCTTGCCCGAGCCGACCGGCCCGCCAATGCCGACACGCAAAGGACCGTTTCTCGATTTCATGTGCCTTACTCCAATCGAACCCCGATGATAACGAAGCCGCCCGCCCGCGCCACCGTCAAATGACGCAGCCGCAGCGATAATTTCGGACAATCACGAACGGAACAGCCGTGTCGCCTGCGTCTCGTGGCGCAGGCTGGCAATATCGGCCTGCACTGTCGCCGAACCCAGATCGTCGAGCGTCGAGGCTGCCGCCCGCCGGGCGACCTCCGCGATACGGTCTTCCAGACCGGCAAGAACGGCGAGGCCATCCCGTTGCCCGGCGACACCGAGGCGGATACCTGATGAAACCGCTTGTGAGACATAGGCATGCAGGAAGGCGGCGAGCGCCTTCTCGGGCCCTATGCCATGGGCGCCCGTCACCGCCCCGACCGCAATGGGATACGCGACCCTGTCAGGTAGCCGCTCGAACACCCCGTCGGGCCAGGCCCGCGCCGCTGCGAGGAAAGCCTCACCGAGCAACATCGTTTCCTGATGCCGCTCGCGTGATCCGGCCAGCGCCTCGGCGAGTGCAGCGACTTCGGCAAGGCGTGCGGGTTCTGCCTGTTGCCTGTGGCTTTCGGCCAGAAGCACCGCATCGTTCCAGGCCGACCCATTCCCGACCAGCGTGCCGATCCAGGCCGCAAGCGAGGTCGCATCCGTAACGAGCCCGTCGGCCACCGCCCGCTCCAGCCCGCCCGAATAGGCAAAGCTGCCGATCGGAAAGGCCGGCGAGAGCCATGCCGTCAGGCGCAGCAATGCCTGCAGCTCGCGATCCCTGGTCATCAAGACTCAGTCGTGCTTGTGGTCATGATCATGACCGCGATCGTGGCGGTGCTCATGCTCATGCTCGTAGCCATGTTCGTGATCGTGGTCATGGCCGTGATCATGCCCGTGGTCATGATTGTGATCGTGGTCATGCCCATGCGAATGCCCGCCTTGGGAATGATAGGCGCCGCGCGCCGGCTGGAACGGCTCGTCGATCTCGAGGACGACGGCGCCGAGGCCCTGCAGCATGGCGCGGATGACATGATCGCGGAGGATGACGATGCGGTCCTCCTCGATCTGCGCGGCAAGATGCCGGTTGCCGAGATGCCAGGCGAGCTCGACCAGATGGGTGCGGTCGCGACCGCGGATTTCGAAGAGTTTCTGGTCGGCGGCGAGGATCTCGATCAGTTCGCCGTCGTCGCGCACCAGCAGGTCGCCATTGGCGAAAAGCACCGGATCCTTGAGATCGAGCATGACCATCTCACCATTTTCCAGATGCAGCAGCTTGCGGCGCAGATGGCGCAGATCATGCGGCAGCTTGACCTGGGCGATTGGGTGGGAGGAAGGGGTTCCGGCGGGAAGATAGGAGATGACGCGCTGCATGACATGTCCGTTTTTCTGAGAGGACGACCATGCAAAATAGCTCTTCCCGATGCAAGCACCAATGGCCTTTCGTCCGTCTTCGGCTTTTATATTCCGTAAGCCTGCATCACATTGTCGCTCTCCGGGCCTCTGTTCTCGCCGTCGACGCCGTTCTCGACGAGCCCGTGCCAGGCGTGATGAAGACCTTCCCGTTCATGTACGACGCGATTGCGCCCGAGCGCCTTGGCGAGATAGAGCGCCCGGTCGGCGGAGGCATAAACCGCCTGCTTGTTGCGCCCGGCGACGAGATCGGCAATGCCGCCGGAAACGGTGATGCGGATATCGTGCCCCTCGGCCTTGATGGCGCCGCCGGCGATCCGGGCCCGGACACCTTCAATACGCTCCATCCGTGCCTCCAGCGGCTCGCCGGATAGGATCACACCAAACTCCTCCCCACCCAGCCGTGCGACGACGGACACCTCATCGAAGGCGGATGTGAGCATGCCCGAAACGGCGACGATAACGGCATCGCCGCAGCCATGGCCGAAGCGGTCATTGATCGTCTTGAAACGATCGACGTCAAAAATCACTAGGGACGCGTTGCCATCGATATTCTCAAGCGCCTCGGCAAAGGCGCGCCGGTTGAGCAGTCCGGAAAGCGTATCCGTGCGGCTGAGCTTTTCGAATTCCGCCCGCGAGAGCGCGAGATCGCGCATGGCAAAGCCGGCAAACAGCGACAGCATGCCGGAAACAGTACCGCCGATCAGCCAGGAAAAGATCGCGCTGAAGCCGATTGCATGGGCGAGCGTCACCGGTAGAAGCCCGAGAAGATCGAGCGACGGCATCGTCAATGCGATAATGATTCCTGAGAGAATAACGGCAAGAAAAGCCATCTTCAGGGCGAAGACATAGACGTTCCTGCGGTATTGAAGATCGCCGAAATCGGCCTGCAGCGAAATCCAGTTTCTCATGAGAATCAACCTTCCTGCTCGGCGTTTCCAGGCATTGATAAGAGCCCAATTGCTGCGGGTGTCTTAATTGACTCGTTAAAATTCGAACGGTTTTGGACGTTTTGGTGGACAGAATTTTTCTAGCAAAGGATGCAGCTTTCCAATCCCTGAATCGAACAGCGCAGAGAGACAGTTAAATAATTGATATAAAAGGGATTTATAGAGCTTCCAGACGCGGTTGCTCCAGAATGGTTTAGCTGAAGAAAATACCGGTTTTTTCACCGATTTTTACAACCAGATGGAGAGCGCTATTCACAATTCACTTTAAGAGCGGACCGGCTCGACGGCTGCTTCAATTGTAGACAGAAACAGACAATCGCAATGCTTGTGGAAGCGGGTTCCATATGCCTGTTCGAAGCCCAGCCGAGCGCAGGGCAGCGGCAGTCCAGGTGTTGCAGCCGAAGAGGGCGTTGAAGTATCCCCTGGCCTCGAAGAACCGGTCGATCTCGCCGTAACCCACACCCGGAATCGGCACCACCGCGCCCGCGTCGCGGACGAAGCTCTCGGAGATAAAGTCGCGCAGCTGCGCTAATTGATCCTCACTGACATTGAATGCCGTAACGGTGGGCTGCGGCTCGGTGATAGGGCCAGCAAGGTCCACATGCAGCACTGAACGGTCGATCGTCAGCGCGCGCAACACCGGCAGCGGCTTCAGCTCCGCCCATGTGGGCGTTTCCAGATAGAAGGCACGACCGCCCCAGCCGATAATGAGCCACTCCGCGCTCGGATGGCCGAGCGGAAAATCGGTATCGTCGAGGAAGGAAAAGGCAGCCCGCGTTTCCGCGTCGAGCGGAATGGCAATATCGGTATGGATCGGGCCTGACAGCAGCAGAACCCGATGCGTCACTGCGGCAGATGACGCCTTGACCGGCGCAATCAGCGGCCGGGGAATAAGGGTCCCGCAGACCGCCGAAAGGACGAGCAGGAATACGATCCGCAACAACCAGCGGATACCTGTCCTCATCGCAGCCGTCCATCACACATCGGACGTGGGCCTAGAACAGGAAATAGCGCTGCGCCATCGGCAGCACCGTCGCCGGCTCGCAAGTCAGCAGCTCACCGTTCGCCCTGACCTCGTAGGTCTCCGGATCGACCTCGATCTCGGGTGTCAGGTCGTTGTGGATCATCGATGCCTTGGAGATGCCGCCGCGCGTATTCTTCACCGCGACCAGTTCCTTGGCGACGCCGAGCCGGCCTTTCAGGCCGCCGTCGAGCGCGGCCTGGCTGACGAAGGTGACGGAGGAATTGGTGAGGCTCTTGCCATAGGAGGCAAACATCGGCCGGTAATGTACTGGCTGCGGCGTCGGGATCGAGGCGTTCGGATCGCCCATCGGGGCGGCCGCGATCGAGCCTCCGAGCAGCACCATATCGGGCTTCACGCCGAAGAAGGCCGGATTCCACAGCACGAGGTCGGCGCGCTTGCCGACTTCGACCGAGCCGATCTCACGGCTGAGACCATGGGCAATCGCCGGGTTGATCGTATATTTGGCGATATAGCGGCGGACGCGGAAATTGTCGTTGTCGCCTTTTTCCTCCTTCAGCCGGCCGCGCTGGCGCTTCATCTTGTCGGCCGTCTGCCAGGTGCGGATCGCCACCTCGCCGACGCGGCCCATGGCCTGGCTATCGGACGAGATGATCGAGAAGGCGCCGATATCGTGCAGGATGTCTTCGGCGGCGATCGTCTCCTTGCGGATCCGGCTTTCGGCAAAGGCGATATCTTCGGGGATCGACGGCGACAGATGGTGGCAGACCATCAGCATGTCGAGATGCTCGGCGATGGTATTGACCGTATAGGGACGCGTCGGATTGGTCGACGACGGGATGACGTTCGGCTGGCCGCAGATCTTGATGATATCAGGCGCATGCCCGCCGCCTGCTCCTTCCGTGTGGAAGGCATGGATGGTGCGGCCCTTGATGGCGCCGATCGTATCCTCGACGAAGCCGCTTTCGTTCAGCGTATCGGTGTGGATCATCACCTGCACGTCGTATTCGTCGGCAACCGACAGGCAGCAGTCGATGGCGCCTGGTGTCGTGCCCCAATCCTCGTGCAGCTTCAGCGAGGTGGCGCCCGCCAGCACCATCTCGGTCAGCGCCCCCGGCAGCGAGGCATTGCCCTTGCCGGCAAAGGCGAGGTTCATCGGGAAGGCGTCGGCCGCTTCGATCATGCGCGCGAGATGCCAGGGACCGGGCGTGCAGGTGGTGGCGAGCGTGCCGTGTGCCGGACCGGTGCCGCCGCCAAGCATGCAGGTCATGCCGCTCATCAGCGCTTCCTCGATCTGCTGCGGTGCGATGAAATGGATATGGCTGTCCATGCCGCCAGCGGTGACGATCTTGCCTTCGGCGGCGATCGCCTCCGTGCCCGGGCCGACGATGATGTTGACACCCGGCTGCATGTCGGGATTACCCGCCTTGCCGATCGCGACGATGCGCCCATCCTTGAGGCCGATATCGGCTTTGTAGATGCCCGAATGATCGACGATCACCGCATTGGTGATGACCGTATCGACCGCGCCATCCGCCCGCGTCACCTGGCTCTGTCCCATGCCGTCGCGGATCACCTTGCCGCCGCCGAACTTCACCTCCTCGCCATAGATGGTGAAATCCTTCTCGATCTCGATGAAAAGCTCCGTATCGGCAAGGCGTACCTTGTCGCCGGTGGTCGGTCCGAACATGCCGGCATAGGCGGCGCGCGAGATCTTGTAGGGCATATTCTGGTTCTACCTCTGGAGTTCCGAAAAATTGGGAGATTTCGATGCGGCCCGGTCGAAAGTCAGGGTCGTGCGGCAGCCGTTTCGCTTGTTGATTTCGCCGATGAGATGGTCGGAAAAATCGCCCGGAAATGCGATGAAGCTGCTCAACGATGCCTCTACGGTCGCAGCGTCCTGGACCATTACATTTGACATGTGCAGCAGCCTTGTCATGACCCCGGCAATGACCTCCTTGCTGTATTTCAGCTTCTGCCGAAGCACCCAGATCGTCTCGACAACGACCACATGGTTGACGAAGAACGGTTCGCGGCTCCCCACAACGGCAGCGCGAACCAGGGCGAACTGGTCCGGCGTGTGGTCCCCCTCGGAAAGATCGGTGAGAAAGATCCTGAGCAGGATATTCGTATCAATCCCCAGCATTCCATGATCCCGTCGCCATTGCACCGCGCGCCTCGGCGATCCATTTTTCAATGTCATCGCCCGAAACCGGTTCGTCGCTCTTCAGAACTCCTATCAAGTCGGCAAGACTTTCTCTCAGCACACGAACTTCGAAAACGCCGTAGGAATTCGCGACGAAATCGATCCGGTCGCCGGCATGAATGTCCAACGACTTGCGCAACCCTGCAGGCAGCGTGATCTGATTTTTCGATGTGACCTTTGCCGATGTCGCCATAACAAGTCTCCTTACCTTTTGTTCAAAATGTAAGGCGTTTTGCCGGATGCCGCAATGTTTGTCCCAAGCCGCCGAAGCCGCCCCTCGTCGACATACCGGTCCACCAGCCGCCGCTCGGCGGCGAACGGATGCCATTCCCAGCCGACATGGCCGAAGCCAGCGAGCGTCACCTCGGCCTCGTCACGTCTCTCCAGCACCTCGCCGATCACGATCATGCCGCTGCTCGGCACCACGTATGGCTGAGGATCAAAAGCCGAAATCGCTGCATCGACGGCATCGTGAATCGACTTGTCGATGATGACGTGCGTCTTGCCGGTGTCTGCGCAGAAGGCGCTGAACTCAGCGGTATAGTCGTCGCAGAAATCGTCGAGTTCCGGATGCGAGACGGCAAGCGGCGCCCGCATCGCGGCGAATTTTTCCGGGTCGCGCACGCTCCAGATTTCGCCGGCCGACACGACGCCCGGATGGGCGCGCCACTCACGCGAACCAAGCATCGCCTTTGCCGGCCTGCCGGTGTTGCAGACCGCAACGGCATCCGTGCGGCTGCCGCCGGCCCCATAGGAGCGGCAGTCATTGAAGCGGATGACGAAATCGGCGGCATCGATGACACCAGCCTCTGCCTCTCCGATGTCGCCATTGCCGACGATCATGATCTTCCTGATCACCCTAGTTGCTCATCATATCTTCGAGCTCTTTCAGCTCTTTCGTGCGTTTATCCGTAATGTTGGCGAGGCATCCGGCAACCAGCATCGGCTCCATCGTGCCGCCGCGGGCCTGAAAGCCGAAGGCGTCGCATTCGGCATCGCGATAATCGATCCAGGCGCGCTGCGCCTTGACCAGCACCTGCTCCGCGCCCTTCATGTCGCCATCCAGGTCCTTGTCGATCGCTGCCAAGACGGCGCGGGTCTTCTTGTATTGCGCATTCAAAGCCTTGTCGGCGGCCTCATGACGCGCCGCCTCGCAAGACGTCATGTCCGATTGCGTCTTGGGACTGTTGCATTCGATATCCTCAGCAGAGGCAGCACCTGCCGTCAGCAGCATCGCCGCCCCGACGAGGCAGATATTCAAGCGCATGCATTCCTCCAGATTATTGTTCTTAAAGCTTGCCCATCACCAGCTGCCGGAAGCCGTAAACCTCGCGCTTGCCGGAAAGCGGGATCAGCGTCACCGAGCGCGTCTGCCCCGGCTCGAAGCGCACCGCCGTCCCTGCCGGAATATCGAGCCGCTTGCCATGCGCCGCCGCGCGATCGAAGGAAAGTCCCGCATTGGTCTCGGCGAAATGATAGTGGCTGCCGACCTGCACCGGCCGATCGCCTGTATTGGAAACCTCCAGCGTCACCGTCGGCGCGCCGGCATTCAGTTCGATGTCGCCGCTTGCGGCAATGATTTCGCCTGGAATCATCTCGTCCTCCTTAAGCCGCCTTGGGCGCGCAACCCTCGGCTTTCAGCACACGCTTCGTCGACGCTGGATTTTTGACAAGCATCGCCGCCGGCCGAATAGGCCTCGCGACGAGATTGCCGCCGCAGTTCGGGCAGACACCCTTCAACACGCCGTCCACGCAATCGGCACAGAAGGTACATTCATAGGTGCAGATCCGTGCCTCAGTGCTATCAGGCGGCAGATCCTTGTCGCAGCATTCGCAATTGGGCCTGAGCTCGAGCATCCCTATCTCCTCACCGGATCGGCTCGTGCACGGTGACGAGCTTGGTTCCATCCGGGAACGTTGCCTCCACCTGCACGTCGTGGATCATCTCGGCAATGCCCTCCATCACCTGGGAGCGGCCGATCACATGGGCGCCAGCTTCCATCAGCTCGGCAACCGGGCGGCCATCGCGGGCGCCTTCGACGACGAAGTCGCTGATCAGCGCGATCGCTTCGGGGTAATTCAACTTGACGCCACGCTCCAGTCGCCGCCGCGCCACCATCGCCGCCATCGAAATCAACAGCTTGTCTTTTTCTCTCGGAGTGAGGTTCATCGCTTGTCCATCTGCTTGACCGAATGCTTACGTTCATAGATTCCAGACTTTCGGCACAGGCGCACCATTGCGCAAGGCGGAAATGACCGGGATCAGGATTTTTCTGAGCGAGAAGCCGTCGGCCGCTGCTAGGCGAACGACGAGCTTGCCATTCCAAGCGCTCGCACCGCCCATCGATCCTTCGACCAGCGGCCGGACTTTGCTAAGATAGGCTTCTGAAAGCGGCCCGGCATAAAGCAACGTCGCAAAGGCCACCTGTCCGCCGAGCACGGCCTGCCGCGCCGCCAGTGCCGCCACACCTTCGGAAAGCCTGAGTTCTTCGGCGTGGATCAGTTGACCCGAGCGGCGGATCCGCCAGCGATCGCGGAACAGCCCCGATACCACCGCCTCACCCATCGCCTTGCGGCCGAGCAGCACGGCTTCGACGGCCAGAAATTCGGCGCTCTCGTCAAGATCGACATCCAGCCGGCGGAAAAGTGCGGCCCGGTCGAAGAGGATCGTTTCCTGCGGCAGCCAGTCGACGCGGGCTTGGGCTCCGACCTTGATGCTGGTCGCCACCTCGGCGATGCCGGCCGATGCCTTGTAGATCTTCTCGCAAGCCTGAGTGGTGACGTCGATGCGCGTGCCGGGGCCGGCATCCACGCTCCAATCCATCCGATCGCCGCCCGTCAAACCGCCAGCAGTATTGATGATGACGGCTTCCATGGAGGCGTCGAAGGTATCGGGCAGGCGGATTTTCGCCGCCCCCTCCTGATAGAGTTCACGGATGCGCGTGCGGCCATCGAACAGCTTTGCCGCCAGATGCCCGCGCCCTTCCGCTCTTTGCGGTCTCGTGCCTGCCGCCGCGATCGTCATATCGTCCCTTTCGGCCGCGCCCCTGGTTTTCATTCAAGCGCGCGGATAGCAGAAAGCAAGCAATTCCTATGCCGCCCCGAGCAGACCTTTGCCGGCGGCGGAAGGTTTCCCAGGCGCCGCGCCCTCTGCTGCAAAATGCGGCATCTGCCGGTCAGACAGTCAGGTGGCGGCGGGCCTCCGGCGTATCCAACGTCTCGGCAAGCCCTTCATGCACGATTTCGCCGCGATCCATGATGTAGACATAGTCGGCAAGCTCGCGGCAGAAATCGAGATATTGCTCGACGAGCAGGATCGCCATGCCTGTAGAGTCGCGCAGATAGCGGATCGCCCGGCCGATATCCTTGATGATCGATGGCTGAATGCCCTCGGTCGGCTCGTCGAGCACGAGAATCCTCGGCCGTGTCACCATGGCGCGCCCGATCGCCAGCTGCTGCTGCTGCCCGCCAGAAAGATCGCCGCCGCGACGTGACAACATCGACTTCAGCACCGGGAAGAGACTGAAGATGTCATCGGGGATGTTGCGGTCGCGGCGGCCAAGCGGAGCAAAGCCGGTTTCGAGATTTTCCTTGACGGTGAGCAGCGGGAAGATTTCGCGCCCCTGCGGCACATAGCCGATGCCCTGCTTGGCGCGGGCAAAGGGCGGCAAGCCGTTGAGCTTGGTATCGTTGAAGGTGACGGTACCGGCCGACAGCGGATGCTGGCCGGTAACGGCGCGCAGAAGAGAACTCTTCCCCACGCCGTTACGCCCCAGCACGCAGGTGATCTTGCCCATCTCCGCTTTGATCGAGATGCCGCGCAGCGCCTGAGCGGCGCCGTAGTGGAGGTTTGCGTTTTCGACTGTCAGCATCGGTTTCCCTTTAAATCAAACTGCTGTCGGAGCAGGCCGCTGCCCCTCATCCGGCTGCCGCCACCTTCTCCCCGCTTGCGGGGAGAAGGGAATATGCCGCGACCTGTCCGTCCCTCGTCCACCTCTCGCATGGCACGTCCCCTCGCCCCGTTTACGGGGAAAGGGTGAGGGTGAGGGGCATCCGGCAAACGCGACGCTCACCGCCCCAAATAGTTCTCGATGACCTTCGGATCCGAACTCACAAAATCGATCGACCCTTCGGCCAGCACCGATCCCTCAGCAAGGCAGGTCACCTTGACGCCGAGGTCTCGGATGAAGCCCATGTCATGTTCGACGACGACGACAGACCGGGTTTTGGCGATATCCTTGAGCAGGATCGCAGTTTCCGCCGTCTCCGCATCCGTCATGCCGGCCACCGGCTCGTCGACGAGCAGGAGCTTCGGCTCCTGCGCCAGCAGCATGCCGATCTCCAGCCATTGCTTCTGCCCGTGCGAGAGATTGGCGGCGAATTCGTCGCGGCGATGCGTCAGCCGCACCGTTTCGAGGATCTCGTCGATGCGCGTCTTGTCCTCGCCCGAAAGCCGGTAGAACAGTGTCGAGAACACGCTACGACGGCGGTTCAGCGCCAGCTCCAGATTGTCCCACACCGTATGGCTTTCGAAGACTGTCGGCTTCTGGAACTTGCGGCCGATGCCGAGCTGGGCGATATCGGCCTCGTCCTTCTTGGTAAGATCGATCGTGCCGTTGAAGAACACCTCACCCTCATCGGGCCTGGTCTTGCCGGTGATGATATCCATCATCGTCGTCTTGCCGGCGCCGTTCGGGCCGATGATGGCGCGAAGCTCGCCGGGTTCGATGACGATCGACAGCGAATTCAGCGCCTTGAAGCCGTCGAAGGAAACCGAGACGCCGTTGAGATAAAGCACGCTGGTGGGTTTGACGTCGGGGATCATGGCGCTCACTCCGCTGCCTGGATTTTCGGCTCGATACCGTCTTCCTCAGCCGCCGGTGGTGCCGCCTTGGAGACGACCTTCCGCTTGCCGAGATATTGCGCAATCGTGCCGACGACACCCTTGGGCAGAAACAGCGTGACGGCAACGAAGAGGCCACCGAGCGCAAACAGCCAGAACTCCGGGAAGAGGCCGGTGAAGATCGTCTTGCCGCCGTTGACGAGGATCGCGCCGATGATCGGTCCGATCAGCGTCGCCCGCCCGCCCACCGCCGTCCAGATGACGACTTCAATCGAATTGGCAGGCGCGAATTCGCCGGGATTGATAATGCCGACCTGCGGCACGTAGAGCGCACCGGCAATACCAGCCATCATCGCCGAGACGACGAAGGTGAAGAGCTTGAAGTGCTCGACGCGGTAACCGAGGAAGCGCGTGCGGCTTTCGGCATCGCGCACGCCGACCAGCACCTTGCCGAACTTCGAGCGCACGATCGCCGAGGCGAGCAGCAGCGACAGCGCCAGGAAGATCGCAGTTGCGGCAAAAAGGACTGCACGCGTGCCGTCCGCCTGGACGTTGAAACCGATAATGTCCTTGAAATCGGTAAGGCCGTTATTGCCGCCGAAGCCCATGTCGTTGCGGAAGAAGGCCAGCAGCAGCGCGTAGGTCATCGCCTGGGTGATGATCGAGAGATAGACGCCGTTGACGCGTGAGCGGAAGGCAAACCAGCCGAAGACGAAGGCGAGCAGCCCGGGCACGACGAGCACCATCAGCGCCGCAAACCAGAACTGGTTGAAGCCGTACCAGAACCAGGGCAGATCCTTCCAGTTCAGGAACACCATGAAGTCGGGCAGAACAGGGTCTCCATAGCTGCCGCGCGTGCCGATCTGGCGCATCAGATACATGCCCATCGCATAGCCGCCGAGCGCAAAGAAAGCACCGTGGCCGAGCGAGAGGATGCCGCAGAAGCCCCAGACGAGATCAAGCGCCAGCGCCAGCAGCGCGTAGGTCAGATACTTGCCGAACAGCGACATGATATAAGTCGGCACGTGCAGCGGATTGCTCGGCCCGGTCATCAGGTTCAGGACCGGCACAAGGACGGCGACCAGAAGCAGGAGGGCGATGGCAATGACGATCTTGCGATCGAGTGATCGGAGAAGGAAGGCCGTTATCATGCTTCCACCGCCCTTCCTTTGAGTGCGAAGAGCCCGCGGGGACGCTTCTGGATGAAGAGAATGATGAGGACGAGCACCAGGATCTTGCCGAGCACGGCGCCGGCGAAGGGCTCGAGGAACTTGTTGACGACGCCGAGCGAGAGTGCACCGACCAGCGTGCCCCAGAGATTGCCGACACCGCCGAAGACGACGACCATGAAGCTGTCGATGATGTAGGATTGACCGAGGTTCGGCGAGACATTGTCGATCTGGCTGAGCGCCACGCCGGCAATGCCGGCAATGCCCGAGCCGAGCGCGAAGGTGAAGGCATCGACCCAGCCGGTGCGGATGCCCATCGACGACGCCATGCGCCGGTTCTGCGTAACGGCACGCATCTGCAGGCCGAAGGCGGACCGTTTGAGCAGCAGGAGCAGCGCCACAAAGACCACCATCGAAAAGACGATGATCCACAGTCGGTTCCAGGTGATGGAGAGCCCGCCGAGATCGAAGACGCCGGACATCCAGGTCGGATTGCGGACCTCGCGGTTGGTCGGGCCGAAGCTGCTGCGCACCGCCTGCTGCAGGATGAGCGACACGCCCCAGGTGGCGAGCAGCGTTTCGAGCGGCCGGCCATAGAGATAGCGGATGACGGCGCGCTCGATCACCAGACCGACGAAGCCGGTAAAGACGAAGGCCGCAGGCACGGCAAAGGCCAGCGAATAATCGGCAAGTTCAGGAAAGGCGGAGGTAATGTATTCCTGCACCACATAGGTGGTGTAGGCGCCGATCATCACCATTTCGCCATGCGCCATGTTGATGACGCCCATGACGCCGAAGGTGATGGCAAGGCCGATCGCGGCAAGCAGCAGTACCGAGCCGAGAGACAATCCGTACCAGATGTTCTGGACGATATCCCACAGCGCCAGGCTGCGATTGATGGAGCTGATATCAGCCTGGATCGCCGGCTTCAGGTCGTCAGGCGCGGTTTGGAGTGTGGTGGTGAGGATGGTCAGAGCATCACGATTGCCGCGCGCCGCGATCGTATCGATCGCAGCCTTCTTGTCTTCCACGCTCGCATCCGTCTTGAGCAGCAGCACTGCGCGCGCCGCTTCCATCGTATTCCTGATCTCAGCGTCTTTTTCGGCCGCAAGCGCCGTGTTCAGCAGGTCGAGATTGGCGGGATCGGCATCTTTCAGGAGGCCCTGCGCCGCGGCAAGCCGCGCGGAACGATCCGGGCTCATCAGCGTCAACTGGCTGGTGGCGGCGCCGATGACGCCGCGAAGCGCGTTGTTGATCTTGACCTTCGTCATCAGGTCCGGATCGACATCGGCAGCGGCTTCGCCGGTGATCGGATCGGAATAGGTCGGTTCGTCATCGGTACCGCCCTGGAGGAGAACCGGGCCGCCATCGGAATTGACGTAGAGAAGACCGTCGCTCAACTGCTGCAGGATCTGGCTGACATGCGGATTCTTGGAAGCAACCAGCGCCTTGATGGCCACTTCGCGTTCCGGGAAATCGCCGATGCCGAGCGCGTCGATGAGCACGTGGATATCGTCCTGAGCCTGGACTTCGCTCGAGATCATCACGCCCGAAAATGTCAGGCCCGAAAATGCCAGGCAAACCGTGATGAGGAAAATCTTTATGGCGCGATACATCGGCTTTCTCGCCCTTGATAGTGTTGGCCTCGCGGCGCAATCGCTGGGACGGAGCTTCCGCCCGGGATCAACCCCGGACGGAATCCTTCAGGCAATCATCGGATCGGAGTCGTACTCAGGAGCCCTTGCCACCGCACTTGCCCGTAGCGACGTTGAAGTTGCCGCAGGACATCGGCTTGCGCCAATCGGAGATCAGATCCTTGGAGTCAGGCAGGAAATCTGACCATTCGTCGCCGACGACGGCAGGTGTCTGCTGGACGATTTCGAACTGGCCGTCGGCCTGGATTTCACCGATCAGCACCGGCTTGGTGATGTGGTGGTTCGGCATGACGGTCGCATAGCCGCCCGAGAGGTTCGGAACGCTGACGCCGATAATGGTGTCGAGAACCTTGTCGGTATCGGTCGTGCCGGCAGCCTGGACGGCCTTAACCCATGCGTTGAAGCCGATATACGCAGCTTCCATCGGGTCGTTCGTCACGCGCTTGTCGTTCTTGGTGAAAGCGTGCCAGTCCTTGATGAACTTCTTGTTGGCCGAGCTTTCGACCGATTCGAAGTAGTTCCAGGCAGCGAGATGGCCGACGAGCGGCTTGGTGTCGAGGCCGGCAAGCTCTTCTTCGCCGACCGAGAAGGCGACGACGGGGATGTCGGTTGCCTTGATGCCCTTGTTGCCCAGTTCCTTGTAGAACGGAACGTTGGCATCGCCGTTGATCGTAGAGACGACGGCGGTCTTCTTGCCGGCCGAACCGAATTCCTTGATCTTGGAAACTTCGGTCTGCCAGTCGGAGAAGCCGAACGGCGTGTAGTTGGTCATGATGTCTTCTTTCGGAATACCCTTCGAAATCAGGTATGCCTCGAGAATCTTGTTGGTCGTGCGCGGATAGACGTAGTCCGTACCTTCGAGAACGAAGCGCTTGACGCCTTCTTTTTCCATCAGGTAGTCGACAGCAGGAATGGCCTGCTGGTTCGGAGCAGCGCCGGTGTAGAAGATGTTGCGCGAGGACTCTTCGCCTTCATACTGGACCGGGTAGAAGAGGATCGAGTTGGTCTCTTCGAAAACCGGCAGAACGGACTTGCGCGACGAGGACGTCCAGCAACCGAAGACGGCGGCAACCTTGTCCTTCTGGATCAGCTCACGTGCCTTTTCGGCAAACAGCGGCCAGTCGGAAGCCGGGTCGACGACGACGGCCTCAAGCTTCTTGCCGAGAAGGCCGCCCTTCTTGTTCTGCTGGTCGATGAGCATCAGCATGGCGTCCTTGAGCGTGGTCTCGGAGATGGCCATGGTGCCGGAGAGCGAGTGCAGAATGCCGACCTTGATCGTGTCATCGGCGGCAACTGCACCGCCGAAGGCGGCCGACGCCGCCATGACGGCGCCGAGCGCTGCGCCCGTAATAGTGGATTTGAGCTTCATCTGGTTGAACTCCCCTCTTCTTGTTCCGCAACAGACCGGAAACGGAGATTAACTGTTGCTTAAAGAACTATCGGGTGCTGCAGCGCGAAAACACATACGTCGATTGACGTAGGCGCGGGGGTCAAACAGGCAGCAGACCGGAAGAGAGGTGGCATCCCCTACCGCGGGAGATGCCCTGTCGATTCTCTCGGAGGAATTATCCGTCGATCGTCAAGGTGACTGATGTCGGGCCGTAGGAGAGGCTCGCCTTGTGGCCGGAGACGGTGAACTTGCCGAAGGTGCCGGTCACGGCGCTCGCCCTCAGGATTTCGATCTTGGTTCCGGGCGTCAGGACATAGCCATCGACAACCGTCACGTTAAGGTCGCCGGCCAGCGCCGCCTTGCCCTCGACCACCAGCGTGCCTCCGCCGTTCGCGCCGAGCGCCGGCTTCGCCGCGGCATTGGCGAGCTGCTGATAATCGCCGCTCACGGTCAGCGGCCTGTCGGTCGCCAGAACGAGCGAACCACCGTTAACCGTCAGCCCGCCAAGACCGAAGGCCGACGGCGACAGGGCCACCAGCGCGCCCTCTTCCAGCACGGTGCCGCCGGCATAGCTGTTCGCGCCCGATAGCCCGAGGATGCCTTCGCCGCGCTTTACCAGCCCGCCCTTGCCGGTGATGTCGTTCCGCCAGGTATCGATCGCATTGAAACCGCCCTTTGCCGCATCCATCGTCACGGTCACGTCCTGGTCGAATGCGCCGTAGCCATCGGCGGCGGCAAACAGGTTGAGACGGCCGTAACCTTCCACGTCGTCAAGCAGCGGATAGCCGGAGGCGATCTCCGTCGTCTTCAGCACGTCGCGGCGCTGCTCGCCGTCCAGATAGGGCAGACGCGTTTCGAGAAGCGCTTCGGCGCCCTGCGGCACACGCGCCGGCTGATCGGTCGCATGGATCGTCGGCAGGCCATAGCTCAGGCGCTGCAGCACGTAAGCGCGATTGGCGTCATGATCGGCGAAACGATCTGCAGCCAGCGGTGCCGCATGGGCGGCAACGTCGAGCGCGCCCGCATCCGCAACGCCTGATTTGGCGATAAGCCATGCCTGCGCTTGGGCGTAAGCATCGCTCTTCAGCGCCGCATTCTCGGCCTTGTTCAGGTTGTAGACGACCGTAGCCGTGCCGAGCATGCGGCCAGCCATCACGTCCAGAGGAGAATGCATACCGGCGAGGATGCGGTCTTCACCCAGCTCGCTGGCGCGCGTGATCATTTCCTGAAAGCGCTGCGGCACGAGATAGGCCATGGCGAGCCCATCCCGCCAGGCTTCCGCCGTATGTCCGCTCGGGAAACCGCCGTCCTCGACCGGCTTGCCGCTCTTGGCCGGCTCCAGCGTCGGGACGACCGATACGTCCTGGCTCCAGCGGTAGGGACGGGCATATTTGAAGTAGCGCTTGGCAGGCTCCGTCGAGCCGTCACCGCTTACAGCAATGATGAAGTCGATTGCAAAGCCCATGTCGGGGTTGGCATCGGTCTTGTTTTCCGTATCCGGCTTGCTGCCGGCACCGCGATTGTTGCCCTTGTCGTCGTATTTGACCGTCGTCGCGTCGGCCGCCACCTCGGTGATCGTGGTGGTCTGCTTCGAGCCGGCCTTCCAGGCATCCGTCAGCGGACCGAGGCCATCGACGATGCTGGCATTCTTGCCGCGCCGATCATCGAGATAGGCGGCCACCGCCTGATCGGCCGTCCGCGCCCGCGTCGCATTGACGACATAGGCAATGTTGGCGTCATGGACGGCCTGGTTGACGATATGGCCGTCGGTCTTGCTGGCGGGAATACCATCCCAATCCGTCCTGGCGACCGCCGGGCAATTGTCCTTGGCCGGGGCTTCGACACCCGCATCGACGAAAGGCGTGCGCGGGGTCCAGATTTCGAGGAAGCCGGAGAGAAGGTGAACGGCCGCGTTGGTGTCCGCCGTCGAGAAGCAGGCGTCACCGCGTTTGTTGGTGTTTCCGGCCTGCGCATAAGGCGCTTTCGCCGCCGTGGACTGCTCGGCGCTGGCAAGCGATGGCACGATCGAAAGGAGGCAGACGAGGGCGGTGCCCAGGCGGCAAAGGCTTAAAACAGACATGGTGATACCCGAAATGGTTGAACGAACGCCGGGAGAGTTAGAGCTCTCATGTGACAGATCAATTGCAAAAATATTGCCATTCTGTGAACCAGTCGGTGCCTGCCTCTTGCCTTTCCCAACCATCCCGCCAAAACTGCCGGAGAGACGATGAGCCCAACCGGAATGCCGGAAAGGAAGACATGGCAGCGCGCCAACGCATCATTCCGGTAAGACGCGAATACAATCGCTGGGTCGCCAACCAGACGCTGGAAGATTACGCGCTGCGCTTCACTGCCAAGAGCGCTCGCCATTTCTCCTCGCAGCGCATCTCACAGACGGCGATCGGCGCAATCTCCTTCCTGGCGCTGGAGGCGATCGGCGGCGCAATCACCCTCTCCTACGGCACCACCAACGCCTTTTACGCCATTATCGTCGCCTCGATCGCCATGCTGGCGATCGGCCTGCCGATCAGCCGCTACGCCATTCGCCACGGCGTCGACATCGATCTGCTGACGCGCGGCGCGGGCTTCGGCTATATCGGCTCGACCATCACCTCGCTGATTTATGCGAGCTTCACCTTCATGCTGTTTGCCATCGAGGCTTCGATCATGTCCGGGGCGCTGGAGCTCACCCTCGGCATCCCGCTCTGGATTGGCTACATCATCAGCGCCGTCATGGTGATCCCCCTGGTAACGCACGGCGTACGGCTGATCAGCAAGTTCCAGCTGATAACCCAGCCCTTCTGGATCGTGCTGAATATCCTGCCCTTCATCTTCATCGCCCTGCTGGACTGGGAAAAATTCGATCTCTGGCGCGCTTTTGCCGGCATCCGCCATGCCTCCGGCCCGCCCGGCACCATCGCCGAATTCGATTTGATGGAGTTCGGCGCGGCCTCCGCCGTCATCCTGGCGCTGATGTCGCAGATCGGCGAACAGGCCGACTTCCTGCGCTTCCTGCCGCCGGACCCGCAGCGCAAGTGGCGCCACCGCCTGGCAATCTTTCTCGCCGGGCCCGGCTGGGTCATCATCGGCGCGCCGAAGTTGCTTGCTGGTTCATTTCTGGTCGTGCTGACCTTCACCTCGGGCGTCCCCCTCGATCGCGCCGCCGACCCGGCGCAGATGTATCTGACCGCCTTCGGCTACATGGTCCCCTGGCATAATGGCGCGTTGCTGTTGATGGCCGCCTTCGTCGTCGTCTCGCAGCTGAAGATCAACGTGATGAACGCCTATGCCGGTTCGCTCGCCTGGTCGAACTTCTTCTCGCGGCTGACCCACAGCCATCCCGGCCGCGTCATCTGGCTGGTGTTCAACGTGGCGATCGCCCTGCTTTTGATGGAACTCGGCATCTACCGGCTGCTGGAGGAGACGCTCGGCATCTTCTCGATCATCGCCATGGCCTGGCTCTGCACGATCTCCGCCGATCTCTTCATCAACAAGCCGCTGGGGCTGGCTCCCCCCGGCATCGAGTTCAAGCGCGCCCACCTCTACGACATCAACCCGGTCGGCCTTGGCGCCATGACGCTGTCGGCGACGGTGTCGCTGATTGCCCATTTCGGCGCCTTTGGCGAGATCGCCGCCTCGCTCGCGCCCTATATCACCCTCGTCATCGCGCTGGTCGCCTCGCCTGTCATCGCCTGGGCAACGAAAGGCAAGTTCTATCTCGCCCGCAAGCCGCGCCAGAGCTGGAAGAACCTGACGAACATCACCTGCTCGGTCTGCGAGCATCCCTTCGAGCCGGAGGATATGGCCTGGTGCCCGGCCTACGCCGCGCCGATCTGCTCGCTCTGCTGCTCGCTCGACAGCCGCTGCCACGACATGTGCAAGCCGGCCGCCCGTTTCAACGCGCAGGTCGGCACCGTCGCCAAGGCGCTGCTGCCGGAAGCCATTCTGGGGAAGCTGACGACGCGCCTTGGCCGCTACGGCATCGCCGTCGTGCTGGCATTGACCGCCATCGGTGCAATCCTGGCGATGATCGCCCATCAGGTCGCCTCTGCCTCGCCCGAGACGGGTGAGGTCGTCAATCGCACCATCCTCATCGTCTTCTTCGTCTTCTCGGTGATCTCAGGCGTCGTCTGCTGGTTCTATGTGCTCGCCCATGACAGCCGCGTCGTTGCCGAGGAGGAATCATCACGCCAGAACACGCTGCTGCTCAAGGAAATCGCCGCCCACAAAAAGACCGACGCCGCCTTGCAGAACGCCAAGGAAACAGCCGAGGCCGCCAACCGCGCCAAGAGCCGCTACGTCGTCGGGCTCAGCCATGAATTACGCACGCCGCTGAACGCCGTGCTCGGCTACGCCCAGATCCTCGAACGCGACGAGACCATCCCGGCGCCGCGCCAATCCTCGATCAAGGTCATCCGCCGCAGCGCCGAACACCTCTCCGGGCTGATCGACGGCCTGCTCGATATTTCCAAGATCGAGGCCGGCCGCCTGCAGGTCTATTCCAACGAGATCAACATCCAGGATTTCCTCGACCAGATCGTCGATATGTTCCGCCCGCAGGCGCAGGCAAAGGGGCTTGCCTTCATCCATGAGCGCGCGCCGGCCTTGCCGCAATTCGTCCGCACCGACGAAAAGCGCCTGCGCCAGATCCTGGTCAACCTGCTCTCCAATGCCATCAAGTTCACCGACGAAGGCAGCGTCACCTTCGACGTCGGCTATCGCAGCCAGGTCGCGACCTTCGCCGTTGCCGATACCGGCCGCGGCATCACGGAGAAAGACCTGCCCCGTATTTACGAACCCTTCCAGCGCGGCGAGGCCGAAAGCGTGCGGCCGATGCCGGGGCTCGGCCTCGGCCTCACCATCACCCGGCTTCTGACCAATACGCTTGGAGGCGAGATCTCGGTTGCAAGCGTGAAGGACGAAGGCTCGACCTTCCGCGTCCGGCTGATGCTGTCCGCCGTCATGCGCGCCGTGGCCACAGCGCCGCAGGAGAAGCGCATTGTCGGTTATGACGGCCCGCGCCGCACGGTCGTCGTCGTCGACGATAACGAGGACCACCGCGAGATGATGCGCGAGATCCTGGCGCCGCTCGATTTCATCGTGCTGACGGCGGCAGGCGGCGGCGAATGCCTGACGCTGATCGAGGGCATCATGCCGGACCTCTTCCTCGTCGATATCCTGATGCCCGGCATGAACGGCTGGCAGCTCGTCTCGCGTCTGCGTGAGGCCGGCCAGACGGCGCCGGTGCTGATGCTGTCGGCCAATATCGGTGATGCGGCCGTTCTCAGCGACAGCGACGACAGCCACAATGATGCGATCGGCAAGCCGGTCGACATCCGCCAACTGCGCGACAAGCTCGCCCTGCATCTCGGCCTGACATGGATCTATGCCGATGCCACGCCAGCCGTTCCTGTCAAGATCGAAGCGCCGATGCTGAGCCCAGGTGCTGCCCATGTGCAGGAATTGCTGCGGCTCGGCGAGATCGGCTATATCAGAGGCATTGAAGCCAAGCTTTCAGACCTTGCCAAGGTGGAGGCAAATCAGCCATTCACGGAGGAACTTCGCGCCTATGTCGCCGCCTTCGATCTCGCCGGCTTCATGACCTTCCTGCACGACTTCGACGAAAAGGTGGAATCCATTGGCTGAGCCGGCCCTCCCCCGCGACATCGTTCTGCTCGTCGACGACTCCGCCGAAGCCCTCGGCTTCATGACCGACGCGCTCGAACAATCCGGCTTCTCCGTGCTGATCGCCACATCAGGCACGGCGGCACTTGGTATCGTCGAGCGCATCACGCCCGATCTTATCCTGCTCGACGCGGTGATGCCGGGTATGGATGGCTTCGAGACCTGCCGCCGGCTGAAGGCGAATGCTGCTGTAGCGCAGGTGCCTGTCGTCTTCATGACCGGCCTGACCGAGACCGAGCATGTCGTGCACGCGCTGGAATCCGGCGGCGTCGATTATCTCAGCAAACCGATCAACATCGATGAACTGCGCGCCCGCATCCGCGTCCATCTGCGCAACGCTCGCTCGGCCCAAAGCGCCCGCATCGCCCTGGACGCAGCCGGCCGTCATCTGCTGGCAGTCAAGGGCGACGGCGCCATCCACTGGTCAACGCCGCAAGCGACACGGCTGGTCAATGCCGCCATGGGCAGCGACGACGGCATGGAAATCGTCGTCCGCCATATCGCCGGCTGGATGCGCGACCGCGTCGCCGCAGTGCGCGACGGCATCATCTCGATCGCCCATGCCGGCCAGGCAGCGTTGCAGCTCGCCTTCCTCGGCGCAATCGGCCCTGACGAATATCTCTTCCGCCTCACCGCCGCCAGTCAGCGCAGCGACGACGAGGTGCTGCGCCAGCGCTTCTCGCTCACCCAGCGCGAATCCGAAGTGCTGCTCTGGATCGCCAAGGGCAAGGCCAACCGCGACATCGGCGAAATATTGGGACTGTCGGCGCGGACGGTGAACAAACACCTCGAACAGATTTACGTGAAGCTCGGCGTCGAGAACCGCGCCTCGGCCGCCGTGAAAGCCACGCACGTGCTGTACGAGATGTAAGAGGGTGATGGAGGCTAGCTCCGTGGCGCTGCCGAGATGCCGCGGGACCATGACGGTCTCCATTCGCCGAAGCGCCGGATCGTACCATTTTTCGCCGTCAGCATCCCCTTCACCGAAGCGAGCTGCCGGGCGCCGTAACGCGCCGTCTTCGTGGATCGATCGATGAGCGACTGCGGCACGGTAGCCAAGCCGGAATTGAAACACCCGCAAAAAGAAAGAAGCCCGGTCGGAACCGGGCTTCGATAATCATGTCCCAAAATGGGAAGCGAGGCTTACATGCCCTGCGGGAAGTAGCTGTACTTGCCGTCCGGACCCTTCTTCCATTCATACATGATGTAGCCAGGAATCTTCGGGTCGCCCTTTTCGTCGAACGAAATGTCGCCGAGAACGGTCGGGAACGGGCCCTTCTCCTTCATGGCCTTGGCAACGGCCTCAGGATCCAGCGAACCGGCAGCCTTGGCGGCCCCGGCGATCGCCTGCATCGCAGCGTAGGAATAGAGCGTGTAGGCTTCCGGATTGAAACCAGCGGCCTTGAACTTCTCGACGAGTTCCTTGTTCGCAGGGTTCGCCGTCGGATCGGGGCCGAAGGTGTTCAGCGTACCGGCGACGGCGTCACCAGCGATCGAGGCCAGTTCGTTCGAAACGATACCGTCGCCCGAAACCAGCGTGGCCTTCAGGCCCTGGTCGGCCGCCTGGCGGATGATGAGACCGGCTTCGGTGTGCAGGCCACCCCAATAGATGATCGAGACGCCGGCTTCCTTCATCTTGGCGATGAGGGCCGAAAAGTCCTTGTCGCCGACGTTGATGCCTTCGTATATGACTTCCGTGACGCCAGCGGCATTCATAGCCTTCTTGGTTTCGTCGGCAAGGCCCTGACCGTAGGGGGTCTTGTCGTGAACGACAGCGATCTTGGCGTCCTTGAAGTGATCTGCAAGATATTTGCCGGCGATGGCACCCTGCTGGTCGTCACGGCCGCAGGTGCGGAACGTGTTCCAGAGGCCCCGCTCCGTGAAGGTCGGGTTCGTCGCGGCCGGGGTGATTTCGAGGATGCCGTTTTCGGCATAGACTTCCGAAGCCGGGATCGAAACGCCCGAGTTGAAGTGGCCGATGACAAACTTGACGCCGTCAGCAGCGAACTTGTTGGCGACCGAAATGCCCTGCTTCGGGTCGGAGACGTCGTCGCCGAGCTCGATCTTGATCTGCTCGCCGTTGATGCCGCCAGCCGCATTGATGTCGGCGGCTGCCTGTTCAGCACCCTTCTGGAGCTGAGCGCCGAACGCGGCGTTCGGGCCAGTCAGCGGACCAGCGACAGCGATGAGAACGTCGGCCCACGCGTTGCCGCTGAAGGCGACCATCGCCGTCAGAGCCACCGCCGACAGAAGAGACTTTTTCATATTATTACTCCCAATTTTTGGGCGGGTTCCGGTCTAAGGCCCAGCGCACTACCCACCATTGACTGCGCCAGGAAAGCTGTTCCACTCGGAAGGCAATTCATGCCTAGTTTCAACGGACTGTCAATGTTTGTCCTTCCACGAAAACGCGGAAGTTTTCTCGTACAGCCAGTAATAGTTGTTAACCATCTGATTGGTGCGGCGGTAGCGGAAGCCGGCCGTCGAGAACACCAGCAGCGTCACGAAGTCGAGGATATAGTAGAAGGCGTTGAGCATCGGCCCATTGAACAGGGCATGATGCAGGAACTGCATCGCCCAGGCGAGCAGAAATGTATAGACGATGACCAGCGGATAGTCGCTCCAGCCCTCGGCAACCGCTTTGCCGGCGCGCCAGGCCGTCCAGAAGCCTAAGAGCAAGACGATGACACGGATCGCCACAAGGGGGCCGGCATCCGCTTCGAAGAAAAGTCCCTGCATGTCAAACTCTCCTTTCGAGCTAGTGTCTTCCGCCTTCGAGATAGGCGGCGCGGACCTCGGGATTGGCAAGAAGCTCCTTGCCGGAGCCGCTCATCGTCACCTTGCCGTTCACCATCACGTAGGCGCGGTGAGAAAGCCTGAGGGCGGCGAACGCGTTCTGCTCGACGAGGAAAACGGTCAGCCCCTCCGCCTCGTTGAGCTTCCTGATCGCCTCGAAGATGCCCTTGACGATCAGCGGCGCAAGACCGAGCGAGGGTTCGTCGAGAAGCAGCAGTTTCGGGCGCGCCATCAGCGCGCGGCCGATCGACAGCATCTGCTGCTCGCCGCCCGAAAGTGTTCCACCCCGCTGGGCGTGACGTTCCTTGAGACGCGGGAAGAGCGTGAAGATCTTCTCGACGTCTTCGGCGAAGTGTTTCAGATTATCGAGGCCAGCGCCCATCTGAAGATTTTCCAGAACCGTCATGCGCGGGAAGATGCGGCGGCCTTCCGGCGACTGTGCAATGCGCAGACGGGCGATTTCATGCGTCGGCATGCGGGTGATGTCGCGGCCCTCAAAGACCACCGAACCGGTGCGGGCCTGCGGGCTGCCGCAGATCGTCATCATCAGTGTCGACTTGCCGGCGCCGTTGGCGCCGATCAGGCTGACGATCTCGCCCTTGTTGACGTGGACATCGACGCCGGCCAGCGCCCGGATATTGCCGTAATAGGTTTCGACGCCATTCACCTGAAGGAGCGGTTGACCCGTCATTACTTCATCGCCCATCAGTTTGCGCCTCCTTCGAGCTGCTCGACGGCTGCGATCACCTCTTCCACTTCCTCATCCTCGACACCGAGATAGGCCGCGATGACCCGCGGATCGTTCTTCACGTGATCCGGTGTGCCATCGGAAATCTTCTGACCATATTCGAGGACGACGACGTGGTCGGAGATTTCCATGACCACAGACATGTCGTGCTCGATCAGCAGGATCGACGTCCCGGTTTCGGCGCGAATGCTCTTCAGCAGAGCGTTGAGCGTTGCCGATTCCCGTGGGTTGAGGCCGGCAGCCGGTTCATCCAGGCAAAGCAGCTCCGGGCCGGTGCACATGGCGCGGGCGATTTCGAGACGCCGCTGGGCGCCGTAGGGCAAATCGCCGGCGGGGTCGTCGGCGCGGTCGATAAGGTCGGCCTTCTCAAGCCAGAAACGGGCAAGCTCGATCGCCTCGGCCGCTTCCCGCCTATAGGGGCCGACACCGATAAGGCCGAGGATTGTATAACCCGATGCCTTCATCAGCTTGTTGTGCTGGGCAACCAGCAGGTTTTCCAGAACGGTCAGGCCGGAGAACAGCCGGATGTTCTGGAAGGTACGCGCGACCTTGGCTTCCCTGGTGATGCGAAAGTCCGGCAGGCGCTCCAGCAGGTATTGCTTGCCGCTCTTCTGGTTGAACGTGATCATGCCCATCGTCGGCTTGTAGAAGCCGGTGATGCAGTTGAAGACGGTGGTCTTGCCGGCGCCGTTCGGCCCGATCAGCGCGGTGATATCGCCACGCTTGGCTTCGAAGGAGAAGTCGTTGATGGCCATCAGGCCGCCGAACTTCATCGACAGGTGTTCGACCTTGAGAAGAGTGTCGTCAGACATCGTATTCGTCGTCACGGGGCTCATCAACCATGGCCCTCCTTGATGAAGCTTCCGGATATCGCCTTGCGCTCTCTGAGGAAGGCTGTCGGCTCACGCGAGCCGACGAAGCCGCGCGGCTTGAACAGCATGACGACGACCATGGCGAGGCCGAAGATCAACATGCGGTAAAGTTCCGGCGTAAAATCTGGTCCGAAGATGAGTTTTAGGAAGCTCATCTCGCGCAGCAACTCGGTGCCGCCGACCATGACGATGGCGGCGATCGCGATGCCGGTCAACGACCCCATGCCGCCAAGGACAACAATGGCGAGAATGACGGCCGATTCCAGGAAGACGAAGGATTCCGGCGAGACGAAGCCCTGGCGGGCGGCGAAGAACGAGCCGGCGAAACCGGCAAACATCGCGCCCGTCGCAAAGGCGGTGAGCTTGGTCGTCACCGTGTTGATGCCGAGCGAACGGCAGGCGATCTCGTCTTCACGCAAAGCTTCCCAGGCGCGTCCGATCGGCATGCGGCGCAGCCGGATGGTGACATAGGCCGTCAGCATGCAGAGCGCCAGGATCAAATAGAACAGGAAGATTTTGTAATAGGCCGAGGAGATCGGCAGGTTAAAGAGTTTGGCAAAGCCGCCGGCCGTCGCATCGAAGGGAATGCCGAAGAGTGTTGCCTTCGGGATACTTGAGATACCGAAGGTGCCCTTCGTCACTTCAGTCCAGTTGATGAGGACGAGACGAATGATTTCACCGAAGGCAAGCGTCACGATGGCAAGGTAATCGCCGCGCAGGCGCAGCACCGGGAAGCCGAGAATGACGCCCCAGAGTGCGGCGAAAATGCCCGAAAGCGGCAGCAGCACCCAGAAGGACAGGCCGAAATAGCTCGAAAGCAGTGCGTAGGAATAGGCGCCGACGGCATAGAAGGCGACATAGCCAAGGTCGAGCAGGCCGGCAAGGCCGACGACGATGTTCAGCCCCCAGGCGAGCATCACATAGATCAGGATCTGAATGCCGAAATTGTCGACATATGTCAGCGAGCCCTGAGGGCCTTTGATCGCCACCACCACCATGGGATAAAGCAGCAGCGCGATCAGCGCGATCTTCAGGAAATGCCGGTGGAAGAAGCTCTTCTCTGTCGAGATATCGAGTTCGCCCTCGCGCGCCTTGCTGAGCTTGCGGCGGTCGATATTCGGCCTGATGAAAACGACCATGGCGAAGCGGCCGATGGCAGCGACCGCGACGAAGATCGCAAGCAGGCCCCAGCGCTGGACGATGATCAACTCATTGCTGATGTTCTGGTCGGTCTTGAGGCCGACATAGAGAACGAACATGCCGAACGACAGGACGGCGGCGAAAAGAGCTTCGGTAAGGCCTTTGCGGACAAGTCCGGCATCGGGCTTGCCTGCAGAATTTTCGGTGTTTGCCATGACGTTATACCTTCTCGACTTCCGGCCGCCCGAGGATGCCGGTCGGCTTGAAGATCAACACGAAAGCCAGGATCGCAAAGGTCGCGACGTCCTTGTAGGCGATGGTGAAGTATGCCGACCACAGCGACTCGATAAGGCCGATAAGGAGGCCGCCGAAGACGGCGCCGGGCAACGAACCGATACCGCCGAGAACGGCTGCCGTGAAGGCCTTCACACCAGGCGTGAAGCCGTCGTTAAACGAGGCAACGCCATAATACATCAGGTACATCGTGCCGGCGACCGCTGCGAGTGCCGCACCCATAACGAAAGTGATGGAGATCGTCTGGTCGACGTTGACGCCGAGCAGCGCGGCCATCTTGCGATCCTGCTCAGTGGCGCGCTGGGCACGGCCGAGTGCCGTACGATTGACGATGTACCAGAAGATCGTCAGCAGCACTGCGGTGATCACGATGATGATGATCTGCTTCAGCGACACCGAGATGTTGCCGAACTGGTAGACCGAGCTCACCATCGGCGGGATCGGCTTGTTGCGTGGACCCTGCGTCACCTGGATGAAGTTGGACAGCGTGATCGACATGCCGATCGCAGTAATCAGCGGCGCCAGGCGGAAGGACCCGCGCAGGGGCCGGTATGCCACGCGCTCGATCGTCCAATTCCACAAACTCGTCATCAGCATCGCAACGACAAGCATCACCAGCAGCAGAACGGCCACCGGGAGACCTGCGAAGATGGATGTGAGGACGAGGAAGACGATAAGAGCGGCGAAGCCACCGAGCATGAAGATGTCGCCATGGGCGAAATTGATCATGCCGATAATGCCGTAAACCATCGTATAGCCAATAGCCACAAGGCCATAGATGGATCCGAGCGTCAGCCCGTTTAAGAGCTGCTGGACGAAATACTCCATATGTCGTTTTCCCCTGGATGCGAGCGAAACATGCTGCATCTCTTTTTGGTTCTTTGGTTCCCCGTTTCAGGGAACCTCATAGGCCGAATGCATAGCGGTTTCGTTGGAAATGTGAAGACAAAAAGGATTTACTCCGACAGATTCTTGTCAGAACAGGCCTAAATGGCGCGTTTTGAACCAAAATTCACAGAAAAACGGCAGAGCGGGGCCTATTTTTAGCCAGAAACTACAACTGGGTTAACCATCCGGAGATATCGCCGTCGATTTCCTGCACTGCTTGCTGCGTAAGCTATTCCACAGAATTGGAAGATGGAGCAAATTCAGACCCCAAGGCAGCCCCTTTGACGAATGCCATTTCACCAGCGATGCCGCATCTTCGTCTGACAAGGCTGAAAACTTATGGTAGCATCATCAGGCTGCGTATTGAGGGATGCGGAGCACGACGGGGAACACCATATTAACTTGCGTATCTGGTTGTGACAGGGATGGTTTGCGGACGAGCGACAGCGGGGTGCTCGCCGCGTGGCGAACGGCAAAAGGACAATGCTGAGGACATTTGAAAAGGCGGCGCTCGAAGCCGGCAAGGCCATCATCACGGTCTTGCGCGAAGGCTTCCCTGTCGCCATGAAGGCGGATGCAAGTCCGGTCACGGTCGCCGACGAGGAGGCCGAACGCATCATCCTCGCTCATCTCGCCAGAGATTATCCCGAAATACCAGTCGTGGCGGAAGAATCGGTCGCCGCCGGAAAAGTGCCTGACATTGCCGGGCGAGGCTTCTTCTTGGTCGACCCTCTCGACGGCACCCGTGAATTCGTCGACGGACGGCAGGAATTCACCGTCAACATCGCCTATATCGAGAACGGCGCCCCGGTGGCCGGCATCGTCTATGCGCCGGCGCTGGGGCTTGCTTTCTCTGGAGAACGCGGCCACGCCGAAAGGCTCGTCGTCATGGACGATTTCACGGTTGGCGCACGCAGCGCAATCACGGTGCGCGAACAGCCGGACGACAGGCTGGCGCTTGCAAGCCTTCGCCACAACAGCCCGGAGACCGGGAGCTTCCTCGCCGACCACGCGATCTTCAAATGCACCAATATCGGTTCCTCTCTGAAGTTCTGCCTGCTCGCCGAAGGCAAGGCCGACGTCTATCCGCGTTTCACCCGCACGATGGAATGGGACACCGCGGCCGGTGATGCGGTGCTGCGTGCCGCCGGCGGTTCGACAGTGACGCTGGACGGAATGCCGCTGACCTACGGCAAGACGGGAACGGCGGCCGATTTCGACTTCGCCAACCCGAACTTCATCTCCTGGGGTGGCAGGAAACGCGTCCTCGAACCGGCGTGATCACCCGCGGATATCGCTGAATACCGGCAGGCCGCGCAATCCTTTGCCTCGCCGCCAATCCGCGATCTCCGACAAACGCCCCCCTGAGCGGGCCGTCTCTTTGCCCGCCAAATAACCTCCCCCCCTGCGTGTCTGGAAGCATGTCCATTTCGAGCTGTGGAGTGATTCGCGCGATCGGGTCTCACCAACTGATTCTGGCCGTAAACTCGTCGTCTGCATCTTTTCCAGACGCTATCGCTTCACCAAGCCTGCCTTGATTCTGTCACATTTTGACACGGCTTCTAGGATGATCGATATCTTCATCAGAGAAATTTCGCCTCGTGTTCCCTTAAGAAATACAGTTAAGAGACCTGGGTCACGTGCCGAAACGGCGCGTCGCCAGCCCGCGCAAACCCTCGCCAAAGTCCTAAAAACCTTGACGAAATTCCAATTATTAACGAAATATCATGAGTTTGCCTCAACTTAACGCAGATGCGAAAGATTTGTTGCGATGCGATATTTCTCTGGACACCATTACACAATTGTCGCATTTTTCCGTTTTAGTAGGGTTACCAAGACCTAAGTGCAGCCCTGGTGACAGGGTTAACCATTGATCGCCTATTGCCGCCGCGCCCCCTCGAAGACAACAGAGTACGATCCTTGAGCATCACGGAATTAAACAACAGCATTTCGACAGAGTCCTTCCGGCCGAGCCGCCGCCAGCAGCCGAGCCTGAAGATTCAGACCCCTGTTATCCACAGCGATGCGCCGCAGGCGCCGTTGGTGGATTTGGTCCTGAAGCGGGCGTTCGACATTGTTTCGTCGTTGAGCGCCCTCCTCGTCCTCGCCCCTTTCCTTCTGTTCGTCGCCCTGCTGATCAAGATCGACAGCCCAGGGCCGGTGCTCTTCAAGCAGACCCGCTGGGGCAAGAACTGCAAGGCCATCAAGGTCTACAAGTTCCGTTCCATGCGCACCGACCTCTGCGACGTCTCCGGCGTTGCCCAGACGGTGATGAACGATCCGCGCGTCACTCGCGTCGGTGCCATTCTGCGCCGCACGAATGTCGATGAGTTGCCGCAACTGCTGAACGTACTGCTGGGCCACATGTCGGTCGTCGGCCCGCGCTGCCATGCGATCGGCATGCGCGCCGGCGGCGTGCTCTACGAAGAGCTCGTACCGGAATACCATCAGCGCCATGCGATGCGCCCCGGCATGACGGGTCTTGCCCAGATGCGCGGCCTGCGCGGTCCGACCGATCGTCCGGCCAAGGCGCGCGCCCGTATCGCCAGCGATCTCTACTACGTCGGGAATTTTTCGATCTTGATGGACATGCGCATCATTTTCGGAACCATCGTGTCGGAGCTGACCCGCGGAAAAGGCTTCTAAAGCGCGTCGCGATCTTTCAGATTCGCTGCTCGCGCTTTAGTCTTTGTTTTTGCGCATGTCGCACAAAAAACGATGCACATTTTGCGCTACATGCTTCCCAGCTTTAGCTTTGTGAGAAGGGCCGGCTGCCTCAGAGCAGCCGGTACCGGAATGCTCCGGCGACCGCCTGCATGCGGCTGACCGAATCGAGCTTGCGCATCGCGCCCTTCAGATAACCCACCACCGTATGTGCCGAGAGATCGAGAATGATCGCGATCTCGTCGCTGCTCTTGCCGGCCGCCGACTACAGCGCTGCGCGTCTTTTTAGACGCGCAAAGGACGCTGTAGCACCTTGAATTGCTGCCTGATTCCTTAGAGCCTTTCCGGGTTAGATTGAAGCATTCTGCCGGAGCAGGTTTTCGTCAGGGCAAAGGCGATTGGCGAAGGGCATACCTCTTGGTACGTCCGAGCCGATCGCCTTTGTCCTGGCGGAAAGATGCCCGGCCCTTCGGGTTGGCTGAAACGGGCCGGCTGATCGACCGGCCGGCTTGGCCGTAGAGCTTGGCTACGACGCGCGCCGGCCGGTCGACCATCCGACTCCGTTTGAGCCAACAGAATGCTTCAAGCTGACCAGGAAAGGCTCTAAATCGATTCCGATTTAAGGAATCAGGCAGCGTCGCAGGCATTCGATTTCGCGCCGGGTGAGCGTCTCTAACGGGCCATCCTCCATGGAGCCGTAGAGCAGCGCCATCGCCTGCTCTCGCGTGGGCATAGGACAGCCGCCTGAGAAGGCGAAGATGTATTGTTTCAGGTCAGCGTCGTGCAGCGTGAAGGCGAAGGTATTCTTCAGCCCATGCATCTGAAAGAGCACAATGAGTTTGCGGTTTTCCTGATTGGCGGCGCTGCCCGCAAACGACCCCTCCTCGCAGAAGATCGGCACGATTATCCGCTTCATCGCGGTCACCAGTCTGCTGCAATAGAAGAGATCGGCAGCCTCGTAAAAGCCGACAAGGCTTCGCGGCCAATTGCTGATCAACCGGTTTTCGGTGAAAGCTGTGCGATCGCCCCGCGGGAAAGCCGAGAGCAGACAGAAACGAAGCCCACAAGCTTCGCCATCGCGTCGAGCCGTTCCTTGCCGTCGTCGGCCGAAACCCCGGCGCGATCGGCCTGCGAAGGCGAAAATGCAGCATCCTCAGCGCAGTCGCCGACTGCGCGTTCACGTCTTTTCAACTTCATATCCTCGAATGGCCAGCTTCGGCTCGGCCTTGCTGTCACCGGGACATCAGCAAAGACGGTTTCTGCCCGCATCCCGAGGATACGAAGCATCAAAAACGCGAACTGGACTGATACAGCGGGAAGAACGGAGACGAAGTCTTGCGCTCATCCTTATGTTGCCGCCCTTATAAGATCGTCCCGGGAAATCAGCAAATATTTATTCCGCATGGCTCCCATGCAGGCGCTACAAATTGATGTGGCGGCAGACAGCGGCCCCATCGCCGGCCAGGGCGGGCGTCTAAATTTGTTATCAAAGTCTTACGATGGGTTTAGGCAATTTTTAAATGTGGCAGGCTAGAGTGGGGCTCGTGGTCTTGCGTTGTGTAGAGAGTCCAATGACCGAAATGATACGTCCCCGAGTAAAATATGTCATCGGCCCCGATGGCAGCCCCCTGACGATCGCGGATCTTCCGCCGCCCAATACGCGGCGCTGGGTGATTCGCCGGAAGGCAGAGGTTGTCGCGGCTGTCCGCGGTGGCTTGTTGAGCTTGGAAGAGGCCTGCGAGCGTTACACGCTCACGGTCGAAGAATTCCTGTCCTGGCAGTCGTCGATCAACAGCCACGGTCTTGCCGGCCTGCGCACCACGCGCATTCAGCAATATCGTCACTGATCACACCCCAGTATCGACGACATTTATTTCGGGCCGGACGCATCTCCCATGAGGGAATGAAGAAGGCCCGAAATCACTGACGAGGCCGCGTAGCACCAGAGGCCGGGCTGCGTGAAGGCATCCGCCAGCCCCGTCGTCTTCGCCGCCGCAATGACGATCGCGACGAGCAGCACATCCATCATCGACCACTTGGACAGATGCGGTACGACGCGACGATAGAACAGGCTGCCGGCCCCACCCCCGGAGGCCGTCGCTTCTGCGGTGATCCCCATCGCCTCCACGGTGATGCCGATCATCTTCAGAAACGGGAGCAGGATCGAAACCAGGGCGACGATTGCCGCCAGCAGCTCGTCCCCGCCTTGCCAGAGCGAGACGATGATTTCGATGAGCGACGGCGTTTCGTCGAAGAAATACAGCGTCTCGAAACGGACCAGCGGCAAGACGAGGCCCAGCGCCAGGAAGAACGGCGCAGCCACGAGAAGCACGGGGCGAGCCATCGAAAGCGCACTCATTGCCCTGAACCTCTCATCGATCCGACATTTTGCATGAACACTCTGTCTCCTGCCTGTATTGCCTCCACGGCTTGGCACGACCGCGCCGCCATGTCACGGTCCGCTACGACAATATCGGTTATGAGGAAAGACAATGGACATTCGAAGTGAGGAAGGCGTCTCCGGCGGCCGCTATGCGGCCGAGGTCGAAGGGCACGAGGCGGAGATGACCTATTCACGCACATCGCCTAAGCTGGTCATCATCGATCACACGGGCGTTCCCGATTCGCTGCGCGGTAAAGGTGTCGGCCAGGCGCTGGCGCTCCACGCCGTGGAGGCAGCCCGCAGCGGCGGCTGGAAGATCATCCCGCTCTGCCCATTCTTCAAGGCGCAGGCGCAACGCCATCCGGAATGGAAGGATGTCGTGAATTAATGCATGTCGCCCAAAAACGCACAGCGGGTTTGGGACAAGGACACGCATAAAATAAATCGTCCCTGCGGGGGACGAATCTCGTTTCCGGTGGGAGCGACGCCATAAGGCAAACACCAAAAGCCATGTATAACGGACAGCGCGCCCATCATACATGGCTTCTCAGTGGCGATCCCAGGGCGCCGAAGCCGGCACCCAGCCGTTTCTCTTACGCCCTTGCTCTGGCGCCGCCGTCACGCTCTTCCAGCGCTGTGGCCCTTGCATATTCCGCTTGCATCTCCTCGAGCGCCATTTCCAGCGTCTCTTCCTGCATCTTCAGTTCCTTGATCGAAACCTGCAGGTTGTCGGCCCGCTGACGCGCGGCCTTGGCGAAGGTCGGATAAGCAAAGTGATTCGGGTCGGAAATACCGGACTTCTTTTCCTCGACGACGATCTGGCTCTCCAGATCCTTCGTCATCCGTTCGAATTCGGACATCATCATCTGCAACTGCTGCAACTGACGTCGTTTTTCGTTCACCTGAAATTCCTTCAGGCGAACGAGACTTTCTCGCGACTTCATACGCATTACTCCCGTGATGCGAGACCCCGGCTCAACTTGAAACCGCCCTGCGCGCCGCTTTGACACGGTTTGCTAAAAAATTTCCCGCGATATTAACAAATACCTACCGCTGGTAACCTTTCGTTTACGGGCATCGTTAATGATAGGCCCGATGATTTAAGGGTCGGTAAATGCCGAGGCATGAAATTCGAACCTTTTCATTGGCGAGTCGGATGAATCACTTAGCGTCGTTTCCTAATGTTAAAGTTGAGGAGCACCTTTTTGAGATTCCTATTGGAAAACAGAGAAATGGAAAAATTGCTTAATAAATTCGATACTCCTTGCCAGAGTGAATTAGAATTTGTTAACCATTTCGTGGCAGCTTTCAAATCACGTAGCGTGTTCGGTATCGTGTAGGGGGCCAGACCACCTTTCGGCGGCGGTAAAGGGGATAATTATGCGGGTACTTCTAATCGAGGATGACAGCGCGACAGCGCAGAGCATCGAGTTGATGCTTAAATCAGAGAGTTTTAATGTTTATACCACCGATCTCGGTGAAGAAGGCGTCGATCTGGGCAAGCTGTATGATTATGATATCATCCTTCTCGATCTGAACCTGCCCGACATGTCCGGATATGAAGTGCTTCGCACTCTCCGGCTGTCCAAGGTCAAGACGCCCATCCTTATTCTGTCGGGCATGGCCGGCATCGAAGACAAGGTTCGCGGCCTCGGTTTCGGCGCTGACGACTACATGACCAAGCCGTTCCACAAGGACGAGCTCGTCGCCCGCATCCACGCCATCGTCCGTCGCTCCAAGGGCCACGCCCAGTCGGTCATCATGACGGGCGAGCTGATCGTCAACCTCGATGCCAAGACGGTCGAAGTCGGCGGCCAGCGCGTCCACCTGACGGGCAAGGAATATCAGATGCTGGAGCTGCTTTCGCTCCGCAAGGGCACCACCCTCACCAAGGAAATGTTCCTGAACCACCTCTACGGCGGCATGGACGAGCCGGAACTGAAGATCATCGACGTCTTCATCTGCAAGCTCCGCAAGAAACTTGCCAACGCCGCCGGCGGCGCCAACTACATCGAGACTGTCTGGGGCCGTGGTTACGTTCTTCGCGAGCCGGATGGTGCCGAATACGCCGAAACCGCCTGATATTTTTTCCGATCCCCCTTATCGGATAAACGAAGATCCCGCCTTTTCGGCGGGATTTTCGTTTCTGCCTGCGCAATAAGAATCCGCCCTCACCTCAGGCCGGATCGGCCTGAAATCCTCTGTTCTTTCGATCTAGGAAATAACCTGGGGCGGCCGAGACCGCTTGCACGCGGCATCATGCTCCGGTGGTGCCGATATCGGCGGAAGAGATCTGCCCGTCAGGCGGCGATCGCGCGGTTTCCGAAAACGGCGGTCAGGATCTTGCGATCGAACGGCTTCAGCAGGAAGTCGGTGGCTCCGGCCCGTTTGCCCGCCATGAGTTTCTTCAGATCCGCCTCGACGACGCAGTAATAGATCTTGACCTCTTTGCCGCCCTCCATGGCACGGATGGCGGCGATGAGGTCGAGGGCGCCTTCCATGCCGGAATCGACGATCAGATATTCCGGCAGCTCCGCCTGGCAGCGCTGCAGCGCCTCGCCGGCGTTGGAGGCCTCGCTGACCAGAAAGTCGAGTTCGGAGAGAATGCGCTTGCCGACCTTGCGGACGATGTCCGAATTATCGGTGATCATGAACCTTTGCATGGCCGCTCCTTTGCCCCCGCATTCGTCGCAGCAAGAGGCCTCTTACAACCCTGGAGAATAGGTCCATCAGGCTAACGAATCGTTACCGGACGGGGCGCCGACACGGGTCCGCGCCCCGAAATCAGGCTGCCGCAGCCACTGCCGTGAACACCAGTTCGTCGGCGCTGGCGCTGTGATCAAGCGTCATTCCGCACTCCTGCGCCAGAAGCACGGTGTAATAGGGCTGGATCGAATGGGCATCGATCGCTTCCTCGATAGTGCCGGTCGATATCTCGACGAACTTCGGCGGCAGGCGCATCAGTTTGCCTTTGGACGTGAGCTTGAACTTCGCATCGAACTCGGGATTTTCGAGCGTTACCTCGAGCACGCCGCCGCGCGGAATGGCGGAATAGGCAACGAGGAAGAGGTTGAGCAGCAGCTTGACACGGTTCTTGGCGACGATGGCGCGCGGTCCGTTCCAGATCACCTCGGTCTTCTTCTCGGCGACGGCGAAATCCTTGGCTGCACGCTCGGCCTCGCCGGTGTCGATCGAGGCGCCGACGGAGCCCGACGCGCCGAAGGCGAGACGTGCGAATTTCAGGCGGACGGAAGCATTGAGCGCGCTGGTGCGGATCAGGTCCATCGCATCGGCATCGGCGCCGCCTTCATCCAGGAGCTCCAGCCCGTTATTGATCGCGCCGACCGGCGAGATGACATCGTGGCAAACGCGGCTGCAAAGAAGCGCGGCCAGATCCGGGCCGGACAGGGTGAGATTGGGGTTCTTGGACATCATTGTCTCCTGATGGGCGGCAATTTCATTGCGCCCGGAATATGCTTCATCAAAATTGCGCGAAGTTTGCGATCGTACTCGATGCCATAATGACACCATATTTGGTAAACCGATTGTTAAGATCATCGGCGCAAAATGCACCAATCGCCGCGAGCGGTTGCCCGCTCTCAGCCAAACGACGAACGGATGACACCATGCGCCCTCGATTTCCGCACAGATTCATCGGCTTCTGCAGGTTACTTTCGGCCCTCATCTTCTCCTCGCTGATGGTTGCCGGGCCGGCCGCCGCCCAAGACAACGGTCAGTACACGATGCAGGAAATCGTCGACGCCGGCCACTCCTTCTTCGGTTCCGCCAGCGGCGGGCTTGCCAAGGTCGTCGAGAGTGCCTTCCAGAAATACGGCCTGCCGAACGGCTATATCCTCGGACAGGAAGGCGGCGGCGCCTTCATCGCCGGCCTTACCTATGGCGAAGGCCAGCTGAACACCAAGAACGCCGGCGAACATAATCTCTACTGGCAAGGCCCCTCGCTCGGCCTCGATTACGGCGGCCAGGGCTCACGCGTAATGATGCTGGTCTACGACCTGCCCTCCGTCAACGGCATCTATGCCCGCTTCGGCGGCGTCAGCGGCTCGGCCTATGTGATCGCCGGCTTCGGCATGACGCTGCTCAAGAACAACGACGTGCTGGTCGTGCCGATCCGCACCGGCGTCGGTGCTCGCCTCGGCGTCAATGTCGGCTATCTCAAGATCACCCAGGCGCCGACCTGGAACCCCTTCTGAGGCCTCAAAGCCGCTGGAATCTGCCGCCGTCCCCACCGGCGGCCTTGCCATGCGCGTCACGCGTGCTTAATCATCGCGGCTGACCTCGTATCAACCTTCTTACCGATGGCCGCGCCGTGATCGAATATGCTCTCTTGTTCGGATTGGGCTTCCTGACCGCGGCCTTCCTCGTCTTTCTGGTCTCGCCCGCCGTTCACCGCCGCATCGTCTGGTATACGGAGAACAGGCTGAAAGCGACGATGCCGCTGAGCCCGCAGGAGGTCCGCGCCCAGAAAGACATGGTGCGCGCGCTCTATGCCGCCGAAAACGCCCGCACCACCCAGGACCTTCTGCGTGAGCGCGAGAAATCCCTGTCGTTCCAGCTTCGCCACGACGCCCTCGCCGTCGATGCCGGCAGGCTTGCCGCCGAGATCGGCGAATTGCAGGCCCAGATCGGCGAGATGCATGTCGAGGCGGCCGACCAGCGCTCGCATCTGCGCAAGGACGAGAACTATATCAGTCAGTTGAAGACCAATCTGCATATTGCCGAGCAGTCCGCTGCCAACAAGGAGAGCGAACTGGCGACGATGAGGACGCGGCTGAGCAAACTCGGTGAACAGGCCGATGGGCTGCGAATAGACCTGGCCGCGCGCGAGACCGAGGCGGAGAGCCTGAAATTCCGCGTCAACGCGCTGCGTGACGAACGGGACACGCTGCGCCAGGACGTCAGCTTGCTGCAAAAGCGCGCCAAGGATGCCGAACAGAAACTGACGCAGCAGCAGCATATGGTGATCCGCCTGGAGGATAAGGCCGCGCGCGAGAGCGCTTCCGCCATCGAAAAGGAAACCCTGGTCGCTCGCCGCCAGCAGGAGATCGCCAGGTTGAAGGAGCAGTTGAAGACCGCCAACGCCGAGATCCGCAAGGTCAACCGGGTGCTGCGCGACGCCGGCCTTGCCGGGATGGTCGCGGAGCTGCCGGCGGAAATGACGACCGAAGACACGACCACATCGACGCTCGACACCGCTGTCGTCACGGCTGAGATGGGCGAGGATGTCCGTAAACGCAGCGCCGCCCTGGCCGAGCGCCTGCAAAAGGCAAAGGCCGTAGCCGGACGCGATGGTGCGATCCGCGAGGAGATCGCCTCGATCGCCGCCAATATGGTGGCGTTGACTGCCCTGAACGAGGGTCCCTCCTCGCCGATCCGCGCGCTGCTCGTCGAAGGTGCGGAAAAGAGTCCCAACGATCGTGTCAATCTTGCCGACAGGGCAGCCGCGATCCTCGCCGATCTCCCGAGCGTCCGATAGGACGCGCGGCGCGCATGTTTGACCATCATGTTTGAATTGACGCAGAACCCTGAAAATCGATTCCGATTTGAGAGGGATATGCGTTAGACCCGGCCCATCGCCGAGGCCATCGAAAACAACGCAATCCCCGTCGCCGTCGCGGCATTGAGGCTGTCGAGTTCCTCCGACTGTGGAATGCGCGCGCTCTGGAACCGCGCAAGCAGCGCCTCCGGCAACCCCTCGCCCTCGGTGCCGACGACGAGCGCCATGCGCGTCGAGGCCGGAATGGCGCGGATATCGGTCTTGCCGTGCGGTGAAAGCGTCCAGATGGCAAAGCCCTGTTCGGCAAGCGCCACGAGTACATCCAGCGCCTTGCCGCCGCGGCGGTGTGGAACGCTCAGCACCGAACCGACCGAGACACGCAGCGCCTTGCGGTAGAGTGGATCACAGGAGGTTTCGTCGAGCAGCACCGCATCCGCCCGGAAGGCCGCCGCATTGCGGAACATCGAGCCGGCATTGTCGTGATTGGAAATACCGCAGCCGACGAGCACCAGCGCCCGTTCCGGCAGCGCGTCGAGAATTGCCGCCTCGCCGCGGTCCTGTCGCCGGCCGAGCGCGAGAACGCCGCGATGCAGATGGAAACCGACGACGCCGTCGAGCACATCCGCCCCGGCGACATAGACCGGCACATCGACCGGAAACCGCTCCAGGATGGGCAGCACGCCCTCGACGCGGTTGCGCAGCAGCAGGATCTTCTCGGCGAAAAAGCCGCGGCCTGCCGCATGCGCCTCGGCGAGCATGCGCAGCACGACCGTGCCTTCGGCGATGAAGCGGTTCTCTCGGCCCGTCAGGTCACGCTCGCGGATCTCGCGGAATTCAGCGACGTGCGGATCGTCGGCGCTGTCGATGTCGATCGGGACGGCGGCCATGCCGGCCTCAATTGCCCGTAACTGTGACGTCGGCGACGGTGCGGCCGGTCCTGAGATCGTAGACCAGCGCCTTGTTCTTGCCCTCGACCGTTTCGCCGTAGAACAGAAGCTGCCCTGCCGAAAACGAGGTGGACTGCACCTTGAAGCCGAGTGGCAGGGAAACGGTTGCCGCAAGCGGCGCATCCGAGGGCACGCCGGAGGCGGTAACAGCCGACGCCGTCTCCTTCGGCTCGCTGTGCATCACCTTGTAGACAACCGCGCCGAAGACCGCCATAAGGCTCACGAACATGATGGCGCCGGAAACGATCTGCAGGCGGACCATCTTGCGCCGGACACTTTCCATCGCCGGATCAAGGGGCTTCTCTTCCTGGTCGTCTGGCTCGATTGCTGTCATCTGTGCGTCCCGTTCTAAAAAATACGTCGGAGAAGAAGCGTCTTGAGCGACCCCTTTAAACAAGCAGCCGGCAATAGAAAAGTCCTGACCGCCGATGAAACTGCCGAAGGCCGGTTGGACGCCTGGCTGACGGCGCAGGTCGGCGAGGAATTTTCGCGCAGCCGCATCAAGGCGCTGATCAAGGACGGCCAGGTTTTTCTGCGCGGCGAACCCGTCACCGACCCGCAGCGCAAGGTGCGCACCGGCGACAGTTTCGAACTCACGCTGCCCGAGCCGGAAGACCCGACGCCGCAGGGCGAGGACATCCCGCTCGATATCCTCCATGAGGACGACGACGTCATCGTCATCTCCAAACCTTCCGGTCTCGTCGTCCATCCCGGCGCCGGCAACTGGACGGGGACGCTGGTCAACGCGCTGATCCACCATTGCAGCGATACGCTCTCCGGCATCGGCGGCGTGCGCCGCCCCGGCATCGTCCACCGTCTCGACAAGGATACGACAGGCGTCATGGTCGTCGCCAAGAACGACATTGCCCATCGCCACCTGTCGCTGCAATTTGCCGACCATGGCCGCACCATGCCGCTGGAGCGAGCCTATCAGGCAATCGTCTGGGGCAGGCCCCGCTCACTGTCGGGCACGGTCGACGCGCCGCTCGGGCGCGCCACCGGCGACCGCACGCGCCGCGCCGTCAAACGCCCCGACAGTCAGGACGCCGACGAGGCGATCACGCATTACCAAGTGATCGAGCGCTTCCATGAGAAGCCGGACGCGACCGCGTTCGCCTCGCTGGTCGAGTGCCACCTCGAAACCGGGCGCACCCACCAGATCCGTGTCCACATGGCCCATGTCGGCCATCCGCTGCTCGGCGACACGGTTTACGGTGCCGGCTTCAAGACCAAGGCCAATCTCCTGCCCGAAGAGATCCGCAAGGTCGTCAACGGCTTCGGCCGCCAGGCGCTGCATGCCTTCATGCTGCAGTTCGAGCATCCCCGCACCGGTGAAATCATGCATTTCGAGGTGCCGCTGCCGGATGATATGGTCGAACTGGTCGACGCGCTGCGGCGATAAAGCCGGGCTCCGAATGCCGCCTGCCCAACTCACACCTGCGTGAGCGGCACCTTGAACCGCCGTTTCGCCACACTTATCTGTATATTGACTTAGTGCGGGCTCGCAGTAGAGCCGCACGTCCCGGTTTGCCTTTTTTAACGCGAGGATGCGTTTCCATCGGGAACCGGAATTCACTTTAGGAGGGTGCACTATGGCCCGAAATACCTTGCCGTCCATTACCGCCGGTGAAGCCGGTCTCAATCGTTACCTCGACGAAATCCGCAAGTTCCCGATGCTGGAGCCGCAGCAGGAATACATGCTCGCCAAGCGTTATGCCGAGCATGGTGACCGCGATGCCGCCCACAAGCTCGTCACCAGCCACCTGCGCCTCGTTGCGAAGATCGCGATGGGTTATCGCGGTTACGGCCTGCCGATCGGCGAAGTCGTCTCCGAAGGCAATGTCGGCCTGATGCAGGCCGTCAAGAAGTTCGATGCCGAGCGCGGCTTCCGCCTCGCCACCTATGCTATGTGGTGGATCAAGGCCTCGATCCAGGAATATATCCTGCGTTCGTGGTCGCTGGTGAAGATGGGCACGACCGCCAACCAGAAGCGCCTGTTCTTCAACCTGCGCCGGCTGAAAGGCCGCATCCAGGCAATCGATGACGGCGACCTGAAGCCGGAGCACGTCTCGGAGATCGCCACCAAGCTGAAGGTCTCGGAGGAGGAGGTCATTTCGATGAACCGCCGCCTCTCCGGCGACGCCTCGCTGAACGCGCCGATCAAGGCAGCCGAAGGTGACGGCGGCCAATGGCAGGATTGGCTGGTGGATGACCACGACAGCCAGGAAGACGTGCTGATCGAACAGGATGAGCTCGACACGCGCCGGCGCATGCTGGCGAAAGCGATGAGCGTGCTGAACGAGCGCGAACGCCGCATCTTCGAGGCTCGCCGCCTCGCCGAGGATCCAGTGACCCTGGAAGACCTTTCGACTGAATTCGATATCAGTCGCGAGCGCGTTCGCCAGATCGAGGTCCGCGCCTTCGAAAAGGTGCAGGACGCCGTCCGAAAGGAAGCCCTGGAACGCGCCAAGGCCGTCCGGGTTGTCGAAGCCACGGCATAAACCTGTCGCGTGATACAATTGAAGAAGGCGGGTCCTTGCGGCCCGCCTTTTCTTTTTCATTCATCCTTGTCCGCAGCCTCGGCACCGCGCCAAGATCGGGAAACCGTCACTGGCTCGTCGACACATCTCCGAGCGCAGTCCACTCCTTGATCGCGGTGTTGAAGGCGTCCGTTCCCGTACCGCCCTTTTCCATCGTCAGCAGCGCGCGGCGGCCATTGCGGTAGGTGATCGGTATATCGATCCAGTTGCGGGTCGACATCAGGTCGAGATTGGCCTTGCGCGCATCAGGGTAGTCGTTGAGCGCGATCATGTGGAAATCGTCGGTGATCTTGGCCGGAACCGCGATCAGCGCGTCACCGCGGTCCTGCTCCGTGCGCTTCATCGAGATGCGCTGGACGCTGTCGATGCTGCCACCTTCGAAATTCGGCGGCACCGAGAAGACGATCTCGACGAGATGGCTTGCCGGCAGCGACGGATCGGAATTGCGCTTGAAGGTGACGAGAGCCGAGAGATTGCGCTCCGGAACCGTGACATTGCCCTGCACCGTCGCCTCCTGCCGGCCATCCTGGCCGGCCTCGTGCTGCACGCTCCAGACGACCGATCCCTCGATCGCCGTCGGCGAGCTCTGGCCGATGCGCTCCTCATAGAGGAACATCTTTTGCGACGAACCGACGGGCGCGGTCTGCGGCGGCGATGTCACCGGGCCATTCGGCGTCCGCGTGTCGGCGGGTGCCGCATCGCCCTGCGCGCTGGCAGGCGGCGTATCGGCTGCCGCGACATTCTGTTCGGCGACCGACTTTCCTTCCGCGGTCGGCGTTCCCGGCACCGTCGCCGGGCCACTGTCGACCTCGGTTCCATCGGTCAGCAGCCGCTGGGTGAATTTCGAATTGGCCGCAGCGCCGTCATTGTTCACTGACGCTACCTGCGGGTTCGGCAGCGCCGGCGCCGCTGGAGTATTTTGCGCTCCTGGTGTGGTTGGCTGGGCTGGCGTCACCGCGCTCGGCTGGGCAGGTGTCGTTGAGCTATCCGGCGGCGTTGCCGCATCGTTCCTAGTCGCCTGCGACGGTGCCGAGCTGACGAGCCCGTCGACCATCGCCACCAGCGCCTCTCTGTTCGTCCAGCCGGCATAGGCGCCGCCACCGATCAGGATGAGTGCGAAGATGAGCGTGATCACGGTGCCGATGCCGAAGCGGCGGCGCTTCGGCTCCATACGGAAGCTCTTGCCCTGCAGCTTGGAGGCAACAATCTGATCGATATCCATCGACGGATTGGCGTCATCGTCATCAGCGGCGACAGAGCCGCGGCGGTCGTAGCCGCGCAGCGCCTTCGCCTCTCGCCAGTCCTCGCTCGGCGCGCCGCTAGCAGGCGCCGGCTTGCCGTTGTGCACTTCGGCGAAGATATCGACATCGTCGAAATGAGAGGCAACCGGCGTCTTCTTATTATTGCCGGCCTCGATCGGCGGCAGATCGTCGAAGGCGGCCGTCTCCCAGGAAAAACTTTCCTTGGCGGCCGGCATGACGGCGGCGGGTGCCACTTTTTCGAGGCTCGATATCACCTCCTCGAAGGCGCGCGCCGAGGCATCGGCGGTAATCGGCGCCGGCGCCGTCTCCGAATATTGCCGCAGTTCCTCTTCCGCCCATTCGGTCTCTGCATCCTTGGGCGCCGGAGCCGGCGTTTCGGCAACGGGCTCGGTCCAGACGGGGTCGAAATGCGCCGCAGCTTCGGCCTGTAATGGTTCCTCGCGGCTATGCTCGACGAATTCCTGCGGACGATCGAAATCGGCGACCGGCTCCACCAGGCGGTTGGATGCGTGGTCTATGCCGCGAGTGATCGGCTGCAGCGGCTCGTCGGGCTCGTAAGCCTCCTCGGCCTCCGGCTCCTCGCTTTCCACCGCCGCAGGTTCGTCCGCGATCTCGTCGGCTTCCAGGGGATGCTGCTCGTCGGCACGGTCTTCGCCGGCTTGCTCGTCGCGATGCTCGGAGGCTGGCGCTTCCCAGCCATCATGTTCGGCCGGCACGTCTTCAGAAGCGACGTCGCGCGCCTCGCTGGCATGCCATTCCTCGGCCGGCGCTTCCTCCTCCTGAGAGGGATGCCAGTATGTTTCGGCCGGACCGGATGTTTCCGGCGAAACCGGTGTTTCCGCGGGAACGGATGTTTCAGGGGAAACGAGCGTTTCCTGGGAAAGAGGCCCCTCGGCAGCGACCTCTTCCTCAGCCTCCTCCGGTGCGCCGGCCTCCACGTGATCGGGCTCGTCTACGGCCTCGGCCGCCTGCGGTTCCACATAGGCTTCGTAGACCGGTTCCTCGGCAGCCGTCTCCGGCGCCGACGCCGGTTCGCTTTCGTCGGGAACCGCTTGTTCTTCGAAGGATTCCGCCGCGGTGACGGCCGCAACCGGCTCATTGAGCGGCATCGCCTCGGAGTGTTCGCCTTCCACTTCGCGGATGGCAGCCTCGAGCTTTTCGAGCTGGCGTTGCAGCATGGCTTCCGGCGGACGCGGCTTCATGTTCTCGAGCTGCCGCTGCACTGCGCCGCGGGCACGTTCGTAGACTTTCACCCGCATCTCGGGGGTATTTTCAGCCAGGCCGTCGACGGCCCGCCGAATGACTGCAATAAAATCCGCCATCAGTACTTTCTCAAGAAGTCCGGCACTCTACCGAACCATCCTCCACAGTGACCCGTGAGCTTAATCCTCAAACGGATCGGTCACAAGTATCGTGTCATCCCGCTCCGGGCTGGTGGAAAGGAGCGCAACGGGTGCCCCGATCAGCTCTTCGACCTGGCGAACATATTTGATCGCCTGTGCCGGCAGATCCGCCCAACTGCGGGCGCCGACGGTCGATTCCTTCCATCCCTCCAGGGTGATGTAGATCGGTTCGACTCTAGCTTGCGCTCCCTGGCTTGCGGGAAGATGATCAATCTGTTCGCCGTCGAGCATATAGCCGACGCAGATTTTCAATTCCTCAAGCCCGTCGAGCACGTCGAGCTTGGTGAGCGCGATGCCCGTGATGCCGTTGGTGGCGATCGATTGGCGCACGAGTGCGGCGTCGAACCAGCCGCAGCGCCGCTTGCGTCCGGTCACCACGCCGAACTCATGACCTTTTTCGCCAAGGAACTCACCGATCGCGTCCTTCAGCTCGGTCGGGAACGGGCCTTCGCCGACGCGCGTCGTATAGGCCTTGGTGATACCGAGGATATAGCCGAGCGAGCCGGGTCCCATGCCGGAACCGGCAGCGGCCTGACCGGCCACCGTGTTCGACGAGGTCACGAAAGGATAGGTGCCGTGATCGATGTCGAGCAGAGTGCCTTGCGCGCCTTCGAACAGGATACGGGAGCCCTTGCGACGCTCCTTGTCGAGGAAGAGCCAGACCGTATCACGGAAGGGCAGCACCCGATCGGCGACCGAGGTCAGTTCGTCCATGATCGCCTGGTGGCTGACTTCGGCAACGCCGAGGCCGCGGCGAAGCGCATTGTGATGCGTCAGAATACGGTCGACCTTGCCGGAAAGACTATCGAGATCGGCAAGATCCATGACGCGGATGGCGCGGCGGCCGACCTTGTCTTCATAGGCCGGGCCGATGCCGCGACGGGTCGTTCCGATCTTGGTGCCGCTGTTCGACGCCGCATCCTCGCGCATGGCGTCGAGCTCGCGATGCAGCGAAAGAATGAGCGTCGCATTGTCTGCAATGCGCAGATTGTCAGGCGTGACCGTCACGCCCTGTGCCTCCAGCCGGCCGATCTCGGCGATCAGCGCATGCGGATCGACGACGACGCCGTTGCCGATGACGGCCATCTTGCCCGGGCGCACGACGCCGGACGGCAGCAGCGAGAGCTTATAGCTGGTGCCGTCGATGACGAGCGTATGGCCGGCATTGTGTCCGCCCTGATAGCGCACAACGATATCCGCACGCTCCGAAAGCCAGTCGACAATCTTGCCCTTGCCTTCGTCACCCCATTGCGAACCGACCACGACTACGTTCGTCATCCAACTCTTCCTGTTACCGGCGCGGAACCGCGCACCTGCTCAAACCCGCGCATCTATAAAGCTTTGTTTTTTGGAAAGCGACCCTGTTGTCACAGTAGATTGGGCTTTTTACGTGACAAATCAGCAGCCGACAGGCTATTTCCCGTCACAAAACGCCGCTCGGCGATCGCGGAAAGACGGGAAGAACGCTCTTGCAAGCCACGGCCTATATCTGTCTCGTTATCGCCACCCTCTGCTGGGGCGGCAACTCCGTCGCCGGCAAACTCGCGCTCGGGCATATCAGCCCGATGATGCTGACCTTCCTGCGCTGGTTCCTCGCCGTCGCAATGATCGCCGCAATTTCAGTACCGCAACTGCGGAAGGACTGGCCGGTGGTGAGGAAGAACCTGCCGCTGCTCCTCTTCTACGGCGTCATCGGCTACACCCTTTTCAACGCTATGCTTTATTCGGCCGTGCAATATACGACGGCGATCAACGTCGCCATCGAGCAGGCCGGCATCCCGATGCTGATCTTCCTGCTGAATTTCATGTTCTTCCGTACCGGCATCTCGCTGGCGCAATGTCTCGGTTTCGGCATGACGCTGATCGGCGTCGCTCTGACCGCCGCGCATGGCGACCTCGCAACGCTGCTGCAACTCAGCCTCAACCGCGGCGACGGGCTCATGCTGATCGCCATTGCCGCCTATTCGGTCTACACGATCTTCCTGCGCTGGAAGCCGCCGCTCGACTGGCGCACGCTGATGGCGGTCCCGGCGCTCGGCGCCATGCTGACCTCGCTGCCGCTACTCCTCTGGGAGGCCGGCCGGGGTGCCGCCCAGTGGCCGGACCAGGCCGGCTGGGTCATCACTCTCTACACGGCGATCTTCCCCTCGCTGGTGGCGCAGATCCTCTATATCAAGGGCGTCGTGGCAATCGGCGCCAACCGCGCCGGCCTCTTCATCAATCTCGTGCCGGTGTTCGGAACGCTGCTCTCCGTCGCCCTGATCGGCGAGCAGCTGCAGTCCTTCCATGTGATCGCACTGGTGCTGACCTTGGGCGGCATCGCGATCGCCGAAAAGGGCCGTCCGAAAGCTTCGTCGCCGACCGTGCCCGCCTCACCCTTGGATTAAAACCTTTTTCTGGTCAGGAAAGGCTTTAACCAAGCTCCAGCGTCGTCACGCCGAAGACGTGCTTCAGCGGGATGGTCGGTGCCGGTCCGCGATACATGCGTGTCGCCTCGAATACCGGTTGAAGGCCGATGCCTTCGGCAAGCGCGACCGCCTCGCGGTTCTCTGCGGGAATGTCGATGAAGACCGCGGCTCCCTTCGCCTCGGGGATCAATTCGGCAAGCAGCGCCGCGGCGCTGTCGGCATCGTTGGCAAAGAGCGGGCCGATCTTGTAGCCCTCGTAGCAGCGGCGGATCGTGCCGTAACCGCGGATTTTGTGGCTCTTGCGCACCACCGCCGAACGACGGCCCTTGCGGGCGGTGCACCAGGCAGCGAGAAAGGCATCCCGCGGCTGCGGAAAGATCGCCGAATCATACCGCTGCAGGCCTTCGAGGCGTGAATCCAGCACCGGCTGCGCGACAAGCGTCGATACCGGCAAGGAAGTAGCGACACCGCCGTAACGAATGGTGGAATAGGCGGGTTCGAAGCCGGCCTTGCGGTAGTTGTCCTGCTGTGCGGCGACGCCATCGAGACCAATCGTGCGATCTCCCGCGCTGGCGATGCCCGCCGCCCAGATCGCCTTGCCGTAACCCTTGCCGCGAAAATCGGGATGGACGATGTAGAGGCCCAGGAAGGCGAAGCTATCGCCATATTTGACGACCGAGATCGAGCCGACGGGGACTTCACCGATGGCGCCGACGAAAAATCCCGACGGATCGGCCTCGTTGAATGCAAGCGAATCGTCGAGGCCAGGGTTCCAGCCTTCCTGACGCGCCCATTCGAGCACGAGTTCCAGTTCGCCGGGCCGCATCGAACGAACGGCAAATTCCGAATTCATGCAACTTTCCCAGATTGAATGTCCCGCAAGTCCATCCCGGCAACGGCAAAGCAATTGTCAGGCCCCAGCCCCCGATTGCACCTGCGAACGATGGAGAGCCGCGCTCATGGACTTGACGACGCGTATAATCATTTTTCGATGCAATACAGAAAGCTTCGTTTCCGCATTACCATGAAACAATGCCGTTGCAAGCTCAAGAAAATTACTTGCGCGCCAATTATCTTCCTAACGATGCGAATAAAACGCCGCGCCCGAAAAGTCGCCCGCGGACAGATCACCGGCCGTTTAGCACTGCGGTCTTCTGCTTTTCGATCCCGCTCGTGGTCGATGAGAAAAGACGCTCTGTCTCGGTCGCCGGTGCGGGATAACCGAACGCATAACCCTGCAGGCCGTCGCAGCCGAGCTGCGCCAGCACGACGGCATGCGCCTCGGTCTCGATGCCCTCGGCGATCACCTCGACATCGAGTGCCTTGGCGATTTCCACGATAGAACCCACCACGCGCCGCTGCTCGGCGGAGCTGACGACCTCGGTGACGAGCTGCCGGTCGATCTTCAGCCGCTTCGGCCGCAGCTTGACGAGACCGATGAGCGAAGCATGGCCCGATCCAAAGTCGTCGATCTCGATGTCGATGCCCATCTGTTTGATATCGCCGATATGAGCGAGCAGTTTTTCGTCGCTGTCGTCGAGGAAAATCGTCTCGACAAGTTCGAAGACGATCACGCCGGGCGGGATATCGAGTTTCCTCAGCTTGTCGAGCAACGCCGGATCGGCAAGGCGCGACGCCGAGATATTGACGGCGATGCGCGGAACTGCAAGGCCGCGCAACAGCCAGAACAGCCGGTCTTCGAGAACGCTTTTGAGGATCGCCGCGTCGATCTCCGCCGCAAGCCCGTGCTCGTCGGCGATCTTCAGGAATACCCCCGGGGCGAGCACGCCCTTTTCGGGATGTTTCCAGCGCGCCAGCGCCTCGAAGCCGATGACCTCCCGCGTCCGGGCGTCGAGCTGCACCTGATAATAGGGAAGGATCTCGCCGCGCTCCAGCCCGCGCTTCAGCTCTTCAGCGAGGCGACGCTTGGAGCGCAGATCCTCCTGCAATTGCCGTGTGAAGAATTCGACGCGGTTGCGCCCGAGCTTCTTGGCCTGGTAGAGCGCCAGGTCGGATTCGGCAAGCAGGTTGCGCGCCCGCCGATCGCCGCTCCAGGAAACGCCGATCGAGGCGCCGGATTGCAGCATCTCCTGGCCCCAGCGGATCTTCTTCCGCAGCCGACGCTGGACGTCTTCAGTGATCAGCTTCAGCTCGGTGAGATCGGTGAAATTGACCAGCACGATGACGAATTCATCGCCGCCGACACGGGCGACCATGCCATTCGCAGGAATGGCAGCGGTGATGCGAAGAGCCGCGGCCCTGAGCACAGCGTCGCCTGCCGCATGACCGTGGCTGTCGTTGATCTGCTTGAACTGGTCGAGGTCGAGATGCAGCACGCCAAGCGTCGTGATGCTCTTGTCGGCCGGCAGCTCCGCCAGCCGCTTGTCGAGAAGGCGCCGGTTCGGCAGGCCGGTGAGATAGTCGTGATCGGCGACATGCTCGATGCGGGCATTGCTTTCTTCCAGCGCCAGCGCCCTCGCTTCGGCCACCACCTTCTGCCGCGCGAGTTCCGCGTTGAGCATTACGTCGGCCGTCACATCCCATTCGGCGCCGATGAAGGAGGGAAGACCTTCCGCATCGACATAGAAATGCGCGCGCGAACGCAGATGGCGGATTTCGCCGCTCGGCAGCACGATCCGGAATTGTGAGTTATAGGCGCCGCGCGTCGCGATCGCCTGCTCGAAGTCGCGTTCGGCCCGCTCTCGATCATCGGGATGGATGGCATTCGACCAAAGCGATGCCGTCACCAGCCGGCAGGTCTCGCCGGTCTCGTAGAGACGATGCATCTGCGCATCCCACAAGATCCCGTCCTGCTCGATGCTGTGCTCCCAGACACCGATCCTGGATGCATCGAGAGCGAGTTCGAGCCGACGCAGAAGATCCTGAAACTCGTGTTCGGATCGTGTGGCTTTTTTCTCTGGCAACGCGGTCCCAGCCTTAGAAGCTTGCATAACGGCAATATGGTCTCAATCCGGCATTAATGAAGCCTTGTCCTGATGACCGAACTAGTGACTAGGTGAACTGTTCGTTACGACTTTCCCCTTTTGGATCAAAGGACTTGCAGTCTGCGGCACCATCAAGATCAGTGGTTGTGCCGCGGCGGGTTTTTTGCGATCTGGCGGAATTCGGTCGCTCCCTCCAGCACCGCGCCGTCCGACAACTGCGTAACCGAGCGGCGGTAGATCTGCTGCCATGGCGTCGCATCCGCCGGCACTGGCGGGATGCCATCGCCCTTGCGTCGGTCGATCTCGGCGTCCTCGACCAACATGTCGCAGCGCCCGTTGTTGAAGTCGATGCGGATGATATCGCCGGTACGAAGCCAGGCAAGGCCGCCGCCGGCGGCGCTTTCCGGCGAGGCGTTGAGGATCGAGGGACTGTCCGCCGTGCCCGATTGGCGGCCGTCGCCGATCGTCGGCAGGCTTCGGATGCCGCGCTTCAGGAGATGATCCGGCGGCTGCATGTTGACGACCTCAGCCGAACCCGGCCAGCCGATCGGCCCGGCGCCGCGGATGACGAGGATGGTATTTTCGTCAATGCCGAGTTCGGGATCGTTGATGCGCTTATGATAGTCCTCGGAACCGTCGAAGACCACCGCCTTGCCCTCGAAGACGCCTTCTCGCCCGGGTTCCTCAAGATAGCGCCGGCGGAAGTCCTCCGAGACCACGCTCATCTTCATGATCGCGAAATCGAAGAGATTGCCCTTGAGAACGAGGAAGCCCGCCCGCTCCTTCAGCGGCTCAGCGAACGGCGTGATGACCTCGCGGTCGCGCGCTTCCTTGCCCTCCAGGTTCTCGGCCATCGTCCTGCCCGTCACCGTGCGACAGTTGCCATCGAGCTTTCCGGCCTGCAACAGCTCCCACATGATCGCCGGCGTACCGCCGGCACGATGAAAGCGCTCGCCGAGATAGGCGCCCGCCGGCTGGACATTGGCCAGCAGCGGGATATCGAAGCCATGCACCTGCCAGTCGTCGGGATAGAGTTCGACGCCGGCGTGCTTCGCCATCGCGGCCAGATGCGGCTGCGCGTTGGTCGAACCGCCGATCGCCGAATTGGTGCGGATCGCATTCAGGAAAGCCTCGCGCGTCAGGATATCCGACGGCTTCAGGTCCTCGAACACGATTTCGACGGCGCGTCGCCCGGTGCGGTAGGCCATCTGGCCGCGTTCGCGGTAAGCGGCCGGAATGGCGCCACAGCCGGTCAGCGACAAGCCGAGCGCCTCGGCCAGCGCATTCATCGTCGAAGCGGTGCCCATCGTATTGCAGTGGCCGACGGAAGGCGCAGAATCGAGCGCCGCCTGAAGAAATTCTTCCCGATCGATCTCGCCTGCCGCATATTTCCGCCGCATCCGCCAGATCACCGTGCCGGAGCCCGCCAGCTCCCCCTCGTGCCAGCCGTCGAGCATCGGGCCGCCGGAGAGCACGATCGCCGGGATATCGACCGTCGAAGCCGCCATGATCGCCGAAGGCGTGGTCTTGTCGCAGCCGGTGGTCAGCACGACACCGTCGAGCGGATAGCCGTAGAGGATTTCGACGAGGCCGAGATAGGCGAGATTGCGGTCGAGTGCGGCTGTCGGGCGCTTGCAATTCTCGAAGATCGGATGTGTCGGAAACTCGATCGGAATGCCGCCGGCATCGCGAATGCCGTCGCGCACGCGTTTGGCAAGCTCGACATGCACCCTGTTGCAGGGCGTAAGATCACTGCCGCTCTGGGCAATCCCGATGACCGGTTTGCCGGAGCGCAGTTCTTCCGGCGTGATGCCGTAATTCATGAAGCGCTCGAGATAGAGCGCTGCCATGTCGATATGATCGGGATTATCGAACCAGTCCTGCGAACGTAGGCGCCGCTTCGGCGAATGGCTGTCCGTCACTTCTTTCCTCCCGGCCGGGCATTCTTCTCTTCGAGATGGAGGAGCAGGCCGCTGTGATCCTTTTCGCCATTGCCATTGGCGACGAATTCGCTGAATTCGGCATATACCGCCGCAGTCAGCGGCAGCGTCAACGACAGGGACTTGGCCGTCTCCATGGCGGCGTTCAGATCCTTCAGCTGGTTGCTGGACGAACCGCCTGGCGTAAACTGCCGCTCGACCATGCGCTTGCCGTGCAGTTCCAGGATACGGCTCTCGGCAAAGCCGCCGCGAATGGCGTCCCGGAAGGCCGCCTGCGAGCCGCCGCCCGCTTCGATCAGCATCATCGCTTCGGCGACGGCGCCGATCGTCACCGCGACGATCTGCTGGTTGGCAAGCTTGGCAAGCTGACCCGCCCCGCTTGGACCGACGCGGGTCACCCGCCCCATCGGCGCAAAGACATCCGCAAGCCCGTCGACCACGTCCTTGTCGCCGCCCGCCATGATCGCAAGCGTACCCGCTTCTGCGCCGACGACACCGCCTGATACCGGCGCATCGACATGATGGATGTCGCGGTCGGCAAGCCTCGCCGAATGGTCGCGGGCGAAATGCGGGGCAATCGAACTCATGTCGATGACGGTTGTGCCAGGCGTCATCGCATCGGCCGCTCCGCGGTCGAACAACACGTCCTTCACCGCCTCGGCGTTGGTGAGCATGGTGATGACGACGTCGGCGCCCGAGACGGCATCATCAGGTGTTTTCGCGCAGATCGCGCCGTCTCCCGCAAGCGGCTCGGCCTTGCCGGGATCACGATTCCAGACGGTGACGGCAAAGCCCGCGCCAAGCAGCCGGCGAGCCATCGGCGCGCCCATCAGGCCGGTGCCGAGAAAGGCGATCCGCCTGCCGTCATGACCTTCTCTCGAACTCGTCATTCAGTCCTCCCAACTGTTGTCCGTCTTTGATAGTCCCCTCGCCCATCGTTGCAAACCGTTTTGACGGACGTAACGCATTTTTGTCACATGCCCTGGAGGGCGTTGTCGGAAGGCCGCGCGCACTCCCTGAAAACGATACGGGCGAGAACCGAAGTTCCCGCCCGATTTACTCGACAAAGGAAGGTTGAATTCCGTTTATTCCGCCGCGAGCCGGATGACCTCCGCCTCTTCTTCCTTGTGTTCGTCCGGCTTGTGCTGGATGAGCGGACGGTTGCCCGTCAGCCGCCGCAGCAGCACATAGAACACCGGCGTCATGAAGATGCCGAAGAAGGTCACGCCGATCATGCCCGAGAAGACCGCGACACCCATGGCGGCGCGCATTTCCGCGCCGGCGCCTGTAGAGACGACGAGCGGCACGACACCCATGATGAAGGCGAGCGAGGTCATGAGGATCGGGCGAAGGCGAAGGCGGCTGGCCTCGATCGCGGCCTCCCGCGGTGTCCTTCCCTCGAATTCCAGTTCGCGGGCGAATTCCACGATCAGGATCGCGTTCTTCGCCGATAGACCGACAAGCACGACAAGACCGATCTGGGTGAAGATGTTGTTGTCTCCACCGGTGAGCCAGACGCCGGTCAGCGCAGCCAGCACGCCCATCGGCACGATCATGATGATCGCAAGCGGCAGCGTCAGGCTTTCATACTGGGCGGCCAGCACCAGGAAGACGAGCAACAGTGCCAAGGGGAAGACGACGATGCTCGAATTGCCGGCCAGGATCTGCTGATAGGTCAGATCCGTCCATTCGAAGTCGATGCCCGCAGGCAGGGTCTCGTGAAGAATCTTCTCGATTGCCGCCTGCGCCTGCCCCGACGAGAAGCCCGGTGCCGGACCGCCGTTGATATCGGCGGCAAGGAAGCCGTTGTAGCGGTTTGCACGCTCAGGACCGGTGCTTGGCTCCACCTTCAAGAGGGCCGAAAGCGGGATCATCTCACCCGATGCCGACCGGACCTTCAACTGGCCGATATCTTCCGGCTGGGCGCGGAATTTCGCATCGGCCTGCACACGGACGCTGTAGGTGCGGCCGAAGGCGTTGAAGTCGTTCACATAGAGCGAACCGAGATAGATCTGCAGCGTCTGGAAGACGTCGGTGACGGAAACCCCGAGCTGCTCGGCCTTGGCACGGTCGAGATCGGCATAGAGCTGCGGCACGTTGATCTGGAAGCTGGAGAACAGCCCGGCGAGCTCAGGCGTCTGGTAGGCTTTTGCAAGCACGGCCTTGGTCGCTTCGTCGAGCGCCTGGTTGCCGAGGCCGGCACGATCCTCGATCTGCAGCTTGAAACCGCCCGTCGTGCCGAGACCGTTGACCGGCGGCGGCGGGAACATGGCGATGAAGGCATCCTGGATGACGCCGAACTTCTGGTTCAGCGCCATGGCGATTGCGCCGCCCGAGAGATCAGGCGTCTTGCGCTCTTCGAAGTCCTTCAGCGTCACGAAGACGATGCCGGCATTCGAGGAGTTGGTGAAGCCGTTGATCGACAGGCCCGGGAAGGCAATTGCATTGGCAACGCCCGGCTGCGCCAGCGCGATGTCGGTCATGCGCTTGATGACGTCTTCCGTGCGGTCGAGGCTTGCGGCATCCGGCAACTGGGCAAAGCCGATCAGATACTGTTTGTCCTGCGATGGCACGAAGCCGCCGGGGACCGTGCTGAACAGGCTGTAGGTCGCACCGACCAGCGCCAGATAGATCACCATGACGATGCTCTTGCGCGACAACAGCCCGCCAACGCCCTTGCCGTAGGCATTCGAGCCCGCGCCGAAGACACGATTGAAGCCGCGGAAGAACCAGCCGAAGATAGCGTCCATGAACCGCGTCAGCCAGTCCTTCGGCTGATCATGGCTCTTCAGGAGAAGGGCTGCCAGCGCCGGAGACAGGGTGAGCGAGTTGAAGGCCGAGATGACGGTCGAAATCGCGATCGTCAGTGCGAACTGGCGGTAGAACTGACCCGACAGACCGGAGATGAAAGCAAGCGGCACGAAGACCGCGACGAGCACCAGCGCGATTGCGACGATCGGACCGGAGACTTCCCTCATCGCCTTGTAGGTGGCAGCCCGCGGCGACAGGCCTTCCTCGATATTGCGCTCAACGTTTTCGACCACCACGATCGCGTCGTCGACGACGATGCCGATCGCAAGCACCAGCCCGAACAGACTGAGCGCGTTGATCGAGAAGCCGAAGACATACATGACCGCGAAAGTGCCGACGATCGAGACAGGAACGGCGATCAGCGGGATGATCGAGGCGCGCCACGTCTGCAGGAACAGGATGACGACGAGGACGACGAGCGCGATGGCTTCGAGCAGCGTGTCGATGACCTTCTCGATCGAGGCCCGCACGAATTTCGTCGTATCGTAGACGATCTCGTATTTGACGCCCTCAGGCATGGCGAGCTGCAGCTGATCCATGGTCGCGTTCACATTGTCCGCGATCTCGATCGCATTCGAACCCGGCGCCTGAAGAACGGCGACGGCGACGGCCGGCTTGCCGTCGAGCAGCGAACGCAGCGTGTAGTCCGCAGCACCGAGCTCGATGCGGGCGACATCGCGAAGGCGGGTGATCTCGCCATTGGCGCCTGTCTTGACGATGATGTTGCCGAACTCCTCGGGCGTGCGCAGGCGGCCCTGGGCATTGACGTTGAGCTGCAGGTCCACACCGGGCTGGCTCGGCGATGCGCCGATGATACCGGCGGCGGCCTGGATGTTCTGGGAACTGATCGCGCTGCTGATGTCGCTGGCGGCAAGATTGTGCTCGGCGGCCTTCTGCGGGTCAATCCAGACACGCATGGAATAGTCGCCGGCGCCGAAGACCTGCACCTGACCGACGCCTGCGATGCGGGCGAGCCGATCCTTGACGTTCAGGGTCGCGTAATTGCGAAGATAGGTGATGTCGTGATTGTTCCCGTCGGAGACGAGGTTGACGACCATGATGAAGTTGGGTGAGCTCTTGACTGTCGTGATGCCGAGCGAACGGACTTCCGCCGGCAGGCGCGGTTCGGCCTGTGAAACGCGGTTCTGTACGAGCTGCTGCGCCTTGTCGGGGTCGGTGCCGAGCTTGAAGGTAACGGTGACGTTGAGCACGCCGTCCGATGTCGCCTGGCTGGCCATATAGAGCATGCCTTCGACGCCGTTGATCTGCTCTTCGAGCGGCGTCGCCACCGTTTCGGCGATGACGCTTGGGTTGGCGCCGGGATAGGTAGCGCGCACGACGATCGACGGCGGCACGACCTCCGGATATTCGGAAATCGGCAGCGCGCGCAGGCCGATCAGGCCGGCAACCAGGATGAGGACCGAAAGAACGCCGGCAAAGACCGGGCGGTCGACAAAGAATCTGGAGATGTTCATATCAAAGCCCTCTCCGGGGTGAACATGGATGCAAAGTCCCTCTCCGGCGGTTTGGGAGCCGCCGGCGGGTCGTATCATTTCGAGTATTGGCCCTCCCCCTCAGGGAAGGCGAAAGTCTTTACTGCGCGGTCGCGACCTTCTCTTCCATCTGAGGCGCGACGACTGCGCCCGGACGGATGCGCTGCAGACCGTTGACGACGATCTTCTCGCCGACGTTCAGGCCGCCTTCGACCACCCGCTGACCGTCAGCCACTGTGCCGAGCTGGACCTGCCGATAGGCGACCTTGTTCTCGCCATCGACGACGAAGACGAACTTCTTGTCCTGGTCCGTGCCGACGGCGCGGTCACTGATGACGATCTTGTTCTCGGCCTTCGGCTGGCCCATGCGCACCCGCACGAACTGGCCGGGGATGAGACGCCCGCCCGGATTATCGAAGACGGCGCGAACGCCGATCGTGCCGCTTGATGCATCGACCTCGTTGTCGATTAGTTGCAGCTTGCCCTTGATCGGCGTGCCGCTGTCGGTCAGCGTGCCGACTTCGACCGGGATCTGCTCGACGGGAGGCAGGGCGCTTTCCGTCTGCGGAAGCTGGGCAAGCGCGCGCGTCACCATCTCTTCGCTGGCATTGAAGCTTGCATAGATCGGATCGACCGAAACGAGCGTCGTCAGCGCCGGCGAGGTCGAACCGGCCGCGACGAGGTTACCGGCAGTCACCTCGATCTTGCCGATGCGGCCGGAAACCGGAGCCCGCACTTGAGTGTAATCGAGATCGAGCTGAGCTGACTGCAGGGCAGCCTGCGCCGAACGCAGCCCCGCCTGAGCCTCAGCCAGCGAACTCTGGCGCTGATCGAGATCGCTCTGGGAGATGGTGCGGTTGTCGGAAAGCCTGCGGCCGCGATCGAGTTCGGTCTGCGCCAGGCTGACCTTGGCCTCGGCCGAAGCGACCTGGCCCTGCGCCTGCGCCACGCTCGCCTGGTAGGGAGCCGGGTCGATGGTGAAGAGCAGGTCGCCCTGCTTGACCAGCGCCCCTTCGCGGAAGGCCACCGAAAGGATGGCGCCGGCGACACGGGAACGCACCTGCACCCGGTCGACCGCTTCGAGACGGCCGGAGAAACTTTCCCAGGCCGTCACGTCGCGCGCCGCGACGACGGCAACCGTCACCGGCACAGCGGGAGCCTGCGCGGGGGCGGAAGCGGCCGTGGCGGTCGTGCTCATCGGCAATTCGAAAAACAATGCAGCGCCGGAAATGGACGCAATAAGGGCTATGCCGGCGCCCATCAGGGCCCAGCGCTTACTTCTGGACGTCATTAGTACTCTCCTTGCGGCTCTAAGCCGCCGAAATATCAGGTCTTCTTCAATGCAATTGCGGTTGGACGCTTACCTCCCGAAGGAAGCTTCCGAAATGGCGGCTGACGTTTTCCTGCCAGTCCGGCACTCCCTCGGATTTCCCACCATAAATCGAGGGCCAGCCCGTCCCGGCGGGAAGGACATGCTGGCGCACACCGACGCCAGCCTGTTTCAGGCGGACACCGTAACCAATCGTTTCGTCGTGCAGAGGATCATCCTCGGCGGTAAATATCAGCGCCGGCGCGACGCCTGAAATACGCGAACAGAGGCAAGGCGCCGCATAAGGGTGGCAACCGCCGCCGCTCAGATAGTGGCTCCAACCTTCCGTCCAGCGCTGGCGCATGCCGATGGCTTCAGCCTTGCGGATCGAGGACGTACCCATGAAAGGATCGAGCAGCGGCGAAATCAGAACCTGGCCGTCGAGCGCGTCCGGCATCTGGTCGCGCGCCTTCAGCGCCACGCCGGCGGCAACATTGCCGCCCGCCTCCTCGCCGGCGACGAAGAGCAGCGACTTGCGGTCGCCGAGACCGGCGCGTTTGTTGGCGAGATAGGTGAAAACGGAGAAAGAGACTTCCAGCGCCTTTGGAAACAGATTGCCGGAAAGGCTGCTGTAATCGGCGGCAACGACGATGGCACCGGCCATGGCAAGGCTCATCGCCACCGGCCGGTCGACGTGTTTGTCGCTATCCAGAAAGGCGCCGCCATGCAGGTAAAGCACGATCGGCGGACCCTTGCCGTAATCGGCGCCCTGGTAGATGCGTGCGGAAACGGGGCCGATGGCCACCTTATCCAGCATCATATCTTTCCATTCCACCGTCATACTTCCGGTCTCTTCTGTATCGGCGACAAGCAGACAACGTCCGCCGCTTGCATTTTGCACAAAAAAGATATTGTTATTCCAACCAAGGAATAAGAAGCTATAACGCGATAACACTGTTCCAGATCTCGAACAATGGTGCAACGCAAACTGCGGATTTGAAACCGATGGATCAGCTCTCGGCAATGCGCGTCTTCATTCGTGTTGTGGAGACGGGCAATTTCACCCGCGCCGCCGACATGCTCGCCATGCCCAAGGCGACGGTGACCAATCTCATCCAGGGCCTGGAAGCGCATCTGCGTACCAAGCTTTTGAATCGGACCACGCGCCGGGTCATGGTGACCACAGACGGCGCGCTTTATTACGAACGCGCCGCCCAGATCATTTCGGAACTGGAGGAGCTTGACGGCAGCCTCTCCAATTCGCAGAGCTTGCCGAGCGGACGGCTGCGTGTCGAGATGGCCGGCGCTTTCGCCGATTGGATCGTCGTTCCGGCACTTTGCGATTTCTATCAGCGTTATCCGGACATCCGCATCGACCTCGGCGTCGGCGACCGCACGGTCGATTACCTTGCAGAAAATGTCGATTGCGCGCTACGCGCCGGCACGCCGACCGACCAGTCGCTGATTGCGCGGCGCGTCTCCGAAGTCGAGATGATCACCTGCGCTTCTCCGGACTACATCCAGAAATTCGGCATGCCCGAGCGGCCCGAGGATCTGGAGGCGGATCATTACACCGTCAACTATTTTCGCGCCCAGAACAACCGGACGCTGCCTTTCGAATTCCGCCGGCACAACGAGGTGATCGAGACCAGTCCGCGTTACATCGCCTCGGTCAACGATAGCCGCACCTATCTAACGGCGGCGCTGACCGGCCTCGGCATCGCGCAGGTGCCGATCTTCATGGCACGCGAGCCGATGGCAAGGGGCGAACTCATTCGCGTGCTGCCGGATTGGCGTCGCGATCCGCTGCCGCTCTATGTCGTCTATCCGCCGAACCGCCACCTCAGCAACAAGGTCCGCGTCTTCGTCGACTGGCTGGTGAAACTTCTGGTCGAGGCGAAACTGAACGACGTCTGAGCGCCAAGACAAATACGGCCCGGAAGGCGGGGGAAACCTTCGACGGGCCGCAATCTGCAACTTTGAACATCAAGCCTGTCGCACCGTAGCAAGGGCGCGGCAGGCGCTGGAGGTTCGCAAAGAGAGCGGCAGGGAATTCCGCTCTCTCGCGATAGAGCAGATATACGCACTCTCCGCAGGATTATAAGGGAAAATTCCGCAATCGCGTTCACATATTTGCGATGACGGCTCGGCTCCCATGTTCCCGCGCGGTCGCCCCGCGCGCGGTGGCGGACCGGATTTCAATTCCCGACAGCCGGCTTCAGCAAGTCCTCAAGGCCGATGCGGCGGAACAATTCCGCGCGGACACGGTCGGCGACGCCGTTGACGATCTCGGCGCCGTCCTCGGACGGATCAATATGGACGCGGAATGGCCGGGTGCCAAACGGCTTGCCGACGACATTGACGATGGCCGCGGCAACCGCGCCGGCATCGGCGTCCGCAGGTTCGAGCGCTGCCAGGCCTTGCAGCGCCTGTTCCGGCACGCCCTTGTAGGGTCCTTCATTGTATTCGGCGGCGCGGGCCGTATCATCAGGCGAGCCGGAATGGGCGAAATGGTTGGTGCCCTTGGTGAAGGCGCCGGGCACGATGATCGAGGTCTCGATGCCCCAGCGGGTAAGCTCGCCCGCATAGGAGACGGCAAGTGAATCCATCGCCGCCTTGGCGGCAAAGTAGGGCGAGAGATAGGGAGGCGTGCCACCGCGGCTGCTCGACGACGATACCCAGACCACCAGGCCCCTGCCCTGCTTGCGGAGATGCGGAAGTGCTGCTCGGTTCACGCGCTGGGTGGAGAGCACGTTGATGTCGAAAAGCTCGGCGAACTGTTCCGGCGTGAAGGCTTCGGCCGGGCCGAAGGACATATGGCCGGCATTGTGAATGATGACATCGAGGCGGCCTGCCTCGACGATGATCTTGGCGATGCCTGATACAACCGACGCGTCGGAGGCGACGTCGAGTTCGACCGAGTGCAGATCGACGCTGTTGTCCCTGGCGAATTCAGCCGCATCGGCGACGGCGTGAGCGTTGCGGCCTTCGGTGGCACGCATGCCGGCATAGACGGTGTGGCCGGCCTTGGCGAGCGCGCGGGCGGTGAGAGCGCCGAAACCGCTGGAAGCGCCGGTGATGACGATGACTTGCTTGCTCATGATCCTATTCCTTCTGGATTCGGTTGGCTGATTGAGGAATTAAAATTCGGATGAGCGGCGGCCGGAAGCCGCCGGTCTCGTCAGATCACGCCGCCATTGGCGCGCAGCGTCTGACCGTTGATCCAGCCGCCGTCCGGGCCGGCGAGGAAGGCAACCGCAGAAGCGATATCTTCCGGTGTGCCGAGGCGCTCCAGCGGGTTCATTTTCGCCGTGCGGGCGATGAGTTCGTCCGACTTGCCGTTGAGAAAAAGCTCGGTGGCCACCGGCCCAGGCGCGATGGCGTTGACCGTGATGTTGCGGCCACGCATCTCCTTGGCCATGATCGCCGTCAGCGTTTCCACGGCAGCCTTGGTAGCGGCATAGACGCCGTAGGTTTCGAGTTTCAGGCCGACGACCGATGTCGAGAAGTTGATGACCCGGCCGCCATCGCGCAGACGCTTGGCGGCCTCGCGCAGCGTATTGAACGTGCCCTTGAGGTTGACGCCGATCTGGCGGTCGAAATTGGCGTCATCGGCCTCGGCAAGCGCAGAAAGCATCATGATGCCGGCATTGTTGACGAGCACATCGACGCCGCCGAAAGCCGTTTCCGCGGCATCGAACATGCGGCGGACGGCTTCGGCATCGCTGACATCGGCTTTCGCCGTCAGCGCCTTGCCGTCGGCCTGCTCGATCTTCTTTGCCAGTTCCTCGGCCGGAGCGGCATTGCCGGAGTAATTGATGACGATGGTGAAACCGTCCTTGGCGAGACGCTCGGCGACCGCTGCGCCGATGCTGCGGGACGAGCCGGTCACCAATGCAACCTTGTTTTCGTTGGAAGCCATTGTCCTTCTCCTTCATTCTGCGCCGCAGCGCGTTTTCGATGAGGAGAAGATGCGCCTTTTCCTTTTGCGGATAATCGGGCATTATTCCGCATCACTATCCGGGAATGACGAACAACCAGATGGACAGATTTGACGCCATGCGCGTGTTTTGCCGTGTCGTGGAACGCCGCAGCTTCACGCTTGCCGCCGAGGACACCGGCCTGCCGCGCTCGACCGTCACCGATGCGGTCAAGCGGCTGGAAGCCCGTCTCGGCGTGCGCCTGCTCCAGCGTACGACGCGCCACGTCAGTCCGACGCTTGATGGCGAAGCCTATTACCAACGCTGCCTGTCGATCCTTGCCGATATCGAGGAAGCCGAAGGCGCCTTCGCCGGCGCCAAGCCGAAGGGCATGTTGCGTGTCGACGTGCACGGCACGCTCGCCCGCCATTTCGTGCTGCCGAGCCTGTCGTCCTTCCTGGAGACCTATCCGGAGATCGAACTCTACATGAGCGAGGGCGATCGGCTGGTCGATCTCGTGCGTGAAGGCATTGATTGCGTGCTGCGCGTCGGCACGCCTGGAGATAGCGACATGGTCGCCCGGCACGTCGCCATGCTCGATGAGGTGACGCTCGCCTCACCTGCCTACATTGCCCACCACGGCCTGCCGCAGCATCCCGACCGGCTTGCCGGCCATCGCATGGTCGGCTTCCACTCCAGCGGAACCGGCAGCCTGCTGCCGCTCGAATTCACCGTCCGCGGCACGGTGCGTGACATCACCATTCCCGCCACCGTCGCCGTCAACGCCGCCGAAAGCTATATTTCAGCGGCGAGGATGGGCCTCGGCATGATCCAGATCCCGCGCTATCACGCCGAAGAAGACCTTGCCGCGGGAACGCTGGTCCAGATACTGCAGGATTTTCCGCTGACCCCGACACCGGTTTCCCTGCTCTACCCCCGCAACCGCCAGCTTTCGCCCCGCGTGCGCGTCTTCATCGACTGGCTGGTGAAGGTCTTCGCTCGACAAAATTCCGAAAACGCGCTTCACTAAAATGCATCTCACTAAAATGCATATTGCTAATGTGAGCGCCCTCGGAGAACGGTCATGGCACTCAGTGATATCACCGTCTACCAGACGGAAGACGGCTTCGTCGTCGAATTCGGCGGCGAAGGCGAAGATAGCATTGCCGTGACGCTGCGGAGCACGCCTGAGTTGACCTCGGAAAATGCCGTCTTGCGGGCCAAAGCCCTGCTTGCCGCCGCAATCGAACCTGCCCATAGCGACGGCGCGCGCCGCAAGGATCCCGCTTTGCTCGAAGAAGAGTTGGAGGAGGGGCTGGAAGATTCCTTCCCGGCGAGCGACCCGGTCTCGGTCACATCACCCTCCATCCCGATGCGCGATCCGAATGCCGGCCGCTGATGTCCGTGGCCGAAAAACATGAAGCGGTTTCGGGATGACGGCGAGCGCGCTGAATGTTATCTGCGTCGGCCATGACCGATGGTGGAACGATATCAGGTGCGATCGGCACCGGCACGCTCACCGGCGAAAGCCTCAGGACGTTTTTTGAGCGCGATGCGATCGTCGTCTCACGCGACCTGCTCGGCTGCCATCTGACCGTGGACGGCGTCGGCGGACGCATCACCGAGACCGAAGCCTATTTCCCCGATGACGAGGCCTCGCACAGCTACCGCGGCCCGACCAAGCGCAACGGCGCCATGTACGGCAAACCGGGCAACGTCTATATCTACCGCATCTACGGCATGTACTGGTGCCTGAATTTCGTCTGCCATCCGGGCTCGGCTGTACTCATCCGCGCCCTGGAGCCGGAAACGGGAATCCCTCAGATGATGGAGCGGCGCGGCACCGATACGCTGACGTCGCTCTGCAGCGGTCCCGGCAAGCTCTGCCAGGCGCTCGGCATCGACATCGCGATCAATGACAGGCTGCTCGATCACCCGCCCTATGCGATCGCGCCATCAGCATCCGTGCCGATCGTCTCGGGAAAACGCATCGGCATCACGAAAAATGCCGAAGCACCGTGGCGCTTCGGCATTCAGGGATCGCGTTATCTCAGCAAGCCGTTCCGCTAGCGCATGATGCCGAAAAGTGTGAGCGGTTTTTCGTCCGGAATTGCGGCAACGCCTAAAGTTCATTCCATTACCGCGCTGTGGTCGACGGCGGGTGCTGCCTTCGGCTTGCGCAGCAGCAGCACCAGCGGGATGACCGCAAGCGACATCAGCATCAGCAGCTTGAAATCGTCCATATAGGCGATGATCGTCGCTTGCAGCGTGATGATCTCATTGAGCGAGGCGCGGCCGGCCGCCGTCACCGGGCTGAGCCCCTGCGCAGCCACCGCATTGAAGGCGTGGTTGAACGGCGTCACATAGGCCGCGATCGATTCATGATTGCTCTGCGTGTTCTCGACGATCAGCGCCGAGACGATCGAGATGCCGACCGCCGAGCCGATGTTTCGCGAGAGGTTATAGAGACCGGTACCGTCGCCGCGCATATGGGCGGGCAGTGTGGAAAAGGCGATCGTCGTCAGCGGCACGAACAGAAAGCCGAGACCGGCGCCCTGGATGAAGCCGACCGAGACGATCGTCCATTGCGAGACGTCGGGTGTCCAGCCGGTCATGTCGTACATCGCCCATGCAGTGAGCCCCAAGCCGAGCGCCAGCAGCGCGCGCGTATCGACCTTGCCGACAAGCCGCCCGACGATGAACATGCAGAGCATGGTGCCGAGCCCACGCGGCCCCATGACGATGCCCGCTGTGATGACGGGATAGCCCATCAGCGTCTGCAGATAGGGCGTCATCAGCGCCAGTGAGGCGAGATAGGTAATGCCGACCACGAAGATGAAGATCATGCTGATCGAGAAGTTCTGGTCGAGGAACAACTTCGGGTTCACGAAGGATTTCTCGGCCGTCAGCGTATGCACGATCAGCAGATAAAAGGCTGAGGCGCAGATCAACGCCTCGAGCATGATCTCACCGGAAGAGAACCAGTCGAGCTGCTCGCCGCGGTCGAGGAACAGCTGCAGCGCGGCGATGCCGAGGCTCATCATCCCGAAACCGAACCAGTCCAGTTTGGCCAGCAGATCCCTCTTGGTCTCGGTGACGAAGACGACGATGCCCATGAAGGCCAGCGCGCCGATCGGCACGTTGATATAAAACACCCAGCGCCAGCTGATATTGTCGGTCAGCCAGCCGCCGATGACAGGCCCAAGCACCGGCCCGACCATGACCGAGACGCCGAAAAGGGCCATGGCCGAGCCGCGCTCCTCGACCGTATAGATGTCGAGGAGGATGCCCTGGGAAAGCGGCACCAGCGATGCCCCGAACAGGCCTTGCAGCAGACGGAAGGCGACGATCTGGTTCAGCGATTGCGCCAGGCCGCAGAGAACGGAGGCCGCCACGAAGCCGGCAATGGCGACGAGCAGCACGCGTTTGCGGCCGAACTTGGCGGCGAGAAAGCCCGACGGCGGCGTCATGATTGCCGCCGCGACGATATAGGAGGTCAGCACCCAGTTGATCTGGTCGGCAGAGGCCGACACGCTGCCCTGGATATAGGGCAGCGCCACATTAGCGATCGTCGTGTCCAGCGCCTGCATGATAACGGCAAGAATGACGCAGGCCGTGATCGCACCGCGATTGGCAATCGGCGTCGCCAGAGAAGCGGGAGCGTTACTCATGATCCTTGCCCTGAGGCCGCCCCAGAAGCTTGTTGACGAAATCAGGCAGGCCGCGGGCATGACCGGTCTCGACATCGACCACCGTGCTCATGCCGACGCGCAGCGGCGGCTTGCCGTCGGCGTCCTCGATGCTGACGCGCATCGGAATGCGCTGCACGACCTTCACCCAGTTGCCCGTGGTGTTCTGCGCCGGCAGCAGCGAGAAGCTGGAACCGGAGGCCGGGCTGATGCTCTCGATCTTGCCCTTCCATGTCACGCCGGGATAGGTGTCGACATAGATCTCGGCCGTCTGGCCGGGCTTGACGTAGGTAAGCTCGGTTTCCTTCGGACTGGCGGCGATCCAGAGAGGGTTGGTGGCAACAAGCGAGAAGGCCTGCTGCGAAGCCTGCAGGTAGGAGCCCACCTGCAGCGCGTTGACATTGGTGACGATGCCGTCGAACGGCGCCTTGACGACGCTGTGGTCGAGTTCGCGCTGAGCATTGTCGACCTGCGACTTGGCCTGCAGGTAGAGCGGGTTTTCCTCGATCGGCTGATCGGCATTGCCGCCGAGCTGCGCGAGCGTCGTTGCGGCTTCCGCCTTGGCGACGGCAACCTTCTGCTGCGCGGCTTCAAGATTGTGCTTGGCTTCGTCATAGGCCGACTGCGTCGCGCTGCCGTTGTTGACGAGGTTCTGCTGCCGGTCAAACTGATCCTGATAATAGGGCAGATCGGCTTGCGCCTGGGTGATCTCGGCAAGCGACTGCTGATAGCTGGCCTTGAGATTCATGATCTGGTTGCGCTGCGCGCCGAGCTGCGCCTTGGCGCCATCAAGCGCGATCTTGAAAGAATCCGACCGCAGGCTGAAGAGCACCTGTCCCGCCTTGACCGCCTCGTTCTCTTGGACGTTGATCTGGTCGACGATACCCGAAACATCGGTGGTGAGCCCTACCATGTCGGCCTGGATATAAGCATTGTCGGTCGACATCACCTGGCCGCCATTGACGTAATAATAACCGCCGACGACGAGCGCCACCGGCAGCAGGGCAAACAGGATCGGCCGCGTGAGACTGCGCCGGCGGCGGACCTTGTTGCCGCCAGGCGCAGCCACGGCGGCAGCCGGCGCTGAATTGGATGAAGGCGCTTCGGCTACCGTTTCCTGCTGTTTCGCTTCGTTTTCTTCGACAGGGGTCTCGGTCTTGGCATTGGCGTCGGCAACGACGCGGAGGGGAGATTGATCAGCCATCGTTCGTCTCATTCTCGTCAACCGGGCTCCGGCATGCCTGAACCAGGTTCGTCTTCATTACGGATAGGATGTGGAAAAGCTGCTCGCGCTGTTCGGCCGGAACACCTTGCAGCGCTTCCGCGCGGGTGGTGTCGCCGAGCTCGCGCATTTCGGCAAGCAGCGGGTGCGCTTCGTCGCGCATATAAAGCATCCAGATACGCCGGTCGGTCGGGTGCTGGCGGCGCTCGATCAGCCCGCGCTCGGCGAGCTTGTCGAGAATGCGCACCAGCGTGATCGGCTCGACTTCGAGGATTTCGGCAAGGCCACCCTGATGGATACCTTCGTTATTCGAGAGATAGGCAAGCGTCTGCCATTGCGACCGGGTCAGCCCAAGGCACTTCGCGCGCTGCTCGAACCGCTTGCGCAGCAGCCGTGCGACGTCGTGGAGAAGGAAACCGAGGGTCGGAGTGGCGTTCATGAAAACCTGTGACCGTTATTTATAAGCACCCTTATAATATCGGTAGATATATTGAGCATGTACACTGCACAAGGGCATGGACGGCGGATTCAGCAATGGCGGCTAAAATGCCGCAGACCGGGTCAAGCATATCCGCAGTTTCTCCTTTCGCCGTTTACGAGCACCAGTCGGTAGCCGCAGCCCAGCTCCGCCCTAATTCTGTGGCAGGAACAGCCTCCGCCGGAGGCGCGCATTGGGGAGCTCGATGGCGTTCTTCGAAAGCATGCTGACGCTGCTGCTGGTGGCGATCGTCTTTCTGCAATTCTCCAGGAAGTTCCGGATTCCCTATCCGACAATGCTGGCGATCGCTGGCGTCATCGTTGCGGCCGTGCCCTGGGCGCCCGAAGTCGCGATCGATCCCGAACTTGCGCTGGCGCTGCTGATCGCGCCCGTGCTCTTCGACGCCGCCTATGATTTGCCGCCGAGGACATTGAGACGCAACTGGCTGCCGCTGTTCTCGCTCGCCGCCATCGCCGTGATCGTGACGGCCGCAGCCGTCGCTACCGTCAGCGTGACGATGGCCGGCCTGCCGCTTGCCGCAGCCGTCGCACTCGGCGCCATCGTCGCGCCGCCGGATGCGGCGGCCGCCACCGCCATGCTCGACCGCTTCACCCTGCCGCGCCAGACCTATGTGATCCTGAAGGGTGAAAGCCTCCTGAACGACGCCGTCGCGCTGCTGATCTTCAGCGCCGCGGTGGCAGCCGCCGCAAGCCCCACCTTCTTCGCCGGCGCCCTGGCGGAGCTGGCGCTCGCCGTGCCTGGCGGCCTCATCCTCGGTTATCTCCTGGGCCGTCTCTACATGGTCGTCGGCCTGAGGCTCGCCGGCACGCTCGGCGGCACTTTGCTCGAATTCGTCGCCACTTTCGGCACGTGGATCATCGCCGAGCGGCTGCATCTTTCGGCAATTCTGGCGATCGTCGTCTATGCGATGGTGATCGCCCGTTACATGCCCGAGCGGCAGACGGCCCGCCACCGCATTCATTCCTATTCGGTCTGGGAAGCCGCGGTCTTTCTGCTCAACGTCCTCGCTTTCCTGCTGATGGGCCTGCAGGCCCGCCAGATCGTCCTCGACCTCGATCCCGGCCGCCTGAATTTCGCGATCACCTTCGCCGCCATGGTCTTCGTCACCGTCATCGTCGTCCGCCTGGCCTGGGTGCTCTTCTATAACCGCGTCATCAACTTTCTCGCCGCGCGCGGACGCACGACACAAGCCGTTCCGACCTTCGCCACCAGCCTGCTTGCCGGCTGGTGCGGCATGCGCGGCCTCGTCACGCTGGCAACTGCGCTCGCTTTGCCGATCGATTTTCCCGATCGCGATATCATCCTGCTCAGCGCGCTCGCCGTCGTTCTCGGCACGCTCATCGTCCAGGGCCTGACGCTCGGGCCACTGATCCGTTACCTGAAATTCGACCCGGACACCTCCCTGGACCGCGACCTCGCCAGAGCCCGCGTCACGTTGATCGATGCGGCCCTTGCCGAACTCGCCGGCGGCGAGGACAAATCCACCCGCATCCTGCGCGACGTCTACACCTCCGAGCGCCAAATCGCCGCTGACGGAAAACACCCGCGCGAGGTCAGCAGGCTCGACAAGCAGCGCCGCAACGTCATCGTCGCGAAACGCCGAAGATTGGCAGCGATGCGCCGCGCCGACGAGATTGACGATGATGTCTTTCACATGCTGGAACAGGAACTCGACTGGGCCGAACTCGCCGCTCTGCAACCCGGCAGAGACGAGATCGTCGAGAGCTGATGCCCTCTGTGACGTTTTGATGGATTCCGGAATCGTTACCAATTGGCATTTGCAATTTTTCGCCGCTGCCGTTTATAGTCCAATTCCATAGGGTTACGATTTTTCTGATGTGCATTGCGTGCCGGCCTTCCTTTTCCAAGGGATTGAACGCCGGGGAAATCACGGGGGCAGAGACCCTCGGTCAAAGCAGCAGGACATGAATAACATCACTTCATCTTGAGGTTGGCGGCAGTGAATCGGCCGTCGAGATTGGAGGACCGGTATGACTTACGCGCTTCGACAGATGGTGGTGCTTGGCTGTATCGCCGCATTCATGCCCCTCCCCGCGCTGGCCCAGAGCGCCCCGCCGCCCCCACCCGTCACCGTCGCCAAGCCGGTCGTTCGCGATGTCATCGATAGCGACGAGTTCATCGGCCGGTTCGAGCCGGTCGACGAAGTCTCCGTTCGTTCGCGCGTCGGTGGTTACCTGCAGGAAATCCATTTTCAGGACGGCGCATTGGTCAAGCAGGGCGACCTGCTCTTCGTCATCGATCAGCGGCCGTTCGTAACCGCGCTCAATCAGGCAAAGGCGACACTCGAATCGGCGCAATCCACCCTGGTCTTTGCCGATGCGCAGTATAAGCGCACGCAATCTCTTGCTTCGAGCGGCAGCCAGTCGGCGCAGACGCTGGATGATCGCCGCCGCGAATTCGATTCGGCTGAGGCCAATGTCCGCGGCGCACAGGCCGCAGCCGATCGCGCGTCTCTCGACATGGAATATACCGAGATCAAGGCGCCACTCAGCGGCCGCATCGACCGCCGGCTGATCTCGGCCGGCAACCTGGTGCAGACCGATCAGACTGTGCTGACGACTATTGTTTCGCTCGACCCGATCGATTTCTATTTCGACGTCGATGAGCGCCGCCTGCTGAATTTCGCCGACACGGCGCGCAAACTGGGCAAGGATCTTCAGCAGGGTGGCGGCGGCCTGGATGTATCCGTCACGATCTCGGATCCCACTGCCAAACCATTCAAGGGAAGGCTCGATTTCGCTGAGAACCGGGTCGACAATGAGAGCGGCACCATTCGTCTGCGTGCCCGCTTCCCCAACCCCGATCTCGTCCTTCAGCCCGGCCTCTTCGGTCGCATACAGGTCGAAGCCTCCAACACCTACCAGGCCATTCTCGTCCCCGACGAGGCCATCGGCTCGGACCAGAATGAGCGCGTCGTCTATGTCGTCGCCGAAGACGGCACGGTGTCGACCAAGCCCGTAAGGCCCGGACCGCGGCTCTATGGCTACCGCGTCATACGCGAGGGCCTCGACGGCACCGAGACGATCATCGTCAACGGCCTGATGCGCGCCCGGCCGGGTGCAAAGATCACGCCTCAGATGACCGAACTGCCGCCGGAACGGCAGGACACTGCGCCCGAAACCGCCGGCGCGGAGAACGGACAATGAGATTTGCTCATTTTTTCGTAGACCGGCCGATCTTTGCGGCGGTCATCTCGATCCTTTTTCTCGTCGTCGGCAGCATTGCCTATACGCAATTGCCGGTATCGCAGTATCCCGAGATCGCACCCCCGACCATCGTCGTGCGCACCTCTTATCCGGGTGCCGACCCGCAGACGATCGCCGATACCGTTTCGACGCCGCTTGAACAACAGATCAACGGCGTCGAAGACATGCTTTACATGTCATCCTACTCCAGCGCCGACGGCGCCATGTCGCTGACGATCACCTTCAAGCTCGGCACCGATCTCGACAAGGTCCAGGTGCTTGTCCAGAACCGCGTTTCCATCGCCCTTCCCCGTCTTCCCGAGGAAGTCCAGCGGCTTGGCGTCACCACCGACAAAAGCTCGCCTGATCTGATGATGGTGGTGCACCTGCTGTCGCCGTCGCATCGCTATGACCAGCTTTACGTCTCGAACTATGCCCGCAACCGCATTCGCGACGTTCTCGTTCGCCTTGACGGCGTCGGCGACGTGCAGCTCTTCGGCGAGCGCCAGTATTCGATGCGAATCTGGCTGGACCCGGAAAAGCTCTCCGCCTACGGGATGACATCCGACGACGTCGTCGCTGCGCTGAGAGATCAGAATGTCCAGGTTTCAGGCGGCAAGATCGGGGCCCCACCCGTCACCGGCAAGAATGCGTTCGAATATACGGTGCGAACGGACGGACGCTTCTCCGACGTGCGCGAATTCCGATATGTCATTGTGAAATCGACGACATCGGGCCGGCTCGTGCAATTGCAGGATGTCGCCCGCATCGAGCTCGGTGCACAGGATTACGTCACCAACAGCTATCTCAACAACGATCCCGCGGTTGCTCTCGGCATCTTCGCCCGGCCGGGAACCAACGCCCTGGACACCGCCCATCAGGTCCAGACGATCATGAAGGACATATCCCAGAATTTCCCGCAGGGCCTGGAATATCGCATCGTCTATGACACGACCGAATTCATCTCGGATTCGATCACCGAGGTCTACAGAACCATCGCCGAAGCCGCAATCCTCGTGGCGATTGTCGTTCTCGTTTTCCTGCAATCCTGGCGAACCGCGATCATTCCCATCATTGCCATCCCGGTATCGCTGATCGGCACCTTCGCCGTTCTGCTGGCCTTCGGCTTCTCGCTCAACATGCTCACCCTGTTCGGCCTCGTGCTGGCAATCGGTATCGTCGTCGACGACGCGATCGTGGTGGTCGAAAACGTCGAGCGCAATCTGGCGCGCGGGATGACGCCGAAGCAGGCGTCCCATGTCACGATGGACGAAGTCGGAACCGCCGTCGTCGCCATCTCGCTGGTGCTGATCGCCGTGTTCGTGCCGACAGCCTTCATTCCAGGCATCTCAGGACAGTTCTACAGGCAGTTCGCGGTCACGATCTCCGTCACCACTGCAATTTCCGCATTGAATTCGCTCACCTTGTCGCCCGCGCTTGCAGGCATATTGCTGAAAACCCATGACCATGAAACCAAGCGCACGAATGTCGCATCCCGTCTGGGAAGAGGGCTGGCAGACGGCTTCAATCATGGATTCGATCGGCTGAGTTCCGGCTATTCATGGACCGTTCGGCATCTGGTCAGCAGCTGGATTGGGTTGACAGCCGCGATGGTCACGTTCGTCTGCCTGCTCGGAGCAACCTGGTATATGGGCACGAAAGTTCCCGCGGGCTTTATCCCGACCATGGACCAGGGTTACGCCATCATCGTCATACAGCTGCCTGATGGAGCCTCGCTTGCGCGTACCGACGCCGTCGTCAAACAGGTGGGCGATATCGCCCGCACTGTCCCCGGCGTCGGCAATGCCGTGCAATTTGCCGGCTTCAGCGGGGCGACATTCACCAATGCCTCAAATGCCGGCGTCGTCTTCGTCCCGTTCAAATCCTTTGCCGAACGTGAAGAAGGCGGAGAGAACGCCAACAAGATCATCGGCGAGCTTTACGGCAAACTGCAAAGCATCCAGGAAGCCTTCATCATCGCCATCCCACCGCCATCCGTGCGCGGCGTCGGCAATTCCGGCGGCTTCAAGATGCAGATTTCCGATCTCGAAAACGCCGACATGACGCGCGTCCTCGGCCTCGCCCGGCAGATGATGGGTGCGGCGGCAACGACCGAGGGGCTGACCGGCGTCTTTACGACATTTTCGGATGCCAGCCCGCAATACTTCCTGGCGATCGACCGCGACAAGGCGCGCTTCCTGAATGTGCCGATCCCCAACATCTTCAACGCCCTTTCCATCAATCTCGGCGTCGCTTACGTTAACGATTTCAATGCTTTCGGCCGCGTCTACCAGGTTCGCGCCCAGGCCGACCGGCAATATCGCATGGACCGGGAAGACATCCTTGCCCTGAAGGTCCGCTCGGCGACCGGCGCGTTGGTTCCGCTTGGAACCTTGATGGACATCCAGGATGCCAGCGGCCCGGCGCTTGTCCAGCGCTACAACATGTACGTCTCGGTGCCGCTTCAGGGCAATCCGACGCCGGGCACGTCGACGGGCGATGCCATCGCCAAGATGGAGGCGCTGGCGACCAAGATCCTGCCGCAGGGGACGACCTTCGAATGGACGGAACTCGCCTATCAGGAAACCCACACCGGCAACACCGCCATCTACATCTTCGCCCTGTCCGTCGTCTTCGTCTTCCTGGCGCTGGCGGCACAATATGAAAGCTGGGTTCTGCCGCTCGCGATCATTCTCATCGTCCCGCTTGCGGTGCTTGCGGCGCTGATCGGGGTCTCGCTGAGGGGAATGGACAACAACGTCCTGACCCAGATCGGCCTGATCGTCCTGATCGGCCTTGCGGCCAAGAACGCCATTCTGATCGTCGAGTTCGCCAGGCAGGCGGAAGACGAGGGCAAGTCACCGGTGGAGGCGGCCATCGAGGCCAGCCATCTTCGCCTGCGCCCGATCCTGATGACGGCATTCGCCTTCATCTTCGGTGTTCTGCCGCTTGCCATCGCCACCGGCCCCGGCGCCGAAATGCGCCAGTCGCTTGGCACCGCCGTCTTCTCGGGCATGCTCGGCGTGACGATCTTCGGCCTGTTCCTGACGCCGGTCTTCTACGTCGTGCTACGCGGCTGGCGCCGTAACCGGCCGGCCACTGTAGAACCAGCGAAGACAGAACCGGTCGAGGAAGGGGTCGTCTGAGACGATCCTAGAGCCTTTCCGGGTTAGATTGCAGCATTCTGCCGGAGCAGGTTTTCGTCAGGGCAGAGGCGATTGGCGACGGGCATACCCCTAGGTACGTCCGAGCCGATCGCCTTTGATCCTGGCGCAAAGATGCCCGGCAGAATGCTGCAATCTAACCCGGAAAGGCTCTAGCGGCTGAGGAAACGGAAGTCAGGTCGAAAACAGATGCACTCGGCCTTGCCACAAGCGGGCGACGGTGAGTTTGCCGCTGCGATAGGCGCGCGTATCGATGTTGAGCCGCCTCGGCCGTATGTCGGGTTCATCATTCGGCGTATGACCGTGAACGACGAGTTTGGGCAACGGCACCCGGCTTTCGAGAAACCGCTGGCGGATGAGGACCAGATCCTCGTCCGTCTGCTTGCCGAGCGGCAACTTCGGATTGATGCCGGCATGCACGAAAATCACGCTAGGCGTCTCCAGCATGACCGGCATTGCCCGCATGAAATCGATATGCGTCCGCGGCAACGAATGACGAATGAAGGCATCGAGCTTCGCGCCGGAGGGGAAGATCAGTGGCAGATGCTCCGGATCGAGGCCATAGGATTTGAGCAGCTCCGCCGACCCCATCTGCATCCAATCATCATAGGAGGCCCAGCCGTCGATATAGTCGAGCATGGCGATTTCGTGATTGCCGGCAAGGCAGATGCGATCGAATCCGTCCGGCGGCGGCTCCATCAGATGGGCAATGACCTGTGCCGATTCCGGGCCGCGGTCGATATAGTCGCCGAGCGTGACGAGCAGCTTTCGCCCGGGCAGCCGCGCGCCGTCACGCAGGATCGCCTCCTCGGCTTTCACAAGCAGGTCGTACCGGCCGTGAATATCGCCGATCGCATAGGTTGGGATAGCGGCAATATCCAGCGTCAGACGCGGTCTCGGCTGGCGTGCCATTTTCGAAACCTCGCTGTTGCGAGCACGAGAGTCGCTCATCATATTTCCCAAGGAAGCCCCACACCCTAAGTAGAGTAAAGGACAAGGCAATCAAGCTGGTAAGAAAATCCAAACCATTCGGGTTTTGTAGAAAAACCGGCCTTATCATTCGAGGGGCAATCCCTCACTCCTGTATCCGTCGAGAAAAGAGTGACCGATGGGAACGGTATCGCAGTTTCATCAGAGCCTCAGGCCTCCCGCGCATCGCATCGAAAGCGAAGAGGAGGCGATATCCACGGCCCGCGACCTCGCCGCCGCATTCCGGCATCAGGCGAGCGAGCGTGATATCAACCGCATCCTGCCCTTTGCCGAGCTTGATGCGCTGTCTGTATCGGGGCTGACGGCAATCACTGTTCCGCCAGACCATGAAGGGCTCGACGTGTCGAACGCCCTGCTCGCCGAAATCGTTGCGATCATCGCCGAGGGCGATGCCTCGATCGGCGAGGCGCTGGAAAGTCATTTTTCTGCGCTGGAAACGCTCCGCATTCAAGCTTCCGAGGATTTGAAGGCATCGCTGTTTGCCCGTGTGCTGCTCGGCGACAGCTTCGCGGGCGCCGCCTTCACCGACGGGACCGAACTGACTGCCGAAGGTCCAGGCTACCGCCTGAGCGGGCGCACGTGGCAGGCGCCCGGTATTCTATTCGCCGACTGGATCGCCGCTGCCGCCACCGCTCCTCCCAGCCGCCCGGTGACGCTCTACCTCGCACGCGGTGAAGAAGGCGTGCAGGTGGTCGATGATTGGGACGGCTTCGGCCAGCGCACCAATGGATCGGCGACGGCGATCGTCGGAACGCTTAATGTCAATGCCGATGCGATTGCGCCTGCTTCCTCCTCCGGACATTCGACCGGCATCTCGCTCGGCCTGCTGCTCAAGGCGGGCGTCAGCCTGGGCATCGCCCGGGCCGCATGGAGCGACCTGATGACCGCAATTGGCGATCGCAGCACGACCGTCCTTCCCCAGATCGGCGAACGCGCCATCCGCATCGAAATGGCGGCGGCAGCCTTGGAACGGGCTGGCCGCAAACTCGACATTGCCCAGGTCAATCCTGTGGAGGCCGCGATGGCGGACGCACATTTCTCCGCCTCGGCGGCCGTAATTCTTGCCGGGGAAACGGTGCTCGACACCGCAAATGCGCTGTTCGAACTTGCAGGGGAAACATCCGCGGGCATCGGCCTCAATCTCGACCGCCATTGGCGCAATGCCCGCATTCACGCGCTATCGCTGGCGCGGGATAAGTTGCTGCACATCGCAGGCGAATATATGTCAGAGCCTGGGAGGACCTAATTCAACTGGCGGCGGAGATCGGGAATTGTTCCTTGGTGCCGTCGATGCGGCCGCCGTCGGCGACGAACTGCTCGAGGGTCATATTGTCGAGAATGGCGGCGATCGCGTCCCGAACCTCGGTCATCGAGCGCCGCACCTGACAGGTCTCCGGATCGGCACAGTCATCGCAGGCCTCGTAAGCCGTACGGCTGGCGCAGCGGATCGGCGCTAAGGGCCCGTCGAGCGTGCGGATGACATGGCCGATGCGGATTTCGGTTGCCGGCCGCGACAGGGAATAGCCGCCGCCCGGTCCCTTCTTCGAGCGCAGGATGCCGACATTGCGCAGTTCGAGCAGGATCGTGTCGAGAAACTTCTTCGGGATATTGTTGCGGGCCGCGATGTCGTTGATGAAGGCGGTCTCACCCGGCGCCAGCCGCGCCAGGTCGACCAGCGCCTTCAGCCCATATTTTCCCTTTTTCGTCAGCATCGTCGTCGCCTTGTAGAAATCGCAGTATTTATCCTGCCAATAGCAGGCAAATAGCGTCAAAAGCGTGAACATACAATAAAATAGCTATTATTTATAGCTTGTATCGGCAACGTCACGGGCCGGCCCGGCAGTCTTGAGAAGGACTGTTTGCCGAGCCTCGTCAGCCGCCTCGATTAGATCGTCTTCAGCATGCCGCCATCGACGAAATAGGTCGAGCCGATGCAATAGCTCGCACGCCCCGAACTCAGGAAGACGAAGACGTTGGCCAGTTCCTCCGGCGTGCCGAAGCGTTTGGAGGCGGCGTGCTCGTTGGCGACGCTCTGCAGATAGCCTTCCCAGTTGCCGCCGGTTTCCGCCGTCAATTGCTTGGCGGTCTTGATCCAGTCGGGCGTCAGGATCAGGCCGGCATTGACGCAGTTGACGCGGATATTGTCCTTGATGAGCTCGGTCGAAAGCGTCTTCGAAAACATCATCAGCGCCGACTTGCTGACATTGTAGATCGGCTCGTACCAGAGTGGCTGGACGGCGCAGATCGAGGCATTGTGCAGGATCACTCCGCCGCCGCGTTGCTTCATCTGCGGCGCGATGCCGCGCGCCAGCCGCACGGCGGCCATCACATGCAGGTCCCAATAGTCCTGCCACTTCTCGTCGGGCGCCTCCATCACCGTCTCGTTCGATCCGGTGCCGGCATTGTTGATGAGGATATCGGCGCCACCTTTTTCGGCCGCCGCCGCGATGATCGCCTCGGTTCCCGCAACCGTCGCCACATCGGCCGCGACAGCGGCGGCGCTGACGCCGTACTTCTCGGCGATACGGGCGGCTTCCGCCTCGATCCGTTCGGCGCCACGGGCTGCCAGCACGAGGTCGACGCCCTCAGCCGCCAGCCCCTCGGCGATCGCCAGCCCGATGCCGACCGACGCACCTGTTATGACGGCAGTCTTTCCCTTCAATCCGAGATCCATGTCTTCCTCCGCAAACGGCCGGAGATCCCGGCCTGATGTGCTGAGTGTTCCGCCAATGAACACCGGGCGTCAAGCGCCTGCACTCCTCTTGCGGCAGGCGCCGATCTGTCGCATGCCTGCATCAACAGATGGGAGGAGTTTTCATGCGACGTTATTCAGCCTGCATAGAGTGGCTGTTTGCCGAAGAGGGCGACAGCTTTCCCGATCGCATCCGCCGCGCCCATGCGGCCGGCCTGACGGCGATCGAATTCTGGCGCTGGACCGACAAGGATCTGGATGCGATCGAGGCGGCGCTGAAGGAAACCAGCCTTGCCGTCTCCAGCCTCGTCGCCGAACCGATGATCGCGCTGACCGACGCCGCCAACCGGCAGGCCTGGCTGAAAGGCCTTGCCGAATCCGTCGCTGTCGCCAAGCGTCTCGGCGCGCCGGTGCTGATTGCCCAAGCGGGCGACGATCTCTCAGGCTTGACCCGCGAAGAACAGCGCCGGGCGCTCACCGAAACGCTGAGCGCCGGCGCCGATATCCTCAAAGGCAGCGGTGTCCGTCTCGGCGTCGAGCCGCTCAACATCCGCATCGACCATGTCGGCTATTTCCTCGATTCGACTCGCGAAGGTCTCGACATCATCGATGACGTCGCCCGCCCCGAGATCGGGATCGTTTACGACATCTACCATTCCGCCGTGATGGACGAGCGCACCGAGGAGGTGCTGAACGGCCGTCTCGACCGTATCATACACGTCCATGTCGCCGATCACCCTGGCCGCAACGAACCGGGCTCCGGCAATATTGACCTTGCTCGACGCCTCGGCTGGATCTTTGCCAACGGTTACGACGGCGCCGTCGGTCTGGAATACCGGCCGACCAGGCCCGGCGCGGACGCAGTCAAGGCTGCGATTGTTTCGCTCGGCGGTTAAACCTCGGCGGCATCGACGCTCGCCGCCGCCTTGCAGGGTCCGGCCGAGCGGCGCTCGATAATGCGCGAGGCAATCATGATACGCCGCGCCGGCATGCCCGGCAGGCGTGGATTCTCGATGCGCTCGAGCAAAAGCCGCAGCCCGACCGCCCCGCATTCCTGCCCCTCCATCCTCACCGTCGTCAGCGCCGGCGAGATCTGCGTTGCCGGCGAGTAGTCGCCGAAGCCGACGACCGAAATATCGTCGGGAATGCGATATCCTTGACCGAGCAGCTCGGAAACCACGGTCAGTGCCAGCCCGTCATGGGCGCAGAAAAAAGCCGTCGGCCGGATGCCTTTTTCCACGAGCGCTCGGAAGGCCGCGCTGAAGCCATTCTCTTCGTCGAACTGCATAACATGAAGCGCAACGTCAGGATAACGTTCGGCGATTTCGCGGGCACCGTAGTGCCGCTCTTGGCGCCCCCGCAGGCCTGGCATGCCATAGACGTAAACAATGGACCGATGGCCGAGCCCGACCAGATACTCCACCACCGCCTGCCCTGCCTCATGGTCGGTGCCGCCGACATGGTCGATCTGTTCGAGCGCATCGACCCAGCCGAAACGCACGACCGGAACGCCGGTGGCACTTGCCGCCGCCACGGCCTCACGGGCATGCGGACCGACGAGCATCAGCCCATCGCAAGTGCGCGCCAGCTCCTCCAACTGGCCGGAATCATGGGTCCAGCGTACGCGCAACGTCATGCCAAGCCGATGAGCCTCGCGCTGCACACCGTTCTGCACCTGCATATAGAGCTCACTGTTGACGGCATCGAGATCGTGAAAGACAACCGCGACCTCGCCGGTAGAGCCCTGCCCGGCGGGCTTGGTATAGCCGAGGCGCTGCGCCGTCTCGCGGATCAGCGCGCGCGTTTCCTCGCTGACGCCGCTCTTGCCGGCAAGCGAGCGCGAGACCGCATATTTCGACAGGCCGACCTCCCGCGCGATCGTCTGCAATGTAACCCGGCCCCTGCTTCCCACGTGGCACCTCAGCGTTCGATTGATGCGCGCTGGCTATAGCAATCGCGCCGGTAAAGCAAATTTATACACTAACGTAAACATAACGCTTTACCTAACAATATCCAAATGTAATCTTTTCCCCATCCAAACCCCACAGCAAAAAAAATGATAAGGGCACGGATTTTTTGGAGGAGATCCCCTATGATCAAGTTGAAACGACGTGCGTTTCTGGCCGGGACATCGGCCGCCCTGATATTGCCGGCCTTGCCGGTTTTCGCCGCTGACTTCAGGGAAGCGGATATCCTGAAAACGAAGGTGTCGAGCGGCGCCCTGCCGGGCCTGAAGGACCGGCTTCCTGAAAATCCGCTCGTCGTCAAACCGGTCGAAAGCGTCGGCAAGTACGGTGGCGACTGGAACATGGCGCTGGTCGGCGGCGGGTCGTTGTCGATGCTGTTTCGCTACCAGGCTTATGAACCGCTGTTGCGCTACACACCCGACTGGTCAGGCGTGACGCTGAATGTCGCCGAGTTCTTTGAGGGCGACGCCGACTCCAAGGTCTATACGATCCGCCTGCGCAAGGGCATGAAATGGTCGGACGGCCATCCCTACACTACCGCCGACATCAAGTTCTGGTACGACACCGTTTTCACCGACAAGCGCGTCGCCTTTGTCGGTCAGGATCACTGGAAATCCGGCGGCAAGCCGGCCAAGCTGGAGATCGTCGACGAACAGACCTTCAAGGTCACCTTCGACAAGCCGAACGGCCTGTTCCCGCTACAAGTCGCCTGGGCAAACAACGACCAGACGACGCGCACGCCGAAACATTATCTCGAGCAGTTCCACATCGACTATAATCCGAAGGCCGATGAACTCGCCAAGCAACGCGGCTTTGAAAGCTGGATCGCCTCCTTCCAGGCGGCCGCCGGTTTCCAGGACGACAACGCCTTTTTCCTGAACTCCTCGAAGAAGCCCTGCGTGCATGCCTGGATGTTCACGATAGCGCCCGGCGAAAACACCGAACGCGCCGTTGCCGAACGCAATCCCTACTATTGGAAGGTCGACACCGAGGGCAACCAGCTGCCCTATATGGACCGCATCGTCTACCAGATGGTCGCCGACCCACAGGTTCTGCTGCTGAAGGCCATGCAGGGCGAAGTCGACCTGATGGACCAGTATATCGCCACGCCGAACAACAAGTCGGTTCTCTACGATGCGCGTGAACAGGGCGGCTATGATTTCTACACGCTGACTTCGACTGAAGCCAATGTGATGAATTTCATCTTCAACCTGAACCACAATGACGAGACCAAGCGGAAGCTCTTCCGGAACAAGGATTTCCGTGCGGCACTCTCGATCGCCCTCGACCGGCAGTCGCTGATCGATGCGGTGCTCGTCGGCCAGGGGGCACCTGCCCAGGCATCGATCAAGAAGGAAGACCCGCTTTACAACGAGCAGCTCGCCACGCAGTTCACGGCCTATGACGTCGACAAGGCGAATGCCATGCTCGACCAGCTCGTGCCGAAGCGCGACGACCAGAACTTCCGCCTCGACGAAAAGGGCCGCCGCCTGACGATCATCTTCGAGATCGACCAGGCGCGCGCTGTCTTCCTCGATCTCTTCCAGCTGGTGATCCCGATGTTCCAGGCGGTCGGCATCGATGCGCAGATGCGCTCGATGGACCGTTCGCTCTGGGAGACGCGCGTCCGCCAGGGTCGCGATTTCGATGCGACCGCCCACCAGTTCGGCGCAAATGGCGGCGTCGCCGCCATGCTCGACCCGCGCTATTACGTGCCCACCGATGCCAACGCCATGTATGCCCCGGCCTGGCAACTCTGGTATCGCGACCGCGCCAATGCCAATGCCGAGGAACCGCCGGAAAGCACGAAGAACCAGCTTGCGCTCTACGACAAGCTGAAGGCGACTTCCGACGCATCAGGCCAGCGCGAGGTCATGAAGCAGATCCTGCAAGGCGCCGCCGACAATTTCTATGTCTTCGGCATCTCGCTGCCGCCCGACGGCTACGGCATCGTCAAGAACACCATGAAGAACATCACGAAGATCATGCCGAACTCCTTCGGCTGGCCGACGCCCGCTCCGACCATGCCGGAGCAGTTCTACAAGGCCTGATGGCCATTTCTCCATGATGCATGCCAGGTGCCGGCCCTCCGGTTGGCGCCGAGGCTCTTCTTTTGCCACTGATTGGATGAAGACGATGCTCGATGCCAGAAAACAGAACACCAATACGCTGAGGACGCCGGATTGGTTCAAGACGGCGACCCGCTGGACCCAGCTGACCTTCGTGGAAGACGATCCGGAGAAATACGACCCGGCCTTCTGGATAGATGTCTTCAAACGCACGAAATCGAACGCGATCTGCCTCAGTGCCGGCGGCTATATCGCCTATTATCCGAGCGAAGTCCCTTACCACTATGTGAGCAAGTATCTCGGCGACAAGGATATCTTCGGCGCGCTCGTCGATGCCGCCCGCAAGCTCGACATGCATGTCATGGCCCGCGTCGACCCGCATGCGATCCATGACGATGCCGCAAAAGCCCATCCCGAATGGGTGATGATCAATGCCGACGGCACGCCGCGCCGCCACTGGGCCTATCCCGATGTCTGGGTGACCAATGCCTATGGCGACTACAACACCGCCTTCATGCCTGAGGTGGTCAAGGAGATCGTCCGCAAATACGATATCGACGCAGTCTTCGCCAATCGCTGGCAGGGCCACGGCGTCGATTATAGCGAAGACAGCGCCCGCCGCTTCAAGGATATTGCCGGCCACGCCCTGCCTGTAAAACCCGATGCCGAGGATCCGGCCTGGCAGGCCTGGGTGCAGTGGCGCCGCCGCGTGCTCACCGACATGATCGCGCAATGGGACGATGCTGTAAAAGCGATCCGCCCACATGCGAGCTTCATTCCGAACATGGGCGGCGCGTCGCTGATGGAATTCGACCTCTCGGTCATCGCCAGGCATTGCCCCTTCCTCGTCGTCGACCATCAGGGCCGCAAGGGGCTCGAGCTCGGCTGGTCGGCTGGCCGCAACGGCAAGCGCATCCGCGCCACCTTCCCCGACCGCCCGGTCGTGCTGATCACCTCGATCGGCCCGGAGGAGGAATATCGCTGGAAGGATGCAGTCACCTCGGGCGAGGAGATGCAGCTCTGGATCAACGACGGCACTGCCCACGGCCTCTATGCCTGGTTCACCAAATTCAACGGTGTCGTGCCCGACAAACGCTGGGTCGAGCCGGTGGCCGACGCATTCGGCCTGCAGGCAGCCGTCGAGCCGGTGCTGGAAAGCATGAAGCCGACCGCCGAAATCGCCGTGGTCGATCCCTCGACGACACTGCGCCACTGGGCGCCGGAAGAGCGGCATTCCGCCGAGAAACACGATCTCGGTCTCTATCACGCCCTCGTCGAAGCCCGGCTGCCCTTCGAGCTGCTCTCGGACCAGGTGCTGACCGAGGAAAACCTCAACCGCTTCAAACTGATCATTCTCGCCAACGCTTCCTGCCTTTCGGATGCGCAGAACGCGGCGATCCGCGCCTATGTCGATCGCGGCGGCAGCGTCATCGCCTCTTACGAGACGTCGCTGCGTGACGAATTCGGCAAGAAGCGTGACGAATTCGGTCTGGCCGACGTGCTCGGCGCCAGATACGTCTCTGGCCCGCGCGGCATCGTCAAGAACACCTATGTCGCCCTTTCCGGCGATCACCCGATCAATCGGGGCTTCGACGGCGCCGAACGCATCATGGGCGGCACCCGCCTGATCCACGCCGAACCGGCGGCCGATGCGAAGACGCCCTTCCTCTATGTCCCCGATTTTCCCGATCTGCCGATGGAAGAGGTCTATCCGCGCGAGGCCCCGAAAGATGCTGCCGTAATCGCCCGCGAGACCGGCAAGGGCGGACGCACGATTTACATCCCCTGGAACATCGGCGAGATCTTCTGGGAGGTCTTTGCCGTCGACCACGCCCGTCTCATCGCCAACGCCGTCCATTGGGCACTCGGCAAGACGCCGCGCGTCACCGTCAAGGGCAAGGGCGTCGTCGATCTGGCGCTGCGCGAAAACGATGAGGGTCTGGCGCTCAGCCTATTCAACCTCACCAACCCGATGATGATGAAAGGCCCGATCCGCGACAATTACCCTTTGGCAGCGCAGACCGTTTCGGTGGAGATTCCGGAGGGCCGATCGGTGGCGAAGGCTTGGCTCGTCGTTGCCGACCGCGCCGCAAGCTTCAGTGTGAAGGATGGACGCGCGCAGGTGGAGGTGCCTGGCATCGATCGGCTGGAGGTCCTGCATCTCACCTGGAAATGAGGTGACGCGCGACGGAGGAGCGCTTTCGGCCTAGGGCCGAAAGCGGGTGGATATCCGGGGGAAGCGCGTCACAGCGTTCCCGACGGGAGGAGAAACATTCCGATGCTTGGCTATATCTTCAAGCGCGTGCTCTACATGATCCCGACCTTGTTCGGCATGTCGCTGATCTCGTTCCTGATCATCCAGCTGCCGCCGGGTGACTATCTGACGTCGATGATCGCCACGATGAGCGACAGCGGCCAGACCGTCGATCCCGCGCAGATCGAGCGGCTGAAGGAAATTTACGGCTTCGACGACCCCTTCTACGTCCAATATCTGAAATGGATCTGGGGCATCGTCAGCCGCGGCGACTTCGGCTACTCCTTCGAGTGGGGCCAGCCCGTCTCCGGGCTGATATGGGCGCGTATGGGCTCGACGCTGGTAATCTCGCTCTTGAGCTTGCTCTTCGTCTGGATCGTGGCTTTGCCGATCGGCATCTATTCCGCCGTCCGCCGCCACTCCATCGGCGATCACGTTTTCACCTTTCTCGGCTTCATCGGCCTTGCGGTGCCGAACTTCATCCTGGCGCTGACGCTGATGTACGTCGCCTATAAATATCTCGGCCAGAGCGTCGGCGGGTTGATCTCGCCTGAGTATGCCGAGGCGCCCTGGAGCCTCGCCAAGGTCGGCGATTTCCTCGCCCATCTCTGGATCCCGATCATCATCATCGGCGCATCCGGAACGGCAGCGATGATCCGCATCCTGCGCGCCAACCTGACCGACGAACTGCACAAGCCCTATGTCGTCACCGCCCGCGCCAAGGGACTGCCGGAATACAAGGTGATCCTCAAATATCCGGTCAGAATCGCGCTCAATCCCTTCGTCTCGGCGATCGGCTGGGTGCTGCCGCATCTCGTCTCCGGCGTGACCATCACCGCCATCGTGCTGAATCTTCCGACCGCAGGTCCCCTGCTTTTCCGCGCGCTGATCTCGCAGGACATGTACCTCGCCGGCAGTTTCATCCTGCTTTTGAGCGCGCTGACCCTTGTCGGCATGCTGCTGTCGGATCTGCTGCTGGCGCTGCTCGATCCGCGCATCCGGTTCAATTGAGGGGAATGCGATGAGCACGCACGAAACCTTCGGAGCCCATGCTGGTCCGCTTCACACTGTTGCCGATGGTCCCTCGATCAGCCCGCTGAAACAGGGCAAGACCGTCTCGACCGCTGCCATCGGCCCCTGGCGGCTGGTCGCCGGCAAATTGATCCGCCAGAAGGTGGCGATGGTGGCCGGCGCCATCATCCTCTTCCTCTATCTGGTCGGCCTCTTCGCCGAATTCCTGGCGCCGGCTTTGCCGATGACCTCGCGGCCGCAATATACCTATGCCCCGCCGCAGGGCTTCAGCTTCTTCGTCGAAAAACCGGACGGCAGCTCGGAGTTCAATTTCCACGTGAAGGGCTACAAGGTCGAGATCGACAAGGTGGCGCTGCGCCGCACCTTCGTCGTCGACGACACCAAGGTCGTCCCGATCGGCTTCTTCGTCAAAGGCGCGGCCTACGATCTCTGGGGCCTGATCCCGATGAACCGCCACCTGATCGGCCCCCTCAACCAGAACGATCCGATGTACCTGCTCGGCGCCGACCGGCTCGGCCGCGACGTCTTCTCGCGCCTCGTCTACGGCACCCGCGTATCCATGTCGATCGGCCTCGTCGGCGTCGCCATGTCGCTGATCCTGGGCGTCGTGCTCGGCTCGATCTCCGGCTTCTACGGCGGCTGGGTCGATACGCTGATCCAGCGCGTCATTGAGGTCGTCAGCGCCATGCCGACCATTCCGCTATGGCTCGGCCTGGCGGCGGCGATCCCGCTGACATGGTCGCCGGTCAATGTCTATTTCGTCATAACAATCATTGTCTCGCTGCTCGGTTGGACCAGCCTCGCGCGTGAGGTGCGCGGCCGCTTCCTGGCGCTGCGCAGCGAGGATTTCGTCGTTGCCGCCAGGCTCGACGGATCAAGCGAGGCCCGGCTGATCTTCCGCCACATCCTGCCGTCGCTGACGAGCCACATCCTTGCGGTCGTTACACTGGCCGTCCCGACCATGATCGTCGCCGAGACCTCGCTTTCCTTCCTTGGCATCGGCCTCAAGCCGCCGGTCGTCAGTTGGGGCGTGCTGCTGCAGGACGCCCAGAACATCCGCACCGTCGCCACCGCGCCGTGGCTCTTGATCTGGCCGTCACTCGCCGTCGTCGTCGCAGTCCTGTCCTTCAATTTCTTCGGCGACGGCCTGCGCGATGCCGCCGACCCTTATGACAATTGAGGAGGAAGCCATGACCGATCTTTCAGACGACGTCGTTCTCTCCGTCGAAAATCTCTCGATCGATTTCCGGCTGCGCACCCACATCCTGCACGCCGTCGAAAATGTCAGCTTCGAGCTGAAACGCGGCCAGACGCTGTGCCTCGTCGGCGAAAGCGGCTCCGGTAAAAGCGTTACCGCCCGCTCGCTGCTGCAGATCGTCGACAGCCCCGGCAGCATCGTTTCCGGCCGCATCCTGCTCAGCAATGGCGACGGGGTCACCGGAGGTAACGGGGTCATCGACATTGCCGCCTTGAAGCCGTCCGACCGGGCGATGCGCGCCATCCGCGGCCGCCGCATCGGCCTGATCTTCCAGGAGCCGATGAGTTCACTGTCACCGGTCCACACCATCGGCTCGCAGATCATCGAAGCAGTGCGCCTGCACAGCAATCTCGATCATCGCGCCGCCCGCGAAAGGACCGTCGAACTGCTGCGCCAGGTCGAGATCCCGAACCCGGACAAGATGGCCGACCGCTACACCTTCGAGTTCTCCGGCGGCATGCGCCAGCGCGCCATGATCGCCATGGCGCTTGCCGGCAACCCCGATATTCTCATCGCCGACGAACCAACGACGGCGCTCGACGTCACCACCCAGGCCGAAATCCTCGACCTGATCAAGCGGCTCCAGGTCGAGCGCGGCATGGCCATGCTGCTCATCACCCATGACATGGGGATCGTCGCGGAAGTGGCCGATGATGTCGCCGTCATGCGCTTCGGCCGCATCGTCGAACGCGGCCCGGTGGATGCGATCTATCACGCCGCCGAGCATCCCTATACGCGCCAGCTGCTCGCCTCGACGGTCAAGCTCACCCACCATGTTGAAGGCAGGCTGCCGGCCGTGGCCCTATCGCCGGAGGCGCCGCAGCCGATCCTGTCCGTCCGCAATCTCGGCAAGATCTACGGCTGGCACGGCAAATCAAACACGCTGCGCGCCGTCGACGACGCCAGCTTCGATCTTTATCCCGGCGAAAACCTCGGCATCGTCGGCGAAAGCGGCTCCGGCAAGACGACGCTCGGCCGGCTCATCCTGCGCACCGTCGAGCCGACATCGGGCAGCATCAGCTATCGCGGCAGGGACGGTAGCGAGATCGACGTCACGAAACTCACCAAGCGCGAACTGCGCACTTTTCACCGCGAAGTCCGCCTGGTTTTCCAGGATCCTTTCGCCTCGCTCAATCCGCGCATGACCGTCAAGGAGGTGATCGGCGATCCGCTTGTTGTCAACGGGCTGGCCAAGGGCAAGGCGCTGGAGGACCGCGTCGCCGAATTGATGCGCCTGGTCGGCCTCGACCCGATGGGCATGGAGCGTTATCCGCATGCCTTCTCCGGCGGCCAGCGCCAGCGCATCGGCATCGCCCGCGCCCTTGCGCTCGATCCGCGCATCATCATCGCCGACGAGGCAACGTCCGCACTCGACGTCTCGATCCGCAGCCAGATCCTCGACCTGCTGCTCGATATCCGCCAGCGGTTGAACCTGAGCTTCATCTTCATCTCCCACGACATTTCGGTCGTGCGCTATTTCTGCGATCGCGTCGCTGTCATGCATCGCGGCAAAATCGTCGAACTCGGCGCGGCCGAGCAAATCTGCACCGCTCCCGAGGAGGCCTATACGAAGAGCCTCATCTCCGCCGTTCCCAATCCCGACCCTCGCGACAAGCGCATGCTGCACCGGCATCGTTTCGTCGCGCCTGCCAATATCTAAGGACGATCCCGTGCCGAAATTTTCCGCCAATCTTTCCTTCCTTTATCAGGACCTGCCCTTTCTCGACCGCTTCACGGCAGCCGCAAAAGACGGCTTCGGCGCCCTCGAATATCTCGGCCCCTATGCCGAACCCAAGGAGAAAGTCGCCGAGGCGCTGAAGGCGAGCGGCCTGAAACAGGCGCTCTTCGACGTGCCATCAGGCGACTGGGCCGGCGGCGAACGCGGCATCGCCTGCCTGCCGGACCGCGTAGAGGAATTCCGCAACGGGGTCGCGCAGGCGCTCGATTATGCCGCAGCGCTCGATTGCCCACAGGTGAATGTCATTTCCGGCCTGGTGCCGAAGGGTGCGGACCTTCAAACGCTGGAAACGGTGCTGGTCGACAATCTGAAATATGCAGCAAAGCGTTGTGCCGACGTCGGCGTCAAGCTGCTGGTCGAGCCGATCAACCTGCGCGATATTCCCTGCTTCTTCCTGTCGACCACTGCTGATGCCGAACGCATTCTCGACCGGGTCGGCTCGGACAATCTCTACATCCAGTATGATTTCTACCACATGCAGATCATGCAGGGCGACCTGATCCCCACCTTCATCCGGCTGAAGGAGAAGATCGCCCATGTGCAGATTGCCGACAATCCCGGCCGCAACGAACCCGGCACCGGCGAGATCAATTACGGCTTCATCCTCTCCGAACTCGATCGCCTCGGCTACGACGGCTGGGTGGGCTGCGAGTACAAGCCGAAATCCGGCACCAGCGAAGGCCTCGGCTGGATGAAACCCTATCTGACGTCAGCGAGGACAGCATGAACATCGGATTTATCGGACTGGGCGTCATGGGCCGCCCGATGGCGGAACACCTGATCGACGCCGGCCACACGCTGCATCTGAGCCGGGTGAAGGAAATCTCGCAACATCTTGTCGACAAGGGCGGCAAAGCCGTAGCCAGCGCCAGGGCGGTAGCGCACGCTTCCGACATCGTCATCCTGATGCTGCCGGATACACCAGATGTCGAGGCGGTGCTGTTCGGCGAAGATGGCGTCGCCGCCGGCCTTTCCCGGGGCAAGCTTGTTATCGACATGAGTTCGATCTCGCCGGTCGTCACCAAGACTTTCGCCAAACGCATCGAGGCGCTCGGCTGCGATTATCTCGATGCCCCGGTTTCCGGCGGTGAGGTCGGCGCCAAGGCCGCCTCGCTGACGATCATGGTCGGCGGCAAGGAGCAAGCCTTCGAACGCGCCAAGGCGCTTTTCGAGAAGATGGGCAAGAACATCACTCATGTCGGCGGCAGCGGCGACGGCCAGACGGCCAAGGTCGCCAACCAGATCATCGTCGGCCTGACGATCGAGGCGGTTGCCGAAGCGCTGCTCTTTGCCAGGAAGGCCGGCGCCGATCCGGAAAAGGTCCGCTCCGCGCTGATGGGCGGCTTTGCCTCCTCGCGCATCCTCGAAGTGCATGGCGAGCGCATGGTCAAGGAGACCTTCGAGCCCGGCTTCCGCATCCGCTTGCACCGCAAGGACATGACGCTTGCCGTCGATGCCGCCCGCGCACTCGATCTGTCGCTGCCGAACACGGCCGCCACGCAGCAGTTGATGAATGCCGCGATCGCCAATGGCGACGGCGAACGCGACCATTCCGCCCTCATCCGCACCCTGGAACTCCTCGCCGGAGGGCCGCGCTAGATCAACGCTTTTTAGAACAACCGGACGACATCTTCGATTGCCGACTGCCGGAGCCTTCTTTCCGGACGGCGAAGCCATGTCCGGTCATCGATAGAGAAGGATAGGAAAATGCTCAACAAAGATATCCAGCTGCCCTACGGCGCCGTCTATTTCCGCAAGTCCAACCCGCCCCGCGAAGATTGGGAACGCGACTACGCCACCGCCGGGCAAGACGGCCTCAACATCTTCCGCCACTGGTTCATGTGGAGCGCGATCGAAACCGCCCCCGGCGTCTACGATTGGGAGGACTACGACCGTCAGATGGACCTTGCCGCTGCAAACGGCATCAAGACCGTCATCGCCGAATTGATCCATGCCGTGCCGGACTGGGCAGTGCGCAAATATGCTCATGCGCTGCAGGTCAATGCCGACGGCACCAAACTCGGTTCCTATATGGGCGTCTCGTCGGCGACCGGCGGCTTCTCCAACAACGGTGGCGGCGCCGGCGCCCTGACGCTGAACTGCCCCGAAGTGAAGGAAGCCGCCGGCAAGTTTCTGACCGCGCTCGCCACCCGCTACAAGGATCATCCGGCGATCTATGGCTACGACGTCTGGAACGAGTGCAACTATTCCGCCGATGTCGATTACAGCCCCTATGCCAAATCAGCCTTTCGCAAATGGCTGGAGACGAAGTACGGCAGCCTGAAGATCCTGGCGAAAGCCTGGTACCGCCACAGCTATGCCGGATGGGACGATATCGAGCCGCCGGTGCACATGGCGCCCTACCCCGAATGCATCGACTGGCTGCAGTTCAAGCGCGACAATTTCTACGACCAGATGCAATGGCGCATCGACACGATCCGCGCCGTCGACGGCAAGAACGTGATCGCCGCCCATGGTATCTCCGGCGCGATTCCCAACATGGCCGCCAACGGCTGCGACGACTGGCTCGCCGCCTCCAAGGTCGAGGTCTACGGCTTCACCTGGATCCAGGCCCGCAAGGGGTCGGAAGCCTGGAAGAACTGGTACGGCGTCGACATCAACCGCGCCGCCGCCCGCGGCAAGCCGTTCTGGCATGCCGAACGCCAGGGCGGGCCGCTCTGGCTGCAGCCGCAGGTGATCGGCCGCGACAAGGCGGATGGCCGCGTCGCCGAGCCCGAGGATATCCGCCTCTGGAGCATGACCTCGCTTGCCGGCGGCGCTCGCGGCGTGATCAATCTGCGCTGGCGCCCGCTGCTCGACGGTCCGCTCTTCGGCGCTTTCGGCTCCTATGGCATGGACGGCTCGCGCACGCCGCGCTCCGACATGGCAAGCGCCATGGCGAAATGGGCCAACGACACGGCACAGGCTCCCCTCTGGGAGGCAAAGCCGGTGCGCGGCGAAGTCGGCATCCTCGTCGTTCGCGAAACACAGGAATTCGATTACCTCCTGAACCACGACCGCAAGGAGAAACCCTATCCCGAAGCCATGTGGGGCGCCTATCGCGCCTTTCTCGAAAACGGCGTGCAGCCGGACTGGGTGCATATCGACGACATCGCGGCCTATGATTTCCTCTATTTCCCCTATCCGATCATGTTCACCGCTGAACAGGCGAAACGCCTGAAAGCCTGGGTCGAAAATGGCGGCATGCTGATTGCCGAAGCATGCCCCGGCTATTTCGGCGATCGTGGTCATGTCGGCACCGTGCAGCCGAACATGGGCCTCGACGAGGTCTTCGGCGCGCGCGAGGAGGAAGTCGAATTCATGCCCGATATCGGCGACCGCATCCGTTTCGATCTCAACGGCGCGGCGGTCGATGGTGGCGGCTTCCTGCAGTCTTATCGGTTGACCGGCGGAACGGGACGCGGCCACTTCACCGACGGCCGTCTTGCCGTCGTCGAAAATGCCTATGGCAGGGGCCGCACGCTGCTGATCGGCACCAATCCTTCCGTGGCCTATTACCGCACGCAGGGGAAGGCAAACGGCGCTTTCTTCGCTGAGCTATTGAGATGGAGCGGGAAGAAGCGCCACGTGACGTTGTCGAATGCCGCACTCTTCGCCCGTATCCACGAGGGAGAAAAGGGCAGCTTCCTCTGGCTCGTCAATCCGACGAGAACGGCGCAGAAGACCGAGGTGACGCTAGCCGAAGGAGCGCTTGCGCAAAGCCAGGCAGTCTGGCCGATCGACCATATCGGCAATAGTGGCATCGAGGTGCCGCCGCGCGATGTGCTGATCCTGCCGCTCGATAGCTGAAACTTCAGGATGCGGATGAACTGGCGCCTTCGGCAAAGGCTTCAAGCTCGGGATCGAAATCGACCTCGACGACATTGTTGAAGACGGCGGTCGCCAGCATGATGCCGGCAAAGGCGACGAGATCGACGAGCACCTTGGTCTCGTAGCGCTGTTTCAGCTTCGCCCAGAGTTCGGCGGGAACAGCGTTGGAATCGGCGACGATCGCCTTGCCGAAAGCGTCGAGCAGCGCTTCCTCGTCGGAAAGCTCCAGAGAATCGGGATTGAAACCCTTGTTGATCAGTGCCCGGCGAAAGAAGGTGACGGCAATCTTCGATCTGGCCGCCTTCGATATCGCATGCGAGAAAATCCAGATCGCCCGGTCGTTGATCGCAGGATCGAGTTCGGCGCGTAGCGTGAACCACTCGGCATAGATGCGGTGGGCGGCCGGCGAATGCAGCAGCGTCCGCTTCATGTTGGTCATGCGTCCGCGCAGCCTGACTTCTTCATCATGCGCCGCACGAACCTCTTGCGAAGCGGTGTCGTAGTCGATCTGCGGGAGATGGCTCATCGGGTTCGTTCTTTCGTTGCTGCGCAGAAGCCGCCGGGCGCGAGAAATTGTGGGCTGCGCAGCGGCAAATCTGCTTGGCCGCTGCCGACCTGACGCCTAGACTGACCAAATCGAAGCTGGAGGCAAGGCATGAGCGACGATCACGAGCATCATCATGTCGACTGGCGTGAACATGGCGTCAAGGTCATTCCCGGCAATTCGCTCGATCCGAACACCGCACAGACGCCGGGCATGAACCGTGCGACCGCGATCAACAATGCACGCGCCGGCGCCGAAAAGATCTGGGCCGGCACGGTGACGATCCATGCCAACGCCAAGACTGGCGCCCATCATCACGGCGAGCTCGAAAGCATCATCTACGTGGTCAAGGGCAAAGCCCGCATGCGCTGGGGCGAGCAGCTGGAATATACCGCCGAGGCCGGCCCCGGCGACTTCATCTATGTTCCGCCCTATGTGCCGCACCAGGAGATCAACGCCAGCCGTGATGAGACGCTGGAATGCGTTCTGGTCCGCTCAGGCCAGGAACCGGTCGTCGTCAACCTCGACATCGAGCCGGTCGAAAAGCCGGAAGACGTCGCGTGGATCGACCCGATCCACCGTTAGAGCAATTCGCCTTCGAGCAAGCGGCTGACACCCTCAGCCGCCGAACGCTCTGCAAGGCCCATCGAAGACTGCTTTAGGCGTGAACGGCACCTGCACCTGCTATAACCGGGTTCTCGATGATCCGGCCGGTATCGGCGGCATAGAGGTGGATCTGGTTGTAATCGATCGCGATGCCGATCGGATCGCCCGACTTAACCTTCACCGCTTCGGTCAGCGCCACGGCAAAGGGCAGCCCGTCGAAATCGGCGTGGACGACGCGGCTTGCGCCAAGCTCTTCGATGAAATCGGCCGTTGCGGTGAGGGCTCCGGGCGCATCAGGGGCCACCAGCCGGGCAGCCTCGGCGCGCATGCCGAGCACGACGCGTTTGCCTTTCAGCGATGCGGCGCGCTCGCGCGGCAGCGCAACCTTGCGGCTTTGATCGTAGACGAAGACGCCCTCGTCATTGATCGTGCCCTCGAGCAGGTTCATCGCCGGCGTGCCGACGAAGCCCGCGACGAAGCGCGAGACCGGATGATGATAGACCTCCTCCGGCGTGCCGACCTGCTCCACCCTGCCGCCGTTCATCACCACCAGCCGGTCGGCCAGCGTCATCGCCTCGGTCTGGTCATGCGTGACGAAGATCGACGTGGCGCCGAGGCGGCGGTGCAGGCGGCGGATTTCGGCGCGCATGGCGATGCGCAGCTTGGCGTCGAGGTTCGACAGCGGCTCATCGAAGAGAAACACCTTCGGTTCGCGGATCATCGCGCGGCCCATGGCGACGCGCTGCCGCTGACCGCCGGAAAGAGCGGCGGGCCGACGGTCGAGGAAGGGTTCGAGGCTGAGCGCCTTGGCGACCTCGCCGATGCGCCGCTGACGCTCCGCCTTCGAGACGCCGGCCACCTTCAATGCATAGCCGATATTCTCGGCAACACTCATATGCGGATAAAGCGCATAGTTCTGGAACACCATGGCGCAACCGCGCTCGCGCGGCTCCAACTGGTTGACGACGCGGCCGTCAATAGCGATTTCACCGCCGGTGATTTCCTCGAGGCCGGCGATCATGCGCAGCAGCGTGGACTTGCCGCAGCCGGACGGGCCGAGGATGACGATGAACTCGCCCGACTGGATGTCGAGATCAACGCCGTGAACGACGGGGGTCTTGCCGTAGTTTTTCTTCACGCCACGAATGGAGATCGGTGCCAAGGGAGTACTCCTTCACTTCTCGGTGGAGATAAGGCCGCGTACGAACCAGCGCTGCATCAGAATGACGAGGATCAATGGCGGCGACATGATGATCAGGGTTCCGGCCATGGCGACATTCCAGTCGGGCAGGCCGAATTCGGACGGGATGAGGGTCTTGAGCTGCGTCACGGCGATGCCGAAATTCGGATCGGTGGTGATCAGCAGCGGCCAGAGATACTGGTTCCAGGCCCAGACGAACATGATGGTGAAGAGCGCGATCATATTTGGGCGGGAGAGCGGCAGCAGAATGTCCCAGAAGAACCGGACCGGGCCTGATCCGTCCATCTTCGAGGCCTCGGCAAGTTCGTCCGGAACCGTCAGGTAGAACTGCCGGTAGAGGAAGGTACCGGTCGCGGTTGCGACCAGCGGCAGAACGAGACCGGGATAGGAATTCAGCAGACCCCATTCGAGCTTGATCTGGATGCCGGTGATCTGCGCAACGAGCCAGCTTATGCCGGTGACGTCGAGGATCGTCTGGAAAGGCTGCAGCGCGTTGGCCGCAATCGAATAGGTCGGCACGATGCGGACTTCCAGCGGCAGCATCAGGGTGATGAAGATGATCCAGAAAATCACATACCGGCCGCGGAAGCGGAAGTAGACGATCGAGAAGGCTGCCATGGAAGACAGCATGACCTTACCGGCGCCGACGGTTGCGGCGAAGATGATGCTGTGGAACAGCTTGTTGCCGAGATCGGCGCGAACCCAGGCGGTCTCAGCGTTTTCCCGGAAATGCGAGCCCGGCATCAGCGGCAGCGGCACACGATTGACCGTCTCCAGATCAAGCGTCGAGGCGATGATGACGATGGCGAAAGGCAGAAGCGCGATCACCATGCCGAGCGCGAGAAGCGTATAACAGATGAAGTTGAATATCGGCGTGCGTTCGATCATGTCCGCGACCTCACTTGTAGTGCACGCGCCGCTCGATGAAGCGGAACTGGAAGATGGTGAGCAGGACAACGAGCACCATCAGGATGATGGACTGCGCTGCAGCGCCCGAATAGTCGAGACCTCTGAAGCCGTCGAAATAGATCTTGTAGACCATGAGCTCGGTGGCACGCGCCGGGCCGCCCTGCGTCATGACGTCGACGATACCGAAGGAATCCTGGAAACTCTCGGTGATGTTGATGACGAGCAGGAAGAACAGCGTCGGCGTCAGCAGGGGCAGCTGGATATCCCAGATCCGGCGCATCGGCCCCGAACCGTCCATTGCGGCGGCCTCGATCAGCGAGCGCGGAATGCCTTGCAGCGCCGAGAGGAAGAAGATGAAGTTGTAGCCGATATACTTCCAGGAGAAGGCCACGACGACCGCGATCATCGCGTCCTTGCCGTCGAGCGCGGGGTTCCAGAGGCCGGGCCAGACGTGGTTGATAACAGACAGAAGGCCGGCCTCCGGCGCCAGGATGAAGCGGAAGGCGAGGCCGAGAGCGGGAGCGGCAATTGCATAAGGCCAGATGAAGACTGACCGGTAGACTTTGTGGCCGCGCAGTTCACGATCCGTCAAAAGCGCCAGGATCAGCGCCAGCCCCATAGCGATGGCCGTCGAACTGAAGCCGAAGATCATGCTGCGGGTGATCGAGTCCCAATAAACAGGATCGGTGAGCAACTGTCTGAAATTGTCGAAACCGACCCAGGCATTACCGCCGCCCCATGGCTGCTCGAGCGTGAACGCCCAATACAGCGCCTGCGCGCTCGGCCAGTAGAAGAAGACGAAGATCAGCAACAGCATCGGAAATGCGAAGAGCAGTCCGATCGTCGTCGAGGAGAAAGTGACGCGCTTTTCCATGAGTGGCCGTTTTCGTCCTGGTTTGGTTTAAAGCATGTCGCGCAAAACTGTGCAGCAGTTTTGCTGTAGCGACATGCGTAAAAATATAGATCTAAAGCGCCAGGAGCGAACCTGAAAGATTGCGGCGCGCTTCAGGCGCGGGCGGCGAGCTCGCATCCGCGGCCGACTAAAGAACTTACAAAGACGCACCCGGCGCGCAAAACGCGGGCCGGGTGCGGCTCATATCAGCCGATCAGGGGAGCTGAACGTTCTTGTAGGTCTGCTGGAAGCGACGCAGGAGCGTATTGCCGCGTTCGGCAGCACTGTCGAGCGAAGCCTGGACGTCGGCATTGTTGACGAAGATTGCCTGCAGACCATTGGCGATTTCGGTGCGGACCTGCAGCAGGCCACCGAGGCGGATGCCCTGCGGAGCCGCATCGTCAGCAGGTGATGCGGTCAAGCTCTGAATGGCGAGTTCGCGGCCGGCATAAGGAGCCTTGTCGTAGAAGCCCTGCTTCTTCAGATATTCGAAACCGGAGTTACGAACCGGGATGTAGCCGGTAACGGTCGACCAGGTAAGGGCTTCTTCCGGCTTTGCGATGAAGTTGAAGAAGGCAGCGGCAGCCTTGTATTCAGCGTCGGAATGGCCCTTCAGAACCCAGAGCGAAGCGCCGCCAACATAAGAGCTGTGCCGGCTTGCGTCGCCGTAGGTCGGGAGCATGGCAACGTCCCAGTTCATGCCTTGCTTGGCGGTGCGGCCGACGTTGCCGTGGTCGCCGACCGACGTTAGGATGACCTGGCAATCACCGGCGGCAAAGGCTTCGACGAAGGTCTGGCCGACAGCCTTGTTCTTGATGACGGCAAGCTTGTTGTCGTACCAGGACTTGAGGTCATTGACATAGCTGACGAGAAGCGGGTTCTTGTTGAACACCAGCTCTGCGTCGAGACCTTCAAAACCGTTCTTCTTCGTGGCGATCGCTTCGCCGTTGACGGCTTCGAACTGCTCGATGTACTGCCAGACTTCGTTGTTGGAAATGTCAAAGCCGAGCGGGCAAGCATAGCCTGCATCCTTCAGAGCCTTGAGGTCCTCGCCTGCTTCCTTCCAGGTCGCCGGAGCATGATCCTTGCCGATCTTGGCGAAGGCGTCCTTGTTCCAGTAGAGAAGAGCGGTCGAGGAGTTGAAGGGGAAGGAGTACATCTCGCCCTTCGATGTCGCGTAGTAGCCGGAGATACCGGAGAAGTAGTCCTTCCAATCGACGGTATAGCCCATGTCGCTCATCAGCTTGTTGGCCGGGTAGTAGGCGCCGGAGAGCATGATGTCGAGGGTGCCGGCGTCGGAGACCTGGGCGATGGTCGGCTGCTTGCCGGCGCGGAAGGCAGCGATAGTGTTCTGCAGGGACGCGTCGTAGCTGCCCTGGCTGGTGCAGACGAGTTCGTAGTCGGCCTGCGACTGGTTGAAGCGATCGCACTGCTCCTGGACACGCTTTGCGATGTCACCGGAATTGCCGAACCAGAAGTCAATCTTGGTCTTATCGGCGGCGGCAGCGGGACCAGCAAGAAACGCTGTAGCGAGAAGGGCGCCAACGGCGCCGAGAAGCTTGGCTTGCATGAGAACCTCGAACGTAAAAGGGACGCGCACTTTCAGCGCACGCCCTATTAGCTGGTTCAAATTGCGCCTACCAATGAAGATTACATGACATGAAATGATCGAAACCAAGTTGTCATAAAACCTTCATACAATTGTATTCGCCAATCTCGGGGAAATATTTATAAAGATTTCGCCTATTGCTTCAGCATGCCGTCAATAGATTAGGTTTATATTCGAAACAATGGATTCTTTTGGGATATTTAATATTTATTTATATTACGACGGGGTGCGGTTATTCGCCTACTCCGCTGCAACGAAACTTGCAAAACCACTGACATTTTTGCCGTTGCACTGGTGTGCAACCTGAGGATCTAAGCCTCAGAATTGAAGGAATCCTTCAGGATCGCCGCAAAACGCGGATCGAATGCACGGCTGATCGGTCCGGCGGCAGCACCAAGCGCCACCGACCAGGGATCGGCCATGCCGGGCTGCAGGCGCGGCAGCGTCCGGCCGCGACGTTCGGCGATCGAGGGCAGCAACGGGCCGATTGCCGCAATCAACCTGTTCACCAGCGCCTCCGGCGCGCTGCCGCAGAGGATCACCGTCTGCGGATCGAACAGCGTCTCAAGGAGATGGATGCTCCAGCGCAGATCCACTGCGGCCGCCTCGACCCAGGCGTGGATGCTTTGATCGCCCCTCAAGGCAAGATCGTTGATCCTTGCATAAAGGCCGGGATCGGCGGGATCGATCGACAGATGCTGGTAGAGCGAGGCGAGCGAAGCACGATGCTCGAGCGGCGTCGATTTGCCGTCGGCAAACAGCAGCGCCATGCCGATCTCGCCGGCATTGCCGTTGGTGCCGCGGTAGAGCTCGCCATTCAGAATGAGGCCGGCGCCGATGCCATAACCGACGAAGAGGCAGACGGCATGGTCGATGCCGTGGGCAGCTCCCACCATGCGCTCGGCGGTCGCCGCCGCCGCCGCATCGTTCTGCAAACCGACATCGAGCCCGGTGCCGGCGGTCAGCGTTTCCAACAACGGAAATTTTTGCCAGGCCTCCATCATCCACGGATCATCGCCGCTGCCGGCGACTCCGAAAGGCCCGGGCATGGCGGCGCCGAGGCCGACCAGCCGCTTTTCCGACTGCTGGACGATCCCGGCAAGCTTTGAGCGTATGCCGGCGACGAGATCGAGGATGACCTTCGTCCCGTTCGACGGACCTCCGGGTGGTAGTCCTGCCTCATCACGCACGAGAACGCTGCCGACAAGATCGACGGCGACCGCCCGCGTCACATGCCGATCGATCTGCAGGCCGATTGCAAAGGCGCCTTCGGGCACGAGACGATAGGGTGTCGACGGCTGCCCTCTGCCCCCCCTCACCGCCTCTTGCGAACTGACGAGACCGTCGCGCTCGAGCTCCTCGATGATATTCGACACCGTCTGCTTGGTCAGCCGCGTCGCCCGTGCCAGATCGGCGCGTGAAAGCGCGCCGTTGATCCTCAGGGCATCGATCATCACGCGCCGGTTATGCGCGCTGGTGCCTTCGTGATTGGTGCCGCTCTTGGCCCGGATCGGGCGGCTGTCATTCATGTGCAATTCCCTCTTGACTCCAATAGAATGTTAAAGAAGTAATAAGTCAAGACACTTGACTTAATGAGGAACCGGAGAGTTCCAGGGAACGCAGGAGCCGGGCAACGGCTCCGACGACGCTCCGAGGCGACGAACCGGCACGCTTTCCGCGCGTGCCTTCTCGAACACCGATGGCGGAGGACCGCCCTCGGCAATGCGTAAATGTCAAAAACTGGAGGCTGCAATGCTGAAATCCTTTAACAAGACGCTTCTGGGTGCGGCCTTGATCGGCGCATCCCTTGCGCCGCATGCTTTCGCCGAAACGACGCTGAACGCGCTTTTCATGGCGCAGGCCGCCTATAGCGAGGCCGATGTGCGCGCCATGACCGACGCCTTCGCCAAGGCGAACCCCGATATCAAGGTCAATCTCGAATTCGTTCCCTATGAAGGCCTGCACGACAAGACGGTGCTGGCGCAGGGTTCCGGCGGCGGCTACGACGTCGTCCTCTTCGATGTCATCTGGCCGGCCGAATACGCCACCAACAAGGTGCTGGTCGACGTCTCCTCGCGCCTCACCGACGAGATGAAGAAGGGTGTGCTGCCGGGCGCCTGGACCACCGTGCAATATGACGGCAAATATTACGGCATGCCGTGGATCCTCGACACCAAATACCTGTTCTACAACAAGGAAATCCTCGAAAAGGCCGGCATCAAGGCGCCGCCGAAAACCTGGGACGAACTGACCGAGCAGGCAAAGACGATCAAGGACAAGGGCCTGCTCGCCACGCCGATCGCCTGGAGCTGGCCGCAGGCAGAAGCCGCGATCTGCGACTACACCACGCTCGTCAGCGCCTATGGCGGCGATTTCCTTAAGGACGGCAAGCCGGCCTTCCAGACCGGCGGCGGCCTCGATGCGCTGAAATACATGGTTTCCAGCTATTCCTCGGGCCTCACCAATCCGAACTCCAAGGAATTCCTCGAAGAGGACGTCCGCAAGGTCTTCGAAAACGGCGATGCCGCCTTCGCGCTGAACTGGACCTACATGTACAACATGGCCAACAACCCGAAGGACAGCAAGGTCGCGGGCAAGGTTGGCGTCGTGCCGGCGCCGGGTATTGCCGGCAAGAGCGAGGCTTCGGCCGTCAACGGCTCGATGGGTCTCGGCATCACCTCAGCCAGCCAGCATCCTGAAGAGGCCTGGAAATACATTACCTTCATGACCTCGCAGGCAACGCAGAATGCCTATGCCAAGCTCAGCCTGCCGATCTGGGCCTCCTCCTATGAGGATCCTGATGTCACCAAGGGCCAGGAAGAGTTGATCTCCGCCGCCAAGATCGGCCTTGCCGCAATGTATCCGCGTCCGACGACGCCGAAATATCAGGAGCTCTCGACCGCGCTGCAGCAGGCGATCCAGGAAGCGCTGCTTGGCCAGTCCTCGCCCGAGGACGCGCTGAAGTCGGCCGCCGACAATAGCGGCCTCTGATCAAGCATGAAATCCCGGGCGGCGCCTGCCGTCGCCCGGTCTCCAGAACCTATGAAGAATAAGGGTGGCCTCGATGTCGAGCACTTGGCTGACAACGCGCGCGTGGCTTTTGATGCTACCGCTTCTCGTGGTCATGATTTCAGTCATCGGCTGGCCTCTGATCGATACCGTCGGCCTTTCCTTCACCGACGCCAGGCTGGTCGGCACGGAAGGCAGCTTCGTCGGCATCGACAATTACGTGAAGATGATCTCCGGTTCGAATTTCCAGCGCACGCTCGTCACGACCGCATGGTTCGCAATCGTCTCGGTCGCCGCCGAAATGGTGATCGGCGTGCTCGCCGCCCTGCTGCTGAACCAGCAATTCCGCGGCCGGACCGCGCTTCGTGCCCTGATGATCCTACCCTGGGCGCTGCCGACCGTCGTCAACGCCACGCTCTGGCGGCTGATCTACAATCCGGAATATGGCGCGCTGAATGCCGCCTTGACACAGCTCGGCCTGTTAGAAGCCTACCGCTCCTGGCTCGGCGAGCCGGGCACGGCGCTGGCGGCCCTGATCGTCGCCGACTGCTGGAAGAATTTCCCGCTGGTGGCGCTGATCGCGCTGGCTGCACTCCAGGCCGTGCCGCGCGACATCACCGCCGCCTCGCTGGTCGACGGCGCCGGCGCTTTCGCCCGCTTCCGTTTCGTCATCCTGCCCTATCTCGCCGGCCCGCTGATGGTGGCCCTGGTGTTGCGCACGATTGAAGCCTTCAAGGTCTTCGACATCATCTGGGTCATGACCCGCGGCGGCCCGGCCAACAGCACCCGCACGCTGTCGATCCTCGTCTATCAGGAAGCCTTCTCTTTCCAACGGGCAGGCTCCGGCGCCTCCTTGGCGTTGATCGTCACGCTGCTGGTGACGCTGCTTGCTGCCGGCTACGCCGCCCTGGTGCGCAAGACCGCGGGGAGTGCAGCCTGATGGAACGCCAGAGCCCACTTTTTTCCGCCTTCATTCACCTCTGCGCGCTGCTGCTTGCCGCCGTCATCCTGGCGCCGATCCTATGGCTGTTCATCATGAGCATCTCGCCGGCCGCCGACCTTGCGGCAAAGCCGCTGCGCTGGTGGCCGCAGACGGCGGATTTCTCTCGCTACGGCGTGCTGCTCTCGACGCTCGAAAACAGCGCCGGCGCCGCCTTCACCTCGTCGCTGCGCAACAGCATAGAGGTGGCGGGCATGGCGACGATCGCCGCCATCGCGCTCGCCATACCGGCCGGATGGGCCGTGTCGCGTACGCCTGCTGTGGGATGGTCGCTGTCGATGGTCATCGCCACCTATATGCTGCCGCCGGTGGCGCTCGCCGTGCCGCTTTACATGGGCCTTTCCCATCTCGGCATGCTGAACAACGTCTTCGGCCTCGCCCTCGTCTATCTCACCATCCTTGCGCCCTTCACCACTTGGCTGATGAAGTCGGGTTTCGATTCCATCCCGCGCGAGATCGAATCCGCCGCGATGATCGACGGCGCCGGCCTGTTTCAGACGCTGCGCATCATCACGCTGCCGCTCGCCGCCCCCGTGGTGGCGACGTCAAGCCTCTTTGCCTTCCTACTTGCCTGGGATGAATTCTTCTATGCGCTGCTCTTCACTTCCGACCAGCGCGCCAAGACGCTGACCGTCGCCATTGCCGATCTCGCCGGCGGCCGCGTTTCCGATTACGGACTGATCGCGACGGCAGGTGTGCTCGCCGCCCTGCCCCCGGTGCTGATTGGTCTTCTCATGCAACGCGCCCTGATTTCGGGGCTCACCAGCGGCGGCGTCAAGGGATGAACATGACAGAAGAAAGAACCCGGCCGGCCGGACTTGCGGCGATCGATCGCGAAATGGCGCGCCCGCATGCCGATGCGATCACCTCCTATGAAGCGGCCCAGCCGATGGCGGCAAGGGCTGCGGCTTCGCTGAAAAAGACCGGCAGGCTGCTGCTCATCGGCATGGGCGGCTCGCATGCCGTCAACCGCGCCGTCGAACCGCTCTACCGGGCGCTCGGCATCGATGCCGTCGCCTTGCCCCTGTCTGAACAGCTCGGCCAGCCGTTGCCGATCGCCGGCAGGACGATCTTTGTCACCTCGCAGTCCGGCGAAAGCGCCGAGGTCGTGCGTTGGTTCAGCGAGACCGGCGGCACGGAGGAGACTTTCGGCCTGACACTCGAAGGTAATTCCTTCCTCGCAAGAACCGCTCCGTCGCTGGTGGGCAGCGGCGGCACCGAGCTTGCCTTCGCCGCGACCCGCAGCCTAACGGTGACTTTCGCCCTGCATCTGGCAATCCTTTCCGCCCTCGGCGAAGATCCTGACACCGCCCTTGCCGCCCTCAGGGCGCCGGAAGATCATGACATCGCCGCCGCACTCTCGGCGCTGGAAAACGTCGCGACCATTGTCACGTCAGGCCGCCGGTTGCAGGGTATCGCCGAGGCGCTCGCACTCGGCTTGACCGAGCTGTCGCGCCGTCCCTGCTTCTCGCTCGAAGGCGGCCAGCTGCGCCACGGGCCGATGGAGATGCTGGGGCCGGAAATCGGCGTCGTGCTGTTCCGCGGCTTGGACGAGACGGCTGGCCTGGTGACGGCAATGGCGACATCCGCCGTCGAGACCGGCGCCCCGGTCATCCTGTTCGACGCCTCGGGCGAAGCGCCGGTCGCCGGTGCGGTGACGATCCGCTTTGCCCCGGCCACCGGTCTTGCCGCGATTTTCGCCATGCTGCCGGTCGCCCAGCGGCTGATGATCGCCTTTGCCGACGCCCGCGTGGATAATGCGGGAACGCCGGTTCGATCGACCAAAATCACCCGGAGCGAATGAATGCGGCCGCTTGCAGTCATCGGCAATGTCAACGTCGACCTGATCCTTGGACCGACTGCCCCTTGGCCGAAGGCCGGGACGGAAATCATCGTCGATCATGACGAGTTGCGCGTCGGCGGGGCCGCCGGCAACAGCGCGCTCGCCTGGCAAGCGCTCGGCGTCGAATTCGAGATCGCCGCCAATATCGGCAGTGATCAGTTCGGCCGCTGGCTGAGCGAAGCCTTCGGCCACCGTTCCGACAAGTGGCCCGTACGTCCTGAGAAAACGACGCTCTCCGTCGGCATCACCCATCCTGACGGCGAGCGCACCTTCTTCACGACGAGGGGCCACCTGCCGCGTTTCAGCCTGGCAGACGTTTTCGCCGTCATCGAGGGCGCAAGACTGCAGGGCGGCTACGCGCTTCTCTGCGGCTCGTTCCTGACCGACGATCTGACAGAAGAATACGGCAAGTTCTTCGATTGGGCCGACAGCCATGGCATCACCGTTGCGCTCGATACCGGCTGGCCACTCGACGGCTGGACAGACGAGAATTGCGCAGCGACACGCGCCTGGCTTTCGCGCAGCGGTGTCGCGCTGCTGAACGAGGTCGAATCGACGACACTTGCCGGCATCGCCGATCCGATCGAGGCCGCGCGTCAGATCAAATCGCATATGCCGGCGGGTGCGATCGTCGTCGTCAAACGCGGCCCGGACGGGGCTCTCACGATCGGGCCTGACGGCAGCTTGGTTTCGGTGGCAGCACCCGTTGTCGATGTCGTCGATACGATCGGCGCCGGCGATGTCTTCAACGCCGCCTTTCTCGCCGCGCTCGCAAGCGGTGAGCCGCTGGTTTCCTGCCTGATGGCGGGAACCGAGGTTGCCTCGCGCGCCATCTCCACTCTTCCCCGCAACTATGGCCGCCCGACATCTCTTCAGGAGCCCTTGCGATGAGCGCGCTCGACATTCAGAACATCCGCAAGGCCTACGGCGACATCGAGACGCTGAAAGGCATCGACATCTCGCTGGAAAGCGGCGAATTCCTGGTGCTGCTCGGCTCCTCCGGCTGCGGCAAATCCACCCTGCTGAACATCATCGCCGGCCTTGCCGAGGCAACGAGCGGCGATGTCAGGATCGGCGGCCGCTCGTTGCTCGGCGTGCATCCGAAGGACCGTGACATCGCCATGGTCTTTCAATCCTACGCGCTCTATCCCAATCTGACGGTGCACCGGAACATCGGTTTCGGCCTGGAAATGCGCAAGGTGGCAGCACCCGAGCGCGACAGAGCCGTGCGTGATGCCGCCAAGCTCCTGCAGATCGAAAACCTCCTCGAGCGCAAGCCGAGCCAGCTTTCCGGCGGCCAGCGCCAGCGGGTCGCGATCGGTCGCGCGCTGGTGCGCAAACCTGAGGTATTCCTCTTCGACGAGCCGCTCTCTAATCTTGACGCCAAGCTGCGCATGGAGATGCGCACCGAGATCAAGCGGCTGCATCAGATGCTGAAGACCACGGTCGTCTACGTCACCCATGACCAGATCGAGGCTATGACCCTTGCAAGCCGCATCGCCGTCATGCGCGACGGCCGCATCGAGCAGCTGGGTACGCCGGAGGAGATCTACAACCATCCGGCAACGCTCTATGTCGCGACCTTCGTCGGCGCGCCGCCGATGAACCTGCTGAAGGCGACGGCGGCGCGCGACGGTGGCCTGGCGCTTTCAGGCACCGATGCGATCCTGCCCCTGCCCACCCGTTTCCGCGAGGCGGTCGGCAATGGCCGCGACCTTATCCTCGGCATCCGTCCCGAGGCGCTTCGCACGGACGGCGCCGGCCCGTCGATCGAGGCAACCCTTGAGGTCGCAGAGCTGACCGGCCCGGAACTCGTCGTCACCGCCCTTGCCGGAAATCAGCGCCTGATGGCCTGCCTGCCGCCACGCACGCCGATCCGCAACAACGAAAAGCTCACCCTCTTTTTCGACGAGGAGGCGATGCATCTCTTCGATCCGCAAACCGGCCTCAGCTGCAGCCGTTAGCGACGGCTGTCCGTCAGCTGTTCAATTCGCTGCGTCAGTAGGCTTCCGCTGGTACACGTGAATATAGTCGACGAGTAGAATGGAAGGATTCGGCGTTTCATCGATCGGCCAGCCCGAGCCGAGTGCCAGGTTCACCAGCGGATAGAACGGCATGTGGAATTCCTTCGGCGTGTCGAAGCTCCAGATGAACTTACGGTCGAAGTAGAAGCTCGTCTTGTCGGCTTGGATATCGACGCCGTAGGTGTGATAGTCGCTGTTCAAAATTCCGTCCTGGACCTTTTGCCAATAGCCGCCGGTGCTGTTCTGACCGCCCTGGCTCTGACGCCAGATATGAAAGCCCATGCTGAATTCGTAGGGCGCGCGTCCATAATATTCCAGGACGTCAATCTCGGCGGTGTATTTCGACCGGTCGAGCCCGATCAGCCAGAATGCCGGCCAGACGCCCTTGCCAGGCGGCAGCTTCATCCTTGCTTCGAAATAGCCGAACTGCTGCGAGAACCCTTCGCCTTTCGGGTTCACCGACGACAGCAGGCCTGAGCGCCAGGTTCCATCGGCCTCCTTGCGCGCTTCGATCTTTAGAATTCCCTGATCGGTGGTAAACGGAAAGCCGGGGGCCGGATCTGTGAAACGGGCGTCGCCGAAATCGCCGTTCCAGGGCGTATGGGCGATCCAACGGGAACTTCTCTCCCCCCAGGCCGAGACGTCGAGACTGTCGAAACTCTCCTCGAACGTCAGCTGGTACGCAGCGATGTTGAGCGGTTCCTGGGCCACGCTGGGCTGGCCGGGCAACGCCCCCAGACCGAGAACGATAAGCAAACCCAGAGCCTTAGAAGATATTCCGTAACGCATTCTGTTCCTCCGAAAACACCAAACATCGTTGGACTGCACTTGTCTCGATCATGAAGTGAGGACCCTGTTTCGTCGCGGCATGAGCCTGTGGACGACGATGGTCTCGATGCCGTCGGGCTTCCCGGCGATCTGCCACACGAGCAGCGCGAAGATCCAGAAGATTGCCGCGGACACCCCGCCGCAAAGCGCCAGGCCGACGATAAGGTGAAAGCCGACAGGCATGGCAACAAGCATCGGCTCTGCCCAGAGCAGGAAAGCCATCATCGGCACGCTCGCGACCAGAGGCCGTAAAAAAGCGTTCAACTGCGCGGCAAATGTCGCGCCGATCAGCTGCCGCGTGATGACGAGCGATGCTGCATAGGCGACAAGCACCGCCACGATCCGCGCGCCCAGTGCTCCCGCCACTTGAAAATAGACAATGCCCAGGATGGTGACCGGAACCCTGACGGCGAACTCGGCAAACATCCGGAGAGCGAGATAACGGGTTTTGTTGAGCACCATAGCCAATGGCGGCATCATGTTCGTCGGAAGACCGAGCAGACTGCCGATGCACAGCCACTGCAGAATCGGCGCGGCGGATGCCCATTTCTCACCGACGATGATCCGCACGGCCGGCTCGGCAAGCAAGGCGAGCGCGATGAGGATGGGCGCTGCCACGAAGGTGATCGCGTTCGTCGCCTTCAGATAGGCAGCGATCAGGTTACGACGGTCATCGACGGTCGAGAATGCCGCCATCAGCGGACGCAACAATGGCCCGACGAAGGTCTGGTATGGAATAGCGGCGATATTGTCGGCGACGCTGAAGGCGCCGAAAGTCGACAGGCCCGTGAAGCGCGGCAAAAGTAGCCGGTCCAGTTGCCAGTTGATCGAACTCAGCACCTGCGAGACGGTGTTCCAGCTGATCATGTCCTGAAAGTGCTTCCACTCGGAAAGGCTGAATCTCGGTCGCATCGGCGCGAAGATATAGGAGGTGATCACCGCGGCGGTCGGGCCCGCAACCGCGCCGATCGCCAGTCCCCAATAGCTGCCGGTCGCGACCGCCACCCCGACACCGAACAGCAGTGTCGACCCCTTGGTAATAAGATCGAGTGCGAATTCGCGTTTGAAATCGAACTGCTGCATGAACAGAACCATGCGCGGGCTGATCACGCTGCGCATGGCAGGCGCAATCGAGAGCACGGCGACAAGGGAGAAAAGCCGGGGATCGTCATAGATCAGAGCCATCGGCCAGGAGATGGTCATCATCAGCACGCTGATGGCCACGCCTCGAAGAAGGCTGAGGGTAAGGGCGGTAGCAAACATATCGTCCGAAGGCGACGGCTGGCGCATCAGGGCCTGCGTCAGCGGCAGATCCAGGATTGTCTCGACGATGACCAGAACCGATGTCGCGATGGCGACAAGGCCGAAATCCGCCGGGCTCAAAAGCCTAGCGAGGATCAGGAGGCTGACGAAATCGAGCAGTCGCGCCAGGAACTTTCCGCTGATAGTCCAGATGCTTGCCGTCGCCGTCCTCTGAGATACGCTTGACATGATCTATTTTCTATTCCTCGTCGACGGTTTCGGTCGCAGCGGCAAGACAGGCAGCTCCGTTCCTTGCCCTCAGCCCGCCCGTCTTCTGAAAACCTCGGCGGATCGGTCGCCATCGTCGGCCAGTTGCTGCTCGATCAGGCGGGAGAGGCGGTCGCGGAACACGGCGGAAGAAAATTTCAGCGAGTGCGCGCGGATGGCATGCGGATCGATATCGTCCTCCACCTCTTCGAACGCCGCCATTGTTTCCAATAGAGCTTCCGTGGTCTGCTCAGCGAAGCGAAAGCCGACCTGCGGCGAGCAAACGGTTTCCCTGGCGCCGCCGGCATCGAAAGCTAGGACCGGCCGCCCGGATGCCATGGCTTCCACCGGCAGGATGCCGAAATCCTCCGTGCCCGGAAACAAGAGGGCGCGGCATCGCGACAGATGGTCGCGCAGAACGTTGAAGGGCTGATGGCCGAGAAACTGCACGGTCGGTCCGGCAATCGACTTCAGATAGGCCAGTTGTTCTCCCTCGCCGATCACAACCAGCTTTCGGCCGGCCTCGGTACAGGCGCGAACGGCGATGTCCGGCCGCTTGTACGTGGTCAGCTGTCCCGCATAGAGATAGAATTCGCCTTTCCCCTTCCCCACCGCAAAATCGTCGGTCGCAACCGGCGGATGGATGACGATGGATTCCCGGTCGTAGAAGCGGCGGATACGGCTTGCGACATAATCGGAATTGGCAACGAACACATCGACCCGCGAGGAGGTCGTCACGTCCCAGGCGCGCAGCATGGGTGCGGTGATCGACATCAAGGCGCGACCCACCCAGGGCAGACCATGGCGGTAGACATGGAACTGATCCCAGATGTAGCGCATCGGCGAATGGCAGTAGCAGACATGCAGGGCGTCGGCGCGCGTGATGATGCCCTTGGCGGGTCCGGATTCGCTCGACAGCACCAGATCGTAATCCTGCAGATCGAACTGCTCGAGCGCGAAAGGCATCAGCGGCAACATCTTGGTATAATGCCGCTTTGCACCGGGGATCTTCTGCAGGAAGGATGTGCGGATGTTCCGCGTCTTCAGAAAATCGCTGATGCGATCCCGGTTGCAGACGAGGGTGAAGATGTCGGCCTGCGGAAACATGCGGCACAACTCTTCGACGACCTTCTCGCCGCCGCGCATCGAAACGAGCCAATAATGCACGATGGCGACACGAAGCTGCTTGGTATCGCTCGCGCTTCCGGCATCAGTGACACGTCTTTTCGCCATGACAGGCGCATCGCCGAGAAATGCCCTCGCGTCGGGAAGAGAGGTTGTTGCCTTAAGGGTCAACTCAATACTCCTTGTATCGCCACACCGTCTGTCAGGTCGGGAACCGCATTCGTCGAAATCAGGCTGTGGTATTCGCAAAGAAGCGCGTCGCGCCATTCCTCGTGAGTCGACGCAAGATCCGGCGACATCAGGAAAGCCCGCTCGCTCATGGCGCGGACCTCGTGCCTCGGCATTTGGCTAAATCGCGTCAAAGTATCGGCAAAGGCGCTTTCGTCAGCCGTATCGCAGGCGATCGCCATGCCGGCTCTTTGCATTTCCTCGGCAAGAAAGGCGCTACGCGACATGATGACCGGTAGCCCGCTCCTGGCCGCTTCGATAGCGACGAGGCCGAATGGCTCGGGATAGCGAGACGGCATCAACAGTGCACGCGCCTTGCGGATGGTCGGGCCGATCTCCGCATGCGACTGCCAGCCGACGGCCCTGACGTGATCTCCTGAAGCCGCAACCAGCGGCATCAGCGGCCCGTCCCCGATCACGCAGAGCCTGACGCCGGCTTTGCGTGTGGCGGCCACGGCGTCCTCTATGCCCTTCTCCTCGTCCAGCCGCCCGATAAAGACGAACTCCTCGTTGGCCTCCGCCTCGATGCGTTTGATGGAGAGCGGAGCGACGGGATTGCGGATTGTCGTCAGTCGTTCGGACCGATATCCGGCGCCGACGAGGAAGCTTGCCATCTTCTCGTGCAGCAGGATGATCCGGCCGAAATCGGCCTGATCCTTCAGCCGCCGGAGGATATTGGAGCCGCGGGCAACCCGCCACAATTTGTGCGAATAACTTCTCTTGTCGCAGGCCGTCGCAATGCAGCTTCCGCCGAGCGGGCGTCGAAGGCAGACTTCCTGAGCCTGATAGTCGAAGAAGGCGCCGTTGGGGCAGGCCGTGAAGAAATCATGCGCGTGCACCACGCATCGTCTGGCGACCGGCATCAACGCCCTGAAAATCGCCGGAGACAGGATCTGGTGCCAGCCATGCACATGGTAGACGGTATTGGCGGTGTCGTTTGCGGCAACCCAGTTCCCGACCATACGGACGGCGGCGCCATTGTGAATGCCGGTCACGAAAGCCTTCGCACGCTCGGCACTGAGCAGATCGCGGCTATTCAGCCCGACCATCAAGACCCCGAGTGCGACGAGTTCCGCATTGGCGGCGTCATCTCCGCAAATATAGGTCACAGGGATGTCGAGGCCCCGAAAAAGCTTGGCGGACAGCACCGCCAGCGCCGTCGCACCGCCTCTGGCCACCGAATAATCGTCGATGATGACCACGCGATCGATCTTTGTCGTGCTGGGGCCGGGAAACCGGCCAGCGTTTGCGGCGGATCGGAGGACATCGGGAAGCGACGGGCGCATCACTTCACCGAAACTGCGCCGTTGGCACAGGCCTCCAGCGCCTTGCGGTTGAGGATACGGATCTTGCCCTGGCCCCCGTCGATGATCTTGGCTTCCCGCAGGCGCCGCAGGCATTGATTGACCTTCTCGCGGGACGCCGGCAGCGTCGCGGCCAGATCATTTTGCGAGATGATCAGTTCGTCGCCGCTGTTTGCCGGATCTTTTCCATAAACAGTGGAGAGCCGCAGCAGCGTGCTGGCCAGCCTCGATTGCAGGCTCGACGCCGCATTCGCAATGATCCGGAGTTCGAGCTCCGAAATACGCGCCAGCGCCCTGGAGAAGACTTTTTCGCGAAAGGAGGGATCGCTGGCGTACATGTCGCGCAGCAGCCGGCCTTCGAAGAAATGCAGTTCGCAGGCGGAACCGGCACGGTATTCGAGGTTCAACGTCTGCCTGCGCAGAACCTCGAGCTCGCCGATGAGGCCGGATTTCGGAATGATCTCGACGATGAATTCCCGGCCGTCGGGCAGCATCGTGCTGGCGCTGACCACCCCCGAATGAACGCGCGCGAACGTATCGACGAGGACGGCGGCCCCGGCGATGATCTCGCCGCGCCGGAAACGCCGGACGCTCGACCGGCAGGAAAGGAATTCGTCGTCGATGACGATGCGGCTGTTCAGATGAATGCCGCTGTTAGCCGATATCGCCGCCTTGCCGATGCCGGCCCTGCGATCTGATGCGTGTGTCGCCCCATCCATGCGCATAACTCCACTCGATAACCATAGGCAATGCTGCACTGCATCATTTATATTGCCTTAATATGAGAGTCAAATAACATCACGGCGATATGACGTAAAGATAAAGTATATATTTAACTTCAAAGCAAATATACACCGAAAAATGGACAAAAAATCTCAAAGAAGTCAAAAACCCGCCACGAGATCGAAGCTCACTGCCTATTAAAATGGCTTACTGAATAAAAAACGGCAATAATCAAAGTGATGACATCAAAACTGATAAATAAGCGTCAGTGGATAATCACCACGAATTAGATTAGATTGTCGTTTTAAATGAAAACAAGGCCATCAAGGTGTAATCCGAATTCTCGATTGCCCGTTAGTAGCATAAAGAATTTGTTAAGGATTATGACCTTGGTAACAGACAACCAGAGTGCGGCGCAGCAAACTTTGAACGGTTCTTAATCGGAATGTTTTGGAGACCACCGATGACATGGGAAGCACATAGTTTCGAGGCTTGGTCGCGCGTCGGACGGACCGCGAAAGGCGGCGATCTCCATTCGTCCCGGCCTCGTGCGGCAGGCAGATCGTCGAAGCGCGCGCTAGACCTTGTCATCGCAGTTACGGCGCTGATCCTGCTTTCCCCACTTCTGTTGATCGTCGCAATGATCGTGAAGATGAGCGACCGCGGCCCGGTCTTCTATTCCCATACGCGCATCGGCGTCGGCGGAGCGCCGTTCGGATGCCTCAAGTTTCGCACGATGAAGACCGATGCGAGTGCTCAGCTTGCCGAATTGCTGCAAAACAACCCGGCTGCGCGAAGCGAATGGGAAGAGACACGCAAGCTGAAGGACGATCCGAGGATCACGGCCGTCGGTGATATCCTCAGGCGGTCGAGCATCGACGAGCTTCCCCAACTGATCAATATCGTGCGTGGCGACATGAGCCTGGTCGGCCCCCGGCCGATCACGGCCGAGGAATTGCCGCGCTACGGCGAGCATGTATGGGCCTACATGGCCGTCCGCCCGGGCCTGACCGGTCACTGGCAGACCAGCGGGCGCAATGATGTCAGCTACGAGTACCGGGTTTCCCTCGACGTTCATTATCTCAACAACTGGTCGCTCGGCCGGGACTTCATCATCATTGCCAAGACCATTCCCGCTCTGTTTTCGCAGCGCGGCTCGTATTGAGCATTCATGGGAAGAGCCGCCGATCATGCCTGGAGTCGGAAGACACGCTACTTCCCCGTCCCTCCAAGCTGCCATTACCTGGTTACTTCGTGAGCTCGCCATTTTGGATTAGGACGACATGACCTCAAGCACGATCTTCAGCGGTGTTTCTCCGATATCTCTGCCTGCCGCAGCCACCGGTGGGAATTCGCCGCTCACCTTGCGGGATATGCTCTTCTTTCTCAGAATGCGCTGGCTGTGGATTGCGGCGACGACTTTCGCTTTCCTCGTAATGGCAGGGAGCTACGTGCTGACCGCCGAACCGACGTTCGTTGCCAACACGCAACTTGTGATCGTCCCCCAGGTCAGCGGCTCCGAAGCACAGAGGGCTTTCGCGGAAGACGCGTTCATCGAGGGACAGTTGGAGATCGCCAAATCCAGCGATGTCGTCGGTGGAACGGTAACGGCACTTGGTCTCGATACCGACCCTGACTTTGTCGATCAGACGCCTTCGCTGCAGGATCGGGCAAAGAACTGGTTGATGGGCGCTTCTTCCGAACCGGATACGGCATCGCAGGAAGCGGCGGGCGCAGGGCCGCGTGACAGACAGCCGCAACAGCAGATCGAGGACGGGCGGATCCATGATCGGGCGGTCGCCACGCTGCTGAACATGATGGGAGTACGCCGGATCGGGAGTTCGACGATCATCGAGATATCGGCTGCAGCGTCGACCCCGCAGCAGGCCGTCGACATCGCCGACACGCTGGCCAGGCAGTATATCCAGAAGAATATCGCAATGAAGGCCAATGCGTCCCGGCAATACAGCGAGTGGCTGACCAGATTCGTAAGCGAGCAGCAGCGCGGACTGGCCGAAGCTGCCAGTGCCCTGGCCAGCTTCACGAGCAATCCGCGCGATCAGTTCAAGCTTGCGGAGCTGCAGAGCGCGACTGACGCCCGCCGCACCCTTTATGAAAATACCTTGAATCAGCTGACCGAAGCCAGGCAGCGCATCACCTACCCGGTGTCGGATGCCACGATCGTCTCTCGGGCCACCCTGCCTCTTTCGAAAGCCAGACCACGCAGCACGCTCATCATCGCCTTTGCTGCGGCGGTTGGTCTTGGCGTCGGCTTCGCACTCGCCATGATAAGGCACGCTGGCGATCGCCGGATCGTCCGGCCCCATCAGATCTCGGAAGCCGGTGGGCTGCCCTTTGTCACTTTGCTGGCGACATCGAGGACCCGCAATGGTCACTCTGCGCGTTTCCCCGCCGGTACCGGCAGCAGCGGCACCGGAGCCGCCTATCCTGCTATTCCAGGCATGGCGGAGCTGAGCGCGACGGTCGTTGGTCTTCGGCGCAAACGTCGGGTCGTCATTGGAATCGTCGCCGTTAATCCCGGCAGCGGGGCATCGACCATCGCATGCGAACTTGCGGTGCTCTCGTCGATATCAGGAGCGCAGACGCTGCTGATAGATGCGGCTGCGCAGAAATCGTCGCTCAGCAAATCGATCGCGCCCCATAGTTCCACAGGCCTCGTCGACGTTCTCGACAATGGCGAACTGATCCGGACGGCGGCATTGCCCCTCACCCCGACGCTGAAATTCCTACCCCTCGGCAAAGTCGAAGCGGTAACGCCGGCCATTCGCCTCAGTTCCCGCCGCACGCAGTTGAGCTTCGCCGACTTGAAAAAGGAGTTCGACGCCATATTCGTCGACATTTCCGCATTCTCTGCTTCGTCGGATGTCAATGCGATCGCGCCGGAACTGGACGGTGTCCTCGTGGTCACCTCGCACGGGCACACCTCCATCGACGACACCATGCACGTCATCGAGACCCTGCGGAATGTCGGCGCGGAGATCCTCGGCGCGATCATCAACCATGCACCGAAAAGAATAGAGTCATGACTTCACCTTCGGCAGAAGCAACAAGGCAGGACAGCCCGATCGGACCGGCGCCTGTTCCTTGCGGCGCTAAAGCCATGGCGGGCCGCGCGCGCCGCCCATTGCGACTGGCTGTGGGGATTGCTTCGGCAGGCCGCCCCTCGATACTCAAGGAGACCGTCGATTATCTCACGGCCCTGCCGGACCAGGCCGAGCGGCTGATCGTCTGCGTGCCCGTGATCGACGACGCCGCCGGCCTCGCAGACCGCCTCGATGTGGAAGTCATCGTCGGCAGCCGTGGCCTGACCTCCCAGCGCAACAGGATCATCCAGGCCGCCGCCGACACGGATATTCTGATCTTCCTGGATGACGACTTCATTCCCGCCGCGACCTTCCTGTCGCGGATGGCGGCTGTCTTTGCAGCAAACCCCGACGTGACGATCGCCACTGGCGAAGTCCTGGCCGACGGCATCCTCGATGGCGGCCTCAGCATGCCAAAGGCCCTGCAGGTTCTTGAAACAGCCGGTGAAGGGGCCGAGCAGGTGACGGAGGTCTATAACGCCTACGGATGCAACATGGCGGTTCGCCTTTCACCCGTTCTCCAGCACGCGCTGGCCTTCGATGAACAGCTACCGCTCTACGGCTGGCTCGAAGATGTCGATTTCAGCCGGTCCATCGCCCGCTACGGCAGGTCCGTGCGTGTCGAAGGCGCTCGCGGCGTGCATCTCGGCGTCAGATCCGGGCGCCAGCCCGGCCGAAGGCTCGGCTATTCGCAGGTTGCCAATCCTGTCTACCTGATCCGGAAGGGCACGATGTCGAAGGGCCGTGCTGTCGCACAGATCGGCCGCAACATCCTGGCGAATACGCGGGGTCTATTATTCAATGACCGCCTGATCGACCGATGGGGACGCTTGAACGGCAATTTGCTGGCGCTTTCCGACCTTCTTGTCGGCCGCCTCTCTCCGTCCCGCATCCTGGAATTCGGCAATCCCGCGCCGCGCGAAATGCCTTCGCCGTCGATCGCAACGAAACGGAGATAGCAGACAATGCAGCGCACATCCTTGTCCGGTCGCCTCATCTCCATCGCCCTTGCCTTGCTGGTACTCTCCGGCGTGACCGGCTGGAGTGTCGCGCATGCGGAAAACTATACCCTCGTGCCGGAAGATCAGGTGAGACTGCGTGTCGTCGAATGGCGATCGTCGGATTCCCGGTATGCCAGCTGGGAGGCCCTCGGCGGAACATATACAGTCGACGATGCCGGTAATCTGGCGATTCCGATCGCCGGCCAGGTGCAGGCGATCGGCAAGACGACGGAGCAGGTTTCCGATGCGATCGCCACCGCGCTCTCCGAAAAGGCGGAACTGCCGGGAAAGCCGTTCATCGCCGTGGAAATTGCCCAGCATGCGCCGATCTTCGTAACCGGGACCGTGCAGACCCCCGGGCGCTATGCTTTTGAGGCCGATATGACGGTCATGAAGGCCGTCAGCATCGCCGGCGGCTTCCTTCGGGAGCGCGAAGAGAATACCGTCTTCGAGCGCGACCGGATCGAGGCTGCCGGCGCCTACCGAACGGCCATTCTCAACCGGCGTGATCTTCTGATGCGCCAGGCGCGGTTGCGCGCCGAGATCGCCGGCGAACAGAGTTTCGAGATCCCTGCAGAACTCGCCGGAACACCCGATGTGGACAAGCTGAAGGCGCAGGAATTGAACCTGATGCGGCTGCGACGCGTCGATATCGAAAGCCAGATCGAAGCGGCGAGCGACCTCGCCCGTCTCTACGGCCAGCAGGTCCAATCACTCGAGGCCAAGATCAATTCGCAAAAGCGGCAGATCGACCTTGCGCAAAAGGAACTGGATAATGTCAACAGCCTGGTGAGCAAGGGTCTGGTCAGCAATTCCCGGCAGGTCACGGTCGACCGCGGCGTTGCGGACGCACAAGGCACCCTGATCGATCTCGAGGTCGCCCTGACTACGGCTCGCCAGGGGCTCAGCGAAGCCGATCGCTCGAAGATTAATATCGTCAACCGGCAGAACAGCGAAAACCAGGAGCTGCTCAACCAGGTCAATCTCGCGATCGGCAGGGCTGCGATCGACATCCAGGTGGCCCAGCTTCTGGGCGAACAGGCTGGCTACAGCGCGCAACTCGCCCAGATGAATACGGACGTGCCGGGTCTTGGCAGAGCGCAAAAGAACTACAGGATCGTGCGTCGCAACGACGATGGCACCTATCGCAACATCGAGGCGGACGAGACGACCAGCTTGCGGCCGCATGATGTCGTCGAAATCGGCATCGACACGGATCTCCAGACGCCGTCGCCTCCGCTGCAGCTGCAGTCCGCGCCACAGCAGCAAAGCTCGGCAGTCCCGCTGTCTGATGTAGCAGGCGACAATCACGCGGCTCCCGGCTGGGTATCCCAGACGGGATCGAATTAGGGGGCGGTCGTGACCATGAACGACAGCTGGCGGCTTTCGCCTCGGGCATTGCGCCGGAAGGCGGATCGACAAACCCGATGCCTCCGCCGCTCCGTCCGGATCGGGATCTGAAGCATGTCGATAGAACCGATCGGCTTCATCGTTCTGCTGCTTGGCCTGCTCAGCATGGTCAACGGCGCGCGTTTTGCGATCACGACCCTTTGCCTGTCGACGCTGCTCGGAGCGGCCGCGGCTCTGCAATTGCCCGCGCTCGGCGGCAGCAGCATCCAGCCAAGCCATCTTCTCGTGCTTTTTCTCGTGGTAGCCGCCCTGCTGCGCCCGGCTCAAACACAGGCGACGCTCGCCAGCATGGCCTATCCGGGTCCCGGTTTCTGGTTTGCCGCCTACATCTTGTTTTCCGTGGCATCATCTTTCTTTTTGCCGCGCATCTTTGCAGGCGCGACCCTCGTCTACTCCTCTGCACGAGACACCACGGGCATGATGTCGACGGTGGCCGCTCCCCTGTCGCCGGGTTCGTCCAATCTCAGCCAGTCTGTCTATCTGCTCGGCGACCTCGCCTGCTTTGCCGTCGTCTCGGGGCTTGCCAGGCTCGGCTATGCCCGTTTCATCGCACTGCAGTTAATCGTCGCCTCGATCGCATGTTTTACCCTGGCATTGATTGATATCGGAACATTCCTGACCGACCAGTCCTACCTGCTCGATGTCATCAGAAACGCGAACTATACGATGCATACGGCCGAGACGATCAGCGGCTTCAAACGCATCGTCGGCCCGTTCCCCGAAGCAAGCACTTATGGCGCAGTCGCATTAGCCTATTTTTCCTTCACGCTTCTGCTCTGGCTGGAGCGCGTCCAAAGCCGTATGGCAGGACTTGCAACGCTTTTCATCGGCCCGACGATCGTCCTCTGCACATCGACAACCGCTTATATTGCCGGCATTTTCGTTGTCTGCATGTTCGTTCTGTTTTGCCTGAAACGACTGATTGGCGGCCCCGCCAAGACCCCGCATGTGACTTTCCTGGTGATCACGCTGTTTTTGATTCCCTGCGCCATCGTCGCACTCAGCCTTGTCCCCGATGCGTGGAATTCCATCGCCGGCCTGATGAGCACCACCTTGTCGGACAAGCTCCAATCGCAATCCGGTGAAGAGCGCACCGCCTGGAATACACTGGCATTGATCGCATTCGTCGATACCGCCACCTTCGGCGCCGGGCTCGGCACGGTTCGGGCCTCGAGTTTTATCGCTGCGTTGCTCTCCAATGTCGGATTGACCGGCACTCTTCTCTTCGCCGCCTTCCTGTACAGCCTTGCAAGGGCCTCCGGCCGGCACATGTCAGGCGATCGGGAGACGCAAGCGATCGGAAACGCTGCGGTTATGGCATCCATCGCGCAGGTCGCCTCCGCGGCGATCTCGGGGAGCGGCACGGATCTCGGCTTGCTGTTCAGCACCACGGCAGGTCTGGCGGCCGGCTGCCTGGCAACCAATACCTCTCCCCGGCGCGCGACCCGATCGCTCGCTAATCGAACCCCGCTGGAGGCATCGACATCTCTGATGAGAGCGCCGATGTTTTCAACACGATGACGCCGGCTTTGGAACTCCGCCAGGGCGCGGGATGGCAATCTCGTCGAGCCATCGGCGTGCCCGCATTGGGCCGAAGCCGGCCGGCCGCACCGCATCTTTCAAGGATCGCCTGTAAAAGCAGTCCATCGAATAAACGCCGTCGGAGGTCAGTCGCGGAAGGCCATGCTGCAGGCTTTATGTCGACGTCAGCCTTGCGGGTGTTCGCTGGTGGTCGCGACGCTATCTGCAACGGAATTGTTTTCGCGCAGCTTGGCACTGCGCCGCAAAAGCCCCGACAGGAACACGCCTGCCAGATAGCCGATTTCCATGAGCACGAGGATGGCGATACCGGAGAGCATGGCCGCGATCACGGAAGACCCGCCGGCAAAAGCCACGCCGCCGAAGCCGATTGCCACCAGGATTGCAAAAATCGCGAAAGCCCAGGCGCGGATGGAAGCCCCGGCAGCGATCGAAATCACCGCTGCCCCGAGTGTGGTGATCAACATGACAATCCCCCTTCCCTCCGCATTCCGACAAGGGTCCCGGCACCAATCGCCGTACCGCGAAACAACATGTCGAAACATAGCCTTATGACAGGCAAGGCACTCTTCATGGTGAATATCTCAACAATGAAACATACAAAAACCGCCGACAGCCAGACACCGATTCAGCACCAGCGCACTGGATGCTGGCCTATATATACCGAACAGGGCCTTCATATGACAGACCCGTCGGCTCAATTCACAAATGGTCCCTCGCCTCGCAAAGACAATACCGATTCACTTGTATTGCGCCCAATCGGAAAGGTGATGACATGAACAACCAGTGCGTCGTCTACGTCACGGATGTCGAGTATTCATTTCCGACCATTCTCTCGGCGCTTCAAGCTCGCAAATTCGCAACCCCTGCGACCGACGTCTGCGTTCTGATGTCGGAACATCTCGACAATTTCGAAGAGCTGAAAGCCCTGCTCGCAAGGAGTGGGGTCATATTGACCGATGCGACCGAAGCGCTGCAGGACTCGCTCGGCAAGCTCGACAATTCGCATTTCCAAGGACGCATCAGCGTCAGCACAATGGCCAAGCTGGTCCTTTGCGAGATCCTGCCTTCCAACTATACCCAGATCATCTACCTCGATGGGGATACCCAGATCGTTAGCGATCTCGGCGCGTTCGAAAGTGCCACTGTGCCCGAGGGCAGGTTTTTCGCGGCGCGCGATTACACGGCGATCCATGACTTCCTCGACACCGGAAGGGACAGCCACTATTTCAACGCAGGCGTCCTGAAATTCCATCGAAACGGCTGGATCGGGCAGGAGGCGCTCGAGCTTTTCGCTAGAAATCCCGAGGCCTGCGAGGGCAAACATGATCAGGGTGCATTGAATTACGTCTGCGGTTCATCGCTGATCCTGGTATCGAACCGCTGGAACTTTCCCAAACAATTCCTTCATCTGGTGAACATCTCCTCCTTGTCGATCGTCCACTATATGGCGCATCCGAAGCCATGGCATGGAACTTTCTTTCCGTGGACCGATAAGGAAAGCCAAGTATACGTCGACCTGCGCAAAGCACATCCGATTTACAACTCGCTGTATCGCGGGATAACCTTCGATCGGAAGATGCTGTATAAATACCGGTCTATACGGGCGCGCATCGAGAACGCAATTGAGAAACAAGGACCCAACCCCAGGGTCCAGAGCCTGCTGGTTGGCGACTACGCCGTATGATGATGTATTGTTGGTCCGACTTGAATGTCCGCGTGATTGAACTCAGCGTCGCCGGTCGAGCCGTGGATTTGCAGACGGAAGCGCAAAGTATTCATCCATTCATTCCAGGAATGGATAATCTTCAGGACAGAATATGAGTTATCGGGCTTCCGCCGTCAGTATCTCGCATTACGTGAAAGCCCGTCTGCGCCGGTCGCTCAAGGCTCGGCAGGTTCGCTATGACCTGCTGCGCAACGGGCTCAAGCAGGCGCGCCACGTCGTCATCTGCGTCATCCGTGACGAGGGGCACCGGTTGGCCTTCTTCCTTCAGTATTATCGCGATCTCGGCTTCGAGCACTTCATCTGTATCGACAACGGCTCGACCGACGGCACGGCCGAGTTGCTGTCCGGCTTCGACGATGTCTCCCTTCTTTCGGCCCATGGTTCCTACAAGGCGGCGAGGTTCGGAAACGACTGGATCAACGAAGTCATTAACCGCCACTGCCGGGAGAAGTGGGTCCTGTATGTCGATGCAGACGAGTTCCTGGTCTATCCGCATTGCGACACACGGCCGATCGATCAATTGACTTCCTATATCGCTTCCATGGGCGGCCATTCCCTCCGCTCGGTGATGATCGACATGTACAGCCCGCATCCCGTTCTCGAAAACATATGCGAACCCGGTCGCAACCCGCTCGAGGTCTGCAATCTCTTCGACCGCTCCGGCTATGTGGCGCATTTCGACAAACGCAACTGGACAATATGGATCAAGGGCGGCGTTCGCGGGCGCGTCTATTTCCACGACCGGCTCTGGGACGGCCCCGCGCTCAACAAGATACCCCTCGTCTATGTGGCGGGTGAACGTCTGTTTCTCAAATCATCGCACCAGGTCTGGCCGCTCTCCCTGAATTTGGGCGACATGCGCGGAGCACTCAGCGTATCCGGCGCCCTTCTGCATTTCAAGTTCCTGTCGACCTTCGTGCACAAGGTCGCCGATGCGGCACACCGGTCCCAACATACGGAAGAATATACCGTATACTCCTCAGGCAAGGACATGGATGACTTCGTCTACGACGATACAGGCACCTACAGAAGCTGGAAGGACCTGTCCGATCACGGGCTCATCCAAGGTGAAGGCTGGAAATACTGGAGGAATGCTTCCGAGAGCGAAGTCTAAGTATGCACGTCGTCCCAAAATGCGCAGCGATTTTGGGACGACGTGCATGAAGACAAGTGCTAACACGCCAACCTGATCTTTCCGCCTGCTTCGTCTGACTATCAACTCGCACTGTCATTACAAAACCCGCCGGCGGCGGGTTCTGTCGAGGCTTTCTGCCGTTCCGTTTTTTATCGCGGCAACGCCTCAGGCGAGACCCGCCCCCTCGGCATAAGCCTCCAGCGCCTTCCGATTGAGAATGCGGATTTTGCCCTGTGTCCCGTCGACCACTTTGCTCTCGCGCAGGCGCCGCAGGCATTGGTTGACCTTTTCACGCGACGCCGGAAGTGTCGCGGCCAGCTCATGCTGGGAGATGATCAGCTCGTCGCCGCTATTTTGCGCATCCATTCTGTACAGGGCAGAAAGACGCAGCAGCGTCCGGGCCAGTCTCTGTCTTAGGCTCGATCCGGCATTGGAAATGATCCGCAGTTCCAGTTCGGAAACACGCGCCAGCGCCTTCGACAGGATCTTCACCTGAAATTGCGGATCGTTCGCACACAGGTCCCGCAGCAACCGACCGTCGAAGTAATGCAGTTCGCAATCCGACGAGGCCCGATATTCCAGGCTGAGAGACTGCTTGCGGAGCACCTCCAATTCGCCGATCAAGCCGCCTTTCGGAACGATTTCCACGATGAACTCTCGTCCATCGGCAAGCGGGGTGCTTGCGCTTACCATTCCGCGCTGTACGCGGGCGAACACGTCGAGGACGACGCCGGCGCCGGCAATAATCTCACCGCGGCGAAACTTTCGAACACTCGAGCGGCAAAACGGGAACTCGTGATCCAAATCCGCCCGGCCACCGTAAACAATAGCTGCAGACCCGCAAGTAACCGCTTCGCTTATTCGCACCGCGTTTCCTCTAGCTCTGTTGTCCCTGGTACTGATCACCCCGTCCATACGCACAACTCCACACAGACTAAACAACTTATTATCTGGAGCGACATTCCTAATAGATTAAATTAGAAAGTCAAACAATAATAAAATAAAAAATTCGTGCTCAAACTATACATTATTATGAATAATCCTCATATTTATATAGCATAAAATTCATATTGAATTCTATCGCAGACAAGTCTTAGGGGCGGCATGACGATTTTTATACAATTTATGACAATTGTCCGCCTGCAGAATACATCTGGCAAATATAATAACAACGCCGAATTTTAAAATAAATCTAAATAGATCTCTGCTATACAGTCAAAAGAAAAGGTAATGCTTTTAATATTCGCAAGAATTTCTTAAGAGAATAAAGAATTTATTCATGATTATGACCTCGGTCACAGACATCAAACTTGCATTAAAACAAAGCTTTGGATGTGATTTCTGGAATTCGTCTAACGGAGACGCGGGTGGCGGGAAAAAATCAGGGCATCAACCCAACCGGACCTTGGCGGGATTTCGCCAGGGCTCGACAGGAAAGGCGTCCATTCAATTCCTCACAACCCCGTCTGATCAGCAGAATTCTGAAGCGCGCATTGGACATCATCATTGCGGCAAGTTTCTTATTCTTTCTGTCACCGCTCCTTCTGTCGGCGGCAGTCATCGTCACGCTAAGTGATTGGGGCCCTGTTTTCAATTCTCATCGCAGGATCGGTTATAAGGGAAAAGAGTTTGGTTGCCTCAGGTTTCGGACGACAGGATCCGACGCAACGACCGACGCGCACGTTACGGTCGTCGGCGATATTTTGAGGCGATCGAGCCTCGACAAGCTGCCGCAATTGATCAACGTGTTGCTGGGTCAAATGAGCCTCGTCGGGCCTCGCGCCATTACCAAAGAAGAGCTGCCGCATTACGGTGAACATGCCTATGCCTACATGGCCGTCCGTCCCGGCCTCACTGGCCATTGGCAAGCCAGCGGGCACAACGACGTCAGCTATCGGAACGGAATTTCCCTCGACGTCGAATATTTATCCAAATGGACGCTCAGGCTGGATTTCCTGATCATGGCAAAAACGCTGTCGGCGCTGCTTTCCCGGCACGCGTTGCTGCCCAAAGTCGATTCCTAAAGCATGTCGCGTAAAACTGTGTTGCAGTTTTGCGATAGAGACATGCGCAAAACCAGAGACTAAAGCGCGGGCCAAGCGAACCTAAAAGATCGCGCCGCGCTTTAGCACCCTGACATAGCGCAGCCGAGCATTCTGCCGCCTCGGTCATATCATTACCCGTGAGGACGCTTGCCGGTAACATGGGAGCGCTCAGTAATGGAGTTCTTTTTGCGGCGCTTTTGAATATGCCACAAGGAGAAAGCGAATAGACCCACCAGATAGCATATCTCCATCAATACAAGCACTTCGACGCAAGAAACGACCGCCTCCGTCAAGGAGGAACCTTTGAGCAGGATCACGCCGCCCAAGGCCGTGACCACCAGAAATGCAAAGATTGCAAAGGCCGAGGCCCGAATGGTCGCTCCGGCGGCGATAGAGACGGCAACCACGACGAGCGTGCTCTTCATCATTATTCTGATCCTTTCTTCACACCTCCTTCAAGTCACCGTCAGCCCTCGATGACATGACAAAACCCAAAGTCGAAACGAAGTCCGATCAAAGTATTTTACCTATTGTGGTTAAAATATTGCTAACAGCAGCCTAGCAAATCGACGGAACAACGCCGGAGAATATTCGACTATTCATCCAGCGGGGCCGCTCTACCGATTAAACCCAAGAAATCCTTGAATATTGCGGTCAGATAGATTTAGGTATCTGAGGCTTATACAGGAGCCGATAATGCAGCTGCGGCGTTCTCTCGAACTGAACGCTAAATTGATATCCCTGAAAAGATGAATTTGGCCATAGGCTTACGCTCGAGCGCATATGCGCTGGCAACGAACAGCTCGTCCGGCAAGCGTGACATCGACCGCATCAAGGTTTGCGCAGCAGCCTAGGGAAAACTCGGCCCCTACGATGGACCCGGATATTTATCTGAGGCGATCGGTCAGGCAACAACGAAACAGGGCCGCCGCTATGGCGAGCCCTGCTGATGTTCTTGCCGGTTGAGCACCTGCGATGGAATTGCCAGCCTCGAGGCCGATATCGACAAACCTATTTCGAGACCGCGCCGGCCAGTTGCCGTTTTACGCTGCGTTGGAGACTGAGGTTTTCGAGCCAGGTGACTTGTTTCCGCAATTTCAACGCCGGCTTTTCGATGAATCTCCACGAGAAGGCGGCAAAGCAAGCGGCAACAATGCTGCAGACGATGCCGTTCAACCACCAGTTATGCGCCCAGGGGCCGAGCGCTACGAACGCCTGTTGGATCGGATAGCCATAGAGGAAGACGCCGTAGGAGTAGTCGGCCCCACGCAGGACGCCGAGCTTGCGGGGCGAGGTGAGACCAAGGAAGACCGTGACGTATCCCATGGCCGGAATGGCAATGAAGTCCCCAAAGGAGGTAAACCAGTAGGCCCACAAAATCATTGCCACAGAGGCGAGGAAAATTCGGATATCCCAAAGAACCTTGTCCTTGTAGAGATAGAAGGTCACCCCCACAAGAAAAGCACAAATGAGCAGATTGCCGGACGCGGTCGTCGGCATAGTTGCCCAATCGCTTCCATGTTTCCAATATCTTGCAATACCGAAGGCCATGATCAACGCCGGCGTGGCGATAAGAGCAATCACCCGCCGCCTGACTACGCCGAGCAGGAAGAGCGCGGCGATCACGGCATAGCACTCAAGCTCGAAGGGCACCGTCCAGAGCTGCCCGTTCACCATTGCGGCGTCAGGATTATCAAGGAATACCCCGGGTAGATTGAAGTGAATGTGCCCTGTGACATTCATCAGATATGTAAAGAATTGAGGATCGGTGAAATAGTCACGCAGGTCATACTCTGTATAGATCGCTCCGAGTATAAAGGCAGCCAGCAACACCTCTACCGCGAGAGCGGGATAGATCCGGATAAATCGATTGCCGAGAAAAGAGACCAATGTCTTCGATCGTTCGAGACTGCCGGCCACCAGAAACCCGCTCAGGACAAAGAACATGGGCAGAACTGACTTGATGACAGGGCGGAAGGGCGACTCCCAGAGAAACAGGTCGTCGCCATAGGTGACACGGGCCGTGTGTATCCAAAGCACTGAAAAGGCTAACAGTAATCGCATATAGTCGAATCCTGTCGGTCGCCCGTTCGCTAGATCAAGCTTTTCGCCGAGAACCATCTGTGCCCCTTTCAGAAGTATTGACTCGATTTGGAATGGCAAGCCGTTGCCGCAGAGCGGCAGCGGCATCATTGCCGGGTCGGGGCCGCGTGTCAGTGACCACAGGTACATCAGGTAAAATTGAACGAGAGAGCAGCCCTCTCCCGAAGACGCGTCTCTGACCATCAACCCATGGCCCTGTGCTTCCCGAGGGCCATGCGACGGTCGGAGTTGGAATCCAGGTGATCGGGCGGCGGATTGGATGAGGAGACTATGAAATTTCTGGCCACCCTGTTCTGTATTGTTCTTGCCCTTATCGGACTGGCACTGATCGGAGGCGGCGCCTGGCTGCTGCGCCTTGGCGGCTCGCCCTATTACGCAATCGTCGGGCTGGCCTATCTGGTTGCCGCCCTTCTGCTGTGGCGCCGGAAGACGCCAGGCGGGCTCATCGTCCTGCTCGTCGCCGTTTTCACCCTTCCCTGGGCGCTATGGGAGTCGGGTCTCAATTTCTGGGCGCTGTTTGCCCGCTTGATGTCCCCCATCGCGCTGGCGGGCTTTGCCCTTCTCTTTGCACCGTCGCTTTCCCCGGCCGCCAACCGGAAGCTCTTTTATGGCGGCGCCTTGGTGACCGCTCTCATCTTTGTCGCGGGTTTCGGTCTCAGCTTCGTGCCGCATGGGATCATCCAGCCCTCCGCCGACATTACCGCCTATAAGGTCGTCAAGGGCGACAACTCTCCCTCCGACTGGACATCCTATGGCCGCACCACGGCAGGAGATCGTTATTCCCCATTCGATCAGATCAACCGCGGAAATGTTTCCAAGCTCGATCTCGCCTGGACATATCGCACCGGAAAAGGCGATGGCGCCGATCAGAACACGCCTCTGCAGATCGGCGATACCGTCTACACCTGCACGCCGACAGATGTGATCGCAGCGCTCGATGCAGATACCGGCAAACCCCGCTGGACCTTCGATCCCAAGGCGACGGCGCCTTACTGGCAGCGCTGCCGCGGCCTCGGTTACTACAAGATGCCGACGGAAACCCAGTCCGCCGATGGTCTTTGCAATGAGCGCCTTGTGCAGACGACGATCGATGCCCGTCTCCTGGCGATCGACAGCAAGACCGGCGCGCCCTGCAAGGACTTCGGAGACAATGGCACCGTGCAGCTTTCCCAGGGCATGGGCGAAGTCAAGACGGGCTATTATTTCCAGACATCGGCGCCACTGATTGCCCGCAACCTGATCGTCGTCGGAGGCTGGGTCACGGACAATCAGGAGGTCGGCGAACCCTCTGGCGTCATCCGTGCGTTCAACGTCGTCACCGGCGAGCTCGAATGGGCATGGGATCTCGGCAACCCGCAGATCACCAAACTCCCGCCGGAGGGCCAGACTTATACGCGGGCCACGCCCAACATGTGGACGACGGCCGCATTCGACGACAAGCTCGGCCTCATCTATGCACCGCTCGGCAATACCACGCCGGATTATTACGGCGTCAATCGCCCTGCCTTCGCCGATCAATACAACGCGACATTGGTGGCACTCGATGTGACGACGGGTCGAGAGAAATGGAAGTTCCAGACCGTCCATCACGATATCTGGGACTATGATCTGCCGGCTCAACCGGTCCTGGTCGATCTGCCTGACGGCAATGGCGCCACCGTGCCTGCTCTGCTGCAGACCACCAAACGCGGGCAGCTTTTTCTCCTCGACCGCCGAACCGGCACACCGCTTGCCGAAGTTCAGGAGAAGCCGGTGCCGCAGCAAGGCGGCGTGCCCGAAGAGAAACTCTCCCCGACGCAGCCCTACTCCGTCGGCATGCCGACAATCGGTGCGGAGCGCGTGACGGAGCAGACGGCCTGGGGCCTGACGATGTTCGATCAGTTGGCATGCCGCATCGCTTTCCGTAAAATGCGCTATGACGGCGATTTCACCCCGATCGGCACGCAATATGCAATCCAGCAGCCGGGAAATCTGGGTGGTCTCAACTGGGGAAGCGTATCGGTCGATCTGCCCAACAACAGGGTCTTCATGAACGATATCCGCGTGCCCAGTCTCTTCGCACTCATCCCACGCGAGGAGTATGTCGACTTTGCCCTCACCACGACCGCCCACGGCCCCTCCGCCCCGCAGCGCGGTACGCCTTACGCCATGGCCACCGAGATGTGGACATCGAGGCTCCGCGTTCCCTGCACCCAACCGCCCTTCGGCACCGTCACTGCAGTCGATCTGAAGACGCGCAAGATCGCGTGGCAGGTTCCGGCCGGCACAGCCGAAGAACTTGGGCCGTTCAAGATCAAAACCAAGCTGCCTATGCCGATGGGCCTGCCGAGCTATGCCGGCACCTCGGCGACCGCCGGCGGCGTCGTCTTCTTCGCCGGCTTCCAGGACTATTATATCCGTGCCTATGACGCCGAGAACGGTACCGAGCTCTGGAAATACCCACTGCCGGTCGGCTCGAGCGCGACGCCCATGACCTACGTCTCGCCGAAAACAGGCAAGCAATATGTCCTGATATCGGTTGGCGGCGCACCCTATTCGAAGGATGTCGGCGACTACGTCCTTGCCTTCTCTCTGAAAGACGGAGCTTAGCCGCGGATATCGCTTAGGCTTCACCGACCATCTTCAAGTCCAAGCAACCCGCCACGGACCGCTTCTTAGCGAACGCAATCGGATTTGGCGGCGTTGCCGATCACACTGTGTTATTTTGATCCGACGAGGAATTGGGACTTACGAGCGTGACGCGAAAACTGGCGGCGATCCTGGTCGCGGATGTGGTCGGCTACAGCCGCCTCGCCGGTGCGGACGAGGATCGCATCCTGGCGCGGCTGAGAACGTTGCGCAGCGACCTGGTCGATCCGACCATTGCCGTGCACAATGGCCGGGTCGTCAAGCGTACCGGTGACGGAAGCCTCATCGAGTTTCGCAGCGTCGTGGACGCCGTGCGCTGCGCGATCGAAGTGCAGACTGCCATGGTTGAGCGCAATATCGGCGTGTCGCCTGAACATCGCATCGAGTTCCGGGTCGGAATCCATCTGGGAGATGTGGTCGAGGAGAACGACGGCGACTTGATGGGCGACGGCGTCAATATCGCTGCGCGGTTGGAGGGAATTGCCAAGCCCGGTGCCATCTGTCTTTCCGAAGACGCCTACCGCCAGGTGAAATCGCGGCTCGATCTTGCCGTGACCGATCTCGGCAAAATTGAGCTCAAGAATATTGCTGAACCGATGCAGGTCTATTCGCTTCAGATCGGAACTCCGCAGCCGACCGCGGCACGACAGGTGCGGCCCGCAATCGAAATGCCGTCAGTTCCGGCCGTTCCCGACAAGCCGTCCATCGCCGTATTGGCGTTCAACAACATGAGCGGCGACGCCGAACAGGAATACTTCTCCGACGGTATCAGCGAGGACATCATCACCGACCTCTCGAAGCTGTCCGAGTTGCACGTGATCGCCCGCAACTCATCCTTCGTCTACAAGAATGTAATAGCCTCAGTGCCTGAGATGGCCAAGGCGCTCGGCGTCCGCTATGTCCTCGAGGGCAGCGTGCGCAAGGCCGGCAACCGCGTGCGTGTCACCGCCCAATTGATCGACGCCAGCAATGGCGGACATATCTGGGCCAGCCGGTTTGATCGCGACCTCACCGACATTTTCGCGGTTCAGGATGAGCTCACGCAGGAGATCGTGGCCGCGCTCAGACTGAACCTCACGCATGGCGACCAGGATCGATTGGCCAAAGGACGCGCACTCGACGTCGACGCTTACGAGTTGTTATTGCGTGGCCGCGAGCAGGCGTCGGCTCATACCCGAACCGGAAACAGAGCGGCCCGCAGCCTGGCGGCCGACGCCCTCGCAATCGATCCGCAATATGCGGCCGCCCAAGCACTCATCTCCTTCACCCACGTACTCGACTACGTCAACGCCTGGAGCAACGATCCGGAAGGCTCGCTGCGGATCGGGATGGATCTCGCGCAGCAGGCCGTGGAGATTGCCGAGGAACAGCCCAACGGCCACTTTGCACTGGGCATGGCTTGCATGTGGAACCGGGAACTGGACCGGGCGCGGGCAGAAGTGCAGCAGGGCCTCGCGCTGCAGCCCAACTCCGCCGAGCTTCTGCTACTGCTGGCCCATACCCAGATATTCTCCGGCGATCCCGCCGGCTCCCTGGAAACACTCGATGCATCGATGCGGCTCGACCCGCACCATCCGGAAATTCTCTTCCAATTTCGCGCCGATGCGTACTTTTCTCTCGGCGAGTATGAACAAGCGATTGCAGCCATCGAGCAGCGGCTCCAGCAAAACTCCCAATCGGAGACCGCCTACGCCCTGCTTGCCTCATGTTACGGCCACCTCGGTCGGTCGGAGGAGAGCCGTCAGGCCTGGGAGAAGGCACTCCGGATCAATCCTGATTTTTCTGTCGAGCGCCGCCGGCGGATCCTTCCATTTCGAAACCCCGAGGACTTTAACCGCCGTGTAGAAGGACTCCGTAAGGCAGGACTTACAGGTCCGAATCTTGGTCAATGCTGAAGGAAACTGCTGTCGACCCGATATCGCGGGCTGCTCGTTCTATGGGCGGACGTGCGAGCAGCCTTCCAGATTGCGCCCTCTCCACGGAGCATTTGGCCGGCGAACGTGATGCCAGTTCGGGCGACTCTGATAGCAACGGCACGGCACCTGCTGTAAGATAACGGCAAGGGATCGGACACCCGGAAAGAGCTGGTATGGAGCGCCGCCTTGCAGCAGTCCTGATTGCGGATGTGGTCGGTTACAGCCGCCTGAGCGAGATCGACGAAGAGGGAACGCGTATCCGCTTCCACACCGACCTTCACGAACTCTTCGAACCGAAGATCGCCACGCATCACGGCCGCCTGATCAAGACGATGGGTGACGGGATCCTCGTTGAGTTCCATAGCGTGGTGGATGCCTTGCGATGCGCCGTCAAAATCCAGCAACAGAAGGCTGAACGCAATGCGGCGCTGCGGCCCGAGCAGCGGATGTTTTTCCGCATCGGCGTCAATCTCGGCGATGTCATCGTCGAAGGAGAGGACATTCATGGAGACGGCGTCAACATAGCGGCGCGGCTGGAGAGCCTTGCCCAACCCGGCGGGATTTGCATATCCGGCACCGCTTTCGATCACACGGTACACAGGGCTGAGGTCGGTTTTTCCTCTCTCGGTGAGCAGCAACTGAAGAACATAGCCGATCCGGTTCGCGTCTATCGTGTTCTGTTAGACCCCTCCGAGGCAGGCAAGGTCGTCGCCTACCGTCGGCCGCGCCGCCGGGCGATCATCGTGGCCACACTTGCAGCGCTGTTGATTGCGGCCGCTGCGATTGTCTTCGCATGGCAATGGCCGTTTGTGCCCCAACGTCCATCGGTAGCGGTGCTTCCCTTCGCCAATTTGAGCAGCGACGCCGGCCAGGATTATTTCACGGATGGCATTACCGACAGCCTGATTGCCGATCTGACCATGCTTTCGGACCTTGACGTCATCGGCCGTAATTCGGTGTTTGCGTACAAAGGCAAGCCTCTCATTTTGGCCGACATCGGACGCGATCTCGGCGTGCGTTTTGTCGTTGCGGGCAGCGTGCAACGGATAGGCGATCAGATCCGCGTCAATGCGCAATTGAGCGATGCCGCAAGCGGCGACCACCTGTGGGCCAACAGATTTAACCGCGCCGCGGCGGATGTCATGGCTGTGCAGGATGAGCTCAGTCGGCAGATCGCCGAAGCGCTCGGCCTGAAACTCACTCAATCTGAGACGGAACGGATTACCCATCCGCCGACCGCCAATCTCGAGGCATACGACTACTACCTTCGTGCCGAGCAGGCGACGCGTACCGGCCGCCGTTCTCGGCTGCTCGAGGCACTGGCGCTCTTTGACAAGGCGGAGGCGCTCGACCCCAGTTTTGCAGAGGCCTTCGCGGCCGACGCGCACGCGACCGCCTATGTCTGGCGAAGCGCGTACGACGACGTTCTCCAGAGCGCGCTGGCGCGGAAAAGGGCCTACGAGAAGGCAAGTCGCGCGCTGGCGCTCGACTCGGCTCTTTCATCGCCATACGCCGTTCTTGCCGTCATGCAAGTCGTGGACCGCCGCTACGAGCAGGCGGTCACCTCGGCGCAGCAGGCAGTTTCGCTCGGGTCTGCCGATGCCGAAGCTCATATGGCGTTGGCATACGTTCAATTGTTCTCCGGCAATCATGCCGAGGCCGGCGCGGCCGTGGACACGGCGCTCAGGCACGATCCGAACCTCTCCGCCATCAACCGATATACTGCTGGCCTGGTATTTTATTTGCAGCGCGACTACACGAAGGCCATCGACAGCTTCGAACGCGCGCGCGATGGTTCTCCGGGAAATGGCGATTTCGTTACCCCACTCGCTATGGCCTATGTCCGTGCCGGTCGCCTCGACGACGCCCGTGCGACTGTCGCCGAAGGACTCCGCTTACTGGCTGGGCGCGATTCTCTGGCGGACTGGCGTCTCAGCAATGCCCATTTCCGCAACGAGCAGGATTTGGCGTTTATCCTCGATGCTCTGCGCGAGGCCGGCCTGCCGGAGTGGCCGTTCGGTTTCAAGGGCAACGAGCACGAACGCCTGCACGGTGAAGAAATCGCAAGTATCGTCATGGGCAAACTCCTCCGGGGCAAGACCGAGCCCTCAGGAAGCGCTGCACTCATGCAAATCGAACGCGACGGCAAGGCGGCCTTCCGCTCGACGACGCAGATGGTCACCGGAACGGTTTTCGTCAATGGCGACATGCTTTGCGAGCAGAGTGAAAACGCATTTGGACGAGCCGATTGCGGCCCGATCTACAGACCTGCAAACTCGCCCGCTGAAACCAGCTATGCTTACGTGAACTCCACGAAGGTCTTCTATTTTTCGCCAGTCAAATAGCCGCGCTCCACCGGTCAGTGATACTGATCCCGTTCGAGATCGGCTGCGACCTTCGGCCAGTTTCTATCGGCTTTCGGCGCTGCTTCGGCCACATGAGCGGCAAACCCTTCTGCCGATCCCTTGTCGTAGATCAGGTAAAGCTTGCCCTCGATGATCTTGAATGCTTCCGGATCGACGTTGATCGTCACCGATCCGAGAGCCACCTCGCCCGCGCAGTAGCCGCCATATTGAGGCGCATATTTGATCGGCTCGCTGATGAACATTTCACGGTGTTTGGCATTGGCAAAAAGCCACGGCGTCCCCAGCCATTCGTGGGAGAATTCCTCGGAGCCTTTCACCGCTTTGCCTTCGGTGAAATAGGCTACGGGGTCGTATCCCATGATCGCCACGCCGCCGAAGTAGCCCGTGTTTACCGCGTCGTCGGCAAAAGCCCGCGATCCACCGACAGCTGCCAAAGCCAGAAGGAACACCGCCATAGCAATTCCTCGCACACCGCTTCTGGTCCCCGCATACATCTGTGCCTCCTATTCAATCATGGATTTCCATGCACTTCGCGTATTCTTCTTCGCCGATGCGGCTGGCCGGAGGGCAAGGCGCACCATGCCGCTTGAAAAGCCGCACGATGTCCGAGTTGCCCTTCCAGATTGCTCGCGTAATTGGCGTGTAGCCGTGAACCTCCGCATGACCGACGTCAGCCCCCTCAGCGAGAAGAAACGTGGCGAGAGCGACGTGGTTTTCCTCACCGGCGACCATCAGCGGTGTCACACCTGCTTTATTGACCGCATCGTCGAGCGTCGCGCCATGGTGGAGAAGCAGTTTGCTGATCGGCACGCTGCCGGAAAAGGCCGCGGCATGAAGCGGCGTAAAGCCGCCCGAGTTCCGAGCCATGACGTCGGCCCCTTTGCCGATCAGCAATTCGGCTATGGCAAGCTGGGCTCCGAGCGCAGCGTTGATAAGAGGTGTTGCCTGATCGCGTGCCCGGCTGTCGACATCGGCACCGGTAGCCAGAACCTGCTCGACGACGGCGGTGTTCCCAGTGGCAACGGCATCGAACAAAGGGCTCTCCGCAGCGGCCACCGTCGCTGTGAAAATCAACGCCACCGATGCAAGCAGCCCACGCATGGCTCAGCCCCCGAAGGTTGCCAAGGAAAGTAGCACAAGCCGCGGGTTTTGGGTAGGCATCGAGGACTGTAGGAGGTTGAATTCCCCTGCATCAAGCTATCGGCAACGCGCCGGTCGGACACGATGCAAAAAATCTATCGTGACCACCGTGCGATGATGTCGTCGGTATTTGCCAACGCCTTGCGGACTGCGTTGCGCGCCATGTTCGGCCGCTGCAGTCGAATGTTTTTCTCAATATTTTCATGAAGTTTCAGCGCATATCGCAAATTGTCTTCCTCCCGCGTCACATGGGCGAAGAGGTGGTTTAGCGCCGATTCGATCAAGACGCCGAGCGGCACCAGCAGATCATTTCCGGAGGCGCGCAAGATCGCGATGTGAAATCGCGTATCGGATTCTGTTCGCTGCTGGAGCGATGTCGCCTGATCCATGTCATGCAAGGCCTGGCTGATCGCGGTCATTTGCTCGTCAGTTCGGCGCTCCGCAGCAAGCGCAGTCGCTTCCGGCTCGATCATATGCCTGAGTTCTTGCACGGCCCTCAGAAAGGATTCGCGATCAGGAGATGCCGCATACCAGCCCAAGACATCTCGATCCAGCAGGTTCCAACGTTCCTTGGGTTCGACCCAGCTGCCGATTTTCGGGCGGGAAGAAAGCAGGCCCTTGGCCATCAACATCTTGATCGCTTCGCGCACCGCCGATCGGCTGACTTCAAAGACTTCCGACCATTTTGCTTCATTTGGCAGGATCGTGCCCGGCGGATAGTCGCCGCGCACGATTCGCAGACCGATCTCGCCTGCCAAGGACACATGAACACTCGCCCCAGTCATGCGGGGAGAATTTGGGCGCCTTGTGGTGGCCGAGCGGTCAACCATCACCACCTCGAGCGCAGCCGTTGGCTTTCCCGATTTTTTGTCAGGCATTTATTTCTACTGCCTCAGCATTCTTCGACTGTCTGCACGTGTGATCAAAACAATCGTAATAACGAGGAAGTCGCCTGCGATTGACGCCAGCACAAAGCGTGGAATTCAGGGCGCGTCAAGCCCAGCGGATCTCTCGATCCGTCTCGTAACGACAGATGGCGCACCCTTTGAACCGGGTGCGCCAACCGTGAACCTACTTTTGAATGCAGGTGTCGACTGTATCCTTCGTGCACTCATCGAGCCCGGTGAAGACCGGATCTTCAACCGGCTTGCCGGCAATCAGATCCATCATCACCGACGGTGCCTTGTAGCCCATCTCGAACGGCCGTTGGCCGACGAGCGCTGTCACCAGCCCTTCCTTCGCAATGGCGACCTCGTCGCCGATCGTGTCGGCGGCACCAATGACGAAATCGTTGCTGGCGATCTTGTCGGCCAGCGGCTTGAACAGGTCGCGATAGGGTTGCGGTGCGCCGAACAATGGCCAGCCACCCATAATGCCGAATGCGTCCAAGTCGGGATTGGCCGCGAGGATATCGGTCATTGCCTGAACGCCCTTGGCACCGTCGTCATTGGTGAACACCGGGCAACCGGCGACCTCGGTCCAGCCACCCTCGCCTTTCAGCTCGGTCAAGCCTTTCTGGCCAGTAAGTGTGTCGCGCATCCCTTGTGCGCGGCGTAGAATATTGTCTGCTCCCGGATTGCCTTCGATCGTGCAGATCTTGCCGCCCTTCGGCTTGCCCTTCTTGATGTATTCGCCGATGCGTGCGCCCATCAGATAGTTGTCGGTGCCGAGATAGGTCTTGCGCAAGGCTGCGTCCTCGGCGGCAAGATCGGCATCAAGCGTCATCACCGGAACCGTCGGATTGGCGGTCTTCAGGGTCTGGGCAATGAGCTTTGCATTTGACGGCGAGATTGCGATTGCCGCCGTGTCTGCCTTGCCCAACATATCCTGAACGATCTGCGCTTCGCCGGCTTCATCGGATGTCGATGCCGGACCGGTGTAGAAGCATTCGTATTCCGAAGTGGGGTTCTCCTTGTTCCATTTCTGGCAACCTTGATTGATTGCTTCGAAGAACGGATTGTCGAGGCCCTTGACGACGATGACGAGTTGCTTCTTGGCCAAGGCCTGCCCGGCGGTCAGTGCTAAAACTGCGGCTGTAAGTAGTAATGCCTTCCTCATAGTTTCCTCCCTTGAAACAGACGGACACCGCGTGCCCGCCACACCAAATCAACCCGGATACCAGACGATGCGAGGCTCCTCCTTTGAACGCTCGTATTGCCAGGCCGAGTTGATAAGCATTTCGAGATCGTAGTTTGGCTGCCAATCCAGCAGGTATTTGGCCTTGCTGTTGTCCATCCAATTGGAATGGAAGCGGCTCGGTATGTCGACAGAGCCGAGATTGCGCGTGCGCAAGAGATAGGCGGCGACTTCAGCATAGTCGACGGGGCGATCCATGCAGATATTGAAGAGCTGCCGCTCCGCCCGCGGGTTGTCGATCGCTGCCAGTATTGCCGAAACAAGGTCGTCGACATGAACGAAGTTGCGTTTCAGCGGACGACCGTCAGCATCGAGCAGCAGCGGCACCGTACCCATCGCCGCATAACGCCGCGCCGCGTCTTCCGGAACGAGCGTCTTCCAGTCCGGACCGCCAAAGACGTCATCTCCAAAAGACAGCGAATACTTGAAATCGTCCTTTTCCATGATCCAGGGCGCGCGCAGACAACAGCCATTGAGGCCATACTGAATGCCAAACTGCTCCAGCATGACCTCTTCCAGGACTTTGGAGAGCGCATAGCTTCCCGGATAGGCACAATGGCGGGCGTTCTCGGTGATCGGGCCGTCGTGGCGATAGTGGAAATGTCCCACACCCGCATCACCACCGATCAGGATGAACTGGCGTGCGGTGACGCTCGTACGGAACTCCTCGAGCAGCCAAAAGAGACCTTTGACCGTGACATCCATGATGTCTTCAGGCGTTTCCTTGCATGTGGCGAGATGCACGACATGGGTAACATCATCCAGCGCCTTTGCCACGACATCGCGATCGGCGATCGAGCCTTGGAAGACATCGACACGGTCGGTCGCCTCGTACAAACGATTATGACAAAGCGCACGAATACGGGCTTTGGAAAATCTCGGATCGTCAAGCAGCCCAGCAATGAAGCGCCGCCCGACCTTGCCCGTCGCACCGGTCACAAGGATCAGCATGCTTTTTCTCCCCCATTGATAGCTAATATCCGGGCGCCACTTTCGTCAAATGATATTTGTCTGACAAAACAGATTTTTGCGACAATAAGGTCAATGGCCGGGACAATGAGTTGACGCTGTCGCAGGGTTTTGCGTAAATGCTCCCAATCGCTTTTCCTGGGAGGGTATTGGAAAAGCGAATTCGCCGGAGCCTTGCATCGAAGACATGCAGGGTTCGGTGCGATGGATAGCCCGCAGGTTTTGGGAGGCGAGGAGGCTGGTGGCGGTTCTTGAGCTCAGCAATATTTCCAAACATTTCGGTGCCATCCAGGCAGTCAACGATGTTTCGTTTTCGCTCGAAGCCGGGCAGGTTGTCGGCCTGATGGGCGATAACGGCGCTGGCAAGTCCACATTGGTGAAGATGATCGCCGGCAACTTTCGGCCGAGCCATGGAACCATGCGGCTCGACGGCGCCGATCTCGTGCTTCATCGGCCGAAGGAAGCACGCCAGCATGGCATCGAGATCGTTCACCAGGATTTGGCGCTCTGCAACAATCTGACGGCGGCAGCGAACGTGTTCCTCGGTCGGGAATTGCGCCGCGGCGTATGGCCTCTTCGCATCCTCGACCACAAGGCCATGTACAAGCGCGCCGGCGAGATATTTCGCGAGCTCAAATCCGAGACGCGGGCGCGCGATCTCGTCAAGCAAATGTCAGGTGGCCAGCGCCAAGCGGTCGCGATCGGCCGCACGATGCTGTCGGAAGCGAAAATCGTATTGATGGACGAGCCGACCGCAGCCATTTCCGTGCGCCAGGTGGCTGAGGTTCTGAATCTGATCCGCCAATTGCGGGATCAGGGCATTGTCGTTGTCCTGATCAGCCACCGCATGCCCGACGTCTTCTCGGTCGCCGACCGTGTGATCGTGATGCGGCGAGGCAGAAAGGTAGCCGACAAGCAGATTGCGGCAAGTTCGCCGGAGGAAGTGACGGGACTGATTACCGGCGCCATCGAACAGGTGTGATCGATGCTATCCGTTGCAACAAGAAGGAAGAAGGTCGACGATGGCGATTACACTTGACCAAACGATCGGACAGAAGCAACGGAGCTGGCTTGCAACGATCATGAGCGGCCAGACATTCTGGGTGCTGATTGCAGTCATTCTAGCCTGCATTTTTCTGTCGATGGCAACGGACTCCTTTGCGACGGCGAAGAACATCTACAACATCACCCGCAACGTCACCTTCGTCGCCATTATCGCGCTGGGCATGACGCTGGTCATCATCACCGGCGGCATCGATTTGTCCGTTGGCTCCGTACTTTGTCTGTGCAGCATGGTGCTGGCTGTGGTTATGCACGCGGGCTATAGTATTGAAGTCGGCATCGCCGCCTCGATCGGTACGGCTCTTCTGGTCGGAGCTTTCAACGGCGTCTTGATTGCCTATCTCGGCTTCCCGCCTTTCGTCGTCACGCTCGGCATGCTGTCGATTGCGCGCAGCCTTGCGATGGTTGCATCCAACAACACTGTGGTTTTTGAATTCGGACCTGATCACGACAAACTATTGGCTCTCGGTGGCGGCGCCTGGTTTTTCGGCATCGCCAATCCAGTGCTTTACATGGTCGTGCTGGCACTCATTACCGGTTTCGTGCTGCGCTGGACCAAGTTCGGCCGCTATGTATTTGCCATCGGCGGCAATGAGCACGCCGCGACACTGACAGGCGTTCCGGTGCCGAGGATCAAGGTCATCGTCTATATGATTTCTGCCCTGTCGGCGGGGGTTGCCGGCATCATTCAGACCGGCTGGCTCGGCGCCGTCACCACAAACATCGGCGCCGGGATGGAACTTCAGGTCATTGCCGCCGCGGTTATCGGCGGCGCCAATCTGGCGGGCGGCGTCGGCACCGCCTTTGGAGCCTTGGTCGGCGCCGCACTCATCGAGGTCATCCGTAACAGTCTTGGTTTGCTCGGTATCAACGCGTTCTGGCAGGGTTGCTTTATCGGTGGCGCAATCGTGCTCGCCGTCCTTTTCGACCGACTTCGCAACTTGCGACAGGGCGAGTAGACGAACCCCGCTCTTCAGAGATTTCTGCGGCTCGCGCCCGCGCCAGGAGCTGCCATACGTTCAAGCAGTCCAGCCTTGTTCAGTCCGCTTTATTGTCTGCCCGTTGCCATTGAAAAAGTGCACCTTCGAGACATCGGCGGTGAGCCCTAGTTGGTTTCCCGCCTTCATATCACCACCGTCGTGCAGGACGAGGCAATCATGCCCGTCCGGCAGCTTGACGTGAAGCAGTGTTACCGCCCCGGTATATTCACAAAGCCCGACGGTTCCGCGCAGCGTCCCGTCTCGAGGTTCCACGACCGTCAGATGTTCCGGCCTTATCCCGATGGTCTCGGCCGTGGTATCCGCTGCCCTTGCACCTGTCAGCAAAGGCGCGATATCTGCCGGGAGCAGGTTCATTTTTGGGCTTCCGATGAATTGCGCCACGAAGATATTTGCCGGCCGCTCATATAATTCCCGGGGGGAACCGACCTGCTCGACACGGCCGTCGCGCAGAACGACGATCTTGTCGGCGAGCGTCATCGCTTCGATTTGGTCGTGCGTTACATAGATCATCGTCGTGGAGAGCCGCTTGTGTAGTGCGGCGATTTCAGAGCGCATGTGCACGCGCAACTCTGCATCGAGGTTCGACAGCGGTTCGTCGAACAGGAAGACATCAGGATTTCCGACGATGGCCCGGCCGATCGCGACGCGCTGCCGCTGACCGCCGGAAAGCTCACGGGGGTAGCGATCGAGCAATGCTTCGAGCTTCAGCGTGGCGCTTGCTTCATCGACACGCTTCTGACGCTCCTGTGCCGGAACTTTGCGAACCTTCAGCCCGAAACCCATATTGTCCCGGACGGTCAGATGTGGATAGAGGGCATAGGATTGGAAGACCATGGCAACACCGCGTTTCGAAGCCGGCACTTCGTTGACCACCCGGCCGCCAATCGCAAGTTCACCGCCGCTGAGATATTCCAGTCCCGAAATCAGCCGCAGCAAGGTGGACTTGCCGCAGCCTGACGGACCGACGAATACGACGAACTCGCCCGGATCGATCCTGAGATCGACGCCGCGGATGACCTCGACGGCGCCGAAGCGTTTTTCGATGCCTTTAAGCGATACACTGCTCATGAACGAAAAATCCTCATCCCTTCACGCCTGATAGCGCAAAACTTTCGATGATCTGCCGCTGGGCGATCAGATAGACGATCAGGATCGGCACCACAGCAAGACTGGTAGCGGCAAGTTGCAGGTTCCACAGCGGTAAGCCGTAGCTGTCGTTGAAGTTGGACAAGGCCAAGGGCAGCGTGAACATGTCGAGCGAGCTCAGAAAGATCAACGGCTCCAGGAACAGGTTCCACGAGAACAGAAACGTGATGATGGAAACCGCAGCCAGGGCCGGACGCGCCGTCGGCAGCGCTATCTTCCACCAAACGCCGAAGCGTGAAAGGCCGTCCATTTTGCCGGCTTCTTCCAGTTCCTTGGGCAAGGCCAGGAAATACTGGCGCATCAGGAACGTTGCCATCACTCCATGGGGGCCGAAAGTCGGCAGCAGGATTAGCGGCCAGTGAGTATCCACCAGGCCCAGCCAACGCATCAGGAAGAAGTTCGGAATGATCGTCACTTCCTCCGGCACCATGAGCGCCGAGATCAGAAAAAGCATCAGCAGCCCGGCACCGGCAAACCGCATGCGCGCCAGCGCATAGCCGGCCAGGGACGAGATGGCGAGGGTGAGCGCCGTCACCACGATCGCGATGTAAAGCGAGTTGAAATACTGCCGCGCGAACGGCTGGTAGGTGAACACTTCGACGAAATTCTGCCAGCGCCAGACGCGGGGAATAAGCGTCGGCGCACCGAATATCTCGGTCACGCTCTTGAAGCCGGCAGACACCATCCAAACGAATGGGAAAACAAAAGGTATGGCGGCGATCAGGAGCGCGATCGTCCAGCAGGTGCGGTAGAGGATCTGGATTTGGCGCTGGGTCATTCCGATCCCTTTCTCCGCAGCATCACCTGTACCAGGGTCAGCGCCATGATCATCACGAACATGATCATCGCGAGCGCCGAGGCATAGCCGACATTGAAGAACTTGAAGCCCTGCTGGTAGATGTAGAAGGCAAGCACCAGCGTGCCGTTTTCCGGGCCGCCACCGGTCATCTGATATATGTGATCGAAGACCTTGAAAGAACCGATCGTCGTGATGACCATGATGACGAGCGTGGTCGGCGCCAGCAACGGCCAGGTGATCATGCTGAAGATCTGCCGGCGCGAGGCGCCTTCCAGGCGCGCTGCCTCTTCATAGTCCCGCGGGATCGCCTGCAGCGCCGCAATGTAGAGGATCATGTTGAGGCCGACCATCTTGATGACGCGGGTGACGATGACCGCCGCCATGGCCCAGTTCGGTTCACGCAGCCAGTTTGGACCAGTGATCCCGACCAGCGCCAGTACCTGGTTGATGAAACCACCTTCTCCCTGCAGCAGAAATTTCCAGACGATCGCCCAGGCGATGGCCGAGGTGATGACGGGAGCGAAAAACACCGTGCGAAAGAACACGACCCCGAAGAACGGCCGGGAAAGGGAGAGCGCCAAGGCGAGCGCGAGCGCCATGTTGAGCGGCACGAGACCGATCGCGAAAATAACCGAATTGCGTACCACAAGCCAAAAGTCAGGGTTTTCGAGGAGCGCATTCTGAAAATTGGCAAGGCCTACGAAGGTGGCCTGCTGGCTGAGCAGGTTCCATTCGGTCATTGAATAATAGACTACTGCGCAGAGCGGACCGAGGAAGAAGATGAGGAAGCCGATGAAGGTGGGGCTGACAAACAGCCACGCCTCCATCATCTCTCTCATCTTCAACGTCAGCCAGGTCTTTTGGCCGGTTCGAATGGAGTTATGAACGGTATCGGCCATCTTCGTTCTGATCAAAGCAGCGGCTGGATTGCCGCGCAGATGCCCTTGATGGCGGCATCGACATCGGCATCCGGCTTCCACAGGGCATCGACGCGAGGCGCCATGGCGGCAAGGATCTGGGGCGCTTTTTCGTTAGCCGAGACCACCCGGCCCTTTTCTATCGCGGCAGCCACATTCTTCATCATCTCGGGCGGCACGAGCTTGTTGCCGTTGATGAATGCATCGGCCTGCAGAACGCTCTTGCGGGCCGGCGGGAAGAACTGCGCCATCGTGGCGACGTTCTCCTTATTGGTCATATGCGCCACGAATTCTGCGGCGATTTCGGTATTCTTGCCTTGGGCGAACACAACAAGACCGGCCTGGCCAATAACGGGTGACTCACCACCTGGGCCGGTGGGCAACGGTGCGATGCCCCACTTGAAGCCGGCTTCCGCCATCTTCGAAGCACGGGAAATCTGGTTGACCGTCATCGCCGAATTGCCGGAGAAGTAATCACCCTGTTCGCCCGGCGGAACGATGGACTTGTCCTTGAAGACCATGTCATGCAGCTGCTTGACCGCCTTGACGGCTTCTGGCTTATCGAAGCCGCATTCCTTGTTCGACCAGATGTCGCCGCCATAGGCGCGGATTGGCGGCAGAAGGGCGTGGGTCATGCGAGAGGCATAGCCTTCGCCATCCTTGAACTCGAAGCCCCATTTGCCGGGATTGGTTTGCGCGAGCTTCTTGGAGACTTCCTGGAACTTGTCCATGTTCCATTCGCCCTTGGCGGCGAGCGTCAGCGGATCTTCGAGCCCGGCTTTGTCGAACATGTCCTTGTTGTAGTAGATCATGAAAGGCGAGGTGGAGAACGGAATGCCGTAGACCGTTTCATCCTTCTGCCAGAGGCCCATGGCCGGCTTCGAAAAATCGTCGAAATCATAGCCTTCCGCCGCCTTGAGCGTCGGGCCGATATCCATCAGAAGATTGGCGTTTTCGAAAGCCGGAGCGGCATCCTCCATCATCCAGGCTATGTCGGGAGCATTGCCGCCGGCGATCTGGAAGGTCAGTTTCTGGGTGTAGTCGCTGACCGGCACGGTCTCGAACTTCACGTTCACGTCGGGATGCGTGGCTTTGAAGCTCTCCGCAATGCCATTCAGCATCTTCAGATGAGCCTCGCTCCCGGTCCAGACCGTCATGCGGAGATCCGTCGCGAAGACGGCGGACGTCGATATGCACAATGTCAACGCGGATGCTGCGATACCTGCTATTGCGGCCTTCATGGTTTCCTCCCTTTTTAGTCGTCGGCGATCAGCCTTCACCGAATGAATGCAAACGGCATTCGTCCGGCGTTTGGCTGCAAGCTGCGGCGGGTGGTGCCGCCGCGTGATCTCGAAAACCTTGCCACACGCCGCTCACCCGGCGGCGTGCGGAAGGCTCCCGGGCGCGTCTCCGATCGACCATCCTCCGTCGACCGGGATATTTGCACCCGTAATGTAGCTGGCAGCATCGCTGCACAAAAAAACAAACGCCCCAACCAGGTCCTGCGGCTGGCCCGGCCTGCCCACAGGGATCTTGGCGGCAACCGCTTTGCGGAACGCCGGGTCGCCGTAGCGCGCGGCACTGGCTTCGATCTCGATCGCACCCGGCGAAACCACATTCAGCGTGACGCCGCGATGGCCGGTTTCGCGCGCAATCGACCTGATCGCAGTCAACTGCGCCGCCTTGAGCGACGCATAAACAACCGTTTCCGCCCGCGGCCGCACCGCCATGATACTGCCTGTGGCGACGACCCTGCCCCAGCCCCGCTCGGCCATCGGCGGAACCAGCTTTGCCGTCAGCGTCAGCAGCGCCGAGAAATTCGATGCCACATGGGCGTTGACATGCGCCTCATCCAACTCCTGCCAGGGCCGCCGATGTTCGATGGCGGCATTGGCAATGAGGATATCGATCGGGCCGTGTGTTTTGAGCACCTCATCGGCAAAAGCCTGCGTCGCACGCCCGTCGGTGAAGTCTGCTTCCAGTACCGGCGCTGTGCCGCCGGTCGCCCGGGCCACCTCACGCGCGCCCGTCTCATTACCGAAATGATGCAGGATCAGTTCCGCTCCATGCTCCGCAAGGCCAAGCGCAACAGCCCGGCCGATGCCGGAACTGGCACCGGTTACCAGCACGCGTCGGCCTTTCAGTGAAAAGCGCGCGGCGCTCATCGCTCGGCATCTTTCAACTTGTCGGCCACCTCGAGCGAGGCAATGTCGGCAGCTTCGAAATGCTCCCGGATTTTTTGCTCGGCGAGGTCGGCATCACCAACTGCAATTGCGTCGTAGATTGCCTGATGCCGGCCAATCGTTGCCCGCCAGTCAGCGTCGCTGCGATTGGCGCGACGTGAAAACAATTCCGACACCTCGCGCTGCACGGAACGCATGCTCTCCATGTGCACGCGGATCATGTAATTACCCGTCGTCACGGCGAGGCCGAGGTGAAACAGGATGTCGGCGGCGGTAAAGCCGGAGGGCTCCTGGACGGAAGCCAGCATGCCCGCCAGGCCCTGCCGCATAATATCCAGACCTTCCGGATCGCGACGTTCGGCGGCGAGTCGGGCAATTCCGGTCTCGACGACGCGGCGCATTTCATTGGCTTCGCGCAGCCGCTTGAGACTGGAGCGGACCGCGTAGCCGTAGATTTTGTCCATCGATTCGCCGCTCAGCGCCTTGGCCCGGGCAACCTTGCCTTGTTGGGTGAAGATCAGCCCGGCTGCCGTCAGCTGGCGAAGCGCCTCGCGGGCGATAGGCTTCGAGACGCCGAACTCCCTGGCGATCTCCCCTTCGGGCGGCAACGGCTCGCCAGGCGAGATGCGCCCATCAAAGAGCGCGGCGGCAATCGCATCGGAAACCCCATCCGCCAACCGCGAAGGGTTGGGCGGCTTGGCGGTGAAAACGGGTTTCCTTTCGGGAATTTCACTCATCTCGATCCTCATATTCACAAAGCTAACACGCAGTTTCCAACTTAGCAACTAGGTTTATCAGTTGCCAAGTCACCAACATCTAGCTAGGAATAACAGACACGCCCCAAAGCAGCGAGCAAAACCAAGAGCAACGAGCAAAACATTGGGAACGAAAGAGCCGATGGATTCTGTGCAACCTTCGACCGGACCGGCGATCATTATTTCAGATGTCATCGCCCATCCGCTCAGCCAGACGCTGCCCAAACCGACCGTCACGTCCTGGGGTACCTATCACAAAGTCTCGATGGTTCTTGTCGAGTTGCGCACAGATGCCGGCATCGTCGGCGTCGGTGAGGTTCTGGCCCGGTTTTCGCCTAAGGCCTATGCGGAACTGATCGAAACCTCGTTAAAGCCACGGCTGATCGGACAGGACGCGCGTAACATCGGCGCGCTCTGGCAATCCATGCGGCGCTCGCTGTCAGGCCGCGCCGGCGGCATGCTGATCGAGGCGATCGCAGGCGCCGACATTGCGCTGTGGGACATCATGGGCAAGGCCGCGGGCATGCCGATCGCCAAGCTGCTTGGCGGCATCGGCCGGGAAACGATCGAGGTCTATGCCGCCGCCGTAAACTGGGTCGACGATGCTGAGGCGGATCGGGAACTGGAGCGCTATATCGGCGAGCGATTCCCGCGCATCAAAGTCAAGATGGCCAATCCGGTCAGAGAAGCCTGCCGGCGCATCGAACGGCTGCGCAAGCGCGCCGGCGACGATATCGAACTCTGTGTCGACGCCAACTGGGCCTATGATCTGGACCAGGCGATCGAGGTCGGCAGGGCACTTTCGACCAATGGCTACTTCTGGTTCGAGGAGCCGCTGGCGCCGGAAAACGAGCAAGGCTACGAGGAACTGCGCAAGCGCTGCGACGTGCCGCTCGCAGCCGGAGAGAGCAACTTTACCGCCGATCAGGCGCAGCGTCTCGTCGCCAACCGCACCCTTTCAATCCTGCAGCCGGATGTCGCCCGTGCCGGCGGCATATCCGAAACACGGCGCATGGCAGACTATGCCGCCCTGCACGATGTGGGCTACGCCCCGCATATCGGCATGTCCGGCATTATCTGCGAGACGGCCAGCACGCATCTGGCAGCCGCCCTTCCGAATTTCCGGGTGATGGAATGCGAATGCGATCTTAGCCCCTTCAAGCGCGACCTGGCCGATCTGGCGCCCGGCTGCCTGCGCCAGAAGAATGGCCGGCTCGACGTGCCGACACGGCCGGGTCTCGGCATCGAAATCGATTGGGACGCCGTCAAACGGCTCCGCGTACAGTGAGGTCAACACCATAATGACGACATCAGCGCCCTCTTCTACAGCCGACATGATGGAAGCCATGAGGCTCGCAATGCTTCGCGCAGATCCGGCGCTCAGTCGTTTCGATCCTCTGCCGCGCATCCTGTCGTTTGACGATTTTTCGCGCGGGCATTGCGGCTGGTCGCAGTTGGTCGGCAATTACGAGGACAGCCTCGACGTCATGCTGCCGGGCTTTGCCCAGCACTCGAGCGCCATGCTCTCAACTCTCGGGCATTGGGATGCAGGATCCCACGGCGGCATGGATTCGTCCTATGCGCTAAAGATCGCCACAAAGGCAAAACCGGGCGCCCAGAACGTTGCAATCAAGCGCCATACCTTCCGCAAGCGCGGCCCGATCCGCTTCGAGATTTTCTTCACGTTCAAGCCGGAGGCGACGGAGCTGAAACTATCGGAAACCGACGTGCGATCGATCGGCTTCCTGTTCGATCTGCAATGCGGCGATCGGGACGGAGACGGCGAGCGGGTTATGCCGCATCTGCGCTTTCTCAATGCACTTGACGGCAAGCACTTGCAGAAATGGCAGTACAAACGCGAGACCACGCCCTTCACCGCCATCGGCCGGGAAGACAAGACCGTAAGCCACTATCACCTGGCGCCCGAAGGCTGGCTGGACTTGCCGGATGGTGAACAACGGCTCTGCTACAACGAGATCCCGACGAAGGTGAACTGGAGCTATATGCGCTTCGATTTCGACCTCGCCTCCATGAAGGCGACCGGCTTGCAATGCAACGACCGGAATTTCGATGTATCCGGCTTCGAGTCGATCCGGATTCCGGCGATGAAAAACCTCTGGTGCATGCTGAACTTCTGCCTGTTCGCCGAGACGGATGTCGCCAAGCGTGCCTTTCTCTATGTCGATTCCATTTGCATTTCAGGGGATTTTTGATGCTTCCCGAAAACATCACGGCGGTGATAACCCGCAATGAGCGCTGGAGCGGTGACGCCGCGAGCGAACCCTATGAGGCCGGTTGGGCGCATGAAGCCGTATTCTTCATTCGGGCATTGAAGCCTCCCGTCGGCACTGCACCCAAGGGCTGGGTGGAAATCTCGCCTGACGGCATGCACTGGGTCCGGGAAGGAACGGAATTCGCCATGCCGGCCGAACAGGACGGCGTTGCCGTGGCCCGGCTCAACGCCTTCGGCAATTGGCTGCGCGTTGCAACCCGATTTGCCGATGGCGCTGAATGCACCGTGCTGGTGACCCTTCATCTGAAGGCCTGACTTGAGAAACCGCGGGTATCGCTCCCCGCTTTCTCCTTCCGTCAGCCAAGATAGGCGCCCTGGGCCAGAAGTTCCCTGCGCAAGTCCGCGTAGTCGACATGCCGGGGACTGGCCCTGTTGCCGACCGAAAGTGCCGCGGCAACACCGGCCGCCTGGCCGAGCGCAAAACAGGGCGGCATGACGCGAATGGCGCTGAGCGCCTCATGCGTCGCCGAGACCGCGCGGCCGGACACCAGCAGGCCCTCATGAACGCGCGGCAGCATGACCCGGTAAGGTATCTGGTAGATATTCGCCGCATCAAGCCCCTCGCCACCGGTCCCACCGCCCGAGCCTGTGGGGTCGTGAATATCGAGCGGATAGCCGCACAACGCCACGACATCGTCGAAGGCGCGGCCGGAATGCAAATCTTGCAGCGTCAGTTCGTAGGCTCCATCGATCCGTCGGGTTTCCCGTACGCCGATCTGGGTTGCCGTGTCCCGCAGTTCCACCTGTTCGAAGCCGGGCAGATTGTTGCGGAAGAAATCGAGCAGCGCCACGGTCTGCTCCCGGCCTTCGACCTCGGCAAGCGAGAGCTCAAGGGCATCAGCCCCATTGCGGCGCAACACGCGGCCGGTATTGATGCGCCAGACGCCCGGTTCCATGGTTTTGTAAAGGCCGATGCCGCGGCGAGGCGCGGGAAAGCGGCCCTCGGCCGTCGCCTTGGCGACGATCGAGGCGAAAGGCCGAAAATCCTGCGGATGCGCGCGGATGTAATCCTCCACAGCTTGGTCATCGACGTTCTGCACGCGGAAGAACAATGTTTGCGGCTGGGAAAGGCCGTCGCTTTCCCGCCCCTGACGGGTATGGACACCGGCATAATGGGCGACATCGCCGTCGGCCGAGCAATCGACGACGACCTTGGCACGAACGCTCCTCAACCCGCCTTTGCCGGCGCAAACGACCCCGAGCACCCGGGGATTGTCCGCGTCATGGTCATCGACAATGGCATCGACGACCATGGTGTGCAGCAACAATTCCACTCCCGCCTCGACGCACATGCGCTGCGCCGCGACCTTCGCCGCCTCAGGCTGGAAAGGTGTCACCTTGTCGTGGCCGTAGACGATGAAGCCGCAATAGGCCGAACCTGCCGGGATCGTACTCGGATGCAGCGCGCCGCCGAGCGCCATCATCCGCAGAACGAATTCTTCGTAGATGCCCCGGATCAGTTGCTGGCTGCCGTCGAGCGAATAGGAGGTCATGCAGGGGCCGACGAGGCCCGCCGTAAGGTTGCCGCCGAGGAAGCCGTAGCGCTCCACAAGGCGTACCCGCACGCCAAGACGTGCCGCCGCGACCGCGGCCGATAATCCCGATGGTCCGCCCCCGATGACGAGCACATCGACACCATCGAGTTCGGGAATATCGGCCGAATAGGCGTAACGGCGGGCTGTCTGCTGCATACTTCTATCCCCTCCCCATCTAGCGGAACATCGATCCGCCATCGACATCGAGCGCGGCGCCGTAGGTAAAGCTGGCTGCATCCGAGCACAGGAACATGATTGCCGCCGCCATGTCCTCGGGCCGTCCCATGCGCCGCATCGGCAGATTGCCGGCGATGCGGTCCTTCAGCGACTGGTCGATATGGGAGTGCATCGGGGAATCCGTCGGCCCGGGGTTCAGCGCGTTGATGCGGATCTTCTTGCTCGCAAGTTCCCGCGCCACCGATTTGACCATCGACAAGATCCCGGCTTTCGATGCCGCATAAGCGGTATCGGCGATCAGCCCGCCGCCGCCATGCACGCCGGCATCCGAGGCGATACAGACGATGTTGCCGCCATCGGCGTTGTCGAGCATGCGTTTGACCGCCGCCTGCACGACGAAGAAGCTGCCGAGCAGATTGACATCGAGCACGCGATGCCAATGCGCCCGATCCTGCTCGAATATACGCTTGGCTGTGATGATCGCTGCACATGTCACGACGTTATCGAGACGCGCCAGATTTGCGTCACAAAAATCGAAGGCCTTGTCGATGCTTTCCTGATCGCTGACATCCACCGTCACGGTGTGAATAGCCGCGCCGCCATTGCGCAGTTCCGCACCGTAGCGCTTCAGCCCCGCCTCGTCACGATCCGCCATGACGACTTCCGCGCCCTTGCTGGCGAAGGCCCTTGCCGTTTCAAGACCCATTCCGCTCGCTGCGCCCGTGATAAGGACGCTTCGGCCCGCAAAACTATCGTCGGAAAAGGTAGCATAGGTCCCAGACATCGTCGCAGCGTCCTTCATCAAGGGCAGCCCAACACCAGTCAGCAGGCTCGCCTCACCATTGCTAGTAACGTAGCAACTATGTTATATAGTTGTAAAGCGCAATGTGGAGGCGATACGCAGACTGGAAACAGAGTTTCGCGTGGGCAAAATACTCAGGACGGAGGGGCAACTGTTGGTCGCGCTGATCTCAAAAAGCGCGGCAGGCGGCGAAAATACGGGCTCGGGAAGGGCGATGTTCTCTTCCCGAACTGAACTCCGGCGCGATCATCCGGGGCGACTCCGCGCGAGTCGTGAGCCGGAAATGGGATGGGCGCCGCCCTGCAATGCGCCGCCCCTATTTCTCCGCCGGCGCCACGATCTTCATCACGAACGAAGTTGGCGCCTCGCCCGGCCCGAACGGTCCGGGCACCTTGTTGCTCACCGGCGGCAGGCTCTTGAGATAGGCCGCAATCGCCGCGGCGTCAGAGTCGGTGAGCTTCGCCAATGCGGGCCACGGCATGACCGGAGCGAGTATGCGTCCGTCGGGGCGCCTGCCTGTCCGGATCGCAGTGACGATATCACGCTCGCTCCAACGCCCGAGACCCGTCTCCTCATCGGGCGTGAGGTTGGGGCCGTAGAACACCCCGACATCAGGGATCTCGAAACCGACCTCGGAGCCGCCGAGGTGACGCGTCATGTCCGGCTTGCCGAGGAAATGTCCCGGCGTGTGGCAATCGGTGCAGCTCGTGATGGTCACCAGGTATTTCCCCCATTCGACCAGCTCGCTGTCGGCCGCGCCGGCAGGCGACGATCCAATCGCCGCCGCCAGCGCTGCGAATGCTGCGGGCAACACCCGCCTGGCCGCCCGCGACGCCACGCGCGTGACAGCAGTTCCGAAATCGTGAATGCTCATGCTTCCCTCCGTCCCGTTGCTCTGGAGCATGATGCCGAAAAGTGTGCGCGGTTTTCAGACGACATCATGCTCTGATTTAGATCAGGTTTCATATTTTAGGCCGATTGGGCCCAAATCATCCTGATCTAGGGCTTGCGGCCGATCACCGCGCCGTTCGCGGCGGGTGCGTCGAACCAGACCGTCTCGATGTGCCGGAAGCCGGCTTCCTCGAGCCACGCCGAATATTCGGCCGGCGTGTAGTTTCGCCCTTCCGTCTCGATCAGCATGTTGAGGCTCATCAGCGCGGCCGGCGCCGGCCCGGTCTTTTCGTCATTGACGAGAAGCTCGCTGATGATCACTGCGCCGCCGCTCGGCAAAGCCTCGAAGGACCGGCGCAGCAGGGCGCGGTTCTTGGCCTCGTCCCAATCGTGCGGGATCATCGACAGGAGATGCACCTCGTGATCCCCGGGAAGCTGTTCGGAGAAGTTGCCGCCGGCGGTCTCGCACGGCGAAATTCGACTCCCTATTTTTGCATAGACGTCGGCGATACCTCAGAAGGTTCGCGGCCCGCCGAGGGTAATCAATAGGCTAACTTCGGTTCTCCAAGCGGTTTGTTTTGCGCCACTCTTCGTACTCTCCGCGGGCATCGTCATGCAGCGGATAGTAGCGCTGCAACGACCCGCCCTCCATAAGCTTCACTCGCGAGAACTCCTCCCAATCGTGATGCTTTTGCGACTCTTCGATTACCTTCGCGGCCATTGCGACTGGAAGCACCACCACCCCGTCGTCATCGGCGACGATGATGTCGCCGGGGATCACCGTGACACCGCCGCAGGCAATCGGAACATTGACGGCATTGGGATAGATGCTGGTCTGCACATGGTAGTTGGGAGTCCAGCCACGCAGCCATAAAGGGAGATCCAGCTTCTCGACATTGGGCCGATCGCGCATGCACCCGTCGATTACGATGCCAGCGCCGCCTCTGCCTTTGAAATAGGTCGACATCATATCGCCAAAGACGCCCGAGCTCATGTCGCCGCGCGCGTCGACCACGACCACATCGCCCTCCTGCGCGTGATAGAGCACGTGCCGGTGCAACTGCGTCTCCGGATCGGCATATTCTCCCTCGGTGAAGAGGTCCGGCCGCTGCGGCATGAACTGGAGCGTCAGCGCCGGCCCGACGATCGACTTCCCGCGGTTCTGCGGCACGGGACCGACCATGTGCGGATTGCGGAAACCCATGTGGCCAAGCGTGCCGGAAACCGTCGCGGCGCCGATTTGCTTCAGTGCGTCGATCAGCTCTTTGGTGGGTCGCGTTATGTCGGGTGCATGCGTCATTTTAGGCTCCGGTGGATGAAACTACCAGTTCGTGACAGAACCGTCGCGGCGCTTCAGGTGAGGCGCTTCCCAGAAACGAAAGCTCTCCGCCTTGACCGCCTCTTCGTTGACCTCGACGCCGAGCCCCGGCAGATCGCTGACCGGATAGTCGGGTCCGTCGAGCCGTGGTTGCACGGGGAAGAAGTCGGAATTATCGAAGCCCAGCTTTGCTTCGGGAGCCCTGGTCTCGAGCCAAGCGAAATTCGGCACCGCGGCGGCGAGATGGATGGTCGCGGCCGTGCAGACCGGGCCGAGGGGATTGTGCGGCATCAGGTCCACATAGTGCGCCTCGCTCCAACCGGCGACCTTCATCGCTTCGGTGAGCCCGCCAACATTGCAAACATCGAGCCGGTTGAACTGATGGATGCCACGCTCGATGTAGGGCAGGAATTGCCACTTGCTGGCAAATTCCTCGCCGATGGCGAACGGGATGTCGGTCATCGTGCGCAGAGATTCGTAGGCCTCGGGTGTCTCGTCCCGTATCGGCTCCTCGAGGAAATCAATCACGCCACGGCCGAGCTTGTTACAGAAGCTCGCTGCCTCTGCCACCGACAGCCGATGATGATAGTCTATGCCGAGGACGACGTCGTCGCCCAGCGCCTCGCGCGCCTTGTTCAGCATAGTTGCGGTAGCGCCGATCGACTCCCGCGGTTCAAAGATGTCCTTGCTGTTTTGCCCGACGGGGAAGAAGCGGATCGCCTTCCATCCTTGTGCGCGTAGTTCGCGGGCTCGTTCGATGGCAACATCGCCCTCGGCCTCGTCGCCGGTCGAGGCGAAGGTAGGAATGCGGTCGCGCTGCTTACCGCCCAGCAGTTCGTAGGCCGGCACGCCCAGCGCCTTGCCCTTGATGTCGTGAAGCGCAATGTCGATGGCGGAAATCGCCGCCTGCAGAACGCGCCCGCCCTCGAAGTATTGGCTGCGATAAACTTCTTGCCAGATCCGACTAATCTGCATCGGATCGCGGCCGATGAGAAACTCGCGATAGTGCTCGATCGCGCCGGCAACGGCCTTCTCGCGACCGCTCAAGCCGCTCTCGCCCCAGCCGAAGATGCCGTTGTCGGTCTCGACCTTGACCAGCATCTGGTTGCGCGTTCCCACCCATACTGGATAGGGCTTGATTGCCGTGATTTTAAGCTTCGTAGTCATTCACGCCCTCGTTCGCACGCATCGGCTCTGTCTCAGTGGGCCTTGAGGGCCATTTCTGTTTCGCCGTCGAACAGATGCATCCGCTCCTGATCGAACTCGAGCCAAATCTGTTCGTCGGGCGCGACGGCAATGGTCGGCGGCACGCTGACGTTGACGATGGCGCCAGACAGAAACGCCTGAACGAAGGTGACGTCTCCGGTCGGCTCCACCGTGTAGGCCTTGGCAGGAATGCTGCCTGGCACCGCACTCTTGTGCAGCTTGATCGTCGAGTGACGTGCGCCGAGCACGACTTTCTTGGTTGTTGCCCTTGAGACCTTCTGAGCGTTTTCTGGCGAAAGCTGGAGGCGCCAGCCCTCCGCGCTGGTCAACACGGTGTTGCCGCTTGCCGTTGATGCCTCCAGCGGAACAAGGCTCATTGCCGGGCTGCCGACGAAGCTGGCGACGAACATGTTCACCGGATGGGCAAAGACCTGCGCCGGTGAATCGTATTGCTGCAGGTAGCCGCCGTTCATCACCGCCATCCTGTCGGCCATGGTTACCGCTTCGAGCTGGTCGTGCGTCACGTAGATGATCGTCGCCTTGAGGTCCTGGTGGAAACGCTTGATCTCCGACCGCATCTGCACGCGCAGCTTTGCATCGAGGTTGGAGAGTGGTTCATCCATCAGGAATACCGCCGGATCGCGAACGAGGGCACGGCCGAGCGCCACGCGCTGCTGTTGACCGCCGGAAAGTTCGCGCGGCTTGCGCTCGAGCAACTGCGTCATGTCGAGCACGCGCGCTGCTTCCTTGACCTTCTTGTCGATCTCGTCCCTTGGCAGTTTGCGCATCTGCAGCGGGAAAGCCAGATTTTTATAGACAGATTTCTGCGGATAGAGCGCGTAGTTCTGGAACACCATTGCGATGTCGCGGTCCTTGGGGTCGAGGTCGTTGACCACCCGGTCGCCGATGACGATGTCGCCAGATGTGATGGGGATGAGCCCCGCCACAAGATTGAGCGTGGTTGTCTTGCCGCAGCCTGAAGGACCGACGAGCGCAACAAATTCGCCGTCGTTGACCGTCAGCGAAACATCGTTGACAGCTTTGAAGCTGCCATAGGTCTTGACAAGATCTTTGAGGACCACGTGGGCCACCGGCAACTCCCTAGTGCTTGACTGCGCCCTCTGTGAGGGCGCGTACGAAGTATCGTTGCAGGACGAGGAACAGGACCACGACAGGCACGCTCATCATAAAGCTGGCCGCCATCAGGCCGGGAAAGTCCGTCGTATTTTCTGAGAAGAAGCGCTGAATGCCGACCGGCAGTGTCAGCTGCTCGTTCTTGGAGAGGAAGGTGTAGGCGTAGATGTACTCGTTCCACGCGCCGATGAAGGAATAGATCGCCGTGGCAATGATTCCTGGCGCCGAGAGCGGCATCACGATCAGGACAAAGGCCTGGAACCGCGTTGCCCCATCGATGCGCGCCGCCTGCTCGAGTTGCACCGGGATGTTGTCGTAGAAGCCCTTGAGGAGCCAGATTGCCAGCGGCAGTCCGAATGTGAGGTAAGTGAGGATGAGCGAGCTATGCGTGTTCACCAGCCCGATTGCGCGCATCAGGATGAAGAGCGGCACGAGAAAGATCACCGCCGGGAACATGTTGCGAAGCAAGACGGCGAAGAACAGAAAGTTCCGGCCTGGGAAGGTGAAGCGCGAAAACGCGTAGGCCGCAGGAACCGCCACGATCACCGAAAGGATGGTCGTGGCAGTGGAGACGAAAAGGCTGTTCCAGAAGAAACGAAGGAAGTCCTGACCGACGCTGTTTTGCGGATCGAGCAGCTTCTGGTAGCTGGCAAGAGTAGGTTGGTCCGGCCACCATTGCGGCGGGAATTGCATGGCCGCGAAGCCGGACTTGATCGAGGTGATCAGCATCCAAATCATCGGTAATGCGGTGTAAAGCAGCATGAACACAAGGAAGATGCGTCCGCCCCACCGCCATCCATCGACGCGCATACGGCGACGCGCCTGGCCTTGAGCAGTCTCGACAATCGTGCTCATTCGCTCCCGTCTTTCTGGTCGTTGCCGCTCAGCGCACGAACGTAGAAGTAGCCGAGCGACATCAGGATCAGGAACAGCAGCACCGAATAGGCCGATGCCACCCCCCAGCGCTGGCGGCCGAAGGCGAGTTCGTAAATGTGAGTGATCCAGATATGCGATGCATTCGACGGCCCGCCGCCGGTCATGATCCAGGGGATGATGAAAGAATTGAAGTTGGCTACTGCCAGCAGAAGGATCGTCACCGTCGAGACGTTTCTCAAGTGCGGAAAGGTGACGTGCCAGAACCGCTGCCATGCATTGGCTCCGTCGACTTTTGCGGCGCGCAGCAATTGGTCGGGAACCGTTTGCAGGCCAGCCATCATCATGATCATGGCGAACGGAAATTCTCGCCAGATATTCACGACGATCAGCGAGGGTAACACCGTACTGACGCTGTCGATGAAATTCGGCGGCCGGTCGCTCAATCCCAGGCCAACCAGCACTGAGCCAATGATCCCAAAGTCCGAATGGTAGATCCATTTCCAGATATATGACGCGGCAACCGCGCTGATGACCCAGGGAATGATCAGGATGGCGCGCAGGATGGCGCGGCCGGCGAAGTCACGATGAAGTGCGAGGGCGCAAGCGAACCCCAGGACAAATGCGATGAAAGTCGATCCCGCTGTCCAGATAAGAGTGTTCGAGGTAACCGTCCAGAACACCGGGCTTTTGAGGATGGCGGTGTAGTTGTCGAGGCCAACGAAAATCTTGTCCCGAAGCTGCAGACCAGGCGGTGTGTTGAAGAACGACAGCTCGATCGTGTAATAGATGGGGTAGGCTATGACGATGAGCATCACGGCGATCGCAGGAAGCACGTACGCGTAGTCAGCGCGATGCTCCCAGACCTTTCGCAGCACTCCGGACCTATGAGGTCGTAGTCGTCGGGAAACCTCGGCCTTCCCAGTCAAGATCGTCACCGTGCAGAGCCCTCATCCTTGGGAACAAAACCGGCTGCGACCGATGTGCAGCCGGTCAACGTTGGACTTGGACTAGAGCCCACCGTCCATCAGGTCTTTGACCTTCTTGGCTGCGTCATCTGCTGCCTGGTCGACGGTCATGGCCCCAGTCAGAGCATTCTGGAGCATGTCCGGGACGATGATGTTCATGATCTCGGGGGACTGTGGCAGTGCCGGGAACGGGATGCCGTAAGGCAGCATCGAGGTCGTGACATCAAGAAACTTGATGCTGTCCAGGCGTTCCTTCATCCATTTTGTCTTGAAGCCGTTGAGGTTTCCCGGGTTCGAGCCGGCATAAGCCATCTTCAGTGACCATTCGGGGCTTGTCCACATGCAGATGATAGCTTTTGCCGCCGGCTCGTCTACCTTGCCGCCTTCGACATATTCGGGCTTCAGGATGTGAATGTTGGAGCCGCCAAACACGACGGCACGCTTGCCGTCGGGGCCAGTCGGAATTAGGCCATAGCGCATGTTGTCGATCACGGTCTGCGCCTTGTCCTTGTCGGTGGCCGTCGCCTTTTTCTGCAGGTCGAGCATGACGTTGTAGTCGGACGGGTGCGAGATCATCATGCCGAGCTGGCCAGCGAGGAAGAGGGGCTGGTTGTCGGCCTGCTGGTTGGTGAGCGCCGAAACCGGAACCGACTTGTCGCGAACATACATATCGTAGGAGGCTTGCAATGCCGCTTTGCTCTGCGGGCTATCGAGCTCGACCTTCTTATAGGTCGGGTCGGCGGTGGCCTCGTCGAAGACGCCGCCGCCATAGGCCCACAGCTGCGGCATGAAGCGGTACGGCGTATTGCCGGCATTCTTGCGAGCCACGAGCCCGTAACCGGCAATGCCGAGCTTGTCGTGGATCTGCTTGGAATACTTGACGACGTCGTCCCAGGTTGCGGGAGCCTTGTCCGGATCGAGGCCTGCACGCTTGAAGATGTCGGCGTTCCAGATGAACGCCATCGTCTCGTTGTTGGTTGGAATGCCGTAGGTGACGTCCTCCCAGGTTACAGCCTTCATTGCGCCGGGCCAGAAATCCTCGGTCGAATACCCTACATCCTCAGGTTTGAGCGGCTCCAAATATCCCTTTGAGGCGAACTCGGTGCCGCCCAGGATTTGCAGGCGGACCGCCATGGGCGCTGCATTGCCCAAGAGCGCGGTCCGGAACTTGTCCAAGAGGTCGTTATAGGTGAGGGCTTGTTCCTCAAGCTGGATGTTTGGATAGGTTTTGCGGAAGGTCTCGAAGAACTCCTTGTAATACTGGCGCAGGAGGTCGGGGTCGCCCTCGAACACGCCCTGATACCAGAAAGTCAGCCGCCCCTTGTAGTCGAGAGGGGTGACCTTGCCGCAATCAGCTGCCGTGTCAAAATTCTGTGTGCCGGCAATGGAGCGCACATATTGCGGCGACCACTTGCTCAAGTCGACCGGCGCGCCGAGCGCCGACGCCGACATCAGTGATACCATCAAAGCAGTCGAGACAGTGCCGCGCAGGACGGCGCCGCCGAGTGAAATCCTCGTCATAGGGTATCCTCCAGGTTCTCCTATGCCGCTCTGCGTCGAAGCGAGCGGTCTTTGTTCCCCGGCCGCGGGACTCTCCACCCAATGTATCCCTTTGGCCTAATCATACGTTTTCAGATTGTAGATTGTCTGTCAATTGAATAAATCGTACATTGTTTACAGAAGGCTGGCGTGATATCCGAGCAATGTGTGTATTGATTTGGGGACAGCCTTGGCCGAAACAAGCGATTTTAAAGCAAAGCCACCCGAAGGCATCGACGCTATCGGGGCCTCCAGCGAGGGCGCCTCGCTTTATCAACTGATCAGGGACGACATCATCGAAGGGCGGCTCGCTGCCAACGAGCGGCTTGTAGTCACCGATCTCGCCCGGCGCCACGGCACCTCGACCAACCCCGTGCGCGAGGCTTTGCAACTGTTGCGCGGGGAGGGCTTTGTCACCCTCATTCCCAACCGCGGAGCGCGCGTCCGGCCCATAGATCAGGATTTTGTTCGGGACATCTACGAGATAGGAGTCTTGATCGAGCCGGCACTAACGCGATGGTTCGTGAACATGGCCACCGTCGAGGACATTGCTGAACTCGAACGCATCCAAGGCCTCATTGAAGAGAACAACTTCGCCGACACGTTAAGGCACAGCGAGCTGGACACCGCCTTTCACACCGTAATGTACCAAAAGCACTACAACCGCCATGCCGCCGAGCTTTGGTGGAAGCATCGCGAAGTGCTTCGAGCCGTGAGCCGGCGTTTCAACTTCACGCTCGCCCGGCGTGCCGCGATCCTTAGCGAGCATCGCGAGCTCATCGCGCACGTAAAAGCGGGAAATGCGAACGAGGCAGGCGAACTCATTGCACGCCATGTCGAGGGCTCCGGCCGGCACATCCTCGAACACATGCGCGCGCGTAACGCCGCTCGGGCAGGATAGAATACATAGCCTGGATTATCGCTATCCCGAACATTTCAGTAAAGGCAGTTGAGATGAAAATCACCAGCGTTCGGCCGTGGCTCATCAAGTCCGATGCTTCTTATTGGGGAGAGTTTCTGTTCGTCGAAGTAACGACCGATGAGGGGGTGAGCGGCTGGGGAGAGATCACCACCACGACGAGGCTCGCCAATCGCGCCCTCTGCACGATCCTGAGGCAGATCGGTGCCGCTGTGACAGGCGAGGACCCGGCGCGTATCGAATATCTGTGGCACAAGATATTCCGCAGCTTCACCTACATGGGCAGTCGCGGCGCCGCGGTCGAATGCGTGAGCGCCATTGACATAGCTCTCTGGGATATCCAAGGCAAAGTCTTGGGTAAGCCGATTTACGAGCTGTTGGGCGGGCCGGTACGCGATGAAATTGCTCTCTACACCCACCCCAACCAGGCTAAATTTACCAGCAATGAGGCTGTTGTCCGCGAAATTCGAGACATCGTCGAGTCCGGCCACACTGCGCTCAAGTTCGATCCTTTCCCCCAACAAGGCCGCACCGCCGACGGACAGCCTCGCGAACAGCGGGACGGCTACCTCGATGGCAGCATGACCCGCAAGGATGAGCGCGAAGCCGCCGAACTCACGGCTCTGATCCGCGAAACGGCGGGCTCTGATGTCGACATCCTCATCGATGCGCATGGCCGCTTCGACGTTCCCACCGCCATTCGCCTTTGTCGGAGCCTTGAGGAAGCCGGTCAGATCGACTGGTTCGAGGAGCCCTGCCCACCGGAGAGCCTCAATGCGCTTAGACAGGTCCGTGAGAAGGTCAGCGCCGCTATCTCGTGGGGCGAGCGCGGCCATACGAAATGGGATTTCGTGGCGGTGCTCGAAAACAGACTGGCTGATTACATTATGCCTGATGTCACATGGACCGGCGGCATTACCGAACTCAAGAAGATTTCTGCCCTATGCGAAGCCTACTACATTCCCGTCTCGCCGCATGACGCGGCAGGGCCGATCAACGTGGTTGCGGGAGCGCAGGTGATGATGACCGTTCCCAATTTCTACAAACTCGAAACGTCGGAGTGGAACCTGGGCAAATACGATCACCTCATCGACAGGCCACTCGATGTCTCGAACGGCAGCCTCAAGCTTACGCCCAAGCCTGGTCTCGGCGTTGAAATGAACCGCGACTACCTTCAAAGCCACGAGATAGAGCTGGACTAGCAACCCCTACACCGCCCCAGCGTGGGCGGCGGCAGCCCCGCGGACTAAAACGAGGATAAACCATGCTAGAGGCAGATGGAGCCGACGAGGCGCTCAATCGTGTGAACACGCATTCCAAGCCGTCCGACCTTCGCATCACCGACTTGCGGGTAGCCGAAATCACCGGCGCTCCGTTCGCCTCAGTGCTGCTTAAGATTTACACCAATCAGGGCATCGTCGGGCTTGGCGAGGTGCGCGACGGTGCCAGCGCCACCTACGCGCTGATGCTGAAGAGCCGGCTACTTGGCGAGAACCCTTGCAATATCGATCGACTGTTTCGCCGGATCAAGCAATTCGGCGGGCACGGCCGGCAAGGCGGCGGCGTATCGGCGGTGGAAATCGCGTTGTGGGATCTTGCCGGCAAGGCCTATGGCGTCCCCGTCTACCAGATGCTCGGCGGCCGTTTTCGGGAGAAAGTGCGGGTCTATTGCGATACCGACGCCACCGTGCCGAGTGGCACCGAAACCGGCAAGCGCCTCAAGCAGCGCATGGAGCTCGGCTTCACCTTCCTCAAGATGGATCTGGGGCTGATGCAGATCGCGGATGTGCCCGGGGCGGTCGTGTCTCCTGCCGGCTCACTTGAAGGCTACCGGGACCACCCCGGCCGCGGTCCGCTGAAGACCATTGAAGAGCGGCGCGTGTGCAACGCTGCATACGATTTGCATAACGTCCCACACCCATTTACCGGCCTCCACTTTTCCGACAAGGGCCTCGACTTCCTTGAGCAATACATTGCCGAGGTTCGCGAGGTCATCGGCATGGATGTGCCGCTCGCAATCGACCATATCGGCCATATCTCGATGCAGAGCGGCATCCGCCTTGCCAGGCGAATTGAAAAATACGTGCCAGCCTGGCTCGAGGATGTGATCCCGTGGCAGTATACCGATCAATACCGACAACTGCAGGACGCCACCACAGTGCCGATCTGCACTGGCGAGGACATATACCTCAAGGAAGGCTTCGAGCCTCTGCTCAAGAGCGGCGGCGTCTCCGTTATCCACCCGGACCTGCTCACCAGCGGGGGCATCCTCGAGACCAAGAAGATCGGCGACATGGCACAGGACCGGGGTGTCGCCATGGTCATCCACATGGCAGAAAGTCCGATCGCAGCAATGGCCGCGGCACATGTCGCGACCGCGACTGAAAACTTCATGGCGCTCGAATACCACTCTGTCGATGTCGACTGGTGGGACGATATCGTCACCGGCCTTCCCAAGCCACTGGTGAAGAACGGCTTTGTCACTGTTCCAGACAAGCCGGGCCTGGGGATTGATGACGTCGTCGACGAGGTGATCTCGCAGCATCTGCAGCCGGGTGTCACCGGCATCTGGCTGCCTACGGATCACTGGGACGATGAGTATTCCTGGGACCGCACCTGGAGCTGAGGCGAAAAGGAACAAAGATGAAGATCACCGATCTCCGCTGCGCCGTCATCGGCAGACATCCAATCGTCCGCATCGTCACGGACGAGGGCTTCTATGGCTTGGGCGAAGTCGAATTCACCAAGACCTACCTCAAGCCCTGGGTACTGCATTTCCGCGAGGCGCTGATCGGCGAGGACCCGACCGATGTCGAAAGAGTAATGTTGAAGATCCGTCAACGCGGCTCTTTCAAGCCGTACGGCGCGGCGGTAAGCGCTATTGAGCATGCCCTGTGGGACATTGCCGGCAAGGCCGCGGGCGTGCCCGTCTATAAACTGCTCGGCGGCAAGGTGCGGGACAAGGTGCGCGTCTACAATGGTTCGATTCGCCAGGAACGCAGGGGCGACCGGCCGGAGGATTACGCCGCCGACGTCAAATGGATGATGGAGCAGCCGCAGAACTTCTTCATGGTCAAGCAAGGAATCTCCTTCCACTCCAACATGAAGGACACTTTCGAGTACTTCCACTACGGCGTGACGCAGAAGAAGGCAGGCTATCACGGTGCCATGGATCAGGGCATGATCAGCGAGCGCGGCTTCAATCACATGCTCGACTGCGTGATCGCGATGAAGGAAGTGCTGGGCGACAAAGTCAGCCTAGCGCTCGACTGCGGCCCGGGCTGGATGCTGCCTGATGCGATTAAGTTCGCTCGCGCGGTCGAGAAGTACAATTTGATGTGGCTCGAGGACATGCTGACTGGCGACTACGTGCCGTGGGTCAATCCGCAGGCCTATCGGGAACTGACAACCTCCACCTCGACGCCAATCCACACTGGTGAGCAGATCTACCTGCGGCACAATTTCAAGGAACTGATTGAGACGCAGGCGGTACGCGTCATCGGCCCCGATCCAGCCGATGTTGGCGGCATTGCCGAGCTCAAATGGGTCGCCGAGCACGCCTACATGCACTCGATCCTGATGGCACCGCACGGCATCGCTAACGGCCTGCTTGGCCTCGGCGCGTTGATCAATGTCTGCGCCACCTTGCCGGCAAATTACATCGCCTTCGAATATCCGACCGCCTCCGATCCCTGGTGGCAGGATCTGGTAATCGGCTTGCCGCCGCAGATCGTTAAGGACAGCATGGTGGACCTACTGGAAGCGCCGGGGCTTGGCCTTGATATCGACGCCGAAGCGGCCAGGAGATATCTTAGCGAAGAGGATGCGGGCTTCTTCGACTGAACCTCCCTCCCCTCTATATCGTCGGCGATCGCAGCCGCTGGGAAACCTTGCCTTACTTCAGGGAGGCAGCGAGTGAAAGATCCGGATTACCGCATCCTGGATGCCTGCCTTGACTCACTTTTGGAACGCAAAAAGCCCGCACGGGGCGGGCTTTTGAGTATGTGTATGTTGGAATTTGGTTGCGGGGGCAGGATTTGAACCTGCGGCCTTCAGGTTATGGTCCGCAGGACGACGAGCTACCATCGCCAGCGAAGATGAAGTCTTCGCGCCAGCGATATTGCTCATGAGTGTATCTGGTAGGATTTGGTTGCGGGGGCAGGATTTGAACCTGCGGCCTTCAGGTTATGAGCCTGACGAGCTACCGGGCTGCTCCACCCCGCGCCTA
>NZ_MRDM01000008.1 GCF_002008165.1 Rhizobium laguerreae
TGACGATGCGCTGTTGCCACATTGCTCAAAGGACGATCAGGGCGTCCTTTTGGTATTACCAGCGGTAGAAGGGCAGTCCCGGGAAGCATGCAGGTGGCCGCCCAACGCATAGGAGACATAATGCTTGGGGTTAGCAAGTGATCGCTGAGCGGCCGACTGCCTAATACAAATTGTGACGTGGAGTTGTAGCTTTTGTTCGGTTTCGTACAATAACAGCTTAGCGTCTTAGAGAAAACCTTGCGAGGTGGCCCCATACTGGGCCGTCCGCTTCCCAAGCTTCTTCTGTGCGATCCGTCCTTTCCAATTGCTGCGTTTCGACGGGGCTCCTCTTTGATCGTCGGCGTGGAATGACGGAACCTAGCCGGTCCGCTTTTTGTTATATCGGCAGGAAAGCACGGGCGTTCCTCCTGTGCGATCCATAGACTGGCCCCGCCGAGAGGCGGGGCTTTTTTTCGAATGGAGTTCCGCGGAAGCAAATGCGGAATCGGTCACGGGTATGCGCATGCGAGTCCGGACTTCGAACAGCAGGCAGCGAACGCTTTTTTAATCGGTCCGCTGCTTCAAACGGTCCGCAATCGGTCCGTTGATATGAAAATAGCTTTCGCGGGGAAGTCGGCTCGGGAGTGAAAACCCTTATGGTGCAAGGGTTCTAGCTGGTCGGAGTGGAGTGATTCGAACACTCGACCCCCACGTCCCGAACGTGGTGCGCTACCAGACTGCGCTACACTCCGTGACCAGCGGCGCTTCTATAGAACAGCCTATCTGGTTGCACAAGCACCAAATTCCAAAAAGCCGGCGGAAATTTTGACGGGGTTGTGACGGGTTTACAGATGAGCGGCTGCAGCAAAAAGCCACACCTCTCGCAAATCGAACGGAAGTCTCTCAGGAGCAATTTTCTTTTGCCGGGTTCCGCGCTAAAGGGCACGACAGGACAGGCGAAACCGCTCACGAGGGCGGCTTGCCAGCCATGCGCTAGAGATCAGGGACGACACGATGAATTTCCGCATCATGACCGCGGCCGGGCTTGCCATTGCGCTTGCCGGATGCACCACCATACCTTCCGCCGGCAATCCGATCGAGGCCCGCTGGGTGGGCAAATCGGCCGGCGTCTTCTTTGCCGCCTACGGGCCGCCGATCAGCGACAGCGAGCAAGGCTCGACCACCATCTATACCTGGCGCGGCGGCTACAAGACCGTGCGCATTCCGGCGAAATATGCCGAAGGCGCCGACGGCAAGCGCGGCAAGCAGATCGCGTCGGCCCGCACCGCCTATCTGCGCTGCCAGGCCGAAATCACCACCAACTCCGATTACACGATCCGCGACATCCGCACCGTCGCCGACATCCCCGGCGTCAACGGCCCGTCCTATTGCGCAGAGTTCCTGGCGCCCGAACAGAAGTAACGGACGGCTTGTCCGTAATGAAGAACAGGCGGCCCCGGTGCCGCCTGTTTTTGTTTTGGCTCGTCACGGCCAGGCGCATCTTATTGCGCCTGGAACCGGCCGCTTTAGACCCTTCGATCGGTTCCGCCTAAGCTGTCCTTGCGATTGATGAAAGTTTCGGCTTCATCCACCACGCGTTCCTTGACGGCATCATGAGCATCGGACGCAGCATCCACGGCCTTTTGATAGACCTCCGACGCTACCTCTTTACCCTGCGCGACGACGTCCTGCGCCTGATCGCTGAGGGTGTCTTTCGCGCTATCTGCGGCTTCCCCGACCAATTCATCCTCGGTGTCGGTATGCGGCAGCGCCGCGCCGATCGCCGCGCCGACCGCAAAAGCCAGAGCTCCGCCGACCAGCGGCTGGTCGCGGAAATGGATGAGGATCGCCTCGTTGAGCTTGCTCGTTTGCTCCTGAAGACTGGTCGCCGCCGAAGAGGATCGGCTCGAAAGCGAGCTCGCCGCGCCGGACGCACGGGCGGTAAGGTCGCTCGCGGCGCTTTTCGCCTGCTCCCATTTCTCCGCCGCCCAGCCGGTCGCCGCCTCGAGCATTGCACCGGTCTCATCGGTGATCTGACTGATCTGTTTTCCGCTAGCGTCGGCGAAGCCGCGATAGGTCTTGCCTGCCTCGTCCATGAAATGGCCGGCACGCCCCCCTGTTTCGTCGGTCAAGGCTTTCAACCTCCTGCCGGATTCGTCGGCAAAGTGGCTGTAACGCGCTCCGTTTTCCATTGCCGGCGGGCCAATCCTGCGGACTTGGCCTGTCGCCGGATAAAGCGGGTATTCAGGATCCTCCCTCCAGGTCGCCGTATCGCCTGATGACGGGCTGCCTTTTGCCATGAGCCAGGCGAGGCTCACGCCCATCAGCGCGACCGGCAGAGGGTTCGCCTTGAGGGCGTGGCCAAGATTGCTGACATATTCTCCGCCGCCGCTTCCCTTGGCGTAGGCAATCACCTCATCGACCAGCTGGCCTGGTGACATCCGTTCCTGGATAGCGTCAATCCGGTCTCCTATCCGGCGGCGGTCCTGGTCGATCTCCCGCTGAAGCTCGGCCGATGTTTTCTCGATTGCGTTTTCCATCAGATTTTGTCCTTCACAACATCAACGTCGCGGCGAAGCGAGGTCGCAGTTCGATCCAGTGTCAGGTTGTTGCCGCGAAGCGCGGAGAGGCCCCGGGAGACCATTGCCCACGCGATGCCGGCGATGATGATGCCGACGATCAGAGAGGCGAGCGCAGTGGCAGTGGTTTCGGCAAAACCCTGTGTCACGAGAAAGGCCGCGAGACCGCCGACAAGGGCACTCAGCAGGACGCCGACCGCCCCGATTGCCAGGACCAGACCGAAGAGGAGAATCTCTACGCCACTCAGCGCCTGCGAAAGTTTTTCCGAAGCCTCCGTCTTGGCAAGATCGATTTCCTTGCGGAGCAGGCCCGTGACATCACCAACGAGGCCACTGACCAGTTCGGAGAGGGGTGTGTTCTCTGAAGATTTAGCCATTGTACTCGCCTCCAGTCGTTGCTGGGCCGGAGCGATCGGTTGATGCTCCGAGCGACGCGGCAGTTGTTTGCCTTTTCGCCGACGCTGTCAGGAAGCGGCTTGCGGCCAGGCCTGCGAGTGCGGCGATGCCGAGAAAGGCGAGCGGTTGTTTGCGCCCGAAATCCTCGGTCATGGTGGCGATTTCGCCGATGTCTTTGCCTTCCATCCGCCGAGCGACAGTCTGCACGCTCCGCCCGATTTGCCTGGCGTATCGTCCTACTTCTGCCTGACCGGAGCTTTCCATTTCGGCGCCGGCCTTCTCGAGCGCCATTGCAACGCCACCGACCTGGCGGGCGGCGAAGCTGGTGCGTTCGGACATGACTTCCTTGGCTTTCTCGACTGCGGTGTCGGCGCCTTCCCTGATCGTTTCCTTGACGGCGGAAACATCCTCGCTCACCTTCGCTTCCAGATCGGAAATGGACGTGCGCGTTCCCGGCGAGGAGCCGGAACCTGGGGATGAGGACGGGGTCTGCGCGGACGCGCTCCGCCCCGCCGGATCTGTGATATCGTTCTGCATTTCGAACCTCCCAATTCGTGCCGGCAAATCGCCGCAGCCCCGAACCATGGATGGCCCGCTTTGTTCCCGGACGCGCCGTGGGAGGTTCGCCTTCGCTATGGCTCAGAACTGCGACCGCGCGAAGCAGCGCCGTCTAGAGCGTTTCCGGCTCCTGATCTTTGGCAGGCGTGACAATCGACGCCGCTATGTAACGCTCCTCCCGATCGCCATCGTTGAAGTAGTAGACGGCGAGCAGGGATCCATCGCTGCGTTTTACGAGTCTCGGATAGCCGAGATCAGCCGTGCCGCCGTCGCTGCGGATGATCTTCTCGGCGCCCCATGTCCGGCCGTCATCGAAACTCATGCGCATCCTGATACCAAATGGCTGATCACGGTGGCCGTAGACAAGCATCAGCATGCCTTCGATCCGCCCGAGCGCCGGCGGGTTGCCATTGCTGCCCGTGTCGTCGACGATGCAGCCTTCCGGCGTCCAGGTCCTCCCTTGGTCACGGGAGGTGAAGGCCTCTATCCAACCCTTGCCACCGCCTCTGCCTATGCAGCGCGTCAGCGTCAGGATGGCGCCGCCGGAAAGTGCCGTCGATGCCGGCATGATCGAATAGCCCTCGGGTTCCGGACCGACAAAGCCTTGCAGGACGAAGCTGCGCCCGCCATCCACGGTGCGCGCGCAGAACACTCTTCCTTCCGCACCGTCCTCTTTGGAAGTGCTGAGCATGAAGAGCGCATCGTTCCTGCCGAGAGGCACGATATCGGTGCGCGCCGAGAGCGGAAGATGCAGACCGGCGAAACGAAACGGACCCTGCCATGTCAGGCACCGATCCCGGCTGACATAGAACCAGCTGACAGCATCGCCCTCTACATCGGTTCTGGCGCACATGACGATCGTCTCGGCGTCCAGAAAGTCTATGGGATCGTCAATCGAGCAGAGGTCTTCACGGACCGACAGACGGGGACGGACCTTGAGGTCGGCGTTCAAATGCTCGTCGGCCGAAAGCGAGAGTCCGCCCGGCACGCGGCCGCAGAACGGCTCGTCCATCCAGGTCAGTCCGCCGTCCAGGCTGCGTGCCTGCCAGGGTACGAAGGGGTAGCCACGGTCCAATTCGTGCAACTCCCCCTTCGCTCCGAGTTTGCCGCGCGCGAAGACGACGAGCATTTCGTCACCCCACGACCAGAGACCATAATTTGCCGGCCAGCCCGCGAACTCGCCGCGTCTGCGATAGATTTCAAGATTGCGGAACTGCGTGCTCATAGAGGCTTCCAGGCGGTCAGAGCGTTTCGACCGGAAGTGCCCGCACAAGCAATTCTTCCTGCCCGAGCAGTTGTTCGAGTTTGCGCCGGTATTGGCGCCACCAGGCCCGATCGAGACTGTTCACCATCACTTCGATGACGATGACCGTATCTTCTTCAGTGCCCTCGCCACTCGACCAAAACCCCTTTGCCGGGGAATTGAGGTATGAAGTCGCCCCGCCATGGCGCTCGGTCATCTCGCGCTGAATCATCGCGATAATGTCTTCGATGTCGATCGCCGCGTGCGGCGCTGCCGGAATAAACAACTGTATCAGATGCATGTGGAATTCTCCTCGTCCCGCAAACTTCGGAGATCTGACGAGGTTCCGGCCCAGCTCGAAATCGCGGATGGGTGGATGAAAACCAATGCGGCGACGGACGGTCGTCGCCTGTGGCAGCCGATGCCGGCGGTCTAAAAAGCCAGCCGCATCTGCGGTTCCGCGGCCGGTGCTCGTCCTTCCAGCGAGGAGAGGGCGACGCCGAGCAGCCGTATGCCCTTTCGCGGCGGAAAGATCGGCGCGAGCAGCAGGTTGACCATCTCCTCGAGGTCGGCGATTGCCGGCAGGGGTGCCGGAAGCGTCTTGCTGCGCGTGATCTGGCTGAAGTCGGCATATTTCACCTTGAGCGTCACCGTCTTGGCGGCGATCCCGTTGGCCTCGCAGTAACCCCACACCTTTTCGATCAGCGGCTGGAGCCCTTCGCGAGCAGGCTCGAAGGCGTGGAGGTCCTGTGAGAAGGTATCTTCGGCGCCGACGGATTTGCGCACCCGGTCGGGCTTGACCTGGCGCTCGTCGATGCCGCGGGCGATGCCGTAAAAATAGGGTCCCGACTTGCCGAAATGCTCGATGAGGAACTCGAGTGTCTTCTCCTTGAGATCGGCGCCTGTTTCGATCCCGAGTTGGTGCATCTTCTCGGTGGTCGCCGGTCCGACACCATGGAATTTCCGGACGGGAAGCTGCTCGACGAAGGCCGGCCCGTTCTTTGGCGTGATGACAGCCTGGCCGTTCGGCTTGTTGAGGTCGCTCGCCATCTTGGCAAGGAACTTGTTGTACGAAATTCCGGCCGACGCGTTGAGGCCGGTGACTTGCTTGATCTTGGCGCGGATCTCCAGCGCGAGTTCGGTGGCGACCGTCATGCCTTTCAGATTTTGCGTCACATCGAGATAGGCCTCGTCGAGCGACAGCGGCTCGATCAGCGGCGTGTATTCGGCAAAGATCTCACGGATCTGCTGCGACACCGCCTTGTAGACGGCAAAGCGCGGCGGCACGAAGATCAGGTCAGGACATTTGCGCTTGGCAGTCACAGACGGCATTGCCGAGTGAACACCGAATTTACGGGCCTCATAACTCGCCGCCGCCACCACACCACGGGCAGCCGACCCGCCGACGGCAATCGGTTTGCCGCGCAAGTCCGAATTATCGCGCTGCTCGACCGACGCATAAAAAGCATCCATGTCGACATGGACGATCTTCCGGACGGGGGGTGAGCTTATCTCGTTCATGGCGGTTTCAGCGATCGCGACGGGATCGGCATCTGAAATTGCGCGCCGAAACAAAAACAGAACATAGCAGTCTTGGGAGGCGATATCAACAATTCCAATGGGGCCTGGACCTGCCGTCGAACTACCAGCCGCCCAAGGCGTTCTCATCCTGTGGACATCAATATCAGGAGGCAGCCAATGGCGGACGACAGCACGACCACCATCCGAGCCACATTCGAAACACGCGAAGCCGCTGATCTCGCGGTCGAACATCTGGTTCAGCAGCATCGGGTTTCGAGGCCCGACATCTTTATCCAGTCGGCAAGCGACCGGAACAGTGCGGGTTCGGCGCCATCAGGCGGGGATGTCTCTCATGACGATGGCGCCCGTCGCGATGCGCCACTCGAAGGCGAGATCGAGGTCTCGGTGGATATCGCATCCAGCCAGGTCGCCGCCGTCCAGCGCAGCCTCCGAGCTGCCGGCGCAGTGCGTGTTTCGAGCCGCTGAGCGTGGCCGATCTCCGCGTCATTGTGCCCGTCGAAGACATCGATTTCGGCCATGTCGGTTTCCTCTTGGAACTATCACCGGCGCCCGTCTCAAGACCCCTCCCCAACCCCTCCCCACAAGGGGGAGGGGCTAAGCTGTGGCACCCGCATCACAAACAAATAGACCAGCCGCACAGTCGACGTTCAATAGGGGCGCACGACGAGAGCCGCATGTTAAGCCCCTCCCCCTTGTGGGGAGGGGTTGGGGAGGGGTCTTGCAACGCGCCTGCAACAATTCTCCGGTTTGCGCCTGACGCCTGCCAAGCCACGCCTACGCCGCCTCCCCCGCCGGCACCGCACTTTCCGCCAGCTTCCGCGCGGCGACGAAATCGACCTTGCCCGAACCCAGCACCGGCACCTTGCCGATATTGACCTCGGCCGGCACCATCATGTCCATGGCGCCCCTGGATTTGGCGAAGGCGAGGAATTCGGCGCGGGTGGCGGTGGGGGCGTCGGTCAGCAGCACCAGCCGCTCGCCCTTCTTGGCGTCAGGCAGCGAGGAGACGACCGACAGAGCGCCCGGCCAGAGTTCGGCGGCGAGCGTCTCGACGGCGGCGAGCGAGATCATTTCGCCGGCGATCTTGGCGAAGCGCTTGGCGCGGCCGCGGATCTTGACGAAGCCGTCCTCGTCGATGGTGACGATGTCGCCGGTGTCGTGCCAGCCGTCGAGAAGCGGCTCGAGCACGCCGGGCTTTTCGGCGCGCAGATAGCCGGCCATGACATTAGCGCCGCGCACATGCAGCCGGCCGCCTTCATCGATGCCGGGCACCGGTTCGAGCTTCCATTCCATGCCCGGCAGGATTTTGCCGACCGTGCCCGACTTGTTGTACATCGGCGTGTTGATCGAAATGACCGGTGCGGTCTCGGTGACGCCGTAACCTTCCAGGATGCGCAGGCCGAATTTTTCCATATAGGTCTGGCGGGTTGCGGCCTTCACCGGTTCGGCGCCGGAGAAGATATAGCGGATCGAGCGGAAGTCGTAAGGATGCGCCGTCCTCGAATAGCCGTTGAGGAAGGTGTCGGTGCCGAAGATGATCGTGGCGTTGGAGGCATAGATCAGCTCCGGCACGATGCGGTAATGCAGCGGCGAGGGATAGAAATAGACCGGAACGCCCGAAATCAGCGGCAGCACCGTGCCGGCCGTCAGCCCGAAGGAATGGAACACCGGCAGGATGTTGAACACCTTGTCGCCGCTGTGGAAATCGATGCGGGCGGCGGCCTGGGCGGCGTTCGACAGGATATTGCGGTGGGTCAGCACCACGCCCTTCGGCGTACCCTCGGAGCCCGAGGTGAAGAGGATGACCGCCGGATCATCCGGCCGGCGTTTGACCAGCGGCCGCGCCTTGCGGAGATAACCCAGGATCTTGTCCTGGAGCGAGATTTCGGCCCTGAGATCATCGAGCCAGACGATCTTCACCTGCTTTTCCATCTCGGCGATCACGGGCCCGAGCTTCGCCTGGGTGACGAAGGCGCGCGAGGTCAGCACATGCTTGACTTCTGCCGCCTTGCAGGCGGAGAGGATATTGGCGGCACCTGCCGTGAAGTTCAGCATCGCCGGCACCTTGCCCGCCGTCATCACGCCGAGAAGGGTAGCTGCGGCGCCATTGGCATTCGGCAGCATGACGCCGAGGTTTTGTTCCGGGAACATGGTGCGGAATTTCGCGCCGAGCACGGCAGCGCCGGTGAGCAGCTTGCCATAGGTCAGCCGGCCAGTGACCGGATCTTCGACGGCGAGCTTTTTCATGCCGAATTCGTGGCCGGCCCGGATGACGCGGTCGAGCACGGTCGACGAGGTATCGGCGGTCTGGAACAGCAGGTTGGACATGACCTGATAAAGGGCAGCGCCTGCCGCCGTGCGGCGCTTGCGGCCTTTCAGCTCTGGCGGCACTTCGAGCTTCACCGGCTCGAGAATGGTGACCTTGACCTTGGGGAACAGCCGGCGGCGGATCTTGCCGTTGTCGAGATAGGAGAGATAGCTCTTCTCCAGCCCATCGATCTTCACCGGCACGACCATCGAGCCTGTTTTGTCGGCGACCATGGCGGCGCCATCATAGACCTTCATCAGCGTGCCGGTCACCGTCAGGCGGCCCTCGGGGAAGATGCCGATCGGGTTGCCATCCTGCACCACCTTGATCAGCGAACGCGTCGCCATCGGCTTTGTCGGGTCGAGCGGCAGGAATTTGCACATCTTCAGGAAGGGGCGCACCCACCAGGCCTGGGCGATCTTGTAATCGACGGCAAAGGTCGGCTCTTCCTCGGTGATCGCAAGCGCCAGCGCGCCGTCGAGCAGGCTGACATGGTTGAGCGCGATGATCGGGGCGCGGCCGGCCTTCTTGATATTCTCAAGGCCCTCGACCTCCAGCCGCATGAAGGCGCGGAACAGGATCGAGATGAAATCGCGGAGGGGATTGGTCGGCAGCGTCTTCAGCATCAGCCAGGCGACGGCGAAATTGATGATGCCGAGGCCGATCAGGATCTGCGGAATGGAAGCGCCCAGCGCCTGGACGGCGGCAACGAGGCCGAGACCGACAGTGATGAACAGCGCAGACAGCACATTGGCGGCGCCGATGACGCGGGCGCGGCGGTCCTCATGCGCCCAGGTCTGCAGGGCGGCGAATGTGGGCACGGCGATGAAGGCGCCTGCTATCGCCATGCCGGCGAGATCGATGGCAACGCGGATGGTATTCTCACCGGCGAAGAAGGTGGCGATCGTCGTTGCATGGCTCGCCGAAGCCAGGCCCCAGAGGTTCCAGGCGAGATCGAGGCTGAAGAGGCCAAGCAGCGCGGTGCCGACAGGGGCCGGCAGCAGCACGATGCGGCCGGACGACATCCAGGCGGCAATGGCCGAACCGACGGCGACGGCGATCGCAAAGACGGTGAGATAGGCCGGCACGACGAGCTCGGAGCCGCCGAGCAGCTCGGTCACCATGGTCGGCAGGATGGAGAGGACGAAGGCGCCAACCAGCCAGAACCAGCAATTCATCAGCGCCGAACGCCACAGCCGTTTGTCCTCGCGGATTTCCATGACCAGGGTGTAGCTGGAGCGGATGACATTGCGGTCGATCTGAAGATCCGGCGCCTTGGAGCCGGTGGGCGGGATCATCCGGCTGGCCAGCCAGCAGATCACCGAAAGCCCCATCATCATCGTGCCGAAGAGCAGCACATTATCGCCGCTGGAAAAGGCAAGTGCGGCGATGATCGTGCCGGCGAGGATGGCAATGAAGGTGCCGCCCTCGATCCAGGCATTGGCCTTCGGCAGGTCGCGGCGTTCGAGATGATCGGGCAGGATGCCGTATTTGATCGGCCCGAACAGCGCCGAGACGATGCCGAAGCCGAACAGCGCCGCCATCAGCACAAAGATGGAGGAGAAGGCGAGACCGAGGACCGCAAGGGCGGCGACCGCGATCTCGCAGCGTTTCAGCAGTTCGGCGATCTTCGCCTTGTCATGCTTGTCGGCGAGTTCGCCGCCGAGTGCGGACAGTAGCAGGAAGGGCACGATGAGGATGACGCCGGCGAGCGTCACCAGGGCGGCACCTTCGCTGGCCGACATCTTGAAGAGAATGAGGAACACCAGGGTGTTCTTGAGGAAATTGTCGTTGAAGGCCGTCAGGAACTGGGTCCAGAACAGCGGCGCGAATTTCCTTGAGGTCATCAGATTGTGTTGCACGGCAGGGTTCCTCTTTCGGCTCGCAGAGAAGGCCACAGAGTTGTTACGCAAAAGTTGAATGCGGTAACAACTCTGCGCTGTGGTTAACCAAGATCAATCTTCATCGTTACGATTGAACTTGACGAGCAGCTTCTCGGTGCGCGCATCCTCGACCTTGCGGATCAGCTTCTCGGATTCGGCATTGTCGCGCAGCGTCTTGGTGATGTTCACCGTGGTCTGCACCAGCATCAGAATGCCCATGGCGAGATAGCCTTTGCCCCAGAGATCGAGCGGCATCATGTAGAGGCCGAGCGCCAGCATGAAGGCGGCCGAGCCGAAGGAGATGTAGGAGAAGCTGACCCAGCTTGCGGAATGTTTCTGGAAACTGTCGTTCATTGTCTTAGCCCCTATGGGTTCGATGGATGGATGGTTGGATGGATGCAATCTTAAGCGGCAGGCGTGATGCGGCTCTTCAGCCGCGCCAGCACATCATCTGCGGAGGTGCGCAGCGGCGCGCCGAAGCCGGCATTGGCAAGCTTTTCGATGATGCCGGCCGGGCGGATGGCGCCTTCCATGTCCTTCAGGGCGGCGGCCGTCAGCTCGTTCTGGCTCTGGCGCAGGCGAAGGCGCGCCAGCGTCTCCTCGGCATCGTCGAGCGTCGCCAAGCCGGGGCCGGCGACTGCGACATCGAGCTTCTGGGCTTCCTGCGTGGCACGCGCCAGCCGCTCGCCGCGCTGCAACTCCTGCAGCCTTGCCTCGGACGCGCGGACGATGCCCTTCAGCTTGTCGATCGCGCTGGTGAACTGGCTCTGCGCCTTCTCGGATGCATCGCGCTCGGCTTCGAGATAGGCGATCGCCTCGGCCGCCTCGCGGGCGAGCCCCTCATTGCCCTTCGCCAAGGCGGCGGAGGCGCGGGTCTCGAGATCGGCGATGCGGGCAACGATCGCCCCATGCTGCACCTTCTCCTGCTCGTTCTGGGCGATGGCGACCGCGACACTGCGGCGGGCCGACTGGATCGACTGGGCGGCATCGCGGATCTGCTGGGAAAGCAGCGGCACGGCGTGGCGATCGGCGAAAGCCTGTTCGGCATCATGCGCCCTGCCCCGCAACAAAATGGAAATCAGTTTGAACATTTCCTTCCTCCGGTTTATGAACGTTGTTCACGAGAGGTGTTATGCCAGAATCATGAACGTCGTTCAAGATAAATTTTGAACGACGTTCAAAAAATCGAAGTGGAATGGTTAATGGCCGGTAGGCGAGAAGAAAAACGCGAAGACCTGAAGGCCCGGCTGATCGAGGCGGCGCGCGAACGGATCGCCAGAGACGGGCTGGCAAATCTCAGAGCCCGTGACATCACCCAGGATGCCGGCTGCGCGCTCGGCGGCCTCTACACGGTCTTTACAGACCTCGCCGAGCTCGTCATCCACGTCAATTCCGCCACGCTGAAGGCGCTGGAGGCGAGGCTCACCCTGCCCGAGGCCAAGGACCGGCCGCCGACCGACCGGCTGCGCAACCTGGCGCAGGGATATTTGAGCTTCGCCGTCGAACACCGAAACCTCTGGAAGGCGCTGTTCGACCACTTCCCGCCGGAAAGCAGCCCGACGCCGCAATGGCATCTTAACGAACACCTCTTCCTGATGGATGTGATCGCCGAACCGCTGGCCGAACTGCAGCCCGACATGCCCGCGCAAGACCGCGCCATCCGCGCCCGCACTCTGTTCGGCGCCGTGCACGGCGTCGTCAGCATCAGCCTCGAAGGCCGCTTCGTCGGCTTGCCGCTGGAGCGGCTGGCGCGGGAGGTGGATGAACTGGTGCAGACGATCGCGGCGGGCGCGGAGCGGCGGCGGGGGTGATGGGTGGGGCAGTGTCTTGGTCCGGGCTCAGGAGATCGGCGAGACCAACCCCTCATCCGGCTGCCGCCACCTTCTCCCCGCCTGCGGGGCGAAGGGGATATGTCGCAACCTCTCCGTTCCTCGCCAACCTCCCGCAGGGCACGTCCCCTCGCCCCGTTTTTACGGGGAGAGGGTTAGGGTGAGGGGCAGCCATCGGCACGAAGGGGCAGCCGCAAATCCTCACGACGAGAGACCTGCGAAGCGCCACCAGCGATATTACCGAGCGGGAAAATTCATAAGCCTCAACCCCGCTCCACATCCCGAAATATCCCGATCGGTAAATTCCAAGGGATCCTCGGCTGCGTCGGAGCGCAGGAACCCACACCCCAACTCCCGCATTGAGCAACCAGCCAAAAGCTGCTTGACTGCCCTACCCGCACGCCCACCGCGAAAGGAAACCCCATGAGCCGTATTTTCATCACCGGTTCCACCGATGGCCTCGGGCTTGCCGCCGCCCGCACCCTGATGAAGGAGGGCCATGACGTCGTGCTGCATGCCCGTTCCCGCGAGCGCGCCTCCGCCATCGCAGAGACATCAGCCGCGGCCCTTGGCCTCGTCATCGGCGATCTCGCCAGCGCCACGGAAACGCGATCGATTGCCGAGCAGGTCAACGCCATCGGCCGAATGGACGCCGTCATCCACAATGCCGGCATCTACCTCGAGAGGAGCCGCGGCGAAACGCCGGATGGTCACGCCAAGACACTGGCGGTGAATGTGCTTGCCCCCTATCTGCTCACAGCATGGATCACGCGTCCCGATCGCCTGGTCTATCTCACGAGCGGCATGCACCGCAGCGGTAGCAGCGCCCTTGACGATATCGACTGGAAGACGCGGCCGTGGAGCGCCAGCCAGGCCTACTCGGAAAGCAAGCTCTACATCGCCACCCTCGCCGCCGCTATCGCCCGCCATTGGCCGGATGTTTTCAGCAATGCGGTGGATCCCGGCTGGGTGCCGACAAAGATGGGCGGCGCTGGCGCGCCCGATGACCTGGAGATGGGGCATCTTACGCAGACGTGGCTTGCGACGAGCGATGATGGCGCAGCGAAGGTCAGCGGCGGGTATTGGTATCATCGGCAGCGGCGGGAGGCGGCGGCGGAGGTTGGCGATGCTGGGTTTCAGGATGCGTTGGTGGGGAGGCTCGGCGAACTGACTGGTGTTCGACTATTTGCGGACGGGTAGAAAGTCGGCAAGACCGGGTTAGCGGGCGTTGCCGCGTTCCCTTTCCAGCAGGCTTTCCTTGAGCAATCGCGCAACCGGTGCCGGGCTTCGCATCAACGATATTTGTCGGCCAAAAGAGACGGATGTTGGAAGACAAGCTATTTTGAGTCTCACTCATGAGAGTCAACGTGCCTTGAGATCAGGATTCGCGGATTTTTGAGAGTCAACGAAATCTAATAAAGCAGTCGTTGTCGTGGAGCTCAGGGTGACCCCAGAAAAACAACTGCCTACATTCTTTACCGATGCGCGGACAAGAACGGCGTCTATGTGTAACGGTTAGCATTGCGTCGTCTTTCTTAGACGAGTTAAATAGTCTCATCCATATGTAGTACGAATATCGGGTTGATTGAAGTCAATGTATTACCGCAGCTTTCTCACTTAGGTCGGATGCATTTTGATGGAATACTCAGCTTGACGCGGAGTCACGCTGAGCCTTCAAGAGGCGCAGCATGGTTTGTTCTGCAGTCTGCGTAAGCCTTTTCGCTTTCGTGGGGTCGAACTGGAGCAGTATTCCATAAATCCCCCGGACCTTTGCCGCGTCTGCGATGTAGTCTGCTGGATTTGAAAAGGCGCGGTGGAGATATCCTCTCACAGAATTGCGCCACTCTTTGGAAGTATTTAGTCCGGCATTCACGGTAACTCCGGTTACCTCTTTCCGGTCGCCAGGCCCCATAAATTTAGTCTTCGCGGAATTTAGGTTGAATCCTCCACTTTCGACGATCTGAGACACCGCTTCCAACACATCGTGTTCAATCCATTCCATACTGGAGAATGTCAGATCGTCAGCATATCTGGTGTAAAGCAATCCCATCTGCTGAGAGAATTTTGAGAGTTGCGTATCGATGTCACGAAAAACAGCATTTGCAATCATCGGGCTCGTGGGTGCTCCGGTCGGAGCCATGCCATCCTTCGACGTTAGAGTCGACAGTAAAAGGCTGCCTGCATCACCATAGCCCAGCGCGCTGAAAACATTGAAAATATTGTCAATTTTTATATTGCTAAAGAAACTCTTTACATCGACGTTTAATATATGTCTTGAGTCCCTATGTATTATTGCATTACTAATGTAGCTTCTATTTTTGCGAAAACCGTGAACGTTGTCAGATAAGTCAATCTTGTCTAAAATATTATCCGCGATCCACCATTGTATAACCTTCAAGTAGGTTTTGGGGGTGGATATTAGGCGCTCCTCCCCTGTAGATTTAGTGAGCTTGAACTCGCGGAAATGATATGCAGGGCGGTGAATAATCTGTCGAATTAGAGAAGGTGCAATACCGAGATATCCCGCGAGATGGCGAGTGGATTCAAGATACGGCAAACCAAACTGGTCAGCGAATTTACCAGCGTTATCAGAATCTTCCGGGAAAAATGCAGTTGCAAAAGCGACATAGTCTGAAGGACGAGGAGCGTTGTAGTAGCTGCGAGGTGGCATGGAAAAACCAATCTCAAGGGATTGCTTTGAATGCGTGATTAGTAAGGGCCGGTCGGTGATTGGCTGAGGCTTCAGGCGATTGCCGACCGGCCCTTACTAATCACGCGCCCACTTATACTATTTGACCTGAATGGCAGGACGGCTGGTGCAGCCTCCTATCCAAAACCACCTCGCGACTCAGTGATACAACCTTCTCTGTCGCTTCATCAAGAATAATCTGCGGTTGTCAATTTCTCGTTCTTTGACCAAAGTGGCAGCCACGTTCATGCCCTTTTCGGTTAAAACGTAAGTTCCCTTGCGGATATCTATCAATAAACCATCTGATTTCATCTTTTCGTGCAACTTGTAGATCGCTTCGTGTAGCTGGTCTTTATTGCCGTCGCCCCACATTTCCGTGTAGGCGCTTAATACATCCTGCACACGGGCAGGCTGAATTATCCGCAATGTGACCAGATATCGGTCCACCAATGTCATGCTATCTATCAAAGAGCTTCTCCACTCTGGCATCGGTAGCACGCGACTCTATGAATCTATTGCATTCGCCGATTACTTCATCAAAATTCTCGTAATCTACATAGACAATTTCCGCCCCAAAATGTCTCGCAGCTTTGGCAGTTCCGTCATTGATATAGCTTGGTTTCCCCTCAAACTCTTTTGCTATGAGAACCAACATTTTTTCACATGTACTTTTCGTAGTCGCCCAGTCACCCAATTCGCAAAATGCGCCTGGTCCGAATGGAAACATTATCACTGTATCGATATTGTCAATGATGTAATGCCTCTCAAAAAAAGCAGCGTTCGACTTGTTTCCGTAGTGCTTCTGCCCAATTTTTTGTAGTTCTACATCCTCGCCCATATAAATATTATGGCCAGAATCATTATAATATTGATAAACATCAAACCGTATTAATTTTCCCTTGTCTAGTGAGTTTACTTCTTCAGTTCTTGGTTTGGTGACATCGATATATGGACCAGCAATAAATATCTCGTAGCGCTCTGCTGCGCGGCGGATTTCGTCCTGTCTTGCGACTAGGTCCAATTTTTTTATCCGATGATGTTCCATTATCGCCCTAGGTGCAGCTCTTCAAAATCTCAACATCCTATAAGAATCTATTCAGATCAACTCTCCGATGTGGATTGTTTTCAAGCTCAGGTTTAGTATTTTCCTTCTGCCCCGGTTGCAGCGCAAACCGGAGGGGTATACTCCATCCGCCAGAGCGAAGTGACGGTGACGAACCAATAGAAGATACTCAGAAAACTGGCTGGGGCGCCTGGATTCGAACCAGGGATGACGGTACCAAAAACCGTTGCCTTACCGCTTGGCGACGCCCCACCAGAGCTTGAGCGGAAACCGCCTGCTCAAATCGACGCCTGATTAGCAAAGCTCTTCGCCTGTCACAATGACTAAGTTTAACCCGGCGCAGATTTATGCGCTGCGCAGTGCCTGATGTCGTGCTAGAAATTGGCGACGTCATCGGCCCGAGATCATTCCTTCATGGACAGTCCCGCATTCGACCTCGCTTTCGAGCCGGCCTATGGGCGCGCCGTGCCGGTTGCGTCAGGTGTCGAGCGGATCACGGCTGAGAATCCCGGGCCTTTCACCTTTTACGGCACCAACAGCTATATCGTCGGCTCTTCCTCGGTGGCGGTCATCGATCCCGGCCCGGAGGACGAGGCGCATTTTCAGGCGCTGATGGCAGCCCTTGGCGGCCGCGCGGTGACGCATATCGTCGTCAGCCACACGCATCGCGACCACTCGCCGCTTAGCCGGCGGCTGCAGGCGGCAACGGGGGCGGTGACGGTGGGGCAAGGGCCGCACCGGCCGGCGCGGCCGCTGCGCGAAGGCGAGATCAATCCCTTTTCCGAAAGCTCGGATCTGTCCTTCGTGCCCGACATAACGCTCAGTGACGGCGAGAGCCTATCGGGCGATGGCTGGGTGCTGAGCGCGGTGCTGACGCCGGGGCATACGGCCAATCATGCCGCCTTCGCGCTTGCGCGGCGCGACATCCTGTTCTCCGGCGATCATGTCATGGCCTGGTCGACCTCGATCGTGGCACCCCCGGATGGCTCGATGGCGGATTACATGGCCTCGCTCGACAGGCTGATCGAGCGGGAGGATGGCATGCTGCTGCCCGGCCATGGCGGGCCGGTGACGCAGCCTTCGACTTTCCTCAAGGCGCTGAAGGCGCATCGCCTCAGGCGCGAGCAGGCGGTGCTGGCGCGCGTCCAGGCCGGCGACGGGCGGATTGCCGAGATGGTGAAGGTGATCTATCGCGATACCGATCCGAAGCTGCATGGGGCGGCCGCGCTTTCCGTGCTCGCCCATATCGAGGATCTTTTGGAGCGCGGCGAGATTGCGGCGGATGGGCCGCCTTCGCTTGCCGCCAGCTACCGGCCGGCTCAAGGGAGATGAGGGGAGAAATGAGCATGGGGCGCGCCGAATACAGCTATCGCGAAGATCCTGATGTGCCTGATTTTGCCGATGATCGGCCGTTGATCATCTTCGATGGCGAATGCGTGTTCTGCTCCGGCTGGGTGAAATTCGCGCTGAAACATGACAAGCAGCAGCGATACCGCTTCCTCGCGGCGCAGACGCCGCTCGGCGCCGCACTCTACCGGCATTACGGGCTGCACGCGCGCGACTACGAGACCAATATCCTGATCGAGAACGGCCGCGCCTTCTTCAAGTCCGACGGCTCGATCCGCATGGTGGCGGGGCTCGGCTTTCCCTATTCGCTGGTGAAGATCTTCCGGCTGCTGCCGCGGCGGGCGGCCGATGCGCTCTATGAATTCATCGCCCGCAACAGGCTGAAGATTGCCGGCCGGCAAAGCTGCATGGTGCCGACGCCGGAGCAGCGCAGCCGGTTCATCGCATGAGCGAGGCGAGATTTTGCCTGCTCATCATCGGCGGCTACGGCACCTTCGGCGGGCGGCTCGCCCAGCTGCTGGGCGATGAACCCCGGCTCAGGCTGCTGGTTGCGGGGCGCTCGCTTGAAAAGGCCGACGATTTCGTTGCCGATCTCCGGTCGCCGAAGGATGGCGCCGAGGGCTTGGGAAGCAACAATCTCGGCGCGTTGGTGCAGGCGGTTCGATTCGATCGCGACGGCGATCTCACCGAACAGCTGACGCGGATGAGGCCCCATCTCGTCATCGATGCCTCGGGGCCGTTCCAGAGCTTCGGCAAGGATGGCTATAAGGTCGCCGAGGCCTGCATCGATCTCGGCATCGACTACGCCGATATTGCCGACAGCACCGGTTTCGTCGCCGGCATCGGTGGGCTGGATGCGGCCGCCAAGGCCAAGGGCACCTTCGCGCTCTCGGGGCTCAGCAGCCTGCCTGCGCTTTCCTTCGCCGCACTCGATGCGATGGCGCCACATTTCTCCCGGATCGAAAGCGTTTCGGCGGGCATTGCCCCCTCGCCGCATGTAAAGATCGGGCTGAATGTCGTCAGGGCGATCGCGACCTATGCCGGCAAGAAGGTTCCGGTGCTGCGGAATGGGCGGGCGGCCCCCGGGCGCGGGCTGATCGATGCGATGCGGGTGACGGTGGCGCCGCCGGGGGTTAAGCCGCTGCGCAGCCGGAAATTCCTGCTGGTGGATGCGCCGGATCTCAAGCTGCTGCCGGCACGCTTTGCCGGCCTGCAATCGACCTTCACCGGGGTCGGCACGGAGCCGCAGCCGCTGCAGCACCTGCTCAGCCTTGCGGCAAGGCTGGTGCACCTCAGGCTCCTGCCATCGCTGCAGCCATTTGCGCGGCTGCTGCAGCGTGCCAGCCACGCTTTCGCGATCGGCGACCATCGCGGCGGCATGTTCGTCCGCGTCGGCGGCGTCGATCACGCCGGGAGCAGGCTGACATCCGACTGGCATCTGATTGCCGAAGGTGATGACGGGCCGTTCATTCCCGTGATCGGCGTGGACGCGCTGGTGCGCCGGCTACTGACGGGCATGCGGCCGGAGAATGGGGCGCGGCCGGCGGCCGGGGAATTGCAGCTTGCGGATTTCGAAGCGGCCTTCCGGCGGTTTTCAATCACATCCGGCATCCGGATGGAAAACGAGGAGATGCCCCTGCCTCTCTACCAGAGGATCCTCGGCAGCGCCTGGGAGCGGCTGCCGCCGGCCCTCGCCGCCCTCCATGCCGGCGGCGCGCGCGTCGCCTCCGGCCGGGCGCGGATCGAGCGCGGCGGCGGGCTGCTGGCGAGGATCGTCGCTGGGGTGATCGGATTTCCGAGAGCCGGCGAGGATGTGCCGGTCACGGTGCGTTTCGTGCCCGATGACGACAGGGAGGTCTGGACACGGGATTTCGGCGGCACGGTGTTCCGCAGCTGGCAGGTCGAGGGCAAGGGCCGCGACCGGCATCTGCTCGCCGAGGTCTTCGGGCCGTTTCGGGTGCTGATGGCGCTGGTGCCGGATGGGGAAAAGCTGCGGCTCGTGGTGCGGGGATGGCGGTTCTGCGGCATTCCGCTGCCGATGTTTCTGGCGCCTGGCGGGGATACTTATGAGGAGGAGCGGGATGGGCGGTTCCACTTTCACGTGGAGATCGGCGGGCGGCTGACGGGGTTGGTGGTGCGGTATACGGGGTGGTTGGTGGTGGAGTGAGGGGCGCGCCTTTGCGCGAATGGCTGCCCCTCACCCTAACCTTGGCGGGGTCGAGCCGCCCTCCGGACCCCCGTAAAAACGGGGAGAGGGAACGTGCCCTGCGAGAAATGGGCTAGGAACGGAGAGGTTGCGGCAATTTCCCTTCTCCCCTCGGGGAGAAGGTGCCGGCAGGCGGTTGAGGGGGCCACACGGCACACCCCTCTCGTAACAACCTGTCGGCGACGCCCTAAGACGATGCGGTCGAACCCCGCATAGGCGTTGTAAGGAAGACCGGCTTCGGCGGCCCCCTGATCGCAAGCGCTGTTTTCCTCGCACATTGACCAAGCGCGTTGGGCCGTTTCGAACACTACCGCTGTGACAGAGATGGCAAGAGTGCGCCATTTCCAGACCTTACCTCGGAAGCTGCGATCGTCCCGTCTCGGCCCTAACCGGTCGGCCGCGATGAATGCGATGACCGTCTCGATTTTGAGCCAAACGGAAAAAATGCTGTTTTCAGAAGCGTCCTGTGATCCGCCATTGTGCCTCCTTGATGATCCCGCGGCCGGCTCGTCGCGATGGGCTTGTCACACATACCGTTCGACAAGCACGTGCAAGGGCTCATCAGGTAATTGGGCCAATCCAGCAATGTCATTGCTTCTAACGTAGCGCCCTCGATGGCCAGGCTGCCGGAACGTCGTTTTAGGTAAAGTTTCGATAAAACCCACCGTGGGTAAGCCCCGCTGCCTTCATGATGGAAAGCACCTTCACAAAGTCCTGCAGGTCGGCCGGCTCTATTCCCTCAAGGTCGTGTCACTCATCAAACTATGTCCATGGTCCGCGCACCGTCTTGTTACCCGCTCAGATCAAGCTCCTGAAACCAGCGTGTCGATTTCGGCCGATCCTGTTCGATTAAGACGGAGCGCCGTGAGCCAGTCAAAGGAGAGACAAGTATGGCTGCCACTAAGCATTCCGAACACGTCGAACTACAGTCGCCACACCTCAGTGTCGTGGGCACCTTGCAAGCCGTTTGGATGCTGCTGAAGCATCAGCGAAGGTACCGCCGAAGCTTGAGCGAGCTGTCGCGGTTTGACTCTCGCCTGCGCCGTAACATCGGCTTGGAGCCCCCAGAGATCTCCGCTGGAAAGATCGCAGAGCAGCAAGGAGCTCTCGCCGGATAAGCAGAACTGGCAGCATTTTTTGCTCTTTGTCGAATCGCGGTGTTCAAGTTCGACTAACATCGACAGCACCATGGAGGAACCGGATGCGCTACCTTTGTCTCTTCTACATCGATCAAACACTTGCTGATGCCGCCAGCAAGGAGGAATGGGCCGAGATCGACCGGGAGTCCTTAGCTTCCAATGAAGAACTCCAACGTTCAGGCCACTATCTCGCCTCCAACGCTCTTGCCGACCCAAAGACCGCAAAGACATTGCGCGTTCGCGCCGGCAAGGTGAGTTGGACCGACGGGCCCTTCGCAGAGACCAAGGAGCATCTGGGTGGCTTCCTGCTTATCGAAGCGAAGAACCTTGCGGAGGCAATGGAGATCGCGGAGCGGGACTCGCTCGCTCGGATGGGAGCGATCGAGGTGCGCGAGACCGCCGGCTTTTAGATTCGAAGTGCCCGGCTACTTCCCCTCATCCGCCCTACGGGCACCTTCTCCCCGAGGGGAGAAGGGTGAATCGAGAGGTTGCGGCCCGCAGGTTGTCGAGTTTGCCGCACCCGCTCCCGGCCCTTCGCTTTGGGCTCAGGGCGTTCGCCGCTGCAATCGATTCACTGGATCGATTGCTGGCGCCTTCGGCGGCACCGCGGCTCACCCACTGCAATCGATTCACTGGATCGATTGCTGGCGCCTTCGGCGGCACCGGTACGGGGGTTGAATCTGCCGCACCCTCTCCCGGCCCTTCGCTTGGGCTCAGGGCGTTCGCAACTGCAATCGATTCGCCGGATCGATCGCTGCCGCCTTTGGCGGCACCGGTACGGGGGTTGAGTCCGCCGCACCCTATCCCGGCCCTTCGCTTTGGGCTCAGGGCGTTCGCAACTGCAATCGATTCACTGGATCGATTGCTGCCGCCTTTGGCGGCACCGTTGCTCACCCACCCGCAATTCCCAGCAGCTCGGCATCCAGCGCCTTCAGATAATCGCCGGCGATTTCGGCGCTGAAGCCGAGGTCGTGTTGGCCGTAGCGGGAGGCGACGCGGATGTCGACGAAGGTGGTTTCGGCCTCTTCGCGGAGCCGGATGATGAAATCGAAGCGCAGGCCGAGGATCAGCGTGCGGGTGGTGCCCTGCAGCGTCACCCCGTTGACGCCGCGGATCAGCTTGGCGACGTCGTCGTCATAGGGACGCGGCGTCGGCACGGGGATGGTATCGGGCGCATCGGCCACCGCATCGTCGCCGGCCTGCGGCGGCTTGACCGGTCTGTCTTCGGGATCGCGGCCCGGCTCGGTGTCGCCGCTGCTCTCGGTGATGGTCATGCCGCTCATCTTGGCGACCTTGCGCACCGCCTCCAGCACGCGGTCGAGCGCGCCCTCATAGCGCCGGCCGGTGAGTTCGGGATAGGCGGCGAGCTGCTTTTCGCGATCCTCCGGCGTCACCTGCACCTTGCGCTTCAGCCAGATCTGGTCGAAATACGGATAGGAAAGCCAGTCGGGCGCGGAGACCGGATCGGTGGAAACGTCGTAGATATCGGGCAGCGTCAGATAGCGCTCGGTGGCATAGGCGCCAAGCGCCAGCGGAAAGGCGGCATAGATCAGCGCCGCCAGCGCCGCCAATCCGCCCTCAGCCCCAGTCATCCAGAGGCTGCGCAGTCCGATGGCTGCCAGCATGGCGGCCAGCAGTGCGCAGCCGGCAGCGACAATCAGCAGCAGCACCAGATAGGGTGTGGCGAGGCCGCCGAAGCGATGGGCGATTATCACAGCCAGCGCCAGCACCAGGGAAAACGCCCCGATGAGCCGCGAAGAGCGGGCGGCGCTGGAAACGGGGCGGTCATAGCGGATGGCCATCAAACTTACCGGTTGCTCGTCAGCGCCCGCGCGTTCGACCACGCAAATCGCCTCAACCCTGTTTAGAGCATGATGCCGAAAAGTGTGAAGCGGTTTTCGGACGACATCATGCTCTATTCTTTGATTTAGATCCGGATTCAGATTTTAGGCCGGCCCGGCCTAAAATCATCCGGATCTGGGGCAAGATTCGGCTAAATTGAAACGATTGTCTGAGGCATTGCGTTGGAATCCGCGGCGAAGGCCATGGCGAAACGGCGGCTTCTTCATAAGCCCTTGCTGATATGTCAAAAAAAGGCCATTCTGCCGCGGTTTCATCTCCAGATATAGAGGAGAGACGGCATGATTTCACCCGAGATTGCAGCGAGCCCGCAGGCATCTGCGCTTGGCGGGATCGACCACCAGTCCGAGCCGATGCTGCCGATGGAGCTGCTCGAGCTCGAACTTTCGCTCGAAGGTTATGCCGGCGGCGATCCCGGCTTCTGCGAGGCCGTGCGCCAGGCGGCGGCACGCTCCGGCGGCGAATTGCTGTTCGATTTGCCGGCCGGTGGCCTCGTTCACGATTGCAGTCGCATCGCCGTGCTGCGCATTCCTGAAGATGGCCAGGAGATGCGCGTCGTGCTGGCGCTGCTCGACGATAACGGCACCGAAATCCGCATGCAGGCGCCCAATGAAGAGACCGCGCCGCTGGTGCGTTTCGCCGATGCCTTCATCGAGGTGCTGGAGCGGATCTGAGGTTCAGAGCACGGGCGATCACTGAAACCTCAGGCGTCAATTCCTCGTCCCGCTTTTCGTCATCAGGCCGATAAGGTCCTCGTCGCCACTTTGCCGCGCGATATCGAAGGCTGTCACGCCGCTATCATCCTTGGCATTGGGATTTGCGCCATTCTCCAGAAGAGCGGCGATAACATCAGGCCCGTTCTGCCGGTTGAGCATTTGGACGATAAGAGGCGTTCGGCCGTGATTGTCGCGGGCCTCGATGTCGGCCCCCTTCTCTATCAGGAGATTCACCGCCTCAGGGTCGGTGATGATGTGGAGAATGCTTATCCCCTCGTCGTTCCTGGCGTTGATATCGGCTTCGTTCGCAAGCAGAAGCTCCAGGATTTCCCGTTCGAAATACATGTCGAGAAGGTGAATGGGCTGGAATCGATATTCATCGACGGAGATCGCGAGAGATGGATCCGCCGCAAGCATGGCTCTTACCGTCGTGACATCTCCCACCTGGACGGCATGATGAAATTTCTCGGCGACTTCGGCGTTGGTCGCAGTGGCTGAACTGAATGAAAGTCCCAGGATGGCGATCACGCGCAGGAAAAAGCCAAGCATTGTTACTCCGAAAAACTACCGGCGCTCGGCCGCGGCTTCCGCAACGCTGCGGAAGGGGAATTTTCGTCCGCATTCGCACTTGATGACGAAATTTTCCTGATGATTGGACGGCCGCTGCACGCCAAAGCCGCGCGGCAGCTGGTCGACCTTGAAATCCGGGTGCTTGCGCTTGGGATCATCGACTTCCGAGGCCTCGGCAAAGCCCTCATTCCCGCATTGCGGACAGTTCAGTTTTTTCGAAAATCGATCGCGAAGGGCCATGCTCGTTCCAAGGTTTGCCGGCCTCTCAGGGAGAGCCCATGTTTTCCTCATACATAGGAATGGCCCTCATGCATAGAAAGGTCGGCCGGCGAAAGTGGAACCAAGTGCGGACGATGCCGTTCCTTTTTCGAAAAGGAGGCACTCATGCCGAACAGAGACCCGATCCCGACACCCAATGCCGATACGCCGCGTGGCCCGACGCCGACGCCAGGCATTCCCGACCGCATCCAGGAAAAACCACCGCTGACACCGGCACAGGACCCAGGCGACACGAAGAATCCTCAGGACCCGCCGCTTAATCCGGCGCTGCTGCCGATCGGGGATCCGGCTGGGGCGGCGTGATTCTGTTTCTCGGTTTCGGTGGTTGCTCCTCACCCTAACCCTCTCCCCGTTCTGACGGGGAGAGGGGACGTGCCCTACGCGAGATTAGTGGGGGACGGAGAGGTCGCGGCATACCCCTTCGCCCCGCAAGCGGGGAGAAGGTGCCGGCAGGCGGATGAGGGGCTGGCCTCAGCGATCTCCCGGGCCAAGAGCAGCTTGACGCCCTCGCCCGAATGGCCTTTCCTCAGGGAAATGCATTCCAAGGAATACACCGATGCGCATCCCCATTCTCATCACCGTCATGGCCACCATCGTCGCCGGGCTTTCGGCCTGCCAGACGATGACGCCGGAGGAGCGGCGGGCGGCGGATGAGCAGCGGTGCCTGAGCTATGGCTTCCGGCGCGGCACAGATGGTTTTGCCACCTGCCTGCAGCGCATCGATCTCGACCGGCGCGCCGAATCACGGGCGCAAAGTGCTGAGATGATGAACCGCATGGCCTGGGATCTGAACGGACCTTATGTCTACCGCGATCGTTGGCGGTATCGTTACTGAGGGCCCTGGGCGCCCTGCCCCCACTCCACCGATATTTTACAAGCTCGCCCGCAGGTCTTTCGGACCGCGCCTGATCTCTTCCAGATTGCCTGCAATCACCGCCTGCGCTGCCGCAAGTCTCGCGATCGGCACGCGGAAGGGCGAGCAGGAGACATAGTCGAGGCCGATCGTTTCGCAGAAGCGGATCGAGGCCGGGTCGCCGCCATGTTCGCCGCAGATGCCGAGCTTCATGTCGTTGCGGGTGCGCCGGCCGCGTTCGGCGGCGATGCTGATCAATTCGCCGACGCCGTCGAAATCGAGCGAGATGAAGGGATCGTGCTCGATGATGCCCTTGCGCTGATAGGTGGGGATGAAGGCCGAGGCGTCGTCGCGCGAGATGCCGAAGGTCGTCTGCGTCAGGTCGTTGGTGCCGAAGGAGAAGAATTCGGCGGCTTCGGCAATCACATGGGCGCGGAGGGCCGCACGCGGCAGCTCGATCATCGTGCCGACGAGATAATCGATCTTCATACCGGCCTCGCGCATGACGTCGCCGGCGACCTCGTCGATGCGCGCCTTGACGTAATCGAGTTCGGTGCGCAGGCCGACGAGCGGCACCATGATCTCCGGCACGACGGCAGCCCCGGTCTCCTTGGCTGCGGCGACCGCAGCCTCGAAAATGGCGCGGGCCTGCATCTCGACGATTTCGGGATAGGAGATCGCCAGCCGGCAGCCGCGATGGCCGAGCATCGGATTGAACTCGTGCAGCGCATCGACGCGTTGGCGAAGCACGGATGCCTCCATGCCCATGGCGAAGGCGACTTCGGCCACCTCGTCATCGGTCTTCGGCAGGAATTCGTGCAGCGGCGGATCGAGCAGGCGGATCGTCACCGGCAGGCCGTGCATTACGGTGAAGAGGCCGGTGAAATCCAGCCGCTGCATCGGCAGCAGCTTGTCGAGCGCCACCCGCCTGCCCTTCTCGTCGACAGCCAGGATCATCTCGCGCATCACGTGGATGCGCTCGCCCTCGAAGAACATGTGCTCGGTGCGGCAAAGGCCGATGCCTTCGGCGCCGAAGGAGCGGGCAGCCAGCGCATCGGCCGGCGTATCGGCATTGGTGCGCACCGTCATGCGCCGGGCGCGGTCGGCCCAGCCCATGATGCGGCCGAAATCGCCAGACAGCTCCGGTTGGATCATCGGCACTTCGCCCTTCAGCACCTGGCCGGCCGAGCCGTCGATGGTGATGATATCGCCCTTCTTGAGCGTCACGCCGACGCCGAGCAGCCGCTCGTTGCGCACGTCGATGCGCATGGTGCCGGCGCCGACAACGCAGGGGATGCCCATGCCGCGCGCAACGACAGCCGCATGGCTGGTCATGCCGCCGCGGGTCGTCAGAATGCCTTCGGCGGCATGCATGCCGTGAATATCCTCGGGGCTGGTCTCGACCCTCAGCAGAATGACCTTGCGGCCTTCGGCTTCCGCCTCGACCGCCTCTTCGGCGGTAAAGACGATGGCGCCGGTGGCAGCGCCGGGCGAAGCCGGCAGCCCGCTACCGATCACCTGGCGGGTGACGCGCGGATCGATTGTGGGATGCAGCAACTGGTCGAGGCTGGAAGGCTCGATGCGCAGCACCGCCTCGTCCTCGGTGATCACCCCCTCGTCGACCATGTCGACGGCGATCTTCATTGCCGCCCGGGTCGAGCGCTTGGCCGAGCGGGTCTGCAGCATCCACAGCTTGCCGCGCTCGATGGTGAATTCGATATCCTGCATGTCACGGTAATGGATTTCGAGATCGGTGCAGATGCGGCAGAGCTCGCGAAACGCCTCCGGCATCAGCTTTTCCATCGAGGGTTTTTCGGAGCCGGAGGAAATTCGCCCCTCCTCGGTGATGCTTTGCGGCGTCCGGATGCCGGCCACGACATCCTCGCCCTGGGCATTGACCAGGAATTCGCCGTAAAGCGCCCTCTCGCCCGTCGAGGGGTTGCGGGTGAAGGCGACGCCGGTGGCGGAGCTATTACCGAGATTGCCGAAGACCATCGCCTGGATGTTGATCGCCGTGCCCCAAGCTTCCGGAATATTGTGGAGCTGGCGGTAGGTAACGGCGCGGGCACTCATCCAGCTGGAAAAGACGGCGCCGACAGCGCCCCAAAGCTGGACTTCGGGATCCTGCGGGAATTCCTGCTCCAGCTCCTCCTCGATCAGCTTCTTGTAGAGGGAGACGATATGCTGCCATTCCGAGGCGCTGAGTTCGGTATCGAATTCATGGCCGAGCTTGGCCTTCTCGTCTTCCAGGATCTCCTCGAAGGCGTCGTTGCCGAGACCCATGACGACATCGGCATACATCTGGATGAAGCGGCGGTAGCTATCCCAGGCAAAACGCGCATCACCGGCATCATGGCCGAGCGCCTGCACCGTCTCGTCGTTGAGGCCGAGATTGAGCACCGTGTCCATCATGCCCGGCATGGAGACACGGGCGCCGGAGCGCACCGATAAGAGCAGCGGCTGGCTGACGGAGCCGAAGCGGCGGCCGGTGATTGCCTCGATCGCCGCTATGCCGGCGCGCACCTCAGCCTTCACCGCATTCTCGATGTGGCGGCCGTTCTTGTAATAGGTGTTGCAGGCGTCGCTGACGATCGTCAGCCCCGGCGGCACCGGAAGTCCGAGGGCGCACATTTCCGCGAGATTGGCGCCCTTGCCGCCCAGAATCCCGTGATCGCGCGCCCGGCCCTCAGCCTGCCCGTCGCCGAACCTATAGACCCACTTGGTCATCTTCCCCCCAACACCAAATCGGGATCAGCTTAATCCGTTGGTGTTGAAATGAAAATCGACAAATGCGGCAGAATGTTGCGCTGCACAATAAATCTTGGCCGCGGCCGGAGTCGAAACGATTGAAAGGTGCCAAAACAGCCAACAAGGCACAAAAAAAGCTTTGCGGGACTGCAACAATGTCCCGCAAAGCCTTGTTTCCGTCCGGCCAGGAAAACCGGACGGGGGGTCCCTCAACCCAAAAACGGCTCAGCTTTTTCTCAAAACAGAACCGCTCTGACCGCGTCTTACGCAATTCCTGGGAAAATAGATCGCTATTTCCCAAGATTTGCTCTCGGTTTCCGGTTCTTGCCCTCGCCCGGAAAACCGCACGCAAATTCGACAATGCGCAACCGTTGATCGCCCGTTTTCGAGCAGAGTAATTAGGTTGCGTTGAAACAACTTCTAATGCAAGTCAGCGAAAAGAGCATCACCCAAATGGGGTACAAGCGACAACAGAGCCGACCTTTTTTGGTGTTTATTGCTCAGCCCTTGATTTTACGCAATTTCTGGGCGTAAAACCGCGCCATAGCTTTACGGAAATTGCGTTGCCCTTGCGCAGTCCCCGGAAGACCGTCGAGCTCGTTTGCGAGGGCCGGCTAGGCAATTTCGCGCAGGCGCTCGGCCATTTGCAGGTCGACGGAGACCAGCTGGGAGACGCCCTGCTCGGCCATGGTGACGCCGAACAGGCGGTTCATGCGGGCCATGGTGATCGGATTGTGGGTGATGATGACGAAGCGGGTTTCGGTCGAAGCCGCCATTTCGTCCATCAGATTGCAGTAGCGCTCGACATTGTGGTCGTCGAGCGGCGCGTCCACTTCGTCGAGCACGCAGATCGGCGCCGGATTGGTGAGGAAGACGGCAAAGATCAGTGCCATTGCCGTCAGCGCCTGTTCGCCGCCGGAGAGCAGCGTCATGGTCTGCGGCTTCTTGCCGGGCGGGCGGGCGAGGATTTCGAGGCCGGCTTCCAGCGGATCGTCGGATTCGATCAGCTGCAGCTCGGCGGTACCGCCGCCGAAAAGATGGGTGAACAGCCGCTGGAACTGGGCGTTGACGATGTCGAAGGCGGCGATCAGCCGTTCGCGGCCCTCGCGGTTGAGGCTCTGGATGGCGCCGCGCAGCTTGCGGATCGCATCGATGACGTCGTCGCGTTCCTTGATCAGCGCTTCGAGCTTTTCGCTCAGCTCCTTCTGTTCCTCGTCGGCGCGCAGGTTGACGGCGCCCAGCCGCTCGCGCTCGATCCTTAAACGTTCCAGCTCGCGCTCGACTTCGCGCGGATCGGGAAGCGCCTGCATGGTCGGCCGCCCCGTCAACTGCAGCGCCTCGTGCGGGGCGACGTTCAGCACCTCGCGGATGCGGCCTTCGCTTTCCTGCCGCTTCTCGCGGGCCGAAACCAGGCGCTCCTCGGCGCGGCCGCGGCGTTCACGGCATTCGGCAAGTTCCGACAGGGCCGTCGTCGCCTTCTGGTCGGCCTCGCGCTGGATGCGTTCGGCCTCGGCCAGAAGGTCGCTCGCCTGGCGGCGCGCCTCCTCGGCCTTCTGCAATTCGCTGAGCAGGGCGCGGCGCTTGTCATCGAATTCATCCGGCGCCAGTTCGAGCTCGGCTGCCTCTTCGCGCGCCTCTTCCTCGCGCTCGCGCAGTGTCGCGACATGGTCTTCGGCACTTGCCGCCCGCTGGCGCCAGGTCTCGCGCTCCTGGCCGATCGCCATGATGCGGCGCTGGCGGGCCTCGTTTTCCCTCGCCAGGCTTTCATGGCGGGCGCGGCTTTCGGCCAGCGCGCCGCGATCGGTCGCAACTTCCGCCTGCTGGAAGCGCAGCCGCTCGTCGATATCAGTCAGATCGGGCGCGTCCTCCAGCTCGATGCGGGCAGTCTCTTCCTGGATAGCGATCTCCTCCAGCTGCGACCGCAGCTGGCTGGCGGCCTCGCTGACAACATCGCGGCGGCGGATCAGATCGCCGGAGGCACGCTCGGCGGCAACGAGAGCGTCGCGCGCTTCGGCCAAATGACGCGCCGACAGGCGGCTCATGTCGCGCGCCTCGGCAAGTCGGCGCTCCTCGGCGCGGATCGCTTCGGCAGCGGCTGCCTGCCGCTCTTCGGCTTCGGCAAGCACGTCGCGGGCAAGAATGGCTTCGCCTTCGAGCTCGGCTAGGCGGTTCTTCTGGGCCAACCGAAGGGCGGCCGCACTCGGGGCGTCGGCACCGGTGACATGGCCGTCCCAGCGATAGACCGCGCCCTCTTTCGTCACCAGCCGCTGGCCGGGTTTCAGCGCCGCCATCAGCGAACCGGCATCGCCTTCCGCCACCAGGCCGATCTGGCGCAGGCGGCGGGTGAGTGCTGCGGGTGCGCGGACATGGGCAAGCAGCGGCGCAACACCGGATGGAAGGGCGGGATCGGCAGCACCATCACCATTGTCCGACCAATGGGCTGGCGCCTCGGCATCGAGCGGCGATTCGAGATCGTCGCCGAAGGCGGCACCGAGTGCGGTTTCGAAGCCGCGGTCGACCTTCAGCTCGTCGGCAACCGGCGGAAATTTGCCGGCCGCGGCACCGGCGGCGAGCATGCGGGAAATGGTCCGGGCCTCGGTCTCCAGCGCATTCAGGCTGGAGCGGGCCTGCTCGACCGGCGCACGCGACAGCGCCTCGGTCTGGCGGGCGCTAGCCAGCGCCTGGTCGACCGCCTGGACCGCGGCTTCCGCATCGGCGACGGCGATTTCGCCGGCCTCGACGATGGCGCGTTTTTCGTCGGGATCGGGCAGGCCGGCGATCTTCTCGCCGATGGCTGACAGTTCGTGGTTTGCCTCATCCATCTGGCGTTCGAGGCGCATCCGGCGGTCGGCGAGATCGCGGATGGCGCGTTCCAGCTGGTTGCGGCCGGCGGCAGCCTCGGCGCGCTCGGCCGTCAGCTGGGTGAAGATGCGCTCGCTGTCGGCAAGTTTTGCCGCCGCGCCCTCGAAGGCCTCGCGGGTTTCCTCGGCATAACGGCCGGAATCGGCGAGAATTTCCGAAATCTCCGCCTCTTCGGCGTCGAGTCTCGCCAGGATGACGGCATTGTCGGCCACCAGCCGCTGCTCGCGACTTATATCCTCGGCAAGCTGAGCGAGACGGCGGGTCAGCTCGTCGCGGCGGCGCAGGATGCGGCCGGCATCTTCCTCCAGCTGGCTTCTGGCGATCTGCAGGCGCTGCAGGGCGGCAGCCGCGCGCGCCTCGCCCTCGCGCAGTTCCGGCAGCTTGAAGCTGGCGATAGCTTGGTTCTTCGCCGCCTCCATCTGCATCTGCGCCTTTTCGGCGACGACGGAGGTCGCCTGGTTCAGCGCGCTGTCGGCCTCGGCCTCGGCCTCCTTCGCCTGCACCCAGCGGATATGCAGCAGCATCGCCTCGCGGGCGCGGATATCGGCAGACAGCGTCTTGAAGCGGTTTGCCTGGCGCGCCTGGCGCTTCAGGCTTTCGATCTGGCTTTCGAGCTGCGAGGTGACGTCGTCGAGACGCTCGAGATTGCCTTCGGCGGCGCGCAGCCGCAGCTCAGCCTCGTGGCGGCGGGAATGCAGGCCGGAAATGCCGGCCGCCTCTTCCAGCAGCTGGCGGCGGGCCTGCGGCTTGGCCTGGATCAGCTCGCCGATGCGCCCCTGCCCGACCATCGAGGGCGACCGCGCGCCGGTGGAGGCATCGGCAAACAACAGCTGCACGTCCTTGGCGCGGCTTTCCTTGCCGTTGATGCGATAGAGCGAGCCCTGTTCACGCTCGATGCGGCGGGTGACCTGGATCTCGTCGCTGTCGTTGAAGGCGGCAGGCGCGGTGCGCTCGGCATTGTCGAGATAGAGCGCCACCTCCGCAGTGTTGCGCGCCGGGCGGTTGCCGGAACCCGAGAAGATCACGTCGTCCATGCCGGAGGCACGCATGTTCTTGTAGGAATTCTCGCCCATCACCCAGCGCAGCGCCTCGACCAGGTTCGACTTGCCGCAGCCATTCGGCCCGACAACGCCGGTCAGCCCGCGCTCGATGATGAATTCCGTCGGTTCGACGAAGGATTTGAAGCCGACCAGGCGCAGCTTGTTGAACTTCATGCAGCCGCTCCGGGGCGCGGGGCGGGCTCGTCATGCAGCCACAAAAAAACAGGCGCACGGCTTTCGCCGTCGCCCGTTCTATCGAAACGATCCGGTTCAGAGCAGGCTGTCGATGAGCTTCGACAAAGTGTCAACCGGCATGTCTCCAGAGTAGCGCTTGCCATTGATCAGGAAAGTCGGGGTGGCGTTGACGCCGAAATCCTTGGAACCTCTTTCCCGCGTGGCGCTCACTTCATCCAGAAGCTTCTGGTTCGTCAAGCATTTCGTGAAGCTATCCTCAGTAAATCCGGCAAGCTTCGACATCTGCAGCAGTGCGGCGCGGCCATCGTCGGCGGCGGCCCAGACCTGCTGCTGCTTGAAGAGCATCGAAACCATCGGGAAATACTGTTCCGGCGTGCTCAACTGCTCCGGATTGGAAGAATTGCAGCGGGCGAGCATGAAGGCAGCGGCGGCGCGCGGGTCGAAGGGGAATTCGCGGATGATGAACTGCACCTTGCCGCTGTCGACATATTTCTGCTTGATCGTGTCGAAAACGGTGTTGTGGAAATGGGCGCAATGCGGGCAGGTCATCGACATGTATTCGACGATCTTGACCGGGGCATCGGCCTTGCCGAGCGCCATTTCCGGCAGCACGCCGGGCTTCAGCACTTCGGCCATGTCGACATCGCCGTCGGACTCCGGCATTTCGGTCGCCGAGGTGGCCGCCGTCTGCATGGTGTCGACATTGGTGCCATCAGCCATGGTCTTGCCGGAGGACGAAGCATCGGCAGCGTCGTTGCTGTCGTTGCAGGCGACAAGCACTACGGCAGCTGCGGCGATGGCGATACCGCTGAGCAGGCGGCGTTTCGTCAGTTGCATTTCGGACATCTGCATGGATTCCCCATAGATAGTGAGATTGACGGCATGACTGTGCGATATAACGGCTGGCGGCCACTCACAAGGCACGGTTCGCCAACTTCCTTCAAAGAATTGTGACCGTGGTGGGACGACTAGACCAAAAATTGCAGGATTACATCGAGGCGGCGGCCCACCTCGTATCGGCTGCTCGATGAAACTCAGTTGTCCAAGCCATGACGCGCCAACAGCTCGGCCAGCGGCACGGTATCGCTCTCGCCCTGACGAAGCTCTTCCAGGCGTTTTTCGGAAAGATAGACATCCTCGAGGTCGTCGAGATGCGCGAGGATGGCTTGCCGCGCATAGAAGCTCTTGCTGCGGCCGGTACGCCTCGAAAGCTCAATCAGCCGCGCTTCGATATCAGGGGGCAACTGCAAGACCAGCATGATTTTTCTCCCGTCTGCTGTACAAGTATAGCAGACGATTATTCAGAGGGATATTTGAATACATTCGTTGACTAAGACTTTTCTCTATTACGTTCTTATTACATCTGTCGCATTGGCCATAAACGTCAAGAGCGTGGTCGCGGCTGAAGACAGCGGTAGTATTGCTTTCAACCAGATGCTTAAATGTCTAAAGCTGCCTGCGGACGCGCCGAGTGCTTATAGCTTCCTGATTGTAGCGGTCATCAAGGATGGATCTGCCGACTTTTTATCCATCAACTTCCGAACACCGCCATCCGAATGGGAAAAAACGGCAGCCCCGTTGATCGCTGATGCGATCACGCAGTGCGAGCCTTATGGCTCAATCTCGGGCAGGATGGAATTTGCTGTTACCCGCGAGCTTGTCGAAGCAGGATCAAAAAACTAAGCATGCGGAGATAGGGCGTTTTGCTCATCAGCGTTGATTCCCCCGTTTCCCCATCACCGCCGTGCCCAAACGCTGAATCGCCTGGCGCAGCTTGTCGTTCTCTATCCCCTCCATCATGCCTTCGAGCTTGCGGGCGGCTTCGCCCTTCAGCGGCGGCGGGGTGCGGGAGCGGCGGGTGGCTTGTGAGACCGGCTTCTGGACGATGCGGATCTGGTGGACGGCGGCAAAGCCGAAGAAGCTGTTGATGCGCTGGATGAGTTCTCCCTGGGCATGGGTGAGGAACAGCGCGCGCGCGCCTTCGCAGGCAATCGTCAGTACGCCGGGGCGGAAGCCGCCGGTCTCATTGCCGCCGCGGGCCCAGGCGATCTTTTCCGGCCGGGTACAATCGGCGAAATCCTCGCCGGCAATTTCGCTCCACGAGCCGAGCAGCGCCGTGTTGATGCCGGCGCGCCGGGCAAGCACGGGATCGATCAGCCCGTTCGTCAGCTCGGAGATCTGCTTTGCACCTTTGCGTGGATAACTCATCGAAACCCTTCAGCGACGCCGCCAATTCGCACAGGCGACTTGATCGCACGGCATTGCTTCGCCAAGTATAGGCACTTCCCCCCATCGCGGCAAATCATGACGATCACCACACTCGACACGCCCTTAGCAAAGCCCCTGCTCGACTGGTACGATCGCCACCACCGCGACCTGCCCTGGCGCGTTTCACCCGGCATGGCGGCCCGCGGCGTCAAGGCCGATCCCTATCGCGTCTGGCTGTCCGAGGTGATGCTGCAGCAGACGACGGTGCAGGCGGTCAAACCCTATTTCGAGCGGTTTCTCCAGCGCTGGCCCGAGGTGACCGATCTTGCCGCGGCCGAAAACGACGCGGTGATGGCCGCCTGGGCGGGGCTTGGCTATTACGCGCGGGCCCGCAACCTGAAGAAATGCGCCGAAGCGGTGGCGAAAGAGCATGGCGGCATCTTTCCCGATACCGAAGAGGGTCTCAAGTCGCTCCCCGGCATCGGCGACTATACGGCCGCCGCCGTCGCGGCCATCGCCTTCAACCGCCAGGCGGCAGTCATGGACGGCAATGTCGAGCGGGTGATCTCCAGGCTCTATGCGATCGACACGCCGCTTCCGGCCGCAAAGCCGGCGATGAAGGAGAAGGTGGCGCTGTTGACGCCCGCCGATCGGCCCGGCGATTTCGCCCAGGCGATGATGGATCTCGGCGCGACGATCTGCACGCCGAAGCGGCCGGCCTGTTCGCTCTGTCCGTTCCGCGGTGCCTGCGCGGCGCTGAAGCTTTCCGATCCGGAGCTCTTTCCGGTCAAGGCGGCGAAGAAAGAGAAGCCGGTCAGATATGGCGCGGCCTTCATCGCGGTAACAGGTGACGGCGAGATCCTGCTCAGACGGCGCATCGACAGCGGCCTGCTCGGCGGCATGACGGAGGTGCCGACGACGGCGTGGACGGCGCGCATCGACGGCGAAACCTCAGCTGCCGCCGCGCCCTTCGAAGCGGCATGGCAGGCCGCTGGCACCGTCATCCATGTCTTCACCCATTTCGAGCTCAGGCTTTCGATCTGGCGTGCGGCCATCGCTGCCAAGGTTGCCATGGATGACGGCACGAATGACGGATGGTGGGAGCCGGTTACAAATCTTGAAGCCCAGGCCTTACCAACCATCATGAAAAAAGCGATCGCAGCGGCTATTCCTCTCGCGTTTAAAACATCCAAGGGATGACCATGACCACCGACATAAGACATATCGTTTTCGACATCGGCAAAGTCCTTATTCATTACGATCCGCATCTTCCTTTCAGTCGCCTCATCCCTGACGAGACCGAGCGCCACTGGTTCTTCGCCAATATCTGCACCCATGACTGGAACATCGAGCAGGACCGCGGCCGCACCTGGGCGGAGGCCGAAGCGCTGCTGATAAAACAGCACCCTGCCTGCGAGGAGCATATCCGCGCCTTCCGCAAATATTGGCACGAGATGGTGCCACACGCCTATGACGACAGCGTCGCGATCATGGAAGGGCTGATTGCCGAAGGGCGCGACGTGACGATGCTGACCAACTTCGCCTCCGACACGTTCCGCGAGGCGCAGGCGCGCTTCCCCTTCCTGACCAAACCGCGCGGCGTCACGGTTTCCGGCGATGTCGGCCTGATCAAGCCCGATATCGCGATCTACGAGACGCATACGAAAAGCTTCGGCCTCGATCCGGCAGCGACGATCTTCATCGACGACGCGCCTGTTAATGTCGAAGGCGCCAAGGCCTTCGGCTGGAATGCAGTGCTGTTTTCGGGTGCGGAAAAGCTGCGCAGCGATCTCGCCGGCTATGGGGTGAAGGTCTGACATCCATGGCTTTCGATCCCGCAGAAGAAATCGAACGTTTTCACGCCGCGATCAACGCTCTCGATTTTCCGGCGATCGAGAATTATTTCGCCGAGGATGCGACCTATGTCTCGAACGGCGTCGGCGATCTCACCGGCCGAGCTGAGATCATGGCGGCCTTCCGGCGTTATTTCGACGACTATCCCGATCAGACGGCGGAAAATTCGCTGGTGGAAACATTGACGGCCCAATCCGGCCGGTCGGTCTGGTCGGTGCGCGCCACCCACAGCAAGACGGGCAAGCCGCTGATCCGCGAGGGTGAGGAGACGATCACCTTCAACGCGGAAGGCCGCGTCACAAGGGTCGAGGTCACCGATTATCGCGACTTCTGAAATGGTATTCTTGAATAGAAGACGCCCGGAGCTCAAACTCCGGGCGTCTTAGCCTTCTTCCGCAACTGGAGGAAACCGGAAGAAGGTATCTCGATCTCGCGAAGGCGGTGCTCACTCCGCCTTTGCCAGATCACTGCGGATGACGGACCTGAGATCGTCGATCGGGCGCAGGGACTGCCCGTCTTCGAAATGCCAGAAGGTCCATCCGTTGCATGCATCGAGCCCCTGCACCTTGGCGCCGAGACGATGAATGGAGCCGGCCTCGCCACCGGATGCTACCGTGCCGTCGGCGCGGACAATCGCGCTATAGCGGCGCTTGGCGTCGGTAAGCACCTGGCCGGGATTGATCAGGCCGCTTTCAACAAGCACGTTGAAGGCGACACGCACTTCGGCCTTCTTGCCGGTCATGACGGTCAGTTCCGCCTTGCCGAGCGGCTCAACGGCGGCGATGCGGGCCGAGGCCGCATCGATATAATCCTGCTCACGCTCGATGCCGACGAAGTGACGGCCGAGACGCTTGGCGACCGCACCCGTCGTTCCCGAGCCGAAGAAGGGATCGAGCACGATATCGCCGGGCTTGGTCGAGGCCATGATAACACGGGCAAGCAGCGCTTCCGGCTTCTGCGTTGGATGCGCCTTCTTGCCGTCCTCGCCCTTCAGCCGCTCGCTGCCGTTGCAGATCGGGAAGAGCCAGTCGGAGCGCATCTGCACGTCGTCATTGGCGGCCTTCAGCGCATCGTAATTGAAAGTATAGCCCTTGGCCTTGGCGCTGGGGCTTGCCCAGATCATCGTCTCATGGGCGTTCTGGAAACGGCGGCCCTTGAAATTCGGCATGGGGTTGGTCTTGCGCCAGATGATGTCGTTGAGGATCCAGAAATTCAGATCCTGCAGCGTGGCGCCGACACGGAAGATATTGTGGTAGGAGCCGATCACCCAGATCGAGCCTGTCGGCTTCAGCACGCGGCGGCAAGCCAGCAGCCAGGCGCGAGTAAAAGCGTCATAGGCCTCGAAGGAGGCGAACTGATCCCATTCGTCATCGACCGCATCGACCAGCGACTGATCGGGACGATGCAGCGTTCCGCCGAGTTGGAGATTATACGGCGGATCGGCAAAGATGATGTCGACGGAGTGGCTGGGCAAAGCTTCAAGGGCGCTGACGCAATCGCCCTTGATGATCGTGTCGACCCAAGAAGCCGGCCAAGAATCCGACCGGGATCCCTGCCGGGAATCCGACTTGACGGAAGCCTTGAGGTCGGCAAGCGGAAAAACTGATGCCATTTAAATACTCACTCATACGCTCTACGCTTAACTGTCCGTTATGGTTACGCAACTTAGTTACCAAAGCCTGAAGCGGTGGCCGATTTCGGGAATTTATTCGGGCGGCCAGCGAGTGAGCGGCAGACTTTGCAGCCGCCACGCGTCACGCCGCATCGTGAATCTTGCGGCTGTCGGCCGGCGCCTCATCGCGTTCGAACATGCCGTAATCGCGGACGACACTGGCGATGCGCAGGCGATAATCGGCGAAGATGCCGCCGCGGCCGGCCTGCTGGGCTGCCCGGTGAGACTCGAGATTTCGCCACTCCTTGACCGCCGCCTCGTCGCGGAAGAAGGAGAGCGACAGCAGCTTGCCGCGGGTCGTCAGGCTCTCGAAACGCTCGATCGAGATGAAGCCGTCGATCTTTTCGAGTTCGCCGCGCAACTCGCCGGCGAGATCCAGATATTTGTGGCGTTCGCCCATATAGGGCACGACTTCGAAGATGACGGCGATCATGGCAGCACCAGCTTGGCGTGAGGGGCGGAGACATTCTTCAGAAAGATGCGATCCTCTTTGAGGATGAAGCCTTCGCGTTTGGCAAAATCATAATTCTCGCGGCCGAGCGGGTCGGCAGCCAGCCTAGCGCGATAGGCTTCGTAGGCGGCGAGGCTCTCGATATTATAGACGCCGTAAGCGGTCGTTGCCGATCCCTCGTGCGGGCCGTAATAGCCGATCAGGTCGGCGCCATTCTTCGGAATCGCCTGGCCCCAGTTGCGGGCATATTCGGCAAACGCCTCCTTCTTGAAGGGGTCGATCTCGTAACGGATGAAGCAGGTGATCATATCGTTTCTCCTTTGGCTGCCCACCCGTTTTCGCACATTGCCTGACGGCGATGCTTCGGTTACGATCAAAGTATGAAGGAAGGCCCAGACATTGCGCAGATCGGCGCGCTCATCGGCGATCCGGCGCGTGCCAACATGCTGGCGGCGCTCACCGGCGGCCGGGCGCTGACGGCGACCGAGCTTGCCGGCGTCGGCGGCATCACCGTGCAGACGGCGAGCACGCATCTCGCCAAGCTCGAAGCCGGCGGGCTGCTAACCCAGCGCAAGCAGGGGCGCCACCGCTATTTCACGCTGGCCGACGAGGCCGTCGCCCGGCTGATCGAAAGCATGATGGGCTTTGCCGCCGGACGCGGACATCTGCGCCACCAGCCGGGGCCGAAGGAGCCGGCGCTGCGCAAGGCGCGCATCTGCTACGATCATCTTGCCGGCGATTACGGCGTGCGCATGCTCGACAGCCTGATTGCATCAGGTTCGATCGACGCGGTCGGCGATGGCCTGGCGCTGACGGAAAAGGGCGAAAGCGATCTCCAATGCATCGGCATCGATGTTAGCGACCTCAGATCGTCGCGCCGGCCGCTCTGCCGCTCCTGCCTCGACTGGAGCGAAAGACGCGCCCACCTCGCCGGCAGCCTCGGCAAGGCCCTGCTTTCAAGCTTCCTCGACAAAGGCTGGGCGCGGCGCACGGCGGAAAGCCGCTCGATCCTATTTTCGCCGGAGGGCGACCGGCAGTTTCTGAAGCTTTTTCCGGTCGATGCGTAGGTTATACGAATCTGCAAAAGCCTTTGAACGCAGTCGCAGCGCCACCTCCCTGTCCCCTCGCCGCCTCCCATTGCGCCACTGCCTCAGAACGCCAGCACCCCAGAGAGCCTCACCCTGAGGTGCCCCGCAGGGGGCCTCGAAGGGCTAGGCGGGCACGCCGGCGTCAGAGGATGCAAGAAGCAGCGCTGCGGCGTGTCCTTCGAGGCTCCGGCCTTGGCCTGCGCACCTCAGGATGAGGGGCGTTGGAATATGCCGCCCGCCGCGACCTGCCGCATAACAGCTCGCCAGCCATACCTTTTCACAAATAAGGCATAACCGAAGCATAGCGTAACCCCGGGCGCCGCATCAAAGGAGGCGCTCCGCGGGGTTCGGTCCTAACCGGGCACATCTTCTATTAGCAGGCGGTGGCAGAATCCGGCTTGTTTGTCGTCGTGCCGGAGGGCGCCGAATTGCCGGGCTGGCCTGCCTGCTGGCGTTGGCAATCATCGGGGTCGCCGCCGGAGTTATTGGCGCCGTTTATCCCTCCTGCGCCGCCGCCGTCTGTCGAATTTGCGCCCGAACCGCCCGAGCCCGAATTGCCGGAACCGGTGCCACCGGCTCCAGAATCGGAACCGCTGCCGGAGCTCGAGGAGCCGCTGCCGGACCCGGAACCGCCGCTGCCGCCGCCGGATTGTGCGATGGCGGCAGTTGCCAGGCCAGCTGAAAGCGCTGTTACTGCGAGTAGTCTCAGAAGCATTGGAAACTCCTTCTTGCTTCACCGGGGATGGTGAGCGAACCGGAATTACCTGGATTTGTTCCGATAAAATGTTGCCCGCTCACGCCGCTTGCACGCGTGGCGTTCCAGCTTCCCGAGCCTCAGGCACCTGCCCTCTTTTCATCTTCCTGCCGCACATGCGCCCGCAGTGCAGCCAGCGTCAGCGCCAGCGCCGCGTGATTGCTCTCGGCTTCACCGAGGATGCTTTCGTCCTCTCTGACCTCGCGCAGCTGCGCGCCGTAAAGCGAGTCATCTGCTGTCTGACGACCGCGGGCGAGGTGCCAAACCGCATCCGGCCGGACTTCCTTGCACAGGTCGATGGCGTGATTGACGTCGTGGGTAAACGGCCGCGCCATCAGGAAGCCGTGCTCTGACTTGATACTGCTCGGCATGTAGTCGTGAGGACCGTCGAAATCGTTGGGCTCGGCTGGCCGGAGTTGCTTCAACAGAAAGGCACAGGTGATGAAGGCGTCGATCCGGCTGTCGGGCATGTCAGTCTTTTCCAGGGTTTCGATGATGTCCTCGATCGTCATGCAGTCTTCCTCTTCATCCATTCTTTGGCATGCCGCTTCTCTTCCCAATAGCGGCGGTGGCGTTCTCCTCCCGATCGCCATCTAGTGCATGAGATTGCCAAAGGTAGGCCTGGGGCCGAGGTTAGTCTGCATGAGGCGGATTTGATGGATGTCGCGCCATCCTCAACGGGGGCGCATCTCTGCCGTCTCGGTAACAGGCTCACCTGCTGCCGAACCATGTTCTCTCGGTGCCCGCAAGCTATCGACGGCTTACCTCTGGCAACCTTTCTTCCTCATCTTCCTTTCGATTTTGGCTCTCTTGTCGGTGCCATCCCCAGCATGCTTTCCGCCGGTCAGGGCATTATCCTTCATCGCCTGCAGCTGCGCACAGCTTCGGTGCTTGCCCTTGGCGATGACGTCGGTGGATGTGAAGGCAAACAGCAGCACTACGGCTGCCGCCGGTCGGACGAAAGCTGGAAGCCTCATGGTCCCTCTCCCATTGCAAATGGATGGTACGCCGAGGCCCTTGAAGCCGCAATGAGCGCGGTCCATCCCGATGGTAACGGACGCCGGGATGGAGGTTTTCCAACCCGCCGGCCGGCTCATGAAACCCTCCCAGAACGCTCGAACGTCAACCATGACGGCGAGGTCGGACCAAGGTCCGAGGCCCATCCGACTGAGTGCCTAAGGCAGGAACAGTGGTGTGAGAGCGAAGTTTGTCAGGCAGCTATCCATCCATTCAGGATGCGACGGCAAGTTAGAAACAAACGGAGGAATACACCATGATGAAGGCAACACATCTGGCCTTGGCGGCCGCCCTTTTGGCTGGCACGGCTGTTTCCGGCTTCGCTCAATCGTCTAGTACCGTCGGTACCGGCGGTTCGTCGGCCGGCGGCGGAACTGCGAGCAGCACGGTCGGTACTGGTGGCAGCTCTGCCGGGGGCACCTGCCCTGCCGGCGCAACCAACTGTAATTCCGGCTCATCCTCGACGCTGGGCACCGGCGGCTCATCGGCCGGCGGCGGCACTTCGAGCAGCACGGTCGGGACCGGCGGCTCTGCTGCGGGTTCTGGCTCCGGCTCGGGGTCTGCTTCGACGCTCGGCACCGGCGGTTCGTCGGCCGGCGGCGGCACCTCCAGCAGCTCGGTCGGCACCGGCGGCTCCGCCGCAGGCTCGGGCGACGCAAACTCGGCCTCGAGCGTCGGGACTGGTGCTTCGTCGGCGGACGGAGACAAGACCGGCAGCACAGTCGGCACCGGCGGCAGCGCCGCAGGAAGCTCTGACAACAAGGGCAAGAAGGGCTGTGCACCCGGACAGGTCAAGAAGGACGCCGCCGGCACCAAAGGCTGCTGACGATGTCGGCCGGCGCCTCCATGGCGTCGGCCAAGCCCTCGGAGATAAAGCAATGGCACAGTTTTCCACAATCGCATTCAGCACGTCGCTCGCGCTGATCGCCGGGCAGACACTGTCCGAGGAGATCAAGCTCGACGATGGAACGACATGCACCGTCGTCCAGTCTCAGTCGTCGCAGGGGGACATGTCCACCACCGTGACGGCCGGCAACGGACAAGTGTCGTCATCGACCACGACCGGCGGCGGATCGGCCAGCTCCTCTTCGTCATCCTCCTCCGCCGGCTCCTCGGCCGGATCAGGAAGCGTCGACAGTTTTTCGACGGCAAGCATCACCCGACCTGACGGCACCGTGATCACCAAACGGTCCGACGGAACCTGCTCGGTCATGAAACCCAAGAAGTAGGAGATGGCAATGAAACCTATCAACCTTATCGCGGCCGCCTCGATCGCGCTGCTCGCATCGAGTTCGGCCGTCCTTGCAGAGGAGTGCAATGCCGCCGGAACGGTCGGAACAGGCGGAAGCGCTTCGGCCGGAGGCACATCGGCAAGCTCGGCCGGAACGGCGGGCACCTGCCGGACCGACGACGGCACGACCTCTTCGATCGGATCGGGGGGAAGTGCAGCCGCCACCGATGGAAAGGCGCAAAGCAAGACCCACGTCAACGACAACGGTGACAAGCTGAAGGCGCAGACGAAAGCCCAGGCAGTCGACAAGGGGACGTTCAGCAAGTCTCGCACAAAAACCAGCACCGACGGCAGCACGCTGGATAGCACGACCCGCACTATGTCGCATGTCCCTGGCGAGAAGCCGGTGAAGAACACCACAAATCAGAAGATCATCCTGCCGGAGCAATAGTTTGATGGGGCTCGCCCTTGGCACAAGGGAGAGCCCCACCCTTGTCGCATTTTCCGGCGCTCGAGGTGCCCGCGCGCCGGTCATCCGCTCGGCGCACATAGCAGCTCAACCTTTCATCGAAATTGAAATATCTGCTGCAACCTGTTGTTTTCGCGCCGTTAAGCGGCATGGCGCTAAGAAAATAATTAAGCATGTTCGGCTACTCTCACCTTCTGAATTAACGAGAGAGCCCTGTCATGGCATCGATCCAGCATAAGATCATCATTGCGAGCATCGCGATTTTCGCCCTGGCAGGTGGCGCCACGGGTGTCGGCATCTGGTCCGCGTCAATCCTCTCCGAAAACAACGCCGAGGTTGCCCGGACGGCGCATATTCTGCGCAACCACATGCAGGCCGACATGATGCATGACGCGCTGCGCTCGGATGCGCTCGCATCATTGCTGGCGTCCAATCCGGCAGCAGGCATCGATGTCGACACGGTGAAGGCGGATCTGGCGGAGCATGAGGCGTCGTTCCGCGAGATGCTTGATGCCAACAAGGCTCTTGCCGCCGACGACAAGACGAAAACGATCCTTGCCAGCGTCGAACCTCCCCTGCTTGCCTATATCGCAAGCGCCACTCAGATCGTCGAACTTGCCGGTAAGGACCCTACGGCAGCTATGAAGGCATTGCCTGACTTCATGGCGCAGTTCTCGACGCTGGAAGCGGCGATGGAACAGGCCGGCGATCAGATCACGGCTGCATCCGAGGAAATTTCCAATCGCAGCTCTGATATAAATGCGTCGGTCGATATTGTCCTGGAAGCCCTTTTGGCTTCGGCCGCGCTCTTCGCCTTTGGTCTCTATTTCCTCATCCGCAAGACCGTCACCAAGCCGATCCTTTCGCTTTCCGACGATATGCAAAGGCTTGCCGGCGGCGACACGGCGATTGCCTGCACCGGGATCGGCCGCACCGATGAAATCGGGACGATGGCGTCGGCCGTCGAAGTTTTCCGCCAAGCGGCGATTGCCAACAAGCAACTCGAAAAAGATGCCGAGGCCGCCCGATTGCAGGGTGAAACCGAGCGGGTCACGGCGCGAAAGCAGGCCGACGAAGATGCAGCCGAACGGCTGCGGGCAGCGACATCAGGTCTCGCCGCAGGCCTGAAGAGGCTTGCATCCGGCGATCTCGCCTTCCAGATCGACGAGCCCTTCGCCCCAGACTTTGAGAACCTCCGGCATGATTTCAACATGTCGATCCGGCAGCTCGATCAGACGCTCGGCGCAATTGCGGCCGCCATTGCCGCGATCGACGAAGGCACGCGGGAAATCGCATCCGGGGCCGGCGACCTGTCGAAAAGGACCGAACAGCAGGCGGCCTCTCTCGAAGAAACCGCCGCAGCGCTCGATCAGATCACCGCCAATGTCTCGAATTCGAGCAAGCGGACCGACGAGGCGCGCACTGAAGCGACCGATGCAAACCGCAATGCCGCCAAGTCTTCCGAGGTCGTCTCGCATGCCGAAGAGGCCATGCGCCGCATCGAGGCCTCGTCGCAGCAGATTTCCAGCATTATCGGCGTGATCGACGAGATCGCCTTCCAGACCAATCTGCTGGCGCTGAACGCCGGCGTCGAAGCGGCGCGGGCCGGCGACGCGGGCAAGGGTTTCGCCGTCGTCGCCCAGGAAGTCCGCGAACTCGCCCAGCGGTCGGCTCAGGCGGCCAAGGAAATCAAGGGCCACATTCAGAAATCCTCGGTGGAAGTGGAAAGCGGCGTCAAGCTGGTTCTCGACACCAGTCAGGTTCTGAAGGCGATCAGCGAACAGATTGCCCGCATCAACCAGCACATGGATGCAATCGCCGTGTCGGCAAGAGAGCAGTCGACCGGCCTTGCCGAAGTCAATACTGCGGTCAATTCCATGGATCAGGTGACCCAGCAGAACGCGGCAATGGTGGAGCAATCGACAGCGGCATCCGGTCATCTCGCCGAGGAAGCTGCCAGGCTGCGTGAACTTGTTTCCCGGTTCAGGCTTCAGGCGACAGCTTCGCCATCTGCAGCTGGACGCAGGGGTGGGCAGCTGGCGGCCTGACGGCTGCTATCTGCTCACCAGTCTTCATTCCCAAGTCAAGCCGACACGACCGATCCGGCGGCGACGCCGGAGCCGGTCGCTTGCCGCATCGCAGCCATGCTTGAGATCAGGTTGAGCTTTGGCCGGGCATCGTGTAAAGCCGCAGCATTCCCGGACAAGACCCAGACTTTCAGCAAGGCGTGAACATATGGACGGCTTCGACCTCATCATCTTCGACTGCGACGGCGTTCTCGTCGATTCGGAAATCATCGCGGCTGAGGTCGAATCCGGACTTCTGACCGAAGCCGGATATCCGATCAGCGCCGAGGAAATGGGCGAGCGCTTCGCCGGCATGACATGGCGCAACATCCTGCTGCAGATCGAGCGCGAGGCGAGCATCCCGTTTTCGGCCTCCCTGCTCGACAAGTCGGAGCATCTGCTCGACCTCAGATTGGCGCAGGACGTCCAAGCCATTCCCGGCGTCGAATTCGCTGTCTCCAGGCTGCCGATCAAGCGGTGCATCTGCTCGAATTCGAGCACCAAGCGGCTCGACATGATGCTGACCAAGGTGGGCCTCAAGCCGCTATTTGCGCCGAACATCTTTTCTGCCAAGGATCTTGGCCCCGACCGCGTCAAGCCGAAGCCCGACATCTTCCTGCACGGCGCAAGCCAGATGGGCGTTTCGCCTGACAAGGTTGTTGTGGTCGAGGATTCCGTTCACGGCGTGCATGCGGCCCGCGCCGCCGGCATGCGCGTCATCGGCTTTACCGGCGCCTCGCACAGCTATCCCGCCCATGCCGACAAATTGACGGATGCCGGCGCCGAAACGGCAATCTCCCGCATGAACGACCTGCCGGGCGTCGTCGCCGCACTGGCGGCATGGGACAACGTTCTCTGAGGTGCTTCGAGCCCGCGATCCGCGGGCTATGCAGAGAGCATTCCGGTTTCTCCGAGTCACTGACGTAAGCGTTTGCGCTGGTGGCAACTGCCGCCAGACTTCGAGCTGCTACGCCAACGGCACGTGTCGATCGGATTCCGTGCGATCGATTTCGCGCGATTGAGATAATTGCTATTATATTGGCAATTATGTTCGATATCTGATATAAGCGCTATTATGTTCACATTTAATATGACCTCTCCCGCTGAGGTGATCGGCGGCCTGTCGGAACGGATGAAGCGTCGGCGTATTGATGTCGGCCTCACGCAGAGGGAGCTAGCCATAAGGGCCGGCGTCTCCTACGGATCGCTAAGACTGTTCGAGGAGACGGGAAAGATTTCGCTCGAAGCTCTTGTGAAGATTGCCTTTGTTCTGGAAGCCGAAGCTGAGTTCGAGCACTTGTTTCCGCCTCGCCCGCCCAAGACAATTGACGATGTCATTGGCCGTCCTGTCAGGCAGAGGGTGCGCAAGAGATGACATTCAAGCCGATCCGAAAAATGAGCGTCGTTCTCGATCTCGTGGGGAGCGAGAGAAATTTGGGAACGCTTGCCTGGAGCAGCGACGAACGCCGGGCCTATTTTGAATATTCGGCGGAATTCCTCGCTGCGCCTTTGCCGGTGTCCCCCTTCAATTTAAAAGAAAATCCGGGCCTGATCGCGGCGCCGCGCGATCCGTTCGACGGACTCCACGGTTTGTTTAACGACAGTCTACCCGACGGATGGGGCCGCCTCCTGCTCGATCGCCGTCTTCAAAAGGCTGGTATCGACTATCACCTGCTCACCCCGCTGGATCGCCTTTCCGCGGTTGGAAAGACGGGAATGGGTGCGCTTTCATATATCCCCGAGCTAGCCGACGACGAAAGGAAACCGGCCGACGATATCGATTGGGATTGGTTCGTCGAGCAGGTCGACCTCGTCCACGCCGAGATGGACATTGCCGACATCGACACTCTGCAAGGCGCGCAGGGCGGCTCTGCGGGGGCACGTCCAAAAATCATGATAGGATTTAACAAGGCCCAAAATAAATTCGCTCTGGACTACGGCCAGGACATGGAGCCCGGTTTTGATCGATGGATGGTAAAGGCGCGCGGTGTTGGCGACCCCGTCGATATCGGGGTCGAGGAGCAGGCCTATGCTTTGATGGCACGCGCCGCAGGGCTGGAGATGGCAGAGACGCGGATATTCGACACCAGGAAAGGGAGCCGTCTTTTCGCCACCAAGCGATTTGATCGGACACCGGCCGGCCGGCTGCACATGCACACTGCCAGCGGCATCTTGAACGCCAGCCATCGACAGGCGTCGCTGAATTACGGACAGCTCCATAAGCTGACACTCATGATGACACGTGACAGTTCCGAAGTTCTACGGATGTTTCGGCGCATGGTGTTCAACGTGTACGCCAGGAATCGAGACGACCACGCCAAGAACCACGCCTTCCTCATGAACGCTGACGGGCGATGGACCCTCTCTCCTGCTTATGACCTGACCTTCTCTTCGGGACCAGGAGGAGAACACAGCGTGGATATCGCAGGCGAAGGAAGAAACCCTGATATAAAGCACCTGCTGACAGTCTCCAGGCAAGCATCTATCTCTGATCAAGACGCGAGAGATGTCATCGATCAGGTTCGCACCGCTATCGAAGGCTGGCAACAATTCGCAGAAAAAGCTGGCCTATCCAAATACCGTACAACCGAGCTTGACCGAATTCTGAACTAGAAGGCCTGCTTCGTACGTTTCCTGGAATAACTCAGCTGCTCTTCTTGGTCTTCGCGGGCTGGGTATCAAAGCCGATATTGACGCGCACCAGGGAGCCGGAGCCAACCGGCATCGTGATGCCGTCCTTGCGGAAGATGACCTGGGTGCCCGGCGCACCCGGCGGGATCTCGGTCGGGAATTTGGTGACTTCGGAATAGAGCACGGTCTCGCCGTCGACGACGGAGATGCGGATCGGCAGCGTCACCGGACCGGGCGTGCCGGCCGGGCCGGTGATCAGGCGCAGCTGGGCAACGATGGTCATCGTCAGGTTCGTGTCGTTCAGCGTGCACTGGCGGGTGTAATCGCCGACGGAGGCCTGGAAGACGATCTGCTGCGGATCGTCCTTCTTGCCCTTGGCATAGGTGCGGAAGATCGCATCCTGGTCACGCATGAAGATCTGCGGGCAGGCGCCCTGGACGACGGGAGCGACCGTGCCCTGCGCCGTCGTGGCGGTGCCGATCGAAGGATTGTTCGAGGACGGGTTGGCCGGCGCCAGCGGCATGATCTGGGCGGTGCCGTTCGGCTGGGTCGCCGGCGCAGCCGGCTTGCTGTCGCCACCTATGCCGAGCGAGTTGCAACCAGCGAGCAGGGCAAGAAAAGATGCGGAGACGATGAGACGCGAGACCTTGCCGAGCACCATATTCCATCCCTTGTATAAGCGCTTCTTGGAGGCCCCATGTCTTTTCCGTGGGGCCTTTCACGACGGTTTGCGATGGTCTATATCAGCGGCGCAAACAAAAATCGATTGGGTCAGCGCCGTTTTGATGCACTTTTCGACGCCGGATGTGGGCAAGTTCAACAAGATAACGGCAATGCTAAGGCCCGAAGGCACCACCTTGCCGAATTCCGGCAGACCGCACCAGGGCCGCGCCCGGCCGGATTCCCTCCAGCGATAGATCAAGGATGATGAACGTGGACTATATCTCGACCCGCGGCGAGGCCCCTTCCCTCGGCTTTTGCGACGCCCTTTTGACGGGGCTGGCGCGCGACGGCGGGCTCTACGTTCCGCGCAAATGGCCGAGCTTTTCCAAGAAGCAGATCCGCGCACTCCGCGGCAAGACATATCAGGAAATCGCCTTCACCATCCTGTCGCCCTTCACCAATGGCGAGATCCCCGACGACAGGTTCCGGGCGATGATCGACGAGGCCTATGGCACCTTCCGCCACCCGGCAATCGCGCCGCTCGTCCAGACCGGACCGAACAGCTTCGTCATGGAGCTCTTCCACGGCACGACGCTCGCCTTCAAGGACGTGGCGATGCAACTACTCGCCCGGCTGATGGACTATGCGCTCGAAAAGCGCGGCGAGCGGGCGACGATCGTCGGCGCCACGTCGGGCGACACCGGCGGGGCAGCGATCGACGCCTTCGCGGGTCGTGAGCGCACCGACATCTTCATCCTTTTCCCGCATGGCAAGGTTTCGCCGGTGCAGCAGCGGCAGATGACGACCTCGTCGTCAGCCAATGTGCATGCGCTTGCCGTCGAGGGCAATTTCGACGATTGCCAGAACCTGGTAAAGGCGATGTTCAACGACGCGGCCTTCCGCGACAGGGTCGGCCTATCCGGCGTCAACTCGATCAACTGGGCGCGCATCATGGCCCAGATCGTCTATTATTTCACGGCGGCGGTGGCGCTCGGCGGACCGGACCGGAAGATCTCGTTTACGGTGCCCACAGGCAATTTCGGCGATATATTCGCCGGCTACTGCGCCAAGCGCATGGGTCTGCCGATCGACCGGCTGGTGATCGCCACCAACGAAAACGACATCCTGGCGCGGGCGCTGAAAACCGGCCGCTACGACATGAAGGCGGTCAAGGCGACGAGCTCGCCGTCGATGGACATCCAGATCTCGTCGAACTTCGAACGGCTGCTGTTCGAAGCCTATGACCGCGACGCATCGAAGGTGCGCGCGGCGATGGAAAGCCTCAAGCAATCCAACGGCTTCGAGATCGGCGCGCAAGCGCTGAATGCGATCCGCCGCGACTTCCGCTCCGGGCGCGCCAGCGAGAAACAAGTCGCCGAGACGATCCGCAAGACCCATGCCGAGACCGGTTACCTGCTTGATCCGCATTCGGCGATCGGCGTCTTCGTCGCTGCCAAGAAAGAAAAGCCGAATACGCCGATGGTGACGCTTTCGACCGCGCATCCGGCGAAATTCCCCGCCGCCGTAAAATCCGCCTGCGGTATTGACCCGGCGCTTCCGACGTGGCTTGCTGATCTGATGCAAAGGGAGGAGCGTTTCCAGATCATCAAACCGGAGCTGAAAGCCGTTGAAAACTTTATCGGCAAGCACGCCCGCGGCGAGACGACAGCAGGCGCAGAAAGATAGCCAATGACAGTTGAGTGCACCCGGCTGAAATCCGGGCTGACAGTAGTCACAGAGACCATGCCGCATCTTGAAAGCGTTGCGCTCGGAGTCTGGATCAAATCGGGATCGCGTAACGAGACGGACAACGAGCACGGCATCGCTCACCTGCTCGAACACATGGCCTTCAAGGGCACGGCGCGCCGCACGGCCCGCCAGATTGCCGAGGAGATCGAGGATGTCGGCGGCGAAGTCAACGCCGCCACCTCGACCGAGACGACCTCCTATTACGCCCGCGTGCTCAAGGACTACGTGCCGCTCGCCGTCGATATCCTCGCCGACATCCTGACGGAATCGGCCTTCGAGGAAGAGGAGCTGGAGCGCGAAAAGCAGGTGATCCTGCAGGAGATCAACGCCGCCAACGACACGCCCGACGACGTGGTGTTCGACCGGTTCTCCGAGGTGGCCTATCGCGACCAGACGCTCGGCCGGGCGATTCTCGGCACGCCGGAGACCGTCGTCTCCTTCACGCCGCAGCAGATCCGCGGCTATCTCAGCCGCAACTACACGACCGACCGCATGTTCGTGGTCGCCACCGGCGCCGTCGAGCATGAGGAATTCCTGCGCATGGTGGAAGATCGTTTCGCCAGTCTGCCGACGGCACCTTCCGCCCCGCCCGTCATGGACGCGGCGCGTTATATCGGCGGCAGCGTGCGTGAACCGCGCGACCTGATGGACGCGCAGATCCTGCTCGGCTTCGAAGGCAAGCCCTACCACGCCCGCGATTTCTATTGCTCGCAGATCCTCGCCAATATCCTTGGCGGCGGCATGTCGTCCAGGCTGTTCCAGGAGGTGCGTGAGTTCCGCGGCCTCTGTTATTCGGTCTATGCCTTTCACTGGGGCTTTTCCGACACCGGCATCTTCGGCATTCATGCCGCGACCGGCGGCGAAAACCTGCCGGAGCTGGTGCCCGTCATCATCGACGAGCTGCACAAGTCAGCCGATGCGATCCACCAGAACGAGATCGAGCGCGCCCGCGCCCAGATCCGCGCCCAGCTGTTGATGGGTGCGGAAAGCCCGGCTGCCCGCGCCGGCCAGATCGCCAGGCAGATGATGCTTTACGGCCGGCCGATCTCCAATCCGGAGATGATGGAACGGCTGGAAGGCATCACCATCGAGCGGCTGACCGACCTTGCCGGCCGCCTGTTCTATGACACGGTTCCGACGCTGTCGGCGATCGGTCCGTTGGAACAGCTCGCGCCGATGGAAGACATCACTGCCTCGCTTTCGGTCCCGGCGTCGAAGACGCTGCAGGCAAGCCGCTGAGCCGACGTCGTCCTGCCGGGAGTGATCGATGCCAAAATCGGTTTTTCGGTTCCTGCAGCGGCAGCCGGAAGCGGTGCAGCTGGAGAACGACAGATATCTCCTGCGCCTGCCGCGCTACCAGGATTTCAACCAGTGGCACCGGCTGCGCGCCGACAGCCGCAAGTTCCTGGAACCCTGGGAGCCGACCTGGCGGCGCGACGAACTGACGGAGGGCGCCTACCGCGCCCGCGTCGTCCGCGGCAAGCAGGAATATGCCTCGGGCCAGGCGGTGCCGCTGTTCATTTTCCTGAAAGAGGACATGACGCTCATCGGCGGCGTCACCATCGGCTACATCAGACGGGGTGCGGCGCAAAGCTGCATGATCGGCTACTGGATGGGCGAACGCCATGCCGGCCAGGGGCATATGTTCGCCGCCCTCCAATTGGTTATTCCTTACATCTTCACCGGGCTTGAGTTGCACCGTATCGAAGCAGCCTGTATTCCAGATAACGCGCGCAGCATCCGTCTGCTTGAAAAAGCCGGGTTTCAACAGGAAGGCTATCTGCGCGGGTATTTGAAGATCAACGGTCAGTGGCATGACCATGTGATGTTTTCACGTCTCGCCACCGATACGGATAAAGGCAGGAAAACCGACAGCCGATGACAAGAGACCGCATGCTGCCCAAGTCACCGTCCGGACGAGTGATCGCGGTGATCGCAGCCCTTTTCCTGGCGGCTTTCGCCTTCGTGGCGGGTGTTGCCCAGGCGGCCGAACCGGTAAAAATTTCCCGTGACGATACCGCGCTCGATCTGACGGCAACGACCGAGATCTACGCCAGCCAGGGCGAGGCCTTCCAGGTTTCGACGGCGGCCGGCGCCGACGGCATCCGCCGCCGCATCGAGGTCAGGGCAAGCTCGGAGAACCATCAGGGCGACTGGGCAGTGTTTGCGCTCGCCAACGTTTCGGAAGAACAGCTCGAGCGCGTTATCGTCGCGCCGCATTTCCGTCTGGTCAATTCCAAGCTGTTCTGGCCGGATCTCGGCTCGCAGCGCATCAGCGCGATTACGCCGAGCGAAGGCTTCGCGCTCGACCGGCAGCCGAGCGACGAGGCCGACGTCTTCCGCATCACGCTGAACCCCGGCGCCGTCATCACCTTCGTCGCCGAACTGTCGACGCCGGAACTGCCGCAGATCTATCTCTGGGAACCGAACGCCTACAAGGACACGATCAACGCCTTCACGCTCTATCGCGGCATCGTGCTCGGCATTGCCGGCCTGCTCGCCGTGTTCCTGACCATCCTCTTCGTCGTCAAGGGCACCTCGATGCTGCCGGCGACGGCAGCGCTTGCCTGGGCGGTGCTCGGCTACATCTGCGTCGATTTCGGTTTTCTCGGCAAGCTGATCAGCGTCGCCTCGGCCGACCAGCGAATATGGCGCGCCTGCGCCGAGGTGGCGCTGGCGTCGAGTTTCGTCATCTTCCTCTTCACCTATCTCAACCTCAACCGCTGGCATGCGCATCTCGGCTACGCCACGCTTGCCTGGGTGCTCGGCCTTGCCCTGCTCTTCGGCGTGGCGATCTACGACCCGTCGATCGCTGCCGGCATCGCCAGGCTTTCCTTCGCGTTGACGGCCGCGACGGGGCTGCTCTTGATCATCTATCTCGGCTTCAACCGCTACGACCGCGCCATTCTGCTGGTGCCTGCCTGGGCGCTGACGCTCGTCTGGCTGTTCGGGGCGTGGCTGACCGTTACTGGCCGGCTCGACAACGACATCATTCAGCCGGCTCTCGGCGGCGGCCTGGTGCTCATCGTGCTTCTGATCGGCTTCACCGTCATGCAGCATGCGTTCGCCGGCGGCGCCTATCAGCAAGGGCTGTTTTCCGATCTCGAGCGGCAATCGCTGGCGCTGACCGGCTCCGGCGACATGGTCTGGGATTGGGATGTGGCGCGCGACCGCGTCGTCACCATTCCCGACGTCTCGATCAAGCTCGGCCTGTCGCCCGGCACCATGCATGGCGCGGCGCGCAACTGGCTGCCGCGGCTGCATCCAGACGACCGCGACCGCTTCCGCGCCACGCTCGACGTGCTGCTCGAACACCGGCGCGGGCGGCTGAACCACGAGTTCCGCATCCGCGCCGAGGACGGGCATTTCCACTGGCTGCTGATCCGGGCCCGGCCGGTGCTCGGCTCGAACGGCGAGATCATCCGCTGCGTCGGCACGATCGTCGACGTGACCGAACAGAAGAATTCCGTCGAGCGGCTGCTGCACGATGCGCTGCACGACAATCTGACCGGCCTGCCGAACCGGCAGGTCTTCCTCGACCGGCTGCAGTCGGTGCTGGCGCTGGCGCCGGGCGGCGATACGCTGCGCCCGACGGTGATGGTGATCGACATCGACCGCTACAAGCTGGTCAATGATTCGCTGGGCGTTGCCGCCGGCGACAACATCCTCATCGCGCTGACGCGGCGCCTGCGCCGGCTGTTGAAACCGCAGGACACGCTGGCGCGGCTTGCCGGCGACCAGTTCGGCCTGATCCTGGTTTCCGAGCACAATCCAGCCAAGGTCGCCGATTTCGCCGATGCGATCAGCAAGGCGATCATGGTGCCGATCAACTTCGCCAATCGCGAGATCATTCTGACGGCCTCGGTCGGGCTTGCCTCCTGGGTCGACCGGCAGGAGAGCGCCACCGGCCTGCTCAGTGATGCGGAGCTTGCCATGTACCGGGCAAAACGGGCCGGCGGCAACCGCGTCGAGCCGTTCCAGCCGGCCTTCCGCGACTTCGGCACCGACCGGCTGCAGCTGGAAACGGATCTGCGCCGCGCCATCGAGCGCAAGGAATTGGCGATGGTCTACCAGCCGATCGCAAGGCTGGAGGATGTCGAGGTCGCCGGTTTCGAGGCGCTGATGCGCTGGGAACATCCCAAACGCGGCAATATCCCGCCGTCCGAATTCATCCCGATCGCCGAGGCCTCCGATCTTATCGGCCCGCTCGGCATGTTCGCACTGGAACAGGCGACCAACGATCTGATGAGCTGGCAGCACCAGACCGGCGAATTGCCGATCTTCGTCTCGATCAATCTGTCGAGCGTGCAGCTGCTCAACAACGAGCTCTACGACGACGTGCGTTCGGTTCTCGCCAAGACGCATTGCCATCCCTCGCGCCTCAAGCTTGAACTGACGGAATCCATGGTGATGGAAAATCCGGAACAGGCTCGCCTGGTGCTGCAGAAGCTGAAGGAAGCCGGCATCGGGCTGGCGCTCGACGATTTCGGCACCGGATATTCGTCGCTCGCCTATCTCACCCGCTTCCCCTTCGACACGATCAAGCTCGACAAGGCCCTGGTGCGCGACAGCAGCGACAAGAAGGCAACCGTGCTCAGATCGGTGATCGCGATGGCGCGCGAACTCGACATGAAGGTGGTGGCAGAGGGGATCGAGTCCAACGAGGATGCCATCGAACTCGCCAAGATGGGCTGCAACTACGGCCAGAGCTACCTCTTCGGCCCGCCGATCCCTTCGGAATCGGTGCTGCGGCTGCTGCGGGACCGGTTTCCGCTGACGAAACGGGCTTGAGCGGAGCGGCTGGTCGATTTCCGGTGGCAATCAAAGGCCGCCTTCAGCCCGAGGCGGACATCTGTTCGTTGTTGAAGGGTGCGGCTGCTATGCGGCTCTAAGCGGAAGCTTCACGACAGGCGCGTTTTGCTGTACCCGACCTGCTCAGATCGGGTACACCGTTTCGACGGAACCTTAGACCTGCCGCAAGCCGCCGTCGACGCACAGTTCGGCACCGGCGATGTAGCTCGCGTCATCGCTCAACAAGAACAAGGCGGCCGCAGCCACCTCTGAAGGCCTCGCCATTCGTCCCATCGGGATCGGAGCGACAAGTGCCGCGCGAGTGTCTTCCGGAACCGCAGCCATCATTTCCGTATCGGTTGGACCGGGCGCAACAACGTTGACGCGTACACCTTTGGGCGCGAGTTCTGCCGTCCAGGTTCGGGCATAGGAACGGACGGCCGCTTTGGTGGCGGCATAGGTTCCGTACGAAGAGTAGCCCGCGCTATCGGCGATGGATCCGACGAGGACGACCGCCCCACCTCCTGTCATCACCGGGAGAGCCGCCTGCAGGCAGAAAACCATCCCGCGGACGTTGACGCCGAAGTGGCGGTCGAAGTGGTCCGGCGTTATTTCGGCGATCTGCGCTGGCTCGGAGAGGCCTGCATTCAATACGAGCGCGTCAATACGCCCGCATGCCTTTCGCACTTTTTCGACAGCCTCCACCATATCTTCGGGGACACTGGCATCGGCGGCAATGCCGACCGCGTCATTGCCGATACCCTTGGCCGCCTTCGCGGCATCTTCACTTCTACGACTGGTGATGAAGACCTTCGCCCCTTCGGCAGAAAGCCGCTCTGCAATTGCCAAGCCGATGCCCTTGGCGCCGCCGACGACCAGGGCAATCTTGTTACTCATTCGAGCCATCGTAAATCCTTTCAATTGATGGTCTCGCTATGATATACATCGTATATCTGGTATCAATTACGCACCTGAAGTAGCCTAGATATGGACGAGTATACTGATCTGGAGGCACTTTCTCATCGCGCGTTTGGCGACATGGCGCAGGTTCGCCCGGTGCTCGACAAGATCGCTGACAAATGGACGATCCTGATACTGACAGTGATCTGTCCCAAACCCTCGCGCTTCAACGAAATCAAGCGGCGTCTCGATGGGATCACGCACAAGGCTCTGGCCGACGCTTTGAAGAGGCTTGAGCGGAACGGCCTTGTGACGAGAACCGTGCTCCCAACGCAGCCGATTGGCGTGGAATATGCAATTACTCCACTAGGCCATTCACTGCGGGAGCCGTTTGAAGCACTGTGTTCATGGGCAGCGGCCAACGGCGACAAGGTCGAGGCGGCCACGCTACGCTATGACAACACCGAAAATCGTCGCTGACGCAAAACCGTCTATTCTGCGACGTTTGCAAAATCCGGGAAAACAAGTGTCGCTTTAGTCGTGAGTTGCTTCCGCAGGATGTCGAGCCGCAGTGCCGATCACGTTTCTCGATGAAGGACTTGAAGTTGCGTCTGATTGGGATCGGCGAAAATCCCATGGTCGGCCGCTACCGAGATTTGGGGAGAGATCGTCTTACTGGATGATTTTTACTGCCCCAAGCCGGTTTATGTCACTGCCCGTTGAAACCATGTCAGCGACGGACAGAGATTAGCTCGTGACGAAACCCGTGCTGCAATGCGGCTCGTCGACCTCAATTCGCACCAGCCAGCCCGAGGCTGCACCCACCAGACTTCGCCTTAGAGGAAGCCCCTGATCGGCAATACTTGCAGTCCGGACGCCTGGCATATAAATTGGCTCAATGCTTGATCGTTCATCCCAGTCTTCGACGCATATTCCCACGGACGCACTAAGCGAAGTTCTACAGGACTTTCGCCTGAGCGGCGTCAACTACGGCCGTTGTGAGCTGCGCGATCCGTGGAGCATCGCCTTTCCGCAGCAACAGCTGCTGCGATTTCATTTCGTTAGTGAGGGGCCGTGCTGGATCTATACAGAAACCCAGGGATGGCAGGAACTGCAAGCTGGCGATCTTGTATTGTTGCCACAAGGGGTCGAACACCGACTGGCCAGTAGGCCGGATGTTGTGGAGGACTCGCTAAAGAGCTGCCAGGTCATCAAGTTGGGGGGGAACGTCTGCGAAGTGGTGCAGGAAGGAACAGGCGCGACAAGCACCCTGTTCTGCGGTTCCATGGCCTTGGGTGCTAATGCGCTCAACCCGTTGATCGCTCTGATGCCGCCGATCATCAAGGGTTGTGATGTTGCTGGCAATGATCCAGTCGTCGGCCCGCTTCTCGCCGCGATGACGGCGGAGGCGTCTCAACCCCAGATAGGCAGCGCCACGGTTTTGTCACGCATGGCGGACGTACTCGTCGCACGGCTCATTCGCTGCTGGGTCAATTGCAGCGGGGCCTCGACCAGCGGCTGGCTCGCTGCGATCCGCGATCCTCATATCGGCCGTGCGCTGGCGGCCATGCACCGAGATCCCGGCCATGACTGGACGCTGGAGACCCTTGCTGGCGTGGCAGGTCAATCGCGCTCGATCTTCGCGGAACGCTTCAGTGCCATCTTAGGAGAAGGCGCGGCGCGGTATCTCGCCCGTCTGCGCATGCAGCTTGCACGAGAGTTGCTTGGTCAAAACATGTCGGTTGCCGAGGTCGCTTCTCAACTGGGCTATGAGTCTGAAGCCTCTTTCGCTCGCGCCTTCAAGCGCATCACGAGCGTATCGCCTGGGGTTATGCGTCGCACCATTTCCGGACGAACGGACATGGAATTCGGACTTTAGGATACATATCATCCTGAAAAACTCCGCTATGAAGACCTCCAAATCTTGGAGGTATTTTCAATGACGGACACAACATCACAGCTAGACAGCAGCGCGATCGGCCTCGATACTACCGTTCCGAGTTCATGGAGCCGCACCACCTGGTTTGCCGTTATTTCGATGGCGGCCACAAGCTTCGCGCTTGTGTCAGCTGAATTCCTGCCGGCGGGCCTGTTGACGCCGATGGCGCGTGACCTTGGCGTCAGCGAGGGAACAGCTGGTCAGGTTGTCACTGCAACCGCGTCTGTCGGCGCGGTAACGGCCTTGTTGAGCAATGTTTTCATCGGCAAGCTGAACCGGAAGACTGTCCTGGTTGGCTTAAGTGCCTTGGCTGTCGGCTCCAATCTCCTGGCCGCCCTCGCGACGGATTTTTGGCTATTGTTGTTGGGGCGAGCCGGGCTGGGAATCGCGCTAAGTGGCTTCTGGGCACTTTCAGTTGCCGTTGTGGCGAGATTGGTTGGCGCCAATGCGACAGGGCGGGGTATGGCTATAGTCACCCTGGGCGTCTCTCTTGCCACCATAGCTGCACCATCCATGGGTGCTTTGGTTAGCGATTGGCTTGGGTGGCGTGCCGCCATGGCGATGACCGCAGGCCTCGCGGTAGTTGCGATGCTGCTTCAGATTCTCAGTTTGCCGACGTTACCCGCAACCACGAGCAACAGTCTTTCTGACGTCTTCGGGCTGACAAAACGGCGCACTGTTCAACTGGGAATGCTTGCCATCGTCTTGCTGATGACGGGACATTTTGCCGGCTCAGTCTACGTGCGACCCTTCCTCGAGCAGGTAACCCTCCTTGGCACCGGGCCGATTGCCTTGGCGCTGCTCGGGTTTGGCATCGCCGCCGTGATCGGTAATATCGCCGGCGGACGAATGGCAGACGCCAATATCCGCACGGCACTCGCTGTGACCGGCGCACTGATGGCGTTTGCGGCGCTTGCTCTCGTACTGTGGGGTTCATATAGCGGCATCGCGTTTGCCCTGGTTACACTTTGGGGTTTCGCCTTCGGGATGGCTCCGGTAGTACTGCCAACCAACTTGTCCCGCGGCGCAACGGATGCCTTGGAGGCAGCTGGCAGCCTGATGGTCGTTTCCTTCCAGGTCGCCATCAGCATCGGTGCGGTGTTCGGCGGCTACGTGGTCGATCACTATGGTCCCGCAGCGCCATTGACACTTACAGCCATGTTGGCGTTATCGACTATCGTTCTGGCGTTGCTGCAGCCCCGGGGCTGAATCTTCGAGCTCCGGCCACGGTGCGCAAAAGAGGCGAGGTCCAACCTGCCCGGAGTGCCGGAGCAACGCTAAGCCGAGACGCGACGGTGCTTTCTCGTTCCGGCGAGGAAGCACCGTCCGATCGCCGATGACCGCGACGACAACAATCCCTCTAATAGGCGTTTATGGAAGATCGGCGCTCACGACTAACATGGCCGGTGTGCGCCTCATGTCTGCCATTGGGCCTAATCGGAAATAGAAGATTAGCTCGCTGAACGTCGGCTTCGCGCCTTCATGTCGGCCACCGAGGAATCTTCACTCGGAAGCCGACATTGCGGTGACCACCTAGAGTTCATGGTCGCGCCACAACTGGCCATTCCCGCAAGTTCCATGTGCGTCACGCCCGACTCGCCCGAACACTCAGCCAATGATCATGGGGCTTACCGACGCACCGACGTACCTCGCTGACGAGCCAGCCCGCGTCTCTGAGTGCGGACCGCAGGGCAGGCTCGCGCCAGTATGTCTCGACGTAGCGCCTCGGCGCTGCAGCGCTGCCGTGTGTGGACACATCCTCGCCTTCGCCCTCTCTTACCGAGGCGTGCAATCGGCCACCGGTCCGGGTCGCCTCGGCAAGCCGTCCAAGCACCGTGCCGAAATCCTCGCGGGCGACATGAATCAGGCAGGCACAGGCCCAGATCCCGTCATACGGCGTGCCGGGACGCTGCGGGTCGGCCAAGTCATCGGTCAGCGGGTCCAGCAGGTCGGCCTCGAAGCCACTTTCGCGAAGCAGTTCGACGAAACCCTTTGCAATGTCGGTGCGCCGCACGCTCATTCCCCGCTTCTCAAGCTCAAGTGCATCTCGCCCGCCACCGCTTCCGATCTCCAGCACCCTGCCCGAGCCCCCCAGCTCGGTGACGAACGCATCGATCTCTGTGGCGACCCATTCGGGCATCGCCGCGGCCTCGGCAGCGTACTCCGCCGCGACCCTATCATAAGACCGCACGGTATCCGGGTCGGTGCTCATCCTAGCGCTCCTCCTTCAAGACAAGAGGCCTGATGAGCGAGACGCCCATCAGCCCGTTGCGCCCCTCACACTTCGGCAATTGGTGGGCGATTTGCTTCCGAAGAACACCTGTCCATGCGGCATTGCCGACGGCTCCGTTCTGCCACTGCAACCCCTCCTTCGGCGGCTCATAGTAGACGCGCCCGTTCCCAGCACACTCGACGACGGCGGTGAAAGTCGTGCTCCGCATCGCCTTGATGCTGTCGAGGTCAAGTTCGATCGGCCGCTCCACCGCCCCGCCAACGCGCAATCTCCAGTCTCGCGCATCGAGGTCCGGCGAGGAGAAATGGTTTCGCACGAAGAACAGCTCGGTTGGGATCAGCCAATCGGAGAGCGACGCAAACGGAAACTCGATGTTCTGTGGGGATTTCTGTCGAACTATTAGACTGGGTTGCTGTGGTGTCGGCATCGTCCTCGTCTCCCCTTTCAAGAGCACAAAGTCGGCTCTCGGTCGCGCGAATTCCGGTACGATCACACTGCCCCTCGCAGTGCGTCAGTCGCATTCCGCCTTCGGTCCGCAATCTAGCACATACCGCACGTTCCTCGGATCGACCTCGAACGGCAGCAAAGGGGCCGAAGGCGGTCTTGACCGCTTTGCGCCCCTCTTAGCAGTCGTTCAGCAACGGGATTCTCGCGCTAATAGCGGACGCTGTCCAGCGATCCGTAGCGCTTGGCTGGCAATTGATCCTTTTGACCACGGGCCGGGCTGAAGGATTGCAGTTAGTGGGCGCAGCGGCTCCCACCGTGCGACCTGCGCGGATCACACTCGTCAAACCCACCATGCGGTACCTCGGAGCCCCCCGAGGGGAAGGCCAGTGTGATTTCAGGGGTTCCCGCTGTGTCATATTTTCTTGAGAAGTGTTAACAAGGTTCCGCTGGTTGCCCGGTGTGACGGCGATACGCGCGAGCCGAATGGCCGTGTTACGGTCCATTCTTGATCGAGAGAGGATGGCAAGAGATGGAGGCCGCAGAACTTCGATATAATTGGGCTGATCCCGACGTCTACGAGACATTCATAGGGCGCTGGAGCGAACATCTGGCAAGCCCATTTCTCACACGTGCCAATATTGCCCCGGGCAGTCGCGTGCTCGATGTAGCATGTGGGACAGGTGTGTTGTCGAAAGCACTGGCCGAGGCGGGAGCGCATGTGATCGGTGTTGACGCATCGGAGGGATACCTGGAAGGAGCCCGCCGTCGACGATCCCACCCCAATATCGCCTATGAACACGGCGATGTCCGGCACATGCGGTTCGACACTAACTTTTTCGATGCGGCCGTTTCCACGCTGGCCCTGGACGTTATCCCGGAAATTGAACAGGTAGTTGCCGAGATGAAGCGCGTGACCCGTCCAGGTGGCGTGGTCGCGTCCGCCGTTACTCAGTTCTTGGGCGGCATGCCCGCCTTCGATCTCGTCATTAATACCGGCGCCGTGCTTGAGACCGATTTCGCCAGGCTGAGATCCATGCGGGCGGGGCGCCAGCTCTTCTGGCCTAATGGTCAGGCGACGTTGTGGCGGAAGATCGGCCTCGTCGACGTGACGGAGATTCCCGTTGTCGTGGATTGCGAGTATGCGTCCTTCGCGGATTATTGGGCTACGTTCGCCGACGGCCCAGGCAGCATCACAAGCATATTGATGGCACTTTCGGACGACGCCCGCGATTTGATCGAACAGTATGTTCGTCCCGGGTATCTGGTTGGCTTGCCCGATGGACCCCGGTCATTTCCCATGATGTTCCGGGTGGTGCGTGGCTTGGTCCCAGCCTGATTCTGGAGAGCATGCAATAGGCCCGCGAGGGCCCGGTGTGGGCCGTTCTTAGACTTTAACCCCGCGGGTTGATCATCAGCTGTCGTTCCTCGGCAGCCAAAAACCTGCCGGTCCGCAATCGGCCCCGTAGCGGTCGTCTACCCAAGCCGAGCCGATGTCCGTTGTTGGTGCAATCCGGTCGAAGACGCGCGGCGCTAGAGATGCCGCGTTTGCACTAGTCTACTTCGCGCCCATGGGAGCTTACCCATTATCCGCCACTTGTTGAGGACTTGAAGTCAGCTATCTCAAGCCGGAAATATCTGGAATGTTCAGGAGCACGCATGACGAAGCATCGCATCTATTCCATCAGCGTCGCGAGCGTCTATCCCCACTATGTCGCCAAGGCAGAGAAGAAGGGGCGCACGAAGACGGAGGTCGATGAAATCATCTGTTGGCTGACGGGGCATAGCCAGCAGAGCCTGGACGATCAGTTGGCTGAGAAGACCAACTTCGAGGATTTCTTTGCGCAAGCGCCTCAGATGAATCCCTCCCGATCGTTGATTACAGGGGTGATTTGCGGTGTCCGCGTGGAAGACATCCAGGAAACGACGATGCGGGAAATCCGCTATCTGGACAAATTGATCGACGAACTCGCCAAGGGAAAAGCGATGGAGAAAATCCTGCGGAAATAGCCGGGAGCCGTGTCGCCGCGGTACCCGCGATCACCCACGGCACGCGCATGGAATCCGGCATCGTCTCGTCCGGGAATGACGAATGTTCACTGGCGCGGCGCAAGGCCATCGAGCAGGAAGTCGAGGCCCTTTCTGAAAGCGCCGTCCCAATCATTATCCAGCAGCAGACGGGAGCGTTCGATCGTCGGGTAGTGCTGGCTCAGACCCGTCAGGCGCTGCTGCGCGGCCGCTTTGTCGTCGTCCGAGAGCTCGAAGTTCGCCCGGGTGATGGTGGCGCCGATCACAAAATTCCAGAGCGACCAGATCGCGGCGTTCAAATCCGCGTCCGCCACACCGGCTTTGGACAGGGTCTTGCTCAGCAGTTCCAGGCGAATGAGGATGTTCGGACCGAGCGCCCGGCGCGGCAGCAGCGATGCCGACCAGGGATGGCGCAGCATGCTGGCGCGCCAGTCTTCGAGCATATGAACGATGTCCCCGCGCCAGTCTTCAGACGCAACGATACTAGGCAATGCGCGATATTCGAGCACCGAATCCAGCGCCAGATCGAAAACCTTTTCCTTGTTGTCGACGTGCCAATAGAGGCTCATCGCGCCCGAGCCGAGGCGATCGGCCAGCCGGCGCATCTTCAATCCATCGACGCCCTCGGCGTCCAGCAGATCCACCGCAGTCGCCACGATCCGCTCCAGGGAAAGGCTCGGCTCACTGCGCGGCTCCTGCCCGGACTGAGGTGGAGCACTTTTCCGCCCAGACCCTTTGCTCTCAGCATCGCTGCGTTTGGCTGCCATTCGTCTTCCTTATCGATCAGACGTCGATCTAAGCCGACAATGCTGGGAATGTCGATGCTGACCGATTGACTCGTACGCTGTACGATGCAACTTAGTCGTACGCCGTACGAGTAAATCATGTGGCGATAAGATTCCATCCTGCAGGCCGCGAGGATCCGTCGCTCGCAGCCCTGGAAAACCAGGAGAATTCATGTCACGCGCAATCAAGCATCTCATTATCGGAGGACTCATCATGACCATCAGCGTTCCCACCGCGGCGACAGCCAATGAGGACGATCTCAAGCTGACCATCGTCAATCCGAAAAACCTCTACGACCCCTCGCCGAATGGCTACAGCACGGCGGTGATCGTGCCGCGCCAAGGCCGGCTGGCCTACATCTCCGGACAGGGCGGCCAGGACAGCACGGGCGCCTTGTCGCCCGACTTCGCCGTCCAGGTGAAGCAGGCCTATGCGAATCTGCGCACCGCCCTCGATGCACTCGGCGCAAAGCCGGATCAGGTCGCCAAGCTAACGGTCTTCGTGGTCGATCACGACATGTCCAAGCTCGAGGTGCTGACTGGGAATGTCAAGGACATGTTCGGCGAAGCATTGCCGGCCCAGACGCTGATTCCCGTCCCCAAGCTTGCCATCGACCCCATGCTCTTCGAGGTCGAAGCCGTGGTCATTCTGGAATAGCGGCGGATCGAGACAAATCGGATTTTCAGGGGTGGTGCGTAACCTTTGTTAGGCGCGCCACCTTCCCTTTATCGATGGCCATTGACCAACGGCCTGGGATGTGCGTCTCTCATTCCTTGCACAAGGAAAATCCCATGCTCAAGATTCTGCTCGCCCTCTCGATGGGTGTTTTTTGCGTATCGCCGCTTCAGGCCGCCGAGATCACTCCGGTCACCAAAAGCTGCCAGCCGGGGGCGAAACAGGCGCAATGCGAGCGATGGGTCACGGATATCAAGAAAGCCGTCACGCTGGCCTATAAAGGCGACCACGGGGCGCAGGTGACCGTTGCCTTCTGCCTGTCCACCGGTTGCCACGGTGCCGTCGCCATCGACAAGGTCGCCTCCTGCAGCTGGCATCTCGTCATCGCCAATTCCGGTACTACGACCGTGCTCGACAGTTCAAACACCAGGAACACCTGCCGGCCGATGACGGCGGCTGAGAAAGACCAAGCCCGCGCGCTGGCGAGCGATCTCGTCCAGAAGATCTACAAGCGGCCCCTGGTGAAGACCGACCAGATGTAATCTGCCCGGCTCACGGCTTGCGGCGCAACGTCCGCGTGAAAATAAATCTCGTTGCTCTCCCGGCTTTCGCCGCTATTCTCCACCCAAAGAAAATCCGGCCAAAGAAAATCGGCCAAAGAAATCGGGAGGACCACTGATGATCCTGCACTGCGTATTCCTGCGGCTGAAGACCGCGGTGACGAGCGAAGACAAGCAGTCGCTGTTTGCGGCGATCGTCGCCCTGAAACAGCTCATTCCCGGCATATTGGATATCAAGTATGGGCCGAATGTTTCGCCCGAGGGTTTGCATGGCGGCTTCGTCGACGGTTTTGCCGTGACCTTTGAAAGCGCCGAAGCCCGGGACGCCTATCTCATCCATCCCGAGCACGTGACGGTCGGCGAGCGCATCGTCTCGTCGACGGATGGAGGCCTTGCCGGCATCCTGGTCTTCGACCTTAATTTGTGAGGGCCGCAGGATAGGCCTGCAGCCCTCGATACTTCAGCTCGATTTCGCCATGGCGGCGGCGAGCTGGTCGACATTGTACTTGAACATCTTTTCATAAGTCGGCGCCGGTCCCTTGGCGTCGGACAGGGATTCAACATAGAGCTCGCCGCCGGGCTCGGCCCCGGTTGCCTTGGCGACCTGCTTGACCAGGCGCGGATCGTTGGAATTTTCGAAGAAATAGGCCTTCACGCGCTCGCCCTTGATCTGCTCGATCAGCTTGGCGACGTCGGCGGCCGATGCCTCGCTTTCGGTGGACAGACCAAGTGGCGCCAGGAAGCTGACACTATATTCGCGGCCGAAATAGCCGAAGGCATCATGGCTGGTCAGCACCTTGCGGCGATCGTCGGCCACCTTGTCGAATTTCGCATGCGCATAGGCGTTCAGTTCGTCCAGCGTTCTGGTGTACTTTTCGGCATTGGCCTTGAAGGCGGCGGCGTCCGAGGGATCGGCCGATGACAGCGCCTTTTCGATATTGGCGACCCAGACCTTGACGTTGACGGGGCTGTTCCAGACATGCGGATCGGTGATTTTTTCGCCATCCTCTTCCATGGTGCGGGTGTTAATACCTTCGGAGACGGTGACCGGCTTGCCCTTATAGCCCGAGGCGGTGATCAGCCGGTCCATCCAGCCCTCCAGGCCCTCGCCGCTGACGAAGGTAACCTGCGCTGCTTTCAAATTCTTCGCATCGGCCGGCGACGGCTCGAATTCATGGGGATCGCCGTTCGGCCCGACGAGGCTCGTCACCTTGACGTGCTCGCCGCCGACCTGTTTGACGACATCGGCAAGCACGGTGAAGGAGGCCACAACCTTCAGCGTTTCGGCGGAGGCCGGCACGGCCGACAGCGCCATCAAAGCGGGGATTGCTGCGGAGAGAAGCAGTCTGTGCGGTGTCATCGAAGTCTCCTTGGGATCAGCCCTTCAAATGCGGGCGGGGGAAGAAGCGCCGGGCTAAGCCGGAGGGCGCGAAAAGAATGGAAAAGCCGTAGAGGATCGCCGCCGTCATGATGATCGTCGGGCCGGAGGCAAGTTCGAGATGGTAGGAGGCGATCAGGCCGAGATAGCCGGATGCGGCGGCACTGACAGCCGATATCGCCATCATCACGGCCAGGCTGCGCGACCAGAGCTGGGCGACGGCTGCCGGCAGCATCATCAGGCCGACTGCCATCAGCGTGCCGAGCGCCTGGAAGCTGGCGACGAGGTTCAGCACCACGAGCAGCAGGAAGAGCACGTGATAGACCGGCCCGCGCCCGCCGACGGCGCGCAGGAACCCCGGATCGAAACATTCGGCCACCAGCGCCCGGTAGATGAAGGCGAGGACGACGAGGGTCAGCGAGGTGATCGCGCCGATCAGATAAAGGGCGGGAGCATCGATCGCCAAGATGGTGCCGAAGAGCACATGCAACAGATCGATATTCGAACCGCGCAGCGAGACGATCAGCACGCCGAGCGCCAGCGACGCGAGATAGAAGCTGGCAAAGCTTGCATCCTCCTGCAGCACGGTCATCCGGCTGACGGCGCCCGAAAGCAGCGCCACCGACAGGCCGGCGATGAGACCGCCAAGACCCATCGCCGTCAGCGACAGGGAGCCGGCGACGAGATAACCGATGGCAGCCCCCGGCAGCACGGCATGGCTCATGGCGTCGCCCATCAGGCTCATGCGCCGCAGCATCAGGAAGACGCCGATCGGTCCCGAGCCGAGCCCGAGGCAGAGGCAGGCGACAAGGGCGCGGCGCATGAAGCCGTAATCGGCAAAGGGCGCGAGGAAGAGATCATAAGCCGTCATGCCGCCGGCGCCTCTTCGGGTGCGCAGGCGCTCGCATCCTCATCCCAACGCTCGGCCATGGCGCGGGCCTTCAGGAGATTGACGGAGGACATGACGTCTGCGGTTGCACCCCAGCCGACTAATTCACGGGCGAGCAGCAGGGTTTGCGGGAAATGGGCGCGGACCAGCTCGAAATCGTGGAGCACGGCAATCACCGTGCGGCCCTCGCCGTGCCAGCGAGTGACGATATCGACGAGGTCCCTGGTCGTGCGGGCATCGATCGCCGTAAACGGCTCATCGAGCAGGATGATGCCGGCATCCTGCAGCAGCAGACGGGCAAAGAGCACACGCTGGAATTGGCCGGCCGAGAGCGACCCGACATGACGCCGGCCGAAGCCTTCGAGCCCGACGGCTGAGAGCGCCTCGCCTGCCCTTTTCACCTCGGCGGGCGCGATGTGGCCGAAGGCGCCCGTTTTCTTCCAGGCGCCGAGCATGACGGTGTCGATCACCGAGATCGGAAAGCGGCGGTCGATCTCGGCCGCCTGCGGGAGGTAACCGAATTCCGCCCGCCCCAGCCGGTGCTCGACCCTGCCTTCGGCGGGACGAAGCTCGCCCATGATCGCCTTCAGCAGCGTCGACTTGCCTGCCCCGTTCGGCCCGGCAATCGCCGTCAGGCTTCCTGCGGCGAAGGCGCCGGAGACATGATGGACGGCGGGGTGCCTGTTATAGGCGACGGTCAGATTCTCCAGACGGATCAGCGGCGTCATGGCAAGACAACCGCCCAGTGGATCGCCAGCCACAGCAGCGCAATGACCAGCGCCATGCCGATCACTCTGGATAACGCCGACTGCCCGAGCAGGCTGACGGAGGGGCGGTCGGGGCTCGGGGGCATGGTGCATCCTACAATGTAATAACATTACGGTTATGTTATAACGATTGCGGCGAGATTGAGGCGGGGCTGGCAGGTACCTCACACAATTGAAAGGGCGACCGAATGGCCGCCCCTCATCTGGCAGGATGTCTCTTATAATGTTTGGGATGTGATCGTTCGAGCCCTCGGCGGCCCCTCATCCGCCTGCCGGCACCGACCGGGGTCGAGCCACGGGTCTCGCCCCGTCCTTCGGACCCCCGCTCGCGGGGCGAAGGGAGATAGCCGCAACCTCTCCGGTCCCACCAACCTCTCGCAGGGCACGTCCCCTCGCCCCGCTTTTACGGGGAGAGGGTTAGGGTGAGGGGCAGACTTTCTCTAACGCTCAAAGCTGTTCCAGCATCGCGGCGGCACCCGAAACGGTGGCCTGGCCGGGGCTTTCCTCGACGTTGAGGGCTTTGACCACGCCGTCTTCCACCAGCATCGAATAGCGCTTGGAGCGGAGGCCGAGGCCGCCGGCGGAGAGGTCGGCGTCGAGGCCGACGGCCTTGGTGAAGCCGGCATCCCAATCGGCGAGGAAGTGGATCTTGCCCATGCCGCCTGATGATTGCGCCCAGGCGCCCATCACGTGCCAGTCGTTGACGGCAACGACGGCGATGTCGTCGACGCCCTTGCCAAGGATGGTATCGCGGTTTTCGAGATAACCCGGCAGGTGGTTCAGCGAGCAGGTGGGCGTAAACGCGCCCGGCACGGCGAAGAGCACGACGCGCTTGCCGGCGAAGAGCTGATCGGTGGTGATTTCGACGGGGCCGTCAGTCGTCTTTTCCTTGAAGGTGGCGGCAGGAAGCTTGTCGCCGATCGCGATGGTCATGGTCTTCTCCTTGGTTCTGTCCTTAGCGGTTTCCGGCTCCGGGGGGTTCCGGGCTTTGGGTTCTGGCTTTGGAAATTCCGGCTTGGCGGCGGCGGGCGCCGCAGGGATCGGAGGCGACTATAGGAGCCCATCATTGAAAGGCAAGTGTGGTCTCCATCGCCCTTTCGCCGTCAATGACGAGCACGCTCCATTGCTTGACGGATATGTCATAATCCTTCGGCAGCTTGCCGATTGATATATCGACCTTGAAGGTCCTGCCGTCGCGTTTGCCGCCGATCTGCTTGGTGAAGGCATAACCGCTCGGACCGGTGACGATGATATCGGGCGCGGTCTTCCCCTCACCCGGCAAGACGAGATCAAGCGACAGCGTCTTCCTGTCGGGCGACATCGCATGCGCCGTCACGTCGAAATCCGGCGATGGCGGCTTCGGCAATCTCGCATCGGCGGCCTGAAGGATCGCCTCCTCCTGCGGGTGCGACTGGATGGCGGGGCCAAGCTTCAGCTGCAAATTCGCCTGGAAGGGAATGCAAATATCCTTGCAGATGCCGATGAAGGCGGCGGCGTCGATCGTCACCGGGCCTTTGCCGGCCGCCGTCAACGACAGCGGCAGCGTCACCGGCGCGTCATAGGCGATATCCTCGATCGCGCCCTTGAAAAAATGCTTCGGGACGGGATAGGCGACGGCATCGAGCGTGACGCCGCTTTCCGCCGCGATGGTGATTTGGGGCGGAATGCCGCTGTTGCCGGGCTCTTTCCAATAGGTGATCCAGCCGGGCTTCGGCTCGATCTGAAGGGCGGCGCGGATTTTGCCGGCGGCATCGGGTGCGAGCGCCACGAGGCGCATGCGGCCGCCCTCGTTTTCCGCCCAGGCGCTCATTTCCGCATGGGCGGAATAAAACGGCACAAGGGCTGTGACCAGCGATACAACCGCGATTAAAAGCCTGCGCGGGCCTGAGGAAATAATCATCATGGAACAAAGGTTTACCGAAACTGGTGTTTGGCCGCCAGAAGTCGCTGCGATTTAAATCTTCATTTTCAGTTGATTGATGTGTGACATTGGCCCATGTTTCTTTTGTCGAGGCCTTGGTGCGGTCTAGCAGCAGGAGGAACGATGTCCTTATTGACCCTGAAGAACAGACGGGAACGTGGCTTCTTCGATGGCCAGTTCCTCATCGCCATGCCGGGCATGGAAGACCGCAATTTTGCGCGCGCTGTCATCTACATCTGCGCGCATTCGGATGCCGGCGCCATGGGCTTCGTCATCAACCGTCCGCAGAGCCTTACTTTCGCCGATGTGCTGCAGCATCTCGACATGATCAAGCCGGAAGACTCGATCGTGCTGCCGAAGCGGGCGCGCGAATTCCCGATCCAGACCGGCGGCCCGGTGGAAAGCGGCCGCGGCTTCGTGCTGCATTCGGACGATTATGCCAGCGACTCCTCGATCCCGGTCAGCGACGACATCTGCCTGACGGCGACGCTCGATATCGTGCGCGCCATCTCCAAGGGCGATGGGCCGACGCGCGCGACTATGCTGCTCGGCTATTCCTCCTGGGCGGCCGGCCAGCTCGAAAGCGAGGTCGTCAACAATGGCTGGCTCACCTGCCCGGCCAATGAGGATTTGATCTTCGACCGCAGCCTCGATGATAAATACGAGCGGGCGCTCGCCGGCATGGGCGTGACCGCTGCCATGCTTTCGGCCGAAGCCGGCCATGCTTGAGAGGCTTGCCTTGCCTGACAGCAGCTGACCTGACGGCAGCGGGAACGAATAGCTGCAAGTGACGTTTCATTTCGGCGAGCATGGACAAAAGGCCCATGCCGACCAAGGAGACATCACATAATGGGTAGCACCAGCGACAAGATTTCCGGCAAGGCAAACGAAATTGCCGGCAAGACCAAGCAGGGCGTCGGCAAGGCGACGGACGATCGCGAAATGCAGGCCAAGGGCGCCGTCCAGGAAGCCAAGGGCAAGGGACAAGTCGCAACCGGCAAGGTCAAGGACAAGCTCAAGGGCGCCGTCGACCGGCTCTGAGCAATAGTGCATCCTTCAAGAACCATGCCTGCTGCGCCCCTCGCGCGGCAGGCATTTTCAATCCCCCATCCTCATGCTTTGCAGAGATAGACACGATGAAGCTTTTTGCCTGCGACAATTGCGATCAGGTCGTCCACTTCGACAACCGTCGATGCGTGCGCTGCAACCACCGCCTCGGCTTCCTGCCCGGCGATCTCGCCATGCATGCACTGGAACCGCGCGACGAGACGCTCTGGCAGCTCGTTTCCAATCCCGATCGCGACGTCCGCTTCTGCGCCAATGCCAGCCTCGACATCTGCAACTGGCTGGTGGACGATGAGGGCGAGAGTGAATTCTGTGTTGCCTGCCGCCATAACCGGCTGGTTCCGAACACTGACACTCAGGACGGCATCGACCGCTGGCGGCGCATCAGCCAGGCGCAGCGTCATCTGTTTTATTCGCTGCTGCGCTGGAAGCTGCCGCATCCGGATCGGGCGCAAGACCCGCAAGGCGGCCTGGTCTTCGATTTCCTCGAGGATTCAATCGAGAGCAACGGCTTTATCGTGCCTGCTATGACCGGTCACGAGGAAGGCCTGATCACCATCCGCGCCGCAGAGGCCGACGATGCGACGCGCGAACAGGCGCGCAGCTCGATGAACGAACCCTACCGCACGCTGCTTGGCCATTTCCGCCACGAGGCCGGCCATTTCATCTGGAACAAACTGGTGCGCGATCGGGGCGGCCTTGCCGATTTCCGCGCCGTCTTCGGCGACGAACGGCAGGATTATATGGCAGCCCTCCAGACCCATTATGCCGGCGGCGCGCCTTTGGGATGGCAGGACAATTTCATCAGCGCCTATGCGGCATCACACCCCTGGGAGGATTTTGCCGAATGCTTCGCGCATTACCTCCATATCGTCGATACGCTCGAAACCGCACGCGCCTTCGGCATCGCTATCGATCCACGCGGCCATGAGGAAATCGCCGGCGAGGTGGATTTCATCCCCTACAGGGCAAGGAGCGCCGAACAGCTGGTCAGTGCCTGGGTGCCGCTCAGCATCGCGATCAACGCCATCCAGCGCAGCATGGGCCAACCCGACTCCTATCCCTTCGTGCTGTCCTCGCCTGTTGTGGCAAAGCTCGAATATCTGCACCGGCTGATCCAGGGCCCGGCGACGGCGCCGCAGCAGCGGGCGGCTTGAGTTGCTGGAAGCCGTCGCATCGCTACCGTGAGGTGCGGCGACATCCCACCGTCAGGTAAGTGTCTGCCCGATGGAACCCCATCGGCTATCTGGTCCGCCGGCGGAGAGATTGGGCGAGAACGCCACCCCAATCTCCGTCCTCCTCGGGCTTGAGCCGAGGATCTATACCCGATGCTGATGGACACCAGCGTGGATCCTCGGGTCAAGCCCGAGGATAACGGAGGGTGGGTTGGCGGAGAGTTACGGAAGCGGGCTTTTCCCTGGCGGATGCGTGAGGCTGCACACTTAAAACGAAACCGCCTTACCCTTCTTGAACGGCTCCATACCCCGGCGGGCGAGTTCGTCGGCGCGTTCGTTTTCCGGGTGGCCGGCATGGCCCTTGACCCAGTGCAGCGTCACCTTGTGGCGGTCACGGGCCGCCTCCAGCGCCTGCCAGAGTTCGGCATTCTTCACCGGCTTCTTGTCAGCGGTTTTCCAGCCGTTTTTCTTCCAGCCGAAAATCCACTTGGAAATGCCGTCCTTGACATAGGCGCTGTCGGTATAGAGATCGACCTCGCAGGGCGTTTTCAGCGCCGACAGCGCCGAGATTGCCGCCAGCAGCTCCATGCGATTGTTGGTGGTATCCGCCTCGCCGCCGCAAAGCTCCTTTTCGACATCGCCATAACGCAGCACCGCGCCCCAGCCGCCGGGGCCGGGATTGCCGGAGCATGCGCCGTCGGTAAAGATATCGACGTGTTTCATAGGCTCAATCCATATTCGGCGGGCGATTTGATCTGGCGGTGGAACCGCAGCTTGCGCAGATATTCGAGCGGGTCCTTCTTGGTGACCATGGCGCCCTCAGGCGTCATCAGCCAGTCATAGAGCCGGGTCAGGAAGAAGCGCAGCGCGGACCCACGCGACAGCACCGGCAGGGCTGAGATTTCGGCATCGCTCAGCGGCCGAACGCTCTGGTACCCCTCTAGCATCGCCGTGCCCTTGGTGATGTTATAGGCGCCGTCTTTCTCGAAGCACCAGGCATTCAGGCAGATCGAGACGTCATAGGCGAGCAGGTCGTTGCAGGCGAAATAGAAATCGATCAGGCCGGAGAGCTGGTCGCCGAGGAAGAAGACGTTGTCGGGGAAGAGGTCGGCATGGATGACGCCGGCCGGCAGGCCACTCGGCCAGGCGGCGGAGAGGAAATCGAGTTCGCTGCGGATCTCGGTCTGCAGGCCGGGCTCGACCTCGCCGGCGCGCGCCTCGGATTTCTCCCAGAGCCCCCGCCAGCCGTCGATCGACAGCGCATTCGCCCGCTTCAACTGGAAATCAGCGCCGGCCACATGCATCTCGGCCAGCGCTCTGCCGACCTCGCGGCAGTGCTTCGCCTCCGGCTTTCTCAGCCACATGCCTTCGAGGAAGGAGATCAGCGCCGCCGGGCGGCCGGACAGCGAGCCGAGCAGAGCGCCGTCGCGGCGCGGCAGCGGCAGCGGGCAGGACAGGCCGCGGGCGGCAAGGTGCTGCATCAGGCCGAGGAAGAAAGGCAGGTCGCTCTTTTCCACCCGCTTCTCATAGAGCGTCAGGATCAGCGGGTCCTTGGAAGTGTGAAGCAGGAAGTTGGAGTTTTCGACGCCCTCGGCAATGCCCTTGTAGGAAAGCAGCGTGCCCGCGTCATATTCCGTCAGGAACCATTTCAGATCGTCTTCGGCGATATCGGTATAGACTGCCAAGTGAGGTCTCGCCTTCATGCCTTGTTGATATTGGATTTGCCGGAGTGGACGCCTAGGCCGAAAGGCCGATCTAGCCGTTGACGAAGGCCATGTCGGCGGTCGTCAGCTCGATGCTGCGCAATTCGCGGTTGACCAGGAAATTTTCGGTTTCCTGCACCGTTTCGGCCAGTTCGACGCGGGCATCGAAGCGAGCGCGGAAAGCCTCGATGATCTCGTTGACGATGACCTCGGGCGCGGAAGCGCCGGCGGAAAGGCCGAGCGTCGAAATCGCGCCGATCTCGTCCCAGTCGAGCTCGGCGGCGCGCTGCACGAGGATCGATTTCTTCGCCCCTGCCCTGAGCGCCACTTCAACGAGCCGCTTGGAATTGGACGAATTCGGCGCGCCGACGATGATGAAGAGATCGCAGCCGGGGGCTGCCTGCTTCACCACTTCCTGGCGGTTGGTCGTCGCATAACAGATCGAGTCCGCCGCCGGCGCCGTCAGGTTCGGGAAGCGTTCGTGCAGGCGGGTGATGACACCGGCCGTATCGTCGACCGACAGCGTCGTCTGGGTGACATAGCCGAGATTATCGGGATCAACAGGGACATAGGCGTCCGCATCCTCGATCGTCTCGATCAGCGAGACCGATCCCTCCGGCAGCTGACCCATCGTGCCGATCACCTCGGGGTGGCCGGCATGGCCGATGAGGATGACATGGCGGCCGAGGCGATTGTGGCGCATCGCCTGCTTGTGGACCTTGGAAACCAACGGGCAGGTGGCGTCGAGATAGAAGAGGTTGCGGCTTGCCGCATCCTCGGGCACGGATTTCGGCACGCCGTGGGCGGAGAAGACCACCGGCTGGGCGCGATGTTCTGCCGGGATCTCGTCCAGTTCCTCGACGAAGACGGCGCCCTTGGCCTCCAGCCCCTCGACGACATAGCGATTGTGGACGATCTCGTGGCGCACATAGACCGGGGCGCCATAGGATTTCAGCGCCAGCACGACGATCTGGATGGCACGGTCGACGCCGGCGCAGAAGCCGCGCGGGCCGCAGAGCCTGATCGTCAAAGGAGGTTTCGCCGCAATATTCATGTCTGTTCCGGGTTGAGAGATTTAGGGACCTCTAGCCCAATATGGTCGAGAATTGAAGTGATACTATTGCTGAGGTGTCTTGGCACCCTTGCGGAACCAGGAGATCGCCACCACGACGACGAGCACGGCGGCCAGCCCGTACCAGGTGAAAGCATATTGCAGATGGTCGTTCGGCAGATCCACCTGGGTGACGCCGCCGATCGGCAGGCCGGCCGGATTGGGGGTAGAATCGGCATCGACGAAAAAGGGAATGACGCTCGCTTTCTCCAGCCCGACGCTCTCGGCCATGACGTCGAGATCCTTCCAGTAGAAGATGTTTTTGGCGACGTCGTTGTTGGGCACCACCCAGGAAGGCTTACCGGGAAGCTTTTCGCGCGCCAGGCCAGTGACGGTCTGCTCTCCCGTCAGCTGGCCCTGCATGCGCATTTCCGGCTCCTTGTTGTCATAGGGAACGAAGCCGCGATTGACGAAGAGAATGCGCCCGTCGGCAAGCTCCAGCGGCGTATAGATGTAATAGCCGGTCTGGCCGCGCCAGGTGGCGAAGAAGTGCCGCTCCTTGTTGTTGATATAGCGGCCGGTGGCGGTCACCTTGCGGTATTCGATATCGCCGCCTGCAGCCGCCATCGCCTCGATGTCGGCAAGCGGCACGGGGCTTGCTGCCTGCCGCGCGGCGATATCGGCGATCAGGCCTTCCTTCCAGTACAGGCGCTCCACCTGCCAGGTGCCGAGCGAAATCAGGATGGCAAGGGCGATCAGCACCAGGATGCCGGTCAAAACCGGCAGCCGGCGGCGCGGCGTTGCATGCACTATTTCAGTCACTCAGGCGTCCTTCGCGGGCATTATGACGGTATTGCATGGCGATCAGGATGCCTTTGAACCAGCGCAGCGTCAGCAGCGACAGGATAATCGTCAGCGGAGCGAAGAGCAGGATATGCACCCAGATCGGCGGCCCGTAATTCACCTCCAGCCACAGCACCATGCCGATGACGATGAAGCCGACGATGAGGATGACGAAGACCGCGGGGCCGTCACCGGAATCAGCGAAGGAATAATCGAGGCCGCAGGCAGCGCAGCGCGGCTTCACGCCGAGCAGGCCATCGAAGAGTTTGCCCTCACCGCAGCGCGGGCAGCAGCCCTTGATTCCGGTCTTCACCGGGTCGACGGGGGGGAAATGGGCGCTGTCCTCGCTCATGCTGATCCTTGTGACAATTCCATGCTGCCTTAACTCTCCCATAAAGTATTCGCATCCCGAATGGAAATAGCTGCGCGGTCTCTGCCGAGCGATTCGCGCCAAACAGAAGAAGAAAACTGATGAGCAATGACAGCCATGCCGGGCAGATCGTAATCTTGAATGGTGCGCCGCGGAGCGGCAAATCAAGCATCGTGCGCGTGATCCAGGATGAATTCGAAGGCCCGTGGATCAACCTCGGCGTCGACAGCTACAATGCCATGACACCGAAGCGCTACCTTCCGGGCATCGGACTGCGGCCGGGCGGCGAACGGCCGGATCTCGAGGAACTGGTGCCGTTCTTTTATGCAGCACTCTACGAATCGATCGCCATCCATGCCAGCCTGGGGCTCAATGTCATCGCCGATCTCGGTCACCACGACAGCTATTCGCAGCCGCTCGGCATCCTCGGTGATTGCGCCCGGCGACTGGAAGACTTCCCCGTGCTGTTCGTCGGCGTGCGCTGTCCGATCGAGACGATCATGCAGCGGCGCGACATTGTCCAGGAAGGGCGCGAGACGCTTTATCTCACCGCCACCGAAGACGTACCAGTCCCGGAACCGGTGCAGCGCTGGCAGGATGAGGTTCATCGTCCCGGGATCTACGATATGGAGGTCGATACGTCAGTGCTGACACCGCTCGAATGCGCCGAGGCGATCCGCCACCAGTTGGATCTCGGTATTCCCGAACCTTCGGCCTTCGAACGGATCGCCGGGGCGCGCTGAGGCGATAAACAGCGGGCACGGGGCCCTCACCTCGACCCGGAAGATTGCCGAGACCAGCCCCTCATCCGCCTGCCGGCACCGTCCTTCGGACCCCGCTCGCGGGGCGAAGGGGATATGCCGCGCCCTCTCGATTCCTCTTCTCCCCAGCGGGGAGAAGGTGCCCGTAGGGCGGATGAGGGGGCCGGCGAAGCCGGTCTTTCCAACAACATTCATGCGGGATTCGACCGCGCTCGCGTCGGCATAGCCCGCTCTTGCATGCCACGTCCCTCTCGTCTCCGAAAAGGTGGGGGCTGTCGCGGACCCCACCAATAAAAAAGGCGGGCACGAGGCCCGCCTTTTGCTTGAAGATCGTTCCAATCAGCCGGCTGCGACGGGTGCGCCCCAGCCGCCCCAGACGTAGATGCAAAAGAACAGGAACAGCCAGACGACGTCGACGAAGTGCCAGTACCAGGCTGCCGCCTCGAAGCCGAAATGCTGTTTCGGGGTGAAGTCGCCGCGCAGCGCGCGGATCAGGCAGACAGCCAGGAAGATCGTGCCGACGAGGACGTGGAAACCGTGGAAACCGGTCGCCATGAAGAAGGTCGCGCCGTAGATCGAGCTCTTGAAGGCGAACGGCGCGTGAGCATATTCGTAGGCCTGAACGGCAGAGAAGAACATGCCGAGCAGCACGGTCAGCGTCAGGCCCTGGATCAGGCCCTTGCGGTCGTTGTGCAGCAGCGCATGATGCGCCCACGTGACCGTGGTTCCCGACAGGAGCAGGATGACGGTGTTGTAGATCGGCAGGTGCCAGGGGTCGAGAACCTCGATACCCTTCGGCGGCCAGGTGCCGCCGGTATAGAGCACGCGCGAGGCCTGGATCGCTTCGTTCGGATAGAGGCTGGCGTCGAAATAGGCCCAGAACCAAGCGACGAAAAACATCACTTCCGAAGCGATGAACATGATCATGCCGTAGCGCAAGTGCAGCGAGACGACACGGGTGTGGGCGCCCTCATGGGCTTCCTTCACCGTATCAGCCCACCAGCCATACATGACGTAGAGCACCAGCGCGAAGCCGATATAGAAAACCCAGGGATTGGCAAGCTCGAAGCCGGCGACCTTGAAGGAGCCGCCATTGAGATAACGCATGTAGGAGACGCCGCCGAGCGCCATGATGAAGGCGCCGAGCGAGGCTAGAATCGGCCACGGGCTCGGATCGATGATGTGATAGTCGTGATTCTTCTGGTGAGCATCGGCCATGTCGTTATCCCCGGATGTCTTCCTTCACTCCGCTCCCGGCATAGCCGGAAACGAGCCTTGATCAAAGTTTCTTTTCAATCTTCTCCGCTCCACCCTCATTCGAAGCCACCGGCTTCGGACCCTCTTTCGGGTAGAACGTATATGACAGCGTGATCGTATGGATATTCTTCGATTCCACCGCCTTGACGATTTCGGGATCGATGTAGAACACGACAGGCATGTCGAGCTTCTCGCCCGGCTTCAGGTCCGTTTCCGTGAAGCAGAAACATTGCACCTTGTTGAAATAGACGCCGGCTTCGCCCGGCGTAACGTTGAAAACCGCCTGGCCGCGCTGGGTCTCGTTGGAACGATTCTCGGCGGTGAAATTGACCTGGATGGTCTCGCCGATCTTCGGATTGACCTCGCGCTCGACCGGCTTGAAGTCCCATTGCAGGCCGGGGGCGACATTGGCGTCGAAGGTGACGCGCATCTTGCGGTCGAGCACGACGCTCGACACCTGGTCGACGCGCTGCGTCGTGCCGTTATAGCCGGTCACCTGGCAGAAGATGCGGTAGAGCGGCACGGCGGCATAGCTCATCGCACCCATGCCGAAGACGAAGCTCAGGCACATCATGACGACGGCGCCGTTGTTGCGGCCCTGCTTCTTCGGTGCGGCGGCGTCTTCGCTCATCCGGCCATTCCCCCGCCGATCTTCACGATGGTGATCGCGTAGAAGAGAATGACGAGGCCGGCAAGCACCAGCCCGAGAGCGACGTTGCGGTTGCGGCGCGACTTGCGTTGCGCTTCCGTGAGCTTGAGCAATTCCATCAGAACCAACCTCCCGCATGCGAGACCAGCACCGACGCCAGCCGGTCGATCATCAAGGCGGAGAACACGGCGAAGAGATAAAAGATCGAGAAGCCGAAGAGCTTCTTCGCCGGGATCATCTTCAGATCGCCGTCGGGCATGCGCCAGACGGTGATGGAACAGTATATGAAGATCGCGCCGAGGACGGCGGCGACGAGGCCATAGCCGAGGCTCGCGAAACCGAGGAAAGACGGCAAGACCGCGCAGACGGCAGTCAGCACCGCATAGGCGACGATCTGATGCTTGGTCACCCGTTCGCCGGCAACGTTCGGCAGCATCGGCACGCCGACGGCCTCGTAATCGCGCATCTTGAAGAGGGCAAGCGCCCAGAAATGCGCCGGCGTCCACAGGAAGATGATGAGGAAGAGAACGGTGCTCTCGATCGTCACGCTGTTGGTCACGCAGGCCCAGCCGATCATCGGCGGGAAGGCGCCGGCAGCACCGCCGATGACGATGTTCTGCGGCGTCGAGCGCTTCAGCCACATGGTGTAGACGACGGCGTAGAAGAAAATGGTGAAGGCGAGGATGCCGGCCGAGAGCCAGTTGACGGCCAGGCCGAGGATCACCACCGAAAAGCCCGACAGTACCAGGCCGAAGGCGAGTGCTTCCGACGGCGCGATGCGGCCGGCCGGGATCGGACGGTTGGCGGTGCGGCTCATGATGGCGTCGATATCGGCGTCATACCACATGTTGAGCGCGCCGGAGGCGCCGGCGCCGACGGCGATGCAGAGGATGGCGATCACGCCGAGGACGGGATGGATATGGCCCGGCGCCAGTACGAGACCGGCAAAGGCAGTGAAGACCACGAGCGACATGACCCGTGGCTTCAACAATTCGAAATAATCGCGCGCACTCGCTTCCGACAATTCGCCGTCCTTTGCAAGCACCTCGTGATTGTCGATAACCGTCATCATTCCGTCCTGAATGTCTTACGATCAGGACGCCGTATCGAATGCGGCGTCCCGATGCCCGCGCAATTTACTTGATGCGCGGAAGCTGTTCCCACTGGTGATAGGGCGGCGGCGAAGGCAGCTGCCATTCGAGCGTCGTTGCACCCTCACCCCACGGATTGTCGCCGGCGACACGCTTCCTGGCGAAGGCTTCGAAGACGCCGTAGAGGAAGATCAGCACACCGAAGGCAGAGATGTAGGAGCCGATGGAGGAAACATAGTTCCAGCCGGCAAAGGCATCCGGATAATCGATGTAGCGGCGCGGCATGCCGGCGAGGCCGAGGAAGTGCTGCGGGAAGAACACCAGGTTGACGCCGATGAACATGACCCAGAAATGCAGCTTGCCGACCAGCTCGTTGTACAGGTAGCCGGTCATTTTCGGGAACCAGTAGTACCAGCCGGCGAAGATCGCAAAGACGGCGCCGAGCGACAGAACGTAGTGGAAGTGGGCCACGACGTAATAGGTGTCATGCAGCGAGCGGTCGAGACCGGCATTGGCGAGCTGGACGCCGGTGACGCCGCCGACCGTGAACAGGAAGATGAAGCCGATCGCCCAGAGCATCGGCGTGCGGAACGAGATCGAGCCGCCCCACATCGTCGCGATCCAGGAGAAGATCTTCACGCCCGTCGGAACGGCGATGACCATCGTCGCGAAGACGAAGTAGCGCTGCGCGTCGAGCGACAGGCCGACCGTATACATGTGGTGAGCCCAGACGACGAAGCCGACGGCGCCGATCGCGACCATGGCGTAGGCCATGCCGAGATAGCCGAAGATCGGCTTCCTCGAGAAGGTCGAGATGATGTGGCTGACCATGCCGAAGCCAGGCAGGATGAGGATGTAGACCTCGGGGTGACCGAAGAACCAGAACAGGTGCTGGTAGAGGATCGGATCGCCGCCGCCTTCCGGAGAGAAGAACGCGGTGCCGAAATTGCGGTCGGTGAGCAGCATGGTGATGCCGCCAGCCAGAACCGGCAGCGACAGCAGCAGCAGGAAGGCGGTGATCAGCACGGACCAGGCAAACAGCGGCATCTTGTGCAGCGTCATGCCGGGAGCGCGCATGTTGAGGATCGTGGTGATGAAGTTGATCGCACCGAGGATCGACGAGGCGCCGGCAATGTGGAGTGCGAAGATCGCAAGGTCGACCGCCGGTCCCGGCGTGCCGCTTGTGGCCAGCGGCGGATACATCGTCCAGCCGCCGCCCGTGCCGTAGGCGCCTGCCGGACCTTCGACGAACATCGACAGCAGCAGGAGAATGAAGGCAGGAACGATCAGCCAGAAGGAGATGTTGTTGAGGCGCGGGAAGGCCATATCAGGCGCGCCGATCATGATCGGCACCATCCAGTTGGCGAAACCACCGATCATCGCCGGCATGACCATGAAGAAGATCATGATCAGCGCGTGCGCTGTCGTGAACATGTTGAACATCTGCTTGGCGCCGTCGATCGCGGCATCGCCCTCATAGCCGTAGACCATCGAGGCCAGGCCGTGGAAGATCTGGATGCCCGGCTCCTGCAGCTCCATGCGCATGGCAACCGACAGCGCGCCGCCGATGATGCCGGCAATGATCGCGAAGATCAGGTAGAGCGTGCCGATGTCCTTGTGGTTGGTCGAGAACAGCCAGCGATTGGCAAAGCTCGGCTTGTGCCCGTGATCGTCATGCGCGTGGTCATGATGGGCGGCGTGATCGCCATGCGTGCGATCGTGATCATGAGAATGATCGTCGTGAGCGGAAGGTCCAGCCATTGTCCCGATCCCCTTTATTACTGTGCTTCGGCGACGTTGACGGTCTTTGCGGGACCATCGGTTGCGGCCATGAGTGTCTTGTAGGCGCCGGGCAGGTCGCTGGCGGCTGCGGTCAGCCACTGCTTGTACTTGTCCTCGGAGACGACGCGGATGGCGATCGGCATGAACGCATGGTCCTTGCCGCAGAGCTCGGAACATTGGCCGTAGAACAGGCCTTCGCGCTCGGCCTTGAACCAGGTCTCGTTCAGGCGACCCGGCACGGCATCGATCTTGACGCCGAAGGACGGCATGGCGAAGGCGTGGATGACGTCGGTCGGTGATGCGGTCACGAGAACGCGGACCGTCTTGTTGACCGGCAGGACCAGCTCGTTGTCGACGGCGAGAAGCCTGGGATAGATCGACTTGTCTTCCTTGCCGGCGGCTGCGCGGTCCTGATCCTTCAGCAGGAAGGAATCGAAAGCCAGCGGGCTTTCGCCCGAACCTTCATATTCGTAGTTCCACTGCCACTGGGTGGCGGTCGCCTTGATCGTCACGTCCGGGTTTTCGGGCAGCGTCAGCTGCGCCGTCAGCAGGTTGAACGAGGGAATGGCAAGAAAAAGCAGCACCAGGACCGGCCCCACGGTCCAGGCAATCTCGATCAGCGTGTTGTGGCTCGTCTTCGAGGGAACCGGGTTCGCGCTGGCGCGGAACTTGAAACAGACGACGATGAGCAGGACCAGCACGAAGAGCGTGATCGGAACGATAAACCACAGGGTATATTGTTCGAACCATTGGATTTCCCGCATGATCGGCGTTGCCGCCGGCTGCAGCGTCGCCTGCCACGGCGTCGGCTGGTCGGCATATGTGCCGGAAGCAAAAAGCAGACAGACCAGCGTGGTCAGGGCTGCATAAGCCTTCTTCATCACCTTAGTATCTCCCTCGAGCGCTTGACCTGCAAAATAGAACGCAGAATCCTTGCCATCTTCAGCGCTTCAAACCACAGTTTGGCATTTGCCGCAACAGGTCAGAGCAATTGTCTATGCGGCATTTTTGCTCAAAGCATAGGCAGGCTCGAACGGCAAAACATCCCAAGTTTTTCATCAGCATATGAAAAATCGGCTTTCCGGCCAATCCGCGCGCGAAACATTATTTCGCAAAGGTCCAATTTCCGCCGCAGTCCCCCGGTTTTCACGGGGTGGGGCTTTTCATTTTTGGTGGGCAGCTTCAACAATAGCCGCAATGATTCGATATCCAGAGGTTTCCATGGGTTTCCGTTCCCTCGCGCAGTCGCTTCTCCTGACTGCCAGCATCGCGGCCGCAGCGACGACGCCCGTTTTCGCCCAGCAGCAACCCACTCCGTCACAGGCCGCGCCCCCGGCTTCCGCGCCGGCGCCGGCCCCTGCTCCGGCGCCGCAACAGCCGAGCGCCGCCAAACCGAATGTCGAACCGGTGACACCTGGCCAGACACAACCGCCGGCGCCGGGCACGGTGAAGTCCAATCATGGCGCATGGTCCGTCGTCTGCGACAAGCCGGCGGGTGCGGCGACCGAGCAATGCGCGCTGATGCAGAATGTCATCGCCGAGGATCGGCCGGAGGTCGGGCTTTCCGTCGTCGTCCTGAAGACGGCCGATCGCAAGTCGAAGATTCTCCGCGTGCTGGCACCGCTTGGCGTGCTGCTGCCGAACGGCCTCGGGCTCAATGTCGACGGCAAGGATATCGGCCGCGCCTATTTCGTCCGCTGCTTCGCCGACGGCTGCTATGCCGAGGTCGTGCTCGAGGACGAGTTGCTCAAGACCTTCCGCAGCGGCGCCCAGGCAACCTTCATCGTCTTCCAGACCCCGGAAGAAGGCATCGGCATCCCCGTCGACCTCAAGGGCTTCGCCGAAGGTTTCGACGCTCTGCCGTGAGGGCAACCGTCGTCTCCGTGGCCCGCCCCTCATCCGCCTGCCGGCACCTTCTCCCCGTAAACGGGGCGAAGGGGATATGCCGCGACCTCTCCGTTCCCCACTCACCTCGCGCAAGGCACGTCCCCTTGCCCGTTTTTACGGGGGTCCGCAGGACGGGTCGAGGCCAGTGGCTCGACCCCGGCAAGGTTAGGGTGAGGGGCGGATATTTCCTCGGCATTCGAACAAATCAGTTCTCAAAGTGATTGTGGAAAAAAGCTGAGCCGCCACAAAGCGCAAAGCGATGGAAACGCTCCCATCCCTTTAAAAAAGAATAATTCGACGGCAGGGCTTCACTCCTTATTATGTGGAGCCCTATCTAAGGAGTCAGTGCACTCCTGAACGCATGCCCAATGGAGCCATACCATGAACACCGATCTCCTGACGCTTTTCGATGCCGACGAAGCCACGATGCGCAAGCACGTCGCCGAGGCCCTGTCCGGCGCCGATGACGGCGAACTGTTCATCGAGCATGCGCAGGCGGAAGCGCTGACCTTCGACAATGGCCGGCTCAAGGGCGGCAGCTTCAACACCGAACAGGGTTTCGGCCTGCGCGCCGTTGCCGGCGAAGCGGTCGGCTATGCCCATGCCGGCGATCTTTCGGTGGCGGCGCTGAAGCGGGCGACCGATGCCGTCGGCGCGGTGACACGCGGCTATTCCGGCTCCTACGCGGCAGCGCCCCAGGGCACCAACAAGAAATTCTACAGCGACGAGAACCCGATCGGTCAGCCGAGCTTCGAGGAGAAGGTCAAGGTCCTGCAGGACATCGACGCCTATCTCAGGAGTAAGGATGACAAGGTGCGCCAGGTGACGGCCTCGGTTGCCGCAAGCTGGCAGGTCGTCGATATCCTGCGCGCCGACGGACACCGTGTGCGCGACATCAGGCCGATGACACGCATCAACATTTCGGTGATGGTCGGCGAAGGCGATCGGCAGGAGAGCGGCTCCTATGGCCACGGCGGGCGCATCGGCTTCGGCGATTTCATCGCCGAAGGCAGCTGGCAATACGGCGCCGACGAGGCGCTGCGCCAGGCGCTCGTCAATCTCGAGGCGATCGATGCGCCGGCGGGCACGATGGACGTGGTGCTCGGCTCCGGCTGGCCGGGCGTGATGCTGCATGAGGCCGTTGGTCACGGGCTGGAAGGCGATTTCAACCGCAAGAAGACTTCGGCCTTTGCCGGTCTTCTCGGCCAGATGGTCGCCGCTCCCGGCGTCACTGTCGTCGATGACGGCACGATCGACAATCGCCGCGGCTCGATCACCATCGATGATGAGGGCACGCCGTCCGCCTACAACGTGCTGATCGAAAACGGCAAGCTCGTCGGCTATATGCAGGACCGGCAGAATGCCCGGCTGATGGGCATGGCGCCCACCGGCAACGGCCGCCGCCAGGGCTATTCCCATGTACCGATGCCGCGCATGACCAACACCTATATGCTCGGTGGCGACAAGACGCCCGAGGAGATCATCGCCTCGGTGAAGAAGGGCATCTATGCCGTCTCCTTCGGCGGCGGCCAGGTGGACATCACCTCCGGCAAGTTCGTCTTCGGCTGCACCGAGGCCTATCTGATCGAGAACGGCAAGGTCGGCGCGCCGATCAAGGGGGCGATGCTGATCGGCAACGGCCCGGATGCGATGAAGCGGGTGTCGATGATCGGCAACGACATGAAGCTCGATACCGGCATCGGCAATTGCGGCAAGGCCGGCCAATGGGTTCCCGTCGGCGTCGGCCAGCCGCATCTGCGCATGGATCAGGTGACGGTCGGCGGCACGCAGACCTGAGGCGAAAGGATCCGTCATGGCGGACGTCGAAATCAGAACCTTCACCGCCGATGACGCCGATGCCGTGCTCTCGGTGATCCTGCCGATCCAGCGCGAGGAATTTGGCATCGATATCACTGCGGATGAGCAGCCGGATCTTAGGGTCATCCCGGATTTCTACCAGTCCGGCAAGGGGCAGTTCTGGGTCGCCCTCAAGGATGGCGCCATCGTCGGCACGGTCGGGCTCAAGGATATCGGCAACAACCAAGCGGCGTTGCGCAAGATGTTCGTCTCAGCTGAAGTTCGCGGCTCCGAGCATGGCGTGGCCGCACGGCTTCTCGATCGGCTGTTTGCCCATGCCAGGGATGTCGGCCTCACCGATATCTTCCTCGGCACGACGGACAAGTTCGTCGCCGCGCATCGCTTCTACGAGAAGAACGGCTTTAGCGAGATCGCCAAGAGCGCCCTGCCCCGCGCCTTCCCGCTGATGGCGGTGGACAGCAAATTCTACCGCTATAAGGTCGGCTGACTTAAGCTGCGGGAGAATCCTGGTGCGGTTGACGAGGGACAGTCTCGCCTAAAGCGCGTCACATCGAAATGCCGTCGCCCCCAAACACACTGCGCATTTTCGGCGCGTTGCATCAGCTCTTCGACGTTTGCGCCGGCCGAAACAGCCACTTTCGTTCGATCGCGGCGGCAAGATCGAGATCGTTGTGACGGGCAAACAGCATAAGATGGCCGAGGACGTCGGCGGTCTCGTCGGCAAGGTCTTGCTGCATATCTTCCGGTGAACGCCCCTTCGCACGACCGCGCCCGGTCAGCCGGTTCCAGGCCTGTGTCAGCTCGCCCATTTCCTCCTGCAGTTTCAGAAGGAACCAATCGGCATCACGCTCGATGCCGTGGGCCGCGACATGGGTGGAGGAAGAAATTTCGAACTGATCGGCGAGACGGCGCAGCATGAGCGTTCTCCTTTTGTTTATGGAGGAGAACCTGATTCCCAACAATTGTCCAGAACGGGATTGTCTAGACCGCCGCGCGGCAATCAGCCGTGGTCCGGCAGCAGCATGCAGTCATAGGAGCGCTGCTTCAACGCATCGCAGGCCGAGACGGCGGCATCCTTGCTGGCGAAGCCGACGAAGCGGGCGCGATAGATCCTGTTGACCCCCTTCCCGACCGCCTCCGTATAGGGCGAGGCGGAGACGAGCGGTGCGCCGCCTTCCGACTTCGCCTGGGCGAGAAGCGCACGCGCCGCATCGGCACTCGGTGCGGCCGAGATCTGGATCTGCCAGTCGCCATTGGTCTTCTCTGCCGATGTCTTCGGCGTCTTGCCGGCGTTGAGGATCTCGTCCATCGCGACGGGACGCTCCAGCGGCACGACGGTATCGTCGGCATAGGCCAGGCTCTTGGCTGCGAGATCATCGGCCGGGCGCGGTGCGTTGAGCGGCACCGGAACATCGGAGGCCTCGGCGGCGGACGCGACTTCGACGGGCTCCTTGGCGCCGACGCTCGCCACCAGCTTTGCGCCGCCGGAAGACGAGGCACGGCCGAGATAACGGTCGAGCAAACCAGCCATCTTGGCGTCGCGGCTGCGGGCCGTGCGGCCACCGAGCACGACGCCAACGACGCGGCGGTTGCCGTCTCTGACGGCGCTGACGAGATTGAAGCCGGAGGCGTTGGTATAACCGGTCTTGATGCCGTCCATGCCCTGGTAGCGGTACATGAGATTGTTGTGGCCGCGCACCGTCTGGCCACGGAAATTGAAACTAGCCGTCGAAAACAGCCGGTATTCGTTCGGATAATTCTTCATCAGCGCGATGGCGAGCGTCGACATGTCACGCGCCGTGGTGACCTGACGGCCATCCGGCAGGCCGGAGGCATTGACGAAGACGGTGCGGCTCATGCCAAGCTGGCGGGCTTTGGCCGTCATCACCCGGGCAAAGCCGCTTTCCGAGCCGGCGAGCTTCTCGCCCATGGCGGAGGCGGCATCATTGGCGGATTTGACGATCATGCCATAGACCGCCTCGCGCACGGTGATCGTGCCGCCAGCCTTGATGCCAAGCTTGGTCGGCGGGCGTGCAGCGGCGTATTTCGACATCCGGATCGGGGTGTCCCAGGCGATCTTGCCGCGCTTCAACGCCTCGAAGGTGAGATAGAGCGTCATCATCTTCGTCAGCGAGGCCGGATGGTTCAGCGTATCGGCGTTTTCGGAGGCGAGAACCTTGCCAGTCCGGGCATCGAGGATCAGCGAAGCGTTGCCGGCAAGGGCCGCAAGCGGCGCCGAAACGGCAAGCGTTACGGTCAAAACAGCCGCCAAAAGCTTTCTCATGCACTTTCCCCTCATACGCTGGCCGTTCATGCGCTGACCCCCTGATACGCAGCCCTTGACGCGGGCGCTCGGTCAGACCGGCATTTGTGCCGTAATGTGACAGAAGCAGTAAGTTTGGCGCGACTTTGAGGCAACTCCTATTATTTTTCTAGTCTTTTCATCGTCTTGGTTAACAGGAAATCAAAGACCTGTGCGGTATCGGGATTCAGCAAGGCTTAAATCGCACTTGCGGCAAAGGCAAGGGACGGACCCGCATGACGGGACAATTCAAGCGACTGGCAAAACGCGTCGCGATCGGCGCTGGGCTCGAGGTTTCCTGGCTGCTCGCGTCAGTCGGACTGATGCGCGAAGCGCGCGGGCGCGGCGTCGTCTTTACGCTGCATCATGTCCGCCCGCACGTGGCCCAGGCCTTCGAGCCGAATGCGCATCTCGAAATCACCCCCCGTTTTCTCGACGCGGCGCTGCGGCGGCTGCGGCGAGAGGGCTACCGCTTCGTGCCGCTCGATCAGGTGCCGGCGCTGCTGGCGGAACCCGAGGGCGCAAAGCCCTTCGCAGCCTTCACACTCGACGACGGATACAGCAACAATCTGGAACATGCGCTGCCGGTGTTCGAGCGGCATCAGGCGCCGTTCACGGTGTTCGTCGCCAAGGGTTTTGCCGAAGCCTCACACAGCATCTGGTGGGAGACGCTCGCCGTCCTCCTGCGCCGGCCAAGCGAAATCTACTTCGATTTCGGCCGCGGCAGAGAGCGCCTGGCGTTGGAGAACCCCCAGCAGCAATGGCATGCCTTCGACCGCTTTGCCTGGTATATCCACGGCTCCGACGAGGCGCGCGCGGTTGCCGCCATCGACCTGCTGGCGCGCGAAAACGGCATCGAGCCGACGGATATCGTCCGCGAGCTGGTGATGGGGCCTGGCGAATTGCAATGGCTGGCGGCGCATCCGCTTGCAACGCTCGGCGCCCATACGATCAGCCATCGCGCACTGGCCCGCCTGCCGGAAGCCGAAGCGCGAATCGAAATGCAGGTTTCGGCGGATTACCTCGAGGCGGTGACCGGCACCCGCCCCGAGACGATCGCCTATCCCTATGGCACGCCTGATGCTGCGACTGCTCGCGAGGCGCGCATCGCTCGCAATCTCGGCTTTACCCTTGCGGTCACCACGCAGCCTGGGCTGCCGTCAGCGCAGCTGACCGGCTATCTCCCGCGCATTTCGCTCAACGGCTTCTACCAGAAGCGACGCTACGTCTCGGCCCTTGCCTCCGGCATACCGTTGAAGCTGATGGGCAGGTAAAGCCCGTTACGGATACATCCGCACCTTGTCCCATTCGCCTTCCGGTAATGGGCGGCGGAATTCGACCCGGTCATGCAGGCGGAATTTCTGGTCCTTCCAGAATTCGATCGATGTCGGCCGGATGCGGAAGCCCGACCAGTGGGCGGGGCGCGGAATCTCGCCGATGGCATAACGCGCGGTATATTCGGCCACGGCCTTTTCCAGCGCGAACCGGCTTTCGAGCGGGCGGGATTGTCTGGAGGCCCAGGCGCCGATGCGGCTGCCCCGCGCCCGCGTCTTGAAATAGGCGTCCGCTTCGGCGTCGGTGACGATTTCGACCGGGCCGCGCAGCCTGACCTGGCGACGCAGGCTTTTCCAGTGAAAGCACATGGCGGCCTTTTTCTGGCCGAGAATTTCGCGGCCTTTCTGGCTCTCGAAATTGGTGTAAAAGACGAAACCGTCGTCGTCGAATCCCTTCAGGAGAACCATGCGGACATTGGGAAGACCATCCTCATCGACCGTTGCCAGCGCCACAGCATTGGGGTCATTGGGCTCGGAAGCCTCGGCTTCTTTCAGCCATTCGGCAAAGAGCTTGAAGGGCTCGCCACTTTCGGTAAAGTCACCGCTTGTTAACTCGTTTGCCGACATATTGGTTCAAATGCCCCGGATTATTCAAAACTCGCCCAGCTTTTGATAACTGGACAGGATGCAGGGTGGAAGTCATAGCAAAGTCATCTCGCCATACAAAGGGCCTGCGGCGACGCAGCAGTGTGTTCTTCGTCACCGGCGTCGCGATGTTGTCGCTGTCCGGCTGCGTCGGCGGCGGCATGGATTTCCTGAGTGAAGCCAAGGTCGACCGGTCGGTGGCAACCGGCACCGTGCCGCAGACGCCGCCGAGCACCGACACGCTTTCCGACGAAATGACCGTGCGCAACGCCGTGACCTCGGCCGACGTGCAAAGGCTCGAGGGCCAACCGCTTCCCTGGGCGAACGCATCGACCGGCAGTGCCGGCGTCATCGATACGATCGTCGAGAACAATGAGTCCGGCCAGGTCTGCCGCCAGTTCCGCACGACCCGGCATTCCTATGTCGGCATCGCCAAATTCTACGGCAAGACCTGCCTCGTCGGCGGCGGCAACTGGCAGCTTCTGAGCTTCCAGCCCGAGAGCTGATCTTCCTAAGGTCGTTCAGATATTACAGCGTCCTTTGCGCGTTCGAAAAGACGCGGGGCGCGCGCCCTTCCCAACAGGTTAACGCGTGACCGCTTTCTGCCGAATGCTTAGCAAAGAGCTAACCATTTACCGCGAAACACCCCACATCTCTTCACAGAAATAACAAGTGATTAGCAACTCGGCCCGCAGGATCGGCGTTGAGAGTGGCTGTTCCTGCCTTTGCGGCGGGTGGCGCCACACACGTTTTATTGGACGGGGATGCCGAGCAAGGACGAGGCTTGCCGCATCGCAACACCGGCGGTTTTGACATGCGCGATCCTTACAAAATTCTGGGCGTCAAGCGCGACGCGGCAGCAGACGAGATCAAGGCGGCCTGGCGCAACATGGCCAAATCAGCCCATCCCGACCACAATCAGGACGACCCGACGGCGACGGCCCGGTTCGCCGAGATCGGCCGCGCCTATGAGACCCTGAAGGACCCGCGCAAACGCAGCCTGTTCGACAATGCCCTGCGGATGGCCGAAGCCAAGAAGCACGAGCAGACGATCATGCAGCAGCGCCAGGCCGCCCGCGAGGCTGCCGTGCGCGCCAAGGCGGCGCAGGCCAATGCCGAGCGCGTGATGGAAGAGTTGGCGCGCGCCGCCCAGAAGGCGACCGCCGACGGCTCCAGGCAACAGGCAGGTGCTACCGAGGCCGCCGACGAGATGGTGGATCGCATTTTTGGCGCCCAAGCCCGCGCGGCCGGCGGCGGCCAGGCGCAGGGTCGCGCCCAGCACACGCAATACCAGCAGACCCAAAACCCCCAGGGCGATGCCGGCAGGCGCATCGATGGCGATGCCGCCGAGACCGACACCAAGGGCGACGAGGAAGCGAGCGACGCTGGGGCCAATGCCGCCGCCAACCTGTCGCTGCCGCTCAGCATCCTGACAAACCTGGTGCGCCGTTTCACCGGCGCCAAGGATACCGGCCTCGATAAAGCACCGGATGAGGTGACGACGGCGACAGTGACGATCGACGACGTGTTGAAGAGCGGCTGGATCACCGCGTCGCTGCCGGAGGGCCGCGAAATCGGATTCGCCTTGCCGGCAGGCACGACCGACGGTCACGAGATCAGGCTCAAGGGACAGGGCTTCAAGCTGCCTGGCATGCAGCGCGGCGACGCCGTCATCAACGTTCGCATCGCACCCGATCCGCGCTTCACCGTTGACGGTTTCGATCTGCACGCCGTGCTGCCGCTCAGCATCGAAAATGCCGTGCTCGGCACCGAGGCGCGTATCGAAGGTCCAAGCGGGCCGCTGAACGTGACGATCCCCGCATGGTCCGGCTCGGACAAGACGATTAGAATTCCCGGCCAGGGATTGCCCCGCGAAGAGGGCGGCAGAGGCGATCTGGTCGTCGAATTGCGCATTATCTTGTGGGAAAAACCCGACGACAAAATCACTGATCTCATGCGGAGCATGCGCGAAGGCCTGTTCCTATGAAATTTTTATGACATTCGCACCCTTTATTACGATCCCTAACAGTTGATGATCCCGGCCAAGCTTGAACCGATTAACGGCCTATGCCATAGGCAGGATCGATCAGAATCCTAGGGAGCGAAATATGGCTCAAGCATCCGGCCTCATGGCAGGCAAACGCGGCGTCATCATGGGTGTCGCCAACAATCGTTCGATTGCGTGGGGTATTGCCAAGGCCATTCATGCACATGGCGGAGAAGTCGCGCTCACCTACCAGGGCGACGCGCTGAAGAAGCGCGTCGAGCCGCTCGCCGCCGAAATCGGCGCGACGCTCGTCGGCCACTGTGACGTCGCCGACGAAGCCACCATCGACGCCGTTTTCGAAAACGTCGAAAAGCTCTGGGGCAAGATCGATTTCCTCGTGCATGCGATCGGCTTTTCCGACAAGGACGAGCTGACCGGCCGCTACGTCGATACCTCAGCCGACAATTTCAACAAGACGATGCAGATCTCCGTCTATTCCTTCACCTCGGTCGCACGCCGCGCCGAGAAGCTGATGACGGATGGCGGCGCCATGCTGACGCTGACCTATTACGGCGCCGAAAAGGTGATGCCGAATTATAACGTCATGGGTGTCGCAAAGGCCGCGCTCGAAGCCAGCGTCAAATATCTCGCCGTCGACCTCGGACCGCAGAACATCCGTGTCAATGCCATCTCGGCCGGACCGATCAAGACGCTTGCCGCCTCCGGCATCGGCGATTTCCGCTACATCCTGAAGTGGAACGAATATAACGCACCGCTGCGCCGCACCGTCACCATCGAGGAAGTCGGCGATGTCGGCCTCTATCTCCTGTCGGACCTCTCGCGCTCCGTCACCGGCGAAGTGCACCATGCCGACAGCGGCTATCATGTCATCGGCATGAAGGCAGTCGACGCGCCCGACATTTCCGTCGTCAAGGACTGATTTCTCCATAGGGATGCGAGACCGTGCTTATCTACGTGATCAGACACGGCCAGACCGCCTGGAATGCCGAGCGCCGCCTGCAGGGTCAGAAGGATATCCCGATGAATGCCACGGGCCTGGAACAGGCCCGGCAGAACGGCATCGCGCTTGCCGGGATTCTCGGCGACACGATCGACCAGTTCGATTTCGTCGCAAGCCCGCTCCAGCGCACACGCGCGACGATGGAAATCATGCGCACGGCCATGGGCTTGGCGCCGCTTGCCTATCGCACCGATCCGAGATTGGTGGAGATTTCCTTCGGCGACTGGGAGGGCTCGACGATCAAGGAGCTGAAGGCGACGCAGCGCGCGCGGGTGGCGGAACGCAACGCCTCGAAATGGGATTTCATCCCGCCCGGCGATGACGCGGAAAGCTATGAAATCCTCTCCTGGCGCACCGGCTCATGGCTGAACTCCGTCGATCGTCCGACGGTCTGCGTGACCCATGGCGGCGTCATCCGCACACTGTTCCAGACGATCTCAGACCTGCCGAAGAGCAGCGCTGCGGAAGGCGCAATCCCTCAGGATCGAATCGCTAAGATCGATACCGCAGAGCGGAAGATCGTCTGGCTGTAGGCATCGCCAAGCCCGCCCCTCATCCGCTGCCTATTTAACGATGTCGAGATCGTTGATGACGCGCTTGCCGTCGACCTCGGTATAGAAGACGATCACCTTCACGCCGGCTTCGAGACCGTCGAAATTGAACTCCTCGGGCGCCTGATAGGTTTTGCCGTCATCGAGCGTCAGCACGAGGTTGGCCGTGTCGACCTTCTTGATCGTCGCCTCGACATCGGCGCTCTCGGCAAAACCGCTCATCGGTGACAGGAAGCTTGCTGTTGCCAAAAGCGTGGCGACGACGAAACGCATGGCGACAATCCTTTAAGACGCTGCACGAGAACACGACCGGCCACAGATAAGCTCCTGAATATGGCGAAAATTGCCCGTAAGAATGGCTTTTCCCGCCCAATTGATGAATAGGATTTTAAATATAATCAAAATGCCGCGTTAACCCGCGCTTTTTCCCTTCCCGCGATCTCTCGGCATCGCCGGCGGGCAATCGTAAATTAACCCGCGCGCCCTACAGTTGCTCGTCAACATGGGGGTTTCATTTTGTTATCCAGGCTCAGCGACAGCAAGCAGTTGCGGCGCGTGTTGAAGAATAGCCGCGTCTCGTTTCTGGTTTCGTCGCTTGTCGCCCTGGTCGTCATCATGGTCGGCTTCGGACTCGACCAGGCCAATACTGCGTCTCATGTGCGCGAACTTCATATCCGCACCGAAAACGAGACGAACCTCATCCGTGCCCGGGTCATGGCTGAGATCAATATGGACCTCAGCGTCGTCCGCGACCTGACGAACCTGATCTCCGTCAGCGCGGCAAACGGAGAGGAGATGGAACGTCAGATCAACTTGCTGCTGATCCAGAACCCGTCTTTCATTCATATCGCCGTCGCGCCTGATTTCATCATCCGCGACATCCACCCGCCGCAATCCGGCAACGAGCGGGTCGGCCGCGACGTGCGCGAGGCTCTCTACTTCCGCCAGGCGATGACCGGCGCGACCGGCAACCAGTCGGCGCGCTTCTACGGCCCGATCAGCACCGACGGCCGGGACGCCTTCGCCATCTTCTTCCCGGTTTACGTCAAGGAGAACGGCCAGCGGCGGATCTGGGGGGCGGTCGAAGTCGCGATCGACCAGACGATGTTCTACCAGGCGACCGGGCTGATGCCGGCACGCGACCGCGAAAACCAGGAGCGCTATCCGCATCTCGGCCATCTTTCGATCGCCATTCGCGATATAGGCTTGCCGACCGCCGCCAAAGCTCCTCCCCCGGCGCCGTTCTTCGGGTCCTCCGATATCGACGGCAGGGATCCGATGCGCCAGAAGATCGGCTTTGCCGGCGGCAGGTGGGAGCTTGCCGCTGTGCCGAACAGCGGCTGGAATGCGATACCTGAAAACCGCACCGAGCTACGCCTGATCATCGTTGCCGCCGGATTCATCATCATCGTGCCGATCTTCTTTGCGACCATGCTGCTCGGCGAGCGCAATCGCAACATCAACGCGCTGGAGACGCGCGAGGCAAAACTGCTGGAACTGTCGCAGCGGCTCAACCTGGCGCTGGAATCCTCCAATATTGGCATCTGGGAGTTGCAGGATGATTCGAACAGCCTGCTCTGGGACGCGCGTGCCGCGGCCCTGCACGGCAAACCGGCGGAAGAGGGAAGCCGGGTGCTCGACGAATGGCTGGCGGCGATCCTGCCCGAGGACCGCGACACTGCCGAAGTACATTTCTTCAGCTGCAGCATTGCGGGTGCCGCCTGCACGGCGCAGTACCGCATCCTGCTTTCCGACGGCGGCATCCGCCACCTGCGCTCGGTTGGCTCCTTCTATACGGATGCCGTCGGCGTCAGCAAGACGATCGGCATCGTCTGGGACGTGACCGCAGATGCGGAGACCACCGACACGCTGCGCAAGGCTAAGGATATGAGCGAGGTCAAGAACGCCGAGCTGGAACTGGCGCTTGAAGAGCTCTCGAGTCGTGAGGGACAGCTCGCCGAGCTTTCCAGCCGGCTCGACCTGGCGCTCGATTCCTATCGGTGCGGCATATGGGAAGCGCGGCCAAGCCTCGGCGGCTCGATCTGGAACGAGCGGATGCACGAGCTCTATGGCCTTGCGCCGCGCAACGGCTTCATGACCGAAGAGACCTGGCTTGGCTGCATCCACCCCGAGGATCGGGCCTTAGCGCTCGAAAGCGCGCGCCACTTCAAGAAGAACGGCGACACGCACACCCTCGTCTGCCGCGTGCTCGTCGACGACGGTTCGGTGCGTTATGTGCGCTCGGTGGGCAAGGTCCACCAGACGGGGACTGGCGAGATGAAGATCATGGGCATCGCCTTCGACGCCACCGAAGACGTGCTGATGACGATCCGGCTGAAGGCCGCCAAGGACGAGGCAGTCGCCAAGAATATCGAGCTCGAGCTTGTCAAGAACAGGATCGAGCACAATTCGCTGCATGACCCACTGACCGCACTCGCCAACCGCCGCAAGCTCGACATCGCGCTCGAAAATCTCACCCAGGACGGCCGTCAGCAGCGGCAGAAGTTCTCGATCCTGCATATCGATCTCGACCGCTTCAAGGACATCAACGACACGCTCGGCCATGCCGCCGGCGATGCGATGCTGGTGCACGCCTCGAAGGTGCTCGCCAAGAATGTCCGCGGCAGCGATATCGTCGCGCGCATCGGCGGCGACGAATTCGTCATCCTTGCCCTCGATGTCGACGACAAGGAGATGGTGCAGCTTTCTACCCGGATCATCGAGGAGATGCGCCAGCCGATCGATTTCCAGGGTTTTTCCTGCCGCTGCGGCGTGTCGATCGGTATTGCGCTCGCCAATGGCATCCATGTCGATGCGCGCAAGGTGCTGATCAATGCCGATATCGCGCTCTACCGCGCAAAAAGCACGGGCCGCAATCGCTTCGAATTCTTCAATCACAATCTCCAGGCCGATATCATCAATACCAAGCGCACCGCCGACGAGATCCTCGCCGGCATCGACAATGGTGAATTCACCGCCTGGTATCAGCCGCAATTCTGCGCCCGGACGATGGAACTGACCGGCGTCGAGGCGCTGGTGCGCTGGAAGCATCCCTCCAAAGGGTGGCTCGCCCCCGACAAGTTCCTGCGCATTGCCGACGAGATCAACGTCGTACAGATGCTCGACCGGATCGTGCTGGAAACGGCGCTGCGCGACAAGGTGCGCTGGACGGCGCGCGGCATTGTGGTGCCCAAGGTCTCGGTCAATGTTTCTGCGCGGCGGCTGCATGACGGCAGCCTGTTGGAATCGCTCGCCGACCTGCATATCCGTCCGGGTGAGATCTCCTTCGAACTGGTGGAATCGATCTTCCTCGACGAGAGCGAGGACGTCGTCTCGCAGAATCTCGAACGCATCAAGGCGCTCGGCATCGATATCGAGATCGACGATTTCGGCACCGGCCATACCTCGATCGTCAGCCTGTTGAAGCTGAAGCCGAAGCGGCTGAAAATCGACCGCCAGCTGGTGCAACCGATCGTCAATGCCTCGCAGGAGCGGGCGCTGGTCAGCTCGATCATCGAGATCGCCCGCTCGCTCGGCGTCGAGACGGTGGCCGAAGGGGTGGAGACGGCGGCCCATGCCGCACTGCTGCGCGATCTCGGCTGCGATATCCTGCAGGGTTATGCCTTCTCGCGGCCGCTCTCCTTCGACGATTTCACCAACGAAGCCACAGGAGCGGGGTGGCGGCTGGCGTCCTGATCGCGGCCTGCCGATGCCCTCGCCTTGCCCCCTCCCCGCCTGCGCAGAGAGAGTGGTGGCACAATGGGCCGCCCATCCCCGACAACGAACGGAAACAGCATTTCCTGAGCTGCCGGTTTGTCGCAAAGAAAGGCTTTTGCCTCGGCGGTTTTTTGGCCTATGAGTGTCGCGCCTTTTCAAGCAATGGCGCGGCCGGCTTTGGCGCGCCACCGTGGGAACACATGTCACACAATACATTCGGTCACCTTTTCCGCGTAACCACCTGGGGCGAAAGCCATGGACCGGCGCTCGGCTGCGTCGTCGACGGCTGCCCTCCGGGGCTCAGCTTCAAGCTCGAGGACCTGCAGGTCTGGCTCGACAAGCGCAAGCCCGGGCAATCCCGTTTCGTGACGCAGCGGCGCGAGGACGATCTGGTGAAGGTGCTATCAGGCGTCATGCTCGACGCCGACGGCGAGACGATGACGACCACCGGAACGCCGATCTCGATGCTGATCGAAAACACCGACCAGCGCTCCAAGGATTACGGCGAGATTGCCCGGCAATACCGCCCCGGCCATGCCGATTATACCTATGACCTCAAATACGGCATTCGCGACTATCGCGGCGGCGGCCGCTCCTCGGCGCGCGAGACTGCCGCCCGGGTTGCCGCCGGCGGCATCGCCCGCCTTGTCGTGCCCGGCGTCACCGTGCGCGGCGCGCTGGTGCAGATCGGCAAACACAAGATCGACCGCCGCAACTGGGACTGGGACCAGGTCGGGCAGAACCCGTTCTTCTCGCCCGATGCCGCGATCGTCCCGGTCTGGGAGGAATATCTCGACGGCATCCGCAAGAACGGCTCCTCGATCGGCGCGGTCATCGAAGTGATCGCCGAAGGTGTGCCGGCCGGCCTCGGCGCGCCGATCTATGCCAAGCTCGACCAGGATATCGCCTCGCTGCTGATGTCGATCAATGCCGTCAAGGGCGTCGAGATCGGCAATGGTTTTGCCGCCGCCGAAACGTCAGGCGAAGACAATGCCGACGAGATGCGCATGGGCAATGACAGCACGCCGATCTTCCTTTCCAACAATGCCGGCGGTATTCTCGGCGGCATCTCCACCGGGCAGCCGGTGGTGGCGCGTTTTGCCGTCAAGCCGACCTCCTCGATCCTGACCGAGCGCCAGTCGATCGATGCGGAGGGCAAGAATGTCGATATCCGTACCAAGGGCCGGCACGACCCCTGCGTCGGCATCCGCGCCGTGCCGATCGGCGAGGCGATGGTCGCCTGCGCCATCGCCGACCATTATCTTCGCGACCGCGGCCAGACCGGCCGTCTGAAATAGGAGCCTCGCCCCATGTCTTATGACCAGAAGCGCGTCGTCGACGCCATCCGGGCCTTCGAGGCCGGCGAGATCGTCGTCGTCATGGACGACAATGACCGTGAGAACGAAGGCGACCTGATCGTTGCCGCCGTGCATTGCACACCTGAGAAGATGGCCTTCATCGTGCGCCACACCTCCGGCATCGTCTGCGCGCCGATGCCGAAGGAAGAGGCCAAGCGCCTCAACCTCAACGCCATGGTGGCGGAAAACGATTCGGCGCATACGACGGCCTTCACCGTCTCGGTCGATTTCAAGCACGGCACGACGACCGGCATCTCCGCCGACGACCGGACGCTGACGGTGCGCAACCTCGCCAATCCGAATGTCGGCGCCTCCGACTTCGTCCGTCCGGGCCATATCTTCCCGCTGGTTTCCCGCGAAGGCGGCGTGCTGATGCGCTCCGGCCATACGGAAGCCGCCGTCGACCTCTGCAAGCTCGCCGGCCTGCCGCTGATCGGCGTCATCTCCGAGCTCGTCAACGACGACGGCACAGTGACGCGCGGGCCGCAGGTGGTCGACTTCGCCGGACAGCACGGGCTGAAGCTCGTCTCCGTCGCCGATCTCATCGCCTATCGCCAGCGCAAGGAAACGCTAATCGAACTCGGCACCAGCTTCGACATCGAGACGCCGTTCGGCAAGGCCAAGGCCCATACCTATTCCCTGCCCTGGGATCCGATGCAGCATCTCGCCGTCGTCTTCGGCGACATCCGCGACGGCGTCGACGTTCCGGTGCGCCTGCATCCGGAGAATGTCGCCGAGGATCTGTTCGGCAAGAACAGCCCGGTCGATTTTTACATGCAGAAGATTGCCGAGCAGGGCCGCGGCGTCATCGTCTATCTGCGCGAAGGCTCCGTCGGCGTCGGCCATACCGACAATGGCCGCAAGGCCCGCAACCAGGGCCGCGAAGCCCATGCTGAAGCCCAGACCCGCGACAGCGAATGGCTGGAAATCGGCCTCGGCGCCCAGATCCTCAAGGACCTTGGGGTGAGCTCGATCAAGCTGCTCACCAGCCGCGAGCGCCACTATGTCGGCCTCGAAGGTTTCGGCATCAAGATCAGCACAACGGAAATTTGCTGAGGGCTCCTCCTCTTCTCCCCAGCGGGGAGAAGATGTCCGAAGGACAGATGAGGGGCCACACGGCACATCCTTCATGCTGCCCTTCGCTTGCGCTCAGCGCATTCGCGGCTTTGCCGCTCACCCCCTCATCTGCCTGCCGGCATCTTCTCCCCACTGGGGAGAAGGGATACGTGGCAACGTCTCGGTCCCTTCTCTTGGGTAGGAGCAGGATATATCGGACGAAGTTCGACTACCCCCTCCACCCCTCCAGAAACACGACCTTCTCCACACCCGCAAACCGCGCCAGCCGGTCAAGCTCCGCCTCCAGCCGCTCCAGCCGCCCAGCCGACGGTTTCACGCCGGGCTCCAGCCAGAGCCGCTTGACATCGAGCGTCGATTTCTTCCGATCCGCCTTCATGTCGATGCGGCCGATAAGACGGTCGCCTTCGAGCAGCGGGAAGACGTAATAGCCATATTCGCGCTTCGGCTCGGGCACGAAGACTTCGATGCGGTAGAAGAAGCCGAACAGGCGTTCGGTGCGATTGCGGTCGCGGATCATCGGGTCGAAGGGGCTGAGCACGCGGATGCGGGGCGGAGCATCGGGATAGCTGTCGAGCGTCGACGGGAAATCGGCAAAGGCCCAGGAGGGTCGCGCCTTGCCGTCGAGCGCTGGTTCGATCAACACTTCGGTCAGCTCCTCGCGATGGGCTGATACCCACGCCTTGGCCTCATCGGGCGAGACGAGGTTCCAAAAGGCAGCGATCTCGCCATGGGTAGCAAAGCCGAGGCGGGCAAGCGCGCTGCGGCAGGCCCAGTCGACGAATTCTTCGCGACTCACCTCCGGCTCGCGGAATTCGGCCGGAATGACCCGCTCGGTGAGATCATAGATCTTCTGGAAGTTCGAGCGGCCGGCGATGGCGAGCTTGCCGGTGTGCCAGAAATATTCGAGCGCCGTCTTGTTCGGATGCCAGTTCCACCAGCCGCCGGAAACGTGGCCGTCGGCCTTGATGTCGCGCGAGAGGATCGCGCCGTCGCGCCGCACGCGCTCATAGGTCTCCTCGAAAGCCGCTTCGAAGCCTTCGCCGCGCCATTTGCGCCAGCGCTCGATGATCACCCTTTCCTGATGAAGGAACTTGTGCTTCCAATAGACGAAGAAGGCGCTCGGCAGGATGGAAGCATCATGTGTCCAGTGCTCGAACAGCGCGCCGTCCTTTTCGAGCAGCGCCTTCAGATGTTCGCGCCGGTAGGTCTGATTGCGGGAAAACAGGATCTGATGATGGGCCCGCTCCACCGTTTGGATGCTGTCCACCTGGACGAAACCCAGTTCATGGATGAGCTGCAACAGGCCGGCCTTGGTCAAGGCGCGGTTCGGCGGGGCGCTGAGGCCCTGTTTAGAAAGGAAGACACGGCGGGCGTCGGAATTGGAAAGCAGATTCGTCATGACCACATCATAATCCGGAAAATCTTCCTAGCCACCCGATATCGACCCAATATCGCGGGCGAGATTGCTCTTTCATCATCACAGGTTCCCCGTATAGAAGCATTGCTGTTTGGGTTGCGCCGATGGCAGCCCCTCACCCTAACCCTCTCCCCGCCTGCGGGGAGAGGGGACGTGCCAAACGCGGCGTCGAGGGTAAAGGAAGCCGGTGCGGCATATCCCCTTCTCACCGCGAGCGGGGGTCCGAAGGACGGGTCGAGACACGTGGCTCGACCCAGGCAGAGGTGCCGGCAGGCGGATGAGGGGCAGGCGGCGATCTCATGGGGCAAGGCGGCGAAGACGTACCAGGCCGCAAAACGTCGGCAGCGGGATCGCATGGATGCGAGGGATTGGTTTGGATATTCGTTTCGAAGGTGCCGGGGTCAGTTTCGGGGCACGGGTGGCGCTGCAGCCGCTGACGCTTGACATCAGTGGAAAACGCATCGGCGTCATCGGGCTGAACGGCTCGGGCAAGACGACCTTCGCCCGGCTGATCAATGGATTGGCCAAACCGTCGGTCGGCCGCGTCACCGTCAACGGTCGCGATACGAGCGATGAGAAGACTGCTGTGCCCGGTGTCGGTTTCATCTTCCAGTCGCCGCAGAACCAGATCATCCTGCCGATCGTCAAGGACGACATCGCCTTCGGGCTGAAGCGGCGCGGCTTCACCAAGGCGGAGATCGAGGCGAAGGTCGAGGGCGTGCTGGCCCGCTTCGGCGCCGAGGCGCTGGCCGATCGGCGCGCGCATGAGCTTTCCGGCGGCGAGTTGCAGGTGGCGGCCCTTTGCTCGGTGCTGGCAACGGGGCCAGGCATTCTGATCCTCGACGAACCGACTAACCAGCTCGACCTCAAGAACCGGGCGCTGGTCGAGAAGATCATCGCCGGGCTGCCGGAAAGTGCCATCATCATCACCCATGATCTGGACCTGATCGCCGATTTCGAGCGGGTGCTGCTGTTTCATGAGGGGTGGCTTGCCGCCGATGCGCCGGCTGCCGAAGCGATCGCCCGCTACAAGGAGATCGCCGCCTGATGCAGTCGCTCTATGTCGAAGGCAACAGCGTGATGCACCGGCTCTCGCCGCGGCTAAAACTGTTGTCGCTGACGATCTTCGGCATCGTGCTGTTCATCACCGGGAACCTCGTCCTGCTGTCGATCGCCGTGCTGCTGACAGCGGTTCTCTACCGCATGATCGGCCTGCCGTTTGTGGATGGTCTCAGGCGGTTGCGGCCGATCTTCCTGACGATCGCGGTCGTCGCACTCTTCAACCTCATCTTCAATCCCTGGCAGGAAGCACTCGTGCCCCTGCTGCGGCTGACGGCGCTGATGCTTCTGGCCGCCACCGTGACGGCGACGACGTCGATCGCTGAGTTCATCGACGAGGTAACGGCGCTTGCCCGCCCGCTCGATCGCACCGGCTGGGTGCAGGCCGACGATATCGGCCTGGCGCTTGGGCTGGTGCTGCGTTTCGTGCCGGAGATCGTCGGCCGTTATCAGGCGATCCGCGAGGCGCATAGGGCACGCGGGCTGAAGGTCCGGCCGACGACGCTGCTTGCGCCGCTGATCATCCTGACGCTCAGGGATGCGGATAATATCGCCGCGGCGATTGACGCGCGCGGCATTCGGCGGCATGTGAGTTAACGATTGATAAACACGGAATTCATGATGATGAGCACTCGCGACCTCGTTCTTACCGCCCTCTTTGCCGCAATCATCGTGGCGCTCGGCCTGCTGCCGCCGATCTCGCTCGGCTTCATTCCGGTGCCGATCACTGCGCAATCCCTCGGCGTCATGATGGCCGGCGTCGTGCTCGGCGCCCGGCGCGGCGCGATTGCCGTGCTGATTGTACTGGTGCTGGTCGCCATCGGGCTGCCGGTGCTTTCCGGCGGCCGCGGCGGGCTTGCGATCTTCGCGTCGCCAACGGCCGGCTTCCTGATCGGCTGGATCTTTGCCGCCTTCGTCACCGGCTATCTCAGCGAACGGTTGGTCAACCATCAGCAATCCGGCCTGGTGCAGACGGTGAGCTTCTTCCTCACCGCCATGGTCGGCGGCATCGTCGTGCTCTACGCCTTCGGCATCACCTATCTGGCGACCGTCGCCGGCCTCGGCTTCACGAAAGCCTTCGTCGGCTCGATGGCCTTCATTCCCGGCGATGTGATCAAGGCTTTCGTCGCAGCGCTGCTTGGCCGCGCCGTCATGGTCGGCTATCCCCTGTTGCCGTCACGCGCCTGACGCATAGGCCGGTCTTCTCTGGCGAAATGCCTCAACAGCCCCGGCGGGGGCTGTTGCGCTCGAAGACTTAAGCCCTTCACCAGAAGTCGCTTCCGGCCGGCTTGTATGCGGGAACTTCCGAACCCTTCTTTTCATTTGTCGCAATGAACATCCGTGAAGGAGAAACCATGCGAGGCGACCAGCAGGAGGAGATGGCTACCTGGTTCCGGTCGCTGGAGCCCATCCAGCCAAAGGACATGGTCGGCCTATGGAGCGGCGTTGGTATTCCGTCGGGTCATCCACTGGACGGCGTGCTCGAAAATCTCAGCTGGTTTGGCAAGCGCTTCCACTCCGACATGCGGGCGGACGCCCTGCTCTTCAAGTGGAGACCGGGCCGGCTTGTTCCGATCGACCCAAGTTTCTTCCCTGTTCGGCTGGCGATCAAGATGGCGCCCTTTGGCCGGACGTTCGTCGCCCGCCATTGGTTCTCGTATCTGCAGAAGATGCTTCGAGCCAGAGGCACGACAGCTTCATTGAAGCTTCAGGCTCTCGACGGCGTCGAAACGGCTGCGATGGTCTACGACAAACAGCCGATCGTGGACTACTTCCACAGGATTGACGATGACGGGATTGCCGGGATGATGTGCGTGCACCACGACCCGCGGCGATTCTTCTTCAAGCTGCAGAAAGTGATGAACTGAGGCATGTCGCAAACGGCAGGGCGGTCGCCTTCTGGAATATCATGTCACACGACCATCGAACCCGTCGCCTCCCCGATCTTTCCTCAATCCAAGGCAGGCGGAATATGCTATGAGAGGAAAGAGGGCGAGATGACCGTCATCGATCGAAATCATGTTCAAATCCGGGGCAATGGCCAGCGTGCGATGATCTTTTCGCATGGATTCGGGTGCGACCAAAATATGTGGCGCTTCGTGGCGCCGACCTTCGAAAGCGACTTCAAGACAGTGCTGTTCGATCATGTCGGCGCAGGACGATCCGATCTCGCGGCTTACGATGCCCGAAAATATTCTTCATTGTCCGGTTATGCGGATGACCTCTTGGAAATTTGCCGCGAACTTGGGTTGACGCAAACGGTCTTCGTCGGGCACTCGGTCAGCGCGATGATCGGCGTCATCGCGTCGCTGGAGGCACCGGAACTGTTTGAAAGCCTGGTCCTTGTCGGGCCGTCGCCGCGCTATATCAACGACGATGACTATATCGGCGGTTTCAGCGCGGCAGATATAGACGAACTGCTGACGTCGCTGGACGACAACCACATGGGATGGTCTGCCGCCATGGCCCCCGCCATCATGGGCAATCCCGATCGACCGGAACTCGGTGAAGAGCTGACGAATAGCTTCTGCCGCACCGATCCTGAGATCGCCAAGGCGTTCGCACGGGTGACATTCACGTCGGACAATCGCAGCGATCTTCCGCGCGTCACCGCCAGAACGCTGATCCTTCAGTGCCGGGATGACATCATCGCTTCCGAAGAGGTCGGCGAATTCGTCCATCAGCAGGTCCCAAACAGCCAATTGGTGGTGCTGAATGCGAGTGGCCACTGCCCTAACCTCAGCGCTCCCGACGAGGTCATATCTGCAATCCGGTGGTTCGTCCGATGACCGGTGCCGACACGCAGATCGCCATGCCGGCGGAAGACCTTGAGGACTTGTACGAAAACGCGCCGTGCGGCTATCTTTCGCTGCAGCCGGATGGGCGCATCGTCAAGGTCAACAGAACGCTTTCGACCTGGATCGGCATCCCTGCCGAGCAGCTCCTCGGCAAACGACTTCACGACCTACTCAATACCTCGGGCCGTATATTCTACGAAACCCATTTTGCGCCTTTGCTGCGCATGCAAGGGTTTTTCAACGAGGTTGCCCTCGATCTCGTCACAGTAGACAGCAAAAAGCTGCCTGTGCTCGCCAATGCCATGGAAAGACGTGCAGAAGACGGCGCCCTGCTTTTCACCCGGGTGACGATGTTCCAGGCTGCCGAGCGTCGCCGTTATGAACGGGAGTTGGTCGAGGCGCGCGCCGCGGCCGATGCTGCCGGCGCCACGATCAAAGCCAAACTTGCCTTCGAACAGCAAACCGCCGAGTTGCGGGAAGAGTTCATTGCTGTTCTCGGCCACGACCTGCGCAACCCGCTTGCCTCGATTTCAGCCGCTGCGCGCATTCTGCGAAAAGAAAAGCAGACCGATCGCGCGATTAAAGTTCTCGACTTGATGCAGGGCAGCGTCGTTCGCATGTCCGCCCTGATCGACAACGTCCTCGACTTCGCGCGCGGACGATTGGGTGGCGGCATCACACTCGAGAGGCGGGCCGAGCATCTCGAGCCGCTCCTGCGGCAGGTCATCGAAGAACTCCGCTTCAGTCATCTCGACCGGGCGATTGAGGTGACGATCGAATTCGACGGGCCGATAAACTGCGACAGCGGCCGGATCGGCCAGCTGGTGTCCAATCTTCTGGGAAATGCCCTGACACATGGGGCGCCGGACGAACCGGTGCGGCTATCGGCGGCAACTGTCGACGGAAAGCTCGAGCTTTGGATCGCCAATGGCGGCGCTCCGATTTCCACCGAGGCGATGACAGGGCTTTTTCAACCTTTCTTCAAAGGTGAAGCCGGCACAAGTCAAAGAGGATTGGGGCTGGGTCTGCACATCGCGTCGGAAATCGCCCGCGCCCATGGCGGGACAATCACGGTCAGTTCCGATGACAAGGAGACGCGCTTCACCTTTGTGATGCCCTTGGATTGAGCGGGGCGCACCGCCGCGCCGGAATCCGGGCAACAAAAAACCGCCTTGAGGCGGTCGGGCATTCTATCGATTTCAGTTTGATTTAGTCTCCTCCTCCACCATCTCCGCCGCCGCCGTCACAGTCGCCTGAGGCATCAAACCAGCCTCCACCTCCATCGCCCGAGCCTCCTGAACTGCCCGACCTGCGCTTGGTGTTTGCGGTGGTCTGGGCAGCGCGCCCTCGTGCTGCCCCGGTGATCAGGGCAAACAGGACAAAGCCTGCGATGAGCATGGTAGTCATAAGAAATATACTCAATCAGTCTCCTTCGTTTGTTTCAGGAAATCTTGTTTCCTGACTAAAATAGTAGATTATTTTCTCGCTCTCGAAAATAGCCTGAATATGAAAATTTCATGACATCCTGGGGCACGTCAAGCGTGGGCTGTTGCATCAGCGGGCAAGGACCGCATTCACCGAATCGTCCTTCGACTGATCGATGAGAACATGGAGAAGGCCGCTCGATGTGCGTTTCGCGCTTCCTCGCGCTTTCCATCGCCGCGATCCACGCCGAGGGCGGCACGGTCGACAAATTTATCGCGACGCTGTGATGGCGATCTGGAATGCCCCGAACGACGAGCCCGATCACGCGTCGCGTGCCTGCCGTGCCGCGGCCGCGATCCGTGACGCGATGCATGCCATCCCGCCGCTCGCGCCCCAGCATGACGCAGTGCGAGTCAGGATCGGCATCAACAGCGGGACGGCACTCGTCGGCAATATCGGCTCGGCCGAACGCCTGAGCTACACGGCGATTGGCGATGCCGTAAACCTCGCAAGCCGCCTGGTCGGCGTCGCCAAAGACAAAGGCGTTGAAATCGTGTTGAGTGGCGAGACGTGGGAACGGGCCGACAGGCGGCTCGATGCGCGCTCGCTGGGGGAGACGGTGGTGCGCGGCAAATCGCAACCGGTGCCGATCTTTACCCTGGACCGGAAATCGTCCCCAATTTGAGGGAGGAAGGACCATGGAAAGTGCATCTTCCCTTATTGGCCTACTCGCCTGGCTGCAGGTCAAGCATTTCGCCGCCGACTATCTCTTGCAGTCGACCTGGATTCTGCAGGGCAAGGGCGACATCCGCCATCCGGGCGGCTATATCCATGCAGCGATCCACGTCGCAGGCACCCTTCCAGGATTGTTTTTGTTCGGGCTGGATGGCGTGACGATCGCGGTCTTGGCGCTGGGCGAATTTCTAATTCACTTCACCATTGATCACTTAAAGGCCGTTCACTCGCGCCGCCATCCGGCTGCCGTGACGACCCGTCCTTACTGGGCCGCGCACGGAGCCGATCAGTTGTTGCATCACTTGACCTACACTGGGATTTTGGCTGCTGCGATGTGATCGAAAGCAGAGTTTTAGGCGGTCCTACAGATCATGCGAATGTTTGCTGTCAGTGCGATCCGGACGAGGATGAATACCCTTCCCTACCGCCTCCAGACAGGCTTGAACTCTGCGCTGCTTCAGTTGCAGCGCAGAGGATCTCGGGCTGCTTCAAGCTGCCGCTCTTTGCGGAAAGAGCACGGCTTGCGGAGCGGCTTTCGCCCCGTCCACCATCAAGGGGACCCGATAGAGGCGAGGAGATGGTATTCCCAGTCTGGAATGCAGCGTTGCGGCCGCGCTTGGCAGGAACGGGAGGAGGCAGCGGGCAACGACCGCAAGGCCGTAGACCTGCTCGGCCAGGCAAGCGCCGAGACGAGCGGCGGTCGCCTTCCGATCTTCCGGTGTGAGGTCGGCAAGCAGGGCTTTCGCATCCGCCCACGGCGCGTCTTTTGTAAACCGCCTGTTCGCCTCGCCGATAAAGGCAAAAATCTCAGTGAGGCCGACATGGAGCTCGTAGGCATCGAAAGCCTGGGCCACCTTCCCCGGAAGGCGGGCAGCCTCGTCCACGAACGCGCTGTCCGGCACGGGCGGAACGATTCCGTCGAATGACGTGGACAGAAGCGCAAGCACCCGGTTGGCGAGATTTCCGAGCTGCCCGGCGAGCTCTCCCGACCAAGCGGCTTCGAGACGCTCGGCCGAGAAGTCGCCATCGTCTGCCGAGCGTATATGCCGGAGCAGGTAATAGCGCAGTGCATCCGGCGTTCCATAGGATTGGATGATGCCTTCCGGATCGATGCCGTTGCCGGCCGACTTGCCGATCTTCCTGCCGTCCACAGTGACGTAGCCGTGCACGAGGATCGAGGATGGCGGCGGCAGGCCTGCGGACAAAAGGATGGCCGGCCAGTAGATGGCATGGAACTTGGAAATGCCCTTGCCGACAACGTGGATGCGTTCGCCGCCGTTCCAATAGTGCTGCAGCAGGGTTTCATCGGAACCGTGGCCGAGACCTGTGAGATAGTTCGCCAAGGCATCGAACCAGACATAGACGACCTCATCTCCATCCGGGACGGGAACGCCCCAGCCGCGCGCCCGCTCCGCACTGCGCGACACGCTGATGTCGGTCAGGCCACGCCGCAGCAGGGCAAGGATTTCGTTGCGCCGATGGGCTGGAACGATGCGAAGCTCGCCGGTCTCGACGAGCTCAAGCAGCCGGTTGCCATATCTGGAGAGACGGAAGAACCAGTTCTCCTCACGGATGGTATCAAGGGCAATGCCGTGTTCCGGGCAGCGCCCGTCATCGAGTTCCGACGGCTCGTAGAATTGCTCGCAGCCGACGCAATAGAGACCCTCATATGCCTTGCGATAAAGGTCGCCCTTTTCAGCGCATGCCTTCCACAAGGCATAGACGCAGGCGATATGCCTTGGATCGCGGGAGGTACGGACGAATTCCTCGTTGGAGATATCGAGCAGGCCGCCAAGGCGCTCGAACCTATCTGCATTCGCATTGACGAAGTCCGTGACCTGCACTCCCGCGGCCTCCGCCGACCGGACATTCTTCAGGCTGTTGTCGTCGGTTCCGCACTGGAACCTGACGTCGTGGCCGAGAAGGCGAAAATGGCGGGCATAGGCATCGGCCTGGACCAGTTCGAGGGCAAAGCCCACATGCGGCGCGGCATTCACATAGGGGATCGAGGTGGTGATGTAGATCTTGTTCATCGGTGTTTCCTTTCGAAGGCTGTTATTGCCCGCGAGACGGATCGACCCATGAAAAGACCGCCTCGAGGGCGGTCGCTGGTGCATTCTGGACGCACGAAACCCGCCACGCTATGAGCGCGGCATCATCATCACGAAAGTGCTGATCAGGGTGTTGTCCATGCGATTTTCTAGCATCGCGGGCCGTTTCGAACAAGCGTGCTCTTCGATCTGGATGCACTGGCCGCCGCGGGCATGGCCTGCGGCGGAAAGCGATGATTCCAGGGCAGCCCGCCGTCACACCAGCCCGGGCACGACGAACACCAACCAGGCGACGACCGGGCCGATGATCGCGATCAGCGCGCTGTAGATCAGCAACTGTCGCAGCACCTGCTCTCGCCAGTCGTCCGGCGCGTTGGCGACGACAAGCGCGCCATTGGTGGAAAACGGGCTGGTATCGACGATCGTCGTCGAGATCGCGATCGCCGCGACCACGCCAATGGCGCTGACATGTCCTTGCAGGAGGAATGGAACGGCGAGCGGGATGATCGCGCCAAGCAGCGCGGTCGAGGATGCAAAGGCCGAGACGATGGCGCCGGTAAAGCAAAGCAGGAGCGCCACCAGCAGCGGCATGCCGAGACTGGATATGCCGTTCGCCACGTAGTCGACAGTCCCGGCCTTCTCCATGACGCCGACATAGGTGATGATGCCTGATATCAGCAGAACGGTCGACCAGCTGACCTTGTCGATTGCCGCCTTCTGGGTCTTCGGTGACAAGAGCGCCAGCGCGACGGCGACGGTCATGGCGACGAGGCCGACGTTGAACTTGAAAACCAGGGCGCCGATGCCGAGCGCCGTCAGGCCGATCAAGGTGGTAATTCTCTCATTGTTCAGGCGCAAGGTCGTCGCGGTATCGGCCGCCGTACCATAGGCATGCTCCCTGATCGGTTTTGCCGGCGTGCCGCCGTGACCTCTGATCGACTCCGATACGCCCTCTGGATGGAGTTCGGGCAAGGGACCAAGTGACGCGGGATCTTGCTTCATCACTTTTGCGCCGCCGAAAACGAAGAAGACCAGCACTGCGATCGCCAGGTTGAAGAAGAAGCTGGAGAGAAACAGCGAGGTCGGCGCGAAAGGCAGGCCGGCTTTCGCAACGATCTGGTTGGTGATTCCGCCATAGACGCTGATCGGCGAAAAGCCGCCGGCCTGCGCGCCGTGGATCACCATCAGGCCCATCATGACCGGGTGGATGCGGTACTGCACGGCAAAACTCAACGCGACGGGTGCGAGAATGGCGACCGCGGCAGGCCCAAGTGCACCGAAACCGGTAATGATGGCGGCGACGAGGAACATCACCCAGGGAATCAAGCCGATCCGCCCGCGCACCATGCGGACGGCACATTCGACGAGCCAGTCGATCGTGCCGTTGATCTGCGCTATGGCGAAGAGGTAGGTGACGGCGACGAGTGTCAGGAATAGATCACTCGGAAAGCCGGCAAAAATATCGCTGGTTTTCATCCCAATGATCATCGAGCCGAGCACGAAGGCGCCGGCAAAGGCGAGCGCACCCATGTTGATCGGCTGGATCGTCGCAATGATGAACATGGCGACCAGCAGGCCTATGGCCAATAGTTCAATACCCATGATTCCCCCTCCCTCCGACGCCTCCAGCGCCGTAGTTGTTGTGTTCAAGATTGATGCTGGATGTCGACGCACACTCCTCCCAGAGGGCGCGTCGCCTTACCTCTTGGTGTAAAGATCGGAGTATTGCTGCCGCAGGATGTTTTTCTGAACCTTACCCATGGTGTTGCGCGGCAGGTCGTCGGCGAAGATGATGCGCTTGGGTTGTTTGTAGCGGGCGAGACGGTCCTGGAGGGCGCTGACGATGGTCTTTTCATCGAGGACGGCGCCGGGCTTGCACACGACGACGGCCGTTACGCCTTCTCCGAAATCGGGATGCGGCACACCAATAACTGCGCTCTCGACCACACCCTCGATCTGGTCGATCTCGCCTTCGACCTCTTTCGGATAGATGTTGTATCCACCCGAAATCACCAGATCCTTGCCGCGACCGACGATGTGGACATAACCTTCCCGGTCGATTTTGCCGAGATCGCCGCTGATGAAGAAGCCGTCGGCGGTGAATTCGGCGGCGGTCTTTTCCGGCATGCGCCAATAGCCCTTGAAGACGTTCGGACCCTTGATCTCGATCATGCCGGTCTCTTCAGGCGCCAGCACGAGCCCGGTGGCGGGATCGGTGACGCGCACTGTCACATCAGGCAGCGGGAAACCGACCGTTCCGGCAATCCGTTTGCCCTCATAGGGGTTCGACGTATTCATATTGGTTTCCGTCATGCCGTAGCGCTCGAGAATGGCGTGACCGGTGCGGGCCTGGAATTCGGTATGGGTTTCGGCAAGCAGGGGAGCCGAACCGGAAATGAAGAGGCGGATGTTGGCGACCGCCTCTCTGTCGAGGCGCGGGCTTTGCAGGAGGCGCACATAGAAGGTCGGCACGCCCATCATCATCGTTGCCTGCGGCATCAGCGACAGGATCTCCTCCGGATCGAACTTCGACAGCAGGAACATCGAGGCGCCGGCGAGCAATGTGACGTTGGTGGCGACGAACAGCCCATGGGTGTGGAAGATCGGCAAGGCATGGATCAGCCGATCGTCGGCGGTGACGCGCCAATAATCTCGTAAGGTCAGGGCGTTCGAGAGCAGGTTCCCATGCGTGAGCATCGCCCCCTTGGAGCGTCCGGTCGTTCCCGACGTGTAGAGGATCGCGGCCAGCTCATCCGCGGAACGCGAAGCATCGACAAAGTCGGCCGGCTCATCGCGTGCGAGATCCAGCAACGAGCCGCTGCCGTCGGCATCGAGCGTTTCAACGATCGCGCCGTGAGGCTTGGCAATTTTCTCCACGCCCTCTCTCGCAGCCGACGCAACAACCACCAAACGCGGCTCCGCATCGCCGATAAAGTAATCGAGCTCAGCCAGCGTATAGGCGGTGTTGAGCGGCAGATAGACGGCGCCGGTTCGAAGACAGGCGAGATAGAGGATCAGTGCCTCGGCACTTTTCTCGACTTGCACCGCCACCCGGTCGCCGGGGCGAATGCCGAGCGTGTCCATCGCGCCGGCAATGCGGCCGGAAAGAGCGAAAGCGTCGTCATAGGTCCATGAGCGCGTGCTATCGATCCGGATGAACGGTGCGTCACCGGGCGCAGCGGCCCGCATGGCGTCGAAAAGATGATTGCTCACTTTCGCCCTCCTCCAAGCGTTGAGTTCATTATCTGTGCGAATGGCCGGGAGCCTTGCTGGCCATTGCCGCCGCGGCGGCTTTCGTCGTTCTGACTGAGCAGGCTCTTGACGGTAGGCGAGGCAATCACCTCGCCGCGCTGCGCCAGGGCTTCGTGGTTGGCCACGATATCGTCGAGCTTGTAGAGGTAGTTGACCATCAGGCCATGGGCCTGCTGCATCGCCTTGGGCGAGCGGTCGCCGAGAACATTCAGTCTTTCCAGTCGAGCGCCGTTGCCGAGATGGAAGCGGGCGACAGGATCGATGGGGCGGCCCTCCGGCGTCCGTTCAGTCAGGAAATAGCGCGCGGCAAGAGGCAGCAACACGCGCTCCACTTCGCTCGCCGTATTCTCGTTGTCAGGCCAGCTCGGATCATCCAGCAGCGTCAGTTTTTCGAGGACCGCTTCCGGCAGCAACCGGTCGGCGTCCGAGGCACGTGCTTTGGCAAGCCAACGGGCAAAGCCTGGAACGGGCGACAGCGTGACGAAATTCTTCAGGCCGGGCAGGTCTCTGCGCAGGTCTTCCACGACCTGCTTGATCAGGAAGTTGCCGAACGAGATTCCACGCAAGCCATCCTGGCAGTTGGAGATCGAATAGAAGACAGCCGTCGTCGCCTCGTCGGCATTGATCTGCTCCCTGCCCTCGACCAGCACATCTCCGATCGCGCTGGGCACGGATCGTGTGAGCGCCACCTCGACGAACACGAGCGGCTCGTCGGCCAATCGGGGGTGGAAGAAGGCAAAGCATCGACGGTCGGCCGGTGCCAAACGACTGCGCAACTCCTCCCAGCCGGCGATCTCGTGCACGGCCTCGTATTTGATGATCTTTTCAAGGATGTAGGCCGGCGTCGACCAGTCGATAGGGCGTAGCGTGAGAAAGCCGCGATTGAACCAGGAGCCGAACAGATGCGTGAAGTCGGCGTCAAGCGCGTGATATCCTGCGGATTGGTCTTTGGAAGCAAGCAGCTGCTCACGCATCCGGACAAGCTTGGCGGTGCCGTTCGGCGCGTGATTCAATCGGCGCAGAAGCTCCTGTCGCCGCGGCTCGGCTGCCTGGTGGAGAGCGATAATCGCGGCAGAGCTTTTGTCGGTGCGGTAATTTTCAATCGCCTGGTCGAGCTTGGCCGTGTCGGGGCCGAACTTCTCGTGCAGCATATCAAGGAATGCCTGCGCGCCCTCGCTCTCAAGCGCGCCCCAGCGATCGAGTATCTCGGCCGCAAGCGCCATGCCCGAGGCTTCGCCCCGGCTCGACAGCAGCATTTCACAGAGTGTCTGGAGATCGGTCTTGGCTGCGACCTGCGTGGCGCGCGAGCCGGAAAACAGAAGCTGGCGTCCGCGATCCGTGATGCTCTGCAGCATGTCGGTGAAGAAGGAAGCCTCAGACATGCCATTCTCCTCTCTTCTACCGGCCGGCTGGGTGCGGACCGTTTTTGACGGCTGCTTCCCATCGTCGGGTTTCACCGGTAGTATGTAGAATGCCACTCTTCGTACACGAGGTCAATGATCGTGTATACAAGAAGCGCTTTTATGTATGAGGAAATTGAAACGAATGTCCGAGAATGTCGGCCGATGGCTTCGCGATGAGATTGAAAATTCAATTCTTTCCAACGAGTTCTCCCCCGGTGAGCGCCTCGACGAAATGGTTCTTGCGACGCGTTTCGGGGTTTCCCGCACGCCGGTGCGCGAGGCGCTGATGCAGCTCGATGCGATCGGCCTCATCGAAATTCGACCGCGCAGAGGCGCAATCGTCATCGATCCGGGGCCGCACCGCGTCTACGAGATGTTCGAGGTGATGGCCGAATTGGAGGGCCTGGCCGGGTCGCTCGCCGCACGACGGCTGGACAAGGCCTCCCGGGAAGCGATCACGGCCACCCACAGCCGCTGCGAGCAATCAGCCGCGGCCGGTGACAGCGATGCCTATTATTACGACAATGAGGAATTCCATAAGGCCATCTACGCAGCCGGCCGAAGCGAATTCCTCGAGGAGCAATGCGTGCAATTGCACCGCCGCCTGCGGCCTTATCGCCGCCTCCAGCTGCGCGTGCGCAACCGCCTGTCGACGTCCTTCTCAGAACATTGCGCCATCGTCGATGCGATCTTTGCCGGAAATGGAGATGAGGCCCGCCGCCTGCTGCGGACACATGTCGGCATTCAGGGAGAGAGGTTCAGCGATCTGGTCGCAAGCATGGCGGCGAGATGATTGGACTGCGTGACCGCGCTCAGTCGGCAGGGAAGTAAAACGCAACCCGCCCGCCGCATAACGCCCTAATCCAAAAACCGATAAAGCCAGTCGCGCGTTTCCTCCGGCAGGGAGGCCGGGGACTGGTCCTCGGGGGTGCGGGCCTGCCAGATGATCTCGACCTCGGCGGCGCGCTCCTCCCCAGTGTCGATCGAAACGAGGAAGCCGATGGAATGCATGCCGATCTTGTCGACGGTGGCGGTGAAGGTTGCCGGCTCGTCATAGTGCAGCGGACGGTGAAGCATGCAGGAAACCTTGCTGGGGCTATAGACGGGTTCGTCATCGACATCGGGCCGTGAGGACCAGAAGCCCGCCAGGACGGACTCTGCATAGGAAATATACGAGGCCAGAAACATCCTGCCGGTCATATCGACATCGCGAAACGGCACGCGTATTTCCGCCACATCAGGACGTTTCGACTGACTCATCAACAAATCTGCCCTACAGAGTTCCCATGGCAACACTACTTCATAATTGCTTATACCGGAACCGGCTTAAGGATAAAATTACGCAATAGTTCAAAGTGTTACAGTGTCCTCCACCTACCGGAAAGGTGCGGGCCGTTGCAATTGGACCTGATCGACGGGAACGGCGCAAACGAGACAGTGTGATAGGCGAACGGTCGGAAGGCGCGGCAAGAGCGCTTGTTGAAATCGTCAGGCGATGCCCCATCTGCTGTGGCACATGACATAAGCGACCGATAGAGTGTCTTCATGAGCACCCGTCTTTATGAACACCCGATCTTCCTGGAACATGTCACGCCCGCCGGCCATCCGGAGCGATCGGACAGGATCCGCGCCATCAATGTTGCGCTGGAACATCCGAATTTCGAGCGGCTGGAACGCCGGCAGGCGCCGCAGGCGAACGAGGATGCGGTGCTGCTTGCCCATCCGGAGGAACATCTGACCGCCGTCATGCGGGAGATCCCCGAGGAAGAGGGGGAGATCAACCAGATCGAAGCCGATACCTATGCCAGCAGCAAGAGCCTGCAGGCGGCGCTGACCGGCATCGGCGGGGCGATGGCGGCGGTCGACGACGTCTTTACCGGCCGGGCCGACAATGTCTTCGTCGCCGCCCGCCCGCCGGGGCACCATGCCGAGAAGATGACGGCGATGGGCTTCTGCTTCTTCAACAATGCGGCGATCGCCGCCCGGCATGCGCAGAAGACGCATGGCGCCGAACGCATCGCCATCGTTGACTGGGACGTGCATCACGGCAACGGCACGCAGGATATTTTCTGGGACGATCCTTCGGTGCTGTTCTGCTCGACGCATCAGATGCCGCTCTATCCCGGCACCGGCGCCAAGGATGAGAAAGGCAAGCACAACACCATCGTCAATGCACCGCTGTCGCCGAATGTCGGCAGCGACCATTTCCGCGAGGCGTTCAAATCGCGCGTGCTGCCCGCCCTTGACGATTTCCGGCCGGATCTCATCATCATCTCCGCCGGCTTCGACGCGCATCACCGCGATCCCTTAGCGCAGATCAATCTGACCGGCGAGGATTTCGACTGGGCGACCGGGCGTGTGCTGGAACTGGCGGACCGGCACGCGAAGAACCGGGTCGTCAGCCTGCTCGAAGGCGGTTATGATCTCGAGGGACTCGCCGAATCGGCGGGCATGCATATTCTGAGAATGATGAAGGGTTGAGAATGACTGACAGCGCCAAGCCGGAGGTGTCCGGCCTTTCCTTCGAAAAGGCGGTCGCCGAACTCGAAAGCATCGTCGCCCGGCTGGAACGCGGCGATGTGGCGCTGGATGAATCGATCGAGATCTATGAGCGCGGCGAAGCGCTGAAGAAACATTGCGAGACGCTGCTTTCAGCCGCCGAAAACCGCATCGAGAAGATCAGGCTCGACCGCGCCGGCAAGCCGCAGGGCGTCGAGCCGCTCGACGGCGCCTGAGGCAGAAAACTCCCTTTTGAAGACGCTTGGCTATCGGCTTCGGACCGATCTATGATCCCCATCCAAAACGATGAGGGGACAAGGACATGACGGACAGGTTGAAGGGCAAGGTCGCCATTATCTCGGGGGGCGCGACCGGCATGGGCGGTGCTGCCTCGAAGCTTTTTGCGGCGGAAGGCGCGCGTGTTGCGATCATCGACCGCAATGGCGATGCAGCCGCCGAGACCGTGAAGCAGATCCGTGATGCCGGCGGCGAGGCCGATTGCTGGACTGCCGATGTCTCGGACGAAGCAGCCGTCAATGCCGCCGTCGCCGGCGTCGAGGAACGCTACGGTCCGGTGACCGTGCTCTTCAATCATGCCGGCACGATCGTCATCAAACCTTTCCTGGAAACAACCGTCGAGGAATGGGACTGGCTGCACGCCGTCAATGTGCGCTCGATGTTCCTGATGACCAAGGCGGTGCTGCCGAAGATGATTGCGAGCGGCGGCGGGTCGATCGTCTGCACCTCGTCGATCTCGGCGGTCGCCGCCACGCCGATGGAAGTGCTTTACGACACGACCAAAGGGGCGGTGCATATGTTTGCCCGCGCCATCGCGGTGGAGTTCCGTGACCGCAACATCCGTTGCAACGCCGTCTGCCCCGGCTTCATTCGCACGCCGCATGGCCTGCGCGAGGTTGCCGACCTGCAGGCTCTCGGTGTCGATGTTTCGGATGCCGCCATTGCCGCCCAGCAGGGGCGGATCGGCGAGCCCGAAGACGTGGCGCGGGCCGCGCTTTATCTTGCCAGCGACGAATCGAGCTTCGTCAATGGCGCCCATCTCTTCGTCGACAATGGTTTTACCGCGATCTGAGCCCGACGCACGCCTGATTGGACGCGCGGCACGCTTTCAAGTGTTGGAGCGTCTAAGCGCGTCCGATTGGACGCGCGGCGCTCCAGGCGCTATCTGTGGGCGATGACGCTCGGCACTGTAGCGATCGGAGATTCCAATGTCCTTCTTTCCCGGTAAAGATCCCCTGCCCGGCGATGCCTTCGCCTGCGACGCGATCGAGAGCCTGATCATCCCGCGCACCAGCGATATCGGCGGTTTTCAGGTGCGCCGCGCGCTGCCCAGCCGGCAGCGGCGGCTCGTCGGGCCGTTCATCTTCTTCGACCGCATGGGGCCGGCGATCCTGAAGCCGGATGAGGCGCTCGACGTCAAGCCGCATCCGCATATCGGGCTGTCGACGGTCACCTATCTGTTCGACGGCGAGATCCGCCATCGCGACAGCCTCGGCACCGAAAAGGTCATCCGTCCCGGCGATATCAACCTGATGACGGCCGGCCGCGGCATCGTCCATTCCGAGCGCACGCCCGACAATCTGCGCGGCCATCCGCTGCTGATGTCGGGGCTGCAGACCTGGCTGGCGCTGCCCGACGACAAGGAAGAGATCGATCCTGCCTTCGCCCATACGGAAAAGTCCGCCATGCCGCTGATCGAGATGGCAGGCGTACGCGGGCGTGTGGTGATCGGCTCATTCGAAGGCATGACATCGCCGGTCGGTGTTTTCTCCGACACGCTCTATGTCGATCTCGACCTGCAGGCGGGCGCCAAATTTCCCTTCGGCTCGGCTCATGAAGAGCGCGCCGTCTATGTGCTCTCGGGCGAGGTCGTCATATCAGGCGACCGTTTTGCCGCCGACCAGTTGCTGGTCTTTCGGCCGGGCGATGCGATCACGCTGGAAGCCGGTCGCGATGGCTGTCATCTGATGCTCTTCGGCGGTGCGGCGCTCAATTCGAAACGTTATATCTGGTGGAATTTCGTCTCCTCCTCGAAGGAGCGGATCGAACAGGCCAAGGAAGAATGGCGCAGCGGCCGCTTCGATATCGTGCCCGGTGACGAAGAGGAATTCGTGCCGTTGCCGGAGGGCTGAGCGCCACGAAATGAGAGAAATAGACCAGGGTATACTCCGAAAACCGTTCACACTTTTCGACACCATGCTCTAAGGTGAAAAGCTTCGGTTCCTGAAATGCACTTGTTTTGCCGCAATCTAATCGAATAAAGCGGAACAAGGAAAAGCAAGAAAGAGCGCCCGCCCGTGACACAACTGCCGAAGACCCCCCTGCTCGACCAGGTCAACTATCCCGCCGACCTGCGCAAGCTCGAGGATCGCGACCTGCCGCAACTCGCCCGCGAAGTCCGGGACGAAATGATCGATGCGGTGTCGCGCACCGGCGGCCATCTTGGCGCCGGTCTCGGCGTCGTCGAATTGACGATCGCCATTCATAGCGTCTTCGATACGCCTGATGATCGGCTGATTTTCGACGTCGGCCATCAATGTTATCCGCACAAGATCCTCACCGGCCGGCGCGACCGCATCCGGACGCTGCGCCAGGAAAACGGGCTGTCCGGCTTCACCCGCCGGGCCGAAAGCGAATATGATCCCTTCGGTGCGGCGCATTCCTCGACTTCGATCTCGGCCGGCCTCGGCATGGCGATCGCTGCCGACCTCGACAAATCAGACCGCCGCGTCATCGCCGTCATCGGCGACGGGGCGATGTCGGCCGGTATGGCCTATGAGGCACTGAACAATGCCGGCGCACTCGATGCGCGCCTCATCGTCATCCTCAACGACAACGACATGTCGATCGCGCCGCCGACGGGCGCCATGAGCGCCTATCTCGCGCGCCTCGCCTCGGGACGCACCTATATGGGCTTTCGTGACTTCGGCAAGAAGCTGACGGCCTATCTCGGCAAGAACATCGACCGGGCGATCACCCGCGCCGTCGAACATGCGCGCGGCTACGTCACCGGCGGCACGATGTTCGAGGAAATGGGCTTTTATCATATCGGGCCGATCGACGGGCATTCCTTCGACCACCTGCTGCCCGTGTTGCGCAACGTGCGCGACAATGGGCGCGGGCCGGTGCTGATCCATGTCGTCACCCAGAAGGGCAAGGGCTATCCGCCGGCGGAAGCCGCGGCCGACAAATATCACGGCGTCAACAAGTTCGACGTCATCACCGGCGCCCAGGCAAGGGTCAAGCCGAATGCGCCGAGCTATACCAGCGTCTTTGCCGAAGCGCTGGTGCAGGAAGCCGCCCTCGACGACAAGATTGTCGGCATTACCGCTGCCATGCCGAATGGTACCGGCCTCGACAAGCTCGCCGAGGCCTTTCCGTCGCGCTGTTTCGATGTCGGCATTGCCGAACAGCACGCCGTGACCTTCGCCGCCGGCCTCGCGGCGGAAGGCTACAAGCCGTTTGCGGCGCTCTATTCCACCTTCATGCAGCGCGCCTATGACCAGGTCGTGCATGACGTGGCGATCCAGGGATTGCCGGTGCGTTTTCCGATCGACCGTGCCGGTTTCGTCGGCGCCGACGGGCCGACCCATGCCGGCTCCTTCGACACCGCCTTCCTCACCACCCTGCCCGGCTTCGTGGTGATGGCGGCGGCCGACGAGGCCGAACTCAAGCATATGGTGCGCACGGCCGTCGCTTATGACGGCGGGCCGATTTCGTTCCGCTATCCGCGCGGCGAAGGTGTCGGCGTCGACATGCCGGCGCGCGGCGAAATCCTGCAGATCGGCAAGGGCCGCATCGTCAAGGAAGGCACCAAGGTGGCGCTGCTCTCCTTCGGCACGCGGCTTGCCGATTGTCTGCTGGCCGCCGAGGATCTCGATGCCGCGGGGCTTTCGACGACGGTCGCCGATGCGCGTTTCGCCAAGCCGCTCGACCGCGACCTGATCCGCCAGCTTGCCCGCCACCACGAAATGGTGATCACCGTCGAGGAAGGTTCGATCGGCGGCTTCGGCAGCCATGTGATGCAGTACCTTTCGAGCGAAGGCCTGCTTGATAACGGGCTGAAGATCCGCTCGCTCGTCATGCCCGACATCTGGATGGAACAGGCCAAGCCCGAAGCCATGAACGCCCACGCCGGCCTCGACCGCGCCGGCATCGTCTCGACGGTGTTCAGGGCGCTGGGGCGCGGTGTTGCGGTTGGGGTGGCGGGATAGGATTTTGGTGAGGGCAGATCCATCCAATAAAAAAGGGCGGCGCATCTCTGCACCGCCCTGAACGGCGCCTCTCAGAACTCCGTCCACTCTTCCTGAACGGTCGCCGCGGCACTCGCCTGTCTTCCACCGAAGGCCTTGGCGACGGTGCGGGTCAAAGCGTGGGCCGGCGAGGCGACCGGGCGGGCATTGGTGCCGGCAACGCTTGCGCGCGGCGCAGGGGCCACCTGGCCGAGCTTGAACTGGCGCAGCAATTCTTCGAGAGCATTTGCCTCCTGGGCGAGCGCATGGCTGGCCGCGGTCTGCTCCTCGACCATGGCGGCGTTCTGCTGTGTGCCCTGGTCCATGTTGTTGACGGCGGTGTTGATCTCCTGCAGGCCGATCGACTGTTCGCGCGTGGCGGTGACGATGGCGCTGACGTGGTGGTTGATCTCCTGCACCTCGGAGACGATGACCTCCAGCGCCTTGCCGGTTTCGCCGACCAAGCCGACGCCGGCGACGACTTGTTCGCCCGAGGTGGTGATCAGCGCCTTGATCTCCTTGGCGGCCTTCGCCGAGCGCTGGGCAAGCTCGCGCACTTCCTGGGCGACGACCGCAAAGCCCTTGCCGGCATCGCCGGCGCGGGCGGCTTCGACGCCGGCGTTCAGAGCCAAAAGGTTGGTCTGGAAGGCGATGTCGTCGATGACGCCGATGATGTTTGAGATTTCGCCCGAGGACTTCTCGATCTGCTGCATGGCGGAGACGGCCTTGCGGACGACTTCGCCAGATTTCTCGGCGCCGAGACGGGCGCGCTCGACGAGATTGCCGACATCCTCGGCGCGCTTGGCGCTGTCGCGGACGGTCGTCGTCACTTCCTCGAGCGCAGCTGCGGTCTCTTCGACGGCGGCGGCCTGCTGCTCGGTGCGGTGGGCCAGATCGTCGGCGGCGGAGCGGATTTCGCCGGCGCCGGCATTGATCGCCGAGGCGTTGCGGCCGACCGATTGCAGTGCCGCCTGCAGCTTTTCGACGGCGTGGTTGAAGTCGTTGCGCAGGCTGTCATATTGCGAGGCGAAGGGCGTCTGGAGACGACCGGCCATATCGCCATTGGCAAGTTCGGCAAGGCCGCCCGCCAAAGCGTCGATGGCATAGCGGATCTCGCCTTCCTCGCGCGCCTTCTGCTCGTCGCCTGCCCGGCGCTGGCGCTCGGCGTCATCGCGCATGCGGTCGGTCTCGCCGGCAAGGCGCAGCTTCTCGATCGCCGCCTGCTTGAAGACCAGGACCGACTGGGCCATGCGGCCGATTTCGTCGCCGCGCTCGACAGCCGGAACCTCGATATCGTTCTGACCGCCGGCAAGGCGGTCCATGGCGGCGGTCATGCCGACGACCGGGCGGACGATGATGCGCGACATCAGCCAGGCAAGCATGGCGGCGGCAAGCGAGGCGACGATGCCGCCGGCAATGAGCGTCGTCTTCAGATGGCTGTTGGCATCGGCGCGGATTGCGGCGAGCGCATTCGACTTTTCACGCGCGGTGGCCTTGATCTTGGCGGAGGCTTGGCGGAAGCCGTCGAGCTGGCCCTTGGTGGCGTTGACGCCGATCTTGACGACCTCTGCGATCGGCATGTCGGTTTCCTTGCGCGCCTTGGTCTGCGGCTCGGCAAGTTCATGGAAGTAGAGATCGGCGGCCTTCTGCATGCCGTCGATCATCTCGACCAGCTGCGGCTCGCCGGCCGCCGTCTGCTTGGCGGCGGCAATAGCCTTCAGCATGCGCTCGCGGTTGGCGAAGACATCGCCATAGGTGCTGTCGCTGCGGAAGAGGATGAAGCCGCGCAGATTGACGGCCTGTTCGAGCATCGCCTGCAACGCATCGTCGATCTGGTTGACGAGCAGCTCGGATTTTTCCTGTTCGGCGGAAGCGGACGCGGACGCCGTCGCCTTGGAATAGACGAAAGCGGAAACGGCGACGAAAATGAGAATGAGGGCTGCGAACGTGGCCGCAAGCTTACCGTTCAAGGATATGTTTTTGGCGGACATCGGTGATTTCTCCTGACGACAGTCGACGCGGCGAGAGGCAGGTCGCGCAAGACGCAACCGCCGGGATGTTTGAAGCTGAGAACATGATCGGCGTGGAAACGCGTGCGCCGTCATGGCGCCGAGCGGATCGAATGAACCGCTGCAATCACACCGACCCTACCCGCGCAGGCTTTAAATTTGTTTAAATTTGTGCAGCGCAGCAGCGGCCAAACCTGCGGATTATTGTGCCGTTTCCGGAGGATTGAGGATCAGGATGTCTAAATCCTTTGAGGGATCGAAATCCTCTGATGTCATCCGAAAGGTCGTCGGGCCGATCTTCTGAACGTTGCTGCCGCAAAAGCTGATGAGGCTGCCGGGCTTGCCCTTGTCGATCGTCAGCTGGAAGCGCTTGATTGGCCCCGCCCAGTTGGCGCCGGTCGACAGCACATAGGAAATCCAGCTTTCGGTATAGTTGGCGCCGCCGGTCTCGGCTTCCCGGGCACGCTGCTGGGCGACCCTGACGAAGTCGCCGTCGAGGCAGTATTTGCGGGAATATTCCTCGAAGCGCTCACCCTTCGGCTCGCCACCCTCGAGGAAGCTGATGGCGACGGTGCCGCCGACGGCCGGCTTGTAGCGATGCTCGACGCTGACCTTCTTTTTTGCCGGAAAGGTGGTGCGCCACCAATAGGTCGAGCGCAGCGTCCAGAGCGGCACGAGATCAATCTCGGCATCGCCGGCGCCCATGGGATAAACAAGGCCGCGGGCGATCCAGTCCTTGCGGACGGTTTCGGGAAGTTTGGCCAGCGCCTCGGTGGTCTTCTGGCTATAGGGCAGAACGGGAATGCCCTGCTTGGCGAACTCGTCGGTGACGTCGATGCCGAGCGAGACGACGCGCTGCTGCAGCTTGGCGGTGATCGGACTGCCATCCTGCAGGGTGGAAAAATGCAGGAAATTGTCGCTGTCATAATCGGAGATGGCGGAATTATTGTCCACCTGACCTGATATGTCGGGCATCGGGAAGGCGACCAGGCTCTCGACATCCTTGTCGGAGCTGTTTTCGAAGACGTAGTCGACACGGACTTCCGAAGCGGAGATGAAAAGATCCTCCTCTGCCATGCTGACATCGTCGGATTGGGCAAAGATCAGCCCGCCGGTCTTGATTTCGGCCAGAGTGTCGTTCGCGAGCGCAGGCGATGCGATCCCCGCGGCGACAAGAAGAGTGAAGAGCTTCAGCATAGAGCACCCCCATGCGGCCCGCCCCGCGATCGCCGCGGCAGGATTATCGCCGAAAGCTTTCGAGGGTCAATGACGGTCTTGGGAACAAAATGCTTGCAACCGGCGGCTTTGCCGGTCATGCACAGCCGATGTCAGATCAAAACACCCAACGTCTCGACCAACTTCTCGTCTCCCTCGGCCTGTTTGCCAGCCGCTCACGCGCCCGCGACGCCGTGCAGCGCGGCACCGTCAGGATCGGCGGCCAGGTGGTCACGAAGGCCGGCGCGCTGTTTAGCGCGGACGCGGCAATCGAGATCGACGATCCGGCGCAGGACTATGTCTCGCGCGCCGCGCTGAAGCTTGCCGCAGCACTCGACCATTTCCGGCTCGATCCCGCCGGCCACCACTGTCTGGATGTCGGCGCTTCCACCGGCGGCTTTACCGAGGTGCTGCTGCAGCGCGGCGCCGCGCATGTCACCGCGATCGATGTCGGCCATGGGCAGATGCATCCGCGCATATCAGGCGATCCGCGGGTGACCAACAGGGAGGGCCTCAACGCCCGCAACCTGACGGCAGAGGATATCGGCCATCCCGCCACCTTCATCGTTTCCGACGTCTCCTTCATCACGCTGAAGCTGGCGCTCGCGCCGGCCCTTGAGATCGCCGAACCCGGCGCTGTCGCCGTGCTGCTGGTCAAGCCGCAGTTCGAGGCCGGGCGCGAGGCGATCGGCAAGGGCGGGATGCTGAAGGACCCCTCGTCCGCTCCCACCGTTGCTGCGGAACTGGAGCGCTGGTTCATCGAGGGTATGGGCTGGAAAAGCCTCGGCCTCATCCCCTCCCCGATTTCCGGCGGCGATGGCAATCAGGAATTTCTTCTGGCAGGATTGAAACCGTGAGCACCGAAACCGTCAAGATCGAGAAGCTCGGCGCCCAGGGCGACGGTATCGCCAGCAGCGCCGGCGGACCTGTCTATGTGCCCTTTTCCCTGCCCGGCGAAACGGTGGCGATTGCCCGGGTCAAGAGCCAGGGCACGATCATGTCGATCACGACGCCCTCGCCCGACCGGCAGGAGCCGCCCTGCCGGCATTTCGGCCCGGATGGCGTCAACGGCACCTGCGGCGGATGCACGCTGCAGCATATGGCAGATGCGCCCTACCGCGCCTTCAAGCGACAGTTGGTCATCGATGCGCTGAAATCGAAGGGGCTGACATCAGAAGTCGGGGAGATCGTTCCGGCTCGGCCGGGCGAACGGCGGCGCGTGGTGTTTGCGGCGCGCAAGACCGAGAAGGACATGCTAATCGGCTTCAACCAGGCCGAAAGCCACCATATCGTCGCCATCGAGGAATGTCCGATCTCGTCGGCAGGGATCATCGCCCGGCTGCCGGCGATCAGGGCGATGGCTGCATCGCTCGCGACCAGTGCCGAACCCTTCCGCGTCGCCGTACTCGAAACGCTTTCCGGCCTCGACATCTCAGTCGACGACGTGAAGAAGCTCTCCGACCCGCAGCGGCGCAAGGCGATCGAGACCGCGCTCAGCCTGCGCGGCATCGCCCGTGTTTCGCTGAACGGGGAAATCCTCGTCGAGCCGTCGAAGCCGATGGTCGAATTCGGCGGCGTCCAGGTTTCACCGCCGCCGGGCGGCTTCACCCAGGCAACCAAGCCCGCGGAAGAGGCGATGGCCGAACTGGTGCTTGCTCATGTCGGCAAGTCGAAGCGGATCGCCGATCTCTTTGCCGGCTCCGGCACGTTTTCGCTGCGCCTGGCGCGGATCGGCCGTGTGCACGCCGTCGAAGCCGAGGCAAAGGCGCTCGCCGCACTCGATCATGCGGCCCGCAACACGCAAGGGCTGAAACCGATCACCGTCGAAAAGCGCGATCTCTTTCGCCGTCCTTTGATGACGCAGGAATTCAAGCCCTTTGACGCCGTCGTCTTCGATCCGCCGCGCGCCGGAGCCGAGTTCCAGTGCCAGGAACTCGCCCGCTCAGGCGTGAAGAGGATCGTGGCCGTCAGCTGCAATCCGCTGACGCTGGCGCGGGATCTCGCGATCCTCGTCGAGGGCGGCTACCGCATTACCGGCGTGACGCCGATCGACCAGTTCCTCTGGACCTCGCATGTCGAGGTGGTGGCGACGCTGGAGAAATAGGCGTGTCTGTCGAAAAGACCAAAAGACGCAACCCATACTATAACGGCCCCGTGTCCGATCATTTCGACGGCACGCATTTCTTCAATCCCGAAGGTATTGAGCCCCTTGGTTTCCGTGATCTGATGCGGTGGCAATTCGGCGGTGGCCGTGAGCCTTGGCCGAGGTCGGTCCCAAGTCCGTACGCGGCGGCCAAGCCGGATCCATACGTCGACGGCGCGGACCTAAGGGTGACCATGGTCGGCCATGCAACAATGCTCGTGCAGGTCGCCGGACTGAATATCCTCACCGACCCGGTGTGGTCGGAGCGCGCGAGTCCCTTGGCTTTTGCCGGACCCAAGCGCGTCGTCCCACCCGGCATCGCGTTCGATGATTTGCCGCCAATCGATCTCGTGCTGGTATCGCACAATCATTATGATCATCTCGATATCGCAACGCTCAGGCGGTTGGGTGCGAAGCATCGGCCGCGTGTCGTGACGCCACTCGGCAATGACACGATCATACGCCGTGCCGTGCCTGATATAGAGACGACATCGATGGACTGGGGCGAGCGCATTTCGCACGCCGGAATAAGCATTGATGCGGAGCCTGCACACCATTGGTCCGCCCGCGGAACCGCCGATCGCCGGATGGCACTCTGGGCGTCGTTCGTTTTGTCGACTCCAGCCGGAAAAATTTATCACGTCGGAGATACCGGCTTTCACCACGGCATCAATTACAAAGCGGCACAGCAGAAGCATGGCGGCTTTCGCTTGGCCATTTTACCCTTCGGCGCATATGAGCCGCGATGGTTCATGAAAGGGCAGCACCAGAATCCGCAAGAGGCGGTGAACGGGATGAAGTTGGCAAATGCGGCCTATGTGGCCGGGCATCACTTCGCCACGTTCCAACTGACGAATGAAGCGGTCGACGCGCCGGCAAGAGCCTTGCGAGACGCAATGAGCGAGCATGATATCCCCCCGGAACGGTTCCGGCCGCTCAGGGCCGGCGAGGTATTCGATGTGCCGGCCGCCTAATCGCTATCCGTTTGCTCCGGGTGTTGGTCGGCCTGCTGACCGAGATCGCCGCGAAGCGATGCTCAGCGGCGCATGAAGGCTTCGAAGGCCGCCCGGGCCTCGGCGCTTTTCAGCCGCGCGGAGAAATAGCGGGCCTCCTCGTCGATGCGGGCGATGATCTCGCCACGATCGCCGCGAGTGAGATCGCGGGCGATGCGCAGCGCCTCCGGCGGCTTGGCCGCGAGCTTTGCAGCGAGGCCAAGCGTCATGGCATCGACCTCGCCTGGCTCAACGACCTTCCAGACCAGGCCGGCTTCCTTCGCTTCCTCGGCGGAGAATGCTTCGCCGGCCGCCAGCAGGGCGAAGGCGCGCTGATGCCCCATCAGGCGCGGCGCGACGAGGCTGGAACCGGCCTCCGGCACCAGCGCCAGATCGACGAAGGGGGTGCGGAACTGGCTGCGGCTGGATGCGATGGTCAGGTCGCAATGGAGATGGATCGTCGTGCCGATGCCGATCGCCAGGCCGTCGACGCCCGAGACGACGGGTTTTTCGGCGTTCACCAGCGCATAGAGGAAATCAAGGATCTCCTGCTCCAAGCCGCGGCCGCCCATTGCGGCAGCGAGAAAATCGTTGAGGTCGTTGCCGGCCGAGAAGCAGCCTTCGGTGCCGAGGAAGGCGGTTGCGCGGATGCCAGGATTCGTGTTGGCCGCATTCAGCGCATCGGCCATTGTCCGGTACATGGCGCGGTTGATGGCGTTCTTCTTCTCCGGCCGATTGAAGCGGATCAACTGGACGCCGGGATGGGCGGAAGGCTGCTCGACGATGATGTGATCGGTCATAAGGTCTCCTCAGGCAAGCAGGATACGGGCGGCTGCAAGGCTTGCCGCCCCATTGACGACCCGGTCGCGAAGGGCTGCGGTCTCGGCAAGCAGGTTTTCGGCGGCGAAGCGGCAGAGCGCGATGCGGTTTTCGGCCGCACCATCGGCACTCTCGGCGAGACCGCCCTTGGCAAGATAACAGCCGGTGAGCACCAGCCCGAACAGGCGCTGATAGGGCGTAGCACCCGAGAGCGCCTCGGCGGCCTGGTCATCGGCAAGCGTCTTTATCAGCCAGGCGGTCGCCTGCTCGAGGTCGGCGATCGCCGCGTCGAGCCTCACAGCGGTCTCGCCGAAACCATTAAGATTGGAGCGGCGGACGTCGTCGGCGATCTGCTTAAGCTCGGCGATGAAGCCCTTCACCTGATCGCCGCCGGAGAGCGGCAGCTTGCGGGTGACGAGGTCGATCGCCTGGATGCCATTGGTGCCCTCGTAGATCGGGGCGATGCGGGCATCGCGGAGATAACGCGTGGCACCCGTCTCCTCGATGAAGCCCATGCCGCCATGCACCTGAATGCCGAGCGAGGCGACGTCGACGCCGGCATCGGTTGAAAAGGATTTGGCGACCGGCGTCAGCAGGGCGGCGCGTTCCTGCCAGTGACGGCTGGTGTCAGCTGCCCGGTGCGACATGTCGATCGCGTGGGCGCAGGCATAGGAGATGGCGCGCGCGCCTTGCGTCAGCGCCTTCATGGTGAGGAGCATACGGGCGACATCGGGGTGCTCGACGATCGGGCTCATGCCGGCGCCGCTTGAGCCCGGCGCCCTGCCCTGGGTGCGTTCCCTGGCATAGGCGAGCGCCTTCTGGGTGGCGGCCTCCGCGATCGCCACGCCCTGCATGCCGACGGCAAGGCGGGCATTGTTCATCATCGTGAACATGCAGGCCAGTCCCTTGTTCTCCTCGCCGAGCAGCCAGCCCACAGCGCCCTTTTCATCGCCGAATTTGCCGTCGCCGTAGATCATCGTGCAGGTCGGCGAACCATGGATGCCGAGCTTGTGCTCCAGCGAGTGACAGAACAGATCGTTGCGGGCGCCAAGCGAGCCATCGTCGTTCACCAGAAATTTCGGCACCAGGAAGAGCGAGATGCCGCGTGTGCCGGCCGGCGCATCCGGCAGACGGGCCAGCACCAGATGAATGATGTTGTCGGCCGCGTCATGTTCGCCCCAGGTGATGAAGATCTTCTGGCCGAAGAGGCGGTAGCTGCCGTCGTCGCGGCGCTCGGCGCGGGCTTTCAGCACGCCGAGATCGGAGCCGGCATGCGGCTCAGTCAGGTTCATGGTGCCGGTCCATTCGCCGGAGACCATCTTTTTCAGATATTTGTCTTTCAGCGCAGCACTGCCATGGGTGCTGACCGCCTCGATGGCGCCCATCGTCAGCGTCGGAGCGAGCGCGAAGGCCATGGAACCGGAATTCCACATTTCAAGTGCTGCGACATTCAGCATATGCGGCAAGGCCTGGCCACCGAAAGTCTCGGGCGCCGTCAGTCCGTTCCAGCCGCCGGCAATCCAATGGCGGTAGAGATCGCGCCAGCCATCCGGCAGCCGGACCTCGCCACCCTCCAGACGAGCGCCCTGGCGATCGCCGATTTCGGCAAGCGGGGCCACTTCCTCTGCGGCAAAACGCCCCGCCTCGGCGAGGATGGCGTCGACGAGATCCTCGCCGAGATCGCCGAGAAGCCCCTTTGAAATTGCCTCGCCCATGCCGGCGACATGCTTCAGCGTGAATGCAATTTCCTCGACGGGCGCCTTGTACATGGTTTTTCCTCCGCAGACCGGCCTCGCGCACGGCAAAGCCCCTCCGAGGCAAGGGCTAATTGATTTTTACGTAAACGTCAATTTCGATTTCCTCGGCGGCGATGCGATAATTTGCCTGATATGCCGCTTTGCGCTTGCACCGTCGGCCAAATGGACGTCATGAACAAACTCTAAAGCGCGTCGCGATCTTTCAGATTCGCTCGTCGCGCTTTAGATCTTTGTTTTTACGCATGTCGTTATAGCAAAACCGCTGCACACTTTTGCGCGACGTACTTTAAGGGAAGACCTCGCCTTCGCAAAGGATCGGCGAACAATGGACACATTGCCCGTCAACATACCCGGTTTTGTCTGGGCCTATCGCTTCTCGCCGGATGAAAAGACCGCGGTGCGGCTGAACAATGGTGCGACGGTGGCGGAACTGACCGCCGATAACTGTTTCTACTGGTTGCACCTCAACCTTGTCGACGCCCGCGTGCCGGCCTTGCTCGAGACGCTGGAGGGGCTGACGGAGGACGCGAAGTCGGCGCTGACGACGCGGGATACGCATGCGGCCATCACCGTCGATGAGCAGATGCTTTATGGCACGCTTGTCGACTGTCAGCGCGATTTCGCCGAAGATACCAACAATCTCGGCTGGCTGCATTTCGCCATGTCTGACCGCTTCCTCATCACAACAAGGCTGCAGCCGCTGCGCAGCGTCGAACGGGCACGCGCCCTGATCGAGAAGAATCCGGGCAAATTCTCGCGGCCGGTCGATCTCTTCGAACTGCTGGTGACCGAATTCCAGCGGACGCTGATCGCGATCGTCATCGAACTCACCGAAGAGCTGAACCAGATCGAGGATATCGTCTACGACAGCGCGCAGCGCGATGAACGCCGGCGCCTAGCGCCGGTGCGGCGAACCGTGGTCAGGCTGCATCGGCACCTGCGCACGGTGCTGGCGCTGATGCGCCGGGCGGCGGCGGCCGACGAGGACGAGATGCCCTTCGGCTTCGACGATGTAGCGCGGCGGCTGACGGGCCGGCTGGAAACGGTCGACCACGATATCTATGCGCTGCAGGACCGGGCACGTCTGCTGCACGAAGAAATCGATTCGAAACAATCCTCCGAAACCAACCGTCACCTCTATCTGCTGTCGATCATGACGGCCTTCCTGCTGCCGCCGACCCTGGTGACGGGCTTCTTCGGCATGAACACGGCAAACCTGCCCTTCGCCGTCGGCGACTACGGCACGGAATACGCCGTCGTCCTCATCCTCGCCTCCGTTGCCCTTGCCTGGTGGTTGCTGAGGAGAGTGGATATTCTTTGAGGGTGAAGTTTTCGGCATTCTGAGGGCGCGCAGCCCCTCATCCGGCTGCCGCCACCTTCTCCCCGCCTGCGGGGAGAAGGGGATGTGCCGCCACCTCTCCGTCCCCCGCGAAACTCTCGCATGGCACGTCCCCTCTCCCCGTTTTTCCGGGGAGAGGGTTAGGGTGAGGGGCCGGTGTGGGGACGTTGTCCGTCCTAGCCTCAATACGGCGAATAGCACTGCTGGCGCGGGCCGTTATAGGGTTGGAACGTGTTGTCGTAGGCGCGGTAGGACCGGTAGCGGTTGGCGCACCAGGCGACGTGGCTCGAACCCATGCGGGGCGCAGGTGCGACGTAACGCGGCTGTGCGGCAATCGCGCCGCCGATGACCGCGCCGGCGCCGAAGGCGGCGAGCGGATACCAGTAGCCGTTATAGCGGCGGTATCCCGGGCGGTAATAGGAATATCCGCGATAGCCACCGTAATAGCCGGGCCGGTAGTAGGCGCCGGGACGATAGCCAGGCCGGTAACCGGGGCGATAATAGCGGCGGTACTGCACGTTCTCGACGGCGGAGGATTTTTCCACCTGCGGGGCGGTGGGCATCTGGATTGCCTGCGACGGCGCAAAGCCCGTCAGCACGACGGCGGCCGCCAGAATTGCGGTCGCGATCTTGTTACTCAAACCGAACATTCTTCTCTCCCATTCAACAGCGATAACCGCCTGCTCAGCAACGCTTTCGTGCCGGAATGGTTCCGAAAGCGGCCGGGGCCAGCTGCTTTCGTATGTGTACAGAAATCGATCTGAACCGGGCATTAACCGGGAGGCCGATGATGTCGCCCGGAACGCACTTCAGTCCTTTGTTCATGCATGCCGTTATCCCGGAACCGTAACAGTTCCGGGCTACATGCATTAGGCCACGGCGGAAATTTTCGCCTGGTCACCCTGCAGACGGTTCACCATGAAGTTCGAATACCATTCGAGGAACTGCATGACGCCGCCTTCATGCAGGGAAGAATAGGGGCCCGGCTCATAGGCGGGCGAGTGAATGCCGAAGGCGTTTTCCTCGACGATGCGGCGATCCTGATCGTTGGTTTCGGTCCAGACGTGGGTCAGTTCCTCGAGATTATAATCCACGCCTTCGACGGCGTCCTTGTGGACGAGCCACTTGGTCGTCACCGCCGTCTCATTGGCGCTGAGCGGCAGCACCCGGAAGGAGATGGCGTGGTCGCCGAGCAGATGGTTCCACGTCGTCGGGTAATGGAAGAGCAGCATGGTGCCGATGTGGCTGATCGAGATATCGTCGGAGAGCGGGCGCTTGACGGCACTCTTGCCCGACATGGTGTAGCTCTCGGCATCTTCGATCAGCGGCATGCGGGCGGTGCGGAACTGACCGTCCGGCGAAATCTGGAACTTGCTCGGCAGGCCAGCGGCCTCGCAACGCGCCCAATGGCCGGCGATCTCCGGATCGTCGGCACCGCCATCCGTGCCAGTGACACTCGGGGCTTCGGGATAGGTGCGGCAGAGCTCGGGGTGATTGGCGGCGCAGTGATAGCACTCGCGGTTGTTTTCCCAGACAAGCTTCCAGTTGCCCTTCTCGATGATCGTGCTCTGGAAGGCGACCTTGCTCTCGCTGATCCGGTGCGGCGCGACATAGGGTTCGATCTTGTCGCGCACCGGCTGGAAATCGGGGGCAGTGTTGGCAAGGCAAATGAACACATAGCCTGCGACGATTTCGCAATGGACGGGCTTCAGATTGAACCCGGTCTTGTCGAAATCATCGCCCATGTGGCGGGCGAAGGCGAGCTTGCCTTCGAGATCATAGGTCCACTGATGGTAGGGGCAGACGAGACGCACGGAGGAGCCATGCTCCTTGGTGCAGACGCGCGAGCCGCGATGACGACAGCTATTGTGGAAGGCGCGGATGACATTGTCGCGGCCGCGGACGATGACGACGGGATAGCTGCCGATCTGAACTGTGAAATAGGCCCCCGGCTTCGGCAGTTCGCAATCATGGCCGATGAACAGCCAGTCGCGATAATAGATCATCTCCATGTCGAGCTGGAAATAATCCTCGTCGATATAGAACGGCTGCTCGAGGCTGAAGCCCTCACGGCGGCTCTTGAGCTGACGCAAAACGTTGCTGCGAATATCCATCTTCATGTCCTCGTGCACCCGGCTGCCGCCTTCCGGCAAGAAGGCCGGCGAAAGCGCGCCCGCTTCCTTCTCCTTCGGGAGAGTTGTTCATGCATTTAATCACCGAGCTTGCCTGCCGCTTGGTTGTAATGCGACATCGGCTTCGAAATTGACGACAGGATGCGGCAAGCCGCAAGCTGCCGATCCCAGTCGATGACATCGCCCGACTCTCCGGGCAATTATCGTCAATTGCGACATGGCGTAAAGACCCGCTCCGCAAAGAGGTCTGCTGCCGAGATCGACCGCCGTCTCGTTTGCGACATCTGCCGGAATTTGCCCTTCCGCCGGCCGGCTGCGAGACTATTTTTTAACATCGCCTTAAGCATACGGTCCTATCCTCCTGGTGATCACCGACCGACCGAAGAACGCGAACCATGGCCAAACTCCGTTATTTCGACGCGAAAGATGCGAGCAGATCGCAAGAGCCGCAGCTGATTGCCGCTCATTCCGAATTCTTGCGCACCGGCCGCATTCCCCGCGAGCGGCGGCATTGGCTGGCAGAGGAAAAGCGGTATTTCACCCATGACGAGGTCGCCGCAAAGACCGGCCGCAAGCTGCAGGTGGCCGGCGAAAAAACGCATCAGAACATCAACGGTTTCCACCATTCGATCCAGTTTCCGAAGATGATCTTCCACCGGACGCTGCAGGATAGCCCGCATCTCGGCTATTGCCACGTCACCGCCGCACGGACGAAGTTCGCCCGCTACGAGGAGGTGAGCTGGGCTTTCTATATCACCAATTTCTACTCCGACATCGGCGACAACGACAATTTCTTCGAGCGCATCGACGTCGGTTATTCCCGCATGTATTTCGCCGTCGCCATAAAGCCAGGCGAAGAGTCCGCGGAAAAGATGACCATCGACCGGTCGGTGCGCGGCAACGGCCTGCTTTTCCGCACCCACGATCCGCAGGCGGCGATCCGCAACATCCTGCTGCTCGGCGCCCGCAACGAACAGCTGCGCGAAATCATCCGGCAGCTTTAAGCGATTGATCGCGGGCGGCGGAAAGCCTAATGACTGCCGGGACGAACACGGGCAGGACATGGCACGCACGATCGATATCACGGCAGACAGGCAGGCAGCGCTGGAGGCGGCCTCAGCCGCTCTTGCCGACGGCTTTGCCATCGCCATCCCGACGGAGACCGTCTACGGCCTTGCCGCCGACGCCACCAATCCTTTAGCCATCGCCCGCATCTACGAGACAAAGGGACGGCCGCGCTTCAACCCGCTGATCTGCCACATGGCCGACCTCTCCATGGCCGAAGAACATGCCGAGTTCGACCCGGTCTCGCGGGCGCTCGCTGCAGCCTTCTGGCCCGGCCCGCTGACCCTCGTGCTGCCGCTGAAGCGGGAAAGCCCGATCCATTCGCTGGCGACTGCCGGGCTCGACAGCGTCGGCATCCGCGTGCCGAAGGGGTTTGCAGGCGCTTTGATCGGCGCCTTCGGACGGCCGCTCGCAGCCCCCAGCGCCAATACCTCAGGCGGGATCAGCGCCACGAGCGCCGCCCATGTCGAAGCCGATCTCGGGGCGAAAATACCTATGATCCTCGATGCGGGCCCGAGTGCTGTCGGCGTCGAATCGACGATCGTCAAGGCAGAGGGCGGCCAACTTAGGCTGCTTCGGCCGGGTGGACTGGCGGCGCGCGAGATCGAGCGTGTTGCGGGCCAGCCGCTGCTGCGAGCGAAGACGGCATCGGCGACCATCGAAGCGCCGGGCATGCTTGCCTCCCATTACGCGCCGGGTGCTTCCGTGCGCCTCAACGCGACGGCAGTCGAACCCGGCGAAGCGCTGATCGCCTTCGGCAGCGCTGTGGTCTCCGGCGCGGACAGTGCAAAGATCGTCCTTGATCTCAGCCCGCGCGGCGACCTTGCCGAGGCGGCGGCCAATCTTTTCGACTATATGAAGCGGGCCGATGCCAGCGGCGCTCAGAGCATTGCCTTTTCGCCGATTCCCGAGGACGGGCTGGGCGAAGCGATCAACGACCGGCTGCAGCGGGCAGCCGCGCCCCGCGACTGAAGGACCGCGCATCACGATGGAGGACCGAGCCCGATGAGCAATTCCAGCATTTCCACCGAACTCCTCGATCGCTTCGCGGCCATCGTCGGCGAAAAATACGCGCTGCGTAGCGAGGCCGATCTTGCACCGCATCTGATCGAAAACCGTGGGCTCTATCACGGCTCCTCCCCTCTCCTCTTAAAGCCCGGTTCGGTCGAAGAAGTCTCTGATATCATGCGGCTTGCGACGGAGACCGGAACGGCAATCGTGCCGCAGACCGGCAATACCGGCCTCGTCGGCGGCCAGACACCGCGTCAGGGCAAGTCCGATATCATCCTGTCGCTCGAACGCATGAACAGGATCCGCGATGTCGATCCGGTGGCGAACGTGCTGGTGGCCGACGGCGGTGCCATCCTTGCCGAGGTGCAGAAGGCGGCCGAGGCGCATGGGCGGCTGTTTCCGCTGTCCCTTGGCGCCGAGGGCTCCTGCCGCATCGGCGGCAATCTTTCCACCAACGCCGGCGGCACGGCCGTGCTTGCCTATGGCAATATACGTCAGCTCTGCCTCGGCCTTGAAGTGGTGCTGCCGACCGGGGAGATCTGGGACGGCTTGCGCCGCCTGAAGAAGGACAATACCGGCTACGACCTCCGCGACCTTTTCATCGGCGCCGAGGGGACGCTCGGCATCATCACCGGCGCGGTGCTGAAACTCTTTCCCCAGCCGCTCGGCCATCAGGTGGCCTTCGCCGGTCTGAATTCGGTGACGGATGCCCTTGCCCTCTTCAACCTGGCCTCCAGCCTCTGCGGCGCCTCGCTCACCGGTTTCGAGTTGATGCCGCGTTTCGGCGTCGAGATCACCACCCGCCATATCGACGGCGTGCGCGATCCACTGGAAACGGCCTACCCCTGGTACGTGCTGATCGACATTTCGACATCGGATTCGGCCGAGACGGCGGAACGGATGATGAGCGGCGTGCTGGAACAGGGTTTTGAGGCCGGGTTGGTGCTCGATGCCGCAATCGCCTCATCCGTGGCGCAGCAGAAGGCGCTCTGGCACATGCGCGAAAGCATGTCGGATGCGCAGAAGCCGGAAGGCGGATCGATCAAGCACGATGTTTCCGTGCCCGTGTCGAAGATCCCGCATTTCATGGCCGAGGCGGAAGAAGCGGTGATGGCGGCGATGCCTGGCGCCCGCATCTGCGCCTTCGGCCATATGGGCGACGGCAATATTCATTACAATATTTCTCAACCGCTCGGCGCCGACAAGGACGCCTTCATTGCCCGCTGGCATGAGATGAACCATATCGTGCATGAACTGGTGCTTGCCCATGATGGCTCGATCTCGGCCGAGCACGGCATCGGTCAGCTGAAGCGCGACGAACTGGCGGCGATCCGGCCAGCGATTGAAATCGAGCTGATGCGCCGCATCAAGCGCGCCTTCGACCCTGCCGATATCATGAACCCGGGAAAGGTTGTCAGCCTCGATGCGTGAGGCTGCACGCCATCAGGCGCCTACTGCGTACCGCCGTTGGTCAGGATCATCAGCGCCGGCGACTGCTGGGTGGCGTTCTGGACGTCGTACATCGCGGTGAACCGCCGCAGCAGCTTATCGACCTTCTTCGGGTCCTGGAGGTCCTCGAGCTTGACGAAGCGGTTGATGAGATCGGCCTGCTTGGCGACATCCATGCCGGAGATCTGCGACGGCAGGCTGTAGGCTGTGGTGATGACCTGATAAAGCGCCCTGTCGCCGAGGATCCCATAGATCGAGGTGATGCTCGAGGCCTTGCGGCTGAAATAGAGCGCCAGGCGGACGCCGTCGTTGCTTTCGCCCTCCTGGTTTTCCATCGTTTGCTGAACGTAGAGCTCCTGGGTGTGTTCCTCGGCCGCCTTGTTCTGGATGGTACCGATCTTGGCACGGGTCAGGTTGCCGTCCTTGTCGAAATTGAAGGCGGCGACGATGTCCTTGAATCGCGCGTCGGCGGTGGCGTTGAGATAGCTCTTCTTGTCGTCGGGATCGGAGGTGAAGATCTTCTTCAGCGTTGCCTTGTCGTAGTCCTCGGGGTCAAGGTTATTCGCCTTCAGCACCAGGTCGGTCAGCCGGCTGTCGTCGAGGAAATCGTCGAGCGACTTTACCTTTGCCATGCCCTTGGCGAAATAATCGACTTCGGCCGTCGCATCCTTCGCCGCCTTGTCCTTCACCGGACCGTCCTTCATCAGCATGGTGATATGCGATCTATAGTCGGTGGCGTATTTGGCCATTGTCGCGTCGGGCAGCGCCTGGAAGGGGGATGCTGCCTTGCCGTCGGGACCGAAGTTGAAGGCGCGCGCAAGGTTGGTGATGCGTTCATCCTTGAGCGAAGCGACATAGCCGTTCGGATCATAGGCATCGCTGGTCAGGATCTTGCGCATCATCGAACGCGATACGTCCTGGTCGGTCAGGCCGAAAGCCTGCAGCGCCACATGGAAGAGATCCGGGAGATTGTCATTGCTCTTGGTGAAATCGGCCGCCGAATTGCTGCGCAGGAAATCATTGACGCTGTTGACCTCGGAGAAATCGAGCAGGCTATTGCTGTCGGCCATAAGCTTCTGGTAGTTGGATGCGACCTCGTCGATCGCCTCGTCGCGCTCGTCGTCGTAGCGCGCCGCATAGTTGTCATTGGTGGTCTGCGCCTGATCGGCCGTCTGGACCGAGCTGACGACTGGAAGCGATCCATCGGCGGCGAAGTTGAAGTCGGCATTGAGATCAGCGTGGCCGGCTGCTGCAGCCGCCGTCGCATCGGTCAGGATGCTCTTCAGGTCGGCGTCCGAGATATCGAAAGGCAGATTGTAAGTGCTCTTCAGGAAATTGGTGATGGCGTCATCGGCGATGAGATCATCGACATTGGCGATCGGCCCCATCCGTGCGGAATAGTCGTTGGTCCGCGCTGTCGCACTAATTTTCGTATTGCTGATCTGGGCGGCCGTCTGCGCCTGCATACCATCTTCAAGCGTGCCGTCCGCCTTGAAATTGAAGGCAGCAGCAACGTCGGCATAAGTGCCGGTGCCGCTCTGGTCGGTCAGGATATTCCTGAGATCGAGATCACTGACCGTCGACGGGATGCCGAAGGCGTTGCGGACGAAATTGTTCAGTTTCTGGTCGGCCAACAACTGATCGACGTCCGAGATGCCGGCGATGGTCGCCTGATAGTAGACGGCCGCATCATTGGCCTTGCTGGTGGTGCTCGCGCTCTGCGAGGCACTTTGCGAGGCGTAAAGGGTGGCGACAGAACCGTCCGTCTTGAAATTGAAAAGATCGTGGACGTCGCCATAGCCCTGGGCGCTGGCGGCCGCGGGATCGATCAGGAAGGTCCTCAACGTCGCATCGGAGACGCTGTCTGCGATTTGCATGCTGTTTCTGATGTAGCTGACGGCAACGGCATCGGACATGATGTCATCGACATTGGTGACATTGCCGATCATGCCGTTGAAATGCGCGGCGTTCGCAGCCGACTTGTCGGTAGTCGACTTTCGTTGCGCTTCCGTCTGAATTATCGAACCGTTAATCGAACCGTCCGCCTGGAAATTGAAGTCGGCATTGATGTCGGCATGGCCCTGAGCCGCGGCATAGGCCGGATCCGTCAGAATGCTCTTGAGGTCGGCATTGCTAAAATTCGTACCGAGACCATAGGCATCCTTGACATAGCGCGCCAGCACGTCATCGGCGAGCAGATCATCGACATTGGTGATGCTGCTCGATTGCGAGGTCAAGGTATAATAACTGCCGGTGTTCGACGCAGCCGACTGCAGGTTGTTCGCCTGGGCGATAGACTGGGCGCGCGCCGTGCTCGACGTCGAACCGTCCGCCTTGAAATTGAAAGCATTGTAGACATTGGTAAAGCCCATCAGCTGGGCATAACCGGGATCGGTCAGCACCGCGCGCAGCGCTGCAGCGGTAAAGTCGGCGCCCATGCTGTAGGCTGTCTTGATATACGAGGTCAGCCGGTTGTCGGCGACCAGGTCATCGACATTGGTGATCGTGCCGATCTTGCCGGTGTAATAGGCCTTGTTGTATTCGGCCGCCGTCTTGCCGACATAGTAGACGTCGGAGCCGACCGAATTGTCGATGATGACCGATTGAGAATTCAGCGTGTAGGACTCGATGACCGAAGCCTTCTGCGCGGCGGTCTGGGCCGTGCCGGTGACGGTGCCGTCGGCGTTGAAGCTGAACTGGGCGGCAAGCGCCTTATACTTGTCGCCGCCCTGCGTATTGACGACGCTCGTGGGGTCGCTGAGATCGCTGGTCAGCACCTGCCGCAGAAAGTCCTTCGACGCATAGGTGGGATCGATCTTGTAGGTCTTCAGCACATAGGTGCGCAACCGGGTGTTGTTGACCAGATCGTCGACGCTCTGCACGCTATCGATATTGTTGCTGTAATAGGTGCTCTCGGCGTTCGCGGCCTTTTCGGCATCGGCGAAGGATTGCTTGTAGAGGCCGATGAGCTCGTCCTCCTGCGCATCCGTCTGCACGTCCTTCTCCGGCGCGTTGAAATTGAAGGCGGCGGCGAATTCGCGGTAGCGCGTATCGGAGAGCTTGTTGGCGTAGCTGTCGGGATCGGTGAGATCGCTTTCCAGCACCTTCTTCATGAAGGCCTTGGCGTAGGTCATGTCCTCGAGGCCATAGGCCTTCATCGCATAGCTGTAGAGCTTGTAGTCGCCGAGGAAGTCGTCGACATTGGTGACCTTGTTGATATGGTCGGCGTAATACTGGGCATCCTTCTTGACCGTCGTCTGCGACGCGACCTTGTTGAGGCTCGACGTCATGTCCCGCGACAGGATCGTGTAAGCGAGGGAAGCCGTGATCATGGAAAGCGCCCTTTTCGGCAAAATCTCTAAAAGAACGGACGAAATGCTGGTGAGCATATTTTGCCATAGAAAGCTTACCTGAGGCTTACCTGCGGATGCATCATTCCAGGACACCACACCGTTCACCTTCCGGAAACCCTGCCGGATTCGGTTTTGATAACCATCAGAGGAGGCAAAGTTTTCTTAACCGCAATTTTTAAGCTGTACGGAACGGCGGCTGCCTATTGTCGGCCATAGAGGACGAAAAGTCCCAAGGAGAAGACCGGAAATCGGCTCTCAGGTAAGACAAGGGTAGAATGAAATGAACAATCCCGTTATGAAGCCCGCCTGGGCTGGCACGACGTTACGCCTCGATCCGTCCCGCTTTCCCCAGCAGGTCAGCTACGCCATCCACGATTGTTCGGATGACGTCAATATCACCATAGACGAACGCGGTGCGGTCCTGCGCAAGGTCCTCCCCTCCAGCGGCCTGCCGCTCTCGATTGCGCTGCCGAAGCGCGTTTTCAAGGGCGTCGCCGCCCGCGCCATCGACCATGGCGACGGCGATGTCACTGTCACTCTCGAACTCCATCACACCGATCCGGAGCTCTGCATTCCGCTGCTCGTCGCCCATGATCTCAGCGACATCGCCGCCGACTGGCGAAGCTGGTCCGAAGCCTTCCGCATTCCGATGCTGATGGTCGAGGCCGACGGCGTCGCCCGGCCGCTCGAGGATCACATCGGCGCCTTGCGCACCAGCGACCTCAAGCCGCGCCGCCGTCATTCCTACTTCGCCAACCGCCGCCCGCGCTTCCTCGTGCGCCGCACCACCGGCCGGCTGGGCGTCGCCATGAAGATTGAGGGCAAGGAAATTATCGCCCGGACTTAAGCGAGATCGCGAAAGTCCCAATGTGGCAATGCCATTTTGAAACCCGGCGCCCGCGCCGGGTTTATCGTTTCATCCACCGTCCCAATCAGGGAATGGCAAACAGCAGCGAGACGAAGAGGCCGAAGAAGATGATCAGGCCGACGCGGTTGTTCGATTTGAAGAGCGCCAGGCACTGGTCGGGATCGTTGATATCGAGCCGGACGATCTGCCAAGCGAACATGCCGGCGGCGCCGAGCAAGGCCAGGAAAGCGATGAGATTGGCGCCGGCGAGAGCGAAAGCGATAAACATCAGCAGCAGCGTCAGCCCATAAAGGCCGATCAGCCATAACCGTGTCCTGTCGCCGAACAGGCGCGCGGTGGAGCGGACGCCGATCAGCTCGTCATCCTCCTTGTCCTGATGCGCATAGATCGTGTCATAACCGATCGTCCAGGCGACGGAGGCGGCGTAGAGCAGGATAGCGGCGAAGGAGAGCCCGCCCATAATCCCGGCCCAGCCCATCAGCGCGCCCCAGGAGAAGGCAAGTCCGAGGTAGAATTGCGGCCAGTCGGTGAAACGTTTGGCATAGGGATAGAACGCCACGATCCCGAGCGAGAGCACGCCGAGGAAGACGTTGAGCCAGTTGAACTGCAACAGCACGATGAGGCCGACCAGCGCCTGCAGGCCGATGAAGATTTTCGCGTGGGCACGCGTGACGCGGCCGGAGGGCAGCGGACGCGACCGCGTGCGCGCCACTTCCATGTCAATCTCGTGGTCGACGAGATCATTATAGGTGCAGCCGGCGCCGCGCATGGCGACCGCGCCGATGAAATAAAGGAACAAATGAGACACCAGCAAGCTGCCGGAATAGATCCCCTCGCCGATCGCCGCATTGGCCGCAAGTGTCGCCGACCAGAAGCACGGCCACATCAAGAGCTGCCAGCCGATGGGGCGGTCCCAGCGTGCGAGCTGTGCATAAGGCCAAAGCCATGGCGGCAGGATCCGGTAGACCCAGTTATCGGAAGGTGCGTCGGAGACGCGATCGTTGAAGTCGCCGGTATCGTGCATGCCGCTCATCTAGCGGCGGGCCGTCGATGCGGTCAAGAAGCGATCATTGCACTGCCATTTGCATCACCGTTGGATCGATTCTGATCCAACGGTGAAATTATAGGGCAATTCAAAGCATTACAGCGCTGCGCATCTGAGATGGGATGCGCAGCCGCGTCAATCACTGCAGTGAGAAATTGAACTTGTAGGTCGCCGAGACGCCGATCAGGACCTGGTTCTTCGAGCCGCGGTCACGCACGAGGCTGCTGTCGGCGGCAGGGCCTGCCAGCCGCTTATATTCGAGGAAGGAACTTGCCGAGAGGTTTTCCGTCGCCTTCCAGGTCAGCGCCGCGCCTGCGCCATAGGATTGGATGCCAGACGACGGCTTATAGGGATCAAGGCCGCTTGCCGCCGCCTGCTTGGCGTTGACGCCATAATAGGCGTCGTAATAGCCGCTGGTGGCGAAGGTCGCACGCGGGCCGCCTGATAGCTGGAGGTCGGGGGCGATATCGGTGAAGGCATCGACCGCGAGATCGGCGACGATGCCGTCATGCGAGCGGATGCCCTGGCGGACTTCGGCGCGGGCACGAAGGAAATCTGTCGGGTAGACCTCGACGAAACCGCCGGCTTCCGCCCCCCATTTGACCTTCTTCAAGCCCTTCAGCTCGCTGCCGTCGCCGTCATCGCGCGACGGCACGAACCTGCCGACGATGCCGGCGCGGAAAGCGCCCTTGTCGATGAGGGCGAAGGACGGATTGTCGTTGCGCGAGGAAAAACGCGGGCCGGCGCCTTGGCGACCGACCGAGATCAACGGGCTGAACTTGAATTCATTGTGCGACGAGCCCTCGAATTTCGGGGCGGAGAAGCCAGCGACGCCGACGCTCAAATACCAGTCGCCGGACCAGAAGTGCTGGCCGCTTTCCTGGGCGGCCGCCGAGCCAGCAGATAAAAGGGCAATAGCCAAAGAGATCGATACGACTGATCGATGAGACACGTCCACACTCCAGAAAACGCAAAAACAAAGCCGCGGAGGGCGGCGCTCGCTACATCTATCCCGATGTCGTTACCCCAATGTTAACCACGGCGGCGAGATTGAGCAGGCAGACGACTGCGTCTGGTTTTTACCGCTGGTTCCAGCGGCGGATGACCGGCTCGGTCAGATCGTGCTCGTAGCCGAGCACGCTGATGCTGGCCGTATCGAGTACGAAACGGGAGCCGTCTTCCGGCGGCAGGCCGAGCCAGCGGGCGGCGAGGACGCGCAGGAAATGCGAGCTCGAAAAGACCAGGATGGTGCCGGCCGTTTGACGAAGTCCGCTAATCACGGCGTCGGCGCGATCGCCGACATCGGCGGCGAATTCGCCCTTCGGGCAGCCGTCGCGAAAGAGCTGCCAGCCGGGGCGGTTGGCAAGGATCGCCTTGGTGGTGATGCCTTCATAAGAGCCGTAGTCCCATTCGGCGAGATCGTCCTTGATCACCGCGCCCGATCCGAACCCGGCGAGCGCGCAGGTCTTGCGGGCCCGCTCGGACGGGCTCGACCAGACGGCGGAGAAGCTAAGGCCCGCCAGCCGGTCGGCGAGTTTGCGGGCGGCGGCCTCGCCGTTCGCCGTCAAGGGAATATCGCTGCGTCCGGTATGCCGCCCCGACAGGCTCCATTCGGTTTCACCGTGGCGGACCAGGTAGATCTCGGGAAACGCACTGCTCATCGGCACAACCTTTCATGAGAATTGGCTCCTCGGCAAAATCGCCAGCGGAAGCGTCATTTCCGGGGGATCAGAATGTCACCTTTTCGAGCGGGGCGCGCCTCGCCTCGAATTCCTTCAACTTCGCTTCATTCCGCGCAATGTAACTGCGATTGTCGGGAACGGCGAACTGGTTCTTGGCGATCTGGATCTGCAGGATGAAAAGCTCGTCCCAGCGGAAGCCCATTTCGGAACCCGCCAGATAGAATTCCCACATGCGGAAGAACTGCTCGTCGTAAAGTGCCACCGCTTCGGCCTTGCGCGCCACGAAACGCTCGCGCCAATGACGCAGCGTATAGGCATAATGCAGCGGCAGGATTTCGATATCCTTGACCAGCAGCCCGGCCTTTTCAAGCGGCGGCACGACCTCGCCGACGGAAGGGATGTAGCCGCCCGGGAAAATGTATTTCTCGACGAAGGCATTGGTGCCGAAGCTCGGCTTGGGGCGGCCGATCGAATGCAGCACCATGACGCCGTTGTCGTCGAGGAGATCCGATACCTTACGAAAGAAATTGCCGTAATGGCCGATGCCGACATGTTCGAACATGCCGACCGAAACGATGCGGTCGAACTTCCTGCCCGTCATGGTGCGGTAGTCCTGCAGTTCGAAACGCACCCGATTGGCAAGGCCGCGCTTTTCGGCGCGCTTACGCGAGACCTTGAGCTGTTCCTCGCTCAGCGTGATGCCGGTGAACTCGGCACCTTCCGTCGCCTCCGTCAGGTACATGCCCATGCCGCCCCAGCCGGAGCCGATCTCCAGGATGCGCTGGTTCGGCTCGAGCAGAAGCTTGGCGGCGATATGGCGCTTCTTGGCGAGCTGCGCCTCGTCGAGACCAATGCCCGGCGGCTCGAAATAGGCGCAGGAATATTGCCAGTCCTCGTCGAGGAAAAGATCGAAGAGCTTGGCCGACAGGTCGTAATGATGGGCGACATTGTGCTTGTTGCGATTGACCGGCACGCGGCTCTTCAGCTGCTGCCAGGCAATGCGGCCGAGGAGCAGTGCCGCCATCTTGAAATCGAAGATCTCGTTGGTGGTGTTCTGCTTCACCAGCGACAGGAAATCATAGATGTTGCCCTGTTCGAGAATGAACCGGCCTTGCATGTACATTTCGCCGAGCTTCATGGTCGGGTCGCGCCGGATGGCGTCCTCGGCCTCCTGATCGGCAAGGCGGGCGACAACGGTTTCACCGGTGCCGTCGCCGATAATGTGGGTTTCGCCATTGGCAAGGGTAAGTTTCAACGAACCCTTGCGGACGATTTGCTGGACGATCGATAAGAATGCCGACGCCATGGACGCCTCGCAAATGTGACAGGATGGTCACATCAACTTAATCGCTCTCTTTCGCCTTACAAGCGCCGGATTTAGCACTCCGCTCAGAACGCTGCCAAACTGTTGCATTTTTGCCGAAATTCCGGCTAAACCCTTATTTTCGCTTCATGGCTTCGGCAAGTGCTGCACCGAATGCACCCTGGCTTTCGGCTTTCTGCGCCGCCGGCCGGCGCTCGTTCTGCGGCCGGGAACCCTGACTTCCGCGAGAATCACCACGCGGCGGCGGCGCTGAAGAGCCGTCATCACGTTTCATCGAGAGAGCGATGCGCTTGCGCTTGGCATCGACTTCAACAACACGCACCTTGACGACATCGCCGGCCTTGACGACCTCGTGAGGGTCCTTGACGAAACGATCGGCAAGCTGGGACACGTGCACCAGACCATCCTGGTGCACGCCGATATCGACGAAGGCGCCGAAGGCGGCGACGTTGGTCACCGTGCCTTCCAGCACCATGCCGGGCTTCAGGTCGGAAATTTCGTTGACTCCCTCGGCAAAGGTCGCGGTCTTGAAGCTCGGACGCGGGTCGCGGCCGGGCTTTTCCAGCTCTGCGATAATGTCCCTGACCGTCGGCAGACCGAATTTCTCGTCGATAAACTGGCGCGGATCGACCGATTTCAACACGGCGCTATCGCCCATCAGCGCGCGCAGATCACGGCCGCAGGCGGCAACGATCTTCTTGGCGACGCCATAGGCCTCCGGGTGGACCGAGGAGGAGTCGAGCGGCTCCTTGCCGTTGGGGATGCGCAGGAAGCCGGCGCATTGCTCGAAGGTGCGGCCGCCGAGGCGTGCGACCTTCAGCAGATCCTTTCGCGTCTCGAAACGGCCCTCGCTGTCGCGATGGCGGACGATGGCATCGGCGATCGACGGGCCGAGGCCGGAGACGCGCGAGAGCAGCGGCGCTGACGCCGTGTTGAGGTCGACACCGACGGCATTCACCGCATCTTCCACCACGGCATCGAGCGAACGCGACAGCTTCTGCTGGTCGACGTCATGCTGATACTGGCCGACGCCGATCGACTTCGGCTCGATCTTGACCAGTTCGGCCAGCGGGTCCTGCAGGCGCCGCGCGATGGAGACGGCGCCGCGCAGCGACACGTCGAGATCGGGAAACTCAGCCGCTGCCGTCGCCGAGGCGGAATAGACCGAGGCGCCGGCTTCCGAGACGATGACCTTGGTCGGCTTCGGCGCCGGCAACTCGGCCAGCATGTCGGCCACCAGCTTTTCGGTTTCGCGGCTGCCGGTGCCGTTGCCGATCGAGATCAGCTCGACATTATGCTTGCGGATCAGCGATGCGAGTTCGACCTGGGCGCCACGCACGTCGTTCCTCGGCTGGAAGGGATAGACGGTCGATGTCGCCACCACCTTGCCGGTGCCGTCGACGACGGCGACCTTGACGCCGGTGCGGATGCCGGGATCGAGGCCCATCGTCGCGCGCGAGCCGGCGGGCGCTGCCAAAAGCAGGTCCTTGAGATTGCGGGCGAAGACATGGATCGCCTCCTCTTCGGCCCTTTCGCGCAGTTCCCGCATCAGGTCGAGCGAGAGCGACATGGAAAGCTTGACGCGCCAGGTCCAGCTTGCGACCTCCATCAGCCAGCGGTCGCCGGGACGGCTCGTACCGATCTCGTAGGCCGCCACGATCATGCGTTCGACCGGCTTGTTCGGAGAAGTCGTCTCGGCGTCGGCCTCGATCGTCAGCGTCAGCACCTCCTCGTTCCAGCCGCGCAGCATGGCGAGCGCGCGGTGGCCGGGGGCGGTCGCCCAGCGTTCGGAATGGTCGAAATAGTCGGAAAACTTCTCGCCCGTCGCCTGCTTGCCGTCGACGACTTTCGCCTTCAGCAGCGCAGCCTGGCGCATATGGGCGCGCAGCTTGCCGAGAAGGTCGGCATTTTCGGCAATGCCTTCGGCGATGATGTCGCGCGCGCCTTCGAGCGCCGTCTTCACATCGGGTACATCAGCTGTGACGAAGCCTTCGGCCAATACCGCCGGTTCCCTGGCTCGGTCGGCAAGGATCGTCTCGGCGAGCGGGCCGAGGCCGCGTTCGCGGGCGATTTCGGCCCGCGTGCGGCGCTTCGGCTTGTAGGGCAGATAGAGATCTTCGAGCTCGGCCTTGGTTTCGGCACCTGCGACCTTCACCATCAGCTCGTCGGTCATCTTGCCCTGGCCGGTGATCGATTCGACGATCGCGTCGCGCCGGGCTTCGAGTTCGCGCAGATAGACCAGCCGCTCGGCGAGATTGCGCAGCTGCGTATCGTCAAGCCCGCCCGTCACTTCCTTGCGGTAGCGGGCGATGAAGGGCACGGTTGCGCCTTCGTCGAGCAGCTCGATGGCGGCTTTGGCCTGTTCGGGCCGGGCGTTGATTTCGGCGGAGATGCGGGCTGCGAGAAAACGGAGGTCTGCGGCCATGAGATTTCCTGTTTCGTCAGAGGTGGCGGGACCATAGCGGCGAAAAGCGGCAAGGCAATGTTGGAGTTTACGGCCGAGCGCCGATCCACAGGATAAGCAGGCCGGAAAGACGGCGATTTTGCGGTTGTGCAGATGCGCCATTCTTTGCTAGCAGAAGCAACGTTTTGAACCGGCGCCTATGCCATCCCTCCCCTGTCGCGGGAGGCAAGGAAATTCGACATGCCAAACCTTCTTCTCGAACTCCGCTCCGAAGAGATTCCGGCCCGCATGCAGCGCAAGGCTGCCGGCGACCTGAAGAAGCTCGTCACCGATGCGCTTGTCGAAGCGGGTCTGTCCTACGAGGGCGCACGCGAATACTGGACGCCGCGGCGGCTTGCGCTCGACATCCATGGCCTGACGGCACGCTCCGCCGATGTGCGCGAGGAACGCAAGGGACCGCGCACCGACGCCAACGAGAAGGCGATTGAAGGCTTTTTGCGCGGCGCCGGGCTTTCCTCGGTTTCCGAGGCGCAGGTGGTGAGCGATCCGAAGAAGGGCGATTTCTACGTCGCGGTCATCTCCAAGCCCGGCCGCGCGACGGAAGAGATTGTCAGCGATATTATGCCCGGCATCATCCGCGATTTTCCCTGGCCGAAATCGATGCGCTGGGGCAAGGCCTCGTCGAAGCCCGGCGCCCTGCGCTGGGTGCGGCCGCTGCAGTCGATCGTCTGTACCTTCGGCCCGGAGCATGAAGAGACTACCGTCATCCCCTTCGAGATCGACGGCATCACCGCTTCCAACATCACCTACGGCCATCGCTTCCATGCGCCCGAGGCGATCACCGTGCGGCGCTTCGACGATTATGCGGCGAACCTGGAAAAGGCGAAGGTCATCCTCGACGCCGAGCGACGCAAGGACATCATCCTGCACGATGCCCGCGACATCGCCTTTGCCAACGGGCTGGAGCTGGTGGAAGACGAAGGTCTGCTGGAAGAAGTCTCCGGCCTCGTCGAATTGCCGCAGGTGCTGATGGGCAGTTTCGAGGAGGATTATCTCTCGATCCCCTCCGAAATCATCCGGCTGACGATCAAGACCAACCAGAAATGTTTCGTGACGCGCGCGAGCGGCAGCGAGACGCTGTCGAACAAGTTCATCCTCGTCTCCAACATCCAGGCAAGCGACGGCGGCAAGGAAATCGTACACGGCAACGGCAAGGTGGTGCGGGCAAGGCTTTCCGATGCGCTGCATTTCTGGAAGCGCGACCAGGGCAATCTGCCGGATCTCGATACGCTCACGGCTTCGGCGGCAAAGTTCGGCCTCGACATCAACAAGCCGCTCGACCAGCGCATGGCCAAGCTCGATGCGCTCAACGTGACCTTCCATGCCAAGCTCGGCACGCAGGGCGCACGCGTCGCCCGCATCCGCACGCTGGCCAAGGAATTGGCTGATATCACCGGCGCCGACGCGGCTCTCACCGATCGCGCCGCCGTGCTCGCCAAGGCCGATCTGCGCACCGAAGCGGTTGGCGAATTCCCCGAACTGCAGGGCTTGATGGGCCGCAAATATGCGGTGCTGCAGGGCGAGAGTGCCTCCGTTGCCGCAGCGATCGAGGACCATTACAAGCCACAGGGTCCGTCGGACCGCGTGCCGGAGGACAGAGTGGCGATCACCATCGCCCTTGCCGACAAGCTCGATATGCTGATCGGCTTCTGGGGGATCGACGAAAAGCCGACCGGGTCGAAGGATCCGTTTGCGCTGCGCCGCGCTGCACTCGGTGTCGTCAGGATCCTGCTCGAGCGAAGGATCCGCCTGCCGCTGATGGCAACGACCAGGGATGGCGACCTGCTCTCCTTCTTCCACGACCGTCTCAAGGTCTATCTGCGCGACCAGGGCGCCCGCCACGATCTGATCGACGCCGTGCTGACGCCTGATGCCGACGACCTGTTGATGGTGGCGCGCCGCGTCGAAGCGCTGACGGCCTTCATCACCTCGGAAGACGGCAAGAACCTGCTTGCCGGCACCAAACGCGCGACGCAGCTGCTCGCCGCCGAGGAAAAGAAGGGCACCGTGATCGCCGACGGCGTTTCGCCAGCGCTTCTGAAGCTCGATGCCGAGAAGGAGCTCTTCACCGCAATCTCCAGCGCCTCGAAGGATGCCTCGGACGCCGTTGCCGGTGAGGATTTCCGCTCGGCGATGGAAGCGCTCTCCAAGCTGCGCGGCCCGGTCGACCGCTTCTTCGAAGAGGTACTCGTCAACGACGAGGACGCCGCCATCCGCGCCAACCGTCTCGCCCTGCTGCGACTGATCCGCGAGGCGACGGGAACGGTTGCGGACTTCTCGAAGATTTCGGGGTGATGTTGCCAGTACGCACGCGGCGCTTGCCACGTGGGTGCTGGGATTAAATACGTTTGGCGCCGATGTTGCGCCATCTCAAAAACATCTGCCCCTCACCCTAACCCTCTCCCCGTAAACGGGGCGAGGGGACGTGCCCTACGAGAGGTGGGCGAGGAACGGAGAGGTTGCGGCTATCCCCTTCGCCCCGCGAGCGGGGAGAAGGTGCCGGCAGGCGGATGAGGGGCTGGTGCAGTCGTTACCCCTTGAAGAGCGGCTATCCAACGCTGGCATTGCCGCCGCCGCGGCGCTATTCAAGAGACATGCAGAGCAAGATTCTCGTCAGCGCCTGTCTCATGGGCCACGCCGTTCGGTATGACGGGCGGGCGAAGCCGTTGCTTCACCCGGCGATCGAGCGTTGGCGGGCCGAGGGCCGGCTGGTGACTATCTGTCCCGAGATGTCGGCAGGCATGACGGTGCCGCGGCCGCCCGCGGAGATCGCAGAGGCGGCAACCGGCGAAGAGGTGCTGGCCGGCAAGGCGCGGGTTGTCGAGCTGACGGGCGCCGATGTGACAGAAGAATTCCTGCAGGCTGCCAAGAATGCCGTGACGCTCGCACTGCAAGCCGGCTGCCATTATGCGCTGCTCATCGACGGCAGCCCGTCCTGCGGGTCCGGTTTCATTTATGACGGCACGTTTTCCGGCCGTAAGCAGACCGGCAACGGCGTGACGGCGGCGGCGCTGAAGGCAGCCGGCGTCGAAGTGTTTTCCGATCGCGAGATCGAACTGTTGATCGAACGTATCGCGCAATGAACTTCAAAATGGCACGGCCGCCGGAGAACCGACGGCCGCTAAGAATTTGGTGATAAAATTTCTTATTGTTCCCGCGCCGTTTATGCGGCGCGGCGACCCTGATGTGCAGCGGTAGCTGTGTTGGCCCCACTGACGCGGAAGCCGCGGATGAGGTCGATCAGCTCGTCGGTATCGCTGGCGAGTGTTTCGGCCGATGCCGTGGTCTCCTCGGCCATGGCGGCATTCTGCTGGGTGGCGGCATCGAGCTGGTTCATCGACGAGGAGATCGAGCGCAGCGTCGTATCCTGTTCGGAGGCGCTGTGGGCGATCTTGGCGACGATCTCATTGGCGGCTTTGATCTGGTCGGAGATGCGCTTCAGCGCCTCGCCTGCCTCGCCGACCAGACGGACGCCGTGGTCGACCTGGCTGGAGGAGCGGGCGATCTGATCCTTGATCTCCTTGGCCGCAGCGGCGGAGCGCTGGGCAAGCTCACGGACTTCCTGGGCGACAACCGCAAAACCCTTGCCGCTTTCACCGGCGCGCGCTGCCTCGACGCCGGCATTCAGCGCCAGCAGATTGGTCTGGAAGGCGATCTCGTCGATGACGCCGATGATCTTGGTGATCTCCGACGACGACTTCTCGATGCCGCTCATCGCCTCGATCGCCTGGGTGACGATCGCATCGCTGTGGGTCGCCTCGGTGCTGACCGAGTGGACGCGTTTGCTGGCTTCATGGGCGCCATCGGCGGTCTGGCGGACGGCGACGGTCAGTTCATCGAGTGCGGCTGAGGTTTCTTCCAGGCTGGCGGCCTGGCGCTCGGTGCGCTGCGACAGCTCGTTGGAAGCGCGGCGGATCTCTTCCTTGCTGGTGCCGATATCGGTGCCCTTGGCGCTGACCTTGGCCATGGCGGCTTCGAGATGCGACAGCGCATCGTTGAAGTTATCGCGAAGGGCGGCGTATTTCTGGCCGAGATCGGCGCAGCGGACAGTGAGGTCGCCGCGGGCGATCATCTCCAGCGCCTGGCCGATCGTCGTCACCACCCGCGCCTGCAGCGTTGCTTCGTCCTGCTGCTGGCGCAGATTGTTTTCGCGCTCGCTTTCCAGCGCCAGCTGTTGGGCCGCCTCGCGATCGGACATCGCATGGCGTTCCCTGATCTTTTCCTGCAGCGACTGCGTCGCCTTGGCCATCATGCCCACTTCATTGTTCATGCCGATATGCGGGATGGCGATCGAAACATCCTCTTCGGCGACAGCCTTCAGAGCGGCATGGACGTTGTTGAGAGGTCCCGATATGCCGCGGATGACGAAGTAGGCGGCGGCCATGGCAAGGAAGAACAGGACGATGCTGCCGGACAGTGCAGTCAGGATCGTGCTGTTTATCTGCGCATCGAGATCGTCCATATAGACGCCGGTGACGACGACGACCTTCCAGGGTTCGAAGGCTTGTCCATAGGCCGTCTTGCGGTAATCGCCGACCGGCTGGCCCGGTTTGCTGGTGGAATAATATTCGACGAGACCGCCGCCCTGCTGCCCGAGCTTAACCAGTTCTTCGCGATAGAGCTTGCCCTTGCTGTCCGGCTGCGCCTTCAGGTTCTGCCCGACTTTCGCAGCGTCGTAATGGAACATCATCTGGACGTCGTAGCTATAGCCGAAGAAATAGCCGTCCGGATCGTATTTCATCCCGTTGACGGTGGTGTAGGCCTGCTTCTGGGCATCCTCCAGCGTCATTTCGCCTGATGTGACCTTGGCCTGGTAAAGCTTGAGAACGGAGACCGCCGACTGAACCTCGGCGCGCAGCATGTCGTAACGCTCCTTGTAGATCGCATCGACCGAGGAGCGGATCTGCAGGGAGGTGGCGATCGCAAAGGCGATCATCAGGCCGACGACCAGCAATATGAGCTGCTTCGATATCTTCAAATTTTTCATGACGCCTCGCAACGGGAATGGATGGCTGCATTCCGGTGCGGTTTTCTACCGCCTGTGCGAGCGCGCCAAAGAGAGGACGCGTCTACCGCTGCTAAAACAAACATGCTGCGACCGGGTAAGGAACAATTTGATGCTCACCCTATAAAAAAGCTTTAACTTTATTGTTCGCGGCGCGAGTTTCCCTAAAAATCGAGGGGTAATTTACAAAGCAAAACCGCCGGATCTCAGCATATCAAAACAAGAATGCACCCTCGCTGCTCATCGAGGGTGCATTCGGTCCACCGGTGGTGGAACCCCAATCGATCGAAACCTTGATCAGGCAGGGGCAGGGAATTTTGGTTTTAAAGCGCCGCGCACTTTTGCGCGACATGCTTTAGAAACGCAGCTTGAATTCGGAAACGTTAAGGGCTGCCGGTTGTTCCGCCATGCCGGCGGCAACGGGCTTGGCGTCGCCGCCGATGACGGCCGCCGTCGTCGCATTCATGTCGATGCCGTCGACAGGCGGGGCGGAAGGCGCCGCGGCAAGCATCGCTTCCGGGGTCGCCTTGCTGACGAAGACGACGGGCGAGCCGCCCATCCAGCCTTCGGTACGATAGATCTTCTTTTCGCCGCCGACATCTCGGATTTCACTCGCCTGGAGGACGCCAGGCTTCAGCTCCGGCACCGTATAGTCCCTCTTGGTCAGCTCGGCCTGGAGTGGCGGGCAATGGGCGCAGCTTTCGGTGACGATGCTGCCTTCAGCGGACGGCGCGGTCTTGCCAACCACCTCTATCGAGGACGCCATTGCTGAGCCTGCCATCAGCAGGATTGCCGCACCGAGGAAAATCTGACGCATCAAAGTTACTCCGTCTCATCTTGGGAGCAAATTAGCGCAGCTTTGTTTCCATCCCGTCAGGGGAAAGGGTAAAAATTTAAAGAACGCGGCGGTTTATACTCATTCCAAGCCGGTTTCGCGCTCGATCGCCCGCCAACCGATGTCGCGCCGGCAGAAGCCGTTTTCCCATCTCACCTCGTCAAGCAGCGCATAGGCGCGGTCCTTGGCCTCGGCGACCGTGCCGCCTGACGCGGTGACGTTCAGCACGCGGCCGCCGGTCGCAACCAGCGCGCCGTCCTTCAGACCCGTGCCGGCATGAAACACCTTCTCGCCCTCGCCTGCATCCGGCAGGGAGAGGATCGGCGTGTTCTTGTCGTAGGCGCCGGGATAACCCTTCGAGGCCATGACCACCGTCAGTGCCGGATCGTCGCTCCATTCGGCGTTGACCTGATCCAACGTGCCGTGGGCGGTGGCGAGCAGCAGCGGCAGGAGATCGCTCTTCAACCGCATCATCAGCACCTGGCATTCGGGGTCGCCGAAGCGGACATTGTATTCGATCAGCTCCGGCCCCTTCCTGGTGATCATCAGCCCGGCGAAAAAGACGCCGGAGAAGGGATGTCCGCTCTCGGCCATGCCGCGGATCGTCGGTTCGATGATCTCTTTCATGGTGCGCTCGACCATCTCGGCAGTCATCACAGGCGCAGGCGAATAGGCGCCCATGCCGCCGGTATTGACGCCGGTATCGCCCTCGCCCACCCGCTTGTGATCCTGGGCGGTTGCGAGCGGCAGCGCATGTTTGCCATCGCAGAGACAGAAGAAGCTCGCTTCCTCGCCATCGAGATAGGCTTCGACGACGACTTCAGCGCCGGCAGTGCCAAACGCGCCCTCGAAGCAGTCGTCGACCGCGGCCAAGGCTTCATCGAGCGTCATCGCAACCGTCACGCCCTTGCCGGCGGCAAGACCATCGGCCTTGACGACGATCGGCACGCCTTCGGCGCGGATATAGGCTTTCGCCTTCGGTCCATTGTTGAAGCGCTGGTAAGCGCCTGTCGGAATATCGTAGCGGGCGCAGATATCCTTGGTGAAGCCCTTGGAACCCTCGAGCTGGGCTGCGGCAGCGGAGGGGCCGAAGACCGCCAGGCCATCGGCGCGCAGCCGGTCGGCGAGGCCGGCAACCAGCGGCGCCTCCGGGCCGACGACGACGAAATCGATCGCCTTGTCCTTGCAGAAGGCCGCGACTGCGTCGTGATTCTCGATATTTAAGGGCACGAGGATGGCATGTTCGGCAATGCCGGGATTGCCGGGTGCGGCATAGAATTCGCTCATCAACGGCGATTGCGCCAGCTTCCAGGCGAGTGCGTGCTCGCGTCCGCCCGATCCGATCAACAGAACCTTCATGCGCCACCCTTTCCTTTTCTGTCTGGCGGTTAAGGGCCAGGGGCCGAAAGGTCAAGCAGGAAAGCTTACCAACCCCCGCCCCCACCGCCTCCACCACCGCCGCCGGACGAGCCGCCGCCGGAAAAACCGGAGGATGAGCTCGACGGCGGTGGCGCGGGAATTGTCGACGCGATGGTCGAGGCCATCGAAGAGGAAAAGCCGCCTATGCGATCGGAGAAGCTGCCACTGTTGAAGTTGCCGGAATACCAGGCGGGCGCATAGGCGGCAGCCGCGCCGGCAGCAGCTGCCGCAAGCCAGGTTTCGAAGGTGCGCGACCAGGGCTTTTCGGCGCCGAGCGCCACCGCATAGGGCAGCAGCGTCTCGAAATGCCGCGGCGACATATCAGGGGCGCCAGCCGTGTTCATCCGGTCTTTTTCGGCAAGCGTCAGATATTGGCGCAGGCCGTCTATGCCGTCCATCATCTTGGCGCCGAGCGGGGTCGGCGCGCCCATGATGAAAAAATAGAGGATGTTCAAAAGCACGATGCCGCCGACAGCAAAGAGCATCGGCGTTTCGTGCAGTTCCACCAAGGAGGAGGCAAGCGCCAGCCCCATGGTCGCCAGGATGCTGATGCCGACGAAGACGCCGATCGCGGCGGAGATGATGGCGATGATCTTGCCGAACAGCGACTTGCCGCGATGCAGCGACCTGACGAGGCCGGCGACGAAGACCGAAACGAAGACCGAGATGACGATCGGGATCAGCATCACCGCGATGGTGTCGGGCTCCAGCGAACCGAAGACGAACAGGATCACCAGGGCCGCGGCACTGAGCGCGATGCCGCCTGCGGTATAGATCAGGTTGGAATTGTAATATTTGCCGCGATGCTCCTTCTCGATCGCCGAGCGGAATGCCTGGCCGACGGACTTCACCCGCTCGCCATTGGCCTTGTCGATCGTCAGGGACGAGCCGGCACCGCCGGCAACCTTCAGCAATTCGATCTCGCCGGCCTGGAACTTCTCCTTGCCGAGCGGCTTGCCGGTGCCTTGGATGACGATCGAATTCTTCAGGTCTTCGAGTTTGACGTAACCGCGGACGGCAAGATTGAGCGCGGTGGCGGACAGCGCCGTCCAGCCCTCGCCGGAGAAGCCCTTATTGTCGATGTAGTTGACCAGCGCCGGCGAGATGCCGTCAGGCGCGTCCCAGCGCGGCACGACGACACCACGGGCGGGATCACGGCCGACCTTCAGCCAGGAGCGGGTGTAGTAAGCGAAAACGAGGATCAGGCCGCCGAAGCCGATGAAATAATTGCGGTTGTCCTTCAACCACCATGTGCTTTCCATGTCCGCGCTCGGCGGATCGATCGACCCTTTCGGCATGCGGATTGCAAAGGTCAGGCCTTCGTTGGGGCCAAGGGGCATGGTGGTGGAAAAGACCAGCCCGGCGCCGGTCTCGCTGACGCGGGCATTCTTTCCCGTCGCGCCCTCGGGGCCGGTGAAGAAGATCGTCTCCGTCGCGCCGACGCCGGGCGGCAGCTTCACCGCCGCGGTGGCCAAGCGGATCGGGAAGATCCAGCCATTGCCGGTGACGTTCCAATAGAGTTCGTCATGATCGTCGAAATAACGGATCTGGCGATTGGTCCTGTAAGTGAAGACATATCGATGACGGCCCGGCGTTACCGTCACATCGGCAGAACCGGCATAGATGCGGATACCGCCTGATATCGATTCGGTGTGCCAGGGCTCGTCCTCGCCATCGCGCTGGACCGAGACCATATCGAAATCGACGCTGCGGCGACGGCCCGCGGCATCGCTGAAATAGAGCGGGAAGTCACGGAAGATGCCGTGGTTGATCTGATTTCCCTCGGCATTGACGGTGATCGTCTCCGTCACCGACATCGCGCCGTTCTTGTCGAGCGTGATATCGGAGGCGAAACTGTCGATCACCTCGGCGGCAAAGGCCGCGGGGGCGGCAAGCATCAACAGGAGTGCAAAGCAAAATCCGAAAAACCGACGCCCCATCCCTGTCTCCCCGCCGGCAGCCTCGGCTGCGTGTTTCGTCAATCTTGGTCCTGATAGGTCACGCCAAGTGCTGCCAGTGTCCGCCAGTAGGCGGGGAAGGTCTTGCCGACGCAGTCGGGATCGAGAATGGTGATGCCGTCGATCTTCAGCCCGGCGAGTGCGAAACTCATGGCGATGCGGTGATCGGCGAAGCTGTCGATCTCAGCCGGCAGCGTCTGACCGGCGAGAGCAGGATCGGAATGGACGATCAGATCGTCGCCGTCCTCGACGGCTAGGCCTGCGCGGATATTGTTGAGCCCCGTGGACAGGGCGCGGATGCGGTCGCATTCCTTGACTCGCAGATTGGCGATGCCAACGAAGCGGACCGGCGTCTCATTGAAAGCGGCAAGCACCGCGATCGTCGGAACCGCATCCTGCATCTGCGAGCCGTCGATTTCAGCCGGCAGATGCGGGAATTTGGCGATCGCCTCGTAGGCCTTGGCATCCGGCTGGGTGAAGGCATCGTTCGGCACGCCGAGATCGATCCTGCCACCACTCAGCACTTCGGCCGCCCAGAGATAGGTCGCGGCGGATGCATCCGGCTCGATGATGAAATCGGCGGCCCGGTAGCCGGTCGGCTCGACGCGCCAGATGACGGGACTGGTCTTTTCGACCTTGGCGCCGAAGGCCTTCATCGCCGCCGTCGTGAGATCGATATAGCCAAGCGCGCCGATATCCTCACCGACGAGTTCGATATCGACAGGACGGTCGCCGCCGGCCGCCATCATCAGCAGCGCCGAAACATATTGGCTGGACAGGCCGCCATCGATCAGGATTCGGTCGGCCTCAAAGCGGCCGGTGCCCCTGACGGTGACCGGCGGGCAGCCAGTCTCGGCGGTGACGTCGATGCCGAGCGTGCGCATCGCCTCGACCAGCGGGCCGATCGGGCGCTTGCGCATATGCTCGTCGCCATCGACGATGACGGTGCCGTCGACCAAAGCCGCAGCCGCCGTCAGGAAGCGGGTCGCCGTGCCGGCATTGCCGAGGAAGAGCGGCGCTTTCGGCGCCAGCAGCCTGCCGCTGCCGGTGACGACGAAGCTGGTATCGTCAGGCTCGTCGATCGCAACACCCATGGCGCGCAGCGCTTCGGCCATATAACGCGTATCGTCGCTCTTCAGCGCCCCGGTCAGCCGGCTCGTTCCCTTTGCAAGACCGGCGAGCAGAAGCGCGCGATTGGTAATCGACTTGGAGCCCGGCGGCATGGCGCGGCCCGAAAGCGGCCTGCCCGGCGGGATGATCGTGAGTTTGGCTGTGCGTGTCATGCTGTTCTTCCGTCCATAGGGCGACCCTGAAGCGCTTGCCGCGCTTTAGGTCTTTGGTTTTGCGCATGTCGTTATCGCAAAACCGCTGCACACTTTTGCGCGACATGCTCTAGCCGGCCGCGATCTGCCCTTGCTCTTAATCGCTTTCTCGCAAAGGCAAAATGCCGGATCGTCAGAATTTCACGGTGGGAACGGCGCGGTCGGCCTCGTTGGTGATTTCGAAATATTCCCGCTTGGCAAAACCGAACTGGCCGGCGACGAGATTGGACGGAAAACTTTCGACCTTGACGTTCAGGTCGCGGGCGGCACCGTTGTAATAACGCCGCGCCATCTGCAGCTCGCCTTCCATGGTTTCCAGCGAGGCCTGCAGCTCGGCAAAATTCTCATTGGCCTTAAGATCCGGGTAGGCCTCGGCGAGCGCGATGACCCGGCCGAGCGCCTGGCCAAGCAGCCCTTCCGCCTGCGCCCTGCCCGCGACATCGCCTGATGGCACGGCCTGCGCCTTGTTGCGGAGCTCAACCACCTCTTCGAGCGTCGACTTTTCATGGGCGGCATAACCCTTGACCGTCTCGATCAGGTTCGGGATCAGGTCGGCGCGGCGCTTGAGTTGGACGTCGATGCCCGACCAGGCTTCTTCCGCCATCTGCCGCGCGCGAACCAGGCCGTTGTAGACGAAGACGAGATAGAGCGCGACCAGAACGATGACGCCAAGCGCAATATACATCGCGAATCCCCCGCAGCGAAGTAAAGTTGAGGCGGAGACTAAGCGGTTTTGCCGGCTGCCGTCAAACGCCGATATCCGTGAGGATTCGGGGTGCCCGACCAGCCGTTTATATGGACGATACGGCTGGCGAGCTGTTGCGTTATGCCGCTTCTTTGCCCAGGTTGACGCCGCCGGCGTCGGTCAGCAGGAAGGCTTCGCCACAGGCCTTGGCGAGCGTACGCACGCGCAGGATGTAGCTCTGGCGCTCGGTAACCGAGATGACGCCGCGGGCATCAAGCAGGTTGAAGACATGGCTTGCCTTGATGCACTGGTCATAGGCCGGGAAGACGCATTTGTGCAGGCGCTGGTTGGCATTGTCGCCGGGGGCTCCGGCATCGAGCAGCGCCCGGCATTCCTTCTCGGCATCGACGAAATGGCGATGCAGCATCTCGGTATTGGCGAATTCGAAATTGTGGCGCGAATATTCCTGCTCGGCCTGCAGGAAGACGTCGCCATAGCTGATCTTCTCGTCGCCGTCGCGGCCGTTGAAGTTCAGATCATAGACATTGTCGACGCCCTGGACATACATGGCGAGGCGTTCGAGGCCATAGGTCAGTTCGCCTGCGACCGGCGAGCATTCGATGCCGCAGACCTGCTGGAAATAGGTGAACTGCGAGACTTCCATGCCATCGCACCAGCATTCCCAGCCGAGGCCCCAGGCGCCGAGTGTGGGGCTTTCCCAGTCGTCTTCGACGAAGCGGATGTCGTGCAGAAGCGGATCGAGACCGATCGCCGCCAGCGAGCCGAGATAGAGCTCCTGCAGATTGGCAGGGTTTGGCTTCAGGATGACCTGGTACTGGTAATAATGCTGCAGGCGGTTGGGGTTTTCGCCATAGCGGCCGTCGGACGGGCGCCGCGACGGCTGGACATAGGCCGCCTTCCACGGTTTCGGGCCGAGGGCGCGCAGCGTGGTGGCCGGGTGGAAGGTGCCAGCGCCGACTTCCATGTCATAGGGCTGCAGCACCGCGCAACCCTTGTCCGCCCAGTAGTTATGCAGGGTCAGGATCAGCGCCTGGAAGGAGCGCTTCGGGTTCATATGGTCTGGAATAGCTGACATCGAACGGCACCGATTGCTTGGGATTTATCGGCGCGACAGGTGCCATGGAGGGCGGCGGGGGTCAAGACGTTTGCGGCGGACAGCCGGCGAAAGCCGATATGGAAGAGGACTTAGCCGCCCCTCCCCTAACCCTTGTGGCGGCGTGCAGCGGGGAATACCCCGGAATTATGCAGCAAATGCCACCAACGACCGCTTTCTGCCTGGCCCCTAGCGGTCGCTTCTCTCGATAGTCGAGCGTCTACATTGGGGGATAGCAGTCACTTGCTGAATCCCGTCACCTTCACGTCCACCCTTGACGTCTTTAGGACAATCGTCCTAAAGAGCTTTGTAGGGCAATTGCCCTACGCGGTGAGCGATGGCGATGGAGAACCGGGCACTTGGGGGCAGCGACCACACGACTGCAGATTGTTGAGGCTGCAGACAGGCTTTTTTATGAGCGGGGATTCGAGGCGACGTCCTTCGCCGACATTGCGGCAGTCGTCGGACTTTCGCGAGGCAATTTCTACTATCACTTCAAGACGAAAGACGAGATTCTCGATGGGGTGATCGCCCAGCGTCTGTCAAAGACCAAGGCGATGCTAGATGCGTGGGAGGCTGGGGCTGAAGCCCCCGGCGAACGGATCAGAAGCTTCATCCACATGCTCATCATGAACCAGACAAAGATCATGGCCTTTGGCTGCCCAGTCGGCACGCTTTGCAACGAACTCGCCAAACTCGACCACACTGCCAAGGACGAGGCGACCAAGCTTTTCACTCTGTTTCGCAATTGGCTTTCGCGCCAGTTTGCCGCACTTGGCCGTGAGACCGATGCCGACGCGCTTGCCATGCACATCCTGATGCGAAGCCAGGGCGTCGCCGCACTCGCGACCGCCTTCCGCGACGAAGCCTTCGTCCGCCGTGAAGTCGACGATATGTGCCTATGGTTGGCAGTGCAGCGACCCAATCTATCCGATCATCCCGAATCCGTTTCCATCCAGAATTACTGAAGGAGGCCCTGTATGTTCGTCGTTACACTTAAATTCTCCGCCAACAAGGCCCGAGCCTCCGCCCTTATGGAAGGGCATAATGCCTGGATCAAACAGGGCTTTGACGATGGTATCTTCCTCCTTACCGGAAGCCTTCAGCAAAGTGCGGGCGGAGCGGTTCTCGCCCACAACACATCCCGCGCCGATCTCGAAATGCGGCTCCAGCAAGATCCTTTCGTTGTGGGGGGTGTCGTAGGCGCAGACATTCTTGAAATTGCACCGGGCCGCACCGACGACCGCTTGGCCTTTCTTAGGGCGTGAGAAAGTGAGCGCGACGATCTTCGGCCCGGATGGGCAGCCGCGTTGCCGCTGGTGCGCAGCCGCTCCGGAGTTCATGCCCTATCACGACACCGAGTGGGGCTTCCCGGTAGATGATGATCACCGTTTATTTGAGAAGCTCTGCCTCGAAGGCTTCCAGTCCGGTTTGAGCTGGCGCACTATCCTGTCCAAGCGCGAGAATTTTCGGGCTGCCTTTCTCGGTTTCGACTTTGACCGCATCGCGAAATTCACGGAGGCCGACATTATGCGCCTGCTCCGGGACGATGGCATCGTGCGCCATCGCGGTAAGATCGCGGCGGTCATAAACAACGCGCAGCGTGCCCAGGAACTAGTGAAGCAGGAGGGGTCGCTCGCCGCCTATGTCTGGCGCTTCGAACCGAAGGCGACAGAGCTTGCTGCTCCGCAGACTGCATCCACCTCAGCCGCGTCCATCGCCATGTCGAAAGACCTGAAGAAGCGCGGCTGGTCATTTGTCGGCCCCACCACAGTCTATGCTTTCATGCAGGCAATGGGACTGATCAATGATCACGCCGAAGGCTGCGTATTCCGAGACAGGGCCGAGGCGGCTAGAACAGGATGATTTCAGGCCGGGTCGGCCTGAAATCTGAATCCTGTTCTAAATTAAATGGTTAGAGCATGATGTCGTCCGAAAACCGCTCACACTTTTCGGCATCATGCTCTAGAGCTGCATTCCAGCGTTCCAGGGCCGCCAACCGGACTTAAACCTCGCCGGTATATTCACCTCGTGCCGGGTAGTCGTTTTTGATGACGAAATCCAAAGCTTGCACCATCTCGACGAAATTTGGTCGTGCGAATGGCATGGATTGCACCGAGAGCCAATAGACCGTTTGATCCGGCTTGATCAGGAAGACCCCCGGCTCGGAAAACAGTTCGGGCTCCTCGATGCCGATTGAGGTTTTTCCGCGCGAGGATGAAATGTAGAGGCCCCATTGCCGTGCCACGCTTAAAGGCAGACCGAAGCCGATACGCAAGTGCTCAGCACCAATCTTATCGGCCATTTGCCGGGCGCGGTCTTCCCCGTCAGAGCTTATGGCGATTGTACTGACTCCGCGCTCGTCGAAGGATAGCGTCATCCGCTCCAGCTCCTTGAGATAGATTCCGCAGACCGGGCAGTGGAGACCACGGTAAAAGCACACGAGCGTCATAAGCGATGGCTTTTCGCGGGTGAGATCGAACTCTCCGTGCTGGAGGGTTTTGACGGTCAAATGAGGGGCCAGTGTTCTCGGGACTAACATCGATCAACTCCGCTTGTATGACGCTTCCGACGCCCAAGTTGACGTTGGTGCTTCAATATTCCATAGTCAGGGCCGTCAATGGTCCTGAAAGTATGATCAAGAATCCGAAACTCCTTCCGAAAGTGGATCGCCTCTCAGCCTTCTTCGACACGTTCGAGCTGAAAGCCTCGCTAGAACCGACGCGGGCCAACGACAGACAAGCGAGGCTATTTGTAATCGGCGAACCGGGGGGACGTGCGGAAAAGATCATCCTTTGCCTACGCGGCGACACGATCCCTGAACCGCCAGCTTTGGTAACAGCAACGGTCGATTTCGAGGGGGTACACAACCCGCTCTTGAACGCGCTGCCGGATCAAGTTCTGGTCGAAATCAACGACATTCCAACCCTTCGGGACACGACAGCCGCTTTCCTGGCGGAGGCCTTGGAATCCCGTTGCGGGCGCAGCGCGGCCCTCAACCGCCTCTGCGAAGTGATGGTTTTGCTTATTCTGCGGACAGCGATCGACCGCGGTGCAACCGGACCTGGCTTACTGGCAGGCCTGTCCCACCCCTCATTACACCGGACATTAGTCGCTATGCATGATGCTCCGACTCGCGCTTGGAACATCGAAGACCTTGCTGCGGAGGCCGGGATGTCACGAAGCCATTTTATGGCTCTTTTTCGCGACGTGGTTGGCACAACGCCCCAGGCTTACCTGACGGGATGGCGCTTGGTCATTGGCCGACGGAAGCTGTCCAAAGGGGCGACGGTGAAGACGGTGGCACGGCAAGTCGGCTTCGGCAGTGCCGCAGCATTCTCCCGCGCCTACTTTCGGAAATTTGGGGACTGGCCATCTCTCGGGAGGCAGGTTTCGATGCAGGCCACAGAACATGGATCGTAGCCTCCTCGAGCGACTGCTTCGGGTCATTCCAGCCGCTGATCGGAAATCTTCAACCGTCCGCTTCTGGGGCGCAAAGCTGCCAACACCGCATCGTTATCGGTTGGTGGCATCTGCCCCATAATTCCGGAATACCCCTCTGCCCTGCCGGGCATCTCCCCCATAGGTGGGGAGATCGGCAAGTGGCTAGGGTTTCCCCAAATAACGAAGCGCCTGCGCGGAGCAGTCCTGAAAGCCGAGACATTTCCCCATGCCGATCTCCCCCCTAGTGGGGGAGATGTCCGGCAGGACAGAGGGGGTTCCAAGCCCGCCCTACGCTGCGTACTGCGGAGCCGCTGCCGGATGAGAGGCAGATGAGTTAAGAGGCCTCTTATTCTCCCTCGCGCTTCAGCCGGTATTCCCCCGTCTCCGGGTCCTTGACCAGCGTGCCGATCGCGCCGGTCTGGCGCTCCTTTTCAGCGCGGCGCGACTTTTCGGCGAGCTTGCGGGCATCGGAGACGAAGCGGCGGTAGAGCCACCAGGCTGAGAAAACCAGGACCAGGATCGTAATAAGCTGTGCCATGCCCCTCTCTTGCTCCTCTCAAAGCCCGAACCGGCTCCACAATGCTCTCTCTTCCGCCGCTTCGACAAGCCCCGTCGCGAGACCGGATGCGGCACCTTCGAGTGTCACAGGAGATACACCGGGAATCCGGCGGCCGAACAGGCCGCGGCCGGCGGAGACGAGCTCCAGCTTGGTCTTCTGACCGTAGCGCCGCTTCAGTTCCTGGCGCATGTCGCCGAGGCCGTCGATCAGGCCGAGTTCAAGGCCGCGCGTGCCACTCCAGAACAGGCCGGAAAACACCGCCGCATCGTCCCTCAGCTTGCCGGCGCGCCGCTCGCGCACCATGGAGATGAAGACCTGGTGGATTTCGAGCTGCAGGCTCTTCAGGTACTCGATGTCCTTTTCCTTTTCCGGCTGAAAAGGATCGAGGATCACCTTGTTTTCGCCCGCCGTATAGACCCGGCGTTCGACGCCGATCTTCTTCAAGAGCTCGGGAAAGCCGAAACCGCCGGAGACGACGCCGATCGAGCCGACGATAGAGGTGGCGTCGGCGATGATCTCGTCGCCGGCGAGCGCGATCATGTAACCGCCCGAGGCGGCGACATCTTCGACGAAGACCAGAACCTTCTTCTGCTTCTCGCGGGCGAGCTCGCGAATGCGGGTGAAGATCAGGCGCGACTGCACGGGCGAGCCGCCCGGCGAATTGATGGAGATGGCGACTGCCGGTGCGTCCTTCATGGCGAAGGCTTTTTCCAGAACCGGAGAGACATTGGCAAGGTTGAGGGTCGGCCGGAACTGGCCACCGCCACTGATGATCGTCCCCTGCAGGCGAACGACCGGAATGGTGATGCCGTCCTTGCGGAACCGTTTCGGCATCAGTTTTCTCAACAATCCGGCCATTTCCCATCCTTCGCTTCGGGTCGCACGATCGTCACCCATGTATGCGCTGGAACGGCAAACGCAATGGCTGCGTTCTTGAAAACGTTGGGCCTGAGAACATCGGGTGTGAATTTGTTGTTGCGAATGACTTGCATTATCATTCTAACTCGTCATAGTGCGTGCACGATAAAACAGGTGGAAATCGCATGGACGTGCTCAATCCGAATACAAAGAGCGGCTGGCGGCACGAACGCGGAGAAGCGTCGCTGTCGGATGTCTACCGCACCGTCGGAACCGGGCGTCACAGCTCGATGTGGCGAAGGGCGGCGGCCTTCGCCGGGCCGGGCTACATGGTCGCCGTCGGCTACATGGACCCCGGCAACTGGGCGACCTCGCTCGCCGGCGGCTCGAAATTCGGCTATGCGCTGCTCACCGTCGCGCTGCTTTCCAACCTGATGGCGATCGTGCTGCAATCGCTCTGCGCGCGCCTGGCGATCGCCTCCGGCCGCGACCTCGCGCAGGCCTGCCGCGACGCCTTTCCGAAATATGTCTCGCTGCCGCTCTGGGCCTTTGCGGAAATCGCCATCATCGCCACCGATATCGCCGAGGTGATTGGCACGGCGATCGGCCTCAACCTGTTGATGGGCATCCCGCTCGAACTCGGCGTGCTGATCACCGCGCTCGACGTCTTCGTCATCCTCTTCCTGCAGAAGCTCGGTTTCCGCTGGGTGGAAGCCTTCATCATCGCGCTGCTCGGCGTCATCGCGGTCTGCTTCGGCGTGCAGATCCTGCTGGCCGACCCGCAATGGGGCGCGGTTCTCACCGGCTTCTTCCCGACGACCGAGATCGTCACCAATCCCGAGATGCTCTACCTGGCGCTCGGCATTCTCGGCGCGACCGTCATGCCGCACAATCTCTACCTCCACTCCGGCATCGTGCAGACGCGGGCCTATGGCCATACGGTTCCCGAAAAGAGGGAGGCGCTGACCTTTGCGACGATCGACTCGACGGTCGCGCTCTGTTTCGCGCTGCTGATCAATGCCTCGATCCTGATCCTGGCGGCCGCCGCCTTCAATGCGCACGGCAGGACCGACGTCGTCGAACTCGGCGATGCCTATTCGCTGCTGTCGCCGCTGCTCGGTCTCGCCATCGCGCCGACGCTGTTCGGCATCGCGCTTCTGTGCTGCGGTCTCAACTCGACGGTAACGGCAACGCTTGCCGGCCAGATCGTCATGGAAGGCTTCCTCAAGATCCGGCTGAGGCCGTGGGTGCGCCGGCTGATTACCCGTGCCATCGCCATCGTGCCGGCAGCGATCGTCACCATCTGGTATGGCGACCAGGGCACGGCGGAGCTGTTGATCCTCACCCAGGTGGTGCTCAGCCTGCAGCTTTCCTTCGCCGTCTTCCCGCTTGTCATGTTTACCGCCAACAAGGCCAAGATGGGCGAGCTCGTGGCGCCGCGCTGGCTGAGTGGTGTCGCCTATCTGATCGCGATCGTGATTGCCGGGCTGAACGTCAAGCTGCTCCTCGACTTCGTCACCGGCTGAAGCATTTTCAGGAAAAGTCTGAAGCCAGCCTAAAGCCTGGCATAGGCCGCCCGGCCATTGTTGAAATCATCGACGAGAGGGGAGAACTTGTGGCTCCCCTCTTCGTGCATGATGAGGGCCGCACGCAGCGATAGCCGCGCCCGCGATCCCTTGATCGCTGTCACCAGGATCCGCACGGCATTTTCGCCCGGGCGCGGATGGATGGCGGTGATCTCGATGCCGCCGAAGCGCCGGCCGCAGGCCGTGATGATCTCGGCGATCGATTGCGGCCGGGCGATCAGCGACAATTGCCCGCCTGATATCATGATGGCGCCCGCCGTACGGATCCAGCTTTCGAACAGGCCGTCGGTCATCGCATGGGCTTCGGCCTTCAGCGCATCCGGCGTGCGCCGGTCGCCGGCGTCATTGAACGGCGGGTTCATGATGACGTGGTGGAAGCTCTCATCGGTGAGCCCCGCATCGTTGCGCGCCTTGGCGGTCAGCGTCACATCGGCCTCGACGACGCTGACGCGGCCGGCGATATGGGCATTGTCGGGCAAGAGGATGCTGCGGCGGGCATAATCGGCCATCTCGGCCGAGCGTTCGAAAAGCACCACTTCTGCATCGGCAAGGCGCGAGGCGACGGCAAGGCCGGCAGCGCCCGCGCCGGCGCCGAGATCGGCAACCCTGACCGGACGATCGTCGGCGACCAGAGCCGCAAGCAGCATCGCATCCATGCCGGAGCGATGGCCCCTGCCCTTCGGCTGCACCACATGGAAGCCGCCGCGATGAAAGGCATCGACAGTGTCAGTGGCGGTCATCGGAGCTCACTTCCGCTCGCGCAGCTCGCCGCCGAGACCGGCATCGGTGAGGATGCGGCGCGCCTGATCGGCCATCTCCTCATCCACCAGCAGGCGGCGCGACAGCATGCCGAGCGAGCCTTCGAGCACGCTCATGCCCTGATCGGCGATGAAGCAGTGAATCCCGGCATCCTTCATCAAACTCTCGGCATAGGAGAGAAGAACGGGGTCGTTGGCGCGGATAAGCTCATGCATTTGCCGTCGTTTTCCTTTCAATTTCGCTCAGCGCGACAATTCACCCCTTGCCGCGTCCATCGCCCCTTTCTATTGTCAGGTGCAATGAATGAATAGGAGTCCGGGTCGTTGGGCGTGGTCATACCGCTTGAAGAAAGCAAAAACAAACTGGCATCCATAAAGCCGCTGGTCGATCTCACCAGGGCGGATATGGAGCGAGTAAACCAGCTCATTCTCTCCAAGGCCGGCTCCGACGTGCAGATGATCCCCGAAGTGGCGAACCATCTGATCTCGTCCGGCGGCAAGCGGCTGCGGCCGATGCTGACGCTGGCTTCCGCATCGCTGTTCGACTACCGGGGCGAAAATCACGTCAAGCTCGCCACATCGGTCGAGTTCATGCACACGGCAACGCTACTGCATGACGATGTCGTCGACGAAAGCGATCTGCGCCGCGGCAAATCGACGGCGCGGATGATCTGGGGCAACCAGGCAAGCGTGCTGGTCGGCGATTTCCTGCTCGGCCAGGCCTTCCGCATGATGGTCGATGTCGGCTCGCTCGATGCGCTGGACGTCTTGTCTTCAGCCGCCTGCGTGATCGCCGAAGGCGAAGTGCTGCAGCTTTCCGTCGCCAAGAACATGGAGACGACGGAGGACGATTATCTCTCGGTCATCCGCGCCAAGACGGCCGCTCTCTTTGCCGCCGCCGCCGAAGTCGGGCCGATCGTCGCCAAGGCCGGCCGGTCCGGCCGCAATGCGCTGAAATCCTACGGCATGAATCTCGGGCTCGCCTTCCAGCTGGTCGACGACGCGCTCGACTACGGCGGCAAGGCCGCCGATCTTGGCAAGAATGTCGGCGACGATTTCCGCGAGGGCAAGATCACCCTGCCGGTCATTCTCGCCTATCGCCGCGGCACTGAGGATGAGCGCGCCTTCTGGCGCGATGCAATCGAGGCCGGCAACAGCACCGACGCCAACCTCGAAAAAGCGCTGGGACTGATCACCAAATACGGCACGCTCGGCGACACGATCGGCCGCGCGATCCATTACGGCACGATCGCGCGCGATGCGCTTGCGCCCCTTCCCGATACGGTCTGGAAATCCGCCCTGATGGAAGTGATCGACTTCTGCATCGAGCGCGTCAATTGATCAAACGTCCTTGATCGCAGGCTGATTTTCTTGCAGCGCCGCTTCAAAAAAGCCATCCTGTTATGAATCAGTGATCGCAACTGGTTTTGCGGCCGGCGGCATTTGTCGGGACGCTGTCGAAGAAAGGTTTCCTAATGCGGCAGAGAATTGCCATCCGTCTTCTTACGAGCGCAGCGCTGGCCGCTGTCCTTTCGCTCAGCGGTGTCGGCGGCGCGAACGCCGAGGATGCGGCCAAGACAGACGATTCCGGCACGGCCGTTCACTTCGATGCGGACAGCGTCACCACTTTCTCCGGCGCCTTTCTCGCCGCGCGCACCGCCGATGTCGATCATGACTATCAAACGGCGATCGAACTCTACAAGAAGGCGCTGCAGATCGAGCCCGGCAATCCAGAGATTCGCCAGCGGCTGATGATCTCGCTGCTCCTCAATGGCGATATCAAGGACGGCGTCAAATATGCCAATGACCTGAAGGGCGATCCTTCCGTCGAGCGTATCACCACGATCGTGCGCGGCATGGATGCCGTGCGCCGCGACGACTACAAGTCCGCCGAGGCCATCCTGAAATATAAGGGGCCAAACGATCTCGACCGGATGATGAACGACCTGCTGCTCGCATGGGCCCGCGTCGGCGCCGGCCGCGGCAAGGAAGCGCTCACGATGGTCGAGAAGATGAAGGGGCCGGACTGGTTCCGCATCTTCCAGAATTACAATGCCGGCGCGATCGCCATCGCCATCGGCGACGTGAAATCCGCCCGAAAGCATCTGAACGACGCCGTGCTCGACAAGGAGGGAGGCGCAACGGCGCCCGACACCTTCATGCGCGCCGTGATGGCGCTTGCACGCCTCGAAGCAACACAAGGCAATAAACAGAAGGCGCTCGACGCCGTTTCCGTCGGCGACAACCTATTGCCGAACTATGCGCCGCTGAACGCGCTGCGCGACAGTATCGAAAAGAACGAGAAGCAGGAGCAGCAGGTCAAGACGGCCGAAGAAGGTGCCGCCGGCGTGCTCTTCTCGGTCGGCGGCGCGCTAAACCGCGACGGCGCCGAGGACATCGTCTCGCTTTACCTGCAGACGGCCAAGGCCCTCGACCCGAACAGCGCCGATACGCTGGTGCTGCTCGGCGGCATTGCCGAGAAGCAGAACCAGATGGACCGCGCCATCACGCTCTACAAGAAAGTGCCGGAGAATTCGCCGATGCGGCGTATCTCCGAGCTGCAGCTCGGCCTGGCCCTTGCCCAAGGCGGTAAGGTCGACGAGGCCCGCAAGCACCTGCAGGCGCTGATCGCCTCCGATCCGAAGGACATCCGCAGTTACCTGGCCTATGGCAGCGTGCTCTCCGACGCCAAGGACTACCAGGCGATGGCCGCCAATTATGACAAGGCCGTCGAAGTCATCGGCCCCATCCCCGGCCGGGCCAACTGGAGCGTCTTCTTCCAGCGCGGCATTGCCTATGAGCGTCTGAAGAAGTGGGACCAGGCGGAACCGAACTTCCGCAAGGCGCTGGAGCTCAATCCCGACCAGCCGCAGGTGTTGAACTATCTCGGCTATTCCTGGATCGACATGAACCGGAACCTCGACGAAGGTCTCGGCATGATCAAGAAGGCCGTCGATCTTCGCCCTGACGACGGCTACATCATCGATTCGCTTGGCTGGGCCTATTTCCGCCTCAACCGCTTCGAAGATGCCGTCGACGAGTTGGAGCGGGCGGCACAGATCAAGGCCGGCGACGCAACGATCAACGACCATCTCGGCGATGCCTACTGGCGCGTCGGGCGTAAGCTCGAGGCCGTCTACCAGTGGAACCGGGCGCTCGCCTCCGAGCCCGAAGCTGCCGAGATCCCGAAGATCAAGGACAAGGTCGCCAACGGCCTGCCTCCCGTCAGCGACGATGCCAAGGCAGCCGACAAGAAGCAGCCGGATCCGGCGCCCGTCATCCCGCCGCCGGTCGACAAAAAATCCTGACGGGCAGGAGGCATGCCTGAAAGGACTTGGCCGGATACAGGTCAAAGAAATAGAGCATGATGTCGTCCGAAAACCGCTCACACTTTTCGGCATCATGCACTAGCGTTTCCGAGGAGGCGCGCGCGAAAATCAACCTGGCCCTGCATGTGACGGGCCAGCGGCCGGACGGCTATCATCTGCTCGATATGCTGGTGACCTTCGCAGATCATGGCGACCGGCTGGACTTCATGCGGTCGCCGGCCGATGCATTCACCCTGTCGGGCCGTTTCGGCGAGATACTTGCCGGCGACAGCGGCACCAACCTGGTGCTGAAGGCCCGCGACCTCCTGCGCGAGGCGATCGGTCCCCTCGCCTTTCCCGTCCGCATTCATCTCGAAAAGAACCTGCCGGTTGCCTCCGGCATCGGCGGCGGCTCGGCCGATGCAGCCGCGACGCTGCGCGGGCTGATGCGGCTCTGGGGCACGACATTATCGGCGGAGACGCTTGCCGCGCTGGCGCTGAAGCTCGGCGCCGACGTGCCGATGTGCCTGGAGAGCCGGCCGCTGATTGCCCGCGGCATCGGCGAAAAGATCGAAGCTGTGCCTGATCTGCCGGCCTTTGCCATGGTGCTCGCCAATCCGCTGAAGGGCGTCTCGACGCCTGAGGTTTTCCGCCGGCTGGCGACAAAGAACAATCCGGCCCTGAGCCTGGCACCGAGCCCGCCTCAGACTGCCGACTGGCTCGCGGCAATTGCTGCTGCCCGCAACGACCTGGAGCCGCCGGCGCGCGAACTCGTGCCCGAGATTTCGGAGATCTCGGCGATGCTGCAAGCTCACGGCGCCCTTTTGACCCGCATGTCCGGTTCCGGCGCCACCTGTTTCGGCATCTTTGCGAGCATGACTGTTGCCGAAGATGCGGCGGCAGCTCTTCACGACGAGTGCCCTGGCTGGTATTTCCAGGCGACGGAAACGGGTTCGGGAGGCGCATGATGGCAGGTCTGGACGAAAAGCGGCCCTTCATCGCGGTCGGCATTGCGGTTCTCACGATCTCGGATACCCGCACGCCGGAGACGGACAAGTCAGGCGACACGCTGGCGGCGCGGATCACCAAGGCAGGTCACAGGCTGGTCGACCGGGGGATCGTGCCCGATGATCGCCAAAAGATTGCCGCACGGGTGAAGGCCTGGACTGAGAGAGAAGACATAGACGTCGTCATCACCACGGGCGGCACCGGCTTTACCGGTCGCGATGTGACGCCCGAAGCGCTGGAACCTTTGTTCGAAAAGCGGATGGACGGCTTTTCCGCCATCTTCCACCGGATCTCCTACGAGAAGATCGGCACGGCGACGATCCAGTCGCGCGCCACGGCAGGTGTTGCCAACGCCACCTTCATCTTCGTGCTGCCGGGTTCGCCCGGCGCCTGCCGGGATGCCTGGGACGGCATTTTGAAAGGACAGCTCGACTATCGCAGCGTGCCGTGCAATTTCGTCGAGATCATGCCGCGTCTGGACGAGCACCTGAAACGCGGCGCGACCAAATAGACCGATGTGCCTGCGCTATGTCGCAAGGCCTGGCAGGACGGGCATCGTGTCCCAGCTGTCACCCGACAGCAGGACGCAGCTTATGCCGTGAACATCCGTGACGATGAGTGTCCAGGTGCCGCTTTCGGCGGCATAGACCTCAAGAACGGCGTTCTGGTTGATCAGTCCGACTGCCGTGAGCTTTTCGGCGAAATTCTTGTCCAGGAAATTGACGATTTCGGGTCGGCCTGCGCAACTGCGCATCATCTGCGATGCTGCCGAATGCGGATGCGCGATCACCAATGTCGGCAATATGACGGCCATGAGGCCGTAGATCATACCGCGTACGCCGTAGATCCTACCGCGCGCCATGACGCACCTCCTTTCGCCGGGAACCCGGCAGAAGAGGAGATTGTCGCTGACCTGTTCTGCCGTTCACCGGCATTCCATGGCCATTCCGTTGCGAAGCGAGGCGCTTCGACGGCGCCATGTTTAAATTATAGCGCGAAATCCTATTGGGCGCCATCTTTTGCTCATCGAGAGCGTTGCGGCCCTATCGCGCAGCGCGGGCGACCCAGGACGGAATCAGTTCGCTCGCGAGCTTGCGCGGCTTCTGCCCCTTGACGAATTCGGTCAGCCGCATGCCGCTTTTGGCAATGGCGAGTGCCTGCTTCTTCGGCAGGAGAAAGCCCAGTTCCAGCGGCGGCACGGCTCGGCCGACACGCTGGAAAAACGGGCGCCGGTAGCCGCGCGACGCGGTGAAGCGCGCCGGCAGCTTGTTCAGCGCGACATATTCGGCGATCTCATCGATCCAGCCGGCCTGGGGTCTGGCGCCCGGCTCGACGAAGAGCAGCCATTCGCCGCGCGCTGCGCGGACGATGTCCTTGATATCCCATTGCGAATGGAAGCGGCAGCCGGCGGCGTCGGCCACCCGCGAGGTGCCGTCGCGCGAGCCGTGATCGAGCACGACCACATCGCTCACCAGCCCCTCCACCGCGCCTGCCACCAGTACCGATAAAGTCTGTGCCAGCTCAGATTCCTGATCCTGACATTCGAGAACAACCGTCAACATTGACTATTTATAATGCGCCGCACAAATTTTTGCCAGCGCCGTTTTCCTCATTTTGTTCTTGCATTGTTCTCATTTTGCGGATAGGAATTTAATCAGCAAAACGGGCGAAGGCGATGGCTTTCCGCCGCGGGAGAATCCGATGAGAGAGCAGTCCCTGGCAGGGCAGGCCGCATTCGCGCCTGCCAATACGGCAGATATTGCCGATGCGATGATCGTGTCCTCCGGCCTGAGAGTCGAGGTCGACCGGCGGCGTGGACGTGGGGCGGGACTGAACCCGACGGGTCGGTTCGAGCCATTGCAGCGGGAGACCGTCGACGATGGCTGGCAGACCTGGGAAGAGCTGCCGCCATTCAAGACGGAAGTGCAGGTCGAGAAGCCGCGCACGGCCATCACCCGCAACGAATCGCCGGACCTTTCCTTCGACCGCTCGATCAATCCCTATCGCGGCTGCGAGCACGGATGCATCTATTGTTTCGCCCGGCCGACACACGCCTATATGGGGCTTTCCGCAGGGCTCGATTTCGAGACGAAGCTCTTTGCCAAGCCCGATGCGGTAAAACTGCTGGAGCGGGAGCTCGCCAAGCCGGGCTACAAGGTGCGGGTGATCGCAATCGGCACCAATACCGATCCCTATCAGCCGATCGAGAAGGAATGGCGCATCATGCGCGGCATTCTGGAGGTGTTGAACAAGGCGAACCATCCGGTATCGATCGTCACCAAGTCGGCGATGATCCTGCGTGATCTCGACATTCTGCAGGAGATGGCAGCTAAGAACCTGGTGCGCGTCGGCATCTCGGTGACCACGCTGGATCGCAAGCTTGCCCGGACGATGGAGCCGCGTGCCGCCACACCGCCGCGGCGGCTGGAGACGATCCGCACCCTTGCCGAAGCAGGCATCCAGACGGCAGTCATGGCCGCCCCGCTCATCCCGGCGCTGAACGACCACGAGCTGGAGCGCATCCTCGAATCGGCAAAGGCTGCGGGCGCTGCCGAGGCGAGTTATGTCATCCTCAGACTGCCGCTCGAGGTCAGCCCGCTGTTTCGAGACTGGCTGCTGCAGCATTATCCCGATCGCTACCGGCATGTGATGTCGCTGGTACGCTCGATGCGCGGCGGCAAGGATTACGATGCCGAATTCGGCAAGCGCATGAAGGGCGCCGGTCCCTATGCCTGGCAGATCGCCCGGCGCTTTGAAATGGCCGCCAGACGTTTCGAGCTGACGCGCCGCAGCGTGCCGTTGCGCGACGATCTGTTCGTACCGCCCGATGGCAGCGGCGTGCAGCTATCGCTGCTCTAACAATTTATTTTTTACGCAATTCGGGCAAAATCGCTTCGCGCTTTGCCTGGGGAAAACCGCTTCACACTTTTTCTGGAATTTCCTCTAACCCTTACGCAATTCCGGACGGAAAACCGCTTCGCACTTTTCCTGGAATTGCTTCTAGCTTGCGCATCGGCATCTCGATAAAACCGCCCTGTTTTCGAGCCCCGAGCGCAATTCCCGCGGATGGCCCTGACCGCCACCATCCGCCGGACCGGTCCCCGGCCGCCGCCCTGATCCGGGGACTTGCGGGCAATCGGGTTGGCGTGCGAGGTTCAGCCGCATGAAACCTCGCACGCCACCCGATTCTCCCCTGCTTTTCGACACGGTTCCGCTCGTGCCGGATTTCCGACTGGAACTCAAAGCCCGCAAGGCCGGCCACTGGCCGGTCGCCGGCGCCGATGAGGCAGGCCGCGGGCCGCTGGCGGGACCCGTCGTGGCGGCCGCCGTCATTCTCGATCCGAAGCGCATCCCTGAGGGGCTGAACGATTCCAAGCAGCTTTCGGCGCAACGGCGCGAGGAACTGTTCGTGCAGATTCTGGCGACTGCGACCGTCTCCATCGCCTCCTCCAGTTCGACGCGCATCGACGAGACGGATATCCGCAAGGCAAGCCTCGACGCCATGCGCCGGGCCATCTGCAGCCTCGCCATTCCGGCCAGCTACGTGCTGACCGACGGGCTCGACGTGCCGCCCGGCCTCGACTGCCCCGGACAGGCTGTGGTCAAGGGCGATGCCCGCTCGGTCTCGATCGCCGCCGCCTCGATCGTCGCCAAGGTGACGCGCGACCGGATGATGGCGCGGGCACATCATGTGTTTCCGGATTACGGTTTTGCCGCGCATGTGGGCTACGGCACGGCGCAACACCGCGCCGGCATCGAAAGGCACGGCCCCTGTTCGCTGCACCGGATGAGCTTCAGGCCGCTGCGCAAGACCGAGGACGGACCCGAGACGGACGAGCTGCTTTCGGAATAAGTCATTCAACAGAAAAGCCGGGCAAAAAAAGACTGCCAAAAGAAAAGGCCGGGACATGCCCGGCCTTCCCTCTCAATCCTTTTCGAAGCTGCTCAGTTCAGCCGCGTCTTGACCTGGCCGACGGCATTGCCGAAGAGCTCGGACTGGATTTTGGTGTCGGCCCGCTTGGCAAGCACGGTTTCAGCGGCCGCGATTGCGAGATCGACAGCAGCGGAACGCACCGCCTTCATCGCCTCAACCTCGGCCTGCTTGATCTTCTGCTCGGATAGCGCCGTGCGGTTGGCGACGAATTCTTCCGTCTTCTTCTTCGCTTCGGCGGTCAGCATTTCGGCTTCGCGCTCAGCGGCGGCAACGATGTGGGCCGCTTCGGCTTCTGCTTCCTTGCGCTTGCGCTGGTATTCGGCGAGCAGGTGTTGGGCCTCCTCGCGCAGACGCTTGGCTTCAGCCAACTCGTTGCGGATCTGGTCGGCGCGGTCGTCGAGCGACCGTGCCATCATGCCCGGAACCTTCAGGTAAACGACCAGCGCCAGGAACAGGACGAGGCCGACAAAGGCGAAGAAAGTCGCGTCAAAGGCAAATTCCATCGATCAAGCCTCCTTCTTGGCAGCCGCGACGGCGGCAGCGACATCGGCCTTGGCGACGGTACCGCCGATCAGCTGATCGACCACGGCAGCCGCCGTTTCCTCGGCAATGGTGCCGACGTCGGCGAAGGCCTTGGCCTTGATCTCGCCGATACGGAGCTCGGCAGCCTTGATCTTTTCCGAAAGGCTCGCCTCGACAGCGCGGCGTTCCTCTTCGGCCTTGGCCTTGGCGGCGTCGCGTGCGGCGGAGCCGATCGCGTTGGATTTGGCGCGGGCGGCGGCCAGTTCACCTTCATAGGTCTGGACGGCGGCGTCGGCTTCGGCCTTCAGGCGGCCGGCCTCTTCCAGATCCTGGGAAATGCGCGTGTGACGCTGATCGAGGATGGCGCCGATGCGCGGCGCGATGACCTTTTGCATGAGCAAATAGAAGACGCCGAACGTGATCACCAGCCAAAGCAGCTGGGACGCGTAGGTCGTCGAATCGAAAGGCGGGAAAGGGCCGCGGGCGTGTTCGCCTTCGGCAACACCAGTCTCGGTATGGACCTCGCCTGCGGCCGGAGCGGCATGCGCATCCGTACCCGTCGCTGCCGCCGGTGCTTCCTCAGCGTAAGCCGGGGTCACAAAAAACATGCTCACCTCCAGGTGGACTGCAAATGCAAAGGATCACGGCTTGCGGTCGCAGGCCGTGATCCATCTATTCGCCGATATCAGACGGCGAAGAGGAGGAGGAGAGCGACGAGCAGCGAGAAGATGCCCAGAGCTTCCGTAACGGCGAAGCCGAATACCAGACGGCCGAACTGGCTGTCAGCGGCAGACGGATTGCGCAGTGCGCCGGAGAGGTAGCTGCCGAAAATATTGCCGAGGCCGAGAGCCGTACCGGCCATACCAAAGCAAGCCAGGCCTGCACCGATGTACTTTGCTGCTTCCGCTTCCATGTTGAACTCCTTTGAAATGGTTGTTGCGGCGAATGACTGACGCCCTTTGACGTCGATGTCGTTATCCTTAGTGCCCGCCCGGATGGATTGCATCGTTGAGGTACATGCAAGTCAGCACCGCAAAGACGTAAGCCTGAAGGAAGGCGACGAGGAACTCGAGACCGGTCAGGGCGACGGTCATGATGAGGGGAAGAACGGCGCCGCCGATACCCAGAGCACCCATGGTTCCGAGCGAGGCGACGAAGCCTGCGAACACTTTGAGCGTGATGTGACCGGCGAGCATGTTGGCGAAAAGACGAACCGAGAGCGAAATCGGTCGCGACAGGAAGGAGATGATTTCGATCGTGACGACCAGCGGCAGCAGAATGCCCGGCACGCCCGAAGGCACGAAGACATTCAGGAAGTGGAAGCCGTGCTTATAGAAACCGTAGACGAGAACCGTACCGATAACCAGAATCGCGAGCGCGAAGGTGACGATGATCTGGCTCGTCACCGTGAAGAAATACGGGAACATGCCAAGCAGGTTGGCCGTCAGGACGAACATGAAGAGCGAAAAGACTAGCGGGAAGAACTTCATTCCCTGCTTGCCGGCGCCTTCCTTCAGCATGTTGGCGATGAACTCATAGGACATTTCGGCGACCGACTGCGAACGGCCCGGCACGATGGCGCGGTTCGAGGTCGAGAAATAGAGGAAGCCTGCGGCAGCGGCAGCCGAAACGGCCATGAAGAGCGATGCATTGGTAAACGAAAAATCAACTCCGCCGATTTCGATCGGCACAATCTTCTGGATCAGGAACTGATGAGTCGGATCGTTAGACACCGCTTGTTCTCTCTCTTTAGCCCGCAGGACGCGGGGTCATTGCACTGGACCGGAACCGGTCCTTATTTCTTGTCGTCCTTGTCGTCCAGGGGATGGGCCACCACCCCCGCAGAACGCAGCACGTTCAGAACGCCGGCACAAAATCCGAGAAGCAGAAGAACAATCAAACCCCAAGGCGCCGTGCCAACAAAACGGTCGAGGAGATAGCCAAGGAGAGCACCGACGACGATTGCGGAAATGAACTCGCTGGAAAGCTTCATCGCCTGGGCATAACCTTTGCGGCTTACCTCGGCGCGGGCTTCCCTAGCCTCGTCCTGTCCCGTCTCGACACGCTTGGTCGCGAGTTTCGCTCCCAATTGCGCACGGCGCTTTTCAAGACTTTCCTCGCGGTCATCCGCCATGGATCTCTCCTCACCTGTCCGTCGCCCGCACTCCCGCTACCCCGGTCATTCGGACCCCGGACGCGAAGGTTGAGACCCTTCCGGCCCGTTCTGAAGTCGCGCGCAACATAGTTTTAGGGATTAGCATAGTCAAGGCGTAGACAGCTTCTGTCCAGCGAGAAAATAATTCCATCAAATCAAAGAGATAAATCGACTCCGGGTCGATCGCGCAAATTCGACGGAAAGAATCCGCTTTTGCGGGCCGGAAATCGGCTTGCCCCAGCGATTTATCTCAGCTCCAGCCGCCGCCATAGGTGCGATAGAAGACGTGAAGACCGATGCGGCCGACCTTTTCCATGGTCCTTGCCCATTTTGGTCTGACATAGACGGCATGGTAATGCGTCGCCGAACCCACCTGCGGCAGCCAGATCTTGCCTGATGTCACAGCCATCGCTACGTCGCGGGCGACTCGCCAGTGATATTCCGAGTTCACCCTGTCCTTGATGCTGTCGCAGGCGAAGGAAAACTGGCAGCGGTTGCGCCAATCCTCGTTCTGATAGACGACGCCGCAGATGGTCTTCGGATAGGAAGGGTTGCGGACGCGGTTGAGGATGACCTGGGCGACGGCCGCCTGTCCCTTCACCGATTCTCCACGCGCCTCGAAATAGATGCCGGAGGCAAGGCACTGCTGTTCTCGGGCGGAAAAGACGCTCGGCGCCAGCACGCTTGCGGCCCAGGCGTGATCGCGCGGGCCGATCTCCGGAACGAAGCGGCCGCTGTCCTGTTCGGTCAGGATGGAATCGAAGGGCGATTGGCGGGCATAGTCGGGTGTGGCCGGTGCATAGGCGGTGGCCAGAACATCGGCCTTGTTGCTGGTGACGAGGCCTGCGAGCATTGCCGGCACGCCATTATCGGTCACCGCAGGCTGCGTCTTATAGAAAGATGTGGCGATCTCGATTTCCTTGCCCTGGATCTTCGGCTTGACGAAAGCCGACCGGTCCTTGAGATCGAAGCTCGGGGTGAAGAGCATCTTGGTGCGCTCGAGGATCGAGCCGGCGGAAAAATCCTTCGGCGGCTGCATCTTCTCCACGGCGACGACGCGGCCTTTCTTGCTGCCACGGTTGACGCGATCCTCGTCCGGCGTGTCCTCGTGGCCCCTATCCTTGGCAGTGCCCTTGTCCTTGGTATTGAAGGCGACCTTGCGGCCATCGGGCAGCACCATGCCGGCACCGGCGGAGATCGCACCGGTCACCATCGGCTCGGCGAAGGCGAGTTCGGCCTGGTGGATGGAGCCGGCTGGCGAATTGGTCAGCACCATGCGCCAGTTCTCCCCCTCATGATCGAGGCCGGCGAGCATGGCGGCGAGATCGGCATGAGATGCGGCGCTCGGGAAAATCAGCCAGCCGGCGAGACCGAAGATTACGGGCGACACCCAATTCTCGGGAATGAGACGCAGCTTGCTACGGGAAGGGCTCTTTCGACGCAACACGGACTCCGGGCATGGAACGCGGGAACATTCCGTTGAAAGTCTCGCATTAACCTTGATGTCCGGTTAACAGGCCGTGCCGAAATGTGACCGTGAGAAGTTTAGGATGTTCTAATGTGAGGGGTAATCTCGTGTGTTTGGGAACAGCAGTGCAGCACCTCCGGCCTCGATCTCAAGGGATGTCAATGATGAAGCAACAGCAACTTGGTCCAATCTCTCTTGCTCCGGCTACGGAGAAAAGGGACCAAGGCGCCACGACCGTCCTCTTCTCCCCAGCGGGGAGAAGTGCCGGAGCGATAGCGAGGCGATGAGGGGGTGAGCGGCAAAGCCGCGAATGCGCTGAGCGCAAGCGAAGGGCAATGAATGATGTACCGTGTGGCCCCTCATCCGACCCTGCGGGCCACCTTCTCCCCGCTGGGGAGAAGAGGGAGCTCAAATAATAACGTGCGAGCCCAGTTCAACCACACGGTTTGCCGGCAAGCGGAAGTAATCCGAGGGGTTGGCGGCGGCGTTGGCGAGAGCGATGTAAAGCCGGTCCTGCCAGTAGGGCATGCCCGACTTGGCGTCCGGCACCAGCTTGCGTCGACCGAGATAGAAGGAGGTCGACATGATGTCGAACTTCAGTCCGGTCTTGCGCAGTGTCGCCAAGGCCTGCGAGACGTTTTGCGATTCCATGAAGCCGAACAGCAGTTCGACGCGGGAGAAACGCTCGGAAATCTGCTCGACCCTGTAACGGTCATGGCTTGGAACGCGCGGTTTGTTGACCGTGCGGATCGTCAGGATGACGTTGCGGTCGTGAAGCACGTGGTTATGCTTGAGATTGTGCAGCAAGGCGGCGGGGGCGGATTCCGGATCGCTGGTCAGGAAGATCGCGGTGCCCGGAACCTGGGCCGGCGAATGTTCGCTCTTGCGCTCGATCGAGCTGACGAAGGAGGCGAGCGGAATATCGGTATGGCGGGTCTTTTCCATCAGGATCGCGGTGCCGCGACGCCAGGTCCACATAACGACGGTAAAGGCCGTAGCGATCAGAATCGGGATATAGCCGCCGTCGTGGATCTTCAAAAGGTTGGCGCCGAGGAAGATCAATTCGAGCACGACCAGCGGCACGAGCGCGATCACCGCAACCGGCAGCGACCAGTTCCAGCGGGCGCGGACGAATTCGAAGGCCATGATCGAGGTGACGACCATGGCGCCGGTGACGGAGATGCCGTAGGCGGTCGCCAGTGCGTCCGATGTCTTGAAACTCAGAACCAGGAAGATGACGCCGATGAACAGCACGGCATTGACCGAAGGCACGAAGATCTGCCCGGTATTGGTTTCCGAGGTGAAAAGGATTTCCATGCGCGGCAGGAAGCCGAGGTTGATGCCCTGGCGCACCATCGAGAAGGCGCCGGTGATGACCGCCTGGCTGGCGATGATCGTCGCTGCGGTCGCCAGGATGACGACCGGCAGCAGCGCCCATTTCGGATACATCAGATAGAAGGGATCGGACATCGTCGCCGGATTGCCGAGAACGAGAGCGCCCTGCCCGAGATAGTTCAGCGTCAGCGCCGGGAAAACCAACAGGAACCAGGCCCACTGGATCGGGCGGCGGCCGAAATGGCCGAGATCGGCATAGAGCGCCTCAGCGCCCGTCACCGTCAGGAAGACGGCGCCGAGCACGACGACGCCGTAAAAGCCCTCATGCAGCAGGAAACTGACGGCGTAATAGGGATTGAATGCGGCTAGGATGCCGTAATCGTCGGAGATATGGGAAATGCCGGCGGCCGCCATGACGAGGAACCAGACGGCGGTGATCGGGCCGAAAAACCTCGCGACGGCGCCGGTGCCGCGCGACTGCACCACAAAGAGCAGCGCCAAGATCATCACCGAGATCGGCACTATGTAATCCGCGAGGCGGGGTGTGACGAGCTTCAGGCCCTCGACGGCCGACAACACGGATAGAGCCGGCGTGATCATCGCATCGCCGAGGAAGAGGGCCGCACCCATCAGGCCAAGCAACATCAGCATGGCGGTATGGCCGTTAGCGGTCTTCATCAGAAGGGCAAGCAGCGACAGCGTGCCGCCCTCGCCGTCGTTGTCGGCGCGCAGCAGGAAGAGCACATATTTAATGGTGACGATAATCGTCAGCGCCCAGATCATCAGCGAGATCAGGCTGATGACTTCGAAACGTGTGAGGCCGTCATGGGCCACCGGTTTCAGCGCTTCGCGAAAGGCGTAGAGCGGGCTGGTACCGATATCGCCGTAGACGACACCGACGGAACCCAGCCCGAGATAGAACAGCTTTTTCGGCGTCATATGGCGTTCGTTCGGATGGCTATCTTCGGACATGAAGGTTTAACAGGCTCCTCAGAGCCAGCCTTTCCAGCGGAAAAAGAAAAAGGGGATGACGGCGGAGATCACCATCAGGGCCAGCGAATAGGGATAACCCGCGGCCCAGGTCAGCTCCGGCATGACCTGAAAGTTCATACCATAGACGGAAGCGACCAATGTCGGCGGCAAGAACACCACCGAGGCAATCGAGAAAATCTTGATGATCGAGTTCTGCTCGATGTTGATCAGCCCGAGCGAAGCATCGAGCAGGAAAGTGATGTTGGCGGCGACGAAGGAAGCATGCTCCGACAGCGACTGGATATCGCGCGAAACGGTGCGGCAGAGCTCCTTCGCCTCGCGGTCCTGCTGGATCGCCGGGATCGTGTGAAAGAACGTCAGCAGGCGGGCAAGCGAACCGAGACTGTCACGCACCTTGCTGATCATCCGGTGGTGGCCGGCAATATCGCGCAGCTTCTCCTCAAGATAGTTCGAGGGCTTGCGCACCTTCTTTGCCCGGTCGCCGAAGACATGCGTCGACAAGATGTCGATGCGCGAGACGGAGATCTCGAGGATCTCGGCGGTGCGGTCGACGATCGTCTCCAAGAGCTTGGCGAGAAGGGCAGCGCCGCTGCGCCAGTTTTCCGGCAAACGGTGGAGGGCGGCGATAAACAGTGCAAAGGACTTGGGATGGGCGTAGCGAATGGTGACCAGGCGGTTTCCAGCCAGGATGAAGGCGACATCGGTCAGCGTCGGCACGTCGGTGTCAGCCTTCCAGAGCAGCGAGGCGGTCATGAAAACGGCGTCGTTTTCGACATAGAGACGGGCGGAAGGCTCTATATCTTTGAGGTCGTCGCGGGTCGGGACCTCTATGCCGAGAATCTTCTCGACATAGAGTTCCTCATCGCGGGTCGGCTCGACCATGTCGATCCAGACGACATCCTCGGGAAAGGACGCGGCATGCGACAGATCGCGAATCTCGACCGACCTGCAATTGGAACAGTAAGCGGTAATCACCGGTCGTCTCTCCGCCTGCATCCAACCTTAAAGGCCGGCATGCGCGTTGTGCTCAACCGCATCGCAGTTCCCAATCCTTCGATCGACAAGATAACTCCGAACTTGCAGGCGGGCCGGCCTCTTCGAAACGAAGACCGCCGTCACTGAGCATCTGCAGCAAAACGCCATCATGGCGCCGCGGCATATGAAGCAAAGCCGTGAAATAATCAAGACATCTTCCGTGAAGCGCGGCTTTTCACCACGTTTCCCCCATAATTTGGGGTATCCGCTGCGGTGATTCGGGCCTGTTAGCGCCTGGCAGCGTACGTGATTCATACGGCGGGCTTAGCCCTTTGTTCCAATCATGCCGTTATCCCGGAACCGCTTCACACTTCCGGGCGGCATGCATTATTCGAAGACGATCGCCGGCGCCGGGCGCTGGGACTGACCGGCGACCTGCTCCCAGACCTTGGCGGCGATGCCGCGATAGATGCCGGCGACGACGCCGTTCGGCTCGGAGGCGACGAGCGGCGTGCCGGCGTCGGAGGTTTCGCGGATGTTCATCGTCAGCGGCACTTCGCCGAGGAAGGGCACGCCGAGGCGCTCGGCCTCCTTGCGGGCGCCGCCATGGCCGAAGATGTCGTAGCGGGTGCCGGTATCCGGGGCGATGAAATAGCTCATATTCTCGACAATGCCGAGCACCGGCACCTCGACCTTGCGGAACATGTTGAGGCCCTTGCGGGCATCGATCAGAGCGAGATCCTGCGGCGTCGAGACGATGACGGCGCCGGCAAGCGGCACCTGCTGGGCCATGGTCAATTGGGCGTCGCCGGTGCCGGGCGGCATGTCGACAACGAGGACGTCAAGTTCGCCCCAGGCGACTTCGCGCAGCATCTGCAGCAGCGCCGACTGGACCATCGGCCCGCGCCAGATCATCGCCGTCTCCTCGTCGACGAGGAAGCCCATCGACATGACCTTGAGGCCATAATTCTCCATCGGATTGATGATGCGGCCGTCGATCTGCGTCGGGCGGCCGGATATCTTCAGCAGTCGCGGCATCGAGGGGCCATAAATATCGGCGTCGAGAATGCCGACCCGAAGACCGTTGGCGAGCAGGCCGAGTGCGAGATTGACGGCGGTGGTCGACTTGCCGACCCCACCCTTGCCCGAGGCGACGGCGATGATGGCGCCGATGCCGGGCACACCGATCTTGCCGGCGCGCGGCGGCTGTTGAGGAGCGTGGGCGCGGCCCGCATGATCATGTTGGTGATCGTGGCCGGCATGGCCGTGAGGCGGGTTCGGCGCAGGGCGGGCAGCCGGAGCGGCGGCGGCCGCCTTCTTGTCGGCGGTCAATGTGACGAGGGCACCTTTGACGCCTGGCATTTCCTTGATGACGCGCTCGGCGGCAAGCCGCATCGGCTCCAGCTCCCTGGCGCGATCGGCCGGGACGGTGATGGAGAAATAAACCTTGCCGTCGGAGATGAAGACGTCGGAGACCATGCCGAGCTCGACGATATCGTGCTCGAGATCGGGCCCACGCACGGTCTTCAGCGTTTCGAGAACCTGTTCCTTGGTGACGTCGGCCATTCCACCCTCACTGCTTCTTCTTGCAGACTGCAGCGCCGCGCGTCTCTCAAGACGCGCAAAGGACGCTGTAGCACTTTGAATTGCTGCATGATTTTAGCCTGATCGACTCCGATCAGGCTAAAATCATGCAGTAGAAATAGTGGAGACGGAAGCCTTCGCCAAACAAAATCATCGGGAGGAAATCGATTGCCGGCGCTCAAAAAGGCGCCGGGGAGAATTGGCGATCCGTTGCGGCCATCAAGTCCGCCAGGCTTTCGCCCTGATGGCCGCAACGGTCTCCCCGAGAACCGGCGCAATCCGGGGCGAACTAGAGCAAGCCGAAGAAAAGACCAGCGAAAAGTGAACAGGGAAGATGAAATCGCAGACAGCCGGGTAAGAAGCGGTGCCAAAACGCAACAACCGCCGCCAACACCGAAGAGCCGGGAGAAAAGCGGCATCGGCGTCGGACAGCGGTGTGTCGGCCGCGCCATTTCCTGGCGCTGGTCTCAAAGCCCCTCTGGACCTCTCGCATCAAGAGATGCAGAAAGCGTGCCAGATAGAAAATCAGGGAAAAGACCGCAAAAGCGCTTGCGGCAGTACCTCAACGGGAAAGACTTGCCTACGCGCTGGGCGGCTTCAAAAGCAGTCGGTTGTTTTCTGCAACTTATTTGATCAGGCCGATGCGCAGCGCCTTGGCGACCGCCTGGGTGCGGTTGACCGTATCGAGCTTCTTGGTGGCGCGGTTGAGGTAGTGATTGACCGTGTGCTCGGACAGGGTGAGGATTTCGGCGATTTCAGCACTGGTCTTGCCGGCCGCCGTCCAGTTGAGGCAATCGATCTCGCGGTCGGTCAGCGTGTCCGTCATGCGCGTATCGAGGTTGCGGATCTCGGCAAGCCTGTCGAAGACGTGGATGGCGATGTAGGAGAGTTCGCGCATCTCTGCCGGGCTGAAGGGTTCGCGGTCGCCGGCAAAAGAGACGGCGCCGCGCAGGCCGGAGGGGTCATGTGTCGGGAAGTAGGCGCAGCGCATCATCTTAAAACGTTCGAACAGGGAGGCAACGAGAATGGACTTGCCGTCGTCCCGCGACCAATTCTGCCGCGACATATCGTAGAAGAAGGGCCGCGCGGATGTTCTGAGCCGCCTGAGGACCGGGCTGTTCACCATCAGGCCCTCCTGGTCGTAGAGGGCCAGAAGCTCGGCCGGCCAGCTGGTGATGACAGTGCTGCCCTGAAGATCGAAGGAAGTGATCGGCGGCAGGTTGAGAACCATGAAGGCACGGCTGCGATAGGCTTCCGTCACCCGTTTCATGAAACGGAAAATATCGAACTGGGTCTTCAGGCCCGTTATTTCCTGAACATAATCGTCTTCGTCCGTGGATGTTTGCGACAAGGGTGCCATCACATTTTCTTCATCTTCGGCACAGCGGCCGGCAAACCGTTTGCGAAACCTGCCCGCCGCGGCCGGCTCGATTGCATCGGGAAACGACGATCGCTGGTTGGAATCGGCTTCAGCGTTGAGCGTTCTGCCGGTGAATGGTTGTAGATTTCGCGGACCGTTCTAGTTGTGGTGATTCGTCGGCAAATCTCAATATCGCACTCATCATAAGCATGCTCTGCGATTGCGTCCAGCAGGGGGCCGATTGCAATTTTTCCGTCAGCGGCGCGGACCGAGACGGACGCGCATGCCTTCCATGATGCTCGCAGCCGCCAGTTGCACCGGAACGGACCATTGGTGCAGAAGTTCCATCGACAAGCGATAGGCCGGGCCGGTAATCGAAATGCCACCCATAAAGGTCCGATCCTCCGACCAGACCGGTGCGGCAACGCAGCGGATGCCGGCCTCATGCTCTTCGCGGTCGAAGGCATAGCCCTGATCGGCAATCTCGCGGATTTCGGCAAGCAGCGTTTCGGCAGAGACATGGGTCGAGGCGGTAAAGCTGGTGAAGCTCAGGCCGGCAAGCAGATCGACGAGGCTTTCGGCCGGCAGCAGCGAAAGGGCGGCCTTGCCGACGCCGGTGCAATAACAGGGCGAGGCATTGCCGATCTGCGAATACATGCGCACCGGCTGGCGGCCTTCGACCTTATCGAGATAGATGATCGACAGCCCTCTCAGAACGCCGAGATGCACCGTCTCGCCGGTCGCCTGCTGCAGATCTCTAAGGTGCGGTTCGGCAATCAGGCGGAACTCGTTGCGCGCCCAGCTGCGCGCGGCGAAATCGAGCAGGCGCAGGCCAGGCGCATAACGGCCGTCGCCATCGAGCTCGAGCAGCCCCTCCTCGACCAGATGGGTGAGCTGGCGATGCAGCGTGCCGCGCGGCTGGCCGGCAAGGGCCAGGATATCGGTGAAACGCAGCGGCGCATCGGCATGGGTGACGAGATCGAGCAGAACCATCAGTTTACCGAGCGTGCCGGTCTCGCGTGCCTGTGCCGTGCTTCCGCCGTTTGAATTCATCACCTTGTCCGCCCTTGACAGAAAGGGCAGTGTAATTCGATAATTCCATATAGTCAAATTAAGTTCCAAATAATGGAACAGCAGAAGTGGGAGGACGGTGACCATGATGGCAGCACAATTTCCCGAATTCAAAGACCGAGCCGTGCTGGTGACCGGCGGCGGATCGGGCATCGGTGCTGCGATCGTCGAAGGTTTCGCGCGCCAGGGCGCCAAGGTCTCGTTCATCGATATCGCCGAGATCGCGGGCCGCGAGCTTGCCGAAAGGCTGTCGCGGGAGACTGCGCATCCGGTCTCCTTTCACCATGCCGACCTGCGCGACATCGAGGCGATCCGGCGCACGGTCGATACCGTCATTGCCGATTCAGGGCCGATCCGCGTGCTGGTCAACAATGCCGCCTGGGACGACCGCCATGAATTCGACGCGGTGACCGAGGCCTATTGGGACAACAACCAGGCGGTCAACCTCAAGCATGTGTTCTTCACGTCGCAGGCAGCCGTGCCGTCGATGCGGGTGGCTGGCGGCGGGGCGATCATCAATATGTCGTCGATCGCCTTCAAGCTGAACATGGGCGGTTTTCCCGCCTACGCGGCGGCCAAGGCGGCGGTCGTCGGGCTGACGAAGAGCCTGGCGGGCAGGCTCGGGCCGGAGAACATCCGGGTCAACTGCATCCTGCCCGGCATGGTGGTCACCGAGCGGCAGATGCAGCACTGGCTCACCGAGGAAAGCATTGCGCGCTCGGTCGAGGATCAGTGCCTGAAGGTTGCGCTCAAACCCGATGCGATCGTCGGTCCCTGCCTGTTTCTTGCATCCGACTGTGCGGCGGCGATGACCGCCCAGTCCCTGATTGTCGATGGAGGCGTTCTGTAATGACAAATCCCGCTTATGTCGCGGTGGACTGGGGCACCAGCAGTTTCCGGCTCTGGCTGATCGGCAGGGACGGCACCGTGCTTGCCGAACGCCGCAGCGGCGAAGGCATGACGAGCGCGGCAAAGACCGGCTTTTCCGCGGTGCTTGCCGGCCATCTCGCCGCCATCGAGGCGCCGGAAAACCTGCCGGTGATCGTCTGCGGCATGGCCGGCGCCAGGCAGGGCTGGGTCGAGGCCGGTTATATCGATGTGCCGGCGCCGCTCGCCTCGATCCTGACCGGGGCGGTCTCCGTGCCCGGCGAAAGCCGCGACATCCGCATCCTGCCGGGCCTTGCCCAGCGGGACATGGCGAGGCCCGACGTCATGCGTGGCGAGGAAACCCAGCTTCTCGGTGCGCTCGGCCGCGCAAGCTCAGGCGCGCAGGCGGTCTGCATGCCCGGCACGCATTCGAAATGGGTGCATGTGACGGAGAGCAAGGTGACCGGCTTTTCGACCTTCATGACCGGCGAGCTTTTCGACGTCATCAGCAAACACACGATCCTTTCGCATGCCGTGGCCGGTGCGGAAGAGCAGCCGGCGGATGCGGCGGCTTTCGCGGCCGCGGTCTCGGCCGCTTTCGCACGCCCGGCCCTTGCCTCCAACCTGCTCTTTGCCGCCCGTTCCGGCCAGCTCCTGCACGGGATTTCTGCCGCTGCCGCACAAGCCCGGCTTTCCGGTACGCTGATCGGCCTCGAAATCGCCGGGGCGCTGCAGGATACGGCAAACGGCACCACCATCACCCTCGTCGCCTCCGGGCGCCTGCAGGCGCTTTACGAACAGGCCTTCAGAACCCTCTCCCTTGCCTTCACCGCCATCGACGCCGACGCTGCCGTGCGCCGCGGGCTTTCGGCTGCCGCCGAAGCCATCTGGCCGAACTGAGAAAGCTGACACGATGAACCGCATCCCCTTCCCCGACATGAAGCGCCCGCTGATCGCCATCCTTCGCGGCATCCGGCCCGACGAGACCGAAAGCGTCGTCGGCGCTCTGATCGACAATGGCCTGACGGCGATCGAGATCCCGCTCAACTCGCCGGAACCGTTCAAATCCATCGAGCTCGCCGCGAAGATGGCGCCGGCCGAAGTGCTGATCGGCGCCGGCACGGTGCTGACCGTCGAGGCGGTCGACAGCCTGCATGCGGCCGGCGGCAAGCTGCTGGTCACCCCGAATGTCGAACCCGAGGTGATCATCCGGGCGCGCGAATACGGCATGGTGACGATGCCGGGCGTCTTTACGCCGACCGAGGCGCTGGCAGCTGCGCGCGCCGGCGCCACCGGTCTCAAATTCTTTCCGGCCAGCGTGCTTGGCCCTTCCGGCATCACGGCGATCCGGGCAATCCTGCCGCCGGAGCTGACGATTGCCGCCGTCGGCGGTGTGTCGGACAAGAATTTCGGCGATTACACCAAGGCCGGCATCTTCGCCTTCGGCCTCGGCACCAGCATTTACAAGCCGGGAATGACCGCATCAGAGGTTGCCGAGCGCGCCAAGGCGACCATTTACGCCTATGATGCAGCCATTGGGAGCGTGAACGTATGACCGATATTTATGAGTTCGAGGGCAAAACACTTTGCAATACCAATTCCGTCCTCGGCGAAGGTCCGACCTATGATCCGGACAGCAACACCGTCTGGTGGTTCAACATTCTCGGCAAGGAACTGCACGAGCTCAATCTTTCGACGAGCGAGAAAAAGGTGCACCCGCTGCCTGTGATGGCGAGCGTGCTGGCCCGCATCGACGCCGGACGTCAGCTGATCGCGACGGAGGAGGGACTCTTCGTGCGCGATGTGGCAAACGGCAACCTCACCTTCTACGCCGCGCTTGAAAACGACAGGCCCGAAAACCGTTCGAACGACGGCCGCACCCATCCTTCCGGTGCGCTCTGGATCGGCACGATGAGCAAACGGGCGGAAAACCAGGCCGGCGCTATCTATCATGTCGCCAGCGGCAAGGTGACGAAGATCTTCAATGGCATCAGCATTCCGAATTCGATCTGCTTTTCGCCTGACGGCACGGTCGGCTATTATACGGATTCCCGCATCAACCGGCTGATGCGCGTCATGGTCGATCCGTTGACCGGCCTCCCCTCGGGCGAGCCGATCGTGCTGGTCGACAGCATGGACGAGCCCGGCAGCATCGACGGCTCTGTGGTCGATGCCGACGGCTATCTGTGGAATGCGCGCTGGGGCGCCGGCGTCGTCGACCGCTATAGTCCGGACGGTCTGCGCATCTCGCGCTATATGGTTCCTGCCGTCCAGCCCTCCTGCCCCGCCTTCATCGGCGTCAATGCCGACCGCCTGGCGGTAACGACCGCCTGGGAAGGGCTCGACGAGGATGCCCGTTCGGCGCAGCCGAGCGCCGGCGCGCTGCTGGAACTCGGTATCGACGTCAAGGGCGTGTTCGATCCGGTCTATGTGATCTGAACACCGGATGTCCGAGGCCATCTGAGGCGCTCCCCGACCGGGCGCCTTTTCTGGTTTTGGTGGCAGCTCTTCGATAAATGTTCCGTGAGAATCGAGAAATTTTCCGTGTTTTCAACCGGAACCAATCGGCCCACCACTCATTTTCCTTTCGAACCGGCGCGGCAATCAAACAGGCGTTGCCGGGTCAGCGATTACTCCAGGAAATGAAAGTAGGTTCGAAATGACACGCAAACTCTTGACGACCGTTGCCGCTGGCGCACTGTTTGCCACGGCTTTCGCACCGGCGGCATTTTCGCAGACGGCGCCGCAGCCGGCGGATCCCGCCGCTCCGGCCCAGACGGCTCCCGCCGATCCGGCAGCACCGAAGCCGATGACGCCTGATGTCACCAAACCCGCAGGCGATGCCGCACAGGCTCCGGCCCCGGCACCGACGGCAGATACGGCTCAGGCCGCCTATCTGACGGAGCAGGCTCCGGACCAGATCAGCGCCAACACCTATATCGGCCAGTCGGTCTATAACGGCAACAATGAAAGCATCGGCAGCGTCAACGACCTGATCCTCAAGAAGGATGGCGGCATGGTTGCCGCAATCGTTGGCGTCGGCGGATTCCTCGGGATCGGCGAAAAGAACGTCGCCGTGCCGATGGAAAAGATCACCGTCGCGCAGAATACCCAGGACGGCAGCGTCAAGCTGACGACCAGCGAAACGGCTGAATCGCTGAAGGCCGCACCTGAGTTCAAGACGCTGGCAATGCTGGCGGCCGAAAAGGCTCCGGCTCCGGCTGCGACCGGTACCGATACCACGGCGACTGGCTCGACCACGCCTAAATAATCCGTGCGCGGTAGTATAGCGTAGGCGATGGCGCTCCCAGGGGCGCCATCGTTTTATGCGCTGACACGCTCCGCCATGGTTGGATCGTAATAGTTTTCGTGCAGGAAGCGCAGCGTGGCGATACCGTCGGCCGGACGGCCGAAGTGATAGCCCTGGCCCATGCCGCAGCCGAGTGCGCGCAATTTCACCGCCTCGGCATAATCCTCGATGCCTTCCGCTACGACTTCCAGCTCCAGGCCCTCGCACATGGTCAGGATCGCCTTGATGATGTGTTCGGAGGCGCGATCGGAATTGATCCGCGAGACGAAGGCGCGGTCGATCTTGATCTTGTCGAAGATGAAGTCGCGCAGGCGCCCGAGGCTCGATTGGCCGGTGCCGAAATCGTCGAGCGAGATGCGTACACCGGCGGCGCGCAGATCGGCGATGATGCGGTGAGCGGTATCGGCCGAACTCATCACCGCCGTCTCGGTGATCTCCAGCTCCAGGCGATGCGGATCGAAGCCGACGCGCCCGAGGATCGACAGGACGCTGCTGCTCGTGCCCGGATCCATCAGCTGAGCCGAGGAAAGATTGAACGACAGGAAGAGTTCGCGGGGCCAAGAGAGCGCTGCCTCGGCGGCTTTGCGCAGCAGCGCCTCCGACAGCGCGTCGATGAAGCCGCGCTCCTCGGCGAGCGGCACGAAGACGCCGGGCGAGACGAAGCCGAGATCGGGATCGTTCCAGCGGGCGAGCGCCTCGAAGCCGACGACCTGATTGTTGGACAGCGAGACGATCGGCTGGAAATGCACGTCGATCGCGTCGGAGATGATGGCGTTTCTGAGCGCCTGCTCCAGCTGTGTCGCGCGCTTCATCTCCTGGGCGATCTCGCGCGAATAGACGGTGATCTGGCCGCGGCCGCGGCGCTTGGAACGGTAGAGGGCGGTTTCGGCGCTCTTCAGCAGCTCCTCGCAATCCTCTCCGGCAAAGGGATAGATGGAAAAGCCGAGGGAGGCGGAAAGACGGACGTTGCGGTCGCCGAGGTCATAAGGCGCCGACAACACCTCGCGGATCATCTGGCCGAATTTCTCGGCACTCGCCCGCTCGAAGATCAACGGCAGCACGAAGGCGAATTCATCGCCATCGTGGCGGGTGACCAGCGCGCCATCAGGAATGCAGGCTCTGAGACGATGGGCGACCTGGCAGAGGATTTCATCGCCGGCTGTCGAGCCGAACAGATCGTTGATCGGCTTGAAACTGTCGAGGTTGACGATGCCGATGGTGAAGGGGGCCGGATCGCTGGCGCGCTCAGCGGAGATCTGCAAGACCTTGTCTCGCATGCGATTGCGGTTGCCCAATCCGGTCAGCGGATCGGTATAGGCCATCGCCTGAAGCTCATTCTGACCGACGGTCAAGAAAGCTATGTCCGCCGATTTCATCATCCAAACCCGAGCTTTCCTCCGGAGCCATGCAGAAGAATGACCGGCAGGTCTTAACAATTCGATAGTAAATCAGCGGGATAACCACTTGAACCCGCCCAAAATCTAGGGCGTTGACGGGTATTTTGGCGCCTGCACACTTTTGCGCGACATGCTTCAGTTTTGGGCCCGCATGGCCTCATTCATTAGATATTTCTGAAATACAGTCTCCAGCATGTCAGGGCTGACGGGTTTCATGATGACGTCGTCCATGCCTGATTTGACGCATTCGGCGCGATCACGCTCGAATGCCTGGGTGAGCACGCCGATGATCGGGGTACGGGTGCCGCCGGTTTCCTCCATCTGCCGGATGAGCCGCGCGGCCTCGAAGCCGTTGAAGCCCGGCAGGGAAATATCCATCAGCACGATCTGCGGCCGGTGCTCGGCCCAGAGGCGCACGGCCTCGTCGCCGGTCGCCGCAAGCATGTGGCGATAGCCGAGACCTTCGAGGATCTGTGAAAAGACGATCTGGTTGATATCATTGTCTTCGGCGACGAGAACCTGCAGGCCGACCGGATCGTCGGAAATGGTGATTTCCCAATCCGCATCCGAACCGGCGGCGCTGCGGCTGCTGCGATTGAAATGGCGGGCAATCTGGAAGGTGAGTTCGTTGGCGATCTGGAAACCGTCCATGACGAGCGCCGGGATGCCGTATTGCTCGGCAAGCTCGAGGCAGCGCATGCCCATCTGGTTGTCGATGATCAGAAGATCGAGCGAGATGCCGGAGGAGGTGGCGATTTCCAGGAACCGCTCCTCTTCGTCCTCGCCGCGGACCGAGCAGGATTCGAAGCCGTATTTCGTCAGCGTCCGCAGCGCGGCGGTCTCGGCGGCGAGGTCGGCCGTGACGACGAGGACCTTGCGGCCGGAGAAATTCTCCGGAACGATCGCTTCCATCGCCGCCGGTTCGCGCCGTGCGATGCCGGTTGGTACCGGCACATAGGCCCGTCGATAGCTTTGATTGCTGGAGGCGGTAATCACGGACGCTTGGCCGAACTCGTCGAGATCGGCGCCGTCGCGCGGCAGGTCCTGCATGGTCGACACCAGGAAATAGCGGCCAGGCTTGCCGATGCGGTGCTTGCGGCTGACGATATCGCGCTCGATGCCGTCGCGGGAGATCTGCCGCTGGCGGGAGACGGACATCTCGCCGGTCTCCAGCACATGGCGGTCGCTTTCTTCGAAGCGCTTGGCGATCTCTTCTGAAAAAAGATCGCCGCTCTTGCGCCCAAGCACCTCGTCGGCGCTTGTCTGATATTTCTCGCAGAAGGCGAGATTCACTGCGACATAGGTGAGGTTGCGATCCTTGACGAAGAGCGGGAACGGCAGATTGTCGAGAATGTCCTCGGTGAGCTGCACCCGCTCCAGATCGGAGCGCCATTGCTCTTCACGCTTCTTGTTCTCGGAAATGTCGGAGATGATGGTGACGCCGTAACCGCCGGGCAGCCTGCGCTTGACGAAGCGGACCCAGCTATCGGCACCGTGGCGCTCGACGGCGTCGAAGCGCTCGCGCCAATGCGAGGCGATTTTCTGCGACAGCCAGTCTTCGCGGCTCAGCGAGCCACCCTGCCTGACATCATACTGCTGGCGAATGCCGGTGTCGTACATCGCGCCGAGGAAATCGCGAAGCCGCGTGCCCGGCTTCAGCATCTCGGCGGGCAGCGGAAAGAACTCGAGAGTCTGGCGGCTTGCAAAGATCAGATGATCGTTCTTGTCGTAGATGATGAAAGCTGCGGAAAGGCTGTCGCACACCACATCGAAAAGCGCCGTCTGCAGATCGGTCTCAGCGGGAGCCCCATCGATTTCTGATGATGTGTCCGCCTTTTCGAAGCCGGCACTCATTCTGTTGCGTCCCACATCTGTTCGATTTCGCAGCTTCCGGAGGTATGTGATTAGAAATGCCATTTTTATGTTAAAACCGGCTTAACATTACCTATTCCCAAATTTGGGGGAGCCCCGGATCACGTTTCGGGAAAGCCTGTCGAAACCTCTTCCCTCCGGCCCGCGAATCCCCGAAAATAGCCCATGGCCATCAGACAGCTTTCCGAAACGCTCATCAACCAGATCGCCGCCGGCGAAGTCATCGAACGGCCGGCGAGCGCTGCCAAGGAACTGATCGAAAACGCGCTCGACGCGGGCGCGACGCGCATCGAAATCGCCACGTCAGGCGGCGGCAAGGCGCTACTGCGCGTCAGCGACAACGGCTCCGGAATGGACGCGGCCGATCTGGAACTGGCGGTCAGGCGCCACTGCACCTCGAAGATCTCAGAGACGCTCGAGGATATCCGCACGCTCGGCTTCCGCGGCGAGGCGCTGCCCTCGATCGGCTCGGTCGCGAGGCTCAGCATCGCAAGCCGCAGACGCGACAGCGCCGGCGGCCACGAGATCGCCGTTGCCGGAGGCAAGATCGCGCATCTGCGCCCAGCCGCCGCCAATCCCGGGACGATCGTCGAAGTGCGCGACCTGTTCTTCGCCACACCCGCCCGGCTCAAATTCCTGAAGACGGAGAAGGCCGAGGCCGGTGCCATTACCGAGATCGTCAAGCGCATGGCGATCGCCTTTCCTGCGGTACGCTTCGTGCTGTCGGGCTCAGACCGCACCACACTCGAATTTCCGGCGACCGGCGACGACCATCTGGCGCGCATGGCGCAGGTGCTCGGCAAGGAGTTCCGCGACAACGCCATTTCGCTCGACGCGGTGCGCGAAGAGATCGCGCTGACCGGCTTTGCCGGCGTGCCGACCTTCAATCGCGGCAACTCTGCCCATCAATACGCCTTCGTCAACGGCCGGCCGGTGCAGGACAAGCTGATCCTCTCGGCGATCCGCGGCGCCTATGCCGAGACGATCCCATCCGGACGCCATCCGGTGGCGGTGCTGTCGATCACGCTCGATCCCGCTCTCGTCGACGTCAACGTGCATCCGGCAAAATCCGACGTGCGGTTCCGCGACCCGGGCCTGGTGCGCGGCCTGATCGTCGGCGCCATCCGCGAGGCCTTGGCGCGCGACGGCAGCCGGGCGGCAACGACCGGCGCGAGCGACATGCTACGTTCCTTCCGCCCGGGCTTCCAGCCGAATAGCCAGCGACCGCAAACGGCATGGTCGGCCGAAACCTCGCCCTCCCGGCCCTATCAGCCAATAACGGGTTTCGGCGAGCGGCCCCAGGCATCCTTCGACGGACTTTCGATGCCGACGGCGCGAGCCGAGCCGCAGTTTTCGCCGCAGCCGGCAGCGCCCGAACCAATTGCGCGCTATCCGCTCGGCGCGGCACGGGCGCAGATCCACGCAAACTACATCGTCGCCCAGACCGAGGACGGGCTCGTCATCGTCGACCAGCATGCCGCACATGAGCGGCTGGTCTTCGAAGCGATGCGCAAGGCGCTACATTCGAAGCGGCTGGCCTCGCAGGTGCTGCTCATCCCTGAGATCATCGATATTCCGGAAGAGGACTGCGACCGGCTGATGCAGCACGCCACCGAGCTTTCCGAACTCGGCCTGGCGATCGAGCGTTTCGGCCCCGGGGCGATTGCCGTGCGCGAGACGCCGGCGATGCTCGGCGAGGTCGATGCGCATGGGCTGATCCGCCAGCTTGCCGACGAGATTGCCGAATGGGACACGGCGTCAGGCCTTTCGGCTAAGCTCGAATATGTGGCGGCGACCATGGCCTGCCACGGGTCAGTGCGCTCCGGACGACGGCTACGGCCGGAGGAAATGAACGCGCTGCTCCGGGCGATGGAAGTGACGCCCGGCTCCGGCCAATGCAATCACGGCCGGCCGACCTATATCGAATTGAAGCTCAGCGATATCGAACGGCTTTTCGGCAGAAGCTAAAAAAGCTGGAAAAGCAGCCCTTGCGGGAGTATGGCAGACTAAAGCGTGTCGCGATCTTTCAGATTCGCTTGGCCCACGCTTTAGGGCTTTGGCGTCCGCATGTCGTGATCGCAAAACCGCGGCACAGTTTTGCGCGACACGCTCTAATGACAGACTGCAGGGAACGGAGCGCATGAATTTGTTCGAAGGGCACGGAAACCGCGAGGCGAAGATCCGGTATCTCGATGGCGATTTCCAGATTCTCTCGCCCGGCTCCTATGTCGTCTGCGCGATGACGGGGAAACAGATCCCGCTCGACGAATTGCGCTATTGGAGCGTCGCCCGGCAGGAGCCCTATGCCGACGTGATCTCGGCCATCGATGCCGACAAACGCGCCGGCGTGCTGCCTAACCAGCGGCGCTAGAACAGGATGATTTTAGGCCGGGTCGGCCGTCCTGACAGAAGATTCAAATCTGGGCGCAACGAGAGGTGACACGTCCGACCCGCCCCACGAAGGACGGGCCGTTTGCGTGATCCGATCCCCACAGGGGCAACGGTTCACTTGAATTTCGCCATATTCTCTGGCGTCACGAGCGCAGCGCCGGAGTCAATCAAAGACTCAACCTTCTCTCCGCGAATCGATTTTACCAGCGCATCCACACCGAGTTCGGCCATCTTGGTGGGGAACTGCGCCACCGACGCATCCTCGACTCCACTCTTCAGCGCCTCCTCTTCGCCGCAACAGAAGTCGAAACCGACCAGCACAATCTTGTCATTGGCAGTGCCAGCGTTCTTGATTGCGCGCGCCGCGCCAGCAGCGGGCGGGCCGCAAGCGGCATAAATGGCCTTGAGGTCTGGGTTCTTCGTCAGCAGATCCTCGGCGACACTGATCCCGAGCTCCTCGGTGCAGTTTGTCGCGCCTTTCCCGACGATCTTGACGTCAAGTCCCTTCAGCCCTTCAAGCATTCCCGTCACACGGTCATCGAGCGCTGGCACCCCGGGCACGCCCTCAAGAATCCCAAGCGTATCGCCGGCTTTAAGAACAGTTTTGAGATATTCGCCGGCGATTTTTCCCGCGGCGAAGTTATCGGTTGTGGCAAGCGCCGTCCTGCCTTTCCAATCCGGAATATTGTTATCCATCAGCACGACCTTGATACCGGCCGCCACCGCCTTGTCCAGGGCAGTGGACACGGTGGGATCGACGGGTGTGATGGCAATACCCTGCACGCCTCGTGTCACCATGGACTCGATCTGTGCAATCTGGCCTTCTATGTCGGTTGCGGACGTACCCTGCCCGTAGATGATCTCGACGCCGGGATTTCTCTTTGCATAATCTTTGGCTGCGTTCTCCATTGTTGCGAAGAAAGGTACTGGGAATTTGGTTATAAAGCCGAGCTTCACCGGCTCCTGCGCCAAGGACGGGACTACAGCGACGGCGAGGAGCGCAAGGGCTCCCAGCAGGGATTGCGGTTTCATGATTACATCTCCCATGTTTCGACCGCCCTCCTCTAGAGCGATCTCGTTGTCCGCTGCCCCAAAGAAGCAGCGATCTCCCTTAAGCCTCGGCGCCGACAATCATCGCAACAAGGTCCTGCTTGTTGGCTTGCGTTGGCTTCAGTTCACCCACCTTGCGCCCCTGGCGCAGCACAACCGCCCGATCGGCGATTTCGACGACATGTTCCATATTGTGCGTGATGATGATCACGGCATTGCCGTCGGCTTTGAGCTGATGGATAAGGTCAAGAACCTGGCGAGACTCGCGAAGACCGAGGGCGGCCGTTGGTTCGTCAAGAATCACCAGCTTGCGCGCAAAAACAATGGCGCGCGCGACCGCGATCGCCTGTCGCTGTCCCCCGGACATCAGGGCGACCGGCGCATCGAATCTCGGCAGCTTAACCTTCAGGCGATCGATGACACTTGCTGCCTCCCGCTTCATCACGCCCGTGTTGAGGAAGCGGAGCGGACGCGGCAGCCAAGAGGGGAAAGAGATTTCTCGTCCGCAATAGAAATTCTGTACCGGGGTCAGGTTGTCGAAAAGCGCCAGATCCTGGTAGACGGTTTCAATACCGGCGCGGCGGGCGGCCGCCGTTGAATGGAGGGATACGGGCGCACCATCCACGAGGATCTCTCCTTCGTCGAGACTATGAAGCCCGCTGATGCATTTGACGAGCGTCGACTTGCCGGCGCCGTTGTCACCCAAGAGAGCGGTTACCTCACCCGAGTACGCATCAAAGCTTACTTTTTTCAGGGCATGTATGGCGCCAAAGCGCTTCTGGGCATTTCGAACCGAAAGTGCCGGTGTGGTAGATGCTGGGTTCATTGCACTCTCGCCGATTGAAGCACGCGTGCGCGCGCCTCGAGATGGTTACGAAGCACGTCGGCCTCTACGGCGATGACGATGACGAGCCCAATCGCGATCATTTGAAAGAACACGTCGACCCCGAGAAGGTTAAGGGCGTTGCGGATGACGCCGATCAGCACGGCGCCGATCAGGGCGTGTCCGAGATGGCCGCGTCCGCCAAGGAAGCTGGCGCCACCGATAATCACCGCAGCAATCGTGTCGAGTTCCAAAAGATTGCCGTAGATTGGCGAGGCGGCGGCGGTCCGTCCTGCGAGCAGCACCGCGCCGACACCTGCACAAAAGCCGCAAATAATGTAGGTTGCGAGCAGAACGCCCTTTACTGGGATACCCATGCTTCTGGCGGCATTCGGCGCCCCACCGACGGCATAGATCCATCGGCCAAAGACCATCGACTTCGTGAGGATCAGAAAAAGAAGCCCGAACATCGCAACGGCAAAGAAGGAATTGGGCACACCAAGCGTCGCACCGCCGCCGATCGCGGTCACTGCATCGGGCATCCCGCGCATGGTGGTGTGGCCGGGCGCCAATGCAAGTGCCAGGCCGCGGCAGATACTCAAGGTCGCAAGTGTAATGATAAAGGGGTGTGGCAGCCGACCGTAGACAAAGACCAAGCCGTTGACCGCACCGATAGCAGCACCGGCAAGCAGCATGGCCATTATGACGACGACTGAGGAATCAATCTGCTGATAGACAAGTCCGCCGATGACTGTTGCTAGCGCAAGATTCGAGCCTACAGACAGGTCGATGCCGCGCGTCAGGATAACGAGTTGCTGCCCCATTGCCACAACAGCAATCACTGCTGTCTGTGCCAGGATGTTCCCCAGGTTAACGGGCTTTAGAAAAGCCGGCGTGATCAAACTGACGACGGCGATGAGCATAATCAGGATCAATAGAGGGCCGAGGCTCAATAGCTTCAGCCCGAATGTGATGCCAGATTGTCTCGGCTGGAAGGTTGCATCTTGCGAACCACCAGGCCGGGACGAGTTCTGAGGCAGAATCCCGGAGTCTTCCAAATTCCCCTAGCCTCCCCCGTTTTTTATACATAAGAAACATATGATACACGTGCGTCAAACTGTTTTTTATGGATATCTAATCATACCTGGAGTTGCGCCATGAGAACGGATACGACTTTCAAGCGGGCATTCAATGATATGATCGATATCATTCGGACTTTCGATCTTGGGGCGGAATTGCCGTCCGAAAATGCACTGCGCACCCAGCTTGGCGTGAGCAGAACAACGGTGCGGAAGGTGCTGGCGGGGATGTCCGCACGTGGGATCATCATATCTGAAGCGCACAAGCGGATCATAGGTGAGCGGCCGCGGCAGCAAGAGCGCTATCCGAAGGAACAGACCCTAGCAATTTCGGAACAGGTCGAGACGAGTTTCATGGAATGGATGATGCGCGGTGATGCCTGTGCGGGCACAGAAATCAATGAGACGGAATTAGCTCGGAAATTCGGCGTCGCGACAACGATTATCCGTGAGTTTCTCAATCGATTTCAGAAATATGGGCTGATCGAGAAGCGTCAGAATGCAGGCTGGGTTTTTAAAGGGTTCACAGCCAGTTTCGCACTCGAACTGTTTGAGATCAGAGAGATGTTCGAAATGCGCTCCGCGCGGCTTTTCGCTGCCCTGCCCGACAGGTCGCCCGTCTGGAAACAGATCCAATCTATGCGGGCGGCACATTTGGAACTGCTCGCGGATATCGACGCTCGGTTTCAGGATTTCTCGGAGCTGGACAGCCGTTTCCACCGGCTGATTACCACAGTCGCGCCAAACCGCTTTATCGAAAGCTTCCAAGACGTGATAACCATGGTCTTCCACTATCACTATCAGTGGAACAAGCGTGATGAACGCGCGCGGAATGAGGTCGCCATCAGGGAACATCTCGCCCTGATCGAAGCCCTCGAAAGCCGCAATATCGTCTTGATCGATCGCGCATGCCGGTTGCATCTGACTTCCGCCCGCGAAACTTTGCTTCACTCGATCGCGTGATAGCGTTGCATGTGGAGATGTACGCAGGACGAGACGTTTTGCAGCAGCCTGCTAGCTAGAGCGGTTCAGCCTTTGCTGGAATCGCTTTAACCCCGGCCTTCATCTCCCGCAGCCGCCGCTCGCGGCAAGCGACGATCGCCCGGTCGATGATGAGGCTGGGGGCGAGGTGATCCTCGAAGACCATGTCGACCTCGATCACCCGGCTCTTTTCGACGAGCCGCGCCGCCTTGCCGTGATGGCCGGAAAGGCGGACGAAATCCTTGGAGGTGGTGACGATCAGGAGACCTTGACGCTCGGCGGTCGTCAGGATGTCGTCGATCTCCTCCTCCGTCAGGTGCTCGTGATCGCCGAAAGATTTGGCGACAACGATCTCGGCGCCGCGGGATTCAACCGTGCGAAAGAATTTGGCGGGATCGGCAATGCCGGCAAAGGCTAGCACCTTGGTGCCGGCCAGCGTATTGTCGCCGCGGACTTTCAGCGATGCGGTGAAATAGGGCTTTGCCGCGCGCGCCGCCATGCGGACGATCCTGTCGGCGGCATTGCCGCCACCGACCTTCAGCAAAGCGGTTGCGGACCGCAGCTGCTGGCGGATCGGCGCGCGGACCGGGCCACCCGGCACGATATGGCCGTTGCCGAGGCCGCGCGTCGCGTCGATGACGAGCAAGGCATAGTCGATCGCCAGCCGGGCACTTTGGAAACCGTCATCCATGATGATGAGATCGGCGCCCTCCGCCACCAGGCGCTGAGCCCCTTCGACGCGCCGGCGCGAAATCACCGTCAGCGCTTCCTGGGCAAGCAGCAACGGCTCGTCACCGACGGCAATCGCCCGGTGATGATCGGGGTCGACCACGGTCGTCACATCGAGCGAGCCGCCGTAACCCCTGCTGAGAAAGCCGGGCTTCAGCCCCTTCGCCTTGGCGGCGCGGGCAATCGTCAGCGCCGTCGGCGTCTTGCCGGCGCCGCCGACGGTGAAATTGCCGACACAGATAACCGGAACCGGAACCGAGGCGCGGCGCGCATGGGCCATGCGGTGGCCAGCGATACGGCCATAGAGAAAAGAAAGCGGCAGCAGCAGCCAGGCCCGCCAATCGGCTTTCCTCCACCAGAACGGTGGCGCTTCGGATATCATCTTGCCGTCCCGCTCCCTGCCCGGCCACAGAATTTTCGTTTCCCGGCCGGATTGAGAAGCCAAACCTGAAAAAATGCAAGCCCTTACCCGTCAGGCCGGCTGCAGATCCGGCAGCAGGGTCTCGATGGCAGTGATATCGTCGAGCACATGATCGGCCGCGGCGGCAAGCGTCTCCCGCGAACCGGTGCCGGTCAGCACCGCGATCCTCAGGCCTGTGCCGGCATTCAAACCCATGTGCAGATCGTGATTGTTGTCGCCGACCATGGCGACCTCTTCAGGCGAGAGACCGGTCGCAGCGCAGAAGCCGAGCAACATGCCCGGCTCTGGCTTGACGCCGAAACCGCTGTCATAGCCGGCGATGTAATCGATATAGCGGGCGAAACCGAAACGTTCCGCCGTCTGGCGGATCGACCGCTCATTGTCGCTGGAGGCGACACCGAGCTTGAAGCCGCGTCGATGCAGCCGAGCGAAGAAGCCGGCGAGGTCGGTCACCGGCACGGAAAATTCGGCGGCGTTGGAAAAAAGGGCGTCGAGGCGGATCGTCAGTTCGCCGACATCGACCATCGAGCCCGCCGCGACCAGACCCTCGGCGATCTGGCGGGTATTGCCGGCGGCAAGCAGGCTGTCGGGAACGATGTGGCCGGTCAGCGGATCCATGCCGCAGGCCGAAAGCAGCCGGTTGGCGAGAAGCTCATCCCCTCTGGCGGCGATGCGGGCAAGCTCGCGGTTTACCGGCAGCCAGCTCTCGTCATAATCGAGCAGCGTGCCGTCCTTGTCGAAGAGGATGCCTTTGATAGGGGACGCTGCCGACATCTTCGCTCCTCAGACCTGGGCCACGGCCTTGGGCAGCAGCCGCGCCTTGACCGTCAGCGGATTGATATAGGGTTCCAGCCCCTTTACCGTCGCCGTCAGCGCGCCGCGCATCTCGTGCACGGCGGTGATGCCGGCCTCGATCATGTTGCGGCGGGCGTCGTCGTTGATCAGCAGATAATGCACGCCCTTGGCCAGCATTTCAGTATCGCGCACCATGCGGGCGCTGCCGCTGCGGGCAAGCTTCTGATAGGCATCGCGGAAATTCTGCACATGGCCGCCGGAGAGAATGGCGCAGCCGAGCATGGCGGGCTCCAGCGGGTTCTGGCCGCCTTCGGCAAAGAGCGAACGGCCGACGAAGGCGATTTCCGTCAGGCGGAGATAGAGGCCCATTTCGCCGATCGTATCACCGAGGAAGATATCGACATCGGCGGACAGGACATCGTCGCGGGTGCGGCGGGCGACCTTCAGCCCCTGCTTGACGAGCGCTGCCTCGATCTCGTCGCTGCGCTCGGGATGGCGCGGCACGATGATGGTCAATTGATGGTCGCGCTCCCTGAGCGCCCGGTGAACGATGGCGGCGGCATTCTCCTCGCCGTCGAAGGTCGAAATCGCCGCCCAGGTCTTGCGCTCGCCGATCTGCTTCTTGTAGCGGGCGAAGACAGCGCTGTCATAAGGCGGCGCGTCAGTATCGACCTTCAGATTGCCCGAAGTGATGACGGGGACGGCGCCGAGATCGCGGAATCGTTCGGCATCGACATCCGACTGGGCGATGACGAGGGCAAGATTCTCGAACAAGGCTTCGGCGATCGCCGGGCGGCGGCGCCAGCGGGCAAAGGAGCGGTCCGACATGCGGGCATTGATTAGGATCTGCGGAATGCGGCGGCGGCCGAGCTCCAGCACCGTTGCCGGCCAGATCTCGGATTCGGCGATGATGGCGCAATCGGGCTGCCAATAATCGAGGAAGCGGCTGACGGAGGGCTTCAGGTCGAGCGGCACATATTGATGGATCGCTTCCTGGCCGAGGCGCTCGGCGGCGAGCTTGGCCGACGTGATGGTGCCGGTCGTCAGGATGACATGGATGTCACGGCGGCGGATTTCGCGGATCAGCGGGATGACGGCGTTGGTTTCACCGACGCTTGCGGCATGGAACCAGATAAGCGGGCCCTGCGGCCGGTTGGCGCTCGGATAACCGAAGCGCTCCAGGCGGCGGGCCCGGTCTTCCTTGCCCTTGGCCGTGCGGTAGGTGATATAGAGGCCGACGACAGGAGAGGCCACGGTTCCCGCCAGACGGTATGCGCTCAGACCGAACCGCGCCATCCGGGAACTCATCGCGCCAGCCTCCGATCAAAACCGATCGACATCAAACCCATTCCCTAATTATCGTTGCGGCCGCAATGGCCGATTAATTTGTTCAGAATGCGTCAAACAATCCGGATCGATGGGCGCGCCCGATGCAGCAAAGGCCGACCGAGGAGCGGCCGGCCGGCGGCACTTGCTAAGTTCAGCCCTTGGGCTTTTCCTGCGGATCGAGCAAACGATGCATGTGGACGATGAAGTAGCGCATATGCGCATTGTCGACCGTCTGCTGCGCCTTCGCCTTCCAGGCCGTCAGCGCCGCAGCATAATCCGGGAAAATGCCGACGATATCGAGACCCTGCAGGTCACGGAACTGGACGTCATCGAGGCTTTCCAGTTCGCCGCCAAAAACGAGATGCAGAAGCTGCTTCTTGTCACCGGAGTCAGTCATTTTTTCTTCTCTTTCTGCCTATTCTCCTCCGCCACCCATCTGCGGGATTTTGACGGAAACGTCAACTGTCTCGTCGCCCCGCAAAGGCCGCGAGGAATTCACTGATGCGGGGTGTTGGGGCCGCACAGAGGACCTTGTGGGTGACCTCAGTGCGGTTGTAGACGATCGGTTCGCCTTCGATGTCGACGAGGCCGCCGCCGGCGCAGACAAGGATCAGATCGGCAGCGGCAAGGTCCCAATCATGTGAATTGCCCTTGACGAAGGTGCCTTCGAGACGACCGTCCGCCACCATCGCGATGCGATAGGCGAGCGAGGGAATGTATTTCTCGCGCGTCACCCGGTCACGGAACGCCGGCGGAAAGGTCTTCAGCAGGTCTTCGCCGATCGCAAGGCGGCTCATCTCTTCCGGTCCGGCGGCCGAGACGGTGAAGGGGACGCCGTTCTTCAGCGCCACGCCGCCCTCGACCGCCTCATAGAGCTCTTCGAGCGCCGGGGCATAGAGCACGCCGGCGACCGGCCGGCCGCGATGAACCACCGCGACGCTGACGCACCAGACCTTCTGCCCGCCGAGGAAGGCGCGCGTGCCGTCGATCGGATCGATGATGAACAGCGTCTCGCGTGAGAGACGGTCGGCATCGTCGTCGGTCTCTTCCGACAGCCAGCCATAATCCGGCCGGGCCTTGCGCAGGATGGTCTCGAGCGTCTTGTTTGCGGCGAAATCGGCGGCGCTGACGGGAGACCGGTCCTCGTTCTTCCACCAGACCTCGGGAGACTGGTTGAAGAAGCCGAAAGCGACGGCGCCCGCCTCTCTCGCAGCATCGGCGATCAGCGTGAGATCGCTCTGCCAGCGGGCCTTTTCCTTATCGTTCATCCCGTCATCCGTTTCTCGATTCAACAGTGTGAGCATGATGTCGTCCGAAAACCGCTCACACTTTTCAGCATCATGCTCTAGCGCCCTGCGAGCGTCATGCCTTCGATGGCGAAGGTCGGGGCCGCGACGCCGAACTTGCGGTCGATGTCGTTTGCCGGCGTCAGGCGCATGAACATCTCCTTGAGGTTCGAGGCGATCGTCACCTCGGAGACCGGGAAGGTGAGTTCACCATTCTCGATCCAGAAGCCGGTGGCGCCGCGGCTGTATTCGCCGGTGATCATGTTGACGCCGTGGCCGATCAATTCGGTGACATAAAAACCGTTGCCGACGCTGCGGATCAAATCCTCCGGCGAGATATCGCCGGGTTCCAGGGCAAGGTTGGTGGAGGAAGGCGAGACGGCGGTGCCGCCGCGCACGCCGCGGCCGTTGGTTTCGAGGCCGAGCTCGCGCGCCGTCGAGGTCGAGAGGAACCAGTGCTTCAAAATACCATCCTCGATCATCACCAGCCGCTCGCCGGAGACGCCTTCGCCATCGAAGGGCCGCGAGGAAGGGCCGCGTACGATCAGCGGATCATCGGTGATCGACAGGCCTGACTTCAGGATCTGCTGGCCCATCTTGTCACGCAGGAAGCTGGACTTGCGAGCGACGGCAGCACCATTGATCGCACCGGCGATATGGCCGACGAAGCCACGGGCGACACGCGGGTCGAAAATGACCGTGACGTCCTTGCCGGTCGGTACCTGGCGCGGATTGACGCGCTTGATCACCCGTTCGCCTGCGCGACGGCCGATTTCAGCGGGATCGTCGAGCTCGGCATAATAGAGGCGGCTGTCGAAATCATAGTCGCGCTCCATGCCTGTGCCTTCGCCTGATATGACGCTGACGGAATGGCCGAAACGCGAGGCCATGTAACTGCCTTCGAAACCGTGCGAGGTGGCAAGAACGAGGCCGCCCATGCCGGCGGAGGCGCCGGCGCCGGAGGAATTGGTGACACCCTTGACCGCAAGCGCGGCAGCTTCTGCGGCAAGAGCGGCCTCGCGCAGCATCTCGGAGGAGACCTCGGTGGTATCGAGCAATTGCAGGTCGGGATAGGCTCTCGAAAGGCTCGCCTCATCCGCCAGGCAGGCGAAGGGGTCTTCCGGGGAAACCTTGGCCATCGCGACGGCGCGTTCGGCCAGCGCCTGAAGATCGAAGCCCGGATTGGCTGAAACGCTGGCGACACGCTGGCCGATGAAGACGCGCAGGGAAAAATCGTCGTTTTCGGAGGATTCCGTTCCCTCGACCTTGCCGAGGCGGACGCTGACCGATTGCGAGCGCGACCGGACGACGACGGCATCGGCGGCATCGGCCCCTGCCTTCCTTGCCAGATCGATCAATTGACTTGCGCGGGAAAGAAGTGTCGAGGAATCAATTTCAGAGGACATGATTTGGCCTTTCCTTCGGCTTCCATTTATTGTGCACTCTCCCAAGCATCAAGGCCGCCGTCACCGATTCTTTATCGGGGCTGCCTGCTTGCTCCCCGCCGTCGAAAGAAATTGTCAGCATGTCAGCGTCCAATGCCTTTTTTTCCGAAACGATCCTGCTGCTTGGCGGGGCGGTGGTCGCCGCTCCGATCTTCAAGAAACTCGGGCTCGGCACGGTGCTCGGCTATCTTGCTGCCGGCATCGTCATCGGCCCGGTCTTCCACGGCATCACCGATGGCGAACAGATCCTCGCCGTCGCCGAACTCGGCGTCGTCTTCCTGCTGTTCATCATCGGACTGGAGTTGAAACCCACCCGCCTCTGGCAGATGCGGCGCGACATCTTCGGCCTCGGCACGGCGCAGGTGGTGCTGACGGGCCTGGCGCTGACCGCGCTTGCCTGGTTTTCCGAGGCTCTCGACTGGCGCGGCAGCATCGTTGCCGGATTTGGCCTGGCGCTATCTTCGACCGCCTTCGCCATGCAGATCCTCGAGGGCGACGGAGACGTCAATACGCGATACGGGCAGCGCTCCTTTTCGATGCTGCTGTTCCAGGACCTGGCGATCGTGCCGCTGCTGGCGCTGATCACCATCCTCGACGGCGGCGACAAGGGCAGCAACGCGCCGCTGTTGGATTTCGCCATCGCCATCGGCGCGGTTGCGGCGATGATCGTCATGGGACGCTACCTGCTGACGCCACTCTTCCAGATTATCGCCCGGACCGGCGCGCGCGAAGCAATGATCGCGGCTGCCCTCTTCGTCGTCATGGGGTCGGCGATCCTGATGCAGTTGGCCGGGCTTTCGATGGCGATGGGCGCCTTCCTATCCGGCGTGATGCTTGCCGAATCCTCCTACCGGCACGAGCTGGAGGCTGATATCGAGCCCTTCCGCGGCGTGCTGCTCGCTATCTTCTTCATCGCCGTCGGCCTGTCGCTGGAGCTCGACGTTCTTGCCGACAATGCGCTCTTCGTCATCGTCGCCGTGCCGATCGTCATGGCCGTCAAGGCGATCGTCATCTATGGGCTCTGCCGGATCTCCGGCTCTCCGCACAACGATGCGATCCGCATCGCCTTCCTGCTGCCGCAGGGCGGTGAATTCGGCTTCGTGCTGTTCACCACCGCGGGGGCGGCCGGGCTGATGTCGACGAGCACAGCCTCGCTGCTGGTCGCGATCGTCACGCTGTCCATGGCGCTGACGCCGATCGGGTCGGCCCTTTCGAAGCGGCTGCTCAACGGCGATAAGCAGGAGGAGCTGGACGAGGATTTCGAAGGAGCCGGCGCCGACGTGCTGATGGTCGGCTTTTCGCGTTTCGGCCAGATCGCCGCCCAGATCCTGCTTGCCGGCGGGCGCAGCGTCACCGTCATCGATTTTTCGGCCGACCGCATCCGCCAGGCTTCCTCCTTCGGCTTCCGTATCTATTTCGGCGACGGCGCCCGCAAGGATGTGCTGCGCTCGGCCGGCATCGACAGGGCGAAGATCGTGCTGGTCTGCACGCAGAAGAAGGAAATCACCGACAAGGTGGTGGAACTGGTGCAGGCCGACTATCCGCACACAAGGCTCTACGTGCGTTCCTACGACCGCGTCCATTCGATCGAGCTGCGCAACAAGGGCGTCGACTACGAGCTGCGCGAAACGCTGGAATCGGGCCTGCTCTTCGGACGGCGAACGCTGGAGGCGCTCGGCGTTTCCGAGGTCGACGCTTACGAAATCGGCGAGGATATCCGCAAGCGCGACGAGGCGCGCCTGGTGCTGCAGGTGTCCGAAGGGCTGCAGGCCGGGCGCGACATGCTGTTTTCCCACCCTGTCCGCCCCGAACCGCTGGTCAAGCCGAAGCGCGCTGCCGATCCCTTCGAGGACGATCCGCTGGCCGGAACCGCGGATGCGACGGCGGATGCCTGATCGCCCCTGACCGGCTTGCGAAATTGACGCATTGAATATCAAGGGGGCGGCGTTTATCAAACGCGCGATCGGAGCGATCCAAGAGGGAAACTTGATCAAACGGGCGACACAGATCGAACAATGGGCGCTGCGCATCCTCTGCGCGGTCGCATTGGTGTTCGTCGGCTTCGCCCATCAGCTGCCTGCCGCAGCGGCTGGCGAATTCGATCCGGCCGAACTCGCTCAATATGTGCTTCCGGACGGGACGCTGCCGACGCTTTGCGTCACCACAACGGACAAATCCGGTCAGGACCAACACGACAAGGCGCATTCGCATGGTTGCGAAGCCTGCCGGATCAGCGCCGCCATCCTCCTGCCGGCGGCGGACATCGCCGGTGCTGTCATACCCTTTGCGCCTGCGGTTGAACTGCCGATCCGGACCGAGGCCTTCCATCGCCAGCTTTTCCCGCCCAATACCGGTCCCCGGGCTCCTCCTTCCGATCCGATCCCTGCCTGAACTTCGCGTTGCGGCAGGCGCCGTGACGCGCCTTTCAACGCCGGCCGACCTGCATGCGTGCTGTCGGTCGTGGATACGGATCCATTCTCATGTCGACCATTACTGCTGCCGAACCGGCAGAGGACGTCGCAAACGGCGTTTCGCTCTACCGTGCCATCTGGCGCTGGCATTTCTTTGCCGGGCTTCTCGTCATACCCTTCCTGCTCAATCTGGCCGTTACCGGATCGCTCTATCTTTTCAAGGACGAGATCAACAGCACCTTCTTCGGCTACCGCTACAGTGTCCAGCCTATCGGCAAAGCGCTGTCGCCGGAGCGGATCGCAGAGATCGCCGCCTCCGCCGTGCCGGGCTCAACCGCAACATCCTACAAAGACCCGGTCCTGCCCGAGCGATCGGCCATCGTCACCCTCTCCAGCGATGCCGGCTCGATGCTGGTCTTCGTCAACCCCTATGACGGCAAGGTGCTCGATGTGGTCGGATCGACCGACGAGTTCAATTATGTCGTCAAGCGCATCCACAGCCTCGCCTATTTCGGCAGCATAACGAACCGGCTGATCGAAATTACCGGCGGCTTTGCCATGGTGCTCGTCGTCACCGGCATCTATCTCTGGTGGCCGCGACGCCAGACGGGCGGCGTTGTCAGCGTGCGGGGAACGCCCGGCCGCCGCGTTTTCTGGCGCGACCTGCATGCTGTGACCGGTGCCTTCGCCGGTGTCCTGATCTTCTTCCTTGCGATGTCAGGCATGCCATGGTCGGCCTATTGGGGGGCGAACGCCAATGCCTGGCTGACCGAACACGGCCTCGGCTATCCGGTCCAGCTCTGGGACGATGTGCCGAAGTCGCGAAAAGTCACCGAGGATATCCTTCCGAACAGCGGCTGGATCGTCGAGAGGGCGCCCGTTCCGCTTTCCGATATCGCCGCCGCGCAATCAGCCAGGCCAATCGGCCTCGATAACGCCGTGGAGATCGCCAAACGGCTGGGCATGGCGCCGGGCTTCGACGTGGCGATCCCCTCCGACGAGACAGGCGTCTATACCGCCTCGCTCTTTCCCGACGATCTTACCGACGAACGCACGCTCCATATCGACCAATACTCCGGCAAACCACTGATCGATATCGGCTTCGATCAATATCCATTCCTCGGCAAAGCGATCGAGTGGGGCATCAATGTCCACCAAGGACAGGAATGGGGGCGTTTCAACCAGCTGCTGATGCTCGCAACATGCCTCGCAATTGTGCTCAGCTGCGTGACCGCCGTCGTCATGTGGTGGAAACGGCGCCCGATCGGCCGCCTCGGCGTGCCACCCATGCCGCCAAAGCCTTCGATCTATTACGGCCTGTGGGTGATTGTCGGGATCTTCGCGGTCACCTTCCCGATGAGCGGGCTCGCGATTCTCGCCATGATCGCCTTCGACCAGATCGTCGTGCGGTTCGTACCGTTGCTGAAACGCGTTCTCGCCTGAGGGAGGCCATCACCTGAGGGAGGCCATCAGATGAAGAAGATCATCGCTATTCTTGCCGGCGTGCTGCTTGCGTCCATGGCATCTGCGGCCGACGATCCGCAACAGGCGATCCCGGCAAGGCTGAAGGTGATGTTCGAAAGGCCAGACAAGCCGCTCGATATCGCGCCGATCGTCGTTCAGGCCGATTGGGCGATCGTCGGTTGGCGGCAGGACGGACACGGCGGACGCGCCCTGATGAAGAAGACGCATCACGGCTGGAGCATCTATCTCTGCAGCGGCGACAGCCTGAAGGATGCCGCGACACTGGAGACAATCGGGCTCTCCGCAGATGACGCCGCCGTGCTGGCTGCGAAACTGAAGGATGCCGAGACCGGCCTCGATTCTTCCGCGCTTGCGCTCTTCTCGAGCTTCGAGGGCACGGTGATGATGAATGAGGCTTCAAACGGCGCGGGTCATGCCGGCCATGAGGGCCATGCTCAGTGAAGCGAAGAAGCAGCTAGAGCATGTCGCGCAAAAGTGTGCAGCGGGTTTGCGATAACGACATGCGCAAAAACAAAGACCTAAAGCGCGAAGAGCTAACCTGAAAGATCGCGACGCGCTTTAGCGCTTCAGCCGAGCCTCAATTTCCCGGTCAAGGGCGAATTTCAGGTCGTCCTTGACGCCGACGGACATAGCGAGGACTTCGCGGGCCTTGAGGAAATCCATGACGCCGGTGCGGCCGACCGTCGGGCGCAGGAAGATATGCGGCGGGCGAAGCTTCAGCTTCAGCGAGATCGCTGTCTGCATCATCAGCTGACCGGAACCGAAAATGCTCTCCATACGGTTCGGAATATGGGTGCCGTCACCTTCCGGCGCTCCGACGACATCGATACCGACGACGATGTCGGCAAGATCCATCAGGCATTCATAAGGCACCGGATTGCTGATGCCGCCGTCGATCATCACGCGATCGCGCAGGCGCACCGGCATGAAGACGGCGGGGATGGCGGAAGAGGCGGCGAGTGCGGGAAATAGTTCGCCCTGCTCGATGATGACTTCGCACTGCCCGTAATAGTCCGTGGTGATCACCTTCATCGGGACCAGCAGATCCTCGAAGCGGGCCGGCAGCTCGGACGGCAGGAAGGCTTTCAGGATCCGCTCCAGATTGAACTGGCCGATGCGGATACCCTTGGCCACCGCATCGCGCACCGTCGCCGGCCTCAGGCCCCAGATGCGGGCAACGACCGCCGTCTTGTTGCCGACGGTCGTCAGCGCATGTTCGCGGATTTCGGCGCCGGACATGCCAGCCGCCATGCCGGCTGCCATGATCGCACCGATCGACGAGCCTGATACCGCCACCGGGCGGATGCCGAGTTCATCGAGCGTCTCGATGACATGGATATGGGCAAGTCCGCGCGCACCGCCGCCGCCAAAAGCGACGGCGACCGTCGGCACATCGCTGATCGCAGGCAATTTCGGGCTGATGATCTCTGCCTGCTGCACGCCCGCCCCCGCTTATTGCGGCTGATATCGGAAGAAATGCACCCTCGTATCGCCAAAGATGCGGCTTTCGAGGAAAACATAGGAAGGGTGCACGGAAACGACAATATCGGCGCGTTCTTCGAGCACCGCGATTGCGCCTGGCCGCAGCCAGCCGCCCTCGGCCGCCGCCGCCATCGCCTTCTCACCGAGACCCTTGCCATAGGGCGGGTCGGCAAAGAGCACGTCGAAGGGGTCGAGATTGCCGACGCTGCCGAGATCGGTCGCATCCCGGCGCAGGATACGCGTGCGGCCATGCAGGCCGAGCGCATCGATATTCTCCCAGAGCAGCGCCCTGCCCTCGACACTGTTTTCGACGAAGAGCGCATGCCGACAGCCGCGTGAGACTGCTTCGAGGCCGACGGCGCCGGTACCGGCAAAGAGGTCGAGAATCCGGGTGCCATCGACGCATTCCGGATAGGCATGGCTCAATATATTGAACAGGCTCTCGCGCGTCCGGTCGGCAGTCGGCCGGATCTCGTTGGATTTTGGCACGGCGAGAGGCCGTCCGCGAAACTCACCGCCGACGATCCGCACCGCGCGTCATTCCTTTTCCTTTAGCACCACCTCTGGACGGCCCGCCCGCAGGCCTGTCGCCGCCCGGCCTGTCACCGCCCGGCTTGGCGCCTTTCGGCTTGCCGGTAAAACTCTTGGCCCCACCAGGTTTCGCCCCACCGGGCTTGGCCGCAAAGCCCTTGCCGCGCGGCCTGTCTCCAGAAGGCCTGTCACCCGAAGGCTTGTCGCCGAACGATCTTTCGCCGCGCGGACGCTCGGAGCGGCCCTCGCCGGCAAAGCTTCTGGCTGCCCGTGGACGTTCGTCACCGTCCTCGCGCGGCCTGCGATCGCCACGCGGCTTGTCGCCGAAGGGCCGGTCTCCACGCGGGGGACGATCACCGAATGGACGGTCGCCGCGCGGACGCTCCGAACGGCCCTCGCCGGCAGAGCTTCTCGCAGCCCGAGGACGCTCGTCACCGTCCGTACGCGGCTTGCGATCACCACGCGGCTTGTCACCGAAGGGACGATCCCCGCGCGGGGGGCGATCACCGAACGGCCGGTCGCCGCGCGGACGCTCCGAACGGCCCTCGCCGGCAGAGCTTCTCGCAGCCCGAGGACGCTCGTCACCGTCCGTACGCGGCTTGCGATCACCGCGCGGCTTGTCGCCGAAGGGCCGATCCCCACGCGAGGGACGATCACTGAACGGTCGGTCGCCGCGCGCCGGGCGGTCGCCAGAACCGCGGTCTTCGCGGGCGGGGCGATCACCAAAGCCGCGCTTGCGGCCGAAGCCCTCGCCCTCATCCTTGCGGCGGGGCTCTTCGCTCGAGCGGATCCACTCGCCATCCTCTTCGCGCACGCGGTTCACCTGGGTGCGCGGGCGATCTTCGATGCGATCGAAACCAGGGCCTTTTGCCGGCGACTGCTCGCCGCGCTTGCGTGCGGTCTGCGCATTCTTGGCAGCTTTCGCCGCAGCCTTTTCGCCGAGCGGCCGGGCGCCCGGCGCCATCCAGACATTGGCGCTGCGGCGCTGGCCGAGCGGCTGGGGACGCTTCGGCTTCTCGTCGTCCCTGCGGCCGCCGTCACGGCGATCATCATCTCTGCGCGCCCCACCGTGGCGATCGTCGCGCTTGGTGTCGAGGCGGCTCAACGCCCGTTCGCGCTTGTCCTCGTCACGGCGCGGACGCTCGCGCTTTTCAGGTGCTGCGGGTTCTGCCTCTTCCTCGGCAGCGACCGCCGCCGCATTGTAGATCGGCGCGTCGAAATTCGCCTTGGCTTCCTCGATGAGGCGCGGGCCGAGCTGGTCGCGCAGCGTGCGGCCGCGCACTTCGACGACATGGCCTTCCGGCAGGTCGCCGAGCTGGAACGGGCCATAGGAAATGCGGATCAGGCGATTGACGTCGAGGCCGAGCGCGCCGAGCACGTTCTTGATTTCGCGGTTCTTGCCTTCGCGAAGACCCATGGTGATCCAGACGTTCGAGCCTTGCGTGCGGTCGAGCGTCGCCTCGATCGAGCCATAGAGCACGCCGTCGACGGCGATGCCGTCCTTCAGCTTGTCGAGCGCGTCCTGATCGATTTCGCCATGGGCGCGGACGCGGTAGCGCCGCAGCCAGCCGGTCGCCGGCAGCTCGAGTGCGCGGGCGAGACCGCCGTCATTGGTCAAGAGCAGCAGGCCTTCGGTGTTGATGTCGAGGCGGCCGATCGACATGACGCGCGGCAGTTCTTCCGGCAGGTTGTCGAAGACAGTCGGCCGGCCTTCCGGATCGGCATTGGTGGTCACCAGACCGGTCGGCTTATGATAAAGCCACAGCCTGGTGCGTTCGATGCCGCGGATCGGCACGCCGTCGACCTCGATGCGGTCGGCGAGCGTGACGTTGACGACGGGGGTTTCGAGAACCCTGCCGTTCAGCGTCACACGGCCTTCCATGATCATGCGTTCGATGTCGCGGCGGGAGGCGACGCCGGCGCGCGCCATCACCTTGGAAATGCGTTCGGCCTTGGCCTCGCCTTCGGTTTCGGCGGCGATCGGACGCGCGGCTGCAGCCTTTGCCGGCTTCGCATCGCCCGGCTTCTGCCCGGTGCCCCGTGAAAAGGGCTTTGCGCCCGGGCGTTTTGGCTTGTCTTTGGGTGTCATTTGTTGTTTGCCTGCCTTTTGGGCCTGTCTATCAGGTCACGCATCTGCGGTTAAGTGGAAATTCTTGCGATCGTGAAGACAAATCGTTTCATGGAGATGGCGCTCGAAGAAGCGCGTGCCGCCGGAGAACGCGGCGAGGTGCCGATCGGCGCCGTCGTCGTCGTCGACGATATTGCCGTTTCACGCTCGGGAAACCGCACGCGCGAGCTCAAAGACGTGACCGCGCATGCCGAAATCGCCGCGATCCGGCTCGCCTGCGAAGCGCTCGGACAGGAACGTCTTGCCGGTGCCGATCTCTACGTGACGCTCGAGCCTTGCACCATGTGCGCGGCAGCCATCTCGTTTGCGCGTATCCGCAGGCTCTATTATGGCGCCGAGGACCCAAAGGGCGGCGCCGTCGACAATGGCGTGAGATTCTATGCGCAACCGACCTGCCACCACGCCCCGGAGGTCTATTCCGGTTTCAACGAGGTCCAATCGGCCGATATGCTGCGAAGGTTCTTTTCGCAAAGGAGAGAGGCGCCGTAATCCCGGCGCCTGGGCGCGGCGCCATCATTTTGCCGGCGCGCGGAAAGCGCTACTATTGCAGGAAGTTCCACCACTGCTTGCCGGTGTTGGCGACAGCTGCATCCTTCTTGCGCTTTTTCTGCTTCTTGAGTTCGGGCTCGCCGACATCATCGAGCTTTGCCGGATCGTCGACAGTGCGGTAGCCGGGCGGCGGATCGGAGATATAGCGGCGCTGATCGATATAGGAGCCCTTCTGCAGGGCACGGGCTTCACGGTAGGCCTTGGTCTGGGCTTCCGTCGTGCGCCGGCCGCCTTCGATCGCAGAGCTTGCGAGCGGCGAGCGGTAATTCGGATTGTCCGAATTCGCATCGGCTTCCGAAACGAGACGAGCACGCGTCTCCTCCGGCGATTCAAGCCATTGCGGATTGTCCTTGTTGGCGACGGTCGGCTGCGGCGCAACCAGGGTCTCCTTCTGCGCCTGGGCCGGCAGCACCAGCGTCGGGCGCGGCGTGTACTTGACGCCCTTGTTCTTCGGGTCCGGACCGGTCAACGACACGGACTGGCCGAGATCGTCGGTCAACTGTTCCATGGCGGTCTTGTCGGTGCCGTAGGTCGGGCTGCTGGCGCAACCGGACACCAGGGAACATCCCGCCACTACAACAGACAGGCAGGCGCCCATACGGAACCAATGCGTTGCTAACATGAAAACCCTTCCAGCCCTGCCGGTGCAATCGTCGCCCAACCGGACAACCGTCCCCCTGACGCAAAAATCCGGCCATTTTCAGGCAGCTTTTACCGGATGAACCGCGAAAACGCAATTCATCCGGCAATATTCTTCACTTAAGCGCCGCAAGCTCGCGAAGGGCGGCGGCATCGCGGGCCGAAACATCAGGATATTGCGGATCGGAGCCGACATCCCTGGTGATGCGCCAGGAGCGGGCGCATTTCTCGCCCTCTGCAAGCTTCGGCACGACGCTGACCTCCGGGACCTCCGCCAGGCGGAAGGCATCCATCGGTCCTTCACCGGCCTTGATCTCGATTGCCGACGTGATGCAGACCTCGGTGAAGTCCTGGCCCTCCAGTGCCTTCAGCAGCTCCGGATCGGCGATATAAACGACAGGAGCCGCTTCCAGCGAGGAGCCGATGCGCTTGTCCTTACGCTCGATTTCCAGGGCGCCGGTCACAACCGAACGCACTGTACGGATCTTCTTCCACTTCTCGGCCAGCGCATCGTTGCGCCATTCTTTTGCGACCGGGGCAAACTGCTCCAGATGCACGGAAACGGCGGACGGATTGCGCGACAGCCAGGCCTCCTCGGTGGTGAAGGGCAGCATCGGGGCAAGCCACGTCACCATGCAATCGAAGATCTGGCGGATGACGTGCAGGCTGGCGCGCCGGCGCAGACTCGACGGCGCGTCGCAATAGAGCGCATCCTTGCGGACATCGAAATAGAAGGCCGACAGCTCGACATTGGCGAAATCGATCAGCGCGCGGGCGATCTTCTTGAAGTCGAAGGCGTCGTAGTTCTCGCGCACCAGCTCGTCGAGTTCGGCCATCCGGTGCAGCATCAACTGCTCCAACTCCGGCAGGTCGGCAAAAGCGATCTCCTCGCCTTTGTCGTGGGCAAGCGTGCCGAGCATCCAGCGGATGGTGTTGCGCAGCTTGCGATAGGCATCGACATTAGTCTGGATGATCGTCTTGCCGACGCGCAGGTCGTCGGCATAATCCGAGGTCATCACCCAGAGGCGCAGGATATCGGCGCCGGCATCCTTCATCACTTCCTGAGGTGCTGTGACGTTGCCCTTCGACTTCGACATCTTCTCGCCCTTCTCGTCCATGGTGAAACCATGGGTGAGGACGGCGTTGTAGGGCGCGCGGCCGCGGGTGGCCGCCGATTCCAGCAGCGACGAATGGAACCAGCCGCGATGCTGGTCGGAACCTTCGAGATAAAGGTCGGCCGGCCACTTCAGGTCCGGGCGGTCTTCGAGCGTGAAGGTGTGCGTCGAGCCAGAGTCGAACCAGACGTCGAGGATATCCATGACCTGGGTCCAGCGGGAATGGTCGTGGTCATTGCCGAGGAAGCGCTCCTTGGCGCCTTCGGCAAACCAGGCGTCGGCGCCCTCATGTTCGAAGGCTTCGAGGATGCGGCCGTTGACGGCTTCGTCGACCAGGACCTCGCCCTCATCGTTGGCAAAGACGGCGATCGGCACGCCCCAGGCGCGCTGACGCGAGAGCACCCAGTCCGGACGGCCCTCGATCATGGCGCGCAGGCGGTTCTGGCCGGCGGCGGGCACGAAGCGCGTATCGTCGATCGCACCCAGCGCGCGCGAACGCAGCGTCGTACCGTCGGCAAGGGTCTTGTCCATATAGACGAACCATTGCGGCGTGTTGCGGAAAATGACCGGCTTCTTCGAGCGCCAGGAATGCGGATACTGGTGCTTGAGACGGCCGCGGGCAAAGAGCGCGCCGCGGGCGATCAGTTCCCTGATGACACGGTCGTTAGCATCGCCCTTCTTGCCGTTGTCGTCGATGACGCGGGCGCCCTCGAAGCCGGGAGCGTCGGCGGTATAGAAGCCGCCGTCGTCGACCGGGAACGGGATTTTGGTGTCGATGCCGCGGGCCTCAAGCGTGCGGACAGCCGACATCCAGGCATCGAAGTCTTCGCGACCGTGGCTCGGCGCGGTGTGGACGAAGCCGGTACCCGCATCATCGGTGACGTGGTCGCCATCGAGCAGCGGCACGTGGAATTCATAACCGCCGTCAAGACCCTTGAAGGGATGCGCGCAGGTCATCGCTGCGAAGTCGGCCGCAGAGACATCGCTCAAGCGCTTGTACTGCAGCTTGGCCTTGGCGAAGGATTCCTCGGCCAGCTTATCGGCAAAGATCAACTTTTCGCCGGGACGCGGACCAAAATCGTTCTCGGCGGCCGTCACTTCATAAAGGCCGTAGGAGATGCGTGGTGAAAAGGAGACCGCGCGGTTGCCGGGGATCGTCCAGGGCGTGGTCGTCCAGATGACCACGAACGCATCCTTGAACGCGACCGGACCTTCGACCACCGGGAATTTCACCCAGATCGTGTCGCTCTCATAATCCTGGTATTCGACCTCAGCCTCGGCCAGCGCCGTGCGCTCGACCACCGACCACATGATCGGCTTGGAGCCGCGATAAAGCTGACCGCTCGCGGCGATCTTCAAGAGTTCGCCGGCGATGCGCGACTCCGCGTGGAAGTTCATCGTCGTATAGGGATTGTCGAAGTCGCCCTCGATGCCGAGGCGCTTGAATTCTTCCGCCTGGACCTTGATCCAGCCGGCGGCGAATTCACGGCATTCCCGGCGGAATTCATTGACCGGGACCTCGTCCTTGTTCTTGCCCTTCTCGCGGTACTTCTCTTCGATCTTCCATTCGATCGGCAGGCCGTGGCAATCCCAGCCGGGCACGTAATTGGCGTCATAGCCGCGCATCTGGAACGAACGGTTGATGACGTCCTTGAGGATCTTGTTCAGTGCGTGGCCGATATGGATGTTGCCGTTGGCATAGGGCGGACCGTCGTGGAGGACGAATTTCTCGCGGCCGGCGGCGGAAGCGCGCAGTTTCTTGTAGAGACCCATCTCCTGCCAGCGCTTGACGAGTTCCGGTTCCTTCTGCGGCAGGCCGGCGCGCATGGGGAAATCGGTCTCAGGCAAATAGAGGGTCTTCGAATAGTCGATCTTTTCGGCTGTGTCGGTCATGTCTGACAATCGTTTTCTGGCGGCCCAGGAAGGGGCGCAACGGGCGTGAAATAGCTGGTGACGGAAGCGCTCGTATCCAAGCGCCAAAAACCCGGACCTTCCGGCCGCTTAGCGCGCGCGGAAGGCCGGGCCGATAATTCGCGTCATCATTGCCAGCCGATATTTCTTCATCGCGCCGGTTCATAGGCGTTTTTGCCGGGAAAAGGAAGAGAAGAATTCGCGGTCGGCAATCGGCTTCAACGGCTGGAATCGCCGGTAGCCGCATCGTTCCGGAAAGCCTAAGGCTGGAAACTCTGTGCGGCTTGCAGTATATATCTGACTATCTGACCAGATTAGATCGAGAGCCAGAGGCATGAAAAAGATCACGAAGCAAAGCTGGAAGCTCGAGGACGCGAAAGCGCGCTTCAGCGAGGTGGTCCGCCGCGCACACAGCGAAGGACCGCAGCGCGTTACCGTTCGCGGCCGGGACAGCGTCGTCGTCATCAGCGCCGAAGAGTTCGACCAACTGACCAAAGTCGAACCGAAAAAGCCTTTCGTCGCCTTCATGGAAAGCCTCGATCTCAAAGGGCTAGACTTCGAGCGAGAGGCAGATTACGGGCGGGATGCCGAGCTGTGATCGGCTGGCTGCTCGATACCAACGTCATTGCCGCGCTGATCAATCCGAATGGTGCACCCTCCGTCAAATCCTGGGCTGCGGCTCAAGACGAGAAGAAGATGTTCATCAGCATCCTCACACTGGCGGAATACGACAAAGGCATCGAAAACCTGCCGGAGGACGATCAAAACCGCTATCGTTATGCCGCCTCCCGCGACGCGCTGGAGGAAAGGTTTTCGCAACGCGTTCTTTCGCTGAGCGACGCAGCCGTCAGACACTGGGGCGTCATTTCGGGGCGGGTGAAACTCAGGACCGGACATGCGCCGTCGGTTGTCGACACGTTGCTCGCTGCCACCGCAATCGAGCACAATCTCTATCTGGTGACGCGAAACGTCAGGGATACACGCTTCTCCGGCGCGGCGATCTTCGATCCATGGACGAACGATCCCGGTCAGTTTCCGCTGAGCCGGAGATGACCCGCCCGCACTCGAAGCTACTCAGGGAAGCACAATCTCCCGTCAAGAGCGCTGATCGCCGCAACACCCGCAAGCAGCGCGCCCTCGCCTCCTCCTCATCGCGCGTGATCTGGGCGACGAGCGCGTCGAGACTGGCTCACCCCAACCGAAGCAATTGAAGGTCGCGCCAAATGCGCATATATATTGGGGCAAATGGCAGAAAGGTCATTCAATGCTCAGTTCTCTGCAGACCTCCGAATCGATGACCATACGCGAGCGCCTCGAGATCGCTTCGCACGGCTCCGTCCAGGTTTATGACGGAGCGATGGCATTGAAATTGACAGAGCTCGGCTTTTCCGTGGAGGAAATATATCGTTTCGTCGCACCGCGCCGAACTCTGGCGAGACGCAATGCGAACGGTGAGCCGCTGACGGTCGAGGAAAACGACGGCGCATTGCGTATCGTGCGGATTGCGGAGATGGCTAAGCGCATTTTCGGCGACGGAGCCGTTGCGTTCGATTGGCTGCGCAAGCCTAATCGCGGAATGGACGGCATCGCGCCCATCGATCTGCTGGAATCGGAAACCGGCGCCCGCCTTGTCGAGCAAGCCCTGCACCAGATCGACCACGGGATTTACGCCTAGAGCGGTTCAACTTTTCATGGAAACGCAGAACTGCTCTAACCTTCTGTTTTTACGCAATTCCCGGCAAGCGTTTCGCGCTTTGCCTGGGAAAACCGCTTCGCACTTTTCCTGGAATTGCTTTAAGCGATGATCTTATGGCGAATCTCGAATTATGCCGATCTTTCCGGACGCGGCGGGCTGCTTGCACCGGGACGATGGCATCATCAGGGAACTCCCGTCGTCTATTGCTGTGATCACCCGTCGACTGCGCTCCTCGAAATTCTGGTACAGGTCGATCTGAATCAAATTCCGAGAGATTTTCAGCTCCTGAAAATCCATTGCCCGGACAACATCGAAGCCTTCGATATCGGGATCAATCCTGCTGCGATCAACCAGACCAACCTGACGCGCGACCGTGGCAGCAAATTGCTGGAAGACAATGATTTCTGTCTCCTGCGCGTCCCATCGGCAATCATGCCAGAGGCGGCGAATATTCTTATCAATCCGCGTCATCCGGACGCGTCGCGCCTGACAATCGAAAAAACGATCCGCTATCCTTTCGACAGCCGGCTATTGCGCTGAGGAAAAGCAGAGTTTCTGATCAAGAGCGCCGAGCGGCTTAACACCCGCAAGCAGCGCCCTCGCCTCTTCCTCATCGCGTTTGATCTGGGCGACGAGCGGATCGAGGCCGTCGAATTTCAGCTCAGGGCGGAGATAGCCGAAGAAGGAGACGGAGCAGAGCTGGCCATAGAGATCGCCGCTGAAATCGAAAAGATAGGTTTCGAGCAGCGGTGCGCCGTTTTCCGTCACCGTCGGGCGGCGGCCATAGCTTGCGACGGCATCGTGGAGCGTGCCGTCCTGTCGGCGGAAGCGGACGGCGTAGATGCCGGCGGCAAGATCGACCTCAGGCGGCAGGCGCATGTTGGCCGTGGGAAAACCCAGCTGCCGGCCGAGCTTTTCGCCATCGATCACCTCAGCTTCCACCGTATAGCGGTAACCGAGCATGCCGGCGACTTCGCTGACATTGCCCTCCTTCAAGAGCGCGCGGATATGGCTCGAGGAGACGACATCGGCGTTTTCGTCGCGAAAGGCATCGATCAGGGTGACGCCGAAGCCATAGGTCTGGCCGGCATTCATCAGGAAGGCGGGACCGCCCTCGCGGCCGCGGCCAAAATGGAAATCGAAGCCGGTGACGACTTCGGAAGCGCCGAGCCAATCCTTCAGGATCGAATGGATGAAGTCATCGGCCGAGCGCTGCGAGAATTCGTAGTCGAAGGGATATTCGATGACGGCGCTGAAGCCCAGCGTTTCCAGGATGCGGGCTTTCAGCGGCGCCGGTGTCAGCCGGAAGACCGGCGCCTGCGGCCGGAAGACCGTGCGCGGATGCGGCTCGAAGGTCAGCACCAAAGCGGGGATACCGCGCGCCTTGGAGATTTCGAGCGCCCGGCTCAGTACCGACTGATGGCCCCGGTGCACGCCATCGAAATTGCCGATGGCAATGACGCCGCCCTTCAGATGGGCGGGTAGGGGTTCCCGGGTTTCATTGCGGTGGAAGACGGTCATCGGCTGGCTTCTCTTCATGCAAGGCGTGTCTTCATGCAAGGCGGGGCATCCACCACTTCGGCGCGGCGTTTTCCCGTTCAAGATAGGCGTTGAGGATCGCCTCGTCGGTCTCGCCGTTGAGAGTATATTCCTTAGCGTGGATGCCACCGCTGATGTAGAGGAGGTCGAGGCCGTAATTCAAGGCGCCCCGCACATCGGTCGGCATGCCGTCGCCGATCGCCAGCACGCGGTCGACCGGGAAATCACCGCGAAGCTCGCGGGCAGCCGCTAGCGTCGCCTCGTAGATCGGCCGATGCGGCTTGCCGGCGATGCGGGTTTTTCCGCCGAGCTGCTCGTAATAGGCGGCCATGGCGCCGGCGCAGGGGATGATGCGATGGCCGCGCTCGACAACGAGGTCGGGATTGGCGCAGATCATCGGCACGTCGCGGGCTTTGAAATCGAGAAGCATATCGGTGTAATCCTCCGGCTTCTCCGTCTCGTCGTCGAAAAAGCCGGTGCAGACCAGCGATTGCGCTTCGCCCGCCGGCCGGCGCTCGACGCCAATGCCTTCGAGAAGCGCCTTGTCGCGCTCCGGGCCGAGCAGAAAGACGGTGTTCGGCCCTTCGGCGATCAAACCGCGCGTGACGTCGCCAGAGGTGACGATCCTGTCATAGGCGCTGTCGGGAACGCCGATCTGGCGCAGCTGCTCGACCACCTGCCAGGAAAGGCGCGGCGAATTGGTGATGAGGACGACGGCAAGGCCGCTTTCACGTGCCGCTTCAAGGGCTGCGGCCGCCTTCGGGAACGGATCGACGCCGTTGTGAACGACGCCCCAGACATCGCAGAGCACCACATCGTAGTGACCTGATATCTCCGAGAAGTTTTCTATCCGCTTGGCCATTCCGATTTCCCGATTTGCTTCAGTCACCGGTGACATTGCAAAGGCGCAAGGCGATGGCAAGGCATTTTCTTCGCTGCCGGGCCAATGCGAAGAGCTCGAACGGCGGTCCGGCAGAGCGGAAGGGCAATGGGTTTTGACGACGATTATCGCGAAGCGGTAGATCGCCGAGTGCGGACGAGTTCGGCTGCGCCCGGGTTTCGGCCGCAATCTCCGACTATTCTCCGGCCTCTTCACAATTCCGGCACAAAAATTCGTGATTGGTCTCATTGACTCCTCTCGGAGCCATCCCTAAATGCTCGTTGCTAGCACTCGCCGCAAGGGAGTGCTAACATCTATCCATGTGGGCCACTCCGGTCCGCGAATGTCATTCGATCGAGGGATTAGACAATGGCAAGCACCAACTTCCGCCCCCTTCACGACCGCGTCGTTGTTCGCCGCGTTGAGTCCGAAGCCAAGACCAAGGGCGGCATCATCATTCCCGATACCGCCAAGGAAAAGCCGCAGGAAGGCGAAATCGTCGCCGTCGGCTCCGGCGCGCGCGATGAGTCCGGCAAGGTCGTCGCACTCGACGTCAAGGCTGGCGACCGCATCCTGTTCGGCAAGTGGTCCGGCACCGAAGTCAAGATCGACGGCGAAGACCTTCTGATCATGAAGGAAGCCGACATCATGGGCATCATCGGCTGATCGGCCGACCTGCTTTCCCGAAATGGCTGACGGGCATTTTGCCCGAACAACTCGAATTCAGGAGTTAAGAATATGGCATCTAAAGAAATCAAGTTTGGCCGCACCGCGCGCGAAAAGATGCTGCGCGGCGTCGACATTCTCGCCGATGCAGTGAAGGTCACGCTCGGCCCGAAGGGCCGTAACGTCATCATCGACAAGTCCTTCGGCGCTCCGCGCATCACCAAGGACGGCGTTTCGGTCGCCAAGGAAATCGAACTCGAAGACAAGTTCGAAAACATGGGCGCACAGATGGTCCGCGAAGTTGCTTCGAAGACCAACGACATCGCCGGCGACGGCACCACGACGGCTACCGTTCTTGCCCAGGCGATCGTTCGCGAAGGCAACAAGGCCGTTGCAGCCGGCATGAACCCGATGGATCTGAAGCGCGGCATCGACCTTGCTGTCGCCGACGTCGTGAAGGATCTCCAGGCCAAGGCCAAGAAGATCTCGACTTCGGAAGAAGTTGCACAGGTCGGCACGATTTCGGCAAATGGCGACAAGCAGGTCGGTCTCGACATTGCTGAAGCCATGCAGAAGGTCGGCAATGAAGGCGTTATCACGGTTGAAGAAGCCAAGACCGCCGAAACCGAACTCGAAGTCGTCGAAGGCATGCAGTTCGACCGTGGCTACCTCAGCCCCTACTTCGTGACCAACCCGGAAAAGATGATCGCCGACCTCGAAGACGTCTTCATTCTCCTTCACGAGAAGAAGCTCTCGAACCTGCAGTCGATGCTCCCGGTTCTCGAAGCCGTCGTTCAGACCGGCAAGCCGCTCCTCATCGTCGCTGAAGACGTCGAAGGCGAAGCCCTCGCAACGCTCGTCGTCAACAAGCTGCGCGGCGGCTTGAAGATTGCTGCCGTCAAGGCTCCCGGCTTCGGCGACCGCCGCAAGGCCATGCTCGAAGACATCGCCATCCTGACGGGCGGCACTGTCATCTCCGAAGATCTCGGCATCAAGCTCGAATCCGTCACGCTCGACATGCTCGGCCGTGCCAAGAAGGTTTCGATCTCCAAGGAAAACACCACGATCGTCGACGGTTCGGGCGCCAAGACCGACATCGAAGGCCGTGTTGCCCAGATCAAGGCGCAGATCGAAGAAACCACCTCCGACTACGACCGCGAGAAGCTGCAGGAACGTCTTGCCAAGCTCGCTGGCGGCGTTGCCGTCATCCGCGTCGGCGGCTCGACGGAAGTCGAAGTGAAGGAAAAGAAGGACCGCATCGACGACGCGCTCAACGCGACGCGCGCTGCAGTTCAGGAAGGCATCGTCCCCGGCGGCGGTATCGCTCTGCTCCGCTCCTCCACGAAGATCACCGTCAAGGGTGCAAACGACGACCAGGAAGCCGGCATCAACATCGTTCGCCGCGCCCTGCAGTCGCTCGTTCGTCAGATCGCTGAAAACGCAGGCGACGAAGCCTCGATCGTTGTCGGCAAGGTCCTCGACAAGAACGAAGACAACTTCGGCTACAACGCCCAGACGTCCGAATATGGCGACATGATCGCCATGGGTATCGTCGACCCGCTCAAGGTCGTCCGCACGGCGCTGCAGAACGCTGCTTCTGTTGCATCGCTGCTGATCACCACCGAAGCCATGATCGCCGAACTGCCGAAGAAAGAATCGGCTGGCGGCGGCATGCCGGGCGGCATGGGCGGAATGGGCGGAATGGACATGATGTGATAGGCGAAAGCCATCACTGACCACCATTCCGGCATCCGGAACAGGAAGGGCGGCCCCTCGGGTCGCCCTTTTCTTTTGCCCAAAGCGATTCGACGCGCGGCACAGTGATTTGCATAGCCGACGAACGCCTGCGCAGTTCTCTCTTGCGGGCCCCGGGCACGAAGCTTGCGCCAAACTTGCGCTGCCTGCGTATTTATCAGCCTGCCGACATGCGAGAGATCGCAGTGCTGCTGCAGTATTTCCGGCCTGACGTGGAGTGAAAACGTTTGCAAAGCTTTCAAAGCTGATCCTCCCATGCCAATTCTCGCGAAATAGGCCGAAGATGCAGACATCCTAAGAAAAGAGGCCGATCCGAAGACCCCTTAAAAAGCCGTTGCCGTTTGTCCAAAAGCTCCTATAAATCCGCGCTGAATTAATGCGCGCCCGGCGATAATTTTTCGCCAATGGACGAGGCCGGAGCGCGGAAGGCGATACGTGAACGTCCGGCTTCGAGGGGCTCCGGTTACGGAGGCCAGATGGCCGTGGCAATAATCGCCGGATGAAGCGCGGGCATCATGCCCGCTGCTGCGTGATCCTGTTTCTTTGTGTTTGCCGAGCGTGCGGCGGGAGCCGCATCCGAACGGGAGAACGCCTTGTTTAAGATCGCCAGAGCCAATGCAGCCGTACCTTTGACGCCCGGCTCGTTTGATGACGCCAATCAAAATCACGAGATGTTGGCGCAGTTTTCCGTTTCCGAAGCCTGGACTGGAGATTTTTCGAGCGGCATGCTCCGTCTCGGCGAGTGGAGCGCGATGCTGCACGACCTCGCCGCACAGGAATGCGGACTGCTCAGCCTGATCCGCTGCTATGATGCCAAGGACCGCAGCCACATATTGGAGCTGTTCGAGCAGGCGGCGGCGCGCTGCTCCTCCTTCTGTTTTTCGACGACGATCATCATGCCGAACGGCTTTCGCCAGCCGCTCTTCTGCATGGGCGAGTCCAACGGTCTGGAAGAAAAATTCAGCGGCAGCATGGTCGGCGTCTTCGTCTTTCCGCGCTTCAAGCTGGAAGGCGCAAAGCAGATCACAAGCCGACGATAGGCCGGAATGGCTGCCCCTCACCCTAACCCTCTCCCCGCTCGCGAGGCGAGGGGACCTGCCCTGCGGTAGGTAGGCGGGGAACGGAAAGGTCGCGGATTGTCCCTTCGCCCCGTTTACGGGGAGAAGGTGGCGGCAGCCGGATGAGGGGCGGGATCGGCGATCTCTTGGGTCGTTCGTTACTCCGGCTTGACCGGTATGTTGAGGCCTCTGGCACTTGCCGGACGAGCGATGCAGCGCTCCAGCCAATCCGAGACGGCGGGAAATTTCGCGTATTCGAGAACCTCGCGGCCGCCATAGAAAATATCGGCACCGCGAACCCAGGTGAAGGTGGTGATGTCGGCGATCGTGTACTGATCGCCCATGATCCACTCACGACCTTTCAGCCGGTCTTCTAGCACGCCGAGCAGGCGCTTGGATTCGTCGCGATAACGCTCGACCGGATAGGAATTGTTGGCGACCTTGTCGGCGGCAAATTTGTAGAAATGTCCGAACTGGCCGAACATCGGGCCGATGCCCGCCATCTGGAAGAACACCCACTGGATGGTTTCATATCGGCCGGCGGCATCGGCAGGGATGAGCTTGCCGGTTTTTTCGGCGAGGTAAAGCAGAATGGCGCCGGATTCGAAAAGGCCGATCGGCTTCCCGTCGGGACCGTCCGGATCGATGATCGCCGGAATGCGGCCGTTCGGGTTGAGAGATTCAAATTCCGGCGACTTCTGCTCGTTGGCGGCGAAGGAAATATAATGCGGCTCGTAGGCAAGCCCGAGCTCTTCCAGGGCGACGGAAACCTTCACCCCATTCGGGGTCTGCAGGGAATAGAGCTGGATGATGTCGGAATTCTTAGCCGGCCAGCGCGTCGTGATCGGAAATGCGGACAGATCTGCCATCGGATTCTCCATGTTATCAGCCGACCATAAGAGATCGGCTTCGTGAAAGGCAAGCGACGACGGCATGACATCGTTTCATATTATTGAACGAACTGTCCCCTTTCGTTTATCTTTCCATAAAGGAAGAAAAAGGCGACATAGGTGGCATACGAGGTCCAACAGGTGCCGGGGCACCCAGATCTCCAGAGCCCTTCAAACGGAGACCATCTATGTCGAACGCCATCATTCTGACTGCCCGCATTCTTCTTTCCTTCATGTTCATCCTTTCCGGCTTCATGAAGCTGGCCGATCCTGCCGGTACTACGGGCATGATCGCTGGTGCCGGGCTGCCCGCAGCAAGCCTGCTGGCCTATGCCGCAGGCCTTTTCGAATTGCTGGCCGGCCTTGCGGTTCTCACAGGCTTCCAGGTCCGCATCGCCGGCTGGCTGCTCGCCGCCTTCTGTGTCTTCACGGGTGTTGCCTTCCACCTGCCCTACGCAAGCGGCACGGAACTCGTGAATATTCTCAACCAGATCATGGTCATGAAGAACGTCACGCTGGCCGGTGCGTACATCCTGCTCGCCACCGTTGGTGCCGGTGCCTATTCGATCGACGCACGCCGCGGCGCCTACGTGGCCGCCTGATACCAGCAGACACCCTCCCGCAAATACGAAACCCGCCGTCATCCGACGGCGGGTTTTCTCGTGCCTGAATGGCCGGGATCAGAGGGCCGCGCGCACCGCCTCGATGATCGCCTGCACGGCGGGCTCGCCGGCGTGGCTTTCCTTTCGGGCCCGCACCAGGCAGGCCTGCGAATGCAGGATGACACCGTCCTGGAGCACCTTCAGGTGGTTGGCCCGCAGCGTCGAGCCGGTGGAGGTGATATCGACGATGATATCGGCCGAGCCCGCGGCGGGAGCGCCCTCGGTGGCGCCCAGGCTTTCGACGATGCGATAAAGCTGGATGCCGTGCTGGCTCGAAAAGAACTGCTGGGTCAGCCGCCAGTATTTGGTGGCGATGGCAAGGCGTCGGCCGTGGCGAGCGCGAAAATCGGCGGCGACATCGACGAGATCGGCCATGGTCTCGACATCGAGCCAGATCTCCGGCACAGCAACGACGACATCGGCATGGCCGAAGCCGAGGCGGGCGCAGAATTCGACGCGCTTGTCGACTTCGGCAAAACCTTCCCGCATCAGATCCTCGCCGGTGACGCCGAAGTCGACGGTGCCGTTGCCGATTTCACGGGAGATTTCGGAAGCCGAGAGGAAGGCGATTTCCACATCGTCCCAGCCTTCGACGCGGCCGCGATAGGAGCGATCGTTACCGACCGCCGAGATCGTCATGCCGGCACGCTCGAAGATCGCCGACGCGTCTTCCTTCATCCGGCCCTTGGAGGGAAGCGCGATGGTGATGGTCATGCAGCTGCCCTTTCGGTTTCGATGCGGTCGAGCCAGAAGGAGAAGCCGACGGCCGGGATGCGGTCCGTCGCACCGAGGAAAGTCAGGAGCCGGTCGAAACGGCCGCCGCCGGCGAGAACCGCGGTCGAGCCTTCGACCGTCACCTCGAAGACGAGGCCGGTGTAATAATCGAGCGGCCGCCCGAAGGCGGCACGGTAGTCGAGACAGGAAAGATCGACGCCGGCATTGGAAAGTGCTGCGACGCGGCCGTTGAAGCGGGCGAGCGCGTTGCCGAGTTTCAACCCGGCAGCATCGGCGAAACCGGAAAGGGCTGCGGACGCATTGACGAGCGGCACGTCGAGCGACAGGAACTCTTCCAGCACATGGAAGGCCGCATCGTCGAGGCGCGTTTCGGAAAGGATGAGCTTTTCCTTGAGCCGTCGGGCGATCTCGAGAGGCGAGCGGCCGGCATTCGTCGAATAGCCGGTCTTCTGCATCTCGCGCTCGAGATGAGCGACCAGCGCCTGCTCGTCGCCTGATGCGACAAGCCTGGCGATATCGTCGTCCAGCCCGGTGACGAATTGCGGGCTGACGAGACTGGCAAGCAGCGCCTCCAGCTGCGTCATATTGCCGAAGGCGTGGATCAGACGCTTCTGCCAGCCAAGCGGCAGGCCGAGCGCCTGGACGACGGCCTCGAACACCGCCTGGTCGCCTAATGTCACGGCTAAGCGCCGACCCGGCAGCAGTCGGGCGAGAATGCCGGTGGCATCGCCGATGGCGCGGGCGTCGGCGTTTGACAGGTCGATATCGCCAAGATCCTCGATGCCGGCCTGATAGAATTCGTTGGCGCCGTCGCGACGCTGGCGGAAAACCTCGCCGAGATAGGCATAACGCTTCGGCGTGCCGGTCGCCGTCTCGATGTGGCGCAGACAGACGGGAATGGTGAATTCGGGACGCAGGCAAAGGCTGGCGCCGGTTTCGCTCTCCGTCATGAAGATGCGGCGGCGCAGGTCCTCACCGGCAATATCAAGGAAAGGTTCGGCCGGCTGAATGACAGGCGTGTCGATGCGCTCGGCGTTGCGCTCGATGAATTCGGCGATGAGGTCGTTGGCGAATTCGGGGAGGTTGATCAGGGGCATGCCGGGCTCCGAATAATAGGCGACGGTCGTGCCGGAAACGCCTCAGACATTCGCCGCTCGCTTCCGATCCTCGGCCTGCGCAGCAAGAATCTCCTTCACCTTGGCGACGAGGTCGGCTTCCGGCGCCGTTTCCTGCGCTACGCGCGCTTCGCGCCAGCTGGCATTGTCCTCGATCTCGCCGGAGAGCCGCTTGCCCTCGATCAGATCCTTGATCTGCACGACGCTTGTCGCGCGCTCGTCGCCGCCCTGGATGATGGCGATAGGGCAGCCGCGGCGATCGGCATATTTCAGCTGGTTGCCGAATTTCTTCCAGTTGCCCTGGAACATCTCGGCGCGGATGCCGGCGGCGCGCAGTTCCTGCGTCATCCTTTGATAGCGGCCCATCGCCTCGACATCGCCGTCCATGACGGTCACCAGCACCGGCTCGATGACCTCGCTGGCGCCGAGCTTGCCGAGGTTCTTCAGCGCCGTCATCAGCCTGGAGACGCCGATCGAAAAGCCCGCCGCCGGAACCGGCTGGCCCATGAAGCGGGAGACGAGGCCGTCATAACGGCCGCCGCCGCCGACCGAACCGAAGACGACCTTCTCGCCCTTCTCGTTGGTAACGTCGAAGGTCAGTTCGGCCTCATAGACCGGGCCTGTATAATATTCGAGGCCACGGACGACGGAGGGGTCGATTTTGATGCGGTCAGGGCCATAGCCGGCGCTGGTGACGAGTGCACCGATGAAATTCAGCTCGTCGACGCCTTCGCCACCTTTGGAGGTTCCCGCAACCAGCTCGGCGAGGCGTTGAGCGCTTTCGGCATAGTCCTTGATGCCGACGAAGAACAGTACCTTGTCGATCTGCGCCTGATCGAGCCCTGCGCCCTTGGTGAAGTCGCCGGATTCATCCTTGCGGCCGGGACCGAGCAGCAGGGCCACGCCCTCCGGGCCAAACTTGTCGAGCTTGTCGATGGCGCGCAGCACGTTCAACCGTTGCCCCGCCTTGTCGTCGCCGCCGAGACCGATCGCCTCGAGCACGCCATCCAGAACCTTGCGGTTATTGACGCGGATGAGGTAATCGCCGCGCTTGATGCCGAGGGCTTCCAGCGTATCGGCCATCATCATGCACATTTCGGCATCGGCCTGAACACCAGGCGCGCCGACGGTATCGGCATCGAACTGCATGAACTGGCGGAACCGGCCTGGGCCTGGCTTCTCGTTGCGGAAGACGTAGCCGGCGCGATAGGTGCGATAGGGCAGCTGGATCTCGTTGAAATTCTCGGCGACATGACGGGCGAGCGGCGCCGTCAGGTCGTAGCGCAGCGACATCCATTGCTCGTCATCGTCCTGCAGCGAGAACACGCCCTCGTTCGGCCGGTCGCTATCGGGCAGAAACTTGCCAAGCGCATCGGTATATTCGAACAGCGGCGTTTCGAGCGGATCGAAACCATAATGCTCATAGACTTCCCGGATTTTTGCCGTCATCTCATTGACGGCGCGGATATCACCGGCCGTGCGGTCGACGAAGCCGCGCGGCAGGCGGGCCTTGAGCTTTTGCGGTTTCTTCTGCTTGTCGTTCATTTCCGGGAATTCCACTGACTGTGACAGTGGCGGTTTCCTAGCGGATTGGGCGGGGAGCGGCAAGGGCGAAGGCCCTTGATCTCAAGACCGGAATCGATTGAACGAAGAGGCGTCCACCAGAAATGCGGATATGCTCATGATCACTGAGGCGCTTCTCTATGCCGCGACCTTGCCGCTGACCGGCAAGCCGTGTCGAAAGTTCATCCGCTATTCCGTCAATCTCTGGTCGCGGGCCGGGCGCTGTGCGGCGGATTGGGCCGAACATGAGGAGATGAGCCGGAAGGCGATCCTGGCAGCAGCGGCCGACCTCAGGCAGAAGCGGACCGCCGTCGTCCTCGGCTCCGGCCTGTTGCGCGACGTGCCGATCGAAGTGCTGGCGCGGGATTTCGACACCGTCGTCCTGGTCGATCTCGTTCATCTCGCCTCGGTGCGCCTGTGGCTGTCGGCCAAATTCTATCGCAACGTCCGGCTGATCGAGCGCGATCTCTCCGGCTATGACGAACTTGCCGCCGGCCGCGAGCCCGAACCGCTCGGCTTCCTGCGCGGCGTGCCCTATCTCGACTTCGTGGTTTCCGCCAACCTCTTGTCGCAGATCGGTCGCGGCGTGAAACGGCGCCATGAGGCCGAGGCCGGGCGAATGCCTGAAGACACGGTGGAAAGGCTGATCACGGCACATCTGACCGGACTTGCGGGGCTTCCCTGCCGCAACTGCCTAGTAACCGACATCGCCTATGCCGTCATCGACCGCAACGGCAAGACGCATGAAGAGGCCGACCTGCTGCACGGCGTTTTGCCGCCGCCGGCAAAAGCGGCCTGGACATGGCCGGTCGTGCCGCTCGGCGAAGAAAGCAACGATTATAGGATCGAGCACAAGGTCATTGCCGGCTGGTGATCCGGATATGACCGCCGGCAGTATTTGGTTGCAGCCGGCATTCACAGCGAGCCGAGATCGCCGAGATGAACGCCTGGCTCAAGGCCCACGGCAAGTAGCCGATCGTTGATGAAAAGGGGAACGCCGGATGTCCGGCGTTCCCCAAGACTTATGAGATCTCAGTCCTTCGGCTCGAAATCGGCCGGGCGGCGGCCGGCGCCCTGTCGTGCCAGCATCCAGCCCGGATATTCGGGCGCCAGCGCGCTCACCTCGTCGAGCTTCTTCATATCGTCTTCATCGAGCTTCAGCTTGACGGCGGCAAGGTTCTGGTCGAGCTGGTCGACACGTTTGGCGCCGATGATGACCGTCGTGACGAAAGGTTTGGCGAGGATATAGGCGAGCGCCACGGTGGCGACGCTGACGCCGTGTTTTTCGGCGACTTCGCGCATGACGGCGACGCAGGCCCAGGCCTTGTCCTTGTCGACGGGCGGGAAATCGAAACTAGCGCGGCGTCCCTCGCCGTTGCCGGGCGCGCCGGGACCGTACTTACCGGAGAGCAGACCGCCGGCGAGCGGCGACCAGACCATCAGGCCGAGCTTTTCCTCCTGCATCATCGGCACGATGTCGCGTTCGAGATCGCGGCCGGCGATAGAGTAATAGGCCTGCACGGTTTCGAAACGGGCAAAGCCGCGGCGTTCCGACAGGCCGAGCGCCTTGGAAATGCGCCAGGCCTGCCAGTTGGAGACGCCGATATAGCGCACGAGACCGCGGGAAACGAGATCGTCAAGAGCGCGCAGCGTCTCCTCGATCAGCGTCACCGTATCGGTCCCGTGGATCTGATAGAGGTCGATATGATCGGTCTGCAGGCGCTTGAGGCTAGCCTCAACCGAATCCATGATATGGCCGCGCGAGGCGCCGCGGTCGTTCGGCTTGTCGCCCATGACGCCATAGACCTTGGTAGCGATGACGACGTCCTTGCGCGGGATGTCGAGGTTCTTCAGCGCCTGGCCGAGCAACCTTTCGGACTCGCCGAATGAATAGACGTCGGCCGTGTCGATGAAATTGACGCCTGATGCAAGTGAGCGCTCGACGATCCGGTCGGCGGCACTCTGGTCGACATCGGCGATGGCGCCCCAGGCGCTGCCTTGCTTGGCTTCACCGAAGGTCATCGTGCCTAGGCAGATTTCCGAGACGAAAAGTCCCGTATTTCCAAGTTGATTGTAACGCATGGTGGAAAAATTCCTTTGTGTCTGCCGCAAGAGGGGCTTGCGAACTCAAGAACTTCATTTTTTGATTATTGGCCTGCAGATGACAGGCACAGCCGTGGCTGGCTGCAAGGTGAGGCGATTTTCATGTAGTGCGGCGGCGGCGCTTTTCAACGCCGTAGCTTGGCTCTACGGAGGCGGATGCCCTTGTCTCGACACAGGCGGCCGATAGATTGCCGGCAATATTTTAAGAGGTACGCATATGACGACGCGACCACTGACCACGATCGGCTTCGATGCCGATGATACACTCTGGCAGAACGAACAATATTACCGGCTGACGGAAGCGCATTTCACCGGGCTTCTAGCCGATTTCGCCGAAGGGCCGAAGATTTCCGAACGGCTGCTGGAGGCCGAAAAACGCAACCTTCGCCACTACGGCTTCGGCATCAAGGGCTTCACGCTGTCGATGGTCGAAACCGCGATCGAGATCACCGAGGGCAAGGTTCCATCGAGCGTCATCGCCAAGATCCTCGATACCGGCCGCGATCTTCTCAACCATCCGGTCGAGACCATGCCGCATGTGCACGAGACGCTGGAAGCGCTAGCCGGCAAATACCTGCTTGTCATGATCACCAAGGGCGATCTCTTCGATCAGGAGCGCAAACTTGCCCAGTCCGGGCTCGGCGACTTCTTCGATGCCGTCGAGATCGTCTCCGACAAGACCGCCGTCACCTATCGCCGCATCTTCGCCAAGGTCGGCGATGGGCCGGAGCGGGCGATGATGGTCGGCAATTCGCTGAAATCGGACATCGTGCCGGCGATCGCCGCCGGCAGCTACGGCGTCTTCGTGCCGCACGAACTGACATGGGTGCTGGAACATGTGGACGAGCCGAAAGAGGCGCCGCGTTTCCGCAAGATCGACCACCTCGGCGAATTGCGCGACCTGATCGACCGGCTCGGCTAAGCCGGGCGCACCCTCTGCCTCATTGCGGCTTCGGCGGGGCCTTCGGGAAGAGCGAGGGGCGCTCCGGCTCGGCCGGCGGTTTCGCTGGCGGCGCAGCCACCAGCGGCTCGATCAGGATGCTGAAGGGAGCGCCGAGGCCACGGCGCGGCGAGACCTTGGAATAATAGGGACGCAGCAGCCAGGTGGCGTTTTCCTTGATCGTCGTCTCGAAGCTCATGCCGTCCTCGTCGGTGCCGAAGAAGGCCTCGTCATCGGGTTTCGACAGGTCGAAAATCGCCAGGAAGGCAAATTTGCTCTTGGTGGAAAAACTGATCTTCAGGTGCTGGCCGGCGCGCACCGGCAGCGTATAAACATGGCCATTGCCGAACTTCGTCCAGCCCTTCAACTGCATGGTGACGGCCGGGAATTGCAGCTTCTCCAGCTTCTCGCCGGGGTCGAGTTGCGGCGTCTGCGCCATAGCAGAGACGGTCAGGAGGAAAAGGGCAGCGGCGGCGATCAGTGTTCTCACGGAATGATCTTTCATGGGCGAACCAGAGCGGCGCGCATCGCCTCGACCTCGGGCCGGCAGAAGCAGCCTTCCAGATGATCGTTGACGAGACCCATCGCCTGCATGAAAGCATAAACTGTGGTCGGGCCGACAAAGGTCCAGCCGCGTTTCTTCAGATCCTTCGAAATGACCACCGATGTCGGCGTCGTCGGATTGGCGACGATATGCTCGCGGTCGACCACCGCCGGCCGCTCGTTATGGCCGGGCTCGTAACGCCAGAAATAATGGGCGAGCGAGCCGAATTCGTCCCGGAGTTCGATTGCGCGCTTGGCATTGTTGATGGTCGAGACGATCTTGCCGCGATGGCGGATGATGCCGGCATCGGCAAGACAGCGAGCGACATCCCCTTCGCCGAAGTGGGCGACCTTTTCGAAATCGAAACCTGAAAAGGCGGCGCGGAAATTCTCGCGTTTGCGCAGGATCGTCAGCCAGGAAAGACCGGACTGAAAGCCTTCGAGGCAGATCTTCTCGAAGAGGCGGGTATCATCGGTGACGGGGCGGCCCCATTCCTCGTCATGATACCGGAGATAATCGGGCAGGTTGGCGTGCCAGTGGCAGCGGCTCCTGCCGTCCTCGCCGATGATGATGCCAGTCGCGCTCATGATCCTTCATTCTGCGGGGGTCCGCTTCGTTCTCTGCTCATGATTCCGGCTTTACCATTTGCAAACCGTCTTTCCAAACCGAACGGTAACCCTGACGAAAAGTTTATCCCGTCGGTCGGCTTTTCATGAATCGATCTTTACCATTCGCTGGCGGATAGGGTGGCAGCGTCTTTCCCGGGCGGAACATCTCCGTCCGGGGGGACATGTCCCGCCAGCCACATTTTCGGTCATTTGTAGAGAGTCCGTCCGATGATGAAACAGCTTGTTCTTGCCGCAGCCCTCTTCGGCATTTTCTCCACGGCCGCCATTGCAGACGACCGCTACGCAACCCGCCCGCCCGTCGTGCTCAGCCCGGATCTGACCGCGCCCTGGATCAACCAGCTGGGCGGCGGCAGGGTTCGTCCCGTCGTCTATCAGCGGCCGGTCGTTCAGCGGCAGCAGCGCGGCCTTTTCCAGCGCCGCGTGCTGCGCCAGGCGCCGCAGGCCACACCACAGACCATTTCGGCGATCAATCCCGGCATCCCGTCGATCCGTCGTCCGATCGAACCGCAATACCTGCCGCAAATGGTCGATTACGACACCACGGAAAAGCCCGGCACGATCGTCATCGATACCAACAACCGCTTCCTTTATCTGGTGATGCAAGGCGGCAAGGCGCGGCGTTATGGCGTCGGCGTCGGCAAGCCGGGCTTCGAATGGGCAGGCGCCCACAAGATCACCCGCAAGACCGAATGGCCGGATTGGACACCGCCTTCCGAGATGGTCCGCCGCGAAGCCGCCAAGGGCCATTATCTGCCGGCGCGCATGGATGGCGGCGGGGAAAACCCGCTCGGTGCGCGCGCCATGTATCTCGGCTCGACGCTTTACCGCATCCACGGCACCAACGCGCCCTGGTCGATCGGCAGCGCCGTTTCCTCCGGCTGTATCCGCCTGCGCAACGAAGACGTCGTCGACCTCTACGACCGCGTCAATGTCGGGACCCGCGTCATCGTCATGTAACGGCACACCTAATATTCAGGGAGCAGCAAGAACAAGCGGCTCCCTTCTCTAAAAATGCTTTATCCGGCCACACCGATCTTGAATCGGGCAGAAGTTCATGTAGCTTCGAGCGGATTTGCTTGAGGGGAATCGATCATGATCAAACTAATGTCGGGTCTGGCTGCTGCCGGACTTGTCCTGTCCTTGATGTCCACATCCGCCTTTGCTGCACCCGCCGGCTCCGCGTCCGACAATGCACGGCGCCCGGCGCAGATCGTGCGCGTGGCGCAGATGCCGAAATATGTGAAGCCGCAGTTCAAGCGCAAGAAAGTGCGGCTGGTCACGACGGAGGCCGCCGGCACCGTCATCATCGATACCAACAACAAGTATCTCTATCTCGTCGAAGGCAACAATCGCGCCACCCGCTACGGCATTGGCGTCGGCCGCGACGGCTTCGGCTGGTCGGGGGTCGTCAAGATCGGCCGCAAGGCCGAATGGCCGAGCTGGACGCCGCCGGCCGAGATGCGCCGCCGCGAAGCCGCCAAGGGCCATATCATTCCCGCTTTCCAGGAAGGCGGCGAGGACAATCCGCTCGGCGCCCGCGCCATGTATCTCTACCAGGGCGGCCGCGACACGATCTTCCGCATCCACGGCACCAACCAGCCTTGGACGATCGGCCTCAACATGTCTTCCGGCTGCATCCGCATGATGAACGCCGACGTCATGCATCTTTACGATCGCGCCTCCGTCGGCACCAAGGTGATCGTCATCGGCCCCGGCAACAGGCAGGGCAAAGTGGCGTTCGAGGACAGGGGCATCGACGTGCTGCGCACGATGTTCGGCGGCTGAGCAACACTTACCAAAAAAACGAAAGGCGCAGTTTGACGCGCCTTTTGTTTTGCTTAGACTTTGCGGCCAAAAGCTGGCACACTGCCTAAGAGTCGACATATTTGTTTCGGGGCTATTCAATGATATCTGCGCTGCGTTCCTCCGCTTCCTTGCTTGCGGGCATCGCGTTTTTTACCGTCTGTTCGGCAGTTTCCGCCTTGGCGGAAGACCTGCAATTCTCCATTTACGGCGGCTACCAGACCGCACCGCACAGCGGCGTCGACCTTTCGGACGGCACGAGTTTCACCGCCGGCTGGGAAGGCAAGTCCTTCGGCAGCCCGCCTTATTACGGTGCCCGCGTCACCTGGTGGCTCGAGGACTTCAACAAGCCGAACTGGGGCATCTCGCTCGATTTTACCCATGACAAGGTCTATGCCGACGACGATACGCTGGCCAAGGCCGGCTGGTCGCATTTCGAATTCACCGACGGCCTGAACCTCATCACGGTGAACGGTCTCTACCGCTTCCAGGATCCGGCCCGCCGCTGGACGCCCTATCTCGGCGCCGGTATCGGCGTGAACATTCCGCATGTCGAAGTGATTCGTCCCGAGGGCAAGACCTGGGCCTACGAATTCGGCGGCGTGACGCTGCAGGCCCAGGCCGGCGTCGACTTCAAGGTGACCGAGCGCTGGTCGACCTTCGTCGAATACAAGGGCACCTATTCGCGCATCGACGTTCCGATCGATAGCGGCGTGGACCTGAAGACCAATATCTTCACGAATGCCGTCAACGTCGGCGTTTCGTTCCACTGGTAACAAATTTCAGCTGCGGTGTTAGAGCGGTTCAGCGCATAGAAGCGCAGAACCGCTCTAACCTTTTATTGTTACGCAATTCCCGGCAAAACCGCTTCGCGCTTTGCCTGGGAAAACCGCTTCGCACTTTTCCTGAAATTGCTCTATTTGGTGCCGCAGCTGACCTTGCCCTCGACGGCATAGGGTTTTTCACCGCCTTCGATGGTCAGGGAATAGCTGCCGCTGAAATTTGCGGCCGGCTTGCCGCGCGCGCCGGCGACGACTACCAGATCCAGCGTTGCTCCACCGGTGTCATCTTCGCCGCCGTCGAAGACTTCCATGAGCAGTTCGCCGTCACGTGACCAATGGTTGGTCAGGTGCTGCGATTCGAAAACACGTTTTCCGAACACCGCCTCTTGGGCCGGATCCTTGACGATCAGCGCGCCGCGGAAATGGTTGAGCTTGTGGCCGGCAGCGCTTTCGAAACCGCTTTCGACCGTGAAGCGCGCTTCCTTGTCATCGGCGGAACAGAAAAAGCGACTGTCGGCATGGGCAGCACCTCCCGCACCGAGCAGTCCCGCAAATACGATCATTCCACGCCACATTGCCCAACCTCCGAGACAGCGTCGTTTGCGGCTCTCGAAAAGATGCGCGGCGCTGCAATAGGTCTCAGCCTAACGGCAAACCTGTTAATTTTTCCGGCACAGCGCCGCCATAGGCCCAATCGAGAAGCTCGACCGTATGCAGGATCGGCATGCCGGTGCCGGTGGCGATCTGGGTGATGCAGCCGATATTGCCGGTGGCGATGATATCGGCCTTGGTGGCCTCGATGTTCTTGACCTTGCGCGCCTTCAGCGCGGCCGAGATCTCCGGCTGCATGATGTTGTAGGTGCCGGCGGAGCCGCAGCAGAGATGACCTTCCGCCGGATCGCGCACCGTAAAGCCCGCCGCTTTCAGCAATTGCTTCGGCGCGAGCGTAATGCGCTGGCCGTGCTGCATGGAGCAGGCGGAATGATAGGCGACCGTGATGCCCTTCGGCGTGTGCGCCGGCAGGTCGAGGGTTGCCAGATATTCGGTGACGTCCTTGGCCAGCGCCGAGACCCTGGCCGCCTTTGCGGCATAGGCGAGATCCAGGCGCAGCATGTGGCCGTAATCCTTGATCGTCGTGCCGCAGCCCGAAGCGGTGATGATGATCGCGTCGAGGCCTTGCCCGTCGATCTCGCGTGTCCAGATATCAACATTGGCACGCGCGCTAGCAAGCGCCTGTTCGGCACGGCCCATGTGGTGGACCAGCGAGCCGCAGCAGACCTCGCCTTCCGGCATCACGACCTCGACGCCAAACCGCGTCAGCAGGCGGATCGCCGCCGCGTTGATGCCGGGATCGAGCACCGGCTGGGCGCAGCCGGAAAGCATCGCCACCCGGCCGCGCCGTTCCGTCTCGGGCCGATACGTGCCGGGCTTTGCAAAGTCCGAAGCGGCCGGGATTCGCCGTGGCGCAAGCGCCAGCATGGCGGCAAAGGGTTTCAGTGCGCCACCGCGCATCAGGCCGACGAAGGGCCGGCCGAGGCGGGCAAGATTGAGCGCCAGGCGGAAACGGCCGGGATAGGGCAGCACGGCGGCAAGGATGGCGCGCGTCAGCCGGTTCATCAACGGACGTTTATAGGTCTTTTCGATATGGGCGCGGGCGTGATCGACCAGATGCATGTAATCGACGCCGGAGGGACAGGTGGTGACGCAGGCAAGGCAGGAGAGGCAGCGGTCGATATGAGTGACGACCTCTGCATCGGCGGGCCGACCGTTTTCCAGCATGTCCTTGATCAGATAGATGCGGCCGCGCGGACTGTCGAGCTCGTTGCCGAGCGTCACATAGGTAGGACAGGTGGCGGTGCAGAAACCGCAATGAACACATTTGCGCAGGATCTGCTCGGATTCGGCGACATCGGGATCGAGGAGCTGGGTCGGGGTGAAGTTGGTTTGCATCTAGCGGAGCCTCCGCTTGGGGAGGATGTCGGGCGTTGTGCCTGGAATACCCCCCTCTGTCCTGCCGGACATCTCCCCCACAAGGGGGGAGATCGGCAAGAGGTTGGACCATCGCTTCCTATCTGCCGTGTCGGAGTCGCAGTGCCCGAATTGTTTGGGGAAGTCATAGCCCCCAGCCAATCTCCCCCCTTGTGGGGGAGATGTCCGGCAGGACAGAGGGGGGTATCTCAGACGCAGACCCATCTTCTCCCTCACCCCATCTTCCCCGGATTGAATATGCCGGCCGGATCGAATTTTTCCTTCACCCGCCGAGACAGCATCGCTACCGCCTCGGGCTCCGGATGGAAGGCCGATGTAACCGCCCTCGCCTCACCCGATGCACGGATCAGCGTCGCGTGGCCGCCGCCGAGCGCTTTGATGTAGCGACGGACCAGTTCGGCTTCGGGGCCTGCTTCCATGCGCATCCAGACGAGGCCGCCCTGCCAGTCGTAGAAGGCGTCGACGCCGGCCTCAAGGCGGAGCGCTGCGACCAGCTGATGGCCGGTGCCGGGGGCGACCGAGACGCGCCAGACTGGTCGCGCGGTGCCATCGGCATAAGGCAGCACGTCGCGGATTTCCTGCCAGAGCCTGGAGCTTTCCGGCTGTTCCAGCCGCGTGACCGTGGCGAAGGCCGACATTGCCGCGGCAAGCTTTTCGATGCGCACGTCGACCGAGCCCGGCAGGCCTTCGATGCGCAGAACTGTCGCTTCGCCCTCGGGCAATTTGCCGGCGAGGAATTTCCACGTCACCGTCAGCGGCAGGTGGGCGGCACCCGAGACTTCAACTGGCAGGGCCATTGCCGCCGCCATGGCGTTTGCCGACTCGGCGTCGTTGAGACCTGACAGCACCACCGTCCGCTCCGTCTTCGGGCGCGGCGGCACACGGAAGGTGACTTCGGTGAGGAAGCCCAGCGTGCCATGCGAGCCGGCAATCAGTTTGGCGAGGTCGAGGCCGGTGACATTCTTCATCACCCGACCGCCGGCCTTGATGATCTCGCCCCTGCCGTTGACAAAGCGCACACCGAGCAGGCTGTCGCGGGCGGCACCTGCGATCAGCCGACGCGGGCCGGAGACATTGGCAGCGAAGACGCCGCCGATGGTCGGCTCGCCCGATGTGCCCATCACAGGGCGATGATCCATCGGCTCGAAGGCGAGCATCTGGCCGCCGTCCTGAAGTGCGGCCTCGACTTCGGCGAGCGGCGTGCCGGATCGGACGGTCATGACCATCTCGCCGGGATTATAGGCGACGATGCCGGACAGGCCTGTCGAACGCAGCCGGCCCTCGGCGGCAACCGCATTGCCGAAGCCCGAGCGGCTATCGCCGCCGCAGATTGCGAGCGGCCTGCCGGCTTCCGCATGGGCGCGGACGATCGCCGACGCCTCTTCCTCGGTCTTCGGCATCAGATCGATCATGCGGCGGGACGCCCTTCGAGCGGGAAGACCTTCGACGGATTGAGGATCCAGCCGGGGTCGAAGGCGGCGCGCGCCGCCATTTGCTGAGTGAGATCCACCTCGGAATATTGGTGCCGCATCAGGTCGCGCTTCTCGATACCGACGCCGTGTTCGCCGGTGAGGCAGCCGCCGGCATCGACGCAGAGCCTCAGGATATCGTTGCCGGCCGCCTCGGCGCGGGCGGCATCCTCCGGATCATTGGCGTTGAAGAGGATCAGCGGATGCATATTGCCGTCGCCGGCATGGAAGACGTTGGCGACGCGCAGGCCGTAATGATCGACGATCTCGGCGGTCCGCTTCAGCACGTGGGAGAGCTGGCTGAGCGGCACGGTGCCATCCATGCAGATATAGTCGGCGATGCGGCCGGTGGCGCCGAAGGCGGATTTGCGGCCCTTCCAGATCAATGCCGCCTCGGTCGCCGACTGGCATTCGCGCACGGTCTTGACAGCGTGCCGGCGGGCGATCTCGACGATGTCCTTCAGCGCGGCGTCCATTTCCGCTTCCGATCCCTCGACCTCGACGATCAGCAGCGCGCCGACATCGAGGGGATATCCGGCATGGGCGAAGGCCTCGCAGATCTCGATCGCCGGCTTGTCCATGAATTCGATCGCAACCGGGATGATGCCGGCGGCGATGACATCGGCAACGCAGGCGCCGGCCTCTTCCGAGCTCTCGAAGCCGAAGAGCACCGGGCGCGCGCCCTCCGGCTTGGCGATCAGCCGCACCGTCGCCTCGGTGACGATGCCGAGCTGGCCCTCGTGGCCGCAGACGAGGCCGAGCAGGTCGTAGCCTGCCGCATCCAGCGCCTTGCCGCCAAGCTCGATCACCGTGCCGTCGACCAGCACCATCCTGACGCCGAGCAGATTATTGGTGGTGACGCCATATTTCAGACAGTGGGCGCCGCCGGAATTCATGCCGATATTGCCGCCGATGGTGCAGGCAAGCTGCGAACTCGGATCGGGTGCATAGAAGAAGCCGTCCGCGGAGACGGATTCGGAAATATTGAGATTGGTGACGCCCGCCTGGACCACGGCAACGCGGTTCGGCAGATCGATTTCAAGGATGCTGTTCATCTTCGACAGGCCGAGAACGACGGCATCTTCCTGCGGAATGGCGCCGCCGGAGAGCGAGGTGCCGGCGCCGCGCGGCACGACGGGAATGCCGTAGCGATTGCAATAGCGCATGATGGCGGAAACCTCGGCCGTGGTGCGCGGCAGGGCAACGGCGAGCGGCAGGCGGCGATAGGACACGAAGGCGTCGGTCTCGAACGGCACCAGCTCGCGCGCCTCATGCACCAGGCATTCCGCCGGCAGAAGATCGGTCAGATCGGCGACGATCTGGGCTCGGCGCGCCAGCACGTCGGCGCGCGGCTCGAGAAACGAAATGGCGTCGGACACGGTGTTCTCCCTGGCCCTGACGAGAGGGAATGACAGCGGGAAGATGAGCGGAAACCGGCCGCGAACCTCCCTGCCGCCGATAGATCGGCTTAGCACTTTCCCGAAAGTGGCGCAAATGCTAAGCACTTATGCCAAAAGGGGAAAAAGTCACGAAAACCTTATGACCAATCTGGGTGATCTCGAAATCTTTGCCAAGGTCGTTTCAACCGGAAGCATGTCGCTCGCCGGGCGGGCGCTCGGCTTTTCGCCGGCCGTCGTCTCCAAACGGATCAAGCGGCTGGAGGACCGGCTCGGCACCCGGCTTCTGCAGCGCACGACGCGGCAGATCTCGCTGACGGAAGCCGGACAGGGCTTCTACGACCGGGTTCTCGGCATTCTCGCCGGGCTCGAAGAGGCGGAATTCTATATTTCCGGCCGCTCGGCGCAGATGCACGGCACGCTGAAGATCTCGGCCCCGACCTCCTTCGGGCGCATGCATATCGCGCCGCATCTGAAAGATTTCATGGAGGCGCATCCGGAGCTGGCGATCAACCTGGTGCTAACCGACGAATTCAGCGACATCGTCGGCGGCGGCTTCGATCTGGCGATCCGCATCGCCGAACTCACCGATTCGAGCCTCGTTGCCCGAAGGCTGGCGCCGGTGCGCCGGCTGCTCTGCGCTTCGCCGGATTACCTTGCGGCGCATGGCGAACCGAAGCACATCGACGAGCTGAAACACCATCGCTGCCTGCCGGCCCACAATAACGACACCTGGCGGCTGAAGGGGCCGGACGGGGCGCTGAGTCTCAGGCCGGAAGGCTTGCTGATCACCAATTCCAGCGAGGTGATCCGCGAAGCTGTCATCGCCGGTCTCGGGATCGCGCTGCGCTCCACCTGGGATATCGGCGAAGAGCTCAAGCGTGGCCGCCTGGTGCAGGTGCTGCCGGCCTATGAGAGCTCGCACAATGTCGCGCTGTCGGCGGTCTATCCCAGCCGGCAATTCCTGCCGGCCAAGGTGCGGCTGTTCATCGACTATCTGGCGGAACTTTATGGCCCCGTCCCCTATTGGGAGCGCTGAGGCAGCGCCGGATCAGCGCGCCAATCTCTCGATGACGAGGTCCAGCAGGGCGCGCAGCCGCGCCAGGCGTTTCATGTCGCGGTGATAGCCGACCCAGGTGTCGCGGCCGGGCGGCGGTTCACCGAGATCGACCAGTTCGATGGCCGCAAAGGAATCGCCGAGCGGCCGCGGCAGGACGGCGAGCCCGGCTCCATTGGCACAGAGCGCCGCCTGCACGTCGCGGCTGTTGCTGCGCATGACGATGTCGGCCCGCGGCAACAGGCGCTGCAGCCAGCCGACGTCAGGCATGTCGCCGAAAGCTTCGTCCATGGTGACAAGGCGGGTGCCCGCGCCGTCGCCGGCTTCGGGGGGCGGCGCGCCGCGGCTGATGTAAACGCCGTATTCGATATGAATGAGCTTGCGCGATATGACCTCCGCCTCCGTGAAAGGCTGGATACGGAAGACGAGGTCGGCTTCACGTCGCGACAGGCTGAGAAGCCGGCTGTCGGTCAACAATTCGACCTCCACCTTCGGATGGACTTGCGAGAATTCCGCCAGCACCGGCGAAAGCACATGCGCGCCGAACCAGTCGGATGAGGACAGCCTGAGAAAACCATCGAGCTGACGGCTGCCGCCGGCAAGAACACGCTCGACGGCGAGCGCCTCCTCCTCGATCCGTTCGGCGCCGGAGAACACGGCCGCGCCTTCATCCGTTAGGACGAAGCCATCGGCCGTGCGCTGGAAAAGCGTCTGGCCGAGAGAGGTTTCAAGGGCACGCAGCCGCCTGCCCATCGTCGGCTGCGTCAGTCCGAGGCTGCGGGCTGCTGCCCCCAGCGTACCGAACCGCGCGATCGCCAGAAACAGCTTGAGGTCGCTCCATTCCATCGTTCGCATCCGCCAAACAAAAATGCATGGACTTCAGTCGTTATCTTTCATTTTCATTCGCGTTTCAATGAACCATCTTTACTCACGCCAATTGCGGTGTCGCTGCAGACGCCGCAGAGCGAACAAAGGAGCGTTCGATGTCTGTACAATCAACGATGAAAGCGTTGCTGGCGGAAGCGCCGAATTCGCCGTTGCGCATCGCCGATATTGCAAAACCGGTGCCCGGCGAAGGCCAGGTTCTGGTGCGCATCAAGGCAAGCGGCGTCAATCCGCTCGACCTTAAAATCCGGGCCGGCAATGCGGCGCATGCCCGCCATCCGCTTCCCGCCATTGTCGGTATCGATATGGCCGGTGTTGTCGAAGAGATCGGAACTGGCGTCAGCGGTTTCCGCCGCGGCGACGCGGTCTACGGCATGACCGGCGGGGTTGGCGGCATTCAGGGATCGCTTGCCGAATTTGCAGCCATCGACGCCGCGCTGCTGGCGCCAAAGCCGCACAATCTGTCGATGCGCGAGGCAGCCGCCCTGCCGCTGATCTCGATCACCGCCTGGGAGGGGCTTGTCGACCGCGCCGGGGTCAAGGCCGGCCAGAGGGTTCTGGTGCTTGGCGGCGGCGGTGTCGGCCATATCGTCGCGCAGATCGCCAAGGCTGCCGGAGCCGAGGTCTACGTGGTCGACGGCGCGTCGAAAGCGGACTATCTCGCCGGCCTCGGCGCAACACCGATCGATCGTGACGTGGAAACGGTTGAAGGTTATGTCGCAAGACACACCGGCGGCAGGGGGTTCGATCTGGTCTACGACACGGTCGGCGGCCAGGAGCTCGATACGGCGTTCCGAGCCGTCAGCCAGTTCGGCCATGTCGTGAGCTGCCTTGGCTGGGGAAGCCACGCGCTGGCGCCGCTCTCCTTAAAGGCCGCCACCTATTCCGGCGTCTTCACGCTGCTGCCGCTTCTGACCGGCGATGGACGCGCCCATCACGGTGAGATCATGCGGGAGATGGCAAAGCTCGCCGAAGCCGGCAAGGTGATGCCGAAGCTCGACCCGCGCCGCTTCACCCTTGCCGATACAGACGAAGCGCATCGGCTGATCGAAGACCGGCAGGCGGACGGGAAGCTCGTCATCGAGATCGACTGATTTAATCCGTCCGCGGAATTGGAGCAATTCCAGGAAAAGTGCGAGGCGGTTTTCCGTCCGGAATTGGGCAAAAACAAAAGGTTAGAGCGGTTCGGCGCTTCCTTGAAAAGCTGAACCGCTCTAGCGCGCCAGATCGAGGTAGGCGCTCGCCACCATCGCGTCGATATCGAAGGGCACAGGCACGATGCAGGATTGGGCGTCGGCCTCGCCCTTAGCGATGCGTTCCAGGCAGCGGGCCTGAAGGGTGAAGCCGAGATCCATCGACTCGACAGTATTGCCGAGCGGCCGCGGGCCGGCGAGATTGGCCATGTGGCCGCTGCCCAGCACATGGAAGGAGCGGCCGTTGCTCAGATGGAAGGTCTCGACGTGATCGGCCTCATAGCGGTCGATGCCGGTGACATCGGGATGGCGGCGGAAAGCCTCGACATCGATCTCATGCGGGAAATGGCCGCCATTCATCAGGATCGCGCCATCCTTGACGAGCGGCAGGTCGGCCGCCGTCACGATGCCGGCAAAACCCGTGACGGTGACGATGATATCGGCCGAGCGGATCGCCGCATCGCGCAGCGGCGTGACGAAACCATCGAGATGAGCTTCGAGCGTCGTCACCGGATCGATATCGACGACGCTGACGGTGGAAAAGGCATTGCGGAAACAGGCGGCCGTGCCCTTGCCGCAGGCGCCGTAGCCAAAGACCGTCACGCGTTTGCCGTTGGTGGAGCGGTTGGTGAAGCGGAGGTAGCTTTCGAACAGGCTCTGGCCGACGGCATGCCTGTTTTCGGCGAACTGCTTGATGGGGCTGTCGTTGATGACGAGGATCGGCATGTTCAGGCGCTCGCGCAGCGGCAGCAGCCGGGTGCGGCCGGAGGTGGTTTCCTCGGTGCCGCCGCGGAGATTGGCGTAGGGTTTTTCCGCCGCGATGGCGAAAAGATCGCCGCCATTATCGAGAAGCAGATCCGGCTTTTCGGCGATCACAGCTTCGAGGCTCTGATGATGAGCGGCGGGGTCGGTCGTCTGCGTGGCAAAAACCGTGATGCCTTGGGAACGCAGGAACTCGACCGTCGAAGGCTGGGTACTGTTGAGATTGCCCGTGCAGACGAGACGCGCGCCGCCGGCGCGAAGCGTCATCAGCAGCGCCACCGTCTTCGGCTCCAGATGGATGCCGGTGCCGATCGACAGGCCCTCGAACGGATGCGTCCGCTCGAATTCGGCCGCCGTCGCCTTAAGCAGCCGGCAGCTGTTGCCGATCCAGTCGATGCGGGTTGCGCTCTTTTCCATCATCTCTTTCCTATTGGCGTGTTCGTGCTGTTTTTAGCGGAGCAACAGGCCTGCGAATATGGAAGTAATTCTGGCGAAGGGGCAGAAAATCTGCCCTTTCAGGCCGGTGTCCCGCAACGAAGCAGCCAGCTGGCCAAGGCGGCAAAGGCCGGCCGTTTCGCATCCGGCGTGCGGCAGCAGAGGCTATAGCCCGATGGCCGGGAGATGAAGCCATAGGGCGCGACCAGATGCCCGCGCTGGCGATCGTCCTCGATCGACGCGCGTGGCGCAAGCGCGATGCCGAGCCCGGAGCGGGCAGCAGCCAGCGCCAGCAGCAGATCCTCGAATTCCTGGGCGCGGGAAAAAACGACCGGCGGCGTGCCGCTTTCGGCAAACCATTCGTCCCAGAGCTTCGGAACGTTGCGGCTGACAAGCATTGTCAGCGCGCCCATCGCCGCCGGGTCGCTCGATAGTGTCGCGGCAAGCGAAGGCGTCGCGACCGGGCCGAACTCGTCCTCCATGAACCGCAGGGCGGTAATGCCTGCGGCCGGCCGGTATTCGCCGCCCATGATCACGGCGTCCAATTCGGGGTGCATCTGCAGCGGTTCGACCACGGTCATCGGCACGATGTCGACGGTATCGCCGAGGCACGCCTGCATGTCTGCTGCGCGCGGCATCAGCCACCAGACCGCAAAGGCGGAGGGTACGCCGAGCCGCATGCGGCCCGGCACGGCGCCTTCGAGTTCAGAAGCGGCGCGCTGCAGAATGTCGAAAGCCGCACTCGCGGCGGCCGCAAAAGCGCTGGCCTGCAAGGTCGGGACCAGCCTGCGGCCGTCACGCAGGAAGAGCTTGCGGCCGAAGTGATTCTCCAGCGTGTCGATCTGCTGGCGCACGGCGCCGCGCACCACATTCAGCTCTTCGGCAGCCTTCAGAATACTGCCGTGGCGGCAGACGGCCTCGAAGGCGCGGATGGCATTGAGCGGGGGAAGACGCATGAGGACGACATTCGCAAAATCATGGTGGATCACTAGATCTCGCCATTGAACGAAAGGCAAGATCACGCCATATTGTACAGCTGTGCAATGTGACGCATTCGAGACAGGATGTGGCGGATTTTCCGAACCTGTCCCACCTCGATTTCCCTATGAACGACGATCAAATCGCGTTTCGAATTGTCCTGTGGCCTTTTGGATTGCGTAAGCTTTCCGTGATATACGTATATGAGTGATTCCTAACGACGACTGCGAAGGTGACCCGACTATTGACTCTTCTCGCCCGACTGGCCTCCGATGTGCAACTGATGTTCCGGCGTCCGCCGCGACAGCAATATGGTGCGCTCTGCTATCGGGTAAAGAAGAAGAGCGGTGAGGTCGAGGTGCTGCTGATGACGAGCCGCGACACAGGCCGCTGGGTCATTCCCAAGGGCTGGCCGATGACGCGCAAATGCGCCCATGAGGTCGCGATGCAGGAAGCCTTCGAGGAAGCCGGCGTCCGCGGCATAGTCGAAACGGAGACACTCGGCGCCTACACTTATTCGAAGGTGCTGCGCGACGGGGTGCAGGTGATCTGCAAGGTGCAGGTCTATGCGCTCGAAGTCACCGACATGGCGAAAAACTTCAAGGAGAAGGGCGAGCGCCGCATCGAATGGGTCTCGTTCGACGAGGCGGCGGCGCGCGTGCGCGAACCGGAGCTCCGCCACCTTTTCCTCGCCTTCAAACAAATGATGGCCGACAGGCTTTCGGCCAAGGCGGCAAAACAAATTCCGGCAGTGAAACAAATTCCGGCAGAATGAATCCTGCCATCTTGCGCTGCTAGGAAAGCAGCGTAGAAGCAGATTCATCCTCAGGAAAAAGAATGCCGCCACGTCCCGCAGTCCTCACGAAACGAACGCTCGACAAAGACCTCGACAAGATCACCCATGCCGAGGACGCTGCGAAGCATGTTTTGCGGCGGCTGGTGCCGCCTGGTCTCGGGCTGATCTTCGTTGGTCTGGCCATGCTCTTTGCCGGCGTCTACGTGTTCGACCAGCCGGGAGCGATGCTCGTCATCGCGGCGGCGGCCCTTGCCGGCTACATGGCGATGAACATCGGCGCCAATGACGTGACGAACAATGTGGGTGCTGCCGTCGGCGCGCGCGCCATGACGATGGGCCAGGCACTCATCATCGCCGCGATTTTCGAAGTTCTTGGCGCCACGGTGGGGGGCGGCGAGGTCGTCAAGACGATTTCTGCAAACATCGTCGATGCCGTCCAGGTGCCGCCGGCAATGCTCGGCTGGATCATGATGGCGGCACTGACGGCAGCGGCCCTCTGGATCAACCTCGCAACCTGGATGAACGCACCGGTCTCCACCACCCACGCGATCGTCGGGGCGGTGATCGGCGCCGGCATCTCAGCCGTCGGGCCGGAGCCGGTGAACTGGCGGGTGATGCTGGAGATCACCGCGAGCTGGATCACCTCGCCGCTGATCGGCGGGCTGATCGCCGCCGGGTTGCTTTATCTCGTCAAGACCCTGATCGTCTATCGCGACGACAAGATCGCAGCCGCGCGGCACTGGGTGCCGGTGCTGGTGGCGGTGATGGCCGGCGTTTTCATGTCCTATATGGTGCTGCAGCTGTCGCCTATCGGTCGATTTCAGCCTTCCACCATCATACTCATCGGGATCGGCATCGGGCTGGTAAGCTGGCTTATCGCCCGGCCGCTCGTTCTCGCCCAAGCGCGGGATCTCGAAAACCGCAACAGCTCGCTGCGGACGCTGTTCCGATTGCCGCTCATCGGCTCGGCGGCGCTGCTGTCCTTCGCGCATGGCGCCAACGACGTTTCCAACGCGGTCGGGCCGCTTTCGGCAATCGTCCATTCGGTCGGTATCGGCGGCAGCGGCGGCGTCGGGCATCCGCCGCTCTGGGTCATGCTGATCGGCGCCGTCGGCATCTCCGTCGGCCTGCTTCTCTTCGGGCCGCGTCTCATTCGCCTGGTCGGCGAGGAGATCACCAAGCTCAATCCGATGCGGGCCTACTGCGTCGCGCTGTCGACAGCCTTTACCGTCATCGTCGCCTCCTGGCTCGGCTTGCCGGTCAGCACCACGCATATCGCCGTCGGCGCCGTCTTCGGCGTCGGCTTCTTCCGCGAATGGTACACGCGCCATTCGAAGGCCCGCATCGCCTATATAAGGCGCAAGGCCGAAAGCTTTGATATCGACGAGCCGGAAGAGCCGAATATCCACGAGACACGGCGGCGCTATCTCGTGCGCCGTTCGCATTTCATGACGATCATCGCCGCCTGGATCGTCACCGTGCCGGTTTCGGCAGCGCTTGCGGCAATGATTTATTGGGTTATGTTCGCGCTCTTCGTCTGAGATCCCGAGTTTTTAAATGCGCGCCAATTTCCGTATGCAACGGCTTTTCGTCGAAGCGCCGCTTTCCAGCGGCGCCGTCGTGGAGGCGAATGCCGATCAGTTCAACTATCTCGCCAATGTGCTGCGGATGGAGGAAGGTGGAGAGATCCTGCTCTTCAACGGCCGCGATGGCGAGTGGAAGGCGACGCTTACCTTCCCCACGCGCAAACGCATATTTTTGACGGCAACCGAAGAGACGCGGCCACAGCCGCTGCCTTGCGACCTGCACTATCTCTTTGCGCCACTCAAGGTCGGCCGCATGGACTACCTCGTGCAGAAGGCAGTCGAAATGGGAGCCGGCCTGCTGCAGCCGGTCATGACCCAACACGTCCAGGGCAAGATCACCAATCTCGACAAGCTGCGCGCCAATGTCGTCGAAGCGGCGGAGCAATGCGGCATCCTCGGCATTCCCAATGTGGCCGAGCCGGTGAGGCTTCTCGAGCTGCTCGACCGCTGGCCGAGCGGGCGCCGCATCATCTATTGCGACGAGGGTGATGCCGGGCAAAACCCGCTGCCGGTGCTGTCGGCGATCAGGGAAAGACATCTCGCTTTGCTCGTCGGGCCGGAAGGCGGCTTTTCGGAAGAAGAACGGGCGCGGTTGCGAAGCCTTGATTTCGTTACCGCCATTCCGCTCGGACCGCGCATCCTGCGAGCCGATACGGCAGCTGTTGCGGCCCTGGCGGTGGTGCAGGCGGCGATCGGCGACTGGAAGTGACCTCGAAAACGGGTTGACATGGAAATCGGCGCTATTTTTTTGATGCGTCGTTGAAAGAATTTCACTTGCAACATAGGTGGCTTGGGTCCAAATCACCCTTCCAATTGCCCGGCCCCCTGGGCGCATTTCCGAATACAGGTATCCCGCATGGCCCGCGACACTACCGACCAGACACCGCTCTCTTCGGTCCAGGATCTGACCGATTATATCGCCGCGGGCAACAAGCCGCGGGAGCGCTTCCGGATCGGCACCGAACACGAGAAATTCGCCTTCTTTCGCGCCGACAACAGCCCGGTTCCCTATTTTGGCGATGCCAGCATTTCGGCCCTCCTGACCGGCCTGCAGAAGAAAAGCGGCTGGGAGCCGATCACCGACGGCGGCAACATCATCGGCCTTGCCGAGCAGAACGGTATGGGCGCGATCTCGATCGAGCCAGGCGGCCAGTTCGAACTCTCCGGCGCACCGCTCGAGACGATCCATGAGACCTGTCGGGAATCAAACCAGCATCTGGCGACGCTGCGCGAAATCGCCGAGCCGATGGGCATCCGCTTCCTTGGCATCGGCGGCAGTCCGAAATGGACCTATGCGGAAACCCCGCAGATGCCGAAGTCACGCTACGAGATCATGACCCGCTATATGCCGAAGGTCGGTACCCAGGGTCTCGACATGATGTACCGCACCTGCACGATCCAGGTGAATCTCGACTTCTCCTCGGAAGCCGACATGCGCAAGAAGATGCGTGTCTCGATGAAGCTGCAATCGCTGGCGACCGCGCTTTTCGCATCCTCGCCCTTTACCGAGGGCAAGCCGAACGGGCTGCTCTCCTGGCGCGGCGATATCTGGCGCGATGTCGACAACCGGCGCGCCGGCCTGCTCGATTTCACCTTCCGCGACGATTTCGGCTTCCGCGACTATGCCGAATGGGCGCTCGATGCGCCGATGTATTTCATCGTCCGCGACGGCCGCTATCACGACTGTACCCATGTCACCTTCCGCCAGTTCATGAACGGCGCATTGAAGGGCGAGGTCGCCGATCCGGCGCCGACGATGGGCGACTGGACGAACCATCTTTCGACACTCTTCCCCGACGTGCGGCTGAAGCGTTTCCTCGAAATGCGCGGCGCCGACGGCGGCCCGTGGCGGCGCATCTGTGCCTTGCCGGCCTTCTGGGTCGGCCTGCTCTACGACGATGCGGCACTCGAGGCCGCCGACGAACTGACCAAGGATTGGAGCTTTGCCGAGATCGGTGCGCTGCGCAACGCCGTTCCCGCCGAAGGGTTGAAGTCGCAATTCCGCGGACATCCGCTCTTCGACATGGCGCGCGAGGTAATCGGCATATCAAGGGCCGGCCTCAAGGCGCGGGGCAGGCTCAACCGGGAAGGCCAGGACGAGAGCATCTTCCTGGCGCCGCTCGAAGAGGTGCTCGCCAAAAAGGCGACGCTCGCCGAGGATCTGCTGTCGCTCTATCACGGCCGCTGGCAGGGCTCGGTCGAACCGGTGTTTGAGGACTATCAGTACTGAGCCTGAGCCCCTGAATTCCCTGAATCGGAATCGATTCAAGGAATATGCAGTAGCAAGCTGTGGTCACGGCGCCTTCGCGCGCTTCCTGGCTTCGCGCGATCTGGCCGTGCGACGGGCGGGCCTCAGTTCCTCGATCGTCGGCAGCCACCACTCGGCGTCTTGAACTGGCGGCGTCTTCGCAGGCCAGGTGTGGACGAGTTCTTCCAATGTGGGGACCCGCCAATATCCCCAGACGTGATCCTCGGTCACGCCGGGATAGAAGTCCGTCACGACGTTCGGGTCGACCAGTTCACCTGAGATTTCGGTAAAGACGACGATTCCATAGGCGGTGACCACAGGCCGTCCTATCGGCGGCAAGTCGCCGCTCTGAAGCGGGTAGCGATGACGCTTTCGTTCCGCAGAGCGGAGCTTGCTGCGCACATCCTGTTCGGTCCCCTTGCGCTCCTCGGCTCGACGTCGTCTCTCCTCCGGCTCGTTTCTGCGCGCCGCCGCCTCGATCTCCGGCCACCGGCGTGTGAGTTCCTCATAGGACCGGAAGGGAACGTGCCATAGCTTGAGATCGCCGTCCCATCGCGAGAATGGCACCTCGCGCAACTCGTCGACGACGGTCTTCGAGTACGGCGTGCGGATTCGAAAACCCGTCTTGCCAAGTTCAAGATATGGACTGTCGATGGGATCGAAGGCGAAGGCGTCGCGGCCCTTCGCATCCGCATGGGCGTCGGCTTCGGCCTCCATCTCGGCAAGCCATCGTCCGATGCGGCGGGACGCCGTCCGCCCGGGAACGAACCAGGCCTTGCGGGTATCACTCCAGCGGGCACGGGGGAAGCGTCTTCGGAATTGCTCGACCGTCATCCTGTCGTAGGGAAAGGAAATGTCGGCGCCCGGCTTCGCACCGTCTTCATTCGGTGGCGGCTCGTCGTGACCAGTGGAGGATTTGGTTTCGGCCATGGAAGAAGAACGCCGGCGCGCAGGGATCGGTTTCCGGTGAGGATAGCATATAGGCCGACGGAGAGTGACGGCCGGCCGTCGTTATCGCCGCTTTCGCCTCATCAGGCTAAGTTCTTATGGCAAAAAGCCGTTTGCGCATTGCCATTTCCGGTTATAGTGGCGTTACAACGCGCACGACCGGGGGAAAGGGACTTCCATGCTGCCACTCTTCGACATGATGATGCAGGCGCAGAACGGCGCGGCGATGGAGGCGATCGCCCGGCAGTTCAACCTTGCGCAGGAACAGGCGACGAAAGCGATGGCGGCGCTGATGCCGGCCTTTTCCGCCGGGCTGAAACGCAGCACCAGCAATCCCTATGATTTCGTCGGGCTGATGCAGGCGGTTTCCTCCGGCAATTACGCGCGATATTTCGAGGATATGAACCGGGCGTTCACGCCGGAGGGTATTTCCGACGGCAACAACATCCTTGCCCAACTCTTCGGCTCGAAGGAGGTTTCGCGCGCGGTCGCTGCCCAGGCGGCGCAGATGACCGGGATCGGCCAGGACATTTACAAGCGGATGCTGCCGGTGCTGGCCGATACGCTGATGGGCGGGCTCTTCAAACAGACGACCGGCCAGATGGCCTCGCCGGTCAACCCCTTCGTCAACACGCCGATGGGCGAGACCATCCAGAAATGGCTTGAGAGTACCGGCTTCGCGCCGAAGCCGGCCCCGGAGCCTAGCGTCTTCGACAATCCCTTTACGCAGGCGATGCAGCAGATGTTTTCCGTGCCGAAGCCTGCCCCAACGCAGACGCCGAACCCCTTCCTCGACAATCCTTTCGCCAAGGCCTTCCAGGAGATGATGGGCGGACTCGGCCAGCAGCCGGCGGCCACGACCAAGGCCAAGGCCAAGACGCCGGAGGGGCCGAAGGAAGAGGCGAAGGTCAATGCCGACAGCTATACCGAGATGCTGAACGCCATGTTCGACAGCGGGCTGGAAGTGCAGAAGAACTACCAGCGGAACCTGGAAGCGATCTTCGAAACCTATCGGCCGAAGCCTTCCTCGGAAAAGAGCGAATAGCGCACTAAAGCGCGTCGCGATCTTTCAGATTCGCTTGCCACGCTTTAGGTCCTTGGTTTCTCGCATGTCGTTATCGCACAACCGCGACACACTTTTGCGCGACATGCTTTAGATTTTTGCGCATGTCGTTATCGCAAAACCGCGACACACTTTTGCGCGACATGCTTTCGCGCATAAAAAAACCCGGAGATGGCTTGGGAAAGCCGATCACCGGGTCAAGCGGCAGGGCTATTGGCTATCACCCTGCGGGGAAACTTAACGCTCCTGCTCCTCGTAGGAGCGCAAGAACGACGACAGGCGCCAGCGATTGCGCGCCGAGCGCGTCAGATGTTCCGACGGGTCCTCGAAGAAGGTCGACGCCAGGAACGCGGAGGTCAGGTCGGCCCTGCTAAGGCCGATATCCCTCAGCTGAGCGTCGCTCAGATCGTGCAGCGTGTTGATCTCCATGCGATTGCGGAACCCGCGAAAGAGGGAGGTCAACGGTGCGAGGCCTGCTGCCAGACGTTGGGAAAACGTCGGGGTGAGCTTGCCGCAGTCGAGTTCTATTGTTCTGTCTGTCATCCGCATGGGACTCTCCTTTCTTTCGATTTCTTTCAGGCGCGCAACAACCCACCCCTCCCGCAAGCTCGCACGGGAAGGAGCAAGGCTGAATTGGCTCGGACAGGCAGGGTGTCTGTCCTTCACTTTGCTTGATTTGCATCCCGAAGATGCCAAAGACCTATTGATCAGTCCAACGAATGTTTCTAATGATTATCATCAGCTATCTTTATGGGTGAAAACATGTCCGCGCCTCTTGATCTCGACCAATTGCAGACTTTCATCGCCATCGTCGATTCCGGCAGCTTCACCAAGGCCGCCGACAGGGTCTACAAGACCCAATCGGCCGTCTCCATGCAGATGCGCCGTCTTGAGGAGCGCATCGGCAAACAGCTGTTCATCAAAGACGGACGCGGCAATCGGCTGACGGTCGAGGGCGAAAAACTGCTCAACTATGCCCGGCGCATCATTCGCCTCAACAATGAGGCGATTGCTGCTTTCGACGACAACAGGCTGGAGGGGATGCTGCGCATCGGTACGCCGGACGATTATGCCGACCGCTACATGCCCGAAATCATCGGCCGCTTCGCCAAGACGCATCCAAATGTCGAGCTCTATATCGTCTGCGAGCCCTCGGTGGATCTGGCCGAGCGCATGCACAAGGGCGAACTCGACATCGCGCTCGTCACCCACAATCCGCGCGAGCGCATGTCAGATGTGGTGAGAACCGAGCCGCTCTGCTGGGTGGGCTCGGCCAACCATCCGATCCGTGACGACGCCCCGGTGCCGCTTGCCGTCGGCCGGCGCGATTGCCAGTGGCGCCAGCTCGCCTGCTCGGCGCTCGATGCTGTGGGACGCGAGCACCAGATCCTGTTCACCAGCTGGTCCTGCACTGTCGTTGCCGCTGCCGTGCTTGCCGGCATGGCGGTTTCGGTGATGCCGGAATCGGCGCTGCGGACAGGCATGAAGGTGCTGAGCCAGGCAGACGGTTTCCCGGCGCTGCCGCCGGTGCAGATCGGAATCATGAAGCGGCCGGGCGTTTCACTCTCGCTGATGAATGCGATCACGGCACATATCACCGCCTGCCTCGACAATATCACGCCTACTGTCGCCGACGACAGCCTGGAGGCAGACGTCAAATCCGCCCAGGCGCGCCTTTATCCGCGGCTGAAGGCGGCCAATATGGTACCAAGCTGGTAAGAGTTCAGGCGGCGCGGGGCACGATCGTGGCAAAAAGGGAGGCGCGGATCACGCGCTTCCACTCATCGAGCATGCGCCGCGCCAGCGCCTCTTCACTGACGGCGGCAAGTCGAATGACGGCGCCGATCAGGTGGCTGAACAGGTAAGTGCGCGCATACATGTCTTCGTCGCAAAGGTCGGGAGCCAACTGACGCACGGCGTCATGGAAGATGCCGGCGACGTGACCGCTATGTTCGATATTCAGCTGCAGCAGATCCTGATCGGTCTCCGTTCCCATCCAGACGCCGAGATAGACGGGATCGTTGTGGTAGGAATCGTAATACCAGTCGATGGTGGCGCAGACGCGGTCGAGCGCCTGGTCGAGTGAGCGTACGTCGCTAAACATCGCCGCGGTCTTCGCCTGGATCGCCGAGGCATGCTGATCGAAGAGCGCTTTGACGATTGCCGCCTTCTCCGGGAAATACTGGTAGACCGAACCGATCGGTACCTTGGCGGCGATGGCGAGTTCCGTCATCCGCATGGCGCTGACGCCCTTTTCGGCGATGATCTTGGCGGCGGCGGCGAGAATGAGGTCCAGCCTCTGGATGCTGCGCTCCTGCTTCGGCTTCCTGCGCAAGCCGATCCGATCCATGCTTTCCGCGCCCATGTCGTTCCCATTCTTTTTGTTCGCGGCGGAAGGCATATGCCAGCCAGCGCGTCGAGCCGATATGACATGCAGGTCTTCATCCGCGGTAAATGGAAACGTTCGTATTTTAACGACTGGAAAAAGCGGGTTTTATCGCGATTTCAGGCTGCGATTCTATCGCCACACAACCAGATCCAAGCGGTCTGGTCCGTATGACGGTTGATAGGCCTGCCGCCTCACCCCATCGCCATCCATATGGCGAGCCAAACCCACATGGCGGCGAGCACCAGGTAACCCGCAGCGAAGATCGGACTGCGATAGCGCAGGTCGTTGCTCGTGACGTGGATGACGGCATGAGCGTAGCGCAGGGCAACGAAGCCCCAGGCAAGCCCGACGGTGACGATATTGTCGGCGTCCGTGATATAAAGAAGAACGCAGCAGGCGTAGAAGAGCACAGGCAGTTCGAACTGGTTGGCGAGGCAGTTCTTGATTACCTGGCTTTCGGCCGGCTCGCCACGGTTTTCGCGGTAATCCGATTTCGCGATGCTGCCGGCGCGGACCATCCTGGCGCGACGCATGCCCAGAAGCGCATAAAGACCATAGACCAGGGCCACATGGGCAAGCAGTGGCCAGAAGATTTGATAGCCGGTCATATGTTGGTCGTTTCCTTTCGGCTTCCGCTTTCGACGCGAGCATTAGCCGAAAGGGGAGCTGGATACCAGCATAGGGCAACGCCCCATCGGCACCTGCGTCGCTAAGGCACGTCGGCGCAGGTGTCCCGGCTTTTCGACATGGAGCTGGATGGAAACGGCGCCTCAGTCCTGGCGCGAAGAGAGCCAGCGCATGACGGCGAGCCGGGCGGCGACGATGAAGCAGATGGCGAGGCCTGCGAATTTCAATCGCGTCATCCAGGGCAGCAGGTACGTTGCAAGACCTGCATACGCGCCGTTGCCGAAGGCGATGAGGCTCGAGATATTCTCGCCATAATCGGCGATGCCGTAGATGAACGGCAGCAGGTAGACCGCCTTGCTAATGACCGGATGGACCGATTGGCCGAACCACGAACTGACAGGACCGAGCTTGAGGAAGGCGAGGAACAGCAGCGCCGTCAGCAATGCCGGAAAGATCAGCTCCGGCCCGAAATACATGGCGCGCAGCAGCCTGGTCGCCGTCTCGTTCTCATCAAGCAGCTGCTGCATGTGGAAGACCGCAGACTCGTCGTAACCGGCGAAATAAGTATCGAGCACCGCCTGGCCGGTTTCGTGCTTGAAGGGAACGACGAAGCCGAAGGTCGTCCAGGCGAGCACGGCAAGGCAAAGGGCTGCGAGCAGCGCGACGATCCAGAGAGGAATCCCGCTGCCCGCCTTCATGATCAGAGGCCGGCGCCCGGATAGTTCGGGCTCTCGCGGGTGATCGTCACGTCATGGGCGTGGCTTTCGCGAAGACCGGCACCGGAGATGCGCACGAAAGTCGCCCGCTCCTGGAAATCCTTGAGGTCCTTGCCGCCGACATAACCCATGGCCGCCTTGAGGCCGCCGGCGAGCTGGTGGATGACGCCCGAGACCGGCCCCTTGTACGGCACCTGACCTTCGATGCCCTCAGGCACGAGCTTCAGCGTGTCGCGCACTTCCGCCTGGAAGTAACGGTCTGCCGAGCCGCGGGCCATGGCGCCGACGGAGCCCATGCCGCGATAGGCCTTGAAGGAGCGACCCTGGTAGAGATAGACCTCGCCCGGGCTCTCATCGGTACCAGCAAGCAACGAGCCGATCATGACGGCGGAAGCGCCTGCGGCGATCGCCTTGGCAAGATCGCCGGAGAACTTGATGCCGCCATCGGCGATAACAGGCACGTCCTGGTCATTTGCGGCCTGAACCGCCGACATGATGGCTGCGAGCTGGGGAACGCCGACACCGGCAACGATGCGCGTCGTGCAGATCGAACCCGGACCGATGCCGACCTTGACGGCGTCCGCGCCGGCATCGATCAGCGCCCTGGTGCCGTCATAGGTGGCGACATTGCCGGCCATGATGCGCACCGAGTTGGAAAGCTTCTTGACGCGGGCAACCGCATCGAGGACGCGCTGCGAATGGCCGTGGGCGGTATCGACGACCAGAAGGTCGACGCCGGCCTCTATCAATCGCTCGGCGCGCTCGAAGCCGTCGTCACCGACGCTGATGGCGGCGGCAGCGCGAAGCCTGCCCTGCGCATCCTTGGAAGCGTTCGGGTTCAGCTGCGACTTCTCGATGTCCTTGACGGTGATGAGGCCGACACAGCGGCCTTCGGTATCGACCACCAGCAGCTTCTCGATGCGATGCGAATGCAGCAGGCGCTTGGCCTCCTGCTGATCGACGTTTTCCTTGACGGTGACCAGATTGTCCTTGGTCATCAGCTCATGGATCTTCTGTTCCTGATCGGAAGCGAAGCGGACGTCGCGGTTGGTCAGGATGCCGACGAGGCGGCCGGACTTCTCCACGACAGGGATGCCGGAGATGCTGTAGGATTTCATGAGCCCGAATGCATCGGCGAGCGTCGCATCGGGGCCGATCGTCACCGGATTGACGACCATGCCGCTTTCAAACTTCTTCACTTGCCGGACCTGCTCGGCCTGTTCGATCGGCGTCAGGTTGCGATGAATGACGCCGAGGCCGCCGGCCTGGGCCATGGCGATCGCCAGGCGGCTCTCGGTGACGGTATCCATGGCGGATGAGATGATCGGGATGTTGAGTTCGAAATCCCGGGCGATGCGGGTGGAGATATTCGTCTGGCCGGGCATGACCTCGGAATGTCCCGGCTGCAGCAACACGTCGTCGAAGGTAAGCGCGTCGGCGCCGGTTGCCGTTTCAATGATGCGTGCCATGGCCAAATTCCTTCGTTTAATAAAAATGCGACCCTGTCCGGAAACGAATCGTCCGCCCCGGCGGTCTGCATGGGTTGCTTGGAAGTTGGCGAGGGCTGGTAACACGTCTATGACAGGAAGGAAATAGCAAAAAGCCCGGCATGCCCGCCCGGCTCGGCATGGGTGCCATGCGCCAGGAGCATTTCGGGAAAAACGCTAAGCGTTTTTCTGTCCAGAATTCTGTAAAAACAATATGTTATAGCGGTTCAGCGCTTCCGTGAAAGGCTGAACCGCTTCGGATTAGATGTCGAACTGATAGGTCTTCGGTACGAAGCGATAACCGCCATCCTGCCTCTCGACGAAGCCGACTGCCGGGAATGGCATGTGATAACCAAGGAAGGCGATCTTTTCGGTGGCGATCATCTCAAAAACCTTGCGGCGGGTGGCGGCTGCCTGCGTCTTGTCCATGTCGAAGCGCACCTCCCAATCCGGCCGCAGCAGCGACAGGATATAATGGTTGGCGGTATCGCCTGTGAGCACAAGGCCCTTGCCCTCGGATTCGACGTGGAACACCATATGGCCCGGTGAGTGGCCGGCCGCCAGCATCGCCGTTATGCCGGGTGCGACGCTATCACCGTCCTTAATAAAAGTGGTCTTCTCGGCGAGCGGCACGACATTGGCGAGCACCGCCTTGTGGCCGCCCTCGGCAGGTGTGCCCTCACGTGCCTTGTCCGACCAGAAATCATATTCCGCCTGGCCGACGATATAGCGGGCATTCTTGAAGGCAGCCGCGCCGTCTTCCATCAGACCGCCGATATGATCGCCATGCAGGTGGGTGAGCGCCACGATGGTGACATCCTCAGCCGAATACCCCGCCGCCTTCAGGCCTTCGGCAAGCTGGCCGGCGCCGCGTACTCGGCCGCTCGCTCCGAAGCCGGTATCGATGAGGATGACATCCGAACCGGTATCGATGAGAGCTGGCGTATAGCCGTTCAGGAACTTGTCAGCCGGCAGGAAATTTGCGGAGAGCAACGCCTTGACCGTTTCGGGATCCTGATTGGTGCCGAAGGTTTCATAGGGTTTTTCTGAGATGTTGATGCCGTCGCGGACGACGGTGAACTTATAGGAACCGAGCTTGAATTGATCGATCTCAGGCAAAGGTGTGCCATCCATATTTCGATTTTCTCCAGTCGCGGCCGCTTCGGCCTTGTCTCTAAAAATTGCCGGAGCCGCAGCCAAGCCAAGGCCTGCGGCAAAAAGCGTGCGCCGCTTCATTCGCGTCGAAATTGCCATGTATCCATTCTCCCATGACGTGCAGTCTGTCGCCGCACGGCCCCGATGACATTTCCGGCCGGATTTGTTGCCCCGGCCGGGTAAACATATGTCAATGTTGATAGGCGACGTTGTCGGGCAAGCCGTCTCACGCAGACGTGAAGCAAACGTGTCATCGACCCGAATTGGAACCCGGATTCGGGGATTGGCAGAACCCGAAACTGGGACTAAAGAGCACGGGCCTTCCCACCTCCCATCCGCGCCCCTCAAGGCTCCCGCCTATGAATCGCATCGTCCCGCTGATCCTTGCCGTCGCTCTTTTCATGGAACAGATGGACTCGACCGTCATTGCGACGGCGCTGCCGGCGATCGCGGCAGATCTCAATGTCGGGCCGATCACGCTGAAGCTGGCGCTGACCTCCTACATGGTGGCGCTTGCGGTGTTCATCCCGGTCAGCGGCTGGATGGCCGACAGGTTCGGCGCCAAGAAGATCTTCCGCCTTGCCATCTCGGTCTTCGTCATCGGCTCGATTTTCTGCGCAATTTCGTCCAACCTCGTCGAATTCGTATTTGCCCGCTTCCTGCAGGGCATGGGCGGCGCGATGATGACGCCGGTCGGCCGCCTCGTGCTGGTGCGCACGACGCAGCGCAGTGATCTGGTCTCGGCCATGGCGCTGCTCACCATCCCCGCGCTTGTCGGGCCGCTCACCGGCCCGCCGCTCGGCGGCTTCATCACCACCTATTTCAGCTGGCACTGGATCTTCCTGATCAACGTGCCGGTCGGCATCCTCGGCATCTGGCTTGCGACGATCTTTCTGCCGGAGGTGGAAGCGACGGCGCCGCCGCGGCTCGATGTCACCGGCTTCGTGCTGACCTCGCTTTCGGCCGCGGGCGTCGTCTTCGGCCTGTCGGTGGTCAGTCTGCCGGCCCTGCCCCCGATCATCGGCGTCACCGCCACCTTGATCGGCCTCATCTGCGGCGTGCTTTACGTGCGCCATGCCAAGCGGCATCCGGCGCCGATCCTCAACCTCAATCTGTTCAAGAACCCGACCTTCCGGGCCTCCACCTTGGGCGGCATGCTCTTTCGCATTTGCGTCGGCGCCATGCCCTTCCTGACGCCGCTGATGCTCCAACTCGGCTTCGGGCTGACGCCGTTTCAATCCGGCCTCATCACCTTTGCCGGCGCGATCGGGGCAATCACCACCAAGTTCATGGCGAAACGCGTCTTCGCAGCCGCCGGCTTCCGCACGACGCTTCTCGGCGCCGCCATGGTGACGACCCTGGTGACTGTCGTCACCGGCCTGTTCACGCCGTCGACGCCGCATCTCGTCATCATCGGTGTGCTGCTGCTCGGCGGCTTCTCCCGCTCCTTCATGTTCACCGGCGTCAATGCGCTTGCCTTCGCCGATATCGAAGATGCGGAAGCCAGCCAGGCGACATCGATGAGCTCGGTGATGCAGCAGGTCAGCCTGGCGCTCGGCGTTGCGGTCGCCGCCGCGATCCTGGAGAGCTCGATCTATTTCCGCGGCGAAGCGCTGCAAGTGGCCGATTTCCACCTCGCCTTCTATATCATCGCCGGACTGACAGTGATTGCGACCATTCCCTTCATCCGGATGGACCGCAATGCCGGCGCAATCGTTTCCGGCCACCGCTCGAAGGCAATAAAGGCGGCAACGGTTGAAGCCGAACAGCAGGCGGTGAAATAGGCAGCCGCTAGACTAGTCCGGGCTTTCGCAGACGGCAGAGAGCTTGTTGCCGTCGAGATCACGGATATAGGCGGCATAGAAATGGGCGTGGTAGGAGCGAAGGCCGGGCTCACCCTCATCCGCAGCGCCTGCCGCGATCGCCGCTGCATGGAAGGCATCGACATCGGCCCGCGTTTCGGCCGCCAGCGCCACCATGGCGCCATTGCCTGAGGTCGCCCGGCGGTGATTGAACGGCGTCACCACCCAAAAGCGGCAGCGCGTATCGCCCTCGGCGGAATAGCCGATTTCCTCTTCGGAAGAGCGTTGGCGGCGATAGCCGAGGGGAGATAGCACGGCATCGTAAAAATGCCCTGCGCGATAAAGGTCGTTGGTTCCGAGCGTGACGTAAAGAAGCATGGGATTAGCGGTTCAAATCATGAGAGCGCCGCGCGTCCTTTCGGACACGCAAAGGACGCGGCAACGCTTTCCATTGCTGCCTATCTTATCCTTAAATCGATCCCGACTTAAGGAATTATGCAGTCGATCGCCATCATCCTTCAGGACGGGCCCGAAGATCAAGCTTCTTCTGCTTGGCCTTCGGCCTTGCGCCCCTTGAACCCCTTGGCCAGCAGGAACATCTCGACCGATTCGGCGCGCGACGAGTTCGGCTTGACATGGACGACCTGGCGGAAGTTCTGCTTGAGCATGGCCAGCAGCTCACGCTCGGTACCGCCCTGAAAAGTCTTGGTGAGGAAGTGCCCGCCTTCCCCCAGCACTTCGACGGCGAAATGGGCCGCGACTTCGCAGAGATGCATGGTGCGCAGATGATCGGTGCGGTGGTGGCCGGTGGTGGGCGCCGCCATGTCCGATATCACAAGGTCGGGTGTGCCGCCAACGGCCTCCAACAGCTTTTCCGGCGCACTGGGATCGAGGAAATCGAGCTGCAGGATCTTGACCCCCGGCAACTGGGTCATTTCAAGGAAATCGATCGCAGCCACACGAATATCATCATCTGTCGAGCCGGTGACCTTGGCGGCGATCTGCGACCAGCTGCCGGGGGCAGCGCCGAGATCGATGATGCGCCTGGCGCCGCGCAGGATGTGATGTTTCTCGTCGATCTCCAGCAGCTTGAAGGCGGCCCGGGCGCGATAGCCTTCGAGCTGGGCGCGCTGCACATAGGGATCGTTGATGTGGCGCTCCAGCCATTGGCGGGAGGAGGCCTTCATCTTCTTGTTCTTGACGCGCTGGCCGAGCTTGCGGCCGGTGCGGTTTCCCGCGATCGGTGCCTTGGTCATGCCTATTCCTTATCTCACGATCTCACGCGCTGGCCGCGGCGGTTGCGATTGCGCCGCCACACGCCGTCATCGGCCATCATGTCGGTGAGCAAGCCTTCCCTCAAGCCGCGATCGGCAACGCGCATGCGCGGGCTCGGCCAGCGGCGGCGGATCGCCTCGAGAATGGCGCAGCCGGCCAGCACCAGATCGGCCCGGTCAGGCCCGATGCAGGGATTGGCGGCACGGCTTGCGAAATCCCAGGAGAGGAGCTTTGCCTGCATGGCGGAGACCTCATCGTCGGACAGCCAGATGCCGTCGACCTTGCGCCGGTCATAACGCGGCAGGTCGAGATGGACGCCGGCAAGCGTCGTCACCGTGCCGGATGTGCCGATCAGGTGAAAGTCGCCGGTCTGGGCGACCTCGATCTCCGGGCAATCGAAGCTTCCAAGCATGCCTTCGACTTCACGCACCATGCCTTCGAAGGCCTCCGGCGTGACGTCGTGCCCGCCATGGCGCTCCGACAGCGTCACGACGCCGACCGGCAACGAGGTCCAGTGGGTGATGTGATTGGCAAGGCGGCTGAAGCGATTGTCGCCGATGCGGATGACAGCGATCTCCGAAGAGCCGCCGCCGATATCGAAGAGCACGACGGAGCGCGTTTCGCGACCGACCAGCGACGAGCAGCCGGAGACGGCAAGCCGCGCCTCTGTCTCCCGATCGATGATCTCGAGCTCGAGGCCGGTTTCGGCAACGACCCGGCCGAGGAAGTCCTCGCCATTGACGGCCTGGCGGCAGGCTTCGGTGGCGATCAGCCGCATGCGGCGGATCTGCCGGTTCCTGAGCTTGGAGGCGCAGATCCTCAGCGCCTCGATCGCCCGCTCCATCGCCTCGTCCGACAGACGGCCGCTTGCCGCAAGGCCTTCGCCGAGGCGCACGATGCGGGAAAAAGCGTCGACGACGCGGAATTGACCCGGACGGGTAGGCTGGGCAATGAGGAGACGGCAATTGTTGGTGCCGAGATCGAGGGCGGCGTAGAGCTCCTCCGGCCACGCATGTTCGCCGGCCGGACGATCCCCCTGATGCCCGGAATGGGAATCGCTTTCCGGGCGGGTCCTGCGGCTGGCGCTTGCGCCATTCAGTGTTTCACGCAGTTCGGCCCTGATCACCGTTTCTTCTGCGCGGCGTTCCTGCTGCTGGGTACCTGATGGTTTTGCCGGTGTCAGCGGCCGGCCCTGCAGACCGCGCTTGCCGCGGTGTTTGCGGCGGTTGCGACGGCTCGGCGCTGAATCGCTATCGGCGCGGACAGCATTGCCTGCCGCTGCCGTCTGTTCGATTGCCGGGGGGAGAGGTGAACCGTCCTGCACGGTGCCATGGCCGCCACGACGGCGACGCTTGCGCTTGCGGGCCGGATTCCCGGCTGCATCTTCCATCGGGCGCGCAGGCTGTCCGACACCGCCGGAAGGCTCATGCGAAGCGGGATGAGCCGCGGTGCGGGATTGCCCGCCACGCTTGCCCTTGCGGCGCCTGGACTTCTTGCCGTCCTTGCGCCCTGCCGCCGACGCCCCGTCAAATTGCGGCTTTGCGCCGCCTTCGGGGTCTTCCACGTTATTTTTCCACCGCGCCGCGCAAGTCCTGGGATATGCAGCAGGCGCTCATTCGATTTTTGCGTTGCGGCAAGAATATCAGCGCCCGCCGAAATCGCCAAATTCTTTTTTGGACCAAGGGATTTGCAGCGGTTTCACCTTTCCGCGGCAGCACCGATTTTTTTCAAAACAGCTATTTGCAATCCGCCGGCTTTTGGTTATAAGCGCCGCACAGCAGCCGAGCCACGCTTCGACGGCACCTGCTGGGGAATAGTTCAATGGTAGAACGACGGACTCTGACTCCGTTAATCTTGGTTCGAATCCAGGTTCCCCAGCCAAACACTCTTTTGCATTATTTTCCAAATACTTAGCTGACCCTACTTTTGGGCAGCCGGAACAGTTATCCGCATCACTTTTCCGGATCACCGTGGGGGTTGTCACGATGAAATTCATCGATTGTACTTCTGAGGACGGGACTCATTTCTCAGTTTCGCTATGCCTGCAATGCGCCAGGAGCCGCCATCTGCATTTTCCCGAGCTAACGGCTGGTTCCGATCCCTTGCAGACCATCCCTGAAGAGATGGTCAAGGGAAAGTAGTGCCCCCACAGCGGACGATCACGATCTGAATTCGCTTTCGGGTTAGCGGATATCGGACAGCATATACGCGCGCGGCATGATCGAACCTCGGAGGCCGGCAAGCGGCCTCATTTGGATCAAAAAGCCTTTCGAGCCACCCACAGGACCCACCAAAATAGTTGCTTAGGTGTGTGTTTGATGCAACAATATCTTTTTACGAAAGCGGATTCAATTGGAGCAGAAAGTGATCAAATTTCAGCTTAATTTGCATTCCGCTGATTTGAGCGAAGCGGAGATCCGCGCGGTTTCGAAGCAGTTTGTCAGGGGATTGGATGCCTTGACTGGCGTTGAGGTCGAAGTCGAACGAACTGAACCTGAACCCGGCTCTAAAGGGGTTGGAGAAGTCCTCGAACGCTCGTGGGCAATTCTTAAGGACTCTAACCTAGTATCGAGCGTAGTAGAATATTTGCGGGACTTTCTCCTGCGCGAAAAGACTCTTTCGCTAATTATTCGACTTCCCGATAATAAATCGGTAGAGCTCAGTTCAAAGAATCTGAGCGAGGAGAATCTCAAGAGAGCCGAGCGTATGATAACTTCAATTCTCCGGCATCAACCCTGATCTGACATGCCCGAAAAAGAACGCCGGATTGCATTGCTCTTGGCTTCGGACGACTACCCCGACGAAAGGGAGACCTTTCGAGACCTGATCTGCCCTGCCAACGATGTAAATGCGCTGAAATCCGTGCTGTCGGCACACGAGTTTGGTGATTTCGACGCTGTGGAAGTACTGTATCGCGCTACTTCTGCGGATGCGTATGAGAGGATTGAGACGCATCTTCATGAGTGCGGTCCAGACGACCTATTTCTTTTGTACTATTCTGGCCACGGCTGGACGGATCGCGAAGGACAGCTATTCCTTACTTTCAAGAATTCAAAGCTTAGAGCTTTGAGAGCAACCTCCATTCCATTTGACAATCTCAAGCTATCTCTGGTCGATCCAGCCGTCCGTGTGCGGCGGCAAGCAATAATACTGGACTGTTGCTATGCCGGTGCAGTAAATAAGTCCTTCTACAAGGGCGGTGCAGCGGCGCATGACATGGAGCGCCTTGTCTCCGATGCTCAGGGAACGGTAATTTTTGCAGCGTCGGATGCATTCCAGACTGCCAAAGAGGGCGAAGACGGACTAAGCGTCTTTACTAAGCACTTTGTCGAGGGGATCACCACCGGTCACGCTGATCCCTCCGGAGAAGGCCGAATAACGGCGACGGGGATGGCGAACTATCTGTCCAAGAAGGTCCCAAGCGAAAATCGACAACGTCCGCGTTTCTTCGGCATTAACACCAGCGGCGAAATCATTCTAGCGCGTGGCCGTGCGGTGTCTGTTGTCACGGGTCCAATGGTCGCGGAGAGCCGCCTTGAAAGGCTCATCCGAGAACTTGGGTCGGAGATAGACGATGACGTCCTCAGCGCGCTGGATCGTCTCGCGTCTATGGGCTCTGAAGCCGCTACGGCAACCGCCTGTATTTTAGCACTAGAACGACGAGAAGGATCAGCTGTAATCCGTCAAGCCGCCCTGAGAGCGCTCTTAAGTATTGACACCACAGCCTTCGATCAGTCTGTTCGAGAAATGCTCAAGGGCGGCCGGTCTGACCTAGATCAAGCTATCCAGTTCGCCGAAAATAGTTCGTCACATGGCTTGTCAGATGACACTATATATGCCGCAATTTCCGTAGCCGGCAGCCCCGCAGGCAATGCTCCAGCAGCTCGGCGCTTGCTTTCGGCACTCGGAGACCGCACGATCGTGCCGATATTGAAAGCAATGGACGCCGCAAATGCAAACCGATCTCAGTTCGAGAACCTTCTTCCTCGCGCCTTAGAGATCAATTTAAGCGAACAGACCATCGCCGACTTGACTGACCTGATGCAACGTGTCGGTCCGAAGACACTTTGGCACATTTGTCAGTACCTAGTGAGGCTCGCGCAAAGGTACCCTGCCGTCACGACAGGTGCATTCAACCTTTTTAGACATGGAGACACACAACAGCGGAATGTATTACGCGAGTTTTTCTTAAGACAACCAGAACTGGATTCGGATGTTCTTCAGGGTCTAATCGCAGAGGACTTCTGTGAAGACGATCTGATATTTGTGCTTTCGCTCCCATACCGATCCGGACCGTGGATGCGGCATGTGACGCGAGAGCTAATACGGACCAATCGGAAAAATCTCCTTCCCATGTGGCTCCTCCGGCTAGAGCCAACAGAGCTAGACGAAGAACTACTGGCTAGCCTTGTAAGTAGAGGCGTTGAGCCGTGCGAACTTTTCATTCGCCTAGCAATTGTATGTGGTAGACGCAGCGATCTGTTGAAAGAGGCCCTATGGGCGTCAATTAAACACAAGAGAATTACTGTTCGGATGCTAGCGATTAAGGCTCTTGTTCTCCAGGAATTGGCCTATTCAGAAAAAAGGCACATTATAAGAATTGTAAAACACGAAATACCTAACCTAAGTTTTGATGAATCGAGGATAGGCGCTTGGAGCAGGGCGCGGCGGATTTCCATGGCTAACCGTACGCCGTTGGCAAGTAGCAAGGCTGAGTAAGGTAATCTCTCTGGTCGTCCCGATGGACGAGACGAACGGCAAAGTTCCACCCACTGCGATCCTTCCGGATCATCTAGATGTGGGTCCGCTTTGGCGAAGGTTTTTCGATGGGCCGCGGTGTGGGCGCGACTTCGGCCCGCGTTGGAAAACCTCCCAAGGAGGAAGCCGCGGGAGGCGGATACCGGTGTTTATGGGGAAAGTGCGTGCGTTTGGCTGGTGGGGTTGGCCGAGGGACTGGCAGCTTTCGGCAAACGAGTATGGAATAGCTGCCGCCATCTTAACAAAAATGTGATCCACTCGAGTGCAGCAACAAGCCTGCTTGCCTGCACCGAAACAATTCGTTCTAAAGCTCAATTTAGGAACGCAGCCAAGGCGAAGTTCATCACCGCGACAGGGGGCCGCGTGTCATCATTTGGGTTTACGTTTCTGTCTCGCAAGGCGTTGGGCCAAGCCGAACAAGCCATGCTGGGTGGAGCGGCCGGTGTACGGGATGAGGTTGGATTTCTGATCATCCACCAACGTTATGCGGACCATTTTTTTCCCGGCACATCCGTCCTGCATACACGACTGCGATATGCGCTGCTCATACCTTGGTTATACCAATCCCTTCGCGAGAAACGTCCGGCACCCAAGGACTTCGCAAAGGCTTTCATTGATCTCGAACATGATCTGACCGGACGCCTTCAGTTTACGGAAGAAGGCGGAGAGAAGGACGGTGTGATCGGCGGCGAAGTCTACCCACGTCCCATCAGTCAGCCCCCCGCCTATGTCTATTGGACGGCCCTTGCGAGATGGGGACTGATCGGGACACGACCGGAAGGCCGCCCATGGAGTCGTGCGGATATGGCAAAGCTGCTGGCCGCCACAGCAAAGCGCTCACTTCAGGATGATGATGGGAAGCCGTTCGACACCGTCACATGGCCAATCGCCGGTATGGCCCACTGTCAATCGGCGTCCAAAATTCACCCCTTATCGGCATCCAATTTTGGCTCTGACGCAGTTTTGGTGGTGATGGATTTTTATTCCGTGCCGATGACGCGGGCCTGGAGGAGGTCAATCTTTCCGCGGCCATACATCTGGCGTTTCACCAATTTGAGCTTGGTGATCTGCCCTTCGGTCTGGCCATTCGACCATGGCGACGTGATCGCGGCGCTGACGGCTGCACGGTCCTTGACGACGCCGTTAGCGAAGGACGCGACCAAGCCTGTTCGAGCTTTCTCCAACCATGGATCGAGATCAGTGATGGATTTCTTGCGGATCATCGTCTGGAAGGCGGCGATCGCTTCCCGCGCCTCAACGAGCAGCGGCACGCCGTCTTCAATCGCCGCAACCGTCACGGTCTCAGATTTGGAGAGATCGTCGCGACCGATGGTCATAAGACGCGCGATGGTCTTGGCCGAGGGCGCTCGGTTCAAGGTGCCGTCATCGACCTTTTCCGCTTTTCGGCGGCGTGTGGCCCATTCGGTGACAACGCGAAGGCAGCCGCGGAACCCTTGGCTCTTGAGTTTCCGCCACAGCTCTGTCCCATTCCGATGTCCGGCCGCCCATTGAGCGTCAAGCCACGGCAGATGGAGTTCGAGCGAGTTCTCGCGGACGCGGAAAATATCCGACCGTTGACCACGCAACACGCATCGGACCAAGCCGCGACTGTACCCGGTCTGGCGCACGATCTCCTTGATTGCGGCCCCCGACTTGGCCAGATCGAGAATGGCGGCGTTGGTGTCTTCGCGGCGAAGATATCCCTCGTACTGGATGCGCTCGGCGGCAGTCAGCAGCTCTGGATTGATCGTGGCCGCTCCGATCGCGGTTCGGATCGGGTGCATGGATTTTCGCACCGCATCGAGGAATGCCCGGCTGGCATTCTCCATCAAGTGCCAGCGGTCAGCGACCTGGGTCGCCTGTGGCAATGCCTTGGCTGCAGCCGTCGCGTAACCACCGCCGCGGTCGCGGGCGATGATGCTGATCTGAGGTTGGTCCGAGAGCCAGGCCTGGGCCGTCGACGGCTCCCGATCTGGCAAGAGAGCAATGGTTTTGCGCCGTTCCAGATCGCAGATGATGGTCCCATAGCGTTGGTTACGTCGCCAAGCCCAATCATCTATCCCGATGACGGTCGGCGGGACAAAGCGCGGGCTTCCACGTCGCCGCACGACGCGTAGCAGCGTATCGTTGCTTACGGGCAGCATGAGCCTTTTGGCAAAGGTGGCCGCTGGCCTGCCACCCAGAGCAAGTCCGAGATGATGGACGATGTGGTCGAGCCTGGCAGTTCGCCGCGACGAAGGCGCGAGAACGTCCCCGTCAAAGCGCTCGGTGAAGATTCGCCGGCCGCACAACACTGCGTCGCAGTGGAATCGTCGCGCATCAATGACAAGCCGAACAGGCTTTCCCACCAACGGCAGGTCAGCCAAGCGTCGTTGATATCGACTGTGGATTCGTTCCGACCTTGTTCCGCAGACCGGGCAAAGGCTTGCTGTGCTCGCCGGACGAATTGCGATCAACATGACCCCGTCATCAATGGCTGTATTGTAGACTACAAAGCCGCGAGGAACGAGCGTCGACGACCGGAGCGAATGACCCATGGTGCTGATTCCTTATGTGAAACCAACATCAGCCAGCACTTGATTTCATCAAAAGTGAGTCAGAGCCAAAATTGCACGCCGGAACACACCTTCACGAAGGCAACGAGGTTGATGGTACTGTTAGTCATTGATCGCTCCTGCGCTTGCATCGATATTTCATTTATAGCGAGCGACAGTTGGGGCAGCTGAACTCCCTACGACCTGCCTTCTGGAGCATCCGGAGGCTGAGAGCGCGCTCTTGGCGCAACTCTTGGAGATGGTGCGCGTGTGACACTCGTCATGATTGACATCGACCGCCGTCGCGTGTCTGATTTTCTCATCAGGTGATGGAGGGAGCTGTGGGGAAAAATAGCTACAATGGTGGTGGCACGATTGTGCATCCCGGCAGCAGCTTTTTCAGTTATAAGGGCGGTCCCGGGCGAAAGAGAAAGCCGGCAGATGGAAGTGACACCCCCGGGCCAGCAAAGCCGGGAAGCATTTGCGACTTTGGCCCATTGCGCCCAAAACGGCGAAAGGTTGTCGAAGTCCTCATCAAGCCGAAGCGCCGGACCGTCGAAGAGGTCCAACAAGCCGAAACAAGGCGGCTCAGGGCTACCGCGACGGATCTCATCGCTCGGGCAGAAAACCTTGCTCGGCAGAAGGACGCACGGATAGCTGATCTGAAGAAACAATTGGCTATTGCGCAGCGAGAGGGTGAGACAATCAACGTAGCTCTCGGCTTTGCACGCGGGATCAACCTCGAAGGCAACCATATGAAGGAGGCGAGTGACAAGCTCGAACTTGTTCTGCGTCCGCTGTTCTCTGGCACGTCGAAGGCGCAAGCCAAATCAGCGAAGAAGGCAGCCCGACGCAAGAAGACGTCAGGTAGAGTGCGCCAGGCATAGTCGCGGGCCGGTTGACTGAACGTCGAAGTGGTGACGAAGACGCCTTTGGTGGCACCTAGACCCACGAGGCTACCGACGAAGCCATTGACGTCAGGGCGGCCGACCGGATTGCCCGGAGCATAACGCTTCGCTTGCACATAGATGCGGTCTAAGCCAAGGCGATCCTCGTTCAAAATCCCGTCTACTCCACCATCGCCGGTGCGTCCGAGTTGGGCAGCGGCATTTTTATGGCTGCCGCCGTAGCCCATGGACACCAGCAGATCGACGATCAGCTGCTCGAAAAAGGTTGGGCTGTTTGAGAGGATGCGTTCAAGAAGTTCGTCGCGCAGACCCGCGTTTCCCCATCGGCGGCGAGACGCAGGCCGGTGATCGCCGACATGGCGAGTTGGATGTAGATGTTTTTCACCACCCATGTCGCGGCAACGAAGGTGTATATCGGCTCGATGATGATGCAGAGCAGCGCCAGGACCATGAATCTGATCGACCAGGCTTGCTTGATGATCCGCCGCCAGTTGCTGACGAGCATGGTAGGCTCCAGATTGTGGATGGGGATTTTTTATTTATCGTCGATCGGCGCTATGTGTTGTGATGGTGGTGATTGTTATCCGCGCACGGGGAGGCGAGCCACAGCTTTACGGTGATGGTCGCACTTCGCGATTGATTTGGCTCGGTGCTCATGCCATTCGCTAGCGTATGACAAGCCCCGCCCATCGACCTGATATAGACGGCCTCCGCGCAATCGCTGTTCTAGCAGTCGTTCTATACCATGCTGGGGTTCACAGCGTCGGTGGCGGGTTCGTGGGCGTCGACGTATTTTTCGTTGTCTCCGGCTTCCTGATTACGACCTCGATTCTTAGAAGGCTTGAACGCGCAGGGTTTTCGACCCTTGATTTCTTCGACCGCCGGGCCCGCCGGTTGGCGGGCGCGTATCTGATTGTCATCGCCTGCACCTGGCTGCTTTCGTTCGTCCTCATGATGCCGGAGGACTATCGCGCCTTTGTGGAGAGCATACAGGCCAGTGCCTACTTCGCCGCCAATCATCACTTCTATGAGCGCCTAGGCTATTTCGACACCGCCCATATCACGAAGCCACTGCTCCACCTCTGGTCGCTTGCCGTGGAGGAGCAGTTCTACATCGGCATTGCCGCGCTTTTCTCGATTGCCACTTTTCGAACACGAACAAAGAAGCTCTCAATGCTGGTCATCTTCGGCGCAAGTCTCATTGCAAGTGCGGTCGTCGTTCATATGAGCCGGGAGATGGCTTTCTTCTGGCTCCCCTTCCGCGCCTGGGAGCTCGCCTGCGGGGTGGCCATCGGGTTCTATCTTCATGGTCGCCCTGCGCCGAGCAGCATGGCGTTGAGCGGCGGCGGCCTGGTGGCGCTGGTCGTCCTCCTACTGTGCATCATCTTCTACAGGGAAAGTTTTTTGTTTCCCGGGCTGTCCGCCCTTCCTCCTGTCTTGGCAGCCGGTGTCATAATCATCGCAGGGTCCAATCATGCTTCGCGGATCAGCCAAGTGTTGAACTGGTCGCCACTGACAGCCATCGGTCGCAGGTCCTATGGCATATATCTGATCCACTGGCCGTTGATCGTTTTGCTTACGTATTACCTCGATCGGCTTCTTCACCCGCCTGAAGTGCTCGCAGTGATGTTGGTGACGCTCGCGCTCTCGGAATTGAGTTGGCGTCTTGTCGAGGAACCGATCCGCACCCGACCGTCGGCTTTTTTTCGTCATGAAACCCTTGCCGCAACTGTCGTGGCCTTGGTGGGGATCATCAGTCTGACGACCCTTCCTTTCTCTAGGGTACCGCTTGTCTCTGCCGTGAGGCCTGAGGCAGCAGAACTGGCGCGAGGACGTAGTGACTGGTCAAGCAATCAGATTGAATGTGTCGACCGCACAATAAGCCAGATTCAGTCCGGTGACTTCTGCCGTCTGGGCAAGATCGATGGTCGGAAGGCGCTCTTGTGGGGAGATTCCCACGCGTCTGCAATATTGCCAGTTGCCGAATCGCTGGCGAACAAGTTTGCCCTTGAGCTTCATGTTCTGACGCACAATGGATGCCCGCCTATGCTGAAGCTGGAGACGGATAAGGTCTTCTGTCGTTCAACAAACGATACCATCGCAGAATTGCTCGAAAAGGAGCGCTATGAGGTCGTTATAATGGCCGCTAACTGGCAGTCCTACGGCACGTCAAATATCGTATCGATCGGGGGACAAGCATTGAATGCAAGAATGGACGAAATGCGCGAGGCTCTGCGTCAAACGCTGGCGGCGATCCGATCCAGTGGTGCAACTCCTTTGCTGGTGGGGCAGGTTCCGACCTACGATGTCGATGTCCCCGCCTTCCTCGGTCGGGCTGCCTACTATGAGCCGGTTGACGCTGTGCTGGGCTACCATAGGCAACTTCCGGCCCCACATCTTGATCCGCCTTACGTCAATGAGGTTGTCGCTTCCGAGAAGCCAAGGGTGATCCGCCCTAGCGAAAGCCTTTGCAGTTCCGCAAGATGCGAAGTTTCACAAGATGGGCGGTCAATGTACAAGGACGGCGGCCACCTCTCACGCTTCGGATCTAATGTGTTGCGTGAGCCGATGTCGGAAGCGTTACGAGACATTCTCAGATAACCGCCATTTGCACCTAAAGAGAAATCGGGGTCGGATACAACGCTCTGCGGATCCACTGTCGCTGCGGCTTGCCCAGGCTCATCACTTCCCAGGAATTCTCTGCGCCAGCGATAGAGCTCCCGATTTGCCGCGCAATTGCCGAGACGTTCACACCCGGCTGACAGTAAGCGACAAGCCGGGGCCGTTCAGGCGGCGTAGTTCCATGGCATGAGCGCGTCGATTTCACTGCTGGGCCATCCATTCGCAAGGCGCTCAAGCGTCTGGGTCAACCAAGCTTGCGGATCGACTGCGTCCCACCAGCATCCGAGCGGGACAGAACCCACCGAGGCAGACCACTGTTTCCCCGATACTCTGTTAGGAACATTGGGCCGTGGACCATCGCAGCGGCGCTTGCCACGGTGATTGCGATACCAGCTCCGCGACGTCGAACCACAGCGCAAATCGCTCAGCACCAAGCGATAGTAGCGCGGTGCGAAAGTCAGTAGCACCCAGAGCTCTGGCGTAGGCGGCAGGAAGACCGATCGGAAGTCGAACCCCACCAGCACTGCGGCGCCTGCTCCCGCACGGCGCCGCAGCCGAGAAATGAGGGCCTTCGTGTCGCCGGCAGGCTCTGGGGCCGACAAGGTGCATGTCTTGCCCTCCGAACTGCAACGCATATCCACCGCTTTGCTCCACTGGGATTGGGGGTGGCCCCCTGCCCTTCACCCCTGGAATCGGCCTCTGAACCTTCGGCCTCTTCGGCGCCGGCGATGCCAAACTTTTCCTGCCGATCGGTCTTTCCATCGGCTGGAACGGCATGCTGCCCTTCGCCATCTGCTTGGTCGGCAGAACCCTTTTTTTGAAACCCAGACCCTCGGCCTGCACGAACACCCAAACGGCGTGTCCCTCGGTTTTGATGCCGCGTTCGGCCAGTTCGCCACAAGCCCCCGCGTCGTGGTTGGATCGGCAGCGTTGGCGCAGCCAGTCGGCCCGTTCGCCGGACGGGTCCGCTGCTTGCGCCCGCCCGACGCGACCCCGCGTCGGAGCGCCGGTCTCGGCAAGCCGCTTCTTCCACTTCGAAACACAGGAGGGAGCGATCGCAAGTGCGGCTGCGATCGATCGTATTATTTCCCCGGCATTCAAGCGCGCCATCCCCGTTCGCGAAGATCTTGAGAATATGGTTGCGCCATCCCTGCCAGCCATCCTTTAAAAATCGAAGTGTGTTCTCTGGCAGTTTGCAGCTGAACCGGTCATCTCGAATGATAAGACGGGGAAGATCGCTGTTGTGAATTGTCGGTGGCTTATTGTGCCGCCTTGGGCTTCGGTTCTTTGTCACCCTGCCAGAGCGGCAGGCCGACTTCTTCCGAGACCTGCGGATCGGCTGTGTAGATGGGATAGCCTTGCCTGAGAAGCCTGATCAGGATTTCCCGGTCGAAACGAGTATGTTTGCGCGTCAGATTGGCGCTATTGTATATGTGGCCGTTCGAATGAGGATTGATGCCGGTTATGATGACCGCGCTTGCATCGTTGTATAATGCAAACAACACTGCGATCATTCCGTTCGAGCACTTGGTTTCGGCATCGAGCTCAAGGTTCACCAGTCCGCTGGCTTTGTGCATCAACGCTATGCGCTGATAGCGGCCCACGAGATGGAGATCCCGGTAGCAATAGCTGAACGAGTTCAGATTGTTTTTCACGCGCGCCTGGCGTTTTTGACCCCGCCGCCAGGTGAGAACGTAGAGAGCGCCGGTGCGGTGCCCGGTGAGAACGCGCCTTGTCTCCACCGCTGCCGTATTGCCGCCCTGGAGCTCGTTGAAGCCCATCAGGGTGATGTCGGGCGCATCGATGCCCCAGGCATGGACAGCTATTTGCGAGGCGTTCACCGAAATGATGCGATATGTTTCATCGAAGCCGACGGGCTTGTGAGAAACGGGTGCCGATCCGACGACCACGACAGGGCCGGCAAACGGTACACTGGTTTTCGGAGGCTTGGGCCTTGTCACGGTATATCTGATGCGGCGGTAGATGATTTTGTGCATCTGCGCAAGCAAATTTGGCATTCGAAATATCACTCCAGCTCATGCCTAGCCTGAATTATCTCAATGTAAGAGGTGAACCGGCCCTAAGAACCTGAGAACCTGAGAACCTGAGAACTGCTTTTGTAACAAAGATTATCAGACTGCAAGACGGGGTCCGATGCACTACACTGTATCTCGACGCAGCACGAATTTGAATGCTTCGACGGCCACAAAGTTGTGGCTGGTTTCGATGGCGGCGCGATCACCTCGGATGCCGGCGCGCTTTTGCTTCGCCATGTCGACAAAGTCATTGGCCTGTTCGAGCGGATGGCGGCGTGCTTTGTTGACGCCGCGCTGCGGCTTGCACGGTCCACAGTGCGCACACTCTGGTCAGGCAGCGCATCGCGGCGCTCGCATTGGGATTCGAGCACGTCGACGACCATGACAGGCTGCGCCATGCCCGGTTCCTCGGCTTCTGTCGCAGTTGCAAACAAAACGGCGTGTATCATTTGGGCGCTGCTGATGTTTGGCGGGACCTACGGGCATCCTGGAGAAGGCGCGACCATGAGAACAGCATAAACGTGGAGTTCGACCCGGACTGGGTCGATGTGGTTGCGAGGATAGAAGGCAAATGATGGCAAAGCCGGGCTAACCGGGAACCAGCAGAGCCCGTTGGAGGCAATGACAGCGCCATCCTGGCCGGCTGCTGGTCGCACAGCCGGAGAAAGTTCTACGAGTTGCATGTCGCAAAGAGCTCGAAAATCGCTACCGACACCGTCGAGCGTATGGCGAGGTTATGGGAGATCGAGGAGCGTGTGCGCGGCCAAAACCCTGAAGCTCGTGTCGCTGCACGCCAGGAGATCTCCGCAGCGATCGTCCGTGACCTCTTCACTCTCTGGCAGGCGACCCTGCCGCGGGTCTCTGGAAAATCCAAACTCGCCGAAGCTCTGCGGTATGCCATCTCGCGTCGAGACAGCTTCGAGCGCTTCCTGACCGACGGCCGCATCGAACTCGACTCCAACATAGTCGAGCGAGCAATCAGACCCCAAGCGATCACGAGAAAAAATAGTCTATTCGCTGGAAGCGACGGTGGCGGCCGGACTTGGGCGACCATCGCGACGCTCCTGCAAACGGCAAAGATGAATGCAGTCGATCCGCAAGCTTGGTTGACCCAGACGCTTGAGCGCCTTGCGAATGGATGGCCCAGCAGTGAAATCGACGCGCTCATGCCATGGAACTACGCCGCCTGAACGGCCCCGGCTTGTCGCTTACCGAAAACACGCTGACGCAATGTACTGATCTCCCGCTTCAGGTCGACGATCACATCGCGCGTCCCGCAGACGGATCCAACTTCCTGCGGACCTTTGAAGGCGAGTGACATCCCCTCTTCAAAAGCAGCGTTCGAAAATGGCTTGCCGCGGTAACCATCCGGTCAGGGCCGCAGTAGCCTCGGCTTCTTACGGTTTCGTCCTGCGACGGGCTTCGATGGCGGGTTGGCGTCTCCGCGAAGATTGCGGATAATTTGTTGAAGGTTTTCGATGCCGACTTCGGTAAACAAGACAATGTGCTCGCTGAGCTCTGAGGCTGTATAGTCGTCATATGCAGACACGCAGCCATCTTCGGAGAACATCTCAATCGAGCATTCCCGCAAGAAGTCTTCGTCCTGATTGAGCATCGTTGCCACGTATTTCAAGGTGTACAGGGCGGAGTTGCGATAACCCATGATGCCTCGTTCTGTGTTTTTCAGATTTGGTCAGTGCTGCTGGTTTTGGCTCTTCGCAAAGCCAGCCTTTCCAAGCGTCCGACGGCGGGCAAGTCTAGCAACACGGTCTTGAACGATATCGACGCTTATATCGACGGGGTCGAAGCGGCCACCATACCAACGCACAAACTCTCGATGCCGCGGGTGTCGCGGCTTCGCCATGACTTTCAGGAATTCCTCGAACCCCGAGGTGCTACCAACATCTTCCGGTGGCGCTCTGCGCTGACCATCAACAAAGCGCGGATATTCGATCCCCGGACTACCATCCTCTACTTCCTCGACCGTGATCGTGTGCTGCCAGTTATCGCCGAAGTCATAGGTGTATTTGAAGGTCGCGATCCCACGCTCGATAAGCGCCGCGATGTGGACGTTGCGAGCCGCAAAGGTTTTTCGCTCATAGAGGTCTTCTGGATCCGGCACATCGTAACACCGGCCACCAGCCTTGAACTCGAACAGATGATAATCTTGGAACAGCATCACCGCCTGAATGACATCGTGGAGCCCCTTCAAGCTCATCGTGAGTGGAACCTCGACGCCGTCGCAGCCGCTCACTGACCGCGAGGCCGTTGATGTCGCGCTCGATGTCGAACAGCGCGTCGATCCGCTTCACGGCCTCAAGCGCCACCGGCGAGATCGGCGTGGCGTTCTTGCCGCGTTTGGCGTTCGTGGCGATGTCGGCGAGCACAAAGAACTTGCGACGCGAATGCGACCAGCACAATGCCTGGGTCAGCGGACCGCAATGGCGCTCCACCTTGTACAGCGGGTTATAGCCACCATAGGCGTCTGCCTGCAGAATGCCGGTGAAGGTCTTCAGATGCCTCTCGGGATGCTCCTGTCGCCGATCGCGGGAGGCATAGTAGAGGGCTGCCGGTGGCGACGTTCCGCCGAACGGCCGATCGTCCCTGACATAGGTCCAAATCCGCCCGGTATCGGCCTTGCCCTTCGCCAGGATCGGCACGGTCGTGTCATCGCCATGCAGACGCTCGGCAGCAAGCACATGCGCCTCGATCAATCCGTGCAAGGGCTTCAAGACCGCTGTGCAAGCGCCAACCTGGTCGGCAAGCGTCGAGAGGCTGAGGTCGATGCCTTCACGGGCATAGCGTTCACTCTGCCGGTTCAGCGGCTGATGCTGACCGAACTTCTCAAACAGGATCATCGCCAAGAGGTTTGGTCCGGCAAAGCCGCGCGGCGTCACGTGGAAGGGTGCCGGTGGTTGGGCGATCTTCTCACATTCCCGGCACGAGAACTTCTCGCGCACCGTCTGGATGACCTTCCACTGGCGCGGGATCACTTCCAATGTCTCGGTGATGTCCTCACCGAGTTTTGCCAGCCTGGCCGAGCCACAGCAGGGGCAGCTTGTTGGCGGGGCAATGACGACGCGTTCGGGCGGCAGGTGCTCCGGAAACGGCTTGCGCGATGGACGCTTGCGCTCGAAGACTCGGACCGTAGAGGACTTTGCCGCCAGCTCCGCAGCCAATTCGTCCTGGCTGGCATCAGCTTCCAACTCTTCGAGCTGCAATTCCATCTGTTCGAGGAGGCGTGCCTTGCGCTCCGAGCGGCTGCCGTGGATGTCGCGCTTGAGCTTCTCGATCTCCAATCTCAGCCGCGCGATCAGTGCATCCGAATGGGAGTTCACCGCCTGGGCGCGGGCAGCGACGGCCTCGGCTTCACGGCGTGCCGCGCGCTCGGCGAGGATCATCGCATGCGCGCTGGCAAGGTCGTCGGGAAGCTGATCGGCCGCATCGGTCATGGCGAGATGGAATCATATTCGCTCGCGCCTTTCCAGCCATTTCCGCTATCCAGCCGAGCTCGGACGCCACGTTTTTTGCGGCATTCGCCAGTCGATCCCTTCGAGCATGTAGCCGAGTTGCGCCGGCGTAATCACCACAGTGCCGTCGGCCGCTGATGGCCAGATAAAACGCCCTCGTTCGAGCTTTTTCGTGAACAGGCAGGCACCCTGGCCGTCGTGCCAGATCACCTTGATCAGACCGCCCTTCCTGCCGCGGAAGCAGAACAAATGGCCGCTATGCGGATCACGCTTCAGCGTCTCCTGCACCATCAGCGACAGGCCAGGAAAGCCCCTCCGCATGTCCGTATAGCCGGTCGCCAGCCAGACTTTCACACCGCTCGGAATCGGGATCATCGTCGCTCCACGACATCGAGTATGCGGCCCAGAGCTTCGGTATCGACATCGCTGTCCACACGAATGCACCGGCCGCGCGGCCAAGCTCGATCGTCACGATGCTTAACTTCTTGCGCGGTCGAGGTGCCGGTGTCGCCTCCAACGGTTCAGGCGCTGGCAACGCCGCCACGACCTCAATCGGAATGAATGGAGGCACGGACGGCGCTGATATCTGGCAGAGCTCTTTGCGCCACCGGAATAACTGACTGACATGAATCCCGGCCGAGCGCGCCACATCCGAGACAACGCTTCCAGGCTCTAACGCCGCCGCTACCAACCGTTCTTTCTCTTCGCGAGACCAATGCCGGCGACGCTCGACCGACGTGATCACCTCAATATGCTGCGTCGTCATAGGACTACTCCCAGTGCTACCACCAGGACTTCCAATGTTCGGCTTCACATCACAAGACGGCCGTCACCGTGGGGATACTTGCCGCGCCTTGATTTTTTAGCGCAATCGGCTGGGTCTACGTTTATATAGTTTATATCGAGTGATTGGTCAGTTGATCTTCAGCCAATGCCGAAGAGCGGCGACCGCCCCATCGCTCATATCGGCTACGACCCCAACGACGGTGAGGGCAGCGTCGCGATGAGCCTCGATGTGCCATGGCCCACCTTGTCCCGAAGATGGACTGCGCATCGCCAAGAACGCACGCTATCGTACTACCGCGAATATCGCGATTAAAAGCGCAGGCATCAAGCATGAAGATCTGAGTGTCGTAAGGCCGAGCTGGCCGGCCTTTGGCAGAACGTTCAGATAGTGCATCGGCTCAAAGAACGTCATCTGCGCCCAGTTCATTTCGGACCTGACGCGCCGAGCCGCCCTTATCGGTGATCCAATAGAGGTCGTCCAGACGCCAGCGTGAGTCCGAGAACTGATCAACTGACGCTTGGAAGTCCGCGGGCCTTGAGATTAACAGCTTCCAGCAGCTGCGACACCTCGCCAGTCACGCCGTGTTCCGGCTCGACTTGGCGCCATACTTTCGGCTTAAGCTTCTCAGCAAATTATTGACAGGTTGAGATGCGGAGCTGCGAGCGCCCAGGAAAAGGCCGCGGGAAAGGGCGGCGAGACGCCATCTTCGTTCAGCAAGAATCGACCGCGATGACGACGATCTCCTGCACGGCTCGCGATAACCTTCGCATTCGGCAATCGAAGTGATGCAGAAAACTCCGAAGCAGAACGATGCCACAAACCGTGTAACCCAGAGCCCGTCGCCTGATCGCTTCCGGCAGCGCCCGTCGGGCAGCATGCGTGAATCCGCACATTCTACAATACTCACCGTGCTAAACTCATCGGATGCCCGCCTCCCTGGCCCACCTGCCAGCCGCCACCGACGCCGTAACACCTCCACGCCACAAATATCGCTGCGGGAATGGAGAGATTCGGTCCTCAGCAGACATGTTATCAAGCAGCCGGATCAGATCTATTTTCGAACTCAAGAAACCAAGCATACGTAGCTCTAATGCCGTCCTCAAGCGAGATACGCGGTTTCCAGCCCATGTCCTGCAGCTTCTGATTGCTCATCAACTTTCGCGGCGTGCCATCGGGCTTGGAAAGATCAAGAATGATCTCACCCTCGTAACCGACAACGCGGCAGACCAAGCGCGTCAATTCGATAATTTCGAGATCTGTCCCCGAGCCGACATTGACGTGCTGCGAGCCCGAATAGGTCTTCAGCAAAAACACTATGGCGTCGGCGCAGTCATCGACATGAAGAAATTCTCGGCGCGGGGTGCCTGTGCCCCAGACGACCACATGCGGGTCTTTGCGAAGTTTCGCAGCATGCGCCTTGCGGATAAGCGCAGGCAGCACATGGCTGGAATTCAGGTCGAAATTATCGCCAGGGCCATATAAATTCGTCGGCATGGCCGAAATGTAATCTCGGCCGTATTGCTTGCGATAGGCCTCCGCGAGCTTGATACCGGCGATCTTGGCAATCGCGTACCATTCGTTGGTCGGCTCGAGTGGGCCGGTCAACAGGGCATCCTCGGTAATCGGCTGTGGAGCGAGCTTGGGATAAATGCAACTTGAACCCAGGAACAGTAGCCGGTCCACTTCCGCGCGGTGAGCGGCTTGGAAGATGTTGGCTTCGATAATCAGATTGTCGTAGATAAACTCTGCCGGATAGCTGTCATTCGCGAGGATGCCGCCAACCTTGGCAGCGGCGAGAGTGATCGCGTCAGGTCGAGTTGCTTCAACAAATTTCTCGACCTCCTCCTGCCGCTTCAAATCCACCTCGCGGCGCGTCACCGTGATGACGGTGCAATTTTCTGACTGGAGCCTGCGCATAAGCGCGCTTCCCACCATGCCCCGATGACCGGCCACCCAGATTTTCTTGTTGGATAAATCGTACACTCAGATCTCGTTTCTGTTGTTTTGGGCCTTCCAGTGCTTGACATCCGCCCCCACCATTTCGGCGGCGAGTTCGCGAACCGGTGTCTTGTGGTGCCAGCCCAGATTTTGGCGTGCCTTGGTTGGGTCGCCAAGCAGAAGATCGACTTCCGTCGGGCGGAAGTAACGCGGGTCGATTTCCACAAGGCAGGCACCGGACGCGGAGTCGTAACCCTTTTCGTCGACGCCGGACCCCTTCCATTCCAAGGCAATGCCCACGTCGGCAAAAGCCCACTCCACAAACTGGCGCACACTCGTCGTCTCACCTGTCGCCAAGACGTAGTCATCCGGCTTGTCCTGTTGCAGCATCAGCCACATGCCCTCGACATATTCGCGGGCGTGACCCCAGTCACGCTTGGCGTCAAGGTTGCCGAGGAAGAGCTTGTCCTGAAGGCCGAGGCTTATAGCCGCCACGGCCATCGTGATCTTGCGCGTGACGAAGGTCTCGCCACGAAGCGGGCTTTCATGGTTGAAAAGAATGCCGTTTGATGCATGCATACCATAAGCCTCGCGATAATTCACGACGATCCAATAGGCGTAGAGTTTGGCTGCGGCATAGGGAGAGCGCGGATAGAACGGCGTCTTCTCGTTCTGCGGGACTTGCTGGACAAGGCCATAGAGTTCCGATGTCGACGCCTGGTAGAAACGGGTCTTTTCCTCGAGACGCAGGATCCGGATGGCTTCGAGCAACCTGAGCGTGCCGATCCCATCTGCGTCGGCCGTATATTCCGGCGTCTCGAAACTTACGCCGACATGGCTTTGTGCGGCGAGATTGTAGATTTCATCCGGCTGCGTCTGCTGCACGATCCGAAGGAGATTGGTCGAGTCGATCATATCGCCATAGTGGAGGATGAAGCGCGGATGGACTTCATGCGGATCCTGATAGATGTGCTCGATGCGGCCGGTATTGAAAGACGACGAACGCCGCTTGATGCCATGCACTGTATAGCCCTTGCCCAGAAGCAATTCGGCCAGATAGGCGCCGTCCTGGCCAGTCACCCCGGTAATAAGCGCGGTTTTTACCATTTCTGCTTCGTCCTTCGATATGTCCGCGCATCTGAACTGATATTCGAACCAACTTTTCGAACGCGCCGTGACCGATGGGGGCCCAAGTTGACGCCAGTTTGAACGTCCAGGCCAGCCCCATGCGGTGTTCAAGGGCGTGGCAAATCCAATCATACAATCTGTCGATGTCAACAAAATCGTGTCTGACTTATCGTCGACGCACTATGACCCACCTAGTTTTGAGAAGATCCGGCGCCCGAGGCTGCCTCTTGCATGTTGTGCTCCATAGGTGCGATAAACACGCTGTCCGCGATCCCGCCGTTCATGCAAGGACGGCGACAGCAAGCTTTAGAAGTTTAATGAAGATGTGAAGGCGACGAATTTCACATGCTTCAGGCGATGTCGATTGCATACCCTTCCTTTGGCACGGTGCGGATCACACAAGGCGGTCGTCAACGGAGGGATACGCTCAGCCCGGCGGGGGTGCCAACCAAAACGGTCCAATTGATGGGTTCAGATCAGTCTTTCTACGGAATGGGCTACCTTTGCCGTGGATCGAGAAAGTTAAGAAGCGTTCTGAGTTCCTGTCTGAATCGGCTCGGAACAAGACTTAGCACCAGTGGAAACAGAACACCGAAATAGGCAAGCGGGCCGGTGCCTAGAGACCAGCAGCCGCGCCAGCCAATTTTCACCTGGTCCCAAGACCGACTCAGACTGATTCGGCCCGCCCCGCTCCGAACACGATAATCGATCAGCGGCTGCGGAATATTTGCAATGATCAGTCCCGCCTTGATCGCTCGAAACCACAGGTCGTAGTCTTGTCTTCGCCTCAGGCGTGGATCATATCCTCCCAACGAAAGGATTTTTTCTCGGTGAAATACCGCAGAGGGATGGATTACCGGATCGCACCAGACAAGGCGTTTAGTATCCGTTGTCGAAACGGGCACCTTTCGCAACCGACCAGTGAGAACGCCTAACTCGTCCATGTCTCGCGCGTAGGATCCGACAACATCAACCTCCGGATGCTGACGAAGGTAGTTCAATTGCACCTGGAGTCTGTTCGGATCTGAAATGTCGTCCCCATCCATCCGTGCGATTAGCGGGCTGGTCGTTGATCGGAGACCCTTGTTCAAAGCAGCGGCCAGGCCGACGTTTTGAGACAATCTCAGAATTTTGATGCGAGGATCCTCTTCGGCCAGACTTGTCAGGATACTGGGCGTTGCGTCCGTCGAAGCGTCATCGATGATCAGGAAATCGAAATCGCAAAAGCTTTGATCGAGAATGCTTCGGACGGCTGCTTCGATAAAGGGTTCATCATTGTGCGTGGCCATCAGTATGGTGACGTCAACCATGGCGCTCCTCCGCCATGAGTTCGGAACATATGTCCAGAAGCCTTCGGAACGGATGCTCATGGCCGAAATCGTCGGCTCTTTCGAGTATTTTCTCCTTAGAAAAGGGATGCCGAACGGCGCGTATCATGGCGTCGGCTAGAGCCTTCGTATCGTCAACCGGTACGAGATACCCAATGGTTCCATCTTTGAGGATTTCCCGCGGGCCGCTTCGGCAGTCCGTCGCAACGGTGGTAAGTCCGCAGGCGAGAGCTTGGATGAGCGCGTTTGGAGATCCTTCCCAGCGGCTCGAGAGAACAAAGACATCCGCGTTCTGCAGATAGGGGAAAGGATTCTGTCGAAACCCGAGTAGATCAATCGCAGCAGTCAATCCGAGGCGATCGATTTGACGGGTAAGTGTTGGTCTTTCGGCGCCGTCTCCTAGAATAATAAGACGCGCACCCGCAACCTCGCGAACAACAGTTACAAAAGCATCGATCAGAACGTCGAACCCCTTGACGGGACCAAGGTGCCCCATCGCGACGAATAATGGAAAAGCGGAACCGTCGAAAAACTCGTGTGAAACAGGTTCCGCCCGAAGCTCCTCGAAGTCCGGCGGGACGGCGGGGTTGTTGATGACGCGGACTTTTGAAGACGACACGCCGACGCGCTGAATGAGATCCTCTGCGACACCCACTGAGGGCGCAACAACGATATCAGCCAGCGGATATGTTCGAGCTGCCAACGATACCAAAATCCTCGATAACAGCCCACGCGTGGAATACCGTGCGCCCAGTGTTGTCGCCTCTCTGACGATCACCAGGGGTCGATAAAATGGTGTCAGTCGCGCAGCAATGATCGTGATAATATTGCACAGGGTAAGTGTACTGAATACCACGTCGGGCCGAGATATGAGGAAATGCATCCATAGGACTGGAAGGCAAAACAGGTAAAGCCATTTGGAGCCCAAATTCCCCAGGACTCCCTGAGGGCTCACTTCTTCCGCCTCCTTTGAGAATGCGACGCGGGTGGGATCGAGAAGGTAAAATCGGTGGAGCATTCCATTGCGGGCCATTTCGCGCGCAAAGGTCAGCATCACCCTTTGAGCTCCGCCATCAGCTAAATTCGTTACCACGATCGCAAATCTCAGAGCCTTGCTCTTGGCGGAAGATCTCATTAAAAAAGCTTCTCCCACTGGTGCGCGATAGACTCTATCGTTAACCGACTGGCGATTTCGGCAGCATTATGGCCTATTGCTTGTCGCAGGTCGCTGCTGGTCGCCAACTGCGACATGGAATTGGCGAGTGCGCGAACATCTTCTGCTGGCACCAGAAGTCCATTTGACCCATTTTCGATTATTTCTGATGGCCCGTAGTTACAATTGAAGCTTACAGGTGGCAGTCCCGCACACATTGCTTCCACCAAGGCATTGGGAAAGCCTTCATGGCGTGAGGAAAGCACATAGATCTGTGCCTTGGCGAGGGCAACTGCCGGTTCGTCATGTTTGCCGGGCAAGAAAACCCTGCCTTCCAGTCCATGTCCCGCGATCCGCTCTTCGAGTTCTGCACGGAGCGCACCTTCACCGATTATCCGCAAATTCCAGGAAGGATGTTCATCAGCAATGAGCTTGAATGCGTCAATGAGGAGATCGAACCCTTTTGCCGGCACAAGGCGTCCCACGGATATGAATTCCGCGTCACGATCGGCGAGTGGAATAGGGGATGGGGTGACATCGACCATCGGATTGTAAATAACCGTACGCTTATGGCGGGGAACCCATGGATATGCAGCGGCGACACCTTCGCTCACGAATACGAATTTCTCAGCCAAGGCGTACGATAGCCTCCGCGCAAGTCTTCCTCTGCGATTAAGCCGTTGTCGCGCGGGGTTGGTACGTTCCGAGATGATTGTCCGTCCTTTTAAGAAGAATCGAAGAACCGACAATCTTATGTTCATGTCAGTCATGAACGCGATCGTCACCGCAGGATTTTCATGGGCCAGTATTTTTCGGAGTTCCACCAGGCCACGCACACGGCTCGCAATTTTGCCAAAGAATGTTTTTTCCTGCGCAAATTGCAGCGAGATGCGTTTAACCCGCTCGTCAAGCGTGTAGAAATCTGTTTCAGGCGGCAGTGCCGTTATGATCGTTACAGGCCTACCTTTAGCGGCCCAGTAGTTTGCCAAACGACTGACGACACGCTCCGCGCCGCCCATTTTCATGGAAGAGACGAGGAAGCAGATGCGAGAAGGAATATCGAACGTAGCTTGTGATGACATAGATAAAAAACCGCATTGCTGCACGATATCGAAGGCCCTGCTGTGCTAAAAAGGTGCGATGTTTTTGCAGAAGTTGATATCGACTCTTGCATCGTCGAAAAGGCGACTTTTCTGGCCCGTGCGTGACATGCTGGAAAATCACCGGGAAATGTTCGGGGGACACGAAGGCATACCCCCCGATCGCGGCCCGTACAAGAAGATCGACCTCTGCCGCTCGTGAAAATTGCGGATCGAAACCGATGGATTTGAGATCACTCACCGACGCGAAAAGTGTCCCCGCACCTGCCGCGCCCCAGTTGGCCGGCCTTTTCCCGCCGACGAGCAAAAAAGTGGCAATATTGATTCCTCTCGCGGGAGCCGATCGACCTATGCCAGCGACATGGCGTGTCTCGCACCTTCCGTTCTCGACGATCCTGTCACCAAAGCAGAGGGTGGGAATGTTGCTCATCTCTGCTTTGGCTTGCACGAGCTTTCCATACTGGATCTGCAAGCGATCGGGGAGTGCTTCATCATCATCGTCGAGAAATGCCAGGAACTCACCGGATGCCAGATCAATCGCCCTTTGCCGGCTGTAGGCAACTCCAGAATTGACAGGATTCTGATATATCCCAATCAAGCTGTTCTGCTCGCAATATTGCGCCACAACCGCACGTGACTGGTCTGTCGAGCAATCGTCGATGACGATGATTTCGAGCTCGGCCCAGTTCTGACCGATGACACTTTCAATTGCGCGACCGATTGTTTCCTCAGCGTTGAAACAGGTTATCGCCACCGTGATCAACGGCCGCTCATTCTGCGCCAGGTTATTCGTTCCCATTTTCGATGCCTTCGAGAATTTTTTCAGCCCGTTTCTTCCAGGAATACTGAGCCTTAAATTTGGCCAATGATTGCTTGCTCAATCGCTCCCTGAACTGGTCGTCCCCGGCAAGGCTCTGGATCGCGTCCGTCCAACCGTCAATATCGTCCGGCGGAACTAACAGCGCATCCTCGCCCGCCTGCAGAACCTCGCGAAGAACCGGCAGATCCGAGCAAATAATAGCGCGTCCCGCGGCCATATATTCGAAAATCTTGAGAGGAGACATCCATCTGGACGTGTCACCGCCTCCGCCCGCAACAGCCACTTTGCGCTGATATGGCGCCAATAAGACGTCAAATGATTGAAGATAGGACGGGACCAACTTAGGCGCGACATGGCCCAAGAACTTTAAATTCCGTAATTGTACAAATGTGCGCTTCCAATGGTCGACATCTTCTGCATTGCCACCGACGATGGAGAATTCGATTTCGGGCAAACGCGAGGCAACTGCACCGATTACCTCAATACCTCGACCGGGATAGAGGTGACCTGCATAGCCGACGCTCAAGCTCGATGTGTTCGCGCGGGCCGGCTCCCGCTCAGGAATTTCGTCTGCTCCGTCTGGCGCGAGTTCCAGTTTTCTAGCGTCGATGCCGTAGCGCGATATCATCTCGTCGCGAAGCGCCGAAGAGATGACAACAGTCTTTATATGTTTTTTGTGGATAGTGAGGTTTTTGAACTTGCGGATTTTTGAACTCGCAGAGTCCGCAAATACGTCGTGACGTTCGAAAATGACACTAAAGCCCGCATCGGCAGCCAGCCATGCTGCATTCAAGTTTCGACTGTAGACCAAGGATGGTCGGTGCAGTCGCAAAAGCGCGGCTAGCAGCAGATTCCCTAGCATCGAGCCCAGTCGACCTTCCCCTATTTTTCGCAGCGACCGATGCTGAAAATTCCGGCGGACGCCATAGTGATCAAAGGGGTCCTTGACCCAGGACGACCGGTCAGGGGCCGGGGACAATAACGTTACTTGATGGCCTAACGTTGCCATTGCGTGACACATCTTCATCACATGAACGCTGTTTGCGGCATTCGACGGCACCGGTGAGGATGCAATGTAGACAATTTTCATCGTGAGTCCTCGGCCGCATTTTCCGCATTAAAGGGAATGACTGCCATCGCGCGATATCCATTGACGATACAATCAACTACTATCGCACGTTTTTGGCGTGAGTACCGCGGATGGAGATCACAACGCTCGTCTCCACGATATTCTCCAGGAGAATGAAAGCTGGCCACGGTTTTACGCTGTCGATCGCGCGTATTGGCATAGTACAGGTGTTGTCGCTGGCGTTTGTCAGGGTATGTGTCGGAAATCCATCCGCAATTGGTGACGGCTGATGGGTGTCCATCCTCCGTAAATATGTCGCCGAGCGCCGCTATTTTTGCTCCCGTGCCTTCGTCGAAAATATCAAAGTGACAACGCTTATCCGGGGCAAGACCGGTTACAAGCACGCGCCGGTCATCAGTCCAGGTATAATGCGACGCGCGAAGATCGCTTGCGATTGAACAAAGGTTGCCTCCACCCCTGTCGGCTGTAATTAAACGGACAACGCCTTTGGCGCCCTCCTGGCTCACAATGTGGAACATCTGTATGCGTGTGGAATTCGGCACGAAGTCGAGGTGATTGACGTAATGACACAACGCTTCGTCATCCTTTCCATAGAAATCTGCCAGTTCCTTGAGGCTAACAACCAGCTTCTTGGCCTGAGTTGATAAATCGACAAGCCAAACGCCCTCTCCGCGAGGTGCTGTGTCGTCCGGAAATCGTTGCTCAGCGACGCTAGAATATCCATAGCCCGGACGAAATCGAAAAAGCCGCCCGAAATCCAGGGTGAGACCAAAGCGGAACGTTTCATCGATAGCATAAAGGGGAACGGTTGAAATCGCCTTTGCATCGCCTGTTTCAACGTCGTGGCTTATGGCGCAAAGCCGATCATTCAAATAACCGTTGAATACTATCGTGCTGCCGTGACCCGGCCCTCCCCATCGGGCACGACAACCCTGTTGCCAATTCCATGCAATCGTCGTGCCGATGGCCCGATACGCCCTGGTCGGGTTATCGAGCTCGAAGTAGCCAATCTCCAGAACTGAGCCCTCTTTCAGCCTGCAGGCTAGCAGTTTCGTTCCGTCGGGACTGATCGGATCAATATCATAATATCCGAAGAACACGTGCGCTTCTTTCTCGGCAAAAAATCTAGTTCCTTGTGGGACCCTATGCTGCTTGTCGATCGGAAGAAGAGTTGGTAACGACCATCGACGCGCCAATTTGCTAAGCCGCCGAAGGTAGCGATATAGCATCACGTTCTCTTCCCAGCGACTTCTCGGAAAAGCACTGCATATTCTTCCGCCGCCCTCTTGACAGAGAAATAGGATCTTTCGAGGGAAAGCCTGTCACATAGCACTTGATAACGGCTTCGCGCCTGTCCGATCGTTTTTGACAGATCACTTTCATCGAGAGGAAGGCCAAAGTGAGACGCGAGTTCAGCGCCGCTACCGGGGCCGTCTCCGTATAATACAGGCACTCCTCCCGCTAGCGCTTCAATCATGGAGTTTGGGCAAGGATCCATGATGGCCGGATGCGCAAAGAAATGCGCAGCTTTCATATGCTCAACCATTTCAGCATGGGAAAGGGTTCCTAACTGCTTTACTCGGGCAGGAGGCACGCCTTCGCGCCAGTGCCCTGCGAAGGTAAGTTCGACATCATCGAGTTCCGACAGTTGCGCGAGAAGGTCGTGCCGCTTTGTTTTTCTGGTAGAAAATGCGGAGGCAAATATTCTCAACGGGTGCAAATCGTTGTGCGTGGTATAGCCTATGTCGACAAATCGTTGATCCGCACCGTTCCTGATCACACGGCTTCTGCGCGGTCTGAAATTATTCTGAAGAAATATTTCACGTTGATAGTCACTTTGGAAAATGACGTAGTTTGCATTCGCCAGAATAGAGAGCGTCTTCCGATCACGTAGGCGGTCTGCCGAAAACCACCATGCAAGGCCACCGCGCTTCGCGCTGTGGCGACGTAGATTGACAGCTCTTACGACGACGGGAAGCGAAGAGCTCGTACCAAGCAAATCGTCGGCAAACTGCTGCTCTATCTGCTGTGAGCCACTTCCCGGTCCTCGGCTTGTCTGGTTGAGAAATACCAGATCAACATTCTTCTCCATGGAAAACACGAGTTCCATACCGTGTGTTTCAGCAAGCTCACCATATAAAGCGCGAAGAAAAGTGTTGGCTCCCCCCCAGGGGGCATCAGTCGTTTCGTAACCGCAAAAGATTTTCATAAGATCCTACTTGCGTTGCCGCGGAATCAGTTCAGGAGCCTGTCACCAAGAAACAGGATTCGTCGAGCCGAGCCAGCTTTACTCGTTTCAATCCGGGGATTGCGGCCGAAAGATCGGTAAGCGTTCGCGACATTTCCTCCAAAGAGACATGGGGAGATTTCCTGAGGATGTATTCGTCAGCGACATCCGCAGCAGGCGACCTTCGCTTGCGTCTCCAACTGTCAAAGCGAAATTTGAGAGCCGAAGTCGAGCTGGGAACCCTGATTTTTTTCAGTTCGGGAATCAACTGCTGCCAACAGGTTTCGTTGCCGGTATTAAAGACATATTGCTCGTATAGGTGTCGGATATCCATTCGTTTGCGACTAAGATCGTCGATGCCGGCCAAGACGTCGTGGATCTGCTTTGTCAGTTCGGACTCGGAATGGGCTGTCAAGCTGCAAGCATATGGACGTTCTGTCTCGATGTCGCGATCCACGAACGGGCGAAAGGCGATTGCCGGGTGACCCGCGGCGAAGGCTTCGATCGACGTGGTGCAGTAATGGTGAATGATGACTTTGCTGCCCATGATCCACGGTTGAATATCACCTTCGGACTCGACGATGATGTTCTCATAACCCTGAGCTGCAGAAACCCAGAGATCCACGTTCTCGGACGGATGCGGCCTCAAAACCACTTTTGCGTCGCCGACCGAGCTGGCAATGGCCGGCAACGCCGCTAGGAACGCATCTAGTACATCCTGCTTGAAACGGATATAGCGTCGGAAGAATGCATCCTCCGCCTCATTCTGAATAAATTTCTTGTCGCGCAGCGAAGCCAGATAAGTTTCGGCACCCGAGAAGTGGTTGCAGGCAGCAAAACTTGAGACAATCAGGACATAGTCACCCAGTCGCGATTTGATCGCCTGAACCTGCCTCTGATGAACCGACCTCAGCTCCGGTCTCAGGACATCGAAGCGCAGATTGCCAGTGATGGACGATCTAAGCTTTTCGGGAGCGGCATTGCGCACCACCTTGTCATGATGTCGACCCCACGTGAAGTAGGTCTCGATGCAATCCAGGGTCGCGGTTGATAACCGCGTGCGCGAGTAGATTTCGTCGGAAAACGTCACTAGGCCTTCCTCGTCCATGACAACGACCTTTACCCCGCGGCTGTTGAGATCCCGATACTGACGCTCGAAATTTGCCTGAGCACCAATGCCGAGAAAAATTCCTCCGCCGTATTTGCGAGCAATTGACGTGACCTCCTTCTTGCGTCCGATGACAACGTTGAAACCGGACAACGCCGCCGTAGCTGCAAGAAGAGTCTTGGCTGTCGCCTCTCGAACGTGGACGTCGATCGGCAGAAAAAGCGTCGTCTTCATTCGGGTTCATCCATTCATTTCGGCAGATGTACCATCCGACCCTTGCGTCATTGTGTGTCGTGTCGCCCCCTAGCAGACGGCGACCAGAAAATGCTTAGGCCGGCATATGGTAATAGTCGAGATACCACTCGACAAACCGCCTTACGCCCTCCAAAACGGGCACGGACGGCTTATAGCCAAAGTCTCTCTCCAGCTTTTCGACATCTGCGTATGTATCTGGCACATCACCGGGCTGCAGGGGGAGCAGCTCCTTGATCGCCTTCTTCTGAAGGACGTCCTCGATCGCCTCTATGTAAGAGTTGAGATGAACGGGGTTGTTGTTTCCGATGTTGTATATGCGATAGGGCGCAGAGCTGGACGAGGGATCCGGAGCCTCGCCGCTCCAATCCATATCGGGTCGAGCTGGCTGATCGCTGGCGCGAATGACGCCTTCGGCGATATCATCGACGAATGTGAAGTCTCGCGTGTGATTGCCGCGGTTGAAAACCTGGATAGGCTTCCCCTCAAGGATATTTTTCGTGAACTTGAAGAGGGCCATGTCGGGCCGACCCCAAGGGCCATAGACCGTGAAGAAGCGAAGTCCGGTGGTCGGCAGGTTGAACAGATGGGAATAGCTGTGAGCCATCAATTCGTTTGCCCGTTTCGTGGCAGCGTAGAATTGGAGGGGATGGTCGGCGATATCATGTTCCCTGAACGGCATTTTTTTGTTCGCGCCGTAGACGCTTGACGTGGAAGCATATGTCAGATGGGCGCTGCCGGCATGCCGGCATGCCTCCAATATATTCGTGAATCCGATAAGATTGCTCTCGACATAGGCATGTGGATTTTCAATGCTGTAGCGAACGCCCGCTTGAGCGGCCAGATGAATCACCCGATCGAAATGGCCGATAGCGAAACAATCGTTTACTGCGGCAGCATCTGCGAGATTCGCCCTGACTAACTGGAAGCTGCCTCCCTGTCTCCCGGACGTTCCCTCCAGCATCGAGACGCGTTTTTCCTTCAGAGCTGGATCGTAATAATCGTTGACGATATCGAAACCCACGACGTGATCGCCCCTCTCGATCAACCGCTTCGTGACGTGATAGCCGATGAATCCAGCGCTGCCTGTAACCAAGATCTTCATATCAAAAAAACCTCATATCGTATTGATCACACCACAATGCCTTTGCGCGAACTATCGTCATCATCGGAACCATATCATCATACTGCATGTGAGCCGCTCCGTTGTGCATTCTTCGTGATTGTGTCCTCTCATGCATCCCATTGACGATAATAGCGGCATTCTCGATTGTTGCTGTTAAGGGATGGTTGTTGCGGGATCAAGGTCTTACCGCTAAACAGGCTCACTCCGATGACTGGTCTTTCGCCGCACGCTTGTCATCTTCTCGCCTGTCGGGCTAACAACAGTGAATATTTTGTGAAGCAAGCGTCTGTCTGCCCGGGAGAACCTGCTGCACAAAGCTTGAGCTAACAAGAAAAACTGCGGCCAGAGGATGGTCATTTGATGAGGACGCGAACAATTAAGATTGAAAATCGCCTGGTCGGGGACGGTTATCCGTGTTTCGTCATCGGTGAAATCGCGCAAGCGCATGACGGCAGTTTGGGCACCGCGCATGCCTACATCGATGCATTGGCCAGAGCTGGCGTCGATGCCATTAAATTTCAGACACATATCGCAAGTGCAGAATCATCGCCCGATGAGAAGTTTCGAATCAATGTTTTCCCGCAGGATGGCAGCCGATACGATTATTGGAAGCGCATGGAGTTTTCCAAGGATCAATGGCACAGTCTATTCGAGCACGCGCGCCGGAAGAATCTGATCTTTTTGTCATCTCCGTTCTCGTTTGAAGCTGTCGATTTGCTTGAGGCGCTGGGCGTTCCCGCCTGGAAAGTGGGATCTGGTGAGGTGACGAACCTGCCCATGCTAAAAAAAATGGCGGCGACGGGTAAGCCTGTGCTCATCTCCAGCGGAATGTCCAGTTGGTCGGATATGGATGAGGCCGTCTCAACAGTCACCGACAATGGCGGCCAGGTCGCCCTGTTTCAGTGTACGACCTCCTATCCGTGCCCTCCGGAGAAAATCGGGCTGAATGTCATCGGGGAACTGCAAACTCGCTACCTGCGACCTGTTGGTCTTTCGGACCATTCCGGGACGATCTATCCCAGCCTCGCAGCCGTGACGCTGGGAGCCAAACTGATTGAAGTTCACGCCGTATTTTCAAAAGACTGCTTCGGACCGGATGTCGGGGCGTCGTTGACTATCCCTGCACTGACCCAGCTCGTGGAGGGTATCCGTTACATAGAGGCGATGGCTAATTCTCCACTCGACAAGGATGCGGAGGCGCGTGAACTGGAAGAGCTGCGACTTCTTTTCGGAAAAAGCCTGTACACGAGGGGAGACTTGCCCAAGGGTCACAGGCTGGAAGCCGGCGACATAGCCCTCAAGAAGCCGGGAACGGGAATCCCTGCGAAAAATATTGATCGCGTCATCGGAAAGAGATTAATACGCGACTATCGCGCGGATGAGCAATTGCATGAGAGTGACATGGATGACTGAGGGTATCCAAAGGGTCTGCGTGGTCCTGGTCGATCGCGCGAATTATGGGCGGCTCCACCCCGTCATGACGGCGATTAAGGCCGACGATCATCTGGAACTGGTCACGGTTTGTGCCGGTACCATGCTTCTCGAGCGTTTCGGGCTAGCCGAGAAAGTTGTAGAGGCCGACGGTTTCAATGTGGAAGGTCGCGTGTTTCTCGAGGTCGAGGGCTCGGTGCCTGTCACGATGGCAAAAAGCATAGGTCTGGGTATCATCGAATTCTCGGCAGAGTTCCAAAGACTTAAGCCGGATATGGTCCTCTTGATAGGGGACCGGTACGAAGCGCTCGCCGCCGCCATCGCAGCCGCCTACATGAATATTCCGCTGGCGCACATTCAAGGCGGAGAAGTTTCAGGTTCGATCGACGAAAGCGCCCGCCATGCGATCACGAAGCTTGCGCACCTGCATTTCCCCTCGACTGCGCGTTCGGCGGAGTTCATCAGACGCATGGGCGAGCGGCCTGACACCGTGCACAATGTTGGATGCCCGTCGGGAGATTACATCCGCCGCCTCGATACCGATCTACCGGGGGACCTGTTCAAGCACGTGGGGGTGGGAGGTAACCTCACACCAGACCAGCCATTCTTCCTGGTCATTTATCATCCGGTGACCACCGAATTTGGCACCGCGCGTCAGCAGGCGCAGAATCTCATCGATGCACTGCACACGCTTTCCCACCAGACGGTATGGCTCTGGCCGAACATCGATGCAGGGGCAGATGATATCTCGAAAGCTCTCCGCGTGTATCGTGAACACAACGAAGCCGCGTGGCTTCATCTCGTAAAGAATCTTAGCCCCACGACGTTCCAGAAGTGCCTGAAGAAAGCTCGGTGCGCTATTGGCAATTCCTCGAGCTTTGTAAGGGACAGCACCTTCTCCGGCACGCCGGTCGTTCTTGTCGGCGACAGGCAGCTTGGAAGAGAGCACGGCGAAAATCTTATTTTTGTCGCTTCTGAAAAGGATGACATCCTGAAGGCTATCAATTTCCAGATCGAGCACGGGAGATATCCCACAAGCACTCTTTATGGAGATGGAACCGCAAGCTCTCAAATCGTTGAAGCGATCAAAAGCTTTGTTCCATACCGTCAGAAGTCGATTATTCATGCCTATTCAAGCTCATAGCACCCTCATCCTGGAGCCAGACAATTACAGCTCCGACGCCCTGGCGATCTATGGGAGGTTGGGTAACGTGTGGCTTGGCCATGCCCCCGAAAAAGCCGCTGTATCGCTTCTTGTCGTTCGGCTGGGGCGGGTTATCGACGCGGCGTTGCTCGACGAATTCCCGTCTTTATGCGCGATCGCCTCCCCGACAACGGGTCTTAATCACATCGATCTGGTCGAGTGCGAGCGGCGGGACATCCGCGTTTTTTCTCTCGCCGACTGCCGCGATGCGATCTCGAAAGTCACCTCCACATCCGAACTGGCACTCGGACTGATGATCGCGTTGCTGCGCAATATTCCGCTTGCGGCAGAGGATGTTAGCCGTCGCGGAAACTGGAACCGAGATGTCTTTCGCTCGCGCCAACTGTCACGATTGACTTTGGGCATCATCGGAATTGGTCGCCTCGGTGGGCATATGTGCGGCTACGCAAGAGCGCTGGAAATGAAAGTTTTGGCTTACGACCCGTATCAGAACGAGGAACGATTCGACGAACTTGGCGCGTCGAGGATGGACCTCATTCCGCTTTTGCAGGCCGCGGATATTGTCACCGTGCATGCATCGTTGAGAGATGACAATCGCAATCTGCTGAGCACAAGGGAGATCGGCGCGATGCGCCCGCACGCCCTGCTCGTCAACACGGCTAGGGGCGGTCTTGTCGATGAGCACGCCGTTGCGTCCGCGTTGCAGGAGCGACGTCTAGGAGGCTACGCGGCAGACGTGCTCGCCGACGAGCACAAAGAGCCTCGTTGGTTGGAGAACTCGCCTGTTTTCCAGGCGGCTGCGCGAGGCCTGAACGTTTTGCTGACACCCCACATCGGCGGCTGCACCACGGACGCCATGCACCTGACAGAAGAAAGACTTGCCGGTGTCGTTTACGATTGCATGGAGGGGTGAGCCGATGACGAAGGTGCTCGGGATATTGCCCGCACGGGGCGGCTCGAAGGGGGTATTTCGCAAGAACGTCCGACCATTGCTGGGAAAGCCGCTGATCGCGTGGGCTGCCTCGGCGTTGGCATGCTCTAAGCGGGTGTCACGGGCAATATGTTCAACTGATGACGAGGAGATCGCAAGCGCGGCGGTCGCCGCCGGCCTTGAGGTTCCCTGGATTAGACCATCGGAGATCGCAAGCGACAAGACACTCGTCGTGGATGTCCTCAATCATGCACTGGAGCGCCTCGCTGCCGACGGGGACGAAGGATATCACTACGTGGCTCTCGCTCAGGCCACCAGTCCCACGGTAACGGTCGAGGACATCGATGAAGCCATAGAACTCGCCATACGCCACGATGCCGACACGGTGCTCACGGGATACGATGCAGGGCAGCGGCATCCGACAACTATGTTTTCCCTCTCCTCAGACAAACAGGTAAATTGGTTGATGGATGCCGAGCATCGGATGGCACGCCGGCAGGATTTGGACCCTTATTTTATCCGCACAGGCCTTGTCTACGTCATTAAAAGAGAGACTTTGGTGGAGAGCCGGTCGATTTATGGGAATCGAGTGTTCTGCATGCCGGTGCCGGAAGCGCGTGCCTTGACGATTGATGACGAGCGCGACTTTGAACTAGCGGAATTCATATTGAGGAAACTTTGAATGGCCAAACATCTCGGTGATGGCAAAAGCTTTGATCGCAATTGGGTTTCCACCAAGGAAGCCCATTATCTGCATTGGACCAGAGGAAAGCCGGTCAACCAGATTCAACTTGCCTTCAGACAGCACTGGATCACCTTTCAAGAATTGCTTCCTAACAATCTGCAAGGAAAACGCGTGCTTGAGGTCGGTTGCGGTCGCGGTTCGCTCAGCGCCTATTTCGCCGATGCCGGTTGGGATTGCACGCTTCTGGATATTTCCGAGGCAGCGATCGATCTGGCGCGCGCTGCATTCTCGGCTCACGATCTTCGCGCGCGTTTTGAGGTAGGCGACTGCCTGAAAATGCCCTTTGAACAGGGATCCTTCGACCTCGTTTTCTCGATCGGTCTCCTGGAGCATTTTGAAGAGATCGAGCAAGCAATTTTGGAGCAGGTCCGGACACTTGCTCCGGGTGGGGTTTTTATAGGCTATGTGGTTCCTCACATTCCCGACAATGTGCAGAAGGACTACGGCTGGATCTGCAATATTCTTCGTGCCATTCTTCCTTTGAATCCTACTGCTGCCAAAACTCCGGTTTTTCGATCGGACGATCTCTCCCCTCCCTATTTGACCGTGATGGAAAAGGCAGGCTTAACGGCAATTGGCTCAAGCGGAACCTACCCGCTGCCGATGATAAGCAATTCGCCGGACTTTCCATTCACCTTGCTCCCGCAGGAGGCTGAACTGATTCTTGTGGATCATTTCGAGAACGTGCTTGAAGCACGCCGTCAAAGCAGCGGCGGCACAAACCCGTGGCTTTGCCACGAGAGTGAAGGACAAGCCTTCCTGATCTGGGGTCGGAAGGCTTGATGAGGTGACACAGGCACTGGAGTTGGGAAGGCTTTTCACTGCCTGCCCTTCCCTTTCGAAGGGGGGCGTCGTCTGTGAAGTTTGGTGACACGCCTCTTTTCAGAGATGGCAAAGCAAGGATATGGCGCAACCGAGCGGCACTTCCGGAGGTCGAATTTCCTCGTTTATAGTTCGACAACTTGGTCGACATTCTCCAGGTTGTTCATCTTATGCGTAATGATGATGATCGTCTTTGAACCTTTAAGGTTGTCGATCGACGCCATGACGCTCCTCTCGGTATGCGCATCGAGTGCGCTGGTCGCCTCATCCAGAATGATGACCGGTCGATCGAGATAGAGGGCTCGGGCAATGGCGATGCGCTGGCGCTGCCCTCCGGATAACTGAGCGCCATTTTCGCCGACGTAAGTGTCGTAGCCAGCCGGAAGTTCTCGTTCGATGAAATCGTCGATCGCCGCGGTCCTGCTTGCCCAGCGAACGCGCTCCAGATCGATGTCTCCTTCCGGTACACCGAAGGCAATGTTCTGCTTTAACGAATTTTCGGTCAAGTAAATTTGTTGTCCGACATACGCTATGTTTTTCTGCCACTGACGCTGGTTTGTCGTGTCGATCACACGACCGTCTATCAGCAACTGGCCGGACGAAGGGGATAGAAGGGCTGAAATGACATCAACCAAAGTTGTCTTTCCGGAGCCCGTCTTCCCCACCAGACCGACCGTACTCCCAGACGCTATATTCAAGTTGAAATCTTTGAAGACTGCTTTTCTGGTCTCGTTATATCGGAAATTAATATGTTTGAGCTCGATCGACCGCGTGAATGGCAAGCGTTCGATAAGATGATCCGCTCTCACCATCTCTTGAAATTCGAGCAAGCCCTGCTTTGTTTGGAGTATCTGCTCTTCGACCTTGTCGAAGACGGCGGCATTAAACCGCAATGTTGCCATGGACGAAAAGATCAATTGAAAATTCGGCAGGATCCGATACCCGGCAAAGGCATACAGGGTTAGAATTGGGAGAGCGCTTCCGAGACCGGCGCCTTTCGAGAGTTCGATCAGGACGATCGTAACGATGCCGCCGAATGCGATCACCTCAAGAGCGTAGCGTGGCAGTTGGGAAACCACGCCGCTGCGTACGGTCGTGGTCGTGAACGTGGTGGAGGCATCATCGAAAAGCCGCAGGTAGGTGTGTTCATCTCCTGTGATCTTGATATTCTTAATGCCGAGGATTGCCTCGTTGACCGTGCGGTGGCGTCTGGTCTGCGCGGCTATGCGTTGCTGCCCGATGCTCAGTAACCATCGACGAATAAACCAGTACAAGGCAACATACACGCCGCCCAGTGCGCCGCCGATCGTAATGGACACAATTGGATTTGCTGCCAGCAAAAGCAGCAGGAGGGCAAGCACAATGAATGCCTTGGAAGCGATGTCGATCATCGGCACGAGAACATTGCCGACCAAGCTCTGAACCTCCCCGAGTACGCTTCGGCGGAGGTCGGCAGAGCTGGTTTCCAGAAAGAAGCGGTATGGCTGGTAAAGATATTGTGTGAAGATGCGGTGTGAAATCTCGTGTCCTGCGCTTGAACTGAACTTCAGCGTAGCCCAAACGGACAGCGCGCGGAAGGTATTGTTCAGGAGCAGGATGGCAATGACGCAGATGCCCATGAAGATGGCAAAGCTGTGGACATCGGAGAAGCCCAGGGCGTTATACACTTCCGACAGGAAAGCGGTATGTTGGACTTTCTCGGGGGATGCTACGACCAGCATAAAGGGAACGATCGATCCAACGCCGATCGTCTCCAAAATCGCTGCAACCAGAGATAATATCAAAACCACCAGGGCGCGCCGCCGCTGGGAAGAATCCAAAAGCCGTACGACCCTGACCACAAGCCCAAACATATATTGATCGTTCTCCATCCAGCTAAGTCCGACCTCAACGTCACACACGTATGTTCCGGGGAGGTCTTCGAATGCGTAGGTTCAGTTTCCGAGCGCTCGCCGACGCTGTCTAGGAGGAAGAGGTCTCTAAGACAAGCGGTTTTGCCCGTGTCTCTGCTGGGGCTGCGTGCAAGCTTGATCGGCAGCAATGACTATTTCATTTCAGTCGTGGCGCGGTAAATACAGTCCCGGCAGGCATTTCACAATCGGCGTCCTATAAGCGGAACTGTTCGTGATAAGACGACCTTGAGATGAGTGGGCCGCTGAGTTAATAAGCGCGCACGTCAAATGTTTTGCTAAGGTACGTCATGTTGATCAATGAGAAAATTGCAGTAATTGGGCTTGGATATGTTGGACTTCCAATGGCGCTCGCGCTTGCTGAGACATTCGACACCGTCGTGGGTTTCGATGTGAAGCAGAGCCGCATAGCGGCATTGAAGGAAGGATTCGACGAAACAGGAGAAACGGCGGCAGAGGAGCTCGAAACCACAAGGCTTCAGCTGACATCTGATATCAACGATATCAGACAATGTACGGTATTCATTGTTGCAGTCCCGACACCGATTGATCTCAATCGACAGCCGGACCTCGCTCCCCTGACGGCAGCGTCGCGCACCGTCGGACGAGTGCTCAAGAAGGGCGACCTCGTGATATACGAGTCGACGGTTTATCCCGGTGTGACGGAAGAAATCTGCGGTCCGGTGTTGGCCTCCGAGTCGACGCTTGTATCTGGCGTGGATTTTTATCTGGGCTATTCACCCGAGCGGATTAACCCGGGTGACAAGCTCCATACCTTCAAAACGATTATCAAGGTCGTTTCTGGAGATTCGCAAGAGACACTTGATCGCGTTGCATCCGTTTATGAAGCAGTGGTCGATGCTGGCGTCTACAGGGCGCAAAGCATCAAGGTTGCGGAGGCAGCCAAGGTTATCGAGAACACGCAGCGTGACGTGAACATTGCGCTCATGAACGAGCTTGCCATTATTTTCGAGAAGATGGACATCCGAACGAGCGATGTTATCGCCGCGTCCAGGACGAAGTGGAATTTTCTACCCTTTACTCCCGGTCTTGTGGGGGGACACTGTATCGGCGTCGACCCGTACTATCTGACCGCAAAGGCCGAAAGTCTCGGTTACCACCCTCAGGTGATTTTATCTGGGCGGCGCATCAACGACAGTATGGGCAGCTTTGTCGCCCAGAAGGCGATCAAGATGTTGGTTTCCGCCGGCAAATCGATCACGTCTTCGAAGGTCGCGATCTTGGGGCTCACCTTTAAGGAAGACGTTCCCGATCTTCGAAACAGTAGGGTGCCTGATATCGTCAATGAATTGAATCTGTTTGGCATAAAGCCGATTATCCACGATGCGATGGCGCAGCCGGAGCTGGCTGTGCGTGAATATGGTATAACCTTGGATGACATTTCAAAGTTCACGGATGTGGATGCGCTCATACTTGCGGTCCCGCATGCCGCCTACCTTCAGAATCCCGACCGACTGTTCGCTGAAATGCTTGCGCCGAATGCTGTGGTTATCGATGTAAAGTCCGCGCTGGTCTCGGAGTCCTTGCCGATAGCTGCGGAAAACTACTGGAGCCTTTAGGTTTCGAATTATATTTTGGTCGTTGGACCGAAAAGCTATCTACGACCGGGAGCCCGAAAACGTCATGTTGAGCTCGTAGTTCAATGCGACTGATGGAGGCGTTGACGCTGTTGGTTTCTATTCTGAGTACATAAACCCCTTCCGGCGATCAAGGAGTTTGGGCGAACCAAACAATACGTGCCTGAAGTTGATCGGCTACGTGCGGCCGCGATGACCGAAGGCGGAGATGTGTTCCTGGTAACCGGTGTGCAGTCCCACGTTGTCTTCCCCACCTTGATCTGTGATCGCCTTTCCTGGAAGAGCAACGGGAGTTTCTCCATGGAGAGTACATTGGAGGTTCTCACGACCAGGAAGTCTGGACGTGAGGTGAATCGGCATTGGCCGGACGACGTCAAGGCGCAGATCGTTTCGGAAAGTCTTCGGCCAGGCGTGATGGTCAATGAGGTCGCAGAGCGACACGGCCTGAAGCCAAACCACCTCTCGACTTGGAGAACGATGGCACGGCAGGGCAAACTGGTTCTGCCTGCACCCGAGGATCCGGTGGAATTCGCAGCGGTGATCGTTGACCTGCCACTGAAGTTTCATCCAGCGGCGACTAGAGCTCCAGTGTTTTTTGAACCGCCCCAGGATTCTGGACCACCGGAGGCTGGAGTTTTCCGGCTTCATTCAGGGAGGTGGGCTGGTTACGCCTCCCGGATTCATCAGTAAGATTGGCACCTTATTGCCGATGGCGCCATGTGGCCGAACCTCATTGTACAACACGACGACAGAACACCCACAGGACGGAGGTTCGTGAGCTTTTATATCCGTG
>NZ_MRDM01000032.1 GCF_002008165.1 Rhizobium laguerreae
GATCGTCGGAGCAAGCCGGACGCCAATGTCGCGTTTCTAACTGGCCGGCACCGTCGCAGCCCTATTCAGCTTTGACAATGCTTGTAAGGGGGGTGGGTTCAAGGATGAAGTGCGACTTGCAATAGATAACAACGGTTTATCCTTGCAAGGAACGAGACATGAAGCGCACCTACTCCCGGATCGATATCGATGAACGCCGCAAGATTGCCCGCTGGCGCACGGCTGGGGTCAGCGTTGATGTGATCGCCGAGAAGCTGCACCGACATCGCTCAACCATTTTCCGTGAGCTGCGCCGCAATACGTTCGAGGATCGTGAGATGCCGGACCTCAACGGTTACTACTGCGTGATGGCCAATGACATGGAGCGAGAACGGCGTGCCAAGCTCCGCAAACTTGCCCGTTTCGCGCAGCTCCGCCAATCGGTGATCGAGCGCATCATGCATGGCTGGTCGCCGCAACAGATCGCCGGCCGATTGCAGCTTGAGCGCCAGCCGAGCAACCGGCGCCACTGCGAGGAGTTTCGCAATGCGGCGCTGGATCTGATCCGGGAGCGCTATCTGGACGCTGGCTCGCGAGAAGCTGATCGAGCTGCACCGGATCTCGGTGGCCAAGGAAACGCTGCGGCAATGGATGACCGAGGCCGGCATCTGGGTCTCGCGTCGCGAGCGCAAGAAGCGGGTTTTCCAGCCACGCGGCCGGCGCGACTGTTTCGGGGAGCTGGTTCAGAACGATGGATCGGCGCCCTCACCCGCCCCGATCTAATCTTGCAACGGGGCAAGGTCACGACACGCATGGCCCCATCAATTGACCTAGTCCTGATTGGCAACCGCTGGCAAACTGCCTTCGTTCGAAAGACGGGTTTCGGTCTGCCGGGCGGCCGAGACAAGGCGGCGCTTTGCGCGGATCGCGTGCCATTGTTGGTCAATCAGGACGCCGATGAGGATCACGCCACCCATGACAGCGAAATTCAACGACGAAGGGATACCAAGGAGATTCACGAGATTCTGCAACTCCTGGAGCAGGACCGTGCCCAGCACGACGCCGACAATCGATCCCTCGCCGCCGCGGAGCGAAAAACCGCCAAGTACAGCAGCAGCAATTGCGTAGAGTTCGTAGAACTGACCATGGCTCGCCGGCGAGATCGAGCGTGTGTACATGGCGAAATAAATCGCCGAAAGCGCCGTCAGCAGCCCGCAGATGACATAGGCCGACATGACCATGCGGCCGGTACGGATACCGGAATAGCGGGCCGCCTCCTCGTTCTTCCCGATCGCGTATAGATAACGCCCGAAAACAGAGCGATGCAGCATGATCCACATGACCACGGCAATGATGACGAGTGCGATGAAGGTGTTGGGAACGCCGTAAGACCGTCCGGCGGTCAGGAATTCGAGGTCTGGAAAATTCTGGCCGAAAGCAAAGCCCGCGGTTCCGTCAGCCGTATAGAAGCGCGCTGCCCCACGATAAATCAGGAGGCCGCAGAGGGTGACGACGAAGGGCTGCAGGTTGAGCCGAGTAATCAGCCAGCCGTGGACGGCGCCTATGACCGCGCCGAGCGCGAGAATGAGCGGCAGCGCCAGCATCCATGACATATCCTGGACCGCGATGAAATCGACGAAGAGCACGCCGAGAAGTGCTACCAGCGAGCCCACGGAAAGCTCGATACCGCCTGTAATGATGACAAAGGCCTGGCCGATCGACAGGATGCCGAACAGACCGATCAGGTTGGCAGTGTTGGCCAGGTTGATCGGCAGCAGGAAGCGCGGATTGATGATGGCGACGACGATGCCGACGACGACGATCAAAAGCAGCAGTCCGATATCTTTTTTGATCATTCGAGATCCATCCCCCGATACCTTATTTTTATGGGCCGCAGCGGCTATTTTACCCTTTTGCCGACGGCAAGCAAAAGGACGCTTTCCTGGCTGATTTCGTCCTCTTCCAATATGCCGGCGATCTGGCCCTCGTGCATGACGGCGATGCGGTCAGAAACGCCGATCACCTCTTCCATGTCGCTGGAGATCATCAGGATCGCCACTCCGGCGTCGGCAAGCGCTCGCATCAGGCCGTAGATCTCGTTCTTCGCGCCGATATCGATGCCGCGTGTCGGCTCGTCGAAGATCATCACCTTCGGGCTCATCGACAACCATTTGGCAAGCACCACCTTCTGCTGGTTGCCGCCTGACAGAGTGCCGGTTCGCGTCGAAACGGAGGGCGCCTTGATACCAAGGCGAACACGCTGCTTTTCGGCCGCCGCCCTCTCCCGCTCGGCAGAAAGCATGAAGCGGCTGGAGAGCCGGGGAAGGTCGGCAAGGCTTATGTTCTGGGCGATCGGAAGATCAAGAAGAATGCCGTTGCGCTTGCGATCCTCCGGGACCAGGAAAATGCCACGAGCGACGGCATCTCGGGCAGAACTGACCGCAATTTGCCGCCCGTCCTGCAGAATGGCTCCGCCGTAGCTCCGGTCGATGCCGAAGAGTACTTTTGCAAGCTCGGTGCGGCCCGACCCAACGAGCCCTGCAAGCCCCATGATTTCTCCATACCGGATTTCCAGATCAACGGGGCGGCCGGGATAGGCCTCGGTGCGCACGCCGCTTGCCTTCAGCGCGACCGAGCCGGGCGAGCGCTGCGGTTTTGCGGTCCGGGCCGCAAGCACCCGGCCGATCATCAGCTTGACCATCTGGTCGTGGCCGATGTCTTTCTTGGCAAGCGTGCCCACAAGCGTGCCGTCGCGCAGGACTACGACCCGGTCTGCGACGCGCTCAACCTCGTGGAGGCGATGCGAAATGAAAACCACACTGATGCCATCGGCTTTCAGCGATTTGATAATGCTCAGGAGACGCTCGGTTTCGGCCAGCGGCAGGCTGGACGTGGGTTCATCGAAGATGACGAGCCTGGCGTTGATGGACAGCGCCTTGGCGATTTCCACCATCTGCTGCTCGGCAAGGGAAAGCGATGCCACGGGTGTGTCGGCGGAAAAATGAGCCCCTACCCGCTTCAACAGCGGCTTCACCATGTCTCGCAGCCGATTGCGATCGACGAGCTTGAAAGGTCCGGCCTTTAGCGGCTCGCGGCCCAGGAAGATATTGGCAGCAACGTCGAGATTCTCAAAGAGATTGAGTTCTTGGTGAACGAAGGCGATGCCGGATGCGATGCTCGATTCCACAGTGAGGAAACGAAGCTCTGCTCCGTCGAGCAGAATCGTGCCTCGGTCGGGTGCGATCACGCCGCCGAGAATCTTCATCAACGTCGATTTTCCTGCCCCGTTCTCGCCGACGAGGCCGATGACCTCGCCCGGTATGATGTCGATCGACAGGCCCTCAAGCGCAACGACGCCCGGATAGGTCTTGCCAACGCCGGAAAGCGAAAGGAACGGCGTTGTAAGCGCGTCCGGTGACGGGAAGTCGGAGCTGTGGTTCATCGCCTGTCCATGGCTGCCAATACTGTCGGCATGAGACGTCTTTCGCGGCGGCGGCAAGTGCCCCCGCCGCGAAGGAGGGTTATTTTCCAGACATGGCCTTCAGGCTGGCGGCATATTTGTCAACGTCATCCTTGCCGATGATTACCGTCGGGATGATGATCAAGCCGTTGCCGGGAACGCCTGACTTGTCGCCCTTGAGGTAGGCCGCCATCAGCTTCATGCCCTGATAGGCCCATTCGAACGGCTGTTGCACGACGGTCGCTGCGACCGTGCCTTCCTTGACGCCGCCGAGCGTGATCGGATCGTCATCAAAGCCGACGACAGTGATCTGGCCGAGTTTGCCGGCGTCGCGCAACGCTTCATAGATGCGCGGCGTATTGTAGGAGTAGAAGCCGACCATGCAGGTGACGTCGGGGCTGGCCACCAGCGCGTCCTCGACGTTCTTCTTTGCGCGCGTCTGGTCGATATCGTCGCCGCGTACATCTGTCAGCTCGATCTTCGTGCCCTTCAGGCCGTCCTTCATGCCCTGGATGCGTTCCTTGGCATTGTCGGCGCCGAGCAGGCCAACGAAGCCGATGCATTTGCCGCCGTCCGGCATCGCTTTCTTGGCGATTTCGGCGGCCTGCATGCCGGCGTCGATATTCGATGAGCCGATATAGGCGACGCGGTTGGTCTGCGGCGCGTCGCTATCTGTGGTGAAGAGAGCAGTCTGCGAGCCGATCTTGTTCAAACCGTCCGTCTGGGTCTTGGGATCGACTGCGGAAACCATGATCCCCTTGACGCCGGCACTGACCAAGTCTTCCATAAGCCGTTGCTGAACGGCGACAGATGCCTGCTCAGGGTACTTCAGCTCCATCTGGTAGTCGGGCATCTCGCCCTGCGCCTTCTTCACGCCCGCCTCTGCGGCTTTCCAGAAGTCGGATGCGCCGTTGACGACAAATGCGAGTGTCGGCTTGTCGGCAGCATTTGATACGGCAATCGGTGCCGCGCTCAGCATCAACCCGGCGAAGAACAAGGCTGCATTGCGTTTCAGCTGTTTCATAATACACCTCCCGAGGGCCGCAGTTGCACGGGCCCGTTTCCGATTTACGGCCGGCCGGATGCGCGCCCCCTCCTAGGGCCGTCGCAAAGCGACGAGTGGCATTGGTTCCGATCGCTCCTTGACGGTATACAAGAAATTTAATTAGTAAATAGTATTATCAATGCAGATCAAAACATTTCATCGTGCAATGGCTACGATGGCGATTTTGTACTGACACTTGCCAATAACTGATAGAGTTGCAACAATTCCTGCAATTGCCAGCGCTTTCAGATAGATGATAATATTAATTACCAAAACCGACAATCAATCACCCTGAACCGTTATCCCAAGCAGAGACAGTCTCCACGAATGCGAAAGTCCAAGACCCAAAATAAGCCTGTGCGCGTGACGATGATGGACATCGCCGCGGCGGCTGGCTGCTCGCAGGCGGCCGTCTCCTTCGTCCTCAACGACACACCCGGCACCCGCATCTCACAGCAGACGCGCGATCGCGTATTGGAGGTGGCGCGCGCGCTCGGTTACATGGAGAAGACCTATACGACGAAGGCCTCTTATTCGGGACTGGACAACGTCATCGGTTTCGCCGTGGATCAACTCGCCACCAGCCCGGAAGCGATCGTTGCGATCGAAGGCGCGCGGCAAGCCTCCTGGAACGCCGGCAATGTCCTTCTGGTAACCCAGACGCTCAGTGACCCCGTCATGGAGCCGAAAGCAATCGAGGCGTTGACGAACGGAGGCATATCGGCGCTCATATATATGACAATTTATACTCGCCAGGTGGAGCTTCCATCCTATGTCAGCAAGCTCAACATCCCGACGGTCCTGCTGAACTGTTATACCGCGGACCATGCCTTTCCCGCCGTGGTGCCGAGTGAGATCGCCGGAGGGCAGAGCTCTACCCGGCATCTGATCATGCACGGACACCATCGTATCGCGACGATCACCGGTGAAATCTGGATGCAGGCGGCGCAGGACCGGCTGACGGGATATCGCCGCGCGCTGGCGACCGCCGATATACCCTTCGATCCGGAATTGGTCATTGAAGGCGACTGGTCGGCCAGTGCCGGCTATGCCGCCACGATGAAACTGCTTGCTCTGAAAGAGCCGCCCACTGCGATCTTCTGCCAGAACGACCGCACTGCCATCGGGTGCTACGAAGCGCTCAAGGATGCAGGGCTTCGCATTCCCCAGGACATGTCGGTGGTGGGTTATGACGACGAAGAAATTTCACGACATCTCGTACCCCCGCTGACGACTTCGGTCCTTCCCCATCTTGCCATGGGGCAATGGGCGATCGAACATCTCAACCCGGAAAGTGTGCCCGGCAAGCGCTATCCCATTGCGAAGCTCGAATGCTCGCTCGTTAAGCGTCATTCCGTCGCCGCGCCGCGGGCCGAGGCGCGGCAGATCCTCGATGGTGCATATACGTCGCCATAGCGTTCGCGCCGGGTCACTCATCCACTGAGTGGAGCCCAGCTCGCTCGGAACTCCTGACCGGCCCACATTGGAGGAAGTGGTAGAAATCACTTCTCGAGCGATAGAGCGGGCAGAGCTTGCCGTTGGTCGATAGGCTTGCGAACGGATCGCCCTGCCCTTGCGTCGTCACTGACGAACCACCGATCTCAAATAATCTCAACCACAGATACAATCTACGCAGAGGCGACGTTGACGACGTGTGGATTTAGAGCTAGCTCTAGCGCCATGAAAATCGCAATGGTTCTCGTAGTGGTGATATCGCGCATGGGCAGGACGGTCTGATCGTCCGGCAATAGCCACCCATGCGCCGAAAACAGGTCCCTGACGGGGCCTTTTTTTATGCCCCGTCGCACCCATCACCTCACTCACGACGGAACCCAGATATGACCGGCGAAACAGCCAACTCTTTCCTCAACACCCCCTCTGATCGTCGCATGAACGGCGGCGAGATCGTTCTGCAGGCGCTGCGCGACAACGGTGTCGAACACATTTTCGGTTATCCCGGCGCAGCGGTGCTGCCGATCTATGACGAAATCTTCCAACAGGAGGACATCAAACATTTCCTGGTGCGCCATGAGCAAGGCGCCGGACACGCCGCGGAAGGCTATGCCCGCTCGACGGGAAGAGTTGGCGTCATGCTGGTGACATCGGGACCAGGCGTTACAAATGCGGTTACGGCGCTGCAGGATGCTCTTATGGACTCCGTTCCGCTCGTCTGCCTCGCCGGCCAGGTGCCGACAAGTCTCATCGGTACCGACGCTTTTCAGGAATGCGATACGGTCGGCATCACCCGCCCCTGCACAAAGCACAATTTCCTCGTCAAACACGTCGACGATCTGGCCAAAACGATCCATCTGGCTTTCCGGATCGCGGCGGCCGGCCGACCCGGCCCTGTTCTCGTCGACATGCCGAAGGACGTGCTCTTCGCCAGCGGGACCTACGTTGCACCTGACCAGGTAGCTGCGCTGACGAGCTACCAGCCGGCAATGCAAGGCGATCGGAACGCGATCCGAGCGGCGGTCGCATTGATGGCCGAAGCCCGGCAACCCATCATCTATGCCGGCGGCGGCATCATCAATTCGGGACCGGAGGCGTCGAGATTGTTGCGTGAGTTCGTCGACCTCACCGGCTTTCCCGTAACGTCGACCGTCATGGGGCTTGGAGCCTATCCCGCCAGCGGGCGGAACTGGCTGCGCGTCGCCGGACAGGACGGATCGCATGAAGCCAATATGGCAATTGGCGACTGCGATCTGATGCTCGCCATCGGCGCGCGGTTTGACGATCTCGCGATCTCGCGCGTCCATGAGTTTTCGCCTCACTCGAAGAAAATCCAGATCGATATCGACGCCTCGTCGGTCAACAAACGCGTTCCCGTCGACATCGGCATTCAAGCCGACGCCGCGCATGTGCTGGCGGATATGATCCATGCTTGGCGGTCGCTCTCCACTATGCCCGACCAGAAACGGTTGCGGGCGTGGTGGACGCAGATCGACCATTGGCGAACCCACGATTCGTTTTCCTACGAGCGGCTGGACCATGCAATCATGCCGCAACATGCGCTGGAGCGTCTGTATGCGCTGACAAAGCCGCACGACCCGATCATCGCCACGGAGATCGGTCAGCAGATGTGGGTGGCGCGGTTCTTCGGTTTCGACAGGCCCAATCGCTGGATTACCTCAGGGGGATTGGGGACTATGGGTTTCGGCCTTCCTGCCGCGCTGGGGGCGCAGCTCGCAAATCCCGGCCGCCTTGTCATCGACATTGCCGGCGACGCGTCGGTGCAAACGACGATGAAAGAGCTGTCGACGGCGATACAGCATCAAGCGCCGATCAAGATTTTCGTCTTGAGCGATGAGCATCCGGGCATGGCGCAAGAATGGGATTCCATACTGGATGGCAACAGTCGAGCGCGCTCATATTCGGCCTCACTGCCCGATTTCACCAAACTCGCGGAAGCCTATGGCGCCATCGGCCTTCGTTGCGAAAGCCCAAGCGAACTCGACGCCAAAATCAAGGAGATGATCGACGCGGACCGGCCGGTGCTCCTCCACTGCCGGGTTGCAAGGCTGACCGATACCCATCGGCAGTAACGGCTGATGATCGAACACCCCAAAAGCAAGCCGTGCGATCGTGCAGCCCGCAGTCATCGTCTAGCCTAGCCGAAGACCTCATGATCGAGACTGGCGTCTCGATCATGGATTTATGCCGTTCTATGAGATCAATTTTCTTCAGCCCGCTTCTGATCAAAGATGCTGTGTCACGACTCTTTGTTTGAAAGAGCGGCCAAGTCCTCTTTAAGCCGCACCGGTAAATCCATCCGTTCGTGAAGAATGCTCATGACGCCAAGATCACCGTTCTCAAGCTCACGAAAGAATAGATAGTGATGTTCATAGCGGCTGAAATAGGCCCGACGCCTGATGTCAGCGGGAACTGCCAACCGTTGCGGAAGCTGTCGCCAGATCAGTCGATCTTCGCATAAACGCTGCAAATAAACATGCAGCCCGAGAATGTACGCATCTGCCTGTTTTTCTCCCCACGCTTCGAAAGTGTCACGCCAATTCTTGTCCTGCGCGGCGTCAGCGCGTGGATAAAACCGATAGGCTACCATGCTCAGCGGCGCTTGTTGCGGCGGATAACGTCTTCAGCGGAAACGACGACAAACTCGCTGTCGTCGGCACGCATTGCGGGTGCAAGCTCCTTTTGCAGGCCATCCCATGCCTCGTCGCGCGTTTGCAAATCGCGTCGGATCAGGGCGCGAATGTACTCGCTCGCATTCTCATAGAGGCCGTCGTCACCGATCTGCTGCTGAATGTGATCTTGCAGCACGCCGCTGACCTTCACATGAATGCTGCCCGATGCCATGGGCCTACCCTTTCGTGCTTGCTCTATCGTGGTGCAGCGTAGCATATATTGTCAATATTCATCACAAAGAATTCAATCGTGACATGGTTTCTCGAACCTCGCTCGGCGACTCGGCTGGCTTAAAGATGTTCCGAACAGGATCATCATCGTCGGTTCGCCGTTTGTTTAGTGCTTGCGGGCCTGGGGCAGCAGGTTCATGCTTGTTCCTGTTTTGAGGCCCGCTGGTTGCGGCTGAAATAGCCGTAACAGTTTGGGCTTTCGTGAGACGCGTGCGATGGAGTGCGCCGGCTGCGGGTTCAATATTCAGAGCGGTTTTGCTTTCTGTCCGCGATGCGGCGCAAGGCAACCGATCTCGTGCGCTGCCTGCGGCTATCCCTGTCAGCCCGATTTTGCCTTCTGCCCCAGCTGTGGCGCGTCGGTTTCAGGCAAAGTCCAACCCGCGTCGAAGCCAAACATCGAGACGGTGCAGTCTAAATCTGACGGCGATGCCGACCGGCGGCCGGTGACCGTGCTCTTTGCCGATCTCTGCGGCTTCACGACTCTGAGCGAGCAGATCGACCCTGAAGTCATGCGGGTGCTGCAGAACGAATTGTTCGAAGAGATGACCCAGGCGGTCGAGGCCTATGGCGGCTTCGTCGACAAGTTCGTCGGCGATGCGCTGCTGGCGCTGTTCGGCGCGCCGGTCGCTCATGAGGACGATCCGGTCCGGGCGCTTGGTGCCGCACTCGATATGATCAGTCGGGCCACGCAGGTCGGCGAGCGCTGGCACGCCCGGGCCGGCGTGCCGCTGCGTCTGCATATCGGAATCAATAGCGGCCCTGTCGTTACCGGCGGCTTCGGTGCGGTCAGTACAAAATCCTATTCGGTGACCGGCGACACGGTGAACACCGCCCAACGCCTGCAATCCATGGCCGGCGAAAACGATATCCTTGTCGGGCCGCTGACCTATCGCCTCACCCGCCATGCCTTTGCCTTCGAGAGTCTCGGTGCGCAGGCGTTGCGCGGCAAAAGCGGAAACGTCCTTGTCCATCGGCTGACAGGGCTGTTGGAAGCGCCGCATGCGGCGCGCGGGCTCGAGAGTCTCGGCCTTCAGGCGCCGATGATCGGACGAGATACGGAAATGTCGCGGTTGCTGACATGCCTCGATCTTGCCTGCGGCGGGGCAGCACAGCTTGTCCGCCTGATCGGCGAAGCGGGTATCGGGAAGTCGCGGCTGGTCAATGAATTCGTCGTGATAGCCAGCAATGCCGCTCGTTTCCAGGGCCTCGCCATCCGCAAAGCGACCTGCTCTCCCCTCGGCGAACAATCCTATGGCACGCTCGGCGCGGTCGTGCGCAGCGCCTACGGCATTGGCGAGCGAGACGATCTCGACAGGGCGCGGCAATTGCTGGCAACGGGGTTTCGCGCGCTCGATCTGACGCAGGAGGAGGTCGAGGGACTTCTGCCGCTCTTTCTGCATGTCCTCGGCCTCGGCGATCCCGATGGCGCGTTGCGGTACATCGAGCCGGAGCAGCTGCGGCGGCAGATCTTCTATGCCGTCCGCACCGTCTTCGAGCGGCGACTGGCGCAAGGTCCCCTGCTGCTTGTCATTGAGGATCTGCACTGGGCGGACGCTGCCTCGCTGGAAGTGCTTCGCTTCATGATGGACCGGCTGGAGCGCAGCCGGTTGATGCTGCTGGCGGTCTACCGGCCGACATCGCAGACCGACCCACTGGACTCCAATCGTGTCAGCGTCACCGTCCAACGTCTTGCCCCACTCTTTGCGGCCGACGGGCAGAAGCTGCTTGCTGCGTTTTTTGGCGAGAGCTATGCCAAGTTGCCAGTGACGATGCGCAAACGCATCCTCGACCGCGCCGGCGGCAATCCGCTTTTCATCGAAGAAACCCTTCGGGCGCTGATCGACATGGGCACGTTGCACAATGACGGCCAGCGCTGGCATGTCGCAGCGGAAGACACGGATGTCGATATACCGGTGAACCTGCAAGCCCTGTTGCTTGCCCGCGTCGATCGTCTGCCGCAGGAGATCAGACGGCTGGCGCAAGAGGCGGCGGTGGTCGGCCCGAAGTTCGATACCGCCCTGCTCCGCACCGTCGCCACAGACCCGGCCGCCATCGATGCTGCATTGGATCATCTCTGCGATGCCAATATCATCGAGGAATTGCGCGGGCCGGATGCCGGCGGCTCGCCGGGCTATCGCTTCAGCCAGACGCTGATGCATGACGTCATCTACCACAATCTCCTGCTGCAACGGCGCATGGAGCTTCATCAACGGATCGGCCGGGTTCTGGAACGTCAATATGGTGCAGCGCCCGACCGGCCCGAGCATCTGGCACAGCTCGGCCATCACTTCAGCCTGACCACCGAAAAGGCCAAGGGCGCCACCTATCTGATGGCGGCGGGCGATCTGGCGCGCAAGGCCTACGCCAATGACGATGCAATGCGCCTCTATCGTCAGGCCCTTGCGGCCTTCGCAAACGAGGCGGAGGTGACACCAGGGCAACAGGCGCTCCTGGAGCGTCTTGCCGATCTCTGCGGTCCCGCCGGGCTGCGCGACGCCGCCTTGAACCATTATCAGCGGGCGCTGACGACCCATCGCACCAAAGATGACCCTATCGCCGCGGCGAGGATATTGCGCAAGATCGGCCGTTTGCATCTCGATGCAGGACGCCGCGATCAAGCGGAGACACATTTGGCCGAAGCCGAAGCGATGATCGCAACGATCGACGCGCCGGTCGAACGTGCACATGTTCTGCAGGAGCGCGGCCATCTGGCCTTCCGCATGGGGGATCAGTCCGCTGCCGCAGAGTGGGCGACGCAGGCGCTGCAATGCCTGCAAACGCTGCCGATCGACGGGACGACCGAGGCCGGACGGGAGACAGCGCGAGCGATGGCGGAGGCGCTGAATACCAAGGGGGTAGCCTTTGCGCGGCTCGGACGCCGCCGCGAGGCCGTGCAGGAAGTGGAGCGTAGCCTCTCTGTTGCCGAAAAGGCGGATCTGCAAAGTGCTGCCTGTCGCGCCTATTCCAATCTTGGTGTTCTCTACACGATTGTCGATCCTGCTAACGCCATCAGAATCTGCCGGCGCGGTCTGGAGGTTGCGATCCGTATCGGCGATCTCGGCTTCCAGGCGCGCCTTCTCGCCAACCTCGCAGTTGCCTGCTGTACTTTCACCGATCGCTGCGCCGCCGAGGGTGTACCAGCGGCGGAGAAGGCCGTCGAAATCGACCGGGCGCTCGATCAGCGTGACCACCTCTCCGTGCCGCTGATCGTGCTGGGCCAGATTCATCAGTGCCACGGGCAGCCGAAGCTAGCTCGTAAGTATTACGAAGAAGCCCTTGAGGTTGCGAAGGAAATTGATGAACCGCAACTGCTCTTTCCGTGCTATGATGGCTTGGCGACACTCAGCCTTGAGCATGACGACATGGACGAGGCGGAACGGTATTTCACGCTGGCACAGGATGTGTGCATCCGCCACAACCTCGACCCCGGCACGCTCGTCGTCTTGCCGTTTCTCGACTGACTTGTCCTCGTTGCAGTGATCGCCGGAGATCGATTAGGAAAATCGATTCAAGAAGATAAAGGGAGGAACGAAACATGCAGGAGAACCACGCCGCAAGACCGTTACAGCCGGGAGATCGCGCACCGAACGTGGTGCTGGATGCGATCACCCGCCAGGGCAAGGTCGCCATCGACGATTTTCGCGGCCAGAAGCCGGTGCTCATCGGTTTGTTCCGCGGATTGCATTGCCCCTTCTGTCGCCGGCAGATCGCCGCCATGGCCGAACTCACCGATGCCTTGCAGGAGAAAGGCATCGACAGCCTGACCGTCGTCAACACGCCGATCGACCGCGCTCGCCTCTATTTCCGCTACCATCCGCTTCCCAATCTGCTGGCGGCCTCGGACCCGGAACGGGTATCGCACAAGGCCTTCGGCCTGCCGAATCTGCAGTTCACCGAAGATGAGAATGAGTGGCCGCGCAAAGTCAGCATGAACACGGTGATGTCGATGCGCATCGACATGCCGGGCGAGCTTCCAGCGCCTATGGACCCGATGGCGGCGTCGAAATTCCTCGACAAGGCGGACGGCTATGAAATCACCGAGGATGACAAGCAGATGATCGCCGCCGGCCACGGCCAGCTCGTCGGCGAATTCCTGCTCGATCGGGATGGCGTCGTGCGCTGGTGTTTCACCGAAGTCGAGGAGGATGGCCGCCATATGTTCGGCGGTCCAGCCCCTCGGGAAGTGATGTCGGCAGCGTCGAACATGGCTGTTTGATGGGGCCGAAAGGTCGGACGCTTGAACAAGGCGAGCAATTCCCGGTCCCGCGTGATCGCCCCTATTCCATCCTGAATTTGGCGTGGCAGGTCGTACAGGTCTGAAGCATAAGGTGGAACGCGTGTTCCGCCGGCATTGCCAGCAGTTCCTGCTCGTTGCGAACATGGGTGCCGAGCGGGCCGCCACCCATCGCTTCCCCAGGCTTCATGCGCATGCTGGCGGACATCTGTCCTGGGTTATTCTGCGCGGCGGCGTCCAGCGCGACGGCGTAGTCGCGCAGGTCGTTGGCGATGCGGTCGAACCGGTCGCGCTCCTTAAGGATGTTCGGCCCGGCCTTCGATTGCCGACTGTCGGCCTCGGACGCGAAAAGTGCGGAGAGAATACTCCCGGACTTGTCGCGGATGGTGTCGGCCGCCCATTTGAACTCGCTGGCGTTGTAGGCCGCCGGATCCTTGAACATGCCGGAGATCGTCTTCGCCGCGGCGGCCATGGCCTTCATGTCCGCCTGTCGACGGGAGACGAGGTCCTCCGAGGCGGGCGATGGAAGCCCGGCCATCAGGACTGCTCCCACGATGGAGAGCAGCCCAGCCTTCTTCATATAAGCGGGTTGTTTCATAAACGCTGCGTTCCAAACCGGGCCATGCCGCTTGCTTCGGATATCCGTCGCTTCAACGGATATCCGTTCTCATCTGGGCAGGAAGGGCGCGGACGGAGAACGCCCTCCCCGATCACGCCGCCATCTTGCGGCAGCTATCGGCGCAACGGCGGCAGGCGTCGACGCAGCTTTGCATGTCGCCCACCCGCTCGCAGTCTTCGGCGCACTGGCCGCAGATTTCTGCGCATTCCCCGCAGACATGCTTGTGGTGCTCCGAGCCGATCAGCATGAAGTGCGCTGAGGTCCGGCAAATCTCCGCGCATGCCATCATCAGCTTGAAGTGCGGAGGCTTGGTATGCTCCCCACCCAGTTCCAGGCAATGTCCCATGGCCATCGACAGGCATTCGCTGTAGCAGGCGAGGCAGTTGTCGATGCAGGCTTTGATTTCAGTCGATATATGATGCATGGCGCAATCTCCTATTTGACTTCCTTGTCCACCCACTTGGACATCTCTTCGATCTCCTTTTTCTGGGCTTCGATGACCTTCTGTGCCATCTGCTTGGCCTCTTCATTGTTGCCGTACTTGAGTTCGACCTCCGACATGCTGATCGCGCCCATATGGTGGGCAATCATGCCGCAGACGAAGGAGACGTCGGCGTCCTTCTTCATCATCCCCTGCATCATGTTCATGTGCATGCCCTTCATGCCGTCCATCGACGCCTTCTGGTAGTCGGTCATGTCGCCCATCGGCATGCCGCCCGAAGGCATGTCCGCCTTCGACATGTCCATGTCTTTGGACTTGCATTTTTCCGGATAGGCCATCGTCGACTGGGCGGAAACCGCCGATGGCAGGATAGCAAAGCCGGTGGCGACTGCCGTGCACAAGGCAAGCTTGGTGAACGTCTTCATTTTTCGATCTCCGAAATCTGGTTGATTGTTTGGTCCGTCTTAGCCCGCCTGTAATCGGGGCGGCGGATCGATTGAACGGACCAGCAGGAGCGGCCTGTCGACGGGCTCCGTCCGTTCATGCCTCCCCGGTTCGAAGCGCGGAGCCGCGACCTTGGCAAGTTCCGCAAGGATCGGACAGCAGTGCATCGCCGAACAGCACCCGGCCTGCGTGCCGCAGGCATGCCCCGCATGGCGATCACGCTCCCCCACGACGGCACAGTGCTGGCTTTGCAGGGTGCTCGGCGCCGCGGCCATGCCGAAAGAACTCGCCGCCACCAGGAGAGCGACGAGCAAAAGCTGAGCGTACCGGAAGATGCTTCCAAGTCTCATTCGGCTGGGTTCCCTTCCGGCGCCGAACTGGGCGCCAGCAGAAATGTTCCAATGGAAGGTTGATCTGTAGCACTTATTTCTTTTAGCAACGGCCGATGAGGAAGCATTAACCGTCGCGGGCTAGTCTGCGCCTCTCGCTCGGAAAAATTCGATGAAACCTGGCTATTCGCTGGCCCAGATAGGACTTCACTGGCTGATCGCCCTCTTGGTGCCGGTCCAGTATCTGACGGGCGGCAGCATCGAGAGAACCCATCACGCCGTCCACATGGGCATGACTCCGGCGTACTGGGACGTCGTCCAGCACCATCTCCACAACTACGCGGGTATGGCGATTGGCCTGCTGATGGGCCTGCGGTTGGTTCTTCGTCTTCTTCAGCCCTCCGAAACCAGCGCACCCAGCTCATGGAGTGAGCGAGCAGCCGCGGCGCTTCACCACGCCTTCTACGCCGCGATCATTGGACAGGCCTGCATGGGCCTCGTCGCGAGCTACTTCTGGTTCGGGATTGCGCCATACCACGTCGTCGGATCGAGGATAATCCTGGCGATGGTGGCGCTGCATCTCACGGCGGCGATTTGGCACACGATCGTCGCTCGTGACGAGACGGTCGACCGGATGGTGTTCCCGCGCCGGAAGCGGTCAGCCGAGGATCTGTAACGTGGCGAACAGCAGCACGACGTAGCGGCCGGTGTTGGCTGAGAATCCAGGATCTGAACGGCAAGCGGTTCCGTGCCACATAAAGGACGCGAACATCGACGACAGATGAAGTCGCAATTGAAATCGAGCTGCATTGCGTGTAGTTCGAGGAGCATGGGCAAGATGTACCGAATCGCAATGAGCAGGCTGCTCGTGATGATGCGGCTGGTGATCATCGTATCACTGGCGGGGTACTCGCTGTCGAACGCCAGCGCCGCCATGCATGGCTCCTCCTTCCCCGAGGCGGCAGCGGTACTGTCCGAGTCCGATGCAATGCAGCATCATGATGGCCATGACATGACGCAGATGACTGTCCATGACCACTCCCAGGGCGACGTCAGTGATGACGCCGATGGCGTATCGAAGCCTGTCAAGCAAGAATGCTGCAAGGATTTCTGTGGCGGGCTCGGCATCATTTGTGAAGGCCAGGATGTCGACGGACCCGTCGTAACCTCGATCCGGCAGTTCATCGACGACCGGACGACCCTTGGCGAGCTGCCGCCCCTCCACCGTCCCCCGAATATCTGAATAGAGACCTACCCGTTTGATCGGGTCTAGTCGGACGCTTGCCTGCTTCCGGGCGAGCGCGCCGTAAGGCTATCTCCTATTCGGAAATTTCATAATGAAACCCTCGCTTTTCGTGGTGGGGCTGCCGCTTGTCGTCGGCGGCTGCGCATCCACACTTCCTCCCGACGTGGTGGCGTTTCCCACCGCTGTCGACCAGCCGTCCGCACCTCCGGCGGCATACAGGTCGCCGATCGCAGGCTACGTCGCCCGGCAGCCGGTCGATCCCAAGCCCTGGCGCAGACAGAACGATCTGCAGTCTCCCATGAATGGAGACGACTCATGATCGGCACCAGAAAACTGATCTTGGCGCTGGCATTTCCGCTCGCTTTGAGCGGCTGTGTCACAGGCGCCGAGTATTCCCGCAAAGAGGCGGGCTTCACCTCCGTTGCCAACAAAACCGCCACCGTCACGGCGAAAGAGACCGTCTGGATCCAGAACCAGAACCAGGCTCGATCGGCGGCAGCTCAAGTCAAAAGCCTGCTTCCTCGAACGAAGCCTCTCGACGTCGAGACGGCCGTCCAGATCGCGCTGCTCAACAACAAGGGACTGCAGGCCGCCTACGCCGATCTCGGCGACAGCGCGGCCGACGCCTGGCAAACGACGATGTTCCTCAACCCGTCTGTCTCCATCGGCACTACCGGCATGGGCGCGCCGGGCCTGGAGGCGTTCAAGACGATCGAAGGAATGATTGCGACGAACATCCTGGCGCTCGCCACGAAGAACAGGGACATGGCGATCGCCGACACCCGCTTCCGGCAGGCGCAATTGACCGCGGCGGTGAAGACACTTCAGGTCGCCGCCGACACGCGGCGCGCCTGGATCGGCGCGGTGGCGTCATGGGAGACCGTCGGGCAGCTCCAGCGTGCCCAGGCGACCGCCGACGCAGCCTCGGAACTCGCGGAGAAGCTTGGCGAGACCGGCGCTATGACCAAGGGCGCTCAAGCCCGTGAGCATGTCTTCGTCGCCGAACTCGCCGGAGAAACGGCGAAGGCCCGCCTCTCCGCCCGTCTTGCCAAGGAGGAGCTGACGCGGCTGATGGGCCTCTGGGGCACCGACCTGGACTATCAGGTTCCCGACGGTCTGCCGCCGCTGCCCAAGTCCGTCATCAGACGCGATACCATCGAGGCCGAGGCTCTCAGGAACCGCATCGATCTGCAGATCGCCAAGCTCGACCTTGAGGCCACGGCCAAGTCCTACGGCCTCACCGAGGCGACGCGCTATGTGACCGACCTCGACATCCTGACCGGTTTCGAAACGGAACGCGAAATCGAGGACGACGAGAAGAAAACGCGAACCACTGCGCAAGTCGAGCTTGAGTTCGCCATCCCGATCTTCGACACCGGCAAGGCGCGGATGCGCAAGTCTGAACTGGCCTACATGCGGGCGGCGAACCTGCTGGCGGAGAAAGCCGTCAACGTCCGCTCAGAAGCACGCTCCGCCTACGAGGCTTACCGCTCGAACTACGACATCGCGCGGCACTACCGCAACAGCGTCGTGCCGCTGCGCACCAAGGTCGAGGAGGAATCCCTGCTGACCTACAACGGCATGATCTCGAACACCTTCGAGCTGCTGACAGACACCCGCGACAAGATCAACTCCATCCTGCTCTCCGTCAACGCGAAGCGAGATTTCTGGCTGGCCGAAGCCGATCTGGCGCCTGCGATCTACGGCGGCGGCGCGACGAAGGCGTCGGCAGAGACCGAGGTCGCCACTGCTTCCGAAAGCAGCGCTGGCGGCGGTCATTGAGAAAGGAACATCGCTATGTTCAATAGAAGACAGATCATTGGAGCCAGCGCCGCTCTGCTTTCGACGGCCGCCTGGACAAAGACGTCGGCAATGGGCTTGCCGGACGCACCGACAATGGAATCGGCGGATATGCAGCCGCCGCTCCAACCAACATCGGGACCAGATTACCAGCCAGTGGTTACGCTGAATGGCTGGACCCTGCCCCATCGGATGAACAACGGCGTCAAGGAGTTCCACCTCGTCGCCGAACCCGTCGAACGCGAGATGGCCGACGGCATGACCGCCTATCTGTGGGGCTACAACGGCCAATCTCCGGGGCCAACCATCGAGGCCGTCGAAGGAGATCGCGTCCGCATCTTCGTCACCAACAAGCTGCCGGAGCACACGACGATCCACTGGCACGGCATGATCTTGCCATCGGGCATGGACGGCGTCGGCGGCCTGACGCAGCCGCATATTCCAGTCGGCAAGACCTACGTCTACGAGTTCGACCTCGTGAAATCCGGCACCTTCATGTATCACCCGCATTCCGACGAGATGGTGCAGATGGCCATGGGCATGATGGGTTTCTTCGTGATCCATCCGAAAGATCCCAAGTTCATGCGCGTCGACCGAGACTTCGTCTTCCTGCTCAACGCTTACGACATCGACCCCGGCTCCTACGTGCCGCGGATCATGGAGATGACCGACTTCAACATGTGGTGCTGGAACAGCCGCGTGTTCCCGGACATCAGCCCTCTGGTCGTGTCGAAGAACGACAGGGTGCGCGTCCGCGTCGGCAACCTGACGATGACCAACCATCCGATCCACATGCATGGCTACGATTTCGAGGTGACCTGTACCGACGGTGGCTGGGTGCGGCCGGAAGCGCGGTGGCCGGAGGTGAGCATCGACATCCCCGTCGGCGCGATGCGCGCCTATGAGTTCGACGCCAAGTATCTCGGCGACTGGGCGATCCATTGCCACAAATCGCACCACACGATGAACGCCATGGGTCACGACATTCCAACCTTCATCGGTGCGGACAAATCGAAAGTCGCCGAAAAGATCAGGAAGCTGCAGCCGGAATACATGCCCATGGGCACCAAGGGCATGGCCGACATGGGCGAAATGGAAATGCCTATCCCCGAGAATACCGTTCCGATGATGACCGGCTGGGGGCCGCATGGTCCGATCGAAATGGGCGGCATGTTCTCAGTCGTGAAGGTCCGCGAGGGCATCTCGGCAGACGATTACACCGATCCGGGTTGGTGCGAAAACCCACCCGGGACCCAGGCTTGGGAATGGACTGGCGAATTGCCAGACGCGACCAAGGCCAAAGACGCAAAGACGCAAATTACGCCGAAGCCGACAAACGGCTGAGGTCCATCTCAACATCGAAAGGAATTACGGATGAAGAATTATCTCATGGCACTGGCGCTCGTCGCCCTCGCGTCTCCAGCGCTCGCTTCCGGCAATCATGCCGGTGGCCACGGTGAGAAGATGGCTGTCGGAGAACCCGGCGACAAGGCCAAAGCGACACAGACCATCCGCGTCACGATGAAGGAAACTGACGACGGAAAGATGCTCTTCACCCCCGCGGTCTTCAACGTCCGCAAGGGGCAGACCGTCAAGATCGCGATCAAGAATGCCGGAACCATCGACCACGAATTCGTGCTCGATCAGGAAGACAAGATTCTGGAACACAAGAAGGTCATGGAGAAGTTCCCGGAAATGGAACATGCCGACGCCAATTCCATCCGTCTTCCGGCAGGCCAATCCGGCGAGATCGTCTGGAAATTCACCACCGACGGCGAGTTCAAGTTCGCCTGCCTGATCCCCGGCCACTATGAAGCCGGCATGCACGGCGACGTCACCGTTGCCGGGAAATAATCCGCAAAAAGGAGCTACGAACATGAAAACTGCCATGATCAAAATCAGCGTGGCCGCCCTGCTCTCTGCCGGTGCGGCTTTCGGTGCGTTCGCCCAGGAATTCACCAAGGGTGTCGTCAACAAGGTCGACGCCAAAGCGAACAAGGTGACCATCAAGCATGAGGACCTGAAGAGCCTCGACATGCCTGCGATGACGATGGTTTTCCGGGTCGAAGACCCAGCTCTGCTCGAAAGGCTGAAGGAAGGTTCGAAGATCGAATTCGTCGCCGAACGGGTGAACGGCAAGCTGACCGTCACCGAAGTAAAATAGTGGGCTCCTGCCGCCCGGTCTCAATCCGGGCGGCAGGACATCAAGGAGTGGAGATGATGTACAGGAGAAGCTTCATTACAATGGCGGCATCCGCCATGGCGTTTCTTGGCGGAGGGACACGTGCCGCCACGCCGACGAAGATGACGGTCTACAAGGATCCAAACTGCGGCTGCTGTCATGAATGGTCGCAGGCGATGGCGGCAGCAGGATTTTCGCTGGACACTCGCGACACCGACGACCTTTCAGCGATCAAGGCGCAGTTGGGCGTGCCGGCCGACGTGCAGAGCTGCCACACCGCCGTCATTGAGGAATACTACCTCGAGGGACATGTGCCGCTCGAGGCCGTCCAGCGCCTGTTGCAGAAGCGGCCGTCGGTCCGGGGGCTGGCCGTGCCGGGCATGCCGTCCGGCTCGTTGGGAATGGGCGACGACCCGCAGGCGTCCTATGACGTGTATGCGATCCCATCGGGAACCGGCGCGCCATACGTATTCATGGAGGTCCGTCCCCGGAAGGGCTGAGGTTGCGATCGATCTGGCCAGAACCGGACGACCGATCAGGAAACCGGAGCGGAACCACCGTGCGCCAGACTGAGACTGATCGACCGGTTGCCGCCGAACGACGCTGCGTGATCGCCATCGGCGAAGGCCAGCCCGCAGGCGAATTTCTGCTCGATCGGATGGTGTCGTGCGCTGGTGTTTCACCGAAGTCGAAGCGGATGGCCGCCATATATGTTCGGCAGTCCCACCCCGCGGGAGGTGATGTCGGCAGCGTCGAACATGGCTGTTTGAAGCGAATGATCTTTAAAGCGCGTCGCATCGAAATTGGATTCATGTGACGCGCTTTCCATGAGACGAACTACAAGTTCGTCGCTCGCATCGACTCCTCTTATCTCAAGGAACAAATCTCGCATGGCGATGTTGTCATTTATATAAACATTGAACCATGGGAGGAACTCATGCGGAAATCTCTTCAGTTCGTACTGGTCGGCTTGGCCGCGATAACCGGGTTGACGATCTCGCCGACGATCGCGGCCGCGCAGGATTTGGAGCTGCGGCTCGGCCCCGGTGGCGTCGGCGTTTACGACCGGGATCGCGATCGTGATCGATATGGATATGATCGCCGCGGACCGCGAGGCTGCGACCCGTATGATGCTCTCGACATCGCGCGGAGCGAAGGACTTCGCAGAGCACAGATCGTACGCATGTCTCCACGCAGAATCGTTGTGCAGGGGATGACGCGCCGTGGACCGGAACGAATGACCTTCGCAAACCAGCGCGGCTGCCCGGAAATCTGACCGCGGCGTGAGCCATGAGGTGGGACGGCCGGCCTTCGAGACCATCGAAGGATTCCAACCGTGCGGCCTTGTTTTCAAAGCGACGGAACCTTTGGCCCCTCTGGACATTGCTGCCCATGCAGCGCTCTGCTTTGGGTCGCGTGCATTGAGCACCATAGGAGGATTCATCATGATGAGCGGTCAATTGAAGGCGCTTCTCGCCGTGCTTGCCGTTGCCGGCTACCAAAATAGAGACAAAATCGGAGAGCTCCTACGGGGCATTCAGAATCCTCAGCAGGCCGGCGCGGGAAACCAGCAGCCCGGCGGGCTTGGCGGCCTTCTTGGCGGACTGGCCGGTTCGGGTGGTCTCGGCGGACTTCTCGGCGGGCTGACGTCCGGAAGCGTCGTCAGCGGCGGTCTGGGCGATCTGCTGAAGACGTTTCAGCAGAATGGTCACGGTGACAAGGCGGAGTCGTGGGTAAAACCCGGTCCGAATGCGGACATTAATGACGGCCAGCTCGCGGAAGCACTGGGACCGGACGTTCTCAACGAGATCGCGGCCAGTACCGGCCTTTCGCATGAAGAGATTCTGGGGCGCCTCAAGCGCGACCTTCCCAAAGCGGTGGACGACCTGACACCCGAGGGAAGAGTACCCACCGCCGAAGAGAGCTTTTTGTCTTCTGCAAGTCAATCGACCACCAGCGGACGACCCGGCACCCTCTAATTTCGTCGCACCAGCGCATCACTCGGGGAGACCGGCCTTGCGGTAGCCGTCGATGAAATGCGCAAGCGTCCGAGCGTCACGGAACGGTTCGGCCGCCGCCCAGTGGCGGGTTGAAAAATGCGGGTTGGCGACGAGGAACAATTCGACCTCGGCATGCGCCTCGTCGAGCCGGCCGAGTTGGGCAAGGCTTGCCGCCAGGAAACGGCGTGAGCTCGTGCGATAGGTCTCGTCCCGGCGCAGCGTCTCGATGGCGGCTTCGTACTGGCCGGCGGCATATTGCGCCTGGCCGAGCGTCAGATAGTACCAGCTTGCCGGGAACGGGTTCAGCCGAAAGGCCTTGGCGATGTGCTCAAGGCCCTCCCCGATCCGCCCGGCCAGGACCGCGATGTCGGATAATGCCGCAAAGGTGTCGGCGTCGTTGGGGTCGAGCTCGATCGCCCTGGCGAATTCCGCATCCGCCTCGGCGAAACTGCGCTCATAGGCAAGCAGGTAAGCCAGGACCCAGCGGCAGCCGGCATCGTTGGGATCGATCGCTACAGCCTTGCGCGCCAGTTGCAGAGCATTCTTGCGCGTAGGCTCCGTCGGTCCGCCGGAATGCACCTCACCCATCCAGTGGTTTATGGCAAGCCAGCGATAGGGCTCGGCATAATCAGGGTCGAGCGAAATCGCGCGTGTCAGCATCAGATGCGCTTCCCGCGCCGTCTGTGGCGTATCATCCATCAGCCTGCGCGCCCGTACGGCAGCGATCGATCGGTCTGGGCCGCTGACGATCGGCGAGCTCGCGCAGGCGGTGGGCATCACCCAGCCCGGCGCAACCCGCACCGTCGGCCAGCTTCTCGAACTTGGTTACGTCGACATGCAGCCGGCCCCGGATGATCAGCGTCGCAGACTGGTCTCGCTGACCGACAAGGGACAGGACCTCGTCGACCATTCGAAAAAGGTGATCTGGCCGCGCATCGCCGCCGCCGTTGCAGATCTCTGCGGCGATCTCGACGGGCCGATCCTCGAACAGCTCGCGGCCATCGAGGACGGGCTTGCGGCGGTGCCGCTTGCGCGCCGCAACGCCGCCGAGGAGGAACGATAATGCCCCATATCCTCGACCGACCGATCTGGAGCGCGCTGGAGACCGCCCATGCCGATCTTGCCGAAGGCGGCAAGTCCGCGCGGCGATACCCACCTTCCATCGTTCCTTTCGCGGCGTCCGCCGACGATACGCCGGAGAGCCTCGACGCCTTGGAGGACCTGCCTTCGCAGGAAGAGAGCATGATTCTCGTCGAATCCGGGCCGATCGCCATTCCAGCGGGTCTTGCCGTTGCAACGGAGGCATCGGTGGTCCAGATGATTGCCGAGCGGCCCCACGAGCGAATTTCCGATTCTCGCATCCAGCCGCTGACGGAGTCCGATGCCGCCGACATGCTTGATTTGGCGACACTGACGAAACCCGGGCCGTTCACGTTGCGAGCCCAGAGCCTCGGCCGCTTCTGGGGGATCAAGAGCGAAGGCCGCCTGCTGGCGATGGCCGGGCAACGGATGCGGCAGACAGGCTTCATCGAGCTCAGCGGGCTTTGCACCCATCCGGATTTCCAGGGACGCGGCCTCGGCACCCTGCTCTTCCGCTTCGTTGCCGGCGAAATCGCATCGAGCGGCGACACAGCTTATCTGCACGCCTATGCGGCAAACACGTCGGCCATTTCGCTCTACAAGACACACGGCTTTGCGCTTCGCGCGGAGATGAACATGCGCGTGGTGAAACGCCGTTCCTATCGCACCGCCGGCGGCAGCACTTCGAATTTCCAGAATTTTTCCGGGCTGAAATAGGTCGTGGCAAAAGCGCGAATATCTGCGGCGGCAACCTTCTCGTAGCCGCTGAGATTGTCGCGTATCCGGTCTAAACCACGCGAATCCGTCTGAGCGCCGTGCAGATATTCGATCCAATATTCGTTACCCTGCTGCTGATGCTTCAGTGTCTCGATAATGGGTTCCCGGGCGCGCGTGAGTTCGTCCGGGGAGACATCACGCGACCGCAGATCCTTGGCGATCTCGTCGACGAGTGCGTAGAAGCGCGCGACCTTTGCCGGGTCTGTCTCGACGTAGAAATATGCGTAGCCGTAGCCAGGGAGTTCACTTGACAGGTCAGCATCGCCCTCCATCACATAGCTTGATCCCTCTGCGATACGAAACTGGTCGATCAACCTGTTTTGGAAAATCTGGGTGGCGAGATTGGCGGTGAAGGACCGCGGCAGGTCGGAAAGCAAATCGCCAATGGGAACCCCTACCGCGGCGGCGGCGTTATCTGCCCTGCCGTTATGGGCCTCCACAACGGGCTTCTCGGTCGTCGCCGGAAAACGCACGTCGCTCCCGTCGTCGCTCGACGTCGTCTGCGAGCGCGGCGGCAAGGCGCCAAAGGTTTCAGCTGTCAGCCGGATCGCGTCGTCCACCGTCACGTCGCCGACGATGGTGATATCGATTGGGCCGTTGGAGATCATAGGTTGGAACAGCGCCTCGAAATCGTCTGGATGAGCGGCCGACAACTGTGCGCGATCGGGGAAGGTCCAGCGCGGGTCGCCCGAATGGACGAGACCTGGGAAATCGCGGCTGACAACGCCGCCGGGCGTCGCCTCATACTGATCGATACCGCTCAAATAGGCTTGCTGCACACGCTTGAAAGCCTCGGGGCGATAGGCGGGATCGGAGGTGTATGCGGTCATGAGCTGCAGCTGCGTTGCAAGATCTTCAGTCCTTGTACGACCGTCGAACCTGAAGGAGCTATCGCCTACCGAGAAATCGATGCCGACGATGTTGGCCGTCAGCGCTTTCTGGATATCCTGGTAATCCATGGCCTTGACGCCGGACAGCACGACGGCCGGAGATGCCCAGATCGGGGCGGAACGGTCGTGCGGCAGGTCCAGCCGACCACCGCCGATATTTTCACGCACCAGCACTTCGTTGGCACGCAGCTTGGTTGGCTTGACGGTAAGCCGTACGCCGTTGGAAAAGCGCACCATGGCCAAGCCGAGATCGTCGACGGCGCGGCGTTCGACCACGGCGCCCGGCGCGCCGAAATGGGCGTAGGGCCAGGCGACGTCAGCTGCATTGGATAGCGCCGAGACGGCAACGGCATTCGAAGCATCGTAGACTTGCCGAACCGCGTCGGCTCCGCCCTCAGGTGATTGGGCCGTCTGTAGCACGACCTGCGGACCGTTGCCGGAGAACGCACGCTGCAGCGCCTGATTGACCTCGGCCGCCGTGACGCCGTTCGTCATCGTCTCGAACAGCGAGAGGTCTTCGGCAGGCGAGGTGAAGACTTGATCGTCATCGACGCTGCTCGCCAGCAGGGAAGCGACGTCGGTGGTCGTGCGCGTCGCGGCTCCGGCCGCAGCAGCCTGCAGGGCCGAACGATAGTCGAGGATTTCGCGATCGATCTCCGCCTGCGTAGCGCCGAACTCCTGGATACGACGCTGTTCCTGGTCAATGGCCGTGAGCGCCGCCTGCCATTTGTCCGGCTCGGAGTTCGCCGCAATCAGCACGACATGAGCGGAATCGACGATATCCTGAGAGCCGACACCCGCACTGATGAACGGGGCATCCGCCTTGCCGGCGATGGTGCTCACCCGGCGATTGAGCACCATAAGTCCGAGACTTTCAATAAGTTCGGCCCGGCGCTTGGCGAAAGTGTCAGGCGCCGCGTCAAAGAGACGTGTCCAGGCGACCTGTACGCTCGTCATGCCGCCGGGAACAACGATGAGGTCGGCGCTTTCGCCTTTCGTCACCAGCGTGCCGAGATCCGGTTTTGCCGGCGCCGGATCCACGGCCTTCCAATCGCCGAAGCGCTGCCGGATTTCCGTTTCCATGCCGGCGGGGTCGATATCCCCCACCACGATCAGCGTTGCCCGATCGGGTCTATAGTTGGCCCGGTAATAATCACGGACGAGGGCCACAGGCGCATTGCTGATGATGTCGGCTTTGCCGATCGGCGCGCGCATGGTCGCACGCTTACCGGCAAGCAACGAATTCATGATTTCGAGCGCCGCGCGATACTGCGGTGTGTCGCGCAGCCGCTCCTCCGACAAGATGACGCCGCGTTCGCGATCGAAGGCGTTGGCATCGAGGCTCAACTCGCTCGCCGTTTCTCGCATCAGCATCAGGCCCGTCGAAACCGTGTCTGCATCGACCTCGGGCAGATCGAGTGCATAGACAGTCTCGTCATATGAGGTATGGGCGTTGGTGTCCGGCCCGAAGGCCAAACCCTTGCGCTGCAAGATACGGATCATCTCCCCTTCGGCGACATGTGTGGAACCCTTGAAGGCCATGTGCTCGAGAACATGCGCCAGACCCTGCTGGTTGTCGTTTTCGTCGAGCGAACCGGAGCCAATGCGAAAACGGATCGCCGCCTGTCCGGGCGGCGTGACATTGCGCATGATCGCAAATCGCATGCCGTTGGCGAGCATGCCGAAACGCACGTGGGGATCGGCTTGGATGTCGCTTTGCGTTTGTGGCCAGGGCACGGACGGGCTGTCCGCATAGGCTGGCGACATGAAGTTTGCGGCGAGGGAGATCGTCGCGAGAAACCACCACACCGTGGAGCATTCCATTTTTTTGTGAGACATTCTTGTCCAGGTGATGAGAATGAAGAGGGTAGATCGCGCCAACCTGACTATTCCACAGGTTGCATTCCCCATCAACTTCCATGTTTGTAATGAATAAGAAGTAGATAACTCTCCCTAGGACAGGATGATTTTACGCCCGGTCGGCCGAAAATCTGAAACCTGTTTTCAATTAGAGAGTTAGAGCATGATGTCGTCCGAAAACTGTTCACAGGTTTCGGCATCATGCTGTGGGTGTCAGACCAATGTCATCGAACCCGCCTAAGGGATTGCGCCTCGATACTGTCACCAGGAGGCGTTTTCGATGGCGACATTGGAGCAGGTCGCGTTCCGGGCAGGATGCTCGCTGGCGACCGCAAGCAGGGTTCTCAACCGCAACGGACCGGCCAGCGACCTGATGGTGCGCAAGGTGCGCCGTGCGGCCGCCGAACTCGGTTATCGCCCGGCCGGCTCGTCCGCCGGCAGGCTCGGACGCAGGCCTGTGATCGGCGTGCTGATTCCGAGCATCACCAATCCGGTGTTTGCCTCGTCGCTGTCGAGCATCCAGAACCGCATGCTGGTGGCCGGCCATGGCGTCCTGATCGCCCAGTCGAATTATGATCCGGCGCGCGAGGCCGATGCCGTCGCAGCACTCCTGAACGACCGGCCGACCGGGCTGATCCTCACCGTCTGCAATCCGTCGACCAGCCAGGCGCTGCTTGCGAAGCTCCCGCCGACCGTGCTGCTCAACAACCTGCCGACGGCGCAGTTTCCGGCGGCTGTTACCGCCGACAATCGTGGCGCCGGCCGCGAGGTCACAACATTTCTGATCGGCATGGGCCATCGCCGCATTCTGTTTCTCTCCGGCAATTTTGTCGCCTCCGACCGCGCCCACCTTCGCTACCGCGGTTATCTCGACGCTATGGCCGAGAACGGGCTGACACCACTCGATGCCGTACAGATCCCGTTCGTCAGCGGCTATGACCAGCTCGATCTTGGCGTCGCGATGACTTCGCTTGCGCCGACGGCGATCATCGCCTCCAACGATCTCCTGGCGCTCGGCGTCATCGGCGCGCTGAAGCGCGAGGGGCTTTCCGTGCCTGGGGATGTTTCGGTCGCCGGCTTCGACGGCATCGCCATCGGCCGGCTGATCGATCCACCGCTGACGACCATCGAAATGCCGGATGCCAGCATGGGGGCGACGGCCGCCTCGCTGCTGCTCGACATGGCGGAGAACGCCGCCCCTGCCCGCCATCTTAATGTCGCCTATACGCTTCGCCGCGGTGGCACCGTGCGCGCCATCTGACGCTTGCGAAACAACAAGGCCGCCACGCGCTCGGCGTGGCGGCCCTGCCCTGTTCCCGATTGGGAAACCGATCAGCTGCGCGGCAGCATGCCCTCGACATCGGCGGCTGCGTCATCGAGCGCTTCCTTCGGCTCGGCCGACTGGTCGACGATGCGCGAGAGATTGTCGACGATGGTCTGCGTGACCTTGACGCCATTCGAGCCTGGGAAGGCATACCAGGGGATCATCACCGGCATCTGGCTGAGGCCTGCCTGGAACAGCGGGTTCTGCTTGTAGAAATCGCCGAGATAATCGGCCGACTTCGCGGCGAGCTCGTTGTTCGGGACATAACCGGTGCCGGGCACGACGACGGAAGCGCCATAAGGGCCGGCGGCGAATTTGGCGAACTTCCAGGCGGCATCCTGCTTGGCGGCGTCATGCGTCAGGATGACGACGGCGTTGCCGCCGGTCGGCAGGCGGCCGTTCACCGGATCGATCAACGGGATCTTGGCGGTGCGCAGATCGAACTTGTTGCCGACATTCTTGATCGTGTTGCGCAGCGCGCCTGTGGTCTGAAACTCAAAACCGACCTTGCCGGCTGCGAAAGCCTGTTCGCCGGCGGCCTTGGTGAACACAGGCATACCGCCTTCGGTGACCAGGCGATGCAAGACTTCGACGGCCTTCTGGCCTTCCGGCCCATTGAAGGCAACCTTGCTTTCGTCGTCGCTCAGCATCTTGCCGCCGGCGCCGAAGAGCAGTGCCGAAAACATCCAGTCGTCGCCCTGCCAGCGGAAGTCGATGCCGTCGACGCCATTGCCGAGCGCCTTGATCTTGCCACCGAGCGCGATGACCTCATCCCAGGTCTTCGGCGGATTTTCCGGATCGCCGCCGGCCGCCTTCACGAGATCGGCGTTGTAATACATGATCGGGTTGGAGGTCGCGAAAGCCAGGCCCACCTGCTTGCCCTTGACCTGAGCAAGCTTGAGGATCGTGTCGGAGAAGCCCTGCTCGCCCATGTTGCCGTCCTTCTGGACGAGCGGACCGAGGTCGACGGCGACGTCGCGTTCGTCGAGCATGCGCAGGCGATTGAGGCCGATGAAGGTGATATCGGGCATTTCGCTGGTGCCGACCTGGCGAAGGATCGTCTGGATGCCTTCTTCATAGGTGGCCGACGGGCTGGCGAACTGGATCTTGATATCGGGATTTTCTTCCATGAACTTCTTCGAGATCGTGTCCATCACGTCCTTGAAGAAGCCCGGCATCGGGTAGTGAACCGTCAGCGTCGTCTCGGCATGCGCGGGAAGCGCGATTGCCATCGAGACGGCCGCTGCGGCGAGAAGCTGGGTGATATGTTTCATCGCTCGTTCTCCTGGGTTGAAACCGGTCAGCCTTTGAGACCGGTCATGGTGATGCCTTCGACGAAGCGCTTCTGCGCAAGCAGGAAGGCGATGACGAGGGGAAGGGTAATGGTGAGGGTCGCCGCCATCAGCGCGCCGTAGTCGTCGCCGGCCTCGGCGGCGCGGAAATACATCAGGCCGAGCGGCGGTGTGGCATAGTCCTGCTTGCTGATGACGATCAGCGGCCAGTAGAGATCGTTCCAATGGGCGACGACCGAAAAGATGGCGAAGGCCGTGACCGCCGGCCAGGCATTCGGCACGATGACGCGGGCGACGATTCCGAGTTCCGACATACCGTCGAGACGTGCGGCATGGATGAGATCATCAGGCATGGCGCGGAAGAACTGCAGGAACATGAAAATTGCGAAGACCGAAATGGTGAAGGGCGCGACCAGGGCGGCATAGCTGTTGAGCAGCGCGGCGCGGTCGAAGGCGACATAGAGCGGCAGCGCGGTCGCATGGATCGGCACTAGCAGGCCGAGCATGACAAGCACCATCATGGCGCGGGCGGCGCCGAAGCGCAGCTTTGCCATGGCGTAGGCGCAAGGGATCGCCACCAGCACCTGGAAAAAGAAGATCAGCCCGCAGACGACGACGCCGTTCCACAACAGATGCGCCATCGGTACCCGGCTCAAGGCCTTGGCGAAATTTTCGGCATAGGTGAAGTGCGCCGGGATCAGCGACAGCGACGAGGTGAAGATGTCGCTTTGGGCCTTGCCGGCCGTCGAGATCATGAAGACATAGGGCGACAGGAAGATGATTGCGCCGAGCGAAAGCAGCGCCAGGCGGATGATCCTGCCGAGGGAAGAAGCGTTCGTCATCATGTGTAATGCACCCGGCGATCGAGAACGCGGTACTGCAGGAACATCAGCACCACCAGGATCAGCAGAAAGACCACCGTCATCGCGGAGGCATAACCGACGCGCAGATAGACGAAGCCTTCCTGGTAGATCGTGAAGAGCAGCACCTCCGACGCCTTGTTCGGGCCGCCCTCGGTCAGCGTCTTCACCGTCTCGAAGACCTTGACTGAATTGGTGATGCTGATGGTGATGACGAAAAGCGTCGTCGGCCCGAGCATCGGCCAGGTGACGAGCAGGAACCGGTCGAGGGAGGATCTGGCGCCGTCCACTTCGGCTGCCGCGTAAAGCTCGCGCGGGATTGCCGTCAGTCCGGCCAGGAACAGCACCATATTGAAGCCGGCCGATTGCCAGACGCCGATGATCGAGAGGCTGTAAAGCACCGTGCCGGAGCTGCCCAGCCAGTTCGGGCCGGGAATCCCGACGAGGGCGAGCAGTGCGTTGAGCGGGCCGATTGTGGGGTGGAACATATATTGCCAGACGGTCGCCATAGCGACGATCAGCGAGGCGACCGGGAGGAAATAGGCAGTGCGGAAGAAGCTGCGCGCCTTCGTCTCGCTCTCGATCAACATGGCGATGCCGAGACCGAGAAGGATCGAGACGGGTGCTACGACCGCGGTATAGACCGTCGTATTCCACAGCGACTTGCGAAACGTGCGGTCGGTGACCAAATGCGCGTAATTCTCGAAGCCGACGAAACGGAACTTGCCGTAGCCGAGTTCGAAATCGGTGAAGCCGAGCACGATGACTGATGCAACCGGCAAAAGCACGAAGAGGAATAGCAGGACCATCGCCGGCATCACCAGCATCCAGGCGATGCGGGCCTCGCTGCGCCGATGCGCAACGGCGGCATCCTGCGGCACGGCCATGGAGACGATGCTAGCCATGCGCCCTCTCCCGCTGGGCATCGCTTATTGCGAGCCCGGCATCGCTTGTAGCGAGCCCGGCATCGGCAGCGCCGAGCCCTGCATCACCCACTGCAACGCCGCCGGCCAGCCGGCTGCCGTCTTCGGCAAAGATCAGCGTGCGGTCGGGCAAAAGCCGCAGCCCGACCGGATCGCCGGCAACAAGGCCGGAGGCTTCGGCCGGTTGAACCTTGGCGACGATAGTCTCGCCGATCGCGTCCAGCCGGCAATGGAGGATGACTTCGGAGCCCAGGAATTCGACGCGTTCGATACTAGCGGCAAGGCCGTCATGCCGGCTCTTGGAGACAAAGACGAATTCCGGGCGAATGGCGAGCGTGACCGGCATCTTGCCGCCGGGCGCATTCTCAAGCGCCAGGCGCAGGCCGCCGCAGAGAATGACGCCGCCTTCGGCAAAGGCCGGCAGGAGATTGATGCGCGGCTGGCCGATGAAGCGGGCGACCTCGATATGGGCGGGATCGTCGTAGATGACCTCGGGGCTGGCGATCTGCAGCAACTTTCCGCCCATCATCACGGCGACACGGTCGGCGATGGAAAGCGCTTCCGCCTGGTCGTGAGTGACATAGAGCGTCGGCACGCCGGCGCGGCGATGCAGGTCGACGATCTCGCCTCGGGCGTGAACGCGCAGATTGGCATCGAGATTGGAGAGCGGTTCGTCCATCAGGAAGATGCTCGGCTGGCGCACCATGGCGCGGGCCAGCGCCACGCGCTGACGTTGGCCGCCCGACATCTGGCCGGGCTTGCGGTCAAGCAGGTGGTCGATCTTCAGCGATGTCGCCATATCCCTGACGTCGCGGGCGATCGCCCTCCGGGTGGCGCGCTGGCCCGGCATCAACGACCCGATGAAGGGCAGCCGCTGCATCCTCGACAACCGACGCATCGCCAAAGGCACGGCGATATTCTCAGAGGCCGTCAGATGCGGATAAAGCGCGTAGGACTGAAAGACCATGGCGATGTTGCGGTCGGCGGCCGCAACGCCGGACATATCCAGCCCGCCGATCAGGATCTCGCCCTGGTCGGCGTGGTCGAGGCCGGCAAGGACGCGCAACAGCGTGCTCTTGCCGCACCCGGAAGGACCGACCAGCGCGATGAATTCGCCGGCGGCGACATCCAGGCTGACGCCATCAAGGATCTGGTTGCCGCCGAACGCCTTAGCGATGCCGCGAAGCGAGAGCGCGCTCATTCGACGGGTTCCCGCTGCTTGACCGCCTGGGGGTAGACCTCGTGCACGACATCGTCGAGCACATGCGCGGTCATGCCGGGAACGGCGACGATCGTGCTTTCGACACCAGTATCGAACTCGTGGACGACAGCGCCGATCAGGCGCTCGCCCGGCATCTCGCGCTCCATCTTGTCGATGATGAAGGCGGCCGACGGACCCCATGTCAGCTGGGTATTGCCGAAGCGACCCTGCCAGGCCCAATGGAGATGGCCGCTTGCGAACAGCGCCACGTCATGAGCAGCGATCAGATCATAGAGCCGCCGGCGCTGAGCCGGGCGAACGCTCCAATATCCGGTATCGCCTTCGCCGGGTGCATCGACGAACAGCGGCTTGTGCGCAAACAGCGCCACCCGCCGCCCTGCCCTGTCGGACAGCGCCTGGTGAAGCCATTCGAACTGCGCCTCTTCCTCGTCATCCTCATGACCGAGAAGCAGCGAGTTCAATCCGATGAAGCGCCATCCGGCCGCATCTTCCAGCCAGCGGTCGTCGCCGGCAAGGCTGCGCCAGCGGGACAGCCGCTCGGCAGTGACGGGCTGATCCGATCCCTTGAGGTGGCCGATATCGTGATTGCCGGGGACGATCAGCATCGGGATCGACACCTGACGCATCAGATCCATAGAGAAGGTGATGTCGTCGTCCTTGTCGGCGCCATCGACGGTGAGATCGCCAGTATGGACGATCAGGTCGGCACCGGTCGCTTCGATCCAGGTCAGAAGCGGCGCCCAGTTGCCGTTGAAATGCGGCTTGCCGGGGCTGAAATGGGTGTCGGTGATCTGAATGATTTTCATGGGGCGCGTCTCCGAGACGTCGGCAGCGCCTCACGGGCGCTCCCTTCTCGTGCCCTCTCTAGAAGGCTCCCATGTCAATCACACAGCTGGAGTTTTCACCTGTTTCTCAGTTTTGACATCAATCTGTCATGTAAGAAGAAGGCTGCCCGCGGGAACCGGGGCAGCCTTCGCCTGCATTTGGAATTGAGATCGCGGTGAAATCAGTGCCGTCGTGCGTTGGCGGGAATGGATGATACCGTTGCCGAGACAGGGTCGCTTGCAGGAAAGCTGTCCTCGAGGCCTTCATCGAGTTCCTCTTCCAGCGTTTGCCTGTCGCCGGCCGAACGCGCACTCGGCTGGCCGATCAAACCCTTGCTGCCTTCGTCGAAATTGCCGTTGCTCAAGGCATCGTAACGGTTGATGCTGCCGTCTGCTTCCGCGCCGGCAAAGGCGGTCAGCTGAACCATCATGACCTTGGCGTGGTCGACCGCCGTCGTGTCATCGAGCTCGCCATGGGAGTTGTCGATTTTGACGGAAATCGATTCTCCTCCCTCGCCCAGGAATTCGACGGTGAAGATGTCGCCGGCCTGCGTCACCCGAGTATCGATCAGCTGCATGGAAACCTCCTGTGTTCATGCACCTCAACGGCCATCGAGGTCCGGAGTTCCATTTCAATGCAAGCGGCCGGCCTCGCGACGATTGACCGGCTCGGGAACAAATAATGCGGATGCGAGTTCGTTCGAGGTTCAACAGGTCGCGTCCATGTCGAAGTCACCACTGTCGCCCTCTGAAAAACGCTCGTTCTGCGATATTCCGGCAGATCGGAAACGCGCATTGATATCGAGCTATTCGGAGGCGTTGCGAAAACTCGCCAGATCGGCCGAAGCGATCGGACGGGCCGACATGCTGCCAGCGCTGATTGAGGTGGCGGACGGATTGAGAGCATGGCAACCACGATTGCCGAGACAGAGGCCGGCGCCGAAGTGCTGGCGCGCACGGCGCGGCTGGTCCGCGCGACTGAGGGAATGCTGGCGTCGATGTCCTCGTCGTCAAACGTCCATTGAACGTTCCTGAGAACGATCGCGGCTGTCCGGCTAGGCCGGCGGCGATCTCCTTTGCCGAAGACCGGCATTTATGGTTAATTTATTAATAATTGCGGGATTATGAATGGAACCAGACAACCTTTCCAACTGTTGATGCTGCGCCGTGGAGGAACCCCGATGATCCTGAAAATCCTTGCACCCAAGATCGACGCCGATTGCCATGACACCGGCACCTGGCCCGATGGGATCTTTGCCGAAAACCGGATCGATCTTTCCGCTCGCCGCGACGGCCGTCGTCGCTCGCCGCATGAGCGCGACTACGGCAATGACAGGAAAGTGGAAAACCTGCCGCTCGGCTTTGCCTGACCATACGGGACGTCGGAAGCGTCAGAGCCTGCGAAAGACCAGAACGCCTGATGCCGGCAACACGGCATTCAGCACTCCCGCCGTTGCTCTGATTCTTCCGCCGCCATTACCGACGTTCCAGCCGCCATATATCTTAGCATCGGTGTTGAAGATCTCCTCCCAGAGGTCATCGCCCAGGCGTTCGCTGTACAGCCGATAGCCGTGTTCGAAGGGAGCGTCGTTCAGCGACCCCACGACGAGGCAATCCTCGCCGTCGTTCCATCGATGAAACGCGATCACCCGATTTTCGTCGTGAACCACGGGAATGGCGATGTTGCGGGATCGAATAGCATCCTGATGGACGCTGAGCGCGATGAGATCGCGATAACAGCTGAGCATCCCCGCGCCGCTACCATCAGCTTCGCCGAGAATATTCTCCCGGTTCTCGAGGAAATCATTGTAGCGATAGGGTTTCTGGGCGCCGATTTCCTCACCCATGAAAAACATCGGCGTCCCCGGCGATGGCAGCGTCATCGCCGCTGCGAACCGGGATCTCGCCTCCGCCCACGCCCTGGTCTCACCGGCGATTGGCGCGAAATTGACGGCGATAACAGCGGTTCGCGCCGATCCTTCACGATTGCCGCAATCGTCATGCGACTGGTTGTAGACCACCTTGGATCGCGCGCTCGTCTGCAGCGCGCCGGCAAGAGACGACATGGTCAGCGCCCGCTTGTCGCCGAAACCGGCATTCTTCAACAGCTGCGCCTGCGCGCCGCCGTGATATTCGACGAGGTTGTGATGAAAATCACCGTACCAGGTCGCATCGAAGCCGAGCCCGTCGCCGGTCAGGCTTGGCTCGGTCATCGCCGACCAATCCGAATAATCCTCGGCCGTCAGGAAAAGCTGCGGCTTGATCAGCCGCATCGTGCGGGTCCACTGCTTCAGGAACTTGGCCCCGAAGGCCGCGGCCCGATCGGCGCGCCGGCCATCGGCATGCAGCACCGGATATTGATGGATCGAACTGGTCTGATCAAGGCGGAAACTATCGATATGGCAGACGGAGACGAGAAATGCCGCGCTGGAGACGAAAAGCTGGCGCACGGCTTCCTCATGGAAGCGGGGCGCCCATCCCGTGGAGATGTTGTCGATATAGCCGCCTGTCGGATCGGCGTAGTCGCCGGGGCGTCCCTCATACCAATAATAGATGTTGCGGGTTTGATCGGTGGAATCATAGGCCCATTGCGCCCGCTCGCCATCCGGATCGAAGTGGTTATAACAGACATCGAGGATAACGGCGATGCCGCGCTGGTGGCAGACCTTCACGAACATCTTCAGCCGATCGGTACCGCCAGCCCCCTGGTCGGCGGCAAAGAAATGCGACGTGCCGTAACCCCAGTTGGCCCGGGTCTCGAATTCCGCAATCGGCAGCAGTTCCACGGCGTTGACGCCGAGCGCCGACAGATGCTCAACGAAGGCAATGGCATCATCAAGTGTGCCGGGCGCGGCCTTGCCGAAACCGAGTGCGCCGACGTGCAATTCATAGATCACCAGATCCTCGAGCCGCTCCGGAAGTGTTCGGCCGCCAACGAATTCGTCAACCCAGAACGTCTCGGCGGCAACCTCCTGCCCGGATGGAAGTACGACCCGCTTCGGATCGCAGACGACCGAGCAGCTTTGCGGTCCGTCCAATGCCGCCGGCGATCCGTGATAGACGGCTCCATCCGGATCGAAGTCTCCGGCGCCGATCTGCATGAGCGACCAGATATCCGTGCGGTAAGCAACCGATCCATCATCCCTGGTGATGCGGTACATATAGGGCGTGCCGACCATGCTGTCGAAATCGGAAAGGCCGTCGTCCTCGCCGGTTTCAACGCTCCAGAATCCATCAACGGTCCTTCGCATCCCGATGGTTGCGACCGTTCCGGTGCCGTCGTCGGCGACGTAGCCGATGGCAGGATCGGCTATCACGAGCGAAATCGCCCTGGCGTTTGGCGCCCAGACCGAAAAGCGGATGCCGTCGGAACTGTTGGGCTTCTCAACCCGGTTCGCTCCCAGACGGCCGATCCACGTCAGATAATAGGTCTGCGGCCCGATTCCCTGCTGGAGATGGAAGGAGCATTCGCGGCGCGAGGAGGCCTCATCGTCCAATTCAGCGGCGATCGCCCATAGGTCTGGAATGCCCGGCCGATCGAGTTCGATCCCCCAGCGAAAATGCGTACCGATCTCGCCATCGGGAAAGGGCACGCGGGCGACAAAAACATCATAGCCATCCTCGTCACGAGAGCGCTGCATCGGATGAGACGTCCACCCGTTCGAGGGACGGCCTTGCTCGTCCCAACTGCCGCGGAGACGGACATTGTCGAACGCCATCGAAGGCAAACCGCTGCGAAACCGGAATTGAACATTGACGGTCATCGATCCTCCAAGCCGTGTCGGATTTGCGGTCCCCGCTCATGCGGCCATCTCACTCGGGCATGATCAGCCGGCTGAATACAAAAATGCAAGCATAGATTCGGCATTCAATGCGATCCGGAACGGGCCACATTCAGGACAACATATCATGGTTAACGGGCAATACTGCGCAGCCCTCCTTCTGTATTAAATCGAATCGGCATCAGAAATGGGATAAATTCCCATCGCCAATTCCCTCATGAACTGGGAGAAAAAATTTGGCTCAAGCCGTTAGAACAAACGATATTATTCGTTCCTTTGGAATTGATACGCATATCGACTATACCGACGGAAAATATTCCAATGTTGGAGAAGTTGTTAAGGCTCTCGACTATCTTGGCCTTGATACGGTCCGCGATCACGCCCCAAACTCCGCTTCCGACCCCAATGGCCAAACGCATCTGGGCGATGCGGCCGAGGCCGGCGTGCAATTCGTCTTCAGTGCCCAGCGGGAAGTCGACCCCGCCACCGTCGCCCAACGGCTGCACGCCTTCGTGCAGGCCCATCCCGGATCGGTCGTTGGCATCGAAGGTCCGAACGAAGTCAACAACTGGCCGGTCAGCTATCATGGCCTGAGCGGCCAGGCAGCAGCGGTTGCCTATCAGAAGGATCTGTTTGCGGCCGTCAGCGCCGATCCCTTGCTGAAGAATATCCCCGTCCTCGGCTTTACCGGATATACGGTCGCGTCGGCCTCCGACTACACGACGATCCACACCTATGCGAAGGATGGCGACCAACCATTCTCATGGCTTTCCCGAGAATCCGGCGTTCAGCGCGCTGCCGATCCGGGCAAGCCGCTGGCGATCACCGAGACCGGTTACCACACCTCGCTCACCGCCGACACCAATGGCGGCTGGGAAGGCGTCAGCGAAGCGACGCAGGCAAAGCTCCTGCTCAATACGCTGATGGACGGCGCGGCACTCGGATCGAAACAGACATTCATCTACGAACTGCTGGACGCCTATTCCGACCCGCAGGGCGCCAATCAGGAAAAGCATTTCGGCCTTTTTCATCTCGACTATTCGGCCAAGCCGGCTGCGACGGCGATCCACAACCTCACCGAAATCCTTGCGGATGACAGCGCTCAGAAGGCGAGCTTCAGCGCCGGAGCGCTCAACTATTCGATCGACGGCCTGCCGTCCTCCGCCCGCAGCCTGCTCACGGAAAAATCGGATGGGAGCTACCAGATCATCCTCTGGAACGAGCCCGATATCTGGAACCAATCCTCCGACACCGCCATTCAGGCTGCGACAACAGCCGTCAAGGTCAATCTCGGCGCCTCGTTCGGCTCCGTTAAGGTCTTCGACCCCGTGACCGGAACGACGGCGATCAAAAGCCTCAGCAACGTCTCATCCCTGACGCTCGATGTCGTCGACCATCCCTTGATCATCGAGGTAGCAGGCAGCGGCGCCAGCACGCCGCCGCCGGCCAACAGCCATCTCTATGGCGGCACCGGCAACGACACCTTCACCGTGACCAATGCCAACCAGATCGTCGACGAAAGCCGGGGCGGCGGAACGGATACCATCAAGGCGTCGATCTCCTTCAGCCTTGCCGATCAGAAGCATACGATTGGAACGATCGAAAACCTCACCTTGACCGGAACGGCCAATCTCAGCGCGACAGGCAACAATACGGCCAACATTCTGACCGGCAACGACGGAAACAATTTCCTCAACGGCGGGAAAGGGAACGACCGATTGATCGGCGGGCTCGGCAACGACAAGCTGTTCGGCAAAACCGGTGCTGACGTTCTCACCGGCGGAGGCGGAGCCGATTCCTTCGTCTTCGATGTGAATCCCAGCAATTCCAGCGTCGACAAGATCGTGGATTTCTCGTCAGCCGCAGGCGATAAGCTGGTGTTCGACGATGCTGTCTTCACCGGGCTCAAGCCATCGAGCTTTTCGGCCGAGAATTTCGTTCTCGGAACAAAAGCGCTCGAGGCTGATGACAAGCTGATCTACGATCAGGCCAGCGGCATTTTATCCTATGATGCGGATGGAAGCGCAGCGGGCGGGGCAATCCATGTCACCGATCTCGACAATTCCGCCGCACTTCACTTCAAAGATCTCCTGCTTGTCTGACCCTGTCGGCCGGTCTCCTTGGGGGGGCGGTCTCCCGCTCTTAGCCTAGATCCCGGCCACATTCTCCATTGACGCCACGCGTGCCGCAACGGTGAGGCCTTTGAGGGCGACGTTTGATATAACTAACTTGCATGATGATAGTCACTGCTGTAGTGACATCAGCCATGCAGCGGACGAGCTTCAGCGACTTCAAATGCCCGGCGGCGCGTGCGCTCGACAGCGTCGGCGACTGGTGGAGCATGCTGATACTGCGCGATGCCTTTCAGGGACTTTCGCGCTTCGACGAATTCCAGAAAAGCCTCGGCGTGGCGCCGAACATCCTGACGCGGCGGCTCAAACATCTGACGGAAAAGGGGCTGTTCGAACGGCGGCTCTACCATCAGCGCCCTGCCCGCTACGAATATCTGCTGACGGAAAAGGGCCGTGATTTCTTTCCTGTTCTGATGACGCTGTTTTCCTGGGGAAGCCGGCACATCCCGGAAGAGGACCTCGCCTTTCTCTTGGGCGATGCCGCTTCCGGCAGAGAGCGCCAGACGATGCTGGTCGATGCGCGGACCGGCGAAGAAGTGACCCCCGAAAACACCAGCCTGCTTGCAGGCCCCGCCGCCGACAACGAGGTGCACGAGCGGATCAACCGCATGCGCGCCTGGTATCTCGGCATCGACGCATAGAAAGGACAAAAGAATGGATCGCATTGTTGTCACCGGCATGGGACTTGTCTCGCCACTCGGCACCGGTGTCGAGCCCGCCTGGAAGCGCCTTCTCGATGGCGGTTCGGGGCTGCGGGTGCTGGTGGAGGATATCGTCGGCGAGCTCTCGGCCAAGGTCGGCGGCATCGTTCCCGGTATCGCGGAAGATGCTGAGGCTGGTTTTGATCCCGACCGTTACATCACGCCCAAGGACCAGAAGAAGATGGACCGCTTCATCCACTTCACCATGGCGGCGACGGAGGAAGCGGTGAGGCAGGCCGGCTGGATGCCGACCGACGAAGTCGAGCGCGAGCGCACGGCAACGATCATCGCGTCGGGCGTCGGCGGATTTCCGGCGATCGCCGAAGCGGTGCGGATCGGCGAAACGCGCGGCGTTCGGCGGCTGTCGCCTTTCACCGTGCCGTCCTTCCTCGTCAACCTCGCCGCCGGCCAGGTCAGCATCCGCTATGGCTTCAAGGGGCCGCTCGGGGCTCCGGTGACGGCGTGTGCGGCCAGCGTCCAGGCAATCGGCGATGCGGCGCGGCTGATCCGCTCCGGCGAAGCAGATGTGGCGATTTGCGGCGGTGCAGAGGCCTGCATCGACAAGGTGAGCCTCGGCGGCTTTGCCGCTGCACGTGCCCTTTCCACCGGTTTCAACGAGACGCCGGAGTTGGCGTCACGGCCCTTCGACACGGCGCGCGACGGTTTCGTCATGGGCGAAGGTGCAGGCGTCCTTGTCATCGAAACACTGGAGCATGCGCTTGCCCGTGGCGCCACGCCGCTCGCCGAACTCGTCGGCTATGGCACCGCTGCGGACGCCTACCACATGACCTCAGGCCCAGAAGACGGCGACGGCGCCCGCCGGGCGATGGAGGCAGCACTCAGGCAGGCGAAGATCCCCGCTTCGGAGGTCAGGCATCTGAACGCGCATGCGACCTCGACACCGGTCGGTGACAGAGGCGAGATCGCGGCGATCGGCACGGTCTTCGGCCGCAATGGCGATATTGCCGTCAGCGCGACGAAATCGGCGACCGGCCACCTGCTTGGCGCCGCCGGCGGCCTGGAGGCGATCTTCACCATCCTTGCGCTGCGCGACCAGATTGCACCGCCGACCCGCAACCTCGATGAGGCTGATCCTGATGCCGGCGGCATCGATATCGTCGGCAAGACGGCGCGGCCGCTAGCGATGAACTATGCGATCACCAACGGTTTCGGCTTCGGCGGGGTGAATGCCAGCGCCCTGTTCCGCCGCTGGTCGTAAAGTTCACTTTCCTTGCGCTGAAAATCGCCTACACTTCTGCTTTATCGGCGATCCTTTCCCCGATAGAGCCGGAGGTACACCATGCGCGCCTTCTTCGCAGTTCTTATTCTGTGTGCCGCGTCCTTTCTCTCCCCTGTCTCGGCCCGCGCCGAAGATCCGATCGACACGACGCGGACGATGATCGAGGACCAGATCAAGGCCTTCCTCAAGGACGATGCCGAGACCGCCTATTCTTTCGCTGCTCCCGGCATCCGGGCACTGTATCCCGACAAGAACCTGTTCTTCGCCATGGTGAAGAAGAGCTACGAGCCGGTCTATCACCCCGGCAATTACGCCTTCGGCCGCAGCCGCTCGATCGACAATGGCGCGCTGATCTATCACGAGGTGCTGATTTCAGGCCGCGACGGCAAGGACTGGACAGCGATCTACCAGATCACGCGTCAGCCGGACGGCAGCTACAGGATCAACGGCGTGCAGATCATGCCAGACGCGGACAGCAAGGGCATCTGACGCGCTGTTTCCACTCTTCGGTGGAAACTCGACAGATTACACGGTTTCGTTGCAATAACGATTTCGAAATCCTCCTGGAGTAACAACGTGCCAACGGAGGGTTGTTGCGTTGAACGCCGGCAAACAATTTTTTACAGCTCTTGAGGCGTTGCGAGGAATTGCGGCTATCATGGTCATGTTCCTCCACACGGGTGGTACGCTGGGTCCGATCCCGGCGAATATCAGTTACCTTGCCGTTGACCTCTTCTTTCTGTTGAGCGGCGTCGTTCTTGCAAATTCATATGAGAAGCGACTGACAAGGGAGCAGATTTCGCCCACCGGGCTTCTGCTACAGCGTATCATTCGACTCTACCCTCTTTATCTTCTTTCGCTTCCGATCGGACTTTTCAGCTATGCGCTTAAAAACGGGTTGGACTACTCCACCCTGGCGGACCTTCTGCTGAGGGCAATTCTGTTCATTCCAAGCGCAAGCCAAGAAGGTATCTTTCCCTTCAACGGGCCCAGCTGGTCGCTCTTCTTCGAGCTCTGGGTCGGAGTGCTGTTCTCCGTGCTTCTGATACGACTGTCATTCAGAAGCTTGCTCGCCATCGCCCTGGGTGCGGCCGGCATCACCATCTTTGGGGCATCGGTCGCAGGTAACTTCGATATTGGTCCCGAGGCGGGCGACTTCAGATTTGGCTTTTCAAGAGTGCTGTTCTCGTTCTCGCTCGGAATCTGCCTTTACAGGTTATATGACGTCCAGAAACCGAATACAGCCAATAACGGCAACGTTATCGGCCTTCTTCTCTGTGGTTGTCTGATCGTCATCGCCAACATACCAGCCCGCATATTCTTCGGTTTCCCATATTTTGATTTTTTAATATGCCTCGTGGTCTTCCCGGCCATTGTCTGGCTTGCGATGCGCACGAGACAGACCGGCCTGGTCGAGCTGGTATTCCGTTGGCTGGGGAGGCTTTCCTATCCGATTTATATCCTGCATGGCCCCATCTTCAGTCTGCTGCAGTCGCTGCGGCAAAAGGGCTTTGACCTTCCTACCTCTCCGGCAGCCGGTATGGTCGTCGTAGTCGGAATTTTCATTGTGGCTGGCATCGCCGCCGTCCACTTCGACGAGCCAGTGCGAAAAAAACTTAGAATAATGGTTGCGCCAAACCCGGCGTCCGCAGTCCCCGCGGTAAGCAACGCGGGGCCGGAGTAGCCTTTACACCGGTTCGAGATCGCCCCTCGCCCATTGCTCCTGCGTTTCCGCCATGAAATCGGCGAAGCGGCCTTCGGCGATCGCCTTGCGGATGCCCTGCATCAGCTCCTGGTAATAAGCGAGATTGTGCCAGGAGAGCAGCATGCCGCCGAGCGCCTCGTTGGAGCGGACGAGATGGTGCAGATAGGCGCGCGAATAATCACGCGAGGCCGGGCAGTTCGACTGTTCGTCGAGCGGGCGCATATCCTCGGCATGGCGGGCATTGCGGATATTGACCTTGCCGCGGCGGGTAAAAGCCAGACCATGGCGGCCCGAACGCGTCGGCATGACGCAGTCGAACATGTCGATGCCGCGGGCGACCGATTTCAGGATATCATCAGGCGTGCCGACGCCCATGAGGTAACGCGGCTTTTCCAGAGGAAGCACGGGCAGCGTCGTTTCCAGCATCTGCAGCATGACATCCTGCGGCTCGCCGACGGCAAGGCCGCCGATCGCATACCCCTTGAGATCGAGCTGGGCCAGCGCCTCAGCCGAGCGGATGCGCAGCGCCGGGATATCGCCGCCCTGGACGATGCCGAACATCGCCTTGCCTGGCTGCTCGCCGAAGGCGACCCTGCAGCGCTCGGCCCAGCGCAGCGACATTTCCATGGCGCGCTCGATCTCCTTCGGCTCGGCCGGCAGCGCCACGCATTCATCGAGCTGCATCTGGATATCGGAGCCGAGCAGCCCCTGGATTTCGATGGAGCGCTCTGGCGACATATGGTGGAGGCTGCCATCGACATGCGACTTGAAGGTGACGCCCTGCTCGTCGAGCTTGCGCAGGCCGGATAGCGACATCACCTGGAAACCGCCCGAGTCCGTCAGGATCGGGTGCTCCCAGCGAATGAGCTTATGCAGGCCGCCGAGACGGGCGACACGCTCGGCCGTCGGCCGCAGCATCAGGTGATAGGTATTGCCGAGGATGATATCGGCGCCGGTCTCGCGCACCTGGTCGAGATACATGGCCTTAACCGTACCGACGGTGCCGACCGGCATGAAGGCCGGCGTGCGGATCTCGCCGCGCGGCATGGAGATTTGGCCGAGGCGTGCGCCGGCATCGGTCTTCTTCAAGGTGAATTGGAAGTTGTCTGTCATCTGTCTTTCCGGAAAAGAAGGCTCGCGTCGCCGTAAGAGTAGAAGCGGTAGCCCGTCGAAATGGCGTGTTGATAAGCCGCGTGCATGGTCTCGAGGCCGGCAAAGGCCGAGACCAGCATGAACAGCGTCGAGCGCGGCAGATGGAAATTGGTCATCAGCATGTCGACCGCCTTGAAGCGGTAACCAGGCGTGATGAAGATGCCGGTAGCGCCGGCCCAGGGCATGATCTCTCCGCTTTCCGCGGCCGCACTCTCGATGAGCCGCAACGAGGTGGTGCCGACACAGATGATGCGCCCGCCTCTTTCCCGCACGGCATTCAGCCGGGCGGCGATCTCAGCGCTGACATAGCCGCTTTCCAGATGCATCTTGTGATCGGCGGTATCGTCGGCCTTGACCGGCAGGAAAGTGCCGGCACCGACGTGCAGCGTGACGAAATGGCGTTCAATGCCGGCCCTATCGAGCGCTTCGAACAGGCCCGGTGTGAAATGCAGGCCGGCGGTGGGGGCGGCAACGGCGCCCTCCTCGCGGGCATAGATCGTCTGGTAGTCGGCGCGGTCGCGTTCGTCCTCGGGACGTTTGGCGGCTATATAGGGCGGCAGCGGGATATGGCCGACGGCGGCGATCGCCTCGTCAAGCGCCGGGCCTGAGAGATCGAACAGCAGCGTCACCTCGCCGGCCTCGCCCTTTTCCCCGACGGTGGCGTCGAGCGAGCCGAGAAAGCAGCTTTCGCCGGAATGGCCGAAGGAGATGCGGTCGCCCTGCTTGATACGCTTGCCCGGCTTGGCGAAGGCCTTCCAGCGGCTGGGGCCGGTGCGCATGTGCAGCGTTGCCGACACCTGCTGGCCGCCGGCGCCGTCACGATGGCGGATGCCCTCGAGCTGGGCGGGAATGACCTTGGTATCGTTAAAGACCAGCGCATCGCCGGGCCGCAGAAAGGATGTGAGATCGCCGACGCGATGGTCCGACAGGCTGTTTTCCGCATTCGGATCGATGACGAGCAGGCGCGCGCTGTCGCGCGGTTCGGCGGGCCTCAACGCTATACGTTCGTCGGGCAGATCGAAGTCGAAAAGGTCTACGCGCATCAGGGCACTTTCAGGCAAAGCGAAACCCGCCCCGCGCAGCTATGCGCAAGGGCGGGTTTCAGCAGAAATCACAATCAGACGTCGGCGGCAACCCGCATGGAGACGATCGAGTCCGGATCGGAAACCGGCTCGCCGCGCTTGATCTTGTCGACGTTGTCCATGCCTTCGATGACCTGGCCCCAGACGGAATACTGCTTGTTCAGCCAGGGCGCGTCGGTGAAGCAGATGAAGAACTGCGAATTGGCCGAGTTCGGGTTCTGCGAACGGGCCATCGAGCAGGTGCCGCGCGTATGCGTGGTCGCAGAGAATTCGGCCTTCAGATCCGGCTTCGAGGAGCCGCCCATGCCGGCGCGGCTGGGATTGAAGGTTTCCGAGCCCTTCTTGCCGAATTCGACATCGCCCGTCTGGGCCATGAAATCCTGGATGACGCGGTGGAAAACGACGCCGTCATAGGCCTTCTCGCGCGCGAGTTCCTTGATGCGGGCGACATGCTCCGGAGCAACCTGCGGCAAAAGCTGAATGACAACCTTGCCCTTGGTGGTTTCCAGAATGACGGTGTTTTCGGGATCCTTGATCTCGACCATTGTCTTCTCCTCTAGTTTTCTCTCGTAACTTACTTGTTGCCCAGGGTGACCTTGATCATCCGGTCGGGACTCTTGACTTCGCCGTTCTGGCCTTCGCCCTTCTTGATCTTGTCGACGTTCTCCATGCCGGAGACGACCTTGCCGACGACGGTGTACTGGCCGTTCAGGAAGGAACCGTCGGCGAACATGATGAAGAACTGCGAATTGGCGGAATTCGGATCCTGCGAGCGGGCCATGCCGACCGTACCGCGCACGAACGGGGTCTTGGAGAATTCAGCCGGGATGTCAGCCATGTCAGAGGAGCCGGTGCCGGCGAGACTCGCATCGAAGCCCTTTTCCATGTTGCCGTATTTGACGTCGCCGGTCTGAGCCATGAAGCCATCGATGACGCGATGGAAGGCGACATTGTCGTATTCGCCCTTCTTGGCCAGCGCCTCGATCTGGGCAACATGCTTCGGCGCCACCTCAGGCATGAGTTGGATGACAACAGGGCCATTCTTCAGCTGGATGGTGAGATAATGATCGGCCGACTGGGCGAAGGCATCCCCCGCGAAGGAGGCGAGATACAACACGCCGGCAAATGCGAGATAAAAGAGTTTCATATGAGCTCCATTGCGGCGGGTTCCGCCTAGTCTTTGCGCTTGCTAGTCTTGCTAGTTTGGGCGCTTGGATGTGAGGGCTTGCAAGACGGCGGCCGGCACGAAAGCGCTGACATCGCCGCCCATGGCGGCGATCTGGCGGACCAATGTGGCGGTAATGGGCCGCGAGGCCGTGCCCGCCGGCAAAAAGATGGTCTGAATATCGGGCGCCATCGTCCGGTTCATGCCGGCCATCTGCATTTCGTAATCGAGATCGGTGCCGTCGCGAAGACCGCGGATCAACAGCGTGGCGCCATGGGTGCGGGCGGCATCGACGACCAGATTGTCGAAGGCGACGACGGTGACGTCGCCGGTCTTGCCAGGCAGCGCTTCAGCCAGTGAACGGCGGATCAGCTCAGCTCTCTCCTCAAAGGAAAAGAGCGGCGCCTTGCCGGGATGGATGCCGATCGCGACGATCACCTTTTCGGCGACGTTGAGCGCCTGGACCAGAACATCCACATGCCCATTGGTGATCGGGTCGAAGGACCCCGGATAGAAAGCTGTCGTCATGTGGCCCGACCGTTGGTTTGACGCCTTTTGTCACGGATGACGCCTTCTCGCAAGTGATTTGGCCAGTCGTTCCGGGCGGCTGAACGGCGGATGAATGTGCCGTTCAAGACCGTTTCAGACAGGATCTGCTTAACTCCGATCATCAAAGCAGCCGATGCCATTCCGGCATCCGGCGCTCCCCGAAAGACCAGGTCCATGCTGATCGTGCTCGTTGCACTTGCCGTCGTTTCCTCCCTCGCCGCCGAGATGGCTTATGGCTATTTCGCCGACCGATACGAGATGAGCTGGGTGCAGCCGGAGCTTGCCGAGCATGCGGCGATCGTGCGCGCTCAGGGCCGGCTGCGTGAAAAAAACGAGCTTCGAATCTGAATGCCAGATGAACGAGACATTCAAGGTCGCTTCAGATCGGCATTGGTAAACACCCGATCAACATCCGGCGGAACCATTTACAGACGGATGCGTTCATTCAACCGATACATAGAGCGGCGCGGAAGGAATAAAAATGCCCGGTAAGATTACGATGATTAACGTGCTCTGGATGGTAATGGTCACGGGCATGTTGACCGCAACTGTCGCTCTCTATGATCAGAAGGTCGATACGTCCAAGGTTTATGGTCCCTATGCTTCGGCCCGGACGGCCGTGCTGGGCCAGTACTGAGGGGCGAGAACGCAACTCCCCAGGAAAGGAATGCCTATGTTCACGATCTTGACAGTGCTCACCGCCCTTATCAGCGTCATGTTCATCGTGTCTGTGGCCTCAACGATTTCAGCGCTCCGGCGCGAGGGCGAAGAGGTGAAGGCTCTGAACGAAAAACATAGAGCGTTCTGACGTTCCTTTCTCTCCTCTTCCCACCCTTGAGCGGCACCCTTCCGTCGCCAGGACCATTCAAAGCCGGATGCACCCAGCGTCCGGCTTTTTCTTTGGGTGTCGTCCTCAACCATCATTGGACTTGAAAAAAGGGCGGCTTGAAAAGAAAAGGGCGGCTCGAAGCCGCCCCGTTCATTTGACTATTCCTCGGCAGGCCCGGCCGGATCGCCATCGGCAATCGGCGCCTCGTCACCGGCACCTTCGCCGGCAGCACCTTCGTCGGTAGCTGGGGCGCCTTCGGCGACCTCGACAGCCTCTTCCGTCTCATCCTCCTCCGGCTCGCTGATACGCTCGACCGAGACGACCTTCTCGTCCTTGGCCGTCGAGAAGATGGTGACGCCCTTGGTGGCGCGGCTGGCGATCCGGATACCGCCGACCGGCACACGGATCAGCTGGCCGCCATCGGAGACCAGCATGATCTGGTCACCGTCATCGACAGGGAAAGCCGCGACCAGCTCGCCGATCTCGCCGGTCTTCGACGTGTCGGTGGCGCGGATGCCCTTGCCGCCGCGGCCGGAGATACGGAAGTCGTAGGAAGACGAACGCTTGCCGAAGCCCTTTTCGGAGACGGTGAGCACGAATTGTTCGCGTGCTCTCAACTCGTCATAGCGCTCGTCGGAGAGCTGTCCCTCCTCGGTGACTTCTTCACCGACCAGCGCAATATCCTCTTCATCCACGCCCGTCGCCCGACGTTCGGTGGCGGAACGCTTGAGATAGGCAGCACGCTCCCACGGCTCGGCATCGACATGACCAACGATCGTCATGGAGATGATGCGGTCGCTATCGCCGAGATTGATGCCGCGCACGCCGATCGAGTTGCGGCCGGCAAAGACCCGGACGTCATCGACGGAGAAGCGGATGCACTGGCCGAGCGCCGTCGTCAAAAGCACGTCGTCATCTTCCGTGCAGGTCTCGACGGAGAGGATTTCGTCGCCCTCCTCCTCGAGCTTCATGGCGATCTTGCCGTTGCGGTTGACCTGGACGAAATCAGACAGCTTGTTGCGGCGAACCGTGCCGCGCGTCGTCGAGAACATGACGTCAAGATTGTCCCAGCTCGCCTCGTCCTCGGGCAAGGGCAGAATGGTGGTGATGCGCTCGCCGGGTGCGAGCGGCAACATGTTGATCAGCGCCTTGCCGCGTGAGGTCGGTGTGCCGATCGGCAGGCGCCAGACCTTCTCCTTGTAGACGATGCCGCGCGAGGAGAAGAACAGCACCGGCGTATGGGTGTTGACGACGAATAGCCGGCTAACAAAATCCTCATCGCGGGTGGTCATGCCGGAGCGACCTTTGCCGCCACGGCGCTGGGCACGGTAGGTGGTGAGCGGCACACGCTTGATATAACCGAGATGCGAGACGGTGACGACCATGTCTTCGCGGGCGATCAGATCCTCGTCGTCCATTTCGAGGCCGCCATCGACGATCTCGGTGCGGCGCGGCGTGCCGAACTCGTCGCGGACGGCAATGAGTTCATCCTTGACGATGGTCTGGATGCGGACGCGCGAGGAGAGAATATCGAGATAATCCTTGATTTCCTCGCCGATCTTGTTGAGTTCGTCGCCGATTTCGTCGCGGCCAAGCGCCGTCAGACGGGCAAGGCGCAGTTCGAGGATAGCGCGGGCCTGCTCTTCGGAGAGGTTGTAGGTGAGATCCTCGTTGATGCGATGGCGCGGATCGTCGATCAGACGGATCAGGCTTTCGACATCTTCCGCCGGCCAGCGGCGGGTCATCAGCTCTTCGCGGGCCGACTGCGGATCGGGCGCCTGGCGGATGACGCGGATGACCTCGTCGATATTGGCGACGGCAATGGCCAGACCGACCAACACATGGGCGCGGTCACGCGCCTTGCGCAGCAGGAATTTCGTTCTCCGGCTAACGACTTCTTCGCGGAAGGAGACGAAAGCGCGCAGCATGTCGAGCAGCGTCAGCTGTTCGGGCTTGCCGCCGTTCAGCGCCACCATGTTGCAGCCGAAGGAGGTCTGCAGCGGCGTATAGCGATAAAGCTGGTTGAGGATGACCTCTGCATTGGCATCGCGCTTCAGCTCGACGACGACGCGATAGCCCTGGCGGTCGGATTCGTCGCGTAGATCGGAGATACCTTCGATGCGCTTGTCGCGCACCAGCTCGGCCATCTTCTCGATCATCGTCGCCTTGTTCACCTGGTAGGGAATCTCGGTGATGATGATCTGCTCGCGGTCACCGCGCATCGGCTCGATGGCAGCGACGCCGCGCATGATGACGGAGCCGCGGCCGGTCTCATAGGCCGAGCGGATGCCGGCACGGCCGAGGATCTTCGCCCCCGTCGGGAAGTCGGGACCGGGAATGATCTGGATCAGTTCCGGCAGCTCGATGGCCGGATCGTCGATCAGCGCGATGCAGCCGTCGATGACTTCGGAGAGATTGTGCGGCGGGATGTTGGTCGCCATGCCGACGGCGATGCCGCCGGCGCCGTTGACGAGAAGGTTCGGGAACTTGGCGGGCACCACCACCGGCTCGGAGAGCGTGCCGTCGTAGTTGTCGCGGAAATCGACGGTTTCCTTGTCGAGATCGTCGAGCAGCGAGTGGGCAGCCTTTTCCAGGCGGCATTCGGTATAACGTTCGGCCGCCGGCGGATCACCATCGACCGAGCCGAAATTGCCCTGACCATCGATCAGCGGCAGCCGCAGCGACCAGGGCTGCGCCATGCGGGCGAGCGCATCATAGATCGCGGAATTGCCGTGCGGATGGAATTTACCCATCACGTCACCGGTGACGCGGGCGCATTTGACGTATTTCTTGTTCCAATCGATGCCGAGCTCGGACATGCCGTAGAGGATGCGTCGGTGCACGGGCTTCAGGCCGTCACGTACGTCGGGCAGCGCGCGGCTGACGATGACGCTCATGGCGTAATCGAGATACGACCGCTGCATTTCCTCCATGATGGAGATGGGCTCGATGCCTGGCGGGAGCTTCCCGCCGCCGGGGGGTGTTTGCTCAGTCAAAACAGATCACGATCTCTTCTAGAATCACTTGAAGATTTATAGCGGAAAGCCTGTTGCCGCGCCATTTCACAGCGCGTTTTGAACAGGCTTTTGCGGCTTAAAGAGGGTAAAATATGCAAGTTGCGCGGAAATCCGCCGCGGCCCGCCGCGGGATATTTGCCAAATCGAAATCCCCGCTTCACAATCATAAAAACCACGCACCCATATGGGGTTCCGGAGAGCCGATGGCAAGCGCCGACCAATTGATCAACGCCTTCACGACGCTGCTCGTCACCATCGATCCACCGGGGCTTGCGCCGATCTTTCTGGGCCTGACGACAGGCATGAGCCGGACCGAGCGCAAGCAGGTGGCGCTGCGCGGCTCGGTCATCGCCTTCATCATCCTTGCCGTCTTTGCGCTGTTCGGCGCGGGCGTGCTCGGCGTGCTCGGGATTTCGATCGGCGCTTTCCGCATCGCCGGCGGGCTGCTGCTGTTCTGGATCGCCTTCGAGATGGTGTTCGAGAGGCGGCAGCAGCGCAAGGAGAAGGCGACCGAGGCGGCGATCACCAAGGATCATATCGAGAATATCGCCGTCTTTCCCCTCGCCTTACCGCTGATTGCCGGCCCGGGTGCGATCTCGGCGACGATCCTGCTTGCCGGCACGCTGGCCACCTCGATCGGGAAAGCCCAGCTGATCGGCGTCATTGCGGCCAATCTGCTGCTGACCTTCCTCATGCTGCTTATCGCCGAAAGGCTGGACCGTTTCCTCGGCGTCACAGGCCGGGCGATCCTGACGCGGCTTCTCGGCGTCATCCTCGCAGCGCTCGCCGCACAATTCGTCGTCGACGGGGCTAAGTCGGCGTTCAATCTGATCAGCGCGACACCGCACTGAAAAGGGCCGCCCACCCGGCCTCAAATCATCTGCCGCAAGATCAACGAAAAAGAGCATGACGCCATCCAAGGCATCATGCTCTCTCAAGTCTTTCATGAAGCCAGAAAAGGCGGCCGATCAGAACGGGATGTCGTCGTCGAGATCCCGCGAGAAGTTGCCGCCGCTGCCACCGCCGCGGCTCGGCGATGAAGCGGGAGCCGGGGCGCCGTAATCGTCGCCATAATCGTTGCCGCCGGCGCCACTGCCACGACCGCCGCTCGCGCCGCCGCCTTCACCGCGGCCGTCGAGCATCGTCAGCGTCGAACCGAAACCCTGCAGCACCACTTCCGTGCTGTAGCGATCCTGGCCCTGCTGGTCCTGCCATTTGCGGGTCTGCAGCTGGCCTTCAATATAGAGCTTGGCGCCCTTCTTCACATATTGCTCGACGACCTTGCAGAGGCCCTCGTTGAAGACGACGACGGTGTGCCATTCGGTCTTTTCACGGCGCTCGCCGGAATTGCGGTCGCGCCAGGTCTCCGAGGTCGCGATACGAAGATTGGCGATCGGCCGGCCATCCTGTGTGCGGCGGATTTCCGGGTCCGCACCGACGTTTCCAATCAGAATTACCTTATTCACGCTACCAGCCATGCTTCTCACCCTGCCTGCCGCCCTGCCCGGCGGCGTTTAATCGATCGGCGCACCTTAAACCATCACGGACCGCCGATGCGCATGGGCGGCAATTAATCCACATGTTTATCCCATCAGAAAGCCGCATGCATTCATCAGGAATTTTGTTCTTTATTTGTTCTAGTTTATCCGTATGATCCTGTCAACAGAATCGAAAACCTTGAGCCCTTGCGGATATTCAGCCTCGACTCGCCCGTCGGCATCACTAAATAAGGGCTGTCATCCAGAAAACCAAAGCAGAGACGATGAGCGAACTGAAGACGATCTCCATCCGCGGCGCGCGCGAGCATAATCTCAAGAGCATCGATCTCGATCTGCCGCGTAACAAGCTGATCGTCATGACCGGGCTTTCGGGTTCCGGCAAATCCTCGCTCGCCTTCGACACGATCTATGCCGAGGGCCAGCGGCGCTATGTCGAGAGCCTGTCGGCCTATGCCCGGCAGTTTCTCGAGATGATGCAGAAGCCCGACGTCGACCAGATCGACGGGCTGTCGCCGGCGATCTCGATCGAGCAGAAGACCACCTCGCGCAATCCGCGCTCGACGGTCGGCACCGTCACCGAGATCTACGACTACATGCGCCTGCTTTTTGCCCGCGTCGGCGTTCCCTATTCGCCGGCGACCGGCCTGCCGATCGAGAGCCAGACCGTCAGCCAGATGGTCGACCGCATCCTGGATTTCGGCGACGGCACCCGTCTTTATATCCTTGCGCCGCTCGTGCGCGGGCGCAAGGGCGAATATAAGAAGGAACTGGCGGAGCTGATGAAGAAGGGCTTCCAGCGCGTCAAGGTCGACGGGCAGTTCTACGAGATTGCCGAGGCGCCGGTGCTCGACAAGAAATACAAGCACGACATCGACATCGTGGTCGACCGCATCGTCGTGCGCTCGGATGTCTCGGCGCGCCTGGCCGACAGTCTCGAAACCTGCCTGAAGCTCGCCGACGGGCTGGCGGTCGCCGAATTCGCCGACAAGCCGCTGCCGCCGGAAGAGACGTCGGCCGGCGGCTCGGCCAACAAGTCGCTGAACGAGACACATGAACGCGTGCTGTTTTCGGAGAAATTCGCCTGCCCGGTCTCGGGCTTCACGATTCCCGAGATCGAACCCAGGCTCTTCTCCTTCAACAATCCGTTCGGCGCCTGCCCGACCTGCGATGGCCTCGGCGCCCAGCAGAAGATCGATCCGGATCTGATCGTGCCCGAGCCCGAGCGGACGTTGCGCGACGGGGCGATCGCGCCCTGGGCCAAGTCGACCTCGCCCTATTACAATCAGACGCTGGAAGCGCTCGGCAAACATTACGGCTTCAAGCTCGGCACCCGCTGGAACGATCTCTCCGACGAGGCCAAGGACGTCATCCTCAACGGCACCAACGACAAGATCGAATTCCATTATGCCGACGGCGCCCGCTCCTACACGACGCAGAAGAATTTCGAGGGCATCATCACCAATCTCGAGCGCCGCTGGAAGGAGACCGATTCCGCCTGGGCGCGCGAAGACATCGAGCGCTTCATGTCGGCCGCCCCCTGCCCTTCGTGCAACGGCTTCCGCCTGAAGCCCGAGGCCTTAGCGGTAAAGATCGACACGCTGCATATCGGCGAGGTGACTGGTATGTCGATCCGCGTCGCCCGCGACTGGTTCGAGACGCTGCCGGCAAGCTTCAATGCCAAGCAGAACGAGATCGCCGTGCGCATTCTCAAGGAAATCCGCGACCGGCTGCGCTTCCTCAACGATGTCGGCCTGGAATATCTCAGCCTGTCGCGCAATTCCGGCACGCTGTCGGGCGGCGAGAGCCAGCGCATCCGGCTTGCCTCGCAGATCGGCTCAGGGCTGACGGGCGTGCTCTACGTGCTCGACGAACCTTCGATCGGCCTGCATCAGCGCGACAATGCCCGGCTGCTCGATACGCTCAAGCACCTGCGCGACATCGGCAACACCGTCATTGTCGTCGAACATGACGAGGATGCGATCCTGTCGGCCGACGATGTGGTCGATATCGGCCCGGCGGCCGGCATTCACGGCGGCCAGGTCATCGCCCATGGCACGCCGCAGGATATCATGGCCAATCCGAAATCGCTGACCGGCAAATATCTCTCCGGCGAACTTGGCGTTCCCGTTCCCGACGAGCGGCGCAAGCCGAAGAAGGGCCGCGAGATCAAGGTGGTCGGCGCACGCGGCAACAATCTGAAGAATGTCACGGCATCCATCCCGCTCGGGGTGTTCACGGCGGTGACCGGCGTTTCCGGCGGCGGTAAATCCACCTTCCTGATCGAAACGCTCTATAAATCAGCGGCAAGGCGCGTCATGGGCGCGCGTGAAAACCCGGCCGATCACGACCGCATCGACGGCTTCGAGCATATCGACAAGGTGATCGACATCGATCAATCGCCGATCGGCCGCACGCCGCGCTCGAACCCGGCAACCTATACCGGCGCCTTCACGCCGATCCGCGACTGGTTTGCCGGCCTGCCGGAGGCCAAGGCCCGCGGCTACCAGCCGGGCCGTTTCTCCTTCAACGTCAAGGGCGGGCGCTGCGAGGCCTGCCAAGGCGACGGCGTCATCAAGATCGAGATGCACTTCCTGCCCGATGTCTACGTCACCTGCGACGTCTGCCACGGCAAGCGCTACAATCGCGAGACACTCGACGTCACCTTCAAGCAGAGGTCAATCGCCGACGTGCTCGACATGACGGTGGAGGAAGGCGTCGATTTCTTCGCGGCGGTGCCTGCGGTGCGCGACAAGCTGCAAGCGCTGAAGGATGTCGGGCTCGGTTATATCAAGGTCGGCCAGCAAGCGAATACGCTCTCAGGCGGCGAAGCGCAGCGCGTCAAGCTTGCCAAAGAGCTGTCGAAACGCTCGACGGGACGCACGCTCTACATTCTCGATGAACCCACCACCGGCCTGCATTTCCACGATGTCGCCAAGCTGCTCGAAATGCTGCACGAACTGGTCAACCAGGGCAATTCGGTGGTGGTGATCGAGCACAATCTCGAAGTCATCAAGACGGCCGATTGGGTGCTCGATTTCGGCCCCGAAGGCGGCGACGGCGGCGGCGAGATCGTCGCGACCGGCACGCCCGAAGCGATCGTCAAGGAGAAGCGGTCCTATACCGGACAGTTCCTGAAGGAATTGCTGGAACGGCGGCCGGCGAAGAAGGCGGTTGCGGCGGAATGACGATGAGGCCAGCGTCGCCCGATGATCTGGAAACGATCGTGACGCTGACGTCAGCCGCTTATCGGCCCTATAGCGAGCTCTTCGGCGCTCCGCCGATGCCAGTGACGGAGGATTACACGCCGCGGATCGAACGCGGCGAGGTCTGGCTGCGCGAGATCGGCGGGCAAACGGCCGGCCTGGTGGTCGTCGAGCAGCATTCCGATCACCTGATGCTGTTCAGCATCGCGGTCTCGCCGGCGTTTCAGGGTGCCGGGCATGGGCTGGCGATGCTGCGTTGGCTGGAAGGCAAGGCGCGGGAATGGGCCGTGCCGAAGATCCGGCTCTACACGAATGCGCGGATGGAGCGGAATATCGCGCTCTACAGCGCCTTCGGGTTTCAGGAAACGGGTCGCCGACCGAACCCTTATCGGCCAGGATGGACGCTCGTCGACATGGCGAAAGAGATCAATGCGGCCTGAGCGGCTGCGAATGGGGAGGACGACATGACGAAATCCGGCACTATCCGCACCGGCATCGGCGGCTGGACCTTCGAGCCCTGGCGCGGGCATTTCTTTCCCGATGACCTGAAACAGAAGGACGAGCTGAATTATGCCAGCCGCCAGCTGAAGGTCATCGAGGTTAACGGCACCTATTACAGCACGCAGAAGCCTGCGGTCTTTGCCAAATGGGCGGCTGAGGTGCCCGACGGTTTCATCTTTTCGCTGAAGGCGACGCGTTTCGTCACCAATCGGCGGGTGCTTGCCGAAGCCGGTGAATCGATGGAACGGTTCCTGTCATCGGGCATCAGCGAACTCGGCGATCATCTGGGGCCGCTGCTCTGGCAATTCGCACCGACGAAGAGGTTCGATTCGGACGATTTCGAGGCCTTCCTAAAGCTGCTGCCGGCAAAACAGGATGGGTTGGCGCTCCGCCACGTGGTCGAGGTGCGGCACGATTCCTTCAAGGTGCCGGAGTTCGTGGCGCTGCTTTCGAAATACGGTGTGGCTCCTGTTTGCGCTGAACATTTCGAATATCCGATGATCGCCGACGTGACGGCCGATTTCGTCTATGCCAGGCTGCAGAAGGGCTCGGACGACATTCCGACCTGCTATCCGGAAAAGGACCTGAAGGCCTGGGCAGGCCGGCTGGAGACCTGGGCCGAAGGCAAGGTTCCCGATGACCTGCCGCTGATCGATGAAGATCGCAAGGTGAAGACCGAGCCGCGCGACGTCTTCGCCTTCATGATCCATGAAGGCAAGGTCAATGCGCCGCACGGGGCGATCGCCCTGCAGCAGGCGTTGGCGAAATAGGCCGGGCTCGATAGTCACAAAAGGATCGTGACCTTGTGGGTATCACATCGTCAGTCAAGCGTTGCATGAGCGCATCGTGAGCGCGGTAACCCGGGAGCCCGTATGAGCGTTGCCGCATCCTATCTCTATCGCAACGGGCGGCGGGTCGAGGCTGTCCCTTTCGAGGCTGCCTCCATTCCGTCGACGGACAACGAATTCATCTGGATCGGGCTGCACAAGCCCAGCCGGGACGAACTCCTGCTGCTGCAAAGCCGTTTTGGCCTTCACGAACTCTCGATCGCCGATGCGCTCAGTTCCCTGCAGATGCCGAAGCTCAGCGTCTATGACAACCAGCTGTTCGTCATCGCAAAGACGGCGCAGCTCGAGGGAGACCAAATCACCTACGGGGAAACCGCAATTTTCGTCGGCAAGCGCTATATCATCACCGTCCGCAATGGGTCGGAGCGCGGGCACGGAGAGCTGCGCGGCCGGCTGGAGGCTTCGCCGAAGACGCTCTGCCATGGCACCGACTACATTCTGCATGCCATTCTCGATTTCATTATCGACGGCTATCTTCCCATAGTGCGTACGATCGAGGATGCCGTTCTCGATATGGAAAGAAAGATGCTGGATGCGTTTCTCGACCGCAGCCAGATCACCCGGATTTTCAAGTTGCGGCGGGAAGTCATTCTGTTTCAGCGGGTGCTGGACGCGATGCTCGACCTTTGCGGCAAGCTCTACCATCTCGACCTGCCGTCGCTCGACAGGGAAGCGAAGCCCTATTTTCGCGATGCGCTTCAGCACATGCACCGTGTCGAGACGATGGTTGCAAGCTTGCGCGACGTGATCACATCGGTTTTTGAAGCGAGCAATCTGCTTGAACAGCAAAGACAGGGCACGATCACCCGGCAGCTGGCGGCCTGGGCTGCTATTCTCGCCGTTCCGACGGCAATCGCCGGCATCTACGGCATGAATTTCGACAATATGCCCGAGCTGAAAACCAGCTACGGTTATTTTATCGTCCTGGCAGTCATCGCCATCATGTGCATTGCACTTTTCATCCGTTTCAAGCGCGCCCGCTGGATATGACGCCTTGCTCGTCAACGGACTCGGGCTTCATTTCTTCCCGTCCGCCAGCGCCTCTTTGCGGCGGCGCGGCAGGAGCGATTTGAGGTACCGCCAGATCGGCGAGACGATGTAGCCGGCGACCGGAATAGCGATCAAGCCGGCGACGATACCGACGATGCCCGCTCCTGCGGCCTCGACGATCCAGCTGAGCACGGATGCCAGAGCGGGAATGGCATGCGCGGTCGCCTCCCCGGCATCATGGATCAGATGTGCAAGGCCACCGATACCATAGGATTCGAGGCCGTGAACGATGATGCCGCCGCCGACCCAGATCATGGCGGCCGTTCCAACAATGCCGAGCACTTTCAGAAAGTAAGGCATGCCTGTGACAAGCCCCTTCCCGATCGATCGCAAGAAGGTGCCCATCGCCGATGCCGCCCGCACGCGCGCCAGCATCAGACCGAGATCATCGGCCTTGACGATAAGCGCAACGCCGCCATAGACCAAGAACGTGATGCCCAGTCCCACGACGGCAAGGATGACGGCCTGGGTGAACATGCCGCCTGACGGAACCGCGGCGAGCGTAATCGCCATGATTTCGGCCGACAGGATGAAATCCGTCTTGATCGCACCGGCGACCTTTTCGTCTTCTACCGATTTGGCATCGAGGCTTGCCGTCTCGAGTGCCGATTCATGGGCGTGAGCTGCATGCGGCAGCACCAGCCCGTAGACTTTTTCCACACCCTCGTAGCAGAGATAAAGTCCGCCGATCATCAGCAGCGGCGTGATCGCCTGCGGGGCGACAAGACTCAGGATCAGTGCAGCCGGAAGCAGAATCAGCAGCTTGTTCTTCAGCGAGCCGAGCGCGATCTTGCCGATGATCGGCAATTCGCGCGCTGCCGAGAATCCGGTGACGTAACGCGGCGTGACCGCCGCATCGTCAATGACGACGCCGGCCGCTTTCGCGCCCGCCTTGGCCGCTTGGCCGGCAATATCGTCGAGCGATGCCGCAGCCACCTTGGCCAAAGCCGCGATATCATCAAGAAGGGCGATCAGGCCAACACTCATTCGAGCCTCCGTCGGGAAGACAGACTTATGCAGCAAAAACGGAAGGCCCGTCAACGAGACGTGGCATCCTCCGCCGGGAAGATGCCACGCAAGGATCACGACGACGATGGCCGTTATTCAGCCGGCATCGGGCTCAACCCACCCTCGTCCAGCGGCGGACGCGCCTGTCGTTCCCGTTTCTGCGAAACCCGCGACAGAACGCTCTGCCGGTTCACGGATTTGCGCTCCTCGTCGATGCGGCGGATCAGGATCTCCGCGCGCTCGACCGAGCCGAGAAGCGCCAGGATCGTGCCGCGTTCGGCCGCGCCGGCATTCGGGCCAAGTGCCAGTGTCTGTTCCCGCAGTTCAGTGACATTGGGAAGGCTGACATGGCCGGCCGGCATGGAGGGACGAACCACGTCATAGTCGGGCATGATATCCTGCAGAGAGGCATCGAGCTTGCTCAGTGCCAGATTGACGATCGCCAAAGCAGGCTCGCTGAATTTTTCACGCTTCACACGCCGGGCGACCTGATGCATCGATTCCGTCAAGGCAGCGGTGAAATCCGCCTCCTCGATCAGGCTGGCGACCAGATCGAGTTGCTCGTAAGGCAGATCCTCCTTCATCAGCGAGGCGGTGTAGTCGCGAATGTCGCGGCTGAGGATATCGGTGGCGAGATAGTGTTCGCCCGGATCGGATGGCGCCGACTTGGCCGACCGGGCAATATCCAGGAACATCGCGCCGGCCTGCAGATGACGCGCGGTCTCCTGCTGGACCGCCGGAACGGCCCGCGCGAAATCGCTTGTGAGCCTGCGGTCGAGGAATTTCGGCGTCGAATAATCTTCAACATCCTCGGCGTCGATACGGCCGATGCGCGACAAGACACGTTCGAAGACGCTGACGAAGGGAAACAGCAACGCCGTGTTGAAAACGTTGAAGAAGGTCGAATAGAGACCGACAGCGACCGGAACCAGCGGAAATGTCTCCTTGCCCTCGACCACGACCGGAACGCCGGGATCGCCGCCGAACCACTGCATCGCCCATGCCAGAACGTCGATCGAGACGAAGAACAAGGGCACCGTGATGCAGACGCCGATAATGTTGAAGGACATATGGGCGTAGGCAGCGCGTTTGGCGTTCTTCGACAGATTGAGCGAGGCAATCCAGGAGGTGATCGTGGTTCCGAGATCCGCACCCAGCGAGAAGGCAACCGCCGTCGTCCAGTCAAGGACACCGGCCGCGCCGAGCCCCATGACGATACCGATCGTCGCCGACGAGGAGTGGATCATCGCAGTGACGCCGGCGGCGATCAGCACGCACTTGATCAGGTTGTAATAGGAGTCGGCGGTCAGCGTCGACAGAACGTCCATGACCTCCGGTATGTTGCGCAGCGGCCGAAGGCCGCCGGTCATCAGATTGAGACCGTAGAAAATCAGCGCGAAGCCCATGCAGGCAAGCGCGACGTTGCGGATGCGCTCGCTCTTGGCAAAGCAGTAGACCAGTGAAAAAACACCCGCAAAGATCAGGCCAAGAGGTCCGAGCGGCAAGGCGATCAGGCCGTTTCCGAGCGTCGTTCCGATGTTGGCGCCCATGATGACGCTGATCGCCGGACGCAAGCCGACAACGCCGGCATTGACGAGGCCGACGACCATGACCGTCATTGCCGTGGATGACTGGATGACACCGGTGATGAGCGTTCCCGCGATGACGCCCTTGATCGGCGTGCCTGCGGCTCTCGCGAGAAATGCGCGCATCTTGTTGACGGAGAGTGCCTGGATGCCGTTCGACATGAACTCCAGACCGAGCATGAATATCCCCAGCCCGCCAATAACAGGCACAAGAATATCCTTGAAAATGTCGATGTTCATTACGCCTTACCCCCTTGGCGCCAAAATGGCGCGCTTCAACGACGCCCCCGCGTCTCACATGCCCGATTTGATACGGTCGGGGATGCCCCGACCGCGTATCATGCGCGCCCGAACGATTTACTGGCTCGCGGATGCATCCTGCTTCAGCCAGTATTTGACGATCTGACTGACGAGCTGCGGCGGCAAAGGCACATAACCCAGCGCCTCGGCGTCCTTACTGCCCGCCTCGAACGCCAGACGGAAAAAATCATGCACGCGGCGATAGCGATTGGGCGCCTGTCCCGTGATTGGAACGACAGCAAATGTTGCGCCGCTGATCGGATAGGCCGCCTCCCCCGGTTGATCCGCGAGCGATACCGAAAAATCCTTCGCTTCATCCCATGAGGCGGTGCTGGCGGCAGCCCGCACGCCATCCGGTCCCGGTTTTACGAACTGGCCGGATTTGTTCTGAACAGCGCCATAGGGCAGGTTTGCACGCTCGACCTGGCCAAAATCGGCATAGGCGATCGCCCCCTTGGTTGCCTGCACCGCGCGAATGAGATCCCCGGTTCCCTCGACACTCGTCCCCACAGGCCAGGCGATCAGCGTATCCGCTCCATGTGCCGCCTTCCATTCCGGGCTTGCCGAGGACAGGAATTCGGTGAACATGAAGGTGGTGCCTGATCCATCCTTGCGGCTAACCGGGCTGATTTTCTGATCGGGAAGGCTGATCTCCGGGTTGATCGCCTTGATGGCAGGGTCAGCCCACGACTGGATCTTGCCGAGATAGATATTCGCAAGCAGCGGGCCAGTCAGGTTGATACGGCCCTTGTCGATACCGTCAAGGTTGACGGCAATCGCCACGCTGCCGAGCACGATCGGAAACTGCTGGCGGCCATGCTTCAAAAGCTCGTCGTGGGAGACAGGCACATCGGTCGCAGCGAAATCCAGCTCCGGCTGATCAAGGCGCATCAGGCCTGCCAGCGAACCGACAAGCTCGTAGTCCACCGTCCAGTCGGGTGAGCTGAAATCGCCGTCATCCATCCGCGCCTTCTCGTAGATTTCCGCCCACTTCGCGATGATGGGTGCCGCGAATGTGGAGCCGGCGCCGCGAATGGGCTCGGCCATGGCTGCAGGAGCGATGAAAAGTGAGCCGACAACTGCCACAAGTCCGGTAAAGCCGGCGGTGGTCGTCACTCTGTGGACTTGCCGAAAAAAACGTTCCATCGGCGCTTCCCCTCGCAACCGTTGACTGCGTACTTCGATCAGAATTCAAGCCAGATCAGCTCAGGACCCACTGTGCGAACTCGTGTTCCAGCCGACAGGAATTCCTGACACGACTAAGTATTTCCATTCATTAACATTTTAATGACAGTTTAGTTTTGCGGGTTGCTGATTCTCGGCGCAGGACATTCTTTGTCTGATCGATGTCGCTCTAAAAATTCGAAATAAAACCGTCACTCAATTGACACATCGGCCGCATTTACAATGATAAAACAACGCAGCCCGCGCCACGGCCAGACATGTCCGGGACGGTGCGGATTGCATCTGCGTTCGAGGTGCAGCGGATGCGGCGGCGTTAAACCGGCAATACCTCGGCTGCAAGCTCTTCTGCCGTCAGCCCCTTGCCGGCGCGTTGCCCGGCCTCGCCGTGCAGCCAGACGCCGGCGGCGGCGGCCTCGAAGGCCGGCAGGCCCTGGGCGAGCAAGCCGCCGATGATGCCGGCAAGCACGTCGCCGGAACCGGCGGTGGCAAGCCAGACGGGAGCGTTGGTATTGATGAGCGCACGTCCATCAGGCGCGGCGATGACGGTATCGGCACCTTTGTAAATGATCGCGGCATTGGCGCGGCGGGCGGCCGCCAACGCCTTATCCACCTTGCCGAGCGCGTCGTCGCCACCAATATCGGGAAAGAGCCGCGCGAATTCGCCCTCGTGCGGTGTCAGCACCAGACGCGGCTCACCCCGGAAAAGATCAAACAGCTGTTGCGGATCGTCCTTGAACGAGGAGATGCCATCGGCATCGAGCACCAGATGACGATCGGCAAGGGCCGAGACGAAGCCGCGCGCCCTGGTGCCGATGCCGAAACCGGGGCCGAGGACGAAGGTCTGCAGCCGCTTGTCGGAGAGCCAGTCGCCGAGGTCGGCCTCGTCGTCGATGGCATGCAGCATGACGGCGGTCAGATGCGCGGCATTGGCGGCCATCGCCGCGTGGGGGGCGGCGATCGTCACCAGGCCGGCGCCGGCCTTCAGGCCCGAGATCGCCGACATGCGCGCCGCACCGGTCTTGTCGGCCTCACCTGAGAAGACGACCAGATGACCGCGCTTGTATTTATGGGTTTCCAACTGCTCGGCCGGCAGCGCACTCCTCCAGGCATCCGGCGTGTTCTCGGCGATGGCGCCGCCTGCCTCAGCCCTGACGATGCGGGCCGGGATACCGATGTCGAAGACCTCCAATTCACCGCAAAGCTCCCTGCCCGGCATCAGCAGATGGCCGGGCTTGCGGGTCATGAAGGTGATGGTGTTGCAGGCCCGGAAAGCGGCACCCAGCACCTTGCCGGTACGGCCATCGAGGCCGGAGGGCAGATCGATGGCGAGCACGGGAATAGCGACCTCGGTGACGCCCTCGATCAGCGCGCACACATCGGCCGACACCGCGCGGCCAAGCCCTGCCCCGAACAGACCATCAATGACGACGTCGCCGGTTTCCGGCCGATAGAGGCCGAGTTCCTGTCCACTGAGCGCGCAGCCCATGCGGGCGCGGGCGGCATCACCCTTCAACCTCAAGGGATCGCCGAGGTGGAAGAGCGCCACCTTCGCCCCGCTCTCCTGCAGATGACGGGCTGCGACATAGGCATCGCCGCCATTGTTGCCGGGTCCGCAGAGTATGACGAAACGCAACGCTCCGGGATGAAGGCGCAGAGCAGCAGCTGCGACCGCGGCACCTGCCCTCTCCATCAGGCCAAAAGAGTCGATGCCGGATGCGGCAGCGGCCGCGTCGACGGCGGCCATTTCGGCAGGAGTGAGAAGAAGGTCGGACAGATGTTTGCTCATCATCCTATTCAAATCAAAAAACGCCTAAAAAACAACCGTCTGAAATACCAAAGAGAAGGACTCAATTTAGGCATTTGCCTACATTTTCATCTCAACGTGACGCGTATTCGCAGTTGCGAAAATACATGAGTTTTTCCGTTTCCGATGGGATTTTGATCGGGAGACGATGTTTTTCCATCTGGCCGTCGCCAAAACCACACAGAATTCCCTACAAACTCGCCGGTTTTGGAAGAATCGACGTCTTTTTTCGACAGGATGGATTTCAAACTGGCACGATATCTGCATCATATCCCGCGAGCGGGAAAATTCCTGCCATAACAAGAGAAGCGGAGAGACATTTTCTCATGAAAAAGATCGAAGCGATCATTAAGCCTTTCAAGCTGGACGAAGTGAAGGAAGCCCTTCAGGAAGTTGGCCTGCAGGGTATCACGGTCACGGAAGCCAAGGGTTTCGGCCGTCAGAAAGGCCACACGGAACTCTACCGTGGAGCCGAATACGTCGTCGATTTCCTGCCGAAGGTCAAAGTCGAGGTCGTATTGGCCGACGAGAACGCGGAGGCCGTTATCGATGCGATCCGTAAGGCGGCGCAGACCGGCCGAATCGGCGACGGAAAGATCTTCGTCTCCAATGTCGAAGAGGTTATCCGCATCCGAACCGGCGAGACCGGTATCGATGCCATCTGACCACTTTGCCAATCGCGCAAAGTCCGTTACCGTCACCGCCGACCTACACCGTCATCGCAAATCGGAGGAAACTACTTAATGGCGACCGCAAGCGAAATTCTGAAGCAGATCAAGGAGAACGACGTAAAGTTCGTCGATCTGCGTTTCACCGACCCGAAGGGCAAGTTGCAGCATGTGACGATGGACGTTGTCTGCGTCGATGAAGACATGTTCGCTGATGGCGTGATGTTCGACGGCTCGTCGATCGGCGGCTGGAAGGCCATCAACGAGTCCGACATGGTGCTGATGCCCGATACCGAAACGGTGCATATGGACCCATTCTTCGCCCAGTCGACCATGGTTATCGTCTGCGACATCCTCGATCCGGTTTCCGGCGAGGCCTACAACCGCGATCCACGCGGCACTGCCAAGAAGGCCGAAGCCTACCTCAAGGCATCCGGCATCGGCGATACGGTCTTCGTCGGCCCGGAAGCCGAATTCTTCGTTTTCGACGACGTCAAGTACAAGGCCGATCCCTACAATACCGGCTTCAAGCTCGATTCGACCGAACTTCCGTCGAACGACGATACCGATTACGAAACAGGCAACCTCGGCCATCGCCCGCGCGTCAAGGGCGGCTATTTCCCGGTTCCCCCCGTCGATAGCGCCCAGGACATGCGTTCGGAAATGCTGACGGTGCTCTCCGAAATGGGCGTCGTCGTCGAAAAGCATCACCATGAAGTCGCGGCCGCCCAGCACGAACTCGGCATCAAGTTCGATACGCTGGTGCGCAACGCCGACAAGATGCAGATCTACAAATACGTCGTGCACCAGGTGGCCAACGCCTACGGCAAGACGGCGACCTTCATGCCGAAGCCGATCTTCGGCGACAATGGCTCGGGCATGCATGTGCACCAATCGATCTGGAAGGGCGGCAAGCCGACCTTTGCCGGCGACGAATATGCCGGCCTTTCCGAGAGCTGCCTGTTCTATATCGGCGGCATCATCAAGCATGCCAAGGCGATCAACGCCTTCACCAATCCGTCGACGAACTCCTACAAGCGCCTCGTCCCGGGTTACGAAGCCCCTGTGCTGCTGGCCTATTCGGCCCGCAACCGCTCGGCTTCCTGCCGCATTCCGTTCGGCTCCAACCCGAAGGCCAAGCGCGTCGAAGTCCGTTTCCCGGATCCGACCGCCAACCCCTATCTCGCCTTTGCCGCCATGCTGATGGCCGGCCTCGACGGCATCAAGAACAAGATCCATCCCGGCAAGGCCATGGACAAGGATCTCTACGACCTGCCGCCGAAGGAATTGAAGAAGATCCCGACCGTCTGCGGCTCGTTGCGCGAAGCACTCGAAAGCCTCGACAAGGACCGCAAGTTCCTGACGGCCGGCGGCGTCTTCGACGACGATCAGATCGATGCCTTCATCGAGCTGAAGATGGCTGAGGTGATGCGTTTCGAAATGACGCCGCATCCGGTCGAATACGATATGTACTATTCGGCCTGATCGGCCGCAAACACAGAAAGTCCCGGCCCGCCGGGGCTCTCGCCTCCCAGGTCATGGACGCCACTACGGCGCCGCGCGTCTATCAGACGCGCAAAGGACGCTGTAGAACTTGGAGTGCTGCATAATTTTGTCCTTAAATCGGTTCCGATTTAAGGAGTTATGCAGAAGGAGGATATGACGTTCATGTGACGAACTCGCGCACAAATCTTGATTTGCGCGGCACCAATCACCAAATTTGGTGATGAAAGGAAGTCGTACCATGAAAGAAAGAGTAGCAAAGTTCAGTATCGGCGAAGTGGTTCGGCACAAGGTTTTTCCGTTTCGCGGCGTCATCTTCGACGTTGATCCGGAGTTCGCGAATACGGAGGAATGGTGGAATTCCATTCCCGCCGAGGTGCGTCCGAGCAGGGACCAGCCCTTCTATCACCTGCTCGCCGAGAATGACGAAAGCGAATATGTCGCTTACGTCTCCGAGCAAAACCTGACGAACGACGAAAGCGGTACGCCGCTTCGCAACCCGCAGATCTACCAGATTTTCGATCAGGCCCCGTCAGGGCAGTTCAAACCCAAGATGAGCTTCGCCCACTAACCCACTCGTGCCGATCGTTGAATCAAGGCCTCGCTTCTCCCGGCGAGGCCTTTTCTTTGCGAAACAAAAAACCCGGCGCGAAGCCGGGTTTCTGTTTCAAAGAAAGTGGCAGGATTACTGCGCCTTGGCTGCCTTCTGGGCGTCTTCCAACTTCTTGCGGGCTTCTTCGGCCTTCTTCTGCATGCCTTCCTGGAGGCTGCGCTGGCTTTCGGCGAGCTTGGATTCGGAAACCGGTTCGCCGTCGTAAGCGCCGGTGAAGCCTTCAAGCGAAATCTTGATCGGGTTCGGGGCGCGGCGGAAGTTGATCGAAGTGAAGATCACGTCGCTGCCCTTCTTGAGGCTGGCGATCATCGCGTCGGTCAGCGGAATTTCGGCGGTGCACTTGTCCGGCAGGCAGACGGCGTAATCGAGCTTCTGGCCCTTGCCGCCGTCGATCTGCATGATGACGCCGGGAGGAACGAGGCGTGCCGTGGGAACCGAGACCTGCAGGAGCTTGCGGTTGATCTTGCCGGAAACCGAGATCAGGCCGACGGCCGTGACGAGCTGGCCGCCATTGGCGAGGATCAGGTTCTGGACAACACAGATGTCGTTGTCTTCCTGCTTGCTGCAGGTCTTGTACCAGCCGAGCTTCGGCGCTCCTGCGGCCTGTGCCGGGGCATCGGCCGGAGCCTGTGCCGCCGCATCCTGTGCGAAGGAGGAGACCGGAGCCGAAGCGCCGAACACCACTGCCAGAACGGACAGTGCTGCCCGCATTTTCTTTTCAGACTTGAACATCATAACGAATTCCGTCTCCTGATATCCGTTCGGGGCAGCGGTTTGCCGCCCCAACCATCGGGTCGTTCGGCACTCCACCTCTTAAAAAAATAAGGCAAATGCATGACCCCTAAACTTCGGGTTCACCTGTTACATCGCAGCGTTCAAGATATCCAGCTTTTCTTTGGCAATTTGAGGTGCATTTCGTCGCGAAGCCAAAGAAATCGCCGATCCGTGTTGGAATCGGTCGACCCCATGATAATCTTGGCGTGAATCATGCCCCGTTTTTCACGGCTCAAGGATTGCCGAATGCTCCGGATCGTCGTCCCCCTCGTCCTCTCGCTGCTGCTGTGCGGCACTGTCGCTGCCGAGCCGCTGCACGGCATCGCGATGCACGGCGAGCCGGCCTTGCCGGCCGACTACAAACACTTCCCTTACGTCAATCCCGACGTGAAAAAGGGCGGCAAGATCACCTATGGCGTGGTCGGCACCTTCGACAACCTCAACCCGTTCATCCTCAAGAGCATGCGCACGACGGCGCGCGGCATGTGGGATCCTGATTATGGCAATCTCGTCTACGAATCGCTGATGCAGCGCTCCAGGGACGAGCCCTTCACGCTCTACGGCCTGCTGGCCGAGACGGTGGAATGGGACGACGACCGGAGCTTCATCCAGTTCAACCTCAATCCGAAGGCGAAATGGGCCGATGGCCAGCCGGTGACGCCCGAGGATGTGATGTTCACATTCGAGCTGATGCGCGACAAGGGCCGCGTGCCCTTTGCCAACCGCCTCAACGTCGTCGCCAAGATGGAGAAGGTCGGCGAACACAGCGTGCGCTTCACCTTCAACGACAAGGCCGACCGCGAGACGCCGCTGATCTTCGGCCTGTTCCCGGTGCTGCCGAGACATGCGATCGATCCGGCAACCTTCGACCGGTCGTCGCTGACGGCGCCGGTCGGCTCCGGTCCCTACAAGGTGAAGACGGTGAAGCCCGGCGAGAGCATCACCTATGAGCGCGATCCGAATTACTGGGGCAAGGACATTCCTGCCAAGGTCGGCACCGACAATTACGACCAGATCACCGTCCAGTATTTCCTGCAGGAGACAACGCTGTTCGAGGCCTTCAAGAAGGGCGATGTCGACATCTATCCCGACGGCAATCCCGGTCATTGGGCCAATGCCTATAATTTCCCCGCCGTCACCTCGGGGGTTGTGGTCAAGGACGTGTTCACACCGAAACTGCCGAGCGGCATGCTCGGATTCGTGTTCAACACGCGCCGGCCGATCTTCGCCGATCCCAAGGTGCGCGAAGGTCTGTCGCTGGTGTTCGACTTCGAATGGGCGAACAAGAACCTTTATTCCGGCGCCTATAAACGCACGCAGAGCTTCTGGCAGAATTCCGAGCTGTCGAGTTTCGGCGTTCCCGCCAACGCGGCCGAGCTTGCCCTGCTCGGGCCGATCAAGGACAAGATCGCGCCGGAGATTCTCGACGGCACCTACAAGCTGCCGGTCACCGACGGTTCCGGCCGCGACCGCAATGTGCTGAAACAGGCCGTCGAGCAGTTGAAACAGGGCGGCTATACGATCCAGGGCGGGAAGATGAACGACGCCTCCGGCCGCCAGCTCGCCTTCGAGATCATGACGCAGAATGCCGACCAGGAGAAGCTCGCCCTCGCCTATCAGCGTTCGCTGCAGACGATCGGCATCGCCGTTTCGATCCGCACCGTCGACGATTCGCAGTATCAGAGCCGGACGAACAGCTTCGACTACGACATGATCATGAAGTCCTACACGTCCTCGCTGTCGCCCGGAAACGAACAGCTCGGCCGCTGGTCTTCGGCCGCCAAGACCCGCGAGGGCAGCGACAGTTTCGCGGGCGCTGCCGACCCGGATCTCGATGCGTTGATCGATCACCTGCTCCGGGCGCGCACGGCCGAGGATTTCACCGCGGCGGTGCGCTCCTACGACCGGCTGCTGCTGTCCAGCCATTACGTGCTGCCGCTCTATCATATGGGTCAGCAATGGGTGGCGCGTAGCAAACGCATCGGCCATCCCGACGCGGTGCCGCTCTATGGCTATCAGCTGCCGCTATGGTGGGATACGAGCGCCCAATAAGAAGCAGCCGAACCGCCCCGGCTTAAATGTCTCCCCTGGAGACGCACAGAATAAGGAAAATCATCATGGAGCGTATCACCATCGACGTCGTCTCGGATGTCGTCTGCCCCTGGTGCTATCTCGGCAAGGCGCGGCTGGACCTCGCCATCGCCGAGGTGCAAGACGAGATCGGCGTCGACATCAACTGGCGGCCGTACCGGCTCAATCCCGACTATCCGAAGGAGGGCGTCGACCAGAAGAAGGCGCTGGCTGAGAAGCTCGGCGGCGAGGAGCGCGTGGCGCAGGCGCACAAGATGCTCACCGATTACGGCCGCGAAGTCGGTGTCGCCTTCAATTTCGAAGCGATCAAGATCGGCCCGAACACGCTCGATGCGCATCGGCTGATCCACTGGGCGATGATCGAAGGCCGCGAGAAGCAGGACAAGGTTGTTGCCGCGCTGTTCAAGGCGAATTTCGAGGAAGGCCGCAATGTCGGCGACCATGCTGTGCTGCTCGATATCGCCGAAAAATCGGGCCTCGACCGCTCGGTCATCACCTCACTTCTTGCCTCCGATGCCGACCGCGATCTGATCGTCGCCGAGATCAAGGCGGCCCAGGAGATGGGAGTCAACGGCGTGCCCTTCTTCATCTTCGACCAGCAATATGCCGTCAGCGGCGCGCAGACGCCCGACGTTCTCGCCAATGCGTTGCGCGACATCGCCAAGGCGAAAGCCGAGGCGCGGTCGGGCATGAACTAACGCTGCCGGCTCCAGGTTCAGCCCAGAACCGGAACGCAGCGCACATCAGTCTTCACCGAATTTGCAATGAAGCATTCGCCGTGAGCGCGATCGTGTAGAGCTTCCAGCTCGCTCAGCGAGGGCTGCTTTTCGCCGCTGAAGACGACATGCGGACGGAGGGTCACTACGGTCATGGCGAGGCGGCCTTCGGCATTCTTCTCCATGATGCCCTCGGCGGCATCGGTGTAGCTGTCGACGCAAAAGCGCTGTTTGGCGGCGATCGACAGGAACCAGAGCATGTGGCAGCTGGAGAGCGAGGCGACGAAAGCTTCCTCCGGATCGACGGCATCTTCGGCGGAATGGGGCAGCGGAACGACATGCGAGGAGGAAGACGCCCGCACCTCGACGCCACCGTCGAAGGTCCAGCGGTGGACGCGGCTGTAGCGGTTGTCGGTGAAGGTCTCGCCGTTGCGCTGCCAGGCAATCGTTGCGCCGTATGTTGCCATCCTTGTCTCCTTTTTCCACACAATTCCGGACGCAAAACTGCGGCACAGTTTTGCTGGAATTGCTCTATTTCGCAAATTCAGCCAGCTGCGTCATGATGACGGCAGCGCCCTGCAGGCGTTTTTCCGGCGTCGGCAGGTCGCGGGTCAGGAACAGGCTGTGGTCGGGGCGGATCTTCGCCATCGTGCCCTGCTTGCCGATATAACCGACGAGGTTCGCCGGGTTGGGGAATTCCTTGTTGCGGAACTGCACGACGACGCCCTTCGGGCCGGCATCGAGCTTTTCGACATTGGCGGTGCGGCAGAGCGACTTGATGTAGACGATCTTCAGCAGGTGCTGAACTTCGATCGGCATCGGGCCGAAGCGGTCGATCATCTCGGCGCCGAAGCCGTCGATCTCCTTGAGTTCGGTGATTTCGCCAAGGCGGCGGTAGAGCGCCATGCGCAGATGCAGGTCGGGAACGTAAGTTTCCGGGATCATCACCGTCGTGCCGACGGAGATCTGCGGCGACCAGCCGGTGTCGTGGATCTCGTCGACACCCTTGACCTCGGCGACCGCCTCTTCCAGCATCTGCTGGTAAAGCTCGAAGCCGACCTCCTTGATATGGCCGGACTGCTCCTCGCCGAGCAGATTGCCGGCGCCGCGGATATCGAGATCGTGGCTTGCCAACTGGAAGCCGGCACCGAGCGTATCCAGCGACTGCAGCACCTTGAGGCGGCGTTCGGCGGTGGCCGTCAGCACCTTATTAACAGGCAGGGTGAAGAGCGCAAAAGCGCGCACCTTCGAGCGGCCGACGCGGCCGCGCAGCTGATAGAGCTGGGCAAGGCCGAACATGTCGGCGCGGTGGACGATCAGCGTATTGGCGGTGGGTACGTCGAGGCCGGATTCGACGATGGTGGTCGACAACAGCACGTCGTAACGGCCTTCGTAGAAAGCGTTCATGATGTCTTCGAGTTCGCCGGCCGGCATCTGGCCATGTGCGACGGCGACCTTCAGTTCCGGCAAATCCGACTGCAGGAAGGCATGCACGTCCTCGAGATCGGCAAGCCTTGGGCAGACATAGAAGCTTTGGCCGCCGCGATAATGCTCGCGCATCAGCGTCTCGCGGATGACCAGGCTGTCAAAAGGCGAAATGAAGGTGCGCACCGCCATGCGGTCGACCGGCGGGGTGGTGATCAGCGACAATTCGCGCACACCGGTCATGGCGAGCTGCAGGGTGCGCGGGATCGGCGTTGCCGACAGCGTCAGCACGTGCACGTCGCTCTTCAATTCCTTCAGCCGCTCCTTGTGCTTGACGCCGAAATGCTGTTCCTCGTCGATGACGAGCAGACCGAGATTGGCGAATTTGATGCCGGCGCCGAGCAGCGCATGGGTGCCGACGACGATATCGGTCTTGCCTTCCGCCACTTCCTTCTTGGTCAGCGCCAGTTCCTTGGCGCCGACGAGGCGCGAGGCCTGCTGGATGCGCACCGGCAGACCACGGAAACGGTCGGAGAAGGTCTTGAAATGCTGGCGGGAAAGCAGTGTCGTCGGCACGACGACGGCGACCTGGGCGCCGTTCATCGCCGCGACGAAGGCAGCGCGCAGCGCTACTTCGGTCTTGCCGAAGCCGACGTCGCCACAGACGAGGCGGTCCATCGGCCGGCCGGCACCGAGATCGGAGCGCACGGCTTCGATGGCGTTTTCCTGGTCCTCGGTCTCGTCATAGGGGAAGCGGGCAGCGAATTCGTCGTAAAGGCCTTCCGGCGTCGTCAGCATCGGCGCATGGCGCGTCAGGCGCTCGGCGGCGATGCGGATCAGCGCATCGGCCATGTCGAGCAGGCGCTTCTTGAGCTTGGCCTTGCGCATCTGCCAGGCGCCGCCACCGAGCTTGTCGAGCTGGGCTTCGGTGCCCTCGCCGCCGTAACGCGAGAGAAGATCGATGTTTTCGACCGGCAGGAAGAGCTTGGCCTCGTCGGCATATTGCAGTTCGAGGCAGGCATGCGGCGCACCTGCGGCCTCGATGGTCCTCAGCCCGATGAAGCGGCCGATGCCATGTTCGGCGTGGACGACGATCGAGCCCTCATCGAGGCCCGCGACTTCCGAGATGAAATCGGCGGCGCGCTTGCGGCGCTTGGAGCGGCGCACCATGCGGTCGCCGAGGATGTCCTGCTCGCCGATGACGACGAGGTCGCCGGCCTCGAAGCCGGCTTCGAGACTGAGTACGGCAGCAGCAGCCTCACCTCTCGCCAGCGAGCCGACATCCTTCAGCGCCTCGATCGGCTTTACCTTTTCCAGGCCATGTTCGTTCAACACCTGCAGCAGGCGCTCCAGCGAGCCTTCGGTCCAGGCGGTGACGAGCACTTTCGCGCCGGCAGCGCGCCGGTCGGCAATATGCTTGACGACGACGTCGAAGATGTTAATCCGTTCGGCATCGCCGCCGCCTTCGGCGTTCGAGCGAGCCCAGCGCTGGCCCTGGCGAGCGTCGACATTGACGACCCGCCTTGCCTCGCCCTCATGCTCGTTGAAGGGGCTGATGCGGATCGCGCCGAGAGCGTCGAGGGTTTTGCCGAAAAGCTTGCTGTCGAGATAGAGCTGGCCCGGCGTCACCGGCTTGTAGGGCGTGCCCTGCGTCATCCCCTTGGCCGGCTGGCCGGAGTTCAGGCGGGCATCGTAATAGTCGAAAACGAGCTTGGAGCGCTCTTCGGCTGCTTCACGTACCGTATGGTCGATGACGATCCGGAAGCCGCTCAAATAATCGAAGACGGTATCGAGCTTCTCGTAGAAAAGCGGCAGCCAGTGCTCCATGCCGGGGTAACGGCGGCCTTCGGAGACGGCGAGATAGAGCGCGTCGTCGCGTGTGGTCGCGCCGAAAGCGGAGAGGTAATTCTTGCGGAAACGGCTGATCGTATCGGGCGTCAGCGTCACCTCGCTCATCGGATTGAGATCGAGGGAACGCACCTGCCCGATCGTGCGCTGGCTGGCCGGATCGAAGGAGCGGATGCTTTCCAGCGTGTCGCCGAAGAAATCGAGGCGGACCGGCTCTTCGGAACCCGGCACGAAGACATCGAGAATGCCGCCGCGCACCGCATATTCGCCGACTTCGCGAACGGTGGCGACTCGCTCGAAGCCATTGCGCTCCAGGCGGCCGGCGAGATCGTCCATGCGCAGCTGGTTGCCGGGGCGAGCCGAAAAGCTCAGGCTTTCGATGACATCCTGCGGCGCCACCTTCTGCAGCATGGCATTGGCGGTGACGAGCACGATTGCCGCATGCGGCTTCTTGCGATGGGCGATGAGGCCGCCGAGTGCAGCCAGCCGGCGAGCCGAGGTGTCGGCGCTCGGCGAGACGCGGTCATAGGGCAGACAGTCCCAGGCCGGCAAGGTGAGAACCGGAATGTCGGGGGCGACGAAGCTCAGCATCTGTTCGAGATCAGCCATGCGGTGGCCGTCGGACATGACATAGGCGACCGGCTCTCCCGTTCGGGCGAGCTCGGCGAGCAGCAGCGTTTCAAGACCTGCCGGCACATTGCCGATCGTCAGCGGCTCGGCAATGGCCGCAAGCTTCTTCGCATCGAAACCAGGGATCATTCCGGCGTCCTGAGGGGCTTGTCAAAATCGGGCTTGTAGGCGGCGATGCGGGCAAACATCGGTGTCTGGAAACGCTCGGGCACCGGCCATGTTCCCATGACCCAGCGGACGAGATCATTGTCCTCTTCGGCCATGATCGTCTCGAACTCGTCGAGCTCGGCTTCCGACAGCATCGCGATCTCGGCCTCGGCGAACTGGCCGAAGACCAGATCCATTTCGCGCAGCCCGCGATGCCAACAGCGGAAAAGGATCCGGCGGCGGCGCGGGTCGAGACCGGCACTCGTGAGCGTGACACCTGTCATGGCATTACCTTCCTGTTGATGCGCCTCTATAGACCCTGGAAAGCGGCTTGTCAGCCTTGCCAAGGCCGCATTGTTTATCGCATTTTGGCCGAATGCGCCCCGCCATTCTCGATCCTCTGTTTTCACCCATTTCGGGCCTTCCCGGCGTCGGCCCGAAGATCGCCGACCTGCTGGTCAAGCTGCTCGGGCGCGAGACGCTGGAGGATTGCCGGGTCATCGACCTGCTCTTCCACGCGCCTTTTTCGCTGATCGACCGGCGCAACCAGCCGGGCATCGCCCGCGCGCCGCAGGGTGCGATCGTGACGATCACGGCGCGCGTCGACCGCCACCAGGTGCCGCCGGGCGGCAAAAGCAATATCCCTTACCGCGTCTTCCTGCATGACGAGACCGGCGAACTGACGCTGGTGTTCTTCCGTGGACAGGCGGCATGGCTGGAGAAGCAACTGCCTGTTGACGCGGAGGTGACGGTCAGCGGCAAGATCGACTGGTTCAACGGCCGCGCCTCGATGGTGCATCCCGATTATATCGTCAGGGCTGACGAGGCGGAGAGCCTGCCGCTGGTCGAGCCGATCTATCCGCTGACGGCGGGACTTTCGCCGAAGACGCTGCGCAAGATCATCGACGCCGGCCTGCCGCGTTTTCCCGAGCTGCCGGAATGGATCGATCTGGCGCTGACGGAGAAGCAAGGCCTGCCGTCGATCCGCGACAGTTTCCACATGCTGCACGAGCCGCACGATCCTGGGGATATCGACCCGCAGGCCCCTGCCCGGCGGCGGCTTGCCTATGACGAGTTCCTCGCCGGCCAGCTGTCGCTGAGCCTGGTGCGGCAAAGGCTGCGCAAGGTAGCGGGCCAGCCGGTGCATGCCACCGGCGCCATCAGCAGCAAGATCCTGAAGACCTTGCCCTTCTCGCTGACCGGCAGCCAGAACGAGGCGATCGCCGAGGTTTTGAAGGATATGGCCGGCAACGAGCGCATGCTGCGGCTGCTGCAGGGCGATGTCGGTTCCGGCAAGACGCTGGTGGCGCTGATGGCGATGGCGGCGGTGATCGAGAGCGGCGGCCAGGCCGTGCTGATGGCGCCGACCGAAATTCTGGCGCGGCAGCACCATGCAACGATCTCGAAATTCGCCGTCTCCGCCGGGCTCGGCATCGAGGTGCTGACCGGGCGCACCAAGGGACGCGAACGGGAGGAAATCCTGGAGCGAATCGCCTCGGGTGCTGCCCAGATCATCATCGGCACGCATGCGCTGTTCCAGGACAGCGTCGCCTACCCCAATCTGATGCTTGCCGTCGTCGACGAGCAGCACCGTTTCGGCGTGCATCAGCGCCTGCGGCTGACCGCCAAGGGCCTCTCGCCGCATATGCTTGTCATGACGGCGACGCCGATCCCGCGCACGCTGGTGCTTGCCGCCTTCGGCGATATGGACGTCTCCAAGCTCACCGAGAAACCGGCCGGCCGCAAGCCGATCCAGACGATCACCGTGCCGATGGAACGGACCGGTGAAATCGTCTGGCGGCTACAAAGCGCGATCGCCGAGGGCAAAAAGGCCTACTGGATCTGCCCGCTGGTCGAGGAGTCCGAAGAGCTCGACCTGATGTCGGCCGAGGAGCGGCATGCGACGCTGGTCGCAGCACTTGGGCCGGGCATCGGTCTCATCCACGGTCGCATGAGCGGGCCGGAGAAGGACGCAGCGATGATGGCGTTCAAGAACGGCGAGACCCGGCTGCTTGTCGCCACGACCGTCGTCGAGGTCGGTGTCGACGTGCCGGACGCGACGATCATGGTGATCGAACATGCCGAGCGATTCGGCCTGGCGCAATTGCATCAGCTGCGCGGCCGCGTCGGGCGCGGCGACGAGGCCTCGACCTGCATCCTGCTCTACAAGGGGCCGCTCGGCGAGACCGGCCATGCCAGGCTCTCGATCATGCGGGAGACGGAGGACGGCTTCCGTATTGCCGAGGAGGATCTGAAGCTGCGCGGTGAAGGCGAGTTGCTCGGCACACGGCAATCCGGCACGCCGGGCTTTCGCATCGCCAGCCTTGAGGCGCATGCCGACCTGTTGGAGATCGCCCGCAAGGATGCGGCTTACCTGATCGAGCGGGATCCGGAATTGACCACGGAGAGGGGAACGGCGATCCGCACCCTGCTCTATCTTTTCCGCCGCGACGAGGCGATCGGGTTCTTGAGAGCGGGTTAAAGCGCCCCGAGGCGCGCTTTAAGTCTTTGTTCTATGCATGTCGTCATCCCAAAACTGCCGAACACTTTTGGGCGACATGCATCATTCAGCCTTGGAAACCGCCACCGGCTTCGGCCGCGGCAAATGCTTCTGCTTCGGCTCCGGCTGCGGGGTTTCAGGAGCCACCAGACCGCCCGAAATCAGGAACTTGGCGGCATCCTCCGGCGACATGTCGAGCAAGACGATCTTCTCACGCGGAACGAAGACGAGGAAACCAGCCGTCGGCACCGGCGTCGGCGGCAGGAAGACCGCCACCATATCCTGGCCCATGGCATTGAACTTCGACGCGATTTCACCTTTGGCGTCGGTGGCGACGAAAACCAGTGCCCAGAGACCGGGACTTGGATATTCGATGAGGCCGACTTTTTTGAAGGAGTTGGACTGCTCCTTCAGCACGGTTTCGAAAATCTGCTTCACGCTTCTGTAGATCGTCCGCACCAGCGGCATGCGTTGGACGATCGATTCGCCGAAACCGACGATGCTCTGGCCGATGAGGTTCTTGCCGAGAAAGCCGACGACAGTGATCAGCACGACGGCAGTCAACAGGCCGAAACCGGGAATGGCAAAATTGAGATAGCTTTCCGGATTCCAGCGTGCCGGAATATAGGGCCTGACCCAGCTGTCCGACCAATGGATGAAGGTCCAGGTCAGCCAGATGGTAATCGCGATCGGGGCGCAGATGATCAGTCCTGCGAGAAAATTATTCCTCAGCCGCGTCGCGACCGGCATTCTGGGGGTGTTGTCGGCCATCGTTTCCTGATGAACTCCATATCAGTCCTGGACGGGGCCGGAACGCCGGCCCTTCCCCCTTGTCCGCACACCAAAATTGCCAGAATTCGGGGCGCCGCACAATATGTTTCGGCGCAACGGTCACGGCGTTACAGGTTATTCCACGGTCACGGATTTCGCCAAGTTTCGCGGCTGATCGACATCGGTGCCCATGAAGACGGCGGTGTGATAGGCGAGCAGTTGGATCGGCAGCGAGAAGATCATCGGTGCGATGATTTCGTCGACGACAGGCAGGGTGATCGTCGCCATGGTCGGCAGTTTCGAGGCCGCCGCGCCGGCCTCGTCGGTGATGAAAATGATGCGGCCGCCGCGGGCTGCGACCTCCTGCATGTTCGAGACGGTCTTTTCGAAGAAACGATCGTAGGGGGCGATGACGATAACAGGCATGTTCTCGTCGATCAGCGCGATCGGTCCGTGCTTCAATTCGCCGGCGGCATAACCTTCGGCGTGGATATAGGAAATTTCCTTGAGCTTCAGCGCGCCTTCCATGGCGAGCGGAAAGCTGGTGCCGCGGCCGAGATATAGCACGTCCTTGCACTTCGACAGCTCGCGCGCCAGGCTTTCCATCTGCGGCTGGATAAGGTTAAGCACCCGGCTCATGATGCGCGGCATTTCGGCAAGATGGCGCACCAGCGCCCTCTCCTCGTCAGCACTCACCGTGCCGCGCGCCTTGCCGGCGCCGATCGCCAGGGATGCCAGCACGGCGAGCTGGCAGGTGAAGGCCTTGGTCGAGGCGACGCCGATTTCGGGGCCGGCCATGATCGGGAAGACGGCGTCGGATTCGCGCGCGATCGTCGATTCGCGGACATTGACGACGGCGCCGATCTTCAAGCCGTTGTCGCGGCAATAACGCAAGCATGCGAGCGTATCGGCGGTCTCGCCGGACTGCGAGATGAAGAGGGCTGCCTGTGACGGCGACAGCGGCATTTCGCGGTAGCGGAATTCGGAAGCGACGTCGATCTCGACCGGCAGGCGGGCATAACGCTCGAACCAATATTTGCCGACGAGGCCGGCGAGATAGGCAGTGCCGCAGGCCGAGATCGCAAGGCCGGTCGCCGTCTTGAAGTCGATCGCGGCGGCATTGGCGCCGATCGTGTTCTCGGCGAAATCGACATAATGGCTGAGCGCGTGAGAGATCACCTCCGGCTGCTCGTAGATTTCCTTTTCCATGAAGTGGCGGTGGTTGCCCTTGTCGACGACATAGGCGGTCGCCTGCGAGGTCTGCCGGGCGCGCTTGACCGGCTTCCCGGCGAAATCGAGCACCGCGACACTGTCGCGGGTAAGGATCGCGCAATCGCCGTCGACGAGATAGGTGATCTCGTTGGTGAAGGGCGAGAGCGCGATCGCGTCCGAGCCGAGGAACATCTCGCCGCGGCCATAGCCGACGGCGAGCGGAGGGCCGGAACGGGCGGCCATGATCGTGCCGGGATCGGCCTTGAGCATGATGGCCAGCGCATAGGCGCCGGTCACCCGGTTCAGCATCTTCAGCATGGCGGCGCGGGGCTCCAGGCCTTCGCGCAAATATTTCGCCATCAGATGGGCAACGACTTCGGTATCGGTCTGCGTTTCGAAAACCGAACCCTCTTCGGTCAACTCGTCGCGAAGCTCGGAAAAATTCTCGATGATGCCATTATGGACGACGGCGACGCCTTCGACGAAATGCGGATGGGCATTGGTCTCGTTCGGAACGCCGTGGGTCGCCCAGCGCGTGTGGGCGATGCCGACAGTGCCGGGCAGCGGTTCGCTGTCGAGGCGCTTTTCCAGATTGAACAGCTTGCCTTCGGCGCGGCGGCGATCCATCACGCCATCATGAATGGTGGCGACGCCGGCGGAATCGTAACCGCGATATTCGAGACGCTTCAGCGCATCGACCAGGCGCCCGGCAACAGGCGCAGTTCCAACGATCCCCACAATGCCGCACATATAGTATCCCCATAAAGGCTTCGATGACGAGGCCAGTCCTAACAATTCCTGCTTATTTCTCAATCACCTCGGCGGTCACTTTCAATTTCCGCCGGTTACGCAAGGCCGGTCAGGCTTTCGCCTTCTTCGCCGCCTTGATGGCCAGCGCACGCTCGCGCAGCAGCGTCGCGCGGCCGGGCTTGTTCTCCTGCCGGGCACGGCCGAGTGCCAGTGCATCGGCCGGCACGTTGACGGTGATGACACTGCCGGAGGCGATATAGGCGCCGTCGCCGATCGTCACCGGCGCGACCAGCGAGGAATTGGAACCGATGAAGGCATTTTCGCCGATCACCGTCTCGCTCTTGTTGACGCCGTCATAGTTGCAGGTGATCGTGCCGGCGCCGATATTGCTGCCGGCACCGATGACGGCATCACCGATATAGGTGAGGTGGTTGACCTTGGCGCCCTCGCCGAGGCGGCCGTTCTTGACCTCGCAGAAGTTGCCGACCTTCGAACCGGTACCGAGATCCGCACCCGGCCGCAGCCGCGCAAAGGGTCCGACGGTCGCGCTCTCGCTGACATGGGCGCCTTCGATATGCGAGAAGGCATGGATGACGGCGCCGCTGTCGATCACAGCACCAGGACCGAAGACAACGTTCGGCTCGATCAGCGCATCCTGGCCGATGACGGTATCATAGGCGAGAAAGACCGTTTCCGGTGCGATCATGGTGACGCCTGAAAGCATCATCTGGTGGCGGCGGCGCTCTTGCCAGAAATGCTCGATGACGGCGAGTTCGGCGCGGTTGTTGCAGCCGGTCATCTCGATCTCAGGAGCATCGACCGCAGTGACGCGTCCGCCGAGCGAACGGGCGATCTCGACGAGATCGGTCAGATAGAATTCACCCTTAGCGTTGGCGTTGCCGATGCGCGAGAGAAGATCGAGGGCCTTTCTGCCGTTGATCGCCATCAGCCCGCTGTTGCACCAGGTGACGGTGCGCTCGGCATCGGTCGCGTCCTTTTCCTCGCGAATGGCGATGAGTTCGCCGTCCTTGACGAGCAGGCGGCCGTAGCCGGTCGGGCGGTCGGTGTGGAAGCCGATGACGACGACATCGCTGCCATCGGCAAGGCCCTGGCGGGCGGCCTTGAGCGGTCCGTCGGTCTGGAGTGGCACATCGCCATAGGTGACGAGGATATCGTCATAACCCTTGGCGATCGCTTCGCGCGCTGCAAGCACCGCGTGCCCGGTGCCGAGGCGTTCCTTCTGCAGATAGGATTCGATGCCGACTCCGGCAATGCTTGCCGCCTTTGCCACGTCCTCGGCATCACGGCCGACGACAAGGGCGACGGACGAGATGCCGGCGGAGGCGACCGCCTCGACCACATGGGCGATCATCGGCCGTCCGGCGACCGGATGCAGGACCTTCGATTTCGAGGATTTCATCCGCGTGCTGTCACCGGCGGCAAGGATGACGGCAAGACAAGTGCGTTCCATGATTTGCTCCGCGAATCCGCGCCATGAGGCGGCTTTATCGCCTCATACTGCATAATTCCCTAAATCGGAATCGATTTAAGGATAAATTATGCAGCCATTCAAAGTGCTGCAGCGTCCTTTGCATCTCTCGAAAAGACGTGCGGCGCTGCAGACAAGCAAAGCCTTCACAAGGGTGAAATTGCGGCCGAAATCGACCCTGTGACGGCCTCGGACCCGCGGGCCTCGAAAGCTTCATGCACATGGATGCGACCGTCGAGGATGACGTCCTCCATCGCACGGCGCGCGGCGGCGTTATCGCCGGAAACGATCGCATCGACGATGCGCATATGGGTATCGGCGATATTGGCGAAGCCGTTTTCGGTTGGCGGCGTACTCATCCGGAACATGCCGACGAGGGCTGCTTCGATGAGACTGCCCAGTGTCCGCATGAAGGGATTGTGCGAGGCTTCGGCGATCGCCAGGTGAAAACGAAGGTCGGCGAGTGCGAGGCTGTCGGCCGTATGACCGGCCGCCGCCATCTCGAGCGCCAGCCCGCGCAGCATCTCGATCTCCTCGGCATTCGCCCGCTCGGCGACGAGACCGGCGGCGAAAGGTTCGAAGGCGAGACGGATATCGTAGAGCTGCAGCAGAAACTCTTCCGTCACGCCGTTGTCGAAGTGCCAGGCGATGATCTCGCTGTCGAACATGTTCCAGAGGTTCTTCTCGGTCACACGCGTACCAACCCGCGCCTTGGCGACGACCATGCCTTTGGCGGCGAGCGTCTTCATCGTCTCGCGCAACACCGTGCGGGACACTTTGAAGCGTTGCGCCAGTTCCGTATCGCCTGGCAGGATCGAGCCGACCGGATAGGTGCCGGCGACGATCGCCTTGCCGAGTTCGTCGACCACCTGAGCGTGGCTCGTCCGGGTTCTACGCCCCGTTTTGCGTGTCTCGTCCAATTTGTAGCGCAAGCGATCCGTCTCCCCCTCAGGCGTACCTCTTGTTCAGACTGGAAACGAACAGGATGGCTTTCTGCATCAGGATGAATGCAAACAGCAAAAGGCCAATCAGGATCTTGGTCCACCAGCTCGACAGCGTGCCGTCGAAGGTGATGTAGGTCTGAATGAGCCCCTGGATCAGGATACCGATCAAGGTTCCTGCCACGAATCCCGCTCCTCCGGTCAGCAGCGTCCCCCCAATGACGACCGCCGCGATGGCATCGAGTTCGACGCCGACTGCTGCAAGAGAATATCCGGCAGAGGTGTACAGCGAAAAAACGATCCCGGATAGACCCGCGAGAAAACCCGACAACGCATAGATCTGGATTGTCGTGCGGCCGACCGGCACGCCCATCAGCCGCGCCGTCTGCGTACCGCCGCCAAGCGCATAGACATTGGTGCCGAAGCGGGTGCGCTGGGCGATGAAGATGCCGACGGCAAAGACCAGAAGCATGATGCCGCCGATCAGCGTCAGCCGCCCGCCGCCGGGCAGACGATAATAGAGGCTCGTCAGCGTCGAATAATATTCGTGGTTGATCGGGATGCTGTCGATGGAGAGCACGAAGGCCATGCCGCGCGCCAGGAACATGCCGGCAAGGGTGACGATGAAGGCCGGCATTTCGAGATAGTGGATGATCGCGCCCATGATACCGCCAAAGGCTGTCGTGATGACGAGCACCAGCGCGAAGGCGAGCAGCGGATGGATCGAAGTGTTCTGCAGGATCACCGCGAGAAAGACGCCGGTAAAGGCGATGACCGAGCCGATCGACAGATCGATGCCGCCCGAAATGATGACGAAGGTCATGCCGACGGCGGCGATGCCGAGAAAGGCGTTGTCGGTCAATAAATTGCCGATGACGCGCGTCGACAGAATGTTCGGATATTGCAGCGCGCAGCCGGCATAGGCGAGCACGAAGATGACGATGGTCGCAAGCAGCGGCAGGTATTTGGAGTTCATTTCGGCTGCTCCCTACCGCCCTGCCGGCGGCTGGCGAAGATGGCGAGCGATTGTACCGCCGGCGACTGGATGACGAGGATCACGATAATGATGACGGCCTTGATGATCAGGTTGAGTTCAGGCGGGAAGCCGGCGGACAGGATGCCGGTATTCACCGCCTGGATGATCATTGCGCCGATCAGCGATCCGAGAATGCTGAAGCGGCCGCCGAGCAGCGAATTGCCGCCGACGACAACGGCGAGGATCGCGTCGAGTTCCAGCCACAGGCCGGCATTGTTGGCATCGGCGCCCTTGATGTCGGCTGCGACGATGATGCCCGCAATCGAGGCGCAGATCCCGCTCAGCATGTAGACCGCCATCAACAGCACCGGCGTTTGAATGCCGGAGAGCGTGCTGGCACGGCGATTGATGCCGACGGCCTCGATCAGCATGCCGAGCGCCGTGCGGCGGACGAGCAGGATGACGAGCAGGCCGACGAGGAACCAGATGACGACAGGCATCGGCAGGAGAGCCAGCGAACCGCTGCCAAAGAAGGTCAGCCCGTCATCGTTGAAGGTCAGGATGGCGCCTTCGGTGATCAACTGGGCGATGCCGCGGCCGGCGACCATCAGCACCAGCGTGGCGATGATCGGCTGGATATTGAGGACCGCCACCAGGAACCCGTTCCAGACGCCGCAGGCAAGCCCGATCGCTAGCGTCAAGATAATAGTATAAGCAACTGAATTTCCTGACACAATCGACGAAGCGGCGACGGCGCCGCAGATGGCGATGACCGCACCGACGGACAAGTCGATGCCCTTGGTGGCGATGACCAGCGTCATGCCGATCGCCAGCAGCGCCACCGGCGCGCCGCGGTTCAGCACGTCGATCAGGCTGCCATAGAGGCGGTCATTCTGAACCACGACATTAAAAAACTGCGGCGACGTGATGAAATTCAACAGAAGAATGACAACCAGCGCAATCAATTGCGGCGCCAGGCGATATGCCAGCGCTTTCAGCGAGGACCTCATGCATCCTCCATCTTGTGTTCGGCGGCGGCGATGGCTTCGACGATGCCGGCAGCGGTGATACGCTCGCCTGTCAGTTCGGCGATATGCTGTCTGTCGCGAAGTACGATGACACGTGAACTATAGGCGACAAGCTCTTCAAGTTCCGAGGAAATAACGATCAGCGACATGCCGCCGGCGCAGAGCTCTTCGATGAGCCGGATGATCTCGGCATGGGCGCCGACATCGATGCCGCGGGTCGGCTCGTCGAGGATCAGAAACTTCGGATTGGTCGCCAGCCAGCGGGCGAGGATCGCCTTCTGCTGATTGCCGCCTGACAGTAGCCGGATCGGTTTTTCGCGATCGGTGGTGCGGATATCGAGCGCCTTGATGTAGCGGTCGGCAAGCGTGTTCTGCTCAGCGCGCGACAGCGGCCGCGTCCAGCCGCGGCGGGCCTGCAGCGCCAGTGCGATGTTCTCCCTGATCGACAGGTCGCCGATGATGCCATCGGTCTTTCGGTCCTCGGGGCAAAAGCCGAAACCTTTTGCGATCGCGGCGCGCGGGCTCGAAAGCGTCACCGGCTGGCCGTCGATCGTAGCGCTGCCGCTATCGGCATGTTCGATGCCGAAAAGCAGTTCGGCGGTTTCGGTGCGGCCGGAGCCCAGCAGCCCGGCAACGCCGACCACCTCTCCGGCGCGCACCTCAAGATCGAATGGTTTGATCTTGCCGCGTTTGCCGTAGCCTGAAAAACGATATCGGACGTCGCCTGCTACAAGGCTGCGTTCCCGCACCGTCTCCTCGACATGGGCCAGTTCGCGGCCGAGCATCATGGCGATCAGGCCCTGGCGCGGCAGATCGGCGACGTCGCGGGTGCCGACGAGCTTGCCGTTGCGCAGCACGGTGATACGGTCGCTGATCGCATAGACCTGCTCGAGAAAATGGGTGATGAAGACGATGCCGAGGCCGCGTTTCTTGAGGTCGTCGATGATGCGGAAGAGCAGCGCCACTTCCTGATTGTCGAGACTTGCGGTGGGCTCGTCGAGGATCAGCACCTTGCCGGAGAGATCGACGGCACGGGCGATGGCGACCACCTGCTGGACTGCGACGGAGAAACGGCCGAGTTCGGCGGTGACGTCGATATCGACGCCGTAGCCGGAGAGCAGGTCGCGCGCTTTGCGGTTCATTGCACGGACGTCGGTCATGCCGAAGCGCCTCGGCTGGCGGCCGAGAAAGAGGTTTTCGGCGACGCTCAGATTGGAAAGGAGATTGACCTCCTGATAGACCGTGCCGATGCCGAGCTTCTGGGCGGCGAGCGTATTGGCCGGATTGATTTCCTGGCCGTCCAGCGTCAGGCTGCCCTCATCACGATGATAGGCGCCGGTGATGCATTTGATCAGCGTCGACTTGCCGGCACCGTTTTCGCCCAGCAATGCATGCACCTCGCCTCTGCGGAGCGTGAAATCGACCTTATCCAGCGCCACTGCGCCGGGAAAGAATTTCGATATTCCGGAGGCCGCGAGAACGTTCTCGAAATCGTGAATCATACGGGTTTGTTTTCCTGATATTGACGGCAAAAGCCGCGCCGCGGCCGGACATGACGTCCCAAGGCGGCAAAGGCAGTTCCGCACCGGTCCATGACGGGCCGGTGCGGTTCTACAGTGCCGCCTCGTCTTTTCAGATGCGTAGAGGACGCTGTAGCGCTTTGAATTGCTGCATGATTTTACCCTGAAATCGATTCCGGTTTCAGCAATGATGCAGCGGTGTCACATCAGATCAGTAGCCCTGACCCTTCTTCTCTTCGTAGACCTTCATCGGCTCGTCTGCAGGCGTGTAGAGCTTCGACTCGGTCTGGATCCACTTCGCCGGAGCCTTCTTGTCCTTCAGATAGGCTTCGAGCGCATCGAAGGCCGGACCTGCCATATTCGGCGTCAGCTCGACCGTGGCATTGGCCTCGCCTTCGGACATCGCCTTGAAAATGTCAGGAACGGCGTCGATGGAGACGACCAGAATATCCTTGCCGGGCTTCAGGCCGGCTTCCTTGATTGCCTGGATAGCGCCGACGGCCATGTCGTCGTTATGGGCGTAGAGAGCGCAGATATCCTTGCCGCCATTCTCGGCCTTCAGGAAGCTTTCCATGACTTCCTTGCCCTTGGTGCGGGTGAAGTCACCGGTCTGGCTGCGAACGATCTTGAGGTTGTCGTGGCCGGCAAGAGCCTCTTCGAAGCCCTTCTTGCGGGCGATGGCCGGCGACGAACCGGTGGTGCCCTGAAGCTCGACGACATTGCACTTCTTGTCGCCGACGGTCTTGACCAGGAAGTCGCCTGCGACCTTGCCTTCATGGACCAGGTCCGACGTAACAGCCGTCAGATAGAGATCATCAGGAGCCTTGATGGTACGGTCGAGAAGAATGACCGGGATTTCGGCTTCCTTGGCTTCCTTGAGAACGTCCTCCCAGCCGGTTTCGACGACCGGAGCAATGAGAATGGCATCGACGCCCTGAGCAATGAAGGAGCGCAGAGCCTTGATCTGGTTTTCCTGCTTCTGCTGCGCATCGGCAAATTTCAGATCGATGCCGCGCTTCTTGGCCTGTTCCTTGGTCACGGTCGTTTCAGCCGCACGCCAGCCCGATTCCGAGCCGATCTGCGAGAAGCCGACAGTGAGGCCGGCGGCCGAAGCCGAACCGAACATGCAGGCAGCCAGAATCGTGGCACTCAAAAGTGCAGTCTTCAATTTCATGATTTCCTCCCAATGCCGCATCTCGCGGCGCAGGGTCAAAAAATCATATAGTATTACTTTTGTAAATCGGAATCTTGGGATGCATTGCAGCAAAAAAAGAGCGCCCAGAAGGGCGCTCTTCGCAACTGCGAGATAGCTGCGCGACTATTTACCCGGCAGCTTGTCGTCGACACCTTCGACATAGAAGTTCATGCCGAGCAGCGTTCCGTCATCGGCCTTCTCGCCGGCCTTCAGCCAGGGCGTGCCGTCCTGCTTGTTGATCGGGCCGGTGAAGGGATGCAGTTCGCCTGACTTGATCTTGGCTTCGGTCTCCTCGGCGAGTTTCTTCACGTCGTCGGGCATGTTGGTGTAGGGCGCCATCGTCAGGATACCGTCCTTGAGGCCATCCCAGCTCTGCTCTGACTTCCAGGTGCCGTCGAGAAGCGCCTTGACGCGCTTGACGTAATAATTGCCCCAAGTGTCGATGATCGCGGTCAGCTGGACGTTCGGGCCAGCCTTGATCATGTCGGAAGCCTGGCCGAACGCCTTGACGCCGCGCTGCTCGGCGACCTGCATTGGAGCGGTCGTGTCGGTGTGCTGGGTGAGGATATCGATGCCCTGGTCGATCAGCGCCTTGGCGGCATCGGCTTCCTTGCCCGGGTCGAACCAGGTGTTGACCCAGATAACCTTCATCTTGAAGTTTGGATTGACCGACTTGGCGCCAGTTTCGAAGGCATTGATGCCCATCACCACCTCAGGAATCGGGAAGGAGGCGATATAGCCGGCCGTGCCGGTTTTCGAGAGCTTGCCGGCGATAATGCCACTGATGTAGCGGCCTTCATAGAAGCGGGAATTGTAGGTCGCGACATTGTCGGCGGCCTTGAAGCCTGTCGCATGCTCGAACTTCACTTTCGGGAACTTCTTGGCAACGGCAATAGTCGGGTCCATGAAACCGAAGGACGTGGTGAAAATCAGCGAGCAACCGGAGCGGGCCATGCGCTCGATGGCGCGTTCGGCATCCGGGCCTTCCGGAACGCTTTCGAGGTAGGGCGTCTCGATATTGTCGCCGAATTCTTTCTCGAGCTGGAGGCGACCGTTCTCATGGGCCTGCGTCCAGCCGCCGTCAGTGCGCGTGCCGACATAAACGAAGCAGACCTTGGTCTTGTCAGCCGCCTCGGCAGCCGAACCGATGCTCAGGACGAGGGCAGCTGTCGCTGCGAGAGCAAGTGCAAGTTTTTTCATATTGATCCCTGTTGGTTGGAAGTTTCGAAAACCGTCTTGTTTGTTGTCGTTCACCGGTCCGGCACGAAGGCTTTGCCGAGCGAGGCCGGCGTATTGATCAACGTCGTGCGCCGATTATGCGAGATGATGATGAGGACCACAACTGTCGCCGCATAGGGCAGCATCGAGAGGAACTGCGAGGGAATGCCGATGCCGAAGGCCTGGGCGTGCAGTTGCAGGATCGTTACCGCCCCAAAGAGATAACCGCCGGCCAGCAGGCGCCAAGGCCGCCAGGAGGCGAAGACGACGAGCGCCAGCGCGATCCAGCCGCGCCCGCTTGACATGTTCTCAGTCCATTGCGGCGTATAGATCAACGACAGCTGCGCGCCGGCAAGGCCGGCGCAGGCGCCGCCGAACATCACGGCGAGGTAGCGCATGCGGATGACATCGATGCCGAGCGCATGCGCCGAGGCGTGATTATCGCCGATGGCGCGGATCTTCAGGCCGGTGCGACTCTTGAAGAGGAACCAGTTGACGGCGATAACGAGCAGGATCGACAGGTAGAAGATCAGATCCTGCTTGAAGAGGACCGTTCCGACATAGGGAATGGCCGAAAGCACCGGAATTTCGATCGGCAGCAAACGGACGCCGGGCGCTCCGACGAAGGCCTCGCCGAGCATGCCGGAGGCGCCGAGGCCAAGGATCGTCATCGCAAGGCCTGTCGCCACCTGATTGGCGACGAGCGTCAACGTCAGGAAGGCGAAGAGCAGCGAAAACAGCGCGCCGCTGACAATGCCGCCGACAATGCCGATATAGGCCGAGCCGGTGAGCTGTGCCGTGGCAAAGGCACCGACCGCGCCCATGATCATCATGCCCTCGACACCGAGATTGAGAACGCCGGAGCGCTCGGTCACGAGTTCGCCGAGCGCGGCGATGACGAGCGGCGTGGAGGCGGTGATGACGGTCAGCAGAATCGCTTCGAAGATGCTCATGCCGCCCTGCCCCCGACCCGCGACCAGACCAGGCGGATTTTGTAATAGATCAGCGTATCGCACGACAGCACGAAGAAGAGCAGCAGCCCCTGGAAGACGCGAGTGACCTTATCGGAAACGCCGAGCGAAAGCTGTGCTGCCTCGCCGCCGAGATAGGTCAGCGCCAGCACCAGGCCCGATGCAATGATGCCGAGCGGATTGAGGCGGCCGAGGAAGGCGACGATGATGGCGGTAAAGCCATAGCCCGGCGAGATCGCCGGCTGCAGGTGACCGATCGAGCCGGAGACCTCGGCTATTCCGGCAAGGCCGGCAAGAGCGCCCGAGAAGAGAAAGCTGAACCAGATCATCTTTTTCGACGAGAAGCCGGCAAAGCGCCCTGCCCGTTCGGATTGGCCGAGCACGACGATCTGGAAGCCTTTCAGCGTGTAGCGCAGCATGAACCAGGCAGCGACCGCCGCAATGATGGCGAAGATGAAGGCCCAATGGGCGCGGCCCGATTCTTCCCAGATCGCCGGCAGCACCGCTTCCGTCGCGAAATCACGCGAAACCGGAAAGTTGAAGCCTTTCGGATCGCGCCAGGCGCCGCGAATCAGCCAGTCGAGGAAGAGCTGGGCGATATAGACCAGCATCAGCGATGTCAGGATCTCATTGGTGTTGAAATGCGCCTTCAGCAGCGCCGGAACGGCGGCGAAGAGCGCACCGCCGAGCGCACCCAATATCAGCATCAGCGGCAGCACCAGCGGCGAATGCCAGTCGTAGAAGACGATCGGCAGATAGGAGCCGGTGATGGCGCCGATGGTGAACTGGCCTTCGGCGCCGATATTCCAGTTATTCGAGCGATAACAGACGGTGAGGCCGACGGCAATCAGGATCAGGGGCGCGGCCTTGATCGCCAGCTCATGCAGCGACCAGACCTCGAGCAGCGGTTCGACGAAGAAGGCGTAGAGTGCGGCGACCGGGTCCTTGCCGAGCATGGCGAACATGATGGCGCCGAACACCAGCGTCAGGACAAGGGCCAAGAGCGGCGAGACGAAAGCGAAGAGCTTCGAGACGTCGGGGCGTTTTTCGAGTTCAATGCGCATGGGGCGCCTCCGGAGCAGAGCTGCTCTCGTGCAGGCCGCCCATCAGCAGGCCGATCTTTTCACGCGTCAGTTCGCCCGCCGGGAAAGGTCTGGAAAGGCGGCCTTCGGAGATGACGGCGATATCTGTCGCCACCTCGAAAATTTCGTCGAGATCCTGGCTGATAACGACGACAGCCGAACCGCTTCTTGCGAGATCGACGAGCGCCTGGCGGATGCGGCTTGCCGCCCCGGCATCGACGCCCCAGGTCGGCTGGTTGACGACGAGCACCGCCGGCTGGCGGTCGAGCTCGCGGCCGACGATGAATTTCTGCAGGTTCCCGCCGGACAGGGAGCCGGCGGCGGGATCCTCGCCACTCTTGCGGACATCCATCGCTTCTGAAATGCGCCTGGCTGCGGATTTCACCGCAGCGTGGCGGATGATGCCGAAGAGGCCCAGAAACGCCTTGCGGTCGGACTGGCTGCGGGCAAGGACGAGATTGTCCGACAGTTTCATGGCGGAGACGGCGGCGTGGCCGTGGCGCTCCTCCGGCACGAAGCCGGCGCCGAGAAGACGGCGGGCGGTAATGCCCTGGTTGCCGACCGGTTTCTTGCGGATGACGATCGCCTCGGCTGAGGCGACCGGATATTCGCCAGACAGTGCGTCGAAGAGCTCGCTCTGCCCGTTGCCCGCGACACCGGCAATGGCGAGGATTTCGCCGGAGCGGACCGCCATCGACACATCGCGCAGCGCCATGGCGAAAGGGGTGCGCGCGGCAACGGAAAGACTGGCGACGGCAAGCTGCACCTCGCCCCTGTCGCTGCGCTCCGGATGCGTCACGGTCGCCACTTCGCTGCCGACCATCATGCGAGCGAGGGAGGCAGGCGTTTCCCGCTTCGGATCGCAGGCGCCGGTCACGCGGCCATGACGCAGGACGGTGGCGCGATCGCAGATGCGCTGCACCTCTTCCAGGCGGTGGCTGATATAGAGAACCGAACGGCCTTCGGCGCGCAACTTGAACAGCGTCTCGAACAGCTTGTCAGCCTCCTGCGGCGTCAGCACCGAGGTCGGCTCGTCGAGGATAATGAGCTTCGGGTTCTGCAGCAGCGCGCGGACGATCTCGATGCGCTGGCGCTCGCCGACCGAGAGATCGGCGACATGGGCATGCGGATCGAGCGGCAGGCCGTAGGCGATGGACAGCGCCCTCGCCTCCTCGGCGATCCTGTCGATCGGGATGGCGTCATCCAGCGACAGGGCGATGTTTTCGGCAACCGTCAGAGCCTCGAACAGCGAAAAATGCTGGAAGACCATGCCGATGCCGAGCTTGCGGGCTTCACCCGGCGACGTGATCGCGACCGGCTGACCCTGCCAGAGGATCTGCCCGCCCGTCGGCTCGAGAACGCCGAACAGCATCTTCACCAGGGTGGATTTGCCTGCACCATTTTCGCCGAGAAGCGCATGAATTTCGCCCGGCGCAATATCGAGATCGATTTCATTGCAGGCGGCAAAGCCACCGAAGAACTTCGTCAGCTTCTGGACCGATAATAACGCGCCGGAATCCGGCACATTCAATGGCGACACGTTCCCCTCATTTCTTCTGCCAACCGGTCCGTTCGGATCTCATGGAATCAGCAGCGTCGTTCCTGTTGTTTTTCTTGTTTCCAGATCCACGTGAGCCCGCCCAACCTCACGCAACGGATAGGTTTGATTGATATTGATACGCACTTTGTTGCTTTGCACAATATCAAATAGCGCTTTGGCGCTGTCGATCAGCTCCTGACGCGCGGCGATATAGGTGAAGAGCGTCGGCCGTGTCGCAAAGAGCGAACCCCTCTGCGCCAACATTGCGAGGGTGAAATTTTCGATCGGACCGGAAGATTGGCCGAAGGAGGCAAAAAGACCGCGCGGCTTCAGACAATCGAGCGATTGTGGAAAAGTATCCCGGCCGATCGAATCGTAGACGACATCCACGCCCTTGCCGCCGGTGATGTCGCGAACGCGATCGGCGAAGCTGTCGCTCTTGTAGTTGATCACATGATCGTAGCCATGGGCGAGCGCCAACTCGATCTTGTCTTCGGAGCCCGCCGTGCCGATGACGGTGGCGCCGAGCGCCTTAGCCCATTGGCCTGCGATCAGGCCGACGCCGCCGGCTGCGGCGTGAAACAGCAGGACGGTCTCAGGGCCGACCTTGAAGGTGCGGTTGAGGAGATATTCGGCGGTCATGCCCTTCAGCATCATCGCCGCCGCCGTTTCGAGTTCTATGCCGTCAGGCACATGCACCAGATGCCGCGTCTCAATATTGCGTTCGGTGCTATAGGCGCCGTCGGCGCTGGCGTAGGCGACACGGTCGCCGACCTTGAAATCCTCGACGCCGGGGCCGACCGATGTCACGGTGCCGGCGCCCTCCTTGCCGGTGACAAAGGGCAGATGCGGCGCCTTGTAGGTGCCGTTGCGGAAATAGACATCGATGAAATTGAGCCCGACCGCCGCCTGTCTGATCTGCACTTCGCCTGTCGATGGCGGCGGAAGATCGATCTCAACATAGTCAAAAACCTCCGGCCCGCCCGTCCTCGAAAATGAAACCGCCTGCGTCTTGGTCATCTTGCCTGTCCTATGCTTCGCGCCCAAGGGCGGGGAAGAATTGCAGCACCGCGCCGATGACGTAAAGATAGGCGCCGGTTACGATGAAGAGAATGAGCGCCCATTCGGGTGTGTCGAAATGCATCAGCAGCGAAAAAATGCCGAGCGCCGACCACAGGAAAAAGACGCCGAGATTGAGCGGGCGCAACCTTTTGACCCGGACCGGGTGAAGGAAATTGATCGGCAGGAAGGTCAGCACCACCGAAACGATGACGACGGTGAGCGCCGTCGTGGCGCTGGCATCGATGACGAACAGCGTGAAAACGATCATGTTCCAGACCACGGGGAAGCCGGAGAAGAAATACTCGTCCGTCTTCATGCCCATATCGGCATAGTAGATGGCGCTGGAGACGACGATCATGCCGGCGGCGAGGAAGGACCAGGGCTCGCCGATCATGCCGCTCTGATAGAGCGCGAAGGCCGGCAGAAGCACATAGGTGACGTAGTCGATGATATTGTCGAGCGTATCGCCCGACCAGTTCGGCAGAACTTCCTTGACGCGCACCTTGCGGGCGATCGGCCCGTCTATGCCGTCGACCAGAAGGGCGAGGCCCAGCCACCAGAACATGTCGATGAAGCGGTGCTCGGCGGCGGCAACGACGCCGAGAAACGCAAGAAAGGAGCCGGATGCGGTCAGAATATGGACGGAAAAGGCGCGCATCTCCGCATAAGGAACTCGCTTGTAGTTGAAAATCTTCATATTCCCCGACCGCCCTATCGCGCTCGCCCCGGCAAGCATCTTTTTTTTCGCCACCATCGCCGGACCCTGTTGCTGAATCGGGTTCGACGCCGTAGGTCTTTGTTGTCGCACCGTTTTTGTCGAAAACCGGTATCCGTTTGCGGCGCGATGCTCTAATATGCATCCTTTGCCGGGCTTCGCCAGCGGGAAATACGACATTCCCCGCCTGCCCTTGCTCCCCATTGAATCCTGACAATGACATGCATATTTCCCTTTAGAAGCGTCGCGTGGAATGGAATGCCTTTAATTCCGGCCGGATTTGTAATATCTCGCTCGCATTCGAAAGTTCATCCGACGAAACGGGATCCGCTACCGAAATGAACGCGCCTGCAAAGACCGAAGACTTCGCCTTGTCCATCCCCGCCGGCGTCTATGCCGAGACGGTGCTCGATGTCACGCACTATACCGACCGGCTCTTCCGCTTCACGATGACCCGGCCGCAGGGCTTCCGTTTCCGTTCCGGCGAATTCGCGATGATCGGCCTGATGGTCGAGGGCAAGCCGGTGTTCCGCGCCTATTCGATCGCCAGCCCCGCCTGGGCCGAAGAGCTTGAATTCTTCTCGATCAAGGTGCCGGACGGTCCGCTCACCTCCCATCTGCAGGCGATCAAGCCGGGCGACCAGGTGCTGATGCGCAAGAAGCCGACCGGCACGCTGGTGCTCGATGCGCTGACGCCCGGCCGTCGTCTCTACATGTTCTCGACGGGAACGGGCATTGCGCCTTTCGCCAGCCTGATCCGCGATCCCGAGACCTATGAGAAGTTCGAGGAAGTCATCCTTACCCATACGACACGCGATGTCGCCGAACTGAAGTACGGCTTCGATCTCGTGCACGAAATCCAGAACGACGAGTTGCTGAAGGAAGTCGTCGGCGACAAGCTGCGCCACTATCCGACAGTGACGCGCGAGGATTTCGAATATCGCGGCCGCATCACCGACCTTATCTCCTCCGGCAAGCTGTTCACCGATCTCGGCGTACCGCCGCTCGACCCGGCGATCGACCGCGGCATGATCTGCGGTTCCTCGGCCATGCTGAAGGATACCAAGGAACTGCTTGAGAAGGCCGGCCTCGATGAAGGCGCCAACAGCAAGCCCGCCGAATTCGTCATCGAGCGCGCTTTCGTCGGCTAAAACATTTCTGACAATCAGACCTGTGGCGGCTCCGGAAACGGAGCGGCTTCTATGTCTGGCTGAGGTAATCGATCAGGACCGCCATGGCGGCGCGCGCCTCATCCGACCTGCCCTGATGGATGGCGCGGATGACGGCGACGTGTAGCGCGATGGCGCGATCCATGCGCTCCGGGCTCGCCTTGGAGTACCAGAGGCGGCGCGAATGCGTCTGCACCGGGCCGAGTGCTGCCGTGATGAAGCCGTTCGGGCAGGCATCTTCAAGGATTTCGTCGAAGGCCTTGTCGGCGGCGAAGAAGCCGGCGAGATCGCCGGTGACGGCGCATTCCTCCATCGCGCGGGCGCAATCGATGAGGCGCGCGCGATGCTCGTCGCTTGCATGTTCAGCAACAAGGCTTGCCGCGATCGGCTCCAGCTCGCGGCGCACCTGCATGACATTGCGATGATCCTCAGCCGCGATCTCGGCGATCTGCAGCCCGACGCGCGGCTTCACCAGGATCAGCCCCTGCCAGGCAAGCTTCTGGATCGCCTCGCGCACCGGCGTACGCCCATGGCCCGCCATATCGATCAGCTGCTTTTCAGTGACCAGCGCGCCGGGCTTCAACGCCAGCGTCACGATCAGATGCTCCAGCGCGAGATAGGCAAGATGGCTTTGTGAAGTCTGCATGCAAACAACCGTGCCCCACTGATATATCAAATTCTGGCATGCTGGAAAACGCACGGCAAGCCGTACTGGTATATCCCCACGGAGATAAATGAATGGACGCTCTCAAGATTGAGTGCTCCGACGAAGGGGCGTCTTCGTGACAGCGCGGACCGGCGGTCCGCGCCATCGTATCTCAACAGAAATTGTCCCTTGTCACCTTACGATTGTCATGCGCCTGGCGAAATGCTTCGATGCTCCTCATGAACCGGTTTCATGGAGCTCGCAATGTCTCCCGACAACGTTGACCTTAATCTCCTGCGCGTCTTTGATGTTCTGATGCGGGAAAGGAGCGTTACGCGCGCTGCCGATCAATTGGGCCGGACCCAATCCGCAGTCAGTCACTCGCTCTCGAAATTGCGCATCGTATTTAAGGACGAGCTGTTCACACGCGACGGCGGATTGATGAGGCCCACGCCTCGCGCATTGGAGCTTATCGGGGACCTATCTGACTCTCTCGGAAAAATTCGCACGTTGATTGGGCGGTATAATGTCTTCGACCCTGCAACGACAGAACGAAAGTTTCGCATGGGGCTCACTGACTATCATGCGATGATCTTCATCCCAGGCCTCATTCGAGAATTCTCCAGACAGGCGCCATATGCGACCCTGAATGTCATACCTGCAAATCGGGCTGAATCCGAAAGCGCAGACTACTTCCGACAGGTTGATTGCACTTTGACGGGCGCGAGTCTGAAGGACGACCCCAACCTGACTAAAACCGAGCTCGGGCAGGACAGAATCCTCTGCGCTGTTTGGAGTGGCAGCCAGATCGCCAGGGCTCCATTAGGTTTGGAGCAGTATCTTTCGGCATCTCACCTTCAAATTTCCGCCGATGGTTTATCTGAGGGTTTGGCAGATGCTGCACTTAAAGAGCGTGGGCTTAGGCGAAAGGTCGTAGCAACCATTTCGAACTACCTAGTGATGCCGTTGGCGCTCAGGGGGACGGACCTGATCACGCATTGTGGCGACGGTATTTTTCAGATTCTTGACGAAGCAAACGAGATAACACTTCTCTCTCCGCCCATACCCATTCCTTCCGTCAGCGCAAGTCTCGTGGTTCACCGGCAGATGGCTGCCGATCAGGGAAGCCTTTGGTTGCGTCGCCTCATAACTGAACTGTATCACGCGGCTCAAATCAGAAAAAATGAAGCCATATTGGCAAACAACGTTATCGCGTGACGAGGAGCGCCAACTAGGTCGTCAGCTTTGACGCATCCACCGGGGCCTGATGTTCGTATGAATCTCATTCATAAATCGAATGACGACAACCAATTTGACAGTTTAGTCCTCAGCGAGCCACCCTCTTTGGCAGAATTCAAAAAAGGGGATCCATTTATGCGAAATTTAGTGGCTGGTATTCTCGGCGCGGTAATTGCCGCCTGTGCATATCCCGTTTCGGCGGGAACCTTAGACGATGTCAAAGCAAAGGGCATCCTCACATGCGGGACGAACCCGGCAACGGCGGGTTTCAGCGTTCCTGACAACGATGGGAAGTGGACAGGCTTCGTCGTCGACTACTGCCGCGCCGTGGCCGCTGCCATCCTCGGGGATGCAACGAAGGTCAAGTTTATCCCGCTCAACGCCAAGGATCGGTTTACCGCGCTCCAATCCGGTGAGATCGACATCCTGGCTCACAATGCGACTTGGACGTCCTCGCGAGACACTTCCCTCGGCATCATCTTCGCTGGAGTTTATTTTTATGACGGCCAGGGCTTCATGGTTCGCAAGTCGGAGAATATTCAGTCCGCCAAGGGTCTGGACGGCGCATCGATTTGCGTTTCGCAGGGGACGACCGCCGAATTGAATCTGGCCGACTATTTCCGCATCAACGGCATGACCTATAGCGCCGTCGGTTTCGCGGATGAAGAGGCTGTTATCAAGGCCTATGAGGAAGGGCGTTGTGACGTTTTCTCCGCAGACACTTCGAGCCTGAACGCTGCGCGTATCCGTATGGCGAAGCCCGACGAGAACGTCGTGCTCCCGGAAATCATTTCGAAGGAGCCGCTGGGGCCAGCCGTCCGCCAAGGTGACGACCATTGGCTGAACATCGCCAAGTGGACTCTCAATGTCATGCTCGCTGCAGAAGAGTTCGGCATAACCTCGAAAAACGTCGACGAGATGAAAAATTCCGACGATCCGAATATTCGCCGTCTCCTGGGCGTCGAAGGAAGCTTCGGCAAAGACGTCGGGCTCGGTGAGACCTGGTCTCAGGACATCATCAAGCAGGTCGGCAATTATTCCGACATTTTCGAGCGTTCGATCGGCAAGGAATCTCCCTTGAAGATAGAACGTGGTGTGAATGCTCTCTGGAACGCCGGCGGCCTTCAGTACGCGCCTCCCATCCGTTGATACGAGGCCGCCAGGAGAATCGGCGGCCTCTTCCTAGTTGGGAGGAACGAATGGTTGACATATCTCAGCCAATTTATGTGCGCAAAACCTTCTCGTTGCATGACAAAAAGGTCCGTGGCATCGCCTATCAAGCCGCGTTGGCGGTGAGCCTGTCAGTGATCCTCGCTGCGGTTGCAACCCAAACCGTTTCCAACATGAAACGACGCGGCATTCCTCTCACATTTGATTTCTGGAACCAAACGTCAGGATTTCAGATCAACCAGACGCTGATCCCATACGACACCCTGTCCACCTATGGACAGGCCTTTTGGGTAGGTGTTGCGAACACGCTCCTGGTAAGTGTACTCGGCATCGTTTTTGCTACGATTATCGGTTTCCTGATCGGCGTTTCACGCCTTTCCCGCAACTGGATAGCGGCCAAAGTCGCGACCTCCTTTGTCGAAGTCATCCGAAATATCCCGCTGCTGCTTCAGCTTCTGTTCTGGTACAACGCAGTCCTCAAGCCGCTGCCCGCTCCAAAGGCATCGATCTCCCTTCCAGGGGGAATATACCTCAACAATCGCGGGGTCATAATGCCAGCGGTTGAACTTCAGGCCGGCGCCAGCTGGGTCGGCGTCGCAATCGCTGTCGGGATAGCTGTTGCTGTTGCATTCGGGGCCTACGCCCGGACCGTCCAGAAGCGAACCGGCAAGCAGCTTCCAATCCTCCTAGTCAGCATACTCGCCCTCGTTGGGTCACCGCTGCTTGCTTATTTAGCAATGGGCAGTCCCGTGACCTTCACCTATCCGGAGTTGAAGGGTTTCAACTTCCGTGGTGGCCAGCAAATCTACCCCGAATTTGCCGCCCTGCTCATCGGCCTTTCTGTTTACACGGCGTCATTTATCGCTGAGATCGTCCGCGGCGGCATTCAAGCCGTTTCGAAGGGACAGACAGAAGCGGCCCATGCGCTCGGTCTGCCGGACGGCAAAACGTTACGCCTGGTTGTGGTTCCGCAAGCATTGCGGATCATCATTCCGCCACTGACCAGTCAATATCTGAACTTGATCAAAAACTCATCGCTTGCTGTTTTTATTGGCTATCCCGACCTCGTTCAGGTCTTTGCGGGATCGGTCCTCAATCAAACGGGGGCGGCGGTCCAGGTGATGGCCATAACGCTCGCGGTCTATCTCGTCATCTCTTTGATCACATCGGCCGCCATGAACGCCTTTAACCAACGTTTTGCGCTCGTGGAGAGATGAGATGAATGAAGCTCTTCATGCGCCGGCTGCATATCGACATGAATACATTCCTGCTGTCGCTCCGCCGCCCGGAATCCAGCCCGGCCCTATGACTTGGGTGCAGACGAACCTGTTCTCGAGTCCCTTCTCATGCCTTTTAACCGTGTGCTTCACCGGGCTGGCGGTTTGGCTCGTTTGGCTATTCCTGAGCTTTGCCTTGATAAATGCCGTGTGGAGCGGTGACAGCGAAACCTGCCGTGCCAATCCAGACGGCGCATGCTGGTTGTTTGTCGCCGCTAAACTGAACTATCTACGGTACGGCGCATATCCGGCAACCGAGCGCTGGCGGGTCGACGTAACGCAGCTGATTGGTGCTGCCTTGGTCGGGTGGCTCCTATGGCGGAGCGCGCCACATCGTAACATGGCGGCATCGCTGTTTTTTGGAATTTATCCCATTGCGACGTTTGCGCTGCTTCGTGGCGTTGAATCTATGGGCTTACCGATAGTAGACACCACCCTCTGGGGCGGAATGATGATCACGCTGTTGATGTCCATCGTCGGGATCGTGTTTTCGCTGCCGCTCGGAATCGTTCTCGCACTCGGCAGACGTTCCGAGCTCCCGATCGTCAAGGCCGTTTGCGTCTTTTATATCGAAGTTGTGCGAGGCGTACCGTTCATCACCGTACTGTTCATGGCGAACTTCATGATGCCCCTGTTTGTGCCCGAGGCGCTCACGCCGGACAGGCTTCTTCGCCCAATGATCGGCACCGCCCTCTTCTCGGCGGCTTACATGGCGGAAGTCGTTCGTGCCGGACTGCAGGCAATCTCCAAAGGGCAATATGAAGCGGCTCAGGCGCTGGGCCTCGGGTACTTCACGAGCATGAGGCTCGTCATCCTGCCTCAAGCGCTCGCGATCGTCATTCCCGGCATCGTTTCGACATTCATTGGACTATTCAAGGACACGACGCTCGTCGCAATCGTCGGCATTGCAGACTTTCTGCGAGCGGTCGAAACCGCCCGTATCGATCCGAACTGGGCGGGACCGACTATCTCGTCAACCGGTTATCTTTTCGCGGCGGTTATCTACTGGATCTTCTGTTTCGGGATGTCTCGGTATTCCATGTCCGTGGAAAGTCATCTCGCGCGCGGTCACAAATCATAGGAAGTGCGGATGTTGAACAATCCGAAGTAGACGCCGCTGGCGACATCACAGCAGCCGCTGGGCAGTTCCTGCGACAGAGGCGATTGTCCCGCTCATTCAACGCGCGGCTTGCGCACACATTGGCACTAGGAATCCAACCGATGACACATTCCCGTGCACCGGCGACCAGGAAACTGGGCGCCGAGGAGCCGAATTTTGACGTTGTCCACGACCGTAGCCAATTCGGCTCGGCGAAATGGGCCAATCAATGGGACGAATTCTCTCCCCGCGTCGAGGGTGACGGATTGATATCGCTTTGGACGGCCGACATGGATTTTCGTGCGCCGGAACCGGTGATTGCACGCCTGCGCGAGGCCGTTGATCATGGCATCTATGGCTATACCAAGCGCGATCCGCACCACTACGAAATCATAAAATCCTGGTTCAAGCGCCGCCACGGCTGGAATGTGGATATCGAGACGCTGCTTCCTGCTCCGGCAATCATGCCCTCCGTCGCAGCCATCTTGCGGACCTTTACGCAAGCTGGTGACGGCGTCATCGTCCAGGCACCGGTCTATTCCCCATATTTCCAAGTCGTCCGCGAGAATAGCAGGAAGCTCCTGATCAACCGCCTGAGACTTACGAACGGCGCGTACGAGCTCGATCTGGAGGACTTCGAACGGCAAGCTGCGAACGGCGCCCGCGCATTTTTATTGTGCAATCCGCACAACCCTGCCGGAAAGGCCTGGACACGTGAGGAGCTGAAGAGCCTCGACACCATATGTGAGCACTACGGCATCCTGGTCATCTCCGACGACATTCACTGCGACATTCGACTAAGCGATCGTCCTCATATCGTATTCTCCTCTCTCGATGAAGCCGCTGCGGCAAAATCCTTCATCTGCACAGCACCAACCAAGACATTTAACCTGGCCGGCGTACCTGCGGCTACCGTTTCCGTTGCTGACCGGAAGCGCCGCGAGGAACTGTTCCAGGTCATGCAAGCATCGTTCATGCTGAACGCTCACTATTTCGGGCGGCTGGCTCTTGAAGTCGCGTATAGCTCGGGCGATCAATGGCTTGACAGCCTTACACCTTATATTCGCGAAAACGTCAATCTCGTCTCGATCATAGCGGGCAGCAATCTTCCGGGTATCACACCCATGAGACCTGACGCGTCATATCTGGTGTGGCTGGATGCGCGAGAGTTGGACGTAAAAGTGGAAGGAATCCATCGATTCTTCGTCGACCGGGCCGGGGTCAACCTTTACGACGGGCGGGTCTATGGCCCGGGTGGAGAAGGATTCATCCGCCTAAACGTCGGTTGTCCGCGCTCAATCCTCAAGGAAGCGCTCGGACGCATGGCACGCGCCCTCGCATCGCTATAGCGCTTGCGGCGTCTCTCACTCGTGCCGCAGCGCCTCAATAGGGTTCAACTGCGCGGCCCTTCTCGCCGGGAAATAGCCGAAGATCATGCCGATCGCCGCGGAGAAGAGGAAGGCGACGGCGACCATTAGGGGGCTGAAGACGAAGGGGACTTTCAGGAGCGTCACGGTGCCGAAGCCGAGGCCGAGGCCCAGTATGATGCCGGTGATGCCGCCGAACAGCGACAGGGCCACCGCCTCGACCAGGAACTGGGTGAGCACCTGGTTTTCGAGCGCGCCGATCGCCAAGCGGATGCCGATTTCGCGGGTGCGCTCGGTGACGGAGACCAGCATGATGTTCATGATGCCGATGCCGCCGACGAGCAGGCTGATGGCCGCGACGGCGCCGAGCAGGCCGGTCAATAACGTCGTCGTGCCGGTCATCGCCGCGGCGATCTGGGTCATGTCGTTGACGTTGAAATCGTCCTGGCGGCCGGGCACGATCTTGCGGCGTTCGCGCAGGAGATTTTCGACATCGGATTGCACCTTGGCCGTGGAGACGCCGTCGCGCGCCGAGATGATGATCTGCGGCACGTTGCTGCTGCCGCTGATGCGCCGCTGGAACACCTTGACCGGCATGATGACGACATCGTCCTGGTCGTTGCCCATGCCGGACTGGCCGCGCTTGGCCAACACGCCGATGACGGGGCATGAGACCTTGCCGACGCGGATCTGCTGGCCTGTAGGGTCGGCGCTGCCGAAGAGCTGCGAGCGCACTGTCTCGCCGATGATGCAGCGCGCCTGGCCGCGTTCCTCGGCGGGGGTGAAATTGCGGCCGAGCGCCAGGTTCCAGTCCTGTGCGATGAAATAGTCGTTGGTGGTGCCGGAGACGCTGGTGGAATGGTTCTGGCCGCCGAAAATCACCGTCGCCGTGGACTGGTTGAGCGGCGCCACGGCCCTGAGGCCGCCGATCTGGTCGCGGATCGCCGCGACGTCCTTGACGCTGAAGCGCTTGGCCTCAGAACTTGCCCGGCCGGGGCCGAACTGGCCGGGGCGGACGAACAGCATGTTGGTGCCCAGCCGCGACAGCTCGGTCGAGACCTGTGCGGTGGTGCCGTTGCCGATCGTCACCAGCGCGATGACGGCGGCAACGCCGATGACGACGCCGAGCACGGTCAGGAACGAGCGCAGCATATTGCGGCTGATGGCCCGCAGCGCCAGCTTCAGCGTCTCAAAGAACATGATCCGCCCTCCTCCGATGCTCGACTTCCGTCTCCAGCTTGCCGTCGACGAAACGCAACAGCCGCTGCGCATAGGCGGCAATATCGGGCTCGTGGGTGACCATGACGATGGTGATGCCCTGCTCGCGGTTCAGCCGCGTCATCAGATCCATGATCTCGACGCTGGTCTTCGTATCGAGATTGCCTGTGGGTTCATCGGCGAGCAGCAGTGCCGGCTCGGTAACGATGGCGCGGGCGATGGCGACGCGCTGCTGCTGGCCGCCTGACAGTTCTTGTGTCTTGTGATGTTCGCGCCCGGTCAATCCGACCAGCGCTAGCGCCTCGCGGGCCCGCTCGCGCCGCTCGCGCACCGCCATGCCGCGATAGATCAGCGGCAGCTCGACATTTTCGACGGCGGAGGTGCGCGACAGAAGATTGAAGCCCTGGAAGACGAAGCCGAGCATGTGGCGGCGCAGCAGCGTCAGCTGGCTGCGGTCGAAGCCGCTGGTCGGAATGCCTTCGAAGATGTAGTCGCCGGCACTCGGCACGTCGAGGCAACCGAGAATGTTCATGGCCGTCGACTTGCCGGAGCCAGACGGCCCCATGATCGCGACGAATTCATGGGCGTTGATCGCAAGGTCGACGTGGTCGAGCGCGCGGATCGCCGCCTCGCCCTCGCCATAGACTTTCGAGACCTGTCTGAATTCGATGAGCGGCGGGCTTGCCATCCGTCTCTCCGCCTAGTTCGCACGCGCCGTGGCGTCGATCACCAGTGCGTCGTCTTGCTTGAGGTCACCGGAGACGACCTGGGTGAACTGGCCGTCGGATGAGCCGACCTGGATGACAACAGGCACCGGGCGGCCGTTGCGCAGCACCCAGACACGGCGTTGCGTGCCCGTCAGCGCCGAACCGGCATTGTTGTTCCGCTGACGTGGCGGGCCGAAGATGCCGAAAATGCCGCGGCCACGCCTTTCGGCCTGCGCCGGAGCATAGCGCAGCGCGGCGTTCGACACCATCAGCGTGTCCTTGACGGCCTCGACGGTGACATCGGCCGTCGCCGTCATGCCGGGGCGCAGCAGCAGGTCGGCATTGTCGACCGACAGGACCGCCTTATAGGTCACGACATTGTTGACCACTTCGGAGGCGAAACGGATCTGCTCGATCTCGGCGGGAAAGGTCCGGTCGGGATAGGCGTCGACCGTGAACTTCGCCTTCTGGCCGACGGCGATCTGGCCGACATCGGCCTCGTCGACATCGACCTGCAGCTCCATCTTCTTCAGATCGCCGGCGATGGTGAAAAGGATCGGGGCCGAAAGCGAGGCTGCGACCGTGGCGCCCGGATTGACGGAGCGGGTGAGGATGACGCCGTCGATCGGCGAGATGATCTTCGCCTTGGCGAGATTGACTTCGGCAAGCTGCAGGTCGGCTTCCGAGGCCAGGACCTCGGCTTCGTTGATCTGTTTGGCGGCAACGGCAGAATCATATTTGTAGCTGGCGTCGTCGAGGCTCTGCTGGGTGGAGACATTGCTCCTGACCAGGCTCTTCAACCGCTCGAGCGAGGTGCTTGCCGATTGCATATCGGCATCGGCCTTGACGACGTTCGCCTTGGCCGAATTGAGCTTGGCGCGCGAGCTTTTCACATCCGCCTCGAGCTTGTTGGTATCGAGGAGGGCGAGCACTTCGCCTGATTTGACCGTGCTGTTGTAGTCGACATTGACGTCGCGGACCGTGCCGGACAGTTCGCTCGATATATCCACCTGCTCGGTCGGCTGCACCGAGCCGGTGGCGGTGACGAGCACCGTCAGATCGCCGCGTTTTGCCGGCTGGGTGGCATAGCTCACTTCGCTTTGCCCGCGGGCCATATAGAAATAGGCGGCGACTGCTGCGGCAGCGATGAGGATCAGCAGGATGAGCAGGCGTCCGCGCCAGCGGCTCCGCTTGCCCTGCCGTCCCGATGCGGCAAGGACCGCGGCGAGATCGGACGCTACGCCTGTCTTTGCTCCGGTCTCGCTGCCGCTTACGATTTTGTTCATGTCGTCCTCAATTCGTCAGTGGCCGCCTGCTGCCTCTGCGGCGAAATAATCACAACGCAGATGAACCGGCGATTAGCGTGCCGCCGAACTGGCACGGAATTGCGGATGGGTGAAATGAAATATTGGTAAGGAAAGGCTGGTTCAGGCGCCCGAAGCGTCTATCAATCCGCGTCCTCGGCATATTGGCCCGCGCCCGGCAAAGGATGCAGCCACGGTTCGCGCCGCTTGATCCAGACTTCATAGCCAGGCGCAAGGTCGGTCGGCGGAGTGTCCAGGGACCCTAGGCGGATTTCCGCCTCGTCATCCCTAAGGCAGAAAAGCCTGCTGCCACAGGCGGGGCAGAAGCTGCGGCCGGCGAAGGTGGCGATCTCGCCGTTATGGGAGAAAGCCTGGCGCGGCCAGACCGCGAAAAAGGTGAAGGCGGAGCCGCTCGATTTGCGGCAATCGGCGCAGTGGCAAAGGCCGACGCGAAGCGGTTCGCCGTCCACCCTGTAGGCGACCGCCCCGCAAAGGCAGCTTCCGGTTCGGATTTTCATGTCGGACCGTCAGGCGTCGAGATTGGTCGGCAGGCCCGGCGGGCGCTGCTTTGCCGCCATCAACAGGTCGAGTTCGGTGGCGGAGGGGCCGAACTTGTCGTAGAGGCGCTTTGCCTCCTTGTCATCCAACCGGTATTTCCTGGCAAATTCGCCGATGCTGTAGGGGCGGCCACGCAACACTCTTCGCGCCGGGGTCGCCGTATTCGGTGCGTCGGTCATGGTTTTCTCCTTTCGTCACGTCCCTTTTAAGCTAGAGCGAGCTGTCGATTTGGAAAGAGCCGACGAGCCGCATCGAGGCTTCCGGCATTGGGGAATGCGGTTGTTTTCCTGGAACCTTTTCGCCGATATGCGTATTTTTCGGACCGAGGTTGCGGGCCACGCCAAGCGGACACAGCGGTACTGGAGAACATCGGGATTTTTCCGCTTTCTCCCGGTGGCCAACGCAGTGGCAGACGAGTTCCCTGCCCGCCCGGTCCGCTTCCTCATCCCGCTCTTTTCGAATGGAAAACCGCTGCCCACTTTAGCGCGACATTCGTTAAGACAGGCGCCGGCCGTCCTCGCCGAAGAGGTGGAGTATATCGGGATCGAGATGCAGCGGCAGGCTGTCGCCGGATTTCATGCGCTGCTGGCCGGCAAAGACCGCAATCAGCTTCTTTCCGGCCGCCTCGGCGTGCACGACGGTCTCCGAGCCCAGTTCCTCGACAAGCGTGACGCTTGTATCCAGCCTGCTCGCGGAGCCGGCATCGGCAAGGGTGATATGCTGCGGCCGAATGCCGATGCTGACCCTTTCGCCCGCCGGGCGGGTCTCCTTGGCAATGACGGAAAGGCGATGGCCGCCGACGGTTTCGACCTCAGCGAAACCGCCGTCGTGACCGACGATCGCACCTTCGAGGAAATTCATGTGCGGCGCGCCGATGAAGCCGGCGACGAAGCGGTTGGCCGGTTTGTTATAGAGTTCCAGCGGGGTTCCCACCTGCTCAATCCTGCCGCTTCTCAAGACGACGATGCGGTCGGCCAGCGTCATCGCCTCGACCTGATCGTGGGTGACGTAGATCATCGTCGCCTTCAGGCGGGCGTGAAGGGCCGCCAGTTCGGCACGCATGCTGACCCTGAGTTCGGCGTCGAGATTGGATAGCGGCTCGTCGAGCAGGAAGGCATCCGGCCGCCGCACGATGGCGCGGCCGATCGCCACGCGCTGGCGCTGGCCGCCGGAGAGCTGGCCCGGACGGCGCTGCAGGAAAGGTTCGATCTCCAGCATGCGCGCGGCGTCGGTGATGCGCGCTTCGATTTCGGCTTTCGCTACCTTGGTGTTCTCGAGACCGAAGGCGAGGTTTTCCCTGACGCTCATATGCGGATAGAGCGCATAGGACTGGAAGACCATGGCCAGGCCGCGATCGGCGGCGCTGATAGCGGTAACATCCTTGCCGTCAATGGCGATGCTGCCGCCAGTCGGCTTATCGAGGCCGGCGATCAGGCGCAGCAGCGTCGATTTTCCGCAGCCGGATGGGCCGACGAAAGCGACGAACTCGCCGTCGTTGACATGAAGCGAGACATCGCGAATGACCTCGACGGCGCCGAAGTTCTTGACGATGTTCCTGAGCTCAAGCCCGCTCATGCACTCTCCTGTTTCATATGTAAGCTGGCCTCTTTCAAATTATAGCTGGCCTATTTGAGCCCCGAGCCGGCAATGCCCGTGGTGATAAAGCGCTGCAGGAAGACGAAGATCAGCACGACCGGGATCATCGAGACGACGGTCATGGCGAGGATGTAGTGCCATTGCACATTGAGCTCGCCGGCATAGACGTTGAGGCCGACCTGCAGCGTATAGAGTTCCTTGCGCGACAGCACGATCAGCGGCCAGAGGAAGTCGTTCCAGCGCCAGACGACCGAGAAGATCGCCAGCACGGCGAGCGCCGGCGCCGACAGCGGCAGGATGATGCGCCAGTAGATCTGCCATTCGCTAGCCTTGTCCATACGCGCGGCGTCGAGCAATTCGTCGGGGATCGTCAGCATGTATTGCCTGAGCAGGAAGACGCCCGTCGGCGTGGCGACCGTCGGCAGGATGACACCCCAGAGGCTGTCGAAGAGGTTCAGCGTGCCGATGACGGAATAGAGCGGCACGACGATGACCGAGAGCGGCACCATCAGCGTCGCCAGGATCATCAGCATGACAGCGGTGCGGCCGGGGAACTGGTATTTCGACAGCGCGAAGGCGGCCATGGAATTGACGAGCAGCGTAATCGCCGTCGCCACGACGGTGACGAAGACGGAGTTGCGCAGGAACAGGAAGAAATCGAAGCGCTGGAACGGTTCGGTGTAATTGCCGCCGGCGAATTCGACCTGGCGCACCGGCGTGCGGTCCTTGATATTCGCCTTGACGATTTCGCCCGGCTGTTTCGGATCGACCATCTGGCCGATGATGCCGATGCGGCGGACTTCGGCGAGCACACGGGTGCTGCCATCCGGCATTGCGACATTATAGAGCGGCAGCGGCTTGTCGTATCCCGGCACCACGGCCTGTTCGGTGACATAGGGCAGGAAGGAGGGCGGGAATTCGGCAAGGGCCGCCGGGGTCTTGAACGAGGAGAAGACCAGCCAGACGGCTGGGCCGAACATCAGGAAGACGCCCGAGATCAGCCAGATCCAGGTGACGACATCCGTCCAATGCCAGCCGCGACCCCGCCGGCGGAGCAGAAAGGCAGAAACGGCGCTCATTGGCGTGCTCCCTTCTTCTCGTTGCGACTACTGACGCCGAGCTGGACCAGGGTCAAGATGACGAGCACGATGCCCATCAGGATCGAGGCGGCCGACGCCAGTCCCGGATTGCGCAGCGAACTCGCAAAGCCGGTCTCGTAGATATATTGGGTGATGTACATGGTGCTGGTGCCCGGTCCGCCGCCGGTGAGCACGAAGACCTCGTCAAAAATCTGCACGGCGCGGATCAGCGCCAAGACCAGCACGACGATGAGGTTCGGCATCAGAAGCGGCAGGGTAATGCGCCGGAAGATGCGGGTCGGGCGGGCGCTGTCCATCGCCGCCGCCTCGTAAAGATCGCGCGGGATCGCCTGCAGGCCGGCGAGCAGGATCAGCGCATAAAAGCCCATATGCGCCCAGACCGAGACGAAGACGGCGAAGAAGAAGGCCCAGAAACGATCGCTGAGCCAGGAGAAGGGTTCGAAGCCGAAGGGGCTCAGCGCATAGTTCAACAGGCCCTCACGCTGCAGGATCCATTTCCAGATCAGGCCGACGACGACGGGCGACAGCAGCACCGGAAAGAAGAAGACGGCGCGCCAGAAGCCGCGATTGGAAAGCTCGCGGTTGAGGATCAAAGCCGTTGCGAGCGCTGCGATCAGCATCACCGTCACCTGGAAGACGACGAAGACGGCGGTGTTGCGCACCGCCGCCCAGAAGGTGTCGGCGGCACAGGTCGAAGGGTCGAGATAGCTGCCGCAATCGAAGAGGATGCGGTATTGGTCGGCGCCGATATAGGTCCTGTTCTGCAGGAAGATGGCGCTGCCGCTCGTCGTCGAATAGATGAAGTTGATGACCAGCGGCAGCAGCACGAAGACGGTGAAGATCAGCATGTTGGGCGCCAGGAAGACGCCCGCCATGCCGTTAAGCCCGGTCAGCTTCTGCCAGCCACGCATGGGAATGTCGACGATCCCCATGACAAGCCGGACAGGTGCAAGCAGCGCCTGCCGGAGACCGGTTTTGACAGGTGGTTCAGAAGAAACCGTTTTCGCCGTCATCTGTTCTTCCGTCAGTTGCCGGCGACCTTGGCCTTGATGTCCTCGTCGATGCGGGCATAGGCATCGTCGAGCTTCATTTCGCCGGCGATCACCTGGCTGATGCGGGCGACGATGGCGCTGTAATAGGCATCCGACCACTTCCAGCCTGGCAGCTTTATGGCGGGTGCCGCCGTCTGGCCGGCCGCCTCAACGAAAGCCTTTAGCGCCGCCTGCACATGCGGATTGTCGGTCTTGAAGTCCATCTGGCCGGCCGCGACACCCTTATGCGCGGGAATGAACAGGCTGCGTTCGGCAAATTCCTTCTGCACGTCGGCACCTGCCAGGTAATCCATCACCTTGGCGACGTCCTTCGGGTTCTTGGTGTATTTGACGGCGACGAGACCGGCGCCGCCCTGCATGCCGGAGCATGCGGCCGTGCCGCAGGGGCTGCCCGCCATCACCCAGTCGAAATTGTCGCCGATCTTCTGGGCGAAGCCCGAAACCTGCCAGCTGCCCGAATAGAGATAGGCAAGGCCGCCATTGATGAAGTCCTCTGCGGCGGAGCGGTAGGTGGTGCCGGCAGCACTGACCCAGACATCCTTGTTCATGGTGCCGTCCTCGTTCCACTTGACGAAGCGGCTGAGGAAGTCCTTGGCGCCCTGATCGATCGGCGCCGGCTTGCCGTCGGCGGCGATATAGTTGGCGCCGTAGGAGATATTCGGGCCGGAGACGCGGTGGCCGGAGCGGTCGATCGCCATGGCGAAGACCTTCTGACTGTCGGCAACCTTCTTGGCCGCCGCCGCCCAGTCGTCCCAGGTGGCTTTCGGGCCGGGGATCTCGACGCCGGCCTGCTCGAACAGCGTCTTGTTGACGAAGCCGCCGGTCAGCGTCAGCTGGGTCATGAAGCCGGTGATGGCAGTCGATCCGTCCGGACGCATCCAGTCTGCCTGGGCGCCGAAATTATCCTCCCAGTATTTCGCGTCGGTGAGGTAGGGGCGAAGATCGAGCCAGTGCTGCGCCGGCGCCTTCAGATTGGTGAGGCGGGCGATATCCGGCCCCTGCCCGGCTTCGAGCTGCACCGGCAGCTGTTCCTTGACGACGTCGTAGGAGACTTCGTCGAGGATGACGTTGACGTCGGGATTGGCCTTCGAGAAGCGCGACAGCAGATCCTTGATCACCTCGCCTTCGCCGCCGTCGGAATACCACATGATGCGCACGTCGCCGGCATGGGCGGCAACAGAACTCAACAGAATTGCAGCAAAAGCCGCGCCGATCGATTTCATTCTGGTCATTTTCTCCTCCTCTTGACCGATATATTCATGCGCCCGGCCGGTCCTCCACCTGCCGGACATGTCGTCTACGAGGCAGCGCGCCGAGGCTGCCTGGCCGGTATCTTCAGATGTACCGCGTCTCCCCGCACCGACCAGTCCGTCGGGCGAAGAATACGGGCTTCGGCGCGCACAGTGCCGTCTTCTTCGAAGACGACCCGGCCATAATCCGGATCGACGACGAGCAATGCGCCCTCGTCGTCTCGGCGGGCCGAAAGCGTGGCGAAACGCGCCTGCATTTCTTCAAGGCTACCCTCGCGCCCGAGATCGGAGAGACGGACGATCCAGCGGCCGTTGCGGCCGGCCAGACGCAGCTCGATATCCGTCGTCGGGCCTTGCTTTACCGGCTCCAGTGCGCCGTTGCCGATCAGCATCGCAATGCCGTTGCCCGAACGGGCGAGCGCCAGATTGCCGTCAACCACCGTGTCGTCGAAGGCCTCGAGCGGGAACCAGGCGTGGGTGAAATCCGGCTGGCCTTCGTGGATCTCGAAATCGAGGATCGCCAGATCGCGATACTGATGTACCCGCGGCAGCGTTCCGCAGCCGCCCCAGAAGCTCGGCCGGCCATAACCGAACTGGATGGATTCGCCGGGATGATTGATCCAGATCTGCGCTTCCGGCCGGCTGCCGAGACGCAGGTGCAGCACCGTCTCCTGGTAGCCCCAGGCGCCGGGACGATAACGGGCGATGGTGCCGAGCGCGGTGTCGCGGGTTTTATAGTGATAGAGGGCGGCGAAACGGTTTTCGCCCTGGGAAAAGGTCCATTCCTGCGCGTCGTCGGACTGGTGCGCGGCGATCGCGGCCAGCGTTTCTGGAAAACGCAGGCCATGATCGCGGATGCAGACGGCAAGCTGCGGCAAAGCGTGGACACGCCGGCCGTACCAGCCGCGGCCCCAGAGCAGCCGGGCAATGGCGGAGAGTTCGACCGAGCGGCCGGGGCGCAACGTATGTTCGTAGGAGCGGCCCTGGCTGCCAGTCAGCATGCCGTGATGGGCCGAGCGGGCGACGATCTCCATCAGGCGGACGATGCTGGCACTCGCCCGGTTGCGGATCGTATCATCCGGCGCGCAGGCGGCCAGCGCCGTCAGCCCCTTAAGGTCGATCGGGAAATAGGGAACGGAATTCCACTCGGCCATTTCCCAGCGCTCGAAATGATCGAGCCAGGCGCGGACACGCTCTTCGCCGACCTTCATCTGCTCGGTGCCGGTGCGGCCGGAACGAACGAAGACGGCATCGGGGAAAAGCCTGCCGCCGAGATAGGCGGCCGTATGGAAGAGAAGCGCGTGGTTTTCCGAGAAATACCACTGAACATCGTTGCCGGGCTCATCCATCCAGTAGCGGTAATTGAGGACGGCATGCTCGATCCTGTCGCACAGCGCGGGTGACAGCAGATCGCTCCAGCGCGTATAGGCAAAGAGCAGCGGCACCAGCACGAAATCGGCGCAGTCGTGACAATCCTCGATGACCGGCAGCATCGCCGAGATCATCGCCTCGGTTTCCTCGCCGCCTTGGCCCAGCGCAAGGCGCGCGAAAGCGCAGACCGTGTCGGGCTCGGAATGGGCGGCAACCTCGGCCAGCGCCTCGGCGACGCGGTCTTCAAGGGCGGCGGGTGCCTCCCCCTGCCGCTCCGGATGACAGATCTCGACACCGAGCGTGCGACCGAGCGAAAGCGTACCTGCTTTGAAGGTGATGCGGAAATGGCGGAAATCGGCGGGCATATCCGCCGAGGTGCCGAGCGCCAGTTTCGTTGCCCCCGCTTCCAGATCGAAATCATAGTCGAAGCGCTCGATCGACATGAAGTCGCCTTCGATCTCGACATGGCAGCTCAGCGCCACCGGCAGCGGCGTGGGAAAAAGGATGGTCACGTCTTCGCCGAGATAGGCGGTGCGGTCGAAACACATGCCTTCGAGGATCGCCTCCAGCGCATCCGCATCACCGGCGGCGATGGGAACAGGCACGGCAGTTTCAACTTCCGGCCCTTCGACATAATCCAGCTGGAAATAGAAGCGGGCGTCGCGCTCGGCGAGATCGTCGAAATAGACGCGGATTTCGTTCAGGCCGGCCGTGAGTTCGACCTCGAACAGCTGCTCGGCTTCGAGATTGCGCCCGTAAGGCGCCATGAAGCCCTGCTCGCTGCCATTGACGAAGAGGATCGCGCCGCCGCAGGTCGACAGCCGAAGCGTGGCACGTCCCGCGGCGCGGGCATCGAGGAAGGTGCGCGCCCAGCAGCCGATGCGTGTCGGGCGAAACCAGAAGCCGGAGAGATCGACACGCGGGGAGGCAAAGGGAAGCCACCAGCGGACCGCCTCGAATTCGGCAGCCGGTTGCGGCCGACGGTCGGAGAAGGATTTTTTGAATTCGGTGCGGCAGGGATATTCATGCGGAATGAAGTTCTTCGTCTTGGTGACGAAGAAAAACGGATCCATGCTGCCTTCCATCGGGCGGTCGGCGACATCGTAGCGCTGCTGCCACAGGTCGGCGAGCTGCCAGTAGACGATCGGGCTGGCCTTGGCCGTTCCACGGCGGAGATGGGATTGCTGCTCAGCGGTCATGCTTCAGCCCGCTCAAGCCTTGGTACGCCGGACAGAACGCCGACGCACGGATTGACCCTCAAGCCGCATCTTCAAAGCCTCCCTGCTCTGCCGCTTGTCGCGGACTCCTCAGGCAACGATTGTGCACAGGCAATCCATTTGCGCAATCTGAAAGATTTTTGCATACTAGCGGGGCGCGAGGAGACGACATGACGGCGGAAGAGAAAAAAGGCAGGCGCACGCGCCTCGACGACATTGCCGCCCGATGCGGCGTCTCGATCAGCACGGTGTCGCGTGCGCTGGCCGGCGAAAAGGGGGTCAGGCCGGAAATTCGCAAGCTGGTGCTGGAAACGGCAAGTGCGGTCAGCTACGCCCTGCCGGCGAGCGTTGCCGGCAAGAAGGTCATGCTCGTCGCCTCTGGCGCGGCGATGATCGACTATGTCCGCAACCAGTTTACGGTCTACGTGCTCGAAGGATTGAATGCGCGCGCCGCCGCCCTCGGCATCGAACTGGCGATGCGCCCGGTCGCCGACAAGGGGGATGAAGCCCGCGTCGTCGCCGAGATGCGTGACGATCCGAGCTTTGGCGGCATGCTGATCCTGACCGTCGACGAAGAGGAGATGCTGGCGGCGGCGGCTGATCTCGGAAAGCCCGTCGTGCTGGTCAACAGCGACGATCCCTATATGCGGCTTTCCAGTGTGACGCCCTGCAACCGCTCGGCCGCCTTCATTGCCGCCGAGCGGCTGATCAAGGCCGGGCATGAACGCATCCTGTTCATGCTGAGGCCGGGGCGACGGACGATCGAGCGGCGCCTCGAGGGCTGGCGCGATGCCCTCCAGCATCATGGGCTGACCGCCGATGCCGATCTGGTGCTTGAGGTCGACGACTGGCTGCCGGAACTTGGCGCCGATGCGATTACCCGTCTTGTCCGCGAGAAAGGCCTCTCCTTCACCGCCATACTGACGGCGGGCGACAGTCTTGCCAATGGCGCGGTGCGCGGATTGCAGGCAATGGGTTATGGCGTGCCGCAGGACATCTCGGTCATGGGCATAGACGACCTGCCGCAGTCGGCCTTTCTCAATCCGCCGCTCTCGACGGTGCATATTCCGATGCGCGAACTTGGCGCCACTGCGCTCGATCTTTTGCGCGACATGATGCTCGGCCTTGCGGCGCCGCGGCGGCGGGTCGAGCTTGCCTGCCATCTCGTCGAAAGGGGCAGCGTCGCGGCCGTCAGGCATATGTCTGCCGTAACGGAAGGTCGCTGAACCCACCGCGATCGAGGATATCAAGCCTCGATAAAGCTCGCTTCGAACAGTTCTCGCGCATAGGCATCATGCGTGGTGCCGGTCTGCAGATCCGCTCTGGTGAGTTCGTCGACGAAACAACCGTTCTTCATGATCAGCACCCGGTCGCACATATGAGCGATGACCGCGAGGTCATGGCTGACCAGCAGATAGGTCAGTCCCTTTTCCTCGCGCTGATCGGCCAGAAGGTTGAGAATTTCCGCCTGGACCGAGACGTCGAGCGCCGATGTCGGCTCGTCGAGCAACAGGATGGGCGGCGACAGGATCAGGGCCCGGGCGATTGCCACCCTCTGCCGCTGGCCGCCGGAAAGTTCGTGCGGAAAACGGTTTGCGAAGCTCGCCGGCAAACCAACCTGGATCAATGCCTTTTCGACCTTGGACCATATGTCGGAATGGCCCATGGCGCGCAGCGGCTCGGCCAGGGCAGTGCCGATACGATGGCGCGGATGCAGGGATCCGTAAGGGTCCTGGAACACCATTTGTGCGAATTTCAGCTCCTCGCGGGAGCGCGTCTTGCCGATCGGTTTGCCGCCAAGTTCGATGTTCCCGGTCCAGCCAGCCTCCATGCCGGCAAGGCAACGCAGCACCGTCGATTTGCCGCATCCGGATTCACCGACAATGCCGAGCGTCTCCCCCTGGCCGACCTGCAAACTGATGCCCCTGACGACATGGTTGCTTGATTTGCCGGAGGCAAAGACGACATCGAGGTCACGCACATTGATCATTGCGCCGTCTCCAGATCGAGTTTCGTCCTGTCGAGAACCGCAAGCCGGCGAACCGGATTCCTGGGGTCGGGCAGCGCAGCGATCAGCCCGCGGGTATAGGGATGGCGCGCATCCTCGAGACTGGTCAGCGTTTCCACGATCCGGCCGGCATACATGACGATGATGCGCTCGCAAAAGGCTGCCACCATGCGAATGTCATGGCTGATCAACAGCAGGCCGGAATTGTTCTCGCGCACCAGCTCATCGAGCAACAGCAGCACGTCCTTTCGGACGCTGACATCAAGCGCCGAGGTCGGCTCGTCGGCGATAACAAGCTTCGGCCGCGCCAGCAGCATCATCGCGATCATCACGCGCTGGCCCATGCCCCCCGAGATCTGGTGCGGATAAAGCGCCATGACCCGTTCCGGATCGCTGATGCGCACGCGCTCCAGCATGGCGCGGGCAGCCTCATGCGCCTGTTTCTTATGAAGACTGAGGTGAAGGCGGGCGGCTTCGGCGATCTGCTTGCCGATCGAAAGCACCGGATTCAGCGAATAGCGCGGATCCTGCATGATCAGCGCGATATCCTTGCCGCGAAGCGCGCCCATTTGACGTTCGGTCTTCGACAGCAACGAACTGCCGGCGAGATCCAAACGCTCGGCCGAGACCACCGCGGCCGGCGGCAGAAGCCGCATGATGGCGCGGCCGGTCGTCGATTTGCCGGAACCGGATTCTCCGACGATCCCGACGCGTTCGCGCCCGACGTCGAAACTGACATTGGAGACGGCAGGCACGGCGCCTCGGCCGAAACGGACGCTCAATCCTTCGACGGAAAGAACGGGCTGCAGATCACGATCTTGCATGGCGAGGATCCAGAATGTCGCGCAGAGCATCTCCGGCGATGTTGAAAGCAAGGCTGGTGAGGAGGATGGCGATACCCGGCATCACGGCAACCCACCAATAATCGAGCATGAACTTGCGGCCGCTGGAGATCATCGCACCCCATTCCGGCGCCGGCGGCTGGGCGCCGAGCCCGAGGAAGCCAAGTGACGCGGCCGTCAGAATGATGCCCGCCATGTTGAGCGTCAGGCGAACGATGACCGATGGGACGCACATCGGCGCGATATAGAGGAGAAGAATGCGCATCGGCGAGGCGCCATAAAGGCGGGCGGCAACCACATAGTCGGCGTTTCTGACGACAAGCGCCTCGGCGCGCGCGAGTCTCGCGATCGGCGGCCATGCGGTCAGCGAGATCGCGATGATTGCCGTGGTCAATCCGGCGCCGAGCGCCGCAGCAAAGGCGAGCGCCAGGATCAGCGACGGGAAAGAGAGAACGATATCGGTGGCGCGCATCAGCAGCGCATCGGTGCGCCCTCCGAAGAAGCCGGCAACGACGCCGATCAACAGGCCGATCGGCCCGACGATCAGGGAGACGGAAAATACGGTCTGGATGGTGATGCGCGTGCCAAAGATCAGGCGGCTCAAGATATCGCGGCCGAATTCGTCCGTGCCGGCCAGATGCGCGAGGCTCGGCGGCTGCAAGGCATCACCAAGCCTCTGCACGACCGGATCGTAAGGCGCAAGCAGCGGCGCGAAGATCGCGATCAAGCAAAGCAGACCGAGGATGACGAACCCTCCGAGACCAAGCGGCTCGGCAGCCAATTTGCGGCCGGTGCGCGCAAACGAAGCCGCGATACGGGTCGACACACTTGGAGGGCGGATCTCTATCTCGCTGCGGATAACATCGCTCATCGGGCCGCCTCCCGCATGCGCGGATCAAAGACGGCGTAGGCGACGTCGGCCAGGAAGTTCAACAACATGAAGATAAATCCCACAATGATGGTGCCGGCGACGATGGCGTTCATATCGCCGATCATCAGCGCGTTGGTCATGTACTGGCCAATGCCCGGCCAGGAGAAAACGATCTCGGTCACGACAGCGCCTTCGAGCAACCCGCCATAGGAAATGGCGAGAATGGTGATCAGCTGCACCGCAATGTTCGGTAGCACATGGCGCCAGATCGTGCCGAGGGGGCTCACCCCTTTGGCTCGGGCCGCAATGACATAATCCTGGCTCAACTGCTCCAGGGTGAAGCTGCGCGTCATGCGAGTGATATAGGCCATCGCCGCATAGGCAAGGATCACGGCCGGAAGTATGATATGGCCGAGCGCATTCCAGAAGATTTCGGTCTCGCCCTGCAGCAGGCTGTCTATCAACAACAGCCCTGTGTGCGACGTGACAAGGCCTTCGTAAAAGACGTCAATCCTGCCCGGCCCGCCGACCCAGTTGAGGCCGGCATAAAAGATGACGAGCCCGACGATGCCGAACCAGAAAACCGGGATCGAATGACCGACGAGCGCGACCACGCGGGCCGTCTTGTCGATGAAGCTGTCGCGAAACAGCGCTGCGACAAGCCCGAGCGGGACACCGACGAAGGTCGAAATGATCACCGCCAGCGTCGCGAGTTCGAACGTCGCCGGAAAGGCTTGAGCGAGGTCCGCAGAGACCGGATTGCCGGTGAGGACTGCAGTGCCGAAATCACCATGCGCCAGCCCGTTCAGATAGAGGAAAAACTGCTGGTAGATCGGCAGATCGAGCCCCAGACGCGCCCGCATCGCCGCATAGGCAGCGGGATCGGCGAGCTCGCCGACGATTGCGCCGACCGGATCGGTGGGCAGGATACGGCCGATCACGAAGGTCACACATAAGAGGATGAACAGGCTGACCAGCAAATGCGCCAGGCGTCGGCCAAATTCGGCTACGGAGAGTTCCTTCATGATCGGCTGTCCTGGAGTATTACTGGGTTTCGACCTTGGTGACGTTCTCAAGACGCGTCAGCTGAGACGGGTGGCCGACATAGCCCTCGACCTTGGTGGACAGGACGATCGGTTCAAAGCGCTCGAAGAGCGGAAGCACCGCCGGCTTCTGTTCGACGAACATCTTCTGCATCTGAACGTAAAGTTCACCGCGCTTCTTGGCGTCCGGCTCCATGGATGCCTTCGCCGTCAAGGCCGTCAGCTCGGGAATGTCCCAGCCCGAACGCCAGACGAAATTGCCGGCATTGTTGGCTTCCTTCGAGTTGTCGGGATTGGAGGAGAACTGCTCCATTGAACCAAGCACGTTCGGCATATAGGCGCTGGTCTGCGGGATCAGCAGATCGAAATCCCTGGCGCGATGGGCGGCGATGATCTCCGAGCCGTTGCCCTGCTGGATGTCGATCTTGATGCCGATCTGGGCCAGCGATGCCTGGATGGCGGTGGCCAAATCGATGCGCGGCGTTTGCGCGATGGTCTTCAGCGACAGCGAGAAGCCGTCCTTGAAGCCTGCTTCGCTCAGCAGTTGCTTGGACTTTTCGACGTCGAGATGCCAATCGGGGTTCGGGATGGCATATTCGAAATTCTCCGGAACGGGAACGTTTCTGGCCCGCCCGTATGGGCCCATGATGGTCTTTTCGATGCCCTTGTAGTCGATGCCGTAGGCGATGGCTTCGCGAACCTTCGGGTTGGCGAGGTATTTGTTACCGGCATTCATCGACAGCACGTAGAAACCGCCCGTCGGAATACGCTGGATGGCAAAGCCCTTCTTGTCCTGGAACGTCGCGAGATCGGATGCGGTCAGGGCGCTGGCAACATCGATATCGCCGCGTTCGAGCATCAGTCGCTCGACCTGGCTTTCAGGCACATGCCGGACGATGACGCGACGCATTTTTGGCGCGCCGGTCATATAGTCCTTGTTGGCGTCGAGGATCACCAGTTCGTTCGGAGACCAGCGATTGAGGGTGAACGGACCGGAGCCGGCCGAATGGGTTCGCATCCAGGCGTTTCCGTAGTCGTTATCGACGGCGTGGCTCTCGACCTCGACGCTGTCGACCACGCTGGTCGTCGTTGTCGTCAGCCGGTAGAGCAGAAGCTCTGCCGTCACCTGATCGGAGAGATCGATCCGCACCGTCTGGTCGTCGACCGCCTTGACGAGCTTTTCGACATTGTCCTTGTCGTAGCCGACGCGCTTGAGGTTGGCGGCGGCGGCCTGATCCATCTTTAGGAGCCGGGCCAATGAATAGACGACATCCTTCGAGGTGACCGGATTGCCGGAGGCGAAATTGGCCTTGCGCAGCGTAAACGTGATGCCCTTGTCGTCCACCTTCCAGCTTTCTGCCAGCTGCGGAAGGACCTTACCATCAGCCGTGCTGGCAACCAGCCGATCGTACAGATTCGACATGATCTCGACCGCCTTGCCTTCGGTCGCCTGGTGCGGATCGAGCGACAGAACCTGCGCTAGCGAGGTACCAATCACTAGCTGGTCCTGCGGCGTAGCGGCCTGCAGCTGTGGTGCCGATATCGTCAGGGCGCCGATGACAGCGCCGACGAACAAGCTTTTAGAAAAATGCTTCATTGTCAGTCCTCCCTGGATTACGATAGGAAACATATTATGTCGTCCGTATGTCGTATTATGATTTAACGAAGTCCGATAGGGTTGACAAGGCCCGAGCGGCAGAGACTTGATGCGAAGGGATTGGGGGAGCCGAAGATGACGACACTCAGCCGTGGCCGGCAAAGACTGGCGCAACAGGTTATCGATCAGTTGCGGGCGCAAATCGAAACGGGGAAGCTGCGCGTCGGCGACCAGTTGCCGACCGAGCCGCAGCTTGAAGCGACATTCGGCGTCAGCCGCACCGTAGTGCGCGAGGCTATCGCCGATCTGAGGTCGGCAGGCTTCGTCAAGCCGATCCAGGGCAAAGGCGTCTTCGTCGCGGATCCGAAGGCGCATTCGGTCCTTTCTTTAACGCCGGTGGAAATCAAGAGCATTCCGGAAACCCTGGAATTGCTGGAATTTCGCATGGCCGCCGAGGGTGAAGCGGCGGCGATCGCCGCCTATCGCCGCACCGCCGAGCAGGAAGCTGCGATCCGCGAAGCCAACCGCAGAATGGCAAACCTTATCGAGACAGGACAGCAGACGGTGGAGGCGGATTATGCCTTCCACATGGCGATTGCTGCCGCCACGAACAATCGATTCTACGTTGCCGTCTTGCGCCAGTTCGGGCCGAAAGCCATCCCCCGCGGCCAATTTCCGACGCTTCCCGAGGCCAACGACCGTGACTATCTTCAGAAGGTTTATGCCGAACATGTCGAGATTCTGTCGGCGATCGCCGACCAGGATCCGGAGCGGGCGCGACAGGCAATGCGGGCGCATATGCTGGCCAGCCAGCGCCGTTATCGCATGCTCGCGGAGCAGCAATAGGGCTCGACACTCTCAGACATTCATATTATGTCATATGACATTGTGTAATTTCGAAAGAGACTCAAATGTATCTGGGAACACAGGTCGCAGCGCGGGACGACGACGATTATCGTATCTTCGCGCAACTGGGTGTGAAGCATATCAACGCCGACCCGCCGGGAAAGCCGAGCAGCTGGACGCTCTCCGATCTCGAACGTCATCGCGACAAGGTCGAAAGCTTCGGTCTGATCCTCGACATGATCCAGTTGCCGCTGCCCTCGCAGCCGATCGAGAAGGCTTCCTATCCCGATATCCTGCTTGCCGGCCCCGAGCGCGACAGACAGATCGACGCCGTCTGCAAGCTGATCGAGAATGCCGCCGCCGCCGGCATTCCTGCGGTGAAGTACAATCTCAACCTGATCGGCATTCCCCGTACGCCGGATGAACCGGGACGCGGCGGATCGCTGAATGCGAGCTTCCGCTGGGACAAGACGGACCAGCAGGCCGAGCCCGGCCTTGCCGGCGTGCTTTCGGAAGACGAAAACTGGGAGCGGATCGACTATTTCCTGGAACGCGTCGTTCCTGTCGCTGCAAGCAACCGCGTCCGGCTCGCCTGCCATCCGCACGATCCCTATACGCCGCCGGGTTATCGCGGCGTCACGCGGGTGCTAGGTACGGTAGAAGGCTTGAAGAAATTCGTGCTGATGCGCGAAAACCCGTATCACGGCCTCAATTTCTGCCAGGGTTCGATCGGCGAGATGCTGGAAAATCCCGGCGAGGAAATCGACGATGTCATCCGCTGGTTCGGCCAGCGCGGCAAGATCTTCAATGTTCACTTCCGCAACATTCGCGGCGGCAAGCTGTCCTTCATGGAGACCTTCCCCGAAGAAGGCGACATGGACATGGTCCGCTCGGCCAGGATCTACAAGGAAGTGGGCTTCAAATACATGCTGATGCCCGACCATGTGCCGACCGTCAGCGGCAAGGATCCAACCGCCACCGCATTTGCCTTCTGCTACGGCTATATCGCCGCACTTCTGCAAGTGCTCGAGAGCGAGTGAGCCGGTTTTCAACACCTAAGAAATAGGACTTCATGATGAACCCGATTGAATTGAAGAAGGCCGTCGGTAGTGGCCTCCTGTCGTTTCCGGTGACCCATTTCGACGATCACCTCAAATTCGACGAAGCGAAGTATCGCCGTCATGTCGAGTGGCTTTCCGGTTATGATGCTGCTGCGCTGTTTGCCGCCGGCGGCACCGGTGAATTTTTCTCGCTTAATCCGGCCGAAATTCCGCAGGTGATCCGGGCCGCCAAGGCGTCGGCGGGCAAGACGCCGATCATTTCGGGAACCGGCTACGGCACGTCGCTCGCCATCGAGATCGCAGTCGCGGCCGAGAAGGCCGGTGCGGACGGACTGCTGCTGCTGCCGCCATATCTGATGTTTGCCGAACAGGCGGGTCTGATCGCCCACGTCAAGGCGGTCTGCCAATCGGTCGGCATCGGCGTCATCGTCTATAACCGCGACAATGCCGTCCTGACCGCCGACAGCATCGCGCGCCTGGCGGAGGAATGCCCGAACCTGATCGGCTTCAAGGACGGCGTCGGCGATGTCGACAAGGTGATCGAGATCACCACCTTGCTTGGCGACCGCCTCGTCTATGTCGGCGGCATGCCGACCCATGAGGTTTATGCCCAGGCCTATTTCGCCGCAGGCGTGACGACCTATTCATCGGCCGTTTTCAACTTCGTGCCGGCGCTTGCCCAGCGTTTTTACGGCGCCTTGCGCACCGGCGATCAGGCAACAGTCGACGAGATCCTGAAGAGCTTCTTCTTCCCCTTCGTCGCCTTGCGCAACCGCAAGAAGGGATATGCCGTCTCGATCATCAAGGCCGGCCTTCGCGTCATCGGGCAGAACCCAGGCCCCGTGCGCCCGCCTTTGACGGATCTTTCCCAGGAAGAACTCGTGCTGCTGGAAAGGATCATCCAGGCCAACGGCGTCACACGGATCGCGGCGGAATAATATATCGCGGCAGTCGGCCGCCGGGGTGGCCCGGCGGCTGTCGGGTTCGCACCAACAACGGACATCGGCTCGGCTTGCATAGACGACCGCTATGGGGCCGGAAGCGGCGCGTCTGTTATCAGGGCGAGTTCATGCATTGCGCCGGATCTACACCATCATCGATCCTGAATAGTTGTCGATTTGGCATTCATGGGCGCAAAACCAAACTGTGCCTTGAAGGCTCGGCTGAAGGCTGCTTCGGAATCATAGCCCACTTGCCTGGCGACCGACCCAACCTTGGCTTCAGGCTGGCGCATCAAGCCCAAGGCGAGCGTCAGCCGCCAGCGGCTGTGGTAGGAAAGTGGCGCTTCTTTCACCAATGCTGTAAATCGCGCCGCGAAGCCGGACCGGGACAGGCCCGCCACCCGAGCCAGATCGAGCACGGTCCAGCGCCGATAAGGTTCGTCGTGGATGGCCTTGAGCGCGCGGCTGATGCGCGCATCCCCGAGCGCTCCAAGCCAGCCGGCATTGCCGCCCCGCTCGATCCGCACCCAGCTCCGCAGGATACTGATGACCAGCACGTCGATCAGCCGTGAAATCATGATGGACGCGCCGGGATACACCTCCTGGGCTTCCTTCATCATGAAGTAGCCAAGGCCCTCGGCCCATCCGGCGGTCTCGCCGCTGGCTTTTGGAATGTGAATGACCGACGGCAGTGCCGATACGAGCCAGGGCACAGAAGCGCTTTCGAACCGAAAGGCTCCCGCGATAAGCTTGGTCTGTTGGCCGCCTCCGCCGTGGCAGACATTGAGTTTTTCCGCGGTAACCTGCGCCGCCATCAGGGCTGCCAAGTCAGCCTCAGTTTCACACTCGCCATCGCTCAAGCCGTGTCCAAGGCCTCGCGGCAGCATGATCAGATCGCCAATTGCCACCTGCAAGGCATGGCCCTGATCGTTCACAACCGTCAGGCCCCCTTCGAGCACGATGAAGAAATAAGCCGCTCCTGGATGAAAGTGTAGCGCCCATGGTTGGCTGAGCTCGACTGTAAAGACGATTTCGCCATGCAGGCTGACCATGGCCAAAATCTGGGAGAGCAGATCCACCCGAGAGGCGAGCATGATCGCATTTTTGGACGACGGAGCATGCATTGCGGGGCTCGGGTCATGGTGATCCATCTCGGCAAGCCCTAATTTGGTTTTGTCTTCAACGAGGAATTATCTGGCAGTTCAAGTGTTTCCGCGAAGGCAAGGCCATCCTGGTCTTCCTGCCGTCGCGTAGCCGACAGCATTGCAGATTATCCGAATTAAGCAATCGCGCTGATGCGCCCTATAGGAGCTCCAAATGAAATCTGTTCTTATGTCCGCCCTAATGCTGACGACCGCCATGCTTGGTGCTGCACCCGCATGGGCCCAGCCGGCTCTCCCGGATCAAACAATTAAGAATATCGTTCTTGTCCACGGCGCCTTCGTCGACGAAACCAGTTGGGACGGCGTCGCTGCAATCCTGACCGCCAAGGGCTACAAGGTGACTGCGGTAAAGAACCCATTGACCTCGCTTGCTGACGACGTCGCTGCCACCAATGCGGTGCTGGATGCGCAAAATGGCCCGGTTGTCCTGGTGGGGCATTCCTGGGGTGGCGTGGTGATCGGCGAGGCGGGCGACAACGCCAAGGTGGCGTCACTCGTCTATGTCTCGGCCTTTGCGCCCGAGAAAGGTGAAACCATCACAGCATTGGCAGCCAGCGGCCCGGCAACTCCCGGAGCGGCGGCCATTCGGCCCGACGCAAAGGGTTACTTGACCATCGATCCTGCAGTATTCCCCAGTGCAGTGGCGGGCGACCTGCCCAAGAAGATCGGTGAACATCTGGCAGCGCACCAGATGCCGATCAACCACACTGCCTTCGATGCACCTGCAGAGGTCGCGGCATGGCACGACAAGCCAAGCTGGTACGTCCTGAGCTCCAAGGACCTCGTCCTTGATCCCCACGCACAGGCTTTCTTTGCCGAACGGATGAAGGCCAAGGTGACGACGGTCGAGGGTAGCCACGCCTCGCTGGCCTCGCACGCCGAGGAAGTGGCTGCGGTCATAGAAGCGGCCGCAGGAGCAAAGTAGCCCTCGTCAACCGATGCTATCGCCCGCCTAGCGGCGGTCGGTAGCATCGATGTGCAAAGTTCCCGGTCGCAGGGGTCGCACTCGCAGCGCTGACCCCATATCACCGGCAACACTACTGCCCACGCGCCATGGCCTCGGACAGCGCCGCACTGGCAACCGCCGGATTAGGCCTCAGCCATCACGCCCCCTCACCGCCCACGAGGTGGTGTCGTGATCGGGGTGCTGGTTGTTGCTCTCCTTGATCGCCGCGGCCCAGTCGGCGCCGTTGTCTTCGGTCGCACCGGTATTTTCTATGCCCGTGATGGTATCGAACCATGCCACCATGTTCTCGGTGCAGGTATTGGCAAGCGGCGCGAAGGCGTGCGGATCGTCAAGCGAACCGATCATCAGGTTGGTGCGACCGTTTTCAAGGTGGTGGAAGAACAATGGCGTGCCGCAATTGGCGCAGAAGCCGCGCTCGACAAGCTCCGAGCTCTTCCAGATGCTCGGCTTGCCGCGTGTCCAGCTGAGCGCATCATCGGGCGCGGCGACGAGCGCGGCAAAGATGTTGCCCGAGGCTTTCTGACACATGCGGCAATGGCAGAGATGCGAATTGTCATGCATAGCGGTTGCGTGGTAGCGCACGGCGCCGCACTGGCAGCCGCCGCTCACCTCCATCTCGATGCGTTTCATTTTTTCTCCTCCTTCAAGAGGCGGGTTTGGGCTTAATCTCTTTTAGATTTTCGTCTTTTGATCGTCCAGCTCTTCCAGAGCGGATCCAGTTCCGGTGTTCGTGGGCGTGGTTTGCCAGACCAGATGGACCCGATCACGCCTTCTCGATCGTCTGCCCATAACTTCCGCTTCAACCGCCGGTTAAGCGGTGGCAGAATCTCGCAGAGATTGTCGGCTGGGTCCGCAGTCGTGAAGTTCCGGCCGTTTTAAACCTCGAATACTTTCGACATCGGCGGCCTCCTTCGGACTTGCCTTGCTAGATCACCATTTCGCGCAAATCGCGGATAATTCCGCCGGGGCCGGCCTCGGCTGCAGCGTCTACGCCAATCTTCGTTAACCAGCACCACATGCTGACCCGGTGGAAAAGAGTGTAGAGCCGAAGCGCCCTTTCGGTGTCCCGGTGATCGACCGACCCGTAACCTTCCAAGATGGGCTGATAGCTGCGCGGGTCTTCATGTGCAGAGCAGAAAAGGGCCTTGGCCAAGTCGAAGAGCTTGTCCGCAGCGCGTGCGTTTTCGAAATCGACAAGCCCGCTCAACTCAAGTCCGCCAGCCTTGCCACGCAACGCTAACACATTGCCCTGATGAAGATCGTCGTGGGCGAGGACTGCACCGTCGCTTGCGTCGAAAAGATCGAAGCTACCTTCGGCAAATCGTTGCAGACGACGTGCCAGCTCGGGATCGCCGCCGAGCTCGCGAAACCGCCGAAACACATCGTCAAACGCTGCCGTCATGTAATCTGCGTTAGTGTGTACCGGTTTGTCGATGCCCTGGCCATGCACGTAGCCATACCCAGGCATCGGTACCGCATGAATGCGTCTTAGAAGCTCCCCCATCTGGCGATAGGCCTCTTTGATGTCAGGCTCGGCCATCCAGTGACGAAGCGAGCGGCCCGGCAGGTGCGTCAACAAGGAATAGCGTAGCGGCATAAGGGACCGCGATTCATCGACGCGCAGCCAGGTGGGAACCGGCAGCGTCAAATCTTCGAGCCAGCCCGCAACGAGCGCCTCCTTAGACGGTCCCCACTCGGGCTTGTCCGGATAAATCTTGAGAATCAGCGACCCATAATCGGAACTAGCAAGATCAATCCTGTAGACCTCAGTGCTGCCGCCCTCCAGCCGGGAGAAACCGCTGATGGCGAGATCGGGCTCAAGGTGTTGGATGAGCCGCAAAACAGTTTTGGCGTCCAGTTCGAAAGTCATCCTTCGTCTCTGTGCCATAGCATGCGACCCTGTTGTCGCGCTTTCGCCTAACGGGATAAAGCTCTCTGCATCTCACTATAATCACGGCAATTGGGCAATCCTGCGACCCTGAACGAAACGCCTCCCTTCCCACTGGTTACAGTATGAATGCGCAACAGGGCTCATCGCACTGCATTCAGCAGCCCGCTCTCGATGCTTAACTATCGGATCAGTTGAGGCGAAATAGTCCCGTCAAGAACTTCTTCACAGTGGCTTGGGCTGCCTCGGTCGCAGCTTTGTCGCGCCGCCAAACCATATAACTCCCCCAACTTGAGTCGCATTTGCTCCAACGGCCGTTGCGCCTACAGCGCCACGCCGGTGCCTCGGTCAAACACATGCACCTGGTCGCTGGTGATGCTCGCCTCGAAAACAGCGCCGTAACGGGCGGGATATTCGCCGTCGACGATGGCGGTCACCTGTTGTCCGGCGAGATCGAAGACGACATGGGTCTGGGCACCTGTCGGTTCCACCAGCATCGTCCGGCCGGCAAGCGGCGTGCCGGCGGCAACGCCTGGAATGAGATGCTCGGGGCGCAGGCCGATGGTGACGGCCTGGCCGGCCTTGACGTTGCGGTCGGGCGCTATGCGGATAGCCGTGCCGTCGCTGAGACGAGCAGCAGGCCCACCATTTTCACCGTCGACCGTGCCTTCGAGCATGTTCATCGCCGGCGATCCGATGAAGGCGGCGACGAAGAGGTTGGCGGGTTTTCTGTAGAGCTCGAGCGGCGTCCCCTCTTGCTCCACCCTGCCCTGATTGAGCACGACGATGCGGTCGGCAAGCGTCATCGCTTCGATCTGGTCATGGGTGACATAGATCGAGGTCGTCCTGACCTTCTGGTGCAGCGTCTTGATTTCCGAGCGCATCTGCACGCGCAGCTTGGCATCGAGGTTGGACAGCGGCTCGTCGAACAGGAAGACGGCGGGATTGCGCACGACAGCGCGCCCCATGGCGACGCGCTGACGCTGGCCGCCGGAAAGTTGGGCCGGCTTGCGGTCGAGCAGGTTGGCGAGATCCAGCATGCGGGCGGCCTCCGCCACCCGGGCCTCGATCTGCGGTTTGGCGACGCCCGCGAGCTTCAGATTGAAGCCCATGTTTTCAGCGACAGTCATGTGCGGATAAAGCGCGTAGGATTGGAAGACCATGGCGATGTTGCGTTCGCGCGGCGTCATGGCGTTGACGACCTTGCCGCCGATGGCGATCTCGCCATCGGTGATCTCCTCAAGACCGGCGATCATTCTCAGCAGCGTCGATTTTCCGCAACCGGACGGCCCGACGAGAGCGACGAATTCGCCATCCTCAATATGAAGCGAGATGCCGTGAATGACATCGACGGCGCCATAGGTCTTGCTGATATCGGTGAGTTCAACGGATGCCATGATTGCACTCCAACGGTTCGGCTCAGGACTTGACGGCGCCGGCGGTCAGACCGGCGATGATGTGTCTCTGGGCGACGAAAAAGACGATGATGGTGGGAAGGATGGTCAGCGTAATGAAGGCCAGCACCAGCTGCCACTCCGTGCCGTACTCGCCGCGATAGACCATGATGCCGAGCGGCCAGGGATATTTCGATTCCGAGTTCAGCATAATCAGCGGCAGGATGTAGCTGTTCCAGCTGCCGACGAAGGAGATGATGCTGACGGTGGCGACGATCGGCCGGGAAAGCGGCAACGAGATATGCCAGAAGAAGCGGAGATAACCGCAGCCATCGACAAAGGCCGCCTGAAACAATTCTTCCGGAAGATTGCGGAAGTAGTTTCGAAACAGCAGGATGCTCATGCCAAGGCCGAAGGCCACCTGCGGCAGCACCACGCCCCAATAGGTATCGAGCAGGCCGAGATCGCGGATGCGGATGAACAGCGGCAGGATCGCGGTCGCCGCCGGAAACATCAGGCCGAGCAGGAAATAATTGAGCAGGAACGACGACCCGAAAAAGCGGACATGGGCAAAGGCGAAAGCTGCCATCGACGATACGATCAGCGTCAGAAGGACGGTGAGCGACGCGATCAACAGCGAATTGCCGATCTGCAGCCAATAGCGTTCACCGAAGAGAATATCGGTGTAGTTCGCCAATTGCCACTCCGTCGGCAGGCCGAAGGGATTGGTGCGCAGGTCGCCCAGCGTCTTGAATCCGCCGAGCGCCGTCGTCAGCAGCGGCACGAGCACGATCGCGGCAATCAGGCTCAGCGACACGTAGAGATAGACGCGTGTTGATGTGCTCATGCGGATGGAAGAGCTCATATCAGTCATGGCGCATGAAGATCCTTTTGTAACCGAAGGCCAGCGTCACGCAGATGATGAAGAGCACCACGCCGACCGCGCTGCCGAGGCCGACCTGCATGCGCATGACGCCGTAGGTATAGAGGAAGGTAACCATCGTCTGGGTGGAGTTGGATGGCCCGCCGCCCGTCAGCGGCATGATCATGTCGAAGAGCTGCAGCGAGCCGACGACGGCAAAGAAGATGGAAAGACGCAAGGTCGAGCCGAGCAGCGGCAGTGTGACGTAGCGGAACTTCTGCCAGCCGGTGGCGCCGTCGATTTCGGCGGCCTCCAGCACGCTCTTGTCGACGGATTGCAGGCCGGCGATGAACAGCATCATGTGGAAGCCGAAATATTTCCAGACGATCACCCCAAGCACGGCATAGATCGCCACGTCCTTATCGGCGAGCACGTAAGGGTTGGCGAAGCCGAAGAAGTTGGAAACGGCGGCAAACAGGCCATAGTCGCCATCATAGACGAAGCGCCAGATGAGGCCTGCGGCAACGTCCGCCAGGACATAGGGCAGGAAGAAGATCAGCCGGTAGCCGACGACACCCGGAATGCGGTGCGCCAGCATTGTGGCCAGCCAGATGGCGAGCGGCACCTGGATGCAGATCGAGATGACGATGATCAGGCCGTTATTGACCAGCGCCTGGGTGAAGGCCGCATTGCGGAACAGAACCTGGAAATTGCGCAGCGCGATGAACTCGGTCGGCGTGCCGTAGCCGTTCCACTTGTAGAGACTGTACCAGGCCGCCTCGCCCATCGGCATGATGACGAAGAGCGTGAAAAGCAGCAGCGCCGGCGGCAGGAAGATCAACAGCACCGCCAGCCGGTCATGCGCGACCGAGCTCTTGCTGTTTGCGGCTCTCTTTGCCGGCCTCGCGGCCGTGGTTATCGATGGGACTGAAATATTGGCCATGGGTCCTGCTTTCGCATCTCGTCGGCAGCAATGCTGGCGCCCCGATTTGGGGCGCCAGGAAGGGTCTGCAGGCGCTGGTTATTGTTCCAGTTCGAAAGCGTCCTGGATCATCTGGGCGCCGTCCTTGGAATTCATCTGCCCGGAGACGATTTCCACCGACACGTCGTTGACGACACGGCCGACCGCGGCACCCAGATCCTGGTCGAAGAAGTTCTGATGCCATGTCGAGCCAGCCAACTGCTTGGCCGACTCGGCCAGGAGCGGACTGGTGACACCGTCATCGGCGCCGACGGCCACGGGCAGCAACATGCCGGCCTTGGCCATCGCACGCTCGTTCTCCGCATTCGTCAGGAAGGCGAGGAAATCGATCGCCTCCTTGGAAGCCTTCTTTGTGACGGCCCAGCCGTTCAAGCCGCCGAGCGTGTCCGTCGGCTTGCCGGCGCCGCCCTCAACCGCGGGGAAGGCGAAACGGCCGATATTGTCTGCCGAAAGCCCCTTGCCGTCACCGGCATTCTTGCGCTGGTTGGCTTCGGTATTTTCAAAGCCCAGGATCATCGCGGCCTTGCCGTCACCGAATACGCCGAGCGTCTGTGGCCAGCTCGCGCCGAGATAGCCAGGCTGGAAAGGTTCGAGCTTGCCGAGTTCGGCGAGGTCGTCGCCTGCCTTGATGACCGCCGGATCGAGGAAACCTTCGCCTTCGCCGTTCTTGGCCGCCTCGAAGACCTTCTGTCCGCCCTCGCGCATGACAAGATAGCTCCAGTAGAAATGGATGGGCCATTTCTCACCGCCGCCGCCTGCAATCGGCACGATGCCGGCGGCCTTGATCTTCTTCACCGCTTCGAGAAAATCACTCCAGCTCTTGATCTCCTCGGCTTTGACGCCGGCCTTGGCAAACATCGCCTTGTTGTAGAAGAAGCTGACCAGGCCGACCTTGTAAGGTATGGCCCAAGTCTTGCCGTCGAAGGTCAGGCCTTCGACCGAAGCCGGGGTATAAGCGCTGCGCAGCTTACCGCCATCGGCATCGAGGGCCGCCGTCACGTCCTGGAGCGCGCCGGTCTCGGACTGCTGCTTCAAGACGCCGCCGCCCCAGCTGTAAAAGAAATCCGGCACGTCGTCGGACTGCAGCAATGTCGGAAGCTTGGCCTTGAAGGCCTCGTTTTCGAGAAACTGCATCTGGATATCGACGTCGGGATGCTGGGCTTCGTATTTCTTGACGATGTCTTCCCAGGCCGCGACATATTTCGGGTCGAGCTCGAGATGCAGCCATTTAACGACCGTCGCCGCCGAAGCAGCACCAGCTCCGGCCAGCAATATGCCGGCAGCCGCGGCCATGGATGCGATACGCCTGCCGCCAAAAGCGGCGCTCTTGAACCTAAAAGTCATGATTTTTCCTCCCAGGGGTCCTGTCCTCACAATTTTTCCCCTATGCGGATTAATTCAACGGAGCTTTGGCATATTGTCAACCCAATGCCTCTATTTTTATCAAATGCGCTTGACATGACCGCTGAATTCCCTGCTATTTATTTCGTAACCCGTTAAAAATATTTGGGTTCCGCCCCAAAGAAACGCTCGCCTGGCTAGTTCCCATGAAGACCGCAGATCCCGAATTAATGCGCGCGATCAATCGCTTGAACGTGCTCGATACTATCAGGCGCCATGGTCCGATCTCGCGGATAGAGATCAGCGAGCGTACCGAACTCTCCACCACAACCGTTTCGGCCATCACCGCCTCATTGCTCGACGACGGGCTGATCCTGCCGCGTCACGAAGGCGATATCCGCAATGAGGCCGTGCGCGGACGGCCGCGGGTCATGCTGGAGCTCAATCCCGATGCCGCACGCGTTGTGGGCGCCAAGATCGCTGCCAACAGGATGGTTTTTGTCGTCACCAATTTCCGCGGCGATGTGCTGTCGAAGCTCGCCTTGCCGATCCGCATCGACCGGCAGCCGATTGGCGTCATCGCCGATCTCGTTGAGGATGGCGTCCGGCGCTGCGTCGTCGATGCCGGACTTTCGCTGGAGGATGTCGACAGCGTCTGCCTCGGCTTTCCCGGCGTCATCGAGCACCGCACCGGCTACATCAGAAGCAGCCCGATCTTTCGCGACACCAATGTCAATTTCGCCGCCGAGATGTCGACGCGGCTGGCAACGCCGACCATTGTCGAAAGCGACGCCCACGCCATCACGCTTGGCCATCACTGGTTTGGAAAGGCGCGCGATCTCGAGGATATGGTGCTGATTTCGCTGGAACAGACGCTAGGGCTGGGCGTTCTGCACGGCAACAGCCTGTTTCGCGGCGCCGGCGGCCTCAGCCACAATCTCGGCGACCTGGTGCTCGGCATGGGACCGAATGGCGTCGTCCGGCTTTCTAGCCGGGCCGGCGAAAGCGCGATCCTCGGCGAACAGCAGGCCGATGGGCGTTTTGCCGAGGCGATCCGTCTCGGCCGCGGCATGAACCATGCCCAGGCGCTGATCAAGGCAGACGACGACCGGCTGATTAGCGCCGCGATCCGCGCCGGCGAAGCAGTCGGGTTGACCATTGCCAACATCGTCACACTGTTTGCGCCGCCGCGGGTCATCCTGGTCGGATCGAGTCTGGCGCTCGGCGAACCCTTTCTCAACAGCCTGCGCGATGCCTATACGCTCGCCATTCCGCCATCGCTGCGCGGCGTGAGCGAACTCGTCTTCGACGATTCGACCGATGATTTCTGGGCGCAGGGTGCCGCTGCGGTGGCGCTCTACGAGCTTTACGAATCGCCCTGGAGTACGACGGGGCCGGCGCTCTGACGGGCGGCACAATCAAAATCAATGGCACGATCAATGGAGGAATTCATGGACAAGGTCGGTATCGGCATCATCGGATGCGGCAATATTTCAGGCGCCTATCTCACGGCGATGGCATCCTTTCCCATCCTCGACATCCGCGGCGTCGCCGATCTCAACCGGGAGCTGGCGGAAGCAAAGGCTGCGGAATTCAACGTTCCCGTCAAGACCGTCGAGGAGCTTTTCACCGACCCCAAGATCGAGATCATCGTCAACCTGACGATCCCGAAGGCCCATGTTGCCGTAGCGCTGCAGGCGCTCGATGCCGGCAAGCATACCTATTCGGAAAAGCCGCTCGGGATTAATTTCGCGGAAGGGAAAAAATTGGCGGAGGCCGCCAAGGCGAGGAATCTGCGCATTGGTGCTGCCCCAGACACCTTTCTCGGCGGCGGCCACCAGACGGCGCGTGGCTTGATCGACCAGGGCGTCATCGGCCAGCCGGTCGGCGGCTCGGCAACCTTCATGTGCCCGGGCCATGAGCGCTGGCATCCGAACCCGGCCTTCTATTACGAAGTCGGCGGCGGGCCGATGCTCGATATGGGTCCTTACTACATCACCGATCTCGTCAATCTTCTCGGGCCGGTTGCGCAGGTTGCAGGCTTTGCGACGACGCCGCGGGCCGAGCGGCTGATCACCAGCGAACCGCGAAACGGCCAACGCATTCCCGTGCATGTGCCGACCCACGTCGCCGGGATGATGGCCTTTGCCAATGGCGCTGTCGTGCAGATCGCCATGAGCTTCGATGTTGCCGGCCACAAACATGTGCCGCTCGAAGTCTACGGCACCGAGGGCACGCTTGTTGTTCCCGATCCCAACAGGTTCGGCGGCCCGGTGGAATATCTGAAGAAGGGCGGTCCGTTCGAGGACCAGCCGGTCACCTCACCCTATGCCGACGGCAACTACCGCTCCCTCGGCGTTGCCGACATGGCGCATGCGATCCGCTCCAACCGGCCGCACCGCGCCAATGGCGATCTGGCCCTGCATGTGCTCGAAGTCATGGAAGCATTCCACACCGCCGCCGCGACCGGCCGGACGGTCGCGATCACCACGGCAACGGAGCGCCCTGCCCCGCTGTCCGATTCCATCGTCGACGGACGGTTGGCGAAATAAGTTTCAGGAGGAAAGACTATGCGTGAAGCACTGATCGTCTGGGGCGGCTGGAGCGGGCATGAGCCGCAGGAGTGCGCCGAAATCATCAAGACCATGCTCGAGGAAGACGGCTTCAAGGTCTATCTCGAGCACGGCACCGAGGCGCTTGCCGATCCTTCCGTCCATGATCTCAGCCTCGTCGTGCCAATCATGACGATGTCGAAGATCGAGAAGGAAGAGGTCAAGAACCTCGCGACCGCGATCGAAAGCGGAGTCGGTATCGCCGGCTATCACGGCGGCGCGGGCGATGCCTTCCGCGACTCCGTCGACTACCAGTTCATCATCGGCGGCCAGTGGGTGGCTCACCCCGGCAACATCATCGACTATACCGTCAACATCACCCGTCCCGACGATCCGCTCATGGAGGGTATTGCCGATTTCCCCTATACCTCAGAGCAATATTATATGCATGTCGACCCCTCGAACGAGGTTCTGGCGACGACCAAGTTCACCGGCGAACACGCCTACTGGATCGACGGAGTCGTCATGCCCGTCGTCTGGAAGCGGAAATACGGCAAGGGCCGGGTGTTCTATTCCTCGCTCGGCCATCAGGCCAAGGAATTCGACGTTCCCCAGATGAAGACCATCTTCCGCCGCGGCGCCAACTGGGCGGCGCGGTAGGCTAGGCTGTCTGTTTCGAGGGGATCCAAGAAGGCCCCCTCCCCACCCCCCCCACAAGGGGGAGGGGCTAAACTGCGGCCCGCGCCAGCGACAAAAGGCGAGCGCTTGCTCGCTGTGACCGTTCTACGGATTATTACGATGGAGGTTATCGCAAGCGGCGCGGCATATTAGGCCCTCCCCCTTGTGGGGAGGGGTTGGGGAGGGGTTTTGGCTGGTCTCAGCCGATGATCAATGCCGTCCCGTAGAGCCCCAGCGCAAAAACCGTATGGGCCAGCAGATTGAAGCACCGCACCTTGTTCGGCGTCGGATGTTTGGAGGCGGCCCAGCCGATGCCGAGGCCGGGCTGCAACAGGAACCACCCTGCCCCGACGGTGATGATGCCGAAGATCCAGGCGGGAAGAAATGTCGGGGCCGCCAGCCAGGCCGAGCCCATGATGATGGCGAAGATCACCCCATAGAGGATGCCGACAGCGTAATGGCTGATCCAGCCGAGCGCCAGTTCGTTGTTATAGGGTTCGGCATCGGCGATGCTCTCGTGAAAAACCTTGCCCCGGCCGAGGTGCCAGAACCAGCGACCCACAGGTGCCCAGTTTGGGGCCGCCTGGCCGAGCTGGGTGAGCACGATTGCCCAGAGGTCCATCAGGATTGTTGCGCCGGCGCCGAGCGCCAGACCACGCAATAGAATATCGAACATCGGGAATCACCGGAAGTGTTGCGAATGCAGGACGCTACCAAACCATTGCGGGCGCGCCTGCGCAAGACTGCCACCAGTTCATCGCCTCAACTCCAGTTTTTCCCCGGAGGAGGGTCCCTGCCCTCGTCGGCGCTCGGTCATCCGCAAAGGCGTCAGTGCAGGCGTGAATTGACTGAAGGCACAAGGGGCTGCGGTCTCGCTTTTGTTCCATAAGACTTGCGCTCCCCTGAAATTTAGCCAAAATCCTGATCGTAATACCCAGGCTCCTGACAGCAACGCGGCGCGCCTGGAAGCTATTCATTTAATACATCAAGGATGATTGCAGATTGACAGTGGCGTGGCGGCCGTGATTGACCCGCCGAGACTGAACAATTCGAATTTATATCTATCGTCACGGCGTGGATGCGACATGACTTTCGTGGAATCGCAAGGGGACAGAAAGTATCGGACCAGCGAGCGAGTGGGCGGGCTCGTTGAATGCTCGTCGCTGCAGGTCGAGCTCAGGCGTTTCGATCCGGGCTGGCAAGTCGACCTTACACTCGAATGCACGGAAATAGCCGTCCTGCTCTCGGGTCAGTCGAAGATCAGGTGGACCGGTGACGGTCACAGGCAGGAGGCCATCGCTCGCCCCGGTGTCGCCTGGATATGTCCGGCGGGTGTCCATGAGAGCGATGTAGAAATCATCGGCACCATGCCCGAGTCCCTGCACATCTTCCTGCCGCCGTCGCTCGTCGGTGAGAGCGCGCTTTCGAACTTTGACATCGACCCGGCCAAGGTGCAGCTCGCCTATGCGGGCGGCGTCCCCGATCCCATGGTGCTGCATATCGGCCAACTCTTTCGCGGTTTGTTGAACAGAAGCCTGGAGCCGACCGATCGACTCTTCCTCGACGGCATTCAGATGGCGCTGGTGGCGCACCTGCTCGGCACCTATTCGTCTGGTCGGTGGCATCCTGCCGTGCGGGTCCCGACCATCGATCCAAAAAGGCTGCAACGCGTCTTCGATTTCATCGAAGCCCGCATCGCCGCAGAGATCTCGCTGAATGACCTTGCTGCCGAGGCCTGCCTTAGCCCCTTTTATTTTGCCCGTATGTTTCGCAAGGCCACCGGCCTGACCCCGCATCGCTACGTCACCGAGCGACGGATCGAGGCGGCCAAGGAAAAGCTGCGGCTTGCGGGATCCTCGCTCGTGGAGATCGCGCTCGATACCGGCTTCGGCTCGCAGGCGAATTTCACGCGCGTCTTCCGCAAGATGACCGGCTTGACGCCCGGCCAATACCGCGCACTCGTCACCGGTTAGCGGTTTCCGCCTGTCGGACAGAGTTCGACGTTTGTGCACGCACGCCGGAGCGCAAGATTTGCGCATAGCGCAGCAAGAGCTGAAAATACCGCAAAACCATTTCCGGCCTACACCTGTCTTATCGAACGGGGAGCACTCATCCTCGAACGAAAAAGGAGGCAGGGAGATGATTACCATTGACGAAGCGCGCAAGATCATCGCCGCAGGCGAGGCGCGGGCTAAAGTAATCGGCGTGCCGGTCAATATCACGGTCCTGGACGCCGGAGCCCATCTCAAGGCGTTCAGCCGAATGGACGGCGCCGTGCTCGGCTCGATCGACCTTGCTATGGGCAAAGCCCGGACGGCCGTATTGTTTCAAACCACAAGCGAGGCCGTCTGGGAATATTGCAAGCCCGGCGCTCCCGCCCATGCCCTCGAATTATCCAACGGCGGCCTGGCTCCCTTTCCCGGTGGCATCTCGCTTTTTGCCCACGACGGCACGGTGATCGGCGCCGTTGGCGTTTCCGGCGGAGCGGTTCCGCAGGATCTGGAAATCGCGAAGGCAGCCGCTGCAGCCGTCGCGTGACGTGCCAACCCTTGCTTTTGACCAACCCTAAAGTATCGAAAGGAATGTCGCATGACCAAGACCATTTTGATCACTGGTGCAGGCTCCGGCTTCGGCAAGGCTGCCGCCATTGGCATGGCCAAGAACGGCCACAGCATTATCGCGACCACACAGGTTTCGTCGCAGGTCACTCCGCTGCGTGAGGAGGTCTCCGCCCTCGGACTGAAGAACGTTCGAGTCGAGCGTCTCGACCTCACCGACGCCTATGACATCAAGCAGGCGCAGGGCTGGGACTTTGACGTGCTCTGGAACAATGCCGGCATGGGCGAAGCCGGTCCGGTTTGGGAAATTCCGATCGAGCTCGTTCGCAAGAACTACGAAGTCAATGTCTTCCTGCCGCTGGTGCTGACCCAGGGCGTCGTCCAGAAATGGGTGCGCGAACGCAAGAAGGGCAAGGTTGTTTTTACGTCCTCCATGGGCGGCCTCTTCACTCCGGCCAACTGGGGCACCTATGTCTCCACCAAGCACGCTTTGGAATCGATCGCCGAAGCGCTGCAGCAGGAACTCGCCCCTTATGGCATCAAGATCCAGACGATCAATCCGGGCGCCTACTACACCGGCTACAATGAGACCATGGCCGACAATCCGTTCCGCTGGCTGGACGACAGCAAGAACTTCACCAAGCGCGCAGATCTGCGCAAGGGCTTCGACGATTTCTTCGCCACCCCCGAAGGTAAGATGGACCCGAAGGAAATGATCGACCGTATGATCGACGTCGTCCCGGCCGACACCGGCAGGTTCCGCAACGTGGTACCGAAGGTCGTCGAGGACATGCTGAAGGAGCATCAGCTGAAAGCCTGGGAAAACCAGATCTAAGCAGAATTTTTGGCGGCGAGCTCTGCAAGTGACACCCGGCCAGCGGTGTCGCGCCACCAAACCGATCCTTGGAGGAAACCATGTCCATCATCGCAACCGCAACTGTCCGCAGCCCGGCACCCTTAGTCCGCCGCATCTTCAACGCTGCCCTCGGCATCGCCGCCACCATACTGGCTCTGGGTGGGATGGAAGTGCGTGCCGCACCGCAGACGCTGACCGAGACTGAACGCCGCAACAAGACGACTGTCGAGGCCGGCTTTGAAGCGTGGGCGGCCGGCACAGGCAGCCCTTATGACCTCCTCGCTGACGACGCCCGCTGGACGATCGAGGGCTATTCGTTGGCATCGAAGACCTATTCCAGTCGCGAGGCGTTCTTGCGCGAAGTGATCCGCCCGTTTAACGCCCGCATGAAGGCGCCGCTGAAGCCCGCGATCCGCAACGTCTATGCCGACGGCGACACTGTGATCGTCTTTTTCGATGCCCGCGGCATCGCCCGCGACGGGGAGCCCTACGCCAACACTTATGCCTGGTTCCTCGACATGCGCGACGGCCGTATCGTCCGCGCCTCGGCCTTCTTCGATTCGGTCGTGTTCAACGCGTTTTGGACCCGTGTAACGCCGGCCGACTAGCCAGAACCAAACTTACCGTTTCAAGGTCGCGCGGCGGACAACCTGCTGGCCACCAGCCGGCTTCCCGGGATTCAACCGCAGGATCGGGGCGGCAGGCGACTGACGCCTGTTGCCGGCTCCGTTATTTGACCGGCTCAACATCCTTGGCGAAGGTCGACCGTCAAAGGGCGTCGCGCTCGTATCGCGGCGCCCATCCGCGGGCCATCCCGCGGCTCATCACTCTTTCCGCCAGCGCCAATTGCTGGCGGAGATGTTTGCAGTCATCGAGCAGCGAGCGTATCGCCGCCTTGGCATTGTCGTCATGCCAGGCAAGCACGGCTTCGACTTCCCAAGCTTGATCGGGCCAGCTTTGATCCGGCCAAGCTTGACCAGGTCCAGTTTGTTCGGGGCGTGCCCGATGGGGTTCCAAGGCTTTTACCGGCTGCATCAGTTCAGCGCCAACGGCAATTGAACAGGGCGCGGCAACGGCGGCAGCGGCCGGCTGAGTTCGACCTTTCTCTGCCAGGCGGCACGACGCTGTTGATCCCGCTCGCGGGCTGCGCGGGATGCTTCGACAAGCGCGAGGGCGTTGGCGATCACCTGTTCCGTATGCGTCATGATCATCTCCAATGTTCCTGTTTTGTTCTAAGTTAGAACTTCGGCAAGAAAAGTCAAGCGTCGGGACAAATATGGCTTTGAGGATGGGTGGGAAGCGCGGAGAGTATTCAGTCCGCTGCTTCTATGACGGCAATGCCCGCCTCCTGTGCCGCCCTGATGAAGGCCGCCCGAACGTGTTCCGGCGGGAGATCGCCGATAATCGCATCCAGGCACGACTTGACGGCCTCGAAATACTCTTCGCCGTCGTCTACGGGCCAGTCGCGCAGGAGCGTGCGCGCGGCGTCCCACACAGAGTTAATAACGGCGTAATGGCCGAGCCCCATTGAGGCCAAGCCAACCGGTCGAAAATGTGCCGTCTGTTTCACTTTGCTACAGCTTTTCCCAATTTCGGTGGAGCTCATGGGTACGATGCAATTTGCATGCCGTTGGTAGGCCGCGTCACCAGCCGAAGTGCGGCTTCACGGGATTCGATCTTGGTCAGCGATGCTCGCAGTGTAGACGCTCCCCTTCGTCCACTCCAGATCCCTGCAGCCGGCCCGGTTTGAGAACACGGAGCTTGAACTGAGGCCCTCCGATCAGTCTTTAAGCGAGCGATTATGGTAAATATCGGGCTCCCAGTCCCGCGCCCGCTGATTACGTCTCAGTCTTTCCTTTTATACTCTATAAGAATTACAGCAACTCATATGCTTTGCGCGACGCAGGACGCTCTCTAATCATTAATGGATTGTACCAGAGGTGGACGGAGTTTCATCCGGGTCGTACAATCCAAATCTATCTGCACGCGGATCTGGGAGGAGCGCGATGCCTATTTTCATGGACCGGCACTTTCTTGAAGGAACCACAGCCGCCGACGTTGCCCGGGCGCATCGCATGGATCTCGACATTCAGGACAAATACGGCGTCAAGTTCTTGACCTACTGGTTCGACCAGCGGCGCGGTACCGCCTTCTGCCTCGTGGATGCGCCGGATGCGGAAACGGCGCAATGCGTGCATCGAGAGGCGCACGGTTTCGTCGCCGGCGAGGTCGTCGAGGTCGCCTTATCGGCGGTCGAAGCTTTTCTTGGCCGAATTCACGATCCTGAGCCGGCGCCTGGACAGTCATCCAGCGACGTCGATCCCGGCCACCGGGCAATCCTCTTTACCGACATCGTCGGATCGACAGCAATGACATCGCGCCTCGGCGACCGCATTGCAACCGAAATGGTCAGGGCTCATGACGCTATCGTGCGCAGATGCCTCAGCCAGAATTCAGGCCGAGAAGTGAAACACACCGGCGACGGCATCATGGCGACCTTCGCCGCGACAACGGCAGCGGTCGCATGCGCCATGGCGATCCAGCGGGAATTCGAACGTTACAACGGCGGAAACTCCGAGCCTCTCCATATCCGCATCGGAGTGGATTGCGGCGAACCGGTCGAGGACAGCAACGACCTCTTCGGCTCGACCGTGCAACTTGCCGCGCGTCTCTGTGCGGCAGCCTCCAGCGACCAGATCCTCGTCTCGGAGAATATTTTTCGGGAATACGGCGCCGCCGATCTCTTCGCTCACGCGACGCGCCGACGGTTCAAGGGATTTTCGAAGCCTATGCTGGTCTTCCGATGCGAGTGGGCGAGTGCGGGCGTAAACTAGGCCGTGGACTCGTTATGGCGGAGAGTGAGACGAACACAAGCCAGCTTGGTCATAGCAAGAAAATTCATGCCGAGTTTGTCGTAGCGGGTTGCAATCCGTCGGAAACATTTCAGTTTACTGAAGAATCGCTCAATGAGGTTCCGCTTTTTGTATAACTATGGGCTGAAGACGAGCGTTATCTTCCGGTTGGATTTTGGCGGAATGTTTGCCCAAGAACGCTTGGTTCTCACCTTCGCGCGGAGCCAAACGGCGTCGTAGGCAACGAGCGCCGATTTAGGCCGTCAGATTGGGGATGAACGACCATTCTTCGGCCATGAACTCAAGCGTTTCATCGCGAAAATAATATAGGAAATGCCGAGAGCTAACGGTGTCTGTCCCGATCTTTTCCCAAGACACGGCATCGCGGTCGGGGTCGAGACCGACTAGCTCATAGAACTCGCCCCAACGAGGAGCCACACCGCTGTAGCGACCATGGCCGTCTACCTAATACCATTCATGATCATTGGTGCTGTCCCAGCGCCAGCGGCTGCAACCCACAAATCTCAAAGTGCCCCATGTCTCATCAAATTGCGGACGGGTCTTCGAAAACAGGCTCAACGCCCTGAGAATACCCGTCGGCTTTTTTTCGTGCACGGGCCTATACGAGCGGAAACGGACTTTGACGGAGGAGCCCTCAACTGAAACCTGGGGCTCTGGCGCATTTGGTTCGGCCACCCAATCTTGGCCGAGTTGTAGTTTGACAAACTTGAGCATGGACTGCGATTAGCCGACTTGCATGACCGATTCTACTCAATTTATGAGTTCTCGGCCCAATATCTGCTGGATCCGACACCCGAATAGCCGGCTGCCTCTTGGCAGGGCTTGCCCGGCGCTTTGTGGCCAAGAAATAGGCGATCATCCGATCTGTAGGTACCGAAACCAGAACGCGCCGCAACTGATGTCGCGGCGCGCCCTCGCCTGCCATGCAGGCGGCCCCCCAGCAGCCATATCTGATTAAGCATTACTAATTTGATGATTCATCAGTCCGTCGAACCTTGGACCACCCTCGACTTTGGCAAGCACGCCCGACATCTTCAGAAAGCGCCGGAAATTCTCGCGTGCAGCGCTCAGCGGGAAACGCCCGTTGGCCGTATCTCTGCACGCCTTCAACAGCGTTTCATATGCCAAACCCCGTTTGTCCTCCGGCCACTCGTCGAGAAAATCGAAGATTTCATCGAGGCACGTGATCTCGTCGATGAAATGTTGACGATGAAGCAGAATCGGATCAAACCGAGTTGACGACATAGTATCCTCCCATTTATATTACTTTTTTATGGTGTAATTTTACTCAAAAACCGCAATCTATTCAAGTCGAAATCGCGCCCGCTTGACTATTAACGTCGCGGAACTACTTCCATAGCGACGGAATAGCCCGATCAGCTTAGACTTACGTGAATTTAGTCATCGGCTGAGGCCGCGACGCATCACGATTATAGATTGATTGATCAATCGCGCGAATGTTTCGGCTCAGGTGAGCGTGATCTAGCAGGCAAGAAGTTTTCGTATAGGCTCGCGTTGGCATGGTAGATTGCGACCATGACAAGCTTGTGAGGAGACGTTCAGATGAACCGATTTTTTCCATTGGTAGCGGGAGTGCTGATCGGTGTGTCCGCGTTCGCGTCTTCCTGCACGTCGCCTGCAAGGCAGGATCACCAGGATTTTCAGTATCAGCGGAACACATCGGTAAACCCGGCATGTGCGGATGGGTTCAGACCCAGCAATGCTCGCTCGTGTAGTTATTGAAAGGCATAGAGCCGGAAATTGGGCGGCACGCTGCAGCAATTGGACCGGTTGGGAACTCCAAGCCCTGCCTCACCGTTAGATGATCGGGTCACAATGGCCCGACCCTTAAACAGGAGAACGGTTTCCCATGAACAATTTGATCTGGCTTGTCGGCGCTGTCGTTATCGTGCTCGCGATTTTGAGTTTCTTCGGCTTCCGCTGATTGCAGACGTGCTGATGGCATGCGGCGGCTCAACCGCGTCTTCTTCTCCCGGCGATCGTATGGACGAGGGGAAGCCGGAGCACGCGCCTGGTTGAAAACGCTTCACGAAACGCGATTGATCCGCCAACGCCTCCTGACAGGTTTCGAGAAGGCCGAACCGGCTGTTTCGCCAAAGGAATTTTCGGTCGTCGGAGATCTTGAGCATTGGAGGAAAGGGAGACCGACAATCCTGCGATGTCTTGTTCCTTTCAGTGCACTCGTTCTTGGGGGTTGCAGCGGTCAGCAGTCCGCGCTTAGTTCCGCCGGCGAGGAATCGGAGGCGGTCTATCGGCTGTTCGTCGTCATGGTTATTGGCGGCATTTCGATTTGGGCCGGCGTAACCTTCCTGCTCCTTCACGCTGCGCGCCATCGACGGGAAGCATGGCCGGCGGAGAAGGCCGGCGCGCTCATTGCCTGGGGTGGTGTTGCGTTTCCGACTGTCGTCCTTCTGCTTTTGCTCGGCTACGCAGTCTGGCTGATGCCGGCGATACGGCCTTGGAACCTGCTTGCAGCAAAGGATGGGGCGATCGAGGTGACGGGGGAGCAGTTCTGGTGGCGTATTCGCTATCCGGCCGTCGGTGACCAGCCTGCTTTCGAGACCGCCAACGAAATTCGCCTGCCCGTCGGCCGACCGGCGACTTTTTCCCTCAAAGCGACCGACGTTATTCATTCCTTCTGGATTCCGGCGCTGGGCGGCAAGATGGACATGATTCCGGGCCGGACCAATTTCCTCACGCTGACGCCAACGCGCACCGGCAGCTATCGTGCCCCTTGCGCCGAATTTTGCGGTGCCTCGCATGCCTATATGGCATTGTCGGTCGTTGTCATGGAGGAGGACGATTACAACGCCTGGCGCAGCCGCCTGGCCCATGGCCAGGCAAGCGCTGCGGATGAAGGCGGACAACTCCTGCAGCGCCATGGCTGTGTGGGGTGCCATTCACTGCGTGGACTGCAGATCGCCGGCCAGACCGCCCCGGATCTCACCTTGATCGGCGTCCGCCTCTCGATCGGCGCGGGTGCGCTTGCCAACACGCCGGAGAACATCGCCCGCTTTATTCGCTCACCCTCATCGGTGAAACCGGGCGCAAAGATGCCCGCTTTCAACATGCTTCCCGAAGATGATATCGAAGAAATTGCCCGCTATCTCGGGGGGCTCAAATGACGGAACCACTCGCTTCGGTCTCAGCCGAAACATCAGCCGCGCAGGAAGCGGAACTTCGGCGCGTATGGGCCAATCCGAAAGGCTGGCGTTACTGGACCTCGGTCAACAACACTCAGATCGGCCTGTGGTATGGATCGGCCGCCTTCATCTTCATGCTGTTTGCCGGCATCCTTGCGCTGCTCATGCGCCTGCAACTGGCAGTCCCCGACAACGACTTTCTCTCCGCCGATCTCTTCAACCAGGCCTTCACTCTGCACGGCACCGTGATGATGTTCCTGTTTGCCGTTCCGATCTTCGAGGCGGTCGCAATCTTCCTCCTGCCCTCCATGCTCGGCGCGCGGGAGTTGCCGTTTCCGCGGCTTTCCGCTTTCGGTTTCTGGAGTTTTGCGCTCGGCGGCGTGTTCGTCTGCGGGTCGATATTTTTCGGGGCGGCGCCCAATGCGGGTTGGTTCATGTATCCGCCGCTTGCCACCGACAAGCAATATTCCGGTATCGGCGCGGATATCTGGCTGCTCGGCCTTTCCTTCATCGAGGTCGCCTCCATCGCCGCAGCCGTCGAACTCATCGTCGGCATCATGAAATGCCGGGCGCCGGGCATGCGGATCAACATGATGCCGCTCTTTGCCTGGTACCTACTGATCGTGGCGGGCATGATCCTCTTCGCCTTTCCGCCGCTGATTGCCGGCGACATCCTGTTCGAGATGGAGCGGATGTTCGACTGGCCTTTTTTCGATGCAGCACGTGGCGGCGATCCGCTGCTCTGGCAGCATCTGTTCTGGATTTTCGGCCACCCCGAGGTCTACATCATCTTCCTGCCCGCCATCGCGCTCATGGCGATGATCGTTCCGACCTTCGCGCAGCGTCCGATCGTCGGCTATTCCTGGATCGTGCTGGCTGCGGTCGGCACTGGGTTCCTGAGCTTCGGGCTCTGGGTCCACCATATGTTCACCACGGGCCTGCCGCAGATTTCACTGGCCTTCTTCTCGGCAGCGTCCGAGGCCGTCGCAATCCCGACCGGAGTGCAGATCTTTGTCTTCATCGCCACCATGCTGGCCGGCCGGGTGATCTTTTCCCTTCCCATGCTCTTTGGCGCCGGGGGACTGGCGATCTTCATCATTGGCGGGCTGACCGGCGTCATGGTGGCGCTCGCGCCCTTCGACTGGCAGGCGCATGACACCTATTTCGTCGTCGCCCATCTCCATTACGTGATGATCGGCGGCATGCTGTTTCCGGTGGTTGCCGGAATCTACTATTATTATCCGCTGGTGAACGCACAAAAACTTTCGGCTCGATGGGGCAAGATCGCCTTCTGGCTCATGTTCGTCGGTTTCAACACCGCCTTCTTCCCCATGCACCTGACCGGCCTGCGCGGTATGCCGCGGCGGGTCTTCACCTACCCCTCCGATGTCGGCTGGAACCTCCTGAACCTCGTCTCCACCATCGGTGCTTTCATTTTTGCCGCAGGTGTCACCATCATCGTCATCGATGTTCTGCGTCCTAAACATCGCGAGCCGAAAGGCGAAATGAACCCCTGGAATGCCGGAACGCTCGAGTGGATCAGCGAGCCGGAAGAAAATTGGGGCGTGCGGTCCATTCCGATCATCAAAAGCCGGTATCCGCTCTGGGACCAGCCGGAGCTGATCGACGGCATCAAGGCGGGCCGGTACTATCTGCCGGACGCGGCCGATGGTCGGCGCGAAACGCTCGTGACGTCGGTTCTGGACGCCGAACCGCTGCAATGCCTGCGGGTCGGCGGCACATCGCTTCTGACCATAATCTCCGCTTTGGCACTTGGCGGCGCATTCATCGCACTGACCTTCCATTGGTGGATCTTGACGGCGCTATGCGCCGCCGTGACACTTGTCGCCATCCTGATCTGGCTCTGGACCGGAACCAACGAGATACCAAGGCAAAACCTCAGGGATATCGGGCTTGGCAAGCAGGTTCCCCTTTATGCCTCCGGCCCGGCTTCGGTCGGCTGGTGGGCGGTCTTCATCACCATGGCCGGAGACGGCACGGCGTATGCCAGCTTGATGTTCGGCTATTTCTTCTACTGGACGATCCATCCCGATTTTACGGCAGGATTGCCTGGTCCGGGCAGGATCTGGCCCCTGATGGCGGCCGCGCTCTTTGCCCTTGCCTGGCTTGCCATGCTGTTTGCGCGATCGATCAATACGAATGGCCGGATGGCATCTGTCCGCCTTTGCCTCCTCACCTCCACGATCCTCACACTTGCGGCCTGCGCCTCCGGTCTAGCGGGTCCCTATCTGTACGACATGCAGCCGACGGCGCATGTCTATCCGGCGATCGTCTGGGTCATCGTGCTCTGGACGGTCCTTCATGGCCTAGTTGCCGTGATCATGCAGTTCTATTGTCTGGCGAGTAGTTTTGCGGGTCGTCTGACGGCGGAATATGACGCCGATCTGCACAATGTCGTGCTCTACTGGCATTTCCTGGTCATCACTGCCCTCACCTCCTTCGGAGTGCTGGGCCTGTTTCCAGAGTTGAGGTGACGAGATGCGCCTGATCCCAAAGGAGGTGGAAACGCTCTGGACCCTGTTTACCGGGCCCGCCGTCTGGGCTCTGCACTTTCTTGTCTGCTATGTCGCAGCCGCTGTCTATTGCGCGAAAGCATCGGAAGTTGCTTTCTCTTTCGGCATGCTCCGCTTTACCCTGTCCATTGCGACGGTTTTCGCGCTGCTTGCCATTCTCGGTGCCGCCTGGCTCGCTTGGCGGCAATGGGGCTTCGGCAGCGGCGATCCGCCCCATGACGAACCGACGAGGCAAGACCGGTTGCTGTTCCAGGGCTTTGCAACACTGCTGCTGTCAGGCCTGAGTTTCGTCGCGGTCATCTTCGTATCCGTCCCGCTGCTTTTTATCGAGGCCTGTGCCCGATGAAGAACCTTGCTCTTGTCGCCGGCATCTTTGCCCTTTGTCTTGCGCTGGCGCTTCTTGCGACGACCTGGAACGGCGGGTCGCTGACGGCGCATATGATCGTTCACATGACGACCGTCGCCATTGCAGCTCCGCTGTTGGCGATAGCGGTCGGCGGCAGGCGGCTCGATCCCGCCGTCCATCTCCCCTGGTTCGGGCCGCTACTCGCCTCAGTCGCCGAGCTCCTCGTCGTCTGGCTCTGGCATATGCCGGCGCTCCGTCGGCTGGCGGAAACGCGGCTTGATGCGATGCTTCTCGAACAGGCAAGCTTTCTTCTCGCCGGCATTCTGTTGTGGACCGCGTGTTTCCGGCGTCATGAGGAAGGCACCCAGCGGTTGGCGGGCATCATCGGCCTGCTCTTCACCTCGATCCACATGACGCTGCTCGGCGTCCTGCTGACCCTTGCTCCCCGCCCGCTTTATGGGGTCGGAGATGTCACCTGTCTCGGCTTCGTCCTTGGCCGCGACACCGATCAGCAACTCGGCGGTGTCGTCATGCTCCTGGTCGGCGCAGCCGCCTACATGCTCGGCGCCATCATCCTGCTTGCGGACGTCCTCAAGCCTACGTCTTCAAGGGGCAGCCAATGCGGATAAGGTGGAGACGGATATCTGCCGGCACCGCAGTACTTGCTGCAGCGGGCCTGTTCGTCGCCTGGGCCGGCATCATCGACATCCGTGCAAGCACCGGGCATTGGCGCATCACGGACTGGTTCCTGCATTGGGTGATGCGGTCATCCGTGCGCACGGCAGCGCTCGGCGGGCATGCGCCACGGTTTACGGCGGCGATGCTGCCGCTTGCCGCAGGTCACTACGAAACCGGATGTGCGGGCTGCCATGGTTCACCGGCGATGCCGCGACCCGCCGCTGTCGAAAACATGCTTCCTCCTCCGCCCAACCTGCAGCATGTCAACGCGACATGGAATGATGCCGAGCTCTTCGAGGTCGTCAAACATGGCGTGCGCTATACCGGCATGCCCGCCTGGCCGTCGATGGAGCGGGATGACGAGGTCTGGGCCATGGTCGCCTTCCTGCGGGAATATCCAAGCCTCGACCAAGCCGCCTATCAGCGGCTCGCCGGCTTTTCCGCGACGGGATCCCGGGACTTCGATGCGATCGTGAAAAGCTGCGAAGGCTGCCATTCGCCGGCAGGCCCCGATGAAACCAGCCTCATTCCGCGTCTCACAGACCAGTCGGAGACTTACCTTCGTGACAGTCTCGAGGCTTACGCGACCGGCAAGCGTCCAAGCGGTGTCATGAAGGTTGCGCTCTCGCAGACATCGAGCGAAGACCGGAAAAAGCTGGCCAGCTATTTCGCCAGCCAGAGCGTAGTCACTGAAACGGGCGGGCCTTCGGGAATGATCTCTCGCGGCAAGGTCCTTGCGGAACGCGGTGACCGGACGCGTGGCGTCGCGGCCTGCGCCGCCTGCCATGATGCTGCCGGTGTCAACGAGGCCTATCCACGCCTTGCCGGCCAACCGGTGCCCTATATCGAAAACCAACTCGGTCTTTTCCGCCGCGGAAATCGTGGCGGCGGCGCCTATGCTGATGTGATGACCAGGGCTGCTGCAGGTCTGAGCGACGAGGATATTCAGGCGCTCGCAGCCTATTACGAGGCGTTGCCCCAGGATTGAAACTTTCCTGCGCGACGATGGTCGCCGATCGCAAAAAGTGGATGATCACCCCCTCGGCCTTCCTTTACAATCAGTCGTTTCGGCCTTCCAAGGCAGATGGCAAAGGAAAATCGATGGCTCGTCTTATGGGTCCGGATCAAGCGGCTCAATCGGAAAAGCGGACTGCAAAAGCTGATCGGCTGGAGGGCTTGGCCCGTGATGTGACAGCCGTCAAGGTCGGCGACTGCCTGCTCGGTTACAAGGCCGTCCAGCGCCGCATGCGGACCGGCCGCTGGAGCCATTTCCGCGGCCGGATGCGCGAGATCGAAAAATTGATCAGGCACCGTCACGGAGACATCGTGCCCGAGGCCGATGACGCCTTGATTTACGTCGAGGTGATCGCCGGCCTCGCTCTTGTCGAATTCAAGGAAGAGTTTGTCGAGGTGGTCCTCGGCTGGGCGGCGCGATGGCTTCCCTGGGCTAGGAAAGCCGACATAGAAGACGTGATCTACGAGCGGACAAAAGTGCGCTTTTCTGACTTGTCCGCCGACGCGCTCGGCCATGCTCTACACCTCAGCTACGCAGAACGGAGCGCCCTCGATATCCGCACCATTGGTGCATTCGATGTGCCGAAACAGAAACGAGCAAAACTTCAAAAGGAAAAGCGGCGGCAGCGGGACCGGAGCCGAAAAGAGGAGCAGCGCCGTGCCGCCGGCGCGCTTTCCAGAGCCGATTATCTCGCCAATTCTTTCAGCCAAGCGCGCCCCTGGGAGGCTTTCGGCATCAGCCGCCGGACGTGGGAACGCCGCGGCAAACCGATGCTCGATCCCGCGACGATATCGATTTGCGACCCGATCTCGCTCGCGGCTTAGAACAGGATGTCGTCCGAAAACCGCTTACACTTTTCGGCATCATGCTCAGGCAAGCGCTTTCGTCAGCTTTAGCCGGATGGTCCGAACCAGCTATTCACAGCCTCTTGCAGACCATCCTGCGTTCTGTCGCCGACCCACGCCACATATCCATCGGGCCGGATCAACACTGCGGTTGGCGCGGAGATCAAGCCTAGCGCTGGCAGCTCCCACAGGCCGTCATATCCGGCGTCGACCAACGTGATGCCGTCCGACCACAGCGCGATGTCGACGCTGCCGGAGGCGCCGAGGTTCAAGAACACGGGCCGCGCATCCTGGAGCAGCGTAAAGAGACGCATAGGACCGACAGCCGTGGTGAGGTCGAGGTCAGGCATGCGGCGGCCGAGCAGCGGATGCCCCTCGCCAAACTCGTAGTGGATCGCCAATCCGGACATTTCGGCAGCGATGCGTTTGCGCGGTTCCTCCATGCCAAGCAGCTCCGTTACCACGTCACGCAAGGCTTCAGTGCGATCGTCGGTGCGCTGCAATGCCACCTGCGCCATCGTCATGCGCAACACGCGGGCGGCAACCGGATGCCGCTCGGCGTGATAGGTGTCGAGCAAGGCGTCAGGCGATCTTCCTTTTACCACCTGGGCCAGCTTCCAACCGAGATTGACGGCATCCTGCACACCGGTATTCAGGCCTTGCCCGCCGACCGGAGAGTGCACATGGGCGGCATCGCCGGCGAGGAGTACCCGCCCCTTGCGGTAGGCCGTCGCCTGCCTGGACATATCGGTGAACCGGGAAATCCAGTTGACGCGATGGAGTCCGTAATCCGTTCCAAATGCGGCGAGGAGGGCTTCCCTGAGATCGCTGAGCGTCGGTTCGGTCGTGGCGCCGGCATTCTTCTCCGGCACCATCACGCCGATCGGACCTTCCTTGGCAAAGACGATCTTGCCGTCGTGGATTTCATACTCCTCCCTACCGAAGGCATAGATGCCAAGGGCCGTGCGATGGATGCCCAATGGCGGCTCCTCTTCCATCTCCACCTCGGCGAGAATGTTGCCGGTCGTCGCATCCCACCCTGCAAACGCAATGCCGGCAGCCTTGCGAACCAGACTGCGGCCGCCATCGCAGCCGACGAGATAGCAGGCCCCGAGCGAGGCGCCATCCGAGAGTTCGATGATAACGCCGCTGTCATCCTGGGCGAAACCCGTTACCTCAAGGCTGCGATAGATCGGCACCGCCAGCTCGCCTACCCAGCCGGCCAGAATGCGCTCGATATGCTTCTGCCGCAGCGCCAGCCCGTAATTGCGCCGGGTTGGAAAATCGCTGATATCCAGACGCGTCACCGCAAACCCCGTGACCTGGGCTATCTGCCCTTCCGCGAGGAACCGGTCGAGGATGCCGCGCTGATCGAGAACCTCGAGCGTGCGTGCGCTCAGTCCGCCGGCACGCGTACCGGCAAGCTCCTGGTCAGGGCGGCGCTCGACAATGGCGACGTCGACGCCCGCCAAGGCCAGTTCGCCTGCCAGCATCAGGCCGGTCGGCCCTGCCCCTGATATCACGACTGCATGTTCCCTCATCCGCAAACTCCCTATTCCGCCGCTCCTTCAGGATTCCAGACAGAGCTGGCCCACTAGTAATCGGTCCTGCGCAGATGCCGATTTTCTCTGTCGCAGGTTGTTCTCCCTATAATAAGAGTTCCATACTGGTTGGAAGGACTTGCGACAGGATATCGGCCTTGCTCTCTAAAGCCATATTCTTTGCCATTTGCTGATCTGGTGCCGTGGAACCTCAGGCGTTTCAGCACGACCTGACCGGGTGGGCGCCGGATTTTGACAGGCATCTTCCCCGGTCATCGTCTGTTCTCGAACAGCGATCGATCAATGACTTGGAAAGGGTATCTTACTGCGGAGCCGGAGCTTTTTGCGGAATCGTCTCAGCCGCCGGTCGCTCGGACGGATCGGCGGGATGGCCATAGATCATGTAGGCGGCGCCTGCCAGCACCCCGAGGACGAGAAGAGCGAGCACGTACAACATCATTCCGCGGATGGCCGTCTTCGGTGTCTTATCCATGCGGGATCTCCAGGATTGCTCAGCGGTCAAATTCAATGCGAGCGCTTTTGGTTCTGACGCGGCGGTTGTTCAAGTGAGTAGCATTCACGGAACGATCAGGTCCGGATTTGGTTTAACCTGCATCCTCATCGCTAGCGGAGGCCATCATGTGGGCAATCCTCACCGGAGCCGCTCTCATCATCGGCGGACTTCTTTTTCTTTTCACGTCGGCGCTTGGTCGAAAACCGAGTAATCCGCACCAAATGCCGCAAGGCGGCACCACGCTGGAACCACGGCGCCAAGGCCTCAGGTTCCTCGGCGTATCCCAAAACTGGCCGGCGTTGGCCGTTATCGCCATCGGCGCACTTCTCTTGGCTTTTGGGGGATATTCATGACCGACACTCCTTGGGCGTCTTAGCTCCTTCGGCAACAAAAACCCGGCTTTCACCGGGTTTTTGTTCAGGCATTACCAAGTCTGGCGACTGGTCCAGTCATCGATGTCGCGTTTAACACGGTCCTTTTCGATACCATACCGCTCCTGGATCTTGCCTTCCAGTTGCTCGCGCTTGCCGGCAATCTGGTCGAGATCATCGTCGGTGAGTTTGCCCCACTGCTCTTTGATCTTGCCCTTCGCCTGCTTCCAGTTTCCTTCGACACGATTCCAATCCATGGTCGATTTCTCCTATTGTTGATGAGCAGGAAACGGACCGCAGTCGAAGTTGGTTCCTGTGTATTAGCTGATTTCATAAACCGTCACGTGATCCTGCGCCGACGCACGTAAACGACAGCCCAGGCCATGCGCGCAAGTGCTCGCCAGCAGTCGATCGCCATCGGCTTAGTTCAGTGTTTGAGCAAATGGGCACCTATTGTGCCGACCATAGTGCGGAGATCATCTTTCGACCGTACCCCATGTTCGAACATGGAGATCAACTCTTGAGCTGCTTTGATTGCACTTGGGCTATCCTTGGAGCAGCAGCGAGCGGCGCACCATTCGTCATAGATGTCTTTGATCATTGTGAGGTCTTCTGGACCCAGAGCCGACTTGGAGCCGTGCATACCTTGAAACATCGCAATCCTCCCAGATGCTGACGTGACACGTAACCACAACGCACTGATTTTATGCCAAATTCCGGAGATTTCAATGTGCGGTATAGGACAGAGCGAAAGACGCAAGGCTCTGCCCGCGTCCAATCAAACCCAGACTCCAATCAAGAAAATCGCAAACAATTTTTGAAACGATAATAGATGTGAAAATATTAATCCAAGCGTTAAGCAAATCATTTTTCCAGTGTTATACTATGTCAATGGGAGAGAAACAATGTCACTCAATATATTCGTCTATCTCTACAATCTAGGCGGCCTTGCCGCACTTAACGTTTCTCTGCGGAGCCTGTCGGATGAAGAAAGGCTTGGTGCATTACTGTCTCTTGAGAAGATAGGGTACGAGTGATCTGGAATGCCCGGAGAAAGCCAGCTTCCGCATATGTGCGGAGCGGTCCGAACGAACGCTAGTTGTCAGATGGGACAAAGGCCAATCCGGAAGATTGCGATGAGACCTCACGAGCTTGTGTCTCCCTTCATGCGCTGAAAAAGGAGATGTTTATTCTCTATCGTTCCAAAGGAAGTGAGGGCGATCATGATCCGATCCCAGATAGCCGACGCACAAACCGCATTGAGCGACGAAGAAGTCGCGCTTTGCCAAAGAGTCTTTGACCATATCAGCTCGGTGCGAGAAATCACGACAGACACCGAGCGCGAAGATCTGGCTCAGCGGGTTATCCATTCGTACCAGCATGGGGTGAAGGACGAGGCCGCGTTAATGCGACTGCTGATCTGAGAGCGCGGCGGCAATCTTGAAGGCCAGAAATGGTGAGAGCGTCGGGGTTCGAACCCGAGACCTACTGAATAAAGGTCAGTTGTATCAGCATATATCTCTTTGATTTTACTTAGTAATCCTCTATTAATTTTCAACTGTGCGTAAAACTGTGTGTACGAATAAGCGGAGATTAGGCCGCTATTTGAGGGTGTGCGATGGCCCTTAGTGCCGGCCGCCTCCCCAACAAATTTTCAGAAAAAGGCCACCAAATCGCGCCGGCCATCCACCACACGGACGATCTCGACCGCATCAACTTGAATTTCGCCCCACATTGCGACAAGGTGCCATCGCAAGGATGTAGTCTTCGACTTCTGCTGGTGAAATATACGCACCCGCACTTTCATGTAAACGCCGAGCCAATTGGGTGGCTTAAAGGGCAAAATGGCTTTCGTTCTGAAGACCTTCGGTAGGTTGCAGCTCGTTGACGAGGACGGGAATGATGTCGCGTTTCCCGAGAAAGGCCTGCTGCTCCTCGCGTATTTGTTTACAACCGATCAAGGTTCCGCGGATCGAGCAACCCTGGTGAGCTTTCTGTGGGGCGACGCCGATAGGGACGACACGCTTGCGACTTTGCGTAAGTTGATTTCGAGAATGAAGGCCCGTCAAATTGAACTCGGAATAAATATCCTTTCATCTCAGGGCAACATGGTCACCGTCGACCGGGAGTCTCTGTCTTCCGATATTCTGCTGTCCGGGACGGAGGAAGAGGTTGAACCGTTCTCCCGGCTTAAGCTTCTCGTGAAGCTCATGAACCAGCCTTTTCTGGAGTCGGTTCACAGTCATAGCCGTCGGTTTCAACTGTGGCTTGCCGAGCGCGAAATTAGCCACATCGCACTTCTCGGAAGTACGTTGAGAGCGGCGTCCCGACTGGCGCAATCGCCGAAGGAATCCGAACTCCTGAGGAAGGCTGCAGTTATCCTATTTCGGGCGGAGCCGAAGGATCCCGATACGCTGCAAATGCTCATAGAGATATTCCAGGCGGAAGACGAGGTTGCGTCCCTTCGGAACCATTTTGAACAGCGGCGGAATGCGATTTTGCGAGGGACCGCAGCGCGCACCAGACCCGACGGTGACGCCATATCCCTCCGTCCGACATCATCGCCTTCGATGCCGAAACTCGAGACCGCTTTTCCTCTTGAGCCGCAAGATATCCGGATTGCAATTCCCCGCCTGGTGCTGCTTCCGCCCAAGAACCAATCCGCCCGACCCCAAGTCGGTTTTCTAGCCGCATCTTTGGTCGAAGATATCACAATCGGATTTTGCGCCTTCAACAGCCTGGAGGTCATAGCCCCCTATTCGGCAGTTCAAATCGGCCACCACGTGGAGACGCAGAAGGCTTTCTTTGAACGGCATCGCGTCAATTATATTCTTGATACCCGGATCAGCAATACGGGCGATGAAGTCACCCTGTTCGCCCAACTGATCTTTTTCGACCAAAATCAAATTGTTTGGGCGGAAAGATTCAGCCTTGATCATATGGATCTCGTCAAAGACCGGAGAGTAGTCGCCCGACGGATCGCGCTCTCCGTGTCCAGTGAAATCGAGCGCCATGAGGCATTGCGCGAAGATCTGAACCCGATCGCTTACCATCGATATCTTGTCGGCAGGCGGCACCTGGCACGGTTGACGCTTCCGAATCTGCGGCGTGCGCGCAAGGAAATGAAAGCCGCACTCAGCGTAAGCCCCGATTTCGCACCCGCACTGAGCTCGATGGCGCGGACCTACTCCAAGGAATGGTTGCTGACGGCCCGAGGTGATATCGAGCTTTTGCAAACGGCGGAGAGCTTGGCTAAGCAGGCCACCGAGACACGTCCGGACTTCGCCGATGGGTATCGCGAGTTCGGGGTCGCCAAACTGTTGCAGGGGGCGTTTGACGAAAGCGCCGAGGCAATGGAAGTGGCGGAGAGCCTTGCTCCGCACTACGCCGACGTGATTGCCGACTACGCTGACACGTTGGTTCATTGTTCGCTTCCCGCCATGGCCTTGCGAAAGATCGAGCGGGCAATTGAATTGAACCCGCTCGGTCCCGATACCTATTTCTGGACCGGCGCGGGAGCAAACTATGCGCTCGGCGAATTCGAAGCTTCGCTGGACTACATTGGGCAGATGGCCGATCCCAGTCTGGCGGACAGGCTGTCCGCCGCGAGTTGGGCGATGCTGGGCCGCCAGGACAAGGCGCGGATCTTCGTACGGAGGTTTCGCGAAGGCAATCCGGACTTCGATGTGGACAAGTGGTTGTCCGCGGTTCCAAGTAAAGAGCAATGGCATAAAGATCTTTATCGTGAAGGCCTGAAGAAAGCTGGATTTTAAACATCAATCGTTGGAGGGAATAACATGGCTACAGTTGTTGTTATTAGTGTTGAAGGTCAGGACGGGCTCTGGATTGCGGATCTGGACAACGGCACCGTCGTACCGCTCCCGGAGCCTAAATCGGGCGGCCTGAAAGTGGTGACAGACCTTCGCGCGACCGGGACAACCCTGACGAAGGGCGTGAATATCGCCGTGGTTGTTAAGTCTGCCGAGGCGGCACTTTCGGGCCACTATGATGGCTGAACGCCTATAAGCCATGGGGGACAAGCTGGACGGCGGCGGAGATTACTGCTCGCCGTTCCGCACCAAACAGGCCGCACGTCACGGCCTCCGTTGGGGTAGCGGCTGGCACCGCGCTTTCCGCAGCCGACATGACAAATGCAGAGGCGTAGGTTCTGTGCGACAGTAGGGCTTTAAGCCTCAATATTGTCGAGCATCGAATTCTTCAATCGTTTCAGGGTCCTGCTTATATTCCCATTGCATACCGTTCAGCCGGCGCCAGATTTGTCCCGATGGGTTTCGGGCGGCGCCGTCGACGAGTGGCACCGATTACGTTCCCCATTCGTGAGTGGCACATATTCCCGAATGAACTGCTTGGCAGCGTCGGCAAAGGTTCTTTCCAGCTTCAGCTGACCCACCCGGCTTTTGCCCCGGAGCTCAAGATATCAGTCCTCGGCAAACTTTGGCCAGCGCAAGACTGTCCGTCTTGGTGCTCACGTGCCACTCCCGGCCCTCCAAATAGGTTGGAGCATTTCCACAGAGAACTCTGGGCGCGACGATAGATTCGAACCTTGTCACCGAATACCGTATGCGAGGTCACTTACCCTTCCGGACTGTGCGAGACATGTGTGAGGGGTATTATGGCCGATATTTAGGCCAATCCTAGGCTTTAAACCATTGAAATCGTGGTGAGAGCGTCGGGGTTCGAACCCGAGACCTACTGATTAAAAGTCAGTTGCTCTACCAGCTGAGCTACGCTCTCCCTCTCCGCGGGTGTGACCACCCCGGCTGGAAGTGGGCGGAACATAGGCAGGCGACCCATGCCGGTCAACCGAAAATTTTGCCTTTTGCAAACGTTCGGCACATTTCTTGCGCACGCCAAGACAAATATCTTACGCGCAGAGACAGATCTTGCGCGCGCAAAAAGGTGATTGGCAATCGCTTGCATGCAAAGCTAGGAACATCACGCAGATTGCAGCCGGAGAGAACGCGTGTCGATTGCCGATATTTCCCTGTGGAGCGCGCTCATTGCCGGGGCGCTTTCCTTCCTGTCGCCCTGCGTGCTCCCCCTCGTTCCGCCCTATCTCTGCTATATGGCCGGCATCTCCGTCGAGCAGTTCCGCGGAGGCGGTGCGGTGGCGGTGGCGCCCGACGTCAGGCGCGGCGTGTTCTTCTCGGCACTGCTCTTCACGCTCGGCTTTGCCACCGTCTTCGTGGCGCTCGGCGCCGGTGCTTCCAGCATCGGCATGGCGCTTCGCCAGCATCTCGACCTCCTGTCGAAGATCGGCGGGCTGATCATCATCGTCATGGGGCTGAACTTCCTCGGCCTCTTTCGAATCGGGGTGCTGGCGCGTGAGGCGCGCTTCCAGGGCAGCGGCAAGCCGGCGACGCTGACGGGCGCCTATATCATGGGCCTTGCCTTCGCCTTCGGCTGGACGCCCTGCATCGGCCCGGTGCTCGGCGCCATTCTCGGCGTTGCCGCCTCGCGCGAGACGGTCGGCTCCGGCGCCGGGTTGCTGGCCATCTACTCGCTTGGCCTTGCCATTCCCTTCTGGATAGCCGCCGGCTTTTCCGGCGCCTTCATGCGCTTCCTGTCGCGCTTCCGCCGCCATTTCGGCACGGTGGAAAAGGTGATGGGTCTGTTCCTCGTGCTGACTGGCCTCGCCTTCCTGTTCGGATGGGTCAGCAATGTGGCGATCTGGTTCCAGCAGACCTTTCCGATCCTGATGCAGATCGGCTAGGCCACCGGCTGCCGATTTTCCGGGCCATGGTGCAGGTGTGCGTGGGCTCCTCCGCTTCCTCCTGCGCCGTCCGTCGCCGGTACCGACGGGCAATGCGGCTTTGCGCGACCTATCGGGAAAAGCGCCCCACGTTGCGGGATAGCCCATTGGTCAAGGGGACACTCCTCAGTATGCTGAGAATATCTGGCATCCGCACGCCGACGCTGCCATAAATGAGCTTCATCGAGGGAGGCATCGTGATGCAGAAGAATGCGCCGGACTTCAGCCTTGAGGGCAAGGTGACCTTAGTGACGGGAGCGAGCCGTGGCATCGGTCGAGCTTGCGCACTTGCCTGTGCCGCAGCAGGTTCCGATATCGTTTTGGGGGTCCGCGATGTCGCAGCGTCGGCGGGCCTAGTTGCCGAACTCGAGGGAGCGGGGCGAAAAGTTCTCCCCGTTGAACTGGACATTCCCAACAAGGCCCATATCGCACGAGCAGTCGACTCGGCGCTTGCGACGTTCGGCCGGATCGACATCCTCGTCAACAATGTCGGCGTGGCCCCGGGCAATCTCGCGGAACTCGTCGAAGAGAAGGATCTGGACGAGATACTCGATGTCAACATCAAGGGTACCTTTCTGATGACGCAGGCTGTGGGCCGTCACATGATCAAGCGCAACGGCGGCAGGATCATCAACATCAGCTCACAGGCCGGCACCGTGGCACTGCGCGGCGAGGCAATCTATTGCATGAGCAAGGCGGCCATCAATCACCTCACGCGTTGCCTTGCAGCCGAATGGGCACGCTATAATGTCACCGTAAATACCGTATCGCCAACGTTCATTCACACCGATGGCACAGCACCTTTTCTATCCGATGCCGACAATCGCGAAGCGACGCTCGATCACATTCCGCTCGGCCGGATCGGAGAAACCGATGATGTGGTGGGTGCAGTCATCTTCCTTGCATCACCGGCAGCGAGCCTGATCACCGGCACTAATCTGCTGGTGGACGGTGGATGGTCCGTCGCCTGAGATTGAGCCCCCTTGCAGCGCAAGTCCTGTGCAAGTGAACAACGATTTGGCGGACAAGGATCGCCCTACGTCATCGGCAAAGGCGCTGGTCATAAGATTTCGGCCAGTATCAATAGCTCTCATGCAAACTGGCCATGAATTCGGCTCGGAGTGGAAGGTCGGTCGAGCAGACGGACTGTCACCGAGTAGTCGATTTCTTGGCGACTTGCAGACGCCAATGAGGGATCTAGATTCCCTGGATGGAAACCCTCGAATCCGACAACGGCTCTCGGCAGAATTCGCTTCGTCAGGTGCTGCGAAAGCTCGATAGGGCCGACGGCAAGCAGGCGGTCGCCTTTCGGGTGGTATTTGCTGCCATTGATGTCGCCATTCTCGCCTTCTTCCTGCTCGGCCCGTACCTGCGATCGGGTCCGTCCTATCTGATCATCGACTATGCGATAGCCGTGTGGATCGCTGCCGAGATGGCGGGCCGGGCGATTGCCGCATTCTCTCTGCGCGAGTGGATTCGGCGGCCGATGACCTGGATCGACTTTGTGGTGCTGGCCACGCTGTTGCTGCCGGATCTGCTCTTCAATTTCGCTTTCCTGCGGATCATGCGGTTCTGGGCGATCGGCAGGAGTCCGTTGCTTAGGGACTTGCTGCGCAAGGCCGGCTATTCATACCTTCTCGACGTCGTCCGGGCGGTGATCAATTTCCTTGTGTTCCTCTTCATGGCAACCGGGTTCGTCTATACGTCGTTCTTCTATAACAGGGAGGGAGGCGAAGGATTCGTCGATGCGCTATACTTCACGGTCGCGACGGTGACGACGACGGGATTCGGAGACATCACGCTTCCGGGAACGTTGGGCAAGCTCACTTCCGTTGTGACGATGATTGTCGGCATTTCCCTTTTCGTCAGGCTTGCTCAGGCAGTGGTCCGCCCTCACAAGGTGACCTATTCCTGCCACCGATGCGGCCTTCAGCGCCATGACGCGGACGCCGTTCATTGCAAGGCGTGCGGAGAGGTCTTGAACATACCGGACGAGGGATTGTGACCGTTGATCCTAGCGGTTTTTGCAATGCTTTCGGACGAGGCTTCGTCCGTCGGATTGCAGCCCGCCCGTGCTGGGGAGCACGCCGCCGCCGGCTTAACGGTCGATGATCCGGCTGACTGAACGGGTACCCAGACGCGGGCTGGCACGACGGGCTGTCTGACCGATACCAAGGCGCCAGCCAAAGCCGCCATGGCGAGAAGGATTGCGACGCAAGGAAAATGACTCCCCGACGTATCGTTGTCGTTGTCTCGGTAGCTCATCATCCTCTCCTAAAGCGCGCCGGCGGAACGCCCGCGGCCTGGAGAACAGTATGGCTAACGGCAAAAGAGGCGGCTGTTGCACCTAGGTATCGACGACACGTTAGTATTCCCAATACCTTCGTCCACTAGCGGACCCCAGTCATCAGTCGCAAACTCCCGATGCCAACGCTCTCTGAGCATGATCTCGAGGCGGCCATCCATCGTCCATTATCGGAGAAGCAATCATGAGCGATCTTAGAACTGGGAGCCTCACGCGTCGGTCCTTCGGCGGGGTCGCACTCGGATTTACGGCGGCGGGGATCCTCGCGGGACATGCCGCGGGTGCTGACCAGGGCAAGATGGTCGGCCGAAAGAATGGCCACGGGCTGGTCGCTGACCGACAAATCGACGCGGGAGACCTCACTGTTGGATACGCCGAACTTGGCCCCAACGACGGATCGCCCGTCCTTCTGTTCCACGGTTGGCCCTATGACATCAATGCGTTCGCCGAAGTCGCCCCGTTGCTTGCAGACCAGGGCCATCGTGTAATCGTCCCCCATCTGCGAGGATACGGCAGCACCAAGTTTCTCGCCGACGACACGATGCGCAACGGCCAACAGTCGGCGCTGGAAGTCGATGCCATCAAGCTGATGGACGCTCTGAAGATCGAGCGAGCCACTGTCGCGGGTTTCGACTGGGGCGCGCGGACCGCCGACATTGTCGCCGCGCTCTGGCCGGAACGATGCAAGTGCTTGGTCTCCGTCAGCGGCTATCTCATCGGGAACCAGACCGCCGGAAAGGCGCCGTTGCCGCCGTCGGCCGAACTGCAGTGGTGGTACCAGTTCTATTTCGCGACAGAACGCGGTCGCGACGGCTATGAAAAATACACGAACGACTTCGCCAGACTCATCTGGCAACTCGCCTCTCCTCGGTGGAAATTCGACGACAAGACGTTTGAACGAAGCGCTGCGGCGTTCGCCAATCCGGACCATGTGGCGATCGTCGTCCACAACTACCGTTGGCGGCTCGGTCTCGCGGAGGGAGAGAAGCGGTTCGACGAGTTCGAAACCAAGCTCGCATCCGCTCCCGACATCCACGTGCCTGCGATTACGATGGAAGGCGATGCCAATGGAGCACCGCATCCTGATCCGAAGGCCTACGCCGGAAAATTCAAGGCAAAATACGAACACCGTCTGATCAAGGGCGGTATAGGCCATAATCTCCCGCAGGAGTCACCAGAGGCTTTCGCTCAGGCAGTCATCGACGCGGATGCATGGGCATAAGCACCAGCATCGCTGGACGGTTCTTCCGAGGCTCGCCAGCCATCAGGTACAGCCGAACTCACCTATCGGATATTTGGATAGTATCGATCAGAAAATGACGGGTAGTAGGACGCCCGTCATCGTGTGATGAAGCGGGAGGCGCTTCTGCCAGACAGACGTGTCCGCTCCATCGCGGGGCGAGTTATCAGAAGCAGGAAGCGCCGAAACAGCGACCACCGCGGTTGCGTGGCGACAGTGCCTCGAAAGGATCCTTCGTTGGAAATCGGTATCGATAGTTTTGCCATGCTGCTGAACGACCCCGCTACGGGACGACTGCAGTCAGCCATCGATCGCATGGAGAGCGTACTTGCGGAGGTCGAGCTGGCCGATCAAGTCGGCCTCGACGTCTTTGGCATGGGCGAACATCATCGAGAGAACGCACTTGATTCCGCGCCAGCCGTGATCCTTGCGGCCGCTGCGGCGCGCACGAAGTCGATCAGGCTGACAAGCGCTGTCGCCGTCCTCAGCGCTGCCGACCCCGTGCGGCTCTTTCAGGAATTCGCCACACTGGATCTGATATCGCGCGGACGAGCGGAAATCGTGGTCGGCCGAGGTTCATCCATTGAGGCCTATCCCCTGTTCGGATTCGACCTTCGGGACTACGATTCCCTCTTCGCGGAGAAGCTGGACCTGTTGCTGAAGATCAGGGAAAAGCCAAGTATCGAGTGGCAGGGCCGCTTTCGAGCGCCCATCGGCGGCCAGGGTGTCTTTCCCCGTCCGCACCAGCCAACCTTGCCAATCTGGCTGGGTGTCGGCGGGACGCCCGAATCCTTCATCCGCGCCGGAACACTTGGCTTGCCTCTGATGGTCGCCATCATCGGCGGTAGCTTCGAGCGGTTTCTGCCGTTGGTCGAACTTTATCGACGTGCATGGCTCGCCGCGGGCCACCCCAGCGAGGAACAGAGGGTCGGCGTGCACGCTCTCGGCTTTGTCGGGGAAACTGACAAAGCAGCCAGGGAAGCGTTCTTCCCTGGCTGGTTCCAGATGTTCACGGACGCTGGACGGGAACGGGGCTGGCCACCGCCAACGCAGGCGCAATTCGACTTCATGTGCGGCCCGAACGGTGCGTTTCTGGTTGGCAGCCCGCAGACGGTTGCGGCAAAGATCGAGCATGTTAACAGGACATTGGGAGGGATTTCTCGCCTCACCTTCCAGATGAGCACAGCCGCCTTGGAGACCGAAGCAATGCGCCGTTCGATCGAACTCCTTGGCACCGATGTCGCTCCGATCGTTCGCGGACACCGTCTCGGCTAGAGCCATTGAGGCGCCTACATTGATCGGCGCCGCTATCTTCGAATGCTCGACCGACCCGTGATGGTGAAGCTGTCGCCGGACCCCCGTCCCTGCGCACCAACCACGGCGTCGTCCGGAAGGCGATGTCAGGCGGACGCGCGCCGATCGAGGACGATCCGGCCAGCGGGTCATGTGAACTCCAATCATCCGTGGTGCTGCTCGGGTGATACCTCCGGCCATTCCTCACGTCTATTGTACCTTGGTGTGCCCAAGGCGGCACCCGATCCGAACGTATCGGAGACACCTTCGTACAATATCGTGGCACGGTTTTCGGCGCGATTGTCCCGGCAAAGCGGAAGACGACGCAAACCGTGTCCGGCTGCCTCCGCACACAACCGGTCAGCGCATGGCGCCGCTAGGTGAACGAAGGCCACCCGCGTCGCCCAAACGGAGGCAGGCATGAGCGTGCTTAAAACCGTGGTTATCCCGGGGCTTCGCAGGGAATCGGAGCGGGACTGGTCAAGCCATTAGCATCCGGCGGTCGCCATGCGCGCGCCGATTTGGCATGAATTGAAAAGTAATACTTTTAACGAGCGAAGGGTTGGCATGCCCGCCGTCGATGCCTATGTGAGTTCGACAGCCGTACGCCGACGGTTACGCAGAGCCTCCATTCAGCATGGCGAGGGCGGCCATGGCTTCTCATTTTGAAAGGATCCACGATGACACTCTCCGGCGACCTTCTTATCGGCGGCGCGAACGTGCGCGGCGCGGCCGCGGCATTCTCCGCAATCAATCCCGCCAACGGCAACCCGATGGAACCGCGCTTCGCGGGTGCGACGAAGGAGCAGGTGGAAGAGGCCACGAGTTTGGCGTGGGACGCTTTCCCGATCTACAAGGAGACGTCGCTCGATGATCGGGCTCGGTTCCTGGAAGCAATCGCCGAAGGCATCGTCGCACTCGGCGACGATCTCGTCCTGCGAGCGATTGACGAGACTGGCCTGCCACGCGGCCGCATCGAGGGAGAGCGCGCCAGGACCGTCGGACAGCTTCGCCTGTTCGCCAAGGAGGTTCGCGACGGCAGATTTCAGGAACTTCGCTTCGATCCGGCCGATACGGAGCGCAGGCCGGTTGCAAAGCAGGACCTTCGGCTGCGAAACGTTGCCCTCGGCCCTGTCGCGGTGTTCGGGGCATCGAATTTTCCCCTCGCCTTCTCTGTCGCTGGCGGTGACACCGCCTCCGCCCTCGCCGCGGGCTGCCCGGTTATCGTCAAGGCGCACTCCGCCCATCCCGGCACGTCCGAGCTGGTCGGCAGAGCCGTCGCGGACGCGGTTGCTGCATGCGGCCTTCCGCGGGGGACGTTTGGGCTTTTGTTCGACGCGGGATTCGAGGTCGGTCAGACCCTGGTCGCCGACCACCGCATACGCGCCGTCGGCTTCACGGGCTCGCGCCGCGGCGGCACCGCGCTGATGAAGATCGCGTCGGAGCGGAAGCAGCCGATACCCGTCTACGCCGAAATGAGCAGCATCAATCCTGTCATCCTCTATCCCAACGCACTTCGGAGCAGAGGAGCGGAGATCGGAAAATCGTTCGTATCCTCTCTGACCCTCGGCGCTGGCCAGTTCTGCACCAATCCTGGGCTGATCATCGCCGTCGAGGGTGCGGGCCTCGACGCCTTCATCGAGAGTGCCGCCGCAGCGCTTTCGGAATCGCAGGCTCAAACAATGCTGACTGGTGGCATCTTTGACGCATACTGCAATGGCGTCGCAAGGCTGTCGTCATCGTCTTCCGTCTCGCAAGTGGCCGCGGGAAAAGACGGAACGCCCCATCAGGCAGCGGCGGCGCTCTTCGAGACGACCGCGGCTGCATTCCTCGCGAATCCGGAACTTCAGGAAGAGGTTTTCGGCGCCTCGGGACTGATCGTCCGCTGCCGTGACGACGAGGAATTGCGAAGGGTCGTGGGATCCCTGGAAGGTCAGTTGACCATCGCCCTGCACGTGGACGCTGGAGACATCGGGGCCGCCTCGCCGATGATCTCGCAGTTGGAGCTGCTCGCGGGCCGACTTCTCGTCAACGGCTTCGGAACGGGGGTCGAGGTCTCCCCGGCGATGGTCCATGGCGGACCCTATCCAGCCACATCGGACGGACGATCGACCTCGGTCGGGACCATGGCGATCTACCGCTTCCTGCGCCCGGTCTCCTATCAGGACTTTCCGATAGATCTGCTTCCCGAGCCGCTCAAACTATTCTAAGCGCGTTTAGCCTCGGGCAACAGAATGTCGTGGATGCGATCGATGCATCCACGACGCAGGTCAGACTGCCGCTGTTCTAGCGGCCATCGTAGCTTTTTGCCCGCCACCCGCGATGATCTGCGCGGTGCCTGTGACTAGGCCCAGCGGCCGCCCAGTCGAAGGGGAAGGCTTATCCGCATCGTAGGCTGTTGCGAGACCGGTCGCCAGTTCATACGTTCTGTCATCCAACCTCACAGGAGCACAAGATGCAGATCGACCTCACAGGCAAGACCGCTCTGGTTACCGGATCCACTGAAGGCATTGGATACGCAATCGCCCGCCAGCTCGCGAGGGCGGGTGCGGACGTGGTGGTCAACGGCCGGTCCGAAGAAAAGACCGCAAAAGCCGCCGTCCGCCTGAAAGGCGAAGGCGCCAAGGGAAGCGTGACCGCGGCGGCAGCGGATCTCGCAACCGCTGGCGGATGTGACGCTCTTGTCGCCCAAGTTCCTCACGTGGACATCCTCATCAACAACGCGGGCATCTTCCAGCCGCTAGACTTCTTCGATGCGGGCGACGAGGTATGGGACCGCCACTGGCAGGTGAACGTCATGTCCGCCGTCAGGCTTTCGCGCGCATATCTTCCGGGCATGCAGAAGCTCGATTGGGGCCGCGTCATCTTCATCGCGTCTGAATCCGGCTTTAACATTCCGGTCGAGATGATCCACTATGGTGTCAGCAAGACCGCAGACATTGCGGTTGCCCGCGGCCTTGCCAAGCGCATGGCTGGCACGGGTGTCACCGTGAACTCCGTCCTTCCCGGCCCCACGCTTTCGGAAGGCGTCGAGGCGATGCTCGCCGAGGAACGTGTGAAGACGGGGAAACCGATCGAGGAGGTGGCGGCGGACTTCGTCAAGAAGCACCGCGCCGGTTCGATCATCCAACGGGCCGCGAGCGTCGAGGAAATTGCCAATCTCGTAACCTATCTGGCCTCCCCTTTGGCGTCCGCAACGACTGGAGCTTCGATGCGCGTGGACGGAGGCCTGATCGACACGCTCTGACTGACGCCACCGACCGGCCACTGCACCGTCTTCGTCGGAAGTTGTCTCCGCGATGCGCTGCGGTGGCGGGCTATTCGGTGGCCTTTCCAAAGCCCTCCAATTCTCACTCTTCGCAGACCAGTAGCTTATCGAAAAGACGGCACGTCAAGGAACCGCTGGCGACCGCCAAGGTTTAGCCTCGAGAACATCAGCGCAGATGAGTTCAATGGAAGACGCAGCGAGAGACTTGGGCGAACAACGTCGACGACTCGATCGCCGTCGCGTCGCGGCAATCGGCGACTAGCTTGGGAATTCAGCATGAACATCGAGACGATCATTTTCGGGCCGAGCGACTGGGTCCCGAACAACCCGCATCTTCCTGTATTGCTTTACAAAGGGCTGTTTGCCGACAGCGGACCGACCGATTTCGAAGGTCGCTTCGCGGCAAACGGTTGGACAGGCATCTGGAGAAACGGTGTCTTCGATTATCAGCACTACCATTCCGGTGCCCATGAAGTGCTGGGAATTGCAGTTGGTAGCGCCACGCTGCTGATTGGTGGTCCCGAGGGGCAGGCAATAGCGGTGGCGGCCGGAGACTGTCTAGTGCTTCCTGCCGGGACAGGGCATCAGAATCTCGGCTGCACGTCGAACTTCCAGGTCATCGGCGCTTATCCTAAGGGACAGCATGCCGACATTCAGACTTCGGCTGCTTCAAGCGAAACGCTGACGAAAATCTCGTCAGTACCCCTACCCCACACCGATCCCGTTCAAGGACCATCGGGATTTCTCGTCGAGAAATGGCGGTAGCAGGCTTGCCGCGTTCGCTGATCTGATCGACTCCACCTCCATCAGCACCACGCCGGCAGTAAAAAGCCAGGCCTGCACCTATGCCGTGGTATGGCTTGTCCTGTCCCTCGGCCCCACTCGTCCTTGCCCCTCGACCAATCGATCGCAAACACGCCTCCATGTAGCGTCGTCGATGCCGTGTTTGAGGCGGCGGTCAGAAGGAGACGAACATGAACCTTGAGACAAAGATGAGCCTGGAAAACACCGCACACACCGGCAGACCTCAGCTCGACGAATTGGTTCCGTCGCGCTACGCGGTGCGGGTCGGCGAGATTGAGGTGCTGGTGGTCAGCGATGGAGTGCTACCGCTCCCTACCGCGATGCTGGGACACAACATCGATCCCGCCGTCCGAGCGGCCTGGCTGAAAGACATGTTCCTGCCGGCGGATGCTTTCGACTGGGCGCTGAACGTGGTCGTGGTGCGCAGCGGCGACCAGACCATACTCCTCGACGCAGGGCTGGGGATCGACCCGGACCTGCATCTGCCGCGGGCCGGGCAGCTGATCAAACGGTTGGAAGCTGCCGGCATCGATCTTGCGTCGGTGACCGACGTGGTGCTGACCCACATGCACATGGACCATATTGGCGGGCTGCTCGTCGACGGGGTGAAGGACCAGTTGCGTCCGGACCTACGCATCCACGTGGCGGCGGCTGAGGTCAAATTCTGGGAGGCGCCCGATTTCTCCCGGGTCTCTATGCCACCGGGGTTCCCGGACGCGCTTCGGGCGACTGCCACGCGGTTCGCCGAAGAATATCGCAGCCATTTCAGGCTGTTCGATGACGAGTACGAGGTGGCGCCGGGCGTGGTCGTCCATCGCACCGGCGGCCACACCCCGGGGCACAGCGTGATCCGCCTGGCGTCCGGCGGCGACCGGCTGATGTTTGCCGGCGACGCCGTATTCGCGGTCGGCTTTGAGCACCCAGACTGGTTCAACGGCTTCGAGCACGACCCCGAGGAGGCGGCGCGCGTTCGGATCCGTCTTTTGCGGGAGCTGGCGGAGACCGGCGAGCAACTGGTGGCCACCCACCTGCCGTTCCCATCCGTCGGCCGGGTGGCGGTCGACGGCGACGCCTTTCGTTGGGTGGCGGCCTTCTGGGACTACTGATCGCTTGTCGGGTTGGGATCTTAGAGCGTGTACTCATCGCGTGAATGAGTCCACGCTCTATCGATTTGTTTCTGCGCAATTCCGGACGCAAAACCGCTACACACTTTTGCTGGAATTGCTCTTGTTTCTGCGCAATTCCGGGCGCAAAAACCGCTACACAGTTTCGTTGGAATTGCTTAACTCAGATCCCTACCCGCCGATCATCCCCGCGCCCCGGAAGACCTCTTGGCCGAAATCGTCAGCCTGCTATTGCCGTTCTTCGGCCTGATCCTGATCGGTTACATCGCCGCCAAGGCGACGAAGCAGCCGGCCGAAACGCTCGGCTGGCTGAACACCTTCATCATTTATGCCGCCCTGCCCGCTCTGTTCTTCAAGCTGGTCTCGCGCACGCCGATCGAACAGCTGACACGCGTCGATTTCATCGCCACCGATATCGCGGCGACCTATGCAGTCTTCATCCTGCTTTTCGCCATCGGCCGCCTGCTACGCGGCAATTCGTTTGCCGATTGCACCATCCAATCCTTTGCCGGCGCCTATGGCAATATCGGCTATTTGGGACCGGGCCTGGCGCTCTTGGCGCTCGGCGAGGGTGCGGCGGTGCCGGTGGCTCTGATCATCTGCTTCGAAAACGCGCTGCATTTCGTCGTGGCGCCGGCACTGATGGCAGCTGCCGGCGATGACAAGCGTTCAACAGGCCAGCTTGTCGCCGATATCGTCCGGAAGGTCGCGCTGCATCCCTTCATCCTGTCGACGGCGGCAGGCTTTGCGGTGGCCGCCTTGCACATCGACCAGCCGCTGGCGTTTCAGCGCCTCGTCGACTATCTCGCCCAGGCGGCGGCTCCCTGTGCGCTCTTTGCCATGGGCGTGACGCTGGCGCTGCGGCCCCTGAAGCGGATCCCGGCAGAAATCTCCTATATCGTGCCGGCGAAGCTGATCCTGCATCCGATCGCGGTTTTCATTTCGCTGACGGCGGTGGGTAGTTTCGAGCCGGTCTGGATTCAGGCCGCCGTGCTGCTCGCCTGCCTGCCGACGGCGACCAACGTCTTCGTCATCGGCCAGCAATATGGCGTCTGGCAGGAGCGCGCCTCGGCGACGATCCTGATCACGACGGTGTTTTCGGTGGTGACTGTTTCGCTCTGGCTGATCGTGATCCGCTCAGGCCTTCTTCCGCTTCAGCTTTTCCCGTAGCGCATCGGGAATATCGCGAAAGCCGCGGCCGGGCTCGATGCCCTCGCGCATCACGATATTGCGCAGCGGCGGTATCGCCGAGAGGATATGCAGGCCGGCAGCCCGCAGCATCTGGACGGGCAGGAAATCCGAGAGCAGCGAGCGGTTGAGAAGATCGACACTGGCCGTGCGCGTCATGATATCGGCGCGGCGCTTGCGGTCGAAGCTTTCGCCGGCGTCGGCCGGTACCGGTAATTCCGCCCGGTCGCAGAGGATATCTGCAAGCGCCATGATATCGCGAAGGCTAAGGTTCAAACCCTGTGCCCCGATCGGCGGGAAGACATGGGCGGCCTCGCCAATCAGCGCAATGCGTCCCTTGCCGAAACGATGCGCCATCATTCCCGACAGCGGCCAGACTTGGACGCCCTCCTCCACATCAACCTTACCGAGCATGGACTGCATGCGCGCCTCGACAAGAGCGCCGAGCTCGGTAAGCGGCAATTCCATGCGGCTCGCCGCCTCAGCGGGATTCTGCACCCAGACCAGGCTGGAGCGGCTCCCCGGCAGCGGCACCTGGGTGAAGGGCCCATGTTTGGTGTGGAATTCGGTCGAGATGTTCTGGTGCGGCAGCGAATGGGCGAAATTCAACACCATGGCCGATTGCGGATAGGACCAGTTGCGCACGGCAATGCCTGAGGTCTCGCGCAGCTTCGAGCCGCGGCCATCGGCGCCGACGGCAAAATCGGCCGACAGCGTCTCGCCGCCGGTAAGGGTAATCGAGACTGACACGGCTGATATCTCGATCGATTCGGCCATATCGGTGAAGCGGGTAATATTGCCCTCGCCGGCGGCGGCCTCCTCGAGGGTATCGATCAGCGCCCTGTTGGGGAAATTGTAGCCGAAGGCGTCCAGGCCGACATCGGCCGCGCGGAAGGTGGTGGTCGGCGCGCGCAGCAGCCTGTCGGTGCCGTCGACGATGCGCATGCTGGTGAGAGGGGCGGCTGCGGGACGAAGCTTTTCCCAGAGCGCCAGGCGGTCGAGGAAGCGGATCGACTGATCCATCAGCGCCGTGGTGCGCCGGTCCTCTTTGGGAGCTACGGGGGCAATCAGCGCCACGCTGCGGCCGCCGCGCGCCAGCGCGATTGCGGCGATCATGCCGGCCAGACCGCCACCGATCACCGCCACTTCGAATGTCTTCATGCTATCATCCGCCATCGTAAAACGGCGGCCCAGCCGCTCATGCGGCCGGCTTCGCCTGACGGCGCCAACTATAACCCTTGCCGGCTTCGGCGTCACGCACTGCCGGCTGATAATGATGGGGAATGGCGGGAAGACGGTTTTCGGAAAGCCGCTTCAGCGCCGTGACGTTGGTAACGGCAAAGCTGTCGATGCCGACGCGCAGCATCAGCGGGATCTGATCGATCAGCACATCGCCGACGGCGCGTAACTCGTTGGTGTAACCCAGGCGCTGGCGCAGCAGCGAGGCATGGCTGAAGGCGCGGCCGTCATTGAAAGCCGGAAAGGCGACAGCGACGATTTCGAGGCGATAGAGATAGGGCTCCAGCCGGCGCACGTCGTCGGCCGGCTTGATCAGCACGCCGAGGCCGACATCGTTGCTTTCGTCGGCCTTGGCGATCATCTCGTCGAGGCCGAGCAGCGGCTTCTGCTCCTCGGTCGCCTTCACCTCGTCGGTTTCGATCACCCAGGGATCGTTTTCGACAAAACCGGTTTCTCTCCAGATCTTCGTCATCATCCCCTCCTTATGCCGCTTCGGCGGCCGAGCCGTAGAGCGCGGTCTTGAAAGGCTGCGGTCCGACGCGGCGATAAGCGGCGAGGAAGTTCTCGGAATGATCGAGGCGCAGGCCGAGATAGGTGTCGACGATCGTCTCGATCGCGTCGGTCACCCGGTCCGGCTCGAAGCCGCGGCCGATGATCTCGCCGATCGAGGTGTGTTCGTCGCCGGAGCCGCCGAGCGTGATCTGGTAGAGTTCGGCACCCTTCTTTTCCACACCGAGCAGGCCGATATGGCCGACATGGTGATGGCCGCAGGCATTGATGCAGCCGGAGATCTTGATCTTCAGCTCGCCGATCTCTGCCTGGCGTTCGGCATTGCCGAAACGCCGGGAGATTTCCTGCGCCAGCGGAATGGAGCGCGCATTGGCCAGCGCGCAGTAGTCCAGCCCAGGACAGGCAATGATATCGGTGATCAGGCCGGCATTGGCTTCGGCGAGATTGATGGCGACGAGGCCGCGATAGACGGCTTCGAGATCGGCAAGTGCCACATGCGGCAGGATCAGGTTCTGCTCATGGCTGACGCGGATTTCGTCGAAGGCATATTCCTCGGCGAGATCGGCGATCGCGTCCATCTGCGCATCGGAGGCATCGCCCGGAATGCCGCCGATCGGCTTCAGCGAGATCGTCACCATGCCGTAGTCGGGGTTCTTGTGCGGCTGCACGTTCTGCTGGACCCAGCGGGAGAAACCGGAATCGGCCTTCTTCCAACGGGCAAGGTTTTCCCAGCCTTCGGCGCGCTGGGGCAGATCAGGCGGCGCGAAATAGGCAGAGATCGACTGCACGTCCTTTTCCGGCAGCTTGAGCTCGGTATCCTTCAGCGCGGCGAATTCAGCCTCCACCTGGCGTGTCAGCTCCTCGGTGCCGGTTTCGTGCACGAGGATCTTGATGCGGGCCTTGTACTTGTTGTCGCGGCGGCCGTGCAGATTGTACACGCGCACGATCGCCGTGGTGTAGGAGAGCAGGTCTTCCTCGGGCAGGAAGTCGCGGATCAGCTTGGCGATCATCGGCGTACGGCCCTGGCCGCCGCCGACATAGACGGCAAAACCGATTTCGCCCTTGTCGTTCTTCTTCACATGCAGGCCGATATCATGGACCTGGATTGCGGCGCGGTCGCGCTCGGCGCCGGTGACGGCGATCTTGAACTTGCGCGGCAGGAAGGAGAATTCCGGGTGGACCGACGACCACTGGCGCAGGATTTCGGCGTAAGGACGCGGATCTGCGACCTCATCGGCGGCAGCACCGGCGAAATGATCGGCCGTGACGTTTCTGATGCAGTTGCCCGAGGTCTGCAGGGCATGCATTTCGACGCTGGCAAGGTCGGCAAGCGCATCGGGAATATCGGACAGTTTCGGCCAGTTGAACTGCAGGTTCTGGCGCGTGGTGAAGTGGCCATAGCCGCGGTCATAGGTGCGGGCGATATGGGCGAGCATGCGCAACTGGCGCGCGCTCAGCGTGCCATAGGGTATGGCGATGCGCAGCATGTAGGCGTGGAGCTGCAGGTATACGCCGTTCATCAGGCGCAGCGGCTTGAACGCGTCCTCGGCGAGCTCGCCGGAAAGGCGGCGCTGGACCTGATCGCGAAACTGCTCGACGCGCTCGGTAACAAAGGCATGGTCAAATTCGTCGTAACGGTACATCGTCTTCCTCAGACTGCAATGAATTCGGGATCGGCAGGAGCGTAGCCCGGGGCATATTCCATGGTCGGGCCTTGCGCGCGGATGCGCTCGCGAAGGCGAAGCGGCCAGAGAATGCCGTTGGTTTCCTGAACGTCGACGACGGCGACGTCAACGACCTCGTTGTCGGCATAGGATTTCTTGCCGATCGCCTCCAGCGCCGCGACGGCTTCGGCATGACGGGCAACGAGCGCCTCCTGCAGCGAGGTGGACCACTTGCCGTTCGCATCCAGCCAGACGGCAATGCCGTCCGTCAGCCGGTTGGCGGTCAGAACCTTGTCACCCATATTCAGCTCCTTGCAAGTTCCTCGAGCCGGGTGTTTGCGCGCACCAGTGGCTCGGACAGTTCGAAATTGGCGCCGGCGACCGCATCGCCGATGATGACCATGACAGGTCCGGTCAATTCATCGCGGTGCTGCAGATCGGGCAGATCGGCAAGCGTGCCATGCAGCAGGCGGCGCTCAGCGCGGCTGGCATTTTCGATGACGGCGACGGTGGTTTCGGCGGGGATGCCCGCTTGCATCAGCCGCTCGGCGACGGAGGCGGCAACCGTGCGCCCCATATAGACGGCGATCGTCGCGCCGGAAACGGCAAGGCTTGCCCAATCGGGCAGCACGTCGCCTGTGAGATCATGGCCTGTGGTGAAGACCAGCGAGGAGGCGACGCCGCGCAGCGTAAGCGGCAGCTCGAAATCGGCAGCGGCGGCGAAAGCCGAGGTGATACCAGGCACGACCTCATAAGTGATGCCGGCAGCGCGCAGTGCCGCCATCTCTTCGCCTGCCCGGCCATAGACCAAGGGATCGCCGGATTTCAGGCGCACGACGCGCTTGCCCTGGCGGCCGAGATCGACCAGCAGGTCGTTGATTTCTTCCTGGGACTTCGAGTGACAGCCCTTCCGCTTGCCGACGGAAAGCCGCTCGGCATCGCGGCGGCCCATATCGACGATCGCCTGCGGCACGAGCGCATCATAGACGATGACGTCGGCTTCCATCATCACGCGCTGGGCGCGCAGCGTCAGCAGATCCTCGGCACCCGGACCGGCTCCGACCAGCCAGACGTGGCCGGCGACCTTGTCCATCGCGTGCAGCAGCCGATCGGCGGCATGGCGGGCCTGCGGCAGGTTGCCGTTGGCGACCGCATCGGCAACCGCACCGGAGAAGAAGCGGCGCCAGAAGACCCGGCGGGAGACGCCTCTCGGAATCAGTTGTTCGACGGCCTTACGGTAGCTCGTCGCCAGCCCGGCAAGGCGGCCGAGCGAGGGCGAAAGAAGCTGGTCAATCTGCGCGCGGATCATCTGCGCCAGAACCGGCCCTGCCCCTTCGGTGCCGATCGCCACGGCGACGGGCGCGCGGTTGACCAGCGCAGGCGTGAAGAAATCGCAGTAATCGGGCTTATCGACGGCATTGGCCGGAATTCTGGCAGCGCGGGCGGCATCGACGATGCCGCGGTCGTCGGCTTCATTGCCGGTTGCGGCGAAGACGAGCGCCGAGCCCTCGACCTGTTCGGCGGAGAAGGCAGCGCGCACGGTCTCGATGCGGTTGGCAATCAGGAAGGCGTGGTAGTCGGCTTCCGGCCGGTCGGCATAGGCAACGATCCGCGCCCTTGTATTCAGCAGCAGCCGCACCTTGGCGAAAGCTTCGTCGCCATTGCCGAAGACAGCCGTCTTCTGGCCTTCCACGCGAAAGAAGGCGGGAAATACCGAAAGCTGTTCAGTCTTGGGAGGCATCATCAATCCACTTCGAGGTTGCCGGAATATGCCCTTGATCGACAAGGGATTGAAGGAACAGAAATTCGAAAGCCCAAGCAAGCGGGTATTCTTTTGCTCGTGCCGTCAATGATTTGAGAAAAGTCACCCGTGCGGCCAAAAAGCCGCATATTCCCAGCCCGCTTGCTGCAATGCAGTATAAAGCCTGTGACAAAAGACGTCCACCGGTGCATGACGCATTTCGCTCGCGCCGCCAAGGCGATAGACTGAGGAAAACTGGAGGGCCCTCATGCCTGATAAGACCGTTGCCTCCCGCCTGCTTTCGGTCATGGAAGACAATATCCTGCCGCTGACGGAGCGTGGCGTTTCGCTTGGCAATAAGGTGTTCGGTGCGGCGATCTTAAGGAAATCCGATCTTTCGCTTGTCGTCGCCGAGACAAATAACGAGCTGGAAAACCCGCTCTGGCACGGTGAGGTCCATACGCTGAAGCGTTTTTACGAGCTTGGCGACAAGCCGCCGACCAAGGATTTGATCTTCCTGTCGACGCATGAGCCCTGCACCATGTGCATGTCGGCGATCACCTGGGCCGGCTTCGACAATTTCTACTATTTTTTCAGCCATGAGGATTCGCGCGACGCCTTCGCCATTCCACACGATTTGAAGATCCTGAAGGAGGTCTTCGGGCTTGAACCCGGCGGCTACCGCAGGCAAAACGCCTTCTGGAACAGCTTTGCCATTGCCGATCTCGTCGAGACCGAAGAGGCTATGCTGAAGACCGCGCTGAAGACGCAGACCGCCCGCATCAAGGCGCGCTACGACGCGCTGTCGACCAGCTACCAGTCGTCGAAGAGCGCCAACGACATTCCATTGAACTGAGGGGCCCTGAACTGAGGTCCTTGAACTGAAGCCTGCTGAACCGAGGCAACATGCAACCTTCCAAAGACATTTCGCGGCTGATCGAGATCATGGCGGCGCTGCGCCATCCCGAAACCGGCTGCCCCTGGGACATCGTGCAGAACTTCGAGACGATCAAGCCCTATACGATCGAGGAGGCCTATGAGGTGTCCGACGCGATCGAGCGCGGCGATATGGACGATCTCTGCGACGAGTTGGGCGACCTGCTGCTGCAGGTGGTCTTTCACGCCCGCATGGCCGAAGAGGCCGGCGAATTTTCCTTCGGCGACGTGGTCAACGCCATCACCGCCAAGATGATCCGTCGCCACCCGCACGTCTTTGCCCGCTCGGCGGCGGATACGCCGCACGCGGTGAAGAGACAATGGGACGAGATCAAGCAGGCGGAGAAACGCGAGCGCGCCGAGCGACGGTCACGGCGTGGCATCACCGAGGACTTCAATAGCGGCTTCCTCGGCTCGGTGCAGCGCAGCTTCCCGGCTTTGACGGAAGCGCTGAAGCTGCAGGAACGCGCCGCCAAGGTCGGCTTCGACTGGTCAGCGCCCGAGCCGATCCTCGACAAGATCGAGGAGGAGATCGGCGAATTGCGGGTAGCCCTTCGCGAAGGCGATCAGGCAAAAGTCAGCGACGAACTCGGCGACCTGATCTTCGCAGTCGTCAATATCGGCCGGCATGTGAAGGCCGATCCGGAACAGGCGCTGCGTGGCACGAATACGAAATTCCGGCGTCGCTTCAGCCATATAGAACAGGTTCTTGAAGCAGAGGGCGAGACGCTGGAGGCAGCCACTCTCGAACGCATGGAAGAAATCTGGCAGGCGGCGAAGGCGATTGAAAGAGCTGTGACGTCGGGGGTTGAGTAAGCGGAACGTTGCCACATCTCCCTTCCCCCCGGGGGGAAGGGAATGCCTTACCGCTCCCAATCTTCCTTTGAAGACTTCTGTCCGTTGCCGATGCGGCGTTCGAGTTCGGTTGCCTCGGTTTCGGAGAGGCGAAGATCGAGCGTGATCGTGCCGTCCTCATTATCCTCGCGGCTGTCGACGATCGCGTGATCGTAAAGCCAGGGCAGCAGCGCCAGCTTATCAACAGGAAGTCGGATCGTTGCCACGGTCATCACGCCTGACAGTCTGCGGCTGATCTCTTCCATCAGCGTGTCGACACCCTCGCCGCTGACGGCGGAAACCGCCACCACGTTGCTGGCGCCGGCCGATTTCTGCACCATGGTGTCGTGCACCTCGGGCTCCAGCCGATCGATCTTGTTCCAGACCTCGATCAGCCGTTTTTCGGCTTCGGGCTCGTCGATGCCGAGATCGTTCAGGATGCGCATCACGTCGGAGCTCTGCGCCTGGTTGTCGGCATCGGACATGTCGCGGACATGCAGGATGAGATCGGCTTCCAGCACCTCTTCCAGCGTCGCCCGGAAGGCGGCGACCAGATGGGTCGGCAGGTCGGAGATGAAACCGACGGTGTCGGAGAGGATGACGGTGCGGCCGTGCGGCAGCTTCATGCGCCGAAGCGTCGGGTCGAGCGTGGCAAAGAGCATGTCTTCGGCCAGCACGCCGGCGCCGGTGATGCGGTTGAACAGCGTCGACTTGCCGGCATTGGTATAGCCGACCAGCGCCACGATCGGGTGCGGCACCTTGCGGCGCTTGGCGCGGTGGAGCTGGCGGGTGCGCACGACCTGTTCCAGTTCACGCTCGAGCTTGATGATGCGGTCCTGCAGCATCCGCCGGTCGGCTTCGATCTGGGTTTCGCCGGGACCGCCCATGAAGCCGCCGCCGCCGCGCTGGCGTTCAAGGTGGGTCCAGCTCCGGACCAGGCGGCCCTTCTGATAATTCAGATGGGCGAGGTCGACCTGCAGCGTGCCTTCCTTGGTGGAGGCGCGGCGGCCGAAGATTTCGAGGATAAGGCCCGTCCGGTCGATGACCTTGGCGTTCCATTCCTTTTCGAGGTTGCGCTGCTGCACCGGCGTCAACGGATGATCGACGATGACGAGACCGGAATCGCGCTCGTCGAGCAGCGCCTTGATCTCCTCGATCTTGCCGGTGCCAAGCAACGTAGCCGGTCTCGGATCATTGACCGGGACGATCGAGCCGTGGACGACATCGAGATCGATCGCCTGGGCAAGGCCCGTCGCCTCTTCGAGCCGGCTTTCCGGCGTGCGGGTCGAGGCCGATTCGCTCTGACCGCCGCGGCTGCGCGATTTCAGAACCGGCACGACGACAGTCGCGCGCATGTCGTCCCTGTGCTTGGCGGCCTCAGGGATGATCGAATCGTTCTTGGTATCGCGTGTCGAAATGACGGCTGATCCTGTTAGGACGCGGCTTCTTCGCTCTCAAACATCTGCATGGGCTGGCCCGGCATGATCGTCGAGATCGCATGCTTATACACCAGCTGCGAATGGCCGTCACGGCGAAGAAGAACACAGAAATTGTCAAAAGACGTAACAACGCCCGTGAGTTTCACGCCGTTGATCAGAAAGATTGTCAGGGAAATCTTTTGCTTTCGAACAGTATTGAGAAATAAGTCCTGAAGATTCTGAGAACGTTCCGCCATCGCGCCGCTTCTTTCTTTATTGCCGACCTGATCTGGCCGGTAGAATATCAATCAACCTCACAATGCGAAGACCGGTGGCATCCTCATTCCACCTGTCCAGCAAATCTTGGTATCAAATCGCAATCTTTTCCGCAACGTCGAAAAAGGCCTCGCGGACTTTCTGCGAAACGCTGCCTGGATGACCGTTGGCAATGGCCTGGCCATCGACGGAAACGACCGGAAAACAAATGCTTGTGGCTGCAGTGAGGAAGACCTCGCGGGCCGCGAGCATCTCGGAAACGGAGAAATTCCGCTCCGCGATCGTCAACCCTAGCTTGGCCCCGACATCCATCAGAGTGGTGCGGGTAATGCCGCGCAGAATGCCGTGTTCGGCCGGTCGCGTCACCAGCGTTCCGTCCGGATCGACGATCCAGACATTGGTCGCCGCCCCTTCCTTCACCATGCCGTCGCCGTCGACATAGATCGCTTCCTGGGCGCCGGCCTCCTTGGCCTGCTGGCGGGCCATGGCATTCGGCAGCAGGCCGATGGACTTGATGTCGACGCGGTCCCAGCGATTGTCGATAAGGGTGATCGCCCGGATGCCGTTGGCATTCTTGGCGGCGATAACCCTGGCGTCGGTGCTTTTGGCGGTAATGACAAGCGAGGGCGGCGTTCCCTCGGCCGGAAAGACATGATCGCGGCGGGCGACGCCGCGTGTCACTTGCATGTAGAAAAGCCCGTTGCGGACATGGTTGCGGCGCAGCGTCTCGCGAATGACCTGCGTCAGTGCCGCCCGGCCCATCGGCCAGTCGATGCGCAACTCACCAAGCGAACGGTCGAGACGGTTCAGATGGCGCGTGAGGTCGACGATATAGCCGTGGCGCACCTCGCAGACTTCATAGACGCCATCGGCAAACTGGTAGCCGCGATCCTCGATATGCACGCTGGCATCGGAATGCTTGACGTAACGGCCATTCACATAGGCAATTCTCGGCATGGGAAACCTGGTCTTCCGGAAAGCAATATGGGACGCGGCGCGGCGTCGGCCGCGCCGGATACATTCAGACGCCGAGCGACTTCAGCTTGCGGTGCAGCGCTGAACGCTCCATGCCGACGAATTCCGCGGTGCGCGAGATATTGCCGCCGAAGCGGTTGATCTGGGCGATCAGATAATCCTTCTCGAACATCTCGCGAGCTTCGCGCAGCGGCAGCGTCATGATGTGATAGTCGTTCTTGGCGGACACCTTCGGCAGCATGTCGCCGAGATCGGTCGGCAGCATGTCGGCGGTGATCGGCGCGTCCGGCCCGTCGGTGCGGGCGAGAATCATCAGCCGCTCGATATTGTTGCGCAGCTGGCGGATGTTGCCGGGCCAATCATGCGCCTGCAGCACGGCCATCGCGTCGTCGCCGATGCGGCGCGGACGGATGCCCGCCTGCTCCGATATCTGGCGCATCAGCTGGTCGACGAGGAAGGGAATGTCCTCGCGCCGTTCGGCAAGTGCGGGCACACGCACCGGCACGACGGCGAGGCGATGATAGAGATCCTCGCGGAACCAACCCTCGGCGATGCGGCTCTCGAGATTATAGGCGGTCGAAGAGATGATGCGGACATCGACCTTGACGCGCTTGGAACCGCCGACGCGCTCGAACTGCTGATCGACCAGCACGCGCAGGATCTTGTTCTGCGTCTCGCGTGGCATCTCGCCGACCTCGTCGAGATAGAGGATGCCGCGATGGGCTTCCTCGAGCGCGCCGATCTTGCGCGCCTGGCCGGGCGTGCCCTCGGTGCCGAACAGCGCCACCTCCATGCGTTCGGGCGTGATGTTGGCGGCGTTGATCGCAACGAAGGGGCCGTTGGCGCGAGCCGACTTCTTGTGGATCATCCGCGCCACCAGCTCCTTGCCGGAGCCCGACGCGCCGAGGATCATGATGCGGCTGTTGGTCGGCGCAACCTTCTCGATCGTCTGGCGCAGCTGCGAAACGGCAACCGAGGTGCCGATCAGCTCCAGCGCATCGCCGGTGCGGCGCTTCAGATCCGAGACCTCGCGCTTCAGCTTGGAATTCTCCAGCGCACGTTCGGCGATCAGGATCAGCCGGTCGGCCTTGAAGGGCTTTTCGATGAAATCGAAGGCGCCGCGCTTGATCGCCGAGACGGCGGTCTCGATGTTGCCGTGGCCTGATATCATCACCACGGGCAGCTCCGGATGGCGGGTCTTGATCTCGTCGAGCAGCGACAGGCCATCGAGCTTGCTGCCTTGCATCCAGATATCGAGGAAGATCAGCCGCGGCACGCGATCGGAAATCGCCGCCAGCGCGCTGTCGCTGTCGTGGGCCGTGCGCGTCTCGTGCCCTTCGTCCGAGAGAATGCCGGAAACGATCTCGCGAATATCATGCTCATCGTCGACGACGAGAATATCAGAGGCCATAAACGCTTTCCTTGTCATTGGCTGCGGGGGCAGCAGGCGTCGGATCCAGGCGTGGCAGATGCACGCGGATCATGGCCCCTCTCCCCCGGTCAAAATCGGCGGGCGCATCATGCAGCTCGAGCTGCCCGCCATGTTCCTCGATAATCTTCTTGACGATGGCGAGGCCAAGGCCGGTGCCCTTTTCGCGCATCGTCATATAGGGTTCCAGAATGCTGTGACGGTTCTCCACCGGCAGGCCGCGGCCATTGTCGATCACGTCGACGGTGAAGCGGTCGCGGCCGGTATCGAGTGCGGCGCGGACGAGAACCTTGCGTTCGTCCCGTTCGTCGCTCGGAACGGCCTCGATCGATTCGACGGCATTCTTGATGAGGTTTCCGAAAGCCTGGCCGAGCATGCGGCTGTCGAACAGGCCCTCCAGCGGCTGGTCGCCGAAATCCTGCTCGAAGGTAACGTGATGGTTGCCCATCTCGCGCAGGAAGATCGCGTCGCGCAGAATATTGCGCAGGTCGCTCGGCTCCTTGGTCGGCTTCGGCATGCGGGCGAAAGCGGAGAATTCGTCGACCATGCGGCCGATATCGCCGACCTGGCGGATGATCGTATCCGTGCACTGGTCGAAGACGGTCCGGTCATCCGGGTCGATCTGCTTGCCGTAGCGGCGCTGGATGCGCTCGGCGGACAGCTGGATCGGCGTCAGCGGATTCTTGATCTCATGAGCGATGCGCCTTGCCACGTCGCCCCAGGCGGTCGAGCGCTGGGCGATGACGAGATCGGTGATGTCGTCAAGCGTGATCACGTAGGACTCGCTCATGTCGCGCACTTCCTCGCGGGTCACCTGCACGCTCAGCGTCCTGACAGTGCCGCCGCGCACCAGCGCGATCTGCTTGCGGAAATCGCCGCGATGACGCACCGCCGCCTCGGTCAGCACGTGATCGACCTCCGGCGCGATGTCAACCAGCTGCTTTCCGAGCATTTCGTCGGCCGACAGCGACATCAGCGTCTCGGCCGAGCTGTTGACGATGGCGATGCGGCGGTCCTGCTCGACGCCGATGACGGCGGCAGTGACACCCGATAACACCGCCTCGATGAACCGGCGGCGGTCGTCGACCTCGTCCTTCGCCTCGAGGATCTCGTCGCGCTGGGTGCGGATTTCCGAGATCATCTTGTTGAAGGTGCGCGACAGATTGGCGACGTCGCCGTCGACGGCATGCACCGGCACGACGATATCCATATTGCCCGATGCAACGCTGTCGGCCGCCGTAATCAGCAGGCGGATCGGCCGGACGATGCGGTCGGCGACGGCGATCGCGGTCCAGATCGCTGCCAGCAGCACGATCAGCGCGAAGCCGATATAGAGCACGGCAAAGGCGACCTGCAGAGAGAAGCGGTTGGCTTCCATCGAGCGGTATTCGGTGGCGTTCTCCTCCATCATGCGCATCGCGCCCATGACCTTGGGATCGACGGCGCGCACCGTATAGAGAAAGGTGCCCTGAATGGCATCGAGTTTGATTATGGCGCCGACGAGATTGGTGACGCCGGGCGGGATCAGCGTCGGCTGGCCGGCGGCCGCCTTTTCCAGCGCATCCTGCGGAATGGCCGGCAGCGGCTTTTCGGTGGCGATATCGGCCTGGACGATCACCGAGCCGTCGCGCTCGACGAGGAAGGCTCCGAGCAGGCCGCGGCCCCTCGCCTGGCGGGTCATCAGGTCGGCAAAGCCGGTCCTGTCGAGGCTGTAGAGCGCGCGGTTGCGCTCCAGGTCATTGGCCATGGAGACCGTCTGCCCCTGCAGGTAGCTGGCATTCTCCATCATATAGGCCTGGCCGATATTGCGCGACGAGCTGACGATCGACTGGGTGCGCAGGGCAAACCAGCGGTCGAGACCGGCATTCAGCGTGATACTGGCGAAGATGGCGACGAGGATCGCCGGTGTGATCGCGACGATCGAAAAGAGCACGACGATGCGGATATGCAGGCGGGCTGCCGCACGGCCGCGGGTGCGGGCCTTCAGCAGCCTTGCCACTTCGCGGCCGATCAAGGCGAGCAGCGTCAGGACAAAGAAGGAATTGACGATCACCGAGGTGATGACGACATGCGACGTCGGGGCGATCGGCGTCAGGCCGAGCAGCACGAACAGCGTCGCCGTGGCGCAGAGAAGCGCGCCGCCGGCAAGCACGAGGCCGGGCACGGCAAAAAGGGCGCGGCGATCGGTCACCGTCGTCACCGTCTCGCCCGCCGCCGCCGGCGATACCCCATCCTGCGTCATTCGGCCTCTCTTCAGACGGCACCCGCCGCCCTCGCCATCCGATCGAAAACCAAGCAACGCCGGCTTAAAAAGCCAGCGCTGCAACGACTCGATCGGGAGCGAATGTCCAAAACCCGTGCGTGACCTTTAAGCAACGCATTGTGGCGAAAATGCAACGCGTGTCGTCACATTGTCAAGCCGTGCTTTCCCTCGACGGCCTTAATCTGACCCGTTGAGCGAGGCTTGTGCCCGCTAGAACCGACGTGGTGCTTCGGGTTTGTTTCCGACGATCGTGTCGATCCGCTCCAGCACGTCAGACGTCATCTTCTCTCGATGTGAGAGGGCCGCGAGATTGTCCTGCAGCTGGCTGGCGCGCGAGGCTCCGAGAATGACGGTCGAGACGTTCCGGTTGGCGAGGCACCACAAAAGGGCGAGATGGGTGATCGATATGCCGATCTCGTCGGCGAGCTTGGCAAGTTCGCCAACCTGTTTGAGCTGAGCGCGGCCGGCATCACTGGACCACTTTTCCTTCAGCCACTCATAGCCCGGCAGGTTCATACGGCTGTCGGCCGGCACACCATCATTGTACTTCCCGGTCAGGACGCCCGAGGCGAGCGGCGACCAGATCGTGGTGCCAAGGCCGATCAGGTCGTAGAGCGGCAGATAGTCAGACTCGACCTTCTGGCGTTCGAAGATGTTATACTGCGGCTGCTCCATGGTCGGCGGCGTGATGCGCAAGTCCCGGGCAACGGCGTAGGCTTCCGTCAATTGCTGCGCGGACCATTCCGATGTGCCCCAATAGAGTACCTTGCCCTGGGCGACGAGATCGTGCATCGCCCGGACCGTTTCCTCGACCGGCGTGTCGATATCCGGGCGGTGGCAGAAATAAAGGTCGAGGTAGTCGACCTGAAGCCGCTTGAGCGCTGCGTGGCAGGCATCGGTCACATGTTTGCGCGACAGGCCGCGCTGCGTCGGCCTCTCACCTCCCCAGAAGACCTTGCTGGAGACGACAAAGCTGTCACGGCTCCAGCCAAGCTTGCTGAGCGCCTCGCCCATCACGATTTCGGACTTGCCGCTCTCATATCCCTCGGCATTGTCGAAGAAGTTCACCCCGTTATCATAGGCAAGCTTCATGAGGTCGACGGCGTCGCCTCCATCGACCTGCTTGCCGAACGTGACCCATGAGCCGAAGGAGAACTCGCTCACTTGCAGGCCCGACTTTCCCAAACGTCGATATTCCATCATGCAACTCCCGCAAATTATGAATATGTGCCGGCCTGTCACCGGAGTCGGCGTCGCCCGATTGATCGACGACCGATTGGCGTAATCTATGGCATGCGCAACGATATGCGAGGCTCAGCCCGCCAAGTTGACCAAAACACGATGTCGCAGTTCCCGTCAGCCCGACCATAAAGAAAAAGGGCGCTCCACGACATCAGCCGGAGCGCCCGTGGCATGCGATCGACGACGTTTGCGGCGGAGGTCGACAGCAGCAACGGCAGAATGATGAGATTCGGAACGGATAGGCAACATGCGATTGGAGTCTGCGACGTTATCGCGCGCCGATTGACCCTGTCATCCACCGGATATCCACAGCCTATCCACAGGCACCGCGACAATGATCGCAGCAACTTCAATGACATTCGCCTGTCGGCAAACCACTCCTCACAAATGCTTATGTGACCGTGAAATGACACCGCATCTTTGTTTGTCTGCTTGGATACAAACCGTGGCCGGGCTCAGATAGGCTCACCTCTCCTCCCGACCGTGGCGGCGGACGCCGGGAGGGGTGGGCGGTGGGCAAACATGAGGGCCCGCCGCCTTCTTTTATGCGCCCAGAGCAGGCTCAGGCGGTGCGGGAACTCCTGTAGACCGAGACGCCAAGTTCCCTGATCTTCTTGCGCAAGGTGTTGCGGTTGAGACCGAGAAGGTCGGCCGCCTTGATCTGGTTGCCGCGTGTCGCCGTCAGGGCGGCGAGGATCAGCGGATATTCCATTTCGGTCAGCACGCGATCATAGAGGCCGGGCGGCGGCAGATTGTCCCCGAAGCCTGCGAAATAGCTGCGCATATTCTCCTCGACGGCTTGCGCAATCGTCATCGAACCGCTGCGCATCGGCCCCTTGTCGATCGGGCTGTCGGGCACGTCGGAACGCAGTTCCGCATCGATGATCTCGCGGGTGATCACATCCTGCGGATAAAGCGCCATCAGACGGCGGATGAGGTTTTCCAACTCGCGGACGTTGCCCGGCCAGGCATAGGCCTTCATCAGTTCGAGCGCTTCCTGATCGAAGCGCTTAGAGCCAAGACCTTCCTTTTCCGCCTGCTGGATGAAATGGCGTACCAGATCGGGAATGTCCTCGGCGCGGTCGCGCAGCGGCGGCAGGCGCAGCGGCACGACGTTGAGGCGGTAATAGAGATCCTCGCGGAAGAGGCCCTGGTTGATCGCCTGCTTCAGGTCCTTGTTGGTGGCGGCGACGATGCGCACATCGGTGCGGATCGGCGTGCGGCCGCCGACGGTGGTGTATTCGCCCTGCTGCAGGACGCGTAAGAGCCGTGTCTGGGCGTCCATCGGCATGTCGCCGATCTCGTCGAGGAAGAGCGTGCCGCCTTCGGCCTGCTCGAAGCGGCCGGTCGAGCGGGTCTGCGCGCCGGTGAAGGCGCCCTTCTCGTGGCCGAACAGTTCGGATTCGATCAGGTCGCGCGGGATCGCCGCCATGTTGATCGCAACAAACGGGCCGTTGCGGCGCTTGCCGTAATCATGCAGCGCGCGGGCGACGAGCTCCTTGCCGGTGCCGGATTCGCCGGTGATCATCAGCGTCAGGTCCGTCAGCATCAGGCGGGCGAGCACGCGGTAGATTTCCTGCATCGCCGCCGACCGGCCGACGAGCGGCATGCCGTCCTGCATGTCGTCTTCGAGTTTGGCGGGCTTGCGCTTCGGCTCGGCGAGCGCCCGGCCGATGATGCCGATCAGCTCGGTGAGATCGAAGGGCTTCGGCAGATAATCGTAAGCGCCCTTTTCCGAGGCCTTGATGGCGGTCATGAAGGTGTTCTGGGCGCTCATGACGAGGACCGGCAGGTCGGGCCGCGCCTTCTTGATGCGCGGCAGCAGATCGAAGGCGTTCTCGTCGGGCATCACCACATCGGTGACGACCAGATCGCCCTCGCCTGCCGAAATCCAGCGCCAGAGGGTAGCGGCGTTGGAGGTGATGCGGACGTCATAACCGGCGCGGCTCAAAGCCTGGTTGAGCACGGTCCGGATGGCCGCATCATCATCTGCAACGAGGATCGTAGCTGTCATCGAGAAGGTCCTGTCGAGCTTGCTATAGAGGCGTCCTCGAGCGAGGCGTCCTTCGACGCCGGCATGAGAACGCGGAATGTCGTGCGGCTGTTCTGGCTGTCGCATTCGATGATGCCGCCGTGATCGCCGATGATCTTGGCGACCAGCGCCAGACCGAGGCCGCTGCCGTTCGGCTTGGTGGTGATGAAAGGATCGAAGAGATGCGGCAACAGATCGAGGGGAACGCCGGGGCCGTTGTCGTGGACGCAGAATTCCAGCGGCAGCGAGATCTTTTCACGCGTGCCGGCGACCGAAAGACGGATGCCGGGACGATAGGCCGTCGTCAACATGATCTCGCCGTCCGACCGATCGCCGACCGCTTCGGCGGCGTTCTTCACCAGATTGAGGAAGACCTGGACGAGCTGGTCGCGATTGGCATAGACGGCCGGCAGCGACGGGTCGTAACTCTCGGTGACCCGGATGTTGCGGGCAAAACCCGCCTTGGCGACCGCCTTCACATGATCGAGCACGGAATGGATGTTGACCGGCATGCGGTCAACAGGGCGTTCGTCGGAAAAGACTTCCATGCGATCGACCAGCGAGACGATGCGATCGGTCTCGTCGCAGATCAGCCGGGTCAGCGCCCGATCGTCGTCGACCGCAGACTGTTCGAGCAACTGGGCGGCGCCGCGTATGCCGGAGAGCGGGTTCTTGATCTCATGCGCCAGCATCGAGGCAAGGCCGGTCACCGAGCGGGCGGCGGCGCGATGGGTCAGCTGCCGGTCGATCTTGTCGGCCATCGACCGTTCCTGGAAGACGATGACGACGGCGCCGGGCTCGCTGAGCACCGGGGCGACATAGAGATCGACGAGCTTGTCCTGGCCGAGGCGGGGCGAACTCAGGTCGACGCGATATTCGTTGACCGGCGCCTTGCGCTCGCGCACCTGGTCGATCAGGGCAAGCAGCGGGCTGCCGAAAGGAATGAAGGTCGAGATGCGGTAACGCGCCAGATGCGAAGCGCTGGCGCCGAAGAAGGCCTCCGCCTCCCAATTGGCGAAAACGACGAAGCCGGATTCGTCGACCATGACGACGGGGTTCTGGATGGCGTTCAGCACGGCCATGGCGACGGTCCCGCCGGCATGATCGGACGGAGATGTCATATCCTTCATCATGCCGCCTCCCGGCTGTCGACAATATTCACAGCCAGCGCATCGTAAAGGCGCGCGGCCACCTCGCGCGGATCGCGCGAGGTCATGATCTCCGCCTTTTCAGCGCCTGACAGATCAGGCGCGAAACGCTGGAGATACCAGCCAAGGTGCTTGCGGGCGTGGCGGATCGCCACCGCTTCGCCGTAGAAATCCAGCATCATCCGGTAATGTTCGACGGCGATATCGGCGATCTCCTGGGATTGCGGTGCGGGCGCACCTGATATGACGCCGGCATGCCACGGCCTGCCCTGGCAGCCCCTGCCGATCATCACGGCATCGGCGCCCGAGCGGCGCAATATTTCCTGCGCGTCAGCTGCGGTTTCGACATCGCCGTTGGCGACCAACGGAATGGCGACCGCTTCGCGGACGGCGCGGATCGCATCCCAATCGGCGCGGCCTTCATAGAATTGCATGCGGGTGCGCCCATGAATGGTCACAAGCTGGATGCCGGCCGCCTCGGCGCGGCGGGCGATATCAGGCGCGTTGATCGAGTTCTCATCCCAGCCAAGGCGCATCTTCAGCGTCACCGGAATGTCGACGGCTTTGACCGTCGCCTCGATGAGGCCGAGCGCGTGATCGGAATCACGCATCAGCGCCGAACCCGAATAACCGCCGATCACCTTCTTTGCCGGACAGCCCATGTTGATGTCGATGATATCGGCGCCGTGATCGGCGGCGATCTTGGCCGCCTCCGCCATCCAGTGCGCCTCTCGCCCGGCAAGCTGCACCATATGCGGCCGGAAGCCCGCAGCACTGAGCCGCGACCAGGATTCAGCCGTGTCGTTGACCAGTTCGCGGCTCGCCACCATCTCGGTGACGACGAGGCCGGCGCCGAAGCGCCATGCAAGCTCGCGGAAGGGCATATCCGTGACGCCGGACATCGGCGCCAGCACAACGCGGTTCCGCACGGACACGGGTCCGATTTGGAAAGGCGCTGCGAGGTCCTGGGAAATCAAATGATTATCTTTCGGGCACACAATAGAACTGCATTATTTTTAGCCACTATTCCCTGTCTTGCCAAGGGGGCTGAGACAGGAATTGATATTTTTCGGGCAGATGCTGGAAAAGGCCAAAGCAAGACGTTAGAGCACTGGGGTCAATTCCGCATATTTTAGGGGATCTATGCTGCAAATGCCTTCTAAGCAACCGATATCGGCTGGAATTGTCATCGTTGCCGCCGGCCGCGGCGAGCGCGCAGGATCATCCAAGGAGGGCCCCAAGCAATATCGCATGATCGGCGGCAAGCCGGTTATCGTGCATACGCTTGAAAACTTCATGACATGGGAAGCCGCAACCGAGATCGTCGTCGTCATCCATCCCGATGACGAGGCGCTGTTTGCGAGAGCCTTCCGCCACATCATCTCGGCAACGCCGATCAAAACGGTGCATGGGGGTGCGACCCGGCAGCAATCCGTGCTTGCCGGCCTCAGACACCTCAAGGACAAGCACATCAGTCATGTCCTGATCCACGATGCCGTGCGGCCGTTCTTCGATCATGTGCTTCTAGACCGCATCGCCGAGAGCCTTGACGCCGGCGCACAGGCGGTCCTGCCGGCGATCCCGGTCACCGATACGTTGAAACGCGCCGACAGCGCCGGCACCGTGCTGACGACGATTTCACGCGAGCATCTTTACGCGGCGCAGACGCCGCAATCCTTCGCCTTCGACAAGATCCTCGAGGCGCATGAGAAGGCAGCCGCGAGCGGACGAAGCGATTTCACCGACGACGCCTCGATCGCCGAATGGATGGGCATTCCGGTAACGATCGTCGAGGGCACGAACGACAACGTCAAGCTGACGGTCAAGAACGATATCGCCATGGCCGACGACAAGCTCTCGGCTTCGCTGCTTCCGGACGTGCGCACAGGCAATGGCTACGACGTGCACCAGCTCGTCGCGGGCGATGGCGTGACGCTCTGCGGCGTGTTCATTGCGCATGACCAGAAACTGAAAGGCCACTCGGATGCCGACGTCGCGCTGCATGCGCTGACGGACGCGCTGCTTGCCACCTGCGGCGCCGGCGACATCGGCGATCATTTCCCGCCGTCCGACCCGCAATGGAAGGGGGCGGCCTCGCGGATCTTCATCGAACATGCCGCCCGGATCGTGCGCGAGCGCGGCGGCACGATCATGAATGCCGACGTCTCGCTGATCGCCGAGGCGCCGAAGGTCGGACCGCATCGCGACGCCATGCGGGCGAAACTGTCGGATTATCTCGGCATCGATATCGAGCGTTGCTCGGTCAAGGCGACGACCAACGAGACGATCGGCTTCGTCGGCCGGCGCGAAGGCATCGCGGCGATCGCGACTGCCACCGTCGTCTATCGCGGGAGGAAATGATGAGCCTTTTTCCTCAGGATATTATTTCGACGGCCGAGGCGATCATCCGCGACTTCACGGCTGCAGGGCTGATGGTCTCGACCGCCGAATCCTGTACCGGCGGGCTGATCGCCGGGGCGCTGACGGAGATTTCGGGTTCGTCCGCCGTCGTCGACCGCGGCTTCGTCACCTATACGAATAGTGCAAAGATCGAGATGCTCGGCGTGCAGGCGGAAACCTTGCTGCGTTTCGGCGCGGTCTCCGAGGAAACGGCGCGGCAGATGGTACATGGCGCGCTCTTCCGCTCACGCGCCGAGATCGCCGTCGCCGTCACCGGCATTGCCGGCCCCGGCGGCGGATCGCCGGAAAAACCGGTCGGCCTCGTGCATCTCGCCGCCAAGTCGCGCGCCGGCTCGCTCATCCATCGGAAAATGCTCTATGGCGATATCGGCCGCAGCGAGGTTCGACTGGCAACGATCAGGACGGCGCTGGAGATGGTGGGCTCGCTCCTTGCTGCCTGACGCCGGTTCGCTCATCGGGCCGGCGTGTAGATCCTGATTGCCCGTGTCTCGAAGGCTTCGGTGAACATGCGGAAGGCGCGGTCGAACATCGAACCCATCAGCGCGCCCAAGATGCGGCTCTTGAACTCGTAATCGATGAAGAAATCGACGGTGCAGCCGCCGGACGGCGTCTCGGCAAAGTGCCAGCGATTGTCGAGATATTTGAACGGGCCATCGATATATTTGACCTCGATGACGTGCTCGGCGCGGTTCAGCAGCACCTGTGTGGTGAAGGTCTCGCGGATCGCCTTGTAGCCGACCGTCATGTCGGCAACGAGCAGGATCTTGCCGTCGCGCTCCTTGCGGCTCCTGATGGCCAAGGCTTCGCAGAGCGGCAGAAATTCCGGATAACGCTCGACATCGGCGACGAGATCGAACATCTGCTCGGGCGTGTGCGGGACGGGACGGTGCGTTTCGAATTGCGGCATAAGCGGCAATTAATCGGGCGGGCCGAGAAGATCAAGAAGCTCGCGCATCTGGCGGCGGGATTTTAGCTGAAGAACCGGCACATTGGGGCCATGCTCGGCGATGCCCGTGACGAGACGCGGCGCGAATTTCGCCTCGAAAGTCCAAATGACGTGGAGGAATTCCAAGTCGACCTTCTCGATACAGCCCGGCGCCATCTCGGGGCGAGTGCGGCCTATCCATTTCGCCCACCGGCTAATTGCGCCCCTGATGCAGACAAGCCGCGGCATGCGGACCCAAACAACGAAATCGGTTCGTGGCAGCCGGATATCCAAGGAAGACGGGTTCGTGCCGTCCATGATCCAACGTTCTTCGAGGATCCGGCTGGCGATGATCTTTCTCTGCTCGGCCCTGTCGCGTACCACCCAGCCGGGAAGCCAAAATACGTCGCGATCGAGCGAGATGTAGGAAAGTACGAAGCGCTTGGCGATCTTCAGCGACAGCGTCGATTTACCGCCGCCCGAGCAACCGATGACGAGGATCCGGCGGGCTAAACGGATATGCTCGGCAGCCTGTTCGAGGTCGGTGATCTGCTGACGCGGCAGCAAGTCTACTCTCTGATCCATCATGCAACTCCCTCGAGTCAGACGTGCGCTTCGCCGGGATGCTCCTAAACGCCAGCGAACCGGCTAGCTGCTTTGCGCGATCTTATGATGACGGTGGAATTTGCAAACCCGTGATCCTGAAGCGCCGCTTCGATCAGAGGTGCGGCATCGCGCTCGAAATTCCAGATATAGGCAAGCGCGTCCAGCGAGAGGCGTTCGGGGCAGCCGGCAGGCAGTTCGGGACGGTTGCGCCCGAAATAACGGAATGTTCTTGAGACCGCGCCGTACAGGCATGCATATCTGGACAGCCGAAGCCAAATGACGGCGTCTGCACGCGGCAGGCGCAGATGGAAGGAGCTGAGGCCGGTTCCATCCATGATCCAGCGTTCTTCCGCCACCGCTTTGGCGATCAGCCGATCGATGTCGCTGCGATCCCGTTTCCTCCAGCCGGGAAGCCAATAGAAATCGCGATCCATCGAGATATAGGGAAGGTCGAGCGAAGTCGACAGCGCCCGTGCAAGCACGCTTTTTCCACCACCGGGGCAGCCAATCACCAGAATGCGTCTGGCATGCCGGAGCATTGGTTCGTCGACGGGCATGTCCGCAACTCCCCATCAAAAACCGCTGCGAAAATCCATCGGCTCAGACTGCTGATGAGATCGGCCATTCCTCTTTCGTCATGCTCGGGCTTGTCCCGAGCATTTGCAACCGGCGCAGCAGATCCTCGGCAACAAGGCCGAGATGACGTCGAGTGAAGATCGAGGTTTGTCAACAAACTGAACCGCGGCGAAAATCGCCGCGGCCGACACAAAAAGCAAGGCCGGCTCTTATTCGGCTGCGATCAACAGCTTCTTCTCGCGCGCCGCCCGCAGCCGGGCAAAGTCGTCGCCGGCATGGTGGGAGGAGCGGGTCAGCGGGCTGGAGGCGACCATTAGGAAGCCCTTGCTGTAGGCGACGGTCTCGTAGGACTTGAACTCGTCAGGGGTGACGAAGCTTTCGACCTTGTGGTGCTTGCGGGTCGGCTGCAGGTACTGGCCGATCGTCAGGAAGTCGACATCCGCGGTGCGCAGATCGTCCATCAGCTGCAGGACTTCGTTCCGCTCTTCGCCGAGACCAACCATGATTCCCGATTTGGTGAACATGGTGGGATCGAGTTCCTTCACCCGCTGCAGCAGGCGGACGGAATGGAAGTAGCGGGCGCCGGGGCGAACCGTCAGATAGTTGCCGGGCACCGTTTCCATATTGTGGTTGAAGACGTCGGGCTTGGCGGCGACGACGCGTTCCAGCGCACCCGGCTTCTTCAGGAAGTCGGGCGTGAGGATCTCGATCGTCGTCATCGGCGAGGCGGCACGGATTGCCCAGATCACCTTTTCGAAGTGTTCGGCGCCGCCGTCTTCCAGATCGTCACGGTCGACCGAGGTGATGACGACATGGCTAAGGCCCATCTCCTTGACTGCCTTGGCGACGTTCTCGGGCTCGGCCATATCGAGCGCGTTCGGCTTGCCGGTGGCGACATTGCAGAAAGCGCAGGCGCGGGTACAGATCTCGCCCATGATCATGAAGGTCGCGTGCTTCTTGTCCCAGCACTCGCCGATATTCGGGCAGCCGGCCTCCTCGCAGACGGTGACTAGCTTGTGCTCCTTCACGATCGCGCGCGTCTCGGCATAACCCTTGGAGGTCGGCGCCTTGACGCGAATCCAGTCCGGCTTGCGCATGACTTCCGTGTCAGGCCGATGCGCCTTCTCCGGATGCCGCACGCGCTTGGCGTCGGGATTGATCGTATCGAGGATGGTCACCATTGCAGTTTCAGCCTTCTACCGCCCTATGCGGCAAATCTCATTCGGATCTAGCGCCGCACCAGCCGCGCAAGGAATATCAACAAGCAGGCGCCGAGGAAACCCGTCACGAAATAGCCGAGCCGCCCGCCGACCACCTCGAGATGAAACTGCGCGAGGATGGCGCTTGCGACGACCGAGCCGACAATGCCGAGCACGATATTCAGGAAAATCCCGTATCGCGCTTCCATCAGCTTGCCGGCGAGCCAGCCCGCAAGCCCGCCGATGATGATTGCCGAAATCCAGCCGACGCTTTCCATGCCTTCCCCTACCCTCAAGTTGGCCCTCAGTTACGCCTCAAGCGACCGCCCTCGCGATCAGAACCACGATGATGGCGCCGACGGTGGCGTGGATGATCTGCACCACCAGCGCGTTTTCAATGCCCAGCGAAATGCCGAGCGTGCTGAACAGATAGCCGCCGACGAAGGCGCCGATGATGCCGCTCAGCAGGCATCTTATCAGCCCGCCGCCACCGACGACCAGGCTTGCAAGGAAACCTGCAACCAGGCCGATCAGCAAGAACACCAGCAACGCCTGCGTCTCCATAGACATGATGATTTCCTCTCGTTTTTTCCACCCTGGGGGATGGCTTTGCCACCCCGACATAAAGGGCGGCATTGGAAAGTATCAAGCGTTCAGGACGCGGCCGTACGCATCGAGCACCGCTTCCTTCATCGTTTCGGACACAGTCGGATGCGGGAAGATCGTGTGCATCAGCTCTTCCTCGGTCGTCTCGAGATTCATCGCGACGACGAAGCCCTGGATGAGTTCGGTGACTTCGGCGCCGACCATATGGGCGCCGAGCAGCTCGCCGGTCTTCTTGTCGAAGATCACCTTCACCATGCCCTGGTCTTCGCCGAGCGCGATCGCCTTGCCGTTTGCCGCGAAGGAGAAGCGGCCGACGCGGATGTCAAGGCCCTGCTCCTTAGCTTTGGCTTCGGTGATGCCGACGGAAGCGACCTGCGGATTGCAATAGGTGCAGCCCGGGACCTTGCCCTTGTCCGTGGGATGGACATTCGGCAGGCCGGCGATCTTTTCGACACAGACCACACCTTCATGTTCCGCCTTGTGCGCCAGCATCGGCGGGCCGGCGACATCGCCGATCGCATAGATGCCGGTGATATTGGTCTTGCCGTAGCCGTCGATGACGACGCAGCCGCGGTCGGTCTTAACGCCGAGCGCCTCGAGGCCGAGGTTTTCGATATTGCCCTGAACGCCGACGGCCGAAATCAACCGGTCGGCAGTGATCTGCTGCACTTTGCCATCGGCCGTCTCGACGTGAGCGGTGACGCTGTCGGCAGCCTTCTCGACCTTCGAGACCTTGGCGCTGGTGAAGATCTTGAGGCCGCGCTTTTCAAGCTGCTTGCGGGCGATCGCGGTGATCTCGGCATCCTCGACCGGCATGATGGTCGGCATGACTTCGACGATCGTGACGTCGACGCCCATCGAGCGATAGAAGCTGGCGAATTCGATGCCGATCGCGCCCGAGCCCATGACGATCAGCGACTTCGGCAGAACATCCGGCTTCAGCGCCTCGAAATAGGTCCAGATCAGCTTGCCATCCGGCTCGATGCCGGGCAACGCGCGCGGGCGGGCGCCGGTCGCGATGATGATATGTTTGGCGGTATAGGTGCCCTCGCCGCTCTTGACGTTCTTCGGCAGCGGATGCTGCGGCTCGACGACCGGCTTTGACGGCTTGCCGACAACGATCTCGCCGGGCTTGGTGATCTTCGCCTCGCCCCAGATGATGTCGATCTTGTTCTTCTTCATCAGGAAACCGACGCCGGCATTCAGACGGGCGGAGACGGCGCGCGAGCGGCCGACGACGGCCTTGGCATCCGGCTTGACCGTGCCCTCGAGAACGAGGCCGTAATCTTTGAAGTGGTTGGCGTGATCGAGCACCTCGGCCGAGCGCAGCAGCGCCTTGGTCGGGATGCAGCCCCAGTTCAGGCAGATGCCGCCCATATGCTCGCGCTCGACGATCGCGGTCTTGAGGCCGAGCTGGCTGGCGCGGATGGCGGCGACATAGCCGCCGGGGCCTGAGCCGATAATGATGACGTCGTAGGATTCAGCCATGTGTTTCCTGCCTTTGTTGCGCTGCGCTGCGGGTCATGAGCACCCACGCATGTCTCTTGCTGTTTTCGAAGAGCGGCACGGCATCGGCGCGCGCAGCCTCCAGGAATCCGTTTCTTCCATAAAGCGACAAAGCCGCTTCGTTATCACTTGCGGTAATGAGACTGACCGGTCGGCGATCGGCCCTTTCGATCTGATCGTCCAGCAGCCTGCGTCCGATGCCGATGCCACGCAGATGGCGATAGACGCCGAGACTGCCGATGAACCAGCTTCCGACCACCGTCTTCTGCAAGGCGAGCATCGGCGCGGTCGCCGGAATGGTGGCCTCGATATTACCTATCCCCTCATTCAGCGCATGGCCGATCGCCACACCAGCGACCTCGCCATAGGCCTCGGCAATGACGGCATCCCGCCAGCCGCCGACAGCTTCCTCCTCGCCCATCTTCAGCCGGCCCAGCTCCAGCGGCGTGTCGCTCACGCCGTTTTGCACACCGGCAAACCAAAGCCAGGAGGCAAAACCGCGCGATGCGATATCCGCCAGAATCGCCAGCTCCGAGGCATCCCGCCGTGAGGCCTGCCGGAGGGCGATGAAGGAGGTCATACTCAGATCCCCAGCATCATCCGCACGATCGATTCCAGCCCGCGTCCAAGCGCACGCGTATTCTCCGCATCGAGGTGAATGCCGTCGATCGGTGTGGTCTTGGCGACGGAATTGCCGTCGAAGAAGCCACAACCGAGTTCGTCGGCAAGATCACGATAAAGCGTCGCAAGTTTTGCCGATTCCTCGATGCCGCCGGGAAACGATGCGGCGAAGGGCACATTGCCCGTTGCGCGGATCGCCGGCGGCGCCACGATCAGGATCTCCGGCCCATCGAATTCGAAGGGCCAGGCATGATTGCGGATCAGCCGCACGAGCCGGCTGATGCCCTGGCATGCGGCAAAGGCCGAGCCTGCCACGACCGGCTTCATGTCATTGGTGCCGAGCAGAAGGATGACGAGGTCGAGCGGTGCATGCGTCTGCAGGATCGTCGGCAGGATGCGCGCACCATTGCGGTCGCAATCGGCGAGATGGTCGTCGAAAGCGGTGGTGCGCCCGTTCAAGCCTTCGGCGATGATACGCGCGTCACCGCCGAGCGCTGCCTGAAGCACGCTCGGCCAACGATTCTGGTAATCATGACGGCCGATCGTCTCGGCGTCATAACCCCAGGTCAGCGAGTCACCATAGCAAAGAACGGTCTTGGTCATTTCCGCCTCGTACCGCTATCAGACAAGCATGCCCATCGGGTTTTCGATGTAGCCCTTGAAGGCCTGGAGCAGTTCGGCGCCGAGCGCGCCATCGACGCAGCGATGGTCGGTCGAGAGGGTGACTGACATCACGGTGGCAATCGCCATTTCGCCCTTCTTGACGACAACCCGCTGTTCGCCGGCGCCGACCGCGAGGATCGTCGCATGCGGCGGATTGATAACGGCTGAAAACACCTTGACGCCCATCATGCCCATGTTCGAGACCGAGCTGGTGCCGCCCTGATATTCCTCGGGCTTCAGCTTGCGGTCCTTGGCCCGCTTGCCGAGATCGCGCATCTCGTTGGAGATCACCGACAGCGTCTTTTGCTCTGCCTTGCGAATGATCGGCGTGATCAGGCCGCCGGGGATCGAGACGGCGACGCCGACATCGGCATGCTTATGCTTGACCATGTTGTTGTCGGTCCAGGAGACGTTGGCATCCGGAACGTCGCGCAGCGACAGCGCCATGGCCTTGATGACCATGTCGTTGACCGAGAGCTTGTAGGCCGGAGCGCCGCCATCCTTTCGCGGGGCCGCATCGTTCAACTGGGCGCGCAGCGCCAGCAGCGCATCGAGCTCGCAATCGACACTGACGTAGAAATGCGGGATCGTCTGCTTGGATTCGACCAGGCGCTTGGCAATCGTCTTGCGCATGCCGTCATGCGGCACGAGCTCGTAGGAGCCAGGTTCGAAGAGCTTGAGCACGGCCTCCTCGGAAGCGCCCTTCGGTGCAGCAGCAGCGGCCGGCGCCGGCGCGGCAGCCTGCGGGGTTGCAGCGGGTGCAGGCGCAGCGGCCGCCTTGGCGCCACCGCCGGCAACGGCGGCCTCGATGTCGCTCTTGACGACGCGACCGTGCGGGCCGGAGCCTGCGACAGCCGAAAGGTCGATACCGGCTTCCTTGGCCAGACGGCGGGCAAGCGGCGAAGAGAAGGTGCGGTTGCCATCAGCCGAAACCGATGCGGGTACAGCGGCGGGTGCTGGTGCTGCAGCCGGAGCGGACTGGGCCGGAGCCGGCGCGGCCTCGGCCTTCGGCGCGGCCGCGCCGTCTGCCTTCGGCGCAGGTGCGGCGGAACCCGCACCAGTTGCGGCAGCAGCGACATCCTCGCCATCGGCGGCGAGAACCGCGATCAGCGCATTGACCTTGACGCCTTCGGTGCCGGCGGCAACGACCAGCTTGGCGACCGTGCCTTCATCGACGGCTTCGACTTCCATCGTCGCCTTGTCGGTCTCGATCTCGGCGATCACATCGCCAGACTTGACCTTGTCGCCTTCCTTGACCAGCCATTTGGAAAGATTGCCTTCCTCCATGGTCGGAGAGAGGGCGGGCATCGTGATATTGATCGGCATCGAAACACCCTCCCCTTATTTGTAGCAAACAGCCTTCACGGCATCGACGACTTCGCCGACGTTCGGAAGCGCCAGCTTTTCGAGATTGGCGGCGTAGGGCATCGGAACGTCCTTGCCCGCAATCGTCAGGATCGGCGCATCGAGATAGTCGAAGGCCTGCTGCATGACGCGGGTGGCGATTTCGGTGCCGACGGAGGACTGCGGATAACCTTCCTCGACGGTGACCAGACGGCCGGTCTTCTTCACCGATTCGATCACGGTCGGCAGGTCCATCGGACGGATGGTGCGAAGGTCGATCAGTTCGACGTCGATGCCGAGCTTCTCGAGTTCGGCGACAGCCTTGGTGGCATAGCTCATGCCGATGCCGAAGGAGACGACGGTCACGTCGTTGCCCGGACGATGGATGCGCGCCTTGCCGATCGGCAGGACGAAATTGTCGAGCTTAGGCACATCGAAGTGCTGGCCGTAGAGAATTTCGTTTTCCAGGAAGATGACCGGGTTCGGATCACGGATCGCAGCCTTCAGCAGACCCTTGGCGTCAGATGCCGTGTAGGGCATGACAACCTTCAGGCCGGGAATGGCGCTGTACCAGGCTGCATAATCCTGGCTGTGCTGGGCGCCGACGCGGGCTGCTGCACCATTCGGGCCGCGGAAGACGATCGGAGCGCCCATCTGGCCGCCGGACATATAGAGCGTCTTGGCAGCGGAGTTGATGATCTGGTCGATCGCCTGCATGGCGAAGTTGAAGGTCATGAATTCGACGATGGGGCGAAGGCCGGCCATTGCCGCACCGACGCCGACGCCGGCAAAGCCATGCTCGGTGATCGGCGTATCGACGACGCGGCGCGGGCCGAATTCCTGCAGCAGCCCCTGCGTGACCTTGTAGGCGCCCTGATATTCGGCGACTTCCTCGCCCATGACGAAGACGTTTTCGTCGGCGCGCATTTCCTCGGCCATGGCGTCACGCAGCGCTTCGCGCACGGTCGTCGACACCATTTCGGTGCCGGCCGGGATTTCGGGGTCGTTCTGCACCTGGGCTTTCGGCTCGGCCGGAACGGGTGCGGATGCCGGAGTTGCGGCAGCCGGCTTTTCCTCCAGCGCTGCCTGCGGTACAGCAGCCGGCGCTGCCGCCGGAGCGGACGCAGACATGTCGGATGCGGATTCGCCGTCCTGCAGGAGAACAGCGATCTTGGCGTTCACCTTGACTCCTTCGGTTCCGGCAGGAACCAGAAGCTTGCCGATGACGCCTTCGTCGACGGCTTCGACTTCCATCGTCGCCTTGTCGGTTTCGATTTCGGCGATCACGTCGCCAGAAGTGACCTTGTCACCTTCCTGCTTCAGCCATTTGGACAGCGTGCCTTCTTCCATCGTCGGAGAGAGGGCGGGCATGAGGATATCGATAGGCATGGGTTCCCTCCCCGATTACAGCAGAATGTCGGTATAGAGCTCGGATACATCCGGCTCCGGATCGGCCTGGGCGAAGTCGGCACTATCGGCGACAATGTCGCGAACATCCTTGTCGATCGCCTTCAGATCGTCTTCGGAAGCCCAGCCCTTTTCGATAAGGCGTGCCTTCACCTGTTCGATCGGATCATGCTCGGAGCGCATCTTCTGCACTTCGTCCTTGGAGCGATACTTCGCCGGGTCGGACATCGAATGACCACGATAACGATAGGTCAGCATTTCGAGAATGATCGGGCCTTTGCCGGAACGGCAATGTTCGAGCGCCTCGTCGGCCGCCGCCTTGACGGCGCGGACGTCCATGCCATCGACCTGAATGCCGGGGATGCCGAAGCCGGATCCGCGCAGCGAGTAATTCGACTGAGCGGTGGCGCGGGCGGTCGAGGTGCCCATGGCGTAACGGTTATTTTCGACGATATAGACGATCGGCAGCTTCCAGAGAGCCGCCATGTTGAAGCTCTCGTAGACCTGGCCCTGGTTGGCAGCGCCGTCGCCGAAATAGGCGATGGAGACATTGCCATTGCCGCGGTAGCGGTTTGCAAAGGCAAGACCCGTTCCGAGCGAGACCTGGGCGCCGACGATGCCATGACCGCCGTAGAAATGCTTCTCTTTCGAGAACATGTGCATCGAGCCGCCCTTGCCGTGGGAATAGCCGCTGCGACGCCCGGTCAATTCCGCCATGACACCGCGCGCTTCCATACCGGTTGCCAGCATATGGCCGTGGTCGCGATAGGCGGTGATGACCTGGTCGCCTTCCTTTTGCGCCATCTGCATGCCGACGACGACAGCTTCCTGACCGATGTAGAGGTGACAAAAGCCGCCGATGAAGCCCATGCCGTAAAGCTGACCGGCCTTCTCCTCGAAGCGGCGGATCAGCAGCATCTCGCGATAGGCCTTGAGCTCCTCATCGCGATCGAAGTCGGCTACCGGGCCTCCATTCGATGCTTTGGCTGCCGGTTTTGCTGCAGTTTTGCGGCTGGAAACGGTCGCGGTCTTTCGCGGCGCCATTCAACCCTCCCTATGGGTTTGTCGGTTCTTGGTGGCGCGTACCATAGGGAAGAAATATGACCACAGCAATGCCATAAATGCATGGCTCGTATTCGACGCTAAAACGTTGGAAAAACTACGAAAATTCTAATTAACCTATTTCCAGTTAATTGGAATAGTGGTTGAAAACGACGATCTCGTCGGCGCGCGACATGTTGAGCTGATAACGCGCTTTTTCGTCCAGCATATCCTTGTCGAGCGAGCCATCACTCAAGAGCGCGACCTGATTTTCCAGATGTTCGCGCTTTGCTTTCAAGACGGCAAGCTCTTTTTCACGCGCGACACGCTGACGCTCGAATGTCTCCGTCGCGCGCAGGCCGTAATCGCCATGGATGCAATGATAACCGAAGTAGGAAAGGAAGGCGACCGTCATGGCCGGAATGACGAAGCGACCGATTCTTCTCTTTTTATGATGCTTTGTCCACATACACGCATGCTCTTGAACGCATTACCAATTCGTTCAATCTAGCGCGCAGAGATTAACCGTTCGTTGACTCTAAAAAACGGGCAAGAAAAAACCCGCGCCGGGAAGGCGCGGGTTAAACAATCAAAGGTCAGATCCGATCAGCCGCGGATGATCGAGCGGCCGGCATACTGGGCCTGCGGCCCGAGGCCTTCTTCGATGCGGATCAGCTGGTTGTACTTGGCGAGACGGTCGGAACGCGATAGCGAACCGGTCTTGATCTGGCCGCAGTTGGTGGCGACCGCGAGATCGGCAATGGTCGAATCTTCCGTCTCGCCGGAGCGGTGCGACATGACGGCGGTATAGGCCGCCTTGTGCGCCGTGTTGACGGCGTCGAGCGTTTCCGTCAGCGAGCCGATCTGGTTGACCTTGACGAGGATCGAGTTGGCGACGCCCATGCGGATGCCGTCGCGAAGACGGGCGGAGTTGGTGACGAAGAGGTCGTCGCCGACGAGCTGGGTCTTCTTGCCGGCCAGGTCGGTCAGCGTCTTCCAGCCGTCCCAGTCGTCTTCGGCCATGCCATCCTCGATCGAGATGATCGGATAGTTGGCGGCGAGCTCGGCCAAATACTCCGCCATGGCGCCCGATTCCAGCGTGCGACCTTCCCCTTCGAGAACGTATTTGCCGTCCTTGAAGAATTCGGTCGAGGCGCAGTCGAGGCCGAGGCACATGTCGTCGCCCGGCTTGTAGCCGGCTTTCTCGATCGACTTCATGATGAAGTCGAGGGCCTCAGGCGCGCTCTTCAGGCCCGGTGCGAAACCGCCTTCGTCGCCGACATTGGTGTTGTGGCCCTGGCTCGCAAGTTCCTTGCGTAGCGTATGGAAGACTTCCGAACCCATGCGCACGGCTTCGGCGATCGAATCGGCGCCGACCGGCAGGATCATGAATTCCTGGAAATCGATCGGGTTGTCGGCGTGGGCGCCGCCATTGATGATGTTCATCATCGGCACCGGCAGCAGGCTGGCGGAAGCGCCGCCGACATAACGGTAGAGCGGCAGGCCGGACGCCTGGGCGGCAGCCTTGGCGACGGCGAGCGATACGCCGAGGATGGCGTTGGCGCCGAGGCGCGACTTGTTCGGCGTGCCGTCCAGCTCGATCATGATGTTGTCGATCTGGATCTGGTTTTCGGCGTCGATGCCACCGATCGCGTCGAAGATCTCGGTGTTGGCGGCTTCGACCGCCTTTTCGACGCCCTTGCCGAGGTAGCGCTTGCCGCCGTCACGCAGTTCGACCGCCTCATGCGCGCCCGTCGAGGCGCCCGAGGGGACGGCCGCGCGGCCCATGCTGCCATCTTCGAGATAGACATCGACTTCGACGGTGGGGTTACCACGGCTATCGAGAATCTCGCGGGCGATGATATCGGTGATTGCAGTCATGGGTTCTTCCTGCTCGGTGGATGATAAGTCGGTTCGAAACCTGTCTTAGTCGAAGGCGTGCAAATTACAATGCTGCAATTTCCAGCCTTCGAACCGCGTTAGATCTCGCCTATAGCACGATCATGTCATGCTGTTGAACGTCAAGCCTTGGCGACCGCATCGAAGGCAAGCAGCTTTTCGAGAAGCCGCGGCATGTCTTTGAGATAGACCATATTCGGGCCGTCCGAAGGGGCATTGTCGGGGTCCTGATGGGTTTCGACGAAGACACCGGCAATACCGGCAGCCACTGCGGCGCGCGCCAGGGTTTCCACGAATTCCCGCTGACCGCCGGAGGATTCGCCCTGCCCGCCCGGCTGTGCCACGGAATGGGTGGCATCGAAGATAACCGGCGCGCCCATCGCCGCCATGATCGGTAGCGAACGCATGTCGGAGACCAGCGTATTGTAGCCGAACGAGGCGCCGCGCTCGCACAGCAGCACGTTCGGATTGCCGCTGGCATTGAGCTTCTTCAGAACGTTCTTCATATCCCAGGGGGCGAGGAACTGGCCTTTCTTGACATTAACGACGCGGCCGGTCTTGGCGGCGGCGATGAGAAGGTCGGTCTGGCGGCAGAGGAAGGCCGGGATCTGCAGGACGTCGACGATCCTTGCCACCTCCACGCATTGCTCGGCGGTATGAACGTCTGTCAGGACGGGAAAGCCGAATTCCTTCTTGAGGTCGGCAAAGACCTCCATGCCCTTTTCGATCCCGATACCGCGTTCGGCCGAGAGCGAGGTCCGGTTCGCCTTGTCGAAGGAGCTCTTGTAGACGAGGCCGATGCCGAGCTTTGCGCAAAGCTCCTTCAGCGTCCCGGCCACCATGAAGGCGTGGTCGCGGCTCTCCATCTGGCAGGGACCGGCAATCAGCGACAGGCGGCCGGTATTGGAAAAGGTGACCTGGCCTTGGCCTTCGCCGATCCTGACCTCGGAATTCGTATCAGTGCTCATCGTGTTTCCTCGAAGGCGAAGAGCGTGCCCTGCCCGGGCGCGGGCTTCACCAGAATGCGATTGTTCTTGCGCGTGTATGTCACCCCGTTAGCAGCCAAATGCGCTTCTGTCACGGCAAGATCGGCGACAGCAAAGAGGATTGCCCGGCCGCGCAGGCCGCGATCTGCGGATGAGACGGCGATGTCGAAATATGCCTCCAGCCCTTCCGGCGTCATCAGGCTGATTTTCGCATTCGATGCCGCAATATCGACGCCGAAACCGGTTTTCTCGACTGCCGATTGCGCCACGGCAAGGCCGACGAAGGCAGCGAAGGCGGCCGGCTCTGGCGTGCAAAGCGCGATCTCAACTATGCCGGTGACGCCATTGGCATGCGTCTCCAGCGCCGCGCGGTCGGCCGGTAGCGGATTGACGCGCTCGACGGTGAAAAACAGGAGATCAGGCGCGCGCAGGTCGCCGGCGAAAGCCAGCTTAAAGCCGGCAATCGTCTCGGAACCGTCCGGCATCGTCATCGGCCGGGTGAATTGCAGCATCTCGCCAGCGCTCGATCCGTTGCCGACGAAATCCTGATGGTCGATGCCGGCATTCTTGCTGCCGAAAGCCAGCCCCGAGAGCCCCTCCTCGCCACAGCGGAAACGGAAGGCCTGGTTGCGGGCAGTGAAGACATTACCCTGCCGCGCCGATGCCTCGCTCTCCTCGACGTTCGCAATCCCGAGCGGCTCCAGATAGGTCTTGTCGGCAAAAAAGACGCAGGCATTCTCCGTTCCGAAGGGATGGCGCGCATCGGCGGCAACGGTGAAGCCGAGCTTGCCGAGCCTCTCGCGCGCCAGATCGATATTGACGACCGGCAGCACGACATGATCCAGCGGGTGCGGTTTGGCGGAATGCTCGTTCATGATATCCCTCCTGGAAACGGCAAGAGATCTGCGACGGCGCGCCCCTCATTGCAAGAGATCTGTGCCAATCCGGCGAATGAAAATAAAAATCTCAACGAGTTGGCACCAAGCTTTACAGAAATTTAGCTACTTGCGGAACACATATGGAACATATAGTGTCTGTTCTGGATTTGTTTCAATCACGAGGTCACAACGTCGATGCTCACGCGCAAACAACAGGAGCTTCTCCTTTTCATTCACGAGCGCATGAAAGAATCCGGCGTTCCGCCGTCTTTCGACGAAATGAAAGATGCCCTGGACCTCGCCTCCAAGTCCGGGATTCATCGCTTGATTACAGCGCTCGAGGAGCGTGGCTTCATTCGCCGCCTACCGAACCGCGCCCGTGCGCTCGAGGTCATCAAGCTTCCGGAGGCCTACAGCCCCAGCATTCAGCCCCGGCGCGGCTTTTCGCCGAGCGTCATCGAGGGCAGCCTCGGCAAACCTCAGCCGGTCGCCACTCCTGCTCCCGCAAAACCCGTCGCCGACAACGGCAACTCGGTCTCCGTGCCGGTCATGGGCCGAATCGCTGCCGGTGTGCCGATCTCGGCGATCCAGAACAATACCCACGACATCGTCGTTCCGGCCGACATGCTCGGTTCCGGGGAACATTATGCGCTGGAGGTCAAGGGCGATTCGATGATCGATGCCGGCATCTTCGACGGCGACACCGTGATCATCCGCAACGGCAGCACCGCAAGTCCTGGCGACATCGTCGTTGCTCTGGTCGACGACGAAGAAGCGACACTCAAGCGCTTCCGCCGCAAGGGCGCCTCGATCGCGCTAGAAGCGGCCAACCCGGCTTACGAGACCCGGATTTTCGGGCCGGACCGTGTCAAGGTTCAGGGTAAACTCGTCGGTCTCATTCGCCGCTATCACTGACATTGGCCAAGCCGGATTCGGTAAAACTGTTGCTGCGCCAGTCATAGGCGCGATGGCGCATCCATGGCCGCGACAATGCATCGAATGCGGTTGCGACCTCGAGGCCGGTGTCCGTGAAGCGCAACTCGATGGAACCGGTCCTGCGCAGCGTCTCACCGGTGAAGAGCGTCGCACCTGAGCGGCAATTGTTGAAGCGAAGGCGCACCGACGTCACGACGATATCGGCCGCGTCGCATGCCGGGCCGAGATAGCCGGCGTTGTCGATGACGGTTAACACCTGACCATTGCCAAGCCTTGATGTGCACCAGGCCTTCTTGACGCAGGAAAAGCGGTCTGCGTCACCGGCCGCTGCGGCCGCCCGCATCGCGGTCCTTGCTTCGTTCTGCTGATCGCGGGAAAGCCTGACGCGGCGGTCTTGTCCCTCAGGCGGGATAGCAGGACCATCCAGCATCTTCGGCGGATCATGCCTCGGCCGGACCAGCGCTCTCTGCCACTGGTCGAAGATGAAATCCGGCGGTCTTTCACGGTTGGAAGCCATTGCCGCCGCCTCAACGACTGCGACGAGACTGCCATCCTCCGAAATCACCAGATCGGGCGGCCGGGGACCCGGTAGAAGCAACAGGATGAGTGTTGCGACCGTGATGATCGATGTGCCGACATGGCGCAACCGGGTGCGGAACAGCGTCAGCAGCAGAAAGCCTGCCACGGCGACGGCGAAATACCAGGCGGGCAAGCGGCCGACGTCGATATTGCCACCCCAGCCGGACACCGTCTTTGCGACCGCGATCACCAAATCGAGGCCGAATCCGACGATCTTCCAAGCCCAAACATCCAGACCGAAAGGCATGAGCAGCATCGCCAGCAGACCTGCCGGCATGATGATGAAGGAGATGATCGGCATCGTCGCGAGGTTAGCCGGCAGGCCGTAGGCGGTCAGGCGATGAAAATGCTCGATCGAAAACAGCGCGGTTGAAAAACCGCCGATCAGCGAGGTCAGGAAGACGCCGCCGAAGAAACCGGCAACCGTAACGAACGGCCGGATGATCGGCAGCTTCAGAAAGGCGTTTTCGCGGACGCGCCGGTCCTTCCACAGCTGATAGCCCGAGACCAGCGCCAATGTCGCGGCAAAGGACATTTGGAAGCTCGGTCCCAAGACCTCGGACGGCGAAATGGCGATGATGACGAGAGCGGAGAGCGCGACGTTGCGCAGGCTGATCGACGGCCGGTCGAAGAAGACCGCAATCAACATGATGGCCATCATGATGAAGGCGCGCTCTGCAGAGACCGCAAAGCCGGAGATCAGGAAATAGGCGGTGACGGCGATGAGCGCGCCGGCGGCAGCGATCTTCTTCGTCGGGTAGGCCTCAGCGATGCCGGGAAAGAGGCTGAGCAGCATCCGGAAGCCGACGAAGAAGATGCCGGCCGACAGCGCCATGTTGAGACCGGAGATGGCGATGATATGAGCCAGACCGGACTGGCGCAGCGCCTCCGTCGTCGCATCCGAAATGGCGCGCCGCTCATCCGTCACCAGAGCAGCGGCAAAAGCACCGGTGTCGCCGGGCAGGATCGACCGTATGCGGTCGCCGATGCCGCTGCGCAGCCGGTAGAGCCCTTCGAGCAAAGCTTCCGGCGTCGATCTCGCAGCCTGCGGACCTGCCTGCAGATCGGCCTTCGTCGGTGCGCCGTAGAAGAAGCCATTCGCGCCGATGCCGTCGAAATAAGCACTGAAGGAGAAGTCGTTGAGCTCGGGAAGCGCTGGACCTGCCGGCGGCGTCAGCCGCGCCCTGCCGGTGATGATATCGCCGATCTCGAAGGCCGCGTCCGCGCCGCGGGCGATCGCGGTGATACGTTCTGGCGGCCGCTTCACCTGTGGCGCCTCAGTGCCGGTGACGGCAAGAATGTAGCGCCACCGCCCGCGACCGTCGCCTTCACGCCGCTCGACACGGCCGGTCACCGTCGTCGTCACGGCGGAATCGAGGATCACCGTGGAAATCCGCCAGCTCTCGAGCTGCGCAGAGACCATGCCGCAGGCCACGAGCGCAAGCGCCAGCAGCGTTGCCCGCACCGCTGTCCGGCTGCGGCTGGCGATGACAACCGCCACGGTCAGCGCCAACAGGCAGAGCAGCGATGCAATGAGAGGAAAATCCGATGCCGCGAGAAACCAGACGGCTGACCCGGTACCGAGGAAAACTGGCGAGAACAGCAGCAGGCGGCCGTGGTCCGCCTCCTCGCCCAGCATGCGCATGCCGGCCCGCAGCAATTGCGAGGCTGCGGCCGGCAGCCGATGGCGCAATGGTGTCGCCGACTGCGTCCGTGTCGGTCGCGTTCCCACCAGAGGTGGTGAAAAATTGGAAGTGTTAGCAGCGCCTTCGCCTGCTTCCGGCCGCAATTCGACTGTCGTCAACTCCTGCATGAACCGCCCAAGCCCGGATGCGAAGGCGGCCAGAATGCAACCTCCAATCAAATCCGGCAAGAATAATCGATTGAAATATGAGGGAAAATCGCGAGCGCCAAAAGACCAGTCGAATCATCGGCTTCCGATATGCGTGCGGCTCATCGCTGCAGTGCCTAAAAGGTGATACCGCAATGCACAAAATGCCGTCACGGTAACTTGGCATTAGCTTCGCGATCATATAGCTATCGGTGAGGACGCTTAACCCCTATGGCGCTTTTGTGGCGCCACCGCCATTTCGGAGGATCAGCATGACGGATCAAAGCGCTACAATAAAAATCGGTGACAAGTCTGTCGACCTTGCTGTCAAAAGCGGCACGATCGGCCCGAGCGTCATCGATATCGGTGCCCTCTACAAGAACACCGCTTCCTTCACCTACGATCCGGGTTTTACCTCGACCGCATCCTGTGAATCGAAAATCACCTACATCGACGGCGACGAAGGTGTCCTGCTGCATCGCGGCTATCCGATCGAGCAGCTCGCCGAGCATGGCGACTTCCTCGAAGTCTGCTATCTCCTGCTTTACGGCGAACTGCCGACCACCGTGCAGAAGAAGGATTTCGATTACCGCGTCACGCACCACACCATGGTGCACGAGCAGATGAGCCGCTTCTTCACCGGCTTCCGCCGCGATGCGCATCCGATGGCCGTCATGTGCGGCTGCGTCGGCGCACTGTCGGCCTTCTATCACGACTCCACCGACATCACGGATCCGCACCAGCGCATGGTTGCCAGCCTGCGCATGATCGCCAAGATGCCGACGCTTGCCGCCATGGCCTACAAATACCATATCGGCCAGCCCTTCGTTTATCCGAAGAACGACCTCGACTATGCCTCGAACTTCCTGCGCATGTGCTTTGCCGTGCCTTGCGAGGAATATGTGGTCAATCCGGTGCTTGCCCGCGCCATGGACCGCATCTTCATCCTGCATGCCGATCACGAGCAGAACGCCTCGACCTCGACCGTCCGTCTCGCCGGTTCGTCGGGTGCCAACCCGTTCGCCTGCATTGCCGCCGGCATTGCCTGCCTCTGGGGCCCCGCGCATGGCGGTGCCAACGAAGCAGCGCTCAACATGCTGACGGAGATCGGCACGGTCGATCACATTCCGGAATATGTCGCCCGCGCCAAGGACAAGAACGATCCGTTCCGCCTGATGGGCTTCGGTCACCGCGTCTACAAGAACTACGATCCGCGCGCCAAGATCATGCAGAAGACGACGCATGAGGTGCTCGGCGAACTCGGCATCAAGGACGATCCGTTGCTCGAAGTGGCGATGGAGCTGGAGCGCATCGCGCTTACCGACGAATATTTCATCGAGAAGAAGCTCTATCCGAACATCGACTTCTATTCCGGCATCACGCTGAAGGCGCTGGGCTTCCCCACGACCATGTTCACCGTGCTCTTCGCGCTCGCCCGCACCGTCGGCTGGATCGCGCAGTGGAACGAGATGATCGAGGATCCGGAACAGCGCATCGGCCGTCCGCGCCAGCTCTATGTCGGCGAACCGAAGCGCGATTACATCCCAGTTTCGAAGCGCTGATCGCTTTAAAAGAACCCAAAAGAAAACCCGGTCAGAAACGACCGGGTTTTTTCTTTTTCAAGACGTCGAGAAGGGTCTCGGCGGCGTGCTCGCCGGGCGGCGTTTCGGTCTGCATGCGTTGCCAGACGAGATCGTAACCCTCGTTCATCGCCTTCAGTTCGAACGTGTCGGCCGACAGCCGCTCCATCCAGCGCGCCAGGCTGGCGCCGCGGACGATCTCGTTCAGGTATTCCGGCACAATGGCATAATCGGCGATGATATTGGGCAATGCGCCCGTCCACACCTTAATGCGCGGGGCGAGCAGGCGGATGATCCAATCCGTCTTGTAGACGGACACCGTCGGCACGCCGGCAAGGGCGAGTTCGAGGATTACTGTGCCGGAGGCTGCCATCGCCGCGTCCGCTTCGGCAAAGGCCTTCCATTTCTGCGCCGGCCCGACCGCCACCTCCGGCGGCGTGACCCAGCCGGCAACCAGACCCTTCACCAGCGCTTCGTTGTGCGGCACGGTCGGCAGCAGGAATCGCATCGGGCCGTTGCGGGCGACGAGTTCCTTGGCCGCGTCCTCGAAGAACGGCAGGAGCTTGACGATTTCGGAGGATCTTGACCCCGGAAGCATCAGGATCGCCTTGCCCGCTTGCCCGACGGGTGCGCGCCCGGCGCGCAGCCGCCGCGCTTCGAGCAGCGCCGGATCGGCGATCAGGCGATGGCCGACATAGGTGGTCTCGGGCCCGCCGAGTTCGCGCATTGTTGCGGGCTCGAAGGGCAGGACGGCGAGCACATGATCGACATAGGCGAGCATGCGCGTGGCGCGATATTCCTTCCAGGCCCAGACGCTCGGACAGACATAATTGACAACAGGCAGATCGGGCAGCGTGGTGCGGACACGCTTGGCGACGCGATGGGTGAAATCCGGGCTGTCGATGATGAGAAGAATATCAGGCCTTGCGGCGATGATCGCAGCCGTCGTCTGGCGGATCAGGGTATAGAGCTTCGGCAGCCGGCTCAGCACCTGGGTGATGCCCATGATCGACAGCTCGGAAAAATCGAACAGGGATTTCAAGCCTTCGGCCTGGAGCCCCTCGCCGCCGACGCCGACGAGTTCCACCGGTCCGCTGTGAATCCGCTTCAGGGCGGCGACAAGATCGGCACCAAGCAGATCACCTGACACCTCGCCGGCAATGACGGCGATCTTCAGCGGCGCCCCGTTCATTCGAGCCCCCATGCCGGCAGGCCGCGATCGATGCCGCAGACGAAAAGCCCGGCCTCATCGGCGGCTTTGATGACGGCGGCGCGATCGAGCACCAGCGAGCGGCCGGCCTCGACGGCGACGCCGGCAAGGCCGGCTTTCCTCGCGTTCAGGACCGTGGAAACGCCGATCGCCGGCAAGTCGGCGCGAACATCCTGCTGCGGCTTGCAGAGCTTGACCAGCGCGCCGCGGCGGCGTGGCGAGATGCGTCCGGCGGCTCGGAGACCCGCGACACGCTCCAGCATCTCGTCCGTGCCCTCAAGACCCTCCAGCGCGACGATACGCCCGCCGATGGCGACGGCGCCCTGCCCGACATCGAGCCGGCCGAGCATTTCGGCGGCTTCCGCTGCGCGCCTGATATCGCGCCGGTCTTCCTCGCCAGGCGCTGCAGCGCCAAGCGGGCCGACGTAGGCAAGAAGGTCGGGAGCGATCTCATGAGCGCCGACGACGCGGCGGCCGTTTCCCTCGATCAGCCGGATCACCATCTGCAGCACCGTATCGTCGCCGCCGGACAGCAAGGTGCGGATCGTGGCCGGCATCTTCATCAGCGTGCGCAGCGTCGGGCGCACCTCGCGCCATTCCGGCCGGCGCCGCACGCTTCCGGACATGACGACACGGCCGATGCCGTAGCGGTTCAAGAGGCCCTCGAGAGCTGCAAAATCGCCGACGCCGATGACGGCATGGTCATACCCTTCCCAGCGCCGGTCGCTTTCGTCCTTCAGCGCGACGATGACGGGATTTTCGCCCGCCGCGCGCGCAGCTTCGGCGACATAGGAAGGCAGAAGGCCGCCACCGGCGATGATCGCCAGCCGGCCCGCAGCGGTATCGCCGGAAAGAGTCACGGACTAGCCCTTCTGCCCCCGGGTTGGCGAGGACAAGGCGCGGTCGCTGTCGGCGGCGATGAAGTCGAGGATGTGGACCGCCTGCTCGCAATCGGCATATTCTTCGCGGATGGCGGCGGCGTTTTCGCGGACGGAGCCCGGTCCTTCGAAGATCGACTTGTAGGCGCGCCGCACCCTGTGAATGACGGCGCGGTCGACGCCGGCGCGCGTCATGCCGACGACGTTGAGGCCGCTCAGCAGGCCGGGATTGCCGTTCAGCATGCCGTAGGGAATGACGTCGTAACTCACTGCCGAGAGCCCGCCGACGAAGGCCTGACGGCCGACGCGGGTAAACTGGTGAACGGCCGAGCCGCCGCCCAGGATGACGCGATCTTCGATGACGACATGGCCGGCGAGCATGACGTTGTTCGACATAATCACATGGTTGCCCACCCGGCAGTCATGCGCGACATGCGAATTGGCAAGGAAGAGGTTGTTGTCGCCGACGATCGTCTGACCGCCGAAATCGGCCGTGCCGGTATTCATCGTCACGCCCTCGCGGATCGTGCAGTTGGCGCCGACCGTCAGCGTCGTCTCCTCGCCGCCGTGATGCACGCTCTGCGGATCGCCGCCGACGACCGCCATCGGGAAGATGCGCGTGCCCTTGCCGATCACGGTGCGGCCGGTGACGACCACATGCGACAAAAGCTCGACATTCGCATGCAGGACGACGTGCGGCCCGACATGGCAGAAGGGACCGATCTTGACGCCCTCACCGATGCAAGCGCCGTCCTCGACGACAGCCATCGGATGAATGCGGGCGCTTTCGGCGATAGTGCTCATGCCTGATCCTTACGAACGATCATCGCGCCGATATCGGCTTCGGCGACGAGCGCGCCGTCAACCTTGGCGTCACAATGAAATTTCCAGATATTGCCGCGCTGCTTGTGCTTCCTGACATGGAATTCAACACGATCGCCGGGGACGACGGGCTTGCGGAAGCGCGCATTCTCGATGGTCATGAAATAGACGAGGTTGCCGGGCTGGCCATCCTTCTTGGCACAGATCGCACCTGCGGTCTGAGCCATGCCCTCGATCAAGAGAACCCCGGGCATAATCGGAGATTCCGGAAAATGACCGGTGAAATGCGGTTCATTCACCGTGACGTTCTTGATGCCGATCGCCGTGTTGTCGCCATCGATCTCGATGATCTTGTCAACCATCAGAAACGGGTAGCGATGCGGCAGCAGTTTCATGATCTCGATGATGTCAGCCGAAGAAAGCGTTGTCGTGGCTTCCTCAGTCATTTTGCTCGCCTCCAGGTTTCTTCCCGCGCAGCTTCGTCTTTGACATCTGTTGCGCGACATCTCTCAGATAGTCATTCAGCGGACGCCCAGGTGTACCACCATATTGTCCGCCAGCGGCAAGATCGGTCATGATACCGCTTTGGGCGGCGATCTGCACGCCGTCGCCGATCGTCACATGCCCCTTGATACCGACCTGGCCGCCGATCTGAACGCCATTGCCGATCTTCGCGCTGCCGGCGATGCCGACCTGCGCAACGATGGCGCAATGGCGGCCGATCTGAACGTTGTGGCCGATCTGTACCTGGTTGTCGATCTTGGTGCCTTCGCCAATGACCGTATCGTCCATGGTGCCACGGTCGATCGAGGTGTTGGCGCCGATCTCCACATTATCCTGGATGATCACTCGGCCGATCTGGACGATCTTGATCATGCCGCGCGGGCCCGGCGCATAACCGAAACCATCCTGGCCGATGCGCGCGCCGTTGTGGATGATGACGCCATTGCCGAGCAGCGCGCAGAGAATGCTGGCGCCGGCCGCAATCGAACAATCCCGGCCAATCTTGACATTCGGACCGATGATGCTGTGGGCGCCGATGCGCGTCCCTTCGCCGATCTCGGCATGCGCCCCGATTACGGCCAGCGGCTCGACGATCACGCCCTTTTCAAGCTTGGCGCTCGGATCGATCACCGCACTTGGCGCGATCTCGCTTTCACCGGAAAAGACGACCGGGCGCAATGCCGCGGGATAAAACAGGCCGCCCGCCATCGCGAAAGCCGCATGCGGATTGGATGACAGGATGACCGGGATATGGGGGGGTACGAGATCGGCGAGCGCCTTGTCGCAGATCACCGCCGAGGCTTCGCATGTCGCCAGTTCATCGCGGCTGCGGCGCGACAGGATATAACAGACATCGCCTGCCCGGGCCCGGCTGATGGGAGCAACGGACCTGACGATAACATCGGCATAGTCGGAATTGGCAAGTTCCGCCCCAAGAAACTCTGCCAGCTCAGCGAGCTTCAGGCCTTCATGGGGCAGAAAAAAAACGTTTTGCTCCATCGGCAATGCTCCAGAACGGAATTGAGTCTTACAGTTCCGGACTGCCGATATCAGAATTGGTTGTTGATGCCAAACTTGAAGTTCTGCGTCTTGTCGAAGTCTTCCTTGAGGACCGGGATTGCGTAATCCAGACGCAATGCACCGAAGGGAGACTGCCAGACGAGGCCGACACCGACGGAGGCGCGCAGCGAAGCGCTGGTACCGTCGGCCTGGTCTGACCCAAGAAGCTCGACGTCATTGCCGAACAGCGTACCGGCATCGGCAAAGACTGCGCCGCGCAGGTTGAAGTCACGCGGGAAGCCCGGCATCGGGAAGGTCGCTTCTGCAGACGCCGTGAAATAGGTCGTGCCACCGAGCGGGTCATCGTGATCCCCGCGGATGCGCGGGCCGATACCCTTGTTCTCGAAGCCGCGAATATCACCGTTGGTCAGCGTGAACTGGTCGAAGACGTTCAGATGGTCGCCCAAAGGAACGACATAACCAGCCGAAGCGGAAAGCGAGCCGATGATATCGGCATCGTCAGCGAGCAGGTGGTAATAACGGGCCTTGCCGTAGATCTTGTAGAACTGCGAGTCGCCGCCGAGGCCGGCAAGTTCGTGCGTCGCCGTCGCATAGATGCCTTCACGCGGCAGGACCGTGTCGTCAAGCGTGTTGTAGGTCAGCGTCTGCGAGACGGAAGAGCGTGTCCACGGGCTCTCGTCGACCAGATTGGCGTAAGTCGCCGAAAGATCAGAGGTATCGCCGTCATACTTCATCTGCTTGTAGTTATAACGGAAGGTCGTCGCCAGATCTTCGGTGATCGGCGCAGTCACACGCAGGACGACGCTGGTTTCCTCGTAGTCGTAGTCGTCGTTGCTCGACGTTTCGCTGCGGTTGACGTCGAAGCCTGCCGCCAGACGGTAGCCGAGGAAATAGGGTTCGGTGAAGCTGACACCGTAGGCGCGCGAGCCTTCCTGGCCGCCACCGGCCGAGATGCGGATGTACTGGCCACGACCGAGGAAGTTCTTTTCCTCGATCGATGCTTCGAGCAGCAGGCCGTCGCCGCCGGCGGCATAACCCGCGCCGACACCGAACGAACCGGTCGACTGATCCTGCACGTCGACGACCACCACCACGCGGTCCGGCGAACTGCCCGGCTGGGTGGAGATATTCACGGAAGAGAAGTAACCGAGCGCTTCGAGGCGACGCTTGGCCTTGGTGATCATCTGCTGATTGAAGGCATCGCCTTCGCTCATGTCGAATTCGCGGCGAATGACGTAGTCGCGCGTGCGGCTGTTGCCGCGGATCTCGATGCGCTCGACATAGGCGCGCTCGCCCTGGTCGACCAGATACTCGACACCGATCGTGTTGTTGTTGAGGTCGCGATTACCGCGCGGCGTGACGCGCGCAAAGGGATAACCGGCTGATGCCACCTGATCGGAGATCGCCTCGATCGACTTCTGGACTTCCTTGGCGTTGTAGACCTGACCTTCGCGGGTGCGCACCAGCGGCTGCAGCTGCTCTGAGCCGACGCCTTCGACGGTCGACTGGACGGTCACCGGTCCGAAGTCGTAGCGCTGGCCTTCCTCGATGTTGAATGTGAGCGTGTATTTGTTGGTCGCGTCGTCGAAGGTGGCATCGGAAGAGACGATGCGCATGTCGGCGTAGCCGCGATTGTAATAGAACTGACGCAGCGCTTCTTCGTCGGCGTGGAGCTTGTCTTCGTTGTAGACGTCCTTGCGGGTCAGGAACGAAAGAAAGTTCGAACGCTTGGTGGCGATCACGGCAGCCAGGCGGCCGGCGCTGTAGGCATTGTTGCCGACAAAATTGATCGAATCGATCTTGGTGCGGTCACCCTCGTTGATGACGAAGGCAAGGTTGACGCGGCCTTCGCCGAGCGGCACCACCTGCGTCGTGACTTCGACCTCGCTGCGCCCGGTGGCAGCATAAGCTTCCTTGATCGACTGGATGTCGGCCTGGATCTGGGTGTCGCTGTAGGGGCCGGCAGCGTGGGTCTGGACGATCGTCGCGAGCTTGTCGTCCTTGATCTTGCGGTTGCCGTTGAAGACGACCTGATTGACCAGTTGGGCTTCCTGAACATTGACGACCAGCGTGCTGCCGGAGACCGAGATCTTGACGTCGGAGAAATAACCCGTCCCATAGAGCTGCTTGACGGAGGCATCGATATCGCTGTTCGAAAAACTCTTTCCAGGAGCGATGGTGAGGTTCGACCGGACGGCTTCCGCGCCGACACGGCTTGCGCCGCGCACATCGATGCGCTGGATGACCGCGGCCTCAGCGGCCGTAGCGGAAACGAACGTCACAGCACCTGCGCCCGAAGCAACAACACCAGCAGACAGCGCAACCGCCGATACTGCGTTCAAAAACTTTGAACCAGCCTTCATTTCACCTATTACCTTTGTTTCCCTCGTCCCCGGCCCCAGGAAAACCCGATTCCGGTCACGTGTGTCGTTTTACCCGCTTTTGACATACAAGCAAGGCAGGTCGTTAATTTCTGTTTACTTCATTTACAAGCGTGACCCATTCGCCACTACAGCCTTGAAACATCGTAAATAAATAGTAATTAGCCTCGCCTTGCTCGTTTACCCTCTCAACGAGCCAATGTCGTTCCAGGTCGTGAAAACCATCAATGTCAGTATCATCGCCAGGCCGATGCGAAATGCAATTTCCTGGGCCGAAGAGCCGAGCGGTTTCCCCCTCACCGCTTCCACCGCATAGAACATCAGGTGGCCGCCATCAAGTACCGGAACCGGCATCAGGTTAAGCAATCCTATCGAAACAGAAAGCACCGCCGCCAACTGCAACACTGCGCCTATTCCAAGCGACGCCATCTGGCCCGAAGCTTGCGCCACGCGGATCGGCCCGCCCAATTGATCGGCGCGCATCGTTCCGCTGAAGATGTTACCGATATATTTGAAGGTGCCGGTGACAATGTCGCGGGTCTCGATCACAGCCTCGCGCAGCGACTGCAGCGGCGTATAGGTCTTCAGGCGGAAGTTCCCGGCCTCCCGGCTGGTGACGATGCCGATCTGGCCGAGCTCGACCTTGTTGCCGAACTGGTCGGTCTGGTCTACGCGCTGCGGCACCATCGGCACATCGAGTTTCTGGCCGGCGCGCTCGATCGTCACGATGATCTTCTGGCTCGGGCGGATGCCAACATAGCGGCGCACATCGTCGAAGGTCTCGACCTTGCCGCCGTCGATGGCGACCAGCAGATCGCCTGGAAGGATGCCGGCGGCAGCGGCTGCGCCGTCGGGCTTGACCTCGGCAACGACAGGATCGGCGATCGTGCGGCCATAGACCGAGAAAAGAATGGTGAAGATGGCGATTGCCAGCAGAAAATTGGCGATCGGGCCAGCCGCGACTGTTGCAGCACGTTTCCACAGCTTCGCGCCGGCAAAGGAGCGCGCTCTGTCCTCCTCGGACATGGCGGCGATCTTGTCGGTGTCGGGCTTGCTCGAGGCATCTTCGTCGCCGAAGAACCGGACGTAGCCGCCAAGCGGGATCACCGAGATCTTCCAGCGCGTTCCGTGGCGGTCGGTGAAGCCGAAGATCTCCGGGCCGAAACCGACGGAAAAGGCCAGGATGCGAATGCCGCTCCAGCGTCCGACGAGGTAATGGCCCATCTCATGCACGAAGACGAGCAGTGACAGCACGAGGATGAAGGTAACGATGTTCCCCATCAGAAATGCGTATATGCCGCTCATCGTTTCCATGAGTCCTTTCCGTCAGACTGCCGTGTTGTCAGAGCCCGAACAATGCCGCGCCAAGCGACGTCATTCCGGCCCCCTTTATCAGGGAAAAAACCCCAGCAAGCAAGAACGCCGAAAAACAGGCGAAAATCAGTCCGTCGACACGGTCCATGACGCCGCCATGGCCCGGAATGAGACGGCTCGAATCCTTGACGCCGAATTTTCGCTTGATGAACGATTCGAAAAGATCGCCCACCTGGCTGCAAACCGAGAGAACGAACGCCACGCCGGCGGCGACGATTTCAGCGCCCGGAAGCAGAAAATGGATGAGAAGGACGCCGGCTACGACCGCCGAAATAGCGCCACCGATTGCACCCGACCAGGTCTTTCCGGGCGAGATCGAAGGGGCAAGCTTAGGCCCGCCAAGCGCCCTGCCGACGAAATAGGCAAGGATATCCGTTGCCCAGACGACGGCAAAGACGAAGAGCATGGCGTAAAGGCCAGGCCGGTCATCGCTTCTGATCGCGGCAAGCGCCAGGCCGGTGGCGCCGGCATAAAACAGGCCCACTGGCAACCAGCGGCTCGTGCCCTGCAGGATGATCAGGGCGATGCCGACGGCGGTGACGCCGGCCAGCATACCGACGGCGAATTCGAAATTGCCGACAAGCACAAGGAAGGCAATCGCCGCCTCGCCGATCCAGCCGACGGCATTGGCGACCCAATCGCGCGCGATGCCGGTCATTTTCGACCATTCATAGTAGATCAGCAGGCCGATCACGACTGCCAGCACACGAAAGGCAAGGGCGCCATACCAGGTAGCGGCAAGAACGATGGCCGCAAGAATCAGTCCTGAAACGATGCGGAGCTTCAGTTCCTGCTGCATCAGGTGCCGACCGCGGCCGCCTGCGACGACAGGCCGCCGAAGCGCCGGTCACGAGAGGCGAATGTCTCGAGCGCCGAGCGGAAGATCTCGGAGCTGAAATCCGGCCAATATTCCGGAAGGAAGATAAATTCCGAATAGGCGGCCTGCCAGAGAAGGAAGTTGGAAAGCCGCTCTTCGCCGCTGGTGCGGATAATGAGATCCGGATCGGGAATGCCGGCCGTGTCAAGACGGGCGTTGATCAGCGCCGGTGTAATATCCTGCGCTCTCAGCCGGCCGGCCTCGACGTCGCGGGCGAGACTGACGACGGCGCGGGCGATCTCGTCGCGCGAACCATAGTTGAAGGCGATGACGAGCGTCAGTGACGTGTTGTCCTTGGTCGTCTCCTCCGCCTCCAGCAAAAGGCCCAGAATGTCACTGCGCAGGCTGTGGCGGTCGCCGATCACCTTGATCCGCACGTTCTGGCGATGGAGCTCGGCGAGGTCGCGCCGGATGAACGCCTTGAGCAGACCGAGCAGATCGGAAACCTCGGCTTCGGGCCGGCGCCAGTTCTCCGAGGAGAAGGCAAAGAGGGTCAGATATTTTATGCCGGCCGCACCGGCGGCGCGGACTGTCTCGCGCACCGCCTCGACGCCCTTGCGATGGCCCATCGTGCGCGGCAGGCCGCGCTGCTTGGCCCAACGGCCATTGCCGTCCATGATGATGGCAACATGCTCTGGCACAGTCACAAATACAGATTCCGACATTTCCCGTCCGGTCTTTCCAGGCAAAGGCACAGATCCTCTAGACCTGCATGATTTCCTTTTCCTTCTCGCCAAGCAAGCGGTCGACTTCGGAAATCGTCTCGTCCGTCATCTTCTGGACACGTTCCGACTGCGCCCGGCTCTCGTCCTGGCCGATTACCCCATCCTTTTCGGCTTTCTTGAGGCCGTCCATGCCGTCGCGGCGGACATGGCGAATCGCCACCTTGCTCTTTTCGGCATAGTCGTGCGCCACCTTGACGAGCGACTTGCGGCGCTCCTCGTTCAGCTCCGGCAGCGGAATGCGCAGGTTCTGGCCATCGACGATCGGGTTGAGGCCGAGATTGGATTCGCGAATGCCACGCTCGACGGCGCTGACCATCGACTTGTCCCAGACGGAAACCGACAGCATGCGCGGCTCGGGCACGGTGATGTTGGCGACCTGGTTCAGCGGCATGCGCGAACCATAGGCCTCGATCGTCACCGGGTCGAGGATGTTGGCCGAAGCACGGCCGGTGCGCAGCGATGCGATGTCGCTCTTGAATGCGGAAATCGCGCCGTCCATGCGGCGCTTCAGTTCCTTGATGTCGATACCTTCACTCATATGGATGCTCCCGTCTAGAGCATGATGCCGAAAAGTGTCAGCGGTTTTCGGGCGACATCATGCTCTAACTATTTAATGTCGAACATGATTCAGATTTTAGGCCCCACCGGGCCTAAAATCATCATGTTCTAGCGAGGGCTGCGCCGAAACCGCGGCGCAGCTTATATCAGTTGTCGGAGACGATGGTCTTGAGACCACCGCCCGTCAAGATTTCAGCAAAACCACCCTTCTCGTGGATCGAGAAGACGATGATCGGAATGGAATTCTCCCTGGCGAGCGCTACGGCGGCAACGTCCATCACCGCAAGCCCCCTGTCCAGCACTTCCTGGTGCGTCAGCCGGTCGAGGCGGGTCGCATCGGGATATTTCTTCGGGTCGGCGGTATAGATGCCGTCCACCTGGGTGCCCTTGAAGATCGCTTCCGCACCCATTTCGGCCGCACGAAGTGCTGCGGCGGAATCGGTGGTGAAAAAGGGGTTGCCGGTGCCGCCGGCAAAGATCACCACGCGTCCCATCGACAGATGATAAAGGGTTGCGCGCTGCGAAAAGCTCTCGCAGATCTCGGGCATGGAGATGGCCGAAAGCACCACCGTATCGATGTTCAGCTTGCGCAGCGAGGTTGCCAGCGCCAGCGCATTGATTATCGTGCCGAGCATGCCCATATGGTCGCCAGTCACCCGGTCGCCGCCCTTGGACGCTACCGCGACACCGCGGAAGATATTGCCGCCACCGACGACGACGCCGACTTCCACGCCCATATGCCGTGCCTCGGCGATGTCGGATGCAATGCGGTCCGCCACCGTCACATCGATCCCGAAACCCTGGCCACCCATGAGCGCTTCGCCGGAAGCCTTGAGTAGAACACGTTTATAGACAGGCTCTAAAGACATCTTGGCTCCTCGTAAATTGCCGTGAATGCCCGATACACGAAGGGCACCGCGTTGTCACGCGATGCCCTTCGTGTTTTCCCAATTATGGCTGGAAGATCAACCCTTGACGGCAGCAGCGACTTCGGCCGCGAAGTCGGATTCTTCCTTCTCGACGCCTTCGCCGAGCAGCAGACGGGCCATGCCGGCAACCTCGATCGGCGCGCCGACGGCCTTTTCAGCTTCCTTGATGGCGGCTGCAACGGTCAGATCCGGATTGATGACGAAAGCCTGCGAGAGAAGAGCGACTTCCTCGAAGAACTTGCGCATACGGCCGTCGACCATCTTCTCGATGATATTGTCCGGCTTGCCGGAAGCGCGCGACTGCTCGATGAAGACGTTGCGCTCGCGCTCGGCGACGGCGGCATCGACTTCTTCCGGGCGGATCGCCAGCGGCGCAGTGGCAGCGATGTGCATGGCAACCTGACGGCCGATGGCGTTCAGGGCTTCCTTGTCGCCGGTAGACTTCAGCGCAACGAGAACGCCGAGCTTGCCGAGGCCGTCGGAAACAGCATTGTGGATATAGGTGGCGACGACGCCGTCCTCGACCGAGAGAGCAACCGAACGGCGCAGGTTCATGTTCTCGCCGATCGTTGCGATCGCATCCTTGATCGTGTCGGACACGGACTTGCCGGATGCCGGGTAGATCGCAGCGGCAACGGCATCGACAGTGCCGTCGGTGGATACGGCGACCTTGGCGATGCCGCGAACGAGTTCCTGGAAGGCATCGTTACGGGCAACGAAGTCGGTTTCGGAATTGACTTCGACGACGACGGCCTTGGTGCCCTGGCTCGAAACGCCGATGAGGCCTTCGGCAGCAGTGCGGCCGGACTTCTTGTCGGCCTTGGCGATGCCCTTGGCACGCAACCAGTCGATCGCCGCTTCCATGTCGCCACCGGTTTCAGCAAGAGCCTTCTTGCAGTCCATCATGCCTGCGCCGGTCTTTTCGCGCAGTTCCTTCACCATTGCAGCCGTAATCTCGCTCATTAGCTTCCTCTTGTCGGTTCATACGGTGGGCCGTAAAGCGCGGCTCGGCACCGGATTGAGGCACGAAATGTACCTGTATGTATGACAGCGTGATGAAGACGCGCCATAACGAAATTTATCGGGCGGAGAGCCTGACGCCCTCCCCTTGAAACAGGCAAGGCCGCCGAACTTCGATGAGTCGCGAGCGGCCTTTCCCAGTCTCTGCAAGCATTGGCGGACCTTTTCGATCCGCCCGCTTTCATCAGCCTTCGGCTGCTTCCTCGAGAGCCGGCTCGACCGGAACTTCGGAGGATGCGCCGAGATCGCGGCCGGAAGAGCCCTGCTGGCGTGCGATGCCGTCGATGGCGGCGCGGGAGATCAGCTCGCAGTAAAGAGCGATCGCGCGCGATGCGTCGTCGTTACCCGGGATCGGATAGTCGATCAGGTCCGGATCGCAGTTCGAGTCGATGATGGCGACAACCGGGATGCCGAGGCGCTTGGCTTCGTCGATCGCGATCTTTTCCTTGTTGGTGTCGATGATAAACATCAGGTCGGGCGTGCCGCCCATATCACGGATACCGCCAAGAGCCTTGTCCAGCTTTTCACGTTCACGCTCGAGGTTCAGGCGTTCCTTCTTGGTGAAGCCCTGGGCTTCGCCGTTCAGGATCTCGTCGAGCTTGCGCAGACGCTGGATCGAGTTGGAGATCGTCTTCCAGTTCGTCATCATGCCGCCGAGCCAGCGCGAGTTGACGTAGTACTGGGCCGAGCGCTTGGCGCTGTCGGCAATGATCTCGGACGCCTGGCGCTTGGTGCCGACGAAGAGAACGCGGCCGCCGCGGGCAACGGTGTCGCTGACGACCTGGAGGGCGCGCGACAGCATCGGAACGGTCTGGGCCAGATCGATGATGTGAATGTTGTTGCGATCGCCGAAGATATACGGCTTCATCTTCGGGTTCCAGCGATGAGTCTGGTGGCCGAAGTGGACGCCTGCCTCAAGAAGCTGGCGCATAGAAAAATCAGGCAATGCCATGCCTTGTTACTCCTTTTCCGGTTGAACCTCCGCAAGGCGAACAGCACCCTCTTCGAGGATGCCACCGGGCGGAACAGCCCGGATTTCTCCCGGACGATCCCATGCCTTACGTGTGGAATGCCGGTGCCCATACATTCGATTTGGCGCAAAAGCAAGGCTTATGCCGAAAAAACCTGGCGGCTCAGCTTGCCAGTGTCGGCAGCAGCGACAGCATAACGCCTGCATCCGGCATCGGCAGGATGGCATCGACCTCGGCCGGCAGCAGGGTGCCGATCGCACTGTCGGCGTTGCCGGTGGCGGTCCCCAGCGGACCGCGGAAGCCGTGTCTCGTCCAGGCGAGTTCCTGGAGCTTCGGGCTCACCAGCGCTTCGATCAGCCGGTTGGCGTTCTCGTCGACGACGATCAGCGGATGCGCCGAATAGACGGTCGGGCGCGGATAGAGCACCACCGGCTTTGCGCCGGCACTCGCCTTGATGCGGTCCCAGCGTGCGGGATCGGCGAGGATCCATTCGACCAACTGGTTCTCATAACCGACGATCATCGGCTCGCCGCCGAGGCCGCCTGCGAGATACTGGTCGAAAAGTTTGCCTGACGACGGCGACTTGAAGCCCATGTTGCGGAAGATCGCCTGCACCTTGCCGCCGAAGGTGGCGAGATCGCCTGAAGTCGCGACATTGCCGCTGAAAAGGCTGAGCACCAGGCCTGCGAACATGAAGCCGGAATTGGAGCGGTTGGGATCGGTCGAGACGATGCGGGCACGGCCGTAGAGCGAATTGACGCCGAGCTTCGACCAGTCGGACCCGGCAAGGATCGCATCCAGCAAAGCCTTGAGGTCGAGCTGATGATGGCCTTCGTTCGTCACCGTCACCAATCCCGCTTTCATCAGTCCATCGACGACGGGCTGCCAGGAATAGACGACGATCGGCGTGTTCAGCACGACGCGGTCGTTGCGGATGGAAATGCCGTTCTGCCTGGCGATATCGACCATGATCGAGGAGGACGGCCAGAGGAATTGCGGATGCTGCGACAGCAGCGCCTGTTCGCGGACCATCTCGACGGAGCCGGCGACACGGCTGCCCACCGTCAATCCGTATCCGCCGAGCGCCTTGATGACGTCGGGATCGGCCAGGAAGGCTTCCTTCTCGCCGCCGACGAAGCCGAACAGCGTCGTGCGGCTGCCGAGCAGGCCCTGCAATTCCGGCCGATCACGGACGGCGAAATAACCGCCGGTGCCGACGACGCCGGCTCCGAGCAGTCCCACTCCAAAGGCGCGACGAGAAAGGGCCATCAGCGTCCGATATCCTCTTTAAGCGATGCCTGGATGAGGCGCAGATCGGTGTCGAGCGTGCCGAGTTCCTCATCGACCAGGCTGTCGGCATAATGGACGAAGGCCTCTTCGAGCTTGACCAGCACGCCGCGCACCTCTTCCAGCTGCTTGGAGTCTGGAACGCGCTTGGCCTCGATCACGGCAAAACCTTCCGCCACCTCGGCGGCACGCGGCAGATAATAGGAGAGGAACCGCCGTACCGCATTGGCGCTCTCGGGCTTGGCCTCGACCTTGCGAAAGACATCGGCGGCAATTTCGGCGAGATGCCGGACTGCGGCTGCCATCTGACGATCGCTTATCGTGTCGGCGGCAGTCTCCAGCCTCTGTGCAAAGGGAACGGCGGCCTCTAGCAGGTCGCGGGCAAAGGCGACGCGCCCGCTGCCGATGCTCTTGATATCGAGGCCTTCGAACAGCCGGCGCGGCGCGAGCAGAATGACGAGGCCGGCAAAGACCAGAAGGGCGATGATGGCGGCGATCCAGAAGGGCATGCCGGCTGCAAAGCTCAAGAGCGGCACGGTGATTGCCGCAGCCAGTCCCGCCACGATCCAGTTGCCGTCATTGCCGAGCCAGTTGCGCATGACTGTCCTAATTGTAGCCTCGCGCGGTGCGGAAGGCGGTGGCGAGATCCGAACCGCCATCGAATACGCGCGCCGAGGTCAGCTTGGCGAGACTGTCGAGCTGGGTCTTGTCGGCATCGCCGAATGTGATGCCGAAGATCGGCACATGCGGCTCCATCGCCTTCCATTCTCTGGTGAAGGGCTGGCTTTGATCATCGGACTTGCCGTCGGTCATGATGACGATGGCAGGCAGATAAGTCGAGAGCCCGTCGGTTCGGGCAATCTGCTGCAGAGCCCGTGCGGCGCAGGCATACATGTTCGTGCCGCCATTGGCCTTCTGCCGGGAAATCTCGTTCAGCAGCCCCTCCTGCTCCAGCGGATTTCCACTCGCCATGAAAGTGTTGCGCACGCTGCCGTCGAAGGGAATGACGATGATCTGATCGGCGGGCGACCATTGCACCAGCACCTTGCTCGCCTCGTCGGGCGTCAACAGGAAACGCATCGCCTTCTGCAGCTGATCCTCGCCGTCACCCTGCATCGAACCGGAAAAATCGAGGCAGAGCGCGGTCAGGGACGGTTTGCGCAGCGCGGCCTGATAAAGGTTGAGCGCCTGGCGGATGACGCCCGCCTCCGGCATGCGGATTGCCGTCACCAGCCGGGCGGGATCGAAATTCCAGCTTGGCTCCGGCTTTGCGGCAACGCCGGTCAAGGGAATGCGCCGGCCGGTATCGGCGATGCGCTGCTGCACGGGGGCCGAGCTCAGATAGGCGAGCAGATCGTTGAAGAAGGTCTGGACTTCCGGCCCGCGGCCATGATCGACGAAACCGATAGGCGAATCCGCCATGGCCACACCATCGGCCGGATAGATCGCGTAAAGCGGTTCCTGCGACAGGGCGGCGAGCTTGTCGTTGGTTTCCTTCAGCACCGCCTCGTAATTCCACATCGCATCATAGATCGTGCCCTTGCCGGCGGATTCGACATAGAGATCGGCAAGCCAGCCGGAAGAGCCGGAAGAGCGCACGACACCTGACAGCAGCGACCGGACGCTCTCCTGGACGTGTTTGTCGTCGAGATCGCCGGGCTCGATCACCGGCTTGTTGCCGAGCGCGCTCGACAGCATGGCAAGATAGGCGCTGGCGCCCGAATTGGATTGCGTCGCCGAGGTCATCAGGAACTTCAGCGACCCGCTCTCGACCGCAGCGAGAATGTCCTTCATGAAGACGTCCTTGCCGATCCAGCCGAGCTGCTCGGCCTTCGACCTGCGCACGCCCAAGACCACCGGCGTCTGGGCGATTGAGGTCAGGCTCTTGACGCGGCGCTTGGTGTCGAACATGTCGACCCAGGCGCTGGAGGCCGGCCAGACCGCATCCTGCGCGACGCCCTGGTCACTCTGCAGCGCCAGACCGATATCGAGCGTGCCTTCATATTTGAAGGTGCAGGTGGCGTTCTTCTGCTTGCAGAATTCTTCGACGATCGGCTGCAGAACGGTGTTCTCCGATCCCGATACGATCGAGAAATCCGGCCCCAGGGGATTGCAGCCGGCAAGGGGCAGAGCGGCAAGAAGTGCCAGGCCTGAAAGCAGTGCTCGCATCGTCATCTTGCCGATCACGCTTGGGTCATCGCCTTCTTGAGTTCGATCGTCATCTGCTCCATCTGCTGTTCGGCGAGCGCCCGCTTGCGGCGTCCCTCCTCCTGAACCTGCAGCACGCCTGATATCGTATCGATCAGATCCCTGTTCGCCTTGGCGAGCGTGTCGATATCGACGATGCCGCGCTGCGACTGCTGCTCGATTGCGATCGCCTGGTCTTTCATCATCTTGGATGCCTGGCGGATCATATCGTTGGTGGCGTCGGTCACCGCCTTCTGCAGGTCGAGCGCCGATTTCTGCCGCGTCAAGCCGAGCAGGATCACCATCTTCTGCTTCCAGGCCGGCACCGTCAGCGTCGAAGTCGCCTGCAGATTCTCGATCAGCGTCTCATCGCCCGCCTGAACGATGCGGATCTGCGGCAATTGCTGGATGCCGAGCTGACGGGCCTGCTGCAGGTAGAAGACCCGCTTTTCCAGCCGGTCGAGCGCCTGCAGGCTGTCCTGATAGGTCTGTGCTTCCAGCATGCCGCCGCCGGGGCCGGTCGCCGCCGCCTCGGCTTGCGCCTTCAGCCTCGGCAGATCGACGCTGCGGAAACGCTCGGCGAAAGTCTTGCCGGCCTGAACATAGGCCTCGAGCCGCATGATCGATTGCCTGGTTTCCTCATGCAGGTCGTCGAGCAGCGCAATGTCGCGCCTCAGCGTGTCCTTATGACGGTCGAGTTCCAGGCCGATCCGGTCGATCTGGCCGGCCACGTCTTCGAACTCCGCCTTGAAGCGTTCGAGCCGGGCCTTGGCCGAGAGAAACATGCGGCTGAGGAAACCCTTATCCTTCAACGATGCCGGATCGAGGCTTTTCGATTTGAGGATGATGTCGGTCAGCAGGCGGCCGACATCGCCGAGGTCCTTGTTGCGGACTTCGCGCAGGATCTTGTCGGCATAATCGCTGACCGCCTGCTGGGCGCGGTCGCCATAGACCGAGATGCCGGCACGGTCGGTGATGTTGATGCTATCGGAAATGCGGGCAATTTCCGCCGGATCGGCGACGACAACCGACAGGGCGGCATTCTGAACAGTCGCGAGATCGGTGTCGGCCATGGTTCGGGCTTTCAAGCTTGCGATGCGTAATGGCTACGCAGTCTAGCAGATAGACGTCATCGCAATGGCTTGGCCGCCAGGATCGCACCGACCCGAAAAGCAGGACGACAGACGGCGACTCAGTCATCGCTGATCGCCGAACCATAGTGAATTTTATGATACAGTTTTATGACAGGCGAGATCTCGTCGCCTACTTGCAAACCTCGGCCTTGCGGTCGAGCAGCTCCAGCTTGGCGAGCTTGCCGGTCAGGACGAAATCACCGTAATCCATCGTCAGATCGCGGGTAATGCCGTTCTCATAGAGCTTGAAGGACATGCGGTAGACCGGCAACGCATCCGATTTCGCACTTTCGTTGAAATAGGCGATCGTCACCGGCCAGAAGGCCGTCTTGGAGAAGGCGCCGGCATTGCCGGCATCGGCTTCCTCGGCGATCGGCGTCTCCTGCTTGCCGACGATCGTGGTCGTCGCCAGCGACTTGTCGCCGTCGTCCGAACCGTCGAAGACGCGCGCCTCGAAGAAGCGCTTGCCGTCCTTGGCGTGCTGGATCACATCGAGCATATGTTCCGTGGGAAAACGGCTTTCTAAAAGCTGCAGCTCGCGGCTCGCCGGCTGCTTGAGATCGACCTTGACACCATCAGGCTGGTCCTGCGCCGCACCGTTGACCTCTTTATCGAGCTGCTCGTCGGTGAAGGATTTGGTGTCGAAAGTGAACTTGCCGTCCTTCAGGTTCTCGAAGGTCTTTGTCTGCTGATCGCTGACACGCACGCTGTCGCCGGTGTCGATCTGCGTCACGAAGCGGAAATTGGTGGTAAAGCCCTGGCAATAGCTGCCGTCGAACTCATAGACCATGCGACCGTACATGGCGGCGATGCCGGAGCGGTCCGAGGCATCCTTCAATTCCAGATCGTAGACCGCGCGATGTGCGACGAGGCCGGTCGCGATCGCAGCGCTAACCGCAGGCGCAGCCGCCCATGCATTGGCGGAAACGCTGGCGAGAAGCAGAGCGACAAGACTCGATCGGAACATTCATTAACTCCTGTTGGACTCGGTCGCCATGTTATAAGAACGCTTTCGGCCAAATCGAGGCTCGAAACTGTCATATTGAAGAATCTAGTCTTGATGCATAATTTTTGAAGAATTGACAACAAAAGCGGAGACGAAAATGCCCGATGAAATTGCGGCTCGCCTGATTGAGATGGGGATAACCCTTCCCGAGGCCGCAGCACCTGCTGCAAATTACGTTCCCTATGTGATCAGCGGCAATCTTCTCTACATCTCCGGCCAGCTGCCGCTCGAAGGCGGCAAGGTCACTGTCTCGGGCCATCTCGGCAAGACCGTCGACGTTGCAAGGGGGCAGCGCGGCGCCGAACTCTGCGCCATCAACATCCTTGCCCAGGCGAAGGCCGCACTTGGCGGCGATCTCGGCCGTATCCGGCGCGTCATCAAGCTGAACGGCTTCGTCGCCTCGGCGCCCGACTTCGTCGAGCAGCATCTCGTCATCAACGGCGCTTCGAACCTGATTGCCGGCGTGCTTGGCGAAGCCGGCAAACATGCGCGTGCCGCCGTCGGCATGGCGGCCCTGCCGCTGAATGCCGCCGTCGAGATAGACGCTATCATGGAAATCGCAAAATGACCAATGTTGCCTGGATCAGGGAACTGCCGGTCGCCCACCGCGGCTATCACGACCTCAACACGCATGTCTGGGAAAACACGCTTTCGGCCTTCTCGCGCGCTGTCGAAGCGGGCTTTGCGATCGAATGCGACCTGCACTATGCCTCCGACGGCGTGCCGGTCATCTTTCACGACGAGGACCTGCAGCGCCTGTGCAATCTCAACGGCGACATCCGCGAGCGCACCTCCCGGGAACTCGGACTGATCGCCGTTGGCGGCACGAGCGACAAGGTGCCGACGCTGCGCCAGCTTCTCGATCTCGTCGAAGGCAAGGTGCCACTGGTGCTGGAGCTCAAGGGGCGCGAGGCCGATGACGAAGGTTTCGCCGAAGCTGTGCTCGAGGTCCTCGAAGGCTATGAGGGCAAGGTGGCGCTGATGAGCTTCGACCACTGGCTGCTGCGCGACCTGAAGGCGCTTGGCTCACCCTACCCGCTCGGGCTGACCGCCAACGGCAACACGCCGGAAGAGTTCAAGACGCATGAAAAGGCGATGGAGATCGGTCTCGATTTCATCTCTTATTATTATGACGACCTGCCGAATGCCTTCATCACCGGCGAACGCGAAAAGGGCATTCCCGTCATCACCTGGACGGTGCGTGACGAAGAGGCGCGCCGACGCACATTCGCCAATGCAGACCAGATGACCTTCGAAGGCTTCGATCCGCGTGCGACTGCTTGACGCTCGCTTTTTGGCCAAGATCATGCGCAGACTGCTGCATAACTCCTTAAATCGGATCCATTTGAGGATAAATTATGCAGCAACTCAAAGTGTTACAGCGTCCTTTGCGCGTCTGAAAAGACGCGCGGCGCTGTAAGGCAGAGCCGAGACTATCCTCCCACAGGCTTCGCATTTGTCCCATGACTGATGAATTATCCATTCGCGTAGAACGCTCCTTCACCGCGATTTCCCCGGAGAGCTGGTCCAGGCTTTCCGGGGCGTCGAAGACCTGCACTGCGATTGCCTACAACCCTTTCGTTTCGCACGCCTTTTTATCGTCGCTGGAGGAATCCGGCTCCGCCGACGCCGAGACCGGATGGCTCGGCCACCATCTGCTGCTCGAGACCGGGCGCGGCGAATTGATCGGCGCCCTGCCCGGCTATCTCAAGAACCACAGCCAGGGCGAATATGTCTTCGACCATGGCTGGGCCGACGCATTCGAGCGGGCCGGCGGGCGCTATTATCCCAAACTTCAGTGCTCGATCCCGTTCACCCCGGCGACAGGCCCGCGGCTTCTTGTCGCCGAAGGGCTGCAGCGGCTGCCGGTCCAGAGCGCGATCGCCGAAAGTCTGAAGGAGGTGGTGCGCCGGCTCGGCATCTCCTCGGCCCATATCACCTTCGTGCCGGACGAAGAGATCGGCGTCTTCGAGATGGACGGCTATCTGCACCGCACCGACCAGCAGTTCCATTTCATCAATGACGGCTATGCCGATCACGAGGATTTTCTCGAAACGCTTGCCTCGCGCAAACGCAAGGCGTTGCGCAAGGAGCGTCGCGCCGCCCTCGAAAACGGTATCAGCATCGACTGGCTGACCGGCCGCGACCTGACGGAACGCATCTGGGACCAGTTCTTCAAGTTTTACATGGATACCGGCGGGCGCAAGTGGGGCCGGCCCTACCTCACCCGTAAGTTCTATTCGCTAATCGGCGAACGCATGGCCGACGATATCCTGCTCGTCATGGCCAAACGCGACGGGCGCTATATCGCCGGCGCGATCAATTTCATCGGCGGCGATACGCTCTACGGTCGTCACTGGGGCTGCATCGAGGATCATCCCTTCCTGCATTTCGAGGTCTGCTATCACCAGGCGATCGACTTCGCCCTTTCGAAAGGGCTGAAACGTGTCGAGGCCGGCGCCCAGGGCGAACACAAGCTCGCCCGCGGTTACCTGCCGGTGACGACGCATTCCGCCCATTATGTCGCGCATGCCGGCCTTCGCCGGGCGATCGGCGACTATCTCGCCCGCGAGCGCGCCGATGTCGAACAGATGAGCGAGTTGCTGACCGAGCACAGCCCTTTCCGCAAGGGTGAGCGCCAGCAGGAGGATTGACGCCGCCGCACCGGCCGCGCTACCCGGATAATCTGGAAACGAGGAGATTTTCGCGATGACCAACCCTGCCGCTTATGACGACAACAACATCTTCGCCAAGATCCTGCGCGGTGAAATCCCCTCGCACCGGATCTACGAGGACGAGTATACCATCGCCTTCATGGATGTGATGCCGCAGGCGCCGGGCCACGTGCTCGTCGTTCCGAAGGCGGGGTCGCGCAACATTCTCGATGCCGATCCAGCCACCCTCACCCAGGCGATCACCGTGGTCCAGAAGGTCGCCAAGGCGGTCAAGGACGTCTTCGATGCCGACGGTGTGTTCATCGCCCAATTCAACGAACCGGCCGCCGGGCAAACGGTGTTCCATCTGCATTTCCACGTCATCCCGCGCCATGAGGGCACCGCCCTCAAGCCGCATTCCGGCACGATGGAGGACGGCGCCGTGCTTGCCGGCAATGCCGAAAAGATCAGAGCAGCGCTGGGGTAAGGTCAACCCCTGTCGATTTGAGAGAATTCAATCCAGACAATTATTTGGAACAAGATCATGATCCGCCATACTGTCGCATTCCGCCTGAAGCACGAAGCCGGCTCGGCTGAAGAAACGTCGTTCCTCTCCGACGCGCTGGTGCTTGCCAAGATCCCGAGCGTGCGGAATTTCGAGCAGCTTCGGCAGACGAGTCCAAAGAATGCTTATGCCTTCGGCTTTTCGATGGAATTCGACGATCAGGCTGGCTACGACACGTACAACCTCCATCCCCTGCATGTCGCCTTCGTCCGCGACCGCTGGGTGCCCGAGGTCGCCGATTTTCTCGAGATCGACTACACCAAGCTCTGAAAGGGCGCATGTAGATCCGGACACAAAAAAGGCCGCAGTGACGCGGCCTTTTCCAATTCGGTGACGGTATCTTACTTCTTGCGTGGAACCTTCGGAACCGCGCTTCCCTTCTTCGGGGCTTCGCGGACCTCAGGCTCGGCCTGCGGCACCGCTTTGGCGCGGGTCTTGCGGGCCGCCTTCGTCTTCAGCTCGCCGTCATCCCCATCCTCGGCTTCGGGATGCACAACCTCGGCTTCGGGCTTCGGCTTGATCGGCGCCGTTTCCGAGATGGCTTCGAGCACGATGCCGGGCTTGCCGTCTTCCTTCGGGCCGACGGTGACATTGACGACGCCGCCCTTCTTCAGCTTGCCGAAGAGGATTTCGTTGGCGAGCGGCTTCTTGATCGTATCCTGAATGACGCGAGCAAGCGGGCGGGCGCCCATCTTCTCGTCGTAACCCTTTTCCGCCAGCCAGGCGATCGCATTCTCGTGCAGGTCGAAGGTGACGTTCCTTTCGGAAAGCTGGGCCTCCAGCTGCATGATGAACTTCTGTACGACCTTGTGGATGACGGCCGTCGGCAACGCCGCGAAAGGAATGATCGCGTCGAGACGGTTGCGGAATTCCGGCGTGAACAGGCGGGTCAGCGCCTCCTCGTCCTCGCCGGTGCGCTTGGACGAGCCGAAGCCGATCGCCGCCTTGGCCATTTCCGACGCACCCGCATTGGTCGTCATGATCAGGATGACGTTGCGGAAGTCGATCTTCTTGCCGTTATGGTCGGTCAGCGTGCCGTGGTCCATGACCTGCAAGAGGATATTGTAGATGTCGGGATGGGCCTTCTCGATTTCGTCGAGCAGGACCACGCAATGCGGGTGCTGGTCGACGCCATCGGTCAGAAGACCGCCCTGGTCGAAGCCGACATAGCCGGGAGGTGCACCGAGCAGACGCGAGACCGTGTGCCGCTCCATATATTCCGACATGTCGAAGCGCAGGAGTTCGACGCCGAGCGACGATGCCAGCTGCTTTGCCACCTCGGTCTTGCCGACGCCGGTCGGACCGGAGAAGACATAGGCGCCGATCGGCTTGTTCGGCTCGCGAAGACCGGCACGCGCCAGCTTGATCGAGGTCGAAAGAGCTTCGATCGCGATATCCTGGCCGTAGACCACAGAACGCAGTTCCTGCTCGAGATTGGCGAGCACCGCTTCATCGTCCTTGGAGACGGTCTTCGGCGGAATGCGCGCCATCGTGGCGACCGTTGCCTCGATCTCCTTTTCGGTAATCAGCTTGCGGCGCTTGGACGGCGGCAGCAGCATCTGGGCCGCACCGGTTTCGTCGATCACGTCGATCGCTTTGTCGGGCAGCTTGCGGTCGGAGATGTAGCGGGCCGACAATTCGACGGCCGACTTGATGGCATCATTCGAATAACGCAGGTGGTGATACTCTTCGAAATAGGGCTTCAGGCCCTTCATGATCTCGATCGCATCTTCGATCGACGGTTCGCTGACGTCGATCTTCTGGAAACGACGGACCAGCGCACGATCCTTCTCGAAGAACTGGCGGTATTCCTTGTAGGTGGTCGAACCGATGCAGCGAATCGCGCCCGATGATAGGGCCGGCTTCAGCAGGTTCGATGCATCCATCGCGCCGCCCGAGGTGGCGCCAGCGCCGATCACCGTGTGGATCTCGTCGATGAAGAGCACGGCGCCCGGATATTCTTCCAGTTCCTTGACGACCTGCTTCAGGCGCTCCTCGAAATCGCCGCGGTAGCGCGTGCCGGCGAGCAGCGTGCCCATGTCGAGCGAGAAGATCGTCGCATCGGCGAGGGCTTCGGGAACCTTGCCTTCGACGATGCGCTTGGCAAGGCCTTCGGCGATCGCCGTCTTGCCGACGCCGGGATCACCGACGTAGAGCGGATTGTTCTTCGAACGGCGGCACAGGATCTGGATGGTGCGGCTGACCTCGGCGTGACGGCCGATCAGCGGATCGATCTTGCCGCCCTTGGCCTTCTCGTTGAGATTGACGCAATAGGCCTTGAGCGCATCCTGCTGCTTCTTCGGGCCGCCCTCTTCCTCGCCGCCGCGCGCCGTCGGCTTGCTGCTTTCGGCTTCTTCCTCAGCGCCGCGCGGGGGACGCACATCCGAAGCGCCCGGCCGCTTGCCGATGCCGTGGGAGATATAGTTGACGGCATCGTAGCGGGTCATCTCCTGCTCCTGCAGGAAATAGGCGGCGTGGCTTTCGCGCTCGGCGAAGATGGCGACGAGCACGTTGGCGCCGGTCACCTCTTCGCGGCCAGACGATTGCACGTGGATGACGGCACGCTGGATGACGCGCTGGAAGCCGGAGGTCGGCTTCGAATCCTCGTCATAACCGGTGATCAGGTTGGAAAGTTCGTTATCGACATATTCGACGAGCGTCTTGCGCAAGGTGTCGAGATCGACATTGCAGGCACCCATGACCGCGGCCGCATCGGCATCGTCGATCAGGGCGAGCAGCAGATGCTCGAGCGTCGCATATTCGTGGTGCCGCTCGTTGGCAAAGGTCAGTGCCTGATGGAGCGCCTTCTCTAAACTAGGCGAAAATGTTGGCACGTTCAGATCCTCACTTCTTTTCCATGACGCATTGCAGCGGATGCTGGTGCTGCCGGGCGAAGTCCATCACCTGGCTGACCTTCGTTTCCGCTACCTCGTATGTGAATATTCCGCATTCGCCAACGCCGTGGTTATGGACATGAAGCATGATGCGGGTGGCACTTTCACGATCCTTCTGAAAAAAACGCTCCAGAATATGGATGACGAATTCCATGGGAGTGTAGTCGTCATTCAAAAGCAGCACGCGATAGAGGTTGGGCTTTTTGGTCTTCGGCTTGGTGCGTGTGATGACCGAGGTTCGATTTGCGTTGTCCCCGTTCCTTTCGCTGTCGTTCTGCATCCGGATCGGCTTTGCGATCATTGTCATTCATTCCTCAAGCAATCCGGCGGAGCATGGGAGGGTGCTTTTCCCGCCGAATATCTGAAACACTAACTTAGTTCATAATAGGCTGATTTTAAGCCCCCTGTCAGACACTGCAATCAAGAAATGGCCGGCATGCACGGGAAAGACCAAAAAAGTCCCTGGTCGATCCCATGCGGGCGCTGCAGCGAAAGCGGAAACAAAAAGACCGGCCACAGATGCGTAGCCGGTCCTCATTTTTCAATATGTCGCGCAGGTTGCGCCGTCAAAATCAATTCATGCGGCAGCAGGCGTCGCCGACGGCGCCGACTTGGCGCTCTTGACGACGGCAGCGGCGATCGGTGCTTCATGGGGCTTGTAGGCTGATTTGGCGAGATCGGCATACATCTCACTGAGCTTCGTGGTCTCGGAGACAAAGCCTTCAAAATACGCCTTAACGTAGCTCGTCTGCAGCTCGAAAGCGGCCTCGAAGCTCTTGACGCCGGCTAGGGTTTCGAAATGCGTCACCGCGTCCTGAAAGGATTTCTTCGAATATTCCGTGGCTTCAGCGGCGATCGCCTGAAAGCCCTTGGTGGTGTCGGAATAGTTTTTCAGTGCCGTGTCGACGGCTTCCTTGCTCTTCTTGTTAGCATCGTCAAAGTTGAACATGAGCCATCCTCCGTTGGGCTGTTGGTGGCGGCAGGGTAGCTGCAACGCACAAATAGTCAAGTAGTCTTGTGCGTTGCAAAACATCCAGGAGCTGCATGACAATCATATAACAAAGCCCACGCGTCGGGGCACGTACGTCTTTAATTGATTTTGCTAAAATATATCAGAATGCCGCAACCGGAAGTTTTGAACAAATTCTCGCTCCGAATCGAAAAAACAAAAAAGACCGAACGGATCGCACCGTTCGGTCCCTTTGAAGCATTCGAGCGCGGTCAGAGATCGACGTCGAGGATCGCCATCGAAAAGTTGTAGGAGCGGTCGCCGTCCTCGTCATCAATATAGACGACACCCAGAAATTCTTCGCCGAGATAGACTTCCGCAGAATCATCCTTGCGCGGACGCGCCTTGACGATCATCTGCGGGTTGAACATGCGCTTGAAATAGGCGTCGAGCTTCTTGATTTCTTCTGGCTTCACTCTGTCATCTCCGTAAGCGGTCTTGATTGGCCGCTTCTTGCACAGGAAATGCAGCGGTGTAAAGGCAAGGTTGCCGTTTGCTCATGGCCCTCCCCGTTCGGATCCCGCCGACTTTTCCTATCCTTGTTTCCAATGGGCGCTCAGATATCGGCGCCGATCACCTGGTCCATGTTGCGCGACGGCTCGGAACAACCGGCCTCGCCGACGACCTTGGCCGGCACGCCCGCAACCGTCTTCTTGGGCGGCACCGCCTTCAGGACGACGGAGCCGGCGGCGACGCGTGAGCAATAGCCGATCTCGATATTGCCGAGGATCTTCGCACCGGCGCCGATCATCACGCCGGAGCCGATCTTCGGATGGCGGTCAGCGCCCTCCTTGCCGGTACCGCCGAGTGTGACGCCGTGCAGGATCGAGACGTTGTCGCCGATGACGGCCGTCTCGCCGACGACGAGGCCGGTGGCGTGATCGAGGAAGATGCCCTTGCCGATACGGGCGGCCGGATTGATGTCGGTCTGGAAGACGCTGGAGGAACGGCTCTGCAGATAAAGCGCAAAATCACGCCGGCCGCGGTTCAGCAGCCAATGGGCGAGACGATGCGTCTGCAGCGCGTGGAAGCCCTTGAAATAAAGTACCGCCTCCATGAAGCGCAGGCATGCGGGATCGCGGTCGTAGATCGCTTGGATATCGACACGCAGGATGGAGCTCCAGTCCGGCCAGTCGAGGAGCATTTCCTCGAAGGTCTGGCGAAGCAGGTTCGCCTGCATGTCGGGGTGATCGAGACGTTCGCAGATGCGGTGGATGACGCATTCCTCGAGCGAATGGTAGTTGATCACAGTAGAATAGAGGAAGGCGGCGAGAACCGGATCGCGTTCGGCGGCGAGTCGGGCTTCCTCACGCAGGCTGTCCCAGATGGGATCCATCACCTTCAGCGGATGGCCTGTGTCAAAAGCACGAATGTCAGTCTTTGCGACCATCGCCGCTCTCCTCGTTGCCGGAAGGAATGCCGTTTTCGGAATGCCAATATATAGAGGAAAACGCCAATAACATAAATGGGTGCCGTCGCCATGGTTTTTTAGTATGGTTTTTCGGCATCACGATGTTGTCAGCGATGGGCGACCTTTGCGTAGAAGGCCAGAACCGCCTGCTTGAAAACCCTGTCGCCGACGGCGAGCATATGATCGCGGCCGGGAATATCGAGCGCTTCGGCATTTTGCATCAGCGCCGCCAATTCCTGCGGCGAGCCGGCGATATCATCCTTGGTGCCGACGCCGATCAGCGTCGGCATGTCCAGCTTGGCCATGTCGGAGCGGGCGACGAGATCGCGCGAGCCGCGGATACAATCGGCAAGCGCGACGCGGTCGCTCTTCGTCTGCTCGGCGAAGGCGCGGAACATGCGGCCGCGGGTATGCGTCACCGCCTCCAGCGAGGGAGCCAGCAGCGCATCTGCGATCGGGTCCCAGTCGCCGACGCCGTCGGTCATGCCGATGCCGAGGCCGCCGAGCACCAGCGAACGGACGCGATGCGGATTGGCAAGCGCGGCAAAAACGGAAATGCGCGCGCCCATCGAATAGCCCATGACATTGGCTTCCGGGATGCCGAGATGATCCAGCAAGGCGATCGCATCGCCGGCCATGACCCAGGGACGATAGGCTTCGGCATCGTGCGGCTTGTCGCTTGCGCCGTGGCCGCGATTGTCGATGGCGATCACCCGGTAGCCGGCATCGCCGAGCGTCTTCAGCCAGCCCGGATGCACCCAGTTGACGTTTGCGGTCGAGGCAAAGCCGTGGATCAACAACACGGGGACGCCGGCCGGATCGCCCTCATCGAAGAAGGCGAGCTGCAATCCGTCATGGGTGAAGCTCGAAAATGTCGGCGTATTCAGGTTCATCGGGCCTTCCTTTTTGGCGCGACCATAATCGAGCGGCCCTTTATCGTGAAGCCAAAAACTGTGGCTAAAAACTGTGCCTGGCGCGGCGCTTTGGCTCTACACATTTGCGGCGAAGGCTTATAAGGTTCGCGCACATTTCAGAGCATTCGGAGAGCGACATGGCCGGCCACAACATTCCCCACTTCCAGAACGACGGCGGTCACCGCGTTATCGAAGTCGGCGTCAAGGAATTCATGTGCACGGGCGCTTCGGCTCCCTTCGATCATCCGCATATCTTCATCGACATGGGCGACGACAACGAGAAGGTCTGTTCCTACTGCTCGACGCTTTATCGTTTCAATTCCGCGCTCAAGCCCAGCCAGACCAATCCGGCCGGTTGCGTTTTCCATGTGAAGGCGGCGTAACCGGTCCAGATCCGGATCGGACGGACAATGCCGATCGAACATGCCGCCATCATCGGCGCCGGGATATCAGGACTGACAGCTGCCCTTGCGCTTTCACGCCGGGGTATCAGCTCTGAGATCTTCGAGCAGGCGGGTGAACTCACCGACATCGGCGCCGGATTGCAGGTTTCGCCGAACGCTTCCCGCATCCTTGCCGAACTTGGTATCCTTGAGGGACTGTCAAAGGTCTGGCTTGAGCCGGACGCGATCCGGCTGATATCGGGTGGGTCGCTGCGCCAGCTCGCGGCGGTGCCGGCCGGCAAATTCGCGCGGGAACGCTGGGGCGCACCTTATGGCGTCCTGCACCGAACCACATTGCAGAAAGCCCTTTTGGCTGCGGTTGCAGCCGATCCGCTCTGCCGGCTTCACCTCGGCGTGCGGATGGACTCGACCCCACCGCCTTTCGAGCGAGCGGTCGATGTCGTGATCGGCGCCGACGGCGTCTGGTCGAAGCTCCGGCAAATCGTTCCGGGCAGCCCCTCGCCGCGCTTTTCCGGCAATATCGCCTACCGCTTCACCATTGCCGAAACGGAGGCGCCCGGTTTCCTCGACCGGACAAGCGTTTCGGCCTTTCTCGGCGGTTCGGCGCATCTCGTCTGCTATCCGCTGAGGGAGACCGGCAGCTTCAACATGGTGGCGATCACGGCCGGCAATATCGCGCCCCAGGCCTGGCAAAGCGAAGCGACGGCCGAGCAGCGGGCGCAACTGCGGGCGCGCCTTTCCGGCTGGAACACCGCGATCGTCTCGCTGCTCGACAGAAATAGGAAGCTGACGTTCTGGCCGCTGTTCGAAACCACATCAGGCGCATGGCAGGATGGCCGAAAGACGGTTCTGATCGGCGACGCAGCGCATGCGATGATGCCTTTTGCCGCCCAGGGAGCGGCGATGGCGATCGAAGATGCCTACGAACTGGCCGCGTTTCTTTCGAACCGTCCCGTGGCGGAAGCGCTGGCGCGGTTTGAAAGACATCGGGCGCCGCGCATTGCGAAGCTTCGCCAGCGTGGCGCCTTCAACCGGTTCGCCTATCATGCGAAAGGGCCGATCCGGATCGGCCGCGATCTCGTGCTCGGCCTCAAGCCGCCGCTAAGCCTCGCGGCAGATCTCGATTGGATCTACGGCTATCGGGCTGTCGATCTGCCTTGAGGCGCCGCAAGCGACGATGAGCGTGCCTGATCAGACCGCGCTTGCCGCCGCAAAACCCCGTTCAATATCGGCCTTCAGGTCGGCCACGTCCTCGATGCCGATCTGCAGGCGGATGACCGGACCGTCCGTCGGCGCCTTGGCGACCTTGCGATCGTTGAGATAGGCATGCAAGGCGAGGCTTTCAAAGCCACCCCAGGAATAGCCGAGACCGAAAATCCTGAGCGCGTCCAGGAAGGCATGCGCCTTTGCTCTGGACTTTTCGGGACCATCGGCGGCAAGCACGAAGGAAAAGATGCCGCTGGCACCCTTGAAATCGCGCTTCCAGAGATGGTGCGAGGGGAAACTCGGCAGGGCCGGATGCAGCACGCGGGCGACGTCGTCCCTGCCCTCGAGCCATTCCGCGATCGAGAGTGCGCTTTCATAATGCCGCTCGAGGCGCAGGCCCATGGTGCGCAATCCGCGCAGAATCTGGTAGGCATCATCGGGTGCGCCGCAGATGCCGAGCACACCGTTTGCTTCCTTCAGCCGCTCCCAGTGCTCGGCATTGGCCGAAACCGTTCCGAGCAGGATGTCGGAATGGCCGGACGGATATTTCGTCGATGCGTGGATCGAGATGTCGACGCCGTAATCGAGCGGCCTGAAATAGACCGGCGTCGCCCAGGTATTGTCCATCATGACGACGGCGCCATGGCGATGCGCAACCGCCGAGATCGCCGGAATATCCTGCATTTCAAAGGTATTGGAGCCGGGAGCCTCGGTGTGGACGAGCTTCGTGTTCGGCCGGAACAGCGTCTCGATGCCGGCGCCGATCTCCGGATCGTAATATTCCACCTCGACACCGAGGCGCTTCAGCATCGTGTCGCAGAAATGGCGCGTCGGGCCATAGACCGAATCGACCACCAGCGCATGATCGCCGGCAGCGACGAAACCCAGAAACGGAATGGTGACGGCCGCAAGGCCCGACGGCACAAGGATCGTTCCGGCCGAGCCTTCAAGTGCGTCGATCGCCTCGCAGAGCGCATCCGTCGTCGGTGTGCCGCGCGTTCCGTAGGTGTATTTCTGCGTGCGCGTCTCCATCGCCCGCGCATTCGGAAACAACACCGTCGAGGCGTGCACGACCGGCGGATTGATGAAGCCGTGATAGTCGAAGGGGTCGTTGCCGATATGGGTCAGGCGGGTATTGATGCCGGCATTCTGCAGCAAGCTGTCTTTGTCTTTCATGTCGGGGATAGCCTTTGCGAAAGGTCGCGAAACCAGACTTTTGGACGCCCGACCGTTTCGGGTCAACCCCTTGAGGATCGGTTGGAGGCGACGATCCGAAATGATGGAAATTTCGATTTTCGCGTTATTTTTCCGCAACAGGACGCCTATTTCCTAGTCAACCGCCCATGAATGCAGCGCTATCTGCCAAAATGTTGCATTTCGCCGCAATTATTGGGCGCGACACTTGACCGTAGTGACATTTGCGACTGTGATAGGGTCACTCGCGCCGGGAGGGTGTCGAGACAATGGGGAGGCGGCACGGATTGTCGGCACGCACTCTCCACAAGAAAAGATAAGACAACGGAAAAGGTTGGGAAAATGAAAAATAAGCTCCTGTCGGCCGCCATCGGCGCAGCAGTTTTGGCAGTTGGCGCCTCGGCCGCCTCCGCCACCACTCTCTCAGACGTCAAGGCAAAGGGTTTCGTTCAGTGCGGCGTCAATACCGGCCTTACCGGCTTTGCCGCACCTGACGCTTCCGGCAATTGGGCCGGCTTCGACGTCGATTTCTGCAAGGCCGTCGCTTCGGCCGTGTTCGGCGACCCCACCAAGGTCAAGTATACGCCGACAAACGCGAAGGAACGTTTCACCGCTCTGCAGTCCGGCGAAATCGACGTCCTCTCGCGCAATACGACCTGGACGATCAATCGCGACACCGCACTCGGCTTCAACTTCCGTCCCGTCACCTATTATGACGGCCAGGGCTTCATGGTGCGCAAGGGCCTGAACGTGAAGTCGGCTCTCGAACTCTCCGGCGCCGCAGTCTGCGTGCAGTCGGGTACCACCACCGAACTGAACCTTGCCGATTATTTCAAGACGAACAATCTGCAGTACAATCCGGTCGTCTTCGAAAATCTTCCTGAGGTCAACGCGGCCTACGACGCCGGTCGTTGCGACGTTTACACGACCGACCAATCCGGTCTCTATTCGTTGCGTCTGACGCTGAAGAATCCCGACGAACACGTCATCCTTCCTGAGATCATCTCCAAGGAGCCGCTTGGCCCGGCCGTCCGTCAGGGTGATGATCAGTGGTTCGACATCGTTTCCTGGACGGCTTATGCGCTGATCAATGCCGAAGAGTTCGGCATCACCCAGGCAAATGTCGACGAGATGAAGAACTCGCCGAACCCGGATATCAAGCGCTTCCTCGGCAGCGAGACCGACACCAAGATCGGTACCGATCTCGGCCTGACCAATGACTGGGCCGCCAACGTCATCAAGGGCGTCGGCAATTATGGCGAAATCTTTGAGCGCAACATCGGTCAGGGCAGCCCGCTCAAGATCGAACGCGGCTTGAATGCTCTGTGGAACAAGGGCGGCATCCAGTACGCACCGCCGGTTCGTTAATCGAGCACTGGCATGAACTACCGGGAGGGCGGCCGAGCCGCTTTCCCGCTTCCAAAAGTTAAAAAAGAAAGCCCGAAAACGGGCACAAGGGGATTGGCGCGGTATGACGCATGAGGCTGTGGATAGGACACCTTTGCATGGCACCGGCTGGAGTTTCCGGTCGGCAATGTACGACCCGAAATACCGGAGCATATTTTACCAGGTTCTAACAATTGTCGTTCTCGTGGGCTTTGTGTGGTGGGTGGCCCATAACACGGCCGTGAACCTTGCCCGCAGCAATACGGCATCGGGTTTCGGCTTTCTTCGCGGTCGCGCCGGTTTCGAAATCGGCCAGTCGCTGATCGGCTTCTCGAGTGACTCGACTTATGCGCGCGCACTTCTCGTCGGTATTCTGAATACCTTGCTGGTGGCGGTGACGGGTATCTTCACGGCGACCATCATCGGCTTTCTGATCGGGATCGGCCGGCTGTCGCGCAATTGGCTGATTGCCAAGCTCTGCACGGTCTATGTCGAGGTTTTCCGCAACATTCCGCCGCTGCTCGTCATCTTTTTCTGGTATCTCGGCGTTCTCTCCGTCTTGCCGCAGCCGCGCGAGTCGGTGGGTCTGCCGTTCAGCATGTACCTCAACAACAGAGGACTAGCCTTCCCGAAGCCAATCTTCGAGACGGGCATGATAGCGGTCGGCATCGCCCTCGTGATTGCGATTGTCGCCACCATCATCATCGCGCGCTGGGCCCACAAACGCCAAGCCGCAACCGGCCAGCCGTTCCACACCGTATGGACGGCGATCGCGCTGATCGTCGGCTTGCCATTGCTGGTCTTCGTTGTCTCCGGCTTTCCGCTCACCTTCGACGTTCCGGTTGCCGGAAAATTCAACCTCACGGGCGGCTCCGTCGTCGGCCCCGAATTCATGTCGCTGTTTCTCGCTCTGTCCTTCTATACCGCCTCGTTCATCGCCGAGATCGTTCGCGGCGGCATTCGCGGCGTTCCAAAGGGACAATCCGAAGCAGCCGGCGCGCTGGGGCTGCATCCGTCGAGCGTGACGAGACTTGTCGTGGTGCCGCAGGCGCTGCGCATCATCATCCCGCCGCTGACGAGCCAGTACCTCAACCTGACCAAGAACTCCTCACTCGCCATCGCGATCGGTTTCTCGGATCTCGTTGCCGTCGGTGGCACGATCCTCAATCAGAGCGGTCAAGCGATCGAGATCGTCTGCATCTGGGGTATCGTCTATCTCAGTTTGAGCATTCTCACGTCGCTGTTCATGAATTGGTTCAATGCCAAGATGGCACTGGTGGAGAGATAAGATGTCGGTTGCTGATAAACCCTTCGTCAGAACGTCCATCCTTGCCGCCGAACCGCCGCCGCCCGGCGAGAGGGGAGCCGTCGCCTGGATACGTCGCAATCTCCTGGCAACTCCGAAGGACGTGATCCTGACAATTCTGGCTCTTGCGCTCATCGCATGGGCCGTGCCGCAGCTCGTCAACTGGTTGTTCATCCAGGCCGTGTGGTCCGGTCCGGACCGCACATTCTGCGCGACGACGCTCCAGGGCGGCATCCAGCCTGACGGCTGGAGCGGTGCATGCTGGGCCTTCATCAGCGCCAAGTACGATCAGTTTATCTTCGGCCGCTACCCGCTCGGTGAGCGTTGGCGGCCGGCGATCGTCGGGATCCTGTTCATTGTGCTGCTGGTTCCAATGCTGATCCCGTCGGCGCCGCGCAAGGGCCTGAACGCCATTCTTCTGTTCGCCGTCCTGCCGATCGTCGCCTTCTGGCTTCTTCACGGCGGCTTCGGCCTCGAAGTGGTGGAAACTCCACTCTGGGGCGGGTTGATGGTGACGCTCGTCCTGTCCTTTGTCGGTATTGCCGTCTCCCTACCCGTCGGCATTCTGCTTGCGCTGGGACGCCGCTCGAAGATGCCCGTCATCCGGATGCTTTGCGTTACCTTCATCGAGGTCATTCGAGGCGTTCCGCTGATCACCGTTCTGTTCATGGCAAGTGTCATGCTGCCGCTTTTCCTTCCGACAGGCTGGAACGTGGACAAACTGCTTCGGGCGCTGATCGGCGTGTCGATCTTCACGTCGGCCTATATGGCGGAAGTGATCCGCGGCGGCCTTCAGGCGATCCCGAAGGGACAGTTCGAAGGCGCCGATTCGCTTGGCCTCGGCTACTGGCAGAAGACCCGGTTGATCATCATGCCGCAGGCCATCAAGCTGGTGATCCCGAGCATCGTGAACACTTTCATCGGAACCTTCAAGGACACGTCGCTGGTCACCATTATCGGCATGTTCGATCTGCTTGGCATCGTCAAGCTGAACTTCTCCGATGCCAACTGGGCAAGCGCCGTCACGCCAATGACGGGCCTGATCTTCGCGGGCTTCATCTTCTGGCTGTTCTGCTTCGGCATGTCGCGTTATTCAGGCTTCATGGAACGCCATCTCGATACCGGCCACAAACGATAAGAACGCTACAACGATAAGAATGAGGGAAAATAGTCATGGCTGAAGCTCCAGCGAAAAAGCTCACCGTTTCCGCAACGGAAGTGGCGGTCGAGATCGTCAACATGAACAAGTGGTACGGCGATTTCCACGTGCTGCGCGACATCAACCTGAAGGTCATGCGCGGCGAGCGCATCGTCATTGCCGGCCCGTCGGGTTCGGGCAAGTCAACGATGATCCGCTGCATCAACCGCCTTGAAGAGCATCAGAAAGGCAAGATCGTCGTCGACGGCACCGAGCTCACTAACGATCTGAAAAAGATCGACGAGGTGCGGCGCGAAGTCGGCATGGTGTTCCAGCACTTCAACCTCTTCCCGCATCTGACGATCCTGGAAAACTGCACGCTGGCACCAATTTGGGTCCGCAAGATGCCGAAGAAGCAAGCCGAAGAAGTGGCCATGCACTTCCTGAAGCGGGTCAAGATCCCGGAGCAGGCCAACAAATATCCGGGCCAGCTCTCCGGCGGCCAGCAGCAGCGCGTGGCGATCGCCCGGTCGCTGTGCATGAACCCGAAGATCATGCTGTTCGACGAGCCGACTTCGGCGCTCGACCCCGAAATGATCAAGGAAGTGCTCGACACCATGGTAGGTCTTGCAGAGGAAGGCATGACCATGCTCTGCGTCACCCATGAAATGGGCTTTGCCCGCCAGGTCGCCAACCGCGTCATCTTCATGGACCAGGGCCAAATTGTCGAACAGAATTCGCCGGCCGAGTTCTTCGACAATCCGCAGCACGAACGCACCAAGCTGTTCCTCAGCCAGATCTTGCACTAAATCGAAGCGTCCTTTGAAAAGACCCGCCGCGCCTCCCGGTCGGCGGGTCTTTCACGTTCAGCGGGAGGCTGTCGCCTGCAGCAGACTGCAGAGACCGGCAAGACCGGAATCACCGCCGGAGCCGGAGATGTCGGCGCAACGGACGAGCATCTTGCGCTGCTCATTGACAGGCCTCGCCCGGAAGGCCTCCAGAGTGCGGGCCTGTGAGGGGCTGAGGGTGCTGCCAGACGTAGCCGTGGCTCCGCCGCCAGCTTCGTCTACCCCGCCTATGGCGAGATTGGCGATGCCATTACCGCTGCCGACCGAGGCCGTTGTGTTGGCATCGATTCCATCGGAACCGCCGATGCGTGGGTTGAGATCGGCATTGACGCCACGCCCGCCACCGATCCTGGCGTGGGCGTCTGCGTCGAGACCGTTGCCACCGCCGACACTGGCATTGACATCGGCGTCGATGCCCCGGCCACTGCCGGCATTGGCGGTCGCATCGGCATTGACGCCACTCGAGCCGCCAACGTAAGCATCGGCATCGGCGCTGATGCCGCTCCCGCCGCCAATCGAAGCCCCGACATCGGCGCTGACGGCGTTGCCTGCATTCACCGACACACCGACATCGATCGCACGCGCATCGCTTGCCGGCATGGCAAGGAGGGCGCAGGTAGATGCGAAGACTGCAAAGGAGAGTCTATTGTGGTTATGGGTCATGTTTTCCTCCGTTTCCATTGGGCCGAACGATCTGCCCGGCAGTCGAAAATCGAGGAACGCGCGTGCCTTCGATCGATCGGACGCCTGCAACTACAGGACGTCCATGGCAAGGCAACGTGAAGAGATGACGAAGGTTTCACAGCATGGCGCGGCAAAGTCGGTTCGGCGGCGTGCAATGATGTTTCACGGTTATTGAATTCCGAATCGACCGACCGACTGTGCCAAAAACGGGCATGTCTGCTAACAGTCGGAGGACTGCTGAAGTATTCCCTCCGATGGCGCCAGCAATCTTCAGCCGTCGGCGAATAATCGTATGGCAGCTTTTCCCTATGATCGACCTCAGATGTCGCGCGCATTGGCTTTTCCACCAGCGATTGAACATGCTAAAAATAACTCCCTTTCCGCCTGGATATATCAAGCGGGAAGTCCATGTTTCTGCATGTTCTCATCTGAGGGAACTGGAGGTTTAAAATGGGTATTTTCGACAAGATCAAAAATGCAATCTTCGGAGAGGCGAAAGCAGCCGAACCCGTTGCTGCCGGCGCGCCGAAGACAGAGCCGGCGCCAGCGCCTGCCTCACCGTCGGCAGCCCCCAGTCCGGCGCCCGCGGCCCCTGCCCCGCAGAGCAAGCCGGTCCCCACGGCCACCGCACCAGGCACAGCCACAGTCGATATCGTCCCGATCCTCGATGCGGCTGCGAACAAGAGCGGTCAGAAACTCGATTGGCGCCGCTCGATCGTAGACCTGATGAAAGCCGTCGGGATGGATGCGAGCCTGACCGAACGCAAGGAACTTGCCGCTGAACTCGGCTATACCGGCGACACCAACGATTCCGCAAAAATGAACATGTGGCTGCACAAGGCCCTGATGAAGCGGCTTTCGGAAAATGGCGGCAAAGTCCCGGCCGATCTCCTGGATTGATCGATGACGCATCGCTGCCGCTATTCTGTGGCGGCAGCGATGCGGGCAACGTCTCGGGCAGATGCGGACGCCGGAACAAGGCGTCCCTTGCCCGCAGGCGCTGGAACCAATAATGTTTGGCTCGATACTTCGATAATCGATCAGGGGAGAATTAAATCCGATGAGATTGATGGCAGTCGTTGGTGTTGCACTGAGCCTGGGCTGTATATCGGCCGCAGAATCTCCTTCAAACTATCAATCCTACAGCGGCATTCGGGTCGATACGGACCCGGTCCTCCTGGCTCGATACGACAAGGCACTCCAACGCTGCGTGCCGGAAGCAAGCTCATGGCGACGAGGCTCGCCGGACCCGCGAAGCCTTTATTACAACGCGGCTCTCAGAAATTGCCTCTATAGGCGCAGCTTCGTCGACAGAGGCGTCCACGCCTACCCCATCCCCCAGGTCTACTTCGATCATTTCCTGGATCGCTGAGAAGAGCCGCGCCCTTCAGAGGCCTGTCAAACAGAAACCCCGCCATTTTGGCGGGGCTGTCTTCAATCGCGATGCTGCAACCTCTGCATAGTTCCTTAAATCGGAAAAGACGCGCGGCTTTATAGTCAGCGTTTGCCGCCAGCTGGCGGCCGACCCTTGCCCGCCGGGCGATTGCCGCTTCCGGACGAGGTCTTGGCATCATTGCCCTGACCGAAGTTGGTGCCGCCGAGATGGCCACCGCCGCTGGTATTGGCAACCTGGCGCTGCGCTTTGCGCAACAGTGCCTCTGCATTGGTCTTGCTCATGAAATTCTCCTCAATGGCTGGAAAACCCAGCCGGAATGCCGCCGCTGACATCCGCGGTCAAAGACCGAAGGCATATCAGGCAGCGACGATGGGTGTGGGCGGAGGCTTGTGTCGATCAAAGAATTGCCTGCGTTCATGACGATCCCCCCTCAACCGGCATGACAATCACCCTCCGGCGGCTGCCGGACGGCGCAGAAATCGATTTTGAAAGGAAAGATCAGCTGGGACGCCAAGGCGCAACCAAGCTCGACAAGCAATTTCGATAGATGAATCAATATGACGGCAATGTGTTTAAAACAAGTTCCCGGCTTCCTGCCTGGAGAGGCGTTGCCGACTGCTTTTGCCGATTCATAGAGGATAATCATCCTGCAGCGCTGGTTGGAACACTTCTTGCAGAGTTACTAATATGTTTATGATGCAAGGACCAAATGTCATGAATCGGTACACATCGCATCAGTTTCCCGCACTGAGGATCCTCATGAGCGGCCAGGAAAAATACAGCGTCGTCAGGACCCTCGGCGACGCAGCCACCATGCTCATTTCCCAATGGCCCGGCGATGACGGCGAGGAATATGTCGTGGCGGTGAGGACATGCCTCGACGCCATCCGCGGCACCACGCCCCCAAATGCCGCACGGGAAGCGCTGATGAGAGCGGCTGATGAAGCCGGCATCCGCTACCTCTCGGTCGTTCACTGAGATCGCTCGAGCAGATTCCAGGGAAGAATTTGCGGAAAACGCTCGAGCAGTGCAAATTCGCCGCTCGAACAGATATGGGCACCGCGTTCCTGAGCTTTGGCGAATAACGGAACGACTGCAGAATTCGAGCCGCGCGTATCTTCCTGGCTTCGCCATTTCAAGCGCGTTTGAAGCAAGGCATTTCTGCCTTCTGATCGACCTTCGCAATTTCGCACATGGTCTTTCCCGCGTCACACGAATCGAAATAAACACCGAACGCCGATCAATGGGTCATTAAGGGAATAATATAATAATGCGCGCTGGTATCTTAACAGTATTGATTGCCATGGGATTGCTTACGGCCTGCACGCCGACGCGTCAGGACTATGATGCTCTCGTCACATTGCTGCAGGGCAGCTCGAGAGCGAGAAATGAAGCCGTCAAAGAATGCGTGAGGGGCTTCGACGGAAGGACCACTCGCAACTTCGGCCTTTTGACAAACACCTCGGACAAAGACGCTGCGCGCGTTGGCTGCAATCGATTTGTCGCAGCGATCGCTTCCGGTCGCGCCACTTATGACGACGTCGTTGACATCAAACGTCACCGGCCCACCCCGAAGCTCATCAAGATTTTTCAAGGTCGCTAAATAGAATGCGCCGCCGGCTTGCAGTGTCAGGCTCGCAAGCCGGCGGCAACTCATTTGGGACGAAGCCGCCGCCCAGCAGGCGGCGGACACGGTGCATTCAGAGCCGATTGCCAATTCATCTGAAATGGCTATCGTGTGGCATCACCAATCTGCCGTGTGAGATGAGATGACCTACGAGAAGATGCCCGGAGGTCCGGAACTGCTGGCGTGGTTCGGCCAAAAGCCGACCTTTCATGACGCGGAAATTTTGAGTCTCGCTCTCAATCGCACTGGCATAAGCGAGCTGAAGATTCACGGCTGGATTGGCACCGACGCTGTTGATCAAGATGGCTATCGCGTCCTCGACAAGCACGCAGTCGTCACCTTCACCTTCGAAGATATTATGGACCTGCAGCTGGACGGCTTCAGCCGTCAGAACGTGATCAACGGTCTCGTCCTCCGCTATGCAGCTGATCGCGGTCGAGCCAGCTACTATGCCCTGCCAAAAGGACCAGAAGACATCGAAATCGAGCTCCGACCCTGTTACGGGCTGGATGGTTTCATCCGCGCGAAGAAAGTCACCGTGACGTTCCGTCCGGGTCGTCCTGCTGACGACAAACTAACCGCCGCAGCGGTCCCTTGAAGAAAGCTTGCTTCTCGACTTTGGTTCTGCCCAACTCATAGCCTGTCCTGGCGCTTCTCCCGTGACATCAGTTGGCTGGCGAATGCAGCGGAGAGCGCGTCGTCGGCATACTCAAACGTACCGGCTGTTTTGACCTCCATAGCGGCGCGCATCAACGCACCCAGCGCGGCCCGCGCGAAAGAGCCGCCGACACTCACGCGGCGCACGCCGACGCTCGACAGTTCGGCAACAGAGTATTTTCGCCCTTTCAAACCCATGACCACGTTGACTGGCTTGTCCACGGCTGCACAGACGGTTCTGATTGCCTCGATATCAGGCAAGCCGGGGCGTAAAGTACATCTGCCCCAGCGGCCGAAAACGCCTGCAGCCTTTCGATGGTATCGTCCGGATCGGGTCTCTCCCAAAGATAGTTCTCCGCCCGCGCCGTGAGTAGGAAAGGCAGACCGCGTGCAGCCTCTGCTGCAGCATGGATGCGCTCGACGGCTTGCGACAGCTCGTAGATCGGGGCAGCAGAATTCCCTGTTGCGTCTTCGATCGATCCGCCGACAAGTCCGGTTTCGCAGGCCAAGCGGATGGTTTCCGCACAGGTTTCTGGCGACGCACCGAAGCCATCTTCAAGGTCGGCAGAGACAGGAAGATCCGTAGCACGGATGATCTCGGCAGCGTTCTCAAGAACCTCATCCCGTCCAAGGCTCGCGAATGAATCCAACTTGCCTTTGGAAAAGGCGTAACCCGCGCTGGTGGTCGCGAGCGCCTCGAAGCCAAGGCTTGCGAGAAGGCGAGCCGAACCGGCGTCCCATGGGTTGGGGATGACAAAGGCGCTGTCTCCCTGGTGAAGTGCCTTCAGTCGCTCGAACTTGGCCCATTGATCCATAAATGCCTCTTGCGGTCACTGAGGGTGAGAGTAGCACCATGGGAACGAAATATGAACAAGCTCACAAACTTGCTTCGGCGAGAATAGCGACAATGTCCGCTCGGGCCGCTGGACCAGACATGAGTCCGCACCAGAGGCCGAAACCAGCTGTTACCCATCTCTTCGGTACGGACACTTGAAATGGTGGCGACCCCTGCAGGAATCGAACCTGCGACAACCTGCTTAGAAGGCAGGTGCTCTATCCAGCTGAGCTAAGGGGCCGTCCGGCGGCCGCGTCTCACGAGCGCGACCGGATGCGGCATATCTGGACCAGAAATCTCAATGCGTCCAGGGCTGCGTGCGCGTATAGCGGAAATTGTCCGGATAGGCGACGACCTGGCGGACCGGATCCTTCGGTGCGATGACGCGGTATTCGATGCCGTTGCGCTGGGCGTAGGCTTCGGCGAGTTCCTGCGTTTCGAAGGTGAGCTTCACCTGCTGGCGCATATCGCCCGAGGAGGTATAGCCCATGATCGGATCGATCTTGCGCGCCGACTCCTGATCGTATTCAAGCACCCAGAGATGGGTCTTGGCCTTGCCGGACTGCATGGCGGTCTTGGCTGGACGATAGATCTTGGCAGACATGACTGCAGCGTCTCCGACTATGCGGGCAGCGCCCGCCTTTCATGGTCTCAATCCCGTTGCCGGCCCGTTCTCGGGCCTTGGCATCATCGCTGAGGATAATGCCAAGAGATGAATTTTGCTTAGCCGCGAATCCCCGCTTTTTCAAGACAAAAGGCGGTGTGCGACACGGCTGCCGACTCCGTTCGCATGACGGCCGACACTGCCTCCCTTTCAAATCCGGTGATTGCCGGCCGGATTTCGCAATATTCCCGCTTGTCTCACCTTGTGATCACAACCTGATTGCCGCTGCCTTCCCTCGGCACTAGTTTACGGCTCAATCGATTTCAGTGGATTTGCAGCTCATGATGAGACGTTCGGCGGAGTTCAATGCCATTGTCATAGGCGCTAGCATCACGGCGTTCTTCTACGTTGCCATCAGCTACGCCCAATATATCGGCCTGATCGCCCACGGCTAAGGTAGCCTTGTGCTGACGTACCATTGCGCCAGGCAGACCGAACTCGTGCGCCCGGCAAGCAGCCTGGCGGCCTATCAAGATTTTTCTGTCTTGCATCCACAGGTCCGGCGAGGAATCTTCGGCCAGAGCTGGATTTATGGGTTGCGACGGCGAAGTGAACCGTGTATCTCCCCTGCCATTCACGGCACGGAGTGTAGCGCAGCCTGGTAGCGCATCTGGTTTGGGACCAGAGGGTCGGGAGTTCGAATCTCTCCACTCCGACCATTCAATATCCCGATATTCTCGAATTCCTTGACAGGCGCAGCGCAGCTTGTGGTCGCGCGCCGTCACTTCGCCTTCTTCGTCGTCGTGGCGCTGACGATCCTGTCGCCGGGCTTGATTCCGAGTTTGGCAACGATACCGCCATTGAGTTCGACGACGTATTTCACCGCAACCATCGAATCGATGATGTCACGCGAATAGGGCACTGCCTTTTCCTTGATGTGGCGGATCGTGCCGGTGTCGTCGGCAAAAAGCATGTCGAGCGGCAGGATGGTGTTTTCCATCCACATGGTGACGCGCCGCGGCTGGTCGAAATCGAAGATCATGCCGGCATCATCGGCCATCGTCTTGCGAAACATCAGGCCGTGGGCGCGCTGATCCGGGGTCGAGGCGATTTCGACGGTGAAATGCAACACCTTGCCCGCAGCGGTCTGGATCAGCAGCGGCTCCTTGTCGAACCGCATCTCCTCTTGAGCCAACGCCGGCAGCGCGACCATGAAAAAAAGCGCCAGGATGGCGCTTCTGATAGCATCAATTAGGATTAGGCCGCGCATGTTAGTGCGACCGGCTTGCCGGGCTCGGAACGTCGGGATGGATCTCTGCGGCCATCAGGCCCTTTTCGCCGTCGCCGAAGCGGACGAGAACCACCTGGCCGGGGCGGAGCTCCGTCAGGCCGAAGCGGCGCAGCGTCTCCATGTGCACGAAGATATCTTCGGTGCCCTCGCCGCGGGTCAGGAACCCAAAGCCCTTGGTGCGGTTGAACCACTTGACCAGCGCACGCTCGAGGCCGCTCGTCGCGGTGACCTGCACATGGGTGCGCACCGGCGGCAGCTGCGAGGGATGAATCGCGGTCGACTGGTCCATCGAGAGGATCTTGAAAGCCTGGTAGCCGCGCTCGCGGCGCTGGATGAGGGCGACGATGCGCGTTCCCTCGAGGATCGTCTGGTAACCGTCGCGGCGCAGGCAGGTCACGTGCAGGAGAACATCCTGCATGCCGTTGTCGGGCACGATGAAGCCGAAACCCTTGGCGACGTCGAACCACTTGACGACACCGGTGATTTCAACAAGATCGACCGCCTCTCCTGATAGCTCGTCGAGATCGGAGTATTCGTTCGATGAAATCCTGTCAGCCATTGTCGCCAGCCCCTCGAATACGCGTCACACTGTTACGGTTAACTGATTCTTGAAATCAAGATTAACATCTTGGTAACGGATAAGCGCAAGTCCTAGTTTTCGGTTATTCCCAGGTGCACATTTTATAAAGATGACTTGCCCGAAGCTGACCTCGGCTCGCCGAAAAAAGCTAGCCCCAATAAAGGAGTAAATAGAATGCGTTATCTTCATACAATGGTGCGCGTCAAAGACCTCGACGCCTCACTTACCTTTTACACCACGCTGTTCGGGCTGGAGGAGATTCGCCGCCACGAAAACGAGAAGGGCCGCTTCACCCTGGTTTTCCTGGCTGCTCGCGACGATCTCGACCGTGCGCGCAGCGAAAAAGCTCCCTGCCTCGAGCTGACCTACAATTGGGACACGGAAGATTATAGCGGAGGACGCAATTTCGGCCACCTCGCTTATGAGGTCGACGATATTTACGCCACCTGCCAGAATCTGATGGACAACGGCATCACCATCAACCGGCCGCCGCGCGACGGGAACATGGCCTTCGTGCGCTCGCCCGACGGCATCTCGATCGAAATCCTGCAGAAGGGCAGCCCGCTTCCGGCCGCCGAACCCTGGGCCTCGATGGGCAATACCGGCGCCTGGTAAGGGTTTTCGCCGCAAGGCTTTTGCGAGGCTTGCGGCTTTTTCGATTTCGGGTCCGGCCGGCGCCTCGGCGCTTGCCGCGATCCCACGCCGCAGGCAATCTCCTGGCGACTCGAAGCGGAAGAGAAGCGTTTTTCGCTTATTTTCCGCATCAACTGGAGACTTTCGCTTGCGTAACATGCAGATGCGGATGCCCGTGACGGGCGCTTTGCTGATCGCCACCTCGGTGCTGGCACTGTCCGGCTGCGCGTCGGACAAGAAGGCGCTCGATTCGGCGGCGGTGGTTCCAGCGGTGCCGGCCGCAGCACCGCAGCTGGCCACGGCAGCGCCTGCAAACCCTGCCCCACGTTCGGTCTATACCGATCCCCGGCTCGTCAACGTTTCCGGCGCCCAGGGCGCGCCTCAGGTCGTCGCGCAGGATCCAAATGCCGCCGTCCCGCTCGCCGGTTCGGCAACGGCGGCGCCTGCCAATATCGGCGGGCTCGTCCTGCAGTCCACCCGGATCAACGCGCAGGCGATGAGCATCTTTTCCGATCACCAGCCGGCGCCGCAGAACAACAGCACGTCCACCGTCATTCAGCCGCAGGCCTATGTGCCGGTGGAAGGTGCAGCACCGGCGCGAAGCAGCGTCTACAGCCAGCCGCCCGCGCCCCAACAGCCGGCGGAGCCGGTGCTGCCGCAGCAATCCTCGCAGAATAACAGCACGCAGCTTGCACCCGTGCAAACGGCGTCGCTGGCGACGGCCAGCATTCCGACCTCGACGATGAACGCGCTCTACAGCGCGCCGAAGCAAAACCTGCTCGGCAGCCTCTCTGGCCTGCTGCACAAGGCGGCCCTGCCCGGCATGACGCGTATCGCGCCGAACGGGCTGCATCTCCAGAACGACAAGGTCGAGGTCGGCTGCTTCAAGCCCGACCTCTTGAAAGTGATCAAGATGGTCGAAAGTCATTTCGGCCGGCCTGTTATCGTCACCTCCGGCTACCGTGACGAAGAGCATAACCGCCTCGTCGGCGGGGCTGACGAATCGATGCACAAGAGCTGCGAGGCCGCCGACATCCAGATCGACGGTGTTACGAAGTGGGATATCGCCGCCTATATCCGCTCGTTGCCGGACCGCGGCGGCGTCGGCACCTACTGCCACACGGATTCGGTTCACCTCGACACCGGCAAAACCCGTGACTGGAACTGGGGCTGCGGCGGCAAGCGCGTACCAATGACGACGGCAAGAGCGATCTGACGGCCGCGCGATTTCCGCATTACGTTACGGCAGCACCGCCTCGTCTCGTTAAAGAACAACCGGCAGCCTATTGATTCAGCTTCAATAATCGGCTTCTCGAACGCACTTGGATTTCCTGTCATTTTTTTGAAAGAAAACCGCAATTCCGCTTGCGGGATTCAAAACGCCTGACTATAAGGGCGCCACCACGAAGGAAGCGCCCTTCGTCTATCGGTTAGGACACCAGATTTTCATTCTGGGAAGAGGGGTTCGACTCCCCTAGGGCGTACCACTTTCTCTCCATATAGAAGCCATCACTTCCGCTTGCAGAAGCCGGCGCGCGCTCCTATTTTAACGAGGCTGCCTGCGCCCTTCGTCTATCGGTTAGGACGACAGATTCTCATTCTGTAAAGAGGGGTTCGACTCCCCTAGGGCGTACCATCCCGATGATAGGCCGTCGTCATTCAATCGACGTCGGCCGGCGCTATCAGCCCCCTTGAGGAGAACCCTTCTGGTTCGCGCGACGCCGCCCATTCTAGACCGCCGGTTTGATTTTTCTCCGCTCCGCCGTAGCCTGCGCCTCGATTTTCCACAGCGGCAAATAAATCGGCGAAAACGATGATTTTTTCGCGCCTTGGCGCTTGCGGCCTTCGAAGGTGCTGACTATAAGGGCGCCACCACGAAGGAAGCGCCCTTCGTCTATCGGTTAGGACACCAGATTTTCATTCTGGGAAGAGGGGTTCGACTCCCCTAGGGCGTACCACTTTCTCTCCCTTGTCACTTTCCATCGTCAGCGCTCGCGCGCTGCCATTTCATTTCGCCGGCGCAGCATCGCAGACGCGCAGCTGGATACGGCGTGCGCCCTGGTAATGGTCGGCACCGAGCGAACCCGCGACATGCAGGCTGGCGCCGCGTGAATTGATGAGAAGATTACCAAGGGGCGTATCGGCGGCGCGGAAGGCGATGCCGTCGAGCCGCGATCCGTCCATCGCCTCCAGCGTCACCTTCACATGTTTCTCGCCGACCAGGCGGGCGTCTCGCACCCTATGCGCCGGCACGGCAAAGAGCGGCTGTGCGTGGCCCGAGCCATAGGGGCCGGCGGCCTCCAGGCGGTCGATGAGTTCGAGGGTAGCGCCGCTTGCGCCGATCGCGCCGTCGATCTTCAGCGTCTCGTTGGCGACGAGGCCGGCAACCGTCCTTGCCGCCCTCTCGGTGAAGAAGGTCCTCAGCCTGCCGAGGTCGGCACGCTCGACCGTCAGGCCTGCGGCCATGGCGTGGCCGCCGCCCTTGACGAGCAGACCCTCGTCGACCGCAGCCCGGACCATCCTGCCCATGTCGAAGCCGTTGATGGAGCGGCCCGAGCCGGTGCCGCGGCCTGAGGGATCGAAGGCGATCGCAAAGGCAGGTCGTTTGAACTTTTCCTTCAGCCGCGCCGCAATCAGCCCGACGATACCGGGATGCCATTTCTCATGGGCGGTAACGATGACGGAGGCGCCCTCGCCATCGCCATATTCGGCAAGCGCCTCGGCTTCAGCCTCCTGCAGCATGATCGCCTCCATCGCCTGGCGTTCGCGGTTGAGCTCGTCCAGGCGCTGCGCGATCACATCAGCCTCGCCAGGATCGTCGAGCGTCAGCAGCCGGCTTCCGAGTGCCGCGTCGCCGATCCGCCCACCGGCATTGATGCGCGGGCCGATCAGGAAGCCGAAATGATAGGGCGTCACCGGGCCGGCGAGCCCCGCCTTGCGGAAGAGTGCTGCCAGTCCAGCATTGCTCTGGTGGCGGGCAGCGACCAGCCCCTTTACGACATAGGCGCGATTGAGGCCCTTCAGCGGCACGACATCGCAAATCGTCGCAAGAGCCACGATATCCAGCCACTGCAGCAGGTCGATCGCCAGGATGCGCTTGTTACCGGCCGCGCGCAGCAGCCGGAGCGTCGCGACCAGCACCATGAAGACGACGCCGGCCGCGCAAAGATGCCCCTGCCCCGAGAGATCGTCCTCGCGGTTCGGGTTGACCAGCGCATAGCAGCGCGGCAGCTCATGTGTCACCTGGTGGTGATCGATGACGACGACATCGATAGCGCGCGCGGCAGCGGCGGCCAGCGCCTCGTGGCTGGTGGAGCCGCAATCGACGGTCACGATCAGCTGAGCGCCATTGTCGATCAACTGGTTGATCGCCGCCGGATTGGGGCCGTAACCTTCGAAGACGCGGTCAGGAATATAGATGGTCGCCCTGACGCCGAAATGGCTGAGAAAACGAAACATCAGCGCAGAGGAGGCTGCGCCGTCCACGTCGTAGTCGCCGAAGATGGCGACGCTCTCGCCGCGCTCGATCGCGCGCAGAAGGCGGGTCGCGGCCTTTTCGCAATCGGTCAGCTTATGGGGATCGGGCATCAGGCTGCGGATCGTCGGATCGAGGAATTCGATCGCCTCGTCTACCGTCACGCCGCGCCCGGCAAGCACCCGGGCGATCAGATCCGGCAGTCCGTGGATCTGCGACATGGCCAGCGCGCGGTTCTGCCCTGCTTGGTCGAGCCGCGCCACCCAGCGATTGTCGAGCGCGGATTTCTCCACGCCGAGAAATGCGCGCTGTACGGGGTCGACGAGATCTGCCATGCCACACTCCGCTGACTTCATCTGCTCTTTCTACAGGAGCAGCGGAGATAACATAGCGATGGATTTGCAGACACGGATTTTTACCAGAATACTGCCCAGACGATCAGGGCGATGCCGCCTAGTTGCACCAGGATGACGGAGAAGAGGGTAAGAAGAATAGCCCAGTTACGGCCTTCCGGGCTTTCGTCGTCGTCATAGGCCTCATTGGGGGCCTCGTCGGAGGGGTGGTCACGAACCGCATCACGGTTCGTCTCAGGAACGTCCTCAAACACACCAGGATGATCGGGAGGTTCCTCTTCCGGGCGACCATACCCCTTCCCGGCATGGCTGTCCTTGTTCACGATATTCTCCAAAGCCGGCGACTCCCTCTCCCGGCTTATTTATATCAATGTTTCGGTATCTGTTAATATAAGTTTTCGTGAGAGCGGTTAGGCAATAAAAAACCCGCCCTGCGTGCACAGAGCGGGTCAGCCATCCCGGATTGTGGCAAAAAAAAGGTCAGCCTTCCTCTTTCGGCCGCTCGATACGAATCACCTGCGGTTCGCCGAAGAGGTAACCTTCCGACTTGATCGAGGCGACTGCCTTGCGCACCGACTCTTCCATCGTCGCATGGGTGACGAGAATGATCGTCTGGTGGTGCGATGGCGCCAGATGCTGCTTGGAGCGCTGGACGATCGATTCCAGCGAGATGTTGTTTTCGGCCATGCGGGTTGCGACGCTGGCAAAGACGCCGGTGCGGTCGAGCACGGTCAGGCGGATGAAATAGCCGCCCTCGTGGCTCTGCATCTGCGCCTTGCGGTAGGGTTCAAGCGTCGCCGCGGGATGGCCGAGCACCGGCACGCGCTGGGCGCCCGGCTGGCTCTTGGCGATATCGGCGATATCGCCAAGCACCGACGAGGCCGTGGCATTGCCGCCGGCGCCAGGGCCGACCATCAGCAGTTCGCCGAGCACGTCGGATTCGATCGCCACTGCATTGGTGACGCCGTCGACCTGGGCGATGACCGAATCGACCGGCACCATTGTGGGATGGACGCGCTGCTCGATGCCGGTATCGGTGCGCTGGGCAACGCCCAAGAGCTTGATGCGATAACCGAGTTCGGCTGCAGCGTGGATATCCTCGATCGAGATGTTGGTGATGCCTTCGAGATAGATGTCGTCGGCCGCGATCTGATTGCCGAAGGCGAGCGTGGTCAGGATGGAAAGCTTGTGGGCCGTGTCGTTGCCCTCGATATCGAAGGCCGGATCGGCCTCGGCATAACCCAGCCGCTGCGCCTCCTTCAGGCATTCGGCGAATGAAAGCCCCTCCTTCTCCATCTTGGTCAGGATGTAATTGCAGGTGCCGTTCATGATGCCATAGATGCGCGAGACGGAATTGCCCGTCAGCGATTCACGCAGCGCCTTGATGACCGGGATGCCGCCTGCGACCGCCGCCTCGAAGTTCAGTAGCGACCCCTTCTCCTCGGCGATCGTCGCAAGCTCGACGCCGTGATAGGCAAGCAGCGCCTTGTTGGCTGTCACCACATGGAGACCACGCTGGAGTGCGGTGCGCACGGAGATGTTGGCCGCCCCTTCGGCGCCGCCCATCAGCTCGACGAAGACGTCGATTTCGCCCTTTTCGGCAAGCTCCTCCGGCCGGTCGAACCAGGTAACAGCGGAAAGATCGATGCCGCGGTCCCTTGCCCTGTCACGCGCGGAGACCGCCGTGATGGTGATCGGACGCCCGCAGGTGACGGCAAGCTCGTTGCTTTTCTGCTGAATGATGCGGACAAGCGAGGCGCCAACGGTGCCCAAGCCCGCAATGCCGATTTTGAGGGCATCTGCCATGGATCGATCCTGAAATGTCTGTGTGGCGGCAGCCGCATGACGCGGCTGCCCAACGGTTGGATTAGCGGTGTGCGTTCAGCGAGATGACATTGTGCATCGTCTCGTCTGCCGTCGACATGAACTTCTTGATGTTGCGCGCAGCCTGGCGGATGCGGTGTTCGTTTTCGACAAGCGCCAGACGGACGTAGTCGTCGCCCATTTCGCCGAAGCCGATGCCCGGGGCAACGGCGACGTCGGCCTTCTCGACCAGCAGCTTGGAGAATTCCAGCGAACCGAGATGACGGAACTTTTCGGGGATCTTCGCCCAGGCGAACATCGTCGCAGCTGGCGGCGGCACGTCGAACCCGGCCTTGCCGAAGCTTTCGACCATGACGTCGCGGCGACGTTTATAGACGTTGCGGACTTCCGCAATGTCGGAGCCGTCGCCGTTCAGCGCATGCGTCGCCGCCACCTGGATCGGCGTGAAGGCGCCGTAGTCGAGATAGGACTTGACGCGGGTGAGTGCCGCGATCAGCCGCTCGTTGCCGACGGCAAAGCCCATGCGCCAGCCGGGCATGGAAAAGGTCTTCGACATCGAGGTGAACTCGACGGTCACGTCCATTGCACCCGGCACTTCGAGAACCGACGGCGGCGGGGAGCCGTCGAAGTAGATTTCCGAATAGGCAAGGTCGGAGAGCACGATGATGTCGTGCTTCTTGGCGAAGGCGATGACGTCCTTGTAGAAATCGAGCGTCGCGACAAAAGCCGTCGGGTTCGAGGGATAGTTGAGGATCAGCGCCAAGGGCTTCGGGATCGAATGCCGGACGGCACGTTCGAGCGGTTCGAAGAAGCTCGCATCCGGCTCCACCGACATGGAACGGATCACGCCGCCCGCCATCAGGAAGCCGAAGGCGTGGATCGGATAGGTAGGGTTCGGGCAGAGGATCACGTCGCCAGGCGCGGTGATTGCCTGCGCCATGTTGGCGAAGCCTTCCTTGGAGCCCAAGGTGGCGACCACCTGGGTATCCGGGTTGAGCTTGACGCCGAAACGGCGGGCATAATAGGCGGCCTGGGCGCGGCGCAGGCCCGGAATGCCCTTGGAAGAGGAATAGCGATGCGTGCGCGGATCCTGCACGACCTCACACAGCTTGTCGACGATCGACTGGGGAGTGGGAAGGTCGGGGTTTCCCATGCCGAGATCGATGATATCGGCGCCGCCCGCTCGCGCGCTTGCCTTCAAACGGTTGACCTGTTCGAAAACATAAGGCGGCAAACGCCGGACTTTGTGAAACTCTTCCATCTCATTCCCCATGGAAAGGCGGCATTTCGGGCCGCAGTCGAAGTTCGTTCCGTCTCCCGGCGGCTGCGACACGAACTTCAGAATCGCAACGCCGTATTCATCAGACCCAAGCGACGCGGCGAATCTTTGACGGAAAGGCCGCGTAACGCGCTTTATCGGGAAAATTGTATCTTCCGATCCTTGCCGAAGGCTTTGCGTCCAAATTGCCTGAAAGGCAAGGTCTATTTGGAGATTTCAGACAGCGTATCGGTGCCGTGCTCGGCGGCGAGACGCCGCATTTCCGCGACCTTGGCCTGATATTCGGCTTCCGAAAGCGCGCCCGCCTTGCGCCGGGCGGCAAGTGCCGTCAGCTGATGCTGCAGGTCAGCCGCCTGCTCGTCGCTCATCTGCACATTGGCGGCGGTCAGCGGCGCGCCGAAATTCGGATAGCCGTCCGGGTATTTTGCCAGGCCACCCTCGGCCGCCTCGCCCTTGGTGGCCGGCATGACGACGGCGGTCGGCGCCGCTCGTTTGGCGGCGGCGGCGGCTTTTTGTTCCGCCGTCAGATTGCATCCGGCAAGAGCCATCGCCGCCGCGGCGCAGATCAGTGCGGTGCGGTTAAAGGTTGCGATGTGCCGAATGCCGTTCTTCGTCATGCCTCAAAAATCCAGTTTTGACTGCTTCGACTGTTAAATTTGTCGCAGCCACAAAGCAATAGCATGAGCCGACGCGGGTGGAACTTGTTTTCTCGTTCGATCACGATGTACAACGACTGGATAAAAAGAGTGGTGCTGCCGCCGGAGGAAATGGTGACCGACAGCAAGCAGGAGAATGGCGGCCAAAAGAATGGCGAAAAGGCCGGCTTCGACGCGACCGATCTCGATCCCTATCTGCTGAAGGATCCTGAGGCCATGGCGATGAATTTCGCTCGGGCGCTCGAAAATCTCGGACAAGCAGCATCTGCCTGGCTTGCGCCGCGCGAACGCGGCGAGATCAGCGAAAGCGCCGCCGATCCGATGACCGACATGGTCAAGACGCTTTCCAAGGTCACCGAATACTGGATTTCCGATCCGCGCCGCACCTTCGAGGCACAGACGCAGCTGATGTCCTCGTTCTTCGGCATCTGGATGCGCTCGATGCAGCGCATGCAAGGCACGCGCGGCATGCAGGGCGATCCCACGCCTCCCGAGCCGGACACCCGCAAGGACAAGCGCTTTTCGGACGAGGACTGGGAGAAGAATCCGTTCTTCGATTTTCTTCGCCAGGTCTATTTCGTCACGACCGACTGGGTAGAAAAGATGGTGTCGGAGACCGAGGGCCTCGACGAGCACACCAAACACAAGGCCGGCTTCTACGTGAAGCAGATTACGGCAGCGCTTTCGCCGACCAACTTCATTGTCACCAATCCGCAGCTCTACCGCGAGACGATCGCGACCAGCGGCGCCAATCTGGTGCGCGGGATGAAGATGCTGGCCGAGGATATCGCTGCCGGACATGGCGACCTTCGCCTTCGCCAGACCGACATGACGAAATTCGCCGTCGGCCGCGATATGGCGCTGACGCCAGGCAAGGTGATCGCCCAGAACGACATCTGCCAGATCATCCAGTACGAGGCTTCGACCGAAACGGTGCTGAAGCGGCCGCTTCTGATCTGCCCGCCCTGGATCAACAAGTTCTATATTCTCGACCTCAACCCGCAAAAATCCTTCATCAAATGGTGCGTCGACCAGGGGCAGACGGTCTTCGTCATTTCCTGGGTCAACCCGGATGCGCGCCACGCCGACAAGGACTGGGCGGCCTATGCCCGCGAGGGCATCGATTTCGCGCTGGCAACGGTCGAGAAGGCCACCGGCGAGAAGGACGTCAACGCCGTCGGCTACTGCGTCGGCGGCACGCTGCTTGCGGCAACACTGGCGCTGCATGCCAAGGAGAAGAACAAGCGTATCAAGACCGCGACACTCTTCACCACCCAGGTCGACTTCACCCATGCCGGCGACCTCAAAGTCTTCGTCGACGAGGAGCAGCTTGAAGCGCTCGAAGAGCATATGCAGGCGGCCGGCTATCTCGACGGCACGAAGATGTCGATGGCCTTCAACATGTTGCGCGCCTCCGAGCTGATCTGGCCTTATTTCGTCAACAACTACCTCAAGGGCCAGGATCCCCTGCCCTTCGACCTGTTGTTCTGGAATGCCGATTCGACCCGCATGGCGGCGGCAAACCATGCTTTCTACCTGCGCAATTGCTATCTCAAGAACGCGCTGACGCAGAACGAGATGATCCTCGACGGCAAGTCCGTGTCGCTGAAGGACGTGAAGATCCCGATCTACAATCTCGCCACCCGCGAGGATCACATCGCACCTGCCAAGTCCGTCTTCCTCGGCAGCCGGTTCTTCGGCGGCAAGGTGGAATTCGTCGTGACCGGCTCCGGACACATCGCCGGCGTCGTTAATCCGCCCGACAGGAAGAAGTATCAATTCTGGACGGGCGGCCCCGCCAAGGGAGACTACGAGACCTGGCTCGAGCACGCGACGGAGACCCCGGGATCATGGTGGCCGCATTGGCAGGCCTGGATCGAGACGCATGACGGCAGGCGCGTGCCGGCCCGCAAACCTGGCGGCGATGCATTGAACGCGATCGAGGAAGCGCCGGGAAGTTATGTGATGGAGCGCGCCTGAGAAGGCCCAACACATCTCTTTTGAGACGTCGAGAGACAGAGCGACGCCGCGTAAACAAATTAGAAACCATAATTCGTCATCCTTGCGAGACAGTCGGAAGTCGCGGTTGGTCTAAATTCGGCCCATTTGCGCCTGTACCGGCCCCGGCGAAGTGTATCAGTCAGTGCCGCCGGCCTGCGTAGCGAGTTTGAAAGACGAGTGTAGTATGGCGTGTGCGGTTGGGACGTTCGATGACGTCACCCCTCTTGGCGGATCTGCTTTCCGTTGGCGCAGATCTCGCGGTTTCCTTTACGGTGTTGTCGGCGCCGGATTTCTGACCTCCACCTGGCTGATCGCGACCTTCGCGACGATGCACTCGATAGCCACTCCCTATTCTCCGTCCGATCGCCTGGCACAGCTCGGCGCTGCGCCGAAGGTGGCGCCTTCAACGCGCCATGAGAGGCTGATCCATGTCGGCAAGGCCGACCGGCTGGCCGCCTTCGATGCGAAGCCGAAGGTCCCGCTGACGGCGAGCCGCATTCAATCCCATGCCGAAAAGACCGCCGCCGCTGCGACGGCGCTTGCGGTTCTCGCCAAAAACAATCGGCTCGCAATGGCTGCCGAACAGCCGGTCGTGGCGGCGATCTCCGACAGCGCCAAATTCCGCAAGGACGATGTGATCGCGGCGGCGCCGGTCGAGCTCGCCTCGGCAGAGACGGAAGAAGAAGAAGACGGCGACCGGATCATCGTTCCGTCGAAAGAAGCCGTCGCCGCAGCCGAACTCCCGACCCTGCTGGCTCTTGCCGATGCCGGATCCCGGCAAATCGCGCCGGCTCCGGTCGAGCCAACCGCATCTCCCCTCAAAACGGCCTCCATTCCCGCATCGGCACCAGCTCCGGTGGTTGTCGCCGCCGCGGAAGACGCGCCACCCTTCGATCTCGTGCTGGCGCCGAACGAGGATTCGGTGCCGCTGCCGATGGCGCGTCCTGACGGACTCGTCGGCAAACCGACACCGCTCTCCAAGGGGTCTGAGCGCTCTGGCGAGCCTGTGCTTGCCTACGCCCAGCCGAACGCGCCGATCGAGGATGACGAGGACGATGCAGTACCGCGCTACGACAAGCCGGTCTTCTCGCCGAAGCTGCGCGCAGGCGTAGCGATCTACGATATCGAGAACAGCACCGTCTATCTGCCGAACGGCGAGCGGCTCGAGGCCCATTCCGGGCTCGGCAAGATGCGCGACAAGCCGCGTTTCGCCAACAAGAAGATGCACGGACCGACGCCGCCGCACACCTATGTTCTTACCATGCGCGAGAGCCTTTTCCACGGCGTCGAGGCGCTGCGGCTGACACCGATCGAGGGTTCGGACGCCATCTATGACCGTGTCGGCCTGCTTGCCCACACCTACATGCTCGGCAAGAACGGCGATTCCAACGGCTGCGTCTCCTTCAAGGACTACCGCCGCTTCCTCGCCGCCTACAAACGCGGCGACATCAAGCAGCTCGTCGTGGTGCCGCGGCTGAACAACAAACCGTCTTCGACGCTTGCCTCGCTGTTTTCGCGGCGCAGCTGAGGATTGGAGAGCGCACCGCCGCTTGCCCGGCAGCGGACGCGCTACTTCAGCCAGGCTGCGATTCGCTCCACCGCCTCGGCGATCTCCGCTTGCGAGCCCGCGTAGGACAGACGCAGCGTTCGATTTCCCTCCAGCGGATCAAAATCGAGACCGGGCGTAGCGGCGACGTCGATTTCCGCGAGCATGCGCTTGGCAAAGCCCATGCTGTCATTGGTGAAGCGGGTGACGTCGAGATAGGCGTAGAAGGCCCCGTCCATCGGCGAGGCAATCGATAACCCGATCTGCGGCAGTCGCCGCATCAGCAAGTCGCGGTTGCCGGCGTAACTAGCCTTGTAATGATCGAGCTCGGCGCCGGCGCTGAGAGCGGCCGTGGCGGCAATCTGGGAAAGCTCCGGCGGGGATATATAGAGGCTCTGCGCCACCCGCTCGATCGGCCGAACCAGGCGTTCCGGCAGTACCATCCAGCCGATTCGCCAGCCGGTCATGCAATAGTATTTAGAAAAAGAGTTGATGACGATCGCCTCGTCGGTCAGCTCCAGCGCGCTCGCCTCCTCGCCGGCGAAGGTCAGCCCGTGGTAGATTTCATCGGAGATGAAGGCGATGGAATGGGCCGCGCAGTAATCCGAAAGCGCCTTCAGCCCCTCGCGGCCGGTCACCGTACCGGTCGGGTTGGCGGGGCTTGCGAGCAGCACGCCTTTCAGCGTGATGCCGCTCTCCTTCTGCGCCGCTTCGAGGCTTTGCGGCGTCAGGGTGAAGTGGGTCTCGGCCGTTACCGGCACTTCGAGAACCTTCAGACCCAGCGCGCCGAGGATATTGCGATAGGCGGGATAACCGGGTCTTGCGATCGCCACCGCATCGCCGGCATCGAAGAGCGACAGGAAGGCGAGATTGAAGCCGGCCGAGGAACCTGTGGTGATGGCGATGCGTTTGGGATCGATCTCCAGGCCGTGGCGATCCTTGTAGTGCCAGGCGAGCGCCGATTTCAGCCGTGCCGTCCCCAGCGCATCGGTATAACCGATCCGGCCTTCGGCAAGGGCTGCGCGCGCTGCTTCGAGGGCCGCCTGAGGCGCCGGATGCGAGGGCTGGCCAACCGCCATCGAGATCACCGGATGGCCGCTCGCACGCCGCTTCGTCGCCTCGGCCAGGACGTCCATGGCGTGAAAAGGCTCGACTTCGCTGCGTTTCGATATGGAAAACAAGATCGTTTCTCGCTCAGCTTCTTCAATCACGGCCCGACAATTGCCGCATTAATCGGCTCATCACAATCCCGCGAGGGCCGCGCGGGGATGAAAAATTCTGGTTTGAGCAGAACCGAACGCACCGTACCTTGACGCGACGCATTCAAGTCCATTAACCCGGCGACGGTCTTCTTAACGAAGAGACGACCATATCGCCGATGACGAGGATATCATGGCATTCTTCCCGAAGACCTTCACCGCACTGGCGCTTGCCGCATCGATCGCCCTTCCGCTTCCGGCGGCAGCGCTCGACGACCAGCAGAAGAAGGAGTTCGGCGAATTCATCAAGCAATACCTGCTCGAGAACCCCGAGATCATGCTCGAAGTCCAGGATGCGCTGCAGAAGAAGCAGGAGGCCCAGCGGTCGGTGAAGGCCAATATGGCGATCGAAGAGAACAGCACCAACATCTTCGAATCGAAGAACGACGTCACGCTCGGCAATCCCAAGGGCGATGTCACTGTCGTCGAATTCTTCGATTATAATTGCAGCTACTGCCGCCATGCGCTTCCCGACATGCAGGCGATGCTAAAGAAGGACAAGAACGTCCGTTTCGTCCTCAAGGAATTCCCGATCCTCGGGCCGGATTCGGTCGCCGCGCACAAGGTGGCCGACGCCTTCCGGAAGCTCGCACCGGAGAAATATGCCGATTTCCACACCGCCCTTCTCGGCACCGAAGGCCGTGCCTCTGACGAAACAGCGGTCGCGGTCGCTGCCTCGCTCGGCGTCAGCGAGGACAAGATCCGCGCCGAGATGGCAAAGAGCCCGAATGACGGGATCGTCCAGGCGACCTACCAGCTCGCCTCCAGTCTCGGCATCAGCGGCACGCCGTCCTACGTGATCGGCAACGAACTGGTGCCCGGCGCCGTCGGGCTCGACGATCTCGAAGCCAAGGTCAAGAACATGCGCAGCTGCGGCAAGACCACCTGCTAAGCAAACCAGTCGCCAGCCGGCAGCCCATCAAATCGCCAAAATCGAAGTGTTTCAACCATGTGGACAAATGTGGCACGATTGCCGCTGGCCAATCCGTAAGGGCTTTCATTCAGCCTTCGCGGAGTCTATAGGTTGCCGTCGTACATTTTACGGAACATTCGATGACGCAAACGATTTTTGTCCTGAACGGCCCCAACCTGAACATGCTGGGCAAACGAGAGCCCGGCATTTATGGCGGCAAGACGCTCAAGGACATCGAGGCGGACTGCAAGGCCGCAGGCCGCGAACTCGGCCTCGATATCGATTTCCGCCAGAGCAACCATGAAGGCACGCTCGTCGATTGGTTCCATGAGGCCGACGAAAAGTCCGTCGGCGTTGCCATCAATGCAGGCGCCTATACGCATACATCGGTCGCGCTGCATGATGCGATCCGCGCTATTTCCATTCCCGTCGTCGAGCTCCACATATCCAACGTGCATGCACGGGAAGAATTCCGCCACAAGTCGATGATCGCGCCGGCATGCAAAGGCGTGATCTGCGGCTTCGGGCCTCACAGCTACATCCTGGCGCTCCACGCGCTGAAGAACATCACGGCATAAGAAGAAGACAGGGCAACACCATGGCTGAAAAGAAATCGGGTATCGACCAGGCACTGATCCGCGATCTCGCCAATATTCTGAACGAAACGGATCTGACGGAGATCGAGGTCGAGCAGGATGACCTGCGCATCCGCGTTTCACGCGCCGGCACGCCGCAATATGTCCAGGCGCCGATCGCAGCACCTGGTTATGCCGCGCCCGCAGCCGCCGCTGCGGCAGCCGTTGCTGCGCCTGCCGCAGCTCCCAGCCGCAACCCGGCCAATGTCGTCAATGCACCGATGGTGGGTACCGTCTATATGGCGCCGGCTCCGGGCGCGCGTCCGTTCATCGAAGTCGGCGCAACCGTCAAGGAAGGCCAGACGTTGATCATCATCGAAGCGATGAAGACCATGAACCAGATCCCCTCGCCGAAGTCAGGCAAGGTGACCGAGATCCTCGTCGATGACGGACATCCCGTCGAATACGGCCAAGCCCTCGTCGTCATCGAATAGGCCGATGCCCATGATCTCGAAAATCCTCATCGCCAATCGCGGGGAAATCGCCCTTCGCGTGCTCCGGGCCTGCAAGGAGCTCGGCATCGCCTGCGTCGTGGTCCATTCCACCGCCGACGCCGATGCCATGCATGTGCGCCTTGCAGACGAAAGTGTCTGCATCGGCCCGCCCTCCTCGCGCGAGAGCTATCTCAACATCCACCAGATTGTCGCCGCCTGCGAGATCACCGGCGCCGACGCCGTGCATCCGGGCTACGGCTTTCTGTCGGAGAATGCCAAGTTCGCCGATATCCTCGAAGCCCACGGCATTACTTTCATTGGGCCGACGGCGGACCATATCCGCATCATGGGCGACAAGATCACCGCCAAGACGACGGCGCTCGAGCTCGGCATTCCCGTCGTTCCGGGCTCGGACGGCGAAGTGAAGACCGAAGAGGATGCGCTGAAGACGGCGGCTGAAATCGGCTATCCCGTGCTGATCAAGGCCACTGCCGGCGGCGGCGGGCGTGGCATGAAGGTCGCCAAGAGCGAAGCCGATTTGATCGAAGCCTGGTCGACGGCGCGCACGGAGGCGGCAGCCGCCTTCGGCAACGATGCCGTCTACATGGAAAAATATCTCGGCAAGCCGCGCCACATCGAAATTCAGGTGTTCGGTGACGGGGAAGGCAATGCCATCCATCTCGGCGAGCGCGACTGCTCGCTGCAGCGGCGCCATCAGAAAGTCTGGGAGGAGGCGAATTCGCCGGCACTCAACGTCGAGCAGCGCATGAAGATCGGCCAGGTCTGCGCCGACGCCATGAAGAAGCTGAAATATCGCGGCGCCGGCACGATCGAATTCCTCTACGAAAACGGCGAGTTCTATTTCATCGAAATGAACACCCGCCTGCAGGTGGAGCATCCGATCACCGAAGCGATCACCGGCATCGACCTCGTGCACGAGCAGATCCGCGTCGCTTCCGGCGGCGGTCTCTCGGTGACGCAGGACGAAGTGCATTTTTCCGGTCACGCCATCGAGTGCCGTATCAATGCCGAGCACCCGCGCACCTTCGTGCCTTCGCCGGGCACGATCACGCATTTCCACGCGCCGGGCGGCCTCGGCGTGCGCATCGATTCCGGTGCCTATCAGGGCTACAAAATCCCGCCTTATTACGACAGCCTGATCGGCAAGCTGATCGTGCACGGCCGTACCCGCGTCGAATGCATGATGCGCCTGCGCCGGGCGCTCGACGAATTCGTCGTCGACGGCATCAATACGACGCTGCCGCTGTTCCAGGATCTCGTCTCCAACCAGGATATCGCCAACGGCGATTACGACATCCATTGGCTGGAAGACTACCTCGCCAACACACCGGCGGCATAGGACAGGAATGGCAGGATCGCGCAGGAAGTCACCAGGCATAACCCCTGACATTCTCCTGCGCGCCTATTCCATCGGCCTGTTCCCGATGGCCGAATCCGCCGACGACCCGGAGATCTTCTGGGTCGAACCGGAACTGCGCGGCGTGCTGCCGCTCGACCATTTCCATGTGTCGAAAAGCCTGGCCAAGGCGGTGCGCAAGAAGCCCTTCGAGATCCGTTTCGATTACGCGTTCGATCAGGTCATCGCCGCCTGTGCGGAGGAGACGTCCGGGCGCCCGAGCACCTGGATCAACAGGACGATCAGATCGCTTTATTCGACGCTCTTCGACATGGGCCATGCCCATACCGTCGAAGCCTGGGAGGGCGATGAGTTGGTCGGCGGCCTCTACGGCGTCTCGCTCGGCTCGGCCTTCTTCGGCGAAAGCATGTTTTCGCGCCGGACGGATGCCTCGAAGATCTGCCTCGTTCATCTGGTAGACCGGCTGCGGGAAAGGGGCTTCACCCTGCTTGACACCCAGTTCACCACCGAGCACCTGAAAACATTCGGAGCGATCGACGTTCCGAAGGCCGATTATGCCGCGATGCTCGCCGCGGCGATGGAATCGCCGCATCTGGAATTCTGAGGATTGTTTTCAGAGTAAAATCCGGCAGACAACATCGCCCCTTGCCACACGCCGGGTTGAGGAAGATGCGGCAGACCAGCGAAGACGCAGTTACTTCGCCGAAGACGCAGTTACTTCGCCTTGGCGCCGTCAGGCGCCGGGACATCCGAACTTGCCTTGCATTCTTTCAGCCAGACGTCGTAGATCGGGTGCTCGACAGCGTTGAGGCCGGGGCTGGCGGCGAACATCCAGCCGGTGAAGATGCGGCGGATTTTGCGGTCGAGGGTGATCTCGTCGACCTCGACGAAACCGTCGATCTTCTGTGCTTCCGACTGGTCGCGCGAATAACAGGCCTTCGGTGTCACCTGCAGCGCACCGAACTGCACCGTCTCGTTGACATAGACGTCGAAGGTCGTGATGCGGCCGGTGATCTTGTCGAGGCCGGAAAAGACGGCAACCGGATTTTCGATGCGTGCGGCATGTGCCGCAACTGGCGGAAGCAGGGCCGAGAGCGCCAGCAGCGATCCGGCGGCACGCAGGACCATGTTCCGCGTGAAGAGCTTCATATGTACCCGTCTCCAGACATTTTCAGTTCACAGCCGCGGTCAAGCGCGGCCAACCTGCGGGTAAAGGTCAATTGTGGCCAAAAGCCGGGTCTTGGGATCGCCCGGTCGAGCCGTCTCAGTTGCCTGGCGTCCAGGCGTCGTAATCGCCGGTGACGCGCGGACGCTCGCCCGGAACGGCGATGGAACCCGGCGGACGATAGGCCTGCGGCGAACCGGTATGGTTGGGCCGGTGCGGCTTCTGCCAATCTTTGGCGATGTAGCTCTCCTTGGAGGGGGGAACATCGGTGCGATGATGCATCCAGCCATGCCAGCCCGGCGGAATGGCGGAGGCTTCGGCATAACCCTTGTAGATCACCCAACGCTTCGGCAGACCGTAGGAGGACATGCCGCCTTCGTAGTAGACGTTGCCGAATTCATCCTCGCCGACGCGCTTGCCAAAACGCCAGGTCGCAAAACGCGTGCCCATCGTCTGACCGTTCCACCAGGTAAAGGTCTGAACCAGAAGATTCCACATGTCTTTTCCTTGTGCCCGCCAGATGCGAGCCAAACCAGAATTCGTTTCCTCGCTTATGCCGTCGCCAAGCCGAATTGTCCAGCGATTCCACGACGGCCATGGGTCATTTCAAAGCCATCTTGAAGCCGAGGTGAGAGGGCTTGAAGCCCAGCCTTTCATAGAAACGGTGGGCATCCTTGCGCACTGCATTCGAGGTCAACGCTACCCGCCCGATACCGCGGCCTTTTGCCTCGGCAATGGCGAATTCGATCATCAGTCCGCCGACCCCCTGCCCGCGCATATCGGCGCGCGTCTGCACCGCCTCGATAATCATCGCCGAGGAGCCACGACCGGTGAGCGAGGTCGTCACCATCGTCTGAAATGTGCCGACGACCTCGCCTCTGCGCTCTGCGACGTAAAGCGTCTGGTCAGGCGAAGCCTCGATGGCGACGAAGGCCCTGACGTAATCGGGAAAGGCTTCGGGGTCGGTTGTATCGCCGTGACCGCCGAGCGCATCGGCGGCAAACATAGCCACCAGAGCCGGCAGGTCGTCCTTGCGAGCTTCACGGATATTCAAATCTTGTGGCATCACACTTTTCTACCTATGTAAAATCGGACGATGATTGTTGCGGAAGGAAAAAGACGGATGTTCTTGAGCGATATCCGTGAGGTCAGATACTCCGCCAGGGATATTCGGCTTAGAATTGCACTATCAACACTGGTGATAATTGTCTTCGGCTTCTGGATTTTCGATAGGACCTTGAATTCGTTTTTCCTGTCTCTGCTCTGTGGGCCGCCAATTGCGTACTACTTATTTTGCAATCTTTATGTCCTGATCTTTTCATCCAATAAGACGATCATTGCGATAGGCCCAAATGGCTTCAAAGATCTTCGGCTAATGCAAGAATTAATTCCGTGGCCGGCAGTCGCACGCATCGAGGCTGCGGCACCCACCCTGGCGCAAAGGATTCTACGAACAATTTTTCTGGTTCTGGGCAACCTGTTGTCCGCATCGCCGGGAACGGACGCAGAGGGCACCGGAAATACAATCGCTGTCTGGTGCCGACCAGACGGCATTCAGGGTCGCAAACCGATGTTCTCACTATTCCATACCGCACGTGCCACGAATGATCTTCGGCAACTGCGCATCGAAACGAGTGGTCTTACCGTCAGCAAGGAGCGACTGATGCAACTGCTCCAGACCTACCACACCCACCACAGCAAGGCACTCAACGATACAGGCGTTTAACCCGCCAAGCGCTTTTCCAACACCAATGCCGGAATGCCGGATTGTCCGGCCCCGCTATTTTCGTTGCGTCCGACCTCAGTGAAGCCATGCGTGCGATAGAAGGCGATCGCCGCAGCATTCTGCGGTTCGACTTCGAGGCGCATGATCTCGGCATCGGGAAAGCAGGTTTCGAGCTCAGCGAAGATATCGCGGCCGACACCCTGGCGCTGCAGCGCCGGCCTGACATAGAGGAGATGCAGCATGACCGTCCTCGTCAATTGCTGCGACATTGCCGCATAACCCATGCCGCCGATATTGCGGCCGTCATCGGCAACGAGGAATTCGACATCCTTTCGCACGAGGCGCGTCTTCAGCGCCGCCGGCGAAAAGAGATGGGCGATCAGATCCGCCACCTTGGCTCTGCCATGCAGGCTGTCATAGGTGGCATGAAAGCTCTCCACCAAGAGGGTGCGCACCTTCTCCAGGTCGCGCTCGCCGGCGGTGCGGACGAAATACACCGGTTACTCCTCGATGCCGAGCTTCGCCTTGACGAGGGCCTGGACAGCCTGCGGATTGGCCTTGCCGCTGGTCGCCTTCATCACCTGGCCGACGAACCATGCCGCCATGGTCGGCTTCGCCTTGACCTTTTCAACCTGGTCCGGATTGGCGGCGATGATCTCGTCCACGGCCTTTTCGATTGCGCCGGTATCCGTCACCTGCTTCATGCCGCGCGCCTCGACGATCTCGGCGGGATCGCCGCCCTCGGTGAGCACGATCTCGAAGAGATCCTTGGCGATCTTGCCGGAGATGGTTCCCGCCTTGATGAGATCGATGATAGCGCCGAGCTGGGCCGGCGAAACCGGCGTCTGCTCGATGTCCTTGCCGGTGCGGTTCAGCGCGCCGAGCAGATCGTTGATCACCCAGTTGGCGGCCGTCTTGCCGTCACGGCCTGCGGCGACGGCTTCGAAATAGTCGGCGATCGCTTTTTCGGAAACGAGCACCGAGGCGTCGTAGATCGACAGGCCGAGCTCGCGCACGAAGCGCTCCTTCTTGTCGTCAGGCAGTTCCGGCAGATCGGCTTCGAGCGCCTTGATGAAGGCGTCGTCGAATTCGAGCGGCAGCAGGTCCGGATCGGGGAAATAACGATAGTCGTGCGCATCCTCCTTGGAGCGCATCGAACGCGTCTCGCCCTTGTTCGGGTCGAAGAGGCGGGTCTCCTGATCGATCTTGCCGCCGTCCTCCAGAATGCCGATCTGGCGACGGGCTTCATATTCGATCGCCTGGCCGATGAAACGGATGGAGTTGACGTTCTTGATCTCGCAACGCGTGCCGAATTCCTCGCCCGGACGGCGGACGGAGACGTTGACGTCGGCGCGCATCGAGCCCTCGTCCATGTTGCCGTCGCAGGTGCCGAGATAACGCACGATCGAGCGCAGCTTGGTCATATAGGCCTTGGCCTCGTCGGACGAGCGCATGTCGGGCTTGGAGACGATCTCCATCAGCGCAACGCCGGAACGGTTGAGATCGACATAGGACATGGTCGCGTGCTGGTCATGCATCGACTTGCCGGCATCCTGCTCCAGATGCAGGCGCTCGATGCCGATCTCGATATCCTCGAACTGGCCCTGGCGATCCGGCCCGAGCGAAATGACGATCTTGCCCTCGCCGACGATCGGATCCTTGAACTGCGAGATTTGATAGCCCTGCGGCAGGTCGGGATAGAAATAGTTCTTGCGATCAAACAAGGAGCGCTTGTTGATCTGGGCTTTCAGGCCGAGGCCGGTGCGAACGGCCTGCTTGACGCATTCCTCGTTGATGACGGGCAGCATGCCGGGCATGGCAGCGTCGACCATCGAGACATTCGAATTCTGCGGCTTGCCGAACTCCGTCGAAGCGCCGGAGAAGAGCTTCGAATTGGACAGCACCTGGGCATGGACTTCCATGCCGACGATGACTTCCCAGTCGCCGGTGGCGCCCGGGATGAAGCGTTTCGGATCAGGCGTGCGGACGTCGACAAGGGTCATCTGATGCTCTTTACAGGCTGTTCTTTTCCACTGGTGAGGTAAAGGAAATGGCGTGCCGGTGCAAGGCTTTCGCCATGGGGCGCATCGCTGTTTTGCCGTCCATTAACGCAGCCGCGGTAGGGTTCCCCTATGACGATGATCGATATTCTCAAATGGGCCTTCCTGTTTCTGGCGCTGAACCTTTTGGTGTTTTCGATCTATCTCAGGGACAAGCAGGCGGCCCGCCACGGCAAGCGGCGCATCAGCGAGCGCACGCTTCTTTTGCTTGCGCTGATCGGCGGCAGCCTTGGCGCGGCGGCGGCACAGCAGCTGTTGCGGCACAAGACGAGAAAGGAGCCGTTCCGGTCAATCCTGGCGGCGATCCTGATCCTGCATGGCGCACTGATTGGTGCGCTGGCCTTCGTGCCGCAATGGAGCTTTCTGCTTCCTCAGGATTTTTGAAGCGTCAGAATTCCTGCCCATATCCACCTTGGCCGTCCGAAACGAGCTGTTTCGTCAATCCAACGGAGGGTACGTCTCGATCAAGCTTCGGATTGTAGGCGACCGAGAGCCAATGGATGCTATAGCCGTGCTTCCGGAAGAAGCCGATCGCCTCGCTGTTGCCGGAATGGGTCTGCATCGCCGCCTTCTCGAAGCCCTGATCGGCGATCTCGTTTTCGATGCGGACGAGAAGAGCCGAACCGAGGCCCTGGCGGGTGAAGGCGGGATCGATCCAGAAATCCGAGATGGTTTCGTCCAATCCCTCGCGTGCTGCCCAGCCTGCGACCTGGCCGTTCTGCTCGACGACGGTGATGGTTAGCCAGTCGTTTTCCACGAAATTCCGGAAGGCGCTGCGCGCCGCGTCAATCATCGCGTCCGATTCGCCGATCGACGCCATCGCCTTTTGCCAGGCCCTCAGCCCGATCTCGCTCAATAGCTCCGCTTCACCGTCGCGGGCATTGCGAATGTGGATCAACGACACCTCCGCGTTACCCCGCAACTAGACCATTGAGTCGCGAATTTTACCAGTAGCTCCAACGGGATGATCGACAGAAACCGCGGTTTTCGACTGGTTTTTGAGAGGCAAGTACGCTCTTGACCGAATTTTCCGGGCTGAATAATAGGTCTTATCGAGGTGTTTTATGTTGAGCCTGCCTGAGACCCGGTAAAGGCCCTGCCCGCAAGTTTTCTTGCGCGCATGGGCCCGAAAAAAACGAAGCCCTGACGTTCGAATGAGCGCCAGATCGTTTTTGTGCGCCCTGCCGGGCGCGAATACCGGATCTCAACACATGGACATTTCTCGCACGGAGCAGCGCATCCTGCATCTCATGGCCCAAGGCGGCCGCATTGAAATTACCCGCGACGACGACAGGAAGATCGAAGCGGTCAGTTGCTTCACTCGCGACGGCTGGCTCTATCCCGGCGTCGACCTCGATCTCTTCCGCAGGCTGAAGCGACTGAAGGCAATCAAGTCCTCAGGCGGCCACCCCTACCGGATCACCGAAAGAGGGCTGAGATTGGTCAGGTCGCAGCTGAACAACAGGTAATAGTGGCACTCCCGATCGCGTCTGAACCCGGCGCGATCGGGAGTATCGCCTCAAGCCTTTGCAGAGAGTTCCGTCCGCATCACCGACCACTCGTCGGCCATCGTGCCCGTGCCGCGCGCCTTGCCGGCGCGGCGATACCAGTAATCGGCGTTCCAGTCGTCGCCCTCGATGCGATGGCAAAGGGCATGCCCCCAGTCGAACGGCTGTTCGCCTTCGTGGCGCTGGCAGATGTCGTGCACCGCCTGCCAATCCGCGCCCATGGTGAAACCGCAGGCAGAGAGGCGATCGAATGCCTCGATCAATTGCGCAAGATCATTGTTCACCATAAGACCTCCTCTGGTTCCTGCTATTGGTCAGCCAACCGTTTCTCCAGATGCACCTTTTCAAGTTCGACACCCATGCTCTCGGAAAATTCGCGGCCACGCCAGATGATGGTGAAGCCGCAGCGCTCGTAGAGGCGGATTGCGCCCTTATTCCCGGCATGCGTGTCGAGCCTGGCAGTCGCCAGCCCCTCTGCCGCCATCAGTTCGCACAAATGAAGCAAGAGAGCCCGGCCGACGCCGTTGCCCTGATGGTCGGGATGCACCCAGAGGTCGGACACATAATTCGGTTGGTTTTCACGCGCGCCCCAGCCGACGATCGTCCCGCCCCGTTCGGCAACGAAGATCTCGCCTTTCGTTTCCGCGGCAAAGATGGCGAACTCGTGCCGCACCCTGGTGATCACATCGGGATCGAGATAGCTGTCCTCGAAGGCATCGCTTGCGGCCCATGCGGCAAAGCCGACGGCGCCGACCGTTTCGTGGTCGGCAGCTGCGATCTTTCGGATCTTTAGATCCGTTACCACCACTTGGCCGGCGTAAACCGGCCGGCTGCCTGCTCGATGACGTGGGCGGTCTTGAAGAGGGTTTCCTCATCGAAGGGCTTGCCGATCAGCTGCAGGCCGAGGGGTAGGCCCTTATGGTCGAGGCCGGCCGGCACGGCGATGCCGGGCAGGCCCGCCATGTTGACCGTCACCGTGAAGATGTCGTTCAGATACATCTTCACCGGATCGGCGGCGAGGTTCTCATCGGCAACGCCGAAGGCTGACGACGGCGTTGCCGGCGTCAGGATGGCGTCGACGCCGGCGTCGAAGACGAGTTCGAAATCGCGCTTGATCAGCGTGCGCACCTTCTGGGCGCGGATGTAATAGGCATCGTAATAACCGGCCGACAGCACATAGGTGCCGATCATGATGCGGCGCTTGACTTCCTTGCCGAAGCCCGCGGCACGCGTCTTCTCGTACATGTCGACGATATCCTTGCCGTCGACGCGCAGGCCGTAGCGCACGCCGTCGTAGCGCGCGAGGTTCGAGGATGCCTCGGCGGGAGCGACGATGTAATAGGCCGGAAGGGCGTATTTGGTGTGCGGCAGCGAGATGTCGACGATCTCGGCGCCGGCATCCTTCAGCCAGGCGATGCCCTGGCGCCAGAGGGTCTCGATCTCATCCGGCATGCCGTCGACACGGTATTCGTTCGGAATGCCGATCTTCATGCCCTTCAGCGACTGACCCAGAGCTGCTTCGTAATCCGGCACCGGCAGATCGACCGATGTGGTGTCCTTTGCGTCGACGCTTGCCATCGACTTCAAAAGGATCGCGGCATCGCGTACGTCGCGGGCGATCGGGCCTGCCTGGTCGAGCGAAGAGGCGAAGGCGACGGTGCCCCAGCGCGAGCAACGGCCATAGGTCGGCTTGATGCCGACGGTGCCGGTGAAGGCGGCCGGCTGGCGGATCGAGCCGCCTGTATCGGTCGCGGTCGCGCCGGCGCAAAGATGGGCGGCAACGGCTGCGGCCGAACCGCCCGATGAGCCGCCGGGCACGAGCTGCTGGTTGGAGCCTGCGGCACGCCAGGGATTGATCACAGCGCCGTAATGCGAGGTCTCGTTGGACGAGCCCATGGCGAACTCGTCCATGTTCAGCTTGCCGAGCATGACGGCGCCGTCATCCCAGAGGTTCTGCGTGACGGTCGATTCATAACGCGGCTCGAAACCATCGAGAATGTGGCTGCAGGCCTGGGTGTGAACGCCGACGGTGGCGAAGAGATCCTTGATGCCGAGCGGAATGCCTTCGAGTTCGCCTGCCTTGCCGGCGGCGATGCGCTCGTCGGAGTTCTTCGCCATGACGCGGGCGAGATCCGGCGTGACCTTGATATAGGCGTTAAGCCGACCGTTGGCCGCATCGATCGCCGAGATATAGGCTTCGGTCAGTTCGATCGCGGTGATTTCCTTGGCGCGCAGCTTCTGGCGGGCTTCGGCAATGGTCAGGCTGGTGAGTTCGCTCATCGTGTTTTCGCTTCAGATCTGGAATGGCAACAGGGTCGGAAAGAGGCTTCGAAGCCTTATTCGACGACTTTCGGCACCAGGAAAAAATTGTGGTCGGTGACGGGCGCATTGGCGACGATATCGGCTGCCTTGCTGCCGTCGGTCACCTCATCGGGCCGCTTCTTCATCGCCGTCGGGGTCACCGACGTCATCGCCTCGACGCCGTCGACATTCACTTCGGAGAGTTGCTCGACGAAGCCAAGGATGCCGTTCAGCTCGCCAACCATGCGATTTGCCTCGTCCTCGGAGACGGCAATACGGGCAAGGTGGGCGACGCGCTTCACAGTGGCAAGATCGACGGACATGGCATTCTCCGGATAGGATTTTTCCTACCCGCTATAAAGGCCATGTCCGCCTGACGCAACGGGATTTCGTCAGATCGACAGGCTCTCGGAAGGCCTGATCGCCTTCACATCCGTCTTCGATCCGTCCATGCCGGCAACGAATTTTTCAGCCGTCTGGTCGATGATCGGAAAGGTGCCGTAGTGGCAGGGGATCGCGGTCTTGAAGTTGAAATAGCGCCGGCAGGCAAGTGCTGCCACAGCGCCGCCCATGGTGAAGCGGTCGCCGACCGGCACGAAGCCGATATCAGGCTGGTGCAATTCATTGATCAGCGCCATGTCGGAAAATATGTCGGTGTCGCCCATGGCAAGGATCGAGGCTTCGTCGTCGAAATGCAGCATCAGGCCGTTGGCGTTGCCGAGTGCGTGCGAGACGCCGTCCTCGGTGATTTGGGCGGAGGAGTGCAGCGCATTGGTGAAGGTTGCCGAGAAGCTGCCGAGGGCGATCGTGCCGCCGGTATTGCCCATCTCGATCTTGTCGACGCCCTTGGAGCCGAGCCAGGCGGCGAGATCGGCATTGGCGAGAACGACGGCGCCGGTTTCCTTGGCGAGTGCCACGGTATCGCCGACATGGTCGCCATGGCCATGCGTCAGCAGGATATGGGTGATGCCGGCCGACACATCCTTGATATCCTGGCCGGAAAAGGAGGCGTTATAGCTGAGGAATGGATCGAGCAGGATCTTCGCCTTTGATGTCTCGATGCGGAAGGCGGAATGGCCGAGCCAGGTGATCTTCATGAAATGTCTCCTTTATTACGTGATGCAAAGGCGGTTTCGACGGGAGATCCGGATGATTTGGGCCGGATCGGCCCAAAATCTGAATCCGGATCTCAATCAAAGAATTGAAGCATGATGTCGTCCGAAAACCGCTCACACTTTTCGGCATCATGCTCTAAGGACATATCTTATGTGGCCGCAAAGAAAAGCGGCGGCGACTTCAATTTGTTTTGACGGGATGAAACGGCGATGACGGTGCTGACGATCGAGGAAATGGCCGAGACGCTTGTCCCGCGACAGGCGATTGCCGGCCTCGATCTCGGCACCAAGACAATCGGGCTTTCGATGTCCGATCTCGGGCGGCGTTTCGCCACGCCGCGCACAGTGATCCGCCGCGTCAAGTTCACCATCGATGCCCAGGCGCTCTTGGACTTCGCACAATCGGAAAAGGTCGCAGGCTTCATCATCGGCCTGCCGATGAACATGGATGGATCGGCGGGTCCGCGCGTGCAGGCGACGCGCGCCTTCGTGCGCAATATGGAGCAGAAGACGGCGTTGCCCTTCGTCTATTGGGACGAGCGGCTTTCGACGGTTGCCGCCGAACGGACGCTGCTCGAAATGGACGTTTCGCGCGCCAAGCGGGCCGAACGGATCGATTCGGCCGCGGCAAGCTTCATCCTTCAGGGCGCGCTTGACAGGCTATCCTTGCTGGCAAGGTCTGATGGAGATGAATTCAGCGCCTGACGCGTCTTCCACCAGGCGATGATCGATTTGCGCTTCCGGAAGGCCAGGATGGCGAAGACGACGAGGCTGTCCACCGCAATCGCGCGGGCAACCAGCGGCGGGATGGTCTCCGGCGGAATGCCGAGCGCCTTGCCGTAAAGCTCGAAGGTCAGGTCATGGACCTGCCGGCTCAGCATGAAGATGCCGAAACTCATGTCGTAATAGGAGAGCCAGTACCATCCGCCCAGAAAGACGATGGGGCCGGCCCAGAAGATCAGAAACCACTTCATGCGGCCTCTCCTCCATGCTTGCGCGCCACGGGCAGATCGAGGGAGACCAACCAGGTCGACAATGCCATGATGCAAAGCACCAGCGTCGGAATTGCGATATCCAGCGCCAGGACTGCGAAAAACATCATCGCCGCCACCAAAAACACTGCCTTGGCGATCTTGGTTCCCATGGTCGTCAACTCGGGTCTTCTACTCATACAATCTCTGCTGAGACCACACTGTCGGGTTAACCAGCCCCACGCAACGTAAACCATTTGTTAAGGTTAATGCTACGCCCGCCCCCTGTGGATGAGTAGATATCAGCCGTAGACGCCGCGCACGATGCGCTTCAGCGCCGTCGCTGCCTTCTCCCAGTCCTTGGGCGTTTTCAGCGACAGGCCGGCGCACTGCCCGCCGGCTGCGGCGGCGAGCACGAGGTGCTGGATCGCGGCGATGACGACGGCGTTGACGGCTGCCGCATCCACCCCCTTCGGCGGCGCCAGCGAGCCGCGCATGCGCTCCAGCCAAAGAGCCAGCGCCTTCGAACGCGCCTCGGACAACCGCCTCACCTGTTCGGTGTTTTCCGATATCTCCCAGGCGAGGATGCGGCGCATCAGCGGATCGTTTCTCAAGGCGTCGAGCAGGAGAAGCGACAGCCGCTCCATCAGGTCACCATAGGTGAGCAGGAACATGCCGCCGGCGTCTTCCGGAATGCGATCCTTGACCCATGTGCCGAGATCGGCACCGATCGCCTCGACCAAGCCGTCGAGGCCGCCATAGTAACGATAGATCAGCTGCTTGTCGCAACCGGCGCGGCGGGCGACCGCATTGATGCCGAAATTCTGGAAGCCTTCCTCGGCGAGCAGCCCCTTGGCGGCGGCAAGGATGGCGCGCTCGGTGGCGCCGCGATCACGCGCGCGCCGTTCCGGCCCCTCGCCGGTCCCGGGTGAATTTTCAAGATTTACGGCTTCATTCAGCATGATTGACCCTTCCCCGCTGTCACCAATCGGTGAGTAACGGGGAGGCTGCATGCAATCAATCCTATCCCTTTGGGAAGATTGTGGATATTCGATCCGGACCGTTGATTGTCCGTCGAACGGATGTGGAGGGCTGCACGTTGGGCGGATCGGATCCGCTCAGAAATCTCGTCCTGGCGGTTGATCGTGATGGACGAACCCGGCATAGCTGCATTATGAACAAATCTAACAATCTCCGCTAAGGCCAAGCAATGGTGAACTATATCGAAGCCTCTACCGCGCCCCCGAAGAATACGGGCGCCATCCGGCTTTATGACGCTGAAGCATTCGAGGGCATGCGCAAGGCATGCCAGCTGACCGCGCGCTGCCTCGATGCGCTTGCCGATATCGTCAAGCCCGGCCTGCTGACCGATGAGATCGACAGGTTCGTCTTCGATTTCGGCATGGATCACGGCGCCTATCCGGCGACGCTGAACTATCGCGGCTACACCAAATCGACCTGCACTTCGATCAACCACGTCGTCTGCCATGGCATTCCGAACGACAAGCCGCTGCGTGACGGCGATATCGTCAATATCGACGTTACCTTCGTGGTCGACGGCTGGCATGGCGATTCCAGCCGGATGTATCCGGTCGGCGTCGTCAAGCGTGCCGCCGAGCGGCTGCTCGAGGTCACTTATGAATCGCTGATGCGCGGCATTGCCGCCGTCAGGCCCGGCGCCCGCACCGGCGCGATCGGCGAGGCGATCCAGACCTATGCAGAGGCCGAGCGCTGTTCGGTGGTGCGCGATTTCTGCGGCCACGGTGTCGGCCGGCTGTTCCACGATTCGCCGAATATCCTGCATTACGGCCGCGCCAACGAGGGGCCGGAGCTGCGCGAAGGCATGATCTTCACCATCGAGCCGATGATCAACCTCGGCCGCCCGCATGTGAAGGTGCTGGCCGACGGCTGGACGGCAGTCACCCGCGACCGCTCACTGTCGGCGCAGTACGAACATACCGTCGGCGTCACCTCCGATGGCTGCGAGATCTTCACGTTGTCGCCGGGTGGGCTCGACCGCCCCGGCCTGCCGTCGCACAACGGGTGACGGTCCGATGGCGAAAGGCCCCGTTTCGACATCTTCCGACGACGAGCTGCCTTTCCTAACGCAAGAGTCCCTTGCCGCCGACGAACGCTCGTTCTTTGGCGGACGGCCGCAAAAGCCGTCCGCGCCGAATGCCAGGACCGCCCTGCCCGCCTCGCTCGCCGGCCAAGAGCATTATCACGGCCATCGCGAGCGATTGCGTGACCGCTTCCGGGAGCTCGGCGACACCGCGCTTGCCGACTACGAAATCCTCGAGCTCTTGCTTTTCCGCCTGATCCCCCGGCGTGACACCAAGCCGATCGCCAAGGCGCTGATCGAACGGTTCGGCTCACTTTCGGGTGTCTTCGGCGCGCCTCAGGCGCTGCTGACCGAAGTAAAGGGTGTCGGCGAGGCCGTGGCGCTCGACCTGAAGCTGATCTCGACTATCGCTCACCGGACGCTGAAGAGCGAGCTCAGGAGCAAACAGGTCCTGTCCTCGTGGTCTTCTGTCATCCAGTATTGCCATGCCGCCATGGCGCACGAGACCCGCGAACAGTTCCGCATCCTCTTCCTCGACAAGCGCAATGTGCTGATCGCCGACGAGGTGCAGGGCCGCGGTACGGTCGACCATACGCCGGTCTATCCGCGCGAGGTGGTCAAACGCGCGCTCGAGCTTTCGGCAACGGCGATGATCCTCGTCCACAACCACCCCTCCGGCGATCCGACGCCATCGCGTGCCGACATCGACATGACGAAGGTGATCATTGATGCGGCCAAAGCGCTCGATATCACCGTCCACGACCACGTCATCATCGGCAAGGATGGGCATGTCAGCCTGAAGGGGCTGAAGCTGATCTGAACAAACACTGCGGCTGATCGCCGACGAGATGCAGAGAAGACTGCGGAATGCTGGAGTTGACAGCAATCGGTGGTGCGCGATTGTATGCAGTCCTGCACCACCACAGCCTAGACAAGCCCGCCCGAAATACCGAGAAGATGAAGCTCCATGACGATCCGCAGCGGCAACACCGATCGATCGACCCGGCTCTGCCGCGACGTGCTCTGCCTCGACGATTTTGAAATAAAGGCGCGGCGACATCTGCCAAAGCCGTTGTTCGGTTATATCGCCGGCGCGACCGAGACCAATGCGTCGCTGCGGCATAATGCAGAAGCTTTCCAGGCCTATGCCTTCCGGCCTCGTGTCCTTCGGGACGTCTCGAAACGCAGCACCGAGACGAGCCTCTTCGGCAAGACCCATGCCGCACCATTCGGCATCGCACCGATGGGTATCAGCGCTTTGATGGCCTATCGAGGTGACATCGTGCTTGCGCAAGGAGCGGATCAATCGGGAATCCCGATGATCATAAGCGGTTCATCGCTTATCCCTTTGGAAGAGATCGCTGCGGTTTCGCCGCAAGCATGGTTTCAGGCCTATCTCCCCGGCGAGCCCGACCGTATCGACGCTCTCATCGATCGCGTCGGCGCGGCCGGCTTGCGCACGCTTCTGCTGACCGTGGATACAGCCACGCTGCCAAACCGAGAAAACAATGTAAGGGCAGGATTCTCGACGCCTCTGCGTCCCGGTCTCCGCCTGGCATGGCAGGGCATCTCGCACCCGCGCTGGACCACCGGCACATTCCTGCGCACGATCGTCCGGCACGGCATTCCGCATTTTGAAAATTCCTATGCCACAAGAGGCGCGCCGATCATCTCCTCGAATGTCGCGCGCGATTTTGGGAGGCGCGACCATCTCAACTGGAACCATCTGGAGCGGATACGCAACAGGTGGTCCGGCAAACTTGTGGTCAAGGGGATCATGCATCCTGACGACGCGGCCCGGGCTGTCGACACCGGGGCTGATGGCGTGATCGTCTCCAACCATGGCGGCCGCCAGCTCGACGGCACCGCGTCTCCCCTTCAGGCCCTTCCGGAGATTGCGTCCCGTGTTGGCGACCGCGTTGCCGTCATGGTCGATGGCGGTTTCAGGCGTGGAACGGACATCATGAAGGCCCTCGCGCTCGGGGCCTGTTTCGTGTTCGTGGGCAGGCCGTTCCTTTATGCCGCAGCCGTCGCGGGCCTACCAGGCGTGCTCAAGGCGGCCGATATCCTGAAGACGGAATTGCATAGCAATATGGCGTTGCTCGGCGTCACCAAGGTGGGCGATATTTCCGCGGACTACATCACCCGTGCATGAAAAGCCGTCGAGCCACCGAGCATGGCAAGCGACCCTGCCGGTATTCGTCGGCTACGGCCCAAGACGTAAAGCTGTTTCTCGCAGGGCCCACTTGCCCGAAAAAGTACCCGTCAGGACCAATCAGGTGGCCGTAAAACAATCTGTAACGTTGACCGGCTAACGATGGACGGGCGACATTTTGCGTCGCAATATGATTCCTTTCCAATCCGGGGCTTGATGATGCTTCAGTACGATCTCGTTGTGGTGGGCAGCGGTCCCGCAGGGCGCCGCGGCGCGATCCAGGCGGCAAAACTCGGCAAGAAAGTGCTTGTCATCGAGCAGGGCAAACGCGTCGGCGGCGTGTCCGTGCATACCGGCACCATCCCTTCCAAAACGCTGCGCGAGACTGCGCTTAATCTTTCCGGCTGGCGCGAACGCGGCTTCTACGGCCGGTCATACCGCGTCAAGGAAGAGATCAGTGCAGATGACCTGCGCCGCCGCCTGCTGATTACGCTCAATCACGAGGTCGAGGTGCTGGAACACCAGTTCGCCCGCAACCGCGTGCAGCATATTCGCGGCAAGGCGAGCTTCATCGATGCGTCGACGCTGCAGGTAATCAAGGATGACGGCGAGACCACGCAGGTCACCGCCGCCAGCGTGCTGCTCGCCGTCGGCACAAAGCCGTTCCGCCCCGATTACATGCCCTTCGACGGCAAGACCGTTCTCGACAGCGACGAACTGCTCGACATCCAGGACCTGCCGCGATCGATGGTGGTTATCGGCGCCGGCGTCATCGGCATCGAATATGCGACAATCTTCAGCGCGCTCGACACCGCCGTCACCGTCATCGACCCGAAGGCGACAATGCTCGACTTCATCGACAAGGAAATCATCGAGGATTTCACCTACCAGCTGCGCGACCGCAACATGAAGCTGCTGCTCGGCCAGAAGGCCGACAAGGTGGAGAGGCTCGAAAACGGCAAGGTCGGACTGACGCTCGACAGCGGCCGACGCCTGACGACCGACATGGTGCTTTTCGCCGCCGGGCGCATGGGGGCGACTGATGCGCTGAATCTTCAGGCCATCGGCCTCGAAGCCGACAGACGCGGCCGTCTCAAGGTCAATCCGGAAACGTTTCAGACATCGGTTGCCAACGTCTACGCCGCCGGCGACGTCGTCGGCTTTCCGAGCCTTGCCTCGACCTCGATGGAACAGGGCCGCATCGCCGCCCGCGTCGCGGTCGGCGCAGTCGCCAAGGAGCCGCCGAAATATTTCCCCTACGGCATCTATGCCGTGCCGGAGATCTCGACCTGCGGCCTGACCGAAGAAGAGATGAAGGAGCGCGGCATTCCCTATGAATGCGGCATCGCCCGCTTCCGTGAGACGTCGCGCGGTCATATCATGGGCCTCGACACGGGGCTTTTGAAGCTGATCTTCTCGCTGAAGACCCGCCGCCTGCTCGGCGTGCATATCGTCGGCGAAGGCGCCACCGAGCTGGTGCATATCGGCCAGGCGGTGCTCAATCTCAAAGGGACCGTCGAATATTTCGTCGAGAACACCTTCAACTATCCAACGCTCGCCGAAGCCTACAAGATCGCCGGCCTCGATGCCTGGAACAGGATGGGCGACATCAAGTCGGAGCTCTAAAGTCCGTCGCGTCGTCAAGGGAACTGCCGTCTCAGTCCGGCCGCCAAAACGGAGGCGAATGACATTGCGCATCATCTCGCTGAACGCATGGGGCGGCAGGCTTCATGAGGCGCTGATTGAATATATGACGGCGGTCGATCCCGACGTGCTATGCCTGCAGGAGGTTTTGCGCGCACCCGGCACCCGCTCGGGCTGGTCGGTCTATCGGGACGGCGATGTCGAGCTGCCGCAGCGCTTCAATCTCTTTACCGAGATCAGCACCGCCCTGCCCGGCCACGACGGCTTCTTCTGCCCGACATCGAGAGGCGAACTCTTCGACGGCGATACCGCCATTGTCGCCGAATTCGGGCTGGCGACCTTCGTGCGCAAAACGCATTCCGTCATCGCCCAAGGGCTGGGCTTCGTGCATGGCCGTTTTTCCGCTGATGGCTGGGGCGAACATCCTCGGCCGCGAAACGCCCATTGCGTCCGTCTCTTCGGCCATGAGCACGCTTCTACCGTGACCATCGCCCACATGCATGGCCTGCGCGATCCCGCAGGCAAGCGCGACACGGCGGCGCGCGACGAACAGGCTGCAGCGCTGGTCAGGCTCATCGAGGGCGTCTGGCCCGGCGACGAAGGGCTCGTCGTCTGCGGTGATTTCAACGTGCTGCCCGATAGCGCGACCTTTGCGATTCTCGCTAGACTCGGGCTTTCCGACCTCGTCACCGGAAGCGGCCTTGTAGACACGCGAACCTCCTACTATCTGAAGCAGGGCCGTTTTGCCGACTACATGCTGGTGACGCCGGGGATGAAGGTTGCCAAATTCGAGGTGGTCGAGGCGCCCGAAGTCTCCGACCATCGCGCATTGCTGCTCGATATCGGGTAGTATATTGAGGAATGATACACTTTGCGAAACGTTTGCGCGCCGTGCCGTTTTTTTACGCCTTAGTTTGACCTCCTAAGTCGCATTGGTATGTCGTGCCTGTCTATGCCTTCAACGCCATTTTTTGCCTTCGGGCAAAAGCTTCTAAAGAAAGATAGATACTCTTGTCCCATGTCTTGGAAGCTGCGCGCAGACGTTTTCAGCTGATCCTGATCAAGCCGTCGCATTATGACGACGACGGCTACGTCATCCGCTGGTGGCGGGCGATGATCCCTTCCAATTCGCTGGCGGCGCTCTACGGCATTGCCGCCGAATGCGCCGAACGCAAGGTGCTCGGAGACGATACGGCGATCGATATCACCGTGATCGACGAGACCAATACGCGGATCGATATCGCCGGACTGCTGGCGCAGTTCAAGCGTCACGACAATTTCGGCATGATAGCGCTCGTCGGCGTCCAGACCAACCAATATCCGCGCGCCCTCGATATCGCCCGTCCCTTCCGCGATGCCGGCCTGCCGGTTTCGATCGGCGGCTTCCATGTTTCCGGCTGCCTGTCGATGCTGGATGGCAAGGCGGTCGGGCTCGACGCCTGCCGCGACATGGGCATCTCGATGTTTGCCGGCGAAGCCGAGGGCCGGCTCGACATGGTGCTGCGCGATGCCGCCGCCGGTGAGCTGAAGCCGCTCTATAATTTCATGAACGACCTTCCCGGCATCGGCGGCACGCCGGTTCCCTTCCTGCCGAAGGACAATATCCAGCGCACGCTCGGGCTCAGCACCAGCTTTGATGCCGGACGCGGCTGTCCCTATCAGTGCTCGTTCTGCACCATCATCAACGTACAGGGACGCAAGTCGCGCTTCCGCTCGGCCGACGACGTCGAAAAGCTGGTGCGGATGAACTGGGCGCAGGGCATCCACAAATTCTTCATCACCGACGACAATTTCGCCCGCAACAAGGATTGGGAAGCGATCTTCGACCGGTTGATCGAACTTAAGGAACGGGACGGCATTCCGCTCGGCCTGATGATCCAGGTCGACACGCTCTGCCACAAGATCCCCAATTTCATCGAGAAATCCAGGCGCGCCGGTGTCACCCGCGTCTTCATCGGCCTCGAAAACGTCAATCCGGACAATCTGACCGCCGCCAAGAAGAACCAGAACAAGATCACCGAATACCGCAAAATGCTGCTCGCCTGGAAGGCGCAGGGCATCATGACGCTCGCCGGTTATATCCTGGGCTTCCCCGCCGACACGCCGGAATCGATCCGCCGCGACATCACGATCATCCAGGAAGAGTTGCCGCTCGACGTCATCGAATTCTTCATCCTGACGCCGCTGCCCGGCTCCGAGGACCATCAGGTCCTGTGGAAGAAGGGCGTCGAGATGGATGCCGATCTCAACATCTACGATGTCGAGCACGTCTGCACCGCCCATCCGAAGATGAGCAAGCAGGAATGGGAGGACATCTACCACGAGGCCTGGGCGCTCTACTATTCGCCTGAACATATGAAGACGCTGCTGCGCCGCGCCGTGGCGACCGGCGTACCGCTCGCAAGGCTCGTCAAGGTTCTGGTCTCCTTCGCGACCACCGTGCCGCTGGAAAATGTGCACCCGCTGCAAAGCGGCCTGCTGCGCCTGAAGACGCCGTCGGAGCGGCGCCCGGACCTGCCGCGCGAGAATCCGCTCGTCTTCTGGCCGCGCTTTGCCTGGGAAACCTTCCGCAAACATGCTTCGCTCGCCGGCACGATCATTGGCCTGACGATTTCGGCGTTCTTGATTTCAAGGGACGCGAAGTCGAAGACCTACATGGATCAGGCCCTGACGCCGGTCGCCGACGACGAAGAGGAAACGCTCCACCTCTTCACACAGACCGCCGGCGGCGCCGCAGCCGTCAACCACGTCAGGAAGGTCGCGCAACTGACCGCGCATTGAGTGGCAATTCTTGAACGGCGGCTGACGCCCGAACACATGGGCGGCAAGCCGATACATGTCGCTAAAGCGCGTCGCATCAATCAAGTTTGACAACGCGCTTTGAAAGCTCCGACTTGCCGTTTAAGCGACTTGGATCATCTTGGTGGTCTCGGCCACTTGCAGCGTGTCGACGAATTCGACGATCTTGACCGGTTTCCCATCTCGGAAATGGATCTTGTCGACGAATTCCGTATGGAAGCTCACGCCCGATGGGATGTGCCTGACCACGCCTTCGCGGTGGGCAAAGACCATATGCTCATCCTCGTCCACATAGATGCCGGCTGTCCTGATATTCGATAGATCCCATACAGTGATAAGCTGCGTTATCCCCTGGCGAAAAGCATGCCCGCTTGATTCAGTCGAAAAAGGCGCCAGCCGTGTATTGCCAACCATGCGAAAGGTGCAATTCTCGCCGATCAGCGCCAGCGTAGCTTCGATATCGCCACGGTCACGCACAGCATAGATTTCCTCCACGAGCTTCTTCATGTCGTGCTTTGCGGTCATTTTCAGGTCCCTCCACCATCAGCGAAATCTGCATCGAATTGTACGCTAATGCAACTTTTTGTTGTTCCGGATGAATAAACACAATGGAGTAGGCGTTCGAGAATGAACTGACCTGAACAATAGAAAAGGCCCCGCACCATGGCGAGGCCTTCCAAACTTCTGAACTGAAAAGCGATTATTCGGCGCTTTCGTCAGCCGCCTTCTTCTTCGGAGCAGCCTTCTTCTTCGGTGCGGCTTCTTCGCCTTCACCGGCGTCAGCTGCTTCGGCCTTGGCGGCAGCCTTCTTCTTCGGTGCGGCCTTCTTGGTTTCGGCCTTCGCTTCGCCTTCTTCCTCGGCGAGCAGCTCTTCCTTCGTCACCTTCTTGTCGGTGACGTCGATTTCGGTCAGCAGGTGATCGATGACCTTCTCTTCGAAGATCGGTGCGCGGATCGAAGCGGCGGCACCCGGCTGGCTGCGGAAGAATTCGAGGATCTGCTTTTCCTGGCCCGGATACTGACGCAGCTGATCGTAGATGGCGCGCTGCATCTCGTCTTCGCTGACTTCGACGCCGGCCTTTTCGCCGATTTCGGAGAGAACGAGGCCGAGGCGGACGCGGCGCTCGGCGAGCGTCTTGTATTCCTCGCGAGCCTTCTCCTCGGTCGTGTCTTCATCCTCGAAGGTCTTGCCGGACTGGGCGAGGTCGTTGTTCACCTGGCTCCAGATGCCGTTATATTCGGCATCGACGAGCGAGTTCGGGGTCTCGAACTTGTACATCTCGTCGAGCTGGTCGAGGATCTGACGCTTCAGCTTCTGGCGGGTCAGCGAGCCGTACTGCGATTCGATCTGGCCACGGACGATCTCCTTCAGGCGATCGGCGGACTCGATGCCGAGCTTGGAAGCGAGTTCATCGTTGATCTCGACAGCGGCGGGTGCTGCGACATCCTTGACAGTGACGTCGAAGGTCGCTTCCTTGCCGGCGAGGTTCTTGGCCGGATAGTCGGCCGGGAAGGTCACGGTGATGGTCTTCTCGGCGCCGGCCTTGACGCCGACGAGCTGGTCTTCGAAGCCCGGAATGAAGCGGCCGGAGCCGAGCACCAGTTCGGCGCCCTGGTCAGTGCCGCCTTCGAAGGCTTCACCGTCGACCTTGCCGACGTAATCCATGGTGATGCGGTCGCCGTTCGCGGCCTTGCCGGTCTTGGTCTCGTAGGCGCGGGCGCTTTCGGCAACCTTCAGGACCTGCTCGTTGACTTCGTCGTCCGAGATGTCGATGACTTCGCGCGTGACCTTGATGCCCTTGACCGACTTCAGTTCGATCGGCGGCAGAACTTCATAGGAGAGCGTGAATTCGAAATCCTGCTCGGCGGCGAGGATCTTGTCGGCTTCGTCCTTGTCTTCCGTCATGGCGATTTCCGGCTGCGTGGCCGACTTCTCGCCGCGGCTGGACAGGATGGCGGCCGGCTGCTCGCGGACGATCTCGTTGACGAGGTCGGCCATGATCGACTTGCCGTAGACCTTCTTCAGGTGAGCGGCAGGCACCTTGCCCGGACGGAAGCCGTTGATGCGAACCTTGTCCTTCACATCGGCAAGACGCTCATTCATCTTGTCTTGCATGTCCTTGGCCGGGATAACGACCTTGATTTCGCGCTTCAGCCCTTCAGCGAGCGTTTCGATAACCTGCATGTCTTCCTACCTTCATTTCGTGGCGGCCGTGCCCAGACGCCGTTCGTTTCGATGAGCACGACGCCGGCGATCCTGCCGCGCGTGGCTTTTCCCAATTCCATATCATTCCGCCCAAAGCGGAATGGCACTCGCGGGCTATTCGGGACAACTCTCAATTGTTCTGGAACAACCGATTCTTAGTCTCCCGCCTGCAAACAGCTTGGTGCGGGTAGAGAGACTTGAACTCCCACGCCTTGCGGCACCAGAACCTAAATCTGGCGTGTCTACCAATTTCACCATACCCGCGTTCACAAAACCGCATGCCTATGCCTGCGCATGAGGCCTTCCGGAGCGCGGCGTCTCTATATCACCCGATTTGGTCGAGGCAAAGGAAAAATGAACGGCAAATGACAGGGGATTTGCAGCCCTGGAGCAGCCCTGCCCCGAAGTGCCGCCGGATCAGTAAAGCGGCTCGTCGTAAACCGGCTTGCCGTCAACGAGAAGGCTGCGGATCTGTGCGCTTCCATCAGGCGAGACACGCACTGCAATGGCGACGTTGCCGTCATTGCGGGCCTCCTCGATCGGCTTGCCCTCGCCTTCAGGAACGTAGTAGCGCTCGATGCCGTATTCGACACGCATGCTGTCGCCGACGGCAAGTCCGCCGCTATAAAATGGCTGGCTGCGCAGGATCACGGTCTCCGGCTGCGGAGGCAGTTCGTGAAAGGACGATTCGGTCACCGTCCAGAAACCGTCCTCCTGCTTCTTCAACCGGACCCATAACACCCGCTCGCCGGCCTCAGCCGGAATGCCGCCGGAAACCGTCTGCACCGGCACCGAGGAAATGTCGTAGTTCAAGACGACATAGTCGCCGCGCAGGAAATCGCGCGGATCGACGGGCGCCGTCTTCAGCAGCACTTCGGCGCCATCGCTGAGGATCGACGCCCGGCTCTGGATGATCGTGCCGAGGATTAGGGTCTGCAGACCCGCGACGATGATGGCCGAAAGCAAATAGCCCTTGCCGGATTGCAGCTTTGCCATGAACGAATTCATGCCCGCTCCCCCTGTGCACTCGCCGAAAAACGCCGTTCGAGACGGATGACCATCCAGGCAACTAGCGCGACCACGAGACCGGAGAAGAGGAAGAGGCTCGACGTGCCGAGGATCGAGCCGACGGTGACGGAGGCGAGATAGAGCATCTCCGCGGCAAAGGTCGCGTAGGCGAGATATCGCACCGCGCCATTATCCCTGCCACGCAGGACGATCGCCAGCACGGAAGCGGCAAGCGTCACCACTCCGAGCACCACCAGCCCCCAGCCGTCCTCGATCTCGATATGCAGCAGCAGGAAGCCGATTACGGCGACGAGGAAGCTGTAGAAGGCGGGAGCCGCACCGGCGGTTCTGACCAAGGAGGCAATAGGCCGGGGGGGCAGCGCCGTCAGGACGAAGGCCGCCATGCCGCCGATTGCAAAAGCAAGCGCCACGGCGATCTCCTCATAAAGAGTATAGAGCCAGGCAAGCCAGCCGATGAGCAGCAGATAGGCCAGGTGGCGGGCTCTCTCAGCGCCGGTATACCGCACCAGCCCGATGACGATCACCGCCATGACGGGCGCCATCCAGGGGTTGAAACCTATCCAATGCGTGTCGTTATTCTGAAGATAGACGGCGAAGGACGCCCAGGAGAGGAAGCCGGCGACGACGGTCACGGCGGCTGAACGGAACAGGATCGCCGAGACCGTCGCAATCGCGAACCAGAGATACATCACCGTCTGCTGGTCGCCGGAGACGTGATACATCTGCCCGACCAGCGAGATGGCGCCGCCGAAACTCATCGCGCCGATGACCAGCAAGCCGCCTGCGGCGGCTGTCGCACCGCGGGCAAGCATCCGGGCGGCGGCGATATGCACCACCCAGATCAGGGCAAGGATGCCCCCGACGCGTACCAGGCGCGGGATGGCCTCCCAGTTGGAGGCGACGACCAGCAGGATGGCAGCTGCAAGCAGCACCGCTGCCAGCGCCATCAGCACCCGGCCGAGGCTGAAGCTTGCCGGGCGGCTGTCATATTCGGCGAGAAGCGCACCTGCCGTTTCCTGCCTGAGCAGGCCCTTGCCTACCCAGAGCGAAAGATCCCGCTCCAATCTGCCGCGATACATGCTCAACCCCTCGATTTCCGCAACGTCGACTGCGGCGCTGCAGCTCACGCCGTTATAGATGCAGCACGTGTGTTCGCAAACGCTCTTGCGACAATATACAAGTTCCTCATTGGTCTAAATAGTATCGAGTGTTAACCGGCCGCTAACGTCAGAAGCACTAGTATAAGCCTATGGACGGAGAGGTATGCGATCTCTGCATATCCCCCATGAAATTATTGCACTGCACAATACTCATTAGTCATACTATTGATCGACACATCGAAGCACGGGGATGGCGCCCCGGCCCGGCATTAGCCGGACGCCCGCGGATGCTTTGTCCGTGACGAGATTCGTAGCCGCGCACTCCTCCTCCCAGCGCGCTGCGATAGACTGGCAACACTCCTCCTCCCAGTTGTCAGTCACCATAACGCGCCCGCCGGATCCTCCCCCGGCGGGCGTTTTTGTTTAGTCAGAGCTTCATTAAAACCTTGGCGGCGAGAGGATTTTCGTCGCATGGCGCCGTCATGCCACATTGTCGTCACGCCGCCCCACCAACCCCGCGAAGGGGTGGGCGACTTCCAATGCGAAACGGAACGCCTCTTTGCAGCGGAAGCACGGGCGGAATCACCGGAGGAAGCAGCGTTTTCTGTTATGGCACCCCATTCGCCCTCTCAGTCGAACTGCTTTCTCAAAAGTCATTCTGCCTATTCGTTGACCAAAAAATGGTAAGTCTGCGTCAAATATCCTTTGAGCATTGCATGGGTCGCATAGGTGATCTGAAAACTTGTCTGTTTTGGTCTTTCGCGTCGCAACATATATTCCAGTCATCAAATAGAGGTCAGCGCCGATCGGTGGCTGCTGGCGGATGAAACCCTCGGAAAGGGGCTTAACATGAACTTCTCTCGCTCTTTCAATAACTGGCGCAAGTATCGTCAGACCGTCACGGAACTCGGCCGCATGACCAACCGCGAATTGCACGATCTCGGCATCGATCGTTCGGACATCCATCGCGTTGCCCGTGAGGCTTCTCACCGCTAATTCCAGGCGATCCGCTGCTCCTCCCAAGCAGGATTGTTCTCGATTGAAACGCCCGCTGTCCCCACAGCGGGCGTTTTCTTTTGTCTGCATGCGGCTGCCGCGGCGGTTGCAGGTTTTTTCCGCTCGTTAGCCTGCTCAAAAAATATCCTCTGCTTAATTGAAGAGCATCATAGTGCACAATTGCATGGCAGACGCCTTTTATTTGCACTGCACAATCGGACGGTTCTCGCCTATATAAACGTCAACCGCAGAGAGACAGGCGATCCCGCCGTCCCGCGGACATAGGAAGAAGACAATGAACCCGATCCGCATTGCAAGAAGCTGGCTCAGCTACCGTCGTACGCTCAATGAACTCGGCGGCCTTTCGAACCAGACCCTGTCCGATATCGGCGTTAGCCGCTACGACATCCGGAATATCGCATCCCGCTCGTTCCGCTAATAGCGAGTACGATGCTTCCAAGACGGCGCCCCAGGGCGCCGTTTTTGATTCCAGGGTGTTGGATCGCACCTGCCGACATGATATCAGCCCGGAATGAACACGATCTCTTCCTATTCCCCCATCCACGTCGTCGGCGGCGGGCTTGCCGGTTCGGAAGCCGCCTGGCAGATCGCCGGTTCCGGCGTTCCGGTCATCCTGCATGAAATGCGCGGGGTGCGCGGCACGGATGCGCACAAGACCGACGGCCTTGCCGAACTCGTCTGCTCCAATTCCTTCCGTTCCGACGATGCGACCAGCAATGCCGTCGGCGTCATCCATGCCGAGATGCGCATGGCGGGCTCGCTGATCATGGCCGCTGCCGATCGGTGCCAGGTACCGGCCGGCGGTGCGCTCGCCGTCGATCGCGATGGCTTCTCCGAGGCGGTGACCAAAGCGGTCCATGACCACCCGCTCATCACCGTCGTGCGTGAGGAGATCACCGGCCTGCCGCCGAAGGATTGGGATCTAGCCATCGTCGCCACCGGACCGCTGACGGCGCCGTCGCTCGCGAGCGCCATCCAGACGGAAACCGGCGAGGATTCGCTTGCCTTCTTCGACGCCATCGCGCCGATCGTCTACCGCGAGAGCATCGATATGGATATCTGCTGGTATCAGTCGCGCTACGACAAGGTCGGCCCCGGCGGCACAGGCAAGGATTACATCAACTGCCCGATGGACGAAGCGCAGTACAATGCCTTCGTCGATGCGCTGATATCCGGCGATACGGTCGGTTTCAAGGAATGGGAGGGCACGCCTTATTTCGACGGTTGCCTGCCGATCGAGGTGATGGCCGAACGTGGCCGCGAGACGCTGCGCCACGGACCGATGAAGCCGATGGGGCTGACGAGCGCGCATAATCCGACGGTCAAGGCCTATGCCGTCGTGCAGCTGCGTCAGGACAATGCGCTCGGTACGCTCTACAATATGGTCGGCTTCCAGACGAAGCTGAAATATGGCGCGCAGGCGGATATCTTCCGGATGATCCCGGGTCTGGAAAATGCGGAATTTGCCCGTCTCGGCGGTCTGCACCGCAACACCTATATCAACTCCCCCACCCTGCTCGATCCGTCGCTGACGCTGAAATCGCGGCCCGGCCTGCGCTTTGCCGGCCAGATCACCGGCTGTGAGGGTTATGTGGAAAGCGCCAGCGTCGGGCTGATGGCCGGGCGTTTCGCTGCCGCGGAACGCAAGGGCGAGGCGATCTCGCTACCGCCCGCGACGACGGCGCTCGGCTCGCTGCTCGGTCATATCACCGGCGGGCATCTCGTCACCGACGAGGAGCCGGGCAAACGATCGTTCCAGCCGATGAACATCAATTTCGGGCTGTTTCCGGAGCTTCAGCCGGGTTCGATCGTCAAACCCGAAGGCGTCAAGCGCTTCCGCGGCAAGGACAAGACGATCATGAAGCGGCAGCTGATCGCACGCCGCGCGCTCGCGGACTGCGCCGCCTGGCTCGGCCAAAATTCGACGTTTGCCGAAAGCGCGTGAGCAGCCACTTCTACTGCTGGTTCGCCGCCGAAATATTGCCGGGCGGCAGGTCCTTATCGGGCTCGGCGATATAATTGCCGAGCAGCCAGAGCGAAACCTCCGAGGCTTCCTTGGCGGTAGCGAATTCGAAATTGCCGTTGTGATGGGGTGCATCGAGAAAGTCGATCACCAGTCCCCTGCCCGTTTCCGAGCCGATGACGCGCACCCGGCCCGGCTCGATCACGTGGCAGGAGAAATGGCGCGACATATTGCGCATGAAGCCGGCCTTGTTGTCGTGCAGGCGCACAAAGACGGCCTGGCCGTTTTCCGTCGCCTGCAGCTGACGGATCGCCTCGTTCGGAAAGGCACGGCCGAACTCGATGATGGCGAGGCCCGTGTCATGCAGGCCATCTTCCTTGTTCTGCGCGGCCATGCGCGTTGCCACGAAAGCAAAGAAAATGACGATGACGAAAAGGACGCACCAGACGATAATGCCCACGCCGAGTCTCCGTTCAAAGGGTAGCGGTGGAAGCCTTGTAACGCGCGAGACTTGCGCGAATTTGACCGATATCAGATTTTTCGGCGTGCGGCAGCCAGCCCCATCCGCAGCTGGCGGCGCCATTGCGGCGGCTGCAGCGACCGGTCGAACACCAAGGCCCCGCGTTTCTGCGCCATGACGAGCACCGGTTCGGCAAGCGTCGCCGGCAGGAAGGCTGGAAAGACGGCCGGCGCAATCGGCCCCGCCGCCCTCGCCTTTGCCAGATGTTCGCGACCGAGGCCGGCGAAGGCCTCGATGGCGGCAGAGATGCGCGGCCTGTCTTCGCCGGCGAGGAAGGCATCGCGGTCGAGACCGGTGGCGGAAAGGATCTGCAGCGGAATATAGATCTGGCCGCGGCGGCGATGCAGCGGCATCAGCAGCAACAGCCCGGCGACCGCCTGGGCGACGCCGGCATGGCCGGCGGCGTCGGCCGAGCGTGCGGCCTCCTCCGGCGAAAGCACCAGGCTTGCGAGCTGAATCAGCGCCGATGCCGTTTCGCCGGCATAGCCTTCAAGCGAAAGACGTGTCTCCATCGGATCGTCATAGAGATCGAAGGTCCGGGCCTCGATCATGTCGATCAGCGTCGTGCGCGGCAGGCGATGCGTTTCGATTGCGGTGAGAAGTGCTGCGGCGACGGGATTGGCCGCCGTCGAGCCGTGCGCGCTGCCTTCCAGAAGATCGTGCCAATATTGCAGCCGCACCTGACCGGGCAAGGGCTCGTGGACGAGATCGCGGATGCGGGCAAGCTCGGCGTTGAAGGCGTAAAGAGCTGCGAGCGCGCCGCGCTTTTCCTCCGGCGACAGCAGACAGGCGAGATAGCGGTCGCGATCGCTGTCACGCAGCATCGCCAGGCAGATCTCCTGGTTGGTCGCAATATGCGCATCAGTCATCGTCAGACCGCAATCAACGCCGCGGCGACGGCACGCTGCTCTGCGAGCATGATGTTGAAGGTGCGCACTGCAGCCCCGGTGCTCATCGGATCGGAGGAGATGCCGCGCGACTTCAGCGCCAGCCTCAATTCTTCGGGCAGACGGCGAAGCTCGGTTCCAGTACCGACGAGCAGAACCTCGATATCGGCGGCCTCATCCAGCACCCGACGAAAATTTTCAGGCGACAGCGGTTTCGACATGTCCATATCCCAGCCATGAATGCCGGAGGGCAGGCAAAGGATCGAGCCGCGATGCGACATGTCGGCAAAACGAAAGCCGCCATTGCCGTAAGCATCGATCGGAGCGCGCCCGGGGAAATGCGCGGCGCGGATTTCTATGCCTTTTGCCATGTTTTCAAACCACCGTGCCGGATTTTACACCAGCATCCGTCTTGTTGCTCTCTTCCCCGTCGGGAGCCTCTGGCCGCAGCCGGAAGACGATCAAGACAGGAGCGGCGATATAGATCGAAGAGAAGGTGCCGAGAGCAACGCCGAAGAGCATCGCAAAGGTGAAGGAACGGATGACTTCACCGCCGAAGAGAAGGAGCGCCAGCAAGGCGATCAGCGTCGTCGCCGCGGTCAGAACGGTGCGCGACAGCGTCTGATTGATCGAAGCATCGATCAGGATCGACAGCGGCATCTTCTTGTATCGCTTCAGATTCTCGCGCATTCGGTCGTAGACCACGACCGTATCGTTCAGGGAGTAACCGACGATGGTCAGCACGGCGGCGACGCTCGTCAGGTTGAACTCGATGCCGGTGAGGACGAAGAGGCCGAGCATGATGATGACATCGTGCAGCGTTGCGACGATGGCGCCGACCGCGAACTGCCATTCGAAGCGGATCCAGATGTAGATCAGGATCGCCGCAAGTGCTGCAAGCACGCCGAGCGTCGCCATCATCGTCAATTCGCCCGAGATGGCAGGGCCGACGACCTCGACGCGGCGAAAGTCATAATCTTCCTGGAGCTCGCCGCGCACCAGCGTCGCCGCCGACTGCTCGGCATTTTCGCCGCCGCCCTGGGAAGCGATGCGGATCCGCGCATTCGCCGGCCCGCCCGTGGGCTCGACATTGATCTCACCGAGATTGAGATCATTAAGGCGCGCGTTGAGATCGGCGATGTCGGCATTGCCTTGCTTCGCCGTCACCTCGATGAGCGAACCGCCGGTGAAATCAATGCCGAGATGCAGGCCGACGGTGGCAAAGGCGGCCATGGCGATCAGCGAGATGACCGCCGACGCCGTAAAGACATAACGGCGGATCCCCATGAAGCGGATATTGGCGTGTTCGAAAAGGTGCGTCAGAACGCTCTTCGGCAGATGCCGGGGATGGCGCCTTCTCAACCAGACGGCAACGATCGAGCGTGTCAGCGTGAAAGCCGTGAAAACGGTCGTCAGGATGCCGATCGCGAGCGTCACGGCGAAACCGCGGATGGATTCGCTGCCGAGGAAGAAGAGGATGATGGCGGCAATGAAGATCGTGACGTTCGCGTCGACGATGGTTGCGAATGCGCGCGAGAAACCGCGTCCGACGGCCTCCGCAAAGGAATGGGTGGTTTTTTCCTCTTCGCGGATTCGCTCATAGATCAGAACATTCGAGTCGACCGCCATGCCGACGATCAGCACGATTCCGGCAATCCCCGGCAAGGTGAGCGTCGCGCCGGCAAGGCTGAGCACTGTGACGATGAGGATCAGGTTGAGGAAGAGCGAGGCGACGGCGATGAGGCCGAGGATGCGATAGAGCGCGATCATCAATGCCGCGACCAATACGACGGCGACGAGGCCAGCAACGAGACCGTTGAAGATGGAATCGGCGCCGAATCTCTGACTGACGCTGCGTTCCTCGACGCTGGTCAGCGTCGCCGGCAAGGCGCCGGCGCGCAGCATGATCGCAAGGTCGCGGACGCCACCCTCGGAGAAGTTTGCCGAAATCCGGCCCTCGCCGCCGGTGATCGCCGCATCGATGACCGGTGACGACATCACCTGGTCGTCAAAGACGATGGCAAGGTGCTTGCCGATATTCTGCCCCGTCGCCTGCGCCAGCCGCTCTTTGCCTTCGGCATCGAGACGGTAGGCGATCGAGGTGTCCTGTGTCTGTGGATCGACGACAGGCTCTATATCGACCATGTTGCTGCCGGTGATGAAAGCTGTGCGGTCGACAAGGTACGGCACCGGCGGATCGTCAAGCGAATAGAGCACCTGCGATGTCGGCGGCCAGCGGCCGTTCAGCGCCTCCTGCCCGGACATGCTTTCGTCGATCAGATGAAAGGAAAGTTTGGCCGGCTGGTTGAGGATGTTCTTCAGCCGCTCCGCATCGATCGATCCCAACACCTGCACGACGATGCGGTCGGCGCCATCGGGGCGAACGAGGAAATTATCATTGCCCAATCCGGCGATGCGGCGGCCAACGATATCGAGCGAGCGGGTCCGGGCGGAAGCGAGGTCAGCAGTAATGCCGGCGTCGGAAATCTGCAGCGAGAGCTGCCCCTGGTCACCCTGCTGCAGGGCGACCTCAGGTCCCGAATGTCCACTAGCCGTCGTCAAAGGCTTCAGGAGATCGACCGCCGCCTGTGTCTGGGCCGCATCGGTGATCCGCACGGTAACGGTCTGGTCATTGCCGGTCAGCCCGGTATAGCGGATGCCGGCGCCGCGTAGCGCGTTGCGCACATCGGCGACCACCTCTTCCAGGCGGTCCCTGACGATATCGGAACGCTCGACCTTCAGAACGATATGCGAGCCGCCCTGCAGGTCGAGACCAAGCACTACGCGGTCGTGCCGCAACCAGTTCGGCAAGGAAGATCGCTGCGCCTCAGTCATCAGATTGGGCGCAGCGGCGACGATGGCCGCAAACGCGACCAGCCAAATCAGAAGTGTTTTCCAGCGGGAAAAATGCAACATTCTCTCGACGATCTTCCGATCCGGCGGTCCTGCGGTTATCGCTTGTTACGCCGCGTCGGCCTTGACCGGTTCACCCTTGACGCGAATTTCGGAGATGCCGCTGCGGACGATGCGCACGCGCACGCCGTCAGCGATCTCGACTTCGACTTCCTTTTCGTCGATCACCTTGGTGACCTTGCCGACGAGGCCGCCACCGGTGACGACCTGGTCGCCGCGACGGATCGCCTTCAGGGTCTCCTCACGCTTTTTTGCCTGCGCGCGCTGCGGACGGATCAGCAGGAAGTACCAGACGACCATCAGCGGCACGAACAGGATGATCATTTCGAAACCGGAGCCGCCGAATCCCGTTGCGGTATCGGTCGCGCTCTGGGCGAATGCCGGGGTGATGAACATGCTAAACTCCTCAGGCTTGGGCGGCGGAACTCCGCCTCTCTTTTCAGGTTGCCGGACTATAGTTACGGCTTCGATGAATGCAACAGAAACAGCCGGAAACAGTACCGATTCCGCTGCCTCATAACCTTTCCGCCGTCAAAACGCCATGCTAAAGCGCGTCGCATCGAACTTGATCAATGCGACGCGCTTTAGCTCCTTTATTTTCAAGCATGTCGTTATCTCGGAACCGCCCCACACTTCCGGGCGACATGCATTAGCGTCATCGAAAGATCAAAGCGGATTGCCGCAGTGAGAAATCAGGAGGCCACCGATGACCGAGGAAATCAACACAGCCCTGCTTGCCGAGCTGAAGCGGCTCGCAGACGCCGTCGAGCGTCTTGCCGGACCGGCACCCGCCCTCAACGACTGGGATGCGGCCGACTGTTTCGTCTGGGCGCCACTGCGCCAGCATCTGCAGCCGGTCAAAAGGCCGAACCGGGTGGCGTTGACGCTTATCCGCGGCGTCGATCACGTGCGTGACATCCTGCACGAGAATACGGTGCGTTTCGCCGAGGGGTATGCCGCCAATAATGTGCTGCTCTGGGGCGCGCGCGGTATGGGCAAATCCTCTCTGGTCAAGGCCGTGCACGAGGATGTCCGGCGCGAAAGCAGCGCCTCGCTGAAATTGGTCGAAGTCCATCGTGAGGATATCGCCAGCCTTCCCAATCTGCTCGACCTCCTGAAGGACACGCCGTACCGCGTGATCGTCTTCTGCGACGATCTCTCCTTCGATCACGACGATACAGCCTACAAGTCGCTGAAGGCGGCACTCGACGGCGGCGTCGAAGGGCGGCCGGACAATGTGCTCTTCTACGCCACCTCCAACCGGCGCCATCTCCTGCCGCGCCACATGATGGAAAACGAGCAGTCGACGGCGATCAATCCGTCGGAGGCGGTCGAGGAGAAGGTTTCGCTTTCCGACCGCTTCGGCCTCTGGCTCGGCTTCCACAAATGCAGCCAGCAGGATTATCTCGGCATGATCGACGGCTATGCCGATCACTTCAAGCTCGGGCTCGAACGCGACAAGATGCATGCCGAAGCGCTGGAATGGGCAACGACGCGCGGCGCACGCTCCGGCCGCGTCGCGTGGCAGTATATTCAAGACCTGGCCGGACGCATGCGGGTTCACATCGACCGGGGCTGAAGCGCGTCGCGCCAATCGGAATTCATGCGACGCGCTTATGCACGTCGTTCTCCCAAAACCGCTGCCCACTTTTGGGCCGCATCCATCAAATGACAAAAGCCCGGCTGGCGGCCGGGCTTTTGCGTTTCCTGGTACGCTGTACCTATTCCAGGAAAGTCATCGGGTTGACCGGGGACGCATCCTTGCGCACCTCGAAATGGACCTGTGGCTGCTTGACGTCGCCACTCATGCCGGAGACGGCGACGGTCTGACCGCGCTGGATCTTCTGGCCGCGGGCGACGCTCAGCGTATCGGCGTTGCCGTAGACGGTGACGGTACCGTCGTCGTGACGGACGAGAACCGTGTTGCCGAGTTCCTTCAGGCCGTTGCCGGCATAGATGACGACGCCGTTTTCGGCAGCCTTGATCGGCGTGCCCTGCGGTACCGAAATGTCGATGCCGTCATTGCGGTTGCCGTTGACGTTGGCGCCGTATGAAGCAATGACCTGGCCGCGCACCGGCCAGCGATATTTGCCGATGCCGGTCGATTCCGGCGCGACGGAGCTGACGTCCGACTTCTTCTCGACATCGTCGACGGTCTGAGTGGCGGCCGGCGCCTTGTAGGGCGCGGGCTGAACGGAAGCCGTCTGCTGGGCAGCCGCCGGCTGGGTCGGCTTCGCATCGACCTTCTCGGCCGGGATCGAGGCGGTCTTGATAGTGTCGGCAGTGCCGTTCGGGATCTTCAGAGCCTGACCGATGCGGAGCGAGCTGGCCGAAAGATTGTTGGCGGCTTTGATGTCGTCGACATTGCTACCGGTCGCCTTGGCAATCTTTGCCAGGGAATCGCCTTGCTTGACGACATAGGTCCCGGCAGGCGCCTTCGGATCCTTGCCGGCGCCGGCGGGAAGTTTGCCGGTGACATCGCCACTCGCCAGCGTCTTGTCGCGGGCGGAATTGACGTTTGGAACGACGGCGACGTTCTGCTCAGGTGCCTTCGGCGCCGGCATCTTGCCGGGCTTGGAAAGATCAGCCGCCTGCGACGCCGCCTTGGCGGCATTGCCGCCGTTGAGGGTCGGGATGAGGACCGCCTGGCCAGGCTGGGCGGCAGATGCCGTCTTCAGGTTGTTGACGCGCAGAATTTCTTTTTCGGGTACGCCAAAGCGCCTAGAGAGCGTGGCAATGCTTTCACCCGGACGCAGCGTCACCGATGGAGCGTTGGTCGCGGACCAGCCGGAAATCTTGGGCGTCGTGCCTGTGGTCAGCGTATCGGGCGTGACCTTCGGCGCGGCCGGCGCTACCAGTCGAGGCTTCTCAGCCTGCGGCGCAGCCGGGAAAGGCTGCGCGAGCGCGACTTCCTTTTCCCGCTGCCGGGAGGGTGCCGCGGCCGTCGGCGCGGCCAGCTCTGAACGCTGCACCGAGACCGGCGCGGAAGCGAGACGTGCGCTCGAGCTCGACGTGCGGGTGGGATCGTAACCCGGGCTTGCCGGATAAGGCTGGTTCAGTGCGTCATTGCCGCCGCCATAGCCTGACTGGCCGGCAACGGCCGAACTGCTAAGATCGGCGCGCGGCACCGGATCGCCCTGAGAACCGTTCATATTCCTACGCGGAATGGAACTTGTGGTGATCTGGTCCTGCCCGGAGGAGGAAAACAAGCCGCCAAACCGTGTCACATCGGAGCTGCAGCCCGTTGCGGCACTTGCCAGCAGGCTAACAACCAGAAGATTACCGGCCGACTTCCCGAACTTTGGCGAAAGACTGAAACGCATGACTCGACCCACTGAGAACGCAACCATTTGTGAGTCTATTAAAACGCGTTAGTATTACCACGCGGTTAAGATGCTGGAATCAGTGCGATTTTTTTGAGAAGTTGATAACCATAGCTTACAGGTGAAAAATCGCAGTGCCTAAAGCAGCGAGGCAAGGCGCGGAACGATCGGCAGATAAGGCGCCTCGAATAACTCCTCGCGTTCGAAGCGGCTGCCGGTTTTCGTCAGCCGCACCATTCGACACTCGTTCTCGGAAATCATCAGCGGCGCGATCATCGAGCCACCGGAAACGAGCTGGTCGGTATAAAAGCGCGGCATCGCGTTGAAGGCGGCCGTCACCAGGATGCGGTCGAAGGTGCCCTCACCCTGCATGCCGGCGCTGCCGTCGGCCTGGCGGATGACGACGCTGCGCAAACCAAGCGATTCCATGCGCCGCTGCGCGGCTGAAGTCAGCGTCTTGTAGCGGTCGATGGACAGAACACGCTCTGCCAGGCGCCCCATCACGGCGGCGGTAAAGCCGCTTCCAGTGCCGATCTCCAGGACGCGCTGGCCGGGCTTGAGCTTCAGGTGATGCAGGATGCGGACGGCAAAATCGATGCCCTCGAGGAACGAACCGCATTCGATCGGGATCGTCCGGCTCGAATAGGCGTCGTCGGCGAATTGCGGCGGCACGAACAACGAACGCTGCGTCTGCTCGACCGCCGTCAGCAGATCAAGGTCCGAGATGCCTTCGGCACGCAATCTGAGGACGAGCGCCGCAAAGCCCTCCTTCTCCGCCAGTCTTGCCGTCAAACTTGTGCTCCGTATCCCAAGGCCCGCGCCACGCGGTCCGTCACGGAATAATCGGTCAGATCCAGTTTCAAAGGCGTTACCGAAATCTTATTATGCTTCAGGGCGTGAATATCGGTGCCTTCGACGAAGGCGCCGGCGCGTTCGCCAAACTTCAGCCAGTAGTAAGGAAATCCCCGGCCGTCGGAGCGGGCATCGACGTGCAGATTGAAGGCGAGCTTGCCCTGCATGGTCACCTCGGCGCCGTCAACCTCGTCGGGACGGCAGTTCGGGAAGTTGAGATTGAGGAACGTGCCCTCCGGCAGGTCCAGGACCATCAGCTTTTCCAGGAGAGCCGGCGCATGCATCTCGCAGACCTCCCAGGGCACGATGCGCGCACCGTCCTCATAGAGATAGGCCTGGCTCAGCGCGAAGGAGCGCACGCCCTGCATCGTGCCCTCGATGGCGCCGGCGATCGTGCCGGAATAGGTCACGTCGTCGGCGACGTTCGAGCCTGAATTGACGCCTGACAGGACGAGATCCGGCTTGATATCCATCACCTGCCTGATGCCCATGATGACGCAATCGGTCGGCGTGCCGCGCAGGGCGAAATGCTTGTCGGAAATCTTGCGCAGCCGCAAAGGTTCGGAAAGACTCAGCGAATGGGCCAGGCCGCTCTGGTCGGTCTCGGGTGCCACGATCCAGACATCGTCGGATAGCGTGCGCGCGATCCGCTCCAGCGCGGCAAGACCTTCGGCGTGAATGCCGTCGTCATTCGTAAGCAGGATGCGCATCGCCTCAGGCCGCCCGTTCGATCTTGGTCAATCCGCCCATATAAGGCAGCAAAACGTCCGGAATCGTGACGGAACCATCCTCGTTCAGATAATTTTCAAGGACGGCAATCAGGCAGCGTCCGACGGCGGTGCCGGAACCGTTCAGCGTATGGACGAACCTGTTGCTCTTATCGTCCTTGCCGCGGTAGCGCGCATTCATCCGCCGACCCTGAAAATCGCCGCAGACCGAGCAGGAAGAGATTTCACGGAAGGCATTCTGCCCCGGCAACCAGACTTCGAGATCGTAGGTCTTGCGCGCGCCGAAGCCCATGTCGCCGGTGCAAAGCGTAATGGTGCGGAAATGCAGGCCGAGGCGCTTCAGCACTTCCTCGGCGCAAGCGGTCATGCGCTCATGCTCGGCAACGGCGCTCTCGGCATCGGTGATCGAGACGAGCTCGCATTTCCAGAACTGATGCTGGCGCAGCATGCCACGCGTATCGCGGCCCGCGGAGCCTGCTTCCGAACGGAAGGACGGCGTCAGCGCGGTGAAGCGCAGCGGCAGATTTTCCTGATCGAGGATTTCCTCGCGCACCAGATTGGTGAGCGTCACTTCGGCCGTCGGGATCAGATAGCGGCCATCCGTGGTCTTGAAGAGATCCTCTTCGAACTTCGGCAGGCTGCCGGTGCCGAACACCGCTTCAGCGCGCACCATCAGTGGCGAACTGACCTCGGTATAGCCGTGCTCGCTGGTGTGGAGATCGATCATGAACTGGCCGAGCGCACGCTCGAGCTTGGCGAGCGGTCCGGTCAGAACCGTGAAGCGCGAGCCGGAGAGCTTGGCGGCGCGCTCGAAATCCATATAGCCGAGCGCCTCGCCGATTTCGAAGTGTTCCTTTGGCGTGTGGTTCCAACGCGGCTTTTCGCCGACGGTGCGGGTGACGACATTGTCATGCTCGTCCTTGCCGACCGGGACATCGTCGAAAGGTATGTTCGGGATGCGCGAGAGCGCGTCATTGAGTTCGGCCGTTAGTTGCCGATCCTCCTCCTCGATCGCTGGCAGCAGAGTTTTGAATTCGGCGACCTCCGCCTTCAGCTTATCGGCAAGCTCGCTATTCTTTTGGGCCATCGCCGCACCAATTTCCTTGGAGGCGAGGTTGCGGCGGGACAGCAAGTCCTGCGCCTTCTGCACGGCGGAACGCCGCTTTTCATCGAGAGCGACGAGGCTTTGGGCAAGAGGTTCCGCGCCGCGCTTGGCTAGGGCGGCATCGAGCGCTTCGGGATTCTCACGGATCCATTTGATATCGAGCATCGTCGTTCCAGGTCGTTGCAACAGAGGTGGCCCGGCCAAAGCCTGATATGGCCTCGACCGGATGTTACAGCGCCGCCCTGTCTTTTCAGACGCGCAAAGGACACCGCAACACTTTGAATTGCTGCTTAATTCCTTAAACCGATTCCGATTTAAGGAATACGCAGTCGACGGCGTTCATGAAGGGATTTCCGGGATCGCCGCTCAGACGCTGTCCGTCTTGGCAACGTCTGCGGATCCGGTTTCCTTTTCGACCGCCCGCCGGGCACGCTGGCGCTCCACGAGTCGCGCCGCATAGATGGAAATCTCGTAGAGAAGGATCGTCGGTATCGCAAGGCCGATCTGGGACATCGGGTCCGGCGGCGTCAGCACGGCGGCGACGACAAAGGCGAGGACGATGGCAAACTTGCGCTTTTCGGCGAGCCATTGCGACGTCAGAAGACCGACACGGGCGAGCAGCGTGGTGATGACCGGCAGCTGGAAGACGAGGCCGAAGGAGAAGACCAGCGTCATGATCAGGCTCAGATATTCCGAGACCTTCGGCATCAGCGAGATCGCTATCTCGTCATGACCCGGCGCCTGCTGCATCGACAGGAAGAACCACATGACCATCGGCGTGAAGAAGAAATAGACGAGCGCACCGCCCATCAGGAACAGAACCGGAGAGGCGACTAGGAACGGCAGGAAAGCCTGACGCTCGTTCTTGTAGAGGCCGGGCGCCACGAACTTGTAGACCTGGGCAGCGATGATCGGGAAAGCGACCACAAGGCCGCCGAACATCGCCACCTTGACCTGGGTGAAGAAGAATTCCTGCGGCGCGGTGTAGATGAGCTGGGCCTTCTCGACGTCGAGATTAGCCCACTGGACCGCTGTCTTGTATGGGATGACCAGATAATTGAAGAGATCCTTGGCGAAAAAGAAGCATGCGATGAAGGCGACGAAAAATGCGCCGATCGACCACATCAGCCGCGTGCGCAGCTCCATCAGGTGCTCGATCAACGGCTGCGGCTTGTCTTCGATATCACCGCTCATGCCTCGTCCTTCTTTGTCTGCGCAGGCTTCTTCGGCGTTGGAGGCTTCCTGACTGCCGTCATGCGTTTCGGCTTTTCCACAGGCACGGCAACGGCGGCCGCAGCATCGACCTGGTCGGCAGGCTTGACGCGCGGCTTGCGCACGGCCTTCGGCTTCGCGACAACCGTATCAGCTTGCACAATCGCTGCGGCGACGGGTTCCGACGGCGCAGGTGTCGCTACCAATGGCGGCGTTTCTGGCAAGCTCATCGAAGGCGTCGGGGCTGCGACGGCATCGGGCGGCACCTCGGTCTTGTTTTCCGTGACCGTGGTCGCCTTCTGCAGGTCGGCCTTGATCTCGTTGCCCATCTGCCGAAGCGGATTCATCGCCTCGCGCAGACTGTTGACCGGGTTGAGCTTCTGGGCGTCGCTGATCGTCTGGCGGACATCGTCAAGCTCGGCTTCGCGCAACGCTTCATCGAACTGCGCACGGAAATCACCCGCCACCTTGCGGGCGCGCTGCGTCATCTTGCCGAAAGCGCGCAGCATCGGCGGCAAATCCTTGGGACCGACGACCACGATCAGTACGACCGCGATGACCAAAAGCTCGGTCCAGCCAATATCGAACATGCAAGGCTCCTGGACGGGAAGCGCGGGGGCTGCGCTTTTTCCCGGACTTGGTTACTTCGTTTCGTCGGCCTTGTGATCGACGGTCTTTGCCGTGTCCGGCGCGTCTTCGTCCGTCATGCCCTTCTTGAAGCTCTTGATGCCCTTGGCAACGTCGCCCATCAGTTCCGGGATCTTACCGCGACCGAACAACAACAGCACGATGACCAGAACGATCAACCAGTGCCACATGCTAAAACCACCCATTACGCTAACTCCCTGTTTCTATGTTCTCACGATGTAAGGATTTCCGACACCGTTTCCAACATCAAGCCCTTTGGATTGAGCTTAATGTCACGGTATCGCCCTTTGTGACAAGCCGTTGACCCATCGAAAAGTGGTGGCCGCCATTGTTTTCGCCATGCATGGCGAAAGCAAGACGCAGGCCCCTCAATCTTCAGGGGTGCCGCGCGGTGCCAGCAACCCCAATTCCTCGAGGTCCATCTGGGTGATCGGGTCTTCGTCCTCGGTCAGTTCGTCGTTCATCAACGGCGAGGGAATGTTGAAGTTCGCCGGAATGCGGCCCGACAGCAAGCCCGCTCCCTTCAACTCTTCGAGACCGGGCAGGTCACGCAGCTCTTCGAGCCCGAAATGGTCGAGGAAATCGCGCGTCGTGCCCAATGTCACCGGCCTGCCCGGTGTGCGCCGGCGGCCACGGAACCGCACCCAGCCAGCTTCCATCAGCACGTCAAGCGTGCCGCGCGAGGTCTGGACGCCGCGGATATCCTCGATTTCGGCACGCGTCACCGGCTGGTGATAGGCGATGATCGCGAGCACTTCCAGTGCGGCGCGCGAAAGCTTCTTCACCTCATTGTCATCACGGCGGATGACGAAGGACAGGTCGGCGGCGGTGCGGAAGGCCCAGGCGCCTTCGACCTGCACGAGATTGACGCCGCGCGGCGCATATTGCTCCTTCAGGCGCAGCATGATCGCGTGCACGTCGGTCTTCTCAGGCAGGCGCTCGGCGAGGAAGCCTTCGGAGACCGGTTGCGAGGAGGCGAAGACCAGCGCCTCGGCAATGCGCTCGGCCTCGATCTCGGCCTGCAGGTCGCGGCCCCTGTCTTCGAAATCGCCTTCGAAATCCTCTTCGCCCTTCAGATCGATCAAGCCGGCCGCTCCTGTTCGACCACCTGCAGCGTGGCATGTTTCGGACCGCGGCGCATGTATATCGGCTGAAAGGCGCCGTCCTGGCGGATTTCGAGCTTGCCCTCGCGCACCAGCTCCAGCGAGGCGGCAAAGGCGCTGGCGATTGCCGTGACGCGCTCTTCGGGCGCTGCGAGATACCGCAGCAGATAATGTTCCATCGCCGTCCAGTCGGCGACCTCACCGATCATCTTGGTCAGCAGTTCGCGGGCATCGGTCAGCGACCAGACGGTGCGCCGCTCGATCGTCACCTGGGTGACGGCATGGCGCTGGCGCAGCGCCGCATAGGCGGTCAGGAGATCATAAAGGCTCGCCGCATAAGCGGATTGCTGCCGGTCGGGAATATGCTCGGGCGCGCCGCGCACAAAGATATCGCGGCCGAGGCGATTGCGGTTGACGAGGCCGTCTGCCGCCTGGCGCATGGCTTCGAGGCGTTTCAGGCGGAAGGCGAGCGTTGCCGCCAGTTCCTCGCCGGAAGGGCCGTCATCCTTGACCTGCTGGGGAATGAGCAGCTTCGATTTGAGATAGGCAAGCCAGGCCGCCATGACGAGGTAATCCGCGGCAAGCTCAATGCGGATACGCCGGGCGCTTTCGATGAACAACAGATATTGCTCGGCGAGCGCCAGCACCGAAATGCGCGACAGATCGACCTTCTGGTTGCGGGCGAGATAGAGCAACAGGTCGAGCGGGCCTTCGAAGCCGGCGACGTCGATCACCAGCGCCGGCTCGTGGCTGGCGCGCTCGGCACCGTTATCCTGCCACAGCTTGTCCATCGGCGTTGCCGCCTGCGGACGTTCCGTGCCCTTGACCGTGTTCACCTAACTGCTCCCTTACGATCAGACCGTCGCAAACATCGCCTCGAATTCCGCCCTCAATTCCGCTTCATCGGCGGTATCCGGCGCCGCGAAGCCCGCTTCCACCGCTTTTGCGCGGGCAAGCGATATGCCGGCGAGCGGCGGAACATTTGCCACAACCTCCCGCATCTCGTCCATATTGCCATTGCAATGCAGCACGATATCGCATCCGCCTGCAATGATATTCGCTGCACGTTCACCGATCGTGCCGGAAAGAGCGTTCATCGAGCTGTCGTCGGAGAGCAGCAGACCGTTAAAGCCGATGTGCTCGCGGATGATGTCGTCGATCACCTTGCGCGAGGTCGTCGCCGGATTGTCCGGGTCGATCGCGGCGAAAACGACGTGGCAGGTCATGGCCATCAACTCGTCCTTCATCGCGACAAAGGGCGGGAAATCATGGAGCTCCAGCTCATCGCGCGAAACGGCGACGACGGGCAGTTCCAGATGTGAATCCGCAAAGCCGCGACCATGGCCTGGCATATGCTTCATGACAGGCAACAGGCCGCCGGCCCTCAGCCCCTCGGCAGCCGCCCGGCCCATCGCGATGACGGTCTGCGGATCGCCGCCATAGGCGCGGTCGCCGATGACGTTGCTGCTGCCCGCGACCGGCACATCGAGCACCGGCAGGCAATCGACATCGATGCCGAGGCTCGAAAGGTCGAAGGCGTGCAGCCGCGACATCAGCCAGGCGGCGCGCAGGCCGAGTGCGGGATCGCGGCGATAGAGATCGCCGAGCGCCTGACCGGAAGGATAACGCGCCAGAACGGGTGGACGGATGCGCTGGACACGGCCGCCCTCCTGGTCGATCAGCACCGGCGCATGCCAGCCGACGCTGTCGCGCAATTCGGCGACGAGATCGGCGATCTGCCGTGCTTCGGAGATGTTGCGCCCGAAGAGGATGAAGCCCCAGGGTCGTTCGCTCCGGTAAAAGGCTTTCTCTTCGGATGTGAGGGCAAGGCCGCTACAGCCAAGGATCATCGCTTTTGATTCGGTCATGCAAGAATCATAGACGGCGCCCGGCCAAATGCGAGCAAGGTCGGGCTCGATGCACAAAAAAGAGCGGCGGGCCGATCCGGCCCGCCGCTCTTATATTCAGACGCGATCCTACCTGGAGATCAGGCAGCTTCCACCCGCCGCGCGATACTGTTCGCAGAGTGCTGCGGCCTCATCCTTGGAACCGGCCGGAATGCGGACACGGTAGAAAGTACCCTTGCCGGCGATATCGGCCCTGCGGATCTCATGACTGCGGCCGCCAAGCACGCTGGCGAATTTCTTCGACAGGTTGGCATAGGATTTGGTCGCCTCGTCTTCCGAAGGCAGGGAGGCGATCTGGATGCCGTAGCCGCCGGCGGATGCGGCCTGCTGCGGCTTTGCGGCGACTGGTGCTGCGGCCGCGACCTCCGTCGTCTTCGGTTGCTGGGCGGGCGGGCGGACATTGCCCTTCTCGGTCACTGTGCCGACGACGTTGACGGGCTGGTCGGCCGGACGCGCTGTCGGAATGGGAGCGGTATCGGCAATCCCCGAAGTCTTGACAGGGCGCACCGGCGAAGCGACCGGAGCCGGGTTTGCGGCCTGCGCGTCGGCACTGCCGGCGAGCGGCGGCTGTACCGGCGCGGTTTCGACGGGGGCTGCAGAACGCGCATCGGCGGAAGCAACCTCGGCGCTTGCCGGGAAGCTTGCGGCCGTTCCACCGACGGGAGGTACAGCCGGGGTCGATTGCGCGGACGGGGTCGACGGAGCCGTCAATGCCGGCTGAGCCGGCGTCATCGGCTGGGCAGACGGCGTCGCCTGAGCAGACTGCGTCGCCTGGGCAGACTGTGTCGGCTCGTCGACGGGTGGCGGTTCCTCGCGGGCGACCAACGTACCGTCAGGCTTGACGATCATCGTGCGGACCTTGCGCGGCGAAACGGATGGCGTCTTGTCAGTGTTGGTTGCCGAAGCGTTGTCGACGTTGTCCTGGGTTGGCAGCAGACGCGGATCCTCCGTCTCACCGACCGCAGTCGGCGTGACCTGATCGTCGACGCTGGCGTTCTCGTCGTCCTCGGGCAGCGCTTCCGGTGTCAGCGTGCGCTGGACGACATCGACGGGCGCCTCATCGGAAGAAACGAGCGCCTTCTGCTTCGGCTCTTCGGCAGAACCCGCAACGCGGTCGTAGACCGCCTTATCCTGGTTCGGCACGGTCTTGCCGCCAGGATTTTCCGGAACGACCTTGACAGGCTCCTTGTCGGCGGTGATCACGCGCGGCTCGCCGATTGCTACAATGCCGAGCCCTTCGCCGTTCCAGACGGAGGAATAGACGCCATAACCGACGCCTGCAAAGACCACGAGCACGACGGCCCCGGCAAGCAGTTGGCGCATCGACCGAGCGCGGCTGAAATCAGCGGCCTGGCTTGCCGATTCAATGCGGACCTCGGAGGTCTCGCGGCGCTCGACAGGCTCGCGCACGCTGCGGCGGAAATCTTCCTCCAGCGCCCGTTCGAAATCATCGAGGCCATCGGCGATGGTGGGCTTGACCGGCTTTGCAGCGGCGGCGGCCGTATCCCGGACCGGCGTCGGCGTTTGCCGCGGTTTGGCCGGTTCAAAGAAGCTGGCAATCTCGGCGTCGAGATCGAAATCGAAATCCGCAGATTTCGCGACCGGCGCGGGCTGCTCGACCGGCGGCAGCGCCGGCACGTGCATGTCGTCGACGGCCTCGGGACGATCCTCCGGATCGGAGATCATCGCCGGATCGAATGGCAGATCTTCGGTCGATTCGGAGACAGGCATCCAGTTGAAAGCCGGAGCCGGAGCTTGAGCTTGAGCCTGCGGCTCGGGAACGAAGGCCGGAGCGGAACGTGCAGGAGCGGCAGCAGCCTGCTCAAAAGCAGGAGCCGGCGGCTCAGGAGCAAAAACCGGAGCGGGGCGAGGAGCGACGGCAGCGGCCTGCTGGGGAGCAGGGGCTGGTGGCTCAGGCTGCGGTGCGGGCTCGGACGGCTCGGAGAAATCGAGATCAGTCAGTTCCAGCTCGATGCCGGCAAGATCCAGCTCGAAATCATGGCCGGCAAAGGGGTCGTCGGCTTCCGGTGCCGGCCGCGGCGTCGGCGAATATGCCGCTGCGGCAGGCTGAGGCGTAACGACATCAGCGAGCTGCGGCGCGATCGGTCTTGCGGCTTCGGCCGCATAGACCGGAGCCGGCTCGACCGGGGCAGACCGGACGGGTGCTACGGCGAGCGGTGCGGGCGCGATCACCTCGAACTGAACAGGTGCGGCAGCCACGGGAGCGGTCGGAACGGGCGCTGCCTCGATCGATGCGGGTTGCTGCGACACAGGCCCCGGAGTGGCACGTTGCGGCACCGGATAACGCGAGACGTCCGCGAGCAGATCGTCGAGATCGAATGTGCCAGCGGTATGCGGAACATCCGGCACGACCTCGGTCAGCGCGGCATCGGCCTGGATCTCGCCTTCGACGGCGGCAGCGATGAGATCAAAACCGGCGTCGGACCCGAAATCGTCCAGCTCTTCCTCTACTTCGACAAATTCTTCGGCCTTGGCGGCCTCTTCCGGCGCTATCACCTCATCATGGCGATCGAGTTCGGCGGGAAAGCCAAGTGACGGAGAAGCGGATTCGAATTCCTCGGAAGGCTCGACAGCGGCGACAAGCGCCGACGGCTCGACGACAGGTTGAGGCTCGACCACAGGAAGATCGGCGGATGGCGCCTCAGCAACCGGTGCGGCGACCGTTTCGGCCACAGGCTCCGGCAAAACAACCGGTTCCTCGCGCCTCGGGGCATGGAAATTGGCAAGCGGCAGCCTGATGCTGGCAGCCGACCATTGCGGCGCCTTGGTGGGCTGCACCAGCGAAGAGACCGGTGCTGCGCCGATCGACAGTTCAAGCTCCTCGATCAGGTCGCGCGCACCGCCGAAGGCCGATTGCACCGACGCGTCGGGCTCGGGAGAAAGCTGCTCCGCCCAGTCGGCGGCGGATGCCTCCTCATTCCCTGCGGCGGGCAAAGCTTCTTCGGCCTCAACGGCAGCGACGGAAACCGAAACCGGCTCAGGAGCCTCCGCATGTTCGGCAGCGGAAGAAGCATCGAGAACGGGCTCGACGTAATCTTCAGGCGTGAGGTCATCAGAGATCGGTTCGGCGGGCCGGTCGAGCTCTGCAAGCGGACGTGGCGAATCGTAGCGGTCGAACTCGCGCCCAAGCTCGTCCTCGAGATCGAGGGCAGGCTCGCGCCGTGTGCTCTCCGTCACCGTATTCGCTGCAACACGTGGCTCGAAGCCGACGATCCGGGCAAGTTCAGCCAACGGATCATCGTCGGCAAACAGATCGTTTTTTCCGCGCGTATCATACGCAAGTTGTTTATCAGCCATGCCTATTCCCACTCGCAAACGCCAACGCTCAAATGCCAGCGCATTGTGGGGAAATGGTGACGTTATCGCATTTCGTCCGGTGCGGCAGTGCCTGTAATGGCAAGTCCCGACTTCAAAACCGACGCGACGGCGTACACCAGCCCAAGTCTGGCAATACTTGATTCTCGGTTTTTATCATTAACAAATCGTAATTCCGGCTGATCTTTACCTTTGTTCCAGTGCGCGTGGAAGGAACTAGCGAGGTCGTAGAGGTAAAAAGCGATACGATGCGGCTCCTGCGACTGGGCCGCCGCCTCGACGATACGCGGGAATTCAGCAAGCTTGGCGACAAGCTGCAATTCGGCCGGATCGCCAATGCCTGCAACGGTTTTTGCCAGTTTCTCGTGGGAGACGTCGAGGTCGGGAAAAGCCTCCCTCGCCTGCCGAAAGACCGACATGCAGCGAGCATGCGCATACTGCACATAAAAAACAGGATTATCTTTCGACTGTTCCGTCACTTTGGCGAAATCGAAGTCGAGCGGCTCGGAATTCTTGCGGTAAAGCATCATAAACCGGACCGAATCACGGCCGACTTCTTCGACGACGTCCCGAAGCGTGACGAAATCGCCCGAGCGTTTCGACATCTTCACCGGCTCGCCGTTGCGATAGAGCTTGACGAGCTGGCAGAGCAGCACCGTCAGCTTCGCCTTACCATCCGAAACGCCGCGTGCAACCGCTTCCAGGCGCTTGACGTAGCCGCCGTGGTCGGCGCCAAGCACATAGATCATCTCGTCGAAACCACGGTCGAACTTGTTCTTGAAGTAAGCGACGTCGGCGGCGAAATAGGTGTAGGAACCGTCCGACTTGATCAGCGGCCGGTCGATATCGTCGCCCACCTCGGTCGAACGGAACAATGTCTGTTCGCGATCTTCCCAGTCCTCAGGAAGCTGGCCCTTCGGCGGCGGCAGCGTGCCCTTGTAGACATAGCCCTTGAAGGTCAGGTCGTTGATCGCCGTGCGGATCGCAGCTGCAACATTGGCATGCAGGGTGCGTTCGGAGAAGAAGACGTCGTGATGGACGTTCAGAGCCGCCAGATCCTCACGGATCATCACCATCATCGCATCGATGGTGCGATCCTTGACGATCGGCATCCATTGGTCTTCCGGCATGTTGTGCAGCCGCACACCGTAATCGGCGGCAAGCGACTGGCCGACGGGCACGAGATAGTCGCCGGGATAGAGACCCGAGGGGATTTCGCCGATCTTTTCGCCGAGCGCTTCGCGATAGCGCAGGAAGACGGAACGGGCGAGCACGTCAATCTGCGAGCCGGCATCGTTGATGTAGTATTCCTTCTCGACGCCGTAACCGGCAAAAGCGAGCAGGTTGGCGAGCGCGTCGCCCACGACGGCGCCCCGGCAATGGCCGACATGCATAGGGCCGGTAGGATTGGCCGAGACATATTCGACATTGACCTTCTTCCCCTCGCCGAGCGTCGAGCGGCCGTAATCGGTGCCGGCGCCGATCATCGAGGCGAGCAACCGCTGCCAGTAACCGACGGCGAGACGGATGTTGATGAAGCCGGGACCCGCGACCGAGACATCGGCGACGTCGGCATCCTCCTTGAGCTTGGCGATGATGACGTCGGCCAGTGCGCGCGGATTGGTTCCGAGCGGTTTTGCCAGCACCATTGCGGCATTGGTCGCGACATCGCCATGGCTCGCGTCACGCGGCGGCTCGACCGTGATGCGGCCGAAATCGAGCTCGGATCGCTTTTCCCTGACCAGATCGATCTGTTCAAGGGCGGTTTTGATCCTGGCTTCGAAGTCGGTAAAAAGGTTCATCGCACTCTTCCATGCATAGGCTGTGCCAAAGGCTCAAATCGGCCCTCGGCGTGGGCGACCGCTGCCTATCGCAAATCCGGAGTGTGGTCAAACAACCGCCTGTGGGCGCTGATCGCATATGTGTCGGTCATGCCGGCGAGATAATCGCCGACATGGCGGGCCTTCGGCGCATCGGACAGGCCGGCGATATGATCGACCCAGTAATGGCTTTGCATCTCCTTGGGATTGGCCATGTAGGCGGCAAAGAGATCGGTGACGATCTGGGCGGCACCGGCACGGATGCGCATGATATCGGGATTGCGGTAGATGCGCTTGAAGAGCATGGCCTTGATCTGCCTGTCGGTCTCGGCCATTCCCTCGGAAAAGGTGGCAATAACCCGGTCGGCAGCGCGGATGTCGGCCGCATTCTCAGGGCGGAGGAGCGACAGGCGCTGCTGTGCCACGCCGATCACGTCCTCGACCATGCGGGTAATCTGGCGGCGCATGATCTCATGGGTGAAGCGGCTCGGCTCCAGATGCGGATATCGCGCCCTCACCTCGGCCATCAGCCCGGCAAGAAACGGGATTTCCTCCAGCATGTCGAAAGTCAGGTAACCGGAGCGCAGGCCGTCGTCGATATCGTGGGTATTATAGGCGATGTCGTCGGCGATCGCCGCGACCTGGGCTTCAAGGCTGGCATAGGTTGCAAGCTCGAGATCGTGCAGCTCGCAATAATCGAGGATCGGCTGAGGAACGGGACCGCGGGTGCCGACTCCATCAGCCGTCAGAAGCGGACCATTGTGCTTGACGAGACCTTCGAGGCTTTCCCAGGTCAGGTTGATGCCGTCGAATTCGGCATAACGCCTCTCCAGTTTGGTCACGATGCGCAGCGATTGGGCATTGTGATCGAAGCCGCCATAGGGCAGCAGCACCTCGTGCAGCGCGTCCTCGCCGGTATGACCGAACGGCGTATGGCCGAAATCGTGCACGAGCGCCACGCCTTCGGCCAGATCCTCATCGAGCTTCAGGGCACGGGCAAGCGCGCGGGCGATCTGGGCCACCTCGATCGTGTGCGTCAGCCGTGTGCGGTAATGATCGCCGTCCTGGGCGATGAAGACCTGGGTCTTGTGCTTCAGCCGGCGGAAGGCGGTGGTGTGGACGATGCGGTCGCGGTCGCGCTGGAAATCGGAGCGCGTCGGGCTTCCGTCCTCCTGATAGAGCCGCCCGCGCGTCGTCCAGGGGTCGGCCGCATAAACCGCCCTCTCACTGCTGCCGAAACCCAAAGCACGCGTATCGATCGTCATTCTTCACCGTCATCCTGCATGTTGCTGCATCTGCCCATTGACGCCGCCTAACGCTCTTCATACCTATAGCCCGATGAAACGGCAAAGAGGCGCTTTCTTAACCGCTTCGGCGCATCATCGCCTTTTCGCGAATATCATGGTAAGTTTCTTTGATATCAGGCATTTGAACATTCAAGTGCCAAAACCCATTCTCTCCGGATCTTGACCCCGGCAGGAGGAAACATGACGGATACGAGTGTAACCCTTTCAGATGCTGCGGCAAAGCGTATCGCTGCGATCGTCGGCGCCGAAGCCGGCAAGAGCGCCTTGCGCGTTTCTGTCGAGGGCGGCGGCTGTTCGGGCTTTTCCTACAAGTTCGATCTTGCCGACAGCGCCGCCGACGACGACATCATCGTCGAAAAGAACGATGCCAAGGTGCTGATCGACAGTCTTTCGCTGGTTTATATGGCGGGCTCGGAGATCGACTTCGTCGACAATCTGCTTGGCCAATCGTTCCAGATCAAGAACCCGAACGCGGTGGCAAGCTGCGGCTGCGGCACCAGTTTCTCGATCTGAACGTCTAAACGCACATACTCCCCATCAAACCGGCCGAAGAATTCCTTCCGGCCGGTTTATCGTCTTGTCCGGCGGCGAAAGACCGCGATAAAAGAAGCGCACGAAGCGAACAGGGCGAAGAGATGAAGATCGCGACTTGGAACATCAACGGCGTCAAGGCGCGCATCGACAATCTCACGCAATGGCTGAAGGATTCCGATCCGGATATCGTCTGCCTGCAGGAGATCAAGACGGTCGACGAGGGTTTTCCGCGGCTGGAGATCGAGGCGCTCGGCTATCACGTCGAGACGCACGGCCAGAAGGGCTTCAACGGCGTGGCGATCCTTTCCAAAAGTTCACCTTTCGAAGTGAACCGCGGCCTGCCCGGCGATCCGCTGGACGAACAGGCGCGTTTCCTCGAAGCGGCGTTCACGCTGTCCGACACGCGCATCCTGCGCGTCTGCTGCATCTACCTGCCGAACGGCAATCCCGTCGAAACGGAGAAATATCCCTACAAGCTCGCCTGGATGGAGCGCCTACGGACGTTCGCCGCCGAACGGCTGGCCTATGAGGAAATGCTGGTCCTTGCCGGCGATTACAACGTCATCCCGGAACCGCACGACTGCTTCGATCCCAAGGTCTGGGAAAAGGACGCGCTGTTTCTGCCGCAGACGCGGGAGGCTTTCCGCCGGCTTGAAAATCTCGGCCTGACGGATGCGGTGCGCGCCACGACGGATGCGACGCAGTTCTATTCCTTCTGGGATTATCAGGCCGGCGCCTGGCCGAAGAACAACGGCATCCGCATCGACCATTTGCTGCTGTCGCCGGAAGCTGCCGACCGGATGACGTCGGCTGCGATCGAAAAACATGTGCGGGCCTGGGAAAAGCCGTCCGACCACGTGCCCGTCATCGCCTATTTCGATTTCGCAGCCTGAGGCCTTCTACCTCAATCGTCCGAACCGCTCGCGATCGTGTGCGACAGCGACACCGCAGTGCGGCGGTCGGACTCGTTTGCAACCGAGAAGGCCTGCTCCTGCAGTGCTTCCATCCAGCCGCAGTCCTTGGGCTTGCAGCGGTCGAGTGCCGCGGTCATCAGCGCCAGACCACGGGCCGTCTGGCCTTCGTCGAAAAGAATATTGCCGAAGACCGCCATGGCGCCGGGATGGCCACTCTTGCGGGCCTGGTTCAGCCATTTCTTCGCCTGCTGCGGGCTGGAATTGCCACCCTCGCCGGCCAGCATCATCTGCGCCAGCTGGAACTGCGCCTCGGGCACGCCAAAGGTGGAGGCCACCTGAAAATAAAGCTGGCGTGCCTGGCTGAGGTCGGTCCTGACCGGACTGCCGGCGATGCCGTGCTTGTAATAGTTGGCGAGCGAGAGCAGCGCGTTGACGAAGAAGCCGGTATCTTCCGAGCCGGGTTCGACGCCCTGCTGGGCGATCTCGCTGTAGATCTTGAAGGCTTCGAAATCATCCTGCGTGACACCGTCGCCATCGGCATACATGTTGGCGAGCGCCCAGCGCGAGCCGGTGTGCCCCTTTTCGGCGGCGTATTTATAGGCTTCGACCGCCTCTTCCTTCTGGCCGTTCTTATAGGCCTTGAAGCCGAACTTGAAGAGATCGAAGGGTCCGGATTCCTTGCTGACGCCACCTTTGATGTCGAATGCGCGGCACGGACCGGACAGCGCCAGCGCTATAGACATGCCCACCAGCATGAATTTGAACAGTTTGAACTCGGACGTCACCATTTCAACCGATTTCTTTCGCTCATCCCAGGCAGGCGGCAACGGCGCTCATGCCGTGCATCCCGCGGATGTATTTCTTCGAGGCGAGCGATCCCGCGGCGAGCTCCATGGCTCCTTTACCCGCGTCGCATTCAGCCCACTGGCCTTTTCTCAAAGGCGATATTCTCAGCCCATCCTTCAGAACCACCCGGCTCCCGGCATGGCTCGACTGCAATCTCTGTGGCACTCTTTCGGCAGGTGCGGCATCCGCCTTCCCGCCTTTATCGCATTCGTAAACAGTAAATGTGACGAAAGCGGTATCGACATTTTCGGTAAGGCCGGGCTGCTCAGCTGAGCGGGTCGAAAATAACCACAATGCATGAATCGACGACCTCATCGCGAGGTCGGATCGGCGGCCGGAACAGCCTTGTTCGGAAAGCGAAACGGCCGCAATCAAACGATTGTCGCCAATCGCGCCGCACGAACTGATGTACCCGGAAAAAAATCGACCCATACTACTATTTACACGCACCGTATGCCTGCCATCACCTCGCCCGCAAATATCGCTGCGCCCTCTTTGTGGCGGGAAATGGACAAATTCGCCCTACCGCCACCATACGCCAAACGTCGTAAAATTGTGTTGCTGAATCGTCACAAATTGGAACGTCGATTTGTCTTGCGACGCCCAAAGAAAAACCCGGCAACCTGCCGGGCTCTAAGACTTCTACTTCGGCTGCAAGTCAAAACTTGACCTTTACGCTGGTGGAAAGAGCCGCCACCAGATCGTCGTCGAAGGAATAGGAAACGTCGTTGCCGTAGGTCCGGCCATTATAGACGTAGGTGCCGGATTCCCCGCCGGTCATGATGCCGAGCGCGCCGGCCAGACGCCACTCGACATTCTCCACCGGCGTATAGGAGACACCCGCGCCGAGCGTCCATGTGTCGGTCTGGGCGCCGTAGCCCTGGCTCGTACCTCGATCCCAGGTCAGGCTGAGGGCGCCGGCCCATTGTTCGTTGAACTTGTGGCCAACGCCGCCGCTGATCGTCCAACCGTCGCGATAGAAGAGATCGAGCGAGGTGAGTTGGCTGCCGGCGCCGCAGGCGACGACGCCCTTGTTGGCCTTCGGGCAGAAGGCGATCGACTGCAGCACGCTCCAGTTCGTCCACTTGACGGAACCGAAGGCAAGCCAATCGGGCGCAATGCCGCTCTGCAATTTCAATTCGACAGAATCGGGCGCTTCGGCCGAACCGTAGACCGGCGTAACAACGCCGAGGTAGGGATTGGCGGGATTCGCCGGCACCTCGGTCAGGTCGACCGTGCCGGTAAGATTGTCATATTTGACCTTGCTGTTGTAGACTAGGCTGGCGCGGAAGGCATATTCCTCGATTTCGTAGGCGATGCCCGCCCGCCATCCCAAGGCCTGGTCGGCAAGGTCCAGACGACCGGTGCCGTCATAGACCAGCGCGGCCGCCCCTGGGATCGGCGCGACGAGGCGTGTCTTGAAACCTTCGACCGTCTGATAGAAGCCGCCGCCGATCAGGCGGAGCTGGCCAGGTCCCATATCGAAACGATAGGAGCAGGTGGCGCCATAGTTGCGGGTGCTGATCTTGGTTTCGATGTTGTCGTTGACGCCCAACCAGTCAGCGCCCGGATTGGTATGTGCGCCGAAGGGTGTCGAAAAATCGCCCATACAGTCGATGGCATCGCCGAAACCGACTTTCACCCCGAGATAGGGGATCCAGTAGTCCTCCGTATCATCCGCCGTGGTCGAACCGCCGCCAATGCCGTTCGTGCCGAGGCCATCGGTCGGGTCGGTGTCCCTGACATTTTTCAGCTTGCGCTGCGGCATGACATAGGTCGCGCCGGACTGGACAGCGAACCTCGAATTGTCAAAGAGAAGGTCGATATTATATCCGCCACGCTCCAGACCGCCGGCGAAGGACGGTGATGCAAGCGACGAAAGAAGAACGAGCGATGTTATGCCCTTGGAAAACCTACGCGATGCCATTGTGTCTCCCCCACTCCAGCAATTGATGTGGCGACACTCTAGTAAGTGTTCGCCCGATATGGCAACGCGCCCCATGACAGCGCTCCCAGTCGTTGGAATGACCAACTTACGTAAAGAAATTGACGGACACGTCAAAAAACCTGGTTAATAAAATTTTATTCCAGACTTATCGAATTTCAGCTAGGCTTTTGGGTTTTCATTCCAACATTGCAGAATCTGTATCAATCCAACAACAGTGGCAGTTTTCGCCGCTGGATGCCCCGCTCAGCCACAATCCACAGGCTCCGCGCCTGAAACCAGCCGTTTTCAGGGCCGAATCGCATGCGCCCAGAACGACAAAAAGACGCGCCCGCAGAGGGCGCGTCTTTGAAATAACTTACCAAATAGGCCGGTGAAATTTACCCGGCTTCGCTCACCCTGGAAAGAGCGATCCTCAAGCTCGCAATCTGACTTTTCAGTTCCTCGAGACGATCGCGCTCGGCATCGACGACTTCGGGATTGGCGTTGGCGACGAACCTGTCGTTGGAGAGCTTGCCGTCGATGCGGGAGATCTCGCTCTCCATCTTGGCAATCGCTTTTTCCAGACGAGCCTTTTCGGCGGTAAGGTCGATCAGATTGCCGAGCGGCAGGCAGATGGTGGCCTCGGCGATGACGATCTGAGCGGCACCCTTGGGCGCATCGTCAGCCAGCGATATCGCCTCGACGCGCGCAAGGCGCTTGATGGCGGCGTCGTGGCGGAACAGCCGTTCACGTGTCAGGTTGTTGGCCTTGACGACGACAAGCGGGGCTGTCGCCGATGGCGGCACATTCATTTCGGCGCGCACCGAGCGGATGCCGGAGACGAGGTCGATCAGCCAGTTGATTTCGTCGGCGGCCCCGTCATCGGCATAGGACGGCGCCGGCCATTCGGCGTGGCAGACCAATGTGTCGCGCACTTTGCCTTCGCCTGCGGTATGGGCCCAAAGCTCTTCGGTCATGAAGGGCATGAAGGGATGCAGCAGCTTGTAGATCTCTTCGAGAATATAGGCGCTGCAGGCCTGGGCTTCGGCCTTGGCGCCCTCGTCCTCGCCATTGAAGACCGGCTTCAACAGTTCGAGATACCAGTCGCAGACCTCGTTCCAGACGAAGCGGTAGAGCGCGCCGGCGGCGTCGTTGAAGCGGAAGGCTTCGAGTGCTTCCGTAACGTCACGTTCCGTACGGGCAAGTTCCGTCAGGATCCAGCGATTGATGGTGAGCTCGGCGGCTTCGGGCACGAAATGCGGGTCGCTTTTTGCGCCGTTCATTTCGGCGAAGCGCGTAGCGTTCCAGAGCTTGGTACCGAAATTGCGGTAGCCGGCGATGCGGGCCGGATCGAGCTTCACGTCGCGCCCCTGCGCCGCCATGATCGCCAGGGTAAACCGCAGCGCGTCGGCGCCGTATTCGTCGATCAGTTCGAGTGGATCGATGACGTTGCCCTTCGATTTCGACATCTTCTGCCCATTCTTGTCGCGCACCAGCGCGTGGACATAGACGGTCTGGAAAGGCTCGACGGGTTCGCCGTCCTCATCCTTCATGAAGTGCAGGCCCATCATCATCATGCGGGCAACCCAGAAGAAGATGATATCGAAGCCGGTGACGAGAACGTTGGTCGGGTAATAACGCGCCAGTTCGGGCGTCTCGTCCGGCCAGCCGAGCGTCGAGAAAGGCCAGAGTGCTGAGGAGAACCACGTGTCGAGCACGTCCTCGTCACGCGTCAGTATTTCGCCCGGCTTGAAGTTTTCAAGCAGGTCCTCGACATAGGCTTTCATCGGCCCCTCGTGCGAAAGGTAATGCTGGATCGCCGCCTGCAGCGCCTCTTCCTCGGTCTTTTCGACGAAGACCTGGCCGTCCGGGCCGTACCAGGCGGGGATCTGGTGACCCCACCAGAGCTGACGGGAGATACACCAGGGCTGGATGTTTTCCATCCATTCGTAATAGGTCTTGTCCCAGCTCTTCGGCACCATCCTGGTGCGACCTTCGCGGACCGAGGCGATCGCCGGTTCGGCGAGCGTTTTTGCATCGACATACCATTGTTCGGTCAGCCGCGGTTCGATCGGCACGCCGCCGCGGTCGCCGTGCGGGACCATGTGCTTGTGCGGCTCGATCTTGTCGACGAGGCCCGCCTCTTCGAAAATCTCGACGATGACCTTGCGCGCATAGAAGCGGTCCTGCCCTTCCAGGCGGTCCCAGGCGCCGTGCAGCGCCGCCGGATTGTCGAGACCTTCGAGAAAGTCCTCATTGTCCTTGATGGTGATCGTGCCGTCGCCGTTCATGATATTGATGACGCGAAGACCTGCGCGCTTGCCGACGTCGAAGTCGTTGAAATCGTGCGCGGGCGTTATCTTCACCGCGCCGGTGCCGGCAGCCGGATCGGCATAATCGTCAGCAACGATCGGAATTCTGCGGCCAACGATCGGCAGAATGACATGCTTGCCGACAATGCCCTGATAGCGTTCGTCCTTCGGATTGACGGCAACACCGGTATCGCCCAGCATGGTCTCCGGTCGTGTCGTTGCGACGACAACATAATCGCGCGTCTCGAATTCGGTCGGCTTGCCTTCCTCATCGAATGCAATCGGGTATTGGTAGGTTACGCCCTTTTCCAGCGGATAGCGCAGGTGCCAGAGATTGCCCTTGACCTCGTGCTGCTCGACTTCGATATCGGAAATCGCCGTTAGCAGCTTCGGATCCCAATTGACCAGGCGCTTGTCCTTGTAGATCAGGCCTTCCTTGTAAAGGGTGACGAAAACCTCGATAACCGCCTTCGACAGGCCCTCGTCCATGGTGAAACGTTCGCGCGACCAGTCGCATGACGCACCAAGACGCTTCAGCTGGTTGAAGATCAGGCCACCCGATTCCGCCTTCCACTCCCAAATCTTGTCGATGAAGGCTTCGCGGCCCATGTCGCGGCGGCCCGGCAGCTGCTGTTCCATCAGCTTGCGCTCGACGACCATCTGCGTGGCGATGCCGGCGTGGTCCATGCCCGGCTGCCAGAGCACGTCCTTGCCGCGCATGCGCTCGAAGCGCACCAGGATGTCCTGCAGCGTGTTGTTCAGCGCGTGGCCCATGTGCAGCGAACCCGTGACATTCGGCGGCGGGATCACGATGGTGAAGGTCTCGGCTCCGGGCCTGGCGTTCGCGCCGGCGCGGAAAGCGTCCGCCTCATCCCATATTGCGGCGATTTTCGGTTCGACGGCAGCGGAATCATAGGTCTTGTCGAGCATTTTCTGACCAATTTCGAGGTTCGAGGGTGGCGTTTGTAAATAGGATGGTCACGGCCAAGTCAATAAAAAAGCCGCCCCGGAGACCGGAGCGGCTTTTCAGGAAAAAGCAATCCGATCAGCGGCGCGGGCCGCGCGCCACGCGCTCGATTTCCTCGCGCACCAACCGCTCGACCAGTGTCGGCAGATTATCATCGAGCCACTCACGCAGCATCGGGCGCAGCATGTCTTCTGCGATCTCGTCCAGCGAGCGGCGCTCGGCACCGTCGATCGCAGCGGCGAGTTCCTCGAAGGAGCGGCTGATCTGCAGGCCGGCATCCTCCGAAAGCAGCGTCGGCTGGACCTCGTCCATAACGCTCGGCAGGAAACGCTCGGTCGACGACTGAGCAGGTTCCATGGCCGGCAGCGCCGTTTCGAGGACAGGCTCCGGCTCGGCGACCGCGACCCTTGGCGTTTCCGCAAGCACCGGCTCGGCCGGCTGCTGGATCGCAACATTCTGAACGGGTGCAGCGGCCGCCGGGAAAACTGGCCGCGGCTGATGTGGTTGCGGCTGCGGAACTGCAGCGCGCGGCGGCTCCGGCATCACGGCCGGCTGCGGTTCGGGCGGACGGAAGCCGCTCGGAATTTCGCGCAGGGCCTGACCGGCCTGCACGGCGCTGCGCTCAGAGGCGGCGCGCACGCGGGCGGCGACATCGGCAAGCGACAGAGCGCGGGCCGGAACGTCTGCTTCGGGGGCAGTGCCGGCCGAATTGGCGGCGACGAAACGCGGATCGGAGGAGCGCATGACCGGTTCGGGGAATTCCACGCCGGCATAGGTATCGTCGACCGTCAGATGAATTTCGGAGCCATTGTCATCCTCGTCGGCGCCGTAGACCGGCGGCAGGGATGCGGAAATCGCCTTGCCGGCGCCGGGCTCATTGCTTTCGATGATCTGGCGGATGGACGCCAGAATTTCTTCCATGGACGGTTCACGCGCTACGCTTGGCTGAGCCATTTCTATCCCCGTTATCCCAAAACAACGACCGGATGGTGTGGAGCATTCATCCGAATCACCACGACCTTAGAATACCCCAGACGTGAAAAAAATCATCGCGAATCAAATGAATGCGGCCATGCACAGTTTTGTTACCTGATGTTTGCCACCCGCAAAGCCTGTCGCGATTTTGCGGCGGAACATCCCATAAAACCGAAGTTGAAGCGCATAACATCCGTCCGATCCGCCGTGGCGGCGTCAGGGTAGATGATGTTTGTGAAGGCTTTCCAGCGGCGTTGACAAAAAAAACGGGCGCCGATGACGCCCGTCGCTGAATGTCATCGACAAGAACGCTGTCAGAAAACGAATTCGCGCGCCTTGGCGAAACCCGGCAGCGGCTTGACCGAGGCGTTGAAGAAGACGTTTTCCGAAATGGCGCCGCGCTCGGCGACGAAGACCTTGGCACGGGCGGCATTGCCGTAACCTTCAACGGTGATCAGACGGCCACCATCGCGCAATTGGCCGAGAAGGGCAGCTGGAACCTCTTCGACTGCGCCGTTGATGAAGATCAGATCATAGGGAGCGCCGGCAGCGTAACCCTGTTCCAGCGGGCCGGTCACCACCTCGACCTTGGCGTAGCCGGCAAGCTGCGCCTTCGCTTCAGTGGCCAGCGTTTCGTCGCATTCGAGCGCGATGACGGAGCCGGCAATGATCGACAAGAGCGCCGAGGTATAACCCGTACCGCAGCCAACCTCGAGCACGAAGTCGTCTTTGGTGATCGCTGCCAACTGCAGCAGCTTGGCAAGCGGCGACGCTTCCATCAGGAAGCGGGCAGGCTTTCCCGGAGCGGCTGCGGAGATCTCAACGTCGTTGTCGATATAAGCCAGCAGCTTCGCCTTCTCCGGCACGAAAGCCTCACGCGGCACCGTGAGAAACGCCGTCAGCACGGAATGCGAGGTAACGTCCGTCGTGCGAACCTGGGTATCGACCATCTTTGCGCGCGCTGCTTCGAAATCCATCATGTCCTCTGGCTCTTGAAAAGCGGTTCCTGTCCCCCGTCTCTTAATCCCCGCCACGGATGCTTTCAAGGCTTGGCAGGCGCCGGCGAAAAGAATCCGGCAGGCGCCTCTTCCGCGCTACAGGGGCCGGACGGACGCTGCAACTCCAGCGTGGAATCTTTTACCCCTTCATGCTATGATCTGCAGCGGAGGAAATAGGAGGAGCAGGCCATGTCTGCGATTATCGAATATTTCACGCTGTTCGATTTCTTCATCGTCGCAGCGCTCATCGGCATCTTCTGCTGCGGGCTGCTGGACGGCGAAACGACCTGGAAGCGATAGGGCGCCGAAGCGCGCTCGGAGATATCCCCCGCATCGCGGCTGCGGCAATGCATGTCGGCGAGCGCTTGTCCGGCATGCGTTCTTTTCCTTTGAAGTCCAGCCCTCGACAGCAGCACGCGCATTAACGTTACGTCAACCATTTTGTTGCGGCGCCCTCGCCTTCCGCTATGGGTGTGCGCATGCAAACCTTCATGATCCACTCGCGGCAGGAAGCGCTTCACTACAATGCCGATGCCCGACTGCTGCTGATCAAATACAGCAGCGGCGAGATTCGCAGCTTCACCCGCATTTCGCCGCAAGGCATGCGACGGCTGCTTGGCTCCGGCCCCGAATTCGACGACGGACCCGAATTGAGCAATCTGGATTATCAGGCGGAAACCCGCAAACGCGGAGCGCTCTACCGCCTCGCGGGAATTTAATCCGTCACAGTTCGATTTATCGCCGAGCCAGCGGGTTTGGTAGGTTAGCAAACGGCGATGCTGCACCGCTGAGCCAGCAGCGTTTCACGTAGATTCTGTCATGTGGAAGATGTTGGAGGTCTCGCCCAGAATTCGCAAGCTGGCGGCGTCAAATGGTTAGCGAGTTTTTAGCCACACCTTAGCTGAAATATTTCCCTTGAGAAATCAAAGGCGGCTGCCACACCCTGCCACACCTCAGAGGAATGCAAAGCTCGCCAAGATGCCGTCCGAAGGCAGCACCGTCCCCGCCGGTGCGCATCATCTCTCAAACCCCTGTTGAATAACCGTGCAGTTGGTAACCATGTCACAAAAGTCCAGAAATAGTGCTTGTGCAAATTACTCGCGTGAGCTGTAGCTAATTACTTGGGTGGGGAGAATCAATGAACATATTTAATCACGCAGGCATGTCCTCTGCGGCTGCCATAGCGTCACTGGACGAAGATGTTATTCAGCTTCTGTATATCACAGCGAAGGAAGTCGATCTCTGCTGTCTCATGACTGATGGGGAATGGGAAGATTACGACAAAACGGTTGTAAATCGCGCATGCGATCTTGGCCTCATCACCATTCATAGTCCTGGTGGCGGATGGAGTTACGTCACCGGTTGGCGGCTCACAAGGCTCGGCAAAGAAACAATAGGAATCCCGGTCAAGCTTGGCATCCTATCGCGCCTTCTCGCAGTCTTCACCCGCCTCGAACGCTATTCGACCTCATAAACCGCCGCATTGTCCTGCCCTCGCGGAGGCCTTCATAAGACGAATGCCGCAGCTTCGGCGTCAGTGCAAATACAGTTGAGTCATGGTCGCGACGATCTGCCCTGTGTCGAGAAGAACAAGAGCCGTCACGTCACGGTGCGCTATTCTGCCGCCTTCTCGAGGACATCGACAGCGAAAGATTCTCCAAAGCCTCCTGGAAGGCCCGGAACGCCGCCCTGCCGGCCGAGGGCGAACCGGCAGTCGTTCGACACCAGGAAGGACGGCAAGGCGATCGTTCCGAACGTCGCCCGCCTCGTCGAGCCCTTCCCCGTCCACACAGATGGCCCCGCGACGGCGACGCCCGGGGAGCTGGCCCCGAAGTTCATCGAACACCATGGAATGCGCTCCAAGGCCGTCCTGTGTGTCGCTATCATGATGTTCACCGGCTTCCGAGTGTCCGATGTCTCGCGGCTCGGCCCACAGCATCGCCGCAGGGACATGTTCAAGCTTCGCCTGTTCAAGAACTGCAACCGCAATCCCTACGACATCGAGATCGCCATCTATCCCATCCTCGAGGCGGTGCTCGCCATGCACAAGGTGACGGACCTCACCTACATCGCCACCGAATTCGGCAAGCCGTTCTTGGCGACCGCCGTTGCCCACAACGAGGCGACCGACAGCATGCTCGAGCGATGTTCGCCTGGCGCGATGGAAAGACCTCAAAATTTATACGAAAAATGCCGATCGCGCCCGTCTGGCCGGCAGACGGTCGCACGAATCAACTGGGATGGCGTCGGTACGAAACTGCTGGCGCTGACCGACGAAGGCGACGTGGCGAACCGATAGACCGGGAACACACTACCACACCTGGCTTTTGGTGTGGCGGAACGGTTCAAGTTCGAACTGCCACACCTCGAAAATTACCGAGGTTCTGAAATACTTATCAAGGCGGTGAAAAGATGTTTGGAGGCCTCGCCCGGAATTGAACCGGGGTACAAGGATTTGCAGTCCTCTGCGTCACCACTCCGCCACGAGGCCTCACGCGCTCGTTATCTGAGCCGTGGCGAGCGTTTAGAATGATCGTAAGGAAATCGCAAGAGGGCATTTCGGAAAAACGCTATTCCGCAGCTGCCGAAACGACCATTTTTCCATCCCGGAACGGCGCGGGCGCAGGCTGGAATTTCCATAGCCGCAACGATGCCCCATTTCCTGGCAATGATGGCATTTGAAACAAATTCTTAACTTGACTTCGATCCTCGTCCGGGCCTCAATTATGCCCGGGAGGGTATAGGAGCTTGCGATGGATTGGGCTGCCCTCAAATCGAAGCGCGTGCGTGCCGCATATGATGCCGAAACCCGGGATCTTTTTGTAAAATTTCCCGGTTCTGCGCCGGTGAAACATGCGGATATTCCGCCGCACGTCTACCAGAACCTGCTGGAAACTGATGATCCGCATTTCTACTACAAATATTATATAGCGCCGTGTCGCGTATCACAGGCGCATCGACAACCGGTCTCCGTTGCGTCCTACGCAGTCAAGCTCGTGCTGCTCCTTGCCGCCTGCAGCTTGTTGATGGCGACAGGTCTCGATCAGGACCGTGGCGGGACTTTCGAGGAAAGCGAACTCAGGTCCAACTAGGCGCGAATGTTGATGAGCTGCGCGCCCAGCTCAATCTCAGGGCCTGCGACAAGGCGGCTGGTTCCGGCGTCGAAATTGTCGCTCCTGTTCTGAGAACGGTAGCGCCGATTGTCCCGCTCGCGGTCGTTCCTGTCGTCGCGATCGTTACGACCGTTGAAATTGCGATAGTTGCGAGGCCCGTTGTAGCTGCCGCCTTGACCATGGTCGACCACACAGCCTTCCGGGCGGCGGCAGACGCCGCGCGCGTCGAAACCGCGGCTGTCGATGGCTTGGGCCTCGGCGGAAATGCCTGAAAGAACCGTCGCTGCCGACAGAGCGACCACAAAAAATGCCTTCATTCCTCACCTGAACCATTGTGGTGCGTTTTCGCGTTTTACACTGCATAAACCACGAATGCGAGGCCCTCCCGGGGTGGCTATCAGTCAGCCGGTTTCCGCCGCCTGTGCCACCAGACCGCGAGGCGCCGCCGAAGTCGGCGCGCGAACGGCAAATCGTGCGAGAGCACGAGGAAACCGAGCGGCAGCATCCAGAAACCCAGGATGGGCAGGAAACCCAACACGCCGCAGAAAATGAGGGCTATGCCAAGCGCCATCCGCGCGATGCGCGAGCGCGGCATGCCGATGCTGAAAGAGCCGAGCACAAGCCTGCCGTTTGCATGATCGATGCCGAAGCGCACTGCCCGTGCCTTGCGCTTCTCGCCGCCTCTCGTCTCCTCACGATCATTCACATTTGCCATTCCCCAGAGATGGGCGCAGGCATCCCAAATACAAGTTCATTTCATTTTTTTGAAAAAACTGCTTGGCAAATCGGGAAAGCGTTTGTATTAGCCCACTCACACCGCGCCAAGCAGTGATCCCTGGTAGCTCAGCGGTAGAGCATTCGACTGTTAATCGACAGGTCGCCGGTTCGAATCCGGCCCGGGGAGCCATTTTTCAAGTTAAGCGCCTGTTTCGTTGATAACTCCGAATGCAGGCGCTTTCTTCCCCACTTTCCCTCCCGCTTTTGGAACGCCCATTCTGCGGTTCGACTCCTGTGGATAACTCCGACCGGGCGGTATCTTCTAGCACCCTGCCCTCCATCACCGTACACTACCTGAGCCTCGTGGTGATAGGAAAACGATGAAGCCAGACAAACTTCGCAACCTGCTGCAGGAAATGGATGCTCGCGTCGCGCGGATGCAACGTGCAAGGAAGGACCACTTCGCTGCAAACCTGTCATGGCTCCGGACCGAGGTGCAGCGACTTCTCAGCAAAGTCGATACCTTGCGAACGTCGGACATTGCAGCACTGGAGCTAACGCTGTCGGTCATTCCGATCAATGACCTGGACCGATCGAGTTTGAGTAATCTGCTACTCGGCATGAAGATCGGTCTCAATCTTCTCGGACCCGAAGACGTCCTGGACGCAGTGCCCGGTCAGAAACCCGCAGCCTTTCAGTTTGGGTTCGAGGGTTCACGCCTCGTTGTGGTTGATCAGCCTCTCAGGACTCGGGAGCGTGATAAGGACATCGCTGAAGCGGCGATGGAAGCGGCCACCGAGAGGGGCGTCTATGTTGGTGAGCAGCTAGCTCAATCGAACTGTTCGCCGCGTCTGAGGGAATCGTTCAAGTCACTCCAGGACAAGCTCGAGGCCCGCGCTAACATCATTCAGGTAGGAATGTATAACCAGACCTGTGGTCGGGTTTTGCGGGGGGATGTCGAGGAACTTTCGCCCACGCTGTTCGAACTGCTCCGATCCCACGTCGAGCTTGTCTTTGCTGCCGCGTCGCAGTTTGACGACTGGCGGGTATTCCGTGAGAATGCTGTAGACATTGATCGAGAGTCCGTCGCCGCCCTTTCCCAAAGCACGCTCGCTTTGGTACGAGACCTTAAAGCGCAAAGGGAGACAGATCCAGAGGTTACGGCCGCTCTAGATACTGTGGTGGGCTGGACAGAGGACAAAGAGGCGGACAAGCGCGACGTTCTTGCGCTTACTGGCACCCTGCAAAACCTGTGGTCGCTCGCTGCCAAGTCTGCGCTAGCCAAGGAAGTTTCGAGCGAAGGCCGCAAGCTAGTGGCCAAGGCCATTATCGCGGCTCTCCTGGCTGTCACGACCGCTGGTACCCTCGCAGCGTTCGGCAAGGTACCCGGCGCTGAGTGGATCGAGACGACCGCCGCGTATTTCAAATCTGCGACTGAAGGGACGCCCCCTGCTTCGCCTAGCCCTAAATCAGCACCCCCCTAATCCTTGCGAAAATTCACGGGGCGCATAAATTCAATCTATCAGATGGCTTTTGCTGGTGACCACGGATGTACTGGCACCCTGCTGATGCAATCAAAGAAGGGTCGGCGCGAGCATTCGCCCGACCTTTCTTGTTATCCAAGACCGTTCTGTCGCTACTGCCGGCTAAAAATCGAAATACACGGTCACACCTGACCGACGACGATAGGGTTGATAGTCGCGATAGCCGTAATAGTCGCGACTGCCGTAATACCGCGGACGATAGCACGAGCCGTAATACCGGCAGTCGCGGTAAGCGTACCGGTGTTTCTTCCAGTGGCCATACGCGTGTCCATTACCGTGGCGACGGTGTTTGACCTGCTCGACGTCGAGGGTGTGCATATGTACTGCATTCGGCACAACGATCGGCGTGGCGTTTAGCGGCAGGGCGAAAGATGCAGACAAGATCATGGCTGCAAGTGAGGAAAAAAGCATCTTCATCGGCGCATCCTTTCAGGCTGCGATTCTGGGTTAATGAGGATTAACCTCCGATGAACGGCTGCCAGCATCTACGACAGGTAGGCATTCGCTAGCCAACCAACCGCCGGCGGTGTACAGCAAACACCATGGCGCTAGATCCCGAAAAAGCATTTTTAGATTACAGTGCGGCGGACTGCAGCGTGCAGTTCTGGACCGCCAAGGCACCGGCCGTGCAATTCACCTCTTTGGAAGCCGCGGTCAGGTTCGCAAAAGACCATGGCGGCAGGTGGGAAGAGATTGAGATAACAGTCCATCTGCCGCGCGAGGACATCGTATTCGCCACCGGAAAAGTGCATCAACTCATCGACGCTTTGCCAGGTGACCTCCGGAAAAAGCGGTAGCGGGATGGGTTGGCAGTCAAATAACAACCGGCCGGCTCGCTGCTGGTAGTGGCCGCAGGAGGACGATCGGGATCGATCTAGCCGGCGCCCGCCGGATCGCGGCGGAAGGGGAAGGTTGACATCCTGACCGCTGCAGCACTGGCGGGTCGATGCGGCGGTGTTTGTCAGGCCTCGACCTCGATGACCATCATCAGGCCGCCGCCCCCTTCGCTTTCGGTATTGTTGTTGGTCGTGTGGTGCCCGATGTGGCAGTGAATGAGCCATTTGCCGGGATTGAGCGCCGTCCAGATAACGTCGTAGCGCTGTCCTGGGCCGACATTGACGGTGTCCGCCTGAAAGCGCGCCATTGGCGAGAGGTTGATGCCGTCACGGGCAACGACGGTGAACGGTCCACCATGAATGTGCATCGGATGGATGAAGCCATTGTTCGACCCGACAAAGCGCACCTTCAGGGTTTCGCCGACCTTTATTTTGATGATGTCGGTCTCGGGATAGGCACGGCCGTTGATGGTAAAGTAGTTGGGCTGCCCGCCATCCATCGGCATGGCTGGATAGGTGAGGCCCTCGCGCTTCAGCCATTCCTGCAAGAGAATGACATATTCGCGGTCTGCAATCGTGGTCGGATCGGCTTGCGCCGGATCGATCATCAGCGCGCCATAGAGGCCCAGAGCCTGCTGCCGGTCGACGTGGTCGTGCGAGTGATAGAAATATGAACCCGACTGCCCGGCAGTAAATTCGTAGACATAGGTCTCGCCCGGATCGATCGGCGGTTGGGTGATTTCTGCCGGTCCGTCCATCTCATTGGGAAGGACCAAGCCGTGCCAATGCACCGACGTGCTTTCGGGCAGGCCGTTTTTCACGTTGATGCGGACGCGATCACCCTCACGGATCTGAATCCGCGGACCGGGTAGCTGACCATTGAAAGTGAAGGCGTCGACCGTGATCCCGGGCAGAATCGTCCAGCGAACGACCTTGGTCTCCATGTCGAAGACCTTGACGCCATCCTCGATGCGCGGTTCGAGCACACGGTCGCCGCGCGTGTCGAGGCCATAGGTAGCAGTGATATAGCGCGGATGGATCGCCGCCATATCCAGCATTGCCTCGGCCGGCGTGTCGCGATCCATGATCATGCCCGGCGGCATGATGGCGCCCCCTACATCGCGCGCACTCAACGTCATATTGACCCAGTTGGCAGGGGCGACCATCCCGATCAGCAACAACATCAGCGAAACGCCGCCAACGGCGGCGAGTTGTGGCACAGGCGCATCCGGGACCATGTCGTGGTCGGAACCGTGGCCATCATGATGGGGAGCGGTGCCGCGGCGCTGCGACCGCGGAGCTTCCTTCGCCGCGTGCTGATGGTTTTGCTTGGGCTCATGCGCTGGTACGGCGGGCTCCGAACGGTTTTCGCGCGCATGCTCGGCATGGTCCGAATCGCCGCGATCGGTCATCAGACCGAGCTTGAGACCACGGGCGACCATCCAGACATTGGATGGGTAGGCGAAGGCGAACCCGGCCATGACGCCCAACGACATCACGCCCCAGAATAGGAGTTCGGTCGGTTCCATGGCGCGCATATCGCGGCCCATCATCAGGAAGCTCATGACGGGCGCCATGCCGGCCATCATGAAATTCATGGAGATGAACTCAGGCAGGAAGGACTTTCGTACGTTCTCCCAGTAGGTGCCGCCCATCATGTTCTTCATGAAGAGGGCCTGGAAGATGAAGAGGCCGACCGCGAACCCGGCGATGTACTCGACGATCAGGTCGAGCCACATTGGCAGACCCAGTAGCGCGACGATCACCGCGGCGATGATGATACCGGTGGCATCTCCCGCCACGCAGTGGATCGTGGAGCCGATGCCCTGCTTCCACAACGGTTTGACGAACTCCTCATGCGTGCCTGGCCGTGGCTCCTTGTCGGCGAGCACATAGATCAGCAACCCGAAGGGACCGAGGTAGAGCGTGACGAGGATGAAGCCCCACTTCATCACCACCGGTTCGGGATTGTTGGCGTACTGGTCCCAGGCAACGTACAAGGTGGACGCAAGGGCAAGTGCAAACCAAACAAGCAGAAAGTAATCAACTGGCTGAATCAGCATCGTTCCGCCTTTGATAATATTGGCACTTGATGTGGAGCGGGCGCCGCCGCCGGCAAGGGCGACGCCGTCAAGACAAACGCTTCAATTGGAAATTCGCGCCGTGTAGCCGAGGTCGTTCACGGTATCGGCAGCCGGTCGCTCGCCCTCCGCCGCTGAGTTACTTGATCGATTTCTCAGGTCGATGGAACGGTCCAGGAACGTCAGGCGTTCGGTCTCACAGCAACTCACGGCATGGGGAGCGACATCATGCGCATCGTCATCGTCGGCGCTGGCATTGCAGGTTTGGCTATGGCAAGGGGTCTTAGCCTCATCGGCCACGAGGTCGAAATCTATGAACAGGCGCCGGAGTTAAAGCCGATCGGCGCGGGCCTGAGCCTCAGCGCCAATGCGTTGCGCGCCTTGCGCACGCTCGGTCTCTGTAATGCCGTGCTGGCCGAGGCGCAGCGTATTGACTGCATCGCTTTGTTGGATCACAGCGGTGACGTGCTGCAGACGACGGACTTGGCTGCCCTCAGCCAGCGCTATGGCCATCTCAGCATGGCGGTGCTTCATCGCGGCGGCTTGCACCACGCCCTGTTATCGGCGGTGCCTCAATCAGCCATTCGCCTCGGCATGGAATGCGTGAGTGCACGAACGCATGAGGCCGGTGCCGTACTGACCTTTGCAAATGGCCATACTATCGAAGCCGACCTCGTGCTTGCCTGCGATGGCGTCCATTCCGCCATACGCAAGGCGGTATTCCCCAAAGCGCGTGAGCGTTTCGCGCGCTATACGTGCTGGCGCGCAATCTCGCCTGGAATACCGGCGGGATTTGATCCGACCCGCCTGTCGGAGAGCTGGGGCGCTGCCGGCAAACGTATCGGCCTGGCCGCCATTCCGGGCAACGGATCTACTGGTTCGCGTGCTGCGGCGCCCGCAGAATCAAGGATCCTGACTTGGCCAAGATTGGGCTCACCGAACTCCAGGCCATGTTTGCCGAATTCCACGATCCTGTTCCGGAGGTGCTCGCCAGCACCTCTGCAGACGCCGTGATCTGGACTGACATCGAGGATCTCGACCCCATGCCGTCCTTCACGCATGGCAGAATTGTCCTGCTCGGCGATGCTGCTCATGCCGTGACGCCCGATCTCGGACAGGGCGCGGGCTTGTCGATAGAGGATGCAGCGGTACTCGCATCGCTTCTCGGCCGCCTTCCGATCGATGAGACCCTGCACGAATACGATGCCCGGCGCGTCGGTCGCGCGCATCGCCTCGCCTCCGGGTCCCGCCTCTACGCAAAGGTGGCCCAGTGGCAAAATCCACTCGTTGTTCCACTTCGCAATCGCGTGGTGAAGAGTATCCCGGAGCGCTTCATGGATCGCCAACTCGACGCGGTCCTCGACATCGATTTCGAGCCGGTGCAGGCTGCGGCCTAAACAGATCGTACAACGCTGCGCAAGGTATTGCGACAACGACAGGCTGGTCTGGAGGCGATCAGCCGCCCCTGGGTGTTCTGATTAAGACACCCAATATACCCGCTTAATTCCGTTTTCACCGGAACTCTCGCAGCCGGCAGCTGTTTTGCATCCAGGCAACGAAACGGAGGAAAATCATGACTTCCAAACATCCCAAGTCAACTCGCCCTACCGACGCAGATCTCGAGCGAGATCCGGGTATCGGACAGTCGAAGGGGCTGCATCGTGACACGGGCGCCGACGATATTGCCGGGCAGAACACTGAAGAAGGCGATGTGGCCAACGACACCAACCGATTTGGCGGCGTAAACCCCAAACAGCGCGGCCGCACAAACAAGTAGGAAAGGTCCATGACGGACGATTCCGCCATCGCGCACTGAACAACCACGAGAGCAGGTATGCTCGATAAAATCACCGGCTGGCGCGCTTATGTTGCCGGTCGCCAACCGGCGAAATAGCCCGCCGGTGCCACGCCGATTTCGCGCTCCAGGGACCTGAGCGCTGAAGCGTCCGGACAGCGCATGCTTGTACCGACAAACAGACGCCGGCCTCTAGTAGCTGCATGAACGGCCGTCGCCGGGTCGGAACCCATCCGCACAGGCCGGGTTCATTGAATCGCCCGGCTGATATCCTGATGCTGAGCCATATGAATTTGGTGGTGTCGAGCAGGCCGAGGTCATGGCGGCAAGGCTGATTGCCGCGGCTGCTACAAATGCCTGAAATCTGTTCATCTATGCTTCTCCAGTTTTCGACGCGATGAGAGCCCCTCTCCTTCGGAATGCCGGGAGAAATTTTCCCAGAACTCATCTGCTCCCAGATATCTTGAGCCTCAACATATAGGCGCGCTCCTCGGTTGGCGTTAGCTCCGAACGTGCAAGATTCTCTTCGACCTTCGTAGGCTCGGCAACGGCAACCGGGGCTCTCGAACTGTTTCCGTTTAAAAGCGACGGAAACTCCGCTTCTGCCACTCTTGACTCGCGAACCGAACGGAACATAATAGGAACATCGGCTTAGTGGCCGCCAATCTGAAAACTTGCGGTGGAAACTCTGAAGGAGAGCGAGGTCGTGCGTCCGCAGATAGCTGAAAAACTGGCAGAAGAAGCGCTAAGAGGAGAAGTCGACGCAGTTGTCGCCTTTCACGATGGGGATATCCGCGCCGCCATTACGACATTGCTGCTGGATTGCCGTCACCTGCGGCTTCAGCTTGCTCTTGCGGAAAGAGGGATGAACTGCGGCATGACACGTAGGTGGACACCGACTGTCGAACGGGCATGAAACATCGCCGCAGTATTGAGCTCGCACCCCCTGATAGCCATGCAGTCGAAATCGAAAAGGAAACGCTGTCGACCCTGCCGCGGTGGTATATCATCCATGCTCGTTGCCGCAGATGCCGTCACGAAACATCTATCGACCGGCAGGAAATTGCCCGACGCTGCGGCGATGACCTGTCTCTCGCCAAGCTCGCCAGGTGCCTCAAATGTCAAGGATGCGGCAACCGGTCCGACAATGTGCTGTTACTTCAGAAGCTGCCGCGCGATTGAAGGAGATTGCGCACCAGATCGTGTTGGCTTTCGGCTGAACCGCGCGAGCGGCTCGGTCCCGCTGATGAAACGGCCCGACTTAGGCGCATCATCCCAGATAGAACCCGTTCGGGAACAAACGCCGTGGATAAAAGTTGAGTGGCATCAACCACGTAACGTCAGTTTCTGACAGGAGGTCTCTCATGGGTCGCGGTATTCTGCTTTGGCTGCTTGGTGTTCCACTGCCGATCATCATCCTTCTTGCTCTGTTTATGCGATAGGAAGAGATCATGTCGGTTTCAATGACAGGTTCCGGGGAGATTGCTACCCCAGTCGAATCCTCCAATTCCGCCATGACATGGGGGCCAATCTTCGGGGGCGCCGCTGCGGCCATCGGCGTGACCCTCATTCTTTTGCTGCTTGGATCCGGGGTCGGGTTGACGATGGTGTCGCCCTGGTCGGGGCAAAGTAGTTCGCTCGGCACGGTCGGGGTGACGGCGGCGATCTGGCTCGTTGTCGTGCAATGGCTGTCCTCCGGGCTCGGAGGCTATATCACCGGCCGGCTGCGCACGAAGTGGGCAGCCGTGCACACCGACGAGGTGTTCTTCCGCGATACCGCGCATGGCTTCATCAGCTGGGCGCTGGCGACGATCTTCGTTGCCGGATTTCTAGCCTCGTCGCTGACCTCGCTTGCCGGTGCGGGCGCACAAGCCGTGGGTTCAGCGGCCAGCGCCGCAGGTACGGCAGCAGCGTCGTCGACGGCATCGGCCGCGGATCTGCCTACCGCCTATTTTACTGACGCTTTGCTGCGTCCGGAACAGGCCCGTGCAGGAGCAACATCCGATGATACTGCTGCAACGGCTGAGGTTTCTCGCATCCTCCTCAACGGTGCTGCCGCCGGCCAGATCCCGGATGACGACAAGGCCTATCTGGCCACCATCGTCTCTGCTCGCACCGGTCTTTCCGAAGCCGATGCACGCACGCGCGTCGACACCGTGCTGAAGCGCATCGACGACGCCAAGGTCGCCGCCCAGAAAGCCGCCGACGAGGCACGCAAGGCTGCCTCCACCACGGCATTGCTCGGCGCGTTGTCACTTCTGATCGGGGCTTTCATCGCTGCCGCCGCCGCTGCCTTTGGCGGGTCGCAACGCGACGAAGAGGAAGACCTCCTCGTCACGCCCCGGATCTAAGGCCCGGGGCTCAGGATCAACGGAATCGGGCCGCGGGTCGAAAGGCCCCGCGCCCCATTACGTGGAGCCATCCCCGGCTCTGCCGCGGTTGGGTGATCGTGCGCTGCAAGTCTTTTTTCCCATGGCGGTTTATTTCGCATCGGGCGGAACATGTCGCCGTTGGGGAGCTTCGGTTAGGTCAAACCTTTTCCGGAGAATGTAGATGGCCAAGAAGACCTCCCAAACCTCGCCCTCGGACAACGCGACGATCCATGATCAGAAACTGCACCGGGGTGCAGGCGGCGAGCTTCATCAGTTTGCCGAAGACGGCAAGCCGGTGCTGACCACAGCGCAGGGCGGACCCGTCTCAGACGATCAGAATACGCTTCGTCTCGGTGCCCGCGGCCCTGCCCTCATCGATGATTTCCATTTTCGCGAGAAGATCTTTCATTTCGATCACGAGCGCATCCCCGAGCGGGTCGTCCATGCGCGCGGTTACGGCGCCCATGGCTATTTCGAAACATATGAATCGCTGGCCGCCTATACCCGGGCCGATCTTTTCCAGCGGCCAGGCGAAAAGACGCCGGCCTTCGTTCGGTTTTCGACCGTCGCCGGTAGCAAGGGTTCCTTCGATCTGGCGCGCGATGTGCGTGGTTTCGCGGTCAAGATCTATACGCAGCAGGGGAATTGGGACCTCGTCGGCAACAACATCCCGGTCTTCTTCATTCAGGACGCGATCAAGTTTCCCGACGTCATCCATTCCGTAAAGCCGGAGCCCGACAAGGAATTTCCGCAGGCGCAGTCGGCGCATGACAATTTCTGGGACTTCATCAGCCTCACACCCGAAAGCATGCACATGATCATGTGGGTGATGTCGGACCGCGCCATTCCGCGGTCGTTCCGTTTCATGGAGGGTTTCGGCGTTCACACCTTCCGCTTCGTCAATGCAGCGGACGAATCGACCTTCGTCAAATTCCATTGGAAACCGAAGCTTGGCCTGCAGTCCGTCGCCTGGAACGAAGCAGTCAAGATCAATGGTGCGGATCCAGACTTCCATCGCCGCGACCTCTGGCAGTCGATCCAGTCGGGAAACTTCCCCGAATGGGAACTCTGCGTGCAGCTTTTCGATCAGGATTTCGCCGATACGTTCGACTTCGACATCCTCGACCCGACAAAGATCATTCCCGAGGAGATTCTTCCGGTCAAACCGATCGGCCGTCTCGTCCTCGACCGAATGCCAGAGAACTTTTTTGCAGAGACCGAGCAGGTCGCGTTCATGACGCAGAACGTTCCCCCCGGCATCGACTTCAGCAATGATCCGCTGCTGCAGGGACGAAACTTCTCCTATCTCGACACACAGCTGAAACGTCTGGGCGGTCCGAATTTCACCCATCTGCCGATCAACGCGCCGAAGTGTCCCTTCCACAATTTCCAGCAGGATGGCCACATGGCGATGCGCAATCCCGTCGGGCGCGTCAATTACCAGCCGAACTCGTGGAATCAGGGGCCGCGGGAATCGCCGGTTCAGGGCTACCGGCACTTCCCGGCCGAAGAACAGGGTGCCAAGGTTCGGCTGCGCCCGGAAAGCTTTGCCGATCATTACAGCCAGGCTCGGCAGTTCTACATCAGCCAGACTCCGCCGGAGCAACGCCATATCGCCGCGGCGCTGATCTTCGAACTGAGCAAAGTCGAAACGCCGGTCATTCGTGAGCGCATGGTCTCGCATCTCTTTAACATCGACGAGACGCTCGCCAGCAAGGTCGGCCACGCCCTCGGCTTCAAATCGATGCCGAAGCCTGCCGATGCGGCCATGCCGACGCGGCAGGATCTCGAGCCGTCGCCGGCGCTCAGCATCGTCGAGCGCGGTCCCAAGCGGTTCGAAGGACGCAAGCTCGGCATTCTTGTCAGCGATGGCACCGACGCCGCGATCTTCAAGTCGTTGCTTGCCGAAATCACCGAGCAGAAGGCAGCGTTCGAGGTGATCGCGCCGAAGATCGGCGGCGTGACGCTCTCGGACGGCAATTGGATCGAGGCGCATCAGATGATCGACGGCGGACCTTCGGTACTTTACGACGCCGTCGCCCTCCTCCCCTCAGCCGAGGGAACCGGCGATCTGCTGAAGGAGGCAACGGCCCGCGATTTCGTGGCGGACGCCTTCGTACACTGCAAGTACATCGGTTACGTGGAAACAGCGCTGCCACTCATGCAGAAGGCCGGAATTGCCGATCCACTGGATGAGGGCGTGATGGCGCTCGCAGCAGCGAAAGACGTTCCGGCTTTTATCAAGGCGCTTGGCAAACTGCGTGTCTGGGGCCGGGAGCCATCGGTCAAATTGAATTGACGTCTCGTCGCCATAACGACACGAGGGGCTAGTCGTCGAATAAAACCCGCGGATACGCGGGTTTTATGTCGTTTGCGGTGCCCTATTTATTGAGCTGAGGTGATGGAAGCTGCTCCATCTCCAGTTTTCCGCGCTGTGGAGAGCCGTATGCGCTCGCACTTTCGACAGATCTCTGATTTGGTCGTCTTGTGGGCAGGCCATCGTGTGGTTCCTGTCACGCTGATCGCGTTCGCAGCCATTTGGGCGGCAGTGGGTCTCAGCTTTTCCTTCCCAAGGCAGTGGTTTTTGCTGACCAATATGGTGGGTACCCTCATCATATTTTTTATCTTGCTGCTGGTGCAGCACTCCCAAAACCGGGACATGACGGCGCTCCATGCCAAACTCGACGAACTGATCCGATCGAGCGAAGCAGGAAACCACTGGATTGCGGCTGAGAAGAAAGATGCCGACGCGATAGAGGGAATGCGCCAGCTACACCACGGCCAAACCTCAGAGACCTCGACCTAAAGCGCGTCGCAATCTTTTAGATTCGCTCCTCGCGCTTCAGATCTTTACTGTTACGCGTGTCGTTATCGCAAAACTGCTGCACAGTTTTGCGCGACATGTCCTAGACGGACGCTGCCTCTGCGGCAGATTTCTCATCCGCTTTGTCCTCGACGCATTCTGCTTTCTCGGCAAGGGTCTTGCTCATTTCCCTGAGTTCGCCCTCATCCAACTTTTCGATGCCGACAAACTTATTGGCCGCCTGGCTCGTCAGGATGAGTTCGTCAAGTTTGGCCTGCAGAGCCTTTCCGTCACGGTTCTGGCTGTTCTGCAACACAAATACCATCAAGAAGGTAATGATGGTGGTAGTGGTGTTGATCACAAGTTGCCAGGTCTCTGAATAGCCGAAAAAAGGGCCGGAAACCGCCCAGACAAGCACCAGCGCCAAAGCCGCGACAAAGGTGAACGGCTTTCCCGAGAGATCGGCGACGGTGGTCGCAAAGGAAGAGAAGAAGTTGGATTTGTTCGACATCTGTAAAGCCTCGTTGGGTCGCAATGCTGTCAATCGACAACATCAACTCTACATACGGGCCGAAGTTCCTCGCGCCGCCGAGGTCAATCAAGAGGTCCGACGCTTCTTCCTTCGCTGCCCGCGGAGAAGATTGTCGCTGATAACCCGTACCTTCACGGATGTTCCCCCTGCCGGGCAAAAGAAATAAGATATCTGAATAGCTTAGCTGGTTCACTCAGGAGAAGTGGCCCGCCCAACCAAAAACGCGCCAGAAAACATTGTGCAGCGCAGCAACCTTTTCGTAGACTGACGCGTTTAGTTCAGCATCACCGCCGTCCCGGCTGCTGATTGGCGGAGACTTTCAATGAGATCTATGTCAGACACCCTCGCACGCCTTGCTGCGCTGCGAGGAACCCTTCGCGCCCGACCCTCGCAGGACAATCCCGATCTCGTCGCCTTGGACGCATTTGGCTCAAACCCGGGCGCTTTGGGGGGCTACATCTATTTGCCGTCGAAGCGCGGGAAAGACATGGCCCTTGTGGTTGTCCTGCACGGCTGCACCCAGACCGCCGCCGGATATGATATTGGGTCCGGGTGGTCGCGATTGGCCGAGGACTATGGCTTCGCGCTGCTGCTTCCCGAGCAACGACGGGCAAACAATCCAAACCTCTGCTTCAATTGGTTTAACCCAGAGGACATAAGCCGGGATCACGGCGAGGTCTTTTCCATTCGCCGGATGATCGCAAAGGTCGTTGCGGAACACGGTATCGACGGCGCGCGTGTTCGTGACCGGGCTTTCGGCCGGCGGCGCCATGGCCGCAGCCATGCTCGCCACCTATCCTGAGGTTTTTGCAGGCGGCGCAATCATCGCAGGCCTGCCATATGCAAGTGCAGCAACCATTCCCGAGGCGTTCGACCGAATGCGCGGCCATGGCAGTCCGACTGGCAAAGAGCTTGAACTGCGATTGAGAAACGCCTCAGGGCACAAAGGCCCGTGGCCGACATTATCACTCTGGCAGGGAACCGCAGACAGAACCGTCGTGCCATCCAATGCGAATGCGATCGTGGAGCAATGGAAAAATATCCACGGTGTCGACGCATCGCCGGGCCGCGTCGAAGATATCGGAAGACACCAGCGAAAGGTCTGGACCGATGCTCACGGTGTCGACGTGATCGAGCTCTATACGATTGCCGGGATGGATCACGGCACGCCGCTCGATGTCGGCACCGGCTACGGAGCAAGCGGCCCCTTCATGCTTGACGTCGGAATTTCATCGACCGTCGAAATTGCCAGGTCCTGGGGTCTGGTCCCCTCATTTGAAAAACGGCGCGATGCAAAAGCCTTTGCTTCGCAACCGGAAAACGTCGCAGGCCCATTCGGCGCGGACAGCGACCGTGGCAGCATTCAGAAAATCATTGAAGACGCCCTTCGGTCCGCCGGACTGCTGCGATAGTCGCAAGGCATACGACGGCCGTCAGAACCCGCGAGATCGGCGCTATCGGTTTTGAGACTTGGGCAGTGGTCCGTTTTGGTGGCTGAAGACGAGTTCGCTCTGGACATCTTGCTGAAACTGCAGCACCCGCTGACCGACATCGCTCTCCGGCATCCCTGCGGCCAGAAGCTGATCGGCAAGCCTGCGGCATTCGGCCTTCCAGAATTCTATCGCATCTGCGCCGTGCCGCCGGCCGAGTTCGCGAGCGCAGCGCTCGACATTGGCAGTTCCGATTCCAGCGGGAAAGGCAATAATCTTGCCTTCATTGGCGCCGGCAGGCCGGCGGGTCATTTCAGTAGCCATCGAACACAGGTTCCTTTGATCCTGTTCGTTGTCTACGGGACTATGGTTAATGCTTTCTATTGCTGCGGTAAGAAGATCAATCAGGTGGAAATTTAGCGGGCCGCAATGTCACCAGACAATCGGATGGGTTTTGCCGGTGAGCACGTTCACGAACCCCTCCGGCGCCAGCTCCGAGGGCGCGACCAGGACCCAGCGCCAAGGCGAGCAGGTCAGCGTCGCAAACGACAGGCGTTCGGGAAATCCCGGCCACCATCGAGGCGAAAAAGTCGGCTCGTACATCCAGTCGATCCCGGCGCCGGCGGCATAAAGAGCCTGCATCTCTGCATCGAGCACTTCGGCCGAACGCGCCGTCATCAGGCCGCCGACCTCGTAGTGGACGCGGGCGAGAATCTTGCCGGCGGATACCAGCACCCAGCCGCCCTGCTGCTCGTTCAAGGCATTGACTGATATCGCCATCGCCTCATCCGATGAGCCGACCGTCCAGATATTGTGCTTGTCGTGCCCGAGCGTGGAGGCGAGCGCCGTCTCCGGCGTGCGCGGTCCGGTGCCCAGCCAGAAAATCCTGGAGATCTTGGCCTCCCCGGAAAACCGGTCGACAATCGAGAATTTGGTGACATTGCGTGCGGGATCCCGCTGCACGGCGCCCTCTTCCACCGGCAATTCCATGGTGATGAAATCGTCGTGCCAGTGAAACGGCCGCAAAAGTGCTGCGTTGACCGTGGTCCGGTTCGGCGGCGCCTCGATGCGGAAATCGTCAGCCGTGACCGTCCGGTCTATTTTCACGGTCCGCGTCGCCCATTGCGGCCAGTCGATTTGAGGGCGCACGCCGATGAATGTCGCGCCCTCGGACACAGGACGCCCGTCCGCCCACACTTTTTCGATCGACAGGCTGTCGACGTCGCTGAGAAGAACGATATCGGCGAAACGGCCCGGCGCGATCGATCCGACCCAAGGCGTCAGCCGCATATGGCGTGCCGGATTGAGGGTGACGCACTGGATGGCGGTCTCCGGCGCAAGGCCGTTTTCGATGGCAAGCCGGACATTGTGGTCGGTCGCACCGATTTTCAGTGTGTCCGAGGCACTGCGGTCGTCGGTCACCAGAGCGATCTGCGACCAGTCCGTCAGCCCCCTGTCGATCAGCCCGCGGATGACCTCCGGCAGGGAATGCGGCCTGAGCTCGATGAAAAGGCCGTGGAGGAGTTTCTGCCAGATTTCATCGAGAAACCAGCCTTCGTGATCGGAGGCTAGACCCGCCGCGGCAAAGGCATTGATCGAGGCCATGTCGCGCAGTCCGGCACCGTGGCCTTCGACCACGCCGCGCTGCTCGAAGGTCGCGCCGATCATGCCCCACAGCCGATCGTAGGAAGGATTGCCGGGATCGGATATGGACGGCCAGTCCATGACCTCATCGAGCCCGGCGACCATCAGGCTTTCGGAAAGGAAGGCCTTCTGCTCATCGTAGCCGAACCAGCCGCCACCCCATTCATAGGCGGTCGGAGGGACGGCGGAGCCAGGCAGGGGAAAGATTTTCATTGGCGATCCGCGCCGGCGCGCTTCCAGCCAGAATTCCAGATTGCGGGCGCCGTTGACATTGGAAAATTCGTGGCTCGCCTCGCATGTCCAGGTCACGCCATGCGGCATCACCAAAGCCGCCTCCCATTCCGGCGTCAGATGGGAGCTTTCGATATGTTTGTGCGCCTCGCCGAAGCCCGGCACGGCCGCAAGATCGGGCTCGGCGAACCGCTCGCTCACCTCGCCTTCGTAGCTGCCGGCGGGGCCGACATAAGCGATACGGTGGCCCTTGATGACGATCTCCTGATCGTCAAGCCATGTCCTCGTATGGACATCGAGCAACCTGCCCACGCGCAGCAACCTGTCGGCGGGCCGGCGTCCCAGCGCCGTCAGCACGAGATCCTGGCGCGTCAGAACCTCGTCGGACGCGTTGATCAGCAAATCGTCGGGAAGAGCAGTGCGCGAAGTGGCCATGAATGGAATGCCCGTGAGAAGCTGGAACCGCCGGACCGTAAAGACCACACGCCGATGTGTAAAGCGATGCTCCGGCCTTCGAAAATTCCTCGGACAAGAGCGTATTTGCTCAATTATTGAGCTTGCGGCCTGGCAGATCAAAAAATAGTATCCCTCAATTCCTGGGGGTATGATCCCGATTGCCAACGCCGCTTTTCACAGAAGGACATTGCTCATGAAGGCCAGACGTTTTGCCCGGTTCCTGTCTCTTGCGCTGCTCGCCGCCGTCGGCAGCACCGCTGCGGCCCATGCGCAATCGAAGACGCTGACTATCTCCTGGTGGGGCTATAACGGCGAGAAGATGAATGCGAACATCATCACGCCTTTCAAGAAGATCTGCGGCTGCGAGATCGTGTTCGAGACCGGCAACAATGCCGACCGGCTCAACAAGCTGAAACTGCGCGATGGCAAGGGCGTCGATGTCATCTATCTCACCGACAGCTTCTCGCAGCTCGGCATTGAACAGGGATTGTTCCAGGAGATCGATGCGTCGAAGATCCCCAACCTCGCGGATATCTACGAGCTGGGCAAGGCGCCTCAAGGCAAATACGGCCCCGCCTACACGATCGGTCGCGTCGGCATCGTCTATGATTCCGCCAAGGTCAATCCGCCGATCACTGCCTGGGGCGACCTGTGGCGCGACGATCTGAAAAGCTCCGTCTCCCTGCCCGGCATCACCACCACTGCCGGCCCGCTGGTCGTTCTGGAAGCCGGCAAGCATGGCGGCGCAGATGCCTATGAGGACACCGACAAGGCCTTCTCGGAAATCGAGGCGCTGAAGCCCAATGTCGTCAAGAACTACAACACCGGCTCGGAGCTGGTGAACCTGATATCAACAGGCGAAGTGCGTGTTGCGCTGGCCCAGGACTTTACCTTGGCATCGATGCAGGCGGCCGTTCCGACGATGACATGGGCCAAGCTCAAGGACGGCGATATCGCCACGCTGAACACCGTGAACATCCCGAAGGGTTCGGAAAATGTCGAACTCGCCCATCAGTTCATCAACTTCATCCTGTCCAAAGAAGTCCAGCAGGCTGAAGCCGAACAAGGCGTCGATGCGCCGATCTCGACAAAGGTCAGCCTGACGCCGGACCAGGCGAAGATCTGGACCTATGGCGCGGATATGGTGGCAGGCCTCACCCGCATCGACTATGCCAAGATGAACGCTGCCAAGGCCGACTGGATCGATCGCTGGAACGAAGTCTTCGGTCAGTAAGCTGCGCGATATCCTGGCCTGAGACCGGTTCATTGCCAGTCCTGGGCTAGACCTGGGCCAGACCTGGAAGCGCCGCACATCCGAATCCGAGATGCGGCGCTCCTGATATCCGGACATGTCACGAGTTTTAAGATGAAGCATTTTGCCAGATGGGGATTGACGATGCCGGCGACGATTGCCGTCGTTGTGCTTCTCATCGTTCCCGTCGCCATCACCATCGCTGCGACGTTTGCCGAGCCGAAGGGCGTGTTTGCGCCCTATGTGACATTCTTCAGCAGCGGCTTTCGGCGGGCGGTTCTTTATCGGACGCTGGAAATCGCCCTGATTACGACAGCGATTTCACTCACCGTCGGTTTCATCACCGCCTATGTGATCGCGCAGATGCCCGGTCGCGCAAAGAGCATCATGATCGTCGCAGCGGTCTTTCCGCTGCTGACGGGTGTCGTCGTCCGATCCTTCGCATGGCTGATCATTCTCGGGAAGAACGGTATCCTGAACACGATGCTGATCTCGACCGGCATCCTCAGTGAGCCGCTTTCGATGCTCTATACCGAAGGCTCGGTGATCGTCGCCATGGTCTATCTCTTCGTTCCCCTGATGATCCTGACACTGGTCGGCGTGCTTGAAGGCATCCCGCGCGATCTGATCGATGCCTCCGCCTCGCTCGGCGCAAGGCCGCTGATGACATTCTTTCAGGTGATCCTGCCGCTCGCGACACCCGGCCTCATCGTCGGCGCGGTCCTGGTCTTCACCGGCAGCTTCACTTCCTATGCGACACCGCAACTGCTCGGCGGAGAAAAGCAGATGATGATGGGGACCTTCCTCTATCAGCGCGCCATGGTGACTTTCGACTGGGTCGGCGCATCGACGATCGCCGCCATCATGGTGGTGCTGACGCTCAGTGTCGTCCTGATCATGAGCCGCATCGCACGCCGGCTCAATCCGATGGCGGTGTGATGGACAGGCGCGTTCACCCGATCCTCGCCGCCTTCGCGGCCTGCGTTTTCTTCTTCCTGCTCGCACCGCTCGTCATCATCATCGGTGCGGCCGTCAGCGACACGACCTATCTGACCTTCCCGCCGCAGGGCCTGACATTGCGGTGGTTCGTCAATATCTTCGAAATCGAGGCCTTCCGCACGACCGCGATCACCAGCCTGCAGGTCGCTTTTCTCGGCACGGCGCTGTCGCTGCTGATCGGCGTCCCGGCCGCCTATGCGATCAACCGCTACCGGGTGGAATTGCCGCGCTGGCTTTCCACCATTTTCGTGCTGCCGATCCTGGTGCCGGAGATCGTCTTCGGATTTTCGCTGATGAAATCCGTCACGATCGGCCTCGGGCTGCCGATCTTCATCAGCCTGCTGGTCGGCCATGCACTGCTGATCCTGCCCTATTCGGTGCGTGTCGTCGGCGCCAGCCTGGCGGCCTTCGATTTTTCCGTCGAAGAGGCGGCGATCAGCCTCGGCTGCCCGCCATTGAAGACCTTCCTGACCGTGGTCCTGCCGAATATCCGCGCCGGCGTCATTGCCGCCTTCATCCTCGCCTTCATCACATCGATCAACGACGTGTCGGTTTCGGTCTTTCTGACCGGGCCGGGTATCTCGACGCTGCCGATCCAGATCCTTGCGCATATGGAACAGTTCTTCGATCCGACGATCGCATCGGTCTCGGTGCTGCTGATGTTCGTGACAGTCGGCGTCATGGCCGTCGTCGAGGCCACGCTCGGCCTCACCTTCCTGACAAAGTAGAAGCTCTTGACCGTATCCCTCACCATCGATTCCATCTCCGCCCATTACGGCAGCACCCAGGTGCTGAAGGACCTGTCGATCTCAGTCATGGCCGGAGAGCTGGTGTCCCTGCTCGGCTCCAGCGGCTGCGGCAAGACGACGACATTGCGCCTCGTGGCCGGCTTTTTGCAGCCGAGCAGCGGCAGCATCAAGCTCGGCGAGCGCGACCTGACCGGACTTCCCGCGCATGCGCGCGACATCGGCCTGGTTTTTCAGAACTACGCGCTTTTTCCGCATCTGAGCGTCCAGGACAATGTTGCCTTCGGCCTGAGGCAGCGTCGTGTTCCCCAGCAGGAACGGGCGAAAAGAACGATGGCCATGCTGGACCGCGTCGGCCTTTCGGCCTTCGCCGACCGCCTGCCGTCGGCCCTGTCGGGCGGCCAGAAACAGCGCGTGGCGCTCGCCCGGGCACTGGTCATTGAGCCGCCGCTTCTGATGTTCGACGAGCCGCTTTCCAACCTGGATGCAAAGCTCAGGATCGACATGCGCGTCGAAATCAGACAGCTCCAGCGCGCCAACGGCACGACGTCACTTTACGTCACCCATGACCAGGAGGAGGCATTCTCGATCTCCGACAGGGTGGCGATCATGAATGCGGGGCGCATCATGCAGCTCGACGCGCCTGAGGTGCTGTATCGCCAGCCGGCCAATGCCTTCGTCGCCCGTTTTGTGGGCTTCGAGAACCTGATCCGTATGAAGGTGGCTGAGCGCAACGGCGCGCTTGTGGTGGCCGAGACGACCGGTGGAGCGCGGCTGCAGCTGTCGCAGGAAACATTCGGGCCGATCAAGGACGACTTTGTCCTGGCCTGCCGCGCAGACGGTCTTTCTGTCAGCCGTGATGGCGATGGCATCGCGGCCGTGCTCGGCACGCGCACCTATCTCGGCCGGGCCTATCAGTACAAATGCATGACATCAGCTGGAGAGATCACCGCCAATGGGGCGTTGTCCGATCCGCTGGAAACAGGGGCGTCCGCCGTGTTGACGCCTGTAGCAGAGCAATGCTGCATTCTCGATCCGGAAGATTGAAACGCTGAGGAGAGACGATGACCAGTATCATCCATCACGACATCGATGCCGTTCTTGCCTACGTGGACCGGAGCCTTGATGACAGTCTGGCGCGGCTTTTCGAGCTGATCCGCATTCCGAGCGTCTCGACCGACCCGGCCTATCGTGATCACTGCCGGGCTGCTGGCGAATGGCTGAGCCGGGATCTGGCTGCCATCGGCTTCGAAGCATCGGTGCGCAAAACGACCGGCCATCCGATGGTCGTCGCCCATGAAAAGGCGGCGTCCGGACCGCATCTGCTGTTTTACGGCCATTACGATGTCCAGCCGGTCGATCCGCTGGCGCTGTGGACGAGCGATCCGTTCGAGCCGCGCATGGAAGCCTTGGCGAATGGCGATACCGCGATCGTCGCGCGCGGCGCTTCCGACGACAAGGGGCAATTGATGACCTTCGTCGAAGCCTGCCGCGCCTGGAAGAGCGTCACGGGTAAACTGCCGGTGCAGGTGAGCGTGCTGTTCGAGGGCGAGGAAGAGGCCGGCAGCCCGAGCCTCGCACCCTTTCTGGATGCCACGGCGGACGAGTTGAAGGCCGATGCGGTTTTCGTCTGCGACACGGATATGTGGGATCGCGAAACGCCTGCCGTCACGACGATGCTGCGCGGTATCTTCAGTACGGAAATCGAAGTCACCTGCGCCGATCAAGACCTGCATTCCGGCATGTTTGGCAATGCCGCGCGCAATCCGCTGCAGGTGCTGTCAGACGTCGTTTCGAGCCTGCGGCGAGCCGATGGCGGCGTCGCGGTCGAGGGTTTTTATGATGGCGTGAAAGAGCTGCCGGACGCCATCAAGGCGCTGTGGAAAAGGCTGCCCTTCGACGAGGAGGCCTTTCTCGGTGATATCGGCCTCAGAGATCCGGCCGGCGAGGCAGGCCGTTCCGTCCTCGAACAGATCTGGGCGCGGCCGAGCTGCGAGATCAACGGCATGAGCGGCGGTTATACAGGCGAAGGCTTCAAGACGGTCATTCCGGCGAATGCAAGCGCCAAGATTTCGTTTCGCCTGGTTGAAGGACAGGATCCTCAGGCGATCCGCGATGCCTTCCAGCGGCACGTGCGCGCACGTATCCCTCAGGATTGTTCGGTTAGCTTCAAGGATTACGGGCTTTCGCCGGCAACCGTCATGCCGATCGACAGTCCGTTTCTCACCAGAACGCTTCAGGCGCTTTCGACGGAATGGCAATGCGAAGCGGCCCTTGCCGGCACGGGAGGCTCGATCCCCATCATCGGCGAATTCAAACGCCGGCTCGGATGCGATGCCGTCCTGGTCGGCTTCGCCCGCTTCGACAACCGCGTCCACAGCCCGAACGAAAAATACGATCTCTCCAGCTTTCATAAAGGCATACGATCCTGGGTCCGCATCCTGGCCGCCCTCGCCGACTGACGCGAATGTACCGCGCCGCGTAGCTTTTCGGGAGCAGCAAAGGAGGCTGCAACACTTTGAATTGCTGCATTATGCAGTAGGCTATGGTGCAGCAAGCGCAAAGCGCCCCACATCACCATCGACACCGAGGCAGCAGAGACCACCGATGACGATAACCGCTCCCCGCGATTTCCTGAAAGGCCTGTTTGACGCGGCGGTTCGCGCCGCCGATCCGCTGACCGGCATCAAGGCGCGTCTGCCTGAAAGGCCGAAGGGCAGGACCGTGGTGATCGGCGCCGGCAAGGGCGCGGCGCAAATGGCGCGGGCGCTCGAAAGCGTCTGGGACGGACCGCTCGAAGGTGTGGTGGTCACCCGTTACGGCTATGGCTGCGAGACACGCGGCATCGAAATCCTCGAGGCAGCGCATCCGGTGCCGGATGTGGCTGGCCTTGCCGCCGCAAAGCGGCTGACGGAGACGGTGAACGGGCTGACGGAAGACGATCTGGTGATCGCGCTGATCTGCGGCGGCGGCTCGGCGCTGCTGCCCGCCCCGCCGGACGGGCTGACCCTCGAAGACGAGATTGCGCTCAACCAAATGCTGCTTGCCTCGGGCGCGCCGATTTCGGCGATGAATGTCGTGCGCAAGCATCTCTCCACCATCAAGGGCGGCAGACTTGCAGCAGCGACCAAAGCGAGGGTCATCAGCCTGATCGTCTCCGACATTCCCGGCGACAACCCGGCTCATGTCGCCTCCGGACCGACGGTGCCTGATGGTTCGACACGGCACGATGCGCTCGACATCATCAGGCAATACGGATTGCAGCTGCCGCAGGCAGCACTCGACCATCTGAACTCGCCGAAAGCCGATGCACCGCGGCCGGACGATCCGGTGTTTTTGCGGCACGCGCATCACATCATCGCCTCCGCCGGCGTTTCGCTGGAGGCAGCTGCCGCCCAGGCAAAATCGCAGGGAATCGAGCCGGCTATCCTTTCAGATGCGATCGAGGGGGAATCGCGTGACGTGGCGCTGGTGCATGCGGCCATCGCCCGCGAGGTGTTGGGCCAGAACAGGCCGTTTTCCAAGCCGGTCGTCATCCTTTCCGGCGGCGAGACGACGGTGACGCTGAGAGCCAAGGGTGGCAAGGGCGGACGCAACGGCGAATTCGCGCTCGCCATGGCGCTTGCGATCGACGGACAGGAGGGCATTCATGTCCTCGCCGCCGACACCGACGGGATCGACGGCTCGGAGGATAATGCCGGCGCCTTTGCCGATGGCGGCACGGTGAGGCGCCTGCACGCCGCCGGGCTCGATCCGCGCCGGCTGCTCGACGGCAATAACAGCTATTCGGGCTTTGCGGCCACCAGCGATCTCTTCGAAACCGGCCCGACCGGAACCAACGTCAATGATTTCAGGGCAATCCTGATCCGTTAGAGCAATTTCAGGAAAAGTGCGAAGCGGTTTTCCGTCCGGAAATTGCGTAAAACAAGAGCAGCCGGCCGCTGCGCGGCGCTGGCGGATCAGGTCTCGATCCGCCCCTGTTCGACCAGCCAACCCACCGATTCCTGCACCGCCTGCAGGGACGTGTATCTCGGAGTGTAACCCAGCAGGCGTCCGGCTTTTGCGATCGAACAATTCGGGCTACGGGCAATATGTTCCCAGGTCGCCTTCGCATCCTCAGCCGTCTGACTTTCGGCCCAGGCGTCGAATGGGGCGAAGCTGAGCTTCGGCTCGTGCCCGAACCAGCGAGACATGGATTCAGCATAACCGCGAAGGGTCAATGCCTGCTCCGAAACCGCGTGGAAACTTTCGCCGGTCGACGCATTCCAGTTGGCGATCGCATCCATGAACATCGCCGCCACGTCATCGGCATGGATGTGATGAACGGTCTCCAAGCCGAAGTGGGGCAGCGCCAGGGTCTCTCCGCGGGCAAGGGTTGAAAAGACCTGCAGGTTGAAATTGCCGGCCGGATTGAGCGGCGTCCAACCGGGACCGACAATGTGCCCGGGATGGACTATGGTTGCCGGAAATCCGTGAAGCCTTGCCTGCTGCAGCAGATAGGTTTCGATTGCCGCCTTCTGCGTCCCATAGTCGCCGAAGGGAAATTTCGGCGTCTCCTCTAGCGTGGGTACCACCGTCGAATGGCCATGCGTCCAGATCGTGCCGGTATGCAGGAAGTGACCGATATGCCCCGACAGCGCCGTCACCAGATGCTCGGCACTTTCCAGCGAGAAGCAGATCATGTCGATGACGATGTCGGCTTTCAATGCACGTACGGCCGCGCCGAAATCACCCGTCAGTTCCATGGCTGCCCGATCCATCTGACGCTGATCGACGGCAGCCCAGGCGTGGTTTGCCGTATAGGGCTTTGCCGTGCCGCGGCTGATCGTGACGACGTCGTGACCGGCTTCCACCAGACGGGGAACGAGATAGGTTCCGACATGGCCCGTTGCTCCGATTACCAAAACCCGCATCATCGTTCCTCCCTTGGCATGTCCGTGTTGAATATGCCGCGCTCAGGTGATCCTGCAAGCAGACTTTTCGTGATCAAGTCGGCTCAACCAGGCCCGCTATCGATTCTTGAAAACAAGACAGGTGCCGCCGTGCTTGCGGATCTGGTTGCAGAGGTCGTTGGCTTCCATGCGCGTCTGCCGGCCGATGCGGACAGCATAACGCGGCCGAAAACCGAAGCTGCGATCGCGCTGGCGCAGGATCAGCGGCTGCTCCGCATTCAGGGGCGCGGGCAGATCCTGCATAGCATCGAGAAACATGCGCCGGGCGACCGCGACATTCGCATTCGCCGCAAGCTGGACGCCCCAGGGCGCCCATTCACCCTCCTGACGCCAGGGTGTGTCCTTCAACGTCCGTCTCTCCGCAAGCGCCACGCAACCATCGAGGAAGGACTTGTCCTTGTCGAGCGGGGCGGCCGCATCTTCCGGTGGGTTATCCTTCCATTCCTCGACCGTATGCGCGGTGATCGCCAGCACGTAGCTACGCGTCTCGTAAGGTAATCTTCCTGACGCAAGGTAAGTCGCAAGGCCGTTTTCACCGGCATTATAGGCGGCGGCGGCAAGGCCGAGATTGCCGAAACGATTGCGCAATTCGTCGAGATACTGCGCCGATTTCCGCAGCGCTTCCAAAACCTGGTAGCTGTCTTCGAGACCGCGCAGTTTCGCCGTTCCGGGCATGAACTGCGCAATCCCCTGCGCTCCCTTGAAGCTGACGGCATCAGGGCGAAAGGTGCTTTCTCGCCAGATGAGACGGGCGAAATAATCCGCTGGCAATTGATTGGCGCTGGCGAAATGCTCGATCGCAGCGCAAAGGTCGCGGTTGAAACTGTCCTTACGGATGCAAAGCGTCTCGCCCGATCCCGATGCCGAAGGCCCCGCATACAAGCAGGCCGGAGGCCCGGCGCTTCCTTCCGGCTGGGCCATGATCGTGTCCGCTTGAGAAAACGGAAGACAGAGCGAAAGCATGGCCCTCCCCGCTCTCCTCCCTATGCCGGTTTGACGCTTTCGCCCTATCATCGGATCTCAGCAGGTTCGAACTTCCATCGCGACGCTGATTTCTCAATAACATCGATCAAGGAGCGAAGCTTCCCCATTTCCATATTCGCACTCGAAATGATGCAACGAACTGTGTGACGTTCCTCCTGAATGCGAACACGAAAAAGCCGCCGGGCCAGATGGCCGCGGCGGCTCGAGGAACAGCTTGAAAGCAGCAATCAAGCCGTTGGCTGCTTGGTCTTCCTGAGATAGGGCAGAACCGTATCGAAGGAGCCGAAACGCGTGATCGCGTCTTCGTTGGAAACCGCGGCGGTGATGATAACGTCCTCGCCCTGGTTCCAGTTCGCCGGTGTGGCCACCTGGTGCTTGGCCGTCAGCTGGATGGAATCGATGGCGCGCAGGATCTCATTGAAATTGCGGCCCGTCGTCATCGGATAGGTCAGGATCAGCTTGATCTTCTTATCGGGACCGATGATGAAGACCGAACGCACCGTCGCATTGTCGGCAGGCGTGCGGCCTTCCGAGCTCTCGCCGGCGCCGGCCGGCAGCATGTCGTAGAGCTTGGCGACCTTGAGGTCCTTGTCACCGATCAGCGGATATTCGACGTCGAAGCCGGTGGCGGTCTTGATGTCGTTCTTCCACTTGGCATGGCTTTCCACAGGATCGACGGAGATGCCGATGATCTTGGCGCCACGCTTGGAAAATTCCCCGGCCAGGCCAGCCATGGCGCCGAGCTCGGTCGTGCAAACCGGCGTGAAATTCTTCGGATGCGAGAACAGGACGGCCCAGCCGTTGCCGATCCAATCGTGAAAGCTGATCGGTCCCTGTGTGGTGTCGGCGGTAAAATCGGGGGCAATGTCGTTGATGCGTAAGCTCATGGTCGGCCCTCCAAAGCCTTGTGTTAAATGTTGTTCATCCCAAATCGAGGCCATGGGATCCGTCCGCCGGAAGCGGTCGCAAGATTGCGGTCATCAGGATCGCGCCGGCTGAAGGTAAAAAACTTCCCATCCCAGGATTTTCAGTAAGTCATATACCACGATCACCGAAGGCATGCTCTTTCGATTTCCGGCCTGCTTCGGCATTATTTTTCCGGCAAGTGCGCGCGATGAAGAGACCGATGGCTTTTCCATCGGTCCCCGTTCAAAGCTGCAGGAGAACCGCCCGCCGCTTGCTCAGGCGGCCTGGATCGATTTGATCCTGTCGATGCCGCCGACAATAGGCGCGAAATCGTCCCACACACCCTTTGCGCCCTTCTGCCATTCGTCGAAGGCTTCCGGCTTCAAGAGCTTTCCGCCGTTGGCAAGTGCGGTCTCGACGGATTTGGATTCGTCGTCGACGATCAGCTGGTTGAAATAGGCAGCCCCCTCGCTGGAAGCCTGCTGGAACACCGCCTTCTGCTCGTCGCTGAGGCCGGCCCAGAAGGTCGAGGCATAATAGACGACGCCGGATGCCCAGATGTGCCCGGTCTCGGTCATATCGGGCACGACCTCATAGAGCTTGAAGCCGGCATAGGCCGACTTGGTCAGATCCATCGCGTCGGCGACGCCGGTTGCGAGCGCATTATAGGTCTCGGTGATCGGAATGCCGATCGGCGTCGTGCCGAATGCGCTCCAGAGCTTGGTGTGCAGCGGGCTCTGGATGACGCGAATGCGCTTGCCCTTGAGCTGCTCCGGCCGCGTCACCGGTTCCTTGGTCAGGAGATGGCGGGCGCCGTAGTTAATGAAATCACCGACGACGAAATTCTGCGCCTGCAGTTTCTGTTTGAGATCGGCGCCGACATCGCCGGCGACGGTCCTGCGGACATGGTCGGCATCGCGGAAGAGGAAGGGCAGATCGAGGATCTGCAGTTCCGGCGCCCATCCGGAGAGCGACGAGACCGTGGAAAGACTGGCCTGGATGGAGCCGAGGCGCACGCCTTCGGCCACTTCCTTCTCGCCGCCGAGCGCGCCGTTCCTGACGATATTGAACTTGAACTGGCCGGGAAGCTTCGCTTCGACCAATTCGCCGATCTTCACCCAGATCTTCGTTTCCGGCTTGTCGTCGCCGAGCAGCGAGGCGATCGTGATCGTCGTCGTGCGGGCGGCGGCGGTGCGGACGATGGCGGGCGCTGCAAGCGCCGTTCCAGCGAGAGCTGCGGTCTTCAGGAAATTGCGTCGGTTGAAATTGTCCATGGGGTTGTCCTGTTTACGAGAAGATGATGGCCCAGGCGCAGAGGATTGCGAGCGAGACCAGGAGAGCGAGCAGATAGGGAACCACCGCCCGAAAGAGCTCTGAGGCGGGAATGCGCGTGACGCCGCTGACGACGAAGATCAGCATGCCGAGCGGCGGTGTCAGTCCATGGATCATCAGGTTGACGACGATGATCACCCCGAACTGAATGGGATCGATGCCGGCGGCGACCGCTGCCGGCAGCAGGATCGGGCCGAAGAGCAGGATCGCAGCGCCGATATCCAGAACGAGGCCGATCACCAGCAGGATGACGTTCGACAGCAGGATGACCGCAAGCGCGCTGCCGCCGAGCGCCGTCGTCAGGTGCGAGATCAGTCCGGACACGTCGTCGACCGCCAGCAAAAAGGCAAAGGGGCCGGCCGTGCCGATCAGAAGGCCGATCGCCGCCGCTTCGACTGCTGCCTGGCGAAAGGCGGCATAGAGCGAGAGAACGCCGAGGCGCGCGCCGATGCCGAGCAGCAGCGTGTAGAAAGCAGCAAGAGCGGCGGCTTCCGTGGTCGTGACGATGCCGATGCGGATGCCGACGACGACGATGACGCCGAGTCCGAAGGCCGGGATTGCCTGGACCGCCGATTGCCAGCGCTGCCTCGCGTTTGCGCGTGGCAACGGCACCTGTTCGCTGACCGTCAGATGGATTGCGACCGCCAGGCATATGGCCATCAACCCGCCGGCAAAGAAGCCGCCGACGAGCAGCGAGCCGACGGAGAGATTGGTCGCGGTCGCAAGGATGAGAAATGCGATCGACGGCGGGATGACATTGTCGAGAACCGATGTCGAGGCGATGATTGCCGCTGCCTGCGCCGGAGGGTAGCCGTGTTTGACCAGCTCGGGCTGGAAGGTCGATGCGCCGAAGGCGGCATTTGCGACCGACGAACCGGAGGCGCCGGAAAAGAGGACGCTGGTCAACAGCGTCGTCTGCGCCAGCCCGGCCCGGCGATGACCGACCATGGCGGCGGCGAAACGCACGAGCTGGTTGGCGACGCCGGAGACAGTGAGAAGACCGCCGGCGAGCAGGAAGAAGGGAATGGCGAGCAGCAGGAATTTCGAGATGCCGGTGACGGTCGCGGAGACGATGGCCGGCTCCGGCAGGCTGCTGCCGAAGGCGATGACGACATAGGCCGCGGCAAGAAAGGCGTGCGGCAGCGGCGCAGCAAGCAAGAGACCGACCGCGGCGATCAGTCCGAGAAAAATGCTCGGCGGCCAGTCGAGATCGAGCGCGACATGCTGAATGCCGGCATAGAGCACGACACCGACGGCAAGCGAGAGCAAAACCGGCAGGATCCTGCCTTCGGCGATGCGCTGCAGAAGCAGCACGACGAGGATCAGCGCGCCACTGGTGCCGAGGAAGCCGAAGCGGATCCATTCCGGCACGCCGAGCGTCGGCGAGACGCCGCCAAGCATCGTCATGATCTCTCTGCCGCCGAAGCTCAGGACCAGTGCCGAAAGCACGGTGAAGACATCGGCGCCGATGGCCGTCACCTTCTGCAGGCTTTCGGGCAGCATCTTGACGAAGACGTCGAAGCGCATGGCAAGCGCGCTGTTGAGGCTGAGCGGCGCGCCGAGCGCGATCAGGCCCACATGCAGCCAGATACCGAGATCCTCGGCGCCGATGAAGCCGGCGTTGAAGAAATAACGTAGGCAGACTGTGGCGAGCACCATGAAGAGCAGCACCGCGAGAACGACTGCCGCGGCAATGCCGAGAACCGCTTCGACCACCCTCAAGGCGCGCGCGGCAGGCCCGTCATCCAGAGCAGTCCGTTCGATCGGATGAAATTCGCTGGTGGCCACAAAACGTACCTTCTGACTTCCCTGGTGACATCGAGCCGCGGCAGCTCCTTTTCGCCGAAACGATAGGTTTCCTCAAGCAGCGGATGCTGGATAACATGAAAGTATCGACAACGGCCGATCAGGCCGGCTTCTGGCGGCCATAGAGCAGGAGCATGCCGATGATGACGGCGCCGTAGATGAGCTGGCGGCCGGCCTCCTCGATCTGCATCACCGAGAGGATGGATTGCAGCAGCGTGATCAGGATGACGCCCGCCACCGTTCCGAGGTAGGAACCCTTGCCGCCGAGCACATGCGTGCCACCGAGAACGACGGCCGCGATCGACGGCAGCAGATAGGCGTCGCCCATGGACTGCGATGCCTTCGACGCATAACCTGCCAACAGAACGCCGCCGAGCGCGCTCAACCCTCCTGAGATGACGAAGGCCAGAAGCGTGATCCGGCGCGTGTCGATACCGGACATGTAAGCGGCGCGCTCGCGGTTTCCGATGGCGTAAAGGGATCGGCCGAAGGTCGTGCGCGTCAACATGAAGACCGCAGCCAAGCCGACGCAGAGCCAGACGAGAACGCCGTTCGGAAGTCCCGGAATGGTGTAGCCGGTGGCCAGGAACCGCATGGCCGGCGTGGCCGAATCCTGCGGGGAGAAGCCGCCGGTGTAGACGACCATCAGCCCTTGCGCGACGGCATTGGTCGCCAGCGTGATGATCATCGAGGGAATGCGGAGATAGGCGACCGCCAGGCCGTTGACGAGACCGATCGCAGCGCCGCAGAAAATGCCGAAGGGGATCGCCAGAACCGAGCCGGTCGTACCGTAAGCGGTCGCGGCGCAGGCCATCATCGCACCTGTCGTCACGACCCATGGCACCGAAAGGTCGATCTGGCCGAGCAGGATGACCGCCATCATGCCGGTGGCGATGACGCCGAGGAACGAGGCCACCTTCAGCTGCTGCAGCAGATAATCCGGCGACAGGAAATTCGGCGAATAGATCGATCCGGCGAACAGAAGCAGGATGATGCATCCGAAGGCGGTTGCGACCGCCGGATCGATACCGCGCAGGCGTGTGGGCACTCGAAGCTGCCGCATGAGGGACGCTTCCTCGCTCATTGAAACCACTCCAGCCGATTGCGGACCCTGGCAAGCCCGATGCAGCCGATACTGATCGCCAGCATCAACACCACGCCCTGGAACAGCGGCTGCCAAAGCGGATCGAAATCGAAGACGAAGAGCAGGTCGCCGATCGTGCGAAAGGCCAGGGCTCCGAAGACAGCGCCGACGGCGCTTCCCTTGCCCCCCGCAAGGGAAACGCCGCCGAGCACCACCGCCGCGATCGAATAGAGCGTGTAGGCGTTGCCGCTCGCAAACGCCGCTTCGCCGGTATAGGAGAAAAAGGTGAGATAGAGCCCGCCGATCGCCGAAAGTAGTCCCGCCAATGCATAGGCGGTGAATTTCGCCCGCTTGACCGGCATTGCCGACATATAGGCGGCGTTCTCGGCCGAACCCACCGCATAGGCCGCCCTGCCGATCGCCGAGCGGCTGAACGGAACCCAGATGACGAGAATGATGGCGAGGAGAACCACGAGGCTTGCCGGAACGATCCCAAAGAGCTTCGAGGTGAAGGCATCGGCCAAATCCTCGTTGACCGAGCCGCCGGGCGTCGGTCGCAGCAACAGCGCCAGCCCATAGAAGATCGCGCTGGTCGCGATCGTCGCCACGATCGGCTGCAGCCGGCCGAAGATGATGATGAGCCCGTTCAGCATGCCGCAGCCCAGCCCGGCGAGCAGCACCACGACGATGCCAGTTCCCGTCTGCAGCGGCGTGCCGACGACCAGCCAGGAGGCGAGGCAATTGCAGAGGACCAGAACCATGCCGGCCGAGAGATCGATGCCGGCGGTGATGACGACCAGGCATTGCGCCATGGCGACGAAGGCAAGCAGCGTCGCCTTGTTCGAAGCCGTCTGCACGACGTTGGGCGTGAAGCCCGCCGGGTGGTTCGAGACGTAGAGGGCGAACATGGCGACGAAGAGGAGTGCGGCAAACAGCGTTCCCTTCTGCTGCGCATACCAGAACCGCCGGTCGCCGGAAGCATGCTTGTTCATGGGGCAATCCTTTGCGCTGCGTGGTCGCCGGCGATGTTGAGAGCGGCGCCGATCAGCTCGTGCTCGTTGATCTCGGCGCCTTCGAGCTCGCGAATGATGCTGCCGTCATACATGACGAGCACGCGGTCGCAGCAGCCGATCAGTTCGTCGTAGTCTGTCGAATAGAAGATGATCGCCGCTCCCGCATCGGCAAGCTTGCGCAGCAACAGATAGATTTCCTGCTTGGTGCCGACATCGATGCCGCGTGTCGGATCGTTGAGCAGGATGATGCGCGGCCGGTTCATCAGCCATTTGGCGATAACCACCTTCTGCTGGTTGCCGCCGGACAAGGCGGCGACGGGCATGTCGATCGTCGCGGCCTTGATCGCCAACAGCTTGAACAGGTCGTCGATCTCGCGACGCTCGGCCGCCCGGTCGATGACGCCGTTGCGCGAGACGCGGTCGAGGGCTGCAATCGACAGGTTCTCGCGCACGGTCATCGGCAGCATCAGCCCTTCGGTCTTCCGATCCTCGGGGATCAGCGCCATGGATATGCCGCCGGACTTGGCATCACGGGGACTTTTCAGCGTCACCGGCCTGCCGTCGATTACGACTTCACCCTTCACATCGCGCAGCACGCCGAAGAGGGCCAGCAGCAATTCGCGCTGTCCCTGCCCGTCCAGGCCGCCGACGCCGATGATCTCGCCGGCCTTGATATCGAAGGTGATGCCAGAAAGCCTATCGCCCCAGGAAAGGTCGCGGCAGGAAAGGACCGGCTTTACCTCTCCGCGATGCGCCGGTTTCGGCGGAAAGACATTGCTGTATTCGCGGCCAATCATCAGCTCCACCACCTGCTGGTCGGTCTTCGTGCCGGCCGGATAGGATTCGATGCTGCGGCCGTTGCGGAAGACCGTGCACTCATCCGCCAGCTGGGCGATCTCGTGCATGCGGTGGGAGATGTAGATTAGCGCCATTCCCTCGGCGCGCAGGCGCTTCAGCACGGCGAAGACCTTTTCGACATCCGACTGCGTCAGCGCCGAGGTCGCCTCGTCGAGGATCATCAGCCGCGGCTTGCGGGCAAGCGCCTTGGCGATCTCGACCATTTGCCGTCGGGACAGAGGGAGGTCCTTGACCAAGGCGGACGGATGAATGTCGGAGGCGCCGGCGCGCGCCAACGCTTCCTCGGCGATCCGCCGCTGCCTGCGCCGGTCTATCATGCCGAATTTCAGCGGTGGATTGCTGATGACGATGTTGTCGGCGACCGAGAGGTCGGGGATCAGCGAAAGCTCCTGGAAAACGCAGACGATGCCCGCCGCATTGGCGGCGGCCGGCGAGGCAAAGGCGATCTCCTTACCGTCGAGCAGCATGCGTCCTTCATCAGGCGCCACGACGCCCGCCATGATCTTGATCAGCGTTGATTTGCCGGCGCCGTTCTCGCCGAGGACGGCATGGATCGCGCCCGGCCGGATGGCGATATCGGCATCCTTAAGCGCGACGGCACCGCCATAGCGTTTCGATATGCCTTCCATGCGGAAAAGCGGTTCGGGCAAGGTCATGCATCCAGCCTCCATTCGGTCTATCACCTTCGAGATTGCGGGTGCGAACACCCGCAATCAGATCCGGAGGACGGCTGCTATTGGTTCTCTTTGGACTGCCCCATGATTTCCTGAGCGCTGAAATTAATGCCGCAGGTGGGGAAGGAATTGCCGACGAAGAAGTTGTCGGACTGGGTGGGATAATAATCCTCGCCTTCCTTGAAATCAGGATCCGAAACAACCGCGGTCGGCAGCTTGACGGCCTGCGGCACGACCTGACCCTCAAGGGCTGCAATCGCCGTCTTGATGGCGACGGCGACCTGGGCCGGGCCGGTGCCGGCGGACGAGCACTTCAGGCCGTCGGCGGCATGGGCAGCGCAGAATTTGCGGAAGCCATTTTCCGTCTCACCGCCGAAGGGCACGAAGGGATGTTTGGCATCGATCATCGCCTGAACGACGCCGGTATCGCCGCCCTGGGCAGTGATGCCGTCGAACGGGCCGTTGGTGGCGATCGCGTCAGCGGTTGCCTTCTGTGCAACGCCGTCATCCCATTTTCCGACGACCTCGGTTACCGTGAACTTCTTGCCCGAAGCGTCCAGGGTTTCGTGGATGCCGTTGTGGCGATCCGTATCGACCGAGGTGCCGGCGACGCCACGCACTTCCAGCACCTTGCCGCCGTTCGGCAGATGCTTCACCAGCCAGTCGGCCCAGAGGACGCCGAGCCCCTTCTGGTCGACGTTGACATTGATAGCGTCCTTGGTGTCCAGGATATTGTCGAAAGCGACGAGGACGACCCCGGCCTCTTTGGCGCGCTTGATCACCGGCCCGAAGGCGGTCGGGTTCTGCGCGTTGACGACGATGGCATCATAACCGGCATCGATGAAGTTGTTGATGGCGGAAATCTGCGCCGGCACATCCTCGCCTGTGGAAACGACCTTGAACTCCTTCAGCTTGGCCGCGACATCGGGCTGGGCGGCGTAGGCCTTGGCCGTCTGCACCATCTGGATACGCCAGGTGTTGGCGATATAGCCGTTGGCGAGCGCGATGCGATAGGGGCCGTCCTTCTTCGAATATTGCAGGAACTGTGTGTCGGCTGCCCACGGCACCATGCAGCCGGGCTCGGCGGCCGGGCCGGACACGACCTTCGGTTCCGCGCTGGCCGCGCCGCAGAGCAGGGCAAGCGCGGATACGGAAAACGCGGCAATGCGAGCCAATTTGGCTTCTTTCACCTTAAGCATGAATGTTCTCCTCCTCAGGCGGACCGAGCCGCCTCTCCTATGCTTTGATTTGCATACTTGGTCCCGGAAGGCTCCACCCCGTCCCTTTCCGGTACAATTTTAGGTTAACATAGTTGACAGCGCTGTCAAATCGTATCTGCTAGCGCTGTAAACTACAGGAATGAGCAAATATTCTCTATTTTTGAAGAATATTAGAATCAATATTGTGGGACGAATGGCGGGACTTGCATGCGGCGGATAACACTTGATGACGTGGCAAATCTTGCCGGCGTCAGCCCGATCACGGTTTCGAGGGTGCTGCGCAAGCCCGATGCGGTCTCGCCAGGCCTGCGGCTGCGCGTCGATGCCGCCGTCAAGGAACTCGGCTACGTGCCGAATATTGCCGCGAGCCGCCTCGCTTCCTCGCGCACGCATGCGATCGGCGTCATCGTTCCGACCCTCTACAACGTTATCTTCGCGGAATATCTGTTTGCGCTTCACGAGGTGCTGGTCGCCGCCGGCTTCCAGGTGATCGTCGTCAACAGCCGCTATTCCGAGATCGAGGAGGAAAACGCCATCAAGGCATTACTCGGGCAAAGGGTGGAGGCGATCATCATCGCCGGCACTCATCACACGCCGCTCTCGCGTCAGCTTCTCGCTCAGGCTCGTCTGCCCGTTGTCGAGACCTTCGAGCTTTCTCCAAACCCGATCGACCTTAACATCGGCATGTCGCAGGAGCATGCCGGGCAGACGGCGACGCAGCACCTGATCGAACGGGGTTTCCGCCGGATCGCCTTCCTGACCGGCAATCTCGACCACCGCGCCCAGTCGCGTTTCGACGGCTACCGGCTGGCGATGCAGGAGGCGGAGCTGCCGAATCTGGAGATCATCGCCGAGAGGCCACGCCATAGCTACGTGGCACTCGGCTCCGACCTCTTCGCCATGACGCATGAACGTGGCGACGTGCCCGAGGCGATCTTCTGCACTGACGACAATCTGGCGCTCGGGGCCATGCAGGAATGCCGCAAACGCGGCATCCGTGTGCCCGATGACATCTCGATCATCGGATTTCACGACCTGGAATTCGCCGCCTGCGCCGCACCCTCCCTCTCCTCGATCGCGACCCGGCGTTTCGAAACCGGAAAACTCGCGGCCGAAAGGGTGCTTGCCGCGTTGAATTCCTCCGTGGTATCGAGGGCCGAGCAGATCGACCTCGGCTTTGCCTTGATTCCGCGCGAAAGCACGGCAATCTGATCATATATTATGCATACTTAGTTTTTGCACACTTTTCAGGCTGGCGCGCTTGCCAAATTTGCTGCACTGCGTCATGAATATAGCCATGACGCATCTCGATCTGACAATTCTGGTGATCGACGAAAATGCCATTCGCGCCTCCATCATCGAAGAAGGCCTGCGCGAGGCAGGGCATACGCGCGTCACCGTCGTGCATGAGGTCAACGGCATCGCGCGAATCATCGAAACGCTGATGCCCGACGTGATCATCATCGATATCGAAAATCCCAACCGCGACATGATGGAGCATCTGTTCCAGCTGACTCGCACCGTCAGCCGCCCGATCGCCATGTTCGTCGACCGGTCCGACACGGCCTCGATCGAGGCTGCCGTCGATGCCGGCGTCTCGGCCTATATCGTCGACGGACTGAAGAAGGAACGCGTCAAACCGATCCTCGACATGGCTGTCAGCCGCTTCAATGCCTTCAACCGGCTACGGCGGGAGCTTGCCGATGCCCGCTCCGCGCTTGAGGAACGCAAGCTGGTCGAGCGCGCCAAGGGCATATTGATGAAGATGCGCGGCCTGTCGGAGGAAGAGGCTTTCGCCCTGCTGCGCCAGACAGCGATGAACGAAAAGAAGAAGATGTCGGAAATCGCCCAGAGCGTCGTCACTGCCGCGGGGCTGTTGATGTAATGGTCGAGCTGATGAATTTCCGGAGGAAACCGGAGTGGATATGATGACAACGACCTCCAATTCCGGCGGCGAGCTGCCCTCGCCCGTGCGGGTGAACAACGAAGGACCGAAAGTGCTGCGGGCCGGTTTCATTCCGCTCGTCGATGCATCGGTGCTGATTGTGGCGGCAGAATTTGGCTTCGCGCGGAAGGAAGGCCTGACGCTCGATCTCGTCAAGGACGTCTCCTGGGCGAATGTGCGCGACCGCCTGGCATTCCGCCAGTTCGACATTGCCCATATGCTGTCGCCGATGCCCGTCGCCTCCATGCTCGGTCTCGGCTCCAATCCCTCACCGACGATCACGCCGTTTTCGCTGGGGCGCGGCGGCAACGCGATCACGCTGTCGACGCGGCTCTTCGACAGGATGCGGAATGACGTGGGATTGCCGGAAACGGCAAGCGCGCTCGACAATGCCCGCGCCCTGGCAAAAACATTGGCGGTAATGAAGTCCCGCGGCGAGCCGCTGCCGACTTTCGGGGTCACCTACCCCTTCTCCTCGCATAATTACGAATTCCGCTACTGGCTGGCAGCTGGCGGCATCGATCCCGACAGGGATGTCAAGCTCATCGTCGTGCCGCCGCCCATGACTTCGGATGCGCTGGCAGCCGGTGCGATCGACGGTTTCTGCGTCGGCGCGCCGTGGAACATGGTTGCTTCAGAGCGCGGCGTCGGCCGCATCGTCGCCGCCAAACAGGATATCTGGCCGTCGGCACCGGAAAAGGTGATCGGTATGCGGCCGGACTGGGCGGAAAGCCATCCGGAAACCGTTTCCAGGCTGATCGTGGCGCTCGATGCGGCAGCCCAGTGGTGCGACCAGCCGGAAAATCACGACGCGCTGGCGGCGGCTCTTGCCGACCCGCGCTATATCGCTGCCCCCGTCGAAATCATTCGCCGTGTGCTCGCCGGCGAATTCAGCCTCGACGCAAAGGGTAACCGCCGCATCATCGCCGATTATTTCATGTTCCATTCCGGCTTCGCCAATTATCCCCGGCCAAGCCAGGCGCTGTGGATCTACAGCCAAATGATCCGCTGGGGACAGGCCGAGATCAGCCTTAACATGGCAAGGGCCGCAGCATCCGCCTACCGCCCGGATCTCTATCGCGCTGCTCTCGGTGACGACAACGCACCCGAAGATGCCGATATCCGGATCGAAGGCAGTGCCGAGGGCGACCGTTTCATGGACGGCCACGTCTTCGACCCGGCGAGGCTGCCGGACTATGTCGCAGGTTTTGCAGTCAAAAGCGCCCTCGCCTTCGTTTGCGACGACGAGGTCTAACCGATGCCGGCCTGCACAAAACACCAGCAAGCATCTGCCCGCCTCATGTCAAGCGCACAAAATATTTGCATCAGCGGGTGGCGGCCCGAAAAACAAGCAGGCGGCACGTTTCATAAATGTCTTTTGCATTCAGTGACTTGAACGCAGGCAGCCAAACTGGCACGCAGTTTGCATCGTCTTTAATAGCACCGGTCAATGACGATCAGCGCAGAATGAGCGCGCGGTAGACGCTCACGGTAGACACAGAGATTGCTCTTCAGATTGAAGAGATAGGTTTTAGCTTGAGCAATCTGGCCAACGGATTGCCTTCAGGCAAATGGGCCAGAAGGCCTAAGAATTCGGCGTCCAACGGCGGGCGCCACCAGCAAAGCCGCTGATCAGGATATTTCGCGCACCTCGTGTATGCGCGTCCTGACCAGCGGCTTTTTTGTTTCAACCCTCAGCGATGGATTGGCACGACCTTGTCGGGCCTCGGAGAAGTTATGTCTGTCATCGAGAAATCACAGCCCATGTCCGCCGGCGAACCAGCCAAGGCATTGTGGATCTCCACTGTAGCCTTCACCCTCTGTTTTGCGGTCTGGACGATCTTCGCGATCATCGGCATTCGCATCAAGCAGGATCTCGGCCTGAACGAGGCCGAGTTCGGATTGCTGGTCGGCACCCCCGTGCTCACCGGTTCGCTTGTGCGCATCGTTCTTGGCATCTGGACGGGGCGTTACGGCGGCCGTCTCGTTTACACCCTCACCATGCTGGCCGCCGCATTGGCGACCTTTCTGCTCTCTTACGCCCAGACCTATACGCAGATGTTGATCGCCGGCCTCGGCGTCGGCCTCGCTGGCGGCTCCTTTGCAGTCGGCGTCGCCTATGTCTCGCCTTTTTTCCCGGCGGAGAAGCAGGGAACCGCACTCGGCATCTTCGGTGCCGGCAATGTCGGCGCGGCCGTAACCAAATTCGCAGCCCCCTTCGTGCTGATCGCATGGGGCTGGCAGGCGGTTGCGGAGATCTGGGCCGTCGGACTGGCGCTGATGGCAATCGTCTTCTGGTTCACCACGACCGATGATCCGGCCTTCCGTCTCCGCCGCGAACGCCGCGTTGCCACCAAGAGTTTCGTCGAGGAATTCGCGCCGCTTCAGAACGTTCAGGTCTGGCGCTTCTCGCTCTACTATTTCTTCGCCTTCGGCGGCTTCGTCGCCCTGTCGCTGTGGCTGCCGCGCTACCTGGTCGGCGTCTACGGCTTCAACCTGGAGACGGCCGGGATGATCGCCGCGGCCTACTCCATCCCGGGCAGCATCTTCCGCGCCTTCGGCGGCGTGCTGTCGGATAAGAAGGGTGCGCGCAGCGTGATGTATACGATGTTTGCCGTTTCGGCCGTCGCCACCCTCATCCTCTCGCTGCCGGCCGCCGACGCGTCCGGGACGGGTCCGGCGTTTGGTATCACCCCCTTCATCTTCATCGTCGTCATCTTCGTGCTCGGCTTCTTCATGAGCCTCGGCAAGGCTGCGGTCTACAAGCACATCCCGGCCTACTACCCCGACAACGTCGGCGCAGTCGGCGGCGTCGTCGGGATGATGGGCGGCCTTGGCGGGTTCATCCTTCCGATTGCCTTTGGCCTCCTCAAGGACATGACCGGCCTCTGGTCCAGCTGTTTCCTGCTGCTCTTTGCGATCGTCGTGATCTCTCTCATCTGGATGCACCTGTCCGTAAAGCAACTGTCGCGCCAAGGGCACTCGGCGCCCGTGGCTGCAACCTGATCTAAGGACCTGGAAATATGACCGAAAAACTTGTCATCATCGGCAATGGCATGGCGCCCGGGCGCATGCTGGAGCACCTCTTCGAGCAGGCGCCCGGACGCTATGAAGTTACGATCTTCAATGCCGAGCCGCGCGTCAATTACGACCGCATCATGCTGTCGCCGGTTCTCTCCGGAGAAAAGGACTACGAGCAGATCATCATTCACGGCGATGGCTGGTATATCAAGCACGGCATCATGCTCTACAAGGGCCACAAGATCGTCAACATCGATCGTGCCGCCAAGACCGTCACCTCCGACCACGGCGTCACCGAAAGCTACGACAAGCTGGTGATCGCAACTGGGTCCGTGCCCTTCATCATCCCCGTTCCCGGCAAGGATCTGCCCGGCGTCATCACCTATCGCGATCTCGACGACGTGCAGGCGATGCTGCTTGCCGCCCAGTCGCGCGAAAAGGCCGTCGTCATCGGCGGCGGACTGCTTGGCCTGGAAGCAGCGGCCGGTCTTGCCCAGCGCGGCATGGACGTCACCGTACTGCACGTCATGCCGACGCTGATGGAGCGCCAGCTCGACCCCGCCGCCGGTTACCTGCTGCAGAAGGCAGTCGAGGAACGCGGCATCAAGGTCATCTGCAAGGCAAATACCAAGGCGATCGTCGGCAATGGCAAGGTCGAGGGCATCGAGCTTGACGACGGCCGTATCATCCCGGCAACGTTGGTCGTGATGGCCGTCGGCATCCGTCCGAGTGTGGGTTTGGCGAAGGACGCCGGCATTGCGGTCAATCGCGGCATCGTCGTCGATGCCGGCATGCAGACCTCGGATGGCGATATTCTCGCGCTCGGCGAATGCGCCGAGGTGGGCGGCATGGTCTATGGCCTCGTTGCGCCGCTCTATGAAATGGCCCGTATTGCCGCCTCGCATCTTTCCGGCGATCGCTCGCCCGCCTTCGTTCATGCGGATACGCCGACCAAGCTCAAGGTCACCGGCATCGAGCTTTATTCGCTCGGCGATTTCGCCGACGGCGACGACCGCGAGGAGATCGTGCTGCGCGATGCCAGCGCCGGCGTCTACAAGCGTCTGGTGCTCAAGGACAATAAGATTATCGGCACCGTGCTTTACGGTGAAACCGCCGATGGTGCCTGGTTCAATGACCTGAAGAAGAAGGCAACCGATATTTCGGAGATGCGCGAGACGCTGATCTTCGGACAGGCCTATCAGGGAGGGTCGCCGCTGGACCCTATGGCGGCCGTTGCAGCCTTGCCGGATGACGCGGAGATTTGTGGCTGCAACGGCGTATGCAAGGGCAAGATCACTTCGACGATTTCAGGCAAGGGGCTGACGTCGCTCGACGACGTACGCGCCCACACGAAGGCATCCGCCTCGTGCGGTTCCTGCACCGGCCTCGTCGAACAACTCATGGCGCTGACACTCGGCGACAGCTACAATCCGACTGCGGTCCAGCCGATGTGCACCTGCACCGAACTCGGCCATGACGACGTTCGCCGGCTGATCAAGGCCAAGGGTCTGAAGAGCATCCCTGCCGTCATGCAGGAGCTCGAGTGGAAGACTTCCTGCGGCTGCGCCAAATGTCGCCCGGCGCTCAACTATTACCTGGTCTGCGATTGGCCGGACGAATATGCCGACGACTACCAGTCGCGTTTCATCAATGAGCGCGTGCATGCCAACATCCAGAAGGACGGCACCTACTCCGTCGTTCCGCGCATGTGGGGCGGCGTCACCAATTCGAACGAGCTGCGCGCAATCGCCGATGTCGTCGACAAGTTCGAGATCCCGATGGTGAAGGTCACCGGCGGCCAGCGCATCGACCTGCTCGGCATCGAGAAGGAAGACCTGCCCGCCGTCTGGGCCGATCTCGGCAAGGCCGGCTTCGTCTCCGGCCAGGCTTATGCCAAGGGCCTGCGCACCGTGAAGACCTGTGTGGGGTCGGACTGGTGTCGCTTCGGCACGCAGGATTCCACCGGCCTCGGCATCCGGATCGAAAGGTTCATGTGGGGCTCCTGGACGCCGGCCAAGTTGAAGATGGCCGTCTCCGGCTGCCCGCGCAACTGCGCGGAAGCAACCTGCAAGGACATCGGCGTGATCTGCGTGGATTCCGGTTTCGAGATCCATTTCGCCGGTGCGGCCGGTCTCGACATCAAGGGCACGGAGGTTCTAGGGCTTGTGCGGACCGAGGACGAGGCGTTGGAGCATATCGTGGCCCTGACGCAGATGTACCGCGAGCAGGCCCGCTACCTCGAGCGCATCTACAAATGGGCCAAGCGCGTCGGCCTGGATGAAATCCGCCGTCAGATCATGGGCGATGCCGAAAAGCGCAAAGCCTATTACGACCGCTTCGTCTTCTCGCAGAAATTTGCCCAGGTCGATCCCTGGTCGGAGCGTGTTTCCGGTAAGGACAAGCATGAGTTCAAGCCGATGGCGACGATCGGCTATCCGCAGGCTGCAGAATAAGGAGATGGACATGAACTGGATCGCAATCGGTGACATCTCCGACATCCCGCTGCGCGGCGCGCGCTGCGTGAAGACGCCGCAGGGCAAGATCGCCGTCTTCCGCACGGCCGAAAACGAGGTCTTCGCCATCGAGGATCACTGCCCGCATAAGGGCGGCCCGCTCTCCCAAGGCATCGTCCACGCCAAGTCAGTCACCTGCCCGCTGCACAACTGGGTTATCTCGCTGGAAACAGGCAAGGCGCTCGGCGCCGACGAAGGCGAGGTCCGGACGATACAGGTGCTGAACGAAGACGGCAGGCTGTTCATCGCTCTGGAAAGCCTGATGATGGCGGCGGAATAGATGGCGGCTGAGGTCAAGACCACCTGTCCCTACTGCGGTGTCGGCTGCGGCGTTATCGCCACGGTCGACGAGGCAGGCGCAGTCAGCGTCAAAGGAGATCCCGAGCATCCGTCGAATTTCGGCCGGCTCTGCTCGAAGGGTTCAGCCCTTGCCGAAACCATCGATCTCGATGGCCGGCTTCTCTATCCCGAGATCGAAGGCGAACGGAGCGGCTGGGACGAGGCTCTTGATCTGGTCGCCCGCCGTTTTTCTGAAACGATCGCCGAATACGGGCCCGATTCCGTTGCCTTCTACGTCTCCGGCCAGTTGCTGACCGAGGATTACTATGTCGCCAACAAGCTGATGAAGGGCTTCATCGGCTCCGGCAATATCGACACCAATTCAAGGCTCTGCATGTCCTCCTCCGTGGCGGGGCATCGCCGCGCCTTCGGCGCCGATACGGTGCCCGGGACCTATGAGGATATCGAACTTGCGGATCTGGTGGTCCTGACCGGCTCCAACCTCGCCTGGTGTCATCCGGTCATCTACCAACGGCTTGCCGCCGCAAAGATGGCGCGGCCAAACATGCGGATCGTCGTCATCGATCCGCGACGGACGATGACCTGCGACATCGCCGACCTGCATCTCGCCATCCGTCCTGATGGCGACGTTGCGCTATTCATGGGACTGCTTGCCCATCTGGCGACCAGTCCGGCAATCGACCAGAATTATATCGGCGCCCATACAGATGGTTTCGGCGACGCTTTTGCGGCGGCCGCCGCGCTCGATATCAACGATCTCCTGGAACGGACCGGCCTGCCCGCCATGCAGATCAGGGAGTTCTTCCGGCTGTTCGAGACGACGCCGAAGGTCGTGACCTGCTACAGCCAGGGCGTCAACCAATCCTCCTCCGGCACCGACAAGGTCAATGCCATTCTCAACTGCCACCTGGCGACCGGCCGCATCGGCCGTCCCGGCATGGGACCGTTTTCGCTGACCGGCCAGCCGAATGCCATGGGCGGACGCGAGGTCGGCGGTCTCGCCAATATGCTTGCCGCCCATATGGCGATCGAGAACACCGAAGATCGGGACCGCGTGCAGCGCTTCTGGGACTCGCCCGTCATCGCCGCAAAGCCCGGCCTGAAGGCGGTCGACATGTTCCAAGCCGTGGCCGACGGACGCATCAAGGCGCTCTGGATCATGGCGACCAATCCCGTCGTCTCGATGCCGGATGCCGACAGTGTCGAAAACGCGATCGCCGCCTGTCCCTTCGTCGTCGTGTCGGACATCCTGAAAGAGACGGATACGACCCGGCACGCAAATGTGCTTCTGCCCTCGCTCGGCTGGGGCGAGAAGGATGGCACCGTCACCAATTCCGAACGGCGCATTTCAAGGCAACGATCGTTTCTTGATATCCCCGGCGATGCAAGGGCCGACTGGTGGCAGCTTGCGGAGATCGGACGCCGCATGGGATTTGCCGCCGCCTTCGATTTTGACGCGCCGGCCGCAATTTTCGCCGAACACGCCGCGCTTTCCGCCTTCGAAAATAACGGCAGCCGCGATTTCGACATCGGCGCGCGCGCCGGCATGAGCGGCGGGGCCTATGACGAACTGTCGCCCTTCCAGTGGCCGCAGGCGGCAGGGACAGAACCGAGCATCACCCGCTTCTTCGCCGAAGGCGGTTTCTTCCATCCCGATCGCAAGGCGCGCTTCGTCGCGGTCAAACCGCCCGCAACCGATCGCACCAATGCCGAGTACCCCTTCACGCTGAATACCGGGCGCATCCGCGACCAGTGGCACACGATGACGCGAACAGGAAAGAGCGCGCGGCTTTCCGCCCATATCGCCGAACCCTTTGCCGAAATCCATCCGCGCGACGCGATCGAGACCGGTATATCAAGCGCCGGCCTCGTCGAGATCGACAGCCCGCACGGCAAGGCAATCGTGCGGGCGCTGGTGACCGATCGCCAGGCGCGCGGCGGCATCTTTGCGCCGATGCACTGGAACGACCAGTTCGCCGCAAGAGCGCGCATCGACGCCGTGGTCGCGCCGGTAACCGACCCCATTTCCGGTCAACCGGCGTCGAAGAACGTTGCCGTCGCCGTCCGGCCCTTCCGCGCCACCCATTACGGTTTCGCCGTCTCCGCCACAAAACCCGCTACGCCCGACGCCGCCTATTGGGCGCTGGCAAAAGCCGCCGGCGGCTGGCGGCTTGAGCTTGCCTTCGGCGAAACCGTCGAAGACTGGACGGCCTGGTGCCGGGCGGTTTTCGCCATTCCGGCCGAGATCGAACCGCTTGGTTATGCCGACCGGCAATCCGGCGACCTCAGGCTCGCCTTCTTCGATGGCGAGGTCCTGCTTGCGGCGCTGTTTCTGGCACGCGAGCCCGTTGCCGTCGCGCGCAACTGGGCGATCTCGCAGCTCTCCGCCTCGCATGGCGACCTCAGGAAACGCTTTGCGCTCGTTGCGGGTCGTCCCGGCGCAGGCAGGCCGGATCCAGGCGCTACCGTCTGCTCCTGCTTCAGTGTCGGGGTCAACCAGATTGCGGCTGCCGTGCGCGGCGGATGTCACAGCGTCGAGGCGGTCGGCAAAGAAACCAGCGCTGGAACCAATTGCGGCTCCTGCCGCAGCGAAATCGGCAGCATCATCGATCGCTGTCTTGCCGCAGCCGCGGAGTGAACCGCACAAAAGCAAGCAGGACGCAGCCGGAGCACTGTCAGGCCGCGTTCGGGACGATCAGCATCCTGTGATCGGAGGACATGCGGACCGAGATCTCGTCATAGGATGAAAGCGTCGGGTGCGGCGTCTCCATCTTTTGGTGATGTGTTGCCGTGATGACCATGACATCGGCACCCGCCGCCTCGCCGGCGGTAATGCCGGCTGCGACATCCTCGAACACCAGGCAATCCTGCGTGCTGACGCCGAGGCGCTCGGCGCCGAGAATATAACATTGCGGGTCGGGTTTTCCGACCTTCACGTCCTCCGCCGTCACCATGAATCTCGGCACCGGCAAGCCTGCTGCCTCCAGCCGCCGGTGAGCAAGGCGTAATGGCGAGGAGGTGACGATCGCCCAGCGATCCGGGGGCAGTGAACTCAGAAAGGTCGCGGCGCCGGGAATGGCCACAACGTCGCTGACATCGGCGATCTCGGCCTCGGTCACCAGCTTCGATTCATGTTCGGGATCGACTCCAGGCAGGTTCAGCCGGGTGATCGTGTCAATGCCGCGCGATCCATGCATCTTCGGTAAAAAGGTGGCGACATCGAGCCCCTGACGCCTCGCCCAGTCGCTCCATACACGCTCGGCCGCACGGATCGAATTGAGGATGGTGCCGTCCATATCGAACAGGAAGGCGGCATAGGGCTTCTCGAAGCCGCGGGGCATCGGCAGGGACAAAGGCGGATCCTTTTAAGGAGGAGTGTCGGATGGTCGTCGTATCGTTCGATCAAACGGCAAATCATGGCCTTTTGCAAGCTTTCCCAGGACGAGCCTATCCGCACGCCCGGCCAAACGGATCAACGAAGCAGCTTTAGCGAGCCGGTCAGCGAGCGGATCCATTTCGCCGGGCCGGCGAGCCCGACGCCGTCGATAATTTCCGAAGAGAGGTCGCGTTCGGGCATCGAAGCCTCGTAATCGGCATAAAAGTGCAGCGCGCGGGCAAAACGCGGGAATGGCACGACCAGCGCACCTTCAGGGGCCGGCAGCGCCTTCAGCAGAAGTGATCTCAAATCGGTCGCCGCGGCCTGTAGCACCGGAACCGGCTTATTGGCACTGACATGAAATGCCCGACCGGCATGATCGGTCAGCCGCGCACCGGCAAGCGCGGGTGCCGCAGCACCAAGGCCGATCGACAGCACCGCAACAGTATTGGCGAGTTCGCCAACTGGCAGCCCCGGTTCGACAATCACCGCGACACGCCAATCCTCAACCATCATCCGTCCGCTCCTTCTCTGTTCGAAGTCCTCAACCTATCGAAAGGCAGAGAAATGTCCTGCCTATTCCTGACATCTCGCCTCCAAATCAGGTAAGATCTTCCCGTTAATCGATAAAACTCGAAAGGACATACCGATCATGGAATTTGAGCCGGGAGATATCCGCATATTGAAGGCGCTACAGGGCGATGGGCGGCTCACCAATCAGGAGCTTGCCGAACGCGTGGGAATGTCGACCTCGCCTTGCTGGCGCAGGGTAAAAAAGCTGGAAGAGGCAGGCGTCATCCGCGGCTATCAGGCTGTCGTCGATCGCCGCGCCGTCGGCCTCGGCGTCCTGGCTTTCGTGCGTGTCCAGATCGACACGCATTCGCATGACGAAGCCGAGCGGTTCGAGCGCGAGGTTGGTGAGCTGGAGGCGGTCATCGCCTGCTATTCCATCGCCGGCGAGGCTGATTTCCTGCTGCAGGTGGTCGCGGCTGATCTCGACAGCTACGCCGAATTCGCCATGACGGTAATCCGTCGTCTGCCCGGCATCAAAGAGATGCACACGATGTTTGTGCTGAAGGACATCAAGGCATCGACGATCCTGCCTGTTCAGGCATCGGCCGCCAGCCTTTCGCGCTGAAGTAACCGCCTGCCCCTTTCCCTCCGTCTGCGGCCTCCGGATAGCCCACCGGCTAGAAGGCCGTGCTGGCAGTGGTGGTGATCAGGTCGCAGGAAAGCCGGAGACCGATCGGATCGTGGCACAGATCATCCTCGGTGCCGGCGAGTTCCAGCCCGGCTGGAGCGTCGGCACGCAGGTAGGTCTGCGTGGTGACATCGACGCGCACGGGAGCGGCGGTCCAGAGCGAGGGGTCAATCGCGGAGATACGGCCCTTCTCGCCGCTCAGTGCAGAGGACGCAATCGCCATCCCGCTTGCCGTCAAGGCGAGTGAAAGCGCAATCTGAAGACCGAGATCTGCGGCCTCGCGCGGAGAAACGAACATAGCGGCCTCGTGCTGCAAGTTTTTAGCGTTTCATCATGCAACTACGGCAGGTAAGCGCGCCGATCCAGCGGCTTCGACCGTTAAGGTTTATGCGTAACCACGTGGGATCAGCCGTAGGGTCCGCCAGGTTTTTTGCAAATTTCGGAACAATGGTTCCATCAGGCAGTTACCCCAGGGTCATCCAAGATGAAAATCCAAGGAGGATATCCCATGTCTAGATCCCTTATTGCCGCTTCGCTGCTCGCGATCGGCATGGCGTCGTCGGCTTTTGCCCAGTCTAACCCGAGTCCGATCGGGCCAACGAATGGCGGCTCGACCGATCCCGGTTCCGGCACCTATTCATCCGATTACACTAACGATGACAACGGCATTCGTCCGGTACCCGTCTCGCCGGTCGATCCGACGACGACACAGAGCATCGGCCGCCCGCAGACGATGGAATGCCCCGGCATGCCGCGACAGATGTCCGGCGTCGACACGCGCGGCGGCCAGAGCGGTGCCTCGATCAGCGAAGCGTGCCGCGAATACGACAACTAAGCAGGCGGTTCTCCGCTCCCGGAAAAGGCCGGTTCACGCCGGCCTTATCCATGTCATGGCAGCGATGAAAGCTTTTCGTTCGCAATGAAATTTTTGATCGGGGCGTTCCGTACATCCGTGGCAGGTTGAAGAACACAGTCAGGGAACGCTTCATTGGCAAGGGACGCGGCAAAACCGGTTATCCTTTGGTTTCGCAAGGATTTGCGTCCCTTGACGACAACGAGGCTCTCAACGCAGCCCATCTCTCCGGGCGGCCGATCATCCCGTGAATTGCGGCTGAAAGCTCACGCCACGCCAGGCGTCCGGCGCCTCCGCCTGAAGTCGGCGTCCGGCCGCCCCGCCCGCTTGCACACGTGGCGGAATGACATATCAGCACGCGCGTTTTTCACACGCGCAAAGCGATGTTGCAGCACTTTCAACTGCTGCAAAATCTTATCCTCAAATCGGTTCCGATTTCAGGAGTTATGCGGTAGCCTTTCATGCAATGGCCGGAGGCCGCCCGAGTACATCGTCGCGGATGTATCGTCGTCCCGAACCGGCAAAAAATGCTGGAGGAGGAGAGATGAGCAAGGCGCAGGACTGGAATCTGCTGGCCCGTGACGCGGTGACGCTGACGGGGGAAAACATATCCCGTCTGGTGAAGGGTCTGCCCTTCAAGGCGAAGCTGGCGCTCCGCGGACTTCTGCGCATGCAGCACGGTTCGCTCGCCCTCACCCTCCCCGACGGCCGCAGGCTGCTGATCGAGGGCAAGCAGCCCGGGCCGAAGGCGGCGCTCAGCCTCAACAATTGGAACCTTGCCTATCGGGCGTTGACGAGCGGCACGATCGGGGTCGCCGAAACCTATATGGACGGCGATTGGGACAGCCCCGACATCACCGCCTTCCTTGAACTCTTCCTCGTCAACGGCGAGGCCGCGCACAGCTATGCGCACGGCAAAGGCGGCGTCAGCCGGCTCTTCGAACGCGTCCGCCATTGGATGAACGCCAATACCAAGACGGGCTCGAAGCGCAACATTTCCGCCCATTACGATCTCGGCAACGATTTCTACAGAGAATGGCTCGATCCGAGCATGACCTATTCCTCGGCGCTCTATTCCACAGGCGCCAACGATCTGCAATCGGCCCAGAACGCCAAATACCGCGCGCTTGCCGAGGCGACCGGCATCGGGCCTGGCGATCATGTGCTGGAGATCGGCTGCGGCTGGGGTGGTTTTGCCGAATTTGCCGCAAGCGAGCTGAACTGCAAGGTGACGGGGCTGACGATCAGCCGCGAGCAGCTTGCCTTCGCCGAGGCGCGCATCCACAAGGCCGGCCTCGATGACCGCGTGGAATTCCGTTTCCAGGACTACCGCGATGAAGCAGGGCTCTACGACCGGATCGTCTCGATCGAGATGTTCGAAGCGGTCGGCGAAAAATACTGGCCGTCCTATTTCTCCAAACTCCGGCAGTGTCTGAAGCCGGGCGGCAAGGCTGGCCTGCAGATCATCACCATCCGGCCGGAATCCTTCGACCAGTATCGCAGCAACCCCGACTTCATCCAGAAATACGTCTTTCCCGGCGGCATGCTGCCGACGCGCAATCATCTCGCCGAACTTGCCGGCAAGGTCGATCTGTCGCTGGTCAAGGATTTCGGGTTTGGGCTCGACTACGCCCGCACGCTCGCCGAATGGCGCGAGCGTTTCTGGTCGGTCTGGGAACGCATCCGCCCGATGGGCTTCGACGAGCGCTTCAAGCGGCTTTGGGAATTCTATCTGTTCTATTGCGAGGCCGGCTTCCGTGCCCGCAATATCGATGTGCGCCAGGTCGTGTTCTCGCGCCGTTGATCATTCCGCCGCATGCGGTGTCACCGGGTGGCGACCAGCCGACGGCGGCCGCTCCCGCCAGCCGGTCACGCGGTTCACCAGCGTGAAATAAACGCTATAGGGGAGCAGGCGCGCGAGCTTCAGCATGGTGGTGAAGCGCCTCGGAAACGTGATCTCGAAGGCCTGCGATTTCAACCCAGCGGCAATCTCCCGAGCGGCCTCCTCGACCGACACCAAAGCCCGCATCGGAAAGGCATTCTTCCTCGTTGCCGGCGTATCGACGAAGCCCGGGCAGACGAGCTGGATGCGGATGCCCATCTTGTCGAGATCGAATTTCAGGCTTTCGGCCATATTGATCAGCGCCGCCTTGGTAGCGCCATAGGCAGCCCCCGTCGGCAGGCCGCCATAGCCGGTGACGGAGGAAACGATGGCGATCTGTCCCTGCCCCTTCGCCTTCATATGGCGGATCGCCGGCAGCAGACAGTTGACCACGCCAGAAAGATTGACGGCAAAGCTCTTCTCGAAATCGGTGCGGTTCAAATCCTCGGCATGGACCGGCAGGTAGACGCCGGCATTGAGGATCGCCATGGCGAGCGTGCCGTGCTCATATTCGATGGAGGCCATGACATGTTCCATGTCCTCGGCATCGGTGACGTCGCCGTCGAGCACAATGATACTGCCCGAGAGGCCATTCGCTTCGGCTTGCAGTTCGACCAGCTTTTCGTGGCTTCTGGCCGTCACGGCGACCTTGTATCCTTCGCCGGCGAGCCTCAGTGCAAGCGCCCGGCCGATGCCCGAGCTCGCACCCGAAATCCAGACGATTCCATGTTCGGGATGGGCAATGAAATCACGCATGACATGTTCCTCCGGGCTGCCTGATCAAATGCGAAAACAGGTCCGGAAGTTCCTCAACCCCTCCGGATTTACGGCTCTATCACATTATTGTGGCTGCTTTCAGCCGATCAGGTCGCCGATCATCTGGCGGAAGGATCCGGTGAGCTTGACCGGTCCGTCCGAGACGGCAAAGGCGATGCACGGCCTGTCCTTTTCGGCGACCGGCCGGTGGTCGACCGTATCGTCGGCAATGGAGATATCACCGGGACCGAAACGACCGCGTTCATCGTTGAAGGCGCCGTCGAGAATGAGAATCAGCTCCATGCCTTTGTGGGTGTGCGCCGGCAAGGCGCGGCCCGGCCGGATCCACATCAGGCTGACCTCGCAGCTGTCCATGTCGAGCGAATATTCCTTAAAACCGGGCAACCGACGGCGCCAGGGGACATCTTCGGCCTCGAAGCCCAAGAGGGCGCGCAACGCTTGCGGAAACAGCGCGTTTTCCGGCCGTGCGGCCGTCCGTGGCGCCGGGACGGGAGACGCAGAGGAAAAGATTGCCGCAAGCCGCGCGTCGCGATCGGCAATAGCCGCTTCAGGCGCGTTTTCCAGGGCCTCCGCGGCCAGCAGCTCGAGGCTGTTCACCAGGCTGCGATTGTCCGGTTTCATTTCGAGATGAGACTGCACCAGCACACGCGCCGGCTCGGGCAAGGAGCCGGCGACATAATGCGCCATCAATGCATCGATCGTGTCGATCTGCTCATGAACCATGTCGGTTTCGGTCACGCCCTGTTGCCGCGCTCCGTTTTCGCTTTGTCGTCATCCGTACGGGGAAAGTCAATCTTCGGATCACCCCTCACACGGCGGGATTGCGGGCCATGCGTCATTTCGGAGGAGGAAAGCCAAATTTTATCGCGGCCGACAGAGGTGTGGAATAGCATTTCTTGCCAACTCAGCCTTGTGAAGGGAAAAGACCGTTCCTAAAGTAAGAGTTCGAATAGAGGCAGATTCCATGACCTTCCACCCCTCCGTCCTCGACGCCATCGGCAACACGCCCCTGATCAAACTCAAGGGCGCCTCAGAGATGACCGGCTGCACCATTCTCGGCAAGGCGGAGTTCCTCAACCCCGGCCAGTCGGTTAAGGATCGCGCCGCGCTCTACATCATCCGCTACGCAGAGCGGAAGGGGTTGCTTCGTCCGGGCGGCGTCATCGTCGAGGGTACGGCCGGCAATACCGGCATCGGGCTGACGCTGGTCGCCAAGGCGCTCGGTTATCGCACCGTCATCGTCATCCCGGAAACGCAGAGCCAGGAAAAGAAAGACGCGCTGAAGCTGCTCGGCGCCGAACTCGTCGAAGTGCCCGCCGTTCCCTACAAGAACCCGAACAACTACGTGAAGGTGTCCGGGCGGCTGGCAGAACAGCTGGCGAAGACCGAGCCGAACGGGGCGATCTGGGCAAACCAGTTCGACAACGTCGCCAACCGCCAGGCGCATGTCGAAACGACGGCAAAAGAAATATGGCAAGACACCGACGGCAAGGTCGACGGCTTCATCTGCTCGGTCGGCTCCGGCGGTACGCTGGCAGGCGTGGCTGCCGGCCTCAAGGCCTTCAACGCAGACGTCAAGATCGGCATCGCCGATCCCGATGGCGCCGCACTCTATGAATTCTACCAGAACGGCGCGCTGAAATCCGAGGGATCCTCGATCACCGAGGGCATTGGCCAGGGCCGTATCACCGCTAATCTCGAGGGCTTCACGCCTGACTATGCCTATCGGATCCCCGATGCCGAAGCGCTTCCTTATCTCTTCGACCTCGTCGAGACCGAGGGCCTCTGCCTCGGCGGATCGACGGCGATCAACATTGCCGGCGCGGTCAACCTCGCCCGGGATCTCGGACCTGGTCACACGGTGGTGACGATCCTCTGCGATTACGGCAACCGCTATCAGTCAAAACTCTTCAACCCGGATTTCCTGACGTCGAAGGGACTGCCCGTTCCGGGCTGGATGGCCAAGTCGCCCGATATCCACGTTCCCTACGAGCCCGTGTGAGACCCCATGCCCGTCAATGCCCTCTATCGTGACGACTTCTATCTCTCGACATGCGAGGCGATCGTCACCGCCGTTCACGAAGACGGGGGCATCGAACTGGACCAGACCTGCTTCTATGCGACATCAGGTGGCCAGCCTGGTGACACCGGGCTGCTCGAACGCGCCGACGGCACCAAGATCGCGCTCGGCCAGACGAAGCATGGTCCAAGCAAGGATGTCATCATCCATGTGCCACTCGAAAGTGAGCCACGGCCTGTGGTCGGAGAGACGCTGGTGCTGCATGTCGACTGGCCGCGCCGCTACAGGCTGATGCGCATGCACACGGCCTGCCACCTGCTTTCCGTCGTCTGCTCCTATCCGATCACCGGGGCTGCGGTCGGCGAGGAGGAAAGCCGCGTCGACTTCGACATGATCGAGACGATCGACAAGGACGAGGTGACGGCCAAGCTGATGGAACTGGTCGAGCAGAACCATCCGGTCACTCTGCAATGGATCACCGACGAAGAGCTTGTGGCCAACCCCGATATCGTCAAATCGAAGAACGTGCGCCCGCCGATGGGGCTCGGGCGCGTCAGCCTCGTCTGCATCGGCAAGAACTCCTCGATTGACAGCCAACCCTGCGGCGGCACACATGTCTCCGAGACTCAGGAAGTCGGCCGGATCCATATCGCCAAAATCGAGAAGAAGGGCAAAGAGAACCGGCGCTTCCGCATCCGCTTCGGCACGCCCGGCGACGAAGCCTGACCATCAAGGGAGACCATAATGAGTGAGACCAAGAGCCGTTTCGTCGTTTCGGCCGACTGGCTGCAGTCCGAGCTCGGCAAAGCTGACCTGCGCGTGCTGGACGCTTCCTTCTATCTGCCCGCGCAGAAGCGCGATGCCGATGCCGAATATGCAGCCGGCCATATTCCCGGCGCTATCCGCTTCGACCAAGACAAGATCGCCGACCATTCAACGTCGCTGCCGCACACGATCCCCTCGCCCGATTATTTCGCCGCCGAAGTCGGCCGGCTCGGCATCAGCAAGAATGATCGGATCGTCGTCTATGACGGAATCGGCCTGTTCGCCTCGCCGCGCGTCTGGTGGCTGTTCCGGGTGATGGGCGCGAAAAATGTCTTCGTGCTCGATGGCGGTCTCGACGGCTGGAAGGCAGAAGGCCGTCCGCTTGAAGCCGAAGCGCCCAATCCTGCGCCGGCGACCTTCACGCCTGACTTCGACGAAAGCCGCGTGGTGACGTTCGATACGATGCGCGATATCGTCTCCAGTGGCGCGATGCAGATCGCCGATGCCCGCAGCGCCGGCCGCTTCGCCGCCGTCGAACCCGAGCCGCGTGCCGGCATGCGCTCCGGCCATATGCCTGGCGCCCGCAACCTGCCCTCCGGCGTCTTCGCCAGCCAGGGCCGTTTCAAGTCGCTGCCGGAACTCAGGCAGACGATCGAGGATGCCGGTATCGATCTTTCAAAGCCTGTCGTCACCTCCTGCGGCTCGGGAATCACCGCCGCGATCATCACGCTGGCGCTGGAATCGCTCGGCCACAACGACAATAAGCTTTATGACGGGTCGTGGAGCGAATGGGGCAGCCGTGACGATACGCCCATCGTCACCGGTCCGCCGACGCAGGCCAAAGTCTGATCGCCATGGGAAAGGCACCCGCTTCGCTGAAAGCTCACATCACCCGGCTCGAAATGACGGCGCCGCCGAAGGCGAGCATGCCGGTGCCCGTCAATATCCAGACGGCGATCATGCGCGCTCCCGAGATCCCATTGCCCTTCTACCGCTATCTCTACCGGCAGGTGGGCGCGCGCTGGCAATGGGTGGACCGGTTGCGCATGAGCGACGAGCAGCTTGCCGAAACGCTGAACGACAAGCGCAACAATATCAGCGTTCTCTACGTGAACGGTGCGCCGGCCGGCTTCTACGAATATTTCTGCGAAGACGAGGATATGATCGAGCTCAGCCATTTCGGCCTGATCGAACATGCACTCGGTCTCGGCATCGGCAAATGGTTCCTGCTGCAGGCGCTCTATGCTATCTGGTCGCTCAATCCCAAACGAGTCACCACCACCACCAACAATCTCGACCATCCGCGTGCGCTGCAGCTCTACCAGATGTACGGCTTCTCCCCCGTTTCGACCGGCACCGGCATCGTCCGGCCGCTCAGCGACAAGGAGCTTCTGGAGATTGCGCGGAAAAGCTGACGGATGCCTTCCTGACGTAAGCAGAGCTGATTAACGCTGCGTCAGGCTGTTCGGGCGGCGCGGATCGTTGCGGCGCTCGAAATCGAGCGTGCGCCCCGATTGCTCCTTCAGTTCCGCCACTTCCCGCCGCAGGGCTCTCAGCTCTTCCAGTATTTCCACATTCTGTTGCGCCAGCAGCGCGAGATCAACGTCGGCCAAGGGTTTTTCCTTTCGCCTTACAGAGTACGGACAGAAGATACGCCGCTTTTCGCTTTTCGGCGATCTCATATCCAGATGCAGGCAAGAAACGGGTGGCTTGCGCGTTCGTCCAGGTGCAAATCATGGCAATCACAAAGGAGATTTGCCATGACCGCCATTCGTTTTGTCGCCATGCCGACGACCGACGCCGAATACCTCTGGAACGGCGGCCGCGACGCCTATGACAGGCTGCCCGAGACGATCGTTTCCGATGGTCCCGGTCATCCCTGCCGCCATTGCCTCGAAAATATCGATGCGGGCGAGGCGTTGCTGGTCTTCGCCTACCGGCCCTTCCCCGAGCTGCAGCCCTATGCCGAAACCGGCCCGGTCTTCCTGCACAAGCAACCTTGTGCACGCTATGCCGCCGAAGAGATCATGCCGCCGGTGCTGACGACGAGCCGTGACTTCATCGTCCGCGGCTATAACGAAAATGACCGCATCGTCTACGGCACCGGCGCGGTGACTGCTATCGGCGATATTCCAGCCTATGGCGAAGAACTGCTGGGACGATCTGATATCGCCTATGTGCATGTGCGCTCCGCGCGCAACAACTGCTTCCAATGCCGAATCGACAAGGTAAAGGCGCCGGCCCTGGTGGAGACCGGCGCCTAACCTAGAGTATAGCTTACGCTACGTTCAGCACGCTTTCCGGCGCAAAGGCTTCGTAGCCCAGCGCGTCGGCGACCGGTTTGCTGGTGATGCGGCCTTTGTGGACGTTGAGGCCGTTCCTCAGATGCCTGTCTTCGGCGATGGCGCGCAGGCCGCGATCGGCAAGCGCCAGGCCATGAACCAATGTGGCATTGTTCAGCGCGTGCGCCGAGGTGACCGGCACGGCGCCCGGCATGTTGGCAACGCAATAATGCACGACGCCGTCGACTTCATAGGTCGGATCGGAATGGGTCGTCGCATGCGAGGTCTCGAAGCAGCCGCCCTGGTCGATGGCGACGTCAACGATGACGGAGCCCTTCTTCATGCCGGACAGCATCTCGCGGGTGACGAGTTTCGGAGCGGCAGCGCCGGGGATCAGTACGGCGCCGATAATGAGATCGGCCGAGAAGACTTCCTCCTCCAGCGCCTGGATGCTGGAATAACGCGTGTGGATGCGGCCTGCGAAGATATCGTCGAGCTGGCGCAGCCGCGGCAGCGACTTGTCGAGGATGCTGACATCGGCGCCAAGGCCGGCAGCCATCCTGGCAGCATGCAGGCCGACGACGCCGCCGCCGATAACCGCGACCTTGGCCGGCAGCACGCCGGGCACGCCGCCGAGCAGGACGCCGAGGCCGCCATTGGCCTTCTGCAGGGCGGTCGCTCCTGCCTGGATCGACAGGCGTCCGGCGACCTCCGACATCGGCGCCAGCAACGGCAGGCCACCGCGTTCGTCGGTCACCGTCTCATAGGCGATCGCGGTGACGCCGGAGGCGATGAGGCCTTTGGTCTGTTCGGGATCCGGCGCCAAGTGCAGATAGGTGTAGAGAAGCTGGCCGTCACGGAGCTGCGCCCATTCGGCGGGCTGCGGCTCCTTCACCTTGGCGATCATGTCGCACTTTTCGAAGATATCTTTGGCGGAGGCGGCGATCTTGGCGCCAGCCGCGGCATAGGCGGCATCATCAGCGCCGATGCCGACGCCCGCCTTGGTCTCCACCCAAACCTCGTGGCCGTGGGCTACATATTCGCGCACCGAAGCCGGCGTCAGGCCGACGCGATATTCATGATTCTTGATTTCCTTCGGGCAACCGACACGCATGCGCGTTCCTCTCATTTTATCTCCGCGGCCGCGGATTTTTTCAGATGAGGAATCCAACCATCAAGGCGGTGAAATGTCCTTGCAAAGACGATTTGCGAAGACGCAATTTTTCGGCGATTATTGCGCTTCTCCTATCTTTCTTCGAAGGTTCTTCGAATGGCCGATCTCGACACCATCGATCTTGCGATTCTCCGGGCATTGCAGGCAAACGCCCGCATCACCAATGCCGAGCTTGCCGAAAGGATCGGATTGTCGCCTTCGGCCTGTTCGCGCCGGCTCGACATCTTGGAAAGAAGCGGCGTCATCGGCGGCTACCATGCGCGGCTTTCACACAAGGCGCTCGACTACAAGATGATCGCCATCGTGCATATCTCACTCTCCGGCCAGTTCGCCAAGACGCTGGCGGAATTCGAGGCAGCGGTGAAGCTCTGCCCGAACGTGCTCGTCTGCTACCTGATGTCGGGCGAATACGACTATATCTTGCGCGTCGCCGCCCGCGACCTCGAGGACTATGAGCGCATCCACCGCGACTGGCTGTCGGCCCTGCCCCACGTCGTCAAGATCAATTCGAGCTTCGCGCTCAGAGAAATCATCGACAAGCCGAATGTCGGCCTTTGAGGCCTTGCATCTTTGCCGAAAGCCTGCCCAGACTTGCGATGCGCGCAGGCGTTTCCCCACTACAGCGCCGCACGTCTTTTCAGACGCGCAGAGGACGCTGTAACACCTTAGACTTCTGCGTAATGGCAAATCATGACATCGAAGACCCAAGGCTATATTTTCGCGCTGCTGGCGATCACCATATTCTCCCTGCAGGATGCCATCTCGAAACATCTGGCGACGGCTTATCCGCCAATCTTCGTGACGATGATCCGCTACTGGGCCTTTGCGCTTTTCACGATTATCCTCGCCTCGAAGATGCGCGGCGGCATCAAGGCGACGGCCCGCACCAAACGCCCTCTCCTGCAGGTGACCCGCGGCGTGCTGCTTGCGGTCCAGGTGGTACTGGCCATCACCTGTTTTGCGATGATCGGTCTTGCCCGTTCACAGGCGATCTTTTCCGCGACGCCGATCCTGATCGCGCTGCTGGCGATGCCGATCCTCGGCGAGCGGGTCGGCTGGCGGCGGTGGGCGGCGATCGGCGCCGGACTTTTCGGGGTGCTGCTGATCCTGAAGCCGGAAGGCGAATTTTTCGACGTGAAACTGCTTCTCGCCGTCATTTCCTGCTTCAACTTCGCCTTCTACGTTATCGCCACTCGTCTGGTCAGCCGCGACGATTCGTCGATGACCAGCTTCTTCTATACCGGCGTCGTCGGCGGCGTCACCATGACGCTCATCGGACCGTTCTACTGGAGCTGGATGTCGCCGGGTGACTGGGGCTGGATGGCGCTCGTCTGCGTCACCAGCATTTCCAGCCATTATTTCCTGATCCGCGCCTATGATGTTCTCGATGCCGCCGCCGTCCAGCCGCTGACCTATCTGTCACTTGTCTACGCCTCGGTCATCGGCATGGCGGTCTATGACGAAACGCTCAGTCTCAACACGATCATCGGTTCGATCATTGTGGTTGCCGCCGGCATTTTCACGGTCTGGCGCGAGCATGTGGTCGGAAGCAGGGCCACTGCCGCCAATTGATGTTTCACTGCAATTTTAGCCAAGCCCCTAAAACCATTTCAATTTTCCGGCGCTATGCTCCCTCGCTATACCAAAGGAGACAGTATGACCCGCAACTTGAAAATCACGGCCCGGAAGACTGATCGGAAAAACTGCCGCGTGTTCGGCCATGTCAAATACCTGAACAGCCAGGTCGATGCCCGCTTCCTCGACCTATCGCTGACCGGTGCCGCCCTGGAGATGAAGGGGCCGCTCCATGCCGCTTCCGGCAGCAAGGTACGCATCGAGGCCGAAAACCTCGGGCTGCTTGAAGGCATCATCCGCTGGAAGCACAATGGCCGCGTCGGCATCCAGTTCGACGTGAATTCGAACGCGCGGGCGCAAATCTCCTCCTATTTCCGCTTTTTCCATAAGGAAGTGCGGCCCGTGCTGGCGACCCGCCCGCTGGCCATATCAGGCGCTAACCGGATGCCTCATTTGGCAACGTCGACGCTGAAGTCGTAAGGCTGCACCGCTTTTGCGCCGAAGGAGCGGCTGAGATCGTTCCAGTAGCTGCGGTTGACGTTGACGTCGAGGGTGACCGAACCTTGCGTCTGCGGCAGCCTGCCGAGGTCCCTGACGTCGACGGTGGCGGTATTGGCGTTGGCGCCGGACAGCAGGATAGTTTCCGTGCCGAGCGGCACGTTGACCGCGCCGGGCGCCTGGCTGCTGGAGAGCGGCTCGCTTGATATGATCTGGCCGTCTCCGCCGAGGAACTTGATATCGCAGGTCTGGCATTCGCCCTGCGTCCAGCCGGGATTGACCTTCAACTCGACCCGCGGCGGCAGGGAGCGAGTGCCGTCCTGAGCATGGGCGACGCCGACGATGCCGAACAGGCTGGCGGCCGAGCTGACCTCGATCGGCCTCGGGTTGGCTGCACTCCCCTGTGCAGCGGCCATGATGAGAGCCGGTGCGCCGATGCCAAGAAGAAGCGCCTTCTGCAACTGCTGTTCGCGATAGATCAGGGCGATAGCGCCGCCGATAATGAAGAAGACGACGATGGCTGCAAGCGCGCAGGCAACCGAGATCCAAGGGTTTGCCGTCGTCGTCAGCCATTTCTCCACATCGCCGCTGTAGAGCGCCTGCGCCTTGTCGACCAGACTGGGTGCGATGCCTCCGAAACCTCCGACCAAAGCGATAACGACCTTGTTCATAATGCCATCTCCCCAATGGTTCCAGCTATTACCACTGTACCATAAATTGCATTTCACGACCATGCCGCTTTCCCGCTGGATTGTTTTGCCGTTCTGTCATTTTCACGGTGTACTCCTCGGCAAATCGTCCTAATTCTGACGGGCCGGACGATGCATGATCGCTATTAGGAGAATTTCCATGTCTTCCATTTTCGATGTTGGCGCGATGAGCCGCCGTTCCCTGCTCGGCGGCCTCGCCGCCACTTCCGCCCTGGTGCTGCTGCACCCTTTCAGCGCGCGCGCCAGCGCCAACCAGGCCCATCTCAGGCTGATGGAAACGACCGACATTCACGTCAACGTCTTCCCCTATGACTATTATGCCGACAAGCCGAATGACACGATGGGCCTGTCGCGCACCGGGACGATTATCGACGCGATCCGCGCAGAGGCCGTCAACTCGCTGCTGATCGACAATGGCGACGTGCTGCAGGGCAATCCGATGGGCGATTACATGGCCTATCAGCACGGCATGAAGGACGGCGACGTCCATCCGGTGATCAAGGCGATGAACACGCTCGGCTATACGGTCGGCACGCTCGGCAATCACGAGTTCAACTACGGCCTCGACTTCATGTTCAAGGTCCTAGCAGGCGCGAACTTCCCCTTCGTCTGCGCCAACCTGACCAAGGGCCAGCTCGCCTCGGACCCGAAGCAGGACGATCTCTTCTTCAAGCCCTACATCATCGTCGAAAAGCAGATCAAGGATGGCGCCGGCAATGAGAGCCCCGTCAAGATCGGCTTCATCGGCTTCGTACCGCCGCAGATCATGCTCTGGGACATCAAGAACCTCGAAGGCAAGGCACAGACGCGCGACATCGTCGAGGCCGCCAAGGCCTGGGTTCCCGCCATGAAGGAAGCCGGCGCCGATATCGTCATTGCGCTCTCGCATTCCGGCATCGACGGCAGCGCACCGTCCGAAAAGATGGAGAACGCCTCGCTGCATCTCGCCGCCGTCGACGGGATCGACGCGATCTTCACCGGCCACCAGCACCTCGTCTTCCCCGGCCCGAAGAGCTGGGACGGTGTGGCCAATGCCGACCCCGTCAAGGGCACGCTGCACGGCAAGCCCGCCGTGATGGCCGGCTTCTGGGGCTCACATCTCGGCCTTATCGACCTGCTGCTCGAAAAGGACGGCAATAGCTGGAAGATCGTCGATTTCACCTCGGAAGCACGGCCGATCTTCCATCGCGACGACAAGAAGAAGGTGGTTGCCGACTACGCCGACAAGAAGGAAGTGGTCGACGCCGCCAAGGCCGAGCATGAGGCGACGCTTGCCTATGTCCGCACCCCGGTCGGCAAAACCTCCGCACCGCTCTACTCCTACTTCGCGCTGGTTGCCGACGATCCCTCGGTACAGGTCGTCAGCCAAGCCCAGACCTGGTACATCAAGCAGATGCTCGCCGACACCGAGTTCAAGGATCTGTCGGTGCTTTCGGCGGCGGCCCCCTTCAAGGCCGGCGGTCGCGGCGGCGCCGACTACTATACCGATGTTCCGGCCGGCGATATCGCCATCAAGAACGTCGCCGACCTCTATCTTTACCCGAACACAGTGCGGGCCGTTGCCATTACCGGCGCCCAGGTGAAGAACTGGCTCGAAATGTCGGCCGGCATGTTCAACCACATCGGGGCCGGCTCGAAGGATGCGGCGCTGCTCAACAATGATTTTCCGTCCTACAATTTCGACGTCATCGACGGGGTGACCTACCAGATCGACCTGTCGCAGCCGCCGAAGTATGATTCGTCCGGCAAGCCGATCAATCCGGACGCCAACCGCATCCAGAACCTCGCCTTCAACGGCAAGCCGATCGACCCGGCCCAGAAGTTCGTCGTCGTCTCGAATAACTACCGCGCCGGCGGCGGCGGCAATTTCCCTGAGATAACCGCGGACAAGGTGATCTTCCAGGCGCCGGATACCAACCGCGACGTCATCGTCCGCTATGTCCATGATCAAGGCACGATCAATCCGTCTGCCGACGCAAACTGGACCTTCAAGCCGCTCCCCGGTACGACCGTGACCTTCGAAAGCGGCCCGAAGGCGAAACAGTTCCTCGCCGAGGTCAAGAGCGTCAAGATCGAGGATGCCGGCGAAGGGGCCGACGGTTTCTCAAAATTCAGGCTGGTTCTTTAAGCGGAAGACAATATCAGCGAAGGCGCGGCACCCGCGCCTTCGTCATTCGGCCGCGAGCGCCGTACCAGCTTCCTGGAGTTCCGCTATCTGAGCATGGAAATCGGCTTGGCTCGGGCAGGCGGAAAGCCGCGTGCGGAACGCTTCGATCATCCAGGTGGCGGCAGGTCCGGGCGGGTTGGCGAGTTGGCGCACCGAATATATGGGATACTCCCCCTGTTCGTAGGCATCCAGATCGAGATGAACGAGCCTGCCGCTCGTCAGATCGTCATGAATCACGGAAGCCGGAAGGCCGCCCCAGCCAAGGCCGGCCGTGATGAGCTGGTGCTTCGTCGCAATATCGCTGACGCGCCATGTCTTGTAGGAGAGAACGTTGAAATCGCGCCCCTTCGTCCGTCCCGACGCATCGGTGACGACGAGTTGCACTTCCTCGCGCACGTCGCCGAGCGTCAGCGGCCGGCCGATTCCGGCAAGCGGGTGGTTATGCGCGGCAACCGGCAACATGAAGGAATGACCGATACGCTCCGTGACAATCGAATCGTCCTGCTTGACGACCGCGCCGCCAATCCCGATCGTCGCCTTGCCGCTGAGGACGAGATCCATGACCATTCCGAGCTCGCCGACATTGAGGCTTAAAGAAACGGATGGAAACATCTCGCGGAATTCGCGGAGGACGTCCACCAGGGCTCGCGAAGGCACCATGACGCTGATGGCGACGGAAACCTCCGCTTCGAGCCCTTCCCTCAGGCTCTTGACGCGCGCCCGCATGACTTGCAGGTCGCCCAGAATGCGTCGCGCATCCTCAAGCATCGCCTTGCCCGCCTCCGTCAGCTTCGGCTGACGCGCGCCGGAACGCTCGAAAAGGGGTACTTCGAGCTGCGCCTCTAGATTGGCGATCGTATAGCTCACGACCGACTGTGCACGGTTCAGCGCCCGCGAAGCGGCCGAGAAGCTGCCGGTCTCGGCAACGGTCAGAAACACCTGCAATTGGTCCAGAGTGGGGTTTGGCAGCATCTTCTATCCATTCCATCGATGGTTTCGATCGACATTATCACCGTTTTTTCGATAGCAGGCCAGACCTATTTTCCTCATCGAGACTGCGGCTCACCTCCCAAAGGGCCGTCAAATCCCATTCGAAAGGAAATGCACCATGTCGTCCATCCTTCTTCTGACGTCCAGCCCGCGCGCCGAATCACTCTCGACGCCGATCGCCGTCGATCTCGCTGAAAAGCTGAAGAGCCAGAATCCGGGCAGCGTCGTCGTTCGCCGCGACCTGGCCGCCAACCCGCTGCCGCATATCGATGACCTCTTCACCGGCGCGATCCGCAAGCCGGCCGAAGCCCGCACCGCTGAGGAAACGGCAGCCGTCAAAACCTCCGACGAGCTTGTCAACGAGCTGCTCGCAGCCGACACGATCGTCATCAGCACCGGCCTCATCAATTTCAACATCTATTCGTCGCTGAAGACATGGATCGACAACGTCGCCCGCGCCGGCCTGACCTTCAAGTACACGGAAAGCGGCCCGGTCGGCCTGGCAACCGGCAAGAAGGTTTATGTCGTGCTCGCCTCGGGCGGCGTCTACTCGCAGGGCCCGGCCGCTCCCCTGAACCATGCCGTGCCGTATCTGAAGTCGGTTCTCGGCTTCCTCGGCATCAGCGATATCGAGACGATCTATGTCGAAGGCCTGGCCTTTGGTCCGGAAGCTGCCGAAAAGGCGATCGACGCCGCCAAGTCGCGCGTCCAGGAAATCGCGCTGGCCGCCTGATCGGCTCCTAACGCTTCACGCAACGGCCGGCCCTTCGCCGGCCGCATTTCATTTGTCGATATCGGCGACAAAATCCCGCACCGTCGCCAGGATTTCGGCCGAGAGTTCCTCGTCGGAGGAAATCCTGGCAAGGCCGACGCCGCCGGCCATCATCGCGAAGGCCATGATCGCCTTGCGCCGCCTTTCTCCTTCGTCCGCTCCCGCTGCCTTGCTCGCCAATGACCTGGGCGGCCTATGCGGCGACCAAGGCGGCGGTCCGGGCGATGACGCGCAATATGGCATCCGAGCTCGCGCCGCGCGGCATCCGCGTCAATCAGGTAACGCCCGGCGGCACCAAGACGCCGATCTGGTCGCCGATGGCCCAGACGGAAGACGCGATGTCGGCGCTCGAAGCGCGCATCGGCGGCATGAGCCCGCTCGGCCGCATGAGCGAAGCCGACGAAATCGCCAAGGCGGCGCTCTATCTGGCCTCGGATGATGCGGCCAATGTCACCGGGATCGAGATCGCCGTCGACGGCGGCATGACGAGCGCGCCATCCGGCGCCAAGATCTTCCGCGCTGCCTGAATGAGTTTCAGCTGAGCTTGACAACAGAGCGGCCGACGACGCAGTTGCGGCCGCTCTTCTTGGCTGCGTAGAGCCTGCCGTCGGCAGCCGTCAGCACGGCGGTGAAATCAACGCCGTCCTCGTCGGCGGTCGCAACGCCGATACTGACCGTGACCGGCCTGTCATCCGGCGTCTTGACGCTGGTTGCGATCGTCCAGCGCAGGCGCTCGGCAAGCAGCAAACCTTCCTCGTGGTCGGTGCCCGGGCAGACGGCAACGAATTCCTCGCCGCCGAAGCGGAAGACGCGGTCGCTCGAACGCAACGTCGTGCCCAATCGGGCGGCGATCGCCTTCAGCACCTCGTCGCCCTGGAGATGGCCGTAGCCGTCGTTGACATCCTTGAAGTGATCGGCGTCGAGAATGAGAACGGTGGCGTATAGCCCCTGCTTCAGCGCCTCGCGCAGCATCAGCGGCGCTTCAACCTCCATGCGCGTCCGATCATAGACGCCGGTGAGCATATCGCGGCCGGTGCGTTCCAGAAGATCGTTGTAGCGCTCGCGGAACGTCAGGTCGCCGAACACGTCGCTGATCGAACGTGCGGACCCGGCTGCTCCGCCGCGGCGAATTCGATATTCATAGAATGCGAACATCGCCGCGTAGAGGCAGACGGCAAGCATTTTCGCCTTCCACCCGCCCCAGAATGCGGCGATCGGCACATCCAGAAAATAATGCAGCGCGGCGAAGAAGCCGATCTGGTCGAAGGTCAGCAGCACGAAGCCCGAAATCAGGAAACGCAGGACGACGCGGCGGCGGAAGAAATCGCCGAGTTTTTCGTAAAGCAGGATGATGCCGAGCGAATCGACATAGAGCAGCGCCGTGCCCCAGACCATCAGCCAGCCCATCTCCTTGAGGAAATCGACGTCGGGCGTGTGGTTCGTCGACATCTGCAGCGGCTGGTGCAGCTGCAGCACCCAGGCGATGCCGACGGTGAGCAGGTTGCCGAGAAACAGGCCGTAGATCGGCTGGCGCACCGTCGCGGCATCCTCCTGCAGGTAAAGCATCAGGATCATCATCAGCTTGCCGGAGAAGAAGACGGATGAGCCCGGCGACACATCCCCGAACGGCAGCGAGACATAGAAGACCGCCGCCAGATAGGTCTCCATGAAATGCATGACGCCGAGCGCCGTCAGGAAAACCCCGAGACCAAGCCGGTGACGGAAATGCAGAAGCGTCACCATCAGCACGAAATAGGCGATGGCTTCGACGACGAAGAGAGCGAGGTTGAGTGTCTCCATTATGAGACCTCGGCTCCGGACGTTCGGCCTCCTGCTGGCGCGGCGATCGCGACAGCGAATCCTTTGGTCAATCGTCCGAAACAGTCAAACACGGGGGTGTCCTGCAAATCCTGCAGGCGATACCTTTCACCGCAATCCTTTAAGATTGCGTGAGTGAGAAGGCTCGCACCGGAGGGCACACGGGTCACACACAGGAATAGTTGCAGCCGGTATCAAGGACCTATGCCCCGATCCCGATTCAGACCTGACGAAGCTTCTCGCCGTCGCCAAAGAGCGACGAACCATGCTGATCGATAATCTGCTGCGCTTTGCGCACGGTGCATTCGATCGCGTCATCGGAGGAGGAAAACAGATCGGCGCGGATGAAATTGCGCACCAGCACCTCGTCGCCAATCTTCTTTTCGATCCGGCCGGCAAGACGATACTGACCGCCTTCCTTGCGCGGCTCGGCATAGATCGTGCAATCGCCGTAAAGCTGCGGCTCGCCGGAAGGGCCTGCCGCCTCCGCAGCCGGTTTGCCGCCGCCAGAGAACATCGAAAAGATATTTGAAATGAACGAAGCCATGCTCCGCCTTTAGCACGGCGATATCGCTGTCGCCAAGTCAAATGATCAGATTGGCGAGGATCTCGTTTTCGGTGATATCCTCGTAACCCATGCCGGCTGCTTCGAAATTTCCGATCAGCCGGGCGAAGTTCTCCGGCGCCTTGGTTTCGATGCCAATCAGGATCGAGCCGAAGTTACGCGCCGATTTCTTCAGATATTCGAAACGGGCGATATCGTCGTCGGGGCCGAGCAGATTGAGGAAATCCCGAAGCGCGCCCGGGCGCTGGGCGAGCCGCAGGATGAAGTATTTCTTCAGCCCTGCGTAACGCATGGCTCTTTCCTTTACGTCAGGCAGACGCTCGAAATCGAAATTGCCGCCGGAGACGACGGCGACGATGGTCTTGCCGCGGATCGCCTGGCCGTCCATCGCGGCGATCGCCGTCAGCGACAAGGCACCGGCCGGCTCCAGCACGACGCCCTCGACATTCAGCATCTCCTGAATGGTGACGCAGATGGCGTTCTCCGGCATCAGTTGCACTTGGCTTGCCGGGAAATCGCGAAGAGCCGCAAAATTCAGGTCGCCGATGCGGGCGACGGCAGCGCCATCGACGAAATTGTCGACCTTGGCAAGCGTCGTGACCTTGCCCGCCTCGATGCTGCGCTTAAGGCTCGGCGCGCCGGCGGGCTCGGTGAAGACGAAAGCAGATTTCGGCACGGTGCCGTCGAGATAACCGGTAATGCCGGCGGCCAGTCCGCCGCCGCCAACCGGCAGGACGACCATGTCGGGCACGGTTCCTTCCGGCAACTGCTGCATGATTTCGGCGGCGACGGTTGCCTGGCCCTCGATGATGTCGGCGTGGTCGAAGGGCGGCACCATGACGCCACCGACCGCCTCCACATGTTCGCGGGCGGCCTGGTAGCACTGGTCGAAGAAGTCGCCGAACAGCCGGATGGTGATGAATTCGGCGCCGAACATGCGGGTTTTGTCGATCTTCTGCTGCGGTGTCGTCACCGGCATGAAGACGACGCCCGGAACGCCGAAATGGCGGCAGACGAAAGCAAAGCCCTGGGCGTGGTTGCCGGCCGAGGCGCAGACGAAGGTCTTGCCGGCGGCCCCCTGCCCGATCGCCTTGCGGAAGAAATTGAAGGCGCCGCGGATCTTGTAGGAACGCACCGGCGACAGATCCTCGCGCTTCAGCCAGATATCGGCCCCGTAGCGCGCCGACAGATGATCATTGAGCTGCAGCGGCGTTGCCGGAAACAGGCTGCGCATTGCCTCTTCGGCGCTTTCGACATCAAGTCTCGTCACGGGCGTGGTCCATTCTCATGATTAGCCATCGCCGCTATGGCATAGGCCGACCGGCAAAAGAAAGCCCGTTTCGGCCATTTCCGGTTCCCGACCGGGAAAGTCTTTCTTAAGCCAATCGTAAAATTGACGGCAGATAAACTGATTTTTACTGTCAATGAAAATGCAGGCCACTAATATCAAGCCATGATGATCTTCAAATTTGCAAGGCCGCTCGCCTGGCTGCTGCTCGCCCTCATCCTCTTCGTCACGATTTCGCCAATCGGGCTGAGGCCGGAAACGGTCACGACGGTCGACACCGACCGCGGGGGCGCCTATGTTCTCGTTGGCCTCGCCTTCGCTCTCGCCTATCCCAAACAGTGGAAGATGGTGGCGGTGCTGCTGATTGCCGGTGCAGTCGCCATCGAATATCTGCAGTATCTCACACCAACACGCCATCCACGCCTGCACGATGCCGGCATCAAGGCCGCCGGCGCAGCCCTCGGGCTGCTGGCTGGCTGGCTGATCAACAGGTGGCGCGAGACCAAAGCGCCAGACACGCTTCCGCTCACGGAGCGATGATCACTATCAGGAACCGTACATAATCCCGAAAATCGAATTCGGGATCTGCCCAGGGATCGAAAGTAATAGAGCGTCCTTAGCGCGTCTTCTTAGACGCGCTAAGGACGCTCTAGAAACCGCGCAAATGCATTGCCCAGAAGAACAGCGGTATCGCGGCTATCGCAGTCCCCAGAACAAGTGCGACACTGGTCTTGAAGATGCGGATGCGCCGAACCTTAGTCCCACTCCAATCGTAAACCATCGTCTTACTCCCACAAGACAACCCTTACTCAACTGTCGCGGCGCAATCGTTACGCCGGAAATTCCTTTGTCAAGCGATAACTTGCTTTTATGCACAATATACAAGCAGATTCAATACGGGCATATTCGAACAGGATTATGAAAGTGGTGCGGGCGACGGAGGCGAACCGGTACAGCCAAGGCCGAAATTTTAAAGCCACCGCCACTACCGCATCGAGCAGGGGCAACCCCTTCGACTTCTCGGATACCGACGCCAAGGCGCTGGAAGAATGGCTCGAGCCGAGACCGTTCCAAAGCCCGTTAGGATTCATCCTCGTCATCGCGCGCCCGAAACAGGGCCTCATAGTCTCTGCCGCCGTAGAACACATTGACGATCTCAACCGCGTCGGTGACGTGATAGGCGATCACGGCGGAATGCTCAAACGGTACCGTTCGCAAGCCGGGCGCCAGATCATCCCGAGGACGACCGCCGTTCGGTGCATCGCCGATTTTGTGGCACCTCGCCATGAGGCGCTTCACGAAGCCATTGGCAATGACGTGGCTTCGACTCATATCGGCAACGTCGATATAAATTTGGCAAAGGTCGCTCAGTGCCTCAGGCCGATAGATGACCTTAGCGCGCCGCATTGCGGGACGCTTTTTCCTGACCTTTCATGAAGCGGTCCATTTCCACTTCCGCCTCTTCTGCTGTCAAACTCGGGCGCGGATCATCAAGGGAACGGCGAATACGAGCTCGCATCGCGTTGAGGCGTTCGGCATCCTCGAGCCGCAGGCGTTGCCACACCCGCACCGCATCCCGCATCGCCTCACTCGTGGTCGCAAATTCACCGGCCTCGACCGTATCGCGAACGCTCCGCAGCATATCGGCCGTGAGGGTAATGGTCACCTTTTCCGCGTTTCGCATCGTCATCCAATTTCCTTGGCTTCTTATAAAGTATGATAAAATCATATTTTATACCAGAAAAATTGCGATGCCATCCGCATCAAAAGCGATGGTGACGAACAACTCTCGGGATCTACGGCAATTTGCGTGATGGGCTGTGCCGAGATCGTTGGATGGCCTTATTTCCCTGATCATGCTGCAAATACCTTCAACAACCGGTGGATAGCAGTTGAGAATACCGTCTCTCTTTGTTAGCAGAGGGAACCACGCGGACGTGGTGGAATCGGTAGACACAAGGGACTTAAACAAAATTGAGTGCACCGGCGGAAACGCTGGCTGTAGAACTGCTCAAAGTCGGGGAAACCTGTCAGATGGCAATCCCGAGCCAAGCCCCGCCAGGGGAAGGTGTAGAGACTAGACGGGCAGCACCTAAGGCAAACGCTAGGGTGAAGGTATAGTCCAGACCACAAACGCCGAAAGGCGGCGGCGAAAGCCGTAGCGGTAAGAAAATCCCTCGGCTTAGGCTATGCGGGTTCGACCCCCGCCGTCCGCACCAGCCTTCGATCTGTGAGCTTCGACTCGGCGAGCCGAAGAGAGCAGCCAGTCGCCCGGCCAGTCGGGCGGCAAGAAAAGGCGCGGCGAGCCCCATACCCGCCGCGCCTTCATGATTTCAGCGTCAAAGATCAGGCGAGCTTGGCAGCCAGCTTGGCGACGTGGGCGCCCTGGTATTTCGCGCCTTCCAGCTCGATCTCGGAAGGCTGGCGCGAGCCGTCGCCGTTGGTGATGGTGGAAGCGCCGTAAGGCGAGCCGCCCTTGACTTCCTCGGTGCCCATCTGGCCCTGGAAGGCATAAGGCAGGCCGGCAACGACCATGCCCTGGTGCAGGAAGGTCGGGATGAAGCCGAGGATGGTTGATTCCTGGCCGCCATGCTGGGTGGCCGAAGAGGTGAAGACCGAACCGAGCTTGCCGACGAGTTTGCCGGCGAACCAGAGGCCACCCGTCTGATCCCAGAAATTGCGCATCTGCGAGGCGACCGTGCCGAAGCGGGTGCCGGCGCCGACAATGATCGCGTCATAGTCCGCCAGTTCGTCGACGGTGGCGATCGGAGCCGCCTGGTCGACCTTGTAATAGGAAGCCTTGGCGACGTCTTCCGGAACCAGTTCCGGAACGCGCTTGACGGTGACCTCGGCGCCGGCCGACTTCGCGCCTTCGGCGACCGCATAGGCCATGGTTTCGATATGGCCGTAAGCCGAATAATAAAGGACGAGAACCTTCGCCATCTTCTATCTTCCTTGAAACATCGGGTTGAATTTCGTGCCCGACGCGATTTCTATCAGCGCGCCTGGGCGAACACAGCCCTGCCCTCAAGGACTCAGTGTTCACCACCCGGAGACGAAAATTCGCTTGCGGTTTTCATTTCGGCAAAAATGACGCATCGCCCGAGTTAAAGAGTTAGCGCATGATGTCGTCCGAAAACCGACTGCACTTTTCGGCATCATGCTCTGGTGTTTGCAAAGCGAGCGAACGGCGCTACCTATTCCCCAGCCTCACATCACGGAACATCCCATGAGCCAAGACATCGTCGTCACCGCCGCCATGCTCGCCATCGGCGACGAACTTCTCTCCGGCCGCACCAAGGATAAAAATATCGGCCATCTCGCCGATTTGCTGACGCTTTCCGGCATCGATCTCAAGGAGGTGCGCATCGTCGCCGACGACGAGGAGGCGATCGTCGAGGCGCTGAACGCGCTTCGCGGCAAATATGATTACGTCTTCACCTCAGGCGGCATCGGGCCGACGCATGACGACATCACCGCCGACGCCATTTCCAAGGCGTTCGGCGTGCCCTGCGAATACGACGAAGCGGCAATGACGCTGCTTGCCGAGATGTACCGGCGCCGCGAGATGGAATTCACCGAGGCGCGCCAGCGCATGGCGCGTATGCCGCGAGGGGCTGTGCATATCGCCAATCCGGTCTCGACCGCGCCAGGCTTCATCATCGGCAATGTCCATGTGATGGCCGGCGTGCCGCAGGTCTTCCAGGCGATGGTCGACAATGTGCTGCCGATGCTTCGAACCGGCACGCCGGTGCTTTCGCTCGCTATCGCCTGCCCTTACGGCGAAGGCGAGATCGGCACGCCCTTGACCGCGATCCAGAAGGCACATCCGGACACCAGCATAGGTTCCTACCCGCGCTATATCGGCCAGAAATTTTCGACCGAGATCGTCGTACGCGGCCGCTCGCAGGCGGCAATCGATGCGGCCGGCGCCGAGGTGCAGGCGATGATCGACGCCATCCGCCAAAGGAAGGATATCGCCGAAAACCATTCCGCCGAGGCTTGAGGGCAACGCCGGAACTCAAAGCCCATCCTTGATCCCGCTCAAGGAACAGGAGAACGGTCCGGCGCATTCCTTCCCTCGCGCAAACCATTTCAGCGCAAGGAGAATTGATATGTCTTACAAAACCATTCTCGCCATTCTCGATACATCGGACAATAGCGGCGCGGTTGCCGATTTCGCCTTTGCCATCGCCGCTGAAAGCGGCGCCCATGTGATCGGCTTGCATGCCGAAATCATCTCCGCCGTGCCGCTGGTGGCGCCGATGGAAATCCCCGATCCCGTTGCCGTGCAGGCGCTGCAGGACATGGCGCATAGCGAAACGATTGCCGTCGAGCGCATCTTCAGGGCGAAAGCGGAGGCGGCTGGCGCCTCCTTCGAATGGCGCAGCTTTGCCACATCAACAGGATACGGCTCCGCACCGCTGATCGAAAGTGCGCGCAGCGCCGACCTCCTGATCGCCTCGCAGGCCGACCCGGCCAGACCTTCCGACAGCCACGTCGACGTCGACAGTTTCCTTTTCGAAACCGGCCGGCCGGTGCTGATGATCCCCTATATCATTCGCCAGCCGAAGCCGATCAAGCGCGTGCTGATCGCCTGGAACGGATCGAAAGAGGCGGCGCGCGCGACCTTCGACGCGCTGCCGATTCTGAAGGCGGCTGACGAGGTGGAGATCTTTTCGGTCGATCCGGCCGACACGGCGCTGCAATCGCCGCTGACCGCCGGCGCCGACATCGCCGCGACGCTGGCGCGTCATGGCGTGAAGACGACGCTTTCGACGGCTCAAAGTGTGGACAAAAGCGCGTCCCATGTCATCGAGAACCGGCTTTCGGACAACAGTATCGATCTTCTCGTCATGGGCGCCTATACGCATTCCTGGCTCTGGCAGATGATCTTCGGCGGCACGACGAAGACCTTGCTGCAATCGATGACGGCGCTGACCCTGTTATCGCGTTGATGGGCTGCTCTTGCCTTTTGCCGGCAAATCCCGCTAATTGCGGCGACCGATGACAGCTTCGAGCCTCGGCCCATCTCGCGCAGTTCCGGCTGCGCGATTTGCGTTTTGCCAATCGCCGCTTCAAGCCCATCCGGTCGCCGGCAAACGGCGTGTCGTTTTTCATGCCGCGGAGCAGCCCGATGTCCCTTCCCGATAAAGCCTTTCCCGTTTCCTGGGATCAGTTCCACCGCGATGCGCGCGCCCTTGCCTGGCGGCTTGCCGGCTTGAATCAGACGTTCAAGGCGATCGTCTGCATCACCCGCGGGGGCCTCGTTCCGGCCGCGATCATCTCGCGCGAACTGAACATCCGGCTGATCGAGACCGTCTGCGTCGCTTCCTATCATGACTATGTGAACCAGGGCGACATGGTGCTGCTCAAGGGAATAGCGCCCGAACTTATGGAGAATGGCGGCGAAACCGTGCTGGTCGTCGATGATCTGACAGACACCGGTAAGACCGCCGCACAGGTGCGCACCATGCTGCCGAGAGCACATTTCGCCTGCGTCTACGCCAAGCCGAAAGGCGTGCCGACCGTCGACACCTTCATCACCGAGGTGAGCCAGGATACCTGGATCTACTTCCCGTGGGACATGGGCTTCACCTATCAGGAGCCGATCGCCAAGGGTGCCGGCTGATCGCCACCAATCAAAGCGCGCCACCCTCGTGTTTACCACTTGAAATTGTTCCAGATTTTGTCGGCGAGGTTTGCTGAATCCGCTATCGGGATCTGCACATCTATTTTATCTTATTCGCATAAACACTGCATAATTCCTTAAATCGGAATCGATTTAAGGATAAAATTACGCAGCAATTCAAAGTGTTACAGGGTCCTTAGCGCGTCTAAAGAAGACGCGCGGCGCTGTAAGTAGCTGCGAATCGTGTCAAATTGCACTTAAAGCGCGCAGCGAACAATACGGTATAGGGAAGCAAGATGGCGCGGTGGGGGCATATAGGAGCGGTTGTGACCGTCGGGCTGGCGGCCTTTCTGTTGCCGCTGGCGCCTATCCGCGCTGAGCCTGCCTACATTCCCCTCGTGCGGGACTATGTCGAGAAACGGATCCGGCCCATAGTGGAAACGCCGTTGGTGCTGAAAGCCATTGCCGAGCAGAACGCGAAATTCGGCAATGTCAGCGAAATGGATATGCTGGTGCTCGATGAGACCTATCGGTCGGAGGTTAATCAGCACCAACTGCAGATGGTCAAGCTGCTGCTCGACAAAACCGTGTCGCATTACCTGAGGGAAAAACAGAACGCCTCGCAGGGCGCGGTTCTCGAATTTTTCGTCACGGATTCGCACGGACTGAATGTCGGGCAGAGCACCATCACCGCCGACTATTGGCAGGGCGACGAGGAGAAATATCTCAGAACCTTCGCCAACGGCTCCCGCGAGATCTTCATCGATCGGGCGGAACGCAATGAATCCAGCCAAAATCTCGAGACGCAGGCGAGCTTCGTCGTCATGGACGAAGAGAACAGGCCGATCGGTGTCGCCATCGTCACGATCGCCATCGATGCGCTCTAACAGCATGTCGCGCAAAAGTTTGTGGTTTTGCGATAAGGACGCGCTTTAGGAGTGCGGATTTTACCCGGCGAATCGGCATGCCCATTTGCGCCGGAAATGCCATCACAAGATTTGCCGCAGGATGCTTTTTTGCCGTTCCATGGTTTTCCTTAGCCGGCAACGCCTGCAAGCCATTGTAATATCAGCGCTCCCCGGCTTTCCCCAATCTCCACAGGCGCATCCACAACATGTTGTGGTTAGCAATCAATTAAAAGCCAGCCCTTGACGGAATCAGCTGTTTCAAACTTTACTGCTTCTGATGTTGCGGCGGCGACAGGACCGGAGGTAACGAGCCCGGTTCCCTATTGAAAATTAGGACGCGGAATCAGGGCGATGGACCGGGAGCGGTTCAGGCCCGACAGGATTTTTGCGCGGTTTTCAGCCTCCAAAAATAGTGACATTGGGACTGGCGATAATAAGCTGTTAATACTATATTTAGCGTTTGCAGCCACCATCACCACAAGATACAGGAAGGACATCTCCGGATGACACCCCTGTCACAATACGGAAACGAGACTGGCTGCGCGACGACAAAGTGCCGCCGGATAGGAATTTTGCGCCTGAGGTCGTGGGGACCGGGCGCCAACGCGAGGTCAAGACAATGCGCATCGAACGTCGTTTCACGAAGGCCGGCCAAGGCGCCTATGCGGATATCGAATTCCGCAAGGCGACGAGCGAGATCAAGAACCCTGACGGTTCGGTCGTGTTCCGCCTCGAGAATATCGATGTTCCCGCGCAGTTCTCCCAGGTCGCGACCGACGTGCTGGCGCAGAAGTATTTCCGCAAGGCCGGCGTTCCCACACGGCTGAAAAAGGTCGAGGAAAACGATGTTCCTTCCTTCCTGTGGCGCTCCGTTCCCGACGATGCTGCGCTGAAGAACCTGCCGAAGGACGAGCAGACCGGCTCGGAAATCGATGCGCGCCAGGTCTTCGACCGTCTTGCCGGCACCTGGACCTATTGGGGCTGGAAGGGCGGCTATTTCTCCTCCGAGGAAGATGCCTCGGCCTTCAAGGACGAGCTTGCCTATATGCTCGCCACCCAGCGCGTCGCCCCGAACTCGCCGCAGTGGTTCAACACCGGCCTGCACTGGGCCTACGGCATTGACGGCCCCGGCCAGGGCCATTTCTACGTCGATCCCTTCACCGGCAAGCTGACCAAGTCCAAGTCGGCCTACGAACACCCGCAGCCGCATGCCTGCTTCATCCAGTCGGTCGAGGACGATCTCGTCAATGAAGGCGGCATCATGGACCTCTGGGTGCGTGAAGCGCGCCTGTTCAAATACGGCTCCGGCACCGGCTCCAACTTCTCGATGCTGCGCGGCGAAGGCGAAAAGCTTTCCGGCGGCGGCCGCTCCTCCGGCCTGATGAGCTTCCTGAAGATCGGCGACCGTGCCGCCGGCGCCATCAAATCGGGCGGCACGACGCGACGCGCCGCCAAGATGGTGGTCGTCGACATCGACCATCCGGATATCGAGGAATACATCAACTGGAAGGTCAAGGAAGAGCAGAAGGTCGCGGCTCTCGTCACCGGCTCGAAGGTTGTCGCCAAGCATCTCAAGGCGATCATGAAGGCCTGCTTCAATTGCGAAGGCGGCGACAATGGCGATTGTTACGACCCCAACAAGAACCCTGCCCTGAAGCGCGAAATCCGCGCCGCCAAGAAGGACCAGGTTCCCGAGAACTACGTCCAACGCGTCATCCAGTTCGCCCGCCAGGGCTATAAGGACCTCCAATTCAAGACCTACGACACGGATTGGGATTCGGAAGCCTACCTCACGGTATCCGGCCAGAACTCCAACAACTCCGTCTCGATCAAGGACGACTTCCTGCGCGCCGTCGAGAATGACGGCGAATGGAACCTGACCGCCCGCAAGGACGGCCGGGTGATGAAGACGCTGAAGGCCCGCGATCTCTGGGAAACCATTTCCTACGCTGCCTGGGCCTCGGCCGATCCCGGCATTCACTTCAACACGACGATGAACGACTGGCACACTTCGCCGGCCGGCGGCCCGATCCGCGGCTCGAACCCGTGCTCGGAATATATGTTCCTCGACGACACCGCCTGCAACCTTGCCTCGCTGAACCTGCTGCAGTTCAAGGACAAGGCCACCAAGCGCATCAACATCGCCGATTACGAACATGCGGTTCGCCTCTGGACCGTCGTGCTCGAAGTCTCGGTCATGATGGCGCAGTTCCCGTCGAAGCGCATCGCCGAACTCTCCTACGAATACCGCACGCTCGGCCTCGGCTACGCCAATATCGGCGGCCTGCTGATGTCGACAGGCATTCCCTACGACTCCGCTGAAGCCCGCGCCATTGCCGGTTCGCTGACCGCGATCATGACCGGCATCTGCTACGCGACCTCGGCCGAAATGGCTGCCGAGCTCGGTCCGTTCCCGAACTTCGCGCCGAACCGCGAGAGCATGCTCAAGGTCATTCGCAACCATCGCCGTGCCGCGCATGGCGAGAGCTCCGGCTATGAGGCGCTGTCGATCAACCCGGTCGCGCTGATCCATTCGGAAAACCCGGACCAGGATCTCGTCGCCCACGCCAAATCGGCCTGGGACAAGGCGCTCGAGCTCGGTGAACAGCATGGCTATCGCAATGCCCAGGTCTCGGTCATCGCGCCCACCGGCACGATCGGTCTCGTCATGGATTGCGACACGACAGGCATCGAGCCCGACTTCGCCCTCGTTAAGTTCAAGAAGCTCGCCGGCGGCGGCTATTTCAAGATCATCAACCGCGCCGTGCCCGACGCGCTGCGCACGCTCGGCTATTCGGAAAGCCAGATCGCCGAGATCGAGGCCTATGCCGTCGGCCACGGCAACCTGAACCAGGCACCGGCCATCAATCCGTCGACGCTGAAGACCAAGGGCTTCACCGACGAGAAGGTGGAAGCCGTCAACGCCGCGCTGAAGAGCGCTTTCGACATCAAGTTCGTCTTCAACCAGTGGACGCTCGGCGCCGACTTCCTGAAGGAGACGCTGAAGGTTTCCGACGAACAGCTCGGCGACATGAGCTTCAGCCTGCTCGACCATATCGGCTTCTCGAAGAAGGACATCGAAGCCGCCAACATCCATGTCTGCGGTGCGATGACGCTGGAAGGCGCGCCCTTCCTCAAGAATGAGCACCTGCCGGTCTTCGATTGCGCCAATCCCTGCGGCAAGATCGGCAAGCGCTACCTCTCGGTGGAAAGCCATATCCGGATGATGGCGGCTGCCCAGCCCTTCATCTCAGGCGCGATTTCCAAGACGATCAACATGCCGAACGAGGCGACCGTCGAGGATTGCAAGAACGCCTACATGCTCTCCTGGAAGCTTGGCCTCAAGGCCAACGCGCTTTATCGCGACGGCTCGAAACTGTCGCAGCCGCTGAATTCCTCGCTGATCGAAGACGAGGACGACGAGGATGCGCTGGAGGAACTGCTGCAGGCGCCGCTGGCCGCCCAGGCCGTCACCATCACCGAAAAGATCATCGAGCGGGTGGTCGAACGAGTTTCGCGCGAACGTGAGAAGCTGCCGAACCGCCGCCAGGGCTATACCCAGAAGGCCGCCGTCGGCGGACATAAGGTCTATCTGCGGACCGGCGAATTCGGCGACGGCCGCATCGGCGAGATCTTCATCGACATGCACAAGGAAGGCGCTGCCTTCCGTGCGATGATGAACAATTTCGCCATCGCCATCTCGCTCGGCCTGCAATATGGCGTGCCGCTCGAGGAATATGTCGAGGCCTTCACCTTCACCAAGTTCGAGCCGGCCGGCATGGTCATCGGCAATGACGCGATCAAGAACGCCACGTCGATCCTCGACTATGTCTTCCGCGAACTTGCCGTCTCTTATCTCGGCCGCCATGACCTGGCGCATGTCGATACGTCGGATTTCTCGAACACGGCACTCGGCAAGGGCATCCAGGAAGGCAAGACCAACCTGCTCTCCACCGGCTGGACCCGCGGCTACAAGCCAACGCTGGTGCCCGGCACCGGCGGCGAACGCCAGGCAGGCGAACCCAAGGGTGCGGCCACCGCCGCCCCTGCCCGCGCCGCTTCCACCGGCACCGTGACCGCTTTTGCCGGTGCGGCTGCCCGCAAGCTGGAGCCGACGGTCGCCATAGCCACCTCCGAAATCGTCGCCTTCAAGCGCGATTACGAGGAGCGCGCCAAGGAACTGGCGGAAGAGATCGCCGAAGAGGTGACCGAGGAACTCACCAGCGACGCAACGGCCTTGTTCTCAGACAAGGCAGCAGCTGACGCGGCAACGGCAAAATCCGAAGCCAAGAAGCGCGAAGCCGAACGCCGCCAACGCTCGATCATGCAGGGCTATACCGGCAACATGTGCTCGGAGTGCCAGAACTTCACGATGGTGCGGAATGGCACCTGCGAGAAGTGCGACACGTGTGGTGCTACGAGCGGGTGCAGCTGAGTAGGCTCACGTGAGAAACCTGTAGGCAGCCAGTCATTTTGACCGGCAGCCATCTAATTGACGCAGTTAAAATTCCCGCTCGACGCCTAGCGCCAGAGCGGGATGAAATACAAAGAAAACATCGATCTGCATCGTCAGGAATAGAAACTCAGACCAAAATTAAACCGTATGTTTCGGAGATGTAACGATAGGCTTGATTAAAGCTATGCTTTTTAGCAACAAGCTTTGACCTTTAGGCGAGGGACGTCGGCCGCATGTTTAAATGGCCGACGTCTTCCCGTGGGAGCCGGTCGTGTCCGGGACCGAGAACCGTGCCTGTTCCAAGATCACTGTTGTTCGACGGCTTCGTTTTCGCGGGAAATGAAGGATGCGCTCTCGTGACTTGGAGGGGCCAACCGCCAGGCCACGGTGATCGCGGCGGCCGTCGTCGCCTTCCTCGCAGCCATCGTTCGTCACGCGCTCCTGCGTGGCTAAAAGCCGTGTGCCGTCGCGCCTGCTTCCGCCTGACGGCTATTTCGAATAGCCGCGCTCTTTGCCGTAGGCGGCGATCTGGCCGGCGTCGAGAAGCTGAGTCACCTCGAGATGCGCCGCAAGGTGAATGAACCTCAGCCGTGATCGGCTCGCCTCGGCAGTGGCGACCAAGTCGCGAAGTTCGGATTCTGTAATGGCCCTGCTCCTGAACGCTGCGTCGAGCTTCCGCTCGATCTCGACGAAAACCTTCCCCTCTTCCGACGCCCGAGCCTGCATGAGGTCGAAAGCCTCCTGCACTTTCAGGAGCTGATCGTCCGTTAGGCCTAGTCGGTCCTTCATCTGAAGCACATGCGAAGGACCGGGGTAGCCGTTGAGCTCCGCCGGCTTCGCAAAGCCCCAACCACCCCCTCTGGTCAGTTCGTCGACATCCGTTTCCGACAAGGATTTGATATCCCGCGCCGCCTCCTGCGCATAGGGGATGTCGCGTGATGCGCTCCCTCGGCCGAGGCCTGTGTCGAGAGAACGGCGAATGTAATGCCGACGAGTAGGGATTTCATCGATTACGTTCCAGTTGAGAATGTAACCGCCACCATTGCTTGTCGTCCACGTGTCGGACATGATCGAAATCATGTCCGACACCCTCATGGATTACATTCGCGGCCTCTCGACCAGAAGAAAGACTTTCGGCGCAGGCCAGGATCTCTTCAACCAAGGCGACGACGTGGAAAGCCTGTATCTCGTGGAGGTGGGCGTCGTTCATCTCGTTCGGCATCAGGCCAACGGAAACATTGCGGTGCTGCAGCGGGCGTCGTCGGGAGTGATCCTCGCGGAAGCCTCGGTCTTCTCCAGCGTCTACCATTGCGACGCCGTCGCGGTGGCCGACGTGAGCGCGACCTCGGTGCCAGTCCAATTGATCAGACGCGCGCTGCGCAGCAATTCGGACTTCGCCGAAGGCTGGGCGTCCTACCTTTCCAATCAGCTACAGCAGACAAGGAAGCGCGCGGAGATTGCCAGTCTGAAGACCGTCGCCGCTCGTCTTGAATCCTGGCTTGCTTGGAACGATGGCGGGCTGCCGTCGAAAGGAGAGTGGAAGGCGCTGGCGGACGACATCGGCGTGTCGCCGGAAGCGCTGTATCGGGAGCTGTCCAAACGGAGAATTTCTTTCGTGCGGAATGGGACTTGACCTTCCCATGGTTGGAAGCCCCATATCCGGGCGGTCAAACTATTTGGAGACTACGATGTACGAATTCGAAATCCACGACATGACCTGCAGCCACTGCGCAAGCACCGTGGAGAAGGCGATCAAGACTGCCGATCCCGGAAGCCTCCGCCAGCATCGATCTTGGGACCAGGACTGCCAAGGTTGAAACCAGGAGCGATCCCGCCGCGATCATAACCGCCATTGAGAAGGCCGGCTATCCGTCCAGTTTCAAACAAGTTTGATTTCGGAACGGAGCGCCAGCGTTAGCAAGTTTCCGCGCCGGGGTTTCAAACCGTCAGCGCGGAACCTCATAGGTCTGAGGCGACCGTCGATACGCTTCTTCGCACTGCGGCGAGCAAAACCACGGCCCGTCGGGGGCGGCCCGCCTGTAGGACGAGTACGGTGCATGCATCTTGCATACGGGATCGATCCACGCTGGGTCAGCAGATGGAGCAAGCTCGATCTCATAGAGAGGGACTTCCCCCGCCACCGATCTAATTGCCACCATTCCGAGGTCCCGTACCAGGATGCCTCTGGCGACGGCCGCCTCGGCAACGGGCTGGGTCGCGAGCAATTGGCCGGGTGCAGCGAGCGCTGCGATTCGTGCCGCAACATTGACCGTCGATCCAAAGAGATCGCCGGCCCTGCGGACGACCGGCCCGTGGTTCAGCCCGGTCCGAGTGAGCGGCAGTCGCGGCTCCTTACGGCAGGCCTGCAGCAGCGGTCCGAGTACCTGGATCGCCGTATCCGGTTCAGGAAATGATAGCATCGCCTCGTCGCCGATCCATTTGATCGGCGGATCATAGCCGCTGAGGGCGGCGCGGACCATGCCCTCGAATACCTCAAGCACGTCGAGCGCGGCTGCGTCTCCATAGATGTCCGCAATCGCGCTGAATCCCGCGATGTCTATGAACGCAACGGTAGCCGGTGCAGTCGCTAAATTCTCTCGCTGCCTCACATCGCTCTCCATGGCCCGAAGATTTGATCCTAGCAACGCCGCATTTTCGCTCGCGTTCGTTTCCAAAGCAATTTTTGAAGCTCCTTGTCAACACGAGCCCTTGAACTGCCCATCATGGGAAGGATTACCTATGTGTGCAGTCACAAGGGATCGTCCATGACTGCCATATCCAAGATCGAAAAATCGACCGCATCACCCATTCCGACGGAGTTCGGGATCGAGGGCATGTCGTGCGCGTCATGCGTCTCCACAGTGAACGGGCGATTCACGCCGTGCCTGGCGTCAACACTGCGTCGGTGAACCTCGCGGGAATGCGCGACCGTGACGTTCAAGGACACGGTGTACGCGGCCGCCGTCCTGCAAGCCATCGAAAGGCGCAGGCTACGATTCCAGTATCGAGACGCTGGAGGTGCCTATCGAGGGCATGTCGTGCGTCTCGTGCGTCTCCCGCGTCGAGTGTGCTTTGAAAGTGGTACCGCAGGCGTCGTCGACGTATCCGTCAACCTGGCGACCGGGAAGGCCACGATCCGCTACACGGCAGGTCACGATCCGCTACACGGCAGGTACGGTGTCGCTGCTTGCATTGAAAGATGCCGTGCGCGCGGCCGGATACGAGCCGTCTGTCGCTACGGTCTCCCACGGTCGGGATGCGCCGCCTGGAAGGCCGGCAGGTCTGCGCATCTGGCGTCGATGTCAACGATGCGCTTGAAAGCGGTCAACTCAACGCCCCAGCGGCGGGCGTTGTAGAGCTGGGGAACGAGACAGAGGTCCGCCATCGTCGGCGCGTCCCCAAAGCTGAATGCGCCATCGGCTTTGCCGATCATGGCTTCCAGTTTGCGCAGTCCGTCGGTAATGAAATGCTTCATCCATTCCTCGCGAGCATCGGGCTTATCCGTCATGGACATCAGATGCGACACGACATGCATGTTGCAGATCGGATGGATGTCCATGGCGACCGCATAGGCAAGGGTGCGGATTTTCTGGCGATCGGCAATGTCAGGTGGCAGCAATCTGCATTCCGGCCGAGTCTCGGCAAGATATTCGATGATTGCCAGCGACTGGGTCAGTGTCTTCCGGTCGATGACCAATGTCGGCACGAGCCCCTGCGGGTTGAGGGCCAGATATTCCGGCGTCTTGTGCGCGCCGTCCAACAGATTGATAGGCACAGTTCTGTAGTCGACGCCCAAGAGATTGAGCGCGATGCGGACGCGATAGCTCGCCGATGATCGCCAGTAGTCGTAGAGAACGACCTCGTTCATTGCGGGTCGGCTCCGTTGTATTTCTCGACCGTCTGCTCGATCGCCCCGAAAATCGAATGGCCGGCATGATCCTTCATCTCGATGCGCACCTGATCCCCGAACTTCATGAACGGTGTCTTCGGCGATCCGGTGTCGATGGCCTCGATCATCCTGATTTCGGCGATGCAGGAGTAGCCGTCTCCTCCCTCTTCCACCGGCCTGCCCGGGCCGCCGTCCCGCTTGTTGGACACTGTCCCCGAGCCGATGATCGTGCCGGCCGCGAGATTGCGGGTTTTGGCGGCATGGGCGATCAACTGGCCAAAATCGAACGTCATGTCGATGCCGGCGTTGGGTTTGCCGAACGGCTTGCCGTTCAGGCTCACGAGCAGCGGAAGATGCAGCTTGCCGCCGTCCCAGGCATCTCCAAACTCGTCCGGCGTCACGGCGACCGGAGAAAATGCCGATGCCGGCTTCGACTGGAAGAAACCAAATCCCTTGGCCAGTTCGCCCGGGATCAGACCGCGCAGCGACACGTCGTTGACGAGCATCACCAGGCGGATGGCGCCGCGCGCCGCTTCCGGGCTGGCCCCCATGGCCACGTCGCCAGTGATGACGGCGACCTCGCCCTCCATGTCGATCCCGTAAGCCTCGTCGGCCATGACGATCGGGTCACGCGGCGCGAGGAAAGCGTCCGAACCGCCCTGATAGATCAGCGGATCGGTCCAGAAGCTCGCCGGCATCTCGGCGCCGCGTGCCTTGCGCACCAGTTCGACATGGTTGACGTAGGCGGAACCGTCGGCCCATTGGTAGGCTCGCGGCAAAGGTGACGTTGCGTCATGTTCGTGAAACCGGATCGTCGGCTGAGCGCCCGTCTCGACGCCTTCAGCAATGAGCGCGAGCCTCGGAGCCACATGCTCCCAGTCATCGAGCGCCGCCTGCAATGTGCGGGCGATATGACCGACCTCGGAACAGCGGGTCAGGTCGCGGGAAACGACGACGAGCCGGCCGTCCCGCGTGGAGTCTTTTAACGTTGCAAGTTTCATGTCCGAAATTCCGTGCCGGAGGACTTCACTTGATGCATCACTTGATGCCCCTCACTTGATACCAGGGGTTCCGTCGAACTTGCGTTCCAGGCCATCCCAGCACTCGAGGTAATCATCCTGCAGCGTTTCGAGCTCGGCTGCGTATTTCGTCAGTTGCTGCGGGTACCTGGTCTCGAACATGAAGGCCATGGTGTGATCGAGCTTCACGGGTTTGAGCTCGGTATTGGATGCCTTTTCGAAGGCGAGCGCGTCCGGCCCGTGGGGAAGCATCATGTTGTGCAGGCTCATGCCGCCCGGCACGAAGCCCTCCTCCTTGGCATCATACTGGCCGTGGATCAGCCCCATGAATTCGCTCATGATGTTGCGGTGGTACCAGGGCGGACGGAAGGTGTGCTCGGCGACCAGCCAGCGCGGCGGAAAGATCACGAAATCGACATTCGCCGTACCCGCATCTTCGGTCGGCGCGGTCAGCACCGAAAAGATCGATGGATCGGGATGATCGAAGCGAATGGCGCCGACCGGTGAAAAGGTCCGCAGATCGTATTTGAACGGGGCATAGTTGCCATGCCAGGCTACCACATCCAGCGGCGAATGGCCGATATCGGTGACATAGAATTTTCCGCACCACTTCACATGCACGCGGCACGGCGTTTCCTTTTCTTCGAAAGCGGCAACGGGCGTCTTGAAGTCGCGCGGGTTTGCCAGGCAGTTGGCGCCGATCGGCCCGCGGTCCGGCAGCGTGAATTTCGCGCTGTAGTTCTCGCAGATGTAGCCACGCCAGACTGTCTGCTCGCCGCCCTTGAGAATCTTGAACATCATGCCGCGGGGGATGAGGCATATTTCCAGGGGCTCGACATCCATGATGCCCATTTCGGTGAACACTCTGATGGCGCCGAGTTGCGGCACGATCAGCAATTCACCATCGGCATTGAAGAAGTAATCGTCGACCATGTCCTCATTGAAGACATAGGCATGGGCTGACATGCCCACCTGGGTGGTGGCGTCGCCTGCCGTGGTGATGGTCCGCACCCCTTCGAGGAATGTCAGTCTCTCCGAGGGTGCCGGGATGGGATCCCAACGAAGCTGGCCGAGCGGAAGCGAATGTTCGTCAAGGCAAGGCGCGGTTTTCCAGAGCGGATAGGACGCGTTGGAGAAGCGGCGGGTATGACGCACGCTCGGACGGATGCGGTAAAGCCAAGACCTTTCGTTGGTCCCGCGTGGCGCGGTGAACGGCGAGCCGGAAAGCTGCTCCGCATAAAGACCGTAGTTGCACTTCTGCGGGCTGTTCTGGCCCTGCGGCAAGGCGCCGGGGAGCGACTCGGTTTCGAAGTCATTGCCGAACCCCGGCATGTATTTCAGCGTGTTTGCTGTCGCGGCTTCACCATCCGACGTCTGGATCGATGTCTGGTCCATGCTCACTCCTCCCCGAACACTCCAGCGCCGCGCGTCCGACAGATGCGCGGCGCTAGTGAGTTTACTCCGCTGCAGTCCCGATGACACCACGCTTGATCTGATCGGCCTCGATCGACTCGAAAAGAGCTCGGAAGTTGCCTTCACCGAAGCCTTCGTCGCCCTTGCGCTGGATGAACTCGAAGAAGATTGGGCCGATGACGGTCTTGGAGAAGATCTGCAGCAGGATTTTCGTCATGCCGCCATTCACCACACCTTCGCCATCGATGAGGATGCCGTGTTTCTTCATGCGTTCGACAGGTTCACTATGGCCGTTCACGCGTTCATAGGACATGTCGTAATAGGTCTCCGGCGGACCCGGCATGAAGCGCAGGCCGTTTTCGGCAAGCCTGTCGGTGGCGTCGTAGATGTCTTCTGTTCCAACGGCGATATGCTGGATGCCCTCGCCCTTGTACTTCCTCAGATATTCCTCGATCTGGCTGGTGTCGTCCTTCGATTCATTCAGCGGAATACGGATCTTGCCACAGGGCGAGGTGATGGCGCGGCTCACCAGACCGGTGATGCGCCCATCGATATCGAAGAAGTGGATCTGCTTGAAATTGAACAGGTTGCGGTAAAAATCCCACCACTTGTCCATGTTGCCGCGAAAGACATTGTGCGTCAGATGGTCGAGATAATAGAAGCCGATCCCCTGGGGATGCGGGTTGCGCTCGCCGAGCCAATCGAACTCGGCATCGTAAGCCGATCCCTTGGCACCATAGGTCTCGACGAAATAGAGCAGCGAGCCGCCAATGCCGACAATCGCCTGGACGTCGAGCATCTTGTCGTCCCCTTCATAGGGAACAGCGCCTTTTGACACGGCGTGGTCGAAGGCGTGCTGGGCGTCGACGACGCGCCATGCCATCGACGGGGCGCAGGGACCATGATTTGCGACGAAACGCGCGGCATGACTGCCGGGTTCGGCGTTGAGGACGTAGTTGATGTCACCCTGGCGCCAGACGGTGATGTCTTTCGTCTTGTGCCTGGCGACGGCAACATAGCCCATGCGCGTGAAGAGCTCGCGCAGCGTCTCGGGCTCGGGATGGGCGAATTCGACGAATTCGAAGCCGTCGGTGCCGGCCGGATTGTCGGCGGTGATTTCCGAGGGCGGCGCATCATGCGGAAAAGGACCCATTTTCTTTCCTCCAGAGGAGATTGCATTTGATATGCAAAGTGTGGCCCAAAACGCGTGCAAAGTTCTTGCATTCTTTATGCTTCAGGAAGAGATTATGCACGATCCGTGAGTGTTTTGGAGATTTCGTGCAATGGATGAGCCGCTCGACAAATTGGATTTGCGCCTGCTTCAGGAACTTCAAAAAGACGGCAGGCTGACGAACAACGAGCTGGGCGAACGGATCGCGCTTTCACCGTCGCAATGCTCGCGCCGGCGAACGAGACTGGAGGCTGAAGGATATATCCGCAGCTACCGGGCTTACCTCGATCGGCAGAAGCTGGGTCTCGATATGCTGGTGGTCATTTCCGTGACGCTTGCGACCCACAACAGAGACAACGCCCGCCGATTTTCCCAGCTGATCAACGGACTGCCGGAAGTTCTCGAAGCCTATGCGCTAACCGGTGAAATGGATTATCACCTGACGGTGGCGACCCGCGGGCTCGCCGACCTCTCCAAATTCGTCAACGACGTTCTGTTGCCGCACGAGTCGGTGCAGCACGTGAAGACGTCGATCGTTCTCGATACGCTGAAGACATTTGAAGGCTTTCCAGTGCTGATGCCGGGTCACTGACATGGCGACAGAACGCGATGATTCCGCTGCCTCGTTCGGCGATAAACGTCACATCACCCTTTTACGCAGTTCCGGACGGAAAACCGCTTCACACTTTTCCTGGAATTGCTTTAGATCGGCAGTTCGGTCGAGAATTTCAGCTCGCGCAGCACAAAGCTCGAGACGACGGTGCGCACATGCGGGTTGCGCATGAGATAGCGGGTCATGAAGGCTTCGTAGCTTTCCACGTCGCTTGCCCTTATCTTCAGCATGTAGTCGAAGGCGCCGGACAAGGCGTAGCACTCCATGATCTCCGGCCGCTCCAGCACCATCGAAGCGAAAGACGCGACCGCCTCTTCGTGGTGATCCTCCAGCGTCACATGCGCGATCACGCAGAGCTTGAGATCGAGTTTTCCAGGATCGAGCAATGTCACACGCTTGCGAATGACGCCGTCGGCTTCCAGCTCCTGGATTTTCCGCCAGGCCGAGCTCTGCGACATGCCGGCCTTTTCCGCCAGGTCGGCCAGCGACAGGCTGCCGTCGGCCTGGACGAGCTGCAGAAGCTTGCGGCGAAAATTCTCAGGTTCTTTCATTTTTGGCGCTACTTTCGGGAAGATTTGCCACCATTATGGCGACAGCCAGCATGAAAGAAAAGAAAATCCTCCAAACTCGGATCATAATGGCAGGAAAAGCGCCCTGCTCGGGAGGATCAGCACATGACCAAGGAAAGCAGCTACACCGCCAAACTGCCCGGCCCGGATGGTTTGTACGACTACACCCCGGATGAAGATGCGATCTGGGGTGAACTCTACCGGCGTCAGATGACGCTGCTTTCCGACATGGCCTGCCGCGAATATCTGGACGGCGTCAAAATGCTGGGGCTCAAGCCCGACAAAGTGCCTCAGCTTCTCGATGTGAACAGACGCCTGAACGAGACCACCGGCTTTGGCGTCGAAGGGGTGCCGGCGCTCATTCCGCCCTCGCGCTTTTATGAACTTCTGTCGCAAGGCAAATTCCCGCTCGCAACCTTCCTGCGCCGTCGCGAGCATATCGACTATATCGAGGAACCGGACCTGTTCCACGAGGTCTTCGGCCATTGCCCCATGCTCACCAACCAGAGCTATGCCAATTTCGTCCGGCATTTCGGCGAAACCGCCGTCCGCCTCGGCAAGGGCTATTCATGGCACCTGTTCCGGATCTTCTGGTTCACCGTCGAATTCGGCCTGATCAATACGCCGCAGGGACGCCGCTGCTTCGGCGCGGGCATCGTCTCATCGCCCAGCGAAGCGAAGGCGGCGATGGAAGGCAAGGCTTGCGAATTCCGGCCGTTCGATCTGCTGAGCGTGCTCCGGACGCCCTACCGGATCGATATCCTCCAGCCGATCTACTATGTCATCGACAGCTTCGCCGATCTTGAAGCGATCGTGGAGCAGGATATCGAGGCCACCATCCTCAAGGCAAAATCGCTGGGTGATTTCGCCCCCGCTTTCGAAGCCAAGGCTTCGTAAATCGCCGATGATAGGGTGGTTTGCCTCGCCGCGGTGCGGCGAGGCAACAGCCTTGCGAGTACTACTGCATGACCGCCGCGAACCGCATCCACTTGACGATCGAGTCGATCGGCGAGTTGTCCGGCATCTTGAGAGGGCTCTGATTGGGCGTGAACCCACGCGAAAGAGCCGAGTCCGGATCCGCCAGCAGCACGCCCACGAAGGTCGACGCCACGAGACAGCTCCCGACTTCGCCCAACCGGTTTCCGCCTGCAGCCTCGGCTTCAGCCAGAATGTAGAACCAGAGCGGTGTACGCTCGTGGAAACGCGATGCAGTACCGGCGAGGAAGTTCTTCAGATCGGGCTTCGCGGCAAACAGCGCTGAGACATCTTGGATCGGCGAGGACTGCACCGCGCCAATTTGTTTGAGATGCTTGTGTAAAGCCTGACCCGTCGGGAGCCTGAGATTGTAGCCCCGACGAAGGTTCCGCCTTGCCAGGTTCTTGAACAACTCCTTAAGCTGTTGGTCGGCCTGGTCCTCCCCCTCCTTGAACAGCGTATGCAATGGCGGAGCAAGTTCCGTATCGATCCTCCTGGCAAGACGGGCCGGCTCCCCATCGCCCGCATCATGGGGATCAGCTCCGGTAAAGCGCGTCCAGTCGATTATCCAGTTCTTAGGCAGCTTCTTCTCGTCATCCAGCCTGCCGCCGCCGCCAGTGAATTCGAATAGCAACTGCAAGGTGGCGCGCTTCAGAAAACCGGTGCCCGGCCGCCCAAAGTTCTTGTTGTAGTCATAGAAGGCTCTGACCATGGAATGACCGAACCGATAGGCTGCGGTGGAGAACTCCAACGGCAGAGCATTGCCGAGCCGGGTATTCTGCCTCCGGGCATCGAACTCGGCTCTGAATTTGAAGAAATGAGATGCCCGATCCTCGACGACGCGGTCCACTACAACCGGATCGCAAACGCCTTTGAGGTATCCTTCTACAATCAACCATTGGTAATGAAGTCTTGTCAGAGCCTGGGCTGAGCTGAAATCGGCGATCCAGCCCGTGTCATGCGATGCGAGATAGTCGACGGCCTTATTATGGAACCGGAGAAAGCTCAGATGGAACTGCGCGACGACGAGATTTTCATCGTTGCGATTGTCCCCGATTATCGCCCGCTGGGGCAAGGTATCAGAGAATTTATGAAACGCCTCGGGAGTCATGGCGGCCTCAGCCAGACGTAAAGCCGCCTCCCGGACAGAGGACTGGACCTGGCCATAACGAGGAAGGTCGCGATGTTCGTCGAGGTTGTCTGGAAGCGGCCCCGGATCGACGGCTGTCCCGACCCGCATTTTGTTTTTCAGCGTGGGGTGGCGAAGGCCGGAGATCACTTTGACAACATCTGCATCGATCCCCTCGCCGACGGCCGATCCGCCGTAGACACTATCCAGATCGAAGCGGGGCGAGCGAGCATTCCTGAACTGGCTCTCCACTGTCGACGAGGCGACAGGCGGGTGAGCGTTGACCATGCTCGAGATCGCCCCTTCGCGATCAGTTCGGGCCGTTAGCTCGTGATCCAGGAATTGTCCCCAATATGTGAACACAGGCGGGAGCGTGGAATCTTCCGTCGGATCCTCGCTCGTCGGCGTCGCGACAACATCGATCATCATTTCGCCGAGTTCATCGAGCTCCCCAAGCGTCTCCGCCGTGTTGGGAAGGTAATTCTCTGGCGCATCCAATGGCGGTACGAAATAACCGAAGTCAGCTTCTTCATCGACCGCGACGTCACCCGTCGCTGGCCGCCCGGCCCGAACGCTCGGCCCTGGAGCCGCACGTTTTTTCTCCGCACCCCCGTGCGATTGAAAAACGATTGCCATTAGCAACACCCTCCGTTTTCCAGCCCGCGGGATAATTCATACACCTAGAACGCGAAGTCAACTAATCATATTGGGCTATTATTCATCTTAAAGTTGGTAAATTACCCGTAAACCCAGTCGATATCTGTGCGGATTCAGCGCACCTTGTATTGTCAGGCACAAAAATAACGAAGAAAACCAATGGGGAGGAGATGCAGAAGTATAGGCCACCTGAAAAGCAATGAAACACTGACGAACGACCACTAGAATTTTCATTTGCCAACTCAACAATAAGATGTATATTTGCCGCCGAGATTTCGGCCAGGGGAAGTACATCCCGAAATCGACCTACAAGGTACAATTTATTATGCTTGCTTGCCGAACGCTCCAATTTTCAGTCGGCGAAGCTTTGTGTTCTCGCGGCAAAACAGCGGAAAAAACATCTGGTCAATCCGCATTGATCTACCTGTCCCGAACGCGAGTGTCGGCTCGATTAACGGGTATGCCGCGTCAATCTTGCGGCTTTTGTATTGCTTTGAAACCGTGAAAGATGGGGGAGAGTTGGTATCATGGCGAAATCAACGCGAGGCAGGGTCAACGCACCGGGCGACGGCACATCGGGTCTTGGCATGGTGGTGCGATTTACACCCAAAGCAAGGAGCGAGGGTGTACAGCAACTCGAAAAAGGCGGCTTCCGCGTCGCGTCGTCCAAGGATTTTCGCAGCGCCGTGGCGGTGCCAAATGATTTCGATGGCGCTGATGTTCAGTACTTTGAACGTTTCGGAATCGCAATTGTGCGCCGGGACGGCGAGAGACTGAAGCCCATGTTGCAAAATGCCATGCAGCGGAAGGTCGTCAGCGCTGCTCGGCCGGAGCGATCCTATCGCGCCCTCGGCGGCCCGCTGACGAAGCGGCCAGGCCTCGCACAGGCAACGGTGGGCGGCGTTGCAACCCATTTGGACCGTGACTACCTGCTCGGCTATCGTGACGCTGTGAACGAACTGGTCGATCGCTTATTGGGCAGGCAGGGAGCAGAGGGGCTTGTGGCCCGGGCAGCCTTTGAAGAGACCAGCAACACCTGGGGACTGCAGGCTGTCAGGGCTATCGAAGGTGAGCTGAGCGGGGCCGGCATCAAGGTGGCGGTACTGGATACCGGATTTGACGAAACTCATCAGGATTTTGTCGGCCGTTCCGTCACCAAGAAACTCTTTGCGACACGTAGTTCCGATGGCGACGTTCACGGTCACGGAACGCATTGCATCGGCACGGCATGCGGTCCGTTGCGACCGACCAGCGGCCCACGCTACGGTATCGCCCATGAGGCGGAAATCTACGCTGGAAAGGTGCTGGGCGACGACGGCTTCGGTACTGACCGGTCGATCATTGCCGGCATGGAATGGGCGCTGGATGAAGGTTGCCATGTTATTTCGATGTCGTTAGGCGCTGCAACGCAAATTGGAGATGCGCCGAGTGACGACTACGAGCAAATTGGGCAGGTATGTTTAGACGCAGGAACCTTAGTTGTTGCCGCTGCCGGGAACGAAAGTTCCCGTCCTCAACAGATTAACCCAGTTGGTTCTCCGGCGAACGCGTCCACGATCCTCGGAGTTGGCGCCGTGGATCGCTCCTTCGCGCCGGCGTCGTTCTCATGCGGCGGTTTGAATCCTGGTCAGGAAGTGGACATTGCCGCTCCTGGCGTCGATATATTTTCGAGCTTGCCCGATGACAAGTATGACCGATGGGATGGTACCAGCATGGCGACCCCACATGTCGCCGGCGTTGCGGCTCTTATTGCTCAGTCCGATCCGAAGTTTCGCGGATGGGCGCTATGGGCGCGCTTGATTCAGCTTACAAAGCCTCTATCTTCGCGTGCTAGGGATGTTGGCAAGGGTCTGCTCCAGGCAAGAGGAAGCGGCGAGGTATGACGACCGATAAGATTGAAGTTACCATTCGGATCGACAAAAACGAGGCCCGCAGTTTGGGAGAGGTCGTCGGCGACTTGAAGTCGCAAGGCCTCGAACAGGTGCAAAGCCACGAGCGCTTCATGATTGTCAACGGTAGTGTCAATCCTGACGCGCTCGATGCGCTTCGTGCGGTAAAGGGAGTCGCTTCAGTTCGGCAAGATGCCGCATACAAGACTCAAGCGAACTGATCATGCGGGCGGCACGGCCTATCCGCAGGCGCTCCCGTTTGCGACCACGCATACTGAGTTTGTCAGCTGGCCACCCGGCTGTGACTTATGCGGCGCTCGAATCGACAGCAGGCCGGTCCGCAAGCAGTTTGACCAGGGCTTGCGCACCGGCAGTTGAAGAAGCCGGGTTCTGTCCGGTGATCAACCGCCCGTCCGTGATAGCAAAGCTCTGCCAGTTCGGCGCTTTTTCATAAAGTCCGCCGAGCCGTTTCAATTCATCTTCGACCAGGAACGGCACGACGTCGGTGAGCTGAACCTCTTCCTCTTCGCTGTTCGCAAACCCTGTGACGCGTTTTCCCTTGACGATCGGCGCGCCCTTATATGTCACCCGATGCAGCACGGCAGGTGCATGACAGACGGCGGCAACCGGCTTGCCGGAATTGTAGAAGGATTCGATCAGGGAGATCGAATCCGGGTTGTCGACCAGATCCCACATCGGTCCGTGGCCGCCCGGATAGAACACCGCGTCGAAATCCTCCGAGCGCATGTCCGCCAGCTTCAAGGTGCTGGCGAAATCCTTCTGCGCCGCTGCGTCCTGCTTGAAGCGAGTCATCGCCTCCGTCTGGTTTTCCGGCAGATCGCTCTTCGGGTCGACCGGCGGCTGGCCGCCCTTGGGCGAGGCGAGGACGAGTTCAACGCCGGCATCGCGAAAGACATAATAGGGCGCAGCTCCTTCTTCGAGCCAGAAGCCCGTCTTTCGGCCGGTGCTGCCAAGAATGTCATGGGACGTAAACACCATCAGGATCTTCATCTGTCGCTCCTTCTTGTTCGACTGCAGTCGGAACCGGCTGCGTGAGGAGAAGTATGGCAAGTTTCCGCTCGCACCACAGTTACACCTTGGTATCGGCGATACCTTGGTATTGGCTGCCTTTCGCCCTGCCCCCAAAAATCAAACGTTGGTAGTCTGCAAGCATCTCGGGGTCTTCGACGGAACCGTGGTGGTGGAGTTGTCGCCAGGCGTCGTTCGTTCGAACGAACCAGCGTGTCGTGCGAAAGGCGACATCGAGCCTCTCCTCGGGTGTCTCGCATCGGCCTCTTTCGCGGCCGACAAAGAGGTGCCAGTCTTCTCCGCCCTGGCTGGTGAAGTCGTGGAATACCACCTGCACCTTCGCCTGACCTTCGAAAAGCCTGGAATACCCCTCGGCAATCGCGCCCCAGCCACGTCGGATTCCGCCGATGGGATTGTCCATGCTCGGAGCGTCGCCCTCGACCCAGACGGCTTCCAGCGCCGTCATGTCGGCAGCGTTGAACGCCCTGTAGAACTCGATCAGCGCGTCTAGAGGACCGTCGCCGGTCTTCGCCTCGTTTCCCGTTATCTCTCGGAGATGCGTCTGCATGTCAGAACCTCTTTCCGCTTGGTTTTAAAGAAGCGCCGGCTCGAGCCGGCTTGCTGAGGATGCGGAAAGGAAAAAGCGGATTCCATTAGACGATGGTGTCGCCAACGCGCGGATTCGGCTTCCTCCGGTGATCAACGCTCGGTCCCGCCATCCGACCCAAAGGTATCGGCGACACCTTCGTACAATAGGCGGCAACCGTTTTTGGCGAGATGTTCCTGACAGAACGGCAACGGAGATGTCGAAACCGTTCCCGGCTGAAGGCCGGATCAACACACAATTCGCGATCGAGGTAGCGCCCGGCCATTGGTGGTGGGCGGCTGGTCGGTGCGTACCAATAACGGAGGCGGAAATGAGCCTGCACAAGACAGTGGTGATCACCGGCGCATCCCAAGGGATTGGCGCCGGCCTCGTGAAGACCTTCCTCGATAAGGGATACAATGTCGTCGGGACATCGAGACGCGTCAGCGAGACGACCGCGTTCGAGCGCAATGACAGGCTGGCGTTGATCGACGGCGATGTCGCCGATCCGGAGACCGCCGAGCGTGTGGCGCAGCGGGCCGTCGAGCGATTCGGGTCGATCGACGCGCTGGTCAACAACGCCGGCATCTTCGTCACCAAGCCCTTCCTCGACTACACGATCGATGACTTTCGGCGCCTCACAGCCACCAATGTCGAAGGCTTCCTTCACTTCACCAAGTGCGCTGTCAGGCAGATGCTTCGTCAGAAGTCGGGAGGAAGCGTCGTCACCATCACGTCGTCGCTGACGGATCATCCCATCGCCGGTGTGACGGCGTCCGTGCCTATGATCACGAAAGGCGGCCTCAATGCCATCACCAAGAGCCTGGCGCTCGAATTCGCCAGGGATAACATCCGGATCAATGCGGTGTCGCCAGGTGTGGTCGATACGCCGCTGCATGCGACGAACCCAAAAGATTATCTCAAGTCGCTTTCGCCGATGGGAAAGATCACGGCCGTCCAGGAGATCGTCGACGGCGTCGTGTATCTGACCGAGTCAGCGAATATCACCGGGGAGGTGCTGCACGTCGACAACGGCGCACATTTGGGAAAATGGTAGGCCGCGACCCGGAGGAGCGCCTGCTGGAACTGGGGATCGTGCTGCCTCCCCCGCCGACGCCTTTCGGCGCCTATGTCGAGGCGATCCAGTCAGGGCCGCTGCTGTTCCTGAGCGGCATGCTTCCGGTGATTGGCCATGATCCCGTCTACTTCGGGCGGGTCGGCGAGGAGCTGTCGACCCTGCAAGGCTATGATGCCGCGCGCACCGCCTGCCTCAGCGGTATCGCGGCCGCGAGGTCGCAGCTGGGATCGTTGAACTCCGTTCGTCGCATTTCCAAGCTCGGCGTCTATATCGCGACATCCGACACGTTCCGCGAACATCCGAAGGTGGCAGACGGCGCCTCCGAGCTTCTGCTCGACATCTTCGGAGCGGAAAGGATTCCGCCGCGCATCGTTCTGGGCGTCCCCAGCATCCCGCTCGGAATGCCCGTCGAAATCGAACTCATTCTTGAAATCGAGCCCTAGCGAAGGATTTCGCTGACCAAGCCCAGACATGGAGACAATCATGACACCCACATCATCGAAAAGGTTGCGGTCCCGGCTTGCTCTCGCCGTCGTCGCCGCGTCATCCACGTTTCTGACAGCCGCTGCGGTCCCGATGCTGCCAGCACTTGCGCTCTCCGGCCAGTCGCCGGTCAAGCCGGACAGCACGGTACAATCAAAGCCCGGGTCCGAAACGGCACACGAATCCCAGATCAAAGTGGACAAGCGGACGCCGGCCTATTGGCGGGTGACATTCGACAACCCTCCGTTCAATATTTTCGGTCCGGAGACCATTCCGCAGCTCGAGAAGATTATCGCCGACATCGAGACTGATCCGAACCTCAGGGTCGTCGTGTTCGACAGCAACGTGCCGGGCTTCTTTCTGACTCACTACAATTTCACGCCGCCTCTGGAGGAGTCGACGAGCCTTCCCTCAGGGCGCACGGGTCTTCATCCGCTTCCCGACATGCTGGTGCGATTGAGCAAGGCGCCGGTCGTATCGATCGCCTTGATCCGTGGGCGCGCCACCGGGGTCGGAAGCGAGCTCGCCCTGGCAAGCGACATGCGTTTTGCGAGCCGGGAAAAGGCCATTCTGTCACAATGGGAGGTCGGCGCCGGCTTCGTGCCGGGCGGCGGTCCTATGGCACGGCTTCCCAGGCTGATGGGCCGAGGGCGCGCGCTTGAAGTCCTGCTCGGATCCGACGACATCAACGGCGAACTGGCCGAGCAATATGGTTACGTGAACCGTTCGTTCGCAGACGACAAGCTCGATCCCTTCGTCGACTCGCTTGCAGCGCGCATCTCCGGATTTGACCGGGGAGCCATCGCGGATACGAAACGGCTGGTCGATTTCGCCAGCCTGCCGACCGACCCGGAAATCGGTGCCGGCTGGGACGCCTTCATTTCCTCGGTCCAGCGTCCCGTGGCGCAAAAGAACATCGGCCGGTTGATGGAGATGGGCCTGCAGACGAACCCAGACATCGAGTCGAGGCTCGGCCATTACACGCAGACTTTGGCCGATAAGTAGGCTGAAGAGGCGCCCCGTGTGAACCAGCAAGTCGCACGGCGCCTACCACAATATTCGGTAACGGTTTCCCTGTGACGACACAGAATCCACTACGCGGGATTGCACGCCTTGTCGTGCCAGCCCGCCCATCACGATGAACAATGGAGAGATGACATGCACAGCGTTGAGAACCAGATCGTCGATTCAAGCTTTTCCGCCATCATCAATGCGCCGATCGAGAAGATCGACATCCCCCGTTGGTGCTTCACATTGCCCGAGAAGGACTACCAGGAATGCTCTCCAGCCCACATCGCCGCCGGCTTCACCACGGCGCCGGACGGCAGACGGATGTCGATCAATGTCGAGACCATCGGCGGCAGCCTGATGGTCCAGCATTACGTCGAGACGCTCGGTGAGAAGGATCACCTGATCCTCGACTCCCACTCGGACGTTTTCACCCCGTCGGGGCGCACGACCATCCACGTGACCTGGGAGTTGAGCGCCAAGCGGATCGACGAGGCGAGATGCGAGCTCACCAACCGCGTCAGGTCCTATGCGACGGACGAGATGCTCACCTTCCTCGACCGCCAGGGGATTCCATTCGACATCTTCCGGACGCAGCGCCAGCCGATGTCCATCGCTCACAATAAGGGCGAGACGCCGCTCTTCGCCGCGAATATCGAGCGCGCCGCGCTCCGCAATAGCTGACCGTCTAAATCTAGTTGCCGCACGGAGAGCACCATGAAATCCCTGTCATACGATCCAAACAACACCGGCCTGGTGGTGGTCGACCCCTATAACGACTTTATCTCTGAGGGCGGAAAGATCTGGCCTCGGATCAAGGAGGTGGCGGAAGCGAACAACTGCGTGCCACATATGCAGGAGGTCTTGACCGCAGCGCGCGCTGCAAAGCTTCCCATCTTTTTCGCCATGCATCACCGGTACCGAGAAGGCGATTATGAGAACTGGAAATTCGTGGCGCCGATCCAGCGCGCGGCGTGGCACCGCCGAAGTTTCGAATCCGGGACCTGGGGCGGAGAATTCCGTGCCGAATTCGTTCCGGCCAAAGGCGAGATCGTTGCGTCCGAACACTGGTGCTCAAGCGGATTTGCCAACACCGATCTCGATTTGCAGCTGAAGCGGCACGGGATCGAGAGGATCATCGTCATCGGACTGGTTGCTCACACCTGCATCGAAGCCACGGTCCGCTTTGCCGCCGAACTCGGCTACGACGTCACGGTGGTGAGGGACGCCGTTGCGGACTACTCGGACGAGATGATGCATGCGGCGTTGGAAATCAACATGCCCAATTACGCCAGCGCCATCGTGAATACGAGCGATCTTGTTGAAGCGCTTGCAGCGTAACAAGCGCGTTGCGAGGCGCCAAAGCGGCCCTCTGCGGACACATTCCGCCGGGGGCGAGCGCACGCCTTAGGGGTGAACAAAGGGTCTTGGTCTGCTCTGTCGGACAAACGGAGGCGTTTTTGCGTGCGGGCGTCACAGGCGTCCGGCGCGGTCTTCATCGACCATCGCGGATTATCGCCGCAACAATCGAACCGACACCATGGGACAATGGACGGCCGCACGGGGCTGGCGCATCGTCCGCAGCGTCACGGGCAATGCCCATCACGCTCATTACGGGAAATTGAAAATGTCTATCCAGGAACGCAATAGGACTGCCGCAGAGAAGGTGCATGACGTCGACATGAAGCTCGAAGTCGTGGTTATTCCGGTTTCCGACGTCGATCGAGCAAAGGCCTTCTACACCGGGCTTGGCTGGAGGCTGGACGCCGACGTTTCCGGCGCGAACGGTTTCCGGGTGGTTCAGGTGACACCGCCTGGCTCCCCGTGCTCTGTCATCTTCGGCAGTGGCGTCACCTCCGCCAAGCCGGGTTCAGCGCAAGGCCTTCATCTCATCGTTTCCGACATTGAGACGGCTCATGCGGCGCTGGCCGCCCGAGGCGCTGCAATGAGCGGTATCTTTCATGATGTCGGCGGCGTTTTCCATCATCAGGACGACGAGGGTCGTCTTGCCGGACCGCATCCAACTCGCGGCAGTTACTCATCTTTTGCATCGTTCAGCGACCCCGATGGAAACGGCTGGCTCTTCCAGGAGGTGACGGCCAGGCTGCCGGGCCGCATCGCCGCCACCGGCGCGGCATTTTCATCGGAGAGCGACCTTGCGAGCGCCTTGCGCCGCGCCGCTGCTGCCCATGGCGAACATGAGAAACGCACCGGCGGCAATCATGATGAGAACTGGCCGGACTGGTATGCGCAATACATGATCGCCGAGCGCTCAGGACGGCCGCTGCCCGATTGACGGCTCCATTTTGCACGGCCGGCATGTGCCATGAAGAGAGCTTCCGGCGCTGCGCACAGGAAAGGCCGCCGGCCGCATTCAGCTGTCGCGATCGAATCCTGACCGGGCCGCCATCTTCGATGATGGCGGCCCGTTCTGCAAATTCCAAGGGAACATCAACTCTGCGACCTCGATCAGTCGATTTGGTTTGGCTCGACAGAGCGAGCAGGCCCTGAAGCCACGACACCCCTGATCACCTTTGCACCTAGAGACAAGGGAGACCCTGCTGCTTCAAGCGAGCGGGCCTGATTGCTCTCGTCAATATCGACCTGTTCGACAATCTCTAAGAGGCGTTTGCCATCCACATGCGGAACCGATCCCATGGTATCGGCGACACCTTGGTGCAATAGAACCTCGCCTCCGCACATGAGAGCTTTGGCGCGTCGAAATTCTGAACCCAGGAGACACCCATGTCATCCATCTCATCCTCAGTCACTCGCCGCACTCTTTTGGCAACCGCCGCTGCCGCCGGCGCGCTCAGCGTCCTTCCAGCCTCGATCGCCCTGGCCAAAGCCGGTGGCGAGGAAATTCGTCCCTTCAAATACAAGGCGACCGATGCCCAACTCGACGATCTCCGCCGCCGCATCGAAGCAACGCGCTTTCCGGATCGCGAGATCGTCGATGACAATACCCAGGGCGTTCAATCCGCGACCATCGAAAAGCTCGCAAGGTATTGGGCAAAGGACTATGACTGGCGAAAGGTCGAGGCGAGGCTGAACGCCCTGCCCCAGTTCACGACCAAGATCGACGGCGTCGACATCCACTTCATCCATGTGAAAGCCAAGCGCGACGGCGCCCTGCCCATCATCGTGACACATGGATGGCCGGGGTCGATCATCGAGCAGATGAAGATTATCGAACCCCTTACCAATCCGACTGCACACGGCGGCTCCGCGTCAGATGCTTTCGACGTCGTCATTCCTTCGATCCCTGGCTATGGCTTCTCCGGAAGGCCAACCGAGAAAGGCTGGGATCCCATCCGGATCGCGCATGCCTGGATCGAACTCATGAAACGCCTCGGCTACTCGAAATATGTCGCTCAGGGCGGCGACTGGGGCGACGCCGTGACTGAGCAGATGGCATTGATCGCCCCGCCGGAACTGGCCGGGATCCACGTCAATATGCCGGCCACCGTTCCGGACGACATCGCCGCCGCGCTGCGGCCGGGAGGCACCAAGCCTGCAGGACTGTCGGCCGACGAGGAACACGCCTACAACCAGCTCGATGACTTCTACAAGCATGGCCTCGGCTACGCGATCGAAATGGCAAACCGCCCGCAGACCTTGGTCGGCATTGCGGATTCACCCGTTGGCCTTGCCGCGTGGATGATCGATCACGACATCCGGAGCTACGAGCTGATTGCCCGCGTCTTCGACGGCGAGACGGAAGGCCTGACACGAGAGGATATCCTTGACAATGTGACCCTCTACTGGCTCACGAACACGGCCGTCTCGTCGGCACGCCTTTACTGGGAGAACAAGCTTGAATTCTTCGCTGTGAAGAATGTCAAGATTCCGGTGGCGGTCAGCGTATTTCCCGACGAAATCTATGCGGCGCCCCGGAGCTGGACGGAGCGGGCCTACCCGAACCTGATACACTACAACAGGCTCGCGAAGGGCGGGCACTTCGCAGCTTGGGAGCAGACGACGGTGTTCTGCGAAGAGCTCCGGACTGCGTTCCGTTCAGTCAGAACGTAAAGGCATTTCAGACGCGTGCCTGGTCGCCGGTTTTCCGGCGGCCTTGCTCCATGTGTTGAACGTGGACGTGGGCCACATTTGATTTCGGTTGCGACGTAGGGACTGCCGTGCAGCGATTTTCGGCCTTCGTTTCAGCCCAGACCGTCGATCAGCATCTTTGCTCGTGACAGTTTGACGCTGGAAAATCCTTCCGTGAACTGCTGGTAGATCGGAAGGAGGATATTGCGAGCCGATCCGCGTCCATCATTGCGATCAAGGAATTCGACCAGGCTGATGCCTGCCGAAATTTGCCAGTAAATTCCGCCTTGCGCGGAGGCCTGCTGCATTGCCTGTTGGTACAAGTTTTGGACATCAGAGGCGTCGCTGATGTTCTGGGCGGCTAATATCTCGCCCTTCCTTCTCAAAATCTCGGGCACCATCCACCGGTAGCCTTTTTGCTCTGAAAAATGCAGGGCATTTCCGATTTCCTGAAGCGCCTCATTAAAACGACCGGCCGTCTGCAACGCAGACGCAAGCTCGCATAAGAAAAAGGGATAAAAGAGCAGGTACGCGGCTTCACGCATTTCACCAATGCCGGATCGAATCGCGTCGATGCCACTCCTTGGATCGCCCGATCGAACCGCCAGGCTTCCCTTCACGCATAGGCCAACCGCGTGAAAAGGACGCAGGCCATGCTGCAATGCATGGTCGAGCAACTCTTCGCCGTATTCCTTGGCTCGATGCACTTCGTCAAGGCTTAGTGAAACGAAGGCAGCCGACCATGCGAGAGCAACACATAAGACGAATGGCTGCCTTGTTTCGCGTGCTTCCCGGATCGACTCCTCAGCCGTTCGAACCGCCGCGTCCAACTGACCGCGTGAGATCAGGTTCACCGTGTTATGGGCCATGGAGGACGTCCGAACGTCGGCCCCGAGCCTCAGCATATTTTTGCGGCGATTGTCGAAGGGGAAATGCCTCGCCGCCCAATCAAGCCGCTCGCCAGCTTCCTGGTGCTCCGCCTGATAGGTTTGAGGGATTCCCACGAGCCATGCGGCCGTAGCCCGGGACTGTATGTCTCGTCCCTTGACGACTTGCTCGTATTCACGCGCAAACACCAGCGCGTCTTCCAATTCCATCGATCGGGCGGAGAACAGCCAAAGTGCGCATGTCACGCGCTGCTGGTAATCAAAGTCATCGAATGCCTTTGCCAGCGACAAGGCACCGGTCAGCAGGTCCCTGCCGCGATGGCTCATGCCTTGGGTGTAAATCAGCGCGAATCCGAGAGCGCATCGCAAGACCATCTCCGTGCGGCTTCCGCTCTCCTCGCCGATCTGTTCGAGCGCCTTTTCCGCCCAGTCGCCCGCCTCGGAAACCAGCGACATGGCAGTCCAGAAGTCGCTCGCGGCGGCGGCGAGCCTACGCCCAGAATTCCGTCCCCATCGGGCGAGAGAGCCCATCTCAACGCGGCACGCAGATTGTCGATCTCCCGGCGATAGCGACCAATTTCTTCGATCGCAGCCTGAAGATGGCGCTCCTCTGAAAACGGCCGAAAGAACGACAGAAAGTACTTCGCCAGCCGACGCATGGCGCGTTGGTAGTGGTCGCGGACCCCGAGTTTTTCGCGCGCGTAGACGCGCACGGTTTCGAGGAGACGCCAACGAGGACCTGTTTCGGCCCCTTCGAATGTCACCAGCGACTTCGAGACGAGATTAGAAATAGCGAGAGCCGTTTCCGCCTCGGTTTCCCCACTCACCGCCACGGCGGCATCTAGCGTAAAGCCGGCCGGGAAGATCGCCAAACTGCAAAGCAGCTGGCGTTCGGCTTCCGGCAGCAATTCATAGCTCCAGTCCAGCGCCGCGCGGAGTGTCTGATGACGAGGCAGAGCTGTCCTACGTCCGCCGGTCAGCAGGACAAAGCGATCGTCCAGTCGGCCGGCGATCTGTTGGAGACCGAGGGTCGCAGCGCGGGCGGCGGCAAATTCGATGGCGAGCGGAATTCCATCGAGATGCCGACATATCGTCGCGATGGCAGACAGCCTTTCCTCGCTTGGCGAAAAATCCCATAGCAAGGCCCGGGTGCGGGCGATGAAGAGCTGGACTGCACTATGTTCCAGAGCGTTGCCGAGATCCTCGCTCGCCGGAACCTCGAGCGGGGGCACGCGGTAAGCGAATTCACCCTCGATACGGAGAAGCTCTCGGCTTGTCGCGAGCACCGATACGTTTTGGCAAGCGCGCACGATCGCCTCGACCATTGAGGCGGCTGCGTCGATGACGTGTTCGCAGTTGTCGATCACCAACAACATCTTCCTCGTTCCGATGGCGCGCGCCACCAGCTCTGCGGAAATGTCGTCTCCCTGAAGATGCAAATCGAGGGTTTGAGCTAGCGTTGTGGGAACAAGGCTTGGATCCGACAGGGATACAAGTTCTACGAAGAAGGCGTCGCCATCCAGCGATGGCAGCAAACGGCGGGCGATTTCTGACGCAAGCACGGTCTTTCCGATACCGCCGGGACCGGTCAGCGTAACAACTCGGTAGGCAGAAGTCAGGTTCAGGACTTGGGTAATCGTCGTCTCGCGGCCTACCAAATCAGACATCGAGGCCGGAATATTTGTAAAAAACGAATTCCGAGTTGATCGCGGGTGGATGGGAGGCGTCGGCGCCGGCGCGTGTGCTGATTTACGATGGCACGTCCACTCGCCGAGGATACGATAGCCTCGACCAGAAATGGTCTTCAGCAAATTCCTATCTTTTCCGAGCGCCTTACGAATTGCCGATATGTGAACTTGGATCGTATTGTCTTCGACGACGAGTCCGGGCCAAACGCGCTTCATAAGGTCGTCTTTGGATACGATATCGCCTTCCGAAACCACGAGTGTTTCCAGAATTTCAAAGGCCCGACTGCCGATGGGTACTGGCGCTCCCATGGCACGCAGCTCTCGCTTAGCGAGGTCAAGCTCCCAACCGCAGAACTCGAAAAGGCCTAGCTCGATCTGTCCCAAAGCACTCTCTCCAGGCAATGGTATTTAGGACCATAAAACCATAGAAACGCCCCTTATTCCAAGGGCACGGGGCCGCGTACCAAAGCAGCGATTCAGATTTTTTCAGAATCTCTCATAGCACTTAAGTGCCATTTTGAATCGCTATCCACTAAAAGAAATCTCAGCAGCGATCGCGACAATCAACAGTCGGACGCAAGTACAATTCATTTCTAATGATCTTTGCCCACAGATTCTCGATACAATTTAAAGGAGAATGGCAATGTACACTGGTAACCACCCGCATGCCACAACGCGCAAAGCGCAGAAATTCTCACCGGAAGACGCAATCGTCGTCATCTTGAGTGACGACGATACTATCTCTTCGGCTTTGAACGCAAACATCTGCTTACAGGGTTGGCGGCCGCACCTTTATAAATCAGGAACGGAATTTCTGACATGCCCAGAGGCGGACTTTCTAGGTTGCGTTGTTCTTGACGCGAGGCTGCCTGACCTCACCGCGTCTGATCTGACACATCTAATATGTGCGCATGCAACCCGTTGCCCGGTGATCGTCCTCACCGGCCATGGCGGTCAGGCGATGACCGTGAATGCAACGAAATTTCATGTCAGCTTCATACCACAGCCGTTCGACTTGAACGCTCTCACGGAAAAGATTGATGCGGCCATTCAAGCCACCATGGAGATAGGTCGCCTCGAGGGAAACTACCGGACGCTTACGCCGCGAGAGCGGGAAGTCATGAAGTTCGTCGCCGAGGGGCTACTGAACAAGCAGGTGGCGTTCAAATTGAACATCAGCGAGATCACAGTGAAGGCTCATCGCGGTCAGGTCATGAGGAAGATGAACGCCCGAACGTTACCGCATCTGGTGAACATGGCGGCGAAGCTCGATATCGGCGTGGGATCTCTGCATTAGTTTGTGGTCTGACAGACGGCCGGGATGCCGGGAAGAGCCCGACATCCAATCGGCAGCAAACCCGAGAAGGGATCGGAATAGAAATATATTCCGTTCACTTCGGAGCCGCGGAACTGCCTTTGACGAAGTCCACCATGACGCCTGGCTTGACCATGCTAGCCAGCTCTTCGACATCCCAATTCGTCAGCCGCACGCAGCCATGCGATCCCACCTTGTCGATAAGCTTCGGCTCCGGTGTCCCATGTATTCCATAGGTCGGTTCGGTCAGGTCGATCCAGACCGTCCCGACAGGACCGTTCGGCCCTTTCGGGATCGTCAGGACCTTGTTGTTCTTTCCCTGCTTGAAGTTGCGCTTCGGATCATATCTGTAGACTGGCATTCTCGCGACGCCCTTGACCTTGTGCTTGCCTGACGGCGCCGGATTGTCTTCGCTTCCGATCGTTGCGGGATAGACTGCAAGCAGCGATCCATCCGCGGCATAGGCGAGCACCTGCCCCGTCTTCCTGTCAGCCTCGATCCTCTTGACCTTTCCTTCCTTTGGAAGACCCGGGTTCACCACCCACACCGTGTCGCCAGGAGCAAACTGCGAAGCCGGGTTGAGCGCATGCACGAGATCGATACCCATGTGGAACCGCTCGGACAGTTTCTCGGCAACGCTCGTATATCCCAAGCTTTGCATCTTTGCCTTCTCGCCATAATCTTCAGGGATCTTGTCAACGAGACCCGCGGCATCCTCGGCCGAGACGACATAACTCTCAACGATCGGGGCATTGCCTTCCAGGCGGGAGGCGACCTCTGGATCCAGCCTCCCATCGACAGGAAGATTGTTCATCGCCTCGAAGCCGGCCACGGCCTTGTCGACGTTTTCGCCCGAGAGGCCATCGATCACGCCGGGAGATGAGCCTGCACGGTCGAGCAGGACTTGAAGGCGAACGATCGCCGGGTCTGGATCTCCCGGCCCAGATTTCTCAGTCCCGATGGACGCAATCGACGCAGTATTGATTTCTTCGGGTCGGAGTTCCCGCGCGGCGGCACCGCCAACGGAGAAGGCCAGAGCGAGCAGCGACATCGGCAGGGCTGTTTTCATGGACGACAAATGGCCAGCGGCGCAACTTGTTCCAGTGCGAACAGAGCCAGGCGGGTGTTCACGATGATTTCAATGTCCAGCCTCAGCAAATTCAGTACAACGGCCATTTGATCCGAAGGAGCTCGTGAATGCCGCGCGAGAGCGTCAATGACCTGCTGGCTTTTCTGGCGGTCGCCCGAGAGAAGAACTTTACGCGAGCGGCTGCGAAATTGGGCGTGTCTCAATCGGCGCTCAGCCACGTTGTCCGCCAGCTCGAGACGCGGCTTGGAATCCGGCTGCTGACCCGTACCACGCGGGCCGTTTCGCTCACCGAGGCCGGGGAGCGGTTGTTCCAAGGCGTGGGACCGCATTTCGACGAGATCGATGCTCAACTCGACGCTCTCACAGAGCTCCGGGACAGGCCCGCGGGGAACATTCGCATCACGGCATCCGATCACGCGATCAAATGGATCATCTGGCCGAAACTCCAGCGCTTCCTACCGAACAACCCTGACATCAAGGTGGAGCTGATACGCGAGAACGGGCTGTCTGACATCGTGACCGAGCGCTTCGACGGCGGCGTCCGGATGGGAGAGCAGGTGGCGAAAGACATGATCTCAACACGTATCGGGCCTGATTTCCCTTTTGCCGTCGTCGGCACGCCCTCATATTTCGACGGCAATGGGGTTCCGGAGCATCCGCAGGACCTCGTCCGCCATAACTGTATCAACGAGCGCCTGCCCACATATGGCGGCTTCTGGGCATGGGAGTTCGAAGACAACGGGAAAGAGATCAGGATCAGGGTGGAGGGACAGCTTGCCTTCAATAACTCCTATCAGAGTGTGGAAGCGGCGCTGGACGGACTTGGCCTGGCATACGTACCGGAAGACGTCGCGCTACCTCATATTGCGGAAGGCCGTCTGAGACGCGTGCTGGAGGCCTTTTCCCCACACTGGGATGGCTACCATCTATACTACCCCAGCAGAAGGCAGTCCTCTCCGGCTTTCGTGGCGCTCGTGGACGCCCTGCGCCATCGAGCTTGATAGCCATCTTGCTTTTCTTGGGCGCCCTTTGAGCAGGGAACGCTGACGCGCAGGGATCGCTTTCGGTGGGGCGTTAAATTGAACGCCCATCGGTGACCCTCTCAATGAATTATCTTTGACCGCTTCTCCGCATGCGAAATTCCATCGAGCGTCGCCATAAGCTTTTCGAACTCGCTCAAGACTCGATTGAACTCGGCGTCCTGCATGGCGGCGATTTCCGATATCGTCAAGGACACGGACTCAATCAGCGTGTCGATCCAAACGCAGCGCTCGGCCGGGACATGACCGAGGACCTGCTGCCTATGCGTCTTCAGCTCGCGCAGGATGCGAACGATAAGAGCGCCACGGTCCGCCCTGCTCAAGAACGGAAGCCTTGTCTGCGCCTGCTGGATTTCCGTTATCAGCGTCGTCGCCATCCCCGATCTCCGACGTTCGAATGCAACCCGTTATCACAACCACAGCGTTTCCAACATGGACTTTGGTCTGAGTGACCATATCGGTGCGGTTCAGTACTTTCTTCGCCACCACAGCCGATCGGTTAGTCGCTCGTTGCGACGAGATCTGAAGTGCCGCAGCTGCGCCTTGGTCCTTCCCATGGTTGATAAGTATTGTCCTGCGGACGATACGACCTGTAGCGAGCAGCGCACCGAGCCGCCGCCTGTGCATTCACCTTCGTGGCGACGCCCTCATCGGCTTCGGCGACGATCTTCTGGAACGGCGAAGAGCACTCGCGGATCCCGCCGCTATAGGATCGATAGCTATTGGTCGCAGGGTCGAAGGAACGGTAGCGTTGCGCGCACCAGGCAAGGTGCTCGGCGGAAAGCTTTGGCTGCGGTGTCTGGAGTTCGGCTGTTGACGGGCGATCGGAAACCGGCTTCGCCCTGGAGGTCGTGATAGCAGGCGCCTCGGTGACGTAGCTGGAGTAGAGAGGCGGAATTCGCTCGTAGTGCTGCTGCCGGATATCGATTTTCACCGGTGTCGTCGTCCACAGATCGCGCGACGTCAGGTCTTTGAAGGCATGAGGTTCTGAGTCCGCGACGACGTAGGACGCGACAGATGCGGCAGCCATGCAGGCCCCGACCGAGCTCAAGATTCCAAAGACGACGGATGCGATGGCTTTCATTGTCCTGACCCCTGCTGTTGAGCCTGCGGGACCCAGACGCGGCCGGCGGTGCTATCATGTCGGCCGCCGGTGGCGACAAGCACAGCGACAATGCCGGCGATCGCCAGCAGGATGGCGATCAGCGGCACGGCCAAACCTGCAGATTTCTCTTCGGAATAGATCATGTTCCCTCTCCTCGGCCCCGGCGGCGGCGGTCGCTGCCGGGCACCGGCCGTTATGCCGAGATGATGTAGACGATTGTGAATGCAGAGGGATCGACGATGACGATCCGGCCGTCCGCGAGGAGGAAGAAGCGGTAGGCCTTGTACTGCGGTACGATCTCCACGATCCGCGGCGGCAGCGGCTCGAGCCTGATCTTCTTCGGAATGGTCGTGCCGACCGAAACCGTGAAGTCCACCTCCCGAACCGGCTCGACGTGAACTTCTTTCACAACGGTACGGATTTCCGTCTGCTGCTCGACGGAGATGTTCACGTTGGTCGTGTTGTTCGTCTCGGTCTTCGTGGTTTTCTGAGTGCTGCTGTCGACGGATGTGTTGTTGGTCTTGCTGTTCGACTGGGTCTCAGTCGAGCCGCTGGAAGACTTCGCGTCGCCAGACTTCTGGGTCTCGCTGGAGCCGGTCGATGTGCCGGTGTCCTCGCTGCCGGCAGGCTTCTGGCTTTCCGTCGAGGACTGCCCCGACTTGGAAGACGTCGAAGCATCCGGGCTTCCGTCGGAGGTGTCCGTGCCTGCGGCACCGGAGCCGGTTTCGGTCGAGCTTCCGGACTGCGTCTTGGCACCGGGCTGAGTTGTCGTCTGACCCGAGGAGCCATCCGTGGAGGTTCCGGTCGACGCCCCCGACGAGTTTCCGTCGGAGCCGGAAGGTTGCTGCTGCGCATCCTGGCTACTCGATGCTCCTGCGCCACCCGAGGAGGTGGCGCCCCCCGCATCCGGTTGCTGGGTCGCACCACCGCTGGACTGGTTGTTTTGGGCAGCACCCTTCTTGGGAAGGATTGGTGCATCCTGCGCCGAGGCGGCCATGATACCGACCGGCGAAACGCCGATCGAGAGTGCCGTCATCAGCACTGCGAGTGTCTTGGTCTTCATAACAATCTCTCTGCTTTTTTGGCCGCACGACGGCGCTTCCGTCTGTCGTGCGGCGCTTCTCAGGTTTTAAGATGATTTGCGGAGCAATGACGCGGCAGTGGCTGCGTCGCATCAGGTCACTTGATGACCTGGATCACCTTGCGGGACGACGGTTCGACGATGACACGTTCATCATTGACCACCGCATAAGCATAGGTCGGGTCATCCGGAATAGGCGTCACGACGACCGTCTCCGGCAGGGGCTGGCCGACGACAATCTTCTCCTTCACGACCACGCGCGCCGATGGTGCTGGAGCCTCGCGGACATAGGTGACGACCTTTTGCGGCGGCGGATCGATCGCCGTGCCAACAACGGCGCCGGCAACGCCACCGACAGCAGCACCGACGGGGCCACCGACGATCGCACCGGTAACCGCGCCACCCGCCGCACCATTAACGGTCGAGGACTGGGCGAATGCGACGCCCGACATGAGGCTCGCGGCAGTGGCCGCACCGACGATAAGCTTGGAGAGCATTTTCTCCTCCTTCTGTTTCGAGGCGGCCTTCGTGACCGCTGCAAAACCAACTAGCTGGAGGCAGGGTCGTTCCACGCCCCGGACCTCAGTCCGATGGCCTCGGCCTTTGGTCCTAAAACCCATTTCAATATCGGTCGCCGGCGCTAATTGCGGATCGAAGGCCCTGTCGTCGCGGGCATTGAGGAGACTGAAGGAGATGGCACGATCCAACCGTCGGGAGGCGGGACGCAGGCGCCTGGCGATGCGCCTGCCGCAGATGCGCAAGCTGATCATGGAAACCCGCGACCCGTGGCAGCTCGAGCTCTTCGAAGCCTACCAGATGGCCGTCGAAGCGCGTGACGCAGTTCGACGGCATCGGTTCAATTCGAACCTGGTGCGGGAATATGACGAGACCTGCTCGGAGATAGAACGGCACGTCATCCGAGCCATGCGCGAGCCTTCCTACGCGCAACGCACAAGCTGACCGCGGTGAGCCGTCATATCTCGGTGGGCAGGAACTTTTGGACATTCAAATATGGAGGAACCGCATGATTGCCGCCGTACGCTGACGAGAATTATGACACACGGCCGACGACAACCAATGCACTCATGCCGCCGCACGGACGCACTCCGTGGCGCGATTCCAGTTGCTCGGCCACTTCGTCGACGATCTCCAGAATGCGCCCCGGCGCCCGCTTTTCGATCTCTCCCCTGAGCGGAGTGCCTTGACAGAAGGCTGCAGCGACGTCGTGCGCGGCCGCGACGGAGGTCAACTCGATCCGATCGCAGGAAACCGAATCAAATCCAGCCGAAGACATATGCGCCTTGATCGTATGAGGGTCGAAATAGGAATATGGCAGGCGACTTAAAAAGTCCGGCGGGTCAGACCGAAATAGGCCTGCCAGGCACTCGTCCACATATCTCGCGAAGTCGTTAGCAGAAAGCGAATCCCAGGTCGCAAACAGGAAACGACCGCCGCTCCGCAACACTCTTGCAGCCTCACCATAGGCCTTCAGCTTATCCGGAAAGAACATCACCCCGAACTGGCAGACGACGAGATCGAACATCGAAGGCGCGAAAGGGAGATTTTGCGCGTCGGCGTGCATCCAGTGAGTCCGCGACATCGTCAACGATGGTGCGCCGACGTCGATCATCGCCTGGCTGAGGTCGGTGGCAACGAGTTCCGTTGCATGATCGAGTGTCGCCCGCAAAGCGCGTGTCAAGGCGCCGGTCCCCGCAGCAACCTCGAGAACGCTGCATGGTTTCAATCGTTCAGCGACGATCGCCATCTCCGACGCATAAGGCTCGAAGAGTATGGGCACGAGAAAGGCCTGGTAAAAGTCGGCAACGTCTTCCTCGAACGGCGCGGGAAAAACGGCAGATTCGGCGCTGATGCCGCCTTCGATATCTGCGGAAATCGTCACGTACAAGCCTCCAAACCTTGGTCTGTCGATCGTGAAATATGACTGAATCCGTTGATGTCTATGGGCGTCAGACCTTGGTCCCAGCCCTGTCCGACCGAAGTCCCTGGAGTGGAACGCGCATCGGGATCGCTCCGTTTCGAAAGAGACCAAGGAGATCCGACATGCCCCAGAGTCATAGATCCCGAGTGAATGACGCTTGCAACGCGTCCGTCTTCGCACTTGTTGTCGTTCTGGCTGCCCTTCTCTACGTTTTCGGCGCAGCCATGTCCGGCGATACCGTCGGGTTGACCCAGAGCATAAGAGGCGCCGAGGTGTTCGACACGAGGAATTTGCCCTGACGCTGTTTGGAAAACTCTGAAGACGCGGTAGGTTCATCGGCAAGTCTATTATCGGTATCAAAATGAATTGGCTTCGCCGCTGGAATGCCCGCTCACTCGCCTCCCAGTTCTTCATCGCGGGTGGGCTCATTTCGATTGCCGCCATGTTCGTGGTGGGCTTTTTCGTGAGCCACCTCATAGAGGAGACCGTCATCCACAATTCGGGCGCGGCGACAGCGCTTTATGTGGACAGCGTGATCGCGCCGCTCCTTCCCGATATGCAAACCGAGTCATTGCTTGATGAAGCGAGTGCTCAGGCTCTGGATGAGACGCTCGGTCAGGGTGCACTCGGCAAACGCCTTGTTTCGTTCAAGCTGTGGCGGAGCGACGGCACCATCCTCTATTCGAACGAGAAGGAGCTGGTGGGCAGGAAGTTTGCGGTCAGCGACAAGCTGCAGAGGGCATTCGCAGGGTCTCTCGTCGCGCGTTATGAAATCGCCAGCGATCCGGAAAGCGACACAGAGCGCGCGCTCGGCAAGCCGCTGATGGAGATCTATAACCCGGTGCTTCAGCCGTGGTCCGGACAGGCGGTCGCCGTTCTTGAGTTCTACGAGACAGCCGAAGGCCTGGGCGATAGTCTGGCGCGTGCAAGGCTCCGGAGCTGGGGCGCCGTCGCCGCCCTCACGGCGACCTTTTTCCTTGTTCTCTCCGTTCTGGTGTTCCGGGGTAGCCGCACGATCGAGGCGCAGCGCAAAGATCTCAAAGAACGGGTCACCGAACTGTCTGCGCTGCTGGCGGAAAACCGCGGACTTCAGCGGCGCCTGCAGCGCGCCTCCCAGCGTGCGGCAGCGCTGAACGAAACATACTTGCGCAGCATCGGTGCCGATCTGCATGACGGTCCGGCCCAGCACATAGCCTATGCCTCATTGCGCCTGGACAGCGACGTGTTGATCAATGCGTCCACCCAGCCCGAAACGCGTGAGAAGGAACTTGCCTGGATACGCTCGAGCCTTGCCGAAGCGATGACGGAGATCCGCAATATCTGCAGAGGACTGGTGCTTCCGCACATCGAAAAATCCTCGATCACCGAGATCGTCACGCGGGTCGTCGAAGCGCATCAACACAAGACCGAAACACCTGTCGAAACTGTTATCGAGGAGGACGGACCGGAACTTCCTCCAGCGGTGAAGATCTGTATCTATCGCTTCGTTCAGGAAGCCTTGAACAACGCCTATCGCCACGGCGGCGGCGTTCAGCAGGCTGTCAGAGCCGTCTCGCACAAGGGTCATGTCCGTGTCGAGGTCAGCGATCACGGCGACGGCTTCGATCCGACCGAGGTGAGGCCAACGAGCCTCGGCCTCGTGGGTTTGCGCGAGCGCGTCGACAGCCTGGGAGGTTCCTTCGACATCAAGACAGGCGAAGGAGGAACGACCGTGACCATGATCTTTGAGCCAATGGAAGTGGGAGAGTAGGAATGACATCAATCACCATCGGCGTCGTGGATGATCATCCGCTTTTTCGCGAGGGTGTAACGCGCAGCCTATCCGAAATCAGCGGCTTTATCGTCGTTGGCGAGGGGGCCAGCAGCGATGATGCGGCGATGATCGCTTCAGACAACCACCCCGACATTATGCTCCTCGATGTCTCGATGCCCGGCGGCGGGCTTTCTGCAATCAGTGACGTCCTGGCGCGTAGCCCCACAACGAAAGTGCTGATGTTGACTGTATCCGAGGAGGTGGACACTTTACTGGGAGCTCTGCAACGGGGCGCGATGGGCTATGTTCTGAAAGGTGTTGGTTCACGTGGCCTGGCCGAAGCAATCCAAACCGTCCTGCGTGGCTCGCGATATATCTCGCCGACGATGTCGGCGAAAGTCATGGAGAATTCCTTGAATGGCGGAACCTCCGACAAAAGCAGCCTGACGCCACGGGAACGCGAAGTGATGGATCTTGTCGCTCAAGGCCTGTCAAACAAGCATATCGGCTTGCGTCTCAACCTGCAGGAAAAGACTGTGAAGCACCATATGACCCAAATTCTGAGCAAGCTCGGCGCCTCAAACCGGACCGAAGCGGCTCTACAGTGGCGCGAACGGCGCTGAGACGGATTATCACCCGCCTATCAGGCGTCAGCGAAGAAAGCGGCTCATCCGGCGGGCATCGTTTGCCGTTGCTTGTCGACTGATGATCGTCCGGCCCTTCGAGTCCTTCATAACGTAGCGACCGCGTTGCAGGGTTTCAGTGATGCCGTTCGAATGGCGGACGTCGATGGAGCCATCGGACGCCGCTGTCGCTCTCGCGCCCGATCTTGCTGACGATCCTGTGCTAGAGGAAGACGATCCACCACCGGCGGAATTTCCACCATTGCCGTTCCCGGAACCACTATTGCCGCTGCCGCCACCATTGCCATTCCCTCCCCCGTTGCCATTGCCATTACCGCCGCCGTTGCCATTCCCTCCACCATTACCGTTGCCATTCCCGTTGTTGCCGTCCTTTGCCTGCGCAAAGTCCGCCGCCAGAACAGGAAGGGAACCGCCGAAATTCAAACTGACTGGTGATGCAACAGCGATGAGAGCGACGGCCGCACTGCCGCCCAATCTCAGAAAATCGCGTTTCCGGATACTCATGCCATAGCCTCGTTCGTCCGTTCGTTGCCGCTTCCCATGCAATACGACGTATGAGACTTTTCGCTGTTCCGAGTAAAGAATGCAACCGACCTAGGTAGTAGGTGCGGCAAGACTTTGGTCCGCCGCTCGCCGATTGTAATGCTTGTCATCGGAAAAATGTCGCATGGTGGCACCTCAAGCGCACCTCGGCGAGGGGCTGTTCGTGCATCGCTGTTAAGCGCGGAAGCATTCTATGGAACTTCTCCGCTTTTCGCCGCTTTGTTTGTTCAAGGTGCAACAGAGGAAACTTCCATGGCAAACCCGAACGAATCCCCCGCAGTCCAGTCCATGCGAAAAGAACAGGCAGAGCAGCGGAAGCAGGCGCGAAAAGGCGAACTCGACAAAGCAATTGAGGATACTTTTCCTGCGTCCGACCCGGTGTCTGCCACTCACACTTCTATTCCCGCCGGCCGCAGCGACGTCGAAGCGGCTGAGCGTGTGAAGCGGGAGCCGGATCCCGCCAGACTGGACGAGCAATATCCATTTGTCGATCAAGCTCTGAACTCGACGGGCGACACTGCCCGCTCCTCCGACGCCTCCGGTGTCGATCGCCAAGGAATGCGATCTCTTCAGAGAGAAGCAAGCCGCGTCGCTGAGTCCGCATCGGAACTTGCGTCTGGATCGGCTCGCCTGGCAAAGGCCGAAGCCCGCACATTCGTCCATGATCTCGAGGATCGCATACGCCGGCAGCCGCTGACGGCCGCGGCGATCGTCGCCGGTATCGCCTTCGTCTTTGGCGCGACGCGTTGAGGAGCCAGCCATGGCAGCGCGATGGACTGGCGGCTGTCTTTGCGGATCCTGCCGGTACGAATTCGCCGGTGATCCGCCGCATTCGGGTTACTGCCACTGTGACATGTGCAAGAAGGCGACCGGAGGCCCTTTCGCGGTCCTGGTCCAGGCGAGGATCGACGACCTTGCCTGGACGGCCGGTACGCCCAAATCGTACCGATCGTCGCCGATCGCCACGCGCGGCTTCTGCGGCAAGTGCGGAACACCACTCTATCTTCAGTACGATGGCGACGAACTGATCCGGGTGACCGTCGGCTCGCTCGACCGCCCGGAGAAAATCAACCCGGCGGGACACTATGGTGTGGAGAGCCGCCTAAAATGGGCCGATTGCGGACGGGGACTCCCTGAGGAGGAAACTCAGGAGCGCTTTTAGATGTTGCCCGGCATCGCCCGGGCTTCCGGGGGGCTCATGAAAATCGCAACCTACAATGTCAACGGCATCAACGGGCGGCTGGAAATCCTGCTGCGCTGGCTCAAGGAGGACGCCCCTGATGTGGTCTGCCTCCAGGAACTGAAGACAGACGATGCCAGGTTTCCGCGAAAGGAGATCGAACGAGCCGGTTACGGCGCCATCTGGCACGGACAGAGATCCTGGAACGGGGTGGCCATCCTGGCGAAGGGTAAGACACCGATACTGACGCGTCGCGGTCTTCCTGGTGATCCTGACGATACCCACAGCCGGTATGTCGAAGCTGCCGTCGACGGCATCCTGATCGGATGCCTGTATCTTCCCAACGGCAATCCGTTTCCGGGCGCAAAGTTCGATTACAAGCTGCGCTGGTTCCGCCGTCTGCAGGAGTACGCCGCCGAACTCCTGGAGCTCGATGTACCTTCGATCCTGGCCGGCGATTTCAACGTCATGCCGACGGAGATCGACGTCTACAAGCCTGAGCGCTGGTTGGACGACGCCCTCTTCAGGCCGGAAGTGCGCAAAGCCTATGCTCATCTCGTCGCTCAGGGCTGGACCGATGCCGTCAGACATCTGCATCCGGGAGAGCACATCTACACCTTCTGGAAATACTGGCGGAACAGCTTCGAACGGGATGCAGGGCTTCGGATCGACCACTTCCTGCTCAGTCCGGCAGTCGCGCCGTTGCTTCGATCGGCAACCGTCAGGAGAAAGCCCCGCAGCTGGGCGCATACGAGCGACCACGCGCCCGTCATGATCGAGCTCGACTTTTCCGCAGCTGGAGCAGATCTGTAAGCCGCGATGTCGATCTCAGAGGAACCAGGGAACCTGCAATGTCGGTCGGAGTTAGCTGGTAAAGGAGATTGTCCAATGCCTACGAATTCCATCCCCAATTCCGCAAAGCTTCCGCCGAAGTCACTGAATGAGGACACTCAGGACGACGAATTGCCCGAGGCCAATGTCGATGACCAGCGTAAGCCGCCAATCAGCATGGGCAGCAGCCGCGAGGCGGGCGACGGTGTCACCGATACCGATCCGGAAACAGGCCGCGCCGACCGGAAGGACCGCATCCCTGCCCCGCAATTCTCCAACCGGAAGTAACCGCTATGGGCGAAAGCAAGAACTACCTGAACACCGACGAAATCCAGGCCGACGACCAGTTGTCGCCGAAGCCGGTCGAAGGAAAGAACCCGCCGCGAAACGTGCGCAAAAGCGAGGAAGCCGTCGCCGAAGGTTCTGACGAGACCGAACGCATCCGTGTTCCGCCGCCGGTGCCGAATCCCGATTGATCAACACACGCCGCGAGGGCGATGCGGAGCCTTATCCATCCGTGCCGCGGTCGTAGATGCGGCCGGTCAACCAGGCCGGCCAGTCCCGCTCGAAGAAGGATCTGGCGCTCTCGTCAAAGCTGCGGTTCGGACGTGTGGAAAGCGTGATCTCATTGCCATCGAGCCGCACGATAATCTGCTGTTCCCGGTGCGCTTGGCGTTCCTTTCGGAAGCGATAGTCCTGTAACGGCCCTGAGTTCGCCAGCGGAAGAGATTCGCCCTCCGCATGGCATATCGCTCGCGCGCCACGGCTGCCGCCGCCGTTGCGAATGAAGAAATCAAGCGCGCTGAGCACGGCTTCCGAAGCAAGCGCCATATGCCGCCATTGCACGCCGCGAACCGCCTCCGCTGCTCGACCGTAGGCGACGCCGTTAGCGCGAATTTCAGCATTCAGCTTGCGTGCTTCAATCAGGGCACCGCTGACACTTTCCTGATCGCAGAGGATGCCGGCCTTGTCGCTCATTCGTGCCTGCACTTGCGAACGGATCGATTTGACGGTGAGCGGGCTCTCGGTCCGAAGGACGGCAAGGAGGTCGGCGATACCTGCCTCTGCTGTACCGGTTATGTCCCCCGTGGGGTACCGCTTTGCCCTGCAGGTCGCGCTGATGTGCTCTGCCGCGCGGGTACCGAAGACCTGCCCGGCATTGAGCGCTGCTCCACCCGGCCTCGTCACGCCGTGTGTGCCCGCTGCCTCTCCGACCGCGTAACAGCCGCCGAGACTGCTGCGGCCCCAGGTGTCGACCATGATGCCGCCGTTCATGTGCTGGTTGTTGACGGCGAATTCCAGCGGCTCCTCGGCAATGTCGATCTTGTAGCGGCGATAGAGTTCGATCGCGAGCGGGTTCATATGCTTCAATCGATCGATCGGCATGTCCTGGTCGGCGCCGGCCTTGCCGAGATAGTCGCGGACGTCTTCATCCAGTCTTTCCAGGCTGAACGGCAGGTCGCCCGGCACGGATAGGGGATTGCGATTGAAGTCCATGAAGACGCGCCGCCCTGCGGCGGTTTCGCGGGAGATGGCAAGGTCGACCAGGCTTGAGCCGAAGTCGAGCATGCGCGTCGCGTGAAATGGCCACTGATAGCCCTTGCGGAAGATGTTCGACGCCAGCTCCTGGGTGCTGCGATAGTATTCTGCCAGGAAATGGTGTTCGGCGCCTTCGGAATCGACCGAGTAGATATGCGGGATCGCTTGAACGTAGGTGCCGGACAGGTTCCAGGGAAACCCTTCCCTGCGTGTTCCGATGCCAAACTGACTTTCGGTCAGGTTGACGAGCTCGACGCCTGCCTCCAGCGCCAATCCGAGAGAGCCGAAGCAACCGTTGGGATAAACGCTGTCGCGGTAGAGTTCGCCCGGGCCGCCGGCGGCGAGCACGATCACGCCGGTGACGAACAGCGCGATGCCGAGCGGGTTCTCCTCCGTACGGTCGGTAGCGCGCATGGCGAGAATGCCGACGACGTGGCGGTCAGCGCCAGCGCCCTCGGTGAGGATCTTTACCGCGGTGGTCTGGTTGTAAAACGGCACTCCGAGCCGGATCGCCTCCTCGGCCAACACCTTAACCATCAGGCGCGAGGTGCGCGGACCGCAACTGGTGGCGCGGCCGACCTCGTCATGGTCGGTCTGATATCTGAGCGTCCCGCCAAGCGGATCCTGAGGCAGCGGCAGACCTAAGAACTGGAGCGACGCCATCATCCGGGACGAGCCCACCGCCTCGACATAGGCCGTGTCCTCATCCATGGCGCCGCCGCTGCGGATGGCTCGGGCCATTGCCCTGTAGTTGTCGCCCTGGTCCGCCGTATTTGCCGTGTGAAGGGTCTGCTTGTCCGATCCAGAACAGGCCGAGGTTCCACCCCACGCGCTTTGGCTGATAATGATGACGTCGTCGCCACGCCGCTTCATTTCCACCGCCGCACGCAGACCCGCCGCGCCGGATCCGACGACGACGCAACCGGCTCGATAGATCGGCGCCTCGACGCCGGCGAGCCGGACCACGTCCGAAGGGCCGGGCTCGGTTGGGAGCCGCGGCATGTCGACATCGGTCAGTGCGTCAAGAATTTCCTGCGGAACGTCTATGGTCATCGGCGTTCAACCCAGCGGGATGTCGACCCAGCGCCTTTGCCGGGAGGACTCCATGCATGCGTCGACAATCTGGCAGATGTGATGGCCTGTATCGAATGTCGGCCACATCGGCCTGTTTGCAACGATCGAGCGGATCACCTCGGCCACCTCGATGATCTTGCTTTCATTGTAGCCCAGGCCGAAATTCGGCAGAGGAAGGAAAGCCCGGAAGGTGGGGTTCTCAGGACCCACGTCGATCTCGCGAAAGCCGCGCCGCCCCGTCCGGTCTTCGTTGGAGTAGAAGCGCAGCCGGTTTATCTCGTCATAGTTATAGGCTATGCTGCCTTTCGTTCCATAAATTTCGTAGGTCTGCATGAACTTGCGGCCGGTCGCGACACGGCTGAAATCGACGATCCCGCCGGCGCCGTTCTCGAACCGGCATAGCAGGTTCGTCGCATCGGGATTGGTGATATCAGCCCAGGCCTCGTTGCCTGTCAGTTTCACCTGCTCGCCATAGGCAAGGCCCTCAACGACAGGCCGGCGCGGCGTCACGATGAGATTGTCGGCGATCAGGGAACTGACGCGGCCGACCAGGAAATCCATGAAGCTGAAGATGTGCGAGCCGGTATCACCGACGATCCCGGTCGGTGCAAGCTTTCCATCGGCGCGCCACATGAAGGGCGCGCTCGGATCGCCATACATGTCGACGTGCTGGCAGCCGCGGAACAGCTTGATCTCGCCGATTTCGCCGGATTGAATGATGTCTTTCGCCAGATCATGGACGGGATTTCGAGGAAAGGCGTGTCCGACGCGGGTAATGACACCCTTCGCCCGGGCGATGTCGGCCAGTTCCCGCGCCTCGGCGGCGGTGTTTGCCAATGGCTTCTCGCAATAGACATGTTTGCCGGCCAGCAAGGCCGCCTTGGCCACCTGATAGTGAAGGTGGTCAGGCAGGCAGATATCGATCAGATCGACATCCGGATCAGCGACCGCGAGATTCCAATCCTGAAGAATTCTTGCACCCGGCGCCCTGTGGGAAAGATCCCCGCCTGCCTTCGAGGGACCTTCGACGAGAGCGACGATCCGTGCCGTTCCGTCCGACACTCCGAAGAAGTACGGAAAGGTCTGATAGGCCATCGTGTGGACCTTTCCCATCCAGCCCGAGGCGCCAAGCACTGCAACTCTGACTTCAGACATTGTCGTCTCTCCTCTCGATACGGCTTACCGGATTTCGACGCGGGCCCGAGGCCTCGCATCGTTACGTTCGTAGGCGAAGATGGTGGGGGAAAGTGCCGGCAAGCCCCGAATGAGGTCCGAGCCTTTTTCGCCGACCATGATCGTCGGCGCGTTGGTATTGCATGACGGCACGCGCGGCATGACGGATGAGTCGCAGACCCTGAGGCCTTCCAAGCCATGGACTTTGAGATCAAGCCCGACAACCGCGTCGGGTCCTCTCCCCATCTTGCAGGTGCCGACCGGATGATGGTCGGTCTTTGCGTTGGCGCAGCCGTAGTCGAAAAGCTGTTCGTCGGTCATGATCTTCGGTCCGGGAAGCCTTTCGGCCATGACATAGGGCTTCAGCGCCGCCTGCTGCATGATCTCGCGAGCGAGCTTCAGCCCTTCCAGGGACATCGTCCTGTCGTGGGGATCGGACCAGTAGTTGGGGTCGATCAATGGAGCGGCAGCTGGGTCCGAGGATGACAGACGTACCGTGCCCCGCGAGCGCGGATGCAGATAGGCGGAGTTAAGCGTCACGCCCGCATTCTTGAGCCGTTCGACGCCGGCTTCGATGCCCGAACCCAGGCCGAGGTGAAACTGGATATCAGGAGAACGGGCTTCAGGATCGGCATACCAGAAGCCGCCGGTCTCGAAGAGCGACGAGGCGACAGGACCGGTGCGGAACAGGACATATTGGATCCCGGCCCAAAGTGTCCGGTGGAATTTTGCGACGCCATCATAAGTGTGATCGCCCGTGCATTCGGCAATGACGAAAAGATCCAGGTGATCCTGGAGGTTGCCGCCGACACCCGGCAGATCGTGGAGCACCTTGACGCCCACCGACTTGAGATGGTCGGCCGGTCCTATGCCGGACTGCAAAAGCAGCTTCGGTGATCCGATGGCGCCGGAGGAAACCAATACTTCGCGGTCGGCGCGCACGATCTCCTGGCCGTGCGAGGTCACGATCTCGACGCCTGTCGCACGGGCTCCCTCCACGATAATACGCGCGACGCGCGTGCTCGTTCGGACCGTCAGGTTCTTCCGGTCCTTGATCGGCGAGAGATAGGCGAGCGATGCCGACGACCGGCGGCGGTTGCGCTGCGTCAGCTGATAAAATCCCACGCCTGCCTGTTGGCGTCCGTTGAAGTCGTGATTGTAGGGAATGCCGAGCTCCTGCCCTGCACGGATATAGGCGTCGCAGATCGGCAGCGGCGCAGCCGGCATCGAGACGCCGAGCGGACCGCCATAGGAGTGGTAGTCGTCGGCGAAGCGCTGGTTGTCCTCCGCACGTTTGAAATAAGGAAGGATCGAACGATAGTCCCAGCCCTCACAGCCGTCTTCACGAGCCCAAAGGTCATAATCCACCGCGTTTCCACGCGTGTAGAGCTGTGCGTTGATGGACGAGCCGCCACCAATGACTTTCGCCTGCGTATAGCGAAGCACCCGGCCTTTCATGTGTTTCTGGGGAACGGTTTCCCATCCCCAGCTGGCGACGCCTTTGGTCATCTTGGCGAAGCCCGCGGGCATGTGAAAAAGAGGGTTCCAGTCGCCTCCACCCGCTTCGAGCAGGAGTACGCTGACATCAGGATCTTCGCTCAGCCGATTTGCAAGCACGCATCCTGCAGGGCCGGCGCCGGTGATGATATAGTCGAAACCCATTTTACTGTCCTGTTGCATCCGGCCTGGCGACCGCCAGCGCCTGTGTCATGCCTGCAAAGTCCCTTGACGCGATATGATCTGCCACCCTCAGCGCTTGGGCGGCGATGGTGAGCGCAGGATTCACCGCGGCCGAGGTCGGGAGGAAACTGGCGTCGACGACGAAGAGATTTTCATGATCATACGAACGGCAGTACGCGTTCAGCGGCGCAGTCGCGGGATCGTTTCCGATGCGGATCGTTCCGCACTGATGCGAGGGCGTACGTTTGTCGAACGGCCTCGCCAGCACGATCGGAAATCCGATCGACTTCAGAATCCCCTTCAGCTTGGCGACAAGTGCGAGATGGGCGTCCCAGTTGGTTCGTTGCCATTGGAGAATAATCCGATCTCCATCCACCATGACTCGGCTTTCGGGATTGGGAACGTCCTCGCTCATCGCATAGAAGTCGATTGCATGGCCGGTGATGAAGCGCAGAAGCCATTCCGGAGCCTGGGGCAGAGAGCCCTTGAGAACTCTCTCGGAGATGCGCCCCAGGAGCTGGACGTTGCCGAGGGGCGGCCCTCCCTCCCCGTCGGAAAGGTAGAAGTCGTTGAAGGCAAACGTCTTCTGGTAGATGGAGGTGTTCCTGAACCGCGGCGAGACCGCTATCACCGCGGAGGCATTGTGGTTCATGAAGTTGCGGCCGACCTGGTCGGAAGAATTCGCCAGACCCCTTGGGAAGCGGTCGTTTTTCGAGCGCAGCAAAAGCACTGACGACTGCACCGCCCCGGCAGAAAGGATCACGATCTCAGGCGAAACAGTCAGCGTCTCCCCGTCCTTGATGTACGTCACCCGGTCGATCCGGCTCCCCGCTCCCGTGTCGAGCCTCGTCACACGCGCATTGGTTTCGAGCCGCACGTTCTCGTGTCTCAGCGCTACTGCGAGTGCTGCAGTTTCGGCATCCATCTTGCCGTCGCGGGCGTTTGGATGCGCATCCCATGGCGTGCGTGCTTTGGAGAGCCAGGCGTCAAGATCCAGGCCGAGCGGCAGGGAAAAAGGATGCAGGCCTTTCTGCTTGAGGCGCGCCCTGATATCGGCAATCGGCGCCTCGTCCGGGACGGGCGGGTACTCGTAGGAAGCCGAGTGGTGCGGTTCGGTGGGATCTTCCCCCAGGCGGCCGCGAACCTGATACATGCGTTCGGCCTGGCAGTACCACGGCTCCAGCACTTCATACGGAAACGGCCAGGCCGGCGACACTCCCTCGCGGTGTTCGATGACTGCGAAATCTTGGCTGCGATAGCGAGACAGCACGGCGCCATAGAACTTCGAATTCCCGCCGACATTGTAGTAGTTGCCGGGATTGAACCCCTTGCCGCTCGCCTCGTACCAGGTTTCCTTCGGTCGAAAATGTCCCCGCTGGAAGATCGCGCGTTGGTCGCGATTGACCGGAAGGTCGGCAATCTGATCGCCGGCTTCGAGGATCAATATCTGCGCGCCGGTCACGGCCAGGCCGGCCGCAACCGTGGCGCCGCCGACGCCTGAACCGATGATGACGATGTCAGGTGAACCGCTCATGTTAGCACCTGGCCCTCACGCGATGCGCGCCTGTGTTTCGGGATCGAAGAACACGGCCTTATCGAGATTGAAGGCCAGGCGGGTGTTTTTTCCTGGAGCGATGCCGGTATCGGCGCGCAGGCGGGCGACGACGGATTTGCCGCCGAGCTTGGTGACGGCGAAGGTGTCGGAGCCGGCGGGTTCGACCACCTCGATCAGGCAATCGCCTTCGGTCAGCGAACGCGCCTTGCGGTCGGCGCCATCGGGATCGGTCAGCGCTTCCGGCCGGATGCCGAAGATCACCTGTCTGCCGGTATAGGCGGTCAGGCCGTCATTGCCCGAGATGACAGGCAATCGGAGCGGGGCGGCATTCGGCCGCTCCAGCGAGACTTCCAGGCCGCCGGCGCCGTTCTCGACGGTGGCGTTGAGCAGGTTCATCGCCGGCGATCCCATGAAGTCGGCGACGAAGATGTTGGAAGGGCTGTTATAGATCTCGGCCGGCGTGCCGAACTGCTGCAGCACGCCGTCCTTGAGCACGGCGATCTTGGTCGCCAGCGTCATCGCTTCGATCTGGTCGTGGGTGACGTAGACGAAGGTGGTGCCCATGCGCTGATGCAGCCGCTTGATCTCGGTGCGCATGTCGACCCGCAGCTTGGCATCGAGATTGGAGAGCGGCTCGTCGAACAGGAAGACCTGCGGATTGCGCACCAGCGCCCGGCCCATGGCGACACGCTGGCGCTGGCCGCCGGACAGCTGGCTCGGCTTGCGGTCGAGCAGATGCCCGATCTGCAGCATGTCGGAGACCTGGGCGATCGCCTTGGCACGCTCCTCCTTGGGTACGCCGCGGATCTCCATGCCGAAGGCGATGTTGCCCGCCACCGTCATGTTCGGATAGAGCGCATAGGACTGGAACACCATGGCGATGTCGCGCTTGGAGGGATGCAGGCCGGCAATGTCGCGCCCGTCGATCCTGATATCGCCGGAGGTGATCGTCTCCAGCCCGGCAATGGTGTTGAGCAGGGTGGACTTGCCGCAGCCGGAGGGGCCGACCAGCACGAGAAAGCCGCCCTTTTCGAGTTCGAGGTCGATCCCCTTGAGAATATCGACGGCGCCGAAGCGCTTTTTGAGACCGGAGATTTCGAGGAAGGCCATGGATTACCCTTTGACAGCGCCCGCCATCAGACCGCGCACGAAGTAGCGGCCGGCGAGGATATAGACGATGAGCGTCGGAACGGCGGCGATCATCGCCGCCGCCATGTTGACATTGTATTCGACGACGCCCGTCGAGGTGTTGACGACATTGTTCAGCGCCACCGTCATCGGCATGGTGTCACCGGTGCCGGCATAGGCCGAGGCAAACAGGAAGTCGTTCCAGATATTGGTGAACTGGTAGATCACCGTGACGACGATGATCGGCAGCGAGTTCGGCAGCATGATGCGGCGGAAGATCTGGAAGAAGCTGGCGCCATCGACCTGGGCGGCCCTGACCAGCTCGGTCGGAAAGGCCTCATAGAAGTTACGGAAGAACAGCGTCGTGAAGCCGAGGCCATAGACGACATGCACGAAGACCAGATTGACGGTCGGATTGCCGAAGCCGAAGTTCCAGCCCGTGGCGTTCTGCAGCGTCATGCCGAAGCGGCCGAGCGAGCCGAGGATCGTTGCCATCGGCAACAGCACCGACTGGAACGGGATGAAGCAGGCAAACAGCATCAGCCCGAACACCAGCGTATGGCCGGGAAAGCGCCATTTGGTCAGGACATAACCGTTCAGCGCCCCCATGATGGTGGAGATCGCGACGGCCGGCACCACCATCTTGATTGAGTTCCAGAAGTAGCCCTTGATGCCGGCGCAGGTCAGACCGACACAGGTCTCGCCCCAGGCCTTGATCCAGGGATCGAAGNTGAGTTCCAGAAGTAGCCCTTGATGCCGGCGCAGGTCAGACCGACACAGGTCTCGCCCCAGGCCTTGATCCAGGGATCGAAGGTCGGCGATTGCGGCAGCGCCAGCATGTTGCCGTTCTGGATCTCGTCCATGGTCTTGAACGAGGTCGTCAGCATGACGAAGAGCGGCAT
>NZ_MRDM01000030.1 GCF_002008165.1 Rhizobium laguerreae
TTTTTCAAAAACAGTATAACGGTCGAGGGGATAGATCGCAAGATAGGATGCTGGCTCTATCGCCTTGAACCGATATGAACCCGCGACACCCATATTTGATTCCCTTAGGAACCGCCTAAGGTGCGGACGCATCTCAGCTTTTGAGGCGTAAGCAGATTTATGGAACTGCAGCCGCTAGCGGTGATCATCTGTGAAACAGCAGCTCACCGCCGCGAAGCCCCTACCATTTTAGGAAACGTTTTCCCGCGAAATAGCCGACAGTAACCACGATGAGCGTTGCCAGAGGATACCAGGTCGCGACGAACAGCGGACTGTCGTCGAAACAGTTGGTCGCATAGAGCGTCGCAGCGATCCCGACTGACACGAGACCCGCGAGCGCGCCGGCAAGACCTGGCTTCTCCGGCGCGCCCTGCCGCATGGCGAGGAAAAGAAACGTGCATGGGAACACCGATAGTGCCGGTATGATCGTCAGGCAATGCAATGCGTTGTGGCCAATCAGTTTATCGAGCCAGACATCAGACGGCGTGACAAATAATTCCAGGCTAATTGCTGCAAGCAGAAAAATTGGCGCGATAACCAGCAGCCAGCGTTTCCGCCCAATATCGGTGCCCGGTCGAATGACAGGCCCCGTCAGGGATAACGCCGCCGCAAAAAGCGAGAGGGTGACAACGAACCTAAAGCCGAACCGCACAGTTTCGATCGCTTGGCCAATGTCGTGTCGAAACCCCAGAGTGGTAAAGAAAGCAAGGCCGGAAACCAACGACCCGGCCACTACGGCACCCGACAGCACGAACGTTAGATTGACAGGTTGGCGCGTGTCCTGCGCTATCAGGCTTATCAGGTCTTCTGTTTTCACGCTGCCAATGGAGGCGACCGTCCTGTTCAAGAGCCGGGCGGCACGCGAAACGTTTCCTTCCGCCAGAAGGGCTTCGAGCGTGACGAGCAGGCCGAGATCGAGGTTTTTGGTATCCATTCGTTGGATAACAACATGCAGAAGGTTCGATTTCTGCCTCGGCGACGTACCGAGTAGTATGTGGGGCGGCCTTAGGCTCTCAAACATTCACCGATAATACGGATAGCCGATTGGTGGACGCCCTCTCCCTCGAACCGCATCCCAGCTTAAGCGGAAAATATCATGATTTCACCCTACACGATCAACATCCCTGACGAACGGCTCGCCACGATCAGAGCCAAGGTCGAGGCTTATGACTGGAGCCAGATGCCGGATGCGGGAGGCTGGGCAGCGGGGGTCGGGGTTGATGACCTCAAGCGGCTCGCCGCGTATTGGCGGGACAGCTACGACTGGCGTGCGGTCGAACGGCGCCTCAACGCACTCCCCAATTTCATGACCGACGTGGAAGGCGAGCACCTCCACTTCGTTCATGTGAAAGGCGACGGCTCCAAGCCGCCCGTCCTGCTTCTCCACGGCTGGCCGGGCTCGTATCTCGAGTTCGAGCGGCTGTTGGAGCCGCTCGCAGCGGACGGGCACGATGTTGTTGTCCCCTCGCTTCCTGGCTTCGCGTTCTCCAACCCGATCGCGCGCCCGATCGGCATGCGACGGTCTGCTGCCCTCATACATGGGCTGATGATCCAACTGTTCGGCGACACGCCGTATTTCGTTCAAGGGGGCGATTGGGGCCACGGCATCGCGGCCTGGGCAGCGCATGATCGACCGGACGCTCTGCTCGGCATCCATATCAACATGATGACCGTGCATGCGGAGGACGCCGCTCTGACGACCGACGAGGAGAAGTCCTTCGCCGCCAAGCGGGCCGCGATTGCCGATCGGGAGAGCGCCTACTTTCACGAGCAGGCAACCCGCCCGCAAACGCTCGGCGTCGCGATGGCCGACAGCCCGGCCGGAGCGGCGGGCTGGATACTTGAAAAGTTCGGCAAGTGGGCCGATCTTCCGACAACCGCCGATGGCGACCCCGACATCTGGAGCAAGTTTTCCGAGGAGGAACTCCTCACCAACATCATGCTCTACATCGCGCCGGCATCGTTCGTGACTGCAACCTGGATCTACTACGGCAGCCGGCTTGAGGAGTCGATGATGCTTCCGGCCGGCACCCGCATCCAGGTGCCGACCGGCTTTGTGGCCTTCCCCGATCCGGTGTTCTTGCCGCCGCCGCGCTCGTTCGCGCAGAAGACCTACACCATCGTGCATTGGACCGACATGCCGCGGGGCGGGCATTTCGCCGCGCTGGAAGAGCCGGAACTGATGCTGGCCGACCTGCGCGCCTTCATCGCGACGGTATTGGGAGCGCGCTCCTGAAAGTGGAGATCCCCCTTTCCAAAGCGCGGGCGGGCGCTTTGCGCCCAGTCCCTGCAGCAGCGCTTGGAAAGTCCAGAGACTGGTCTGATCGTAGTAGGTGAAGAACAGTCCTACGTTGCCTTGACCGATCAACCTGATCCTGCCGGCAAGAGCAAATCACAAATCAGGCGTTCGTCCTCCAGCGGCCCGACCTTTGGCGCGGCCGGTACGGGGGAGATCATTTCGAGGGGGCGCGCCGAATTTACGCGAATACTCCCGGCTGAACTGACTGGCGCTTTCGTAGCCGACCTCTAACGCGACGGACGTGACAGTGCGACCACCGAGCGACAACAAACGCTTGGCCTCGATCATGCGAAAGTCCTTTTGATATTGAAGCGGACTTGTCCCAGCGATCGATCTGAAGTGATGGTGAAACGACGACAGACCCATTCCCACTGCGCTGGCCAGCGAGGTCAACGACAGTCTCTCGCGAGCGCCATCCTGGATCAGCGCGATAGCTTTGGCGATCTTGCTGGCATGGCTGCCCGGCAACAAAAGGTTGCGCAGCATCCCGCCATACCTGCCGACCAAAATACGAAAATGCAGTTCTCGGCGGATCAAGGGGATTATGACGTTCGCCTCGACCGAATCTTCCGGGAGCGACAGATATCGATCAACGGCTTCAATCAAAGCAGGTTCGGCCGATCCCGCCTCCAGCGTTTGAGCGTGTTTGTTCTCCGCCCAGTCCTCGCTGATCTGCTCAGCAAGGCTCCTTATGATTGTCAAATCGACAGAAATTAAAACCGCAAGATAAGGAGCAAAGGGAGCGGCATGTTTGACGCGTGTGGCGACCGGCAAGTCATGGCTGACGACCAATAGGTCGCCCGACGCAATTGACAGGGATTGCATGCCGGCAGAAATCTCCGTCGATCCCTGCAGAACTAACCCAAAGACGGGGCCGCAGATCGGCGCCTCAACTTGACCAGGGTGCGTCCTACACATTACCACCAACCCCGGCAGGTGGCTCCGTTTCTTCTCCTCCATGAGGGTGGCGCAACCCGAGGGTTCGTCCGCAAGCCGGGCAAGATGTTGCGCCTTGGAAACAAGTTGTTCAATCCGCATCTAGTGCTCCGCCGCCTGATCGGGGTAGGCGCTCGCACTTTTCGTCTGAGGAGAAGGTGGCTGCTACATGCGCACCCATCGCTTTGACGAGTTGAAGTGCGGCAAGTGACACCCCGCCGCTGCCCAGGGTCAGCACGGTTTGACCCGCCTGCAGCGCGCCGTCGATCACGAGCGCGCGCCAAGCGGTAAGCCCGGAGGTGGTAATAGTCGCGGCTTTGGGATGGCTCCAGCCCTTGGGCGCTCGGGTGAAGGCTGAAACAGGGCGCACGACATGCGTCGCCGCCATGCCGTCGATCCCGCCGCCCGGCGTCCCCGCGAAGTTGCCGACTGCGGTAAAGGGCCTGCCGGCGGTCCAATGCGGAAAGAAAGTCGAAACGACATGATCGCCCGGGGCGAATTCGGCAACGCCTGCGCCCACTGCCTCGACGACGCCAGCGCCATCGGCCATGAGGACACGACCATCTTCCGTAGGGATACCGCCGTTAGCGACGAGCAGGTCATGGAAATTGAGCGAGGTCGCGTGGATCGCCACGCGTACTTCGCCGGGTCCGGGCTCGCCCGGATCATTCCGCTCGACGATTCCAAGACGATCTAAACCGCCGGGGGCGCGCACGACATAGGTCTCCATAAGACAGTCCTTTCGCTAAGTGTTGATTAGGCTGCAGGATTGGATCTTTCGCCGGGAAATCGGCATGCGCCCCGGCCGGTGTGAGCGGACAAACAAACTGCCGACAAGCGCAGCGCAGCCAGCAGCTGCGCCCCCCAAGGGCGTCGTCATAATACCGGGGCCGGCCACGAGCAGACCGCCGATCGCGGAGAATGTTGCGATGCCGAAGTTGAACGCGGCGATGTTGAAGCCCGAAGCCGTCGCGACCGCGCCGGGCGCGACCTCTTCCGCCGCCGCGACCACGCCCGACTGAACGATGGGGCCAAGACAGAAGCAGCAGGCAGACCAGAGGAGCAGGTTGGCGAACATTGTCAGGACGTGCGGGGCTGAAAAGGGCAGCATCGCAAGCGCCAGGACAAGACCGACCAGCGCTGCGATGAGGCCGCGCCGCGTGCCGAGTGCATCGCTAAGCCGGCCTCCGCCAAAATTCCCGACCACCGCAGTTGCGCCGAATGCCATGAGCGCCAAACTGACTGCGGCCGGTGACACGTGGGTTACCTCCCTCAGCAGCGGTGCGAGAAAGGTGAAAACCACGAATGATCCACCAAACCCGGTCATAGCGATGAAATAGAGCGCCAGGAGGCGGGGCTTCATCAGTACGGCGAACTGCGACTGCAATCCGGCGGGCCGAACGTGGGGGATTTCCCGCGGCAACAAAAGTCGCAATAGCGCTGTCGCGAGGCATCCGAGCAGAGCCACCGCCAGCAGCGGTGCCCGCCACCCAAGGCTCTGCCCGACGATTGTGCCGAATGGGACACCGATGACCATTGCAAGGGTAAGCCCTGCGAACATCGTCGCGACCGCCCGCGCGCCACGCTCACGATCCGCTAGGCCCATCGCAATCGGTGCGCCGACTCCGAAGAACACGCCGTGCGCCACTGCGGTCACGATCCGCCCGGCCAGCAGCACTTCATAAGTCGGCGCAGCGCCGCCGAGCAGATTTCCGAGCGTGAACAGGCCCATCAGCCCAGCCACAAGCCCGCGGCGGGGAAGCCTTCCAGTAAGGGCCGTGACCGTTGGCGCTCCAACCGTCACGGCCAGGGCATAGCCAGTCACAAGCAGACCGGCTTGGGGTATCGTTACCGTAAGATCGCGCGCGACATCCGGGATAAGCCCGATCATGACGAACTCTGTCGTGCCGATGGCGAAGGCCGCCACGGCAAGCGCGAACAATTCAGGCGACATCGGTGTTGCTCCTTGTGCGTCGACCAGATCGGCAATGCGCGCGGCGAGGCCGGTTTGGCCCGGCGCAACATGGTCGCCGAGCTTAAACTCCGTGACTTCCGCACCAGCCGCCTCCACCACCCCGGCGCCATCGGCCATGGGGATACGGCCATCGACGGCCGGCTGCCGCCCTGTCACCCGCGCCTAGGTCGTGGAAGTTCAGGGATGACAGCGTGCCCTCAATGGGGTTTGCGGAAGCGGTAAATGATGCGGTCAGTCTTTCCGCGGATCGCGGGATCGAGCGACAGCTTCGAATGATCGTCGTCGGGGTTGCGCAGCAGATCGGAGTCGGCTTCGAGCTTAAACCCCGCGCGCTCGAAATCCGCTCGGAGCACCGCCGGGTCGATGCGGTGGAGCTTTCTGACGACCGCGCGTGTGTCGCCGCCGGGCGCGGCGACGTGATCGACGACGCCGACAATCCCGCCTGGCTTGGTCGCCGCGAAGATTTTGGCGAGGAACGCGTGCGGGTCCATCCGAGGAAACTGGAACTCTTCGTTCTCCCAATAGGTGTCGTGATAGACGAGGTGCATTAGCACAAAGTCGAAGCTCGCAGGGTCGAGCGTCAGATCGGCGGCGGTGCTCGAGATCAGGTGGACGTTGGGAACGCGCGCGATCAGGCCGGCAAAGTTCTTCTTGCCTGCATCGTCGAGCAGATTGGCAGGCTCCCACGCGACAACCGCACCCTTGGGACCGACCGCGCGGCCGATGATCTCGGCATAATAGCCGACGCGCGTAAACGGGGCCGCGGTCCCGGTGAACAGGTCGAGCGCGCGGTCGCCCTGTTCAAGCCCGAGAAACTTCAGCACCTCGACGGGCTTGCGACTTTCGTCGAGCGCGACCGCCTCGCCCGGCCTCCCAGGAGCGGCGACGGCCGCCGGCACATCGGCGGGAGCGGCTTGGACTGTCGCCATCGGCAATGGCGCGGCGAGTAGAAGCGGGAGCAGGAGCGGTTTCAGAATGCGCATTTGGTTTTCTCCGATGGTGGCGTTCACTGGAAGACGACAGCGCCCTCCGTCTCAGTCCGGAATCAGGTGAGGTTCGTCGACGTCTAATCTGGCTGGCCGACCGCAGACCAATCGCGCTCCCCACCGCCAGCGGCGATAATCGCGTCCATGCGTCTGGCGATCAGCTCCGTCAGCGGCAGTTCGGCATCGCCTGCCGCCGCGAGCGCCAAGCCCACATCCTTGCGGCCCAATCGCAAAGGGAGTCCCGCCGGCTCGGTCCGCTTTTCCGCGATGATCGGCCCGTAACTGCCAATCAGGCGATTGCCGTAGTTCACTTCGAGCAGCAGCGCCGCCATCCGATCTGCGGCGATACCGTGGGCGGCAACGATGCGGAACTGCTCCGTCAGCATCTGCATGATGGCCGGGATGCCGGCGTTGAAGGCGAGCTTCGCCGCCGCGGCCATCACCGGGCGGCCGCCGACCCGATGTGTCGCCGCCCCGATCGCGTTGAACAAGGGCTGTGCTACGTCCAGATCGTCCGCCGCGCCTGCCGCGATGACCGACAGCTTGCCGGCGGCCGCGACGTCTGGGCGGCCCAAGACCTGCGCCGACACGAACCGCTGTCCTGCCGCGACATGCGCCTCCGCCAGCGAAGCGGTGAGGTCCACGCTGGCCGTGCTGCACGAGATATGGAGCAGGCCGGGACCTGCAGCGAGCAGCCCGCCGTCGCCGAACGAGACCGCCTCCACAGCGGCGTCATTGGCAAGCATCGTCACGACGGTGCCAGCCCGAGCGGCCGCGGCAAGATCAGCGGCGACCGTCGCGCCCCGCTCAGCGAACGGCTCAGCCTTGGTCCGGTCCCGGTTCCAGACGGTAACCTGGTGGCCGGCCGCCACGAGGTTGTCGGCCATACCCGAGCCCATTTGCCCAAGTCCGATGAATGCTACATCCATTTTAATCTCCTTATGCGTCGACCAGATCGGCAACGTGCGCGACGAGGCCGGTTTGGCCCGGCGCAACATCGTCGGACATGGTGTGGCGATCGGGGAAGTCGCCGCCGTTTTGCGACCGGAAGGGGATCGGCGTGTCGGTGAATAGCCCGGCGAGGCGCACACGCCATGCCGCTTTGATCGCCTCCACTTCCTCCGCCGTGGAAACGTGACCCGCGCCATAGACCGCGTGCGTCGGGAGCACGTCCATGCCGGGGTAGAACAGCGCGCCATGGGTCAGCGGGAACAACAGCTGCTCGATCGGACCGTTGATACCCCGCGGGCCATAGTCGGCCGCTGGGCCGCCTGCCTGCACGTTGACCAGCGCTCGCTTGCCCTTGAGGATGCCGTCGCCAAAGCGGAACTCGTTGGAGCCATTCTGATAGCCGTAGGCAAAACCGAAGGCATAGACCCGCTCTATCCAGCCCTTCAGGATCGCGGGCACGCCGTACCACCACAACGGGAATTGCAGGACCACAGCATCCGCCGTGAGCAGCTTCTGCTGCTCGGCGATCACGTCGGGCGTCTGATGCCCGCTTGCGTAAGCATTGCCTGACTCCATGATGAACGACAGCCGTTCAGGGTTGCTGCGCATCGGAAAGTCATCGGCGTCGTACACCGCCTTCCACTTCATGCCGTAGAGGTCCGAATGAACCACGGTGTGCCCAGCTGCCGACAGCGTCTCAGCGGTCACGTCGACCAGTCGCCGTGTCAGCGAAGTGGGCTCAGGGTGCGCGTAAACAATAAGAACTTTCATGATGATTCCTTCTTGATAGTTGGGGGGTGCCGGATTCGACGACGATCTTGCCGGAGTGGCTGCCAGGTTCCTGGAGCCGGAAGGCGTCCGCGATTTCGGCCAGCGCGAGCGCGAAACCTGCAACCTGGTGGATCTGCCGTTGCGATCAACTCGGCGCTGGCACGGCACCGATCTGCTGCATCAGCCCGAGGAGATCGGGCTGACCGCGCTCGCCGACGATCTTCCCGTTGACCACGACATAAAAGTTCATGTCTTGGACGGCGATCCGCCTTCCGGTCGCCTGTACTTCGAAGAACGTGCCTTCGTGTGTGCCACGCATCGTGTACCTCGCGGCGATCTTCTCACCCTCGACGATTAACTCCTCGAGCGTCCACTGGATGTCCGGAAAGCCGCCGCGCATCACCCCGATGGCTTCGAGATAGCCCGGCGGCCTATGAGCGGTTCGCTTTGATAAGGAACGTAAAACTCCGCATTCGGCGCGATGAGTTCCTCGCCAAGCTTTTCGTCGGCAGTGTTGATGAACTGCACGAAGCGACGCATGAAAGTGTTGCCTCGGTCAGACATTATGTTCTCCTGAATGGTATGGGTGATGTCTATCGAGCGCGGTCAACCGTGGGCTGCCCGGGCCTGACTAGGGGATTTCGAATAGGTTGGCGGCGTCCGTCCGGATGGTCGCATCGATCCTAGCCTTCCGCTTGAGGGCTCTATGCCCCTGCAACTTATTTACGATCTTCATATAAAGCCGCATGGTGCGGTGTTGAAATCGAACCTTCTGTCTGTTGTTATCCAGCAAATGGATACCAAGAACCTTGATCTCGGCCTACTCGTCACGCTCGAAGCTCTGCTGGCGGAAGGGAACGTCACACGTGCCGCCCGGCGCTTGAACCTGAGCCAGCCCGCCTTGTCGGCTCGGCTGGCGCGGCTTCGAGATGAACTCGGCGATCCCCTCCTCATTCCGGCTCAGCGTGGGATGGTGCTGACCCAGCGCGCCGTCGAGCTTCGGCAACCGTTGCATGACGCGCTAGAGGGTGTCCGTAGGGTTGTGGCAGAGGGAATGTCGTCCGACCCGGCAACCATGGAGGCCACCCTCGTCATCGCCGCGAGTGACTATGTGCAGTTTGCTCTGCTTAGCCGCTTCTCGGTCGCGCTCAAAACCGAGGCACCCAAGGTCCGCATCGCCTGGCGTGCCCTCGACTTGCTGGCGCTCGCCACGCAGTTGGAGCGCGGCGAAGTCGACTTGGCCTTGGCATCTCCAGACCATGCACCGGCGGCCATGCGCCAGCGCCAGCTCTTTCAAGAGAGTTACGCGGTGATCGCCCGGAAGGGACACCCGGCCGTGCAGGGCCGTCTCAGCCTGGACGTATTCTGCGCTCTGGAGCACGTCGTCGTGTCACCCCAGGGCGGCGGGTTCTCGGGACCTACCGATGCAGCACTGGAGGCCGTCGGCCGCCGCCGCACCGTAGCCCTGTCCACGTCGGGCTTTCTGATCGTGCCAGAGGTCGTGTCGCGGTCCGACATGATCGCTTTGATCCCACGGCGGATAGCCGATGGCTGGTCGGATCGGGTGCAGGTGTTGGAACCGCCACTCACCATCCCCGGCTTCACCATCGTGAGTGTCTGGCACGACCGGACCACCAACCATCCGGCACAACGCTGGCTGCGTGACAGGCTTGCTGCGTTGGCATGACGTTCCGCCCAACTTATAAAAGACTAGGCCATTTTCGCAAAACATGATCGAGGTCCGGGACGCGCCAATAACGGCTCTGGTCCGTCTGTCGTTCGACGAAATCTTTGTAAACGGCGGCTTCGTCCCAGACCCGGCCTTTGGGACATTGGGCAAATATCTCCGCTTCCCGGTGATCGTCAGGCGATCCGCTATGATTGGCATTAGGGCACTATGCCGACCTCAGATCGGCGGGAATCAACGGCGGCTTCCAGGAAGCGCCCGATTCACGTCGAAGGGCCGAAATGGAGGCACAAAGCGGTCATAGCCCCGCTCTTGAAAGGGTTCGAACCGTCATCCTATCGCAATAGTAGCCTACGTCTCCTTTTCTCCTAAGATTTACAAGCCAAAGGACCATTGGCAGTCCCATCAACACCAAGTTGCGCGGCGTGCGCGAGCGAACGTTCCTCAAAGCGGAGGCCTCCCCCTCTAACACTACTGTAAGCGGCGTTTTCGTAGCACGTTGACCACGTACGATCGGCAAAGCCAAATATAATCCTATATCAACAGCAGGTATCAGACCAATTTCTAACTAGACCTCCGTTGTCATCCGAAATTGAAATTATTTTTTCAGCCAGATTTATTTGCAACAGCAGCAATGGTGCGCTGCCGCGCCAGCCAAGCCTAGAAAAACAATCAATGTTATATGCAGATTGCGTCCGGCGAGCAAAGGCCAGTAGCGGCATCCCGATAAAGTTGAAGACGCCGAGCCCCAACAGGGTCGGCGCCAATCCGTTTGTCCCAGTGGAGGTACTCTTGCCAGGGTCGACACTATTTCGTGGTCCCTTGACCAGTTCGTACCGATCTTCGTCGGGTTAATTCCTGGCGGTTCACAGTCAACGCGATTATCGCCGAGATCTCCACCTTAGCGCCTTTCGGCAGCGCTTTGACCTCATAACAAGCGCGTGCTGGAAAGGGAGCGCCGGGAACCAGCGCGACCTCTGGTGGACGAAGCGGCGCGTTAATGCGCGGGTGAATGTTGCCCTCGATGCCGGGCGCCTCGTGGCGAATATGCGGCACCAAGAGAAGGGCGCCGCAAGCTGCTGCGAGATCGTTTGACAATCAGTCCCCCGCTAAAGCGCGTCGACCCATTCTGCAATCGCGACGTTGACGTCCTCTGGTCGGTCCTGCATGATCCAGTGTCCCGCATTCTTCCAGACATCAACTCTTGACTTTCGGCTCGTGAACCAGGTGCTCATGCGATCGGCTTGCGATTGGTCTCTGCACAGGTGGTAGAAGGGGACCCCCAGGGTCCGGCAGAATTCTTCGCTTGCACTTCCGACCCCGATTTGCCCCTCTCCGAAGAACAGCGGCCCGAACGATTCCCGCACCACATGCTGGGGTGTTCCCTGTAGCCGTCTTGTATGCCATCGCTTGATTGCTGGCGATGTTGCGGCATCATAGGCCGTTTTGAAGAGCTCCGGCCCAACAATGCCGGGATCACCAGTTTTCAAGCCATCCGCGGTCTTCATGAAGAAGGCCCCCACCTCATCGGAAAAACCAAGTGCACCGTCCATGGACACCACCGCGGTGACCAGATCTGGCCGCTTTGAAGCAAGTCGAGCAGCGATCTGGCCTCCCATTGAGTGGCCCATCACGACAAATTTCTGGCTCGCGAAGTTTGCCGTGATCAGCGCTTCGATATCGGCGACGTAGTCATCGGGAGTATAGGTGCCAGACGGCATGACCTCCGATCTACCATGACCTCGCAGATCGAGGGCGACAACACGATATTTGCTCTCCAACATCGGCAACTGCCAACTCCAATCGTGAGAGTCGCATGCCCAGCCGTGAAGAAGCATCACGTTGGTACCAGTTCCGACATCCGTGTAAAAAAGTCTTGCCGAACCCTCCGTAGCAGCAAGCGAATTGCTATGGGTTGCGGTTAGCGCCAAGGCTGTTCCACTTAGTTTGAGAAGCCCACGTCTCGAGAGATCGAAATTATCAGAAGCCATTGTTCCATCTTCACTGAAAAATGTGTTGGTTGCCGCCCTTAGATGAAGTCTCGCGGTCTGTCTTTTGGCGGGACATGCGGTCAGCGATCCTGTCGGGCGACTTTTAGATAGCTGTATATTTCGGTGTGGTCGGCAGCTTTCCCCACTCGTTCCAAACTCTCCTTCCACAATGCGGCCGCATGCTCCAGCCCCGGTTCCGGTTTCCCTAACTGTCGGGCAAGCGATGCTGCTGTTTCTATATCTTTCGCCATCAACGCCATGGCAAAGCCAGACGTGAAGTTTTCCGGGATGATGAACGGCTTGAGCTTTACCTCGGTAGAGTGGTTCTTTCCTGTCGACAGATTGAGGACATCGGTTAGCACATTTGGATCGATGCCAAACTCACGACCGATCCTCGCACGCGGCCTGTAATCCCGCCGCAGAAACATAGTTGTTCAGGGCCTTCGCTGCGTGGCCGGATCCGATCTCGCCTGTCGCGGTAACGGTACTGCCCATCGCTTTTAGCAGCGGTCTGGCTTTCTCGATCATGGCAGGCGCGCCTCCGACCATAATAGCCAAACTGCCATCCTCCGCACGACGGGCGCCACCTGAGACAGGAGCGTCGATCAAATCGAGCCCCAGGATCTTTAGATCCTCACGGAGACCACGCGTTTCCAGAGGCGCAGATGAACTCATGGCGATTATCAATGTGTCGGTCCGGAGCGACATGGCGAAACCCATGTCGCCAAGCAGCGCATCCCTGACGATTTGCCCGTTGGGAAGCATCGTAATCACAAAGTCCGTGACTGGAGCCACCTCGACGATATTTTTGGCGGTGCGACCATCAGCCTCGACGAAGGCCTCCATCGCATCTGCTGACAGGTCGGTTGCGACAACATCAAAGCCTCCCGCAAGCAGACGCTTTGCCATCGGCAAACCCATCACGCCCAAGCCGATGAAGGCAACGATCGTTTGTGTGGGATTAGCCATTTTGGGCGATCTCCTCGAAGACTTCGCGGGCAATGCGAAAACTTTCGATCGCTGCAGGAACGCCGCAATAGATGCACACCTGCAGAAAAACTTCTTGAATCTCTTTCTTGGATAGACCGTTGTTGATCGCTCCGCGTATGTGGAGTTTAAGTTCATGCGGACGGTTCAGCGCCGAAATCATCGCCAGGTTCAGAAAGCTTCTGGTGCGCCGATCAAGGCCCGGTCGGTTCCAAATCGCATCCTTGCAATGGACTTTCACCATCTACTCCTTTCCGGTTTCTACCGGCGCACCTTGTTCCGACCCCTAAATCGAGGTTATTGTCCTCGCAGAAGATCGTTAGTGCCCGTTTGGCTTCACGGAACCGCCAAAGTCCAAACGACATTTTCATTGCTCCAAGCTGTTTCCACTGACGCGATATTGCCAGTGCGATGTCGCTTGGTGTGCCGGAGATGTAACAAGTAGTACCGGCGGGAATTATACATCCGCAGGTAAAACCTATTGCGCACTCTTCAGATTCAGAGACCGCGTTGCTGTCGCTCTTTAGCCAGGTTGGGTGAGGTCCAGAGCCAAAACGGAGCTGGGGGCCGGTGGACGCCAGATTAGTTCCACCGGCTATACCATCACGGCCAAGACTTGATCTTAAACCGAATGTCGAGAGAAAAGCTGAAGCGACGAAGTCGAGCGCAGGCCTATCCGTTCGTAAACCGGCTTCCCGTCTGCTGTTGCTTGAAGGCAGACGCGTTTGGTGCCGGTTGACTGGCTTGCCTCGTATAAGGCCTTGCGCGTGACAGCTTCTCCAAAGCCGAGCCGGCGGCGCTCTGCTTCTGTGGCAACCAAGACCAGAAATAATCGCCCGTCCACCACACAGGCGCCTGCGCAAGCAACAGGATTTGAGCCCTCGTAAGCAACGAAAGCGAATATCTCTTCGCGCCAGAGGCGCGACCCGCGAAACGTTGACATCGCATCCTCTTCGGATAAGCCGTATGCCCTGGCATTCAGGCTGGCATATGCGTCAAGATGCTGCGCGCTGGTTACCCGCTCAAACCGCAACAAAGGGTGGCTGGGTTCATCTTGGGTTATCAGATCGCCTGCCATTCCCCAACACGTGAACGAACTGATCAATCCGCTCTCACGCGCCAACGAGCCGACCTCAGCTCTGAGGTTCGGCGAAACCAAGTCATCAAAAAGCCAAACGCAACCTGGTTGCGCACGGCCATCCATGAACTCTGACGACCGCAAAAGAAGCCGTCTCAATTGCTCCTCGGTCTCCACTGGAGCAGTCACAACAAGCGCATTGTAGAAGGCAAACTTCGCATCGGCCCATCGCACCGCAAGCCCTTCATCGTCGGTCACAGCACCGTTTACGTCCGCGACGAGTTTGCCCCACATTTCAGAGAGCTGGTTGACCGATTCAATAGCTTCAGCGTTGATATGAAACATCTAAAATCTCCTTATGTTTCTAAGAGTTCAAAGTGTCTTGCCGTAATAAATAACGGGCAGAATGTTATTCCAGTACGGATCGATCCTCTGGAAGCCCAGTGCCTCATAGGCCGCGATCGCGGAGGACATAGCGGGCATGGTATCGAGGACCAGACGTCTGCACCTCATTCTTCTCGCCGTATCAAGCGTAGCTTTGATCAGTGAGTTTCCGATCCCGATCGCGGCCGCAGCTGAACACGAAGAACCTCGCGGAGGTAATCTGCGACCATCGGGAAAGAGGCTGCGGCGACGGTCACATGGCAGCAGGTTGGCTAACCCAGTTGAAGTCATCATCCGTCAAAGGCTCATTCGTCCCGAGGGCCCCGCCAATGCCACCACCTCTCCGGCCGTTCACGAAAATTCCGGAACGAGCGCGGCTGCCGCTTCTTGCATCGCGCCCCAGACCGCCTCGATATCGTGTGCATCCGTCGATATCGTGCCGACCGAGACACGAACCATCCAATGCCCGGCCGCGGTGGCGGGCGTGACATAGGCTTGGCCCGACGCATTCACCGCATGCGCCCATGCGCGCGTGAAATCATCGAGACGATGGGACGGCACAGACTTCGGACGATACACAAGACATACGGTTTGCAGAACGACGGGTGCGATGATCTCCCAATCCGGTGTTGCTTCGACTTTCGACCGAAGATCTTGGGCTAGGCCCATGTCTCGTAGCAATCTGGCTTGTAGCCCGGAGACCCCCTGCTCCCGTATGGCGAACCATAGTTTCAGCGCCCTGAATCTTCGCCCGAGCGGAATACCGGTGTTGCGCAGATTGCGCACCTTCTCGTCGGCTTGGGATTGGAGGAAGCTTGGATCGGCAGACATAACCCGAAGCAGGTGAGGCTCGTCACGGACGAAATAGAGCGAGCAGTCAAAAGGCACGCCGAGCCATTTGTGCGCGTTGATTACCACGCTGTCGGCGTCCTCGATGCCTTCCCACATCCATCGCAACTCCGGCAGGATCATCGCATTTCCGGCCATGGCGGCGTCAATGTGGAACCACAAGCCGTGTCTGCGCGCTATGTCGGCGATCTTGGATACCGGATCAATGGACACGGTAGCGGTCCCGCCCACGGCCGCGACGATCGCACATGGGGTGAACCCGGAGCGAATATCCGCATCGATGGCCTCTTCGAGCGCCGCTGGAAGCATCGCGAAATTGGCATCGACATCGACCATGCGGACATTCTCACGGCCGAAGCCTGCAAGCAGCGCCGCTTTTTCCACCGACGAATGAGCGCTTGTCGACGTGTAGATCATCAATGGCTTGAGTTCCGCTTGCAGGCCTTGGCGAGCAAGCGAAAAACCCGTTGTTTTCTCCCGGGCACACAGCAGGGCGACCAAGGTGCTTGTCGATGCCGTGTCGTTGATAACGCCGAACCAGGCGGAAGACAGGCCAACCATTTGCCTGAACCAGTCGACCGTGACCTCCTCAATCTCCGTCACCGCGGGCGATGACTGCCAGGACAGGCCGAGCACCCCCAGTCCGCCGCTCACCAGGTCCCCCAGGATACCTGAGCCAAGCGAGTTGGAGGGGAAGTATCCGAAGAAGCGCGGGTGCTGCCAATGCGAGATGTTCGGAAGAACGACCGAATCGAGATCGGCGATGATCTGATCGAACCCCTCGGCTTCTAACGGCGGCACTGCCGGAAGCATCGCTTTCACATCGCCCGGATGTGTCGCAGGTTGGACCGGATAGTCGGATATCTTCGCATGATAGTCCGCCAGCCAGTCGATGATTTCGTGACCTCGTTGTCGGAATTCCTCGGGCGTCATTTAGACCTCTATGGTTGTTTATTTCGGAGTTGGCTGATGTTCCAAGCTATGGACGAACGTGTCTCGGATGGCTCCGGACATTGCGGTGATGGGATGTGTGTCCGCGTCGGTCATCGTGCCCGTGACAGAACGGCATTTCGGAAAAAGGCAAGCACTTCCTCGACGGCGCAGAACACTGTGGTGCCACCAATTCAAAGATCTACCACCGCAATAGTTTATGGCCAGCCAAAGCGCCAACTCCTGTCACGGCGGAAATGGCGATCGGGTACCAGAACAGGACGAAAAGCGGGCTGTCGTCGTCGTAATTGGCGGCATAGAACGTGGCGGCGATCCCGGCTGCCGCCAGACCCGCAACGGCCCCGGCAAGTGCAGGACGTGTCGGTGCTCCATGTCGTAGCGCCAGAAGAAAACAGGCAAGGGGACCGATCGACAAGGAAGGAATGATTGTCAGACAGAGCCGCGAATTATGTCCGATCATCCGTGTCACCAAGGTCTCAGGCGGCATGACCGAAAGCTCGAACACTGCCGCACCGACAGCCAATGCCAACGGCACCAGCAAAGCCCAGCCCCACCAGCGCACGGGCATCCCGGGCTTTCCTATACGATACATGACGAGGCTGCCGGTGATCGCGAGAGCGACCGTGATGACGAATTTGAACAGAAAACGACCGGTTTCCAAAGCAGTACCGATATCATGCCGAAAACCGATTGCTGAGAAAAAGGCAATTGCAACGATCAGAACGGCCGCGATGCTCGCCTGTTGGAGCATGTGAGAGAGGCTTGGCCTCACCGGCGCGTCCTGTGCGAGCAATTCTATGAGATTTTCTGTCTTCATTTCAGTGGCTCCGAGTAGAGAGCCGAAAGCGCCTTAAGCGCCCGGTGGAGCGACACACGCACAGCCACTTCCGTCATCTTCAGGCGCTCGGCCGTCTCGCGAACGCTGGAACCTTCAATCGAAATCGATTGGACAATTGTTCGCTGAGGGTCCTTCAACCGGCCCAATATCTGTTCAATGTCCATCCGGTCAGCGACCCCTACTCCGTCATCGCTTTCGAGGATCGCGATCACGTCTTTGAGGGGAACAGCGGCTTGCTTGCCTCTCCGTCGCAGGCTGTCGATCAACTTGTTGCGCACGAGCGCAGCCATCCACGGACCCAGTGGTCGGGATGGATCCCAAGTGCCCCGCTTGAGATGGATAGCTAGCAATACTTCCTGAACCACGTCCTCGGCCTCACTTGCCGGCGCACCGAACTGTTCGCAGCGCCTACGAGCGATCACACGCAGATGGGGTGTGATCGCTGTCAGCAGTCTGTGGTAGGCGCGTCCGTCGCCCGCGATTGCGGATCGCATCCAGGCCGCCCATTCTTCTTCGCGCGCCGAATTCTTCATCCGACATGTTCCAGTTCGAAGAAAAGGCTCCAGTCGTTACATGAGAGGATGGAAATTTCCTGCCAAGCTGCCGTATCAGCCTGCATGCTGCGCCAATCGTTCATATTCAAGCGGTTTCCAGTTGCTTCGTGCCGTCGGTTTCAAGGAGCGCGAAAACGGGGAGCAGCTCCTTTTCCGGACGCGTGCGTGCCGACCGAAGTTTACTAGCTGAGGCCAAAAGCCCTTTTTTCGCCGTCCCAACCGGTCTTGATCAGGAACTGCTCCCAGGTGAGACTGGAGGGATTGATCTGCCTGCTCCATGAGAGATCCCGGTCATTCCGGAAGTATCCGTATTCGACCGCGTATTCCGCCATGCCGATGTTTTCTCGAACGAGCTCGGGATTTTCACCGAACTCCGGAAAATGACGAACCAACTCATCAGAGGAGTAGGCGGATGCATACATAGCCTTCCGGCCCGTGACGCGCTTGAAGGTCTCGATCATCTCGGCCGGTGATAGAACGTCCCCGATGATCGGTAGCGTTTGCCCGGCATAGGTTTCGGGGTGGTCGAAGATTTCCAGAACGGCTGGCCCCGTCGCCGTCAGCGGATCGACAAAGGGTGCTCGGAAATGCTCCGGCAGATAAATGGGAAAGACGAACGTGTCGCCGTCCTTGCGTGGCGTATAGTATTCGAGAAGGTTGGTGTAGAAGAACGCGAGCTCGACGAATGAGCTGCGAACAGGAAGACCCTGGATATAAGCCGCGACGCGCGCCTTGTCCGTGAAATGCGGCGCGAACTTCGATCCTCCGGTGATCTCATCGACGTTTTCCAGCGTGCTGAAGACGATGTGCTCGACACCCGCCTCGACGGCGGCGTCCGCGAGATCCCTACCGATATCGAACTCGTAGGTTGCCGGCGGGGCGACGACTGGGGTCATCAGGAAGGCGCCCTGCGCTCCCCGAAACGCTTTCACAAAATCGCTCCTGTGGTTGATCGCAAGCGGCACGGGAATGAGCTCAGCACCCCGCTCGGCCAGCTTGAGGGCCGCAGGCGAGTCTGTACGACTTGTCAGGGCACGAACGTGATACCGTCCACTCCCCAACAACGACTCCGTCACGCTCCGGCCCTGCTTGCTCAGGCTGCCTGCGACGACAATGGTAGGCTTTGCGTCAGTTGACATGCGGATCTCCAAATTTGCGGAGCAGCCCGGAATGGCCGATTTCCTGGGGATAGATCGCAGTCGATAAGCCATATGTGAAATCGATTGATTTATGCGCTACTATCCATGCCATGGATATGAAGCGCATCGATCTCAACCTCCTCGTCAGCTCGAAGCTCTGCTGGTCGAGCGCAACGTCACAATGGCCGCAGCCCGGCTACATATGAGCCAGCCGGCGCTCAGCGCGCAACTGAACCGCCTTCGCGACCTGTTCAAGGATCCCCTGCTCGTGCCGGCGCATCGTGGCATGGTGCCGACCGCCAAGGCGCTCGAGCTGATCGGACCGCTCCGCGCCTCGCTGGATCAGCTCCGCGGAACCCTCCAGAGCCACGACAGCTTTTCCCCCGCCACAGCCGAGCTGACCATCTCGATCGCCTGCACCGACTACGTCGAAACTGTGGTGGTAGCACCCCTGATCGCGGCGCTGCGCGGAAAGCTCCGAAGATACGCCTGGCGGTGCACCGCCTTTCGCCGACAAGGTTAGCGCAGCAACTGGGAGATGGCGATGTCGATCTGGCCATCGCCACACCGGATGCCGGGCAGGCTCACCTGCGTACACGGCACCTGTTTGAGGAAAGCTATATTCTGATCGGCCGTCCCGGGCACCCACGGATCGCGGAAGGGGCGACTGCAGCCGGGTTCGCCCGGCTTGAACAGGTGATCGTCTCGCCTTCTGGCGGAGTATTTTCCACGCCGGTGGACGTCACCCTGGAGGCACTCGGTCACTCCCGCGTCACTGTCGCGTCTGCCGCCTCTTTCCTTGTGGTTCCGAGCATTGTCGGCAGCAGCGACCTTGTCGCACTGGTGCCGCGCCGTCTGATGCGGGATCGCTTGGCTGAGGTCGCATGGATAGACGTACCGTGGCTTCCGGAACGGTTCCAGGTAGAGCTCATATGGCATGAGCGGACGCACGGGCACCGGGGTCAGCAATGGATCCGCGACCTGATTCACGATCTTGTCGCTCGCTGACGCGCGCTAACTCGAGGGATAGAGAGATGTTCGCTCAATGGCATTCCCTGACTGGAAACATGTCTTCGCCGTATTGATGGAGCCGGGTGTGATGGCGGCGGCACAACCATCGGACCATCAACGGCTCCTCGTATTGATCGTGAGGGGCGTCGGCGGATTCGACACCGCAAACTTCACAAGTTTTCCTATCAATCTCGCCTGCCTTTAGGGCTCAATGAACCGCGAGATGGGCTTCGTATTTGCCGGGATTGGCCCGTCGCCAGTTGGCCTGGCGGGTGTCCGTCTTAAGCATGTTTCGCTCCGCTTGATAGGCTGTGATCGTTGAATAGCACGGGACTCGCGGCATCTTTTGACTAATCCGCGTCTACCTACGCTTGGCGAAAAAAGCTCTCGCCACCCGACATGGGCTCTGCTCAGAAGGCATCGCTTGTCCGGGCTTCGATTATTGGCTCCTCGGAGAATCCCAGCAACGGCTCGAAGAGGAGCGGTGTCGGGCCGTGCAAAGACGTCGAAATCGTTCTCAGGAACGGCCGCTTGCTCAGGATTGCCGCGGACTTGGATCTCGGGGTGCTGGCGTCGTTGATCGCTTGTGTGGAGGCAGCATGATCGGGCCTTCTGGCAATGTGCGAGTTTATCTGGCCTGCGGTGTGACCGAATGCGGCGTGGCATTGACGGGCTGTCGGCGATGGTGGAAGCGGTGATCAAAGAGGCGCCTGGTTCCGGTGCGATCTTCGGCCTCCGCGGAAAACGGGCGGATGGGATCAAGCTTCTGTGATGGGACGGTCAGGGCTTCTGCCTGTTTCTACAACACCAACCGCCGCTGCGCGCTGCAGATTATCCCGCACCGTGCTACGCGCGATTCCAACACGACGGCAATCTCACGCGAGCTGGTGCCGCTTGTCGCAAGCCGCAGCATTTGTCGCAAATGTCTCATGGTCAGCCTTCTCTTTGCCGGCATCAAAGCCCCCCTCCTTCATCGCGAAGTGTTGGCAGGGAGAACCGCTTATTCTTTTCGAGCGTCAACCCTGTGATTGTCTCTGAGCGATGTCTAACTGCCCTGATCAGTTTGAAAGGCCGATCAGGTCGGCGGCGTACGGTAACATTCCGGCCTCGACAAGCGTAAAGAGATTAAGGCACCGGATTTTGGGACACTCAGACCTGATCAATCAGAAGCTCAGAGGCAAAGAGTAGCGGGTGATGCAACAGGAAAGTGACAATTTACATTCCAACACATCAGCGCCTGCATGCCCTCCCTGCCCATGTAACCCATAAGCAAGGCAGCGCTGTGGCACGTGCGCTGCTTGCGCAACTATTCGACTGCAGAAGGAGATAGAGTGTGAGTTCTAGACACAGGAAATCATCCATCGCGCTTCCCGCCCGGCCCGCGGGCACGAAGGAGGAAGCATTCGCGATGCTCCAGGTCGGCGAAGAGATCAAGGTCCTCAGCGCGTCAGCTCCGACGTCGGAATACGGCATTGCTGTCGCACGAGTAAGTTTCAGAAAAGGCACGTTTACGAGCGGCGTGGCGACACATCATATGATCGGTATCGGTTGCTCGTTGCCGACATCGGTAGAACATATGATCGACGGCACACGTCTCCGACATCACATTACACCGGGATCGCTTTGCCTTTGCCCCGTGCAGGCCTGTCACTCCACCGCTTTCGGCGGCTCGATGTCCGGAATTGTTTTACGGATTTCACCAGAGTGCCTGGCGCTTGCAACGAGCGATCTGCTCGGCCACAACGCCGGCTTGATCGAGCAGCTCAACGGGCGAGATGGTTTCATTGCGCACGTTGCTCACGTGCTGAAGGCGGAAGCTGCCGCTGGTCATCCGAACGGCACGCTATTCTGGAACGCAGCGACGGATGCTCTTCTTGCGCATCTGGTGCGACAACATCTGGACCAAAGCCCTCCGCCCAATTGCGAGCAGTTGGACTTAAATAGCATCAATCATCTAGATAGCTTCATTCGCGCAAACTTGGATGAAACGCTTAGTCTGGATAGCCTTGCGGAAATCGTAAGCTGTGGACGATTTCAGTTTGCACGCCTTTTCCAGTCGACCATGGGCATCAGTCCTTACAAGTACGTCATTCGCCGCAGACTGGAGACGGCACGAGCGATGATCCAGGCTCGTAAGGTGTCGCTGGCCGAGATATCCGCGGCCACAGGCTTCAGTGACCAAAGCCACATGACAAAGTGGATCAAGCGGGTATACGGCGCCACGCCAACCCAGCTCGCCGGCTAACGTTTCGGATCGACGCGGAAGAATGTCGAGCCTGTGCAAGGATGTACAATACCATCCCCCGCACCAGGCTTAAGGCTGTCGTCATCAAAGACAGGACGTGAGGATTTAAGCGAACTATGGCGACCTACCCCGACACATCAAACACACCGAACTGGCAGGTAAGTGCGCCAGCCATCGACTACATGAGCGACGAGTTTGCGCGGGTCTACGAACTGACCGGCGCCCGGGTTACAGCGCCGATTGCGGTCGAAGCCCTTCGATTGATGGAGCCGGTCCCCTTCCAATCCCGAATTCTCGACATAGGTGCAGGCGCTGGAGCTCTCAGCGTCCCCGCAGCTTTTAGTGGCGCCAGCGTAGTTGCTGTCGATATCGCTCCTGGCATGGTCAGATTGCTATCGGATCGTCTCGCGCCGTTTCCCTTTGCGTCAGCGCATGTCATGAACGGCGAAGACCTACGCCTGCCGGACAACTCATTCGACCTTACGTTCTCAATCTTGGGGATCAGCCTTTTTCGTGATTGGGAAAAGGGGCTGAGCGAAATGCACAGGGTACTGCGGTCCGGCGGCAAAGCATGCATAGCGAGCTGGAAAACGCTACCGGGAGGAGGGCCATTCATGGTGATGGCGAAGGCGTTGCGAACCATATTCCCCGATAGTCCGCCCCCTCCCGCCTCCGATGCTTTTGTGACATTGGCCGATCCGGCGCGGGTTGCGACGGCGATGCAATCTGCCGGATTCACAGATATCAAGGTCGTAGAGTTCGAGACTATCTGGAAAGGATATGGCGGACGTGCCTACCTCGATGCGATGCGGGAGCTCCACACCTACATGGCCCCCTATGCGGCGTTGAATGACGCGGATCGCCAGAAAGTTGATGATGCCGTTCTGGCGATCATCGAGGACTATACCGTCGACAGCATCGTTGAAATTGCGTCACCTGTCTTGCTCGCCATTGCAGGTAAGACATCGCCTCAAGCGTGAACGCTTCGGGCATTTGCCTCGGCTCGATCCCCTCGAAGTCATGTACCTCCCACCTGGGCTAGCGCGCATGCCCGTGCTGTTGATTTGCGCTGAGAGCTGATGGAGTGGATGCCCCCTCCCGACGGCATTGCAATGTGCCAGAGTGATGTTTGTCAATCAGCATCCAAAATTCACCCCTTGGAGGTGCGGACAAATTTTTGGACGCCGATTGACAGCCAGGTCCTTAGAGCCGGTGAGCACCTGGGAGGCGTGTTGCCCACCAGCAACTTGTTTGCGCCGCACCGCGAGCAAGATGCTGGCGAAGCCTTCGGCAACGTAAGAGGCGGACCTTCTGTGGAAAATTCCAGTTCCAAATGCCTGATTTGGCAGAGGCACGTCACAGCTGAAGAGCCCGCAATCCTCTACCAGGTGAGCCAGCGTCTGCCCGCAAAATATCCGCAAAGCGTGACGAAGGCGATTGCGATGATATACCAACACGCCACGAAGAGAGGGCTATCGTCGGGGCAATGCCAGGCATAGATGGCAGCACCCAGGCCGCCCGCCGCCAGTCCCGCCGCAGCCCCTGCAAAGCCTGGTTTCTCGGGTGCGCCGCCCCTCAACGCCCAGAGAAGGACGACAAAGGGTGCCAGCGAGAGCAAGGGGATGAAAAACAGGCAGTAATTTGCGTAGTCTCCCACCATGCTCTCCTCCCATAAGCTCGATGGAAGAACGAAAAGTTCGGCGACGACCCCGAGCATGAGCAGGCAGAGGGGTATGAGAAGCGCTTTCAGATAGGGCGAAAGGGCCACTCCGGGCTTCCCAACATTGAAGACGAGACTGGACGCGGTCACGGCCAAGATCAGCGTTACGGCGATCTTGAAGATGACCCGGGCGGTCTGAAGCGCGTCCCCCAGATCAGGCCGAATGCCGATGGTCGCGACAAGGATGGCGGCAGAGAGCGGCACACTGATTGCCAGCGCGACCCCAAGCGCTCGGCTAAGGCGAAGCCTTACCGGCGCGTCCTCTGCCAGGAGATCAATCAGATCATCGGTCTTCACGTCGTTTACTCCACTTAGCCAAAGCACTTATCACCAACGCAGTAGCCGGCGGCCGAGAAGATATCCGGCGAGCGCAACTATCGCGACTGCGATGGGATACCATAAAAGAACGAAGAGCGGGCTGTCTTCATCGCCATTGGATGCATAAAAAGTCGCCGAAATTCCCGCTGCAGCAAGTCCCGCGATCATTCCAGCGATACCTGGCTTGCCCGGAGCACCCCGCCGCATGCCGTAAAGCAAGCAAGCAAGCGGGCCGACAGATAGGAGGGGGATGGTTGTCAAACAGTTCAGCGCATCTTGCCCGACCGCGCGGGCGATCCAGGTTTCAGTGGGCGTCACCGACAGCTCCAGCAGCGCCGCGACAATTAGCAACGCAGGTGACAGGAGCAGCATCGGCCTGACCGTCCCGAGCGAAACGCCGGGCTTGCCCATCCTGAAGAACATCGCGGCAGACGATGCGGCAAGCGTCGAAGTCACCACGAACTTGAAGAGAAATCGGCCACTGCCCATTGCATCGCCGACATCGTTCCGAAAGCCCAGCTGCGAAAAGAAGGCGATCCCGGCAATCAAAGTGCCGGCGATCGAGGCGTGGGCGAGCAGCTGGTTCAACGTCGGCTCCGGGCGAAGATCCTTCACCAGAAGATCGATTAGTTCACTCGTTTTCATGGTCGCTCCGATAGACGGCCGAGAGCGCCTTGAGCGCACGATGCAATGACACACGCACAGCCACCTCGGACATGTTCAGCTGTGCGGCCGTCTCCCGCACACTGGCCCCTTCGATGGAAATGGAGCGGACGATCGTCCGCTGCGGGTGTTTCAGTCCATGGAGGATTTTCTCCACATCGAGGCGGTCGCTGATTTCCGACCCGTCCCCCATGCCAAGCGTCGCGGCGACGTAGTGTATCGGGATGACCACATGCTTGCCGCGCTTGCGAAGAAAATCAATCAGTTTGTTGCGCACGATCGTCGATAACCATGGTCCAATTGGGCGATCCACGTCCCAGCTGCCTCGCTTCAAATGGATCGTCAAAAGGACTTCCTGGACCGCGTCTTCAGCCTCGCTGGCCGGAATACCGAACTGATCGCAGCGTCTGCGTGCCATCACGCGGAGATGCGGGGTCATGGCAGCGAGTACGTTGCGGTAGGCCTGCGTGTTGCCCGCCACCGCCGCCCGCATCATCTCTGCCCATTCTTTTTCCCGGGCCGATTTTTGCATCCAAAATTTCCTTTCTCTGAACCGCCCGCTAATTTGTTGGATTGAAACTCGGCATTTTCCCGAAAAGTTTGGTATGCGCGAACGAGAGTTGAGGCGGCAGTCCGTTATTGGATGGGAAGACTGCCATGCTGCGATCTTCCGATCAACAGTTTTATAACGGCCATTCTAAAACGTACCGCAGGGCGATGGCCTCGCCCTTGTCGCCGAGGGAGTGGGCAAAGTTTCACTCTGCGTGTCTGAACTTCTCTAACGCAAATCAAGGGTGTGCCGCATAGAGCGTCGGCATGCGCAGCCGCGTCTATGAAGTAGCGCGCACTTAAGTGCTTGGGGCACGTGGTTTTTTTACTGGGTTTCCGATCCCGTCACGCTCAATTTTTGCCATAAACCTGCGCTTAGAACCAACCGAATGCCGACACGCCAGCCGCCGCAGTCAGGCGGTAGCTGGAGAGTCGCACCCCGCGTTGCCTTACTCGGGAAGAACAATTCCGATTGCAGCCTGCTGCTCCGGGCTTGCACTCCAGAAACCGTAAGCGGCTGCGATCTTCGCTATGTGCGCCAGTCGTTCAGGAGTGACATCGGCCTGCGCCTGAGACACACTGATCTCGTCAAAGAACCGGGCCATGCGGGGCGTCGTCACCAACACCAGCGCGACCTCTTCGTGTCCCGAGTTGCGGAGTGCGTGTGGAACATTTGACGCAATGTCGATGACCTCGCCTTTCTTGTACCTGTTCCATGCGCCATCGAGCCAGGCCTCGAGAACTCCTTCAACGACGACCATGGTCTCCGGCTCATCATGACCATGAAGCGGGACAACGATGCCAACCGGCGCGATACTGCGTATGACGGCGTAAGATTGACTTTTGCCCCTGCTTAGAGACAAGTCCAAGAGAGGTCCAGATATCGTGCGCATTCCGTCTCTCGCCGCAGCGAAGATTGAGGATGTTCCCATGTTTAATTCCTTTGATGAATAACGCTCCAAGAGCGCAGAGTGTGGGATTGATGAATACCGACCTTGCCGGCGTGCGATAGCTCATCGATTATCTAAACTCCCGATGGGTTGAGGATCTCTGCCGCTGCGAATCTCCCCTTTTTCTCTCACTGCTCGTTTTAATCGATAGGTCTCCGGCGCTCGACAGCCTACCAAGGGACTTCAGCGCCAGCCTCGACAAATCGGCCGGAGACCACACCCTCACCAAGGAGCGCATATCCGACCGGCAGCCTTGCACCTTCTGCTGGCGTAAGATTCCCGCTGTGGCCATTGAGTTCGGTTTTCACGCATCCAGGACAGACCGCGTTCACGACGATCGACGTGTCGCGCAGTTCTTCGGCAAGCTGCACGGTCATCATGTTGAGTGCGGCTTTGGAGGCGTTGTAACCGAGAAGACCCGCAGTGACTGGATACGTTAACGATCCTGGCTGCCGTTGCTTTACGCAGAAGCGGGAGCATATCTTGCGTCACTGCCAAGGGGCCCACAAAGTTCGTGTCCATCGTTTAACCGCTTCGATTGGCGACGAAGTTGGCGGCCCATCCTCGGCATCTCCCATCCCGGCGTTGTTGATCAGGATATCGAGGTGTCCGTGTTGCAGACGGATGGTCTGGGCCGCTGTTGCAATGCCCGCATGATCATTCATGTCGATCACAATAGTTTCTGCTTCTAGTCCACAAGAGCGGAGGTCTTCGACAGCAGTTTGTCCGCGTACCGAACTACGTGAGCCGATAATGACCAGGTTGCCTGCCTCTGCGAGCTGGCGAGCAATTTCGAGTCCAATGCCCTTGTTGCCACCGGTGACGAGCGCGATACGTTTCCTGTCGGCCATTAACAGCCCTCCACAATGGAGCCGTGAACCGGCCCAAGTTAAAATCGACATCAACGGACATTACGAGCACCGATACGCCGCCGTTACATCGGGCCAAAAATTTATTTCCAGATCACGAACCAGCGGCTTGCAAATAGCGTTCCGTCGAGGTTCTTTGACCCAACCGTAATCCAGCCAATCAGTGTATTTTCCTAAACGAATGGCGGAGCTGGCACTCTCGACCGTAACGGTCAGCTTGGGCAACAGCGGCGCGGCATGGTCTATAAATGCGCGTAAGACGCTGCCGTCGTGTCCCGAGTTGCCGGAAAGTCATGTCAACGGGAGCGACGACAATTAGCAATCATCGAGAACGTTGACGAGCAAGTGTTTGTCACATCCTTGCGATCGGAACCTGTCAACAGCCTCGTTTTCCCGCCGAGAGCGAAGCCGCGCAACGCTCGCTCTGGCCTGCTGCTTTCGGATACTGAGTTAAGCTAAACCCCACTATGTTTTCAAATTCCACCTGGCTGAGATAGCCCAGTGTCGAATGCCGGCGCTTCGGATTGTAGAAGCGCTCGATGTAGTCGAACACGTCTGCTATTGCATCGTCGCTGGTTCTGTAGACCTTGCGAGCTGTCCTTTCCGATTTGAGTGATGAGAAGAAGCTTTCCATCGCGGCATTGTCCCAGACATTCCAGAGCGGCTCATCGAGCAGGTGATGCCGTGATCGGCCATCAGGCGCTGGAACTGCTCGCCGGTGTATTGGCTACCCTGGTCCGAATGGTGGAGGAGCGCATCCGGCTTGCCTCGGCGCCGGATGGCCATGATCAGCGCATCTGTGACGAGCTGGGCCGTCATGTTGGCGTTCATCGACCAGCCGACGACACGGCACGAGAACAGCTCGATGATGGCAGCTACATAGAGCCAGCCCTCAGCCGTCCATGGTAAAATCGGCCACCCACTTCTGGTTCGGCCTTGCTACCGCGAACTGCCGGTCCAGCACATTCGGCATGATGACCGGGCGCTCGCCGCCGTCTTCCGCCAAGCCGCGCCTTCGCGGCTTTGCTCTCATTGCATTGTTGCGCATGAGACGCTCGACGCGATGTCAGACCACAGGAAAATCCTTCGGCGAGGAGGTCATGCCAGACACGCCGTGCGCCGTAGGGGCGGTCGCTATCCTTGAAACCGTCCTTGATCTTGTCGAGCAGAGCCTCATCATACCGGGCGTGCTGGCTCGGAGACCGATGTGACCAGGCATCAAAGCCGGAACGTGACACACCCAGCGCTTCGCAGAGCCATGCCACCGGCCAGATCGAACGGTGCATTGCAATGAACGCGAACTTCATATCACGTCCTTCGCAAAGTAGGCGGCGGCCCTTTTAGGATGTCCCGATCCGCCTTCAGCTTGGCGACTTCTTTACGCAGCCTCTCGATCTCAAGCTGCTCGGGCTGGCAGCTTTCGTATCGCGGCGTTTTCTGACAAGAACCTCAAGCACGAAGCCATCCTGATCAAAGGCACGCCAAAGAAAATGCCGTTTGCCTTGATCGTTAAGACAACTTCATCCAGCTGCCATTTGTCACCAAGGCGCGGCGTGCGACGACGGATCTGAGTCTCGTCCGAACTTTTCTGCCCGTTCGCGCACCGTCTTGTGCGAGACGCCAATCCCTCTGTAAGCCAGCATGTCTTCAACCATGCGAAAGGCTCAGCGGAAATCGAAAGTAAAGCCAGACCGCTTCCGCGATGATCTCGGCGGGGGAAAACGATGGCGATGATAGAGCGAGGCGCGGTTAACAAGCATCAGGCATTATCACCAGCTGAGATTACGCCAAAGTTGAGATAACAGTGCCCTCCCCAACAAGGCCCCACATCTCGCCCTCAACAATTACCGCAACAATCAAAAACCGGAATTCAACATCGTGTAGTGGCGTTCGCTGGCGAGCGCAGTTCCCAGCAATCACCAGGTGTCACCTAACTGCTCAGCAATCGCGAAATTTCTAAGTGCATGTAACAAAACCCGTGTTCCTGCGAAATTGACGTGAGCGAAGCAAAAGTTACTTCGGGAGTACGAGATCGTCATGGCAGACGACGCCGGCAGGTACAAAACGCTATCGCAAGAGGAGTGAAGAATAACAGAAAGATGCAAACGGTGACAAACTCCATCTTCCAACAGGCAATCGTCGAAGTTGAGCCAGACGCGTTCACTCGCGGGGCACGCCAGTGACGGTTCTGCTTATCTTCCTTCTGCTCGCAGGATTAGTCCCGCTCCTGCGTCTGGCACTGCAGAGTCGCGTAGCTTGGAAACACCGCCTGCGAGGGCCGAGGTGCCTCAATGAGACCACGCTCTGGTCGATTGGTGGCATCACCCAAGCGGTTCAGCTACGCGGGTGGAATGAGGCAAACCCGCTACTACTCTACGTTCATGGCGGCCCTGGAATGCCGGCGATGCCGTTCGGTCATGCCTTCCAATCCGAGTGGGAGAGACATTTCACCATAGTCCATTGGGACCAGCGCCTTACGGGCAAAACCTTGTGCGCGAACGGTATCGAGACGGGACTGGTACTCAACGACTTCGCCGAAGACGGGGTAGATCTGGTCCGCCAGCTGCAGCAACGCTTCCCAGGTCGACCAATCGGTCTAGTCGGTCATAGCTGGGGAACCGCGGTCGCAATTCGGATGCTCCAGGCTGCGCCGGAGCTGTTCGCCGGCTACCTTGCCATCGGGCAGGTGTCGGACTTTCTCGCCGCCGAGCGCTATGGGTACGAGACTGTTCTGGCAGAAGCACGACGTCGCGGTGCCGCCGCGCTTATCACCTCGTTGAACCGCTTTCCCAATTACCCGGCGGGTAACTCGCTGAGCCACGCCTCGCTCAGCGCGGTCAGGGCGGCGGAAGTGAAGCTTGGCTTCGGGCACTATCGCAAACAAAGTGTGATGCTCAAACTGCTCTGGTTGGCTTTCGTCTCGCCCGATTGTCGTTGGCGCGACCTTCTGACACTAGCGAACAGCAAGGCGCAATCCGCATGCCTTGACATCGCACTTGCGGAGCTGCCGCAGTTCGTCGTCCGCGCCGCTGGCGTGGCCATACAGTGCCCGGTGTTAATGGTCGGTGGTGCCTTTGACCTGTTTACGCCGACCCCCGCCGCTCGAGAATTTTTCGAAACCATCCATGCTCCGCAAAAGAAGCTTTTGGAAGTGGTGGAACTCGCGCATTTCGGCCCGTTGGAAGACGCCCCACTATTCAATCGTATCATTATCGGCGAGTTTCTGCCGATGATCGTCAACCATGCTGCGTCGCACGATCGATCCAAAGTATGACTACGGAAAAACTGTCAAGCGACGCCTCTGGTCTCCGGATGATCCGAACTCGCCGAAGCTCTCCGCTACCTGAGCGCCACGCTCACCTCCATCGTCAATGGCCACAAGCAGAGCCGGGTCCACGAGCTAATGCCGTGGAGTTACTCGGATACAACACACCGAAGTCACCTTTGGGCGGAAGCGGCCGTTCGGAGAGATTGTAGCGCCGCCGCCGGCGACGCTGGTGGCCAGGCGTCTATAGGGAGGCGAGTGGCGCGAGTGCTTTCATCTCCTGCGCGGTAAGTATCATGGACTCCGCCGCGACGTGTTCCAAGAGACCGCTGCACTTCCGCCTTCCCGGAATCGGCACCGTTTTCACCTTAAGCTTGCAACTTTGAACATAATGCCAGGCAAGCGCAATTTGCGCAGCCGAAACGCCCCGTGCGAACGCGATGTTGATCTTTGCGACGAGCAGCATGTTTGCCGCAAGGTACTCGGCTGTGAACCTTGGGAAATGCTGGCGCGCATCGGTGTCGGTCAGAGATGTTGCGAAAGCCAGGCCGGTCAGCATGCCGCGCCCAAGCGGGGAGTATGGCACCACCGTCACCCTCAGTTCGGCCGCGGGCGGGAGCACGTCTTGTTCGATATCGCGCGTGAAGATCGAACGCCGTTGAATGCCAAGTTAAGGTTCCAGTGCCACGGCCCGCTGCATGTGCTGGTCGGCAACGCGGGGTTAAAAGTCTACGGCTCCGGGTAGTGGCTTGAGGAGAAACATGGCGTCGCCAGATCACGCCGCGACCGGCGCAAGCTGCATCTGGCGGTGGGACCGCGAAACCTTCCGCAGTTCGCAAGGCGGATCTGGAAGTCAGTCCAAGGCTTGGAAGAGATGCCCTTCGCCTTATGCATCTCGGCAGCGTCAATGTGGAAATAGTCAAAGGTTAACTCTTGAAATTCTTATCCGGCTCCCTGTTGCCTCCGACATCCGGCACCTTGGAAATATGACGGTGCTAAGCGCGTATCTCACGCCGATGCCGGCCAGCGGGGTATTCACGCCACCAGTTCAATTCGAACTTTGCTATCCCGAAAAGCCGTTTCTGTAACGCTTGCAGCGGCCGGAACGTAGACGTGGATGTTCTGACGTTTCCCTTTCCAAGGACCTTACTGATGTTACATCAAGACCACAACAAAAACGCCCTTAGAGGGGTGACCGCGATGGGCTTGGCAACGGTGGATGCCAACGGCCGGTTCATAGAGGCTCGATACTTAAAAATAGGGCTTGACGACGTCGATCAGACTTTGACTGAGCGCGTTGACGAAAATGACCTTTCGCAATTCCTTGGTCGATCCGTTTTCGGCATTACCCGATATGACGACAGACGCGATGTTCATATCATCCCGATACAAACCACCATACGCGACCTTCAAGAGCAATCGGTAAGTCTCTGCGACGTGTATCTTCGCCTTCACCTTCTGAGTTCTCGTGTCGCAACACCTGGTCAAGTGAATCTCGCAGGCGTGCTCGACTTTTTCGTCAACGTGGCTTGGACCTCGTTGGGGCCTTGCTTGCCGGAACGCGTAGAGGGACTGAGACATAATGCATGGTTAGATGGGAGGGAGGTCACGATAGGAGGTGTGTGGCCGTTTCCACGTATGACAGATTATGTGGTGCCTTGTGGGGTCAAAATCATGAACAGTGAGAACGTCCGCTTAGGTGCTTATTTGGCGAATGGGACGAATGTCCTAGGTGGCGGCTTTTGCAATACGGGATCTTCGACACTTGGAGCGACAGCGGTTGAAGGTCGGCTTAGCCTGGGTGTCACCGTAGGGGAGGGATCGCATATCGGTGGCGGGGCATCGCTCATGGGAACGACGTCTGGTGGCGGCAAGCAGATCGTAAATATCGGTCGGAACTGTTTAGTAGGTGCCAACGCTGGTGTCGGCATTTCGTTAGGAGACAATTGCATTGTTGAAGCGGGATGCTACGTGACGGCCGGTCTACCTGTGCACCTCGCTGATGGGCGAATTGTTAAGGCATCCGATTTGGCTGGTAAATCGGACTTGCTCTTTCGCCGCGACGCGTTTCGCGGAATCGTAGAAGCTGTGCCATCGCCAGGCTGGTCGGGGCTGAATATGAAGCTCCACCAATAACGGCTAGCTCCCGATTTCAAAGGATGGCCGCAACCCTAACCTACTTTTGGCTAGGAGTAGCGAGCTCACCTATAGCCGACCTTCGCCGAGACGTCGTCCACTATCAGCAGCTATTGCGCAGCGCGTCTCGCGGGCACCGCCGTTACGCGCCGAATACCGTCGTTTCTACTACCCCTCACGCCCACTCTATTTTTATCGCACTAAGGATTTGATTTTCCGACAGAACATTTTTCTTTTTGGTTCCCAGCGCCGTGGCTTGGGCCGTCAAAAACTTAGCCTATTGATATTGCGGCGGAAGCTCCGGACCGCGTTGCCCACATCTTCAACGACACCGACGCCTTCGTGGCCAAGTGTGCGCCCTTCGGTGACACTTGGCACATCACCTTTGAAAATATGCAGGTCGCTGCCGCAGATGGTCGTCTTCGTGATTTTTACGATGCGTCGCCTCCTGAACGACCGGCTTCGGCTTTTCGACCCAGTCCTTCTTGCTGCTGGTTGTAACAAATTCGCCGTCCTGCACGAATAGTCTCCCAGCTGTGTGAGACGTTCGACCGCACGCACCAGAGGAGGAAACCATGGACGCAGCGAAAAGGTCGCTCAGACACTCGATGACGACCGACTACCTCATTGTGGGTGCCGGTGCAGTCGGCCTTGCTTTTGCTGATACGCTACTTTCTGAAAAAAGTGACGTCGAGCTAACGATAACCGATCGCCGCGCTCAACCTGGAGGTCATTGGAACGATGCCTATTCATTTGTGGCGCTGCACCAGCCCTCAGCCTTCTACGGCGTGAACTCTCTCTCGCTCGGTTCGGGGCTGAGGGACACCCATGGCGCCAACAAAGGGTTATACGAACTCGCGTCGAGTTCAGTCATGCGGCGAAGACTGCTGCCGAGTGGCCGCGTTCGTTACTTGCCGATGACGGACCATCTTGGTGGCGGGCGCATCCGCTCGCTATTGACGGGTGACGAAGCCCGTCGTCGCTCCGCGACGGAGAATCGTCGATACGACTTTCTACGGTACGTCTGTACCGTCGACCCATACTCCGAAGTTCTCCATCTCCGAAGGCGTCAATCTCATTGCGCCAAAATGCCCTCACGCACTTCGCACTCTTCGCCAATAACATGTTCGAGCGCTACACGATTGTCGGCGCGGGTAAGACGGCGATGGACGTCGGCGTTTGGCTGCTCGGCGCCGAAGTGCTGCCGGGACGAATTGCCTGGATCATGCCCCGAGATTCCTGGCTTTGGAACCGCCGCGCCACGCAGCCCGACAGCGAATTTTTCGAAGACGTCGTTGGAAGCCAGGCTGCACAGATGGAGGCTTGCGCCACCGCGACATCTGCCGATGAGATCTTTGAACGGCTCGAGGCTGCCGGCACGATGCTCCGGATCTTTCCAGAAGTCCGTCCGACGATGTTCCACTACGCGACGATCTCCATTGGGGAGGTCGAGGCGCTGCGAACAATAGATCACGTTGTACGGCTTGGACGTGTGAGGACGCTTGAACTCGATCGGGCGGTTCTCGATGCTGGCGAGATTGAGCTGCCCGAACGGACGCTGCACATCGACTGCACTGCTTCAGCAGTCGAGAAGCGGCAACCGGTTCCGATTTTCCAGGACGAACGTATCGTCTGCCAATTGGTGCGCGCTCCGCAACCGGCGTTCAGCGCCGCGTTGATCGCTTGGGTCGAGGCACACGGTGTTGACGACGAGGACCGTAATTATCTCTGCGGCACGGTGCCGTTTCCGGATCATCCGCATGATTATCCACGAACTGTGCTCGCTAACATGCGCAACGAGGCGGCATGGGCAAAGAAGCCGCACCTGCGGACTTGGATCAAGGCCAGCAGGCTCGATGGCTTCGGCAAGATCGTCGACGCTGTTCGGCATGATGACGCCGCAAAGATGGCGCTGCTCGCGCGGCTTCGTGCGGCGGCAGAGCCTGCAATCATTAATTTGCGGCGACTGGTGACGGAGAGCGATCGCATAGATTTCGGCGCTACGACGATGTCGCCCGAACGCTACTGAAGTGAGGCTGCCGGCATGCCCGGCGTAACTTCATGGTTCCGATCCCGCAGTGTCCGACATGGGATGCGTTCGACGCCTTTCTGGGAGAGCAATGCCACAAGCGCCAGCGTGACAAGCTGCGCGGCGAAAGCGAGATGATCGGAGAACGGCTACAGCGCGATCTTGCTGCCATGAGGTCCTTGCCGGCATCTTCGATTCCTGCGACCAGGCCAATGCCAAGGTGACGCCGCAATCTTTGGCCCGCTACAAGCCCAACGACTACTCCGTGCCAGTCGCCTATGGTCATCAGGACGTCTGGGTCAGAGGCTATGTCGATGAGTGATGATCGGCTACGGTAGCGAGATCATCGCTCGTCATCCTCGAAGCTGGGAGCGGGAGGACGTCGTCTTCGATTCCGCCCACGTTGCGGATCCGTGAGCGTGCCCAGAATGCGGTCGATATCGATGGGATCGGAAACTGTGTTGCGGTCGTCTGTTTTGAGTGTGGCAATGACGTCCTCAAGTGACACGGCCTGCTTGCCACGGCGCCTTAGGCTATCGCTCACCTTGTTGCGAATGATCGTCGATAGCCATGGTCCTAATGGCCGCGACGGATCCCATGTCCCCCGCTTGAGATGGATTATAAGCAGTACTTCCTGAACTACATCTTCGGCCTCAGTTGCCGGCGAACCGAACTGGGCACAATGCCTCCGCGCCATCACCCGTAAATGTGGTGTGAGGGCCGTCAGGAATTTGTGATAGGCATGGCTGTCGCCCGCAATCGCGGAACGCAGCCAGGACGCCCATTCCTTTTCACGCGCCAGATTTGTCATTCGACATATCCTTGGCGGCAGTTGTCGGGCACCGCGTCAGGTCTGCTCAGAATGACCAGGTTCTGCACACTATAATCCTTCACGTGGGCTCCGGTTCTCACCTGCATTCTGAACGCGGAGACGTTGCCCTCCCCCGTCGCAATAGCAGCACTATCAACGTCGATCAGCGCTTTATCTGGTTCGCGCAACCCAAGCGATGAAGCTGGCAATAGCGGCCTCCAGTTAGTCGCATAGCGAGCGTTTGTGACTAAGGCCCGTCACCGAGGTCCGATAAATCAGTAATAGATTCAATGCGAAACCCTGGGTTTCGAACCCCCGCAGACTCCGGTTGCATTTCGCAAAGGCATCGGTGGTTCATCGGTCGGACAGGCTCGAAACGGACGGACTGTTCATTCTGGTAGGCACCGTGATCTCCGCAGCCCTCGGGTAGGTCGACGGTGCCCGTTTTCATGCCCAGCGGACGATGTGCGGATCGCTGCATGCGCCGTGCTTGCGGCCGAGGACATGCTGCTGAAGAAAAATCAGGGCTCCCAGCCGGGTTCAGCCAATTCGAACTGGGCGAAGTTGAAGCCCGGAGCGACAGTGCAGCCGAGCAGTGTCCAGTCACCCAGACTTTTCGCCATTTGCCAATGTCCGGCAGGTACGACTGCCTGCGGCCGCTGACCATTGGCGATATCCATACCAAGCGTTTGCGTCGTCGCGGGTTCTTTGCCCGAGGCGATCGATAGCTCCAATGGCGCACCGCCATAATAGTGCCAGACCTCGGATGCGTCCTTGACGCGGTGCCAAGCGGATACTTCACCCTTTTCAAGCAGGAAGTATATTGCAGTGGAGTGGCGTTTGAAGACTTGCGGCTCAGCCTTGTTGTCGCGGAATGTCTCGATATAGGCGCCACCTTCCGGATAAGGTTCAAGCCCAAGAATTTCTTTGATCTGTTGTACGGTAACATCCATCAGAAATGATCCTTCCGTTTGCCTATTTCGGTAAAGACAACCTCCTTGTTGGCGTTTTCCATTTTAAGGTTCGTGCCAAGATGTGCTTCAAGAAAGCCTCGCACAATCTGTGCAATCTCTGAGGCGTGGGTTTCCAGCGCGAAGTGGCCAGCATCGAGGAGGTGCACATGCGCCTCGGGAAGATCCCGCTTGTAGGCTTCTGCCCCTGCTGGGATAAAAGCTGGATCATGACGACCCCAGACTGCCAGGAGGGGAGGCCGATGCGTACGGAAGTAGTTCTGGAAATCCGGATAGCGCTCCAGGTTCGCTCGATAATCCAGAATTAGATCGAGCTGGATCTCCTCCGCGTCCGGGCGACGCATCAAGGCTATATCGAGCATGTAGCCGTCGGGTCCCAGACGTTTGGGATCGGCGCCTGTCCGATATTGCCAGTTCTCGATCACCTCGGGTGAGAGCGAAGCCCGGCAGGCCTCTCGAGTCACGGGATTGGGATTGCGCCAATAGGCTTCCCACGGACCCCACTGGTCGCTGAAGCCGTCGAGATACGCATTACCATTTTGGCTAATGATTGCTGTGACGCGTTCTGGATGCGCGAGGGCGAGACGAAAGCCGGTCGGAGCGCCGTAGTCGAAGACATAGAGGGCATAGCGCTCCAGACTCAGCGCTTCGGTAAAGCCTTCCATCACCTGCGCAAGATTGTCGAACGTATAGTCGAAGCTGCCGCGCTCAGGCGCCTTGGTGTATCCGAACCCGGGAAGGTCCGGTGCAATCAGGCGGTACCGGTCGGAAAGGAGCGGGATAAGCTCACGGAACATGTGGCTGGATGAAGGAAAGCCGTGCAGAAGCAGGAGGACAGGAGCAGTCCGTGCCCCGGCCTCGCGATAGAAGACCTCCACATCACCAACCTGCTGGCGCTTGTAGCTGACAGTCATTTGGAACTCCTTCTTTCGTCAGTGCTACGGAAGTCACTCCGCAACCGACTTCAAAATACTACCGATCGGTCGTTTGTAAAGAAGCCAAGGATGGATTATCTTGAGAGCACGGATTGAAAGGCTGAAAGCATGAAGGTCACGAGAGGTGAGATAGTTGCGGCAGCGCGCGAGCAGTTCCGCGAAAAAGGATACGCCGGTGCTTCGATGCAGGACCTCGCCGACCGGATAGGACTGAAGAAGGCATCGCTTTACATGCGGTTTTCGAACAAGGAAGCCCTGGTCCCCGAGGTACTTGAGGTTCTCCTGCAGGAAACACTTAGCCAAGCGGAAGCCGGCACCAGTGGCGCGCCCTGGCAGATAACATATGAGAAGGCCCTGAGGGCTATCGCGGGAAATCTGGCGGAGCGAAAGCGCTGCGTTGGGCTTCATCTTGCCTATGGCGTCAGCGATGAAACCCCGGCTGCGAAGGAAGCCGTGCGAAACTTCTTTCAGACACTCCGTGAGCACCTAATTGCTCTTTTATCACCCGTCATGTCATCAGATAGGGCCGCTCTGGTGGCCAGCGACGCGCTTGCTCGGATTGAAGGTGCGACCCTTCTTGTTGCCGTCTTTGACGACAAAGCGGCGATGGAGCGGGCGGTGCAGGCTAGTCGCCGAGATGCGGATGCTGCGGTACAAAAAGCCAGATAGCGCTCTCATCGCTGCCGAGACACTAGCGCCAGATGCCTCCAACCAACATTGCCGGCCGGAAGCCAAGCCAGGAGCATTGCCCCAATGCTTATATTACGCTCTCGGCGCCGTCTCGAATTAAGAAAAGAGCTCGTCGGTGTTGGCGGCATTTTCCGTGCGCCGCGGCAATTTGAGAGAACGTGGCGCAGCCATGCCAAGGGCGCGACGCCACAAGCTCGATAGGTCCGCGTCGGGCTATGGATGACCGTCCTAGCGTCAGTTCCGTCAGCGGTGTCGCTTGGCAGCCACGATTTACTTGCGGTGGCAAAAACTCTGATGTCCCGTTACAGAGTGTTTTTGTCGATCGGCATCCTGCCGTCGTTGGTGTAGTGCGTCAGGCAATCGCATTGTTTCTGAGTGCCGGACACCACGCCGAGCTTGGTGTCCGGCACGACTTTCGGCGCGATCGCGCCATGGGCTTGGCGCGTTCAGGACAGACAAGCTGTCCTGTTGGCGAAAGCGGCGAATTCAGTCGGCCTGCGTTTCAGCAGCGTCGGGCTTTTCATCTCGCGCCTTCCTTTCGAATCCGGCAGAGATGTTCAGTAACCGTCCGATTGCTACCGCGGAGATTTTGCTTTGATGCGAGCGACGAGCAACTCGTCGTCAACAAAGCTGTCGAGGAAGTCGTTCCATTCTTGGGGTGAGCGGCGGGCATCTTTGAGCATCTGCTCCAATTCGTCCATGCCATCGTCTGTCAGTGCGGTCACGGATTCGTCGTCTCCGGTGTACACGGAGATGATGCTGCCGTAGCTCAGATTATCATCGTTGGAGACGATTGCCTGAAGAAGCTCCGGGTCCTCTTCGAGGATTTCGGCAACAAATTTGATCGTACGGACGTAGGTGACTGTCGCCATCAGGCTGCCTTCGCGTCGATTGTGGTGATCGTCGACCAGTTCCACGGAAGCAATTCGTCTAACCGATTGATCTTGTGATCGTGGATGCGATCGAGCACGTCAGTCAGATAGGCTTGCGGGTCAAGACCATTCATCTTTGCCGTCTCGATGATCGTCATGGCGCGTGCCAAGGTCTCCGCTCCCGTATCGGCTCCCGCGAAGAGCCAGTTCCGTCTTCCCACGCCTATCGGACGCAGTGCCCGCTCGGCGGCATTGTTGTCGATCGCAACGCGACCGTCTTCGAGGAACAGACAGAGCGAAGACCATCGGCTCAATCCGTAGCGGAAAGCTGTCGCCAGATCGCTTTTGCCCGGAATGCGCGTGAGTTGAGCTTCAGCCCAGTGGCGGAATGCATCGACCTTAGGCTTGCTCTGCTTTTGACGCGCAGCAAGACGGGTCTCAGGAGGCTGCCCATTGATGCCACGCTCGATGTCGTAAAGCGCTCCGATGCGATGAAGAGCCTCTCGCGCGATCTCGGACTTGTTTGATGTCCAGATATCGTGGAAGTCTCGTCGCCAATGAGCCCAGCAGGCGGCTTCCTTGAAGCGAGATTCTCTCTTTTCTCCAGGCGCGTATAGCTTGCCATATCCTTTGTAGCCGTCAGCCTGAAGTATGCCGCTTGATTGCTTGAGGTGGCGGTGGACGTGCTCTTCTTTCCAGTCAGGAGCAAAATAGTAGACTGCACCGGGCGGGGAACTGCCTGCCCATGGACGCTGATCGCGGACATACGTCCAGATCCTGCCCTTCTTCACACCCTTGCCCAACCCCTTGTCTCGCAGCGAGCGATCCAGCACCCTGATCGGGGTGTCGTCCGCATGAAGTAGGTCACTTGCCATGACCGCCGTTTCGATCCGCTCGATGAGAGGCTGCAGAACCTGCATGGCGCGACCACACCAATCAACCATCGTGCCGTCGGGAATGTCGGCGCCCATGCGGGTGAAGATCTCGTTCAGACGGTACAGTGGCAAATGGTCGTCGAACTTCGAGACCAGAATGTACGCCAAGAGGCCAGCGCCGGCCATGCTGCCCGGTATCGGGCGGCTGGGTGCTGCCACCTGCACCATTTTCTCGCAGCAACGGCAGGACTTCTTCAGTCGAGCAACTTCGATGACTTTCATCTGCGCGGCGATCATGTCGAGGATTTCGCTGACGTCCTCACCGACAAGACGCAATTCACCTCCGCATTCCGGGCAGCAGGAACCAGGATCGAGCTCTCGGCGCTCGCGAACCGCCTTGTCCGAGACGCGTGGGCGCCGGCGCATGATCTTTTCAGAGGTATCCGCCAAGGGAACAACAGACGCCGCCTCATCAGGTTCATCGATTGGCGCCGTACTGCCTTCAGCGGCGGCGATCAACAGATCCTCAAGCGCCAGTTCCAACTGCTCGATTTCACGCTCAATCTTTTCAGACGACTTGCCGAAGACTTATTTCTTCAGCTTGGCAATGCGCAGCCGCAGCGTTTGGATTAACTGATCATGCGCTTGCAATGTGGCCGACATCTTCGCGTTTTCCGCCTGCAAAGCGGCAATCATTGCCTTGAGAAAGGCTGGATCGTCCGGAAGATTTGTCGTCGCGCTAGACATGATCCTGACTACCACGAGTCAGGATAAATTTCCATAAAAACCAGCGGTTTCAGTGGGATAAAATCACCCGACACGGGCCGGTGGCGCACCCCAATCAGGACGACGCCAATCGATCCCTTCCCACAACATCGCCAGTTGGGCCGACGTCAGCCGGGCAGTCCCGTCGGATGCCGAAGGCCAAGGAAACCGCCCCTTCTGCAAGATCTTGTAATACAGGCAGAAGCCCTGGCCATCAAAATACAGCAGCTTCAAACGATCGCCACGCTTGCCGCGAAAGGCGAAGACCGCGCCGCCAGTCGGCTTCTGACGCAAAACATCCTGCGCAAGCGCGGCAAGGCCTTCTACTCCCTTGCGCATGTCCGTGATCCCGCACGCAAGATACACCCGAACGCCGGTCCCAGGCCCAATCATGCTGCTTCCACTGCCCGGATAATCTGCGTCAGGACATCGGGAGCCATAGAACTCTCGAAACGAAGCGTGCGGCCGCAGATCAATCGTAGCTCGATCATCCCGGAGCAGCTCTCCCTCAATTCAGGGGCATCGGTCTGCACGGCATTCAGATCGACGGGAATGAACAGTGCATTCGAAGACACCGGGAGCAGCCCCTTCTTCTTGAGCTCGCTACGCCAGGCGTATATCTGCTGCCGCGTTACATCATGACGATGAGCAATCTCTGTGATCGTGGCTCCAGCAACCCCAACCGACATGACAATCGCAAGCTTGTCTTCTTCGCGCCACCGCCGTCGACGTGTATGCATCCGGTGAGGGCCGCAGGTTAGGCTGCTTGAGCGTTCAGTCCGTGTGGCTGCCAATTCCACGGAAGTAATTGCTCCAGCTTACTGATTGGCGTGTCGGCGATGCGGGGTAAGCATACGGTGAGGGCCGCGAATCATCGTGGTTTGTCGCACGCGCTCTGGACACTGAGCAATCTTCGTGTTCTCTCACGCCATCTGACAAGCACTTCAACGGGCAAATTGGGGGCGGGCGTGCGAACTGTGGGCATTTTGGGTGGCCTAATGGCCTTTCTTACAGCAAATACGCTTACTGCTTCTGAAGTTTCGCCCGAATGCCATCAAGCCACTCGTCAATATCTGGGGCTTCTTCTGGAAGAAGTTCAGGGAACTCGTTTCGAGCCGATCATTAAGAAAGACATAGAGGCGAGCGGCGGAATGGAAAAGAAACTTAATGAGATGACATCTAGAATGTCCAAAGATGACTGTGCGTTCCTCATGTCGGCTCCGGAAAGCGCACTAAGGTCTCTTGCGACTTCCGGTCTTCCGGCCGACAAGGGCAGATATCCATCAGGATGGAAAAACCCTCAGGATTAGTCGATGCAGCCATCGCTGTGGCGACGGTATTCCGGCAAGCATACGGTGAGGGCCGCAGGTCAGGCCGCTTGAGCGTCGATGGCGTGCGGTGTCCAATTCCAAGGAAGCAGTTGCTCCAGCCTGACAATCGGCGTGTCGGCGATGCGGGCAAGAACGTCGGCAAGCCACGCCTGCGGATCGATGTCGTTGAGCTTTGCCGTCATGATCAGCGTGGCCATGAAGGCGGCACGATCTGCACCGCGGTCTGATCCGGCGAAGAGCCACGATTTTCTGCCGAGGGCAAAGCCTCGCAGGGCTCGCTCGGCCGCATTGTTCGTCAGGCAAATCCGGCCGTCATCCAGGAACGTGGTGAATCCATCCCAGCGCTTGAGCATGTAGTCGATCGCCTCTGCGACCGGAGAACTGCGCGACAGCTTTGACCGCTCGGTTTGAAGCCAGGCCTGCAGATCGTCGACGAGCGGCAGGCTTTCCTTGCGGCGACGCTCCAGGCGTTGATCGGCGGTAAGCCCGTTTATATCCCGCTCGATATCGAGCAGGGCGTCGATCCGTTTGACGGCTTCGAGCGCCATAGGTGAGATCGACGCGGCGTTCTTTCCACGCTTGGCGTTCGCGGCAATATCGGCGAGCACGAAGAATTTGCGACGCGAGTGTGCCCAGCAAAGCGCTTGCGTCAGAGGATCGGGATCACGATCAAACTTGAACAGCGGATTGTAGCCGCCATAGGCGTCTGCCTGCAGAATACCGATGAAGGTCTTCAGGTGGCGTTCCGGATGCTCCTGCCGTCGATCTCGCGAGGCATAGTAAAGGGCGGCCGGCGGTGAGAGGCCTGCGAATGGCCGATCGTCCCGGACATAGGTCCAGATGCGGCCTGTATCGGTCTTTCCCTTCGCCAGAATTGGCACGGTTGTGTCGTCGCCATGCAGTCGCTCGGCGGCAAGGACATGCGCCTCGATCAGAGAGTGAAGTGGCTTCAACACCGCGGCGCATGCTCCGACCTGGTCAGCCAGTGTCGATAAACTAAGGTCGATGCCCTCGCGGGCATAGCGTTCGCTCTGGCGGTTGAGCGGCTGGTGCTGGGCGAACTTCTCGAACAGGATCATCGCCAGCAGGTTCGGCCCGGCAAAACCGCGGGGCGTCACATGGAAGGGTGCCGGTGGCTGCGTGATCTTCTCACACTCGCGGCAGGTAAACTTCTCCCGCACCGTCTGAATGACTTTCCATTGACGTGGGATGACCTCCAGGGTCTCGGTAATGTCCTCGCCGAGCTTCGACAGTTTGGCCGATCCGCAGCAGGCGCAATTCGCGGGAGCGGCGATGACGACGCGCTCGCGCGGCAGGTGTTCGGGAAAGGGCTTGCGTGACGGACGCTTGCGCTCGAAGGACCTGACGGCTGAGGCTTTGGCTACAATCTCCGCGGCCAGTTCGTCTTCGCCGGCGTCTGCTTCGAGCTCTTCGAGCTGCAGCTCCATCTGCTCAAGGAGACGCGCCTTACGTTCTGACCGGGTGCCGTAGAGTTCACGGCGAACCTTGTCGATCTCCAGCTTCAGCCGCGCGATCAGCGCCTCGGAATGCGATACGAGTGCCTTTGCACTGGCGGCTTCTGCCTTGGCGATTGCGGCCTCAGCCTCGGCGGCAACACGTCGAGCGCGTTCCTGGGCCAGCAGTGCGAGGGCACTGGCAAGGTCGTCCGGAAGCTCTTCGGTCGCATTGCTCATGAGAGGATGGAAACATATTCGACCCCTTCATTCCAGTATTTTTGCTCATCCGGCCGACGTCGGCCGCCAGGTTTTTTGCGGCATCCGCCAGTCTATGCCTTCCAGCAGGTAGCCGAGCTGGGCAGGCGTGATCACCACCGTGCCATCCGCTGCTGATGGCCAGATGAAGCGTCCGCGCTCCAGCTTCTTTGTGAACAGACAAGCGCCCTGGCCGTCATGCCAGATCACCTTGATCAGGCCACCACCGCGGCCGCGGAACACGAACAGGTGGCCGCACATCGGATCGCGCTTCAGCGCCTCCTGCACCATCAGCGACAGACCAGGGAAGCCTTTGCGCATGTCGGTATAGCCGGTCGCCAACCAGACCTTCACGCCACTCGGGACCGGGATCATCGCAGACCCAGCACACAATCGAGAATGCGGCCAAGCGCATCCGTGTCGATATCGCTGTCCACGCGGATGCGGCGGTCCCGACCAAGTTCGATTGTGACATCGCTACGCTTCCGGCGGGAAGGTGATGCAGACGGTTCTGATGGAATGGACTGACCTGCCGGGACGGCCTCGGACACGATGACCGGCACCAACGTGGTCGCCACCGGGGCTTTCGGTTCATCAAGCCGGCACAACTCCTTGCGCCAGCGAAAGAGTTGGCTGACATGGATACCGGCGGCGCGGGCAACGTCTGAAATCACCGCATCCGGCTCAAAGCAGGCCGAGACGAGCCGCTCTTTATCCTCGCGTGACCAACGCCGACGGCGCTCTACGGACGTAATCACCTCAATTGGATGCTTCGTCATATGACTACTCCTAGTGTTACCACTAGGACTGGCAGTCAGCAGCCCATCATCGCAAGACGGCCTTCACCGTGGGCTTACGTCGACGTTCCTGCCCAAGAATTTCAACGCGCATCGCAATCCTCGCCTAAGACACGTCGCTAACGACGTCGTTAAACACGTGTCTTAGGCCATCAGGACGCTAGGCGGCAGGCGGTGCCAATCGGGCGGTTACGATGTTCAAAGAACCTGAGAGTTTGTTCCGGCGGGTCGCCCACCATTCTTTCTGCTCTTGGGCTTCGTCGAAGCGTCGCCTGGGATCGGCCAATCATCCGACATAGTCACGCCGGCCAATTTGCGCCACACGGTGGAGCCGTCGCTCACCAGTATGACGCGATAATCCACCCGGGAAGGTCTGAGGGTATTCAAATCATTATCACCCACCATACCAAGGCTCGAGAAAAGACGACTCGATTCTGTAACAAAACGGCAACTTGTACCGTAACTCCACGGTACGAACCGAACAAACGATCGGTTGTGCGAAAGATCAATTTGTAAGGAGAATGGAAGATGTATCTGCTTAGGCGCCATCTTATGAAGATCATAGCACATGGTAGCGCGGTCGCCGCGATCGTCGGTCCAGGCCTGGCAAAGGCCGCTGAAGGAAAAAAAGAAACATCTGAGTCTCCCACGGATGGCATCGCGTCTGGCAATACGATAAAGCCTCTTCATCTCCTCCATGGGTCGGGTCTTCACCATAGCAATGTGCGAGTCCGCGATATGGACAAAGCGATCGACTTCTACGAGCAGGCTTTCGGCTTCAACCTCCTGTTTCGCTGGGACGGCGTCGAGGCTATGCAAGACGGAGGCGTTTACTTCCGCAACCCACTGCAGGGTGCTCACCTCGACATGGGCGATGGGCAGATCCTCGAACTCATCCCTGCCCCCAAGAACGCGATCCCGCCCGACGATCGCGCGTTGAGCTTCCATCATATCGGCTTGTATGTGTCTGATGTCAGCGAAACCTACGCCCGGGCGCTTGCCGCCGGCGCCAAGCCATACCCCATAGAAGACGGATCAGGCGGCGTATGGGACGGGCCTACAGATATAAAATTAAAGGCACGGCCACCCTATGAGCGTTCGTTCGTGGTGCGCGCCGCCCACGTGCAGGGCCCTAACGAAGAAATCATAGAATTGTTTGAGGCCTGATCCGATTTGCAGGCTGTCGCAGATTGCTTTGTCCCAGACCTTAACTGATGGGGTAGATGCCCCCTCGGTTGCCGCCTGCACCATTTCTCCCAGCAGCGGCAGGACTTCTTCCATCTGCGCGGCGATCATGTCGAGGATTTCGCTACGTCCTCACTGACGAGACGCAATTTGCCTCCGCATTCCGGGCAGCAGGAGCCAGGTCGAGCTCTCGGCGCTCGCAAACCGCCTTGTCCGAGACGCGCGGGCCGGCACATGATCTCTTCAGACGTATCCGCCCAGGGAACAACAGACGCCGCCTCATTCATAGATTGGCCCCGTACTGCCTTCAGCGGCGGCGATCAACACGAGTCAGGATAAATTTTCATAAAACCAGTGATTTCAGTGCGATAAAATCACCCAACACGGGCCGCGGCCGAAGTCTGGCACGATGCTCCGGCAGATGCCGCCACAGTTTGATGGCGTGACCGTCCGAGGAATAGGCGAACTTGTAGATCGTACTCATGACTGACCTAGATCGGATGCCGCTCCAGTCGCATCCGGCCGGCGATCTGTTGCGGCGACCAGCCATGCATGATGCGCTCGATCACCGACTGGCGCAGCTGCGACAGAACCACGCGAGTTTGCGCAGCTTGGCACGCCGTTCGCGCGCTATGCGATTGCCCATCACGCAGTAGTACCCGTTGAGGTCCGGCATCTCACGATCCTCGAACGAGTTAGACCGGTCATTACCGGCTGCGGACAAGCGCCAGCTCTGGTTTGAGAGCGCGCAAACGACGCTGCTGCTCGTCGAATATTCGCGTCATCTCCCGCGTCTCAGGGCCGCTCGGGTCCTGTCCGCTTCGCTGCTTTCCTGCCATCTAGTCCATATTCTGCTTTCTATCTTGGCCACCAGCTTCTCCCATTGGGTAGAAGAATGTCTCATTAAGCCACCTCGTTCGCGCGGGCCTTTTGTTACCGCTTTCCGAAATAGTATTTGACAGGCGGTTTCCAGCCCGAGCGGAAAAAATCGAGACCGATGTAACAACCTGCCACCACTCCACGTAGACGCCTTTGTCAGTCGCAAAGGACGGCCGGCGCCGGCCACATCATCCGCCGGCTTCCGAAGGAGTGCAAGATGAACCGCGATGCTTACGACCTGAACACCAGCAGTGGCAGCAGCGAAGCTTTCAAGGCGTTCGAGCAGAGCGTCTTCGGCCTTGCGGCGCATCGCCCCAGCACCAGCATGGCCACTCTCGCTGCGGATCCGGATCACGTGGCTGATGTGCCTAAGGGTTTTGCAAAGCTCATCCCAGCCCGCTCGGAACTTGCTATCAATGCCGATGTCGCGCTGACTGACGCCTGCGACGCTCTCACACGGAATGGCAACGGCACGGCCGACGGGCGGATCCTCGTGGATGCGTCGGCGGCCGCGAACCAGTGCTACTTCTCAGGCGCGATCGAGATCGTCGACAAGGTCTTCGCCGATAGGCCAGCGACGTTCCTGCCTTTCAAGATTTCCCACTCGCTCCGCTTCATGAGCGGCGATCGCACGGGGATGCTGGCAAGCAGTGGTCAGGCGGTCGATGCCCTCGACGTTACCGCTCCGGCCGCCGGGTTCGTGCTCGGTTGCCACGCGTTCACGCGCGAAGAGGCGGGCCCACACGAGGTAACTCTCACATATTCCCGACGGCTGAGAAAAGTCCTTTCAGCTGAACAGGTTAGGTTCCGTCCCCGAGCTTCCGCGATGTCTTGCCCGCTTGAGCTGATAGGATACGGCGATCCCGTGCTTCAAACACGAGCATAAAATCATTTGATCGGCAGAGAGTTACGCCTTCTTCGTCACTTACATTTACAATTGGAGACAAGGAAATAGTGGCATCAAATTTCTCTGGCGGGGGTACAACCCTATACGAACGGATGGGAGAGCGGACGACGCAACCGTTTGCTTTGCAGCTCCTGGACCAACTAGAGCCTTTGGCGAATTTATCCGTAGTTGACGTCGCCGCGGGAACGGGAGGGTTGGCGGTAGCTGCATCTGAAAGGGGTGCGTCAGTTTTGGCAGTTGATTTTGCGCCAGCAATGGTTGAGCGAGCCGAAGAGAGACTTCAGCAATTTCACCGATCGACCGCTAAGGTCATGGATTTTATCGCGCTCGATATAGCGGATGGCAGCCAAGATGTTGCGATTTCCAATTTCGGAATTTTGGCTTACCCCTCCTGGCAAGGTGCGCTGAAGGAGATGGTTCGCGTCATCCGGCCCGGTGGGGCCATTGCGCTCACCATGTGGACCAATCGGGACGACTGTTCTCCGGCTCATTTGCTGCACCGCGTTTTCCGTCAGCTTTTCCCGAACAAGGATTTATGGCCACCGGGTCTTTTCCCGATCTTCTCCCCTACGGCGCTAGAAAAAGGCTTACTCAGGGCCGGATGCGTCGATGTCAGAGTGCGTACCGCCCAAGCAGACTGGTCTCCATTTTCGTCCAACGACGTTGGGCGTGAATGCGATCCCATGTTCAGAGGTTTTCCTGGTTATGCTGGATTGAGTGATAGCAACAGATCAGATTTGCTAGCGTCTTTGAAAATGGCCTTTGAAGAGTACGCGGGTTCCGGGGGTGTTATACGTTTGCCCACAAAAGCGTTTGTCGTTTTTGCGAGCAAACCAACCTGACGGCGAACATTAGTTCGAGGCGAGTGTTAGAGCATTGGTGACGTTATCAGCGACTGTCGCTACGTCGTAGCGAATAGACAGGTTTCAATGCCGCGGCGCATGCTCCGACCTAGTCGACCAGTGTCGATAAGCTGAGGTCAATGCCTTCGCGGGTCAATCGCTCCGTCCACCTGAGCGCGGCGCTTCGAAAGCCTATTTTGCATGTTGATATCCAACGCTCGTGAACGTGCGTCCACCCGCGCGCCGCCACCGCACGGAAGCGCGGCCTCTAATTATTCGACCTGCTTGTAACATGTCTCTAGCACGACCCGTAGAAGGAGCAGAAATGCTCAACTGAGTGTGAGCAGCTTCTCGTCACACTATCCTAATAAGGAATGCAAAACATGAACATACCCAAAGTCTACAATGCAATGGTTCATGGTGGCGCGGCTTTCGCTACCGCCAGTCGTGCGCTCGCTCAGGCAGCGGACCCGGTTGCCAGGCAGGTCGTCTCAGAGAACACCACAAACCCTGCCGGCACGAAGCCAGCTCACCTCCACTACGGAACAGGCTTTCACCACATCAACGTTTGGGCCTTCGACATGGATGAGACAATCGCCTTCTATGAGCATGCATTCGGGTTTCGGCTGCTTTTCCGCTGGGAAGACGTTAATGCAGTCCGAGAGCAGCGGGCTCATTTTAACAACCCGCGTCAGGGAGCACACCTCGATATGGGCGACGGACAGATCCTAGAGCTGTCCCCAGCTCCTAAGGAAGCCGTCCGGCCTAACGACGGTGTCTCGAGCTTTCACCACATCGGCTTGCGTGTGTCCGATCTGGAGACGGCCTACTCTCGGGCTCTTTCTAACGGTGCCGCGCCTTATCCGCTTCGCGACGATATGGGAGGCGTGTGGGACGGCCCTACGACGATCACTCTCAACGCCCGCCCGCCCTTCAAGCGCTCTTTCGTAGTGCGCGCCGCTCACGTGCTAGGACCAAATGGAGAGATCATCGAGCTGTTTGAGGCCTAACGAAAGATGGCAGCGCGTCAGGCCGCAACGCTGATGGGGGGCTGATAGGTGCCCACCTACCAGCGCAGACAGCGGTTTCCGGCCGCGCGGCGGCACTAATACACCGGTCGATCCAGCGACGGGTTCAACGATCACAGCGGCAATGGTCTCTGCTCCATGCAGTGCGACAAGACGCTCGAGATCGTCTGCCAGCTCAACACCGTGCTCCGGCTGTCCCTTTGAAAACGCGTTTCGATCAAGATCATGCGTGTGACGGAGATGATCTGCTCCTGGCACCATCGGATGGACCCGGCGGTTGTTGAGAATCCCGCCGTCCGAAAGGCCGCCAAATCCGACACCGTGATAGCCACGCTCGCGACCGATAAGACGCGTGCGGGTCCCCAGCCCTATTGCGCGCTGATAGACGATCGCAATTTTCAACGCCGTTTCGACCGACTCCGATCCAGAACTTGTAAAGAAGATGCGGTCGAGGCCTGCCGGAGCAATTTCTGCCAAGCGCGCCGCAAATTCGAATGCGATCGGGTGGCCCATCAGGAATGTCAGAGCGAAATCGAGAAGGCTGAGTTAACGATGGACCGCATCTGCTATGCGCTGCCTTCCATGGCCTGCATTAACGCACCATAGTCCGGCCGTCCCGTCCAACACCTTGCAGCCGTCGGCATCTTCGAAATACATGCCCTTAGCAGATGCTAGCATCCGCGGCGCGGCCTTGAACTGTCTGTTGGCCGTAAACGGCATTCAGAAATTATCGAGACTCTGCTCATTCGAGCCACACGATGTAATTGTCATGCTTTCTCCCAATTTGCATGCTTCTTTTTCGAGGAAGCTCGTGTCAGACGGACCTCAACCTCGCGCGCGACATATCTCCATTCCTCAGTCATCCGCAAACGCTTCAGCAGTTCATCGAACTGAGGGGCGCTTTCCTCCGGAAATTCAAACCAAGTCAAAAAATCAAAGGATTCGCCTAAATCACGGCTGTGATAGAGTTGCCGCGCCACAGCTGGCAAATACTCCATACCGATCTGAAAATGTGATGACTGCGCTTCGACGATCGCTCTGCGTTCGTCCTGCGCCAGGCTCCACCAGGCATCTGACTTCCTAAATCGGGATCAGCGCCGCACAAAAGGCGTCAGAACGGTCCAGAGAGGATTGCATCTCTTGTAGTCGATCACGCTCGGACTTGTTCGTATAGCGCAACGAACTGGTCACGCCCCGAAGCCGCCACACACTCAAGGGGCGTGTGAACGAGTCATTGCCCGCGGTAACCTCCAGATGGGAAGCGATAGCCAGGTTCGCGCCCCTGATTGCACGAATGGTGTCTACACGCCATTGGCCTCGTCCCCCGCAATGAACACGGTGGAGGTCACCATTTCAGCATCTTTCGCCCGAGCAGCGCACCCACGGCGCAGACCGGGGCGATCGCCAGCGGATACCAGAGGATGACGAAAAGTGGGCTGTCGTCGTTACAGTTCGCCGCATAGAACGTTGCCGCAAGGCCGGAAGAAACAAGCCCGGCGACCGCCCCCGCAAGGCCCGGTCGCTCGGGTGCGCCGTGCCGCATCGCGTGCAGAAAACAGGCCAATGGGAATGCCGACAGTGACGGAATGATTGTCAGACAGAGTGTGGCATTGTGGCCTATCATTCGCGCTCCCCACGTTGCGCTCGGCATGACGAGGAGCTCCAGGGAAACCGCACCCGCAATCAGGATAACAGGCAAGCACAGCGCCCGGGCGCACAGGCGAAGAGATGCGCCGGGCCTGCCGATCCTGAACAGCACCATGCCGGCGGTGATGGCCAACGCAATGGTGATTACGAACTTGAACAGGAAACGCACGCTTTCGACGGCTGTATCGATATCGGCGCGAAATCCGATAAAGCCGAAGAACACGGTGCCGGCCATAATCGTCGCTGCGATCGCGGAATGAGCAAGCGCCTGATTGAGGCTGATACGAACGGGGGCATCCTGGGAGAGAAGCTTGATGAGGTCCTTGGTCTTCATATTGCGCGCTCCGAATATAGCGCAGCCAACGCCTTCAGCGCGCGATGCAACGACACCCGAACCGCGACCTCTGTCATATTGAGCCGATTGGCCGTTTCCCGTACACTCGTCCCCTCGATCGAGATGGCTTGAACGATCGTTCTCTGCGGATCCCTCAGTTTGGCAAGGATCTGCTCGACATCCATCCGGTCGGAGGCACTCAGCCGTTCCTCGCTCGCCAGCGTCGCCTCGACATCTTCCAGCGGGATGATGAAATGCCGCCCGCGTCGCCGAAGGCTGTCGATGAGTTTGTTACGCACCAGCACTGAAATCCACGGCGCCAGCGGTCTGGCCGGATCCCACGTCCCCCGCTTGAGATGAATAGCCAATAGCACTTCCTGAACCACGTCTTCGGCCTCGCTTGTTGGCGCGCCGAATTGGTCACAACGCCTTCGAGCCATAACCCGCAGATGCGGGGTGATCGCGGTCAGCAGCTTGTGATAGGCTCGGCTGTCGCCCGCAATCGCGGCCCGCATCCATGAGGCCCATTCCTGTTCACGCGCCGGGTTTATCATCCGACACATCCTTTTTCGGGGAATTGAGTGCGATTGTTACATGCGCCGCGTGGTTTTTTTGGCGGCTTGCGCATGGAGAGACGGAGCGCGTGGTCCTCGAGAGAGATTTATCAGGCAAATGACTGATCCGATTGCAGTTTTGATTCTGGTTCGAGCATCGCAAAAACCGGCCTAATCAGCCCTTCAAGCAGGTTCTTTTCAGGACGCGTTCGCGCAAGGACGCGGATGCCCAAAAGTGTTCCCAACAGTGTACCAGCCATATCGGTAGCGGACTGCCGTGCCCCAATTGAACCGTCTTTCTGGCCAGCCTCAATGCAGCGTCGGAAAAACGCCTCAACCTGGCGAAGTACCTCGCTGACCACTCGTTGGAACTCCTCGTCATGCGGAGCCACTTCGAGAGCGGAATTCACCAGCATACAACCCTTTCGTTTGGTGTCGCTAAGCGACCGCTCGATAATTTCGTTGAAGAAGGCCTGTATCGCGTCGAGAGGCTGCCTTTGCTCGAAACGTCCCACTCGATCTCCGAAACTTTGCTCGACATAAAAATCCAGCGCGCGTCGATAGACCGCGCGTTTGTCTCCGAAGGCGTTGTAGATGCTCGCAGTCGTCAGTCCCATTGCCCGAGCAAGATCGCGGATGGAGGTTGCGTCGTAACCTTGTTCCCAGAACTGCTCCACTGCGATCTGCAACACCTTTTCTTCATCGAATTCCCTTGGCCTGGCCATGTATCTGTCTCGCGGAAAGTTGATCGGACCTCCAAGCATAACTGGGAACTTGGCTGGATACTTTTTATAACAACTGATTTAAAACGCAATCGCGGGTCGTTCACGGCCATGCACATTTTCGAACGCACTTTTCATCCAGCCTAGGGAGGAACGAAATGATGGGTCTTGAGCAGGAGCTTGCCGGCTACAACGCCAATTTCGAGGCAAGTGCGCGCCCCGGCGTAGCGGCATTTCTCGATGCCAAGGTCGAGGAACTGACCGCCAGCTTCCATTTCGATCAGATACCTAAGCCTGGCGATTTGGCCCCGGAATTTTCGCTGCCCGGCGTCACAGGCGAGACGATATCGCTGCTGGAGACGCTAGCGAGCGGTCCAGTCGTCCTGACCTTTTATCGAGGCGCTTGGTGCCCTTACTGCAACATCCAGCTTGCTGCCTATGAGCGTGCCCTGCCGGAGATCGCCGAGGCGGGCGGATGCCTCATCGCTATTTCGCCGCAAAAACCGGACGGCTCCTTGTCGACGACGGAAAAAAACAACCTCACCTTCGATGTACTCAGCGACGCCGGCAACGCTGTCGCGCGGAAGTTTGGCTTGGTGTACCAAATGCCTACGGACCTTAAGAGCGCCTATGCCTCCTTCGGCGTCGATCTGGCTGCCATCAATGGCGACGATAGCTGGGAACTCCCGATACCGGCAACTTTTGTCATCGGCCGTAACGGCCGCGTGGTCCTGTCTCATGCGGAAACCGACTATCGAAAGCGCTTGCCAACGGACGCCATAGTTGACGCTCTGAAGGAAACCGCACCGGCCTAATGTGCCCGGCGCGAATATGAACAATGAATGAGGTAGAGAGATGGACCTTAAAGGAAAGCGCGTCCTCATTACCGGCGGATCGAGCGGCATAGGGCTCGCCATCGCGCATGCGATGATGTCTAAGGGTGCCCACGTCGTTATAACCGGTCGAAACGGCGAGCGGCTGACACGAGCCATGAAAGCGTTGGTAGTGAACGGATCTGATGTCGCTGCGGTCCGGGCCGACGTTGCGACAGCCGATGGGCGTGCCCGGTCACTTGAGGAGTGCCTCGCCGTGCTCGGCGGGCTCGACATCCTGGTAAACAATGCTGGGGGCGTTCGTGCAGGCCGACTTGAGAGCACGACCGAGGACGAGATAAGAGCGATGGTTGAGGTAGACCTCGTTGCCCCAATCCTATTGACGCAGGCTGCGCTTCCGCATCTGCGGGCTTCGGGCGACGGCTTGATCGTCAATGTAGCCTCCGGCATTGCCCTGATCGGGGCACCTTTTTACGCGACATACGCAGGCGTCAAAGGAGGGCTCGCGCGCTTCAGCGAGGCTCTGCGACGTGAGTTGAAGGGAGAAGGCATCCACGTCCTGACGCTTTACCCAGGCGCCACGGATACGCCGATGATGCAATCATCCAAGGCGGGACCGGAACTTGGTTTCACCCGGGAACCAGCAGAGGCAGTCGCCGAGGCTCTCATCGAAGGTATTGGAGCGGACGCTTTCGAAGTGATCCGCGGCGGTGAGATCCGCGCTAAAATGATCGCGACCAACCGCGACAATCCTGCCGCGATCGATGAACGATTCCTGATTATCAAACCCGCGCTCGAAGAAGCCGTGAGAGGCCATTCGGCGCTTTGACAGAGGAGATGAAAGTGACGAAACTCGCATTATTCATGCAACTTAAGGCAAAGGCTGGAAAAGAGGAAGAAGTCGTCGCTTTCCTGAAGGATGCCGCTGCCTTGTTGGAGCAAGAACCGCTGACGTCGCCTGGTTTGCAGTGCGGTTCAACCAGTCGACCTTCGGCATCTTCGATGCTTTCGACAGCGACCAAGGTCGCCAGGCCACCTGTCGGTCCAGGAGCCGGCATTTGCTCGCCGACTCCTTAAGCGTCCATACATTTCTTGGCGATATCCTCAGCGCGGAAGGGCACGGTCCAGGAATCCCATCACGTGTTTCCAATTTTCGTCGGCCCCGGCAGCATCTGCGTCACGTCGAAGGGTCGATGATCCGTGTGCTCCGTTCTTCGGAACATATTGGACTGCCTTGTGACCAGGCACCGCGCTCGCCAGCGCCCGCCCCGCCGATACTTCGCCGCCGTCGGGAGCCGAGGTGATGAAGACCGGAATCGACAGCTTGGCCGCCTCCTTCTCGATGGAATAGCCTTGAATATACTCCGCTGGTGAAAAGGCGAGCAGCGCCTTCACCTCAGGATGGCGTGCGGCCACAATAAACACCAATGCTGAAGAATAGCTCGATCCCCAGACGATGATCGGGCCGGAATACTGCGCGCTGGCGTAGGCGATTGCCGCGTCGAGATCGGGAATTGCGTCGGCATAGTCATAGCCGGTCCCGACTTTTGCCGCTGTCTCGTTAATATCGCCCCACAGATTGCCTCCGGAGCGCTGGTCGACAGCGAGCGTCGCAAAGCCCGCCTTGTTGAGAATCGGCGCCAGCGGCGCATATTCGCTTTTGTTAGATCCGGCCATGTGAAACAGGAGGATCGTGCCGCGTGGCTTTCCCTCCGTCTTGTCAAATTCCGCATAGACCCGAACACCGTCCCGGGCAGCAAACGATATCGGCTCGGCAAGAGCCTGCAACGCCATTGCGGGGCATAGTGCGACCGCAGCCGCAAGGAAAATGGATCGTCGTTGAAACATGTCTTCTCCCATGAGATCGTGATGACCTCTCCCATACGCAGCGCGGTGGCGCATCGTTACAGCGGACCGTTGCATACGGACCGATCACTAAGACGTGACGGCGTAACAATGCCTCTGTTTCCCGCGAACTTAAATCAACCGCCCGGATTGTCCGACGCGGGGTTTTACCTTGGGAGCCTCACCATGAAACATCGCGGCAGGATTGGTAGATTCTTCTTGCTGCCTCTTTTGACGTGGGTCGCGGCGATGCCCGCGGTCGCGGCCGACGGGTCGCTAACCGTCGTTGAGCTATTCACGAGCCAGGGCTGTTCATCCTGCCCGCCCGCCAATGCCAATCTCATCAAGATTAGCAATCGCTCAGACGTCCTCGCACTGAGCTTTGCCGTGACCTATTGGGACTATCTCGGCTGGAAGGATACCAATGGCAGGCGGGAATTCACACAGCGCCAAGTCACCTATGAGCCCGCCCTGAAGCAGAGCAGTCCCTATACGCCGCAAATGGTGGTAAACGGTTCGACTACGGTGGTTGGAAACAGCTTACCGGAGGTTCAAGCTCTGATATCCGACGCCGCTCCTTTAAGGGGACCGGCCCTGGCATTCAGCCAAGACCGTATCCAGATCGGCGCTAGCGCCGAGGCCGGCGACGCCGACGTCTGGCTCGTACGTTACAATCCACGGATCGAGGCCACTCCTGTTGCAAGAGGTGAGAATGGCGGAACCACATTGCAGCATACCCATGTGGTCCGTCGCCTCGACAAGCTAGGCACCTGGACGGGCGACGAGGTCTCCTTTCCGCTGCCTGATCCTCAGGCGGGATTGAAGACCGCTGTGCTGGTGCAACGTCCGAACGGCGGGCAGATCTTATCGGCTATCACCGATTGACTTCTCCCCACGCAAGCTCGGATGGGACGCGATCTCCGATGGCGTCCCATAGACACGGAGTTCAGTCAGGAAACCCGATCGCGGCGGAGTTCCCATTGCTCGAAGGCGCAGTACGTCGACCGACTCGCGCTCAGTAGAGAAAGGACATAGCGGCCTGCGCCGGCCCGCGCTGAGCATGTAATCACAGCCGCCTTGCTTCAGTCTATTGTGCTGTTATCAGGTTATCCTGGGTTTGGTATGGAGGTCGCCGGGAGGTCGGCTATTTTCGTCCTCGTAGAGCGTAACTCGGTCGTCGGGCGCCGTTCGGGCAAACTCGGTCCCGAAAACTGCAAGCGCCTGCTCCAATTCCATGGCAGTCAAACCTCATGTGTATCTGCGACCAAGATTCCCTCGGTTCGAGTTCGAGCGTTTAGAATTCAAGTCTCGGGTCGATCAAAAGGTTAGTTCCTCAGATAAGGATGAAGAGGCAACTCAGAAGGGTTTGGTGACCGCGAGCCAAGCGATGAAGCGAATGCCACGAGGATGGCTACCGGAGCGGCGCGGAACAGTGGTCCTACCATTTTTCCTTCCCGCAGCAGACGTCTCAACGCCGTCGCCTGGAGGCTGTGCAGACCACTCAATAGCACCACTGGGATCATTTTCAGCAACAGCCAGGGTGAACTCTCCCACCCAACACCGAAGGCCATCGTGAAGCCCGCCATCCAAACGACGGCGAGAGCCGGGGTAGTCACTAGGCCGTCCCAACGCAAAATGGTTTCACCAAATCGGCCACCATCGTACGCGGTGTTCTGATCGCACCTTCCGGATCAGTGCTCGATTGACGATGTTCGGTCCATCGATTTTCAGCTTACGCTCGAACCCCAAGAGCCGGTGCGCCGGGTTGAGGTCTTTACCAGCGGGCGGCGGTTCGAGTGGAGCGACGAGCAAAAGTTGCAGATCGTTGCCGAGAGTTATGAGGCGGATGACTTGTTTGGCGGCTTCCAGCCCAATTCAGCCATGACGAGGCCATCATACCGCTCGCTTATGACGGCGCGTCTCATATTCTGCGCAAGCGGATCGTGGAATATTTCGAGCGCTCTTTGAGACTCTTCAGCCGAGAGCCAACCGTCGGATAGTCGCCAGCGTCGATAAAACATCCAGTCGAGTTTGCCTGACCGGCTATGCTCGACGCCAGCACGCGCGCGCGCCAGCTCAATTTCCGACGGGACAATCTCGGGAGGCGCGACGTCCTGCCCTCGTCGCTTGGCGTTGGCATAGTTTGAGTCTCTGACCTCGCCGCTGAGTATCACCCTCTTTTCCACATCGTCGTCAGTGATCGTCACGAGGCGGTCCATTTCGTCGTTGATGTCATCAGGCATTGTCTCGCAGGCAATTTTGACTGCTTCCACAAAGCGAACGTCTTGGACGTTTGAAGGCTTCCAGCCGTCCGCACCTCGCCAGTGGATCGTCTCTGAAGCTTCTGTCCATCGCCCCGTCTCCGTGAGACCGAGGATGGCGAGCAGCGGTAAAATGTCTGTGCTAGCCTGTGCCGCGTCCGCTGTCTTGTAGGCAGCGATACTCGCATCTGGGGTTGTCCGAGCCGGTTGATATCTCCCGGGTGGGGTGGGCGCTCCCGGATGCAAGAACGTCACATCCGCCAGTCCCAGGACAGTCACGCATAGGTCATCCCAGCGCGGTAGAATTTCGGGTATTCTTGGACAGTCCTTCGCCAGCGCGCCTGGCCCGAAGCGCTCTGCCTGTCCCAACGCCACCAACGCATCACACCCCAACTGATAAGCTGTCATGCTTCCATCGGACCATCTCAGCGGTGATCGACTGTCCACCGGCAGACTTTCCCTCAGGAATTCGATGACAGCCCTTGGCCAATCGTCGTTCGGTCCATTCGCACTCATTCGCTTCTCGCCACTTTGCCGGGATCATGCAACTATTGCATGTCGTCGGCAGAGCGTCATGGATTTTGGCGTTGTGCGATGGATGTTGGTCAACAATCTCCTTTGAAACCAATCAGTGCCAACGAGACAGCTACAGTCAGCTCCATCGAAAGTGCCTATCGCAAGTTATTCAGACGTCTTCACGATGGAGCGTCGAGCCAGCGATCGATGTTATCTTGCTAGGCAATTCCACGGCAGCAGTTCTTCGACGCGGCTTTGTTTGTGACCGTTGACGACGGCGCTGAGCGTGGCGGTCAGATAGGCCAGCGGATCGACGGCATTTAGTTTGCAGGTCTCAACCAGCGAGGCGATAGTTGCCCAGTTCTCTGCTCCAGCGTCGTGCCCGGCGAAGAGAGCATTCTTCCTGTTCAAGGCTATCGGCCGAATGGTTCGCTCGACGCTGTTGCTGTCGATCTCGATGCGGCCGTCGGTCAGGAAGAGCTTCAGACCCTCCCAGTATTTGGCCATATAGGCCAAAGCCTCGCCGAGTGGGGACTTCGTACCGACACGGGCACGGTGACTGACAAGCCAGGCCTGCATGTCAGTGATCAGTGGCGCTGATCGTTCCTGCCGTCCAGCAAGGCGAGCCTGCGGATCAAGACCGCGCAATTTGGCTTCGATCCGATACAATTCTCCGATCCGTTTGACCCCGTCCTCGGCAATCGGTGCTGATCCGTTGCGGGTGATCTCCATCAGCTTGCGCCGGGCATGGGCCCAACAATACGCAAGCCGAATGTCCGCGCCGACCCTGTCCGGTGCGATCAGCCTGTTGTATCCGGCATAGCCATCGACCTGCAGGATGCCCGAGAAGTCCTGCAATATGCGCTCGGCATGAACGCCCCCGCGACCCGGAGCATAGGTGAAGGCAACGCCCGGTGGAGCGCCGCCGCCCCATGGGCGATCATCCCGCGCCAGCGCCCAGAAGTAGCCGGTCTTGGTCTTGCGCGAGCCGGGATCGAGAACCGGGGCACGGGTCTCGTCCATGAAGAGCTTGGTCGAGCGCTTCAGGTCCGTGATCAATGCATCGAAGACGGGGCGCAATTCGAACGCTGCTCGCCCGACCCAGTCGGCAAGCGTGGATCGGTCGAGATCGATGCCCTGGCGGCTCATGATCTGGGCCTGGCGGTAAAGCGGAAGATGATCGGCATATTTGGAGACCAGCACATGGGCGACGGACGCTTCCGTCGGCAGGCCAGCCTGGATCAGGCGTGCCGGAGCCGGAGCCTGAACCACACCGTCGGTGCAGGCACGGCATGCATATTTGGGGCGGCGAGTGACGATGACGCGGTACTGCGCCGGGACGACATCCAGCCGTTCGGACACATCCTCGCCGATGCGATGTAGGCAACCGCCGCAGGCGCAGACCAGGCTTTCCGGCTCGATCACCTCCACCACACGGGGAAGATGTTTTGGAAGAGAGCCGCGATTGATCGCGCGTGGCTTGGCAATCCTATTTCCAGTAGGAACGTCCGCCTCATCCTCGGCATGGATCGTGGCAATTGCCGTTTCCAGGTCTTCCAGTGCCAGATCGAACTGGTCGGGATCGGTCTTCTCGGACTTGCGCCCGAAGGCTGCCTGCTTGAAGGCCGCGACCAGCTTCTCAAGCCGTTCGATCCGCTCGTCCTTGCGGGCAATCTGGGCGTCTTTGCCTGACTCGCGTTCCTGGGCTGCAATCAGCATCGCCTTTAGGGCGGCAACATCATCGGGAAGATCGGCGGTATCAAGCATGGCCAGAATTTACCAAATCCCGCGCCGATTTGCCCTTGGAATCTGTCGTGCTGAGTCACAGTGCCGCAGCTATTCGATAGCCTCCGGCGTTCTCGTCTGGACGGCATGAACCCGCCGCCAGTCGAGGCCCGCAAAGAGGGCTTCGAACTGGGCGTGGGTCAGCGTCATCAGTCCATCCCGTATGCCGGGCCAGGTGAAGGTGTGATCTTCCAGCCGCTTGTAGGCCAGCACAATCCCGCTGCCATCCCAGTAGATCAGCTTCAACCGGTCCGCCTTGCGCGACCGGAACACGAAGACTGTTCCGGTGAACGGGTCCTTGTGCAACTCGTTCTTCACAAGCGCCGCCAGTCCGTCATGCCCCTTGCGGAAGTCGACTGGTTTAGTCGCGACCATGATCCGAACGCGGTTCGATGGAAAGATCATGTCGCCGCCGCCAGGGCACGCGCGATGGCGGCGATCCGGGCAGCAGGCGCACCTTCCTCAAGACGGATGGTGACAAGGCCGACGACAATCTCGGCGCGGGACACTGCTTTGGGGGTCGGCGGCTCCGGTGCGGGCATCTCGACAACCATGGCCGCGAATTCGACTGCGTCTTCCGGCTCCGGTAAAACCAGCTTCCCCTGCCGCGCCAGCGTTCGCCAGGACGACAGATGATTGGCTTTCAACCCGTGACGTTCCGCGACCTCGTTCACCGTCACGCCCGGACGCAAGCTCTCCGAAACGATCCGTGCCTTCACCTCGTCCGACCATTGGCGGTGAGCCTCCCGTCGGCTCCGTCGCTTCGTGAGAACCTCCAATGTAGTCTCCATGGAGAAACTCCTTGTCGCTCGTCCATGGAACGTCGATCACAGATTAGGCGACAACGGGCAATGTGGGGCCAGAACACCGGTTACCCACCATCGACGTTCCGCGGTGCAACGATTGCGACTCGTAACGCAAGCGCCATTGCCAACATGCCTCCAATGAATGCGACAACGGCAAAAACGTGCAATGCCTTGACGTAGAGATACATTATCCATTGTTCCCATGATCGCAGAACAGGCTGGAGATATCCGCCAATGAGGCAACCGTGAAGTCCGCAGTATGGTACAACATTTCCGCGTTACCCCGTATCAGTCCGTAGAAGAGCCGCTCGTCTATGCTATTCGGCGCGACGCGCGGCCCGGGAACGCTGGTATCGGTGCGCGCGACGCGGACGACCGTGAAGCCGAAACTCTTGGCACCATAGATGTCGATGCCGTTTGACGAGACGAACACGACGTCGCTGCGTTCGACGGCGAGAGCCTGCTCCACAATCTCATAGGCCTGTGGCGCGGGCTTGAAGGCGCGAACGGCATCGACGCTGAGGATGTGATCGAGATACCGTTCGAGTCTGGAGTTTGCGGCAAGGGCCGATAACATTGATCGAGTCCCATTCGACAGGATTGCTCGACGATGTGGCACCAAGTTGTCGAGACAGACAACTGCATCATCATAGGGGGCGAGATCCAGATAGGTGGCAGCGATATCCAGACGCAACTGTTCGCTGGCGGCCAACTGAAGCGACCCAAGAGTGTAGTCGAGCGATCGCAACGTCATGGACCAGAAGTCCTCATAGCGGTTCATAAGCGTTCTAAGCCACGAGTATTCAGGCCGCTTCATCCGCCAGACATGGGCAATCAAGCTTCCCTGGCCGGGGAAAGGCGGCTTCGACCGATTGCTCGACTGACTCCAGATCGTAAAGCGTGCCATAGGCATCAAACACAAATGCTTTTTTCATCGATCTCTCAATTTTGAGCCGAGACCGCCGGCATCAGTATCAAGCTATTCCGGTCATGGCCTGCGACGATCTTCAGCATGGTGCCGGCTTGGACGTTTATCGGCTTGGGAAACGGGTGCAGGACCTGCAGCCAACCGCCATCGGAGTAATCGTCTGGGTGGTTTGCAAATTCGATCCCCTCCGCGAGGTCGATTTTCATCCACTGCACGACGCCGGTGGCGACACCGTCCGAGATAATCGGAATATCGAGAATACGAATTTCTTCGGAATGTTTTGGCCGGGTCAGGTCGATCGTTAGAAGCTCGATATCCGATGAGAGTCTCTTCCATTCCGTCATCGTGCCATGTACCGGCAATCGATTGGCAGCAAGCGCCGAGAATTCCGATACGTCGAAGCCTGACACCTCATCGACAAATGAGTATTTGCTGAGGACACTACTCTCAACCAAGCAACCGACAGCGGTGGCAGCTCGCGGGATAATCGTCGCCTCGTCGCTTATCAGCCGTGTGTGTGCGTCCTCAAAAGTGTTGAGGACCTCCTCTGCGAGAAGGTCACTGGACAGAATTTCGGAAACCAGAATGTCGGCCCGATTCTCCATGTCCTCTCCGATGACAAGATCCGTGGACATTTTGTTGATAACCGCAATGCGCGCAGAGAATCCGTTTTGCGCCACAATCCGTTTGGCGGTGTCCGCGATGACCGGGACTGCTTCACAGGTGACGATGTTCGTCGCGCCTGCTCTCGCAGCCATCATGGACAGGAGCCCGCTGCCGGCGCCGATATCGAGAATTTGGGCCGAGGTTCCATGCGCAGCAACGGCTTTCGTGATCGCCGCCTCGAAGGCCTCGTTTCTGGGCACATCGTTCAACATTGGAATATGCCAAAAGGGAACGATCCTCGAGGTCAGACGACGAACCTGATGTACCGGCAAGATGTTCTCGGGCTGAAGCTGCATCATCCGCCGGAAGCCATCGAGGGCATCGTCGTGGCGATTGGCCCGTGCAAGAGCTACGGACAGATTGTTGAGGACCAGCGGATTGTTGGGCGAAGCTTTCGCCGCATCTTCAAAACAGCCTATAGCCTCCACAGTGTCGCCACGCTTGAGAAGCAGGGCGCCTTTTTCAAGAAGGGCGACCAAATGGTCTGGTTTGATCCGAAGCATGTCGGTCCAGTAAGCAATCGCCGCCTCGGCGTCGCCTTTCAATGCAGCGATGCCGGCAAGCAGTGGGAGCACGTCCAGAACGCGGTAGCGATCCTTGAGGACCTCGCGATAATATTGCTCGGCGCGGTCGATTTCGCCAGCAGCGTGAAACTTCATCGCCTGATTTAGGGACTCGCGAACCTGGGCGAGCGCGAAAACCTCACTGTCTGCCGTCATCAAACATCACCATGTCATACAGTTAATTTTTCATGACTGTTACGCACAGGACGCGTGGTCCGTTACAGCAAGCGTAAAATTTCATGGGATCGTCTGTGATCTCAGTTTTGGCACGGTCGGGACCGGTCGAAGACTGCTGCCTCAAGCGTGATCGGTTTGCTACGCGGACGCCGGGACTCGTTTTACGTTGATTGCAGCGCCTCACGTTCCAGTGTTGATTAGTTTCCAATGTAACAACCGCGTCCCGGCGAACGTATCTCGACTGGACAACCCGTCCTACTCTAAGGAGACAGGTGTGCTGAACCGAAGAACTCTTCCCGCCCGTGCAGGCGGTGCTGCCGCGGCGTTGGGCATCGGCTTCACCAAGGCTGGAGCTGAAAACGCATCGCAATATGTCGTTGCCCATACCAACGAAGAATTGCGCCACATGCTCAGCGGCGATCTATACACCGTGCTGCGCCAGGCTGCGACGGAATACCCTTGCGTCGATCCCAAGAAGGTGAGCTACGGGCTTCTGCTGCAATTCTATTTTTCCGTCCCGCACGACCCGACCAGCTCAAACGACAGGGCCCCGATATCGGAAGGAATTACCGTTCTGCGATCTTCCCGACAAATGACGAGCAGCCAAAGGTCGCCAAGGCCTATATCGGCCGGCTCAATCACGCCGGCGCGTTTGGCGCGGCAATTGTCACCAACGAGACGGGCAAGACGGTCTACACAGCCGACAACTACCATCAGGATTTCCTGACGAACCCCCGACTTATCCCGATATTGTGATCAACGATCTGCCGAAGATCGCAAGCCTCAAGCAGATGTTCCCGTCGGATTATCGCGACAAGCCCGTTCTCGTCGCGTCTGCAGGAGGCAATTGACGTGGCAGGTCATTGCTAGGAGAAAATCATGCAGCACTATGGAAAGAGTGCCGACGCCATCGCCAAGCTCACGCCGGAGCAATACCGCGTGACGCAGCAGTCGGGCACCGAGCGCCCGGGCACCGGCGCATATCTCGATAACAAGGATCCGGGCATCTACGTCGATATCGTATCGGGCGAGCCGCTCTTTGCCTCGGTCGACAAGTACGAGTCCGGCTGTGGCTGGCCGAGCTTCACTAAGCCGATCGAGCCTGCCAATGTCAGCGAGCTGACCGATATCTCGCATGGAATGGTGCGCACCGAAGTGCGCTCCAGCCACGGCGACAGCCATCTCGGCCATGTCTTCCCCGACGGCCCACGCGATCGCGGCGGCTTGCGCTATTGCATCAACTCGGCGTCGCTCCGCTTCGTCCATCGCGACAAGATGGAAGCGGAAGGCTATGGCGCTTATCTCGATCAGGTGGAGGAAGTTCAATGACGACGGAACGTGCAGTTCTCGCAGGCGGCTGCTTCTGGGGCATGCAGGATCTCATTCGCCGCTATAACGGCGTGATGTCGACCCGCGTCGGTTATACTGGCGGCGAAGTGCCCAATGCCACCTACCGCAACCACGGCAACCACGCCGAGGCGATCGAGATCATCTTCGATCCGGCCAAGATCAGCTATCGCGAACTGCTGGAATTCTTCTTCCAGATTCACGATCCGTCGACGCCGAACCGCCAGGGCAACGACCGAGGCGCCAGCTACCGTTCGGCGATCTTCTATACCAGTGACGAGCAAAAGCGCGTCGCCGAGGACACGATCGCCGACGTCGATGCATCGGGCCTGTGGCCGGGCAAGGTCGTCACCGAAGTGACCGCCAACAGCGACTTCTGGGAAGCCGAGCCGGAACATCAGGACTATCTGGAGCGGATTCCGAATGGCTATACCTGCCATTTCGTCCGCCCCGGCTGGAAGCTGCCGAAGCGCCGCAAGGGCGACGTCGCGGCGTCAGCGCCGGGGAAACTGCCCTAGCGCTGGGCGATTCTAAATCCTGCTTCAGATTTGTTCGTGTGCCCGTCTCACGGTGCAAATCCCTAACCGAGTCCGTTTCCATCACAAGGAACGGATGGAGACCATGCCGTGATTCATCTTGCAGAACGAAACCAATGGATTGGCAAACGTGCGTATGCGCTCTGGGAGGCGGCAGGGCGGCCGGATGGCAAAAGCGCGGAACATTGGCATCAGGCGGTTGAAGAAAGGGATGCGCTGGAACGGAGCCGAGCGTCGATAGACGGCGCCGAGATCCTTGCTCGTCTCGGCAGGCAGGCGAGCGGTGGGTGACTGTACCGGGCGCCGTCTGGCTTATGGCGCGTTAAGAAATCCGCGGAAAATCATGTCAGCCTTTCGCGCTACCGGCGCGCGGGCATTACCATTCCCTGATCGTGGAGAAGATTGGCAATAAGAGCCGTCCACCCGGTCTGGTGCGAGGCACCAAGCCCCTCCCCGGTGTCGCCGTGAAAATATTCGTGGAACAACAGGTTGTCATCGATCGTCGCGTCCGATTTCAAAGACGACCGTCGGCCGCCCGCCTCGCTTATGAAAAGCCTCTGTAATCGCCGGTTTAACTCATCCGCCACCTCCTTCAGACTGAGCATGTGACCCGATCCGACCGGGCACTCGACCTTATAGTCGTCGCCGAAGTAAGCATGGAATTTCCGCAACGAATCGATAAGCAAGAAGTTGACCGGCATCCAGATCGGCCCTCGCCAATTCGAATTGCCTCCGAACAGGCCGGTGACTGCCTCTCCCGGTGTATAGGTGGCGTCAAGCTGCATGCCAGCGAAGCTGACGCTGCATGGTGCATCGAGATGTGCTTTGGACATCGACCGTATGCCAAAATCGGAAAGAAATTCGTCCGGATCGAGCATCTTTCGCAGCAGGTCTCTCAACCGGTCGCCATGCAGCAGCGAAAGAAGGCTTCGTTCGCCAACCCCTGGGTCTGTCCACTTCGGTACCAGGCTCGCCAATTGCGGCCGATGCTTGAGAAACCATTGTAGACGTTTGGCGAACCCCGGAACCTTATCGAGAACGGCCTGGTCAAGCACTTCAACAGCAAAAATCGGGATCAAACCGACCATTGATCTTGCAGGGATCGGGTGAATACGCCCCTCCTTGGTGTGAAGAATATCGTAGAAGAATCCGTCGACGTTATCCCAGAGGGCCTGGCCGCTGCCCGCGACGTCAGCCATGGCGCCAGCAATTGAAAGGAAGTGCTCGAAGAATTTCGTGGCGATATCCTCATAGACCGGATCGGTCATCGATAGTTCAATCGCAATGCGCATCAGGTTCAGTGCATACATGGCCATCCAGGCCGTTCCGTCGGCCTGATCGATCGAAGCGCCATTCGGCAAAACCTCCGAACGGTTGAAGGGACTGATGTTGTCCAGTCCGAGAAACCCACCCTGAAAAATGTTGCGGCCGCCACTATCCTTGCGATTCACCCACCAGGTGAAGTTCAGCATCAGCTTGTGAAATATTCTCTTTAGAAAGTCGACGTCGCCCACGCCGGTCAGCGCGCGGTCCATCTGGTAGACCTTTAGTGCAGCCCACGCATGGACGGGCGGATTGACATCACCGAACTCCCATTCGTAAGCCGGAAGCTGCCCATTGGGATGCATGAACCACTCGCGTGTAAAGAGAGCGAGCTGGCCCTTGGCAAAGGCGGGGTCGACAAGCGCCAGCGAGACGCAGTGAAACGCTAGGTCCCATGCGGCATACCATGGATATTCCCAGGTGTCGGGCATGGCGATGACGTCAGCGTTGTTGAGGTGACGCCAATCGGCGTTGCGGCCCTTGCGCCGCTCGGCCGACGGCCTCGGCTGGGCAGGATCGCCGTCCAACCAGGTCGGAACATCAAAATAGTAGACCTGTTTAGACCACAACATGCCTGCCAGCGCTTGCCGCTGCACCTTTCGAGCATCCTCGTTGTCGATGCCATGCTGGAGGGCACGATAGAATTCGTCCGTCTCCGCGACACGCTCCTGGAAAACCGTGTCAAAATCGATGAATGGTTCCGTCGCAATACCGTCTGGGCGCCATCGAAGCCGGAGTTCGCGGCTCCCCAAAGCGGGAATGTCGAGTATGCAGTGGGCGGCAACCTTGCTGCCACGTCCGTTCGCGCTGATAGCGTCTGCCTTCCGATCGACGACATAGTCGTTGATGCCGTCCTTGAACGGACCCTTTGCAGGCGATCCGAACAGGAGTGGTGCGTTGGTTTCGTTTTCACAGAAAAGAAACTCCGCGCGCCGATCGACGCTCAACCGCCATGTCCTTTTGCCTGCCCGTCGCGCCAGCACATCTCCTATCGCGGCACGTTCAAGAACAGGCCGCTCGTTTCCAGTCTTCCATGACCAGGTGTTTCTTGCCCATAACTGCGGCAGCACATGAATGCGCGCCGCCTCGACGGCGGCATTTTTAATGACGATGCGCATGAGAACGTCGTCCGGCGCCGCCTTGGCATATTCAATCGTTACATCGAAAAATCGACCGTCGGCGAATATGCCGGTATCGGGGAGTTCGTACTCCCGCTCGATACGCGAACGCTCGCCATTAACGCGGATGAGCTCATCGTAAGGAAATGCCGCCTGCGGATAACGATAGGCCATTTTCTGGTAGGAGTGCGTTGGTGTGGCATCCAGATAGTGATAGACTTCTTTGACGTCCTCACCATGGTTGCCCTGCTCGTTGCTCAGGCCAAACAGCCGCTCCTTGAGGATGGGATCTCTTCCGTTCCAGAGTGCCAGCGACAGACACCAGCGCATGCTGTCGTCACAGAATCCGGCAATCCCGTCTTCGCCCCAACGATAGACCCGGCTTCGTGCATCGTCGAACGAAAACGCGTTCCAGGCATCGCCATTGACACTGTAATCCTCGCGGACAGTCCCCCATTGGCGTTCGGCCAAGTACGGCCCCCATCGGCGCCAGTTGGCATCGCTTCCCCCACGCAGACGGCGTCCCTCGGCAGTGTCGAAGATTGATTGTGGCTTCATGTGCATCGTCATACCGTTAGATTGGAAAATCAGGGCACCATCCAGCCCTGAATCCAGTATCGTTACTTCGCTTTTCCCTTCGGCACTGTCACTGCCACCGGCACGGCCTCTTTCGTCTCGGCCACGAACCGTGCCTGATGCCAGTGGTCGTCTGCCCGGCCGTCGGGCTGCCCTTCTTCCAGCCAGAGCAGATAGGCGCGATGACGGATATCATCTTCGTTTGCTTCGTTCGTCGACTCGGCCGTTGTTTCCATCGTGTTGTTCCTGTGCTGATCGTTGACGCTGCGCCGAGACAATTCGACGGCGCGCGGACAATGTCGTGTGGTCCGCGTAACTTCTTCGTTGGAATGGGTCAGGTTGTTACATCGTCCTAATTGTACCGACACAATTCGGCGCTCATGGCAGCACGAAATGCCGCCCGATCGGTCTCACAGGTTAACGATCGAACCGGGACAAGAAGTTTTGGAGTCCCGAGAGAAGGCCGATAACGACGACGGCGAAAATGAGGTATCGCAGTTCCTCGAATATCGTGCCATTCAGATAGTGGAGCCCATAGTTCCAGATCAGGACAACAATTCCGATTGCAAGCGCCGCCAGGACAAGGCCGATGACGTGACGGGTCGGGGTGGCCGTTTCGTTTTCACTCACGATCAGGCTCCATCGACAAGCCGATCAACCTTGAAGATCAGCAGATCGTCGCGCCGCTCGACACTGCCTTCGAGCACCACCGGGACGGCCGTCTTGTCGAGCAGTGCGGCCGGCATCGGACCACCGTCCTCTGATGAAAGCAGAAAGAAGCTATGACCGTCAACCGGCGCCGTGGAAACAAACACCGGCGGAACGCCGCCATTCAGACAAAGATTGGCACAGGCCTTGTGCGAAAGCCCCGTGCCGGGCTTCATTGCGCCGCCACCGCACTTCCCATCGCAGATCTCCCCCGTCAGCCGCCATTGGCCAAGGTTTTGAGGACCAGCGATTGATAAATTGACTGAGGTCGGAAGATCGGCCGCTTTCAGATCGTCGCCGCCGCCGATCAGTAGCATTTCGAGATCCCCGCGCTTGACAAAGATGCCGCCGACCTGTGCGGTTTTGCCCACAAGCGGTAGCGCTCTGGCGTCTACCCCGAATTTGCCGGATCCTGCCAACATTACTGCCCGTGCCGGTTTTGAGCCTTCAGCAGGCACTCGAAGGATCGGATAGGGCTTCAATTCCATTATCCCGATGAGATGCTCGCCGCGAAGCTCGTCGGCGTAGCTCCCCGCCCCCGGGCTTTCGGTATTGAGCGACATCAGCACTGAGGCCGATGCCATACCGGCGATGAAGAACACAATGAACCCGATCATCAGCGCCCTGACATAGGCCGGTGCCTTCTTGAAATAACCCACAAAGAAACCGCGTTCAGCAGGTCTGAGCATCAGGCTGTTCCCTCTTTCTTCGGAGCGGCAGGCATAAATTCGACTGGGATCGGAAAGGCCGTTAGCTTGGTGCCGCGCGGCAACGGTTCGGGATCGACGAGAACGGTCGATCCCTGCAACTGAACACGATATTTGCGGATGCGTTCACGGAACGGCGGCGGCGAACAGCCGTCCTCGAGCCGGTATTGATAGCCGTGCCACGGACAGGTGATAAAACCCAGAACGACTTTGCCCTCGCCGATGGGGCCATTTTGGTGCGAGCAGACATTTGAGACCGCCGAGAGCCCGCCTTTTGAGCGGAAGACGGCAATGCGTTCGCCGCCGGGCGCAGCTCCGATGATCGCCCGTCCCTCAGCGATCTTAGCAAGATCACCGACGGCAATCCAGGGTGCGTCGGGAGCGTTCGGAGATGCGGCGGCGTCGGCCGAGCTTTCCCGCCGCCCTGCAAGCAAATGCAAGGTGCAAAGCAGCGCCAAGCCACCTACTGACAGCAACCCGAGCGCCAAGTCGCGTCGATCGATGAGTGCGCCGAGCGCCACGTGCAGAATGACTGCAGCATAGGCAAGATACACGCTCATATGGATCGCCTTCCACAGCGGCGGCGTTAGGAAAGAAAGCCAGAAATCGTGGCTCGTCACCGCAAGAACCGCCAGTATGACGAGCGCGAGAATGCCGAAGAGCTCGAACGGAAAGCCGACAATACTGGTGAAGCTCGTATTGCTGGTGAAAAGCGCGGTCAGCTGCGGCGTTGGGCTGTAGGAGAAGTACCACCCAAGCACGTAGTAGGCGTGGGTTGCGGCGACAATTGCTGTCATCACACCGAAATGGCGGCGATTATAGAGAAGCGGCATGAAGCGTGTATCGAGACGCGCAAGCGGTCCAATCGAAAGTATTATGGTCAGCAGAAGCAGCGCCAGCGAGCCAAAAGCGCGCATACGCTGCGTCGGAAGATCGGTGTCGCGCAGCGCCGGCGACAGGACCGGCCCGAGCTTCAGGAAGACCAGGATATAGATGACGATCCCGGCCAGCAGAACCGCGTCATAGATCATCTTGGCCCGGTTCCAGATCACCGGCTTGTAGGATACGCTCACGGCTGCCCTCCTTCCCCTGCCGGGGTATCGAGCCGCACGGCCGGTGCATCGGTCGCCAGCTTCGGAACGCTTGCAAAAATGATGGCGAGCGCAATCGGCATGGCGATTGCAAGGCCGGTCCAGATCACCGTATGGGCGCGGCGGTGGCGGCGCTGCATGTTATCGCTCCTTTTTCGAAAGAATGATCCATCGCCAGATCACGAGCGGCCAGAGGAGCACTAGGCCAGGAACGAGCAACGGGCGAACGGCGTAAGCCTCGTGAGCTCCCGGATCGATCCTGTCGAAACCGAATAACAGAAACGCCACCGCTGCAGCGAGGCCGATGCCGGCCCATATCATCACTCCGGCGGCGATTGGATCGTACATATCGAACATGAGATGCCCTCATATGCGGCCGGTTGCCGGTATGGCAGCGCCGGTGACAACGCCGCCAGCAGGCGAGACGAGGAAACCGATCAGCCTTGCGATATCACCCGGCTGCACCCAGCTGTCGGTTTTCGCATTCGGCATCGCGGCCCGGTTCTGCGGAGTATCAATCGTTCCTGGCAGAATGCAATTGGCTGAAATTCGCTTGTCGCGGTTCTCGGCCGCGATTGCCTCGGTCAGGCGGATAACAGCGCCCTTCGAGGCAGCATAGGCAGCCTGGTTGGCGCTTGCTTTGAGGCCAGGTGCTGCGGCGATGTGAACGATGCGCCCGTAGCCGGCCTCCTGCATCGGCCGAAGTACCGCAGCGCTGATTGTGTAAGCCGTCTGAGCATTCGTGCGGAACAGCCGCTCCCACTGATTTACTCCCGCCTCAGCCACAGGTCCCGTCTCAAAACCGCCGACGGTATTGACGAGGGCATCGACTCGCCCGAACTCCTTGAGGGCTCGGTCAACCGCTTCCTTGCAGGAATCTGCGTCCGTCAGATCTATTCCACCCAAGCGCACCATGTCGCTCGCATGGTCGTAATCCGCGGACAATCGCTCCAGAGCTTCAGAACTGCGCTCGACACAAACCAAGCGATATCGGTTTGCCACGAGTCCATGCACGACTGCACGCCCAAGGTTTCCGGCAGCGCCGGTGACCAACACGACCGTCCCGTTTCCTGCTGTTTCCATAGTCAGCCGCCTTCTCTCCATCAGCGCCTAGAATCAGCCGCCATGTTCATTTTTCGCAATAGGGCATCATTTTGTTACAGATGTTTTAAAATATTTTCGGCTTCATGCTGTTGATCGCGTGGCGTGTTGCATCTGCGAAAAATATTTCTTCAGCACTGTAACGGACGAACACCTGCGGCCGTACTGATCTTTGGCGGACGCTTCCGCCCAAGGCCACAGAGGTTGCAGGCTACGTCCCTCCTCAAGGAGCAAACGAATGAAACGCGATGCCTATGACCTGATAACAAGCACCGCCAGCAGCGAGGCGCAGCGGGCGTTCGAGAGTGCTGTCTTCGGAGTAGCATCTCATCGGCCGAGCACAGGGTTGGCACTCCAGACCACGCTTTCCGCGGATCCTGATCACGTTGCCGGACATGCCTTGAAGGGCTTCGCCAATCTGATTCTCGCTCGGTCCGAGTTAGTGCCGATCGCGACGAATGCGCTGGCGGATGCACGTGCGTCACTGACAAGGAAACGCGGTGGGACGAGCGACGAGCGGATTCTCGTCAAGGCACTCGAGGTCGCTCTGGAAGGATCATTCTCTGCTGCCGCTGCGGTGCTTGACCATGGTTTTAAAAACCGGCCTGCAACATTTCTTCCCTTCAAGCTGTCACATTCCCTTCGGTTCATGACCGGAGACGCGGCAGGCATGCTGCAGGTCACGACACGCGCGGTAGATCACCTCGATACCTCTACCGCCGCGGCAGGTTTCGTCCTCGGGTGTCACGCTTTTGCGCTCGAAGAGCATGGCCGCTACTCCGAAGCACTCGCAGCTGGACAGCGCGCGGTCGCGCTACAGCCTGAGGACTCGTGGGGTTTGCATGCCGTCTCGCATGTCTTCGAGATGCGTGGTGATACAGATCAAGGCGTCGACTGGCTGGAGGGTAGCCGCAAGGCATGGTCGCGGTGTAACAATTTTGCATTCCATATGGCCTGGCATCTCGGCCTGCTGCATCTCGAACGCGGCGACCACGATCGGGTCCTCGAAATCTACGACGACGAGGTTCGACCGCAGCAGACTGACGATTTTCGCGATATGGCCAATGCAGTTTCGCTGCTGTGGCGCATGGAGCAGTCTGGTGTCCACGTCGGCGACCGCTGGACGGATCTTTCCGAGACCGCTTATCGCCGCCGGACCGATACCACGCTGATATTTGCCGCACTCCACAACCTTGCTGCAATGGTTGCCGTCGGCGAACGCGACGGCGTGGCGGAGCTCGTTTCTCAAATAGATGCAAAAGCACTAGGTACAGATGAGCAATCACGCGTCGCTGCGGAAATCGGCGTGCCGATGGCCCGCTTGCTGGCCGGCCTTGATGCGCCGGCTGATCGCCAAATGATCGACCGGATGGTCGCGAACCTCACGAAGATCGGCGGCAGCAACGCACAAAGAGATTTCTTCGTGCTCGCACTCGCGAAAGCAGTCGGCGCGGGTGGCGATAACGCGGCGGTTTCCCGCATTGGCGAAATCCGGCAACGCCTAAAGGCTGACGATCAACTTTTCAAGTCAATTGAGCGCTCCGTCGGCACCAATTTGTCCGCGCGAGCGAACCTGTAACCAAAGGAGAATTCCAATGTCGATGATGGAAATGAACAAGACGAACGTCTTTCCGGAGATCCAGCCGAGCCTGGGGCGTACGATCATATTCGCAGGCATTGCGGCCGATATCACTTGGGAGATTTGGGCGCGCCTGATTACGCCACTGTGGGTCGGTGGGCCACTTGAGCCGGCCGGCCTGATCCAGTCGGTTTTCGGCTTCAACAATCTGTTGCTCGCCGAGTGCATTCATGCCGTGGTGGGGATTATTTTCTACCCGATCGGCTACCTCTTCGTCGCCCGGCCGCTCCAGCGCCTTATTTTCCCGAAGCTGCCGTTGCTCTTGACCGGTATCGGTTTTGGAACCGGGCTTTGGGTCTTCGCACTCTATGTGATGGCGCATCTTTTTGCAGGCCTGCCGCCTTTCCTTGGCTTTATCACTTTGACCTGGGCATCACTCATCGGTCATATCCTCTTCGGCACGGTTATAGCGTTCGTTGTCCGCCAGACCGGACACTGAGACGGGCCGTGGAGTCGGTCTGCCCGGTACCACCATCCACCGGGCAGGCTGCCATCAGCGCGACTGTTTTCAAAGCGAAGAAGGATCGATGACCAACACCACCACGAATGTAAGCCGTGTCGCTGATATCGTCGCGAAGACTCTCCACGCCCATGGCGTCCGTCATGCCTTCGGGGTGCCGGGAGGCGAGGTGGTGACGTTGATCGATGGCCTTGAGAAAGCAGAAATTTCTTTCAATCTTGCCCGCCATGAATCATCGGCAGCGATCATGGCCGCTGGCGCCAGCGCGATCAGCGGGCGACCCGAGTTGCTGGTGACGACCGTCGGCCCGGGCCTGGCAAATGCGGTGAATGGTATTGCCGATGCTCTCCAGGAGCGTGTTCCCCTGATCGTCGTCTCAGGCATCGTCGATCGCGGCACGCGAGCGCGCTACACGCATCAGGTCATCGACCATACGCAGCTCCTACGGCCTATCGTCAAGGCTTCCTTCGAGATCGAGCCCGAAAGTGCTGCTTCGACCGTTGCGCGCGCTTTAACGATTGCAACGACAGAACCTATGGGACCCGTTCATCTTGATCTTTCACCGATGGTTGCCGCTTTGGCGAGTCCCAACAGCAAGGTCATCACGCCACCGACTCAATTTGGCACGTCCGTCTCGGTTACCGATCCCGGCGTGCGGCACTTGGCCGAACGAATTCGTGCTGCTGAACGACCGATAATCCTGGCGGGGCTCGAGGCTGCGCGTAACAACGCCGGCGCAGCCCTCCAACACCTTGCCGAGACGATTGGCGCTCCAGTCATTACAACTTATAAGGCGAAGGGCCTCCTATCCGAGGACCATCCAATGTCTCTTGGCGGAGCCGGTCTCTCGCCGCTGGCTGACAAAGTCATGCTAAGCCTGGTTAATAAATCAGATCTCGTGCTGATGATTGGCTATGATCCGATCGAGATGCGCCTTGGCTGGCTGGACTTTGTCGAAGACCGATCGAACCTAGTGGACATCGGCAAAACTGCGCCCGACCACGCGATGCATCATGCGGGCACCAGGGTCACCGGCGATCCGAAGGCGATTGTCCAGGCGCTTAATGGCTCGGTTATCGAGAAACAAACTTGGATAAACGCCGAGCCTCGTGTTGCTAAAGACGAGTTGGGGCAAATCTTCGCGACCAGAACCGCGTGGGGACCTCACGCGATTGTGGATCGTCTGAACGATACGGCTGGCACTGACGGGCTTGTGACGGCCGACAGCGGCGCACATCGCATTCTGCTGTCGCAAAAATGGGTGGCAACCAAGCCCTTTTCGCTGCTCCAGTCCGCGGGATTCTGCACCATGAACGCGGCGTTGCCCTTGGCCATCGGCGCCAAAGTCGCCGATCCATCACGACGGGTTTTCGCCGTGATGGGTGATGGCGGGCTCGAGATGGGGATCGGTGAGCTCGCGACGCTTCGCGATCTCAATCTGTCGGTAACGATCGTTCTGTTCCAGGATCGCAGTCTCGCCCTGATCGCCTTGAAACAGGCGTCTGCCGGGTTGGCTCCCGCCGGCGTCACGCTGGGAGAAACCGACTTCGCCGCGGTCGCACGAGGCTTCGGCGGCTATGGTGTCAATGTGGAGAATTCCGATGAGTTCAGTCGCGAGCTTGAGGCTGCCGGCAAACGTGGAGGCTTCAGCCTCATCGCTTGCCGGTTCGACGCAAACGCCTACGATGGCGCCTTCTGAATCTGCCCCAACAGTGCCGGCTCCTCAGAAGGTCAAACGTCCGCGCGATCCAAGGCTCGATTTCTTCCGCGGCGTCGGCATGCTGATCATCGTGCTGGCACATATCCCGAGTGACGGCTGGGCGTTGTGGATCCCGGCACGGTTCGGTTTTTCCGACGCGACGGAAATGTTCGTCTTCCAATCGGGAATGGCCTCGGCCATTGCCTTCGGCTCGACGTTCGATCGCAGCGGCGCCCTCGTCCTCGTCGCGCGCATCGCCCAGCGGATCTGGCAGATCTTCTGGGCTCACATCGCCGTCTTTGTCGCGGTTGTCGCCATCATGGTTGTGGCCGGCACGCGCTATGACGGCGTCACCTATGTCGATAGCCTCAATCTCGTGCCCTTTATGAAGGATCCGGGCCATCTTCTCGTCGGCCTGCTTACCCTTACCTACGTGCCGAACTATTTCGATATCCTGCCGATGTACATCGTCATCCTTGCCTTGATGCCGGTGATGATCCTCGCCTCAAGTGTGCAGCGCCTTTTGCCCTTTGCGCTCATGCTGACGCTGTGGCTTGCCACGCAATTCGGTTTTACGGGGCTGCCGGCCGAGCCCTGGTCCGATCGTCCCTGGTTCTTCGATCCGTTCGGGTGGCAGTTCCTGTTCTTCACCGGCTTTTTTCTGATGCGCGGCACTTTGCCGGCGCCGGCATTCGACCGCCGGCTGATGGCGCTCGCTATTGGAATCGTCATTCTCACGGTGCCTTTCGCCTGGGTTCGGTTTCAAGAGCTTCACCCCTTCTTCCAGATGGCAGCGGCAAAGCTTGCTCCATTTGCCGACAAGACGGACTTCGGGCCGCTGCGGTTCGTTCATTTCATGGCGCTCTGCTACATCGCCGTGCATCTGGTCGGCGAAAGAGGTTCGCGTCTGCGTGGTCCCCTCGTGCGCGTGCTGACTGTCGTCGGCCAGCAATCGCTCGCCGTCTTCATCACCGGCATGGTAATCGCCCAGCCGATTGGTATCGCGTTGGACCATGCCGGTCGCACCACGGCCGCCGAAGCGATTGGAAACCTGTTCGGCTTCGCGACGCTGATCGCGACCGCTTATCTCGTCAGGTGGTTCAAAAGTTCGCCCTGGAAATCGTGAGGCTTCGATGTCTGAATGCAATAAATCCGCTAGCCTCGACGGTCTGCGTATTCTCGATCTCTCGCGCATCCTAGCGGGGCCGACTTGCACGCAATTGCTCGCCGATCTCGGTGCCGATGTCATCAAGGTCGAGCGACCCGGCGTCGGCGACGATACGCGGAGCTGGGGTCCGCCTTTCGTCCCGAATGCCGACGGCAACGACGGCGATCTCAGCGCCTACTTCCTGTCGGCAAACCGCAACAAGCGATCGATCGCCATCGACCTTACCAGCGAGGCGGGCGTCGTGCTCGTCAAGCGGCTTGCGGCCATCTCCGATGTCGTGATCGAAAACTACAAGCCTGGCGATCTGGCGAGGCGCGGCCTGGGCTACGAGGACATTCGCAAGGTGAAGCCGGATATCGTCTGGTGCGCGATTTCGGGATTTGGCCAGACCGGTCCCTATGCCGAAAGAACCGGTTATGATTTCCTCGTTCAAGCCATGGGCGGCATCATGAGCATCACTGGGGAAAGCGATGCGGCCGGCGGCCGGCCCGTCAAGGTCGGCGTCGGCATTGCCGACGTCATGTGTGGCATGTATGCGACCGTAGGCATCCTTGCCGCCCTGCGCCACCGCGACCGGAGTGGCGAAGGTCAGTATATCGATCTGGCGCTCTATGACGCGCAAGTCGCCTGGCTTATCAATGCCGCAACGAACCATCTGGTCACGAGCAAGGTGCCGGGCCGCATCGGCAACCGGCATCCCAACATCGCCCCCTACCAGACCTTTGCGACATCCGCCGGCGATATAGCCATTGCGATCGGCAACGACCAGCAGTTCATCCGGTTCTGCGCAACGATCGGCGTTCCCGAACTGGCCGATGACCAACGCTTCCGGCGCAACCGGGACCGCGTCGTCAATATCGACGCCCTGGACGAGCTCGTGACTGACGCGCTGCAAGCCGACACCGCCGTAAACTGGGAGCGACGCCTCGTCGCTGCCGAAATTCCGGCGGGCCGGGTTGCCACGATAGATCAGGTCATTTCCAACCCCCATACGATTGCCCGGGAAATGGTCGTTGAAATCCAGACGCAGGGCGGTAAGCAGTTGCGCCTTCTCGGAAATCCCCTCAAGATGTCGGGGACACCAGTCCGCCTCGACCGACCTCCTCCGCATCTCGACGAGGACAGAGCACAAATCCTTCATGAACTCGCTGAGCTCGAAGCCGCGAAGGGTGTGCTCGACTAGGTCAAGCTTCGGAGCAGCCAGACAGCTGCCACCGATGCTTCACCGTCAACTAGCCCGGCGGCCAAACAAATGCTCGACCAAGTGTCGACCGACAGCTTTTCCGGACCTCAGGCCGTAGTCGATAGTGCCATTGCAGCCCGGGTAATATGGATCGGCCATCCGTCGGGCCCGGTCAATTCGACAATCAAAGTCATGAACCGCACGCGGTCGCCAGCAAAGCGGGTGGCGAAGCCGAGTACCAGAAGGATCGGCAAGGCGATCTCGACTACGCCGGAGAGAAAAGCCATGACCACGGGGGCCGGATAAGGCGCCGCCCGGCAAGTGCAGCATGAATTCGTCGGTGAAGGGGGTGTTGGCGGTGTCGTTCAGCTGCAGGAAGCCATCCCATTTCAGCACGCCGGACCTCCAGAAAGGCACGGCCAGCGCGACACGGATGACGGTCTGAACGAATGTCGGCTGCGCGACACTGCGAATGAGGCTCTGAACCATTTCCACGAGTGTCGCGAGCGTCATTTCTTACGCTGCCCGAGCCTGCTTGATAAGGTCGCGGAGTTGATCTTTGCTGAGAACGCCGGAGTAGGCCGTTTTTCCGATCACAAAAGACGGCGTTCCTCCGAAGTTAAAGGCCAGAGCCTGATCGTAGTTCCGCGTCAGAAGATTGGAAATTTTCTTGTCGTTCTGGCGCACAGCTGCTGCGATCTTGCCGAGGTCGAGCCCCGCGGACGTCAGTAGTCGTTTGACGTCTTCTTCACTCAGCGAAGCTGGCGTTGCCATCAACACGTCCATGGCTTTCTCATAAACGCCGATTTCGTTCGCGCCGAGCACGGCCTGCGCAGCAAAGACGGACGCGTCGCCAAATACGGGCCAATCCTTCATGATAAGACGGACATTTCCGTCTTCAGCGACGACCGATTTCACATCGGGGTGGCTCTTTTTACAATAGGGACATTGGTAGTCGAAAAACTCAACCACCGTGACATCGCCGTCGGGATTGCCGAGCACGGGCGTATCCGGATCGCGAAAGACATCGTCCCGTGTGAGTTGCTGCGTTGACCCGGTTCGCGGAGCCACGACCGCCAAAATGGCAGCGCTCGCCGCGACCGAAAGAAGGCGTCTGCGATCGATCATTCTCATTGTTCTTATCCTCGATAAGTTACGAAGTATGGGTTAACTCCCGCTTCGGGCATCTGAAACAGCCCGGAGCACATCGGCCGCCCCGAATTCACCGACCAGTCGACCATTCGCTGCTTCCTGCCGGTCGCGCCCGAAGAAGATCATTGTCGGCGGTCCGACGACATCGAGTTCGCGCATCAAAGCGCGCTGAGCGGGGTCGATATTGGTCAGATCGACCTTGAGCGTCTTCAAGGAGCTCAACGCCTGGGCAATTTCCGGCCTGGAAAAAACATTCCGGTCGATCGAGCGGCAGCTCACGCACCAATCAGCCGTGAAATACACAAGGCTCGGCTGCCCCGTCGCACCGGCAGATTCGAGTTGGCTGGCAAATTCTGCCTTCGACCCGACGGACAGCATGATTTTTGCCGGATCAACCTGCGCGACCACTCGGTCGCCGCCAATACCCCCAAGCGGCCGCAATGGATCGGTCGAGCCTGAAGCGAGTCCGACGATGAGCAAAACGGCATAGACCGCCGACAACAAGCCAAGAGCCTGCAAGCCCATGCGTACCGGCGTCGCACGCCCCTTTGCGAGGTCGAAGGCTCCGAGAAAGACGGCCACAGCCATCGCCCATACGGCCCAAAGTGGCATCGACATCCATTCCGCCAGCAGGGGTTCCGCCATCCAGATGCCAAAGGCGAGAAAGACGAAACCGAAGACATACCTGACCGAATTCATCCATGCCCCGGCACGCGGTAGCGCATGAGCGCCGACCGTGCCAAAGACGACCAGGGGAATGCCCTTGCCGAGACCGAGCGCAAACAACAACCCTGCGCCAAGAGCCGTGTCGCCGGTGCGCGCGACGTAAAGAAGCGCGCCGGCAAGCGGGGCCGTTACGCAGGGACCAATAATGAAGGCTGACGAAAAACCGAGCGCTGCTGCCGATCCGACCGACCCGCCCGCTGTTTCCCGACGCCCGAATTTGGTTATCAGAGCTGAAGGTAGCTGCAGTTCGAAGACGCCAAACATGGAAAGCGCGAGTGACACGAATATCAACGCCACCACCGCGACCGTGAAGGGCGATTGCAGGGCTATCTGCAGATTTTCGCCCGTCCACGCTGCGACCCCACCAAAGATGGCAAACGCCCCAGCGAGCCCCACGGCATAACTTGTCGACAGCAAAAAACCGCGCCGAGCATCCAGTCGTTCGCCTTCACGCGACAACATCGCGGCGACAATCGGATAGAGCGGGAAAACGCATGGCGTGAAAGCCAGCAGGATCCCAAAACCGAGAAAGGCCGCAAGTAAGAGCGGAACGCCGCCACGGGCAAGGAACCGATCGACGATGTTGCCGCCATTTGTCTGTTGTCTGCTTGCATCCGCGGCAGTCCCGCTGACTGTCTGAGCGTTGTCAGCTGCTGCTGGTTCGGACCAGTCCGATTGCCTGCCGGTTGGCGGCGAAAAGATCGGCTGTTCGGAAACCGCGAGCGTTGCCGTGTCGATCGTGCGCCGCGCAGGCGGATAACACAGCCCATGTTCCTGGCAGCCCTGATAGGTCAACGTGAAGGACGAGCCGACAGGGCTGAGCTCAGCATCGGCTTTTTCGAAATAGACTTCCGATTTGCCGAAATTCTCGTCGTTTTTCTCCACCCCAGGCGCCATGCTGAGCGGGATGGCTGCACCGTCTGTGGCCTTGGCCGAGATATACTGCCGATAGAGATAATATCCTGGCGGCATTGCCCAGTGCAGATGGATCACCCCGCCCGGCGTTTTGTCCAACGTCAGCCGAAAGGCATCGTTCATCGCAAGCGGTGCGCCCGCAGCGATCGCGTTCCCGACGGCGAAAAGGAACAGGAACACTATTGCGATTAACCGCATGATTTTCCCGCGCTAGGTTTAAGGCCGCCTCGCCCGATCGCCATCATGCGCGCTTTGCGTCCGGCTGACGGTGATTGGCCGCCATCATCTGCAGCAAGCCGCTAGCATCATCGGGTTCGGCATCCAGCAAGTCGGCGAGTGCCACGATTACCTCGCGGCGGCTCCAGCCGGCCGTCGCTGCCCGGTCAACCAGATCGTTCAGCTGCGTCACGACCGATCTCTGACAATCGCGATGGCGGCTGGGGTGACCTTGAGAAAAATGGGGTGTAGAAATCATGGCTCGGGCGGTTGCCTTCGGTAGATTGATCGGGACGCCGCCCGCCCGCATGTCGGCGGGCAGGCAGTTCACCGTGAAGACGGACAGTCACGGAGCAGGCTGTTCTTTCACCGTATCCCAGTTGGCGTTCGCCTTTTTGATATAGCCGCCAACGTCCGTCCTCCACGTCTGCATGACATGGTCGTTGTAGTTGAGGTAAAGCTTGTCATCGACGACGGTAAAAGCCTGCGGCTCTGTCGGGGCCTTATGCCCGTCTGCCGTCCCATACGCGCAATAGCCGCCAAACTGCGGTGCAAAATGCTCGGGATTACCCGCGAAGGTGTCGCGATGCGCTGCGGAGGCAAAGTAGAACGTTGTGCCCTTGTAGGTGGCAGTGAATTTGTCGGAGCCCTTGACCGGCTTGTGGTCGGTGAAGTAGGCAACGGCGTCGTAGCCGTTTATGGCGACGCCGTTGGTCGCATATATTTCATCGGCCAGCGCGATCGAAGCTGTCGAAAGAGCAAGCGCCGTGGCTGCAGCCAATGGCAGGAAATGCCGGAATGATGGGGTCATGGTCGTTCCTCTGTTGAGACTGACATGACCCAATTCGCACCGGAGCGGAGGTTTGTTACTTCCCCAACGTTCACGACTTCGTGTGTCGGCCCTTATCTCCTCACTGCGAGCACATCGTGAGTGCAAGCTTCATTTCCAGTTCCTGGATCCTTCCATCCTTCTCGGCCGATACCCTGGCCATGCTTCGCATTCGTGCGTCGCTTGCGCGTGAGATTTCCCAGAACGCAACGGTAAACAGCACCGGGAGCGTCGAGGAGCGATCAGCGCGTGACAGTTGATCCGGCAGCGAAGCACCGTCTTCTACCACCACGCGACCCCAAAGCTTCAAAGAGCATTCAGCACCGGCGTCGCAACGAAGTATGGCTTCAATCGCTGCTCCGGATCGGCCGGCCGTATGACGGAATACTGCAGTGTCCACATGAATGCGAAAGGTCGATATATCAATGACATGCGGAAGCATCGCGATGCTCGGTACGGTCTCAAAAACAATTCCCGGCCGAATCTGCGCATAGTCGATCGCTAGTTCGCGGTGTCCCTGGACCAGGTGAGCGATGCTTGGCGTGATCGCCTGACCCCAAACAGCAGCGCCCTCTCCAAAATGATGAACGATTGAATGCCCTATATTCGGACAAACGACAGAATGTTGCATGACAACTCTCCTTTGTAACGGTTAGACGGAACTGGTGGTCCGGCAAACCAAGGCAAAACGCCTTGTTACCCTACGAGTTCGCACACGGCGGCCCGCTTGTTACAGAGACGTACAAAATTCTTCGGAGAAGGCTCATCGAGGAAACCCGATAGCGGTCAGTGCAGCGTCGAGCATGTCGGCGCGGGCCTCATGGCCGCCATTGTGAATGCACATGACGCTGTCGCCCCGAATGCAGCGGGGGACATCGTCACACTGAATTCCGTCCAGAGTGACTTTCCTGACAATTGTGACATCGCATTTACCGCGGGACCGCATAATCGCTATGCTCTCGAAGGCATTCCCTTGACGAAACCGCGCACCAATGGCGCGTCCGGAAAGTGGGAAGGTCTGGTCCGCGGTCCCATGAAAATGTATGATCGGTGGAATAGCCGCGACACAATCAGCCGCTTTCGGAAGTGGATTCCAGAACACGCCCGAAAACGTCACCATTGCTCTTGTCCTCTCGCCTTGCTGGCAGGCAGTATACCAAGCCATCGAAGCGCCGATAGAAAATCCGCCGATCACCGTCTTATCGGGACTAAAGCCGTAGCGATTATGCAGGTCTTGGAAGACGTCGGCGATGAAAGCCTTCTCATCGCGCCCCGATTGGGCGCTGTTTGGAAAGGACCAACTTCCCCCGATTCCATCCACCGCTACATACGCAAGATGATGCGCGAGAGTCATATCAACCAGTCGCCGCTGCCGCATCTGTAACTTCGCGGAACTCTTATATCCATGGAAAAACACGTAGACGCCTCGAAGATCGCCATCGCTCGGTAGTTCGATGTGATAATCTCCTCCTCGAACCGAACAGGCAACTTCGCCCCCGCAAGTCGTCATGGCGAAGACGCTTGATGTTATGGCGACAAAAAAGACGAGTACGCCAAATAAGCGCGAAAGCATGGTGTTCCTCTCCGGTTGATCGCCCGCGTGCTAAAGGCTTGTAGCTGGGGAGCAGTTTTGCGAGGAATCACATTGGCGAGAGGGGCAACCTTTCGCGATTAAATGCGCGAGCGTGCCATTATTGTTGTTCGCAACGACAACGCCATCGCCAGCGTTGCAGGTCCGCAACATTGCCTCTTTGGACATCTGACTCAGCAATCCAATAAGTATCGTAAGCATCCGGTGAGTACCGCATCTGGCCCTGATGGTGTGCAGGCTCAGAGGTCTGGCGAGAGTGCCGCGACAGCTCTTGCAGCCTTGTCGCAACGCTCAGCAATGGCGCGGCTGCCGCGTTTGGCATTCGTGGCGATGTCGGCCAGCACGAAGAACTTGCGCCTCGCGTGCGACCAGCAGAGCGCCTGCGTCAGCTGCCCCGGCTCGCGGTCTACCTTGAACAGCGGATTGTAGCCGCCATAGGCATCAGCCTGCAGAATGCCGGTGAAGGTCTTCAAGTGGCGCTCGGGATGCTCTTGTCGTCGATCTCGCGAAGCATAGTAGAGAGCCTCTGGCGGCAATTGCCCGCCGAACCGGCCGGTCGTCTCGGACATAGGTCCAGACGCGACCCGTATCGGTCTTTCCTTTCGCCAGGATCGGCACTGTGGTGTCGTCACCATGCAGCCGCTCGGCAGCCAGGACATGCGCTTCGATCAACGAATGGATAGGCTTCAGCGCCGCGGCGCAAGCGCCGACCTGACCTGCCAGCGTCGACAGGCTAAGGTCGATACCCTCTCGGGCATAGCGCTCGCTCTGGCGGTTCAGCGGTTGATGCTGCGCGAACTTCTCAAACAGTATCATCGCCAGAAGGCTGGGCCCGGCAAAGCCCCGCGGCGTCACATGGAAAGGAGCTGGTGGCTGGGTGATCTTCTCGCATTCGCGGCAGGTGAACTTCTCCCGCACCGTTTGGATCACCTTCCACTGACGCGGGATGACCTCCAGGGTCTCGGTGATGTCTTCGCCCAGCTTCGACAGCTTGCCCGAACCGCAACAAGGGCAGCTCGCCGGGGCCGCGATAACGACACGCTCGCGCGGCAGATGTTCAGGGAATGGTTTCCGTGATGGACGCTTGCGCTCGAAAGCCCTGACCGTCGAGGCTCTGGCTGCAACCTCTGCCGCCAGTTCGTCTTCGCCAGCGTCAGCCTCAAGCTCCTCGAGCTGCAGTTCCATCTGTTCGAGGAGTCGCGCCTTGCGTTCTGACCGGCTGCCGTAAAGTTCACGGCGAACCTTCTCGATCTCCAGCTTCAACCGCGCGATCAGCGCTTCGGAATGCGACACGAGCGCCTTTGCGCTGGCGGCTTGCGCCTTGGCGGTCGCAGCTTCTGCCTCGGCAGTGATACGCCGGGCACGCTCCTCGGCCAGCAGTGCAAGCGCACTGGCAAGGTCGTCCGGAAGCTCATCAGTCGCGTCGCTCATGGCAGGATGGAATCATATCCGAGTCCGCCATTCAGTGCTTTTGCTCGTCCTGCCGATGTTGGCCGCCAGGTCTTTTGCGGCATCCGCCAGTCTATGCCTTCGAGCAGATAACCGAGCTGCGCCGGTGTGATCACCACCGTGCCGTCAGCGGCTGACGGCCAGATGAAGCGGCCGCGCTCCAGCTTCTTCGTGAACAGACAGGCTCCTTGTCCGTCATGCCAGATCACCTTGTTCAGACCTCCACCGCGCCCCCGGAACACGAACAGATGTCCGCACATCGGATCGCGCTTCAGCGTCTCCTGCACCATCAACGACAGACCAGGAAAGCCTTTGTGCATGTCCGTATGGACGGTCGCGAGCCAGACCTTCACACCAGCAGGGACAGAGATCATCGCCGACCCAGCTCGAGAATGCGGCCAAGCGCCTCTGTGTCGATGTCGCTGTTCACGCGGACACGGCGATCGCGGCCAAGCTCAATCGTCACATCGCTGCGCTTCCGGCGCGATGGCGCCGGCGCTTCCGTGGCCGCGACCTGGATTGATGGTGCAGTATTCGACACGGTCACCGGAACCAGCATATTGGCCGCCTGCGCCGACGGCTCCTCGTTCCGGCAGAGTTCCTTACGCCCCGAAAGAGCTGGCTCACATGAATGCCGGCCGATCGCGCAATCTCGGAAAGAACCGCTCCTGGCTCGAGGCAGGCTGCTACAAGCCGCTCCTTATCCTCGCGAGACCACCGCCGACGGCGATGCCATAAGGTGGGGGGTGTCCGACGAGAAGGGACCATCAAGGACGTCACCGTCAACATCAATATTCAAGAATTTGCCCATTGCCAGCCCGCCGATCATCGGCAAAGCCTGGGCCAGGTCCGTCGCCGATGGAAAGCGCGACTGAATCCAGCGTTCGTGTCGACTGTAAGCACCTAGGCGAATCTCCGTCGGCAGTTGCCGCTCTACGGGCGATCAGTCCGTCTTCGGCCGCTCGGGAAGCTGTCCGTAAGCCGTCAGAATGGCCCTGATCAGGCCCGGGAAGCGTTCGTCCAGCTCGTTGCAGCGGCTTTGATTGCGCATCTCCACACCCTGGCGCTCGCTCCGGATCAGCCCGGACTCGCGCAGCACCTTGAAATGATTGGAAAGCGACGACTTTGGGATGACGCGGTCGCCGAGATCGGCATGCGAGGAGCACGTCCCGCCACCGCTGGCGCCGGCAAGCTTTGCATAAATGGCAACGCGCTCCGGATCGGACAGCGCATAGAGGATCGCCTCGGGCTTGATGTCCTCCAGGGCGGGGTGAAAGAGCGGTCTCATAAAGTTTATACAGCGTCCCTTGACATCGAGATTAACAGTTCCGCATTTCTGAACTCCAGAAAAGTTCGGCCATCAGGCGGATAACCGGCCTGGACGGCGATGTTGCCCTCTTCCGGCAGCAGGCCGGTGATGGCGGTGGTGGCAACGATCATGACGACCGCAGGACGAAGTTCTTTCACCATTGTCTTACTCCTTCGAGTGTTCAGACGAATCGACTATATGGAGCTCTCCGTCCAAGAACGTGCGGAGCGCTGCGATCACCCGCGGAACCTGCACACAATCAGCGCCCGGTGCCGTAATCACCTCATGCCTAAAGTAAACGTCGTAAAACCACGTTCAGGCCGATGAGGAGCTATTCGCGCGGCGCGCGGCAATCATCTCGTTAAGTTGCTTGATCTGGAGCCGGTAGGTTTCATCTCCACCGCGACGCTGCTTTTTCTCAAGATTTCTCAACGCGCTTTGGAGCACTCGCAGTTCGTCATCGATGTTCGCCATTCTCCTCTCCCGAAATAACTTACCAACGAAAAAACCAGGTTCATCATGCCACCTCCAAATGCAGACGGTTTCGTCGCTAGGCAAAAGTTAATTGCTTCCTATTTAAGCCGCGGTACACGACCCAATTCCGCCTTTAATGACTTACCACGCGGCGGCGCGGTTGAGGGAATCCTTGACCGCACAAGGTAACCTAGCCCAGGCAATGCCACTCTATTGATATGGGTGGTGAAGCCTCGATGTTGGTGACTGGGTGACTTACTGGGCGACTAGCTAACGGGCAAATGTCCCACTGCAATGAAAGCGCGTGTGGCGACCCGCGCCACGCCATCGGAACCAGTATATTTGGTCAGTGCAGCAACGAAGGCATTCTCGAACTCCGCGCGCTCCCAATCGCTCAGCGCCTTGTATCCTGGAAACATTCGGATGGACGATCCGCTATCATCCATCACGGTACGAGGGGACGTGACTTCCCATTCTCCTTTGAAATCGTGCACCTCGGCGCGTCCGCAACCCGCTTGGAGCAACGCGGCGGAGACGGCGACTTTGGTCCAGGATGGGAAAAATCCTTCAGGCCAGAGCTGTCGATTTGGAAACAAGTCACGATATACCTCACTAGCCAAATAGTGCGGCGCTTTATTTTCCTCCTGATCCCATGTTGCAACCGCGATGCGGCCTCCTGGGCGTACAACCCGCACCAGCTCGCGCAGTCCGGTTTCCCCGCCTTCAAATGCTAACACGCCCACGATTGACACTGCAGCGTCGAACGATGCATCCGGCACTTGCAGCGAATTAAAGTCTTCTACGCGTGCCTCGGAGGTAGCGTGCTGACGCAATCGCTCGGCCGCCCGCTCGACCATTTTTGGCTCGATGTCAGTCGCAAGAACACGCGCACCGCGCTCCGCTGCTCGCATAGCTAACGCACCCGTCCCGGCACCTGCGTCGATCAACGTGTAGCCTGAAGCGATATTTATAAAATCCAGCGCGCTTAAGCCAATTGGAAGCGTCAAGGGATCAACCACTTGCTCGTAAAAATTCACCAGCTCGCCAAAATCTAACGGGCCGCTTGTGCCGTTACTCATTCCTCGGCCTCCTTTTTGAATAGTGCAGCCAGTACATAAATGCTGGCGCCTCTCACATCTCTTCTCGCTATCTGTGCTGGTGCGGTGTCTGTACACCGCTGCCCCGTCTTGCGGAGCGCCGGAAAAACGTTCTCCCCGCCCGATGAAGACTTATACGGCTGCAGATAACTCGTTGTTACAAATGTTGACGCGTTTATCTGAACGCTACATTTCGCACCATGAGTCAAAACTGTCTGGAGTGAACCCTCGGGCTGGACCACGGGATACGAAAAACTGATGCGCTCTTAGGGAATCGGAGAAGGCTCATTATATCCAGAGGACCATATCGACGCCATTCAACGTCATTCTAGCTGCAGCTTTCCCAGGATATCCGAAACGGTCATTGGGTGGCGTGACGCGCAACGCACTTACGGGGTGTCGGCCAACCTCATCAGTTGTGGCTGACTCAGTTCGATCCCGGCGAAATCAATGATGAAGAAGCTGAAGCGAGCCTCACAGCTGAGTATGAGGCGCAAATCGCGGCGTTGGAACGCAAGGTCGGCCAACTGACGATGGAACTGGACCTGATAAAAAAACCGACGAGTGCCCCAAACCTCGGCGATGCCGAACTCGTTGCGATTATTGAGGAAATCCGGGACGAATTGTCCTGCTATGAATATCGGCGCGAGACCCGTGAGCTTAACCGACGGGGTCATCTCGTCAATCACAAGCGTGTAGCGCGGGTGGTGCGGGCCAATCAATTGGGGATCAAGCCGCGCAAGTGGTATGTTCGCACGACGGATAGCCGCCACGATCACACATCTACCCGATCCTGTACCGCAACCTGATCCCGGATCGACCAAACATGGTCTGGGTGGCCGATTCTACGCACATCCGAATTCCCACTGGCTTCTGTTATCTGGCTGTCATTCTCGATGCCTGCAGCCGGAAACATAGTCGTATGTAACAATCCGACCATCAAAGACGTATTGAGATAATCGTAACCGCCGTATCAGCGCGAGGCCTGTCAGTATGGTACTAGCACCGGCGCAAAATCTAGAATTGTTAAGAGGCAGCGCAAACAATGATCGAACCCTTAAATGTCTGCCACCTGCGAAGCAATAGTGCGGATCTTTTATTCGAGAGTCGCACAATTTTCAGACCTACCGAACACCTTGTCGCATTCGCGGATGAACTTCGCCAGATCGATCAACGCGTAGCCGCGCCATCTCATGTCCTTAACAAATCGGCCCTACGCGCCAACAGCACAGATTGTGAGACGCCTTCAGAAACAGCGATTTCTGAAAAACTGGCGAAACACAACATTTACAGCGGAAACATACACATCTGGGCATTAGAATTTGCCCAAAGCGGATACACTATATTGCCCCTGCTTCCAGCTAGTTCAGTTGTTTATATGGCAGCGCAGTCTATTAATCGCAAACGCAATAAGTCACTCGATCCCGTGAAAACAGCGGCACAACTAGATGTGTCGACGTAAAGGGTCTGCGGCTGCATGGCCTTTCATATTGCCAGCGGGTTGGTACAACGGCATTTTTTGCGATACTCAATTAGCCGACTGCTGATAGTTCAACGATACCCGTCGTTCAGGCACGAGCAATGCCTGCGCCCCGCCAAAGGCGTCAAGCGCCAGTAGACGGCATTAAATCCAATCTGTAAGCGTCTCGCTCCAGGGGGCATGCACAAACGAAAAGCTCGATGCCCCGAGCACAATAACGAACAGGGCTTGCCGCGTCTTTCCCGACAGTCGATCGATGACCATCGTGACGGTGTCGCCCGCGTCTCGTGCACCGTCGAGGGAGCCGTATTACCGCGCCGCAATCGACTTGTGACCGAGCAAATCTTCTAATCTATATCTCTCAGAGTCTCGCGGATACGCCGCATCTTTAGTCTCTTCGCTGACATCCCGTTCCTTCCTTTCAGGCAAACAAACAAGACGAACGTCTCACCAGCAGGACGCATCGACAAACACCCTCTTCAGGGGGCGGCATCAAGTCGGAATCAGGGGGCGACATGCCTCGAGAGTTTGCAGACTGTCGCTTCCTGTAACAATTTGATCCAAGCGAACGTACTAGTTGGCAGCGAGCAATTGCTTGCCTGTTCTTTACCGATTTGTACGAAATTGACGATCAAGGTTGCAATGAGCGAGATCAAATCCCAGCACACGGAAGGCCGTCGTTGCCAGAATTGCGCGCATAACTCTAAGGGGATGGGCGGCAATAAGTTCTGGTTGAGCTTCGTAGCTTATCTGACCCGAATGACTGGGTTCGTGGCTAAAACGAACACGACCAAGCCGCCGCTTCTTCCGACGATCACTTGTTACTGCATTTCTGACGTTGAGCTTGAGGTATGCCAAAAACTCGCCAAGCGGATGCGTATCCCTCACACGATAGTTCAAGCGAACTCCGAGAACCTACCCGCATGCGCACTTACACCCCTAAAGCACTTAGAGATGGAGATGAAATTTGCCGGGGAGCTCATCATCCACTTTTGTCCAAACACAAGCGAACCCTGAGTAAGCACGCGCGTTCCCGGAATCAAATCAATCCTTCACAAGGGGCTGCTTGAATCCGCATCACCGCAAGTTATGCAGAGCCACGGCCCGTGGCCCCACGACAGCCCAATACATTAACTTACGGGCCATCGACATGGATGAGACAATCGCCTTCTCCATACGTGTTGTGTGCAGACTAAGGCGGTAGGCCACACACTTTCGGAAATCTGTAGGGCGCAATAGCTGTCGGGCAAGGCACTTAATCTGCGGCACTGATTGCGCCCCTCCTGAGCCTTGCTCCCGATCGCTGCAACTTAACTACCATCTGAAGAGAAAAATATGGATCACCGAGTCGTCGTCATAGGTGCTGGCATCACAGGGACCGCTTTGGCCCGGGCTCTTAGTATAAAGGGCGTTGATCATCTCGTCTTGGAAAAACGGGAAACTGCCAGCGATGGTGGGCTTGCAATAAACCTTCCGGGTAACGCAATCGCGGCGCTTGACCGACTGGGTCTAGCAGACCAAGTAGCGCATTTGGGTACACCAATCCGCCGGCGAGAGTATCGAACATCGGCAGGGCGCCTTTTGTTTCGTGTGGACGAAGACGCGTTCTGGGGGAAGGCAATGCGGCCGCATGCCATGTTGCGCAAAGATTTGCTTACCATTCTTGGCGGCGGCTCCACTGACTCGTCCGTCTTGCGCGGCTGTGGCGTTACCGCGCTGGAGCAACGCGAGCAGGCGATTGTCGCTACGCTTGAAGACGGCCGCCAACTACGAGCTGAACTTGTAATCGGAGCTGACGGTGTTTATTCGACAACTCGTGCTGCAATGTTGTCGGGTGACCACCAAAAAGCCTCGCTTATCGGCAAGGCAAGCTGGCGCTTTATGATACCGAATCCGGGCGTGGAATGCTGGACTGTGTTTGCTTCTGCAGACGCAGTATTCCTGTTAATGCCGTTAAGCCAGAGCGAAGCATATGCCTGGGCTATGCCCAAGCAATCGGGGAACGGACGTGAGCCGCCGGCTCTAGAGGTTACTTTTGCCAAATTCCCTGCCGTGGTTCGAGAGGCGATAAGAAGTGCGCTGGCAGATCCCTCACGGATGCATCATTCGCCCCTCTTTGACATACGTCTATCTCGATGGGCAACGGGCCGAATTGTTCTTGCCGGCGATGCAGCACATGCTATGGCGCCCGTTTGGGCGCAGGGTGCCGCGCTTGGCCTTGAGGACGCGTTGGTTCTTGCCGAAGAGCTCTCCAACATTTCAGACTGGAATACAGCTATCCAGAGATATGAGGCTCGGCGACAGCCCCGGGCCGCTCATGTCCAGGCAGCGACAGATCGCATGTCTCGTGCGGCAAGTTTGCCGGAATGGTTCCGCACTTTGGCGATGCCCTTCATAGGACCTCGTAGTTATGCATCAACATACGATCCCTTAAAGGTATGGCCATAGTCGGATGCAAAAATTCCCTGTTTCCCGTTCATCATTCCTGAAATCGATGAGATTTTCGTACCGGTTGGTCCGCAAGATAGCCCTCATGCAGGCCCCTCGTGTCTCATATCGGGTTGCCCGGAGTGCCTCGCCGCATTCTGTAAAACAGGCAAGCGAGCGGACGGAGAGACGTCATCGTTGAGAGCTACAAGCCGCTCGACCTCGCGCGCCGCGGTATCGCCTACGAGGACATCCGCTGGATCTAGCCGGATATCGTCTGACGGGCGATTTCAGCCTTTAGTCAGACAGGCCTCTATGCCGATCGCACAGGCTATGGGTTTCTGATGCAGGCGTGCGGCGGCGGCACTCAACGGAACCAGCGTAGGACAATGATATCGCTCTCCCCTTTACGACGCCCACGTCGGCTGGCTGATCAACGCCGCAACCAGATAGCGGATCGGCCTGTCGCTTCTCCTTCGGCAACGGCAACGATCTTTACCACAAATTCCTGGAGCCCTTCGACGAGGCAAGACTGCCCGTGCCCAAGATCAGAACGCTAGCGTAATAGCAATGCAGCGGGACATCTCGCTGCGGGGAATTTCGCAAGCGGTACAGTCCCTGAGCCGGGCGGTGGCGCCACCGGTGTGCCTCGTCCTCGAAGCGATGGCCATCGGTCACTGCTACCACCATGCCGACAGGTGGGATGGAACCCATCGGGTCGAGAAAGCCAAGGTGCTGCGCCGTCTCTCTGTCCCTGCGGGCGAGATCGACGGTGCCTGCACTTCATCGTGTAGCATTGCTGGCGTCTACGAGGCAAAGCCGATCTGTGCAGTCCTGCCGATGCCCGGTCGACCGCACACCAGCATGCCGCTCAAAGACTGATCCTGGCTAGGGCCCGCTTCGGAGCGCCGCCCTTTGGGACGCCATCCGTCGGAATATCGAGGCGATATTCGAAGTCTACGGCATGCGAAAGGTATGGCGGCTCGGCCAACGCGTCAGTCCGAGTGCCCACTTCTGAGCTTGCCGGTCCTGAAATGGCGCCAGGTCGGCCCGCGAATGTAACAAAGACTAATGGTCGAACGTAGTGGCTACCGGTACCAGAAGAATCTTTAGCTTCAAAGCGAGCGATCTGAACTGGTGCCTAGGCTATCCGCTGCTCACCATGCCAACTTAGGAGTACACCATGAACGATTGAGTCCCGCCGGGAACGGACCCGGAACGATTTTGCCCGCGTTTACGAGAAGACGGCGAACCGCAACCGGCTAGATTGCCGCGACAAACGGGCACGCTTGATGCCGCCGCGACCGGCCTACCCGTTCACGAGCGCATCGGCCTCCGGAAAGTCGCAGCTATGAGCTTTTAAGCACTCCAGTATTAACAAACGGGCTCGTGGGACCTGAACCGCCTGCCCTGCCAGCCTCAAATTGTCTTGAGTATGCGCTCTGATCCGGCGTTCACCAGTAGTCGTACGCCGGTACCGCCACCTATAGCCGCATAACTGTCTGGAGCAAGATCATGAAACGTCAGATTAAAGCAATCCGCGCTGCCCGGCGGCACGACATCGCCGGCTTGTACACGCGACTTTCGCTCTCCGGCACGGCTGCGGACATGCTCGACCCGTTCCTCGTGCTCGCCCATCATGGCCCGCACGACTTTCCGCCGGACAGCGCGGAGCCGCCATTTGATCCGCACCCGCACCGCGGCTTCGAGACAGTGACGCTCATTCTCGATGGGGAGCTCTGGCACCGCGATTCCGAGGGCAATGAGAGCTTGATCCATGCCGGCGGTGTCCAGTGGCTGACGGCCGGGGCGGGTGTGGTGCATAGTGAAAGGGCTCCCGAACGCTTCTGGAAGGAGGGCGGGAGATTCCATATGCTGCAATTGTGGGTCAATCTGCCCGCGCGGCTGAAGATGACGCCGCCGAACTACCAAGGCGTCGAGGCGGGCGCGTTGGCGACGGTTCCGCTGCAGGACGGCAGCGGAACCGTGACACTCATTTCAGGTGAGTTTGCAGGAGCGATCGGGCCAGTCGCTTCGCTGACAGGCCTATTTATGTCCACCGTTTCCCTAAAGGCGGGCGGACATGCCTCGCTTCCAACACCAGGGCAGCGATGCGTGCTCTTTTACGTCGTGAACGGTGAAGTGACCGTCGGCGGTGCGAAGGCTGTTGCGGGCGACCTGGTAACCTTCGAAGACGGCGACGTCATCGACGTTGAGGCATTGGAGGAAGCGCTGATCGTTTTCGGTCACGGTGACCCGATTGGCGAGCCGGTGGTCACGGGGGGTCCGTTCGTCATGAATACCGAAGCCGAGATCGCGGCGGCAAATAGCGACTATCGGGCCGGCAAATTCGGCGGCCTTCGGAGCGCGGGCTTCCCGGTCTAACGCATCTCGTGGCGCTGGTTGTTCTCCGCCTTGCCGCCGCAGGGCTCCTGCTGTGGCGAACGCTTGTCGGCCACACCGACGACCCGCTGATCGCTTCCATGCTGGTGGTGCTTGCTGGTGTAACCCTGATCGCTCGGGTTCGAAGTTATTTAAGTCGTGACCCATTCCGTGGAGCGGACGTTCCTACATCTTCTAGATAAAACGCTGTCGAAAACCAAATGATGGTGCTTCGCCACGGTATCGCGAAAATCCTGACTTTGCCTCCAATCGTCGCCGATCGCGGGCGGAAGGAATAAAAATGATCGAGAAAGCCCTGATTTACGCCACCAATTCCCGTGGGATTTTGGTGTTCGACGAACCCGATTTTCCTGAAGCTCCTTTACAAGTGCCCGGAGGGACAGTCGAAGAAGGGGAGCCGGTGATCGACGCCGCCCGCCGGGAATTCGGCGAAGAGACTGGATTGGTTGATCGAACAGGGTTTCGGCTTTTGGGGGACAGCCACCGCACCTTTGAACGAGATGGAAAGCTCCATAACCTTCATCGCACATATTTTCACTTGTCGCTTGAGGATGGTCTTCCCGACACTTGGGATCATTTCGATGACCACACCGTCTGGTGGTGGGGCACCAATCCTTTTTCGATTTTTCTGGATCGACATCGCATCGGCACGGGCACGTCTCGATCTTGGCTCGGGGGAGATGCTTGATCGGTTACCGCCCATCTGGAACTAAGACCTGGTTCTGGCCGGGCCGAAACACAGCAAGAAAGCCAAAGTGGCACTGGCCCGCCGTCTCGTTGTCGTCATGCATCGAATGTGGGTGGATGGCTCGGAGTTTCGCTGGACGAAGGAAGAGAATATCGCAAACTCGGCGGCGTAGCCGTAAGCCGTAAACAGGGTATAGAGGTTCGAATTCAAGGTTCCGTGTAGCGGCGGAAGACGTCCTTCGCGGACGATGGTGATGTGAGCTCGTGGCGGCGTTTATTCCGATGACCCGTCATCAGGATGCAGCTTAGATTGGGCCACATCATCTACTGGACCATTATGGAAGGGCCAAGGCCGATCCCGGAGAGAAGCGCGGGCCGCGAATAGAAGTTGAGCGCCAAATGCACGATGGAAATAAGCTAGCCGACCTAATGTCGAGCGGCGATTTCGGCTGCAAAGCGCCAATTGCGGACTTGATGTTACTGCTGGATGAGCGAGTGTCTTATTAAGCCGCAGATACCATTTAAGAGAGGCCTCAAACCTGCGCTGAACCACCGTCAGCGAAAACTTCGCTGCCAGTCATGAAGCTGCTATCGTCCGATGCAAGGAAAACCGCCACCGCTGCTGTCTCCTCAGGATTGCCGATTCGGCCGAGCGGTATCTGCTCGGCAAGGCTTTGTAGCAATGCGGCCTCTTCTCCAGCATTTGCGAGGCCCTTCAGACCCGGCGTCTCGGTGGCACCGGGAGACAGCACGTTGACTCGGATGCCCGATCCCTTCAAGTCCAGGGCCCAGCTTCGGGCGAAATTACGGATAGCTGCCTTCGTCGCGCTGTAAACGCTGAACGCGGGAGTGCCTATGGAGCCGGTAGTCGATCCGGTGAGGATGATCGACGCTCCCGCCTGCATCAGCGGCAGCGCCTTCTGTACTGTGAACAATGTGCCCTTGACGTTGACGCCGAATGTCAGATCGAAGGCCCCCTCGTCGATAGCGCCAAGGGGAGCAAAGGTACCCAATCCGGCGTTGGCGAAGAGGATGTCTATACGTCCGCTCCTTTCGCCTACCGTTTCAAACAGTCGGTCGAGATCACCCAGCCGGGAAACATCGCCCTGTACTGCCGTTACACCGGCACCAATTGCGTCGACCGCCCTGTCGAGCTCCTCCCGCCGACGACCAGTGATGTAAACCTCTGCCCCTTCCGCGACAAAACGCTTGGCGGTCGCGAGGCCAATTCCGCTGTTGCCGCCAGTGATGACAGCGATCTTACCTTGAAGCCTGCCCATATCGATCTCCTATGAAAATGTAATGCTACATCGAGATAGACTGCGGATTTCATTTATACCAGTATGCACCATTTGGTAAGTACCTGGAGAAGACCGAATGACCACATCTGGATTCGTGTGCGGCCTTGATGCCGCACTGGCCGTCATTGGCGGAAAATGGAAGCCATTGATCCTGTTCCACCTCGCCTACGGAGCGCGGCGGTACGGCGACCTCAGGCGGGCTATCGGCAGCGTTACCGACAAGATGCTCATCCAGCAGCTCAAAGAGCTGGAGGCGGATGGGATCGTCCATCGGTTCGACTTCAAGGAGCTTCCTCCCAAGGTCGAGTACTCGCTCACCCCGTTCGGGCAGACACTAGCTGATGCGCTGAAGCCGCTCTGCGCTTGGGGAACGCAGCACTTGCTAGCGGTCGAACAACTTGTCTCACGTCGAGAAGCTTTAGGGCTGAAGAGGATCGCCTGATTTGCATGGCTGATGACAGCTTCGGGCCACCAGGCGTCTTGACGCAGAAGCGCCACCAGCGGTCAAAGGACTTCGCGATAGCGAGCAAGGACGAGCGGATACGGCTTGAGAAGCTGGTTGCGGCATTCAAGCGGGCAGCCGTCGGGCGCAAGTCCGAGAAGACTGATCCCGATCAGTTCGACTTGGCCCTCGAAGACCTGGAAACGGCCATGGCCGCCATCCATGCCGAGGATGAGGCGGACACTCCTGCCGAACAGAGGATTGCCAAGCCACGCGCGATCAATTGCGGCCGGCGTGGCTGAATGTTGGCGGCGGCGGCGGTGCATTGGTTGTTCATATGATGGTGCGGGACATGTTGGGCTCCGTGTGGATAACAGCGTAACCTTATTCGGTTGCCGTCTTGAATTCGACCGCGCCGAGCTATGCCGCGATACGCAAAGCCCGACCGGCAAGATCGCCGCCGCAAATTGTCATCCCGCCGAGGGAGCCGTCGATCCCTACAAGGGTGATCCTCAAGGCGGCGGCATGACGCACGCGCTCGCTGCCACCATGTGGGTCGTCCTTGTCAGCGATCGATATTCGCGGTGGTGAGCCGATACGAAGGGCCGCCTATGGGCGCCTTGAACAGAATCGAACCGGCGACACCTTATTCAAATCTGAGATTGTCCACTTGCAACAGGCTTGCAGTCGATCCTTGGCTCAAAAGCACCGCAACATTTTCACCGTTCAAACCGCTCCAACATTTTTCTTAATCGCGCATTTTGCAGCTTCAGCTTTCCGGCCAGCTGACCCCTGAGCACCCTGATCTCTTCATCCAGGTTCATTTGATCTGCAGCGTGCACGATCTGGGAAGCCTGGGAACCGTTCGAAATCGCCACCGCTTCTTTGCGGCGACTTCTTTGCTTGCGCGGTGGGACTTTGACAGTTCGCCTGATTTGCATAGCATCACCATGCGCAGCGGTGACGTCGATACCGCCGGATAAAGCCGGATGCGCGGCCTCGACGGTTTTGGTATCTTCGAGATCGACCTTATTGCCGCCACCGTTCACGGCTTCTTCGGAATGCACCGGCTCGACGGAAATTGTAGCGACTTGACCGTGACGAGGTGGCCCTTCGCTTGCCGGTCGATCGGTGCCACTCACGCCCTCCTCGGCAGGCGCTTCAGTCGGACCGGCAATAGCCAATGCGTCCGGCGTAACCTTCGCGGTCGAGCCGTATTCTCGCTTTTGTTCGCGCCCTGGTGAGATCAGTCGGGCAAGAATTTTCCAGGGAGACGCCATCTATCCGACCTCGCGCTTTATTCCGCAAACAGGCAGTGAGTTTTAGTTCCGGCAACAGCACCCACCGCCGCCAAAATGTATACTGGATAAGCATGGAAATGCGGCCGGCGGTTGACCGGCTGCCTTTATCAATCGAGCTTGAGCCGCTTGCGCAGATCGGCATTTTCGGCGCGAAGCTTTTCAGCCAGAAGCTTGCGCAGCCGCTGATTTTCCTCTTCCAACTGCAAGAGATCCGCCATCTCATCGATCGCGGTCATCGGCGCGGCCGGCGCTGTCTGCACACCCTTTGGAGCACGGCGCAAAGGTGCGCGTTTGGCGCTGGCCGTAGCTTCGATCACCCTTGCCTTACGCCCTCTCCTCTTCACACCACCGGCCCCGGCCAGAGCAGCTGATGGCTCTGCCATAGCGTCAGCTGACGCGCTCTCGAGTGCCGCCGCTTTCTTGGCGCGGGGTTTGCGCTGTTTCTTCGGCGCAATAGGCGTTTCAACAACGATCGGCGCATCGGCACTGGTTGCTGTATCAGTCTCGTCGGCCATGCTCATCTCCTGTGTATCTGATGCAGTTGTCGACGCCCCGAGAGGCAGTGTCAACAACGGCTCGGCTTGATCTGGTTCCGGTAAAGACATCTCATTGTTGGATTTGCCACTCTGAGAGCTACCCGACAGAAACGGCAATGCCTCTTCCTCCAGGTCACGAGCGACGGACTTTAGATCCATGTTGCCCCAGATCGAGTTCGACCTGGTATCAAGCTTTCGTCTGCCGCTTTTGTACTCGACGGCAAAACTGCGTTGCACTTTTTTCAATATAGGAGGGCCTTGGAGGATCCGCGGGATGTTTGGTGAAATGCTGGTATACCCGCAATAACGGTTAGCGGACTGCCAGTCTATAGACATGCTCATATCAGATCCACCGCACGGGCGCTGACCTCGAAAAGCGCCGTTCTAGAACCGTTGTCCCCGCTATATCAGTGTTAGTGGCGTAACAGGCATTTATGGAACTAGCTGAACCTAAACATAGGCTGTTACTTCGTATTCTGGCGGCTAGCGATCAAGCCCTCCACCACCGACGGATCGGCGAGCGTCGAGGTGTCGCCGAGCGCACCGTAATCGTCTTCGGCGATCTTGCGCAGGATGCGGCGCATGATCTTGCCGGAGCGCGTCTTCGGCAGGCCAGGCGCAAACTGGATCTTGTCGGGCGCGGCGATCGGGCCGATTTCGGCCCGCACATGTTTCACCAGTTCCTGGCGAAGCGTATCCGATCCCTCGTGACCGGACATCAGCGTCACATAGCAATAAATGCCCTGGCCCTTGATCGGATGCGGATAACCAACGACCGCGGCTTCCGAAACCAGATTGTGCGAGACAAGCGCGGATTCCACTTCCGCCGTGCCGAGCCGGTGGCCGGAGACGTTCAGCACGTCGTCGACGCGGCCGGTGATCCAGTAATAACCGTCCGCATCGCGCCGGCAGCCATCGCCGGTGAAATACTTGCCCTTGTAGGTGGAAAAATAGGTCTGGATGAAGCGCTCGTGATCGCCATAGACCGTGCGCATCTGGCCCGGCCAGCTGTCGGTGATACAGAGATTGCCGTCGGCAGGGCCTTCCAGCACCTTGCCCTCATTGTCGACCAACTCAGGCTTGACGCCGAAGAACGGGATCGTCGCAGAACCGGGTTTCAGATCGGTAGCGCCGGGCAGCGGCGTGATCATGTGGCCGCCGGTTTCCGTCTGCCACCACGTATCGATGACAGGGCAACGCTTGTCGCCGACGACATTGTAGTACCATTCCCAAGCCTCGGGATTGATCGGCTCGCCGACCGTGCCGAGCAGGCGCAGCGAAGAGCGCGAGGAGCGCGTGACGAAGTCGTCGCCGGCACCCATCAGCGAGCGGATCGCCGTCGGCGCCGTATAGAAGATGTTGACCTTGTGCTTGTCGATGACTTCCCAGAAACGGCCCTGGTCCGGGAAGTTCGGCACGCCCTCGAACATCAGCGTCGTCGCGCAGTTCGCAAGCGGCCCATAGACGATATAGGAGTGGCCGGTCACCCAGCCGACATCGGCCGTGCACCAATAGACGTCGCCGTGATGATAATCGAAGACATATTCATGCGTCATCGCCGCATAGACGAGATAACCGCCCGTCGTGTGCAGCACGCCCTTCGGTTTGCCGGTCGAGCCGGACGTATAAAGAATAAAGAGCGGATCTTCCGCCTTCATCTTCACCGGCGGGCATTCCGCCTTTACGGTAGCAATTTCCTGGTGATACCAGAGGTCGCGGCCGGGCGCCCAGCCGGTCTTGCCGCCGGTGCGGCGAACGACCAGCACTTTGCTGACATTGACGTGCTGGCGGGCGGCGATATGGATCGCCGTGTCGGTATTGTCCTTCAGCGGCACCGGCTTGCCGCCGCGCAGGCCTTCGTCGCAGGTGATGACGAAAGTGGATTCGCAGTCAACGATGCGCCCGGCCAGCGCCTCGGGCGAGAAACCGCCGAAGACGACCGAATGCACCGCGCCGATGCGGGCGCAGGCGAGCATCGCATAAGCCGCTTCCGGGATCATCGGCATATAGATGGTGACGCGATCACCCTTCTTGACGCCGTGCTTCTTCAACACGTTCGCCATCCGGCAGACATGCTCGTAGAGCTCGTTATAGGTGACCTTCTTGTCGATATAGGGGTTGTCGCCCTCCCAGATGATCGCCACCTGGTCGCCATTCGTTTTCAGATGACGGTCGATGCAGTTGTAGGAGACATTTGTCTGACCGTCCTCGAACCACTTGATCGAAACCTTGCCGGTAAAAGAAGTGTTCTTGACCTTGGTATAGGGCTTGAACCAGTCGATCCGCTTGCCGTGCTTGCCCCAGAACTTTTCCGGGTTCTCGACGCTTTCCTCATACCATTTCAGGTACTTTTCCCGGTCTATGAATGCTCGCTGCCGGACAAGGCGCGGCACGGTGTAGCGCTCGAGGACCACTGTTTGCTCCCTATGATTGGCTCCTGAAAACGATCCCGCTCGACAAGAATTTGAGACCTGTTCTGCCTTATTGATTTCCCGATCATGTCAGTCCGTGGCCCGTTTTGCGCACAGTGACAGCAGCGGTTTGGACTATAAATCAACCGTTACATCATCTCCGGTCGTCTGATCGCCGAGCCATCGCTGAACCGGCTCAGCCTGTAGGGTGAGATGTCGGTGATCGGGGTCTCGTTCATCACGATCTCGCTGACCAACCGACCGGCACCCGGTCCTATGGCAAAGCCGTGCCCGCTGAACCCCGCAGCAATCACGTAACCCGGCAATTGCTCCACTCGTGAAATAACGGGGACTAGATCTGGCGAAGTATCGATGAGCCCTCCCCACGCGCGTTCGACACCGATTCCCTTGAGTGCCGGGTATTCGCTTTCAAGGTTCTTCAATGCGAGCTTCACGAGTTCCCCGTCTGGCGCAGGATCTAAAATGCGGTTTTTTTCAAACGGCGATATTTCATCGTTCTCCCAGCTACTGAAAGCATCGGGCCCATTCCAGAAGCTGCTGCTCAGACGGTACTTCAGCTTCTTCCCAACCTTGCTGCGGTACATCTGATAGAATTTAAACGCGTATCGCATCCCCCTCGGAGTGAGGTCGAGCGTACCACGTCCGGGTACGGCGATCGTGTAGGCGCCGTCTGTCCGACGTCGCAACACGAAGTTTGAAGCCGAGAGGCACCCCGCTTGGATGATCTCGGGCGCGGGAGTCGTCTTAATTGCGGTCCCGGAGATGTTTGCGACTGGAAGCTCGATACCGTATCGATGAGAAAACCGGGAAGCCCATGCTCCACCAGCGCAAACGACAGTAGTAGCTTTCACGAGCCCGCGTTCCGTCCACACGCCTGTTACTCGGCCGTTGGCAATGTCGAGACCCCGGACTGCGCAGTTTTGATGGAGCGATACACCGCTTTCCTTGGCGGCCTCCGCGATGGCAGGCACGGCCAGACTGGGCTCAGCTCTGCCATCGGTCGGAGACCAAACGCCGCCGACCCACGCGGATGTGCCACCCGAAGCCCGATTGTTGGCTTCGGAAGCACTCAGTATCTGGCTGTGGAATCCTTGAACGCGCGCAGCCTTACCCCACGTTTCCCACCGAGCAACATCAGCCTCGTTCTTCGTGCAGTAAAGTATCCCGCTTCGACGAAACCCAAGATCGCGACCGATCTCGGTGCTCAGTTCCTCCCAGCGCCGCAGACTATACATGGCAAGCGCAAGTTCATGGAGGTCGCGGTTCTGCTGTCGGACCCATCCCCAATTGCGGCCTGACTGCTCGCCGCCAACGATACCTTTTTCAAGCAGAGCAACGGACACCCCCTTGCGGGCGAGCTCATAGGCCGTGCAGGTACCGACAATTCCCGCCCCGATGACAACGACGTCGACCTCGGTTGGAAACGAAAAGCTGTCACTTACTTTCTGAACTTCGACAGGCATAGACCTATTCCTCTGGCATCGTGCGCGGCATCTCCGACAGGCACGTTTGAAGCCTCAACAATCATCCGTGGCAACACGCGAGGTTTCCAACCCATCAGCGATAGCGATGAGGTGAATTCTGTTGCGCCGGCTCCTCGCTTATGTCATCGGCAGAAGCCTTTTCGACATCCTAGTGTCGATCGCTTTGCGTTAGACCGTCGTCATCTCACCCGAGATGGTGTTCACTCAGCTGTGATCACCGCGAACATCGAGCGCGTCGCGCAGCCCGTCGCCGATGAAGTTGAAGCTGGTTACAGCGATCGTTATGGCGGCCCCGGGGATGATCGCCAGCCACGGTGCTGTCCCCAGATACTGCTGCGCGCCATTCAGCATGTTGCCCCAACTTGGAAGTGGCGGCTGAATTCCATAACCGAGGAAGCTGATATACGCCTCCATCAGGATCGCCCGGGCGATGGTCAGGGTGGCCGCGACGATGATCGGACCTATGGCATTGGGAAGGATCTCTCGGAACATGATGTGCGTTGCGCTCAGTCCCAGCATGCGGCCGGCCAGCACGAATTCACGCTCGCGCAGGGAGCGGACTTCGGCCTCGACAATGCGGGCAACTTCCATCCAGCTCGTGGCAGCAATAACGACGGTAATCATGATCGGGCTTGGCTTCAGCGCAGCTGCAAGAGCAAGCACGAGGAAGATGGACGGGAAGGAAAGGAAGCCATCCACGGCACGCATCAGCACCGTGCCGACCAGGCCACCCCTATATCCCGCCACCACGCCGACAAGGGTCCCGATCAGCGTCGACAGCAGCATTGCCGAGAAACCGACCAGGAGCGAAATCCGGCCCGCCATGAACAACCGGGCGGCCAGATCCCTTCCGAGCGGGTCGGTGCCGAGATAATGCCGCCCGGTCAGCGGCGGAGCGAAGCGGGCGCGCAGATCGATATAGAGTGAATCGTACGGCAACAAGTGGGGCCCCAAGACGCATGCCAGCGTCAGGAGAGCGATCATCACCATGCCTATGAGGGCCAGATGGTGGTTCATGAAACGGTGCGCAGATCGGCTGTTCCACCAGCGCTCCCGGGGCGAATTTGCGGCAATGGCAGTCATGATGGCTGACTCCTGATGAGCGTTTAAGGCGCTTAACTCAGACGGATCCGGGGATCGATGATGGCGACAACGATGTCGGCGGCGAGGTTGCTCACTACGACAAGGATCGCCGAGAACATGAGCAATCCCATCACCACCGGGTAATCACTGTAGCCGAGGCTGTCGAGGAAGAGGCGGCCCATTCCCGGCCAGGTGAATACCGTCTCCGTGACCAAAGCACCTGTCAGGACGCTGGGAAGCTGCATTCCCGCGAGCGTGATCATCGGCAGAAGCGCGTTTCCGATGACGTGTTTCATCAGGATGCGGCGCTCGCTCAGTCCTTTGGCGCGGGCCGTCTTGATGAATTCCTGATTGATCACATCGAGAGTAGCCGATCGCATGTAGCGACTCCAGATGGCCACATGCACCAGCGCAAGCACGACGCTGGGCAGAATGAGATGGTGGAGATAGTTCAGAACGGACTCGTCACCGATCGTGTACATGTTGCCGGCCGGCAGCCAGCCAAGTCTGAGCGAGAATACGTAAATGCCAATCAGTCCGAACCAGAAGGTCGGGATCGAAAGGGCCACCATCGCACCGACCGTCGCCATGTAATCGAAAATCGAATAACGCTTTACGGCGCCTCGAACACCGATCCACGTACCGATGGCAATCGCGATGACGGTAGAGGATCCCATCAGCAACAGCGTTGCCATGAGGTGTCGACCGATCACGTCGAGGACTGGCGCTCCGTCGCGGAAGGAGTGGCCCCAGTCTCCTTTCAAAAGGCGCCAGGCCCAATCCATGTACTGAATCCACAGAGGACGGTTCAAGCCCAACTGCTCCGTCAGTCGGTTCAAGTCATCCTGCGTCATGCTCGCATCCAGCCCAAATTGTGCCAGGGGCCCACCCGGAATCAGGTTTAGAACTACGAAGCCGATGACGGAAACGATCAGGAGCAGTACCAGGCTCTGAGCGAACCGATTAAGTAGGAAGCTACGCATTGAGCTCTCCCTGTGATAGCGCCAATAGAGGCCGCCGCAACGCGCGGCGGCGACGTTAGGTAACTCAGCTCTTCCAGTGCCAGCCGGCAGCATGCCATGATGCCGTGCGCGTGTTCGTATTCGGTTGCCAGCCTTCAAGGCCTTCCTTCGTGCCAACCACATAGGTGGCGGCAAACAGCGGAAGAAAGGGAAGGTCCTGACGCACGATTTCCTGGATACGGCGGTAGATTTCACGACGTGCTTCCGGATCGAAGGTCTGGGCACCCTTCTTGAGCAGCGCATCCACTTCCGGATTGGAATACTGGCCGACATTCGATCCCTTTCCACCCTTCGCGGCAATCGCGCTGCTGGCAAGACGGTTGGTGGCGTCGGGATCCGCGGCAATCAGATGCGTAACGCCCGAGATCGCCGTGTCGAACTGTGACTTCAGCCAGAATTCACCAAACATGACGGCAGCCGGCAAATTCGAGATGGTCATCTGGACGCCAATTTCCGCGAATGTCTGCTGCAGGAACTGCTGCACCTGCTCGCGGAGATTGTTGCCGGATGTCGTCGAGTTGTTGAACGCGAGCTTCACTCCATTCTTCTCACGAATCCCATCCGACCCCGGCACCCAGCCGGCATCGTCGAGGAGCTTGCGTGCTGCGTCCGGATTGTATTCCTGCGCCGGAAGGTTCGGATTGAAATAATACGACTCCTTCGGCATGAAGGTTTCCGTCGTTGTCACCACGCCGAAATAGAGGGCGTCGATGATCGCCTTTCTGTCCATTGCAGCATAGAGTGCCTGACGCACCGCAAGTTCCTTGAACTGCGGCCGCTCAAGATTCAGATAGAACGACTCGACGGAGGCACCAGGCACCAGGCTCACCACACGGCCCGGCAGTTTGCTGGCTTCGTCGTAATGGTCGGCCGTGATGTACGCCTGGTCGGTGAGATCGATGTCGCCGCTCTTGAATTGGGTGTAGAGGACCGTTTGGTCAGGAATGTATTTGAATACAACCTGTTCGAGATACGGACCGTCGCCAAAATAATCCGGATTCGCCGCCAGTTCGAGATGGTCGCCGGCCACACGCTGGCTCCACTTGAAGGCGCCGGTGCCAATGGGTGCCTGATTGAAGGCCGCTGCGTTCGGATCAGGCTCCTTCTCGAGAAGGTGCTTCGGCACGATGAAGGTTTCGGTGAGAAACGACAGGTAAGGAGCGAAAACCTGCTCCATGCGCCAGGTGATTTCCGTTGGCGAGACCACAGTGAGGTCGCGCACCAACGAATGGCCGCCCGTACGCCACGCGCGGAATTTCGGATTGTTGATCAGTTCAAGGGTGAACTTCACATCCTCCGCCGTAAAGGGTTTGCCGTCATGCCAGCGAACATCGTCACGCAGGCGGACGCGCCAATTCAGGCCATCCTGCGAGATGCCGCCGTTCTTCTGCGTGGGCACTTCAGCAGCAAGATTGGGCTGGAGCACACCGCCGGGATCCATGCGAAAAAGCGCGTCGAAGAGTGAGAAGTGTACAGCATCGTCCACTTCGATGTGTGCCATCAGCGGATTGAAGACCGTCGGTTCCTGCGAAAGCCCGACCACGACGCGACCCGCAAGTTTCTTCTCAGCGGCCTGGGCAATGTCAGGCTTGCCAATCAGGTTGGGGGCGACAAAGCACGCGATGCCGCCTGCTGCCATCAAGCGCAGCGCGTCGCGCCGTGAATAGTCCACTTTGGTGGTAGAATCTTTTGTCACTTTATTCCCTCTCTTTTGTTCATTAGGCAGCGACTGCCAGGGGTTAATTGAACCTTCTCAAGCGTCTTTCCGTCGTTCTCCCGGAATTGCAGCGACAAGTTCGCGGGTGTAGTCCGATTGCGGTTTCAGGAAGATCTGAGACGGCGGGCCGCGCTCGACGACCCTGCCCTTCTGCATCACTGCGATTTCGTCACAGATCTGACTGGCGACACGAAGGTCATGGGTGATGAAGATCATTGATACGCCCGTCTCGCGCTGGATTTGGTCAAGCAGCTTGAGGATCTGGGCCTGGATCGACACGTCAAGCGCGGAGACTGCTTCGTCGGCAATCAGTAGCTTAGGCTTGAACATCAGGGCCCTGGCGATTCCGATGCGCTGGCGCTGCCCACCCGAGAATTCGTGCGGGTAGCGGCCGAAGGCGCCGGCATCGAGACCGACGTGGGAAAGCAACGCCCGGGCCTCTTCGCGCGCCTGCGCGTAGGACATACCATGTGCGACAGGCCCGACGGTCAGTATTTGACCAATCGTGGATCGCGGATTGAGCGAGGCAAAAGGATCCTGAAAGATCATCTGAATTCGAGGGCGCAGCGGCCGGAACTCGGATTCCGAAAGCTTGACGATATCCTTGCCCTCAAACAAGATCTGACCGCTGTCGCTGTCCTGAAGCTTGATCAGAAGCCGGCCCAGCGACGATTTTCCGGAGCCGCTTTCGCCGACAATGCCGAGGGTGCGGCCCGCGGCCAACGTGAATGAGGCGTCCTTCACCGCAGGCACGACACGCTGGCTACCGAACAGCGCGCTGCCACTGCGATAGGTCTTGCACAACCCATTGACCGTCAGGATCGTCTCGTCGCTCGTCTGCGCCTTGAACTTTCTGTCTTCGCCCGTGAGGTGCGGAACGGCCGCGATCAAGCGCTGTGTGTAGGGGTGGCTGGGGGATTTGAGAACCTGATCGACGCTGCCCTGTTCGACAATCCGCCCCTTCTCCATAACCACGACGCTGTCGGCAATTTCAGCCACAACACCGAAGTCATGGGTGATGAACATGACGCTCATATCCTTGCGACGCTGAATGTCACGGATGAGCTTCAGGATCTGCGCCTGCGTCGTGACGTCAAGGGCGGTGGTTGGTTCGTCTGCGATCAGAATGGTCGGCTCAAGGGCCAGCGCAATAGCGATCATGACGCGCTGCCGCTGGCCACCGGAAAGCCGGAAAGGATACTGGTGGTACATCAGCTCCGGATCAGGCAGGCCGACTTCGGTCAACAATTCAAGGGCGCGCGCACGCCGTGAGGCCTTGGTGCCCACTCCATGGGCCGCCATCACTTCAGCGACTTGGTCGCCGACCGTCATCAGCGGGTTAAGCGCCGAAAGCGGATCTTGAAAGATCATGGACACGACACGGCCACGCAGCTGGCGCAGCTTTTTTGCCGGCGCGCCGACTATGGTGGTTCCATTGAGATTGATCGCGCCCGATGAGACCGGAATGATCTTGGGCAAGAGCCCCATGATTGTGTTTGCAGTCACCGACTTGCCCGAACCAGACTCACCGATAATGCAAAGGATCTGACCACGCTTGAGGTCGAACGAGACATTTTCGACGGCATGAGCCCGTTCCATGCCTTTCGGCAGGTCGACAGTGAGGCCGCGCACCGTAAGCGCTACGTCGCCCGCTGTAACAGCCTCTGTCATAACGGCCATCGGTCTATCTCCCTTATCTACGCAGCGTCTCGATTGAAATATTGTCACCGATTCATGCATGCTGCCGCACAATCTCTTCGAGCAGGTGCACAGCTCCTTGGCTCGACACCATTCGCTACCAATCGGCGTTGGTTCGATGATCAATATAAGATTGGTATTGCCATTGGTGTCAATATAGATCAAATTGGTTTAGCAAAATAATTGTTGTGGAGGACACATGAGCGTGGTGTTGAAGGATTTCATCGAGGCGGAAGGTCTGGAACCAGGCGATCGCCTGCCCCCCGAGCGTGACTTGGCGCTGAAACTCGGGCTGCCGCGTACCGCCCTCAGAAGGATGCTCAGTTCGTTGGAGAAGGAAGGCCGCCTTATCAGGCACGTCGGCAGAGGCACCTTTATCGCCGGCAGCGGCGTTGGCTCCAGCGCCCTTCGCCGGCCGGCAACCAATGAAGGAGACACATTGCGCACTTATCCGGCGGAAGTGTTTGAGGCGCGGCTGATCATTGAACCCAAGATCGCTGCCTTGGCAGCGTTACGGGCGACAAGGCAGGAAGTCGAAGAAATGCAGAAATCAATCGCACGAGGCAGCACGTCGGAATCTCTAGGCGATTTCGAGAAATGGGACGCCGTCTTTCATCGCATCATCGTTCAAGCCGCTCGTAACGGTCTTCTTGCCTCGCTCTATGAAGGCATTCACGCGGTACGGGCGGGAAACCTCTGGGGAAAAATGAAAGAACAGTCGCTGACCTCTGAGCGCATGGCGACCTATATCGTCAGCCATCAGGCGATTCTTGACGCAATCAAAGACCGCGACAGCAGAGAGGCCGAGCGAAACATGTACGACCATATCATTGAAGCCAGAGCAAACATCCTCGGCCCCAGCATCTGAACTTGGTCAGAGCGATTGGTATGTTAGGCACGCGTCGCGTTGTCCGCTGCGGCCGTCCCCGGCTGCGATCTCCACGATGCTCATTAGCCCCACTATCTCACGTAGCGGAAGATCGGCCTCAAGGTACTGATAGCCGCACCCGAGCCCGGAGGGTGCGGCGCGCGGGCCACGGTCCCTGCCAGACCAGACTGCGCGCTTCAGGGACCAAACTGCCGCCGAAGCCAGGAGAGGAAGTTTCGTTTTCTGGCATCGCCTTCGAATGGGAGGCGGCTCAAAAGGATGTAGCTGTATCCGTTGCCGGAGTATCCCCGCGGCGCCACCAGCTGCCCGCTTTCTACAGCATCGGCTACCAACGGCTCTGGGCCGATTGCTGCACCTAAGCCGGCGATTGCCGCCTCAATACTCAGATAAAAATGTTCGAATACCTGGTTCCCGGGTGGATTTGGATCTGCAAGCAAATTATCGGCGATATATCGCGACCACGCGTCTCGCCGCGTGGCCGAATGAATGCGAGGCAATGAGAGAATACCATCGCTGCCGGAAGCCAACAGGCGTGGCGCGCATACGGGGCCGACACGTTCTTCGACGACCGTTTCCACAAAGAGCTCCGGCGACCAGCTAAAATCGCTTCTCCGTAGCGCTAAATCAATATGACTCCTGTCGAAGCTCACCGGACCACCAGCGGCCAATACATGAACCTCGACATCCGGATGACGTGCATTGAATCGTGGGAGGCGAGGGATCAGCCACCGCTGCGTGAATGTCGGCTCGCATGAGACCACCAGCGGCGCCGAACCGCCAACTCTTATTTCCTCGCAACAATCGCTGATTTGGCGAAGCACCTCACTCATCGTGACAAGAAGGCGTCGCCCCGCGTCGGTGAGGAAAACGGCCCTGTTTCTTCGTTCGAAAAGAGCTACGCCAAGGTCTTCCTCAAGCAAGCGGACTTGCTTGCTGATGGCGCTGTGCGTCACAAACAATTCATCGCCGGCGCGCCCAAAATTCAAATGACGTGCAGCGGATTCAAAGGCTCTCAGTGCGGATAATGCAGGGACTCGTGCGGCCATATCTGTGACTTGAAGTTACGGGTTTCTGTCAGAATTCATCGTTTTTTTGTCAGAAGCAATAGCGCTAATAGTCTTTCGTCACATTGAGAACCGACGGGAGAGCGATTTTGAAGGTAGGAATTCTCGCCGACGATCTGACGAGCGCAACGGACGGCGCCGCGCCATTCGTGAGCATGGGGCACAGATGCTTTGTTTTCAACGATTATCAGCGATCGTCTCTGCAAGATGCTGCGATTATCTCCGTGAACAAGGCAAGCCGTGCAGTATCCATTGGAGACGCTGTCGATCGGGCGACGCTGGCGGCAAAAAGCCTGGCGTCGGCGGAGATTCTTTACAACACGGTGGATTCCACCATTCGAGGCCACGTTGGAGCTGAAGTATCTGCTGCACGCGCAGCATCCGGTCGGGCTGTTGCAATTGTCGCTCCGGCCTTCCCAGCGGGCGGGCGAACGACTGAAGGAGGGCGTCAGCTTCTGCGTGGGGTGCCGTTGGAGAAGACCGAATTTGCGAGCGACCCGCTCCATCCTATAAAAGACTCTCATCTTCGGGCTCTGTTCCGGGACATTCCAGAGGAGGAAGTGCGTTTTCTTGGGCTTGCGGAAATTCGCGCCTTAAAGTCCGGCGAACTTGTCGCAAATGACAGCAAGTTACTGATAGCCGATGCAGCAACCCAGGACGACCTGGCTCTGCTGGTGAAATCGGCGGCCGATCCTAGGTCCATTCTTTGGTGTGGTTCTCCGGGACTGGCGACTGCCTTGGCGGACTATGTTGGCCCCGCCGACCACGTCGCAATGTGGACCACCAAGGCGGCGCTCAATCTCTTCGTCATCGGCAGCGTCAACCCTCTGAGCCGCGAGCAATGCTCAAGGCTGATGAGCACTGGCAACGTGCGCCAGATCGTGGTCGACGCCGAGCAGGCGTCTCGCTCTCCCGTTCTCGCGGCCGAACGCGCCGTTGCGCAATATAGCCAGTCTGGGGCTACAGGAGATGTCATTCTAACAACGTCCGAGCGCGGCACGTCGGCCGAGCCACGGTCCATCGCAATTGCTCTTGGCCAGGCGGTCCGCATGGTTATGGAGCGAAATCCCGTGACCGGCCTCTTCGTGACCGGCGGCGACACTGCTGAATCCGTGTTGGGCGTACTTGAGATTGGTTCGCTCGAACTTTTGGGTGAGATCGAGCCTGGAATTCCGCTCGCGCGCACGACCGGATCGCATCCCATGCACATCATCACAAAAGCGGGAGGCTTCGGTTCGTCGAACGTGCTGCTGAAATCAGCCGAATTGCTTCGGGGCCTCTGGCTTGGAGATAAGAAATGAAGAAGCCTATCGGAATAACCATGGGCGATCCTTGTGGAATCGGCCCGGAAATCGTCGCACGCATTTTTGCGGACGGACTGCCTGAGCACGCGGTGGTGATCGGCGATGCCAAGGTGATGGAACGTGCTGTCCGAGCCCTCGATCTTCCGCTTCAGGTGCAGCCCGTCACTTCGGTCGACGAGGCTGTCCCAGACGGCAAACTCATGGCCGTTCTCAACGTTTCCGATCTACCTGACGATTTACCGATCGGGCAGGTGGACGCGCGCGCTGGCCGCGCCAGCTACGACTATGTTGTGAGGGCGATCGACGAAGCGCTGGCAGGCAACATCAGGGCGATCGTCACCGCGCCGATCAACAAGGAAGCGATGAAAATGGGGGGGCTCAATTATCCCGGCCATACTGAAATCCTTGCAGAACGATCGGGGACCGACAAGTTCGCGATGATGCTGGCAAACGACGAGCTGCGTGTCATCCTGGTCACGATCCACGTGTCGTTGCGAAATGCCATTGACCTCGTGACGCAGGAATCTGTGCTCAGGACGATCGAATTGGCGCACAGGGCAGGTAAGGCATATGGCATCGCCTCACCCCGCATCGCCGTCGCCGGCCTCAATCCCCATGCCGGTGAAAACGGCATGTTCGGACGCGAAGATCTCGACATTATCGCGCCGGCAATCGGCCGGGCCCAGGAACTTGGAATAAACGCGTCCGGTCCATGGTCAGCAGACACGATTTTCATGCGGGCCCGCAGGGGCGAGTTCGATATCGTCGTCGCGCAATATCACGACCAGGGCCTCATTCCGGTCAAGTATCTCGGCATCGACAGCGGCGTCAACGTCACCATCGGCTTGCCCTTCATCCGGACCAGTGTCGATCACGGCACCGCATTCGACATCGCGGGCCAAGGTACGGCCGACCATTCCTCACTTCGCTACGCCTTCTATCAGGCGCTGCTTCTCAACGCAATCTAGGAGCGCTTTCGATGCCCCAGACTTCTCCCGACTTCATTTTTATGTTGACCAACCAGGACCGCACTGTTGCCGACGCGGCCGAGCGCCTCCAGGATGTGCTTGCCGCCGGCATCAGACATGTGGGATTCAAGGATATTGGCCTGCCATTCGACAAACTCTTGGGCCTTGCTTCGGCAATCAAGGCGGGGGGTGCCGCGCTCTACCTCGAAGTGGTCAGCCTCGACGAAGAGAGCGAGCGACGATCCGCGCAGGCCGCGGTCGAGCTTGGCGTCGACATCTTGATGGGTGGCACCCGACCACATGTCGTTCTCCCAGTTATTGCTGGGCGAAACATCCAATACTATCCGTTCCCCGGCAAGATCGTCGGTCATCCGAGCAAGCTCGAAGGGACGATCGACACAATTGTGGAAAGTGCCCGGCATTTGACGGCGATCAACGGTGTCAGCGGTCTCGATCTGCTCGCCTATCGCTTCGGCGGCGATGTCGAAGCGCTGATGACGCGGGTGTGCGAGGCCGTGGCCAAGCCTGTGGTCGTCGCCGGATCCATCGACAGCCCTGAAAGGATGGCGGCGGTCGTACGGTCTGGTGCTGCAGGCTTTACCATCGGAACGGCGGCTTTCAATGGCGCTTTTTCCGGCAGTGCCGATCTGCGATTGGAGATCGAGGCGGAGATCAACGTTCTTGAGCGGATTCAAGCTGACGCGGATGGTATTGCACCATCGGTATTAAGCCGCACCTGAATCGAAGCTTCACCGATCATTAATTGCCGTCTTTACGATTTGGCGACAAGGTGAGTTTCGAATTTGGAGACCAGACAAATGGATCTAGCGACGTTCGCCCCCTCCCCTCGCTTGGCAGCAACGACCACGCTTGAGGCGCTGGAAACACCCTGTCTGGTTCTGGATGCGGACCGGATGGACCGCAATATCAAGCGGCTCAGGAACCGGCTCGATGACCTCGGCGTGTCGCTGCGACCGCATCTGAAGACGGCGAAGTCGATTGACGTGGCCCGGCGGTTGATGAGTGCGCCAGAGGGACCGGCGACCGTCTCGACGCTGAAGGAAGCGGAGCAGTTCGCGGCCGCTGGCGTTCGCGACATGATCTATGCGGTCGGCATCGCTCCTTCAAAGCTCGCGCGTGTCACCGATCTGCGCGCCAAGGGCGTCGATCTCGTGGTAGTACTGGACACCGTCGAACAGGCACAGGCGGTTGCCGAGGCATCCCGAGACGCCGGAATGCGGATCCCAGCCATGATCGAGATCGATTGCGATGGCCACCGCTCGGGTGTTGTGCCTGGCAATCACGCGCAGTTGCTGGAGATTGGGCAGACGCTGGCGGCAGGCGCGGAGCTGCGTGGCGTTTTGACCCATGCCGGCGATAGCTACAGAGGTGGAGGCGACGAGGCGCAGCAGCGCTATGCGCAGGCGGAGCGGTTGGCCGTTGTTGAAGCCGCGCAGCTTCTTCGTGGTGCTGGTCTGGCGTGCCCGGTCGTCAGCGTCGGTTCGACGCCGACGGCCCATCATGCGAAGGATGTAACAGGCGTGACCGAAGTCCGCGCCGGGGTGTTCGTGTTCTTCGATCTGGTGATGGCAGGCATCGGCATTTGCCAGGTCGATGACATCGCGCTCAGCGTTCTTGCGACGGTTATCGGACACCAGCGCGAGAAGGGTTGGATCATAACCGATGGCGGATGGATGTCTTTGTCGCGGGACCGCGGCACCAGCAGGCAGGCTATCGACCAGGGATATGGCCTCGTCAGTGATATCGACGGCAATGCCTACCAGGACATCATCGTTGCCGATGCGAACCAGGAGCATGGCATCCTCGCCGTGCGGCCCGGCTCGAACGCTCGCCTTCCGGATCTGGCGATCGGAGACCGGGTGCGGATCCTGCCGAACCATGCATGCGCCACCGCTGCGCAGCACCCGGTCTATCATGTTGTCCGCAGTGACTCGCATGCCGTCGAGGCTTCTTGGCCGCGGTTCGGAGGCTGGTGATGTCGAACGTCATAACCGTAAACACCGATCGCGCGCCCAGCCCTGCCGGTCATTATGTCCAGGCCAAGCTGGCGGGCCAGCATCTTTATATATCAGGGCAGCTCCCGATCCGGCCGGATGGGGCGCCGCTTCCCGACGATAGCTTCGAGACGCAGGCTGGGCAGGCCATCGACAACATGCTGGCGGTCCTCGAAGCCGCAGGCGGAACCCCGGACGATCTCATCAGGGTGACCGCCTACATCGTTGGCGTCAGCAACTGGCCGCGCTTTAACCAGGTTTATGCAGCGCGGCTGGGAGAGGCGCGCCCGGCGCGCACCGTGGTCCCGGTGCCCGAACTCCACTACGGCTATCTCGTCGAGATAGACGCGATCGCCGTGCTGGCGCAAGACGCTTCTGCGCCGCAGGCAGAAAACAGCTCCGACTAATCAATTCAGGTCAGCCACGATGTCACCACTCCTCAAACGCATACCGAGCGATCAAGAGCTTCCCGCGAAGGCCGACGTCGTCGTCATTGGTGGCGGCATTATCGGCGCGTCGGCGGCATTTTTTCTTGCAGAGCGTGGGCTCTCAGTTGCTTTGGTCGAGAAGGGCTATATCGGCGGTGAGCAGTCCAGCCGAAATTGGGGCTGGTGCCGCCGGCAAAACCGCGATGAGCGCGAACTACCGCTCTCGGGGATTTCCATGCAGGCGTGGGACCAGTTTGCAGCCAAAATCGAGGAGGACGTCGGCTTCCGCCAATGCGGTCTGTTCTATGCGACGGACAACCCGCAGCAACTGGCGGAATGGGAACAATGGCTTGATCTTGCCCGGCAATTCAACGTGAATACTAAGATGCTAACTGCTCGGGAGGCGCACGACAGAATTCCCGCACAAGGCCGCCGCTGGCTCGGCGGCGTCCATTCAGTCGATGATGGCAAGGGCGAACCCGCCATTGCGGCACCGACCATCGCGAATGGTGCCCGCAAGTTCGGAGCGACTATCCACCAGGAATGCGCGGCACGGGGTCTCGATATCGTCAATGGTGCAGTTGCTGGCATCATCACCGAAAAAGGGATCATCAGGTCGCAGACCGTTCTGAACGCCGGCGGTGCGTGGACCTCCTTGTTCTGTCGCCAGTACGGCGTGCAGTTCCCGCAGGCAAGCGTGCGTCAGACTGCAATTCGTACACGACCCACAACCAATCTCGGCGAGGCGATCTATACGCCTGAGTGCTCGCTGACCCGCAGGTTGGACGGCAGTTACACGCTTGCTGTCAGCGGAAGGGCGACGTTGGATATCACGCCGCAGGGCCTGCGCTACGCGCGCTGGTTCATGCCAATGTTTCTGAAGCGACTGAAAGCGGTCCAGATTGGCGTTAGCAAGTCCACGTTCCATGGACCGGAAGCTTTGGCGAGTTGGAACAAGGATACGCTTTCGCCTTTCGAGAAAATCCGTGTTCTCGATCCAAAACCGAGCCGCCGGACGATCGCCGCTATCCTGAAGGGCGTCACCGAGCAGTTCCCGGCGCTTGCGGGTATCGAAATCGCTGACAGTTGGGGCGCCTATGTGGATTGCACACCGGACGCGGTACCGGTTATCTCGGCGTCTGTTCATGTGAAAGGCCTTTATTTGGCCGCGGGCGGTTCCGGCCATGGCTTCGGCATTGGCCCGGGCATCGGCCGCCTCGCCGCTGATCTGGTTGCTAACGATAGGCCTTGCGTTGATCCCACGCCCTTCCGGCTGTCGCGCTTCTTTGACGGCTCCAGAGTCGAGGTCGGCGGGCTCTGATCATGGCGGAAGGCGAAGGTAGGACAAGAAGTCCTTAGCCGACGCTGTCCAGCATCTTGTAATACATGCCGACCAGCGGCAGGAACCAAGGGGTTCCGAAGTGCCCGGGGACGGCCGGCCATTCGAGCCCCTTCATCGGATTGCAGTCGGGCCGGCCGAGGATCGCGTCGGCGATCAGCATTCCGAGATGGGTCGAAAGCTGGGCGCCATGGCCGGAGTAGCCCATGGCGTACCAGACGCCGTCATGACAGCCTGCGCGCGGGAACCGATCCTTGGTTATGTCGACGAGACCGCCCCAGCAATAGTCGATTTCGACACTGGCGAGTTGCGGGAAGATCTCAGCGAGGCTTGCCTTTAGGGTCGCTGCGATCTTAGGGTCCGACCCGTGGTCGGAAGTTGCCGAGAAGCGCGCGCGGCCTCCGAAGATAATCCGGTTGTCGGGCGAGAGCCGAAAGTAGTTGCCGATATTCTTCGACGTGACGCAGGTGCGGTTGCCGGGCATCGTCGCCGCGATCTCCGCTTCGGTCAGCGGCCGCGTGGCAATGATGAAGCTGCCTACCGCAATGATCCGGCGCCGAAAATAGCCGAAGGTCGAGGGTGTATAGGCGCCGGTGGCAACAAGCACCGCATCGGCGGTGACGCTGCCGCGGCCGGTTTTCAGATGATGACGGCGGTCCGCCTGCCGATGGCCCGTGACGGCCGCGTTCTCGAAGATCGTCGCGCCGTGACGCTTCGCTGCCTCGGCGAGCCCCATGACGTAGCGACCCATATGCATCATCGCGCTCTTTTTCGAGAGCATCGCGCCGTGGAAGGGCGAGCCGATTTCCTGCTTCAGGTCGTCTGCGCTTAGCAACGCCGTGTCCGAATCGACTTCGGAGTGCACGGCTTCGAAGTTGCGCGCGATCGCTTGGAAATGCTGGGGCTTGGAGGCGAGCTTCAGCTTACCGGTGCGGCGGAAGCTGCAATCAATTTTCTCCTCTTCGATGAGAGCCTCGATCGTGTCGATCGAGTCGTCCAGCGCCTTATAAAGCGCAATCGCGCGTTCCGTGCCGAGCTCCGCCTTTGCCGCCAGATAGCTATGCGCAAGCCCGTTGTTCAAGTGCCCGCCATTGCGGCCGGAGGCGCCCCAGCCCACCGCCTCGGCTTCCAGCACGACGACTTTGGCACCCGCCTTTGCGAGTTGCCGGGCGGCGCCAAGACCGGTGAAGCCGCCGCCGACCACCGCGACATCGTAATGGCCGTCGACCGGACCCTCTTCGGCCCCGGCAAAAGCCGGAGCAGTGTCGTGCCAGTAGGATAAGAACTTCATGGTGGCGCGCCTTGTCTCTAGAGATTGGATCACCCGGAGAAAGGGCGAGGAGTTTATCGGAGCCTAAGGTTGAAACAGCTTCGTCAGCGGCAGTTGCGCCCTGCGGATCGGCGATTTCAGCACGACGTAGCTGAAATACTTGTCAATACCGACGTCCAGCTCGATCAGCCGCTCCATGATCTCCTGATATTCGCCTATGCCGGTAGTCACGAATTTCAGGAGATAGTCGTAGCCCCCCGAGATCACATGACACTCAATGAGTTGCTCGACCTTCTCGATAGCGGCGAGGAAGCGTGCAAAATCGGTCTGCCGGTGGTTCTTCAGCGTGACCTCAGTAAACACCAATAGCGCCTGCCCCAACTTGGCGACATTGATCTGCGCCGTGTAGCCTTCGATATAGCCCTCCGACTGCAGCTTCTTGACGCGCATGAGGCAGGGGCTCGGCGATAGGTTGACAACCTCAGCAAGCTCCACATTGGTCATTCGACCATTCTGCTGCAGGATGTGCAGGATCTTGATGTCTGTCCGATCGAGTTTCATGGACTTTAGCTTTCGGTGATAAATGGCCGACCCGATTACGCTGCCGAGGCAGCGGATGTAACACCTACGCGACGACCTTCCTGATCGCGGACTCCATGGCTTCGAGAAACCGATCCACATGCTCCGCCTGACAAATCAGTGGGGGCCGAACTTTCAGCGTATCCTCGTTGGCGCCAGTCGTGCTGATAAGAATGCCATTTTCACGCACCAGGTTTACAATCTCCAATGCCATGGCCCGCCGGCTTGCCTCTCGCGTTCCATCCAGCCCGATGTCGATGCCGAAGAACAGACCGGCATTTCGAATGCCGCGGATACCGCCGTGCAGCTTGGCAAGATGCTCCAACCCCATTTTCAGGCGTTCACCCATCGCATGCGCATGCTCGGGGATGCGATCTCTGTGCAAAATGGTCAGGACGGCGTCAGCGGCCGCGATCCCGACGGTATTGCCGCCGAAAGTGTTTGAGTACCGGGCAGTCGCGCCAAAGCGATCCATCGGTGCCTTGCGGCCAACAACCGCGCCGATTGGAAATCCATTGCCCATAGGCTTACCGAGAGTGACGAGGTCGGGCACTACTTCGTGACGCCCAAAACCCCACATGTGTGTGCCCGTCCGTCCAAATCCTGGCTGAACTTCATCGGCAATCACGAGGCCACCTGCTTCCTGCACCGCTTTAACTCCACCGGCGATGAAGCCAGGAGGGTCAACCCAGACGCCGTCGCTGGAGAAAATCGTGTCGATGAGAAGTGCCGCGATGCCAATCCCACGCCGGTTCAAATCAGCGATTGCGGAGCGAACCTGTTCTTCAAAGAATGCCGCAGCTTGCCGCTCGGGTATGCCCGAGGGACCGTGCAACGACACCATGCGCACGGCAGGGCTGAGCTTGATGGCATCGCCCAGATTAGGCGACACCATCGCGGTGGCCGCACTGGTGCCGTGATAGGCATGGGAAGAGACGATCACGCCCTCGCTGCCGCTGGCCAGCCTTGCAATCCGGAGTGCCAAGTCGTTCGATTCGCTACCCGTGCAGGTAAAGACAACGCGGTTCAGCTCCTGGGGAAAGGTGGCCACGAGCCGTTCGGCATAATCGACCAGCCTCGGTTCAAGATAGCGCGTGTTTGCGCTAATTCGGCTGGCTTGTTCTGCCATGGCAGCGTTGATCTCTGGGTGACAATGCCCGAGAGAGGGCACGTTGTTGTAGAAATCGAGATAGGGACGTCCATCCGGATCGAAGAGCCACATGCCCTCGCCCCGAACGAAATGAACCGGCCGGCGGTATTGGAGCCTGTAGGAAGCTCCCAATACGCTGTCGCGCCGGGCGATCAGCTCAGACTCCCGGGTGGAAATTTGGGCTTCCCCGGGAGTGAAGCGGTTGGGCATGAGATCTGTGGACATAGCTTTGATCCTGCTTAGATTTCTATCCGCGAGTAGGTCGCGGCTTACGGTCCTGATTACCAACGCGAGCGACGCAAGGTTTAGATGCGGCCGGACTAAGGTCCTGCGCTACGCACAGCCATATCGGCCTCACCCGCGCTTAACGCCGACAGGATAGAGAGCCCGCGTTCGGCCCTGGCCACGTTTTTCTTGATATATGCCGCTTCGGCCGGAAACAGCTCGGCTCGCCAGTAGTTGATGAGGATGAGGGCGCTTTGGCGCGCCTTCATCAATCCGACCAGCAGTTTCGCCTCAAGCGTGGAAAGCGGAGCCACCGAAGCATAACCGGCGATGAGATTTTCTGAGCCGCCGAGAGCCAAAGATGGGTCAGTTACCAAGTGGCTTGCAGCAACCACGAGATCCTGAATCCGAGGACCCCAGCAGCCGTCGCCGAAATCGATGAATGCGATACCCTGACCGGCCAGGAGCGTGTTGAAAGGGCTGGGGTCGTTGTGCGTAACCTGCCATGCTACCTCGCGCAGTTGCGGCTGGATGAGTTCGACATAATTGCCCATGGCAAGACGCACTGAGGCCGCGACAGGCTCTGATTGCAGGTGCTCCTCCAGTTCCATTAGGCTCGGCCAGCATCCGACATGCCAAAGTACCGGGCGATGCATGGCGGGCAGCTTCAGAGGCTTGAGCGCCAAACTGAGCCTGCCAAGCGCCTGGCCGACCCGGTAGCGGACGTCCGGAGTTGCGTTCACCTGGTGCAGCGACAACCCTGAAAGTCGGGTCTGCAGGTAGCCGCGAATCTCCTCCTCTTCGAACATCAGCGCACCGGCGCCGGTACGCACCAGATGAGGTGCCGCGAAACCGGAAGCGCCTTCCAGCCCTGCAAGGGCCGCAACCTGGAAGCGGAAACTGTCTCGTCCTTCCGGCCGCGCTGACGTTTTGAGGATCAACCGATCGCCGCTCAAGAGAGTGACCTCGGCGGTACATTCCACTTCCGAGGACAGAACCCTGATCGTTCCCGTCAATCCGTAGTGGCGCATTAGCAGCTCACCGGACACGTGCGCATCGGCAGGGCTCGGCTTAGTCGCCAGAATAGCGGCAGCACCCCTGAAATATGCTTCGGTGAATGGCTCGCCGACCGACTGGTAGCCGTCGAGATGACCCGCGCCGTCGTCTGGAACCGCATCGTTACAAGCACTCACGATTGAGACCCTCGCACTGTTTGGAGCCGGACGGCAATGGTCATCCGAAAAACGACCGTCGGTATGGCATCCAGTCCGCTTCGGCCATCCTCGGTGAAGGATGGCGATGCTGCTGAAGGCGCTGGAACCACCGTCCCCGCCTTCAGCACGATTGTCCTGGCCCCGGCATTGTTACCTCGCCCGTGCCGGAATCCTTGATCGCACCGCCGAACACGGCGGCACCGCAATGCCCTCGGCCCTTTATCTCCGGCAAACCGAGGTTCGCTGTCGGACCGGTGGAAGAGAGATTTTCAGATGTATTCGGGCTTCCTTAAAGCCCGACAACGCCCGGCAAGGCCGAGATGCCGGCAATCTCGGTGTAGCCGTAATAGGGATTAGCCGGCTCGTGACGGCGATTGACCCAGACCTTGTTCTTGATCCCAAGGTCGTGCGCGGACATGAGATCGTAACGGAATGAAGAAGAGCAATGCAGTATGTCCTCCGGTCTGCAGCCAAGCATATCGAGCATATATTCGAAGGCCCGGAAGTGCGGCTTATAGGCCTGAGCCTCTTCGGCGGTGTAAATGGCGTGGAACGGCGCGCCGAGCTTCTCGACGTTAGACATGATCTGGGAGTTCATTGCATTCGACAGGATGACCAGCGGAATTTCCTTTGCCACCTTGGCAAGACCGGCCGGAACGTCGGGATGCGGCCCCCAAGTGGGAACGCGTTCGTAAACCATCTGCGCGTCTTCGTCCTTGAACTGGATGCCGTTGCGTTTGCAGGTCCTCGTCAATGCGTTATGCACCACCTCCGCATAGGGCTTCCAGTCGGCCATGACTTCATCAAGCCGGTACGCCGAGAAGTCGGCGATGAACTGCAGCATTTTCTGCTCGCTCATGCGCTCGGCGTAGAGATCGCGTGCCGCCTCCGCCATCTGAAAGTTGATCAGCGTGCCGTGGCAATCGAACGTGATGTATTTCGGGCGGAATGTGGTCATGCGCTTCGTCCTTGCTTTGCGGGGAGGTGTTTAAGTTATGACCAATATAGCCCGGCGTTCGTATCCGAATTGCCCGGAGATTGCGGAACATCAGCACAAAATGCTGGAGGGAAACATCATTTCCCCTTGTGAGTGCTGGGTCACAGTGATCCGCGGTGGCGGGTTAGTTCCAACACACCGCCCAAGCTCCGAAAGGCGCCTGCCGGTACTCTCTGCCAAAATCGCCATGCGATATAAAACAATCTGCTTGGGGCTACACGAATACGGCCGATAGACTCACAGCGGGCTCAATATGCTTAGTGCGGCTCAGGTCGTGATGCGCCGATGGCACCCGACGAATTGAAGTAGAGGTCACGCATGAAAACGCTGCTGCTCAAGAAGAATGACGTAGGACGGCTTATCGGCATGACGGAAGTCATCGGCGCGGTCGAAGAGGCTTACAGGGCTTTCAGCAGCGATCAGGTGGAGCAGCCCGACTATATCGGGATTCATCTGCCCTCCCTGCGTGGCGAGATCGACTTCAAGCTTGGCTATTATAAGGTCGCTGAAATAATCTCTATGAAGGCGCATTCCGGAGGGTTCACCAACAACCCGGTAGAACACGGCGTGCCGAACAGCATGGGCACCATTCTCCTGTTTGATGCCAGGAGCTGTGCGTTGATTTGTATCATGGATGGTAGCTTGATTACCGGCCTCAGAACCGGGGCGGCGGGAGCCGTCTCCGTCAAAGCACTGGCGAGAAAAAACGCCAGGACGATCGCGTCGATCGGCACAGGCAATCAGGCTAGAATGCAAATCCGTGCGATCAACGAGATCCTGAAGATCGAAGAGGTCCACGCCTGGGACAGCACCTACGAAACAAGTTCCAAATACAAGGCGGACATCGAGCGCGAATTCGGCATTCCCGTCACCGTCGCAACCTCGAAGAAGGAGGCGGTCGAGCGGGCCGACATCTTGATCACAACGACCCGAGGGAAAGGGTCGCTTGTGGAAGCGGAATGGGTAAAACCCGGTACACACATCGTTGCGATCGGCACGGATCAACGCGGCAAACAGGAGCTGGATCCGGAGCTTTTCCGAAACGCCAAAATCATCGTCGACTCGCTTTCGCAATGCACGGAAAAGGGCGAGACTTGGCACCCGCTCAATAAAAACATCATTACCAAGGACTTCATCCACGGCGAAATCGGCGAGGTATTGTTGGGGAGGAAGCCGGGACGAGAAAGGGATGACGAAATCACCATTTTTGACTCCACCGGGATGGCCATACAAGACAATACGACCGCCACGAAAATTTATCGCAACGCCATAGCGAACAATGTCGGCACTTTCTTCCAATTTCTTGAGGAATGACCATGCGCAACTATCCCACCATTCAGGACATCCGTGAAGCGCAGCAACGGCTAAAGCCGCACATCAGACGCACGCCGCTATTGCGTGCAGACAAAATCGAGAAAGCGGCTGGTTGTCAGCTCTATCTCAAGCCCGAAACACTTCAGATTACTGGTGCATTCAAGATCCGCGGGGCCTTGAACAAGGCTCTCTCGCTTCCCCGTGAAGAGATCGCAAACGGGATCATTGCGACCTCGTCGGGCAACCACGCCCAGGCGCTTGCTTATGCCGCCAGGATGCTTGGCGTAAAAGTGATACTGGTGCTGCCGGTCACCACACCAAAAATCAAGATCGCCAATACAGAAGCCTTTGGCGCGGAAGTCATTCTTTTTGATGGTGACAATGCTGCTAGATGGAGAAAAGTCTACGAGATCGCTGAAGGAAATAATTATGCGGTTATTCACGGCTTCGAGGACCCCGTTGTAATGGCTGGTCAGGGAACGATCGGGTGTGAAATCCTCGAAGACTTGGAAGATGTGGACACGGTTATAGTACCCCTGGGCGGTGGAGGGCTGATCTCGGGCATCGCCACTGCGATAAAAGAAACAAAGCCATCAGTGCGCGTTATCGGGGCAGAGCCTGCCTTGACGCCGAAATACTTTTACAGCCGCAAGAACAAGGAACGCACATCGCTTCCGTTAAAGAACACGATTGCGGATGGTTTGAGGTTAAGTGTGCCGGGTCAAAATCCGTACCCGATTATCGAAAAGTATGTCGACGAGATTGTTCTTGTTGAAGACGAACACATCATCGCCGGAATGCGTGCCCTTGCTAAGGATGCGAAATTGATCGCGGAACCAGCCGCCTCCATCGGAATAGGAGCACTGTTGGCAGGCAGCATAGACGTGAAGCCAGATGAGAAAGTGTGTGCGGTCTTGTCCGGCGGGAATTGGGATCTAAGCGACCTTGCCGAGATTTACAATTTGGCGCCGTGATCGCTCTCAGCTTCGGTCAGTACAGCACCCCGATCGCTGTTCGACGCCTGCAATTCTCATATCCTCTCTCACAAATGCGAAAATGCGACACCCGAACATAACAGAGTCGTCGAAAGTGGGTGTCGAGCATCGGGCTTTACCCCAAAAGTAGGCACACACTCGATGAAGCGGATAAAGGTCGCCTCACATCTACAATAAGACAGAAACCTGGCCGCCCCTCATGCTCGGCCACCAGAGGATGGAGAGCACCGGTACAATACCTCGGAATCGACGTCGACCACGCCTTAACTATCTCAGAGCAAGTTGAATTTGCAGTACTGGCGGCTGCGCCTCTAATTGAAGCGCCGTTTCTGCAGGATCCAACCGAGGATCGACTTCGTCCAGCCATCCCCCACGCTTTGCGGACGAGCGCTGTGCGCGCCATCAATCGTTGAGGAACAGCCTCGGGTTATCTTCGAGCCCGAGGATCACAACATCATCTAACGCCGGCAAGTCACGCGTGCGGAAGGGCTCCCCCAAAAGGTCATGTTTGCCCCCTTCGAACTATAAAGAGAAGGGCGAAGGGACCGCCCCGTCTCATCAGCAAAAGCCTATGAGCCCTGATTTTCAGGCACGCTTCAGGGCTGGCTCTAGGCCAACGGCGGCAGCCAACCCGCCGATATCCTTGATCTCAGTGTATTCGTAATAGGGATTGGCCGGCTCATGGCCGCGGTTGACCCAGACCTTGCTCTTGATGCTCAGGTCATAGGCGGTCATGAGGTCGTAGCGGAACGATGAGGAAACATGAGTAATGTCTTCCGGTCCGCAGCCGAGCTTGTCGAGCATGTATTCGAAACCCTTCATCAGAGGTTTGTATGCCCCGACTTCTTCTGCCGTGATTACCATATGGATGGGCGCACCCAGCTTTTCCACATTCGACATGATCAGGCTGTTCATGGAGTTCGACAGGATGACCAGCGGAATTTCCTCGGCCACCCTGGACAGGCCAGCCGGGACGTCCGGATGCGGACCCCAGGTTGGCACCTCTTCATAGATGCGTTGCGCGTCTTCGGGTTTGAATGGGATACCGATGCGCTTGCAGCTGCGTTCGATTGAATTGTGCACCACTTCGACGAAAGGTTTCCATTGCCCTAGCACTTCGTCAAGGCGATAGCCCCTGAAAGCCTCGACCAAAGCGGCCATCGCTTCAGGGGAGAGGCGCTCGCCGTAGGCGCGTCGCGCAGCGCCGGCCATATCGAAATTGGTGAGCGTGCCGTAGCAGTCGAAGGTCACGTACTTCGGTCGAAATTGGGTCATTGTGTGTATTCCCTCCAATTTTCATGGCACGGTGTGCCGATCCAAGGTCATCGTAGCGGGCTTGCCGCCTGTCTAAAGAGGTCGCGGTTCCGAGAGACCGTGATGCAACAGCGGCGCAGGAAACTTTGCGACCGTAACTGGTCATTTCCTCTGCCTTTGTTGATACCGGGCCAACCACCCAAGCGGAGAACTCCAACTTGGTTGCTGCATTCCGAACAGTGGGAGCACACTGACATAAGTTTGTCGCGATGGCAACCGATTGTCCAACGATTTTTAGGATCTGCCCTCAAGCGATTCTCCCCGACTTGTGTCGTCGCTACTCAATTAACAACCAATTAACAACCAATTTGTCGATTATCCTACTGTAATATAGAGATATTTGCCTGGAGTTGGTCAAAATTATTCAAAGGATCTGCTCTTTTGCCATTAGCGAATCGACCTAGTTGCCACCGCCATAGAAAAAATTGTTGTACAAAAACTGGGGACATGAAATAGTGAGTCCATCGAGCTCCAACTCTCGAGGCAGGATCTGAATGAGTGTGAAGATGGATCATAAGCATCAGTGCGGGCCAGCCCGCGCCGCTGAGCTTTCAGAGGCGTGCCATCCCGTGGACGCCACGGAAGCTGAAGCAATCGCCGAACGGCTCTATGGTACACGCGGCTCCGCAACGCGCTTTGAAACCGAGAAGGACGACACTTTCCTCCTCGACTGCGCGACCCAGGGGAAGTTTGTGCTTAAGATCGCTCATCCTCTTGAGCGCGTAGAGGAGCTCGATTTCCAGGTCGCGCTGATGCGTCATCTCGAGCAGCGGGCCCCCGATCTACCCATCCCCCGCACGCTTCGCGACGTCGACGGAGCGGATTTTCCCATCGTCACCACGAGCGCCGGCGAGCGGCGAGTGGTGCGGCTCATGACCTTCATGGTCGGTACTCCGCTCGACCGGACATCTTGCACAGCCCCACAGCGCGAACGGATCGGCGAAATTCTGGCAAAGCTGCGTCATTCAATGGCCGATTTCTCGCATCCCGCTGACGGCCGGGCGGTGGCATGGGACGTCACCCATCTGCTCGACCTCAGCGATCTGTTGAGCTTCATCCCTAGAGGCGGCAAGCGGGCATGGACAGTCAGCGCGCTCGAGCGATTTGCCGAAATCAAGCCTGAACTCGACCGGTGCCGGCGGCAAGTGCTCCACAATGACTTCAATACGTCGAACCTGGTCGTCGATCACGCTAGTCCGCGGTTCCTGACCGGCGTCATCGACTTCGGCGATGCCGTCCGTACCGCCATCGCCGTCGATGTCTCCACGGCGTTGATGAACCAGATGCCACAAACGTTCGACCATGGGAACCGGCGTGACCTGTTCGAGGCACCGCGCGATGTTCTGCGCGGCTATCTCCGTCACGCCGAACTGACGGACGAGGAGCTCCGGCTCATCCCCTTCCTGTCGATGGGCCGTCTTGCGGTTCGTGCGCTGCTGACAAGCTGGCGCGCCGAGGTCTTCCCAGAGAATAGCCGCTATATCCTGCGCAATACCGAAGCCGGCTGGGCCCACCTCGAGTGGTTCCACTCGATTTCCACCGCGCATATTTCCGATCTTCTGGCACGATAGGAACCACAATGTCCAAGCAAGCGACTACTGTGCCCAAGGGCTTCCGTGGCGACATGCCAAATGGCTTCAACCCTCAGGACACGTCTCATCTCACAAGTGAAGATCTGGCGCATGTCGCGAGGCGGCAACGGCTGCTCGGGCCTGCTTATCGGCTCTTCTACAAGACACCGGTTGAGATCTCCCGTGCCAAGGGCGTTTTCCTGTACGACAAGCACGGCAACGAATATCTTGACGCCTACAACAACGTGGTATCGCTGGGTCACTCTCATCCGCGTGTCGTCGAGGCGATCCAGAGGCAACTTGAGGTACTCTGTACCCACACGCGTTACATGCAGGAACCCCTGCTGGACTATGCCGAAGCCCTAATCGCTACGTTTGGTGGCGAACTCGGTCGTGCCGGATGTGCAATGTTCACATGCACGGGCTCGGAAGCCAACGATCTCGCCCTGCGAATCGCTCGTCAACACACGCGCAAGACCGGCGTCATCGTTACGGCGGAAGCCTATCATGGCAACAGCGGCGCCGTAGCTGCGATCTCGCCGTCGCTCGGCAGGAAGTCGGTTTTGGATCCGTATCTTCGCACGGTCGCGGCGCCGGATTCCTATCGCCTGCCTGTCGAGGAAATTGGCCGCCGGATGGCGGAGGATGTCGCGTGGCAGATCGCCGACATGGAGCGACATGGCGGCGGCCTAGCGGCCTTCATCGCCGACTCCGTCTTCTCCTCCGATGGTCTCTACGTCGAACCCACGGACGTATTGGCGCCGGTGGCGGAGGTGGTGCGCAAGGCGGGCGGCTTGTTCATCGCCGACGAAGTGCAATCCGGATTCGGGCGGACCGGCACCCAGTTTTGGGGTCACCGCCGTCACAATGTCGATCCGGACATCGTTACCATGGGCAAGCCCATGGGCAACGGCTATCCCGTTGCCGGCGTAGTCCTGCGACCCGAACTCGTCGCCGATTTTGGATCCAGCATGCGCTACTTCAACACGTTTGGCGGCAATTCCGTCGCTATCGCCGCTGCAAGGGCCGTGCTCGACACGATCCTCGAAGACGGGCTGTTAGACAACGCCGTCAAGGTCGGCGGTGAAATCCTCGACGGCCTCCGGGACCTACAGAAGAAATATGAATTTGTCGGCGATGTTCGCGGGGCCGGCCTCTATTTCGCGGTCGAACTCGTTAAGGATAGAGACCGGAAAACGCCGGACATGGACCGCGCGCTTGCAGCCGTCAATGCCTTGCGCGACCGGCGTATCCTCATTTCCGCGACGGGAGCGGACGCGCATATCCTGAAGATCAGGCCCCCGCTCATCTTCACATCGGCCAACGCGGCGCGTCTGCTGGAAGGCGTCGATGAGGCGCTTCGGTCAGTGCAGATGTAGGCGCCACCATGCGGCCAGTAAGCACAGTATCATCTCCCTTGCCCTACGCCGCCGCATGTGGCGTAGGTAGACGAACATAACCACGAGCAAAGCCAAAGCCATGCCGCCGTTGCCCGCCAGGAATCCAAGCGAAGATCCAGAGATGAAGGTCGAGCCCTTGCCCGTCAGCGCGGTGGAAATCCTGACCCACGCCTTGCGACGGCGCATCTTGTCGGGGGATTTCCGACCGGGCCAGTTCCTCCGCGACGTGAAGATGTGTGAAGAGCATTCGACCTCGCGGCACACGTTCCGTACAGCAGCCCAGGTGCTCGTCACCCAGGGCCTGCTGCGTCAGATACCGAACCGAGGCTTCGTCGTGCCCGAATTCGGGCCAGACGATATTGTCGACATCACACGCGTGCGCGGCGCCATCGAGGGCGAGGCCATTCGTCTGATCGTACTGACCGGCGTCATCCCATCTCAGGCGCTTGACGCGGTAGGCGTTATGCGCAGGTCGATACTATCCTCCGATAGATCCCTGCTGGTTGCTGCGGACCGCGACTTCCACCGCGCGATCATCGCCGCCAGCGGTAGCGCCCGGCTGAAGAGGACCTATTCAGACCTGGAGGGCGAGATCGAGCTTCTCCTCGCACAGCGGCAGGATTTCTACGCCACTGCCGAAGAAATGGCGGAAGAACACGAGCGGCTCATCAACAGCTTGAGAAGCCGCCACTACGATACGGCGCAAGAGGCGTTTCAGGAGCACTGGGAAGACCTCCAAATCAAATTGCTCGATCAACGCTGACCAACGCTGCCTGCGGAGTTTGACAGCTCGGAAAGATTACCTGCCAGGCGCTGAGGACGCCGGTGCCGCAAGTTGGACGCGGAGCAAATACCATCTCGGATGCTTCCTCTCCGGCTCCGCCCCAGCCTGCTTTTTGGGCGGAGTCGCGGCGTCGACGGATCGTATGGCGCCGAAGACGCACTAACGACGGCTGCCAGCCAACTTGATCGAAACGCTACGGAGAAGTTTAATGCGGGAATACTCCATCGCAACCATACCCGCCGACGGCATCGGACCTGAGGTGATCGCCGCCGGCCAGACGGTTCTTGCAAACCTGGAGATGCGACTTGGCGGCGTAAAATTCACTTTCGAGAATTTCGACTGGGGATCTGACTACTATAAGAAACACAGTGTGATGATGCCGTCGGACGGGCTGGAGCAGCTCAAGAAGTTCGACGCTATCTTTTTCGGCGCGGTCGGAGCACCGGATGTTCCGGACCACGTCACCTTGTGGGGGCTCAGATTGCCGATCTGCCAGGGCTTCGACCAATACGCCAATGTCCGGCCAACAAGGATCCTGCCTGGCATAACCACGCCGCTTCGCAATTGCAGCGCCAGCGACCTCGACTGGGTGATTGTGCGTGAGAACTCCGAGGGCGAATATTCCGGCCATGGCGGCCGCGCCCACCGCGGCCTGCCCGAAGAGGTCGGCACTGAAGTCGCCATCTTCACCCGCGTCGGCGTCACCCGCATCATGCGCTACGCCTTCAGGTTGGCCCAATCCCGACCGCGCAAGTTGCTTACGGTCGTTACGAAGTCCAATGCTCAGCGGCATGGCATGGTCATGTGGGACGAGATCGCCTCCGAGGTGGCGGAGGAATTCCCCGACGTGACGTGGGACAAGATGCTGGTCGACGCTATGACGGTCCGGATGACGCTCAAGCCGCAGAGCCTCGACACCATCGTGGCAACGAACCTGCATGCCGACATTCTTTCCGATCTCGCTGGTGCGCTTGCCGGTAGTCTGGGGGTTGCACCGACGGCGAACATCGATCCGGAGCGCCGCTTTCCCTCGATGTTCGAACCGATCCACGGCTCCGCCTTCGACATTGCCGGTAAAGGCATCGCTAACCCGGTTGCGGCCTTCTGGACTGCTGCCCAGATGCTCGACCACCTCGGCGAGCGGGAAGGTTCGGCCCGCCTCATGCGCGCTGTCGAGTGGGTGACCGGCGCCGGAATCCTCACCCCCGATGTGGGCGGTTCAGCCACTACGCTGGAGGTTACCGAGGCTGTCTGCGACGCGATCCACTCCTCTAACGTCTAGGGACACGTGGCCGACTATGATCTGGAACGTTCAGAAAGAAAGCAAGCAAGGCATTACCACTGATCTTCGACTCTGCTTTGGGCTGTGCCGACCCCGCGTTGATCGTTCCGCGACATCTGCCGTCCCGCCGAAAGGCAGATGTGTCGTGATCGGCGCCGGAAAGGCGTTCGCCTTGAAGGCGCGAGATGGAAGATGGGCGATCGCAGGTGACTGCGATGTTATCGATGGCGTCGATATGCTGCGGGAGTTAGCCAATGAAACTTGACCGGATTGACGTCAAGATACTGAATGTATTGCAGGCCGATGGCCGAATTACGAATGTCGAGCTTTCGGAACTGGTCAATCTCTCGCCAAGTCCCTGTTTGCTGCGAGTGAAAAAGCTCCAGGCGGAGGGGTATATCGAGGGCTACTCTGCGCGGATCAACATCGGAAAACTGGGCCAGACGCTGACGGTGTTCACCGAAATGACGCTGAAGAACCACCGTCAACTCGACTTCGCGAGATTTCTTACTGCGATCGAGAAGGTCGATCAGGTCATCGAATGTCATCTGGTTTCGGGAGGCTACGATTATCTTGTAAAATTCGTCACCTCCGGAATCGAAGAGTACCAGACGATCATGGAGCGGCTCCTCGATTCGGAGATCGGCATCGACAAGTACTTCAGCTTCGTCGCGCTGAAATCGCCCCTGATCAAAGCGCATTTGCCGCTGGTAACCCTGTTCCAGAAGTAACTTCGTAGCAGAGCTCGATGGGTTCGGTGTCGCGGCCGTCCGGCATTGATGAGCAGGCGGCATCTCGTGCCGGTAGATTGATGAGAGGCCATTGAAGAACCGGCGATTTCAAAGCGGCGGAAGCGGCGATGTTGTGATGGAGGAGTGCCTTGCTGAAGAATGGATTCTACATTCTCGAATGACAGCAGACGATAAGCCGGACCGACATCCGGGCCAGCTCTCGTGTCGCTAGCGGTGCTGTGGGGGACAGCGGAATCAAATTGCACCGTCGAGTTTCACAAGCGGTTCCGTTTTTCCACCAAGATCAACCGAGTGCCTGACTGACCAACGCATAGTTGCGGTGATGCGTGGGCTCGCTTTTCTTGCGGGCGGACCCAGGACGCCGCATCCTAATCCCACGGCCGGCCTGGTTGAGCCCGCGCCCGATGAGCCATCCTGAAAGATCCGTGGAGACATCCGAGTCTATACGGACAAACCTGCCCTGGTGATGGGCGAGCAGGAAGTCGATCAGGGCCTTGGCTTCGGAAGCGTTCCTCGCTACCACCGGTCCGATGACTAGCCCACGGCCGAAAGTCCGGATTGCCGCGAAGGCCTGAATCTCGCCGTTATCGCGAATGACAGCAAACCTCGCCCGTTCGGCCAGAATCTCCATCAATGCCGAACGGTCATGGCCGCTTGCCGCGCGATCCAGCGCCACCACGCGAGCATAATCACCGCTCTCGGTCCATTTCACATGGGCAGGCACCTCAACCTGCAACGGCTCGCCCTGATGCTGCACCGTCTCGCCGGTCGCAGCGAAACCCACCTTCTCGTAGAGTGGAAGCCCTTCCTGCGTCGCCACCAGATAGCAGGTCCGGTCTCCCGCTTTGGCGAGCGCCTCTTCCAACATCTTCCGGCCGAGGCCGCGGCCGCGCATCGCGGCATCGACGATGACCATGTTGATGGTGGCGGCGTCATCGCCATAGGGCATCATCATGACGGTCGCGACGAGGCGATCCTTTTGGAGTGCGGCGATTCCCTGGCTTATCGAATGAACCAGTTCCCAATCCTCGCGCCGATGCGGCCATTGGACCTGGAGTGACAGGTCCAATGCACTGTCCAGATGCTTTGGTGTCATGTTCTCGAGAATGATCGCTTGGTTGGTCATGATGCGGTTCCGACTATATCTTCAAGGATTAAGGTAATCCGCACAAGACAGCAGTTCCTCCCGACGTACCGACATGCGCCATGCGTTCGCGCTATCTTCGCCTGTGCCGCATCTTGTGCCGACCGTGACGGAGCCCCTACGCCGATGCCTAAACTCGGTAAAGCGCCGGCCGCAACTCCCAGCCAAAGCTTCGACAGAACAATCTGCTGCAGTCGGGGCGAACGCGGCCACCATTCTCCCCGTTCACCACCCTGGTGATTGCGCTACACGCTGTGCCGATACTTCTGTGACGCCAAAAGGAGAGAGGTCATTCAGGAAAACGCTGCTGCCTAATATTCAGCAAGAAAGGCTTCAGACTTCCGCCCGTCAAGTCAGCCAATAGCCTGGCTGGCCAGGCAGAAAGTTTGAACCGCTGGTGTTTGAGAGCGGCCCACAGCGCCTCGAACCATCGCAACGACTTCACCCTCTTGAGGCATCCCCCAGTCTTCGAGCTGCGACGAAAGGCCCGTCTGTTCAGGAATGTCGGTCCGGACGAAATGACCTTCCTTGCCGGAGAGGATGAAGGCAAGCAAATCCCTCGCCTGTTCGACGTTTTCCGCAACGACTGGCCCGACGACTTCGCCCTTCCCGAACAGCCGCGTCGATGCGAATGCGACGATACGATCATCGTTCCGGATGGCTGCGAACCTTCCCTGCTTCGCCAGCACATCGATTAGCGCGTCGCGGGAGGCGCCGAATGCCGCACGATCGAGCGCTTTGATTGCCGGCAGGGCATCGGGCTCAACCCACTCAGCATTTTCAGGTGCGTTGACGCGATTGACGATGCCCTGGTGGCGGACGATCTGATCTGTCGCAACAAAGCCCAGTTTTTCGTAAAGCGGCAGGCCGTCATTTGTCGCCGTCAAGCGGCATTCTCGATTCTCGGCGAGTTCCAGCACGGCGGTGGTCAATTTTCTTCCCAATCCCCGGCCACGCTGGCTTTCGTCGACAATGATCATGTTGATGGATGAGCAGGTGTCGCCGAAGGGAGTCATGAGAGCGGTTCCCACAACCCGGTCGCCGGCGAGTGCAACGCGCCCCTGGCTCAACGACCATATCATTTCCCAGTCTTCTCTCCTGTGAGCCCAGCCCGCCGCACGCGAAAGCGCCACCGCATCATCCAGGTGGCGAGTCTCGAAAGGCGCAAGAACGATCGATTCCGTTTGCATGAATTCATCCATTTCGTGGATCCCTGCGCTCACCTCGAAACAACAGCGGCGGGTTTTGGTGACACAGGGGAGTAAGATTGACGTCTAGGCCGAACCGCGACAAGCTTGGTATACAGGCCTTCGAGTTTGGAAGTCGGCATGGGTGGATAAACCATCCAGTTTTGGGTGGAAGCATCTGAAGGCCTTGCCTGCCGGATCGCTCCCCTTGCGCCCCGTAGTCGAGAGTCCCGTGATCAGGTGACGGTGACGAAGATTTTTCGCACCGTCTCTATAGTCTTCCAAACGCCGATGTAGCCGGGCTTCATCACGAAGCTGTCGCCTGCACGATAAGTGACAGGCTCCTTTCCCTTCTCGGTCAGTTCGATGACACCGTGGACGAGATGGCAAAACTCAAAAGTCTCACCCTTGATGGAGTGCGTTTCGCCGGGCGTCGCCTCGAAGACGCCGGTATTGACTGTGCCGTCCTTGGCGGTGTCCTGCAACCATGTCTTGAAGGCTGGGCTGCCCGCGATGAGGCGATCCGGCTCTGCAGTTTTATGCTTCGGCTCGAACAATGGATTCGGGTCGATGGTTTTCAGTAGCGACATCTATCTCTCCTAGGTCTGGCTTGAGCCACCCGCCTCACCTTTGGATGGCTTTGAGCCGGCATGACTTCCCATGGCATAGCGAAACGTACCTGCGTTGATCGCGCCCCTACCAAGCGGCGGCGATGTATTTCGTTTCGAGATATTCGAGCATGCCGTGGTGGCTGCCTTCGCGTCCGAGGCCGCTCTGTTTCATGCCGCCGAACGGCGCGGCAGCGTCGGAAACGACACCTCGGTTGATTCCCACCATGCCGCTTTCCAACCTACCCGCGACTGCGAGCGCACGCTTGAGGTCCCGGCTAAAGACATAGGACACCAACCCATATTCGGTGTCGTTGGCTAGCTCGACGACCTCGTCTTCAGTATCGAACGCGATGATTGGCGCGACCGGACCGAAGATTTCTTCGCGAAGTATCTCAGCGTCGGCAGAGACGTTGGCGAGAACGGTCGGAAGATAAAAGAAGCCCTCGCCGCTCAATCTGCTGCCACCTGTAACCAGGCGGGCTCCCTTGGCGACAGCGTCTTCTACGAGGCGGTCGACCTTGGCCACCGCGGCTTCGGTGATCAATGGGCCAAGCTGCTTATCCGCAGCCAGGCCTGGTCCTACTTTGAGTGCGGCCATCTCTTCCGCGAAACGCCGCGTGAAGTCAGCCAGAATCCTCTTTTGGATGTAGAAGCGGTTAGCGGCCGTACAAGCCTCACCGCCATTGCGCATTTTGGCGACCATTGCGCCGGCGACAGCGGTTTCCAGATCGGCATCATCGAAAACGATGAAAGGCGCATTACCGCCCAGTTCCATTGAACAACTGACGACTTGGTCCGCCGCCTCGCGCAGCAGGATCCTGCCAACGCCTGTCGAGCCGGTGAACGACAGCTTCCGTACCCGCTTGTCATGCAGCATCGCGCTGACCACAGGGCCTGCTCTCTTCGTGGTAACGATGTTAACCACCCCGGCGGGAACACCTGCCTGTCGCATGAGTTCTCCGATCGCCAGCGCCGTAAGGGGGGTCTCGGCTGCGGGTTTCAGGATGCAAGTACAACCCGCGGCCAACGCGGGAGCAATTTTGCGCGTAGCCATTGCTGCCGGGAAGTTCCAAGGCGTTACCAATACGGCGATACCAATCGGCTCATGGCTCACGATGATCTGGTTCGCGCCGGAAGGTGCAGGTCCGAATTCACCGGGAGATCTCACCGCCTCTTCGGCATACCAGCGGAAAAACTCGGCCGCGTAGGCGACTTCCGATCTTGCGTCGGCAAGTGCCTTGCCATTTTCAACTGTGATCAGTCGCGCCAGCCATTCTGCCTGTTCGAGGAGAAGGTGAAAACACTTCATCAGAACGTCCGAGCGCCGGCGCGGCGGAGTTGCTTTCCAGGCCGCAGCTGCCTTTTCTGCCGCTTCGACGGCCGCCATTGCGTCCGGTATGTCGGCGTCACAGACAGTGGCGATTGCGTCAGCAGTCGAGGGATCGATCACATCAAAGGTCCGGCCGCCTTTCGCGGCGACCCATTGGCCGCCGATGAACAGTTGGCTGGGAGCATCGCATGCTACGGCAGCCGCCTGCGAAGGAGCAACACGGGTTGTTTCAAGTGTTGGAGTCGTTTTCACATTCACCACCATTCGCTACCAATCAGGATCGTCGTGCGATCAATATACAATTGGTTTCACGATTGGTGTCAATATAGATCAAATTGGTTGCGCGGATTATTTTCCATGATCTCAGAGTGGCGGATGCGAGGACAGGGCTGGGTTCGGCGTGTACCACAGGATTTTCAGGGCCGATGGCAGCATTAATGCGACAAAGCCGCGGCTGTTATGCGGGTCGGTTTCCGATCGACTTTGATCGATTCTCCTGACGGTGTTTGATCCCCACGGCGACAGGGCGTCACTCTGGCTGAAACACAGCTGCCATTTTTACGGATGCGCCTGAAGCAAATCAGCGTTCCTCTGATCATGTTATCCGTTCGAGTACTCGAGCGGGAAGGGACGGCACGCCGCAAGACGGCAGCTGAATGAGCAGAATGCACGGCAGATTGGTCTGTTTGTACCGTTCCGACTGAGCGATCCGCATCTGATGATATGCGCACAAATCGCTTCACCGGAGGGTACCACATGAAAATCTACAACATCGCTCTGATCGGATTTGGTGGCGTCAACCGCGCGTTGACCGAACTGATCGCGACGAAGAACTCGCTGTGGGAACGGGATCTCGGCTTCCGCCTGAACATCGTTGCTGTCAGCGACCTTTATCTCGGTTCCGTAATTTCGCCGAACGGCCTCGACGCCAAGACACTCATTGAAGCGAATTTCGCAAAGGGCGGCTTTGGCCGGCTTTCTGGGGGTAGCGCGGAAGCCGACAACGAGACGATCATCAAGTCGGCGCCTGTCGACATCGTTGTGGAAGCGACATTTACAAACCCCAAGGACGGCGAGCCGGCTATTTCGCACTGCCGCTGGGCCCTCAAATCCGGCAAGCATGTCGTCACCACCAACAAGGGGCCAGTCGCAATCGCCGCTCAGGAGCTAAAGGCTCTTGCCAAGGCAAACAACGTTCATTTCGAATATGAGGGCTCCGTCATGAGCGGAACCCCCGTCTTACGTATGGCAGAGAAGACCCTTTCAGGCGCAGAGATAAAAGGGTTCGAAGGTATCTTGAACGGCACATCAAACTTCGTCCTCGGCCGCATGGAGAATGGTCTCGACTTCGCCAGCGCCGTCGCGGAAGCGCAGGCACTCGGCTTTGCCGAAGCCGATCCGACCGCCGACGTCGAAGGTCTCGACGTCCGCCTCAAGGTGGTGATCCTCGCAAACGAGCTGCTGGGAGCAAACCTCAAGCCGGAGGAAGTCTCCTGTGAAGGCATTTCCAAGCTTTCTCCTTCCGACATCGATGCAGCGGCAAAGGCCAACAGCCGTTGGAAGTTGATCGGATCGGCCGTTCGCAACGCCGACGGGACGATAACCGGCAGCGTTGCTCCCAAGCAGCTGCCGCTCGAGCATCCGCTCGCGGGGGTCAACGGCGCTACAAATGCAGTCTCGCTAAACACCGAACTGCTGGGCTCTGTCACTGTCACAGGTCCAGGCGCCGGGCGGACCGAGACCGCCTATGCGCTGCTATCCGACATTGTCGCCATCCATAATGCCCGGTCTGGCAGCCTCGCGAAGGATGCTGCGTGATGGCAAGCTTCGCCCTGAGCAAAAAGATATCTCCAGCCGAGATCATGGTCAGCAATCCATTCGATGGCAGCTTGGTCGGTGTGGTCTCCGAGACGAGTGCGAGCGCGGTGAACCTGCTGCTTGAGCGCGCCAATCGTGGCGCGCAGATCGCCCGATTGCTTCCCCGCCACCAGCGCTCCGCAATTCTCGAGAAGGCTGCCGCGACAATTGAAGCCCGCAAGGAGGACTTTGCGCTCCTGATCGTGCGCGAAGCCGGCAAGACAATCATCCAGGCGCACAAGGAGGTGACACGCTGTGTCAACACTTTGAAGCTCTCGGCGGAGGAGGCCAAGCGAAACGCCGGCGAAGTCATTCCTTTCGACGCCTATGCCGGATCGGAATCGCGTCAAGGCTGGTATACTCGAGAGCCACTGAGCATCATCGCGGCGATCACGCCCTACAATGATCCGCTTAATCTCGTTGCCCACAAGCTCGGCCCCGCCATCGCGGGCGGCAACGCGATACTCCTGAAGCCCTCCGAGCTTACCCCTCTCTCGGCCATCAAGCTGGCGGACGTGCTTATCGAAAGCGGTCTGCCGGGCGAAGTCATCACCGTTGCTGTCGGCGGTGCGGACTTGGGCAAGGCGCTCGTTTCGGCAAATGACGTTCGAATGATCTCCTTCACAGGCGGTTTTGCGACTGGCGAAGCCATTGCAAAATCCGCCGGCATCAAGAAACTCGCGATGGATCTCGGTGGTAATGCACCAGTTATCGTGATGGAAAACAGCGATGTTGACGCTGCCGTGAAAGATTGCGTTTCAGGCGCCTTCTGGGCGGCTGGCCAGAACTGCATCGGAACGCAGCGTATACTGGTCCAGCGCCCGATCTATGAACGGTTCAAGACCGAGTTTGTTGCTCAGACCATCAAGATGAAAATCGGCGACCCGATGAACGCTGACACGGACATGGGCCCGATGATCTCCGAACAGGCGGTGAAACGCGCCGCCACTATGGTGGAGCGCGCAATCGCTGCTGGTGCGACGGTGCTTTGCGGTCACAAGCCGTCAGGCGCACTCTATTCCCCGACCGTCCTGGAAAATGTGCCGGCGACTTGCGATCTGTTGAACGACGAGGTCTTCGCCCCGGTCGTCATCCTGCAGCCGTTCGATGGACTTGATGAGGCCATACGGCTGGCTAACAAGCCGGAATACAGCCTCCATGCCGGGATCTTTACCAACGATCTTGCCGATGCCCTCGAGGCCGCCATGCGGATCGATGCCGGCGGAGTCATGATCAACCAGTCGTCCGACTATCGGTTCGACGCAATGCCGTTTGGGGGGTTCAAATATGGCAGCATGGGACGCGAAGGCGTTCGCTTTGCTTATGAGGACATGACCCAGCCGAAGGTCGTTTGCATCACCTCGCTGCAGCGCCCTTCGCCGCTATTTGGAAGTTGAGATGTTCAAAGGATCCATCACCGCGCTTGTCACCCCATTTGCCCGTGGGAAAGTCGATGAGGCTGCACTTCGTAGCCTGATTGAATGGCAGATTGCCGAGGGTACGTCAGGGTTTGTCCCCTGCGGAACAACGGGGGAAAGCCCGACCCTCAGCCATCGCGAACACAATCGGGTCGTGGAAATCGCGATTGAGGCCGCGAATGGTCGCGTTCCGGTGATTGCCGGCGCAGGCTCCAATAGCACCGAGGAAGCAATCGGCTTCGTGCGGCATGCCCAGCAGGTCGGCGCGGATGGTGTGCTGATCGTCGCACCGTACTACAATAAACCCACGCAAGAGGGGATCTATCAGCATTTTAAGGCCATCGACGCGGAAGCTTCAGTTCCAATAATCGTCTACAATATCCCCGGTCGAAGCGTGATCGATATTCAAGTCGAAACGCTCGCCCGCATTTTCACGGATTGCCCGAACGTCAAGGGCGTCAAGGACGCGACGGGCAACCTCTTGCGCCCGTCGCTGGAGCGGATGGCCTGCGGCAACGAGTTCAATCTTCTCACCGGCGAAGACGGCACTGCGCTGGGTTACATGGCCCATGGCGGCCACGGTTGCATTTCGGTGACCGCGAATGTTGCTCCCCGGCTGTGTGCAGACTTCCAGCGGGCATGCCTGAAACGTGACTTCACGGCGGCACTGGCTCTTCAAGATAGACTGATGCCCCTACACCGCGCGCTGTTCCTCGAGACCAGTCCCGCTGGCGTGAAATTCGCATTGGCGCAACTCTCAAAGATCAGCGGCGACCTGCGTCTTCCTCTCGTGGAGGTGAGCCCGCCGGTTAAGGAGGCAGTCGCTCATGCGATGCGCTACGCCGGAATTCTGGACCGGGGGAGCGGAGAGAATGGCAATTGAACGCGTAGAGTCCGACTTGATCGGCGCCCTTCCTATCCCCGGTGACGTTCTGTACGGCGTCCATACGCGTCGCGCTGAGCTCAATTTCAACGTTTCGGGCCTTCGCCTGAAAGACTTTCCCGAGCTCATTCAATCTATGGCTATGGTCAAGAAAGCAGCCGCTTGCGCAAACGCTGACTTTGGGCTTCTTCCCGCGGAAAAAGCCTCTGCGATCTCAGAGGCTTGCGATAATCTCATCGAGCTGAAGGGCGTTGATGAAAACTTCCCCGTCGATATGATGCAGGGTGGCGCGGGCACGTCTACCAACATGAACGTGAATGAGGTTGTCGCAAACTTGGCGCTCCTGAAGCTTGGGGCGAATGTCGGCGACTACGACAAGGTTCACCCAAATGATGATGTGAACCTTTCCCAATCGACAAACGATGTTTATCCGACCGCTCTGCGTCTGACCATTCTTCGCTCTTGCGAAGGACTCCTAGCGTCCCAGGTAGGGCTGCGCGATGCATTCCGTGCGAAAGCGCGTGAGTATGCGACCGCGCTTAAGGTCGGACGCACTCAGTTGCAGGACGCCGTCCCAATGACAGCCGGGCAGGAATTTGATGCTTTCGCCGAACTGATCGACGAAGATATCAACCAGTTGCAGTCCGCTTCCAGATTGTTGCAAGAGGTTAATCTCGGCGGATCTGCAATCGGAACCTCAATTAACGTTCCGCGCGGCTTTCCCAGCGCGGCCTGCGGCTACCTCACCCGGATTTCCGGTATCCAGCTAATCCCCGCTCGAAATTTCATTGAGGCGACATCCGACACCGGCGGCTTCGTTTCGTTCTCCAGCGTTCTTAAGCGAATTGCCGTGAAACTGACAAAAATCTGCAACGATCTGCGGCTCTTGAGCAGCGGACCGAGGGGCGGCCTGGGTGAAATCCGACTTCCGCCGGTGCAAGCTGGATCATCAATCATGCCCGGTAAAGTCAATGCAGTCATTCCGGAAATGATGAACCAAGTCGGATTCCAGGTTGTTGGAAATGATCTCACTGTCACGCTGGCGGCAAGCGCGGGGCAGTTGCAGCTCAATGCGATGGAGCCAGTGATCATTCTCAACATCCTTCAGTCCATGCGGATGTTGACGCGGGGAATGGAAATTTTTAAGCAGCGATGCGTCGACGGAATTGAAGTTGATGTCGACCGATGCAAGGAACTCCTCGACCAGTCTCTCGTCCTCGCGACGCCGTTGGCAATGCTTATCGGGTACAGCAAGGCAGCGCACCTTTCCAAGAAGGCGCTGGCCGAGAAGAGGGGGCTGCGGCAGGTCGTGGAAGAGGAAGGCGTATTAGCGCCCTGTCAAATTGAACAGCTCTTTGAAGGCAGCGCGGAGTTCGCAAATTTCTGATGAGTTTATGGGTCTGATAGGGGTAGGAAAATGGCTGTTTTTACCGAGCTTTCTGACGAAGATCGCAGAACCATTACCGCAGCCTACGGCTTTACGTCGCTTCTTTCAGTGATTGGGATTGCAGACGGCGACTCCGAGACGACCTACCTGTTTCGGACCGGGCAAGGCGAATACATCGTTACGCTTTTCGAGAACGGAGCCCAGCCTTTAGATCTGGAAAGGGCCTTCGAAACCATGGAGGCGCTCTATCGACATGGCGTCCCCTGCCCCAAACCGCTGCGCACCATAGATGGCCAAGCCACATCTCTGGCCGCAGGTCGACTGGTTGCCGTCGTCAGCTTCGTGCCAGGCGCCTCACCCACGTTGGCGGGCCCGGCAAAATGCCTAAGCCTAGGTCGTGTGATGGCTCAAATTCACACTATTTTGGAACGAAGGGTGAAGTGCGCGTCAAGAGATCTTCCCACTGGAGCAATTCATGGCGCATTGGTCCAGGCGAACGTCTTTTTCCTCGGCGAGGAAGTCAGCGGCGTCATCAACTTCAGACTAAGGCACGAGGATGCGCTCGTGTCGGAGCTTGCTGACGTGCTTGTCGGTTGGGCGGGCGAAACCAACGGCGAGCTAAACAAAGAGCGGGCGCGAGCGCTACTGCAGGGCTATCAGGGAATTCGGTGCCTGACGGATGCGGAAAAGGAGGCGCTGCCAGGTTTCATAATGGCTTCGACATCGAAGCGATTTGCGAGCCGGAAGGAAAGAGCCTTACTACCGGAGATCGCCGTGTTAGCCTATCAGTCGGTAACGCCCGACATTTTAGGCTAGCGACCCGGCTCAAGTCCCATGAAATATCTTCTCGATCGAACTGACGAACAATTACTTGCGGAATTGAAGGCCAATGCCCGAATCTCGCATGCGGAGTTGTCGGCGAAGGTGAACCTTTCTCGCAATGCCGTGCGAGTGCGGATCGAACGGCTCGAGCGAGAAGGCTTCATCAAGGGATATACGATCGTCACCGGCGACGGAGGGAACGGCCAACACGTCACAACCGCACTGATTTTCGTCTATCGTCACGATCGCATGAGGGGTGGTGACGTCATTCAAGCATTGCGGAAGATCCCCGAAGTCGTGGCGTGCGACGTAATGACGGGTGATTTCGACCTTCTCGTTAGGGTCGAGTCGACGGAGGCTGACCGCATCCGGCAGATTTGGCAGCTGATTGCGGAGATGCCCAGTGTGCGCGATACACTAACTGCGTTCGCTCTCTCCTCCGTGATCCGAAAATAGTGCAGTGGATCGGTTCGGGTGTGTAGTCGAGCAGTCACCCTGGGGGCCAAGCTTGATTGCTGGGGCAAGCGGCACCTCTACGACTGGCCGCATTGTCGCGAAGTTACTCAGCGCTACCATGTTTGGATGAGCGGATTTGACCATTCCGAAGGCATTCTGAAGCGGGCTCGAGGCTCGTTAAGCTGACCTGTTCTTGCGGAGCCTATGTCCAGGGCTACATGCTTGTCTCCGAGTTTGCGTCGTCACGCTCTCAACGGCGGAGAAAAGACATTTCCCCGCCGTTTTGTGGCTCACTGTTTGTCCAGGCCCATCCGTCCTGCCCACGCATGCTGCCGCGGCTGGCTACATGACGGTGACGTAGATCTTCCGGACAGTTTCCACGGTCCGCCAGGTGCCGATAAATCCGGGTTTCATCACGAAACTATCGCCTGCTTTGTAGGTAACCGGTTCACCGCCGTCCGGGGTGATTTCAACAACACCTTCAATGATGTGGCAGAATTCGAATGTCTCGCCCTTGACGGAGCGCGTGAGGCCAGGAGTCGCTTCCCAGACCCCGGTATGAATCAATTCGTCTCGCGCCACGTCCTGGGCCCAGGTCTTGAACGAAGGATCACCGGAGATCAGGCGTTCAGGCCCGGGCCTCGACTCACGCGGCACTTCGGTGCTGTTGGGTATGATGGTCTTGAGGAGGGACATGTTTTCTCCTTGCTCTCCTGGTTGCAGCTCAATAGCCGCGGTCGCGATCGACGAGCCCTATCGGGTCGCGGCCGTCGCGATGGCGCTTGATGTTGTCGATGACGGCGCGGGCCGCCGTTTCCGGTTGCGTTGCGCTTGCGATATGCGGCGTCAGAATAATCTTTGGATGGCGCCAGAAACCATGTTCGGGAGGCAAGGGCTCAGGTTCGGTAACGTCGATGACCGCGCCCGACAGATGCCCCGCGTCGAGAGCCGCAATGAGCGCGTCGTGATCGAGTTGGGCACCGCGTCCCACGTGGATGAGCGTCGCCCCGGCTGGAAGCGTCGCTAAGAGCGAGGCGTCGAGCAGTCCTTCCGTCTCTTGCGTCAGCGGCAGGAGACAGATCAGGATGTCGGTACGCGCCAGAAACAGCGTGAGGCCGTCCGGACCGTGATAGCAATCAACATTCTCCACCTGTCGCTCCGAGCGGCTCCAGGCGGCAAGTGGAAAGCCGAAGGGTTTCAGTCGCTCGATGACGGCCGCGGCGAGCGTGCCGAGGCCCAGGATACCGATCCGCTGCTGGTTAGCTTGGCGCACAGGAAGCGAAAGCCAGGTGGCCTCGGCCTGCTGGTCAATATATGCCTTCAGTTTTCGGTGCAAAGCCAGCACCGCGAGCGTCACATATTCTTGCATCATCCGGACGATGCCGTCCTCGACCATGCGGACGAGCATGACGTTTGGGGGAAGCGTTTGCGGCTTGAATTGATCGACGCCGGCTCCGATCGAGAAGACAACCTCCAAGTTCCTGAAGCGATGAAGATCGGGCGGCACGGTCCAAGTGAGAATGTAGCGGATGTCGTCTGGATTGCGCTCCGAGATATCCATTACGAAAGGCAGGTCCGGCAGATCGCGCGCAAAAGCATCGGCGAAGACGCGGCCTCTTTCTCGATCCGAATTGAACCAGAAAACCATAGTTCCCTCTCAGCCTCGCAGTGTTGCGGCAAGCCGCAGGATCATTTCCTCGCAAGCAATAAGTTCGTCGAGGCGGATGAATTCGTCGGCGCGATGGGCGCGGGCGATGTCCCCCGGCCCGCAGATGATCGCGTCGATGCCAGCGGCTTGATAGAGCCCGGCTTCCGTGCCGTAGCTGACGGCAGCCAAGGTCGACGCTCCGGTTAATCCCTCCATCAGCCGGGCGAGCGGCGCGTCGACGTCAAGCGAGAGCGCGGGATAGGTGCTGCTGATTTCCCAGGTAGTGCGGAAACCGTCATTCTCGAAGGCCTCGGCAGTTGCCTTTATAGGTTCAAGAAGAACTGTTGGCGATACGCCGGGCACCGCACGTGCTTCCAGCTCCAGGACGCAGAGATCCGGAATGATGTTGACGCTGCGCCCGCCCGAGATCGTTCCGATCTGCAGGGTAGAATAAGGCGGCTCAAAGTTCTGATCTGAGGCGCTGCTTCGCAGAGCATCAATGGTCTTCAGCGTCGCATTCATTACCGCAGTCATGGCGTGAATGGCGTTCAAACCCTTGTCAGGGCGCGACGAATGGCCAGTCGCGCCATGAATCTCGATACGGGCGGCCGCCTTTCCCTTGTGACCGCGAATTGCCACCATGCTGCTCGGTTCGCCGATAATTGCTCCCAAGGGCGGAGCGCATAGGTTGCCGATTCGCTCTAACATGTGGCGTACACCGCGGCAGCCGGCTTCCTCGTCATACGAGAAAGCGAAGTGGATCGGGCGGCTCAATGGCATCTTTGCCATAGCGGGAAGTCCGGCAAGCGCGGCGGCAAGAAAGCCCTTCATGTCGGACGCCCCCCTGCCGAAAAGCTGATCGCCCTCTGCCCGCAGGCGGAAGGGCTCCGACGTCCAGGTCCGTTCGGACGCCGAAACGACATCCATATGGCCGGAAAGAATGTAGCCGGGCTTGTCTTTCGGGCCGATGGTGGCAAATAGATTCGCCCGATCGCCTTCCGGTCCGGGCAACACAGTCACGGTGGCGCCATGACTTTCGAGGTAGCCCTTCACCCATGCCACGATGTCGCCGTTCGGAGTCCCGACGACGGATGGAAAGCCGATAAGCTGCTCGAGTATGTCTTTAGCATTCATCCCAGGTTCTCCTTCGTGTCGATGGCACCACAAGGTATTGGCGACCACTGACCCCAGGCTCTGAGCAGCGAGCGCATTCACCATTCGAGGATCCGTCCCCGCGTTCCTGCCCATACAGTTTCCACATCCAGAAACGCCGGTTTGCAGCACCTCAAACCGCTCGGGCCAGCCAACCACATGGATAAATCAAAGTCCGCTGGATACATGAATCCGATATCCGACTTGAATCTGACCTTGTAGCCATATGCTAAAGATGGCAATTAATGCTGAGTGAATGATCGCTTCAGGTGCCGCTTAATGCTCACGTCCGACGATCTTGCCTTCTTTTCGGTCCTCACGGGCTCGAAATCTCTCGCAGAAAGCGCGAGAAAGCTGAACGTGACGCCTCCTGCGGTGACCCAGCGCCTGCGCGCGCTTGAAGAGAAGGTCGGGGTAAGGCTGATCGACCGGTCCGGACGCCACCTGCGCCTTACCGAAGAGGGCTCGTTGGTTGCTTCTCACAGCGTCATTGTCAGCGATGCCATAGACTCGCTTGCCGAAGCCTTGGCTGATCGCGAGGGTGCGGTTCGCGGGCACCTCAGGGTCGCAGCGCCTCACGGATTTGGACGGATCTACGTGGCGCCAGTCGTGGAGGCGTTTTCTCGAGAGCATCGTAGTGCCACCGCCACCCTCCAACTGTCCGACCATCCCACGGCGCTGGTCGTTGATAGCTATGAGGTGGTTGTCCACATCGGGGCATCAGCGCATCTGGATCAAGTCGTGACGACACTGGCGCCGAACCGTCGGATTCTTTGTGCAAGTCCACACTACCTGGCTTCGGCTGAACCCATTTCTACGCCTGCCGATCTGGCGCGACATCGCTGCCTCGTCGTTCGCGAGAACGAGGAGGACGTAACGCTCTGGCGGTTCAAGGGATCAAGGCAGGAAAGTGCGACAGTGCGCGTTAATCCCGCTATGTCGAGCAACGATGGTGCCGTCATTCGGGATTGGGCGTTGGCGGGTCAGGGCATCATGATGCGCTCTGAATGGGCCGTTGCAGAAGACCTCGCCGAGGGACGGTTGAGGCAGGTACTTCCCCATTGGCTGCTGCCGTCGGCTGATATAGTCGCCATCCTCGGATCGCGGCACGGGCGAAGTGCCCGGACTGCCGCTTTCCTGACGATGCTTCGTCTGTCGCTGAAACCACTGCCCTGGCGAGCCCGACTCGCGCAGACGCCTGGTCAATAGCCAAGGATCGACTTCGTCTCGAGATACTCTTCGAGCCCGTATACCCCATACTCGCGGCCGTTACCTGATCGCTTGTAGCCACCGAAGGCTGCCGCTCCGTCCCAAGCGGGATAGTTGATATGAACCTGGCCGGCACGGATGCGCAGTGCGACACGCCGTGCCCGCTCCGGATCTGAAGACTGGACATGGGCGCCCAATCCATAGACGGTGTCATTAGCAATGGCGATTGCCTCTTCCTCGTTCTTGTAGGGCATAATCGAAAGTACGGGACCGAAGATCTCCTCACGAGCAATCCGCATGTCGGACTTCACCTCGGAAAAGATCGTTGGCTGCGTGAAAAAGCCCCGCTCGATGCCGGCCGGCCGGCCCAGACCGCCACACAGCAGCTTGGCGCCATCGTCGATACCGGCTTGGATCATGGTTTGTATCCGCTCGAACTGGGGAAGATTAGCGATGGGACCCATGTCCGTCGCAGGATCAAGCGGAGCGCCGACTCGGATCGCACGCGCAGTGGCACTTGCCAATTCCTCCACTTCGCCGAGGCGGTGTGTGGGTACCAGCATACGCGTCGGGGCGCTGCACGACTGGCCGACATTGCGCATTCCGGCGAGCACGCCCTTGGATATGGCCTGGCTGAAGTCGGCATCATCGAGCAAAATGTTCGGCGACTTGCCGCCGAGTTCCTGAACCACTCGCTTCACCGTCGGTGCGGCCGCCTGCGCGACGAGTACTCCGGCGCGGGTAGAACCTGTGATCGAGATCATGTCGACCTCGGGATGGCTGGCGAGCGCTGCGCCAACTCTCTCGCCAGTTCCGTTGACCAGATTGAATACACCGGCCGGAACCCCGGCATCGTGCATCAACTGGGCGAAGAGCAAAGCGCTGTAAGGTGACAGTTCACTGGGCTTGAGGACGACGGTACAGCCTGCCGCAATCGCGGGAGCGACTTTGGCAGTGATCTGGTAAAGTGGCCAGTTCCAGGGGGTAATCAGAGCACAAACCCCGATCGCCTCTTTGGCGGTCGCGGTACGCCCATCAATCGTTACGAAGCGGTACTTCTCAAGAGTTTCCATCTGGACACGGATGTGCTCGGAAGCAAAGGGAACCTGGGAAGCCCGCGCGAAGCTGATCGCCGCTCCCATTTCGATTGCGAGCGCCTCCGCGAACGTCTCCGCTCTTTCTTTCAGGAGAGAATGCATCCTGCCGAGCAGACCGAGCCGTTCAGCCACAGTTGTTTGAGAGAAGGCTGGGAACGCGTTGCGCGCAGCGGCAACCGCGAGAGCGACGTGATGAGCACCGCCCGCAGCAATATGCCCGACAACACGTTCCGACGCGGGATTCACAACAGGCAGACGGTTTACGTCCCCGGATTCCTGCCATTGCCCACCAATGTAAAACTGGTCCTCGCGTTCGGTCAGCATAATTTCACCTCGCGTCACAAAATTTGCGGCCATTCCGACCTGCCTGAGAAGATGCCCGGAAAGACTAGAAGATGACAATTCATGTCGTGTGAATGGTTGCTTAAGAAGCGTGTTAACAAAGAACACGCATTGTCGGATCTGACATTGGTGGCATCGGCCTTACCACCCGTATGTCTCTTCAAAAGCTCGTAATGGTGGGTGGGCATGGCGGCACACTCGGCGTCGACGTTAGCCGACCGATTATTGATAGTCCTGTCAACAGGAAAGCAACGCCCCTGGCTTACCGCACAAATCGACCGCAAATTCTTTGCACCCCGGCGGGGCTTTTCAATTTGATTGCATTCGCTTCATATAGGTTCGCCGGTTCGTGTGCTTTTGGGAATGGGGAAGACAGACATGATTTCAAAGGGCGCAGAAGGAGCATTCTTTCCAACGGTGTCTGCTTCCGCACCACAGGTCTCTAGTCCAGCTGCCTTTGAACAGAAGGCCGCAGACTTCAACTCGGAGCTTCACGCTCGACCGTCGATTTATTTTACCGGTCCGGCGATCGTCGAGCATGTTGCTTTCATGCCATTGGATGGCGCGATCAAGGAGTTCCACGATAGTCTCAAAGCCGACGGTGGAATTTCCGTCAGAGTTGAACGGCACACTGAGTTCGTGACTGTCACGCGGGTCCGAAAATTGGCCAGCGAGCCTGAGGGTTGGCCGGAAACTGACCTTTGTGAAGATGACTTTGCGCGGCTAGCTGGATTGAGCTCTCCTCTGCTGGTTTGCCACGTGAGTATCCTTGTCCTCGGGAACCCTCCTGACCAGCTGGGAACGGTTCTGAAAACCCTCGACTTCGGCGATACCGCCACGTCATCGATTGGCGGCGGGGCGGCGCAGGTTTGCTCCGATTTTCGCGTTCGAGAGGACAATTCAAGCAGAATCGTCCTGTTTAACAAGGACCTGAATGCACATCGCCTGGGGCGCATGGTCCGTCGCATATTTGAGATCGAAACCTATAGGTCAATGGCGCTCCTCGGATTGCCGGAGGCGCGTCGTCTTGCCCCGCTTCTGGGCGGATATGACGCGGAACTTGTTCGGCTCACCAACCGCAACTTGAGTACGCCGGCACATCAGCACAAACAATTGCTTGAAGAGATTACTGTTCTTTCGTCGCATATCATTTCAGCCACCGCGGAGACCAGAAACAGATTTGGCGCAACCGCCGCCTACGCCAAAATTGTTGAAGAGAGGATTGCTCTTTTACGGGAGACCCATGTCCCAGGCTTTCAAAGGTTCGGTACCTTCGTGGAGCGACGGTTCAAGCCTGCGGTGCGTACCTGCGAAGCAACCGCGTTGAGGCTTGAGCACCTGTCAAGGGCCGCGATGCACTTGCTCGACCTGCTCCAAACGCGAATCCAGGTCGAGATTGAGTTCCAAAACGCTGCGCAGATCCAGGCGATGGCTGATCGCGCCGCGACGCAGGTTAAGATCCAGCGCGCGGTCGAAGGCTTTTCGATGATCGCAATTAGCTATTACTTGCTGAGCTTGCTGAAATTTATATATGAGACAGCAGACCACGCAGGCTTCCATTTCGATCCGATGATCATGCTTGTCGCTGTTCCGGTGGTTGTGGGGTCTGTTGTGATCACCATACTCCGCGTCAAGCATGCCCTAAAAACAGAGAGCTAGAGGTAGCGCAGCCCGAGCCGGGAATGCTCGATCAATCAACGCGGGTCTTCTGTATCTCCAGCCAGCGCTTCTGCGGAGGCGGTAGTTTTCCTACCTCCATTGCGGCGTGGTGTTGCGTTGCTGGATCACTCGGCAAAACCCCGGGTTGTGCAGGCTTTATTTGATGTAGCATGCTTTTTGAAGGGACGTGAACCGGCGACGCCCTACTCAGAATAAGCCGCTGTTGTATAATGTTAATTTATGGAGCTGTGGTCACATATTCGGATAGACCGGCCCCTCGCCACCCTGCGGCGGAACCCAGTTGATGTTCTGGTTGGGATCCTTGATGTCGCAGGTCTTGCAGTGGACGCAGTTCTGGGCGTTGATGACGAAGACCTCTTCGCCGTCCTTTTCCACCCATTCGTAGACGCCGGCCGGACAGTAACGCGTCGAGGGGCCGGCATAGATGTCATGCTCGGAACGCTTCTGCAGCGCCATGTCCTTGACCTGCAGATGCACCGGCTGGTCTTCTTCGTGATTGGTGTTCGACAGGAACACCGAGGAGAGGCGATCGAAGGTCAGGACGCCATCGGGCTTCGGATAGGCGATCGGCTTGTGCTGCGACGCCGGCTCCAGGCTCTCAGCATCGGTCTTGCCATGCTTCAACGTGCCGAAGACGGAAAAGCCGAACAGCGTGTTGGTCCACATGTCGAAGCCGCCGAGCGCCACGCCGAGTGCGGTGCCGAACTTCGACCACAGCGGCTTGACGTTGCGCACCCGCTTCAAATCCTTGCCGATGTCGCCCTTGCGCCATTCATTCTCGATCTCGGCCACCTCGTCATGGCTGCGGCCGGTCGCGATCGCGGCGACGATCTTCTCGGCGGCCAGCATGCCCGACAGCACCGCATTGTGGCTGCCCTTGATGCGCGGCACGTTGACGAGACCGGCCGAACAGCCGATCAGCGCCCCGCCGGGGAAGGAGAGCTTCGGCACCGACTGGTAGCCGCCCTCGGTGATGGCACGCGCCCCATAGGACAGCCGCTTGCCGCCCTCGAAGGTGGTGCGGATCGCCGGATGGGTCTTGAAGCGCTGGAATTCCTCGAAGGGATAGAGATAGGGGTTCTTGTAATTGAGATGGACGACGAAGCCGACGGCGACCAGATTGTCTTCCAGATGATAGAGGAAGGAGCCGCCGCCGGTCTTCATGCCGAGCGGCCAGCCGAAGGAGTGCTGCACCAGGCCCGGCCTGTGGTTTTCCGGCTTGACCTGCCAGAGTTCCTTGAGGCCGATGCCGAATTTCTGCGGTTCGCGGTCTTTTTGCAGATCGAACTTGGCGATCAGCTGCTTGGCGAGCGAGCCGCGCACGCCCTCGCCGATAAGCACATATTTGCCGAGCAGTTCCATGCCGCGGGTATAGTTCGGGCCAGGCTCGCCATTCTTCTCGATGCCCATATCGCCGGTGGCGACCCCGATGACCGCACCCTGGTCATTGTAGAGCACTTCGGTGGCGGCAAAACCCGGATAGATCTCGACGCCGAGCTCCTCGGCCTTGGTCGCCAGCCAGCGACAGACGTTTCCGAGCGAGACGATGTAGTTGCCGTGATTGTTCATCAATGGCGGCATCAGCACATTCGGCAGGCGAACAGAGCCGGCGGGGCCGAGCAGCAGGAAGTGATCGGCCGTGACCTTGGTCTTGAACGGTTGGTCGGCCTCGTCGCGCCAGCCGGGCAGCAGCCGGTCAATGCCGATCGGATCGACCACGGCGCCAGAGAGGATATGCGCGCCGACTTCCGCGCCCTTCTCCAGCACGACGACGGAGAGATCCGGATTGACCTGCTTCAACCGGATCGCCGCCGAAAGACCGGCAGGCCCGGCACCGACGATCACCACGTCGAATTCCATGCTTTCGCGTTCAGGCATCTCTCTCATTTAGCTTCAGCCTCACTATCTACGAAAATTTTGGTGGCGTCTTGCCCGCCTTACGGTGGGCCGCGATAACGGTGTTTGCCATCAGCATGGCAATCGTCATAGGGCCTACCCCACCCGGAACCGGCGTAATGACGCCGGCGACCTCCACACATTCATCGAAGGCGACATCGCCAACTAGGCGGTACGTGCCCTCGCCTCTCTCAGAGGCGGCAATGCGGTTGATGCCGACATCAATTACGGTCGCTCCCGACTTTACCCAGCTCGCCCTGACCATTTCCGGACGGCCGACCGCGGCAACGAGAATATCTGCATTGCGGCAGATCCCGGAAAGATTCTCGGTGCGCGAATGAGCAGTCGTCACAGTCGCATTGGCGGCAAGCAGCAGCGCCGACATCGGCTTTCCGAAGAGGTTGGAGCGGCCTATCACAACGGCGCTGAGCCCAGAGAGGTCTTCGCCATGGGTGCGGCGCACGAGGATCATCGCTCCGGCCGGCGTGCAGGAGACGAGGCCTCCATCAAGATCGCCAGTCGCCAACTTGCCGGCATTTACAATGTGCAGGCCGTCAACATCCTTCTCCGGCCTGATCGACTGAATGATCGAGTCGGAGTTGAGGTGCCTCGGCAGCGGCAATTGGACGAGGATGCCGTGGATGGTCTCATCGGCGTTGAGCGCCTCGACGATTGTCGCAAGCTCTTCTTGGGTTGCTCCTTCGGGCAGAGTGTGCTGAATCGAATTGAAGCCGCATTCTCTTGCCATCCGGCTTTTCGCTCCGACATAGGCGTGGCTTGCCGGATCCTCGCCAACAATGACTACGGCAAGACCCGGCTTGACCCCGGTATCCTTTTCGAGCGCCAACGTCGCTGATTTCACGGCGTCATTTATCGAGGCGGCAACTTGCTTCCCATCGATTTTTGTCGCCATCCCTCAGCCCATCCTTTCTGACACGTAAGAGCCTGGGCTTGCCGGGAATACGATGGTCTTGTTGCCGTTGAGGAATACCCGATGGTGGATATGGGCGTGGATGGCACGAGCCAGCACCTGGCTCTCTACGTCACGGCCGATGGAGACATAGTCAGATGCCGACTGCGAGTGCGTGATGCGGGCCACGTCCTGCTCGATGATCGGCCCCTCGTCTAAATCAGCGGTGACGTAATGCGCCGTCGCCCCGATAAGCTTCACGCCGCGCTCATAGGCCTGCTTGTAAGGATTTGCCCCTTTGAAGGAAGGAAGGAAGGAATGGTGAATGTTAATGATACGGCCCGACATCTTCTGGCAGACGGCATCGGACAGCACCTGCATATAGCGGGCGAGCACGATCAGCTCCGCGCCGGTCTGCTCGACTACGTCCATGATTCGGGCCTCGGCCTGCGGCTTGTTGGCTTTGGTCACCGGAATATGGTGGAAGGGGATGTCGTGGTTGACGACCACCTTCTGGTAGTCGAAGTGATTGGAGACGACGGCGACGATGTCGATTGGAAGCGCGCCGATCTTCCAGCGGTATAGCAAGTCATTGAGGCAGTGACCGAAGCGCGAGACCATCAGGAGCACCTTCATTTTGGTGCCCCCATCGTGGAACTCGCTGACCATGTCGAATTTCTTCTTGATCGTCTCGAAGCCGGCGGCAATGTCGCCAATTATTGCGCCCTCCTCGCTCGTGAAGGTAAGCCGCATGAAGAACATGCCTGTGTCCAGATCGTCGAACTGCGAGGAGTCGACGATATTGCAGCCTTTGTCTGCCAGAAAACCGGTGATCGCGGCTACGATGCCGCGCGTTGACACGCATGATACGTTGAGAATGTACGTTTTCATATTCAGATCCATTTGGCCCTATGTTGACTAGAGTGCCTTTTCGAGTTCCGGCAGGATGACGAAGAGATCGCCGACGAGGCCGTAGTCGGCGACCTGAAAGATCGGGGCTTCCTCGTCCTTGTTGATAGCGACGATGACTTTCGAGTCCTTCATGCCGGCGAGATGCTGGATCGCGCCGGAAATACCGACCGCGATGTAGAGCTGCGGGGCGACGACCTTGCCGGTCTGGCCGACCTGCCAGTCGTTCGGAGCGTAGCCGGCATCGACGGCAGCGCGCGATGCACCGACGGCGGCATCGAGCTTGTCGGCCACCGGCAGGATGACCTCCTGGAATTGCTCCGACGAGCCAAGTGCACGACCACCTGAAATGATGATCTTGGCCGATGTCAGTTCCGGACGATCCGATGAGGACAGTGCGTCCTTGACGAAGGTGGACAGGCCGGGATTGGCGGCAGCCGATACGTTCTCGACAGAAGCCGAGCCGCCTTCAGCCGCGGAGGCAAAGGAAGCCGTACGCACGGTGATCACCTTCTTGGCCTCGGACGACTGCACCGTCTGGATGGCGTTGCCGGCATAGATCGGGCGCTTGAAGGTTTCGGCCGAAACAACCTCGGTGATTTCAGATATCTGGACGATGTCGAGCAAAGCTGCGACGCGCGGCAGCACGTTCTTACCGACGGATGTCGCCGCCGAAAGGATCGTGTCGTAGGAGCCGGCCAGCGAGACGATCAGCGCTGCGAGCGGTTCTGCGAGGTTGTTGGCAAGGTCGTCGCTTTCGGCGAGCAGGACCTTGGAAACGCCGGACAGTTTTGCGGCGGCATCGGCAGCACCCTGGGCGCCCTTGCCGGCGACCAGCACATGCACGTCGCCGCCAATCTTGGACGCTGCCGTCAGCGTCTTGGCGGTTTGGTCGGACAGGGTTGCGTTGTCGTGATCAGCCAGAAGAAGAATGGCCATGATGTTTGTTCCTCTTAAAGTGTTGGTTCCTGAAATCCGTCAGGCCCTGCCGAAAACGGTGGGGTGCGAGAACCGGCACGCCGCGTACTTAAAGGTACGTGAGCACCGGAAGCGCAGCAGCCCGCCGTTTGCAGGCGAGCCTCACGGATTTCACAGCACGCCGGCTTCGTTTTTCAGCTTGTCGACCAATTCAGCGACCGACCTGACCTTGATGCCAGCCTTGCGCCCCGAGGGCTCTTCGGTCTTCAGAACTTTCAGGCGCGGGCTCGTATCGACACCGAAATCAACCGGCGTCTTCTTATCGAGCGGCTTCTTCTTGGCCTTCATGATGTTGGGCAGCGAAGCATAGCGCGGTTCGTTGAGGCGCAGGTCTGTTGTGACAACCGCCGGAAGCTTGATCTCGATGGTCTGCAGACCGCCATCGACTTCGCGGGTAACCTGCGCTTTGCCGTCACCGATTTCGACCTTGGAGGCAAACGTGCCCTGCGCCCAGCCGAGCAGAGCCGACAGCATCTGGCCGGTCTGGTTGGAGTCATCATCGATCGCCTGCTTGCCGACGATGATCAGCCCCGGCTGTTCTGCTTCAGCCACACCCTTGATGATCTTGGCGATGGCGAGCGGCTCGACCTGATCGTCGGTCTCGACCAGGATTGCCCGATCGGCACCCATTGCGAGCGCGGTGCGCAAGGTCTCTTCAGCCTTGGCAGGCCCCACGGACACGACGACGACTTCGGTCGCCTTGCCGGATTCCCGGAGGCGGAGCGCTTCCTCGACGGAGATTTCGTCGAAGGGGTTCATCGACATCTTCACATTGGCGAGTTCGACGCCGGAACCATCCGGCTTGACGCGAATCTTCACGTTGTAGTCGACGACACGCTTTACGGTGACCAGAATTTTCATGAACGATCCTCCTGCTTAAGCACGCGAACGGACGGACTTTGGGTCGTAGACGGCGGCCCTGCGAACCGTAACGCCTGTCCCATCTTCCAGTGTGAGAACTTGTCCGTCGCCTGCGCAGCCGATCTGGACGTAAGCCAAGGCAAGTCCGCACCCGACAGTGTGTCCATGGGCAGCCGAGGTGACTTTTCCGATGGGGTCGCCGCCGAACTTCACCACCGTACCGATGGCGGGAAGAACAGTACCAAAAGGCAATTCGAGAAGAACGAGCGCGCGTTCTACTCCGTCCTGCTTCTGTCGTTCGACAACCGCCTTGCCGGGATAGGACGCATTCTTCGGTTTCACCGTCCAACCCAATCCCGCTTCAACGGGTGTCGTGTCCTCACCGATATCCCGACCCCAGATCGGGTAACGTTTCTCGATGCGAAGCGAGCCCATCGACCCGGCCCCGCATGGTACGAGCCCCAGCGGCTTGCCAGCTTCAAGTACGGTGTCATAGAAGCTCTCGATGTGCTCAGTCGGCACCCAGAGTTCGTAACCAAGTTCGCCGGTGAAACCCGTTCGGGTCACGACGACGCCGTCCACGCCGGCTACCGTCGTCTTGACCATCCCGAAACCTGGAAGCGCCTCCCCGGAAAGATCCTGACTAGTGACGCGCTCAAGGCAGGCACGCGACTGCGGCCCCTGCAGGGAGAGCGAAACATAACGATATCCGAGCGAAACAACGTGCACGCCGTATGGCTTTCCGCGCTCCTTGAGGTAAGCTTCGACCTTTTCGACACGATGGGGCGCAGGAACGACCCAAAACAGGTCCTGCGCGGGTCGATACGTGATGACGTCGTCGATGAAACCGCCATTTTCGTTCAGGATGCCGCCATAGATGCCCCTTCCCGGAGCGACCTTTGACATATCCGCCACGAACGTCTCGTTCAGAAATGTCTCGGCTTTTGCGCCTGCGACTTCGACAAGAAACTGCCCGAAAATCTCGAACAGGCCTGCCGCGTTTCGCACGGCCTCATGTTCTGATTTCGCATCCGTAAAGACGTTGGCGGTGAGAAAATGGGCCTTCTCGGCCATCTCTGCATTTCGCGCCTTGAAGGCGTGATAAAGCGGTGTCCGTTTTGCGGTCATGATTGTCGATCCCTTCGATCTCAGAGAAAAAGTGTTGGTCGCTCGCGCTTGAAAACGCGGTCATCGGGCTCCGTGCCAAGCAGTTCGCGCGCATGACGATGGCCGGAATAAACTGCGCCCTGAATGATGCCCGGACACTCTGCATCGCCGATGGTCCGGTAAGGCAAGCCTTGTGCGGTGAGCGCCTCGCCAAGACGCGTGTCAGGCAGCCGTGTGCCCACGGCGACCAACGTCGCACCCGCAATTGCCGGTAGCGCCTCTCCCGTGTCACCTCGGCTGACAGCAAGCCCTTCCCCGCTCCAGCCGGTTGCGACGCTGTTCGGATACATACGCACACCGGCGGCTTTCATCTCGGCCAGCATGCGGGGTTGCTCGAGCGTATGCACCATCCAGGCCGAAAGCGATGGCATGGGAGTTACCAGGTGCACGGCGTGTCCCCTGGCAGCCAGATCCGCCGCCAGCGCATTGGCCATGTAATAGTGATCGTCGTCGTAGATGACGACTGAATGGGCTATCGCAGCCCCGTCCATGACATCGTCGGGCGTCAGAGCTGCACCCGCGAAACCAGGTATTGGAGTAAGGCGCGTTCGCCCAGCCCCATCGCCGCGCCATGGAGCACCGGTTGCGAGGAGGACATGGTCAGCCCCGAACTCAGCAATGCCACCGGCATCCAGTTCGCTACCGGGATAGAGATTGACGTTGGGCATCTGGTGAAGCTGATACAGCCGATAGTCCTTAACCCGCCCCCAGGATGCGAGCCCTCTAATGCGGGCCTCGCGAGCCGAGCGGCCACCCATCTCGTCGGCGCGTTCGGCCACCGTCACCTCGTGGCCGGCCTTGGCAAGAACGAGCGCCGCCTCAAGACCCGCAGGTCCAGAGCCCACGATCAGTACGGTCTTTGCATTGCCGGCCGCAGGGATTTTCTCAGGGTGCCAACCGCGACGCCATTCCTCGGAAATCGTCGGATTTTGCGTGCATCGCAGTTCGACCCCGATCGTCTCGACGGCGACGCAAATGTTGCAGCCAATGCACTCTCGGATGTCTTCGATCCGGCCCTCACGGACTTTTGCAGGCAGGAATGGATCCGCAATAGACGGACGGGCTGCACCGATGAGATCGAGGACACCACGCCTGATCTGGCTGACCATCGCATCCGGAGAGGTGAAGCGCCCGACGCCCAGGACCGGTTTGCCGGTTACCTGCTTCACAAAGCTGGTAAATTCCTCCTGAAAACCTTCGGCATCATAGCGAGCCGTGCCGCTGTCTCGGCTCCAGGACGAGACATTCACATCCCAAAGGTCAGGTAGGTCGGCGAGCGCCTCAATGACATCCCTGCCCTCGCCGCTATTCAGGATACGCTTCGGGCCGGAAAGCTCATGCACGGCAAAACGCACAGCAACCGCCATGGCGTCACCCGCTTCCTCCTTGGTTTCCTCCAGCACTTCGCGGAAAAGCCGCAACCGGTTTTCAAAGCTGCCGCCATACTCATCTGTCCGGAAGTTGTAAGCGGGAGACAGGAAGTGCCACAAAATCGAGGCTTCGTGCGAGGCATAGACATAGACGATATCATAACCTGCGGCCTTTGCCCGTCGCGTTGCCGCGCGGTACATCTGACGCAGATTACGGATATCGTCTTTGTCCATAGCCTTTGCCATGAAGGGCATGTCCGGCTTCAGGATAGGCACGACGGATGGCCCCATCGCCGGATATCCTGTCGATATCCCCCGCGAACGAATACCCGTATGCGCAAGCTCAATCGAGGCGAGCGCTCCATGGGCATGAATACGCTCGACAGATCGCGCATGCGCGGCAACGTCGCCCTCGTCCCAAAGCCGCTCATATGGCAAGCCGGCGAGATCAGAAGTGGGATCTATTTCGCTCAGCTGCATTGCAACAATGCCCCAGCCACCTTCGGCACGGGTTTCGCGGATACCAATTGCTCCGTTCGGCATCAGATAGCTGTGGCCGATTGCATGCGGCATCGATACGAAGCGGTTTGGCGCGGTGACCGGCCCGATCTTCAGCGGCTCGAAAAGTATTGAATAGCGCGGATCCATCACATCTTTACCGCGTCATCTTGATGGTGCCGTCAGCAATCCACCGATCGATGACCTCGAGCACCTTTTCTGAGAAGGCCAAATCGTTGATGTGGCAATCGAGCACCGAAAGCTCGATCGGATCGACCATCACCTTCCGATACTCGTCTACCATTTCGGCAAGCGCTTCCGGATCATGCGCGGGCATGCCCTCAACGTCCCAGGCATGAATGCCCTGCGTCGGAAGCACGAAATGGACCGGCCCCGAGGACTGCTGCAGCCGGTGAGCCACTTCACGAGCAAGTTCGCGGCGTTCATCCGCAGTCAGCGAGGCAGAGGCGAGCAGGCGGTTGTGAGCATGATAGGGCCGATCTCGGAACCGTTCGGGCACGGGCTGCCATGTCGCGAAGTCAATCATGTCGCCAAAGGCGGGTGCGGCAATGATCGGTGTGCCCAAGCGGCCGGCAGCCGTCATGCGGTTGGCGCCGGCGTTCACGACAGAACCGACCATAAGATTGCCGATCTCGGCCACCGCGAGCTCCAGCACTGCCGCGAAGTAACCTTGCTCCGCAAGGCTTTCCAAAGCCATGCCCCCCATGCCAGTTCCATGAAAGACTGCGACCGAAAAGCCGCGGTCGATCAACGGCTGTCGCAAGTGAATCATATAGTGAAGCGCGGAAGAGCCGAAGCTCACCATACCGATGACTGGCCGGTCCGGGTCAGGCGGCTCCACTGCGAGCGCCGCGCCATAGATGGCGCCGGCCGCCTGGCTGAGCGTCGCCTTGCAGATGTCGTTGAGGCCGTAGAGACCGCCAGCCCACAGGATCATCTGGATATCCGCGGAAAGCCTATCCGGCGCAATCAGCGGTGAAAACGCGATCGTCGAGACAACATATTTCGGAACGCCCATCGGCAGCGCACGGGCGCAATCCAATGCTAGGTCGGTACCCATGGTGCCCCCAAGGGCAATCATGCCGTCTATGCGACCTTCGGCATAGAGTCTGGCGCAGAGCGTGGACGCACCAGAAGCCATGATCTGCATGGCCAGATTCTCGTCACCGGCGTTCACCGCCTCATCGATAGTCTTTCCAATTGCGGCAGTGACCTCGTGCTTGGAAATATCCGTTGGTTGCGACGGATCCCCAAGCACGCTGACGTCCATCGAGATCACGTTCCCACCCAGCTTCTTGATGCAATCAGCGACGTAGTTGAGCTCCTGATCCTTCGTGTCGTAAGTGCCGATCACGAGGATTGTTTTTATTGCGCTCATCTTCAGTTCCCCTTTTTTTGTGTGAATCAGCCCCGCATGATCGTCCCGGCTGGATCATAAAAAGCGCCGAGTTGGACCCGGAGCGGATAAAGCTTGCCTGCCACCTGCACCTCGAAACGACCTTCATCGATCCAATCCTTGGTGACGCCGTTCTCGCGGTTAAGAGAAGCAAGTCCAATCATCGCGTTCAGTCTCCAGCCCCAGCCCCCGGAGGTAATATGACCAACGAGTGCGCCATCCTTGAAGACCGGCTCGTTGTGAATGAGATATGGACCTGTTTCAGCAGACGCACCCTCTACCAACACGGAAACGCTGCGATGCGGCGTGGCGGCACCATACGACTGCTTCTGGCGCATCAGCGCCTCGCGACCGACAAAGCCTTCCTTAGCGAGCTTCACAGCAAAGCCGAGGCCGGTTTCGATTGGCGTGTCTTCCTCACCGATATCGTGGCCGAAGTGCCGGAAGCCCTTTTCGAGGCGGCAAGCCCCGAGTGCAAACATGCCGGCGTGGCGCAGACTTAGTGGAGCGCCGGCACGCATGATTTCGTCGTATACGTGCGCCGTGAACTCGCTCGAAATCATCAACTCATAACCGAGCTCGCCCAGGAACGAGCGGCGGATGGCCCAGACGCGCGCGAAGCCAAGGTCAATCTCGCGCGCCGCGCCGAACGGGAATGCCTCATTGGACAGGTCGTCCGCCGAAAGCTGCTGGAGGATCGCACGGGACTGCGGGCCATGTATGGTCAAAAGACCATAGGCCGAGGTCGCGTCGAAAATCTCGAAGCGCCAGGCGGGTTCTGCATGGGCGCGAATGTGGGTTTGGTCGCGGATCTGGCTTGGATGACCGGTCACGACCATGAACTGTTCCGCGGCGATGCGGGTCACGGTGACATCCGCTTCGATCCCGCCCTTCTCGTTGAGGAACTGCGTGTAGACCGAGGTGCCGACCGCAACATCGATTTCGGCGCCGGAGACACGGTTCAGAGCCTTGACGGCATCCGGTCCCTGCACGAGGATCTTTCCGTACATCGACTGGTCAATGAGCACCGCATGATCGCGTGCTGCAAAACACTCTGCCTTGACCCGTTCCGACCAGTCCTGCCAACCCAGACTTGCACGCTCAGTCCAGCTCGGGTTTTCGAGGTCGAAGTACATCGGCACTTCCCAGCCGATACGCTCGGCCATAACGGCCCCGGCCGCAAGTAGACGGTCATGCAGCGGTACCCGGCGAACGCCGCGCGCTGTCTCGATCTGCCGGCCCGGCCAATGCAAGCCCCAATGAAGACCGACGCCTTCGGTCACACGCTCGGCATTGTAGGCCATGTTCTTCTGGAAAGGATGCGCTCGTGCGGCCAGCATCGAGGCGACAGCGCGCGGTGGTTGGCCCTCCGTCATCCAGGCTGCCATGGTGAGCCCGACACCGCCAGAATTGAGGATGCCGTTCGAGTTCATGCCGGCGGCGATGAAGAGCCCGGGCATCTCCGGAGCGGGACCGATGTATGGCCGTCCGTCCGGTGTAAAGCTCTCCGGTCCATTAAAAAAGGTCTGGATACCCATCGTTTCAAGAGCCGGGAAACGCGTAAAGAATTTCTCCAGTACCGGCTCCACATGATCCATGTCGAAGGGTAGCTCGTCGAATTCGAAACTCTCTGGGATGCCCTCGCGACCCCAGGCCTTGCCCCGTGCTTCGAAGCCACCGATCAGAAGTTTGCCGGCATCCTCCTTGGTGTAGAGCCGTTCCTCAAGAACGACGAGACCGGGCAATGTGCGCGGCAGGTCAGGGATGGCTTCGGTGAGGATGTAGAAATGTTCGGCCGCGTGGAGCGGAACGGTCACGCCATGCTCGGCGGCAAAACGCAGCGACCACATGCCCGCCGCCAGAAGAACCTTCTCCGTTGCAATAACGCCCTGATCTGTCTCGACGCCGACCACCTTGCCGTTCCGTGTCAGGATACGAATGGCCTTAGTGTTCTCGAAGATTTGTGCGCCTCGCGCCTTGGCGCCTTTTGCCAGCGCCTGGGTCACGTCAAGTGGATTAACCTGCCCGTTCGAGGGAACAAGAAAGCCGCAATGCACATCGGACGTGTCGACGAGTGGCCAAAGCTCGTTTATGTCCTCGACCGAGAGAATGCGACTTTCAATCTTCATGCGGGCCGCATGATCCTGATTCCGGAGCAGTTGCTCGGCGCGGATATCCGACAAGGCCAGATGCAGGGTTCCGTTCTGCTTGTAACCGGTTGCCTGCCCTGTTTCGATTTCCAGTTCTGTAAAGAGGCGCGCAGTATATTTCGAAAGCTCGGTCTGCGCTGAGCTCTCACGCAACTGGCCCACAATGCCGGCCGCATGCCACGTAGTGCCGGACGCAAGCTGCTTGCGTTCCAAAAGGACGGCTCCTTCCATCCCCTTCTTCGCAAGGTGATAAAGTGTCGAGACACCGATGATGCCGCCGCCAATAATGACGGCCGGTGCGGATGGCGGAAGAGCTTTGGTCACGGTCACAGCTGTATCCATGCAGTCTTGAGGTCGAGATATTTATCGAGTGCGTGCGGAGACTTGTCATGCCCATTGCCAGACTGCTTGACACCACCAAGCGGCACGGTGAGGTCCGAGCCGCCATAGGTGTTGACGTGTACCAAGCCAGCGCGAAGGCTCTCCACCATTCGATGCGCCCGCGAAAGATTGGACGTCCAAACCGCAGACGCCAGGCCGAAATCGGTGCCATTTGCCACGCGGATAGCATCCGCTTCGTCGGTAAAGGGCGTGATGGCGAGGACAGGGCCAAAGACCTCGTTCCGCGAAACTTCCATTTCCGGACGAACCTTTGACAGGACGGTCGGCGCCATGAACCACCCTCCCGTCTCCTGCAGGATGCGGCTGCCGCCGGTTAGAAGCTCAGCACCTTCCATTTGAGCCCGCGCGGCAAAGCCGAGACTACGGTCCAGATGTGTCTCAGAGTTGAGGGCGCCGGCTTCGGTCGTAAGATCAAGCGGATCTCCGACCTTCATGGACGCCGCAATCGCTGCCACCTTTTCTGCGAACTGGTCGACGATCGACGCCTCGACCAGCAGACGCGAGCCTGCAATGCAGACTTGACCGGAATTACGGAAGATGCCGTAGGCAGCCACCTTCGCAGCCTTGTCCAGGTCGGGCGCATCGGCAAAGACGATGTTCGGGCTCTTGCCACCGAGTTCGAGATAGACCCGCTTCAGGTTGGAACGGGCAGAGTATTCGAGGAGTTTTCGCCCGACGCCACCGGAGCCGGTGAAGGCCATCACGTCGACCTCCATCGACAACCCAAGTGCTTCACCGGCGACAGCCCCCTGTCCCGTTACGACATTGAAGACACCAGGCGGAACGCCGGCTTCGAGCGCCAGCTCGGCAATCCGCAGCAATGTGAGCGAAGCGGTCTCCGCAGGCTTCAGCACGACGCTGTTGCCGGCTGCGAGTGCCGGTGCAATCTTCCAAGCGCCGATCATCAGCGGGAAGTTCCAAGGCACAATGACAGCAACCACGCCAACCGGGTGCCTGTGCACCAGCGCGAGCACATCGCTCTGGGTCGGTGCAATCTCGCCGTATGTCTTATCGATCAGTTCCGCGTAGTAACGGAAAGTCGAAGCCGCACTCATCGGTTCCGCCTTCAACGCCATGGCGATCTCGGTGCCGTTGTCGCGCACGCCGAGGACCGCGATCTTCAAGGCTTCTCTCTCGATGAGGTCGGCCAGCTTCAGCAGCACCTTCTTCCGGTGGGCAGGCGCCGTCCGCGACCAGACACCCGCCTCAAAGGCAGCGCGGGCCGACTGACAGGCGAGATTGACATCTTCCCGACCCGCATCCGCAAGGGATGTCAGACGCATTCCGTTGACTGGCGAGAGAACCTCGATCTCTTGACCGGACATGGAAGAGCGGAACTTGCCGTCAATAAGTAAGCCTTGCGGCGCGATGTCCGCTCCCCGCATCGCATTGATCTTATCCTGCATCAGCTTGCCTCTGCGGTCTTGTTGCGGAAGTGGTTCCAGCTAAAAGTTGCGACTGCGACAACGGCGAGCGTCAGAAACGCCGCAGCGAGAGGACGCGTGAGGAAAATAGTCGGATCTCCGTCGGAGATACTGAAGGTCTGTTTGATCCGGCCTTCCATCATTGGTCCAAGCACGAGACCCACCACCATCGGAAAAGCCGGCACGCCGTTCTTCAGCATAAAGCGGCCAACAATGGCGAATGCCAGTGTGATCAAACCGTCAGTGATGCGGAAGTTCTGCGTATATGTGCCGATAAAGCCGAGGATCATGATGGCAGCGCCGATGACCCGTGGCGAGATTGATGACAGGCGCACAACATACTTGGTGAAGATCAGCAGGAAAATCATCACGAAGACGTTGAGCAGGAATAGCGAGATATAAAGGCCAGAAATGAAGTCCGCATGTTCGACGAAAAGCTGCGGCCCGGGAACGATGTTATGGACCATGAACACTGCGAGCAGCATGGCCATCAAGGGATCGGCGGGAATGCCGAGAGACAGCAGCGGAACGAGCACCGTCGATGTGCACGCATTGATCGAAACCTCTGAGGCAACGAGGCCTTCCGGCGAGCCCTTGCCGAATTCCTCTGGCTTCTTCGAAAAACGGCGAGCAAGCGAGTAGGATAGAAATTGCGCCCCGAATTCACCGACGCCCGGAAGCAGCCCCATGGTCAGCCCGATGAGCGAAGACCGGATGACGGTTGCACGGTACTTGAATACCTCGAACAGACCGACGAACCGTCCGGTCGTTGCGAGGTTCTCCGGCACTTTTGGCGGTGACTTCGTTTCGAGCAGGATGAAGGCCTGGCTGAGAGCGAACAGTCCGATCACCATCGGCACCATGGGGATCCCGCCCAGCAGCCAGGTCTGGTCGAAGGTGTAACGCAGCGTGTGGTGTGGGCTCTCGAAACCGATCGTGCCAAGAAACATGCCAATGCCGAAGGTCAGAATGGCTCCGCGAATGTTCTGATGATGGGCGAGAACCACCGAGACCGACGCCAGGATCATGACGGCTGCGAATTCGGGAGGGCCGAATTTAGCGGCAATCTTGGCCATGAAGGGCGCCAGAAAGATTAGAGCGAGGATCGAAACCACGCCGCCGACGAAGGACGACGAATAGGCCAGCGACAGAGCCCGCATCGGCTGGCCCTTCTGGGCCAGCGGATAACCGTCGTAGGTCGTGAGCACATTCACCGGCGTTCCCGGTACCCGGATCAGAATTGCCGGAATGGCGCCACCATACCATGCGCCGCCATAGCATCCGAGCAGAAGGATGATTCCCGGCAGAGGCTCCATGGTCAGCGTGAACGGCAGAGCGATCGCCATCGCGCCGGCGGGCTCCATGCCGGGAATTGCGCCAACCAGGATGCCGGCGATGGCACCGATCAGGAGCGCAGCGATCACCTGCCACTGCGCGACTTCCTGGAAGCCGAGGATGATCGAATCCATCATAGATATTCTCCAAGCGCGTTGCCTACCCAGTCCGGGAAGAGAAGCATGATAGGGGGGAGTGGGAACCAGATGCCGAGGCCGACGCGGAAGGCGAGAAGGATCGCCACGGTCACAACGAGCCCGATAAGGCTCCACTTCGCACCCCGAAGACCGGACATGTAATATAGAGCCTGCATGAAGAGGATGGAGGCCAACGTGAACCCAATCAGCCATACCCCGCCGATGAAGGCCAAAAAGGCGGCTGCATAGGCGAACGAACGTCCCATCCCTGCGAAGGCTTCGTTTGCCTTCACAGAAAATCCCGGGTTCCGGCGCAGCCTCAGATAGTCGAAGGCCAATCCGCCGCCGCCGACAAGAGCGAATACCAGCACGATGAAAGGCCAGGACCACGGCTCCTGGATCCAGCCGAGTGGACGCTTGCCTGCGACTGTTGCAAAGGGCAGAAGAATGAGCGCGAACGCTGCAAAAATCCAGAATAGGGTCCCTGCCGTGGATGCGGCTTCGGGTGTGACGTCATCCTCAGGCTGCGGCGTTTCCGCATCCGCAGCCGTCGGAATGTGATCGATACGGGCAGTCATGGCGCGATATCCTGACACGTTATAGACGGAGGACGGTCGGGCTTTCCGGAGGAGAGCCCCGACCGATGCGGAAACTTATTTCTTCATCTTCGAGAAGAGGTCTTTGACCGCTTCAAAATCCTTGTCGATACGCGCCTGCGCCTCGGCCGAGCCCTGCCAATAGACTTCTGCGCCGGTTGTGGCCGAGATTTGCTTGACCTGCTCTGACATCATCGCCTTTTCCGCGATTGCCCCGAGCAAATCCTTCACCTCCTGAGGCGTGCCCTTCGGGACAAAGAGCCCAGACCACAGCGCAAAGGTTGGGCCCGTGATCTGATCCCGCAGCAAAGGCGCCTCTGGGAAGACGGAGATCGGCTTTTCGGTGTAGGCGGCCAAAACCTTGATGTCGTCCTTGCAAGCCAGCACCAGCCCGACGGTGGAGTTCATGACGTCGGCGTCACCGTTGGCAAGCGTCGTGCAGTCCGTCGCGTCGTAGCCTGTTTCAGTCGAGAACTTGAATCCGAGCTGGCGCGCAGCCTCAAACGTCTGCTGCGCAGGGATCGTCTCGAAGCCGAAATGGGCCAGCTTGACCGGGTTCTTCTTCGCATACTCGGCGAGCTCGGCAAGGTTATTGTAGGGCGCATCCTTCTTGGCCGCGAGAATGAAGGGGAAGTTCATGTTGAGGCCGACCACTTCCATGTCTTCGCGCGCGAAAGGCGCGATGCCCTGAATGATGTAACTGGTCGGTATATCGACTAGGAAATTGCCGACCGTATAACCGTCGGCGGCTGAGCTCAGCACTGATTGGGCGCCTTCGACACCGTATCCGCCGGGCCGGTTGACAACCTTCGCCGGGACGCCTGTCTGCTTCGTGAATTCTTCAGCTATCACGCGAACAAGCTGATCATCCACATCACCGGGTGGCCAGGGCTCGATAATCGTAACGGGCCGCTGCGGATATTCGGCGAGAACGTTTCCGACCATTCCGGTCGTTGCCAACAGCGCAATAAGTGCGCCCTTCAGGAAATTTTTCATTCGATTCCTCCAGTCGGGTTGCGTTCTGTTCCATTATTATCTACGCTGTTTCAAACATGTTGCATCCGCGACTAGTTTCTGTCAAGTATTTAAAAATGACGAGGATTGGAAAATGAACGAGAGCAAAGAAAAGCGTCCTGGTTCAACCATGAAAACTATTGACAAGGCCATGTTTTTGCTTGGCTTTTTCTCGCCAGAAACACCGGAGTATCGACTGAGCGATCTCGCGCGCGCAGCTGACATGGACAAGGTCACGACGATGCGGATCCTCGCCTCGCTTGTTACGAGTGGTTTTGTCGAACAGCACCCGGAGACCCGGCGCTATCGTCTGGGCACCGCAGTCCTGCGCCTCGCCCGCATCCGTGAGGCAAGTTTTCCGGTGATTGCGGTACTACAGCCGATACTCGAGTCCCTTACGGAGGAGGTGGGGGAATCGACGCATGCATGCTTGTTCTCCGGCAAGGACATGACGACAATCGCTATTGCCGAGCCGCACCGGTCTACGAGAGTATTTATCGATCCGGCGCAGCCTCTTCCCATCCACGCCACAGCCTCCGGTCTGGTGTTTCTGGCCTACGCCGACGATGCGATCGTCAATGAAACGCTGCGGCACCTCCATGTGCCGACAACCTTTACCGATAGGACCGTTAAATCCGAGAGTGAGCTTCGACAGCGGCTGGATGAGATCCGGAAGAATGGCTGCGCCATCTCCAGCAGAAGTTTTGAAGATGATGTCACTGGTATCGCCGCTCCAATTTTCAATTGGCACGGCAAGATCCAGGCGACGATCTCAGCCGCGTGCATCTCCACGCGCATGACACCAGCGCTGGAACGCGAAATTGAGGGCGTCGTGCTGCGGGCATCGGTCACCGCAACGCGGGCGATGGGTGGAGAGCCGCCGAAAACCTTTCTCATGAAGATCAGGGAGAACGCATAAATGACGCGAAGAGCACTGGTGCTGGATTTTGGAGGGGTGATATCGAAAACCCTTTTCGAGACGCACGACCTGAGCGAAAGGGCGCTCGACCTTGCCGCTGGTACTTTGACTTGGCGTGGCCCTTTTGACGTCGACACGGATCCGCTCTGGCGCGACATGCAGGCTGGCGTCATCACCGAGCGTGACTACTGGACGACGCGCGCGCGAGAGACCGGACGGCTTGTGGGCGAGGATTGGAACACACTGCCGCCTTTCCTCACCGCCGTTCGCGGCAACGATCCATCGGAGGTGATCCGTCCCGAAGCGCTCGAAGCGATCGGCGCAGCAAAGCGTGCGGGCCATCGATTGGCCATTCTGTCCAACGAACTTGATCTCTTCTATGGCAAGGAATTCCGCGCCAAGCTGCCGTTCCTCGCCGGTTTCGACCTGATCGTCGACGCCACCTATACCGAGATCCTGAAGCCCGATCCACGCGCCTTCGCCTTCATTACCGACGGACTTTCAATAGACGCCGGCGACTGCGTTTTCGTCGACGATCAGCTGAAGAACATCCGTGGCGGTGAGGCCATTGGGATGTCCTGCGTGCATTTCGATGTAACCCGCCCAAGCGCTAGCTACGAGCGCGCCCTTTCGCTTCTTTCCGCCTGAACGAAACCGATTCCAAGGAGTACGATACGATGGCCGATAGCAACTTCCTGACCGAGCACAACGCCCGCCATGTCTGGCATCCAATGGCACATCCAGCAGAAATGCGGGCCAATCCTCCGACGATCATTACTGGTGGGGAAGGAGCGGAAATCATTGATGTAGACGGCAAACGGTTGCTCGATGGCGTGGGAGGCCTTTGGAATGTCAACCTCGGCTATTCCTGCGACCCGGTCAAACATGCGATCACTGCGCAACTGAACGAGCTGCCGTATTACTCGGCTTTTCGCGGCACGACGAACGGGCCTTTAATAGAATTATCTGTAGCTCTTGCCGAATTTTTCGGCCCCGATGGCATGGTGCGCAGCTTCTTTACATCTGGTGGATCCGACAGCGTTGAAACAGCACTTCGCCTTGCCCGGCAGTTCCACAAAATCAATGGCCAACCGGAGCGGACGAAATTTGTGTCGCTAAAGAAAGGCTATCACGGCACACATTTCGGCGGCGCGAGTGTCAACGGTAATCAAAATTTCCGTCGCGCCTATGAGCCGCTCCTACCGGGCACTATCCATCTGGCAGCACCGTATGCCTATCGCAACCCATTCAATACCGATGACCCGAAGCTGATCGCAGACGCCATCATCCGGCAGTTCGCCGACGAGATCGTCTTCAATGGCGCGGACACAATTGCCGCCCTCATCATGGAGCCCGTACTTGGCGCTGGGGGCGTCATCGTTCCACATGAGAGTCTGATGCCTGGGTTGCGCACGCTCTGTGACAAAAACGGGATCCTGCTGATCGCCGATGAGGTCATCACCGCCTTCGGCCGCACCGGTGCGTGGTCGGGAAGCCGACTCTGGGGAGTTCAACCGGACATGATGTGCACGGCAAAGGCCATCACCAATGGCTACTTCCCTTTCGGCGCTGTGATGATCGGCAGTCGCATCGCGGAGGCTTTCGAAGCTGACCGTACTGCAATGGGGAGCATCGGTCATGGCTATACCTACTCCGGTCACCCTGTTGGAGCGGCAGCTGCCCTCGCCTGCCTTGCTGAAACGATCAAGCAGGATCTGCCCACGAATGCCGCAGCGCGCGGTGTGGAATTGCTCGCTGGCCTGAATGATCTGCAGGCTCGCCACCCGATCATCGGCGATGTGCGCGGCAAGGGTCTGATGTGCGCACTCGAACTGGTCGCCAACAGAGATGACAAGACACCGGCTGGGAAAGATGTCGTGGGGAAGGTGTACAAGGGGGCCTATGACGCCGGCGTGATGATCCGCACGTCGGGCAACAACATCATCTTGTCGCCGACGCTGATCATTTCGAAGGCCGATGTCGCGCGCATTCTTGACGCTCTCGATGCAGGGCTGAAGTCCGCGCAGAACTGATCATTCCCAGTGACCGGGAGGCTGGACCTCCCGGTCACCGGGTGGTCCAAGAAATTCTAAGGCATGCGCCACGGAAAGCAGGGCTTCGAAATCAAGCCTTAGGAACACGAGCCTGGTCTAAGAGACAAAGGCAACGCAAGCCGTAGCAGGCGATCACCTTTGGGCTCAGCCTGCCAGCTCCGCTAGGCCGGCGAACAGGAGAAGGGCCTGCGGATTAGCCAGCGCTTCCTGATTTTTGACTGGCCGCCCATGCACAACCTCACGCACCGCAAGCTCGACCACCTTGCCGGTCTTGGTCATCGGAATATCGGCAACGGCGATAATCTTCGCTGGCACGTGCCGCGGTGAGGCCCCGGTTCGTATCTTCTGCCTGATTTTTTGCGTCAGGGCCGCGTCGAGCGTCACACCAGTGCGGAGCTTGACGAAGAGGACGACGCGAACGTCGTTGTCCCAATCCTGGCCGATGCAGACAGCGGTTTCGATCTCGGTGATCCGCTCAACCTGGTTATAAATCTCGGCCGTGCCAATCCGAACACCCCCGGGGTTCAACGTGGCATCCGAGCGGCCATGGATCACGATGCCGCCATGGCCGGTCCATTCCGCAAAATCCCCATGGCACCAGTTATCTTCGAAGCGCTCGAAATAAGCAGAGCGGAAGCGCGAGCGGTCCGGGTCGTTCCAGAAGCCGATTGGCATCGCAGGGAATGCACAGGTGCAAACCAGTTCGCCCTTGCCGCTCGCCAGCGGCTCTCCGAGGTCGTCGAAAACCTCGACTGCCATGCCCAATCCCGGCCCCTGAATTTCGCCGGACCAAACTGGCTTCACCGGATTGCCAAGCACGAAGCAGGATACGATATCGGTGCCGCCCGACATCGAGGCGAGGCTCACGTCGGGCTTTATGTCCCGGTATACATAGTCGAAACTGGCGGGCGACAAGGGCGAGCCGGTTGACAGTACAGCTGTCAGGTGGTCCAGCCGATGACTTTCGCGAGGTTTTAGTTCTGCCTTGGCGAGAGCATCGAGATACTTGGCCGAGGTGCCGAAGATGGAAAACCGCTCCTCTTCGGCATAATCCCACAAGACCTTTGCATCGGGCGAAAAGGGAGAGCCATCGTAGAGGCAAAGCGTGGCCCCGCTGGCTAGGCCGGAAACCAGCCAGTTCCACATCATCCAGCCACAGGTCGTATAGTAGAAGAGTCGGTCCCCGACCCCGAGATTGCAATGGAACCGGTGTTCCTTCAGATGCTGGAGCAGCGTTCCCCCGGCTGAGTGGACGATGCATTTCGGCACGCCCGTCGTCCCCGATGAAAACAGGATGATCAGGGGATGGGAGAATGGCAACTGCTCGAACACCGGTTCGCGTGCGTCATGGGCGGACATAAAAGCCTCAAGTGTACGCCCATTCGACAGCATCGCGGCAAGGCATTCCGCTCCGCCACAATACTCCACGATAACGACCGGAACGCCGAGCCGTGGCTCCAGCGCCGTCACCTTCTCGCCCACATCGATGCGTTTGCCGTTATACCAGTACGCGTCGCAGGCTAGGAATAGTTTTGGCTCGATCTGGCCGAAACGGTCCATCACACCCCGTTCGCCAAAATCAGGAGAACAGGACGACCAGATGGCCCCGATCGACGCTGCCGCGAGCATGCAGGCTACCGTTTCGGGCACGTTTGGTAACATGGCGGCGATGCGGTCGCCCGGTCCAATGCCGAGTGCGCGGTAGGCCTGCTGCAAACGCGAGACGGTCTCAGCGAGCCTGTCCCAGCTCCAACGGCTTGCCGCCTTATCTTCACCGCGAAAGATCAACGCATCGTTGACCCCGCGTTTTGCGAGGAGGTTTTCCGTGAAGTTCAGTCTGGCCTCTGGGAAAAACCTGTCCTCCAGCATTTTACCTGTCTCAAGTAACGCCGTCCCGCCCTTATGGCCCTGCACGCCGCAATAGTCCCAGAGCCCCGACCAGAACGAGCCGCGCTGGCGGACGGACCATTGGTGAAAAGCGTCATGGGATGGCAGGGAAACGCCGAACCTTTCCGCGCACCAAAGCCGAAAGCGGGTGATCTCCGCCTCTTCAATGCGCGTTTCACTCGGCGTAAAATGCAGCGACATGCTTCCCTCCATCAGACGATCCCCTTCTAACACGGTCGCGGCCTTGGGGCCGCCGGCCCGTCATTTCTGTTCTACTCGCCAGCATAACGCCGCCATGTCGGGGCGGCAGTGCCAAACGACAGTGCGAATGACGGGCCGGATAGTTGCCACTCATTTCGACCGGCCGCACCCTGTTGGTAGGATCGCTTCCTCGCAGAGCCATCACGCCTGCCACACGAGCCAATGCGACAGATAAGGACGTTAACGCCGTCAGGTCGCGGCATGCAGGTCTCGTGCAAGGGCGAGTGCGTCGGCGATCACGGCATGATCACCGATCTGGTTCATCAGGATGAGGATCAGACGGGCGTTCATGGCGTGGCTTTCGGCTTCCGAAAGGCCCTCATGCGCCTTGATCAAAAGCGCATAGGATTCGTCGGGCCGGTTGAAATTGAGGTTGGTCTCAAGCATCGACGAGCTCCTTTGCAAGGGCGCGGCCAAGGGCGGCTGCGACGGCCTTGGCATTGAAATGCTCAAAGCGCGCAGCCACATGCTGATCGGGGCGTATAAGGTATACTGCCCTTGTGGCATGTCCGAGATAGCGTTCGACGAGCGCCTTGTTGTCACGGCCTGAGACCGAGAGCACGCTCAACGGGATGCCATAGGCGGAAAATGTCGTCGGAACATCGGCATTGATAGCGAGAAGGGTGAAATTGCCGCCAAGCAGGTGAAGCAACCAGTCAGCGCCGATAAGCGCGTCCGGGCATGGGCTCCCCGGTCTCGTTCGCGCAGGAAAGCTCGCCACGTCAGGACCATTGAGTGGGGAACCATCGTAGGTACAAGGCATGGACAGACGACCGGAGTTAACGACCGTTCGCGCGAAGGGAACGGTCTCGGCGAGTTGGAGCACAGCATCGCGGAAAAGCTTTGAAATGGCTGATTTCGGAGTAATGAAATCCGTTGCTCGCGTCGAGTTCGCGATGTTCTCGTCCGCCCCGTAGACCCGCTCACTATCGTAGGTATCGAGCAGAGCATCAGGCGCAAGTCCATGTACCACAAGGGCCAGCTTCCAGCCGAGATTGTCGGCGTCCTGCACCCCAGAATTGGCACCGCGCGCGCCAAAGGGCGACACCTGATGGGCCGAGTCCCCTGCAAAGAGAACCGGCCCGTGGCGGAACTTGTCCATGCGGCGACACTGGAATTTATAGATCGAGCACCAGTCTAGCTCGTAGTCTACATTCGGCCCGAGCATTGCGCTCACGCGGGCTCTGATATTCTCCGGCTGGAGTTCCTTCTGCCGATCGACATTCCAGCCGAGCTGAAAATCGATGCGCCAGATGTCATCGGGTTGCTTGTGAAGAAGAGCGCTGTCGCCCGACTTGAAATGCGGCTCAAACCAGAACCAGCGCTCGGTCGGAAAATCCGCCTTCATCTTGACGTCAGCAATCAGGAAGTTGTCCTCGAACACGCGTCCGTCAAAGCCGAGACCCAGCATGGAACGTATGGGAGAGCGAGCGCCATCACAGGCGACCAGCCAATCCGCCTCCAACACATAAGGACCGTCCGGTGTCATAACATCGATCGTGACGTGATCCTCATGCCTTACCACGACGTCGATGCGGTTGCCGCCGCGAATCTCGATCGGCGCGCCCTGGCTCTGCGCCTTGACAATAGCTTCATGGAGGAACTTCTCAAACAGCGGCTGCTGGAGATTGACGAATGCCGGAAACGCATGATCGTTTTCCGGCAATAAATTGAACTCATAGAGCAACCTGTTGTCGTGAAAAACCTTTCCAACGTTCCATTGTACGCCTTTGGCCAGCATTGCCGCGCCCGCCCCAAGCCGATCGCAGATCTCCAGCGTTCGCTTGGCAAAGCAGATGGCCCGGCTGCCGAGCCCCGCTCCCTCCTGGTCGTCACAAACGAGAACCGGAACGCCGCGCAAGCCAAGATCGAGTGCGGTTGCAAGCCCTACTGGCCCGCCTCCAGCGACAACCACCTTGTGCCTGATCGGCGTTACGGCGGTCTGGTCCGGTGACTTGACGTAAGGATACAGGCGGAACGCTAGCGGATAGCGCTCCGTGACGGGAGTTCTCATGATCCCTCCTCCGGGAAACGGTTAGCCTTGAAGGTCTGCCCACATCTGCATGTCGCGCTCGGCTGTCCAGATACGTGGATGGTCGATACCGCGCGCCTCGTCATAGCCCCGCGCCACATTGAACGGCAGGCAATGTTCGTAGATGGCATAATCCTTGAACTTCGGATCGCACTCGGAACGAACGGCGTCCCATGCCTCGCGGAGAGAGCCCCCACGTGCGGCAATGCGCACCACCGGCTTGTAGGTTGAGTCCACGAAATCCCTGGTTCGGTCGAGCGCGCCATTCACCGCATCACGGCCGATCACTGCATCGCCACGGCCCGGTGCGATGGCCGCCAGGTCATAGGCGCGGATTGCCTCCAGGGTCGCACCCCAGTCGGCAAAATGCCCGTCGCCGCAATAGCAGGCCGAGTGCGCCTCGACGATATCACCGGTGAACATGACATTCTGGTCCGGCACGTGAATGACGGCGTCGCCGGCAGTGTGAGCGCGGCCGACTTGCATGATATCGACGCGGCGCTTGCCGAGGAAAACAGACATCTTGGCGTTGAAGGTCGTTGTAGGCCAAGTCAGGCCCGGAATGGACTCATGTCCCTGGAACAGGCGCGGGAAGCGCTGAAATTCACTTTCCCAGTCCTCCTGCCCGCGCTCGACCACCATCTTGCGGGCGGCGTCCGACATGATCACCTGGCCGGCGTTGAAGGCACTGGCCCCGAGCACCCGCACCGCATGATAGTGCGTCAGTACGACATGGCTGATCGGCTTGTCGGTGACGGTGCGAACGCAGTCGATCACCTTTTGCGCCAGACGCGGAGTAGCTTGAGCTTCCACGATCATCACGCTGTCATCACCGATAATAACGCCAGAATTAGGATCGCCTTCGGCGGTAAAGGCATAGAGCCCCTCCCCGACTTCTGTGAAGCTGATCTTCTTGTCGGCGAGGTCGCCTTGCGAAGCAAATGCTTTGGCCATGGAACTATCCTTGTCGTGAGTAAGGGTCGGCGAGTGCCGGAAGAATGCGTCCCGTACAGTCGCCGAAACCGATTATGTAGCAGTCACCCTTCGCAACTCCGCGCAGGGTGACGATGTCGTTGTCGTGAAGGAAGCTGCGCGTCTCTCCGTTCTCAAGCGTGAGCGGCTCCTTGCCACCCCAACTGAGCTCGAGCAGGGAACCACGACTTTCCTTCAGCGGTCCGGAAATCGTACCGGAGCCGAGAAGATCGCCCGTGTTCATCGGACAGCCGGCGGTTGTATGATGGGCGAGCTGCTGGGCTGCCGAGTAGTACATTTCCCGGTAGTTGGTGCGGCTGAGGATCGTTTCGGCGGCGTCTTCAGGCGTAAGGCCGACGTCGAGGTCGATATCGTAGAGCAGCGGCCCCGGTTCCGCCAAATGTGGCAGAAGCGGCACTTCACGTACCGGTGTCGAGATGCGGAAAGGCTCAAGGGCCGCCTTCATCACGATCCAGGGCGAGATTGTCGTGGCAGTCGCCTTCGATTGGAATGGTCCGAGCGGCTGATACTCCCATGCCTGGATGTCACGCGCCGACCAATCGTTCAGCAGCACGTATCCAAAAATCATCGCGTCCGCTTCGGCCACGGTGACGGGTTGTCCACTTTTAGAGGGCAAGCCAACGACCGCGCCCATTTCCAGTTCGATATCGAAGCGCTGCGACGGAGCAAAGCGCGGCACCACATCATCGGGGCCTTTTAACTGTCCCCAAGGACGACGCACGTCCGTGCCCGAGACCACCACCGACGAGGCGCGGCCATTATAGCCGATCGGAATATGTAGCCAGTTGGGCGGCAGCGCGTTTTCCGCCCCTCGAAACATGGTGCCCACGTTGAAGGCATGATGCCGGCCCGCGTAGAAATCGGTGTACTCGACGACCTGGAATGGCAGATGCAACTGGGCCCCTGCAAGCGGCACCAAATGGACCTCGACCGCGCGGTGACGCGCGGCGCCCTCTTGGAGAAGTTTCGTCAGTTGCAACCGCAGTGCGTTCCAGACTGCGGGACCGGCCGCCATCACGCTATTCCACCGGGGTTGATCGAGAAGCGGCCCCCCGTCTAGGCTGATCAAGCCGGTCTTCTCAAGTGCCGTCACATCAAGAATACGATTGCCTATGGCTATGCCGCAACGTCTTGCACCGTCTGGGGTGGAAAAGACGCCGCACGGCAGATTGTTGAGCGGGAAAGGACATCCGGCATCGTTGGCGCCTTCGACCCAGCTGCGTTTAAGCGGCATTTTGAAAATCCATTTCTAAGGATGTGTACGTCAACCTGTGGGCTGCTTACGGCTTTACGCCAGGAGTGCCGTCGAACTTCTTCTCCAGACTGTCCCAGCAGTCGATGTAATCGTCCTGCATCGGCGCGTCCTTGGCCGCCCATTCCGTGAGGTGCTGAGGGAAGCGCGTCTCAAACATGAAGCTCATGGTCTCCGACTGGAACTGCGGAACCATCGGCTCGTTCGAACCCTGCTCGAATGCGTTGCGGTCGGGTCCGTGCGGGAGCATGCAATTGTGGAGGCTCATGCCACCAGGCGCAAAGCCCTGTGGCTTGGCATCGTACACCCCATAGATGTTGCCCATCAGCTCGGACATGATGTTCTTGTGGTACCACGGCGGACGGAAGGAATGCTCGGCGACCATCCAGCGTTCGCGAAACAGTACAAAATCGATGTTGGCGGTTCCCTCCTGCCCGGATGGCGCCGTGAGCACCGTGAAAATGGATGGGTCGGGATGGTCAAACAGGATCGCGCCGACGGGCGAATAGGTGCGCAGATCGTACTTGTAGGCGCAATAATTGCCGTGCCATGCGACGATATCGAGCGGGGAGTGGCCGATGCTGGTCTCATGAAACTGACCGCACCATTTCAGGATAACGCGTGAAGCCACCTCGCGATCCTCGAATGCGGCCACCGGGCACTTGAAATCACGTGGATTGGCCAGGCAGTTGGCTCCGATCGGTCCACGATGGGGCAGGTCGAATTTCTGGCCATAATTCTCGCAGACGAACCCGCGGCAAGGTCCTTCCAGAACTTCGACTCGATAGACCAGACCGCGTGGCAGGATCGCGATTTCCTTCGGCTCAAGATCGATCACCCCCAGCTCCGTGTAGAATCGAAGCCTGCCTTCCTGCGGTACTACGAGGAGCTCGCCATCGGCGGAGTAGAAATACTCGTCGATCATCGAGTCTGTCACGAGATAGACATGGCTCGCCATACCGGTCTGCGTGTTCACATCGCCGGCGGTCGTCACCGTTCTCATGCCAGTCACCCAAGTCAGCCTTTCAGCGGCATGCGGGATTGGATCCCAACGATACTGGCCTAATGAGACCACGTGAGGCAGAACATGTGGAGCAGACTTCCAATGCGGGATGTCGATATTCGCAAAGCGCCCGGTGTGCTTGACCGAGGGGCGGATGCGATAGCACCAGGTGCGCTCGTTCTGCCCTCGCGGAGCGGTGAAGGCGGTCCCAGATAGCTGCTCTGCATAGAGGCCGTAACTGCATTTTTGCGGCGAATTCTGCCCCTGAGGGAGCGCGCCGGGCAACGCTTCGGTCTCAAAATCATTTCCGAACCCGGGCATGTACCCACCATGCGGGCCCGTGTTTGTGAGTGCTCGGGTCATGGCCGGGGCAATCGGATGGTGGTGCATCGTTTCCTCCTGAAGGAGCATGTCTTCTGATCGACTGAATAACTAGTTGCATTCGCAACTTTGTCAAGATAAAGTTTGATGGATGGTAAGGCAGGAACTGCGATGCAGACGATTCTTCATGACTATTGGCGGTCTTCAGCGTCCTACAGGGTGCGGATAGGCTTGAATTTGCTTGGATTGCCCTATCGAAGCGTATCCATTGATTTGCTCGGGGGCGATCAGCGTGGCGCCGACTACCTCGCTCGCAACCCTCAGGGGCTTGTGCCCGCCCTCGAAATTGACGGCGTCGTCCTGACGCAATCACTTGCCATTCTTGAGTATCTCAACGAGACGCATGCCGCCGGTTGGCTTGGCTCGGCCTCACTGGAGAAGGCGCGTATCCGAGCGCTAGCATATGCGATAGCAATGGAGGTTCACCCGGTCTGCAATCTCCGCGTCGCGCGCTATGCAGTTTCGCTTGGCGGAACGACCCTTGAAGATTGGATGAAGCATTTTATCCGTAATGGTCTTGCCGATTTCGAAGCCATGCTCGCCCAGACCAGACGCCCAAGCCAATATTGCCACGGCAGCGCGGTTAGCCTTGCTGATATTTGCCTTGTTCCGCAGGTCTACAACGCGGCGCGCTGGAACGTGGATATGTCAGAGTTTCCAAAAACTGCGGCTATCGCCGCTCAGCTAGAACAGCTAGAGGCATTTCTTGCCGCTCACCCCGACAGAGCAAGTCCCTAATCGTGACTTATCCCGAATCCTGTGGCACGGTCGGGCGGGATTATAATGGATGTCGGAATGGCAGAGCACGATACCGACCCGGAATTCGATCTAGAGCAGTTTCTCCCCTATCTGCTCAATCAGGCGGCGGAAGCAACCTCGCGCTCGTTTCAGGCGGTGTATGTTGATCTTTACGGTATGACACGCACGCAGTGGCGCGTGATGGCCAACCTTGGCAAGTTTGGCGCGATGACGGCAAAGGACATCTGCGACATCTCTCATATCGAAAAGAGCAAAGTTAGCCGCGCCGTTTCCACACTTGAGTCAGCAGGTTTTCTCCTGCGAACGCCAAGCGAGGATGACCGACGGGCCGAGTTTCTCAGTCTTACTGAGCAGGGAATGACTGTGTTCCGCGATCTTGGACATCGCGCAAACGAATATGATAGAAAATTGCGGGCAGATCTTGGGGAGCAGATCTCTAACGAACTTATCCATTTGCTGGGGATGTTGATGAAGCGTTGACGGCTACTCAACGCCCCTCCCCAAGGGCCAAACGTTATCACGCGACTTCAGCTAGCTTCTCCATTATCGGATGCCGCGATAGCTTTCAAATGAGAGAAAAAGGCGGCCCACGGGACCCAACGACCTGGTGAACCGATCCATGAAAAGGCCATGCCGGTCCTGTTGCTGACGAAGGAAGAGACGGACACCTGGATGCGGGCGCCATGGGAAGAAGCCAAGGAACTGGCCCGTCCGTTACCGAATGATGCGCTGATCATTTCCTCACGCGAACCGTACGGATCCACGATCGTGCCGAAATCCGGAGAGCTGGTGGAACAGGGCAGTCTGCTTTGACGCCTGAATTCCGGACTTGTTTCGGAAAACGAAAAAGCCTGCCGCGGGAGGAGGTGCGGCAGGCTTTCCAAAAAATTGAACAACGGCTGGGAGGAGGAGTGCCGTTGTTCCGTCAGGCACCCGTTGGGAGGAGGAGTGGGTCGCCTGAAACACGAAGCTCTGCGGGAGGAGGTGCATTGCTTCGATGACTTGAAGATACCAGAGGCTACCCCGATCGCCAGCGCTTAGATGGCCGTGCAGCCATGCGCTTGCTGCAATGCAATATAGTCCCTGTGCTCATTTTTCGGCCACTATGGTGGAGACGGAGGCTTCTTTATGATTGTCTCGAAACCGAGAACGAATTCGATCACCTTGGTGGAAGACATTTCGCACGGCTTCAAGATCGGCCCAGCCAATCGATAGAGGTTGAAACTGACGATATCGGTTCCGCTAAGCTCCTCGCCATAAAGCCATGTCCGTTTGCCATCCTCCAACCGCTTGACGGTCACGCCCCATGGTCGCTTACCAAAATGTCCATCGACATAGCCGTTCGGCAATTTCGCAAGCGCGTCTTCGAATGTCGCCTGGACCGATGGAGGGTTCTTGCCGTCGGTCATGGTGCCCGGCATTCGTCGCAGATCCCGCAGCCATCGTCATCCATGCTCGAGGCCGGACGTTACCTTCGACAGCAAGGACATGCCGTTGCATCCGACGCACACTTCACTGGAGCATGGCCATGGATCGAAGCGCGGCCGAAAGTATGCATCGAAATTCTTCCGCCGGACCGTGATGAGAAGTTCGGTACACTAGAGATAGTGAACCTCGAAGGCTGCACAAGCCGGCAGACATTGCTGTCGGAGATTGGCCAGTGCGGAACCTGGGCGGCCTGTCTCCATTGCCAAGAGCTACTCTAACGGGCGCATTCCCACGATTGGCTGCCGACACGGCCACCGTGCTCGACGTTCGTAAACATCATGGCCAATCGGCGCCAAAACACAGGCGATCAGCTTGACAGAAGATTACCGGTTCGAAGATATCTGCAGGGCCCTATCTAATAGTGAAAATGACGTTGCTGCAGGTTCGGAGGACATCGTGGGCGCAGGGAGCAAGTGCCGAACACATGTCGTTCTCAAGGGACATAAGGAAGCAAAACTTTGATCTACGAGCTCAGAATTTACGAGTGCCTGCCCGGCCGATTGCCCGCACTGCTCAACCGCTTTGCCGAACATACGCTGGCAATATGGGACAAGCACGGCATCAAGCAGGCTGGTTTTTTCACCACAATCGTGGGCGAAAGCAGCCAGCGTCTCACCTATCTCATTGCCTGGGAATCGCTAGCCGACCGCGAGGTGAAATGGAAAGCTTTCACCACTGATCCAGCATGGCTTAAAGTCCGCGACGAGTCAGAGCGCGACGGGCAAATCCTCTCCAATATCTCTAGCCAGTTGTTGTCACCGACTGCCTTTTCGGCAGTAAAATGAGACGCTACCGATCCCCGCTTGCCGCCAGTCGGAATTCCATCCGATCTGGTCATCCGCGGAAGTGACGAAGAACCGCAACACGTAGGATATAGCCAGCCGCCATTGCGAAAACCAGCGATGCACGCCTTGAAACGATCGGAACGCTCGACCCGCTGTTTACAACATCCGCGCGGGAAAACGTTGATTTATAGAACTCCCGCTCAGAGACATTCGTATGCTGGATAGTGAAGCGGTTTGATTTTCGGTATCGAGTTCAGACTGCTGCGCCAAGAACAAGACACCGAAAAACCTGGAACGCAAGCACCGCTGATCGGCTTCAAAATACCGGTTAGGCCTTTGAAGGTGGACTTGCCACACCCATTGGAGCAACTAAGGTGGTGAGCGAACCCCGCTGCACATCTCCACCCAGGTGACGAACGGCCGCATCGCCTTCCCCCGCCGTCGTGGTAACCCCAGTCCCAGAGGATCCGAAATATGGCTATGTCCTGATAGGCCAGCAGCGCGTCATCGTCGGACCGCAGACTCGCCGTGGTACAGGTCCGCCATACCGGCATCCGGTCGCAGTGACATAGGATGATTGTGGGCGTCGACTTCGGCCGGCGCCCTTTTTTTGCCCTGCGAGGCACTGGCACAACGCGAGCATCGTCGAGAGCCGGTGGTCGCCCCTGCGCCAATTGCGGTCGTATAGCTACCGCAATTTAATAATTTGCGTAGCGTCCAATAAAGACGCCAGATTGCTCGCAGGGTTCCAAAAGAACCAGCATAACATCCAGCTAGTCCCTGGCGGTCCACATGGGAAACGTTTCTCGTTGGTCTTCCGCTCTGACCGCCTCCAGGTAACGCGGCTTCCAAACATCACCAATGAACACCTCCATCGTCGTGGGCAATTTCGGACGATCCTCATGCTCCCCATGGAACCTTACGATGCCATTGTTCAAAGCGTCGGCACTCAGGGTGTCGTCCTGCCACTTCTCCGACGTCCCAAACCGCGCCAGAAATTCAGCTTCCACGTCTTTGCGGGTCGTCTCGATGTATCGGTACTCCACTGGCCTCCCGACCTCCTTGCCAATGATCACGGCCAGTTCGTTCATCGAGACATCTTCCGAGCCGACTTCGAGGTGGAGGCGGTGTCTGCCCGTCGGATTGGTCAGTTCCTTCGCTGCCAGCCATGCGATGTCATCGGTCGCCACCCAGGGCATCCTCAAATCAGGTTTGCAGAACCAGGCAATTCGACCGTATTTGGCAACCGGTGCCGTCCATGCCGACACGTCTTCCATGAACCAGGCGGCGCGCAGGTGGACCAAATCGATGTTGCCGAGTTCGTTGAGCTTTTGGTCCAGATCGTGGAAGCACTCAAAATGACCCGTCTTCCCCTTCACGTCCGAACCCATGGCCGTCAGGCTTACGGCCAATTTGACGGAGGATTTTTCGAGCGCATCGACAAATCGCTGGGCAACTGCGGGGTAGTGTCCCTCGATGTTGTTCCAATCGGTCTTCACCATCAGGAACGCGGCATCCGCACCCCGGAAAAATTGGTCAAGGTCTCCCGCTCCCGTGTCAAAACTTCCCAGGAATGGCTCTGCTCCGAGCTCGACGAGTGCGTCGAGCGCCGGGCCGCCTCTCGACAACGCTCTGACCTGATGCCCGGCGCTCAGCAGGGTCCGGGTCAGCTTGGCGCCAACTCGTCCTGTTGCGCCGACGACAGAAATTCGCATGACAGTCTCCTTTCGGTTGTTGATCGCCCGATAGTAGACTATTGCGGCGCGCACGAATTTGGAGATAATGCCAAATGATCTCCGAATCGGGCCAATCCGCAAAACTGCTGCGTTCCTGCTACGACGACTTCGACCCCGACTGGTTGGATCGCCCGGCCGCCGCCGTCCGCCTCGACTTCAGTGACTATGAAGCTGAAGTGCCCCAGCACCAGCACAAGCAAGGGCAGCTCATTTTGGCCCTGCACGGGGCTGTCACATGCAGAACGGAGAATGGCATCTGGATTGTCCCACCGGACTGCGGGGTCTGGATACCCGGCGGCGTGCCCCACAGCAACCAGGTCACGTCCAACGCACGCCTGTCCTATCTGTTCGTTCAACCGGACGCGGCGACGCTGCCGCAGGAGTGCTGCACTCTGTCTGTGTCGCCGATGCTCCGCGAGATGATCCTCAGACTGGCGGATGTATCGGTCAACTATGCTCCGGACGACCATGTCGGCCGTATGGTGCGGGTCTTGCTGGATGAACTCGCGCAAATGCCGCTACAGGGGCTGGACTTACCCGCGTCTAGCCATCCCAAAATCGCCGCGATCACTGCTGCCCTGATGGCGGAGCCGAGCGACCGTCGCACCCTGGTCGATTGGGCGGCACACGTTTCCATGAGTGAGCGATCCTTGAAGCGGCTGATGGTCCAGGAAACGGGACTGACCTTCGGCCGATGGCGGCGGCAACTGCACCTGGTCCTCGCATTGCGCGAACTAGCCAGCGGCGCGACGGTCCAGAGGGTGTCGAGCGACTTGGGATATGAATCCGCTACCGCCTTTATCGTCATGTTTAAGAAGGCATTGGGCACAACGCCAACGCGCTACTTCGCGAACTGATTTGCCGAATGGCCAAACTCGGCAACTCTGGTCGGCCTTTGCGGCTGCGTCCTTCTCAACCGCGCCATCTCAGGCGGGAAATTGGGATCGAGGGGAGGATAAACTCCGGTAGCGTATTCGTATCCCAAGAAGAAATCGGCACGCCGTCGCGTCCTGCGCTTCGCGGGTCAACGATTCCCTGTCCTAATCGACTTCATGCCTCTGCGATCACCGCAACGGAAATTTTCATGCCGGGAACGCGCACAGGCAGCTTCGCGCCCTGGCGTGCCGGCGGATCGATCGGAAACCAGCTCAGCCATTCCTCGTTCATGCCGGCGAAATCTTCTTCCTCGAGTATGATGACGGTCGCGCTTACGACCTTGTCCAGCGAACTGCCGGATTCTTTGAGGATGGCGGAGATATTAGTCAGGCACTGGTGTGTCTGCTCTTGGATGGTCTCGCCCTTGATCTTGCCGGTACTGGGATCTATCGGGCTCGTCCCCGATACGAAGACAAGGCCTGCGGCCTTGACGGCTTGGCTGAATGTTGGCGGCGGCGGTGGTGCATTAGTTGTTCTTATGATGGTGCGGGACATGTTGGGCTCCGTGTGGGTAACAGCGTAACCTTATTCGGTTTCCGCCTTGAATTCGACCGCGCCGAGCTATGCCGCGATCGCGCAAAGCCCGACCGGCAAGATCGCCGCCGCGAATTGTCATCCCGCCGAGGGAGCCGTCGATCCCCTACAAGGGCGATCTTCAAGGCGGCGGCATGATGCTCGCGCTCGCTGCCACCATGTGTTTCGTCCTTGTCAGCGATCGATATTCTCGGTGGTGAGGCGACTGGTCACGCTAAGTATCTGTGGCCCAAAGAGCAGAATGCTTAGCGTGTCATTTCGCCCTCAGCTGGAACTGACCCCATGAAGCCGACCACGAAAGCCGTCTGCGGCTGCCGGTAGATGGTGATCGGCGGCGCGATCTGTTCGGTGCACCCGTCGCGCATTATGACGATGCGGTCGGCGAGCGTTAGGCCTCCTCCCGGCCGTGGATGACGAAGAGCGTGGTGACGCCGCGGCGCGCGATACTTGAAGCGCCCGGACGATTCCGGCAAGCGAATTGCGATCGACAATGCCGAGTGCTTCGATGCGGAGAGCCTTGGCGGTCTCGAACAGTTTCCTGCGCCGAACTCGCACCGCGTAGCAAGGAAAAATGCGTTGTAACCCTGCAGCTCGGCATAGCTCATGCGAAGATCCCACGGCAGAACCAGCGGTGGCTTCCGGTTTCAGGATCGATGCCATCACCGGAGCGAAACACCCAGAGACACTCGTCGGCCTCGTCTTCGATGACGAAATGATCCCGCACCGTCTCCATCTCCGCGTGGCGCGCTTCCATCTGTCCTGCGATAATCCTTTTCCACCCACGGCGCTCTCAGTCGGGCCGAAAAGGCGAAGCTGGCGGTTGCTCCCGAACGGCGCGAAAGTCTGCCTGACTTGCAAAAAGTCCACGGCGCCGTGACGAAGGTCGCCCTCAGCCGAGTCGGCACAAACAATGGGCACCGTGCCCCAGAGGGTCGCCCCGTCCGTCCTGAAACGCCTGCCGGAGTTCCCTCCAGACAGGATAATGCCGGTCCATGCCACCGATACCTAGGTATAGTTGTCTTAGAGCAGCTTCTCGTTGAAACTACGAACACGAGAAAGTTTCGAATTGCATCGCGTGCAATGAGCTTCCCTGGCTATGATCGTTGACGAAGGCCCGACGGGATATGGCGTCAAGAATGGATTGGGGCGTTTCAAATTGCAATAGCTTGCGTTGGGCTGCTTGCTATGGGCTGTTTTCTGTGCCCCGTGCGGGCGCTCCGATAGCGTTTGCATTGGCGGCACTGGCCTCGACCGGAGACGCCCGCGACGGCGCTAAGGTTCTTGCCGCCATGACGTCCGCCCAACTTCTCGGTGCGGTTCCAATTGCAAGGCTGGGGCGTCATTTAAACAGAAGCTCGTTCTTCAGAATCTTGATCGCAATTCGAACGGCCGCAATGTTGGCATGCGCCATAGCCTGCGCCTCGCACGCTTCCATTCAAATATTAATTGGTTCCGCCGCCGTAGCAGGTCTCGTTCAGGGAGCCGCCTTCGGCTATCTCCGAAACGCCGCCAACCAACTCATTGAACCGGCCCGAATGATTAAGACTCTCGGGATCGGAGTGATCGCCGCGGAATTCACCTTCCTCATCACGCCGATATTCTCAGCCGCTCTCGGCAGCGTGTCCGCCGCTCTCGCCATAGCAGCAATCGCGATAATTGGATCCACCCCGGCTATCTTTCTGCCTAATATAGCGCAGGCCACGACGCCCACGGCTCTATCGCCCAAAGGGGTGGTCCCGCGGGGCGTGCAGGTCTGGCTTGCATGCGCCTGTGTCAACGCCGCCGCTGTCAGTGCGATAGAAATCGGCGCTGTTTCCATCGCCCTTGGTTTAAGCTTGAAGCCAGAGCATGGCGCTGTCATCACGGGCACACTTTGCGTGGCATCTCTTGCTGGATCCACCTGGATGAGCATGCGCAACCGACAATATCCCGCGTGTCATGTTCTCATTATGCTTAGTTTGGCAACCGCGGGCGCAGCGCTGGTTGCAATCAATTACTCCCTGGCAACATCCTTGCTCGGTTCCGCGATCGTTGGAGCAGCCGGAGTGCCGCTCATTGCTTACTGTTCGTTCGAGATCGGAAATCGGGTAACACCGGAGATGAGGCCTGAGGTATTCTCGCTTCTTAAAACGACAACCTCGGCCGCAACGATCCTTATCTCCGCACTAATCGGTTGGACATCGATCGTCATTACTTTGCACATCGCCACCGCTCTTCTCGCATCTGCCGCGTTAGGCCTCCTAACGCGGCGTTTGATCTTGGGCTTTCACGGCGTTCGCAGATCGAAACTCCTCGTTAATCCCGCCGCGCCCGAGATGCCTCGCGGTCAACACAACGAGACCTAAGAGAGCAAAAAACTCTTCAGCCTTCATGGCCGGAATGATATGTACTTTTTGCTGGAGCTTGAATAGTGGGATGCACTTATTCAGTCGAGGCAACTTAAAGCGGTGCATTTTCTTTCGGTGGGGCAGCATTTCTGTCGAAACTAAGCTTGTCAGAGATATGCGAGCAAATTCCTGCAATCGTTTGGACAACGGACGAGGCCGGCTTAACTATCTATGGCAACAGCCGCTTCAGAGCATATTTCGGCTCAGAATCTCATGCGACCGATGGACTTAACGCGTTGCATCCAGATGATGCGATCACACTGCCTGTTAAAATCCGCAACGCTCGTAGAGAAGGATTAGACGTAAAAACCGATGTGCGGCTTCGACGGTTGAGCGGTGAGTATTGCTGGTTTGCGTTGTCGGCCTCGACATGGGGCGACGGTGCCGCTGTCAAATACTGTTGGGTTGCCGTCGAGCGCAACAAGCGTGCTGGCGACAATTTCATCATTCAAAGGGTCGAGGATTCGGGGCAGGCCGGCCATCTTATTGCCAGTGAGACCGAAATACTCGAAATGGTCGCGAGAGGGGCAGCGACAGCGGAGGTTTTCGACAAGGTCTGCCGTCTCGTCGAGGAACTAATCGACGATTGCTTTTGCTGCATTCTGGAGCTGTCTCTGGATCGCCGACATTTCCGTTTTGGTGCAGCACCCAGGTTGCCGGGCGAATTCAAGGGTGTTTTCGACGGAAGCGAGGTCGCCGCGGGCCTCGGACCTTGTGGCCTTGCTGCAACCAGCCGGCGTCCCGTCGAGGTTCCCGACTGTGCTTCTGACGCCCTGGCAGGAACCGCCGAGGGGAGGCTCATGCTCCTCAACGGCTTCAATGTCTGCCAGGCCAAGCCGATACTTTCTCCCTATGGAAACACGGCCGGTGTCTTCACCATATATCGTCAGCGCTATGCCGCCTTCTCACTATTTGAGCAACAGGTGGTCGATCGAGCGATAAACATCATCGGTATCTCGATCGATAGAACCCGTCACGAAGAAGCCTTGGTGAGGCGGGAGACCCAGGTTCGCAGAAGCCAAGCTCAGCTTCTTGCAGCCCAACGCATCAGTTCGACAGGAAGCTTCACGTTCGACATCCAGAAAAACGAATGCGTGTGGTCTGAAGAACTGTACCGGATATTCGATATCGACCCGTCCCTAGAACCCGACATCTACGCCGTCCGGAAGCGAGTCTATCGTGACGATCTCGACAAGTTCAACGGGGAATTACAGCGCGCGCTTTCTGGGCAAAGCATTGACGTCACATTCAGGATCGTGACTTCACACGCCGCTCTCAAATTCCTGAGAGGGTTGGCCAAAATTTCCTATCATGTCGGTGATAATCCGGTTTTGGTGGGGACCGTTCAGGACATTACTGATTTCAAAAACGCACAGGAAGCACTTCAGCGCGGAGAGGAAGCTCTAGTTAAAGCCCGCGAAGACTTGGCCTACGTCTCGCGCGTCATGACGATCAGCGCGCTGACAGCATCGATCGCACATGAGGTCAGCCAGCCATTGGCTGGGATTCTTACCAACGCCAATGCATGTCTGCGCCTGCTGGCCCTCAGCCCCCCCAATATCCAAGCCGCCTCCGAAACGGCGCGAAGGACCATTCGCGATACGATGCGCGCTACGGAGATAATCAAGCGGCTCCGGGCAATGTTCGCGCGCCAGCCATCTACAATGGAGTATACCGACCTGAACGACCTTGCCCGCGAGGTCATCATTTTGTCTGCAAGAGACATGCATCAGAAATCGATCAGTGTGACCGCTCAACTAGAGCCCAAAGCACTTCTGATCATGGGGGATCGCGTCCAGTTGCAACAAGTCATCCTAAACATGCTGTTGAACGCGAGGGACGCAATGGGCGATATCGAAAGCCGGCCAAGAATCCTGACCGTGAGCACGCACGTGGACACTGAAGAATCGGCAGTCTTGTCGATTACCGATGTGGGCATAGGATTTCCGCTGGAGAATGCTGACAAGATGTTCGAAGCTTTCTTCACCACAAAGCAGGACGGCATGGGAATCGGTCTCGCTATCAGCCGCTCGATCATCGAAAATCACGGTGGCATAATGTGGGCCGAACCGAACGACGGGCCGGGCGCGACCGTCGCGTTTTCGATACCACTTCGGAGCCCACCCCAATGAGGGTCCAGTTCGATAGGACTACCACGCCGGCCAAACGGTGTTCTCACACCGCGCGCGATGCCTGGCGCACGAACGCACAAGCCGCAGGTGATCACCTGCGGCCCCCAGGTTTCGTGGATTAACCTGAGGTCATGCTTTTCCCTCAGCCTTCTTCTTCCGATACTGAACTGTTGGAAGGCCGCCCCAGCCCCAGTTGTCCAGGTCGATCTCCTCGATCACCACGTAAGTGGATTCCAGCGGCTTGTTGAGGACGTCGAGCATGACCTGGCTGACGCCGGCGATGATTGCGGCTTTCTCTTCGGCGGTAACCGAGCTGCGATCAGGTGCCGTGCCTTCACGGGTTACCTGTACGGTGACTATGGGCATTTCGTGGTCTCCCTATTCAAGATCTCGATCGATCTGCTAGGCGGCCATTGCCGCAAGGTGCTTCTCAAGTTCATCGACATGCGCATATCCAGCGCCGACCCTTCGAAGAGTTCCATCCTTCTTAAGGAACAGCGTGGGGAAGCTCGAAACGCCCATGACACGAGACGTCGCGAAGTCTGTCGCGGCCTCATCGATGGTGCTCTGCTTCTTGTAGGTCTCGAGAAATTCGTCAACGCTGACGGGATGACCAAGTTCCTCAAGAGCACGGGATCCGACTTCCGCCAAGACCAGGCTGTTCGTAGTGTCGAGCGCACCGACGTAGAAGGCGTGTTGGAATGCACGGAAGACTTTCAGAAGATCCGCTTCCGGACGAAGGATCCGGGCAGTTACGACCGCACGGCATACGGGCTCGGTGTCATAGACGAAGCCAGTTCTTGCAAGCAGGCCTTCTCGGTTGAACGACACGCCGCTGGCTTCCTCGACCTTCGCCCAATGACGTAGTCTGAACTGCTTGCCCGCGTCGTCAAGAACGTCCGTCGCGCCCGCCCGGAGTCCACCGAGGACGATCTTCAACGAGGCGTCCGGACGCCTCTCGAGCAGCAGCTCCATTTGCTTGCCGAATCCATAACACCACGAGCACATGGGATCTGCGGCTAGTACAAGTTCCATTTTCTTTCCTTTCACTCGCTTGCAGGGCGCGCGGCGTAGCCACGCCACGAGCCCGCGTCCTGTTCGAGGCCCACTAGCGGCCGGCGTTCTGGCCACCGTCGACGTGTAGGATCTCTCCCGTGACGAAGCTTGCGCTCTCGAGGTAGATCACGGCATCGACGATGTCGCTGATCTCGCCCATGTGCCCGACCGGATGGAGAGCGGACAGGAACTCGTGAGTCTCGGGAGCGTGCATCGGGGTCTTGATGACGCCGGGAGACACGGCGTTGACGCGGACTCCCGTCTTGGCGAACTCGATGGCCAGTTCCTTCGTGACGGCGTTCAGACCGCCCTTGGTGAGCGAAGCGAGAGCCGTGGGAACGCTCGACACCGGCTGGTCCACGAGGCTCGTCGTGATGCTGACGATGTGTCCGGAACCCTGCTTGAGCATTTCCCTCGCAGCCCGCTGCGTGATGTGGAAGAAGCCCGAAACGTTCACGCCGAAGTTCAGGTCGTAGTCTTCCTGCGTGAAGTCGACGAAGGGCTTTGCGGTGAATACGCCCGCGTTGTTGACCAACGTGTCGATCCGGCCAAAGCGTTGAATCGCCTCGCGGACGACGCGCTCTGCGGTCTCGGAATTGGAGATGTCGCCCGCCACGGCATGCACGCCGTCGTCCGACCCCTGTTTGATCGAACGCGAGGTGGCGACGACGCGATAGTTCCGCTCACGATAGGCGCGGACCAAACCCGCGCCGATGCCCTGAGACGCACCGGTGATGATGGCGACCTTCTGCTGATTGCTCATGATTATTACATCCTTTCAATTGCAGCGGTCCTTGTCCGGGCCGCCCTACGCCCTCGGCGTCGGTGCAACTGATTTAAGCGCTCACGATCTTCGGGAGAATTACTGAAGAGCGGCATTCACTCCACCGTTTTTCGGGATAATGTTAGATTGCATTTATGGTGGCTCTCCAACAATCCGCGTGCAGGTCAGATGTGCAATACTAAGGTGTCGGGCACACCTTTGGACAATATCGGACCAAAATTGACTTGGTAGTCTGCGGTAGCCGCCGCGAGTTCGTGAGGCGGATATCGATAGGAGCCGACCATGACCGACGCCATGCTGCAATCGAAACCTCCAGCTAGAGCATCAGCCACAAGCCCGACCAGCATGAATCTTGAACTACTCGTTATCCCGGTCTCCGACGTGGACCAAGCCAGAAAGTTCTACGAAAGCCTCGGTTGGCACCTCGACATCGACAACGCCACGGGCGACGACTATCGTATCGTCCAGTTGACCCCGGCTGGCTCCGGAGGCTCGATAATGTTCGGTGAGAACATTACCACGGCGGCGCCGGGATCCGCCCAGGGCATGCACCTCGTGGTGCCCGACGTCCTCGCCGCGCGTGACGACCTCGTAAGACGCGGCGTGAAAGTCAGCGAACCCTTCCACGACGTCGGCGGAATCTTTCATCATTCCAACGGCGTGGAAATCGCCAAGGGACCAAACCCGGACAGAAAAAGCTACGCCTCCTATGTTACGTTCGAGGACCCAGACGGCAACGGATGGACGTTGCAGGAGGTGACGGCGCGCCTACCGGGTGCACGCACCGACACGAGCTTTACGGAGCAGCTTCACCAGGCCGTTTGGGGATCCGTAGGGTAAACGATCCCGTTGCTGAAACTTTTGCTAGCTGTGCTCCTCGACAAGCATCGAACCGCTCCTGCGTTCTCCCCTCTGCCGGAACGCGCGGATCGAGCCGAGATCCGCCTTGGGCCGTCTCCTTCCGCCAGGAGACGGCCCCTTTCAAAAACCCGCACACGCAGGCGTGCATCGACCGCGAAACCTATCGTGGGTAGTCTCAGCGCCGAATGCATCGCTCAAGCCGACGCACGCTTAGGAGGCTGCAATGAAGAAGTCCCGTCCCCCCGGCATCAGGCCCTACGACCATCCGGCCGGCGGTTGGGACGCGCTGAAGGCGGTCGCCAAGACGCTGGCGCGTCAGCAGATAGTCGCGCAGGGCAGCAGGACATTGCTGAAGGCGAACCAACCGGAAGGATTCGATTGTCCCGGATGCGCGTGGCCCGACCCCAAACACACCTCCTCGTTTGAGTTCTGCGAGAACGGCGCCAAAGCGATCACATGGGAATCCACCGCGAAGAGGACCGATGCAAGCTTCTTTTCGAACCACACCGTGTCGGAACTCTGGGAGTGGACGGACCACGAGCTTGAAGACGCCGGGCGGCTGACGCTCCCGCTGCGATACAACCCGGTCGTCGACCAGTACGAACCGATCGACTGGGACGAGGCCTTCGGGTTGATCGCCAGCGGGCTGAACAAGCTCGGTCCTCCCGACCAGGCAGAATTCTACACGTCCGGACGAACCTCTAATGAGGCTGCGTTTCTCTATCAGCTTTTCGTGCGCGCCTACGGCACCAACAACTTTCCAGACTGCTCGAACATGTGTCATGAGGCCACAAGCGTCGGCCTTCCGAAATCCATCGGCGTCGGCAAGGGCACCATTACACTTGAAGATTTCGATCATGCGGATGCGATCTTCAGCTTCGGGCACAATCCGGGCACCAACCACCCGCGAATGATGACGACCCTCCATCAGGCGGCCCGTCGCGGCGTGCCGATCATCGTCTTTAATCCTTTGAAGGAGCGCGCGCTCGAGCGGTTCGCCGCGCCCCAGGATCCCCTCGAGATGGTCACGATGTCCTCGACCCCGATCGCCTCAGCCTATCACCAAGTCCGCGTCGGCGGCGATCTGGCCGCTCTCAAGGGGCTGATGAAGGCGGTGTTTGAACTGGACGCCGCAAGTCTCGCCGCGGGAGGAGACGGTGTTCTCGACAGGCCATTCATCGACGAACACACGTCCGGGTTCGACGACCTGCGTGTCGATTTGGAAGCCACCGGTTGGGAAAAACTCGTCGCCGCCAGCGGCTTGACGAAGCAGGCGATCGTGAGCGCTGCGGGCGTCTACGCAAACGCCGAGAGGGTGATCGTCTGCTACGGCATGGGGATCACGCAGCATGCGCGGGGAACCTCTAACGTCCAGCAGATCGCAAACCTGCTAATGCTGCGAGGAAACATCGGCCGCCAGGGCGCTGGAATCGCACCCATCCGCGGCCACTCGAATGTTCAGGGCGACCCGACGGTCGGCATCACCGAAGTCCCGAACAAGGCGCTTCTCGATGGCATGGAACGCGCCTTTGGCTTTCGGCCGCCGAGCAAGAAAGGCCACAATGCGATAGAGGCGGTGGAAGCCGCGATCGACGGCCGCGCAAAGGCGCTGATCTGCCTCGGCGGCAATCTTGCCGTGGCGATGTCCGATCAACAGGCAACGTTCGCCGGCATGCGCAATCTCGATCTATCGGTCCATATCGCGACGAAGCTCAACCGTTCCCACCTGCTCACGGCAAGAACGACGCTTGTCCTGCCGTGTCTGGGGCGCACCGATCTCGACCTGCAGGCATCCGGCCCACAGTCGGTCACCGTCGAAGATTCGATGTCCATGGTCCACGCGTCGCGAGGGTTTCTGAACCCGCCGGGGGAGTCCGTTAGATCCGAGCCAGCGATCATCGCAGGGATCGCCAAAGCAACTCTAGGCGACCGACACGGCATCGATTGGGACGAGATGATCGCGAACTACGACCTAATACGGGACAAAATCGAGGAGGTCTTCCCCCAATTTTCTGAGTTCAATACGCGCGTGCGCATACCGGGTGGCTTCAGACTCGATGTCGCCGCGTCATTTCGGCGTTGGAACACGCCGGACGGCAAAGCGAACTTCTTAACGTGTCCGGAACTGTTCGAGGATTCGCTTTCCGCCGACGAGGACGTCCTGATGTTGACCACCATCCGCAGCCACGGCCAGTACAACACGACGATCTACGGTCTCGACGATCGATATCGCGGCGTGTTCGGGCGGCGCGACGTCGTCTTCATGAATACCGAGGATCTGGCGGACAGAGGGCTGAAGGACGGCGACAGGATCGACGTCCTTGGCCTGATCGGCGGGCCGGACGACAAGCATCTCGTGAGCGGGTTCACCGCGGTAACGTATGATATTCCCAGAGGTTCGATCGCCGGCTACTATCCAGAGATGAACGTGGTAATGTCACTTCATCACTATGATCGACAGTCCGGCACGCCATCTTACAAGGGCGTTCCGGTTCGAGTTACGGCCGCCGCCTCCTGAGCAGACGCGTAAAACACAAAGGTTTCACTCTCCCTCATCGGTGGACATGACTACGGTAGCCGGCGCGTCCTCGACATTCACGCGCTTAAGAAGGCCACGGAGACTGTCCGCGTCTGTCCCTCCGCTCTGGAACCACCAGAGAAGCCGCTTGGCCGAATCTTCTGCTACGGCGCCTTGTCTTTCGCATTGCCGGCGCTCCCAATACTCTCTGACGAGGCCGCGTATCATGGCGACGTCCTCCGGCCACAGGGGCGCCGCGCAAGTGTTGTACTTCCGCTTCATCTGTCTTGCCCCTTAGTCAGGATCTCAGATTGAGCCCATACTGCAGCCAGCTCAGACGGGCGAGAGGGTCGCCGTCGACTCCGGCCGGCAAACTCATCGATTGAACGGGCACCCAGACCCGGACCGGTGCCGTCGATTGCCTCATCGAAACCAACGCGCCGACAAGACCTGCCATCGCGAGAAGGAGTACGACGCCGGGAAAAATGGTGCCCTTCGGCTCGTCGTCTCTGTAACTCATCGTCATCTCCTGAAGCGTTGTCGGCAGACCACCGCGGTCAGGAAATCAATATGTCGAACCGTAAACCGTGGCTGTTGCACCTAGGTATCGACGATACCTTCGTATGCCCGACACCTTAGTTCACTAGCGGATCCGACCCGCCAGTCTCAAACTTCGCTGGCCAACGTCACTCTCGAGGATCTAGCGGCAGCCATTCATCGTCTATGACCGGAGAAGCAGTCATGCCCAATCTTGAAACTGGAAACCTCACACGTCGGTCCCTCGGCGGGGTCGCTCTTGGGCTGACGGTCGCCGGAATCCTTGCAGGACGCACCGCGGGGGCGGATCAGGGGGAAAAAGCCGTTCGCCAGAACAGCCATGGCCTGGTCGCCGACGGACGCATCGACGCCGGAGATCTCAATGTAGGATACGCCGACCTAGGTCCCCGCAATGGGTCACCAGTCATCCTTTTTCATGGCTGGCCCTACGACATCAACGCCTTCGCCGAGGTGGCCCCGTTGCTGGCCGACCAGGGTCATCGCGTGATCGTACCGCATCTGCGCGGATACGGCAGCACGACGTTCCTTTCCGACAGCACCATGCGCAACGGCCAGCAATCGGCCCTTGCCGTCGACGCTGTCAAGCTGATGGATGCTCTGAAGATCGACAAGGCCACCCTGGCGGGGTTCGACTGGGGTGCGCGGACCGCCGACATCGTCGCCGCGCTGTGGCCGGAACGATGCAAAGGCCTGGTGTCCGTCAGCGGCTATTTGATCGGAAACCAGGCTGCTGGAAAGGCGCCCTTGCCGCCCTCTGCGGAGCTTCAGTGGTGGTACCAGTTCTACTTCGCCACGGACCGCGGCCGCGACGGCTATGAAAAATACACGAACGACTTCGCCAAGTTGATCTGGCGGCTCGCCTCCCCGCAGTGGAAGTTCGACGACGCGACGTTCGAACGGAGTGCCGCAGCATTTGCCAATCTCGACCACGTCGCGATCGTCGTCCATAACTATCGCTGGCGGCTTGGCCTGACGGAAGGCGAGACGCGGTTCGACGAGTTCGAAACCAAGCTCGCTTCAGCCCCCGAAATTCACGTTCCCTCGATCACGATGGAAGGTGACGCAAACGGAGCCCCCCATCCGGATCCAAAAGCCTACGCCGGAAAATTCAAGGCGAAGTACGAGCACCGCCTGATCTCCGGTGGGATTGGCCACAACATCCCTCAGGAGGCTCCCGAAGCCTTCGCCAAGGCGGTGGATGATGTCAATTCCTGGGCGTGACGGAAACAGCGTCCCGTCGAGCGGCCTAGTTATCGAATATTTCGATGATCTTCATCATAAAAAGCAGGCTGGTGTGGCGTCGGTCAGCCGTGTGATGAGAGCGCGTTTCCACCGAAAGCGCATCGGACAGCTAAGCGATCCGGGGGCGACGTCGCCATGAAAGGATCCACCTATTGGAAATCGGTATCGATAGTTTCGCAATGCTCTTGACCGACCCCGACACGGGCCGTTTGCAGCCGGCAGTCGATCGCATGGAGAACGTGCTGGCCGAAGTCGAGTTGGCGGATCAAGTCGGTCTTGACGTCTTCGGAATGGGCGAACACCACCGAGAGAACGCCCTTGATTCCGCGCCCGCCGTGATCCTCGCCGCAGCCGCGGCGCGGACGAAGTCGATCAGGCTGACGAGCGCCGTCGCCGTCTTGAGCGCCGCCGATCCCGTGCGGCTCTTTCAGGAGTTCGCCACTCTGGATCTAATTTCCCGCGGACGAGCGGAGATCGTGGTCGGTCGTGGCTCCTCCGTGGAGGCCTATCCTCTGTTCGGCTTCGACCTGAGAGACTACGACGCGCTCTTCGTGGAGAAGCTGGACCTGCTGCTCAAGATCAGGGAGCAGCCCAATATCAAGTGGAAGGGCCGGTTTCGTCCTGCGATCAGTGGCGAGGGTGTTTTTCCCCGCCCCCACCAGCCTGTCTTGCCCATCTGGCTGGGCGTCGGCGGCACGCCCGAGTCCTTCATCCGCGCGGGGGCGCTCGGCTTGCCGCTGATGGTGGCCATTATCGGCGGAAGCTTCGAGCGTTTTCTGCCCTTGGTCGATCTCTATCGTCGCGCCTGGCTCGCCGCCGGCCATCCCGCAGAGAACCAGCGGATCGGCGTACACGCTCTCGGATTTGTCGGGGAGACCGACGCCGCTGCCAAGGATGCGTTCTTCCCCGGCTGGTTCCAGATGTTTACAGACGCAGGAAGGGAGCGCGGTTGGCCGCCGCCGACGCAAGCTCAGTTCGAGCACATGTGCGGGCCAAGTGGCGCTTTCCTAGTCGGCAGCCCGCAAACGGTAGCTGCCAAGGTATTGCATGTTAACAGGGCGTTAGGAGGCGTCGCTCGCATCACCTTCCAGATGAGCACCGCCGCCCTCGAGGCGAAAGCGATGCGTCGTTCGATCGAACTGCTGGGAACCGGCGTTGTGCCTTTGGTGCGGGGCGAACTTCGCAACTAACTGGAGCGCCTCTGCCGTGGGCGCCGGCTGCGGCCGACGCCCGTTCTCTTTATCCGAAGATCTATTTTGGTAGTCAGCCAGCATTTTCGGATCCTCGACCGACCCGTGATGGTGTAGCTGTCGCCAGCCGCCGTCCCTACGCACGAACCACCTTGTCGTTCGGAAGGCGACGTCGAGCGTCTCCCTTGCCGTCCTGCACACACCGTGTTCGCGACCGACGAACAGATGCCAGTCGTCGGCGCCCTGGCTCGTGAAGTCGTGGGAGGTCACGCGAACCTTCGCCTGACCTTTGAAGAGCTTCGAATACCCGTCGACGATCTGGTCCCATCCGCGGCGGATGCCACCGATAGGGTTGTCCATGCTGTGAGATGCCGGTTCATTGGTATTCTCCTCGTACGTTGCTCGAAGGTTGCCGGATTTAACGTTGCGAGAGCATGTAACCCTCGTCGGGCTGGCCAGACCTGATACTGCCCGTCTTCACCCCGGGCAGCATGCTGAAGAAAGACCACGGCTTCTATTGTACGATGGTGTCGTCGGTAACTTTGCAGATGCGCAGGCGATCACATCGGGGAAGATCGAGGCGCTTCACCCTTCAAGTTTGACGGGCCGGTCGTCCTGCTCTTCTGGCGCTCCCGCTCGCCCGGAAAAAGCAGGATCATGAGCACGTATAGCGCTGCGCCCACCACCAGTGCGATACTGGCAACGGCGAGAGCAAGATCGAACCCCGCATCGACGTCGGCCACGCGATCCATGATCGCTCCGACAGTTGGCGGCCCCAGGATCTGGCCGATGGCGAACACCGCCGTCAGCAGCCCCATGTAGCGCGAGTGGTGGCTCGATCTGATCCGTCTTACTTCGTTCATCGCGAAGAAGCTGATGGCGGTGAACGGCAGGCCGACGAGGATGCTGCTAATGGCAAGACCGAAAGCGTCGTGCCATACGACTGACAGTGCAACTCCCACCGCCTGCACTAAGTACGCGCCGGTAAGATGAAGCCTTACGTCGGCGCCGTGCTTCACGCGTGCCGCCAGCAGCGATCCGACGACGGCCGCCAGTCCGAGAAGTGGCCAGAAGACCGTGAGGAGAGGCGAGCCAGGGATGCTGTTCTTCGCGATCACCGGGAGATACGTTGCCGTGACGATGTAGCCGAAGCCCGCCAGCCCGTAGGCGATTGCGAACAAAGGCATTTCTGATTTCGGCACCTTGCCGGAGGCCCTTGTCGGTGCACCGACCGAATAGGCGTCGGATGGTTTCGAGCTCTTCCCGAAGGTTTTCCAGATAATCCCGCTGATGATGGCGGAGATCGCCGCGAATACCAGCCAGGCGGTGCTGCCGGATAGCCCGAGCACGGTCATCCCACTGGCGGTCAGTCCAGATACTGCGATGCCCGCGCCGGGCCCTGTGAATATGGCGCTTCCGATCGAGCTGCCGGTTCCCGAAAGCTGGGCAAGACACCATCCGGAAGTGAAGACGAATCCGACCGCGGAAGTCACGCCCGCCAGGAACCGAAGAGCGACCCAGGCCTCAGCATAGGATGCAGACATGAGAGCCGTGAGCAGGATTGTGGTAACCAGTGTCAGGCGGATGACGAAGGTATGATCCCACCTTCTGGGTACGGCCATCGCAGCCACGGCACCGACCAAGTAGCCGACGTAGTTTGCGGTGGCGAGTTCTCCGGCTCGCGAAAGGTCTAGCACACCGTCGTGCAGCATCATCGGCAGGATCGGAGTGAAGGCGAACCGACCAACGCCCATGGCGATGGCGAGCGACGCTGATCCTGCGAGCACGACCATATATGGACTCGGGCTGTGTTTAGACATCACGCTGTCCTTCGGTTAGTTGGAATATGTCGACACGACTGCGAGAGGCGCGTGCGGTCGTGCCTCCACATAGTGGTGGCCGACGTCTGCGTGAACGGTCGGCCGGCGGCAGGCTGTCCGCCGCAATTCGCAATGATCGGCGAAGTGGCCGTTACGTGGCGCTGCCGCGTGCGATGACGTCCAACGCCGATTGATAGAGCTCTCGCGTCAGTTCCTCGGCCCCAACCCTCAAGGCGAGACTGGCCGCCTGACCCGACCAGAGGTTCGTGAAATCGTTTCGCGACTCCGCCTCGGCTATCGCTCTAATGGGAACGAGAGCTCCTCCGGCAGTCGGAAATGCAGGCACGCTTTCCGAAATCGGTCCTAGCTCGCGCATAAGACGGTTCACGACACCCCTCGCCGGATGGCCGGTGAAAACATTCGTTATCGCAGTGCTATCGTCCCGTGCGGAAGCTAGCGCCGCGGCCTGAACCGCTGGAATCTTCGCCTCCGGGCAAAACAGGTATGCCGTTCCAACCTGGACGGCGGAAGCGCCGAGCATCAGGGCGGCGGCCACCCCTCGCCCGTCGGCGATGCCGCCGGCCGCGATGACAGGAACCCGCACGGCGTCGACCACCTGGGGAACGAGCGCCATTGTCCCGACCTGCGTCGCCATGTCCTGAGTCAAGAAGTTTCCACGATGTCCACCGGCTTCGAAACCCATGGCGATGACAGCGTCGACACCGTTTGCTTCGAGCCAGACGGCTTCGGCCACGGTCGTCGCGGATGATATGATCCTTGCGCCTGTCGCCTTCACTCGATGGACCAGTGCCTTTTCGGGCAGCCCGAAATGAAAGCTCACGATCTCGGGCTTCAACTCCTCCACCACCGTGCAAAACGAAGAATCGAAAGGTGCGCGCCCTGCCGCCGACATCGGCGCGGCGGGGTCGAGTCCTACCTCTACGAAATAGGGCGCAAGCAAAGCTCTCCATCGCATCTGGGAAGCCGGGTCGCCCGGCGGTGGAACATGCGAGAAGAAGTTAACGTTGACCGGAGCTTTTGTCGCGGTCCGAATTTCGGTCAAGGCCTGGCGCAGTCCCTCGGCGTTTAACTGTGCGCTTGGGAGAGAGCCAAGACCGCCGGCCTTGGCCGCGGCGACGACCATGTCGACCGTCGTCGCGCCGGCCATCGGCGCCTGGATGATGGGAAGCTCGATTCCGAACAGGTCGAGAATTCGACGATCTGGCCAGCGGGTCATGTGGACTCCTTATCGTGCGTGACGTTGCAACGCTGATACGTCCGGTCACCCTCAACGTCTATTGGACTTTGGTGTGCTGAAGCGCCCACCCGATCCGAAGGTATCGGAGACACTTTGGTACAATATCGCCGCTCGTTTTTTCGCGCGATGGTCTCCGCAGAGCGGAAGACGCGGGCTCGCAAAAAGACCGGACGCCGAAGCCGGGCGGACACATCACGCAGTCTCTGGCCGCCGACAAATAGGCTGGGGCGGCCTGCGTGTGACACGGCAGGTCGCGCGGGCACCAATTTGAAACTGCGCCGCTGGCTCGTAATGAAAAGTAATACTTTTGCGCGCCAGGGGCTGGAATGCCTTTCGCTGAAGCCTATCTCAGGTCCACAGCCATCCCCCGACGGTTCACGTCGATCTTCCGATTCTACGTACGAATACCGTCATGGCTCCACATTTCGAAAGGATCCACGATGACACTCTCCGGCGACCTTCTTATCGGCGGCGCGAACGTGCGCGGCTCGGCCGCGGCATTCTGCGCAATCAATCCCGCCACCGGCAACCCGATGGAACCGAGCTTCGCGGGCGCGACGAAGGAGCAGGTGGAAGAGGCCGCGAGTTTGGCGTGGGATGCCTTCCCGATCTACAAGGATACGTCGCTCGATGATCGGGCTCGGTTCCTGGAAGCCATCGCCGAAGGCATTCTTGCACTCGGCGACGATCTCGTCCTGCGAGCGATTGACGAGACTGGCCTGCCACGCGGCCGCATCGAGGGAGAGCGCGCCAGGACCGTCGGACAGCTTCGCCTGTTCGCCAAGGAGGTTCGCGACGGCAGGTTTCAGGAACTTCGCTTCGATCCGGCCGATACGGAGCGCAGGCCGGTTGCAAAGCCGGGACCTTCGGCTGCGAAACGTTGCCCTCGGCCCTGTCGCGGTGTTCGGGGCATCGAATTTTCCCCTCGCCTTCTCTGTCGCTGGCGGTGACACCGCCTCCGCCCTCGCCGCCGGCTGCCCGGTTATCGTCAAGGCGCACTCCGCCCATCCCGGCACGTCCGAGCTGGTCGGCAGAGCCGTCGCGGACGCGGTTGCTGCATGCGGCCTTCCGCGGGGGACGTTTGGGCTTTTGTTTGACGCAGGATTCGAGGTCGGCCAGACCCTGGTCGCCGACCACCGCATACGCGCCGTCGGCTTCACGGGCTCGCGCCGCGGCGGCACCGCGCTGATGAAGATCGCGTCGGAGCGGAAGCAGCCGATACCCGTCTACGCCGAAATGAGCAGCATCAATCCTGTCATCCTCTATCCCAACGCACTTCGCAGCAGAGGAGCGGAGATCGGAAAATCGTTCGTATCCTCTCTGACCCTCGGCGCTGGCCAGTTCTGCACCAATCCTGGCCTGATCATCGCCGTCGAGGGTGCGGGCCTCGACGCCTTCATCGAGAGTGCCGCCGCAGCGCTTTCGGAATCGCAGGCTCAAACAATGCTGACTGGTGGCATCTTTGACGCATACTGCAATGGCGTCGCAAGGCTGTCGTCATCGTCTTCCGTCTCGCAAGTGGCCGCGGGAAAAGACGGAACGCCCCATCAGGCAGCGGCGGCGCTCTTCGAGACGACCGCGGCTGCATTCCTCGCGAATCCGGAACTGCAGGAAGAGGTTTTCGGCGCCTCGGGACTGATCGTCCGCTGCCGTGACGACGAGGAATTGCGAAGGGTCGTGGGATCCCTGGAAGGTCAGTTGACCATCGCCCTGCACGTGGACGCTGGAGACATCGGGGCCGCCTCGCCGATGATCTCGCAGTTGGAGCTGCTCGCGGGCCGACTTCTCGTCAACGGCTTCGGAACGGGGGTCGAGGTCTCCCCGGCGATGGTCCATGGCGGACCCTATCCAGCCACATCGGACGGGAGATCGACCTCAGTCGGCACGTTGGCGATCTACCGCTTCCTGCGCCCGGTCTCCTATCAGGACTTTCCGGTCGACTTGCTTCCGGCACCGCTGAAAAAATCCTAGTCTAGGTGGCCGTGACCACCTCAAGAAGAACGATGCCGTGGGGGCAGTTCACGCCCCCACGGCATGTAATTGCCGAGGTCAGACCTCTGCAGCCTTGGCGGCCATCGTCGCCTTCGCCCACCAGACCAGCTCGTCCAGCGCAGTCTTTGCCGACGGCAAGAGATTGGCTTCGATCTCCTCGATTGGCTTGTTGCCGCCCATCGAGAAAACCGTGAAGAAATCGCTGCCGCCGATATGAACGGCCGCATGGGTAGAGACCATCTGCAGCTCGACCCCGATCCCCCGCAGGTGTTCGAGTGCGCGCGAACCGCCAGCAGTGCCATAAGCGATCGCAGTGAACGGCTTGCGAGCCCATTCCGTGTAGGACTGGTCGAGGGCGTTCTTGAGCACGCCCGTTATCGAGCGATTGTATTCTGCGACGACGAAGATGTAGCCGTCGTAGCGGCCGACGGTCTGCTGCCAGCGGACAGCTTCAGCATTCTGGCTAGGTGCATATGCGTTCGAGGCGACCTCGTCGAAGAACGGCAGAGGATGGTCGCGCAGATCGACGACTTCGACGTCGATGTCGTCGCGGGCCTGCGCCTGCTTCAGTATCCACTTGGCCGGTTTGTCGGCGAAACGGGTAGGCCGCGTGGAGCCGATGATAATGGCGATCTTTGGTTTCGTAGCCATGGTATTCCTCGGAGTTGATAAAGATTACCCTCGGGAAGAGAGGATCAGTTGCTGCTCAGGACGTCTGCGTATGCATAGAGCCCAGGGGAACCGCCCGTCATGACGAACAGGACGTTCGATCCTGGCGCGATGACTTCGTTTTCGATATCGGACAGCAGACCGGCAAAGGCCTTCCCTCCGTAAACGGGATCGAGGAGTAGGCCTTCCGACCGGCCGACGATCCGGACCGCTTCGACCATCTCGGAGGTCGGCATGCCGTAGCCGCGACCGAGCTGCGTGCCGCTTATCGTCAGGTCTTCCGCTTGAACGCGGTCTTCTTTCCCAAGGAGCTCGAAGACCGCGTTGACCTTGTCGACCGTCGCGGCGATGCATGCGTCCGCTGACGACAGGACGGTGTACGCCCTTATTCGGGAAGGATCTTTCCCGGCCACAGCCGCTCCCGCCACCAGGCCGGCGTGCATGCCGCCGCTGCCATTGGGAATGACGACCTGCTGGAACGCGATACCCATTTCGACGGACTGAGCCGCAATCTCGATCGCGCAGTCGACATATCCTAGAGCTCCGACCGGCGTCGAACCTCCGAGGGTGGCAACGAACGCCTTTCCGCCCGATGCCGTGATCTCGGAAGCCCGGCAGTTTGCGAAGCCGCTGGCGTCGTCTCCCTCCGCCAGAATATGAAGGCTTGCACCAAACAGCCGGTCTAGCAGCACGTTGCCGTTGCCCTGATAGATCTCGCTATGGCGGGGGACCATCTGCGCAAGCACCAGTTCGCATGCAAGTCCAGTTCTGGCGCAGGCAGCGGCGGCCAATCGGGCGAAGTTCGACTGCACTCCGCCTGTCACGATTACGGTGTCGCAGCCTTCGGCGATCGCCTGCCCGAGCAGAAACTCAAGCTTGCGCAGCTTGTTGCCGCCGCCGCCTAGCTCCATGAGGTCGTCTCGCTTCACCCAGATGGAGACGCCTCTTCGTCGCTCGCCAATCACCCGCTCCAGACGATCCAGCCGCTGCATCGGCGTCGGCCCGCGCATTAGGCGTACCCGCGGGAACCGATTCAAAAGATCGCTGTGGGACATCTCTGACCTCGCTCGTTTGTTGTCGTGCGGCTTATCAGGACGCCAGCGCCGGCGACCGGTAGCGAGCGGCCGGAACATTGCGCGAAAGGTTCGGCATCAGCTTCTGGCGAGCTGCCTCGTAGGCGTTCCAGTCACCGATGTCAGGCACCGAAGGAAGTGTGATCAGCTCGCCCATGTCGAGACCGGCGAGTGCTGCATCGACAGCGTCTTCCGCCTTCATGACGATCTGGTCGGGGAGACGGTCCAACGAACCACCGGAAGCTTCCCAGAACGGAGTTTCGACGGCGCCGGGAAGGACGGCCTGGATGCGGATGTTCTTCTCGGCCAGTTCCTTCTGCAGCGAGAACGTCAGGGCGATGACGAATGCTTTCGTCGCGCCATAAACGCCGTTGAGGATTTCGGGCGCGACGCCCAGTGCGGAGGCCATGTTGACAATCGTGCCGTGCTCGCGAGCGACGAAGGACGGCGCGACGGCGTAGACCAGACGGGTCAAGGCCGTGACGTTGATCGCGATCATTCTCTCCATCGCCTCGACGTCGGACATGAGCAACGGCTCGACCGCGCCGACCCCGGCGTTGTTGACAAGCATGGTGATCGAGGGGTCGCTCCGAAGGATTCCTTCGACCTTCAGAAGGTCATCGCGCTGGCCAAGGTCGGCGCGGACGGTTTTCACAATCCGACCGGTCGAACTCGCGATGTCCTTGCTAATCCTGGCGAGCGCATCCTGGCTGCGCGCCACCAGTATCAGGTCGTAGCCGCGGCGGGCGAGCCTATCGGCATAGAGCGCTCCGATACCCGACGATCCGCCAGTGATCAGCGCAGTGCCTCTTGGAAAGTTTGTCATTGTGGTTCTCCTTGATTGAGGTGCGTTCGGAATGCCGTCAGCGAAGCGTCCTGAACGCCGCGCGCAGTTCCGATGAGAAAAGGCTTGGTTGCTCCCAGGCGGCGAAGTGGCCGCCCTTGTCGACTTTGTTGTAGTAAATTAGGTTGTGGTATGCCTTCTCGGCCCAGCTTCTGGGCGCCTGATAGATCTCGCCGGGGAACACGGTGATCGCGGCCGGAATCTTGATGTCGACCGCGTTGAAGTTGTTGGCGTTGTTTTCCCAGTACAGGCGCGCGCCCGAGGTGGCGGTTCCGGTGAACCAGTAGAGCGAGATGTCATCGAGCATCTCGTCCTTTGTCAGGGACTTCTCCGGATCGCCTCCGCTATATGTCCAGTCCGCGAACTTGTCGTAGTACCAAGCGGCGAGACCGACGGGCGAATCGGTCAACGCATAGCCCAGCGTCTGCGGCCGCGTCACCATCATCAGGGCGTATCCCGCTCCCTTCGTGTAGAGAGCATTCATCTGCTCATATGCGGCCTTCTCGTCTGCGGTGAGCCCGGCCGGGGCAGGTTCGCCATTGGCAAGCGCCTTGGCGATATCAGGAGGAACCGTTGCCGGCATGTTGGTGTGAATGCCGAGCAGTCCCTCCGGCGCTTGCGCCGCCATCTTGTCGGATACCACGGCACCCCAGTCGCCGCCTTGCGAGACATAGCGGTTGTAGCCAAGCCGCTTCATCAGCACATGCCAAGCGCGGCCAATGCGGTCCGGCCCCCAACCGGTCTCAGTCGGGACTTCGGAAAAGCCGTAACCCGGCATGGAGGGAATGACGACGTGGAAGGCATCCTCGGCGGTGCCGCCATGCGCCGTCGGATCGGTGAGAGGCCCGATCGTCTTGACGAGTTCCAGCACAGAACCCGGCCAACCGTGCGTCATGATCAGTGGCAGCGCGTTTTCGTGCTTGGACTTGACGTGGATGAAGTGGATGTCGAGAGCGTCGATCTTGGTCATGAACTGCGCGTGCGCGTTCAGCTTCTTCTCGCCCCTCCGCCAATCGTATTCGGTACCCCAGTAGTCGACGAGTGGCTTCAATTTTAGAAGTTGCGCGCCTTGCGATCGATCAGGAACCGTTTCCTTGCCAGGCCAGCGGGTGGCGCGGATCCTGCGTCGAAGCTCGTCGACCTCCTTCTGCGGGATCGCGCACCTGAAGGGACGGATCGCATCGCCTCCTGTCGCCGCCCGAACGGGCTTAGGGAGAATGCTGAGGGCGGCGGTCGCGGCCGTGACTGCTAGCAGTTCGCGCCGCGTCGGCGATTGTGCGATCCTCGTTTTATCGTCTGCTGACATGACGTCCTCCGTTGGGATGGAATGATTGGAATGCGTCATAGAGATCGTCCGGAAAGGATACCGATGATATTGTGCGAAGGTATTGGCGATACCTATGGATCAGTTTGACCGGGCGCTCGAAGGATCGCCGTCTTCGACAAATGCGACTGAAGCCGGCCCGTTGTCCTCCTTCAGGTCACTCCGCCCGCTTCCCCTGCCCCGTCATCTTCGGGTCGAACGTGACGGCAGCGGCATCTAATTCCGCACAAGGATTGCATCTCGTCGTCTCGAACATCGAGCTGGCGCATGCGGCGATCGCGCCGCACCCATCTGCAATTCGGCATGATCAATGATCAGGCGAGGCTGCCGGATTCTGCCGCGATACGTTTCAGTTCCGACCGGAGACGCGGCACCGCGAAGTCAATGAATGTTCGCACTTTGGGAACAGTGGAACGGCCTCGAGGGGTCAGGATATGAACGGGCAACGCCGGCGGCTCGGCATGGGGAAGAATGATCCGCAGGCGGCCGTCGCGGACGTAGTCGGCGACGTGATAGGAATAAAGCCGCGTCACACCCATTCCCTCCGCTGCGGACGCTGCGGCCGCTCGGACGCTGTTCACGAGGTAACGAGGGGCGAAGTGGACGGTTCTCGGGACGGAAGAACCCTCGGCTGGCGCAAAGCTCCAGGATTCGAGACCAAAATTCGAGAAGGCGATGAGGTCGTGTTTGGCGAGATCGGAAAGCTCATCGATTGCGGGATGGGTTTCTAGGTATTCAGGGGCAGCCACCACCACGCGCCTGACGTCGCCACCGATGCGGGTAGCGACGTGCGTCGAGTCCACGAGGTTACCGATTCGAAGAGCCGCATCCACGCCTTCGTCGACTAGATTCACGAAGCGATCAAGCATCAGAAGCCGAACCGAGACGCCCGGATATTCGCGGAGAAAGCTGTCGAGAATGGGCCGAAGCACTTCCTCGCCAAGAATAGGCGGTGCGGAGATGGTCACCGTCCCCAAAGGAGAGGATCGCTCCGAACCGGCGATCATGTCGGCCTCCTCCAGATCTACCAACACCCTCCGGCAGGCTTCGACGTAGCGCTGGCCGGCTTCGCTTAGTTTCAGGCTCCGTGTCGTGCGATGAAGAAGTTCCACGCCGACATGCTGCTCGAGCAGCCCCAAGGCGCGGCTGATCGCCGTTGGAGGCCGCTTCAGTCTGCGAGCAGCACCTGCCAGGCTTCCCTCTTCGACTGCCGTGACGAAGACCTTCATTGCGTCGATACGATCCATCAGGGCTACCTCCAAGCTTTTCACGGACCTCCGCCGGAGCGATCTTGAGCCATGAGATGTAGTGATCGGACTGTTTTAGCGAGGAAGCCATCGTGGACATGAGGTCAGCTAGTGGATTTCGGGTTCGTCCTCAATACGAAGCCGTGCGGCCATGTTCACAAGCTCCGCAAGTGACCGAGCGGCCATCTTTCGCATAACCTGGCCGCGATGCGCTTTGACCGTTATCTCGCTGATATTGAGTTCGAAGGCGACTTGTTTGTTTAAAAGACCCTTGACCACGCGCCACATCACGTCGCGCTCACGCACCGTGAGAGCGCCATAACAACGCTGCAGTCGACTTAACTCTTCGCCTTCGCGCAAAAGTGCCTCGCTTCGTGAGAGCGCGGATCGTATGGCTTCCAAAAGCGCGGCGGAGTCGATCGGTTTCGTGAGAAAATCCAATGCGCCGCCTTTAAGAGCTCTGACGGTCATAGGAACGTCTCCGAACCCGGAAACGAATATTATTGGCATCTTCTTCCCGCTGACACTGATCATGCTCTGCAGGTCGAGACCATTCAAACCGGGCATGTTGACATCGAGAACGACGCAACTCGGCACCGATGTGGGAGGCGCTTCAAGGAAGGACTGCGCCGACTCGAACAAAAGCGGCTGCCAGCCTGCTGAGGTGATCAACAGCTCAAGAGACTCTCTGACCGAGACATCGTCGTCGACTACAAAGACGGTCGGTAACCCGATTGCGTCAAGAGATGTGGCACTAGCATCAATCATTGCTGAAATTATCCGATACATGTGCTTCCTCCGCGAAGAAGGCGCCAAAGTCGTCGTGCTAAAAAACGTAACTCCACCGGAACGCAATGTCGACGATAGCGCTTTTACAACCAGGTTCGGCGAGCCGCCGAGCGAGAATGCACCGGACTTCCTGGAAGTCCATTGTACAATGGTATCGATGGTCAGACCTGAGCTTGTGCCCAGAGACCGCCATACCTCGACACATGCGGACCAAACCCGCTCCCAAAAGATGCGCCTCGCTTGGCGTGATCGATTTTGGCTGAAGGCAGATGGGTGATCGACCACGACAGCCGGAGCTACGAACACTGCCGTCTCGTCGGCCTGTCTTACTGCGAGATCAAGCTCGAGTTCTCGTGGTCAAGAACATCAAGGATACCGCCACCGTCAGGTCTTCCCAGAGATCTATGCGGCGCCGAGAAGTTGGAGTACCGAAGGTGATCCATTTCAACAAGCTTGCCAGAAGGGGCGCTTTGCCGCGTAAAAACAGGCGAAAGGTGTTCTGCGACGAGCGCTTCGTTCGTGGATAAAACGTTGATGGCTCTCGGCCGCCAAAGAGAAGCTGCCCTCGCTGGCGGTTTCGCGCGTTCCCGACGCGGCTTCTTTAATCCATTGCCAACACCATAGTACAATAGGCCAACCGCCGCGCATGGTGCATTGTCGTGCGCGACTGGGCAAGTGAGCCCAGCGTATTGCGGTCGATGATCGCAGTGATACTCCAGCAAAATTGGGCAGTCCTTGTCGAAATGGTATTTCTTAACGAACGAGCGATTTGAAGACATCCGCTTGGCGGGATCCGGTCCGGGGCGGCCCAGACACATCAGCGGGTGCCACAAAAATTTGGTTCCGCTATTCTGCCCCGACTTAACTCGACCCCATCTGCCTCACCTTGGCTGCGGGAGGATCGGCACGGACTCGATCCACGAAACCCGTCTGCTCGACTCCAAGGCCACGATCACGTTCGGCGGCGATACCATCGGGGGCACACGGACGCAGCCGCTCGTTGCCACTGGCCACACGATGCAGAAAAACCCGTTTCACATTCGACCGGTTCACTTGGGGGAGCGGTTGAGCAACAGGCGTACATCAAAGGGGCAGCGGCTGATATGTCCGATTTGCTTAAAGCGGCGTCGGAGAACGACGTACTCCGACGCTGCATGGACAATCTGCTGACGATCACAATTCTTCCAGAAACCTGGAAAGGAGAGAGTGCGGCTGACATCTGCAATTCCCTCCTGAACGTTCTGGCCGAGATCGTCGATGTTGATTTTCTTTTCCTAAGAATAATACCGCAGAACGGCCAGCCGAAAGTCGAAATCGCTCGAATCCGCCCCGACGGAGGCCTCAGCCATACGGCGGAACTAAGCGGCTTTCTGTCCCAGCTATTGGGCGACGTCGTCTCAGAGTGGCCGCAGGCTGCGAAGCTACGGTGTGACAACGCCGACTATGTTACCGTTCAGCAGCACCTCGGCATCCATCGTTGCATCGGCGTGCTCGTAGCGGGGACCCGCAAGTCCTCCTTTCCGAGCGAGCAGGACAGGCTCATTCTTCATGTAGCCGCGAATCAGGCCGCCGGCGTTCTGAACGAAGTACTTCGGCTTGGTGAGGATGCTTCAGGAGGGGCCGTAAAGGCGCACAACAGGATTGTTGACGCGATCCCGGTAATGGCGTGGTCCACTCTTCCAGATGGCAGCGCGGATTTCTTCAACGAACACTTCCTGTCATACCTCGGTGTTACGACCGAGCAAGCGTCTGGATGGGGGTGGGCCGCAGCCCTTCATCCCGATGACGCGGAAAGTCTGAAGGCGGTGTGGATTGAAATGTTGGCATCGGGACGAGCCGGCGAGGCCGAGGCCCGCCTACGCCGATGGGACGGGGAATACAGGTGGTTCCTCTTCCGCGCGAATCCTCTTTTCACGGACGATGCTTCGATCGTTCGGTGGTACGGAACCAATACCGACATTGACGATCGCAAGCGTGCCGAAGAGGACTTGCGGCGTAGCGCGGCGTTCCTTGCACAGGGCCAACGGCTGACAGAAACAGGAAGCGTATGGTGGAGGCCAGCGACGGAGGAAATCCTCTGGTCCGACGAGGCCTACCGCGTGGCGGGCTATCCCACCACACAAACTCCCACCGTTGATTTGATGCTCGGCCGTTGCCATCCAGAAGATCTGCCGCTGGTAAGCAGTCTAGTCATGCGGGCGATGCAGGATGGCGAGGACATGGAACTTGAGCATCGGCTGCTCATGCCCGACGGGAAAGTGAAATACGTCCACGTCGTCCTGCAGAACATTGGATCGGATCCGGCCGATCCGGAGTTCATCGGCGCCGTTTCCGACATAACCGACCGGAAGATCGCCGAGGAGCGGCTCCGGCGAAGCGAGGTCCTGTTGGCGGAAGGGCAGCGGATTAGTCGTACGGGGACGTTTTCCTGGAAAGTCGATACTGACGAAATTACCTTCTCCGAGGAACTCAATAGGATATTCGGATTCGAACCCGAGACGGTGGTCGACTTCAACAAGATCACCGAGAGGGTTTTTGAAGAGGATCTTCCTCTACTGGCCAAAAAGATGGCCGACGTTCGGCAGGGAGCAGACAATCCGGACTACGAAATCAGGCTGTTTGTAGACGGCCAAGTCAAATATGTCAGGGTGGTCGGTCGAATTGTTCGACTTTTGGACGACACCACCGAATGCATAGGAGCCATCCAGGACGTTTCGGCACAGCGTGTTGCCGAGCTTGCGCGGGACAAGCTGCGCACCGAACTGGCGCAACTCGCGAGGGTCATGAGCCTGGGCAGGATGGCAGCGTCCATTGCGCACGAAGTCAACCAGCCACTGTCCGGAATTATTACCAATGCCAACACGTCTCTTCGCATGCTGTCCGCGACTCCGACCAATATCCAAGGAGCGATTGAGACGGCGAGACGAACCATTCGCGACGCCAACCGTGCCGCTGAAGTGATTGCGCGGTTAAGGAGATTGGTCAGACTAGGCGTTACCGTCGTCGAACCGGTAGACCTCAACGAAGCGGCTCGCGAGGTCATCAGCCTTCTTTCGAACAATATGCAACGCGGACGGATCTCTCTAGATGTTAAACTTTCGGCGGCTCTGCCCCTTGTCGCAGGAGACCGGGTACAACTTCAGCAGGTCATAATGAACTTCCTACGCAATTCGATCGACGCCATGGCCGGCGTCGATCAAGTGTCGCGAAACATCGTCGTGCGCACAGCGCCCGTGGGCACTAAAGAGGTGCACTTAACAGTGGAGGATACCGGCGCAGGTCACGGAACCAGCAACATCGCAAGGATGTTCGACGAGTTCCATACAACCAAACTCGATAGCGTTGGGATCGGCCTTTCCGTCAGCCGTTCAATCATCGAAGGGCACGGCGGGAAAATCTGGGCCGAGCCGAGTCCTGCCGGTGGCTCGATCTTCGGCTTTTCGATACCGATTCAGGCGGCCTCAACCGGTAACCCCGGTGCCGTTGCCGAGGCAGATCATCCATGAAAAAAGCACTCATTTCGGTCGTCGACGACGACGAGTCTGTCAGGGAGGCGCTCCCTGACTTGATACGGATATTTGGTTTCGAGGTGCGAGCTTTCTCTTCCGCCATCGAGTTCCTGGGATCCGAATGGATGTCGCAAACCGATTGCCTGATACTCGACATCGCAATGCCGGGCATGTCTGGACCCGAACTCCAGGAAGAGTTGCTTAGACGGGGCGAAAAGATTCCAATCATATTCATCACGGCGCATAAGGATGAAAATGAACGAGCCCCGCTTCTTCAAGGCGGAGCGGTCGCCTGCCTGTTCAAGCCATTCAGCGATGTGGCGCTTCAGGAAGCTTTGCAGAAGGTGTTCAGCTAGGGCTTTCCTCGCCTGCGCTGCGCGCAATTCTATCACATGATGGTTTTAGTCAGGCGAGGACTGCCGGGCGCCGTGGGCTGCTGAAACTGATGGGTCATCAGTAGGCTGGGTCCCCGTTGCCTCGGATTGGTATTCAATCCCTCGGGGGAGATTCTCCGCTGCTTTTAGAGCCTGAGCGATTGGTGTAACGTTTGTTGGCAGTTGCCAGCGGGGACGTGTTGGGACCCGTAGATTGGCAAGCAGTAATCTGGCGCCCGCTGACAAACTCTCCAAGGGTGTCTACGGAGGGCTCCGCCCTAAACGGATTATGCCGCACTTGGCCTTGGCAGCTTGCCCCGCGCGTTGGAAGAAACGGATTTCTGTGGCGGTGCTTTCGCGGAACAGATCGGTTTGGTTGAAGTAGTCGCGGTCCAGACCGAGCTTTGCACGTCTGCATCGCCCTCGTAATAGGTGCCGAACAGATGATCCCAGATCGGGAAATAATTGGCGAAATTCTTATCGTGATGTTCCCGCAATCATTCCCGTCGCCTGCTGTGAGCCGACGGCACCAGCCGCGCCGTGTGCGAGCACAGTCTGCCCGGCTTGAAAGCGGCCATGCTGAAACAGTCTCTGCCACGCGGTTAGGCCAGATATCGGCAGACTTGCGCCGACCGTGAAGTCGACGTCGCCCGGCGGGCGGCCGCCCTCAGAGGACGGCCCGGTCGGGAAGAAACGTCCAGAACCAGCCGACCGCGCGAGGCAACGATCACCACTCCATTCGTGAGCCCTGCAGCCGTTTGTAAGGTCACCAACTTATCATCGATCAGCTCATTTCGCGGAACGTGATCGAATAGCGGAGTTTGTCGACCGGCGGAATGGAATGCTCCCAATCGCTTCGCGCCGGCCCAGACAGCAGATATGCTGATCCTGGCTCGACAGTGAGCGAGACGCGCTGCCACTTGGAGCCAGCCCGCCGTCTCAGCCTGAATGTGCATGGAGATAATAGCGAGACGCCGACGATCCTGCCGAATACCCTTTTGTCCTTGTGCCATCCGATCGGCGCGCCTTCGCCATACTCGCTGACTAGCGCTTGCTCCAGCAGGCTGGCCTCGATTCCGGCAAAGGCGGCGGCAAGCTCACGCACGGGAAGAAGGAAATCCGGGATGCTCTCGGCGGGCTTCATTCTTTCTGTCTCGAAGTCGTATTTCCAGCCAAAGGAGACGACCCTTCTCTTTCCCTCGAAGCCGTGAAAATCGAAAGGTTTGAGCGGCAACAAAGGTATTTGCTCGAGGAGACGGGACTGTTCGGCTTCCGGAACAACGGTTGCTCCGTAGCGGAAGCCTTCAGGCAGATCCGCCTCGGCTTGGGCAAACAGGTCTCCTTGGTGCGTTCGGTTCATCGCGATGTCGCTGATCTCGCATTCTATCCCGTACCGTGCCAGGTCACAAAGCCTTCGCGGTCGTATCCATCCACGCCCGATGCCGTTCCTCGTCCTGGTGCGCCTTGATGAAGAACGCTTTCGAGGCCGGTATAGCGTCTTGGTGACGCGAGGCTCGCTCGTAGGCGGTCACGGTATCATCTTCATTCGTTTTCATTGCTTTGAGGATCGCGGCATCCCCCATTAGGTCGGCGAGGGCGACCTTGCCGGTCGTCAGCATCTGTTTCATGTCGCCCCTCGTCGGGGCCTCGATCGCAAGCTCGCGCGCCATCTCGTTTAGTACCTCAAGATGCTGCAGGTGATCCTGCTTGAAGCTGGCGATCTGGCTCGCAAACTTCTTGTTGTCGAGGCGAGCGATGCAGGAATCATACGCAGCGATCGCGTCATGCTCAAGATAAATTAGATCCTTGACCAAACCTTTGATGTCGGACTCGTTGCCTACCATCGTTACCATGTGATCCTCCTGTCGGTTGAGGAGGACAAACCTTTTACGCGAAATGTGGTTCCCTTCCGACGGCGTTGAGAGCGACAGCGGCCAGCAGGGCCGCCGTCGATCACCGTGCCCAACCTGCGTCTGCGAGTGAGTTCGCAAAGGTTAGTCTACTTGTTGGCGAAGTCATACCCCGCTTTGACCAGGTCTTTAAACCATGGGCTCTCAATCTGGTTGAGCGATTTTACGACTACGTGGTGATTCCACCGTGTCGGGCTGGTCTGCTTCACGTAATGAAAATGCGGATCCTTCACCTCACGATCCAAGCAGACCGTGAGGTACAATGTGCCATCGCCCGTGCCACCGTAAGTCCACATCCAAAGAAATTTGCGCTTCCCTGCAAAGGTCATTTGGCCCTTTATCTCTTGGCGGCTCGGCCCGAGCCCCTTCGTAAAGGTGATGATCTTTTCAGCGATCTCCATGGTTTTTGGCTTGCTTCTGAAATCACCCGTCATCTTGTTTTCTATAGTCATGATGTTTCAATATCTCCGGTTTTTCGAAGCGATTGAGAGTGAATGATCCCGCTGTAGGATTCCGGAGCATCTCGCTAACCCGAGCCGCCAAGGCAGGTTCCACCCGAAATTGCCCGTCTCATGGACCGGCGGGCCACAAGCGCATGTGACGAACTGGCTCACCGCTGACGGCTTGGCACATCAAACTTCAATCGTTGAGAATGGACCGCCCACTGGAGACACTTAGGGCTAAGACGGCTGTCAGCTTTCAGGAACTCGTTGGACCTGTGCGAACGGCCGGAATGGTCCTCGCCAGCTGACGAGCTTGAGCGGAATCGAACCGCCGACGGCCATATTTGGGACAGCAATCCAGCTGGATTTCTTAGTGAAAATTCCTGCTCTTCACCTTCAGCGTATCGATATGAAGGTCAGGCACTTATCCCGAGCCGGATACTATGCCGAGCCCGTTTCCTAAAGCACGGGATTTCAGGTAAAGCGGCCTGGTAAGCTCGGCATAATATCCAGTCTCCGCTGTTACAATTAAGCGGAGACGAGCATGACGATCTTGCCTGTGGAGAACACGATTCTCCCGCAAATTATCAACGATTGGCCTCATCAGGATTGCGCCCGGTGCGTCGTCAGCATGATGACGGATCAAGGCTATAGTGCCAAAAGCATTCGATCGACGATCCAGACCATTTCAGCCTTTGTCGAGTGGAAGAAGGATTGCCGGAACGGCGAGCCGACAGTGGTCCTCTACGATGATATCGACCGCTTTATCGAATCCCGTGCCGCCGCGGCCACGTTACGACACGGAGAGCGCCGTTCAATCCAGCATCTAAGGGCGAAGCTCATAGAGGTGGGCGTGGTGTACCAAGCACCGCCGGCCGCTCACCCAATCGATGACTTGACAGGCCGGTTTGCCATCGACCTCCGTCGCAGAGGTTACGCTGCGCCGACGATTTCGGCCCATCTCAGGTATAGCAGACAATTTCTGCGCGCCTTATGGATCGACAGGTCAGGCATAGCTCACCTCCAGTACGACGATATTCGCGACTATCTAGCGGGCCAATTCGAACGCCACACAGCCGCGACGTCCAAGATCATTTCATCCAGACTTCGGGTTTTTCTCCAGTTTTGCTGGAATGCGGGAGTTATAGAACTTGATCTCGCGCAGGCCGTCCCGATGGTCAAGAACCACCGGCTATCGTCCTTGCCGTCGTTCATGAGTGTCGCTCAGCTCGATCAGGTTCTGGCTGCTTGCGATCGAGCCACTGTCGCTGGTCGTCGAGATTTCGCAATCCTGATGCTCATGTCCCGACTTGGCCTACGCGCGAAAGAAGTCGCCCTATTGTCTTTGGACGACATCGACTGGCATCGTGGCATCGTTCAAGTGCATGGCAAAGGCGGCCGGGTGGCGGCAATGCCTCTCCCACAGGACGTAGGCGCAGCGATCGCGGATTACGTTGTAGATGGCCGCCCCAGCTCCGGAGCGCGGACCATTTTCCATAGGGTCGAGACGCCCTGCACGCCGTTCTCAAATGCCACGCCCGTCATCCTCATCGCCAGACGGGCTCTGAAGCGCGCCAAGATCACCGGGCTCCGCTCTCATCATGCCCATATATTCCGGCACACGTTTGCGACGATGGCGATCCGCTCAGGCGTCAGCCTCACGGAACTGGCGCAGGTCCTTCGGCACAAGCAACCAGACACAACAAGAATCTACGCGAAGCTCGATACCGAAGGCCTTCGATCGCTTGCCCGGCCGTGGTTGGGAGCAAGCCTATGAGCACGCTGCTGGCATCACTCGAGCAATATCTGGCGCTACGCCGGTCCCTCGGCTTCAAACTTAGCAGCCAAGAAAGCCGGCTACGTAAATTTATTGCGTATGCCCAGGCACGGGGCCAACACCACATCACCGCAAAGCTCGCCGTTGAATGGGCGGAGCACCAGTGCGGGCCGCGGACTTGGTCGTCGCGACTGTCGACGGTCCGGTCTTTCTCACGCCATGTCGCACTGACTGATCCAAAGACAGAGGTCCCACCCTCTGGCATTTTCGTACCGCAGCGACGACCCCGACCCTTCATCTATTCCGACGAGCAGGTCGCTGATCTTCTGAGCGCTATGCCTCGCCTGCATCCGGGCAGCTTCCGAGGCGTGACCTATCATTATTTCTTCGGATTGCTCGCATCGACAGGAATGCGGTTTTCCGAGGCCGCGCGCCTCTTACGGGAGGATGCCGACATGGACACCGGAACATTGACGATCCGTGAGACGAAGTTCGGTAAGAGCCGACACATACCTTTGCATCGCAGCACCTGGGACGCACTCCGACGGTATTCTGATGAGCGAGATCGTTTGCCGACCCGACGCGCCAGCAGGTTCTTCTTCACAGGGGATCGTGGGCGGGGTCTGAACCATGCCAACCCTCATTTCTCCTTCATTCTCTGGACCCGTGAGGCCGGACTGCGGGGAGCTTCCGAGGCAGAAGGGCCGAGGATCCACGATCTTCGCCATACCTTCGCGGTGCGCACGCTTTTGGACTGGTACAGGAACGGCGATGACGTCGACCTTCGAATTCCGGAACTTTCGACATATCTCGGCCATGGAAAGGTGGCCGATACCTACTGGTATCTCAGCGCACATCCCGATCTTCTGGAGGAAGCCAAACTCCGTCTGGACGCGCGATGGGAGGCGTCACAATGACGAGTTCGCTCCCACGGCTTATCGAGCGCTTCTTCAGCTGCGGCTGATGCGCCAACGCAATGTCAGCATGCACACCGTCGCCTCCTACCGCGACACCTTCAAGCTCTTTTTGAGGTTTGCCCACCGCAAGACGGGAAAGCCGCCATCATCCCTCATGCTTGAGGATTTCGACGCCGAGCTCGTCATAGCGTTCCTGGATGATCTCACCGCGGAAAGGCGCGTGGGCACCACAACTTATAATCTCAGGCTCACCGCCATTCGCGCGTTTTTTCGGTTCCTTGCGTTCGAGGAACCTGCTTTTAGCCACCAGATCCAACGCGTGCTCGCCATCCCCGGCAAGATCGGCGCGAAGCGCGAGGTACAATTCCTCGTCCGGGATGAGATCAAGGCGCTCCTGGCAGCACCGGACAAGCGGTCATGGGTTGGTCGCCGCGATTATTGCCTGCTCCTGACGGCAATTCAGACGGGCATGCGGCTCTCCGAACTGGTAGGCCTTGATCGCGGCGCTGTGACACTAGATGCCGGCATATTCGATGCTTCGGAAAGGGTCGGAAGGAGCGTGTTACGCCGCTCACCAAATTTCTGCGCGCTGTGCTTAAACAATGGCTGGACGAGCCAAGATTGGGCCATTCCGACATCCTCTTCCCGACCGTGCATGGATCTCGGATGAGTCCGGACGCGGTTCAATATCTGCTGGCGAAGTATGTGAAGCAGGCAACACCGCAATGCTCGTCATTGCGAGCCAAGCGCATTTCACCGCACGTTCTTCGTCACAGCGCGGCGATGGAATTGCTGGATGCTGGCGTCGATAGCACGGTGATTTCGCTATGGCTGGGCCATGAATCGACACGCTCCACGCAAGCCTACCTTCATGCGCATCTTGCGATAAAGGAGGCGGCCCTTGCGAAGGTAGACTCATTGAACGAGCAACCCTTTCGCCGATTTAAAGCCGACGACAAGCTATTGACGTTTCTCGACACCCTGTAGAAGTCTAACGCCGCAGACACTCCTGCGGCGTTATTGCACCCACCCTTCAGGCACTTGTCCGCGTTTTTGCGCCAGATGCCGCGGGGCGTACTCAAACGTGAAGTGTCTATCGGAGGCCAACCAAAAAATCGACGACCTCAGATCGGCTCGTCAGCCTATATTTTTGCTCGAGATGTTGCTCGTAGAACCAGTGGTGCGCCTCAAAGGAGTTCAGGTGGTTCTTTCGGAGGCGGTAACCACGAGTGTACTCCAGCAGCTCTTCGAATTGCTCTGGCGTTCCTCCATCGGTTTGCCCCCGTCGCAGCAAATTTGCAATGCATTCGTCGTCAACTATATCGAGCCAGATCAATGTTGTTACACGAGGAAAGATCTGCTTAAGAACTGAACCATATATACCCTCTATGATCCACGAGGCGTTGCCTGCGGCTTCAGCCACGAGTTGATCACGCTCATGGCGTGGACGCTCTCCCGCGAAACCGGGTAGCCAATGCAAATCATCCAGGTGAGTGACCGGAAACTTAAGCTTGGCCGCCAACTCTTTAGCCAGCCACGACTTGCCGCTACCGCCATTACCTACGATAAAAATCCGGTCCATAAACGCTCTCCCGCCGAGGACTGTTTCGGCCGTTCTACAAGTATGTCTGGCAATGCTCTGGCTGGCGAGATGTCCGTAGGGCTGATTTTCCGCCTTTCAGTACTTGAAACTATGCCGAGCTTACCAGGCGGCTTTACCTGAAATCCCGTGCTTTAGGAAACGGGCTCGGCATAGTATCCGGCTCGGGATAAGTGCCTTTATGCCGAGTTCGGCATAAAGGCACGAACAAGTCGCGCGCGGCGATAACCGGCTTCGGCTTGTCCCGTGGATCAGGCCCGCCGCCTCTGGCGAACTCATCACCACGGCCGGCCGGCAGCTTGAACTCCTCATCCCGATTGGCAAGGCCGGTCAGATCGCCTGACAGATCGAACAGCTGCTGGGCGACAAGATGGACCACCTCCCCTTCACGCTGAATCCGACCATTGATCGCCATCATCGAAGAACCTAAAACGACCCGCCGGCGTTTTTCGAACAGCGTCGGCCAGACGACGAGGTTGGCCGGCCCGGTCTCGTCCTCGATGGTGATGAACATGACGCCCTTGGCCGATCCGGGCTTTTGCCGCACCAGGACAAGGCCGGCGGTATAGGCCCACCGCCCGTCTCTCGAATTCATCGCCTCGGCACATGTGATGATGTTGCGCACTGATAAATCCTTGCGCAGGAAGGCGATCGGATGCTGCCGCAATGTCAGACCGGTATGGCTGTAGTCCTCAATGACGTTATGCCCGTCCGTCATCTGCCGAAGTGCCACCTTCGGCTCCTGCTGCTCGGCAATTGCAGCCATCTGCCGTTCGGCCGCGGCGGCAAACAGCGGCAGGGGTTCATCGCGCAGCGCCTTGATCGCCCACAGCGCGTCGCGGCGTTCAAGCTTCAGCGACGGCAGAAAGGCGTCGGCCTTGGCAAGCTGGACGAGCGCCTCCGATGGCACGCCGGATCGTCGCCACATATCGTCAACCGAGGCAAAGGCATTGTCCATGCGTGCCGCGACGATGCGCGCCGCGTCAGCGACCGCCAGTCCTTTCACCTGCCGGAAACCGAGCCGGACAGCATGGCGGCCAGAATTGCCGATCCGCTCCAGCGTACAGTCCCACCGGGACCGATTGATGCAGACCGGCCGCACCTCGACGCCGTGGGCTCTCGCATCGCCGACAATCTGCGCCGGCGCGTAAAAACCCATGGGCTGCGAATTGATCAGCGCGGCACAGAAGGCTTCCGGATAGTGGCATTTGATATAGCTCGACGCATAGGCGATCAGCGCAAATGAGGCCGCGTGGCTTTCCGGGAAACCGTAGGAGCCAAAACCTTCGAGCTGGGAGAACGTCTTTTCCGCGAATTCCGGCGTGTAGCCGTTCCTCACCATGCCCGATACGAGTTTATCCTTGAACCGCGAGACGCCGCCGGTGAACTTGAAGGTCGCCATCGACTTGCGCAGCTGATCGGCCTCGCCACCGGTAAAGCCGGCGCAGACCATCGCCACCCTCATCGCCGACTCCTGAAACAGCGGCACGCCGAGCGTCTTGCCCAGCACCGCCTCAAGCTCGGGCGTCGGATATTCGACCGCCTCCTTGCCTTCGCGCCGGCGCAGATAGGGATGAACCATGTCGCCCTGGATCGGGCCGGGCCGGACAATGGCGACTTGCACCACGAGGTCGTAGAAGGTCCGCGGCTTGAGCCGCGGCAGCATCGCCATTTGCGCGCGGCTTTCGATCTGGAAGGTGCCGAGCGTATCGGCCTTTCGGATCATCGCATAGGTCGCAGAATCCTCCTGCTCGATGTCAGACAGGTCGAGATCCCGATCCTTGTGCTCGCGGATCAGATCGAAGGCCTTGGCCATGCAGGTCAGCATCCCAAGCGCCAGGATGTCCACCTTCATGAATTTCAGGGCTTCCACGTCGTCCTTGTCCCATTCGATGATCTGACGGTCCTTCATCGTCGCCGGTTCGATCGGCACGAGATCGTCGAGCCGATCATGGGTGAGGACAAAACCGCCGGGATGCTGGCCGAGATGCCTTGGGGCGCCCATCAGTTGCTGCGCGAGCTTCAGAGTGAGCACAAGACGCCGGTCATCTGGATTGAGATTGAGCTCGCGGACATTGCGATCGCAGACCTCTTCCGACCAGGACCACATGCCCGATGACAGCGCCTTTATGACATCTTCCGGCAGGCCGAGCGCCTTGCCGACGTCACGGATCGCGCCGCGGGCGCGGTAGCGCGTCACGGTGGCGCAGAGCGCTGCCTTTTCTCTGGAATAGGTGCGATAGATCCATTGAATGACCTCTTCGCGCCGCTCGTGCTCGAAATCCACATCGATATCAGGTGGCTCGTCGCGCTCCTGGCTGACGAAGCGTTCGAACAGAAGGTCGTTGGTCGAGGGGTCGATACTGGTAATGCCGAGAATGTAGCAGACGGCGCTGTTGGCGGCAGAACCCCTTCCCTGGCAAAGGATACCTTCAGACCGCGCATAACGCACGATCGAGAAGACGGTCAGAAAATAGGGCGCGTATTTCATGGTGCGGATGAGATCGAGTTCGTGCCGCACGACCTTCAATACATCGGGCGGCAGTCCTTCGGGATAGCGATCGGGCACGCATTGCCAGACATAATGCTCGAGCGAAGCCTGGGCGTCCTTGCCCGGCACGATCGCCTCCTCCGGATATTGGTAGGTGAGTTCCTCAAGCGAGAACGTGCAGCGACGGACAATCTCCAGGGTTCGCGCCAGGGCTTGCGGGTATCGCGGAAACAACCGCTGCATTTCTTCCGGTGGCTTCAGATAACGATCGGCGTGGCGCTCGCGCTCGAAACCGACATCATCGATGGTCGTGCGGGTGCGAATGCAGGTGACAATGTCCTGCAGCTGTCGGCGGCCTGGCTCGTGGAAGAGGACATCATTGGTGACGACCGTCCGCACCTTGAACCGCGCCGCAACATTGGAAATCTCATGCAGCCGCAGCTGGTCGTTCTGCCGGCGTCGCAGACAAAGCGACACATAGGCCCGATCACCAAACAGCTCGGCCATCTTGCGCAGCTGGATCGCGCAGACGTCATCCGGCAGATCCGGCACAAGTATGCCGATCATGCCGTCGCTGTAGGCGATGACGTCGTCCCAATGCAGGATACAGTTGTTCTTGCCGCCGCGCGACTTGCCGAGCGTGATGAGACGGGTCAGCCGGGAATAGGCAGCCCGGTCGGTCGGGTAGACCAGCAGCGACATGCCGTCGGCCAGATCAAGCCGGCAACCGACAACGAGGCGTAAGGCGGTGGCACGCGATGCTTCAAGCGCCCGGACAATTCCGGCAAGCGAATTGCGGTCGACGACGCCGAGGGCTTCGATGCCAAGAGCCTTGGCGGTCTCGAACAGTTCCTGCGCCGAGCTTGCACCGCGCAGGAAGGAAAAATGGGTCGTGACCTGCAGCTCGGCATAACTCATGCGAAGATCCCATGGCAGTACCAGCGATGGCTTCCGGTTTCCGGATCGATGCCATCACCGGAGCGAAACACCCAGAGGCGCTCGCCGGCCTCGTCTTCGATGACGAAGTAATCGCGCACCGCCTCCATCTCGGCGTCGCGCTGCCACCACTCGCCAAAGATCCGTTCCGGACCGTCGGCCCGCTTGACCTTCCGGCGCTTGCCGCGCCAGGTGATCGAGACCGGCGGCCGGTCCGGCAACAAGGCGATGGCCTCGATCAGTTCGGGACGGGCCAGCAGCCGGACCGGCCGGCGCCAATGACTGAACCAGGTGACCTCGACCGGATCGGCAGCAGGACTGATACGCTGGACGGAGCGCTCGGGCACGTCGGAGGCAACCGGCGCCACCCGATAAACACGCTGGCCGCGGTTGCCGTAAATATCGATCAACGGCGTCACGTCCTTCACTTCCTCCTCGACCAGCGAGGAGGATTTCTGACGCTCCTCCAGGGGCTCAGCCATCACTGCAACCAGGGTCAGCTTCTCGATCCCGAAGCCGGGCTCGATCTTTTCCGTCCGGTCGCGAAACAGCTTCGTCAGCCAGGCGACATCGCGCACCGGCTTCACCGTGCCGGCGCGGATTGCCTGCCGCGTACCGTCAACCTTTTCGACGATCAGGTCGGCGCGCCGGACACCAAGACCGCGCCTTTGCAGCTCCTCGATCAGTTGCACAACCAGCCGGCCGACATATTTGTCGATGGTTTCGGCAGCACCGATCGGCTCGGCAAAGGCGCGGCTCACCTCGACGAGCTCGGCGGTGCGGATCGGATCGATTGGTTCCGAGACGCGGCCGAAGATCTGGTCCAGCCGCCGGCCAATCTCCGGACCGAAACGGAGCGTCAGCGGCCCGCGCGGCGTGTTGGCCAGTTCGCCGATCGTCTGGAAGCCAAGCGTGCGCAGATCGCTGACGACTTTCCCCGGAAGGCGCAGCAACGATATCGGTAGCTTTTCGACGGCGCGGACGGTCTCACCTGAAGGCACGATGACTGTCTCGCGAGTGATGGCACGGGCGCAGGCATGCGCTGCACCCCAGGTGTCGGCGATCGCGACACGGGCGGTGAGTTTTTTTGCCAGGAACTGATTAGCGATCTTCATCACCATGGCGAGCTCGCCGCCCTGCAGGTGATCGGCACCCTCGGTGTCCATGACGATCCCGTCGATCCCATCGACGGCAACGATCGGGGAATAAAGCGTCAGCGCCCAGAGGGTGATGCGTTCGAGTGCTGCAGCATCCAGCGCAGGATCCGCATCGACCAGCATCAGGCCGCGGAACAGCGCCTGCGCTTTGGCCGCCGGCATGCCGACATGCACGCCGGATTTCCTAGCGGCGGCGTCTGCGGCCGACACCCAGCGTTTCGAGCCGCTCCTGGCGATCACGGCAATCGCCTGTTCAGGCGGAATAGAGGGATCGGCGCGACGAATGCGATCCGTCGGCAGATCCGGAAGATAGATCGAGACAACCCTTGTCATCGCACGCCCTCACGAGAAACTCAGCACATTCACCCGCTTTCACGCGCATCAATTCCAGCAACCACTGGGCCCTCCCCACGCCCGGCACCGGCAATTCCTCCGACGGCATGACGCTGACCCGCCACCGCGTGGTCGACGCCGTCGGTTGGCCAAAATCATTGGCCTCCCGTCTGCCGTCGCCAGCGCCGCACGGCAAGCGCCATCGTGCCCGTTCGCTCAGCCGCCAACTGCAGCCGGCGCGAACTGACCATCGGCAGGCGAACGAGTTCACCAACGACGGCGCCGAGCCCACCGAAGGAAAGCCCTTCCTCCATATTGGCGAGCACGTCCTCCTCCCTGTCGGATTCGACAAAGATCACCCGGTCGGGATGCAGGCCGACCTGGGCGAGCGCCGGAAAGAACAGATCGGGGCGCGTCAGGCACCAGACGATCGGGCCTTTGGTGCGGGCCGCGATCCCCGCCGCACACAGGGCCGCGGCGGCCCCATCGATGGTCCCTGCTCCGCCGCCGGCAAATTCGTGCAGGGCGCCATAGGCCAGACCACCTCCCGGCAGGACTGCATCGATTTCCGGCACCCCGAAGGAGAGACAGCCGGCTTTTCTTGCTGACACGCCTTCCAGCGATGTAATGCGCTCGCGCAGATCGGAAATCACCCTTTCACGGGCAGCAGTCATCGTTCACGGCTCCCTTCAAGGTCGTGTTGGCGGCCGACATCATGTCAGACAAATGCGGATGTTCCCTTTCTGTTCCGACGCAATTAAAGAGTCAAGCAACCGGAGGAATGGGAATATTATCCTGAACATTAGAAATCAGCAGAATACCGAAGGGAATCAGCAGAATAGCGGGCGGCGGATTTTTTTCCGAGCGTTTGCGAGCGCTAATCCCTTTGTGTGAATTGCGGGGACAAGTCGGCATCGTCACAGTGTCTTTAAGATTTTTCTGCTGAACTCCCGGCATGACGAAGCCTCCGAGATCAAAACCCCTCCTTCGTGACACCGAGGCCCCGATCCGTTCCCGGCCGCGCGGGAAGCGTAATCCAGCCCAACCACAGCTGCTGTTCGATCCCATGCCCGAGCGCGTCGAGCCTGCGCTGGCGCAACTGAAGTCCCGTCCCTCAAAAGGAAACGAGTGGAGCTGGGAGCTGAAATGGGATGGCTATCGCCTTGCCGTCCATATCGAGCCGCAGGGGATCCGGATCCTCACCCGCGGCGGACATGACTGGACACATCGGTTTCCGGCGATAGAGCAGGCCGCCCGAGCGCTCGGGCCGGCGACGATGATCATCGATGGCGAGGCGGTCGTGCTCGACGAAGAGGGTCGTCCGGATTTCGGGCTGCTGCAGCAATCGCTGGGCGCATCCGGCAAACAAGCCGGCAACCGTGCCTCCAACGCCGTCCTCTACGCTTTTGATCTTGTTTATCTGGACGGCCACGATCTGCGCGGTGTCGAATACCGGTCTCGACGCCACCTTCTCGAGGACACGTTAAACGGCCAAATGAATGATCAAGTCGGCGCCGTCAGGCTATCGGAAACACTCGATGGCGAACCAGCTGTCCTGCTGGAGCATGTCTGCCGCCTCAGGCTGGAAGGCATCGTCGGCAAGCACCTCGACCGGCCCTATCGCTCGGGCCGGACCGGGGATTGGGTGAAAGTCAAATGCGTCCAGAGCGAGGCCTTCTTCATTGTCGGTTATGAGAAGTCGACGGCATTCCCTTCGGGCTTCGGCTCGTTGGTGCTTGCCGCCTACCGCGGTGCCGACCTCGTCCACGTCGGAAGCGTCGGCACGGGCTTCAGGCAAGCCGAGATCATAAGGTTGCGGAAGATGCTGGACACACTGCGATGGAACCGAAAGCAGCCGCCCCTGCCCTATTCCGGAAGCGCCGATATTGTCTGGGTCGAACCGACACTGATCGCCGAGATCGAGTTTCGCGCCTGGTCGACAGACGGGAAACTCCGCCATCCGTCCTACAAGGGCTTGCGAGAACGTCAGGACAATGCCGACGTCTTCCGGCTCGACTAGCGAAATCAGCGCCGTCCGCTAGATTGTCCGCCATTCGAGCTCAAGCGGAGCAGATGGCCTGCTATGTACAATCTTTATCGCATGGAAGACAGGGACTGGGTCGCAAAATGGGCCCAGGATGCCGAAAGCCTGATCAACCTGATGCCTGCCTACCAAATGAATCCTGGTCAGATGGGGCCGATCGTCCGCAACACCGCCGACGGGAAGAAGCAACTGGTCCATGCGCGCTGGGGACTGCCCTCGCCGCGCTTCGCACTTGAGAAGACGGCCAAAATCAAGGCCGAGAAACTTGCGGCCAAAGGCAAGCCATTCGATCTCGAAGAACTGATCCGCATGGAGGCCGACCGCGGCACGACCAACGTGCGCAAGCTCAGTTTTCCGCACTGGACGCGATGGTTTGGCGTCGAAAACAGATGCCTTGTCCCGGTTACCAGTTTCGCGGAACCGGATCCGGCCAGCCAGGCGGATGGCGGAAACGTGCCCAATGCCTGGTTCGCCCGCGACGAGCAGAAGTCGCTGATGTTCTTTGCCGGTCTCCATGTGCCGCAATGGCAGAGTGTCCGAAAGGTCAGGGACGGCCTGACCACTGACGATCTCTATGGGTTTTTGACCACGGATCCCAACGACCTGGTGAAACCGATCCATGACAAGGCCATGCCGGTCCTATTGCTGACGAAGGAAGAGACCGACACCTGGATGCGGGCGCCCTGGGATGAAGCCAAGGAGCTGGCCCGTCCACTACCGAATTACGCGCTGATCATTTCCTCGCGCGAACCGTACGGATCGACGATTGTCACTAAATCCGGAGAGCCTGTACGTCAAACAAGCCTTTTTTAGCCAGTCTCGCGTGGCAAAATCAGTCGTCCGAACGGCTCTGCCTTCATAGCCGCACCGCGGCAGCACGTTTCTGGCGGAGTCCTTCCAGTGGCTCCTGCCTTGCCGCATCGCGTGTTAGTGGGAGTTGGGCCTAGCGATATACGAGCCCGCCATCGCTCGGGATCGCCTGCCCAGTGACGTAGTCGGAATCGTCGCTACAGAGGAATGCAACAAGGGCCGCTACATCTTCGGGCGTCTGGGCGCGACCGAGCGCTATACCCCAACATACTTCCTGTAGGTTTCGCCTTTCGGCGCGCCCGTGAGCTGTGAAAAGCGCTCGTCGATCTCGACCCACATGTCAGTTCCGACTATGCCGGGGCAATAGGCGTTCACCGTGATGCCGGCGCTCGCATACTGGCAGGCCTTCGTGGCCAGCGGCGGAGGATGCGTTGATGATCTTACCTTTGATGCCCCGAGCCTTGAACTTGGCCGCAGCGGCTTGAATGCCCATACCACGCTATCGGCATTCACTCGGAAGATGCGATCCATATCTTCCGGAAGCACGTCGGCGAGTGGCTTGACCTGCGCAACGCCCGCATTGTTGACGATGGCGTGGAAGCCACCAAGCTCCCTCTCGACCTGATGTACCGCCGCAAACACCTCATCGCGCTTGCTGACATCGGCGACAAATGACGTGGCGCTCGCTCCGAGGGCCTCAACTTCCTTCTTTACCTCAGCGAGCTTCTCTTCCTTCAGATCTACCAGTCCGACCTTTGCGCCGTCTCTCGCGAGGCGTAAGGCAATAGCCCGGCCGATACCCTGGCTGGCTCCTGTTACGAGGACGACCCGTCCCTTTGGCTGCGTATCCATTGGTCCTCCTAAGGTTTGCCGATGCTGCTGTTGAGCGCAGCACGAAATTCCGGCTTTCGCTCAGGACTGGCTTCGGCAAGTGCTTTACGGACACCATCCGTATCGAGATTAGCGGCGTATACCGGCGTGCCGGGCTGCTGACGCCAGGACTCGTCAAGAGGGCCGGCGTCGACACCGTCGTATCCGAGTTCATCGAACAGCCGAATGACCCTGGCTTTATGGGCCTCATTATCGCCCGACACCGGCAACGCGATGCGTCCCGGCGTGCCCGCAGGCTTTCCGCCATCGAGCAGGCTGCGCCAGTGCAGATTGTTGATGGCCTTCAGCACCGGCCGACCGAGCTGATTTGCCACCCAGCGGCTTTCGGCCATGCCCTGTTCGATCGGATCGATCCGCCCATCCCGCTCCTGGGGATAGTAATTTCCCGTCTCCACGACGGCGACATCGGCATCGACCTCGTCGAACAGATCCTTCGGCAGATCGGCGATCTTGAAGGCCGGGATCGCGACGAAGACGATGTCGCCGCTGCGTGCCGCTTCATGGACGGTCACCGCCCTGGCGCCGGTCTCGGCGGCGAGATCCGCAAGCGATCCAGGGCCGCGCGAATTGGCGATGGATACTTGATGGCCCAGCTTTGAGAGCCGTCGGGCCAGCGAGCCGCCGATTTCCCCTGATCCTATGATTCCAACCTTCATCATCGCTCTCCCAAGCTGTGGAATGGTTTGGCCGTCGCCTGCGTGGCGGCGCGCCGTTGCCGGGGCAGCTCAGCCGATCAGAGCCTGTAGCCGCCGCTCGCCTCGATCACCTGACCGGTCACCCACCGGGCATCGTCAGATGCGAGGAAGGCAACAACCGCGGCGATGTCTGACGTTTCACCGAAGCGGCCGAACGCGGTGTCGGCCTCAATCGCCTTCACGGTATTGGCATCCTCTCGGACGGCGGCGTTCATGTCCGTTCGCGTCCAACCCGGCGCCACCGCGTTCACCGCAATCCCGCGCGGACCAAGCTCCATCGCAAGCGCGTGGGTGAGGTTGTTGATCGCCGCCTTCGCCATCGAATAGATCGGCACCATTGGTTGCGGGCGCGTGGAGAGGCCCGATGAGATATTGATGATCCGCCCGCCATCCGACAGACGGCTGAGCGCCGACTGGACCATGAAGAACGGCGCGCGGGCATGGACCGCGATCATCGTGTCCCAAGCCTCCGGCGTGGCGTCGGAGAGACCGCCCCAACCCGAATTGCCCGCATTGTTGACGAGAATATCGAGCGTCTTGCTGCCCTTGCGTTCCGTCAGCTCGCGATCCAGCTCGTCGTACAAGCCAGGGATCGACCCGGCATCGGAGAGATCGGCTTGCAGCGCAAAGGCGGTGCCGCCCGCCTTCTCGATCGCTGCGACCGCCTCTTCCGCGCCAGCGCTGCTGGCATTGTACGTGATCGCCACCGTCGCGCCGTCCGCCGCGAGCCGTTCAGCGATCGTCCGACCGATGCCCCGGCCCGCTCCGGTCACGAGGGCGGTTTTACCATTCAACGTCTGCGCCATTGGAGATTTCCTTCGTAAAGCGAATTGCGATTTTGGAATTTGCGCTCGAGCTGGCTCGCTCGATCAGGCGACACGTTCGCGCGTGATCGGGCCAGGATTGGCTTCGACGACCGCGAGCGCGAGGCGGATCAGGTCAGGGTCGCCGCCATATTCATTGTCTGCGACGTGATGCAGAAGCACGCCGACCTGTTCGAGCTGCCGGGCGCCCTTGAGATTGCCGGCGTTGACGGGCTTGAAGCCCGCGTCGGCGATGAGGCCCCGCGTTACGTCGCCAGCGGCACGGTCGTCGGTTGCGTAGAAGACATTGGCCTGCACCGGCGCTTCAGCCCATGCCGCCGCCTCAAGCGACGGAGCCGCGATCAGGTTGAACCCCTTGACGATGCGCGCCTTAGGCAAGCGCCGTTGCAGTTCTTCTGAAGTCGAGCTGTCGCGCATGAACTCCAGATCGTGGAAGTGCACGAAATCGGCGGTAACGCCGAGCGGGTTCATGGTCTCGATCACGACCTTGCCGTCGAGCGCGTCGCCGACCTCGGCAACGATTGCTTCGACTCGCGGCCAGTAAATCGAGAAAAGTACGACTTCACCGAACTCCGCCGCCTCGCGGATCGTACCGAGCCGAGCCTTGTCGCCCAGTTCCGCAAGTAGTGGTTCGATCTTCCGGTCCTCACCATCCTTGGCGATGACGAGTTCGTGACCTGCGGCTGCCCAGGCGCGGGCCAAACGACTGCCGATATTGCCGGCGCTCAAAACTCCGATCTTCATTAGATATCCTATCTACCTCAACATTTATGCCCCCGAGGAGCGGTTCTGTTGAAAGTTAGGATATCGCCCAGGCATAGATTAGATGCCCCATGAACCTCAGTCTGTTGTTCGTGCGAGCAACAATGATGAACGGAGGTAGCCGCGGTTCGGTCGCGGCGCTGGCGCGCAACTCAATGTACGAGGCCGGCTGTCTGGTCCAGCCATACCGGCGGGAAGCACGTCGCGGCTCCCGCCTTGCACGAGCTACAGCCTTCGGTGAGGCCCACGGGCGGTCCTACTTGAGGATTGCCGATGGCGACTAAGGCTATGGTCGGCTCGCTTCAGGCTAGGCTGGCGTCGCTACCATCCCCGAAAGCATCGCGGCAAAGATCAACGAAACCGCGCACCTTCGGATCCATGTAGCGCGTGGAGGCAAAAACAGCATGGACCGGCATTGGTATGCTTGCCCAGCCCGGCAAAACCCTGACCAGGGTTCCCTCCGCCACATGTGGCTCAGCCATGAACCGCGGAAGTTGCGCCACTCCCAACCCGGATACGGTCAGGTTCTTCGCGGCAACGATGTTATCGAGTGCGCAGCGTGGCGTCTGCGAGACCTTTTCTGTTGCTTGGCCATTGACAAGGGTCCAGCTCGCGCGGCCGCTGGATGTCTTCGTAATGAGGTCGTGGCGCTTCAAATCGTCGACGGTGCGGAGCTCCGCACTTTCCTTCAAATATTCCGGCGCGGCATAGAGGCCGTACGTTATCTCTCCAAGCTTGCGGGCCGACAGATCAGAATCTTGCAAGGTGCCGATGCGGATCGCGACATCGATTCCCTCATGAATGATGTCGACGAACCGAATGGAGTATACCGCTTCCACCGTGACCTTCGGCCACTTGGACAAATAGGCGGCGATCCAGTTGTCGACCCGTGTGGTGCCGAATTCTGGTGTCGCCGTAACCTTCAGACGGCCCTGGGGCTCCTGGCGCTGCTGGGCGACCGCTGCTTGGGCCGCCTCTGCGGCGGCAAGGATCGAAGAGGCGCGTTCGAAATAGTCCCTACCGACTTCCGTCACGCTGAGCCGGCGGGTGGACCTGTTTAGCAGCCTCGCGCCGAGTTTTTCCTCGATCCGCTGCACGATGCGGCTCACCCGAGCCTTGTCAGTCTCGAGGCGATCGGCCGCAGCGGTGAAGGACTCCTCCATCACCACCGCGACGAAAACCTGCATTTCTGAAAAACCGACTGTTGATGTCATGGACAACATTCTGTCACGCGCCGCTTGAGCGATCAATCAGCGCGACCCTTATATATTCGACACTAGTTGGCTCCATCCGACTGCACTGTTGTCATCGGAACAACAGCAGAATTCGGCCGATTTGCCGAATCGATGATCCAGCAATCAGTCGCGAGCCGTTGTCTCGATGGCGTCGACGCGGTCCGGGTAAAACGCGAGGTATCCCTGGATAATCAGCATGTGGTCGAAAGGGTTCTCGTACGACCAGGCGACATCCCTAGCGGCGCCATTTCGCGCGCTAAAATAGCTGGCGTCGCCCTTGTACGGGCAGTGGGTGCTGGTGTCGCTCATGCTGAGTTCGCCCATCGCGACGTCGGCGCGCGGGATGTAGTAGACCGGATTAAGGCTCGCCTCCTTGAGGATGAGGGCGTCGCGGCTGTCGGCGAGGATGGCATCGTCTAGCTTGACGACAACCCTTTCCCCCGCCGGAGCGATGGTAATCGGATGGTCGGGACCTGGCTTTCTTCCACCTTGCATGTCGTGCTCCTTTTTGTTCGCTAAATCGTGTGCAAGTCTCGCGCCGCGCGCGGCCTGCTTGTCGAGAGACGCGCGCACCGGCGTTCGCCCGACCGGGGCCCGCGGACGTTCGAGTGTGCCTACTGTTCGACTGGAACGAGGCGCATCGCCTGCCCGCCGAGTTTGGGGACGAGCCGCTGCTGGACCGCGACGACGGCGGGCAGTGGGCGCCATGCTATGGTTATAGTCTCGATGCGGCCGTCCTCGCCGAGTCGGACGTGGTCGAAGGCGTCGATCACATGCCCCTCGAACCGGATCGTAAGGACCGCAATGACGTCGGCGCCCTCGCGCATCATCATCTTGGGCTCGAACGCGTCGATCGTGGATAGCAGGGCGCCGAGGACAGCGGACACGCTGGCGCGCCCCTTGAATGGCGTGGGCAGGATCGGGCTATTGAGTTCGACGGTCTCGGACAGATGCGCGCTCACGCGCGCAATGTCGCCCTCATGCATCGCCTCGAGGAAAGGGGTGAGGTGGTCTTCGCTCGGCATCGCTGCGGCTCCTGAATATGTGAGGCCCGGCGAGCCCCGCAGGGCTCCCACAACCGAATGCCGGACGCCATTGGAGGGGCGTCCGGCAGGGGGTCAGTTTGCGACGGTCGCGGCGCTGGCCTGGGCCATGAAGAGGTCGACGTGGACCTGCGGCATGCCCTCGAACGTGCCGCCGATCGGCGACGGGCGCTTTGCCTCGTCGATCAGGCGCTGAGCATCTTCGCGCGACACGGGCGTACCAGGCTGCGTGTAGGCGCGCTCGGCTTCCGGACCCGTCGCCTGCAGGTCTACCGACGGAGCGTAGGCCCAGAAGTAGATCGGCGTGCTCGGTTCGATCCGCCAGCTGTCTGCTAGTGAGCCCGCGTCGATGGTATCGAAGCCGATCTTGTCGAAGAACTCGGTCACCGCCTGCTTCGCTCCGGCGTCGTCGCCCGCGATCGGCAGCGTCGTGCGGTTCGCCGAACCCTTCGGCGTCGCGTTGGCCTTCATGTGGAGCCAGCTGAGGTTGTGAAAGCCCTTGACGACCTTCGCTCCCGGCAAACGCCGCTGGATCAGCTCACTGGAGGTCAGCTCAGCCTTGTCGAGGACGTCATTGTTGCCGAATGCGGGATAGTAGTTCGTCTGGTCGAGCACGACCTTGCCCGCGAACTTGTCGGCGGGCAGTTGCTCGGAAGCGGCGATCGGAATCGAGAGCGTGACGATGTCACCCGCCGCGATGGCCTCCTCCGTGGTGCCGGCGCTCGCCAGCGGACCAAGCTCCTCGATCAGGTCCTTGATTGTGTCCGCGCCGCGGGAGTTGCTGATCACCACCTTGTAGCCAGCCGCGGTCGCGAGGCGCGCGACTGCCTTGCCAACGAGGCCGGAGCCGATAATTCCGATAGTTTGTGCCATGAACTTTGTCTTTCTTCATAGGGGGCGGTAGCCGCCGACAGGATTCCTGCGCCGGTGCTGTCCCGCGCGCCCTTCGAAGGACGAGCGCTGCAGCAAGCGACACAGCGAAAATATGGATTTGACCGAAGAGTTAACAGTCCGGCAGCGGGCAACAGACTGTTGTCCCTTGCACCGACAATGGCGCGGCAGGTCCGCGCGATACGGTGACGCCTTAGCCGACCATTGAAATCAAGCTTCCGACGTCGATAGCATGGCGCCAGGCGCCTTGCGTCGAGCTCCGCAAGGAGGTCAGCGCATACACCGGCAAGACGCCTTGTATGGCGCCAGAAGAGCGAGGAAGATCTCTAAGCTCCCTCTGACGCTGGAAAGCCCTTTTTCAAGAGTGTAACTGACCGTTGCTTTCCCACTGGGCGCGTTGGGCACGGCATCGTCGGTATGGCTATGGCACCGACTCATCGCGGACGCCGTTGAACTGCGTCATTTACTCGCAAGCGTCGCGCCTTACGCTCAGCACATCTTGCAATCTTGATGTCGTTTCGTCTGAGCCGAGCCGGGCAGCAGCGGGTCATCTCATCCCGATCCTTGGACATCGCTCGTGAAGTGGTCACGGCAGAGGTCGACGAAACCCCGCACCTTCGGGTCCATATAGCGTGTCGAAGCGAAGACGGCGTGGATGGGCACGGGGATGCGAGCCCAACCCGGTAAGACGACGGCGAGGCCGCCTTCAGCTACGTGCCGCTCGGCCATGTATCGCGGAAGCTGCACGATACCCAAACCTGACAGCGCCAAGTTCATGGCGGCTACGGTGTTGTTGAGGGCGCAGCGCGGTGCCTGCCAAACCTTCTCCGCCTCCTCGCCATTCACCAAGGTCCAGCCCGGGCGACCGCGTGGGGCGTGCATGATAAGGTCGTGCCGCTTGAGATCTTCGACCGTGAGAACACGCGCAGCTCCCCGCAAATATTCGGGAGATGCGTACAAACCGTAAGTCAACTCTCCGAGTCTGCGCGCCGAAAGCTCCGAATCCTGCAACGGGCCGATGCGGATCGCCACGTCGACACCTTCATGAATGATGTCGACGAGACGGTTCGTGTATTCCGCTTCGACGGTTACCTTGGGCCACTTGTGCAAAAACGCGGCAATCCAGCCATCGACCCGCATCGTCCCGAATTCAGCGCCAGCCGTTATCTTAAGGCGGCCCTTCGGTTCTTGCGTCCGCTGAGCGACCGCGGATTCCGCCGCTTCGGCGGCCGCCAAGATCGACGAGGCGCGTTCGAAATAGTCTCGCCCAACTTCCGTCACGCTTAGGTGCCGCGTCGATCGGTTCAAAAGCCGCGCGCCCAGCTTCTCTTCCATTCGCCGCACGATGCGGCTCACTCGCGCCTTGTCGGTTTCCAAGCGTTCCGCCGCCGCAGTGAAAGACCCTTCCGTCACCACAGCGATAAAGGCCTGCATCTCCAAGAAATCTACTGTTGTCGTCATAAACAACACTCTGTCACTTTCTGATCGCATTATCAATATGCGTACAACTGTCATCTTGCATCATTCGCGCACAAGGGACCCCGAGGATGAGCACTGAGGCGATGACGACGAGACTTACCGGACGTGCCGGCCAAGCAACCGGCAACATCCGCCGTCCGCATGCCCGCGCACGTCGCAGCCATGCTGGCTTGCGATCGGTGCCAGCGAAAAAGGCGCTGACATCATGTCCGATAAGCCGAACATCACAGCCGCGAAGGGCTTCTTCGCCGCGCAGCATTGCGGCGATCTTGATGACGCATTTGCCAACTACGTGCATCCGGATTTCAGCTTCGTGGTTTCCTGCGTGTGCAACGACGAACTGCGCGCTGCCATCCCTTGGGCTGGCTACGAGCATCGAGGCCGCGAAGGCTACCGACGCCTAACTGCGCTTCTCTTCTCAGAATACGAACTGCTCGCTTACGAGACCACGCGATTCACCGATGCCGGCACGCAAGTCTTCGTCGAAGGCCATTTCCGCCTGCGCCACCAAGAAACGGCGAGGATCGCCGACAGCGACTTCCTCGCCCGATTCGAGATGCGCAACGGGAAGATCGTCGGCGGCCAGATGTACGAGAGCACCTCAGCCGTTGCCGCCGCTGCGCCGACTGAAAGAAATTTGGTTTCTTGGACACTAAGCTGCGGCAGCCGAAGGTGATCACTGCCAGGGTTTTGATGTCCGGAAATATGTGGGGAAATCAAATGTCGGGAAACGGCGGAGATTGGCCTGGTGTAAATACGCCTTGAAGGGAATCGAACCATAGTCCATCGTCTCGGATACACTAAGCTGCTGTAACTTTTATGCTCAGCGTGGAAGCGTTCGTTCGCGACACATAGGTTCCATCATCGCTTTACGGCAACACATTTCACCTCAGCGAGGAGTCCCTGGTGCGCGAGCTCAGAGACACCTATCCGGGTCCACGCATAGGTTCCCTTCGGAAACACCTCGTTTTTGACAGTCCGGAACACGTCCATGTGCTTGGACATTTCGACGTGATAGCTTGTCATTTCCACGATGTCATCGAACGTGCAATGAGCGGCTTCGAGGACAATCCGTAAATTGTCCCACATAGCTCTGAATTGCTCTGAGGGATCGTGAATAATCTTGAGATCCTTGGTCCGCCCAACTTGGCCGACGACGTAAATTGTGTCTCCGACTTTAACCGCAGGAGCATAGCCTGCTCGGCTGACGATCTCCTGCATCTCGTCGGGTATGATGATCTCTCGATCCATAGTGGTCCTCGCAATCTTTGCTGGTTGCTAGCGGCGCTGGTACATGCGTCGCGAATTTTCAAGCGCCGCTGGATGAAAAAGTACAAACGGCCAGCGATGTCGGGCAATCCTTCACTTCGCCCGCCGGAGTGACATCTGTATATTTGCAGTTGAGATGGAACGGGTTCATCACGCGGCTCAAAATGGTGACGAACCTCACAAGGCGTCAGGCCAACTCAGCCGATGACGCTCTTCATCGTTGAGCCAGAGACGGCTGCGTTTTGAACGGCTCTTTCCCAAGCTCAGGTACATGTCTCGAAATAGCTGCGTCACGTTCCCAGACGTGACACAGCTAGCAAATTCATCGAGACAAGCGCCTTTTGCAGAATGCATGCCGCCGCTACTTGGCAGCTTTGGCTGCTTCCTCGATAACCTTTGCGACTGCAGCGGCCTGCGAGATGTAGATAGCGTGACTACCGTCGATCTCTGTCACCGTTGAACCGGCACGCTTGTACATCCAGCGCTCAAGGTCCGGATTGATCGTCAAATCGTCTTTCGAAACAATCCCGTAGCTCGGCTTGTCGTGCCAAGCGGCAACCGAAACCGGCGCGCTGGTGGCAGCGACTGCGACAGGCATTTGAGACCGGGCCATAAACTCGCCCTGCTCTTTGGGCAGATCCGCCCCGAAATCAGCTGCAAACTTTGCCCGGTCAATAAGCAGGAAACCATCTTTCGTTGGCTTGATATCATTGGTCGGTGACGGCATCGATTGGAGCAAATGTGCCGTGCTTTCGCCCTTTTCCGGCTGCAGTGCCGCAACGTAAACAAGTGCCTTGACCTTGGGGTCATCACCTGCTGCCGTGATGATCGTACCGCCGTAGCTGTGACCGACGAGAACGACGTCTCCGTCCTGCTGATCGACCACACTCATCGTGGCTGCAATGTCCTGGTCCAGGCTTGTCAGCGGCTGCTGCACAATGCTGACATTGTAGCCGTCGCGGGTCAGGATGTCATAAACGCCGCGCCAGCCCGAACCATCCACGAGCGCGCCATGGACAAGCACGATGTTGCGCGCGTCCGCTAAGGCTGGGGCTGTTAGGGCAGCAGAAGACAAAAACGCGGCTATAAGGCCAACGGCCGCTTTACTGAAGTTCGACATGGTCGGTAGTTCCTTGAGTTTTGTGCGTGGAATGACTGAGGCTTTGCTGATCGCCTGAAGGACATGTCTCGCCTCTATCCAGGGAGAGACGGACGTGATCGCTTGCACTTACTGCTTGACGACTATTGGCGCCTTGATCGGCACGCGTTCATAGAGGTCGATAATGTCCTGGTTGAGCAGGCGCACGCAGCCGGACGAAACGGCCTTGCCAATCGAGCGCCATTCTGGATTACCGTGCAGACGGTAGAGCTTGTCCTGGCCGCCAGAGAACATGTAGAGCGCTCGCGCACCGAGCGGATTTTTCAGGCCCGGCTCCATGCCGCCGTTCTCGATCGAGTATTTGACGAGCTCCGGCTGACGCGCCACCATTTCGTTTGGCGGTTTCCAACGCGGCCATTTTTGCCGCCACTGGATGGCACCGTCGCCCTGCCAGGCAAAGCCGTCGCGCCCGATGCCGACCCCATAGCGCATTGCGATTCCTCCCGGCTGAACCAAATAGAGGAAGCGCGAGGGGGTATCGACAACGATCGTGCCGGGCGCCTCGCCCGTCGGGTCGACGACCTGCTGGCGATAGTAACGCGGATCAATCTGCTTGTAGCGGACCGCCGGGATCAGAAAGCCGCCATCTTCGATCGGGCCGTACATAACAGCCAGCTCGGCATCCGTTGGCGCGGGGGCCGGCTGGACGGCACGGATGGTTTCAGGCAACGAACCCGGCCGCCCAGCTGTTTGGCGAGTGCCGGAGATTGACGTGCACCCTGCCAGCGCTGACGCCGCAGCAATCGCCGAGAGCGATATAAAGCTGCGGCGTGATACAGTGTTTTCCAAATGCACGCTCATTCCTCGTCCTGCCACCTGCGCAGATCCGTTTGGTCGTGATAGCCCATGCGGTCGGGTGTGGTGATGAACTCAATCATCGTGCCCCACGGCGTGCGGCAGTAGCAGACCTTGTTCCCTTGGCCTTTCTCGGTGGCATAGGGAATATCGCGCGGCGCGGTTAGAGGCGTGCCTCCTGCCTTCTCAAAGCGTTCGACCGATGCGTCGATGTCGTCGGTATAGACGCCGAAGTGGGTAATGCCGAAATCGCTAGGGCGAACAGGCTGGGCTTGTTGGGGGCCGTGCATTTCGAAAAGCTCGATGTCGGGACCGGTTCCGATCTTGACCATCGCCTGTGCACGGATCACGGTTCCCGGGAATGCGCCAGTGGCCCGTTCGAATTCGGCACCCTGACGCGGCGGATCCTGGGGTCCGAAGGATTGGTAGATCACCTGGCCGCCGAAAGCTTCTACCAGGAATGATTTTGCTGCTTCGATGTCGGGCACTGTGATGCCGATGTGATTGACGCCGCGAATGACAGGTGCGGTCATGACAATTCTCCTTCCTTGTTAAATCAATCGAGCGCGATCGGGCGCAACTCGCCCGCAATATCGAGTTTCGCCCGGCTCAAGACGGGCGGTCGCAGATCCTTAATTTGCCTTGAGAAAATCGATCAGAGCTGCCGTTACTTCTTCCGGCCGCTCGTCCGCGACATAGTGGCTGCATCGCGTAATCGAGCCGCCAGTTACATTGCTGGCGAATTCCTGCAGCATCGGGACCATATGCGCACCGAAGCGATGCTCCCCGCCAAGACCTAAAACCGGTATCTCAAGCGGGTGCTGCTTGTAATCCAACGCGGCTGCATGATCGGCGGCAAGGGTACGATACCATTCCAAGCCGCCTCGCGTGCGGCCAGGGAGGGCCATGGCTTTCGCATAGATGTCGATATCTTCAGGATTGAATGTGCTGTGATCGTAGAACCGCTCGGCCATGAAGGCCGAGACATAGTCATATTCGCGGCCGTAAATCAGGCGCTCCGGCAGATCCCGGTTAGCATGGAACGCGAAGTGCCAGATCTTTGCCGTCGTCGCCTCCCACTGGCTCCAACCTGGAAGCGGCACATCGAGGACGGCCAGGTGAGTAACCGCATCTCGATAGATAGCGGCCTGCGGCAATGCGACCATTCCGCCAATGTCATGGCCACACACGGCATAGCGTTTATGCCCAAGGGCAAGCATTACCTCGTGCGCGTCGCGCGCCATCGTCGCCTTGTCATAGCCATCAAGCGGGCAGTCGGAAAAACCCGCACCACGCAGATCAATGGCGACCACGCTGAACTGCTCGGCCAGCAGCGGCATGACGTGGTGCCATTCCCACCACGTTTCCGGCCAACCGTGAAGCAGAAGGATCGGCGGGCCGGAGCCTCCCGTGACGGCATTGATCTTGATGCCATTCACCGGCACCAACTGCTGGGTAAACCCTCTCAATGTTGGGATCATAACCTCTTTCCCGTCGATGTTGATGTTAAACAGAGCTAACGACCAGCTCAGGGCTGATCGAAATCGGTAGCGATCGAGATATTGCGCCAGGCGTCGATATCGCTGCGGAACGAAGCCAGCTTTCGTTCAGCGATCGAATGCGCGACCGGGCCGAGCGGCAGATGAAGCGGGGCGTCATCGGCGTCAACCGCCTGCAGGATCACAGCAACCGCCTTGTCGGGATCGCCTGCCTGGTTGCCGTTATTGGTTTCGCGATAATGCCTGCGCGAACTCGCGGCGTATTCTGGCATCTCCTTGGCCGCCATCGTGATCGAACGGCCAAGGAAGTCGGTTCGAAATGGCCCAGGCTCGACGATCAGCACGCGGATGCCGAACGGCTTCAGCTCGCCGGAGAGCGCCTCGGAAACCCCTTCAACCGCAAACTTGGCTGCATTGTAATATGCTGCGCCGCCGCTCCCCGCGATCCCTGCGCCAGACGACAGGTTGACGATCACTCCGCCCGAACGTCGCAGGGCAGGCAAGGCTGCCCTGGTGGTTTCGATAAGACCGAAAACGTTCACCTCGAACATCGGTCGATATTCTTCGGGCGTGCCTTCCTCGAGCGCGCCAAACAGTCCGTAGCCGGCATTGTTCACCAGCACGTCAAAACCCCCAAATGTCTCGACGGCCTTTGCGGCCGCGGCATTGGCCGCCGCCGTATCCGTTACATCGAGCGGCAAGGTGATCACGCGCCCCTCGAATGGCCGAGCCATTTCTTCAATCGATTTGACGTTTCGGGCAGTCGCGACAACCTGATCGCCTCGCTGTGCCGTAGCGAGCGCGAGCCGTTGTCCGAAGCCGCTCGAGCAGCCTGTGATGAACCATGTTTTCATGATGTTTTCTCCGCGTGTTTTCGAAAGATGACTTGAATCTAGAGGTTTAGATTTGTACTTGAAGTGACAGTTTTGTATTTTCAATGTTCATTTTTGTAAGGGCTTGGCCGTGGAATGGAGTGACGTAAAAATCTTCCTTGCGATTGCGCGATCCGGCACGCTCGGCGGCGCTGCGCGTGCCCTTCATACGAGCCATCCGACGGTTGGCAGACGGCTGCGCGCTCTTGAGGAGGCGATCGGCCACACCCTCTTCCAGCGGACCGCGGACGGACTCGTGCTGACCGAGGAGGGCCATGGGATCATCGCGCTGGCAGAGCAGATGGAAGAGGGCGCGCTGGCCATGGAGCGCAGGCTTGCCGGGCAGGAGCAAGACCTCAAGGGTAATCTGCGCATCTCGTCAGCGGACTGGTTCGGCGCCTATGTCCTGCCTCCCATCCTGGCAGATTTCTCGAAAGCCTACCCAAATGTAGACGTCGAGATCCTGACCGGCACTCGCCTGTTCAACCTCGCCCAACGGGAGGCCGACGTCGCTTTTCGTATCGTTCCGTTCAACAATGCCGATGTCATTCAGCGGCGACTCTTCAGGCTCGAATACGGCGTCTACATCGCCGAGGAGTCACATGACCCCAAATTTGGCGACGGGACCGGCTTCCGGCTGATAACCCACGATACGTCGACCGGGCAGTTCCCCGACATCGCATGGCTCGGCGAGAGTTTCCCGAACGCGAGACCCGTGCTGCGATCAAACAACCGTAACGTCCAAGGGCGAATGTGCAAGCAGGGCGTTGGGATCGCCGTACTGCCGCGCGTGGTGGGCAATCAGGTCCCGGGTATCCGCAGACTGGGACTGCCCAAGGCCCCGCCGGCGCGAGACATCTGGATGGGATATCACCGGGACCTACGACGTCTTCAGCGTCTTCGGGCGTTTATCTCGACCGTCTCGGACCACCTCACAAATGCGCCCGCATGGTAAGCCGCCCGAAGAAGATCGATTTTTCCCTGCCGACCGACGGATGCGGTGGGAGACAGGCGCGACAGACAACTTACTTCTCGGCCGCAATCTGCCTGTGCCGCTCCACCACAGCGCCCACGATCATTCTCATCAGCCCTTCGACAAAGTGCGGACTGAGGCCGACATCATTGGCGATGCTCTTCAGTCGATCCAATTGGCGACGCTCTCGCTCATTATCGATTGCCGGCATCGCCTGTTCGGCCTTCAAGTGGCCGACTTGCTCGGTACAGCGAAAGCGTTCAGCCAGGATATAGAGGAGAGCTGAATCCAGATTGTCGATGGTCCTCCGATAGGAAGCAAGTTGCTCTGCCGTATCATGTGTCATCGTTCGATTTCCTTACAAGCGATTTCATTGGCGCGAGGTGGAGTTTCCGAGGGGTGCATCACTCCGACGCGACAGAGCGATCGTCAGCCATATTGCCGAGACCAGGAAGTAGAATGCCCCAACGCCAGCATACCCCGCGACCGTGGAGATAGAGGGCTCCTGTGGCATTTGCGCTTGAAAGATGAACAGCGCGCCGGCCACAGCGGATTGACCACCGCTCAAAATCATCGCCCATTGACCTCCACTCGTTCTCCAACGCCGCACGGCAGTTCCAAGCTGCAACAGCCCCGAAAAGATCGCCCATAGACCGAAAGCGCCGAGAACCCAGTTCATGTTCATTGTCAACGCCAGGATCACGGCTATCGTCATAGCAGAGCTCGCTGCGACGTTGATCGCTTGGCTCCGGTTGGCGGCAAGACCACCGCTCCTCGCGGCATCGGTAACGTTCGCAATTGCATCCCAAGCGGGATAGACGATCAGCAGTGCGGCAGCCACCGCAAAGGAATGCCGTCCGGCAGTCAATGCAGCCGCGACCCACAGCACTGAGAAGGCCGCTCTGGTAAAGTAATACTGCTTGAGCCACTGGTCGTTGCCGCGCGGGGCACGGGAGGTCTGGTTGTTCGACATTGTTTTCTTCCACTTTCTGAACTGGTTGATTGATGGTTCGCGCTAGCGTCGTCAGATGAAGCCGACATGCTTGCCGAAGAGGGTGTTCTCGTCCCATTCAGTACGGCCGATCCGATCGCTTTCGCCGGAGAGTTTCCCGGCTGACATTTCGGAACTATCGAGGTCATGCGGGCCGCCGTGAGAGGGAACCTTTGCCCCGCCGCCGTGGGCACCCTTGATGCGCATGCTTTTCTCGAAGGCATCGCTGATCGCCTTCTGCCGCCTGGCCGCCCATCGGCCGTCAGGATCGGAGAGGATCGAACTGCTTTGGTTGATCTCGACCTGTCGTGAAGGCGCAATTGCTGAAATCGGCATCACTTTCTGGACTTTGCGTCTGCTCATGGATTGTTTTCCCGTGGTTCGCCATTTGATGGCCTTAGATGCCGGCGTACCATTCGTAGCCGCGATCTTCCCAATAGCCGCCGTTCCCGCCCCACAGGCCGGCGAAGCTGTCGACCAGTTCGATGCGCATGATGTACTTGGCCTGTTTGTACCCCAGCTGCCGCTCGACCCTGAGACGCAAGGGCGCCCCGTGGCCGACGCTGAGGTCCTGGCCGTTCATCTCGTAGGCGAGGATGGTTTGAGGATGAACCGCATCGATGAGATCGATGCTCTCGTAGTAGCGGCCGCTGCCATCGAGCGTCTTTTCGAGCTCGTCGGCACAATGCAATACGACATAGCGCGCCGTTGGCTTGACCCCGGTGAGCCGCAACAGATGGGCGAGCGGAACGCCTCTCCACTTGCCGATGGCGCTCCAGCCTTCGACGCAGTCATGGCGGGTGATCTGGGTGCGGGAGGGAAGCGCCTTAAGATCGATGAGCGAGATCTCTCTAGGCCGATCAACAAGACCGTCGATCTTCAGTCGCCAGTTTGCAAAGTGACCTTCCAACAGTTCCGCATATTCATCGCTGTCGGGAGCACTCGTTCCATTGACACGGAAGGAGGGGGAAATGTCCTTTTCGTCAAACTCACGCGCCAGGGCATCGCGCCCCTGAAGCAGTCTCTGCGCCTTCATGGTCAGGTGCTCGGCAGAGCGAAGGACACTGGCAACGTCGGCATTCTGGTCCAGCAGGTCACACCCGGAAAGGGTCAGGGCACTCGCGCCAAGCGTGCCGCCGATGAGAAAGCGGCGTCGGGTGAGAAGCTTGCTCATGATTGTGGGCCTTTTTCCTGGATCGCATAGCGTCCGGTGATCATCGAGCGGATGTTGTTCCAAGTCCCGGACAGGACCACCATTGCCACATGGACGATGACGAAGACGACCAGCGCTGTTGCTGTGATGAAATGGATAGTGCGGGCTGACTGGCGTCCTCCAAAGACATCGGCCAATGCGGGAAGAGCGGCGTCGACGCCGGGTGACATGGTCAGACCCGTCAGCACCATCAGGGGGAGCAGAATGACAATGACGGCTAGATAGGTGAGCTTTTGAAGCGCGTTGTAATGCCTGGCCTCCTCCCCTTCGGGAAAGCGGAGACGGGCGTGGTCGAGAACCTCGCGGCCAAGATGGCGGGGCGAGAGTTCGTGCACCTTCGGTGCAAGGTCTCGCCTGAAATGTCCGCTCAGCAGGCTGAATCCAAGATAGAGAATACCATTGATCACAAACAGCCAGGCAAAGAAGAAATGCCAGCGACGTCCAGCCGCAAGATCCTGGAACGAGGGGATTGTTGCCCAGGACGGGAAAGCTCGCGCAGTCGGCTCCCCATCAACATTGGAAACACCCAAGACGCCGGTTGTAGGGATCTGTAGCCCTGCGACACGCAAGAAGCCGCTTGGCGTCCCTACATCGTCGTCGGAGCCGATTGCCAGAACGGCGGGGTCGCCGTTCGCGCCATAATGACCCCAATAAAGCTCAGGGTGGGCATTGAAGATCTGCAGCCCGCTCAAAAGGAGGAAGCTCAGGCAAAGCACGTTCAGCCAGTGCGTAAGCCGCGTCACAACGGAGTGGCGGCGGATGAAGATCGTCCGAGGATACTGAACATTGTCATTGGAACCGGTTGCGCTCATCTCAGGGTCTTTCATCTGTGGCATTTTACGGCTGCAGTTCAAACAGCCTCGATCTGTAGTCACCGGCCGAAGCAGTATGGCGGCTGCTCCGGCCAGTGACGGCGTGGTCTTCACATGGGGGGAACCACACCATTCTTGCCGACCACCACCTGGTGGGCGATCGGGCCTGTTGCAGCCTTTTCAGCTGTGATGAAGACAACGGCGCCGGGAACGAGATCATCCTTGGTGGCCGCGGCAATGGTCACGACAGGTGTCCCATCCGGAATGGCGATCTTCTTTTCCTTGCCATGATAGGTCACGGTGACAGTCCGGCCATCGACGCCCTTAACTGCATCCGCGACCGTCGCATTGGTCATGCTGCTGTCGGGCTTCAGATCCCAACCGTAGCTACCCTCGCCTGTGCCTTTCATTGCCGGCGGGAAAATGAGGACCTCAAGCGCTCCATCGCCGCCGTCGGCCTTTGGCAAGGATGCGATGCCCACGAAATCGCCCGGCTTGATGTCGGTGACCTTGGCATTCGCGACGCCTGCCACCTTCCAGTCGTCGGCAAGCGCGACATCGATTGTCTCGCCTTCACGCGTCTGCACTTTGAGCGTTGAACCCTGGTAGTCGACGATGCTGCCGCGGACATGGACCGGCGAGGCTTTCTTATCTTCGGCAGATGCGGGTGTCGAAACGACAGTTACAGAAAGGATGCTGGTCAGCCCAAGGGCCAAGGCGGGAAAAACATTCTTCATTTCTATCTTCCTACTAGTTGGTAGTTTCGATGGATGCGATTGACCCGAGTAGACTTGCCACGCAGGATTAGTGAGAGACTGTCGGCGTGAGACGATTGAGGGCAGGTTCGAGTATCATTGAGAACACTTCGGCTTTCCCATAGGCTCTCGCCGAAAGCATCGCCCCGTATACGGTTGCCAGAAATGTTTCGGCTTCAACATGCGGCGCACTGGTAAGACTCAGTTCGCCCTGCTTGGAGCCGCGCTCCATGACAGAAGCCAGCCACGAGGAGATGAAGCGAAAAAAGTTCGTCACCTCGGTTGCGACTTCCGTGGGGAGGGAAGGCAGCTCACTGGCAAGCATAGCACAGACACAGTAGGGTCTGCTGGAATCCTCAATGCATGCAGCCCAGTGGTTTGCATAAGCCTTGAGGATGTCCAGAGCATTCGGAACCTTCTGCTCAAGGACTGCCACGCTTGCCTGGCCATCCTCTCGATAACGCTTGACCAGTTCACGCACCAGATCGACCTTGCTAGGAAAATGATGATGAATGCTTGCCTTGCGGATACCGACAATCTCCGAGATATCAGCATAGCTGAAGCCATTGTAGCCGCCGCTTATCAGAAGGTTTCGGGTGGACGCCAGAATGTCGTCCGAGGTGGTCGAAAGATTGCTCATCCAGCTTTTCTACCTTCTAGTAGGCAGAGCGTCAAGAGCAAATATTTGCGTCAGCCGTCCGTGGAGACGGTCACGTCTTTCCAAGCTTCGATTTCCTGGGTCAGGCGTTCGATCCGCGCCGTTACATGTTTAAGCGCATCGCTGCCAAGGAGAAGTTGCGGTGGAGGATTGTCGGATACGATGAGGGTCAGCACGGCAGCGGCGAGCTTTTGCGGGTTACCGAGTTGCTTGCCGCTCACCGCCTGGCGCGTCTCGCGGATCGGATCAAATAGGCTGTCGTAATCCGCAATGGAACGCTCTGTGCGGACCATGGAACGACCTGCCCAGTCTGTCCGAAACGAACCGGGGCAAAGGGTTGTCACGTGCACACCGAACGGCGCCATTTCCGAACGCATGACCTCTGAAATGCCCTGCAGCGCAAACTTGCTGCCGCAGTAATATGCGATGCCGGGCATGGTGATCATACCACCCATCGACGTGACGTTGACGATAAAGCCACGGCGGCGCTCACGGAACCTCGGAAGAAACGCCTTGGCCACAGCAACGGCGCCGAACACGTTCACGTCGAACTGGCGGCGCATCTCCTCGATCGGTGATTCCTCAAGTACACCTTCGTGCCCGTATCCTGCATTGTTGATCAGCACATCGACTGGGCCGTGGTCTTCCTCCGCTTGCTGAACCACGACCGGAATGCGGTCAAAATCGGTTACATCGCATAGGACTGAGTGGAGCGCTGGCAGTTTCTTTGACAACACGTCACGAGAGGCTTCGGAGCGGATAGTCCCGATAACCTTGTGACCGGCATCGATTGCGGCAGTGGCGATGGCCAGCCCAAAGCCTGAGTTCGCCCCCGTAATGAAGAAAGTCTTTGGCGACATTTCTGAAACTCCTTGATTGCCCGTTGATGTGACAGATAATCTGGAGACCACGCCAGTTCGATTGCGAATCCTATTAGAGTGTTGCCAATTCCTATGAACTGTAAAAATCCGCCCTCTACACATGACCAGTCTGCCGCCTTGGCCGGACAACTCGCTCCTCGTCTCGGCTACAATCAGACCGCGCTCGGTTGTATCCGTATCCTACGCACGGAAGCAGTGCTGAATGACATTCCGGTTCTTTATAAGCCGGGGGCCGTGTTCGTATTGCAGGGGAGCAAACACGGCATTCTGGACGGGGAAATCTACCTCTACGACGAGGACCACTATCTTGCCGTTTCGGTACCCGTTCCCTTCCGGATGACATCTACAGCCAGTCCACGGCGGCCTCTGCTCGCGGTCTATTTAGAGTTCGATATGCAGATGGCGGCCGAGATCGCCACGCAGCTCGAAAAACTCGCCGGACCTGCAAATGCCAAGCCAAGAGGTCTCCTGTCGAGCAGAATGGCGAGCGATATCGAGGATGTCCTGTTGCGCTTGCTGACGGCGATTGGCAGCCCGGTTGAGGTCGCCGTCCTTGGCGGCTCCATCCTGCGTGAACTGCATTACCGGGTCATGTCAGGGCCGCAAGGCGGCGCAGTGATCGCGGCCCTGCAGCGGAAGGGGACGTCGGGAAAACTGGTCGAGAGCCTGGCATGGCTGCGCAAGAACTACGGCTCTGAAATCACCGTTGCGGACCTTGCCAGAGCGGTGGGCATGAGCGTTCCTTCCTACCACGTTCATTTCAAGGATCTGACCGGCTCCAGTCCGATGCAATATGTGAAAGCGATGCGGCTCCATGAGGCGAGACTGATGATCGCCCGCCACAGTGGAACGATCGCAGAGGTGGCGGCATCGGTAGGCTATGTCAGCCCGGCGCAATTCAGCCGCGACTTCAAACGGCATTTCGGGCGCACCGCGTCGGAAGAAGTCAAGTGGGTCCAACATCATCTGGGCGAACAGGTTTGACCATTGCCCCTCATCGTTCTCACAATCGATCGACCGTCAAAGACGCAACATAGCGTAAAGCAGCTTGAAGGGCGGCTTTACAATGAATGAGGGTCGTGTCGAAGACGGGAACGCCAATGTTATCCTGGTTCAACAGCATACCCACCTCGGTGCAGCCGAGGATAAGACAGTCGCAGCCTTTGTCGACCAGGCGCTGCGCAATCCGCTGATAGGTCAAGCGGCTCTCTTCGCGAACGATGTCGCGGCACAGCTCGTCATAGATAATACGATGGGTTTCTGCTCGATCATCAGCTTCAGGAATCGTTGGCGACAGTCCCTGAGCGATGAGGCGGTCGGTGTAGAAGGTCTGTTCCATAGTGAAGGCGGTTGCCATCAAACCCGGTCTGCGGAAACCGCCGTCGAGGATAGCGGTCGCAGTTGCGTCCGCGATGTGCACGAACGGGATCGACACCCCGCCCACGATTTTGTCCGCCACCTTGTGCATGGTATTCGTCGCCAGGATGAGGAGGTCAGCACCTCCGCGCTGCAGCGCGATAGCATGTTCATTGAGGATGTGGCCCGCCGCGTCCCAATCGGAGGATGCCTGCAACTTTTCGATTTCGTCGAAGTCGACAGACCGTATGAGAAGCTCGGGAGAATGAAGTCCCCCCAGGCTCTCGCGGGTAAGCCTGCAGAGTTCTCGGTAATAAATCTGGGTTGATGTCGCGGACATTCCGCCAAGTATGCCGATGGTCTTCAAATGTTTCTCCATGTTCATACGTTAGGCCTGTTACCGCTCAACGGGCGCTTGAGCAGAAACCAGGCCTCCCATATTCGCTACCCCGGTACGATTGCAACGTCAGGAAAACCACCAACTGAGTGAGAGAAATTCCTGAATGATGGCCGCCGTCCGCTTCGCCAAATTTACGCGCACAGTGCAGCGGAGGGAACTCCGCGGCCAATGCGCGCCTAAATTCCGCGTTATCACCTACAGGGTGGAGCGGCGAGGGACCGCCTCATGTCAATTGCTCAAGCACTGATGCCGCCGTCGACGAGAATGCCTGAGCCGGTAATGTAGGCTGCACCGGGCCCCGCGAGAAAGGCGACGGCCACTGCGACTTCTCTGGTTTTACCGTATCGAGCAATCGAGAGGTTTGGCAGGATCGCGGCTGCGAGCGCGCCATCGGCAGGGTTCATGTCAGTATCAATCGGACCTGGTCGAACCAGATTGACCGTAATTTCCCGAGAGCCCAGCTCACGTGCGAGACCGCGCGTGAAGCTTTCCAGCGCAGACTTGGTCGCGGCATAGACCGCGATCCCCGCGAACGGCACAGCCAGACCCGCATTGCTGCCGGTACTGATGATGCGACCTCCGTTGGGAATGTATTTCAGCGCCGCCTGAGTGATCAAAAAGACGCCCCGAACATTGACGTTTAGCTGCAGGTCAATCTCCTCAAGTGGCTGCGTGGAGAAATCACTTGCGAAAAGGACGCCGGCGTTATTAACCAAAATATCAAGGCCGCCGAGGTGGGCGACGGTCTGCTCGACAGTGGCCCTTGCCGCTTCTGGTTGCGCGGCATCGGCATGGATGGCGATCGCTTTTCGGCCCATGGCGCGGATCTCGGCAACGAGAGCTTCCGCCTTCTCGACCGACTTCTCATAGGTGATCGCAACGTCGGCACCGTCCTCGGCCAGTTTTAGCGCGATGGCCGCACCGATACCGCGTGCCGCACCGGTGACCAGCGCGCGCTTGCCGGCGAGAGGTAGTGTGGAGATGTTGTTCATGGAGAGTACCTCTGAATGTTTCTGTTTTGCTCGGGAGTTTCACGCCGTTTCCGCACGATCGGCTGACGATGCGCTGCAATGGCCCTGCTCATGGACGTAACGGTTTGGTCGATGTCAGGCTGACGGAAAGCCATCCCGCAATGAGAAGACAAATGGCAATTGCAACGGCTGCAACGCTGTATGCTAGGCCAATGGACTGAACGTCTGTGGCCGATCCCAAGATCGAAAAGAACAATCCGCCAACGATTGCGGCTGCCAACGCACCGCCAATCTGAAACATCGAATTGACGAGACCGGAGGCCAATCCCGACTGCGTTCTGTCTACCCTTTGCACGATACTCCTCACCAGGTTTGGAAGGGCGATCCCCTGCCCCGCCCCGATGAGAAAAAGCGCAACAAAAAGGAATCGCGGAAGGCCATTCGAGATCAAGACCGCCGTTCCAGACAACCCTGCAGCTTGCAGCACCATCCCGGCGCCGGCGGAAAATCTTCCGAAGACGCTGAGGATGCGCTCACTTGCAAAAGGACCAAGGACGAAGCCGACGGCCGCAGGAAGGATCGCCAGCCCGGCCTCGAAAGGCGTCCGACCAAGGCCACCCTGCTGATAGACCGAGAATATCAGCCAGAAGGCCGCAAGGGCGTAGAAGAACAAGGCAGCCAGCAGCCCGCGCATGAGTCCACGGTTTTGCAGCAGGCTAGGTGCAAGAATCGGATCTCTCCCCGTCGACTCCAGATGTTTCTCATGCCGCCAGAACAGGAGGAAAAACGGGAGGGACGTGGCAAGCATCAGGATTAGCCAGATCGGCCACCCCTGCTCCCGCCCCTCGATCAGCGGTGCGATCAGTGCAAACAGCGCAATCGCGATCAGCAATGCTCCGCCAAGATCCAGTTTGCTTGGGTGCTGCGATCGGGTTTCCCGCAACGTGATGAAGGCGGACGGCGCGGCGACCGCGATAACCGGCAGATTGATGAGGAAGATGGCTCTCCATCCAAGATCAAGGATATCAAGCGCAATCAACGCGCCACCGAGAAACAGACCAACCATCGATGCCACCCCGAACGTCAGGGCATAAAAGCCGAGGGCCTTTGATTTTTCGTGGTCTGGGAAAATTGCATTGATGGAAGCCAAGGCTTGCGGTGCCATAATTGCCGCTGCAAACCCCTGAAGGAAACGGCCGACGATCAGCGCGGCTGGAGACCAGGCAAACCCGCATAAGGCAGATGCGGCTGCAAACCCGACCATTCCAGCCAGAAAGACATTTCGTCGACCATAGAGATCTCCAAGCCTGCCCCCAGTGATCAGCATCACAGCATAGGTGGTGGCGTAACCGGAGATAATCAGCTGCATCGTTGATGCAGAGGCCCTGAAATCCGCCCGGATCGAGGGCAGCGCCACATTGACGATGAAGAAATCGAGCGGTGGCAAAAAGGCGCCAGTCAAAAGGATTACCAGTGCCATCCATCGACGTGGATCGAGTTTATCATTGGGATTGCTGGTGTCTCTCATAAGTGTCTCCACATCGGCCGAAAAACCGATCGACGGTTTGCAATGTTAAAAATTTGGAACCGTTTGGTTCCAAATTGAAGTCAGCCAAGCGCCTTTAGCGCCAGTTCGACCATGGCCCTCGTCTCAGCGCGATCCGCTCCTGCCTTGGCCAAAACCCGCATGCCCTGAATCTGACACACGAGGAACCTGGCAAGCGTTCGTTCATCCAGCCCGGGATCAATATCGCCCAAGGCCTGCGCTCTTATGATCGCCGCCGCATAAAGATCTTGCAGCCGCCTGAACAGCCGGAAAATACGTGGTGCGACCTCTTTATCCTCTGGAAGCATCTCGACGGCTGCAAAGACGACAAAGCATCCACGCAAACCTTCCGTTCCCGATGCTTGATCCACTTGTTGAGAAAATGCTTCGCGAATTGCGGCTTTGGGCGATGGATTGGAATGCAGCGTTTCACCGACCGAGCGAACGGCGTCCTCGATGTAAGCGTCGAGGGCGCGCAGATAGACGCCTCGCTTGTCGACGAAAGCCTTATAAAAGCTGCCTCTGGAAAGCTCCATGCCTTCGAGCAGGTCGGGAAGAGATGCATCATGATATCCCCGGGTCCAAAAGACGTCCATAGCTTTGCGAACTGCTTGATCGAGTTCGAATTCGCGAGGGCGACCAACGGATGCGGATGTCTGATTGCGCTTTACCATAGCAACTATTTGGAACCATTTGGTTCATAATGCAAGTGATATTTTGGGAATGCTTCGTCAAGCGTTCGGCATCCAGGTCAGTGGCCGACAGTCGGATCGACAGGATAGTCCCGAGAGAATTCCCTGACCGCCATCAAAATCGGCATAAGCCCGCGGCCCGCTGAAGTCAGCGAATATTCGACTCGAGGAGGCTGCTCCTGAAAGTCGTGTCGGCTTATGAGGCCGTCACTTTCAAGTTCCCTGAGATGCTGCGTCAGCATCTTCTGGGATATGTCCGGTATACCACGCATGAACTGCGATGCCCGCAAAGAGGGCTCGGCGAACAATCGGAAAAGGATCGGCAGTTTCCAACGTCCTGTGATCATCCGCAGCACCCTGCTGACATGAGAGACAGATCCGTCGGCTCCAAGGCATGTCGACGTGTCCTCGACAGGCACTTTAAAGTGCGTAATTGCCTGCTTCATCGACAAACCTCATATCTGCCGGAGACGATAACACGGATCAAATATCATGGACTTACAACTCCAAAACAAGGTTGCGCTCGTAACGGGAAGCAGTAAGGGAATTGGCGAGGGTGTGGCCAGAGGCCTCGCAAAGGAAGGGGCGACCGTTCTTGTCCACGGTCGCGACCGAATGAAAACAGAGGAAGTCGCCCATGACATCATATCCTCTGGGGGGCAGGCATTCGCGGTATTCGGCGACCTAACAGTGCCGGATCAGGTCGATCGTCTTGTTAGGGATTCGAAGGCTGCAGCAGGATCGATCGACATCCTGGTCAACAATGCCGGCGGATCTGCTTCGGCAGAGGATTGGGCCTCGACAAACTCTGAAACGTGGGCCGCTGTCTATGACAGGAACGTGCTCGCATCTGTGAGGATCATCTCGCTCGTTCTGCCCGCAATGAAAGCGTCGCGGTGGGGTCGGATCATAAACATCTCGAGCATGGCGGCCCTGATGCCGCCCGCAAGTCGACCGGACTACTCTGCCGCCAAGGCAGCCATGATCGCGATGACGGCGTCGCTCGCAAAAGACGTTGCCGCACACGGCATCACCGCAAACACCGTCTCGCCTGGAACGGTGCATAGCATTAGCTTGGATACCGCATTCCGTAAGAAAGCCATTGAAAGGGGGATGGCCATTGACGCCCCCTGGAACGACATAGAGAGGGAGATCCTGCCAATGTTTGCTCAGGTACCCCTTGGAAGGGTCGGAACCCTCGAGGAGATTGCGGATGCGATCGCGTTCCTCTCGAGCCCCCGTGCCGGCTATATCACAGGGGCAAACCTCCGACTTGACGGAGGAATGTGGCCAGGGATGTAGCAGGACAACAGAGGAGCGGCGCCAAACCTGTCTGGGTTCCCCGCATCAGTTCCAGCTTGCCATGACGAACCGGCGGATCTCCGCTTCGAGTTCCTGGTCTTCCGGCGTCCCACCCATGAAGCCACCATGGGGCATGGCTTCGAAGACGTGCAATTCGGTTTCCACGCCAGCTTTTCGCAAGGTTCGATGCATCCTCACCGTGTTCGATAAGAACAGGTCACGCGTGCCGGTCTGCAGAAACGTCGGCGGGAAGCCCCGCAGATCGCCAAAGAGCGGCGATAGATAGGGATTGGAAGGATCCGCACCACCGGCGTAGAGCAGGTTGTTTGATCTGAGCGGGCGAGGCAGAACGAGATCAATCATCTGGTTGGTTTGGAAACTGTCGCCCGATTCGGTGAGGTCAACCTGTGGCGAGAGCAAGACCAATCTGCCGGGCATTGGCATGCCTTCATCTCTCGCCCGCAGCAGCATGGCGGTCGCGAGATTGCCGCCTGCCGATCTACCCAGGATGACCACCTTGTCGGGGGAATGACCGTTCAAGACATGACGATACGTGGCCAAGCAGTCATCAAGAGCGGCCGGATATGGATGCTCAGGCGGCATCCGGTAATCGACGCCGTTAGCATCGAACGACATGCTGGTCCGCCCGAAGGCTCGCACTGACGCGACAGGCCTCTCCACCGCCGAACACCAATGCGCCGCCGTGCAGGTCGATGAGTGCGCCACGAGCATCAAATTGCCCGTGCGGCGTCGCGACATGGATCGTTGCATGTTCGACGGTGATCGTCTCGACAGTCGACTGTGGCTCGCCGCCAGCCCTTTAATCGCAGCGGCGTAGTGCGCATCTGCTGCGGCTTTCATCGTCATCCATCCTGAGAAATCGCCCGGAGACGGCATTTCATAGCGCGCATTGATGGGGCTGCCGTTCTCGTCGACCAGGCGCGACAGTGACGCTTGCGCTTCTACGCTAATGGACTGTGGGGGATGAGGCGAGGACATCATCGCAGCGCTGCGTCAGGCCGCATCGCATTTCGAACTGGAACTGAACAACGAGAAATCAGAAATCACCTCGACTGCGACGCAGTCACAACATCGGGTGGAAGCAGGCCGCAAGAGCCCATACCATCGCCGATCGGATAAATTGCCCCTTGCCTTTCTTCGCTTACAACATTATTGTTGTAATATGATTCCAGCGCTCGTTTCCCTATCCGGTTCTCCTTGGGATGTGCTGCCGAGCGGCATTCATCCTGCGTCTCTTGATGAGATACAAATTGCATATGGATACAACGAGCGGCGCCGCACACTGCTCTCAGGGTTGGTCGATGGCGCCACTGCGTTGGTGAGGGCCGGATGTTCGAAAATCTACCTGGACGGAAGCTTTGTCACAGCTAAACCGATCCCAGGTGACTACGACGCATGTTGGGATCCAGCTGGGGTTCTCAGCTCCCTCCTCGATCCCGTGTTCACGGATTTCAGCGATGGGAGAGCCCGACAAAAGGCTCGTTTCGGGGGTGAGTTCTTCCCTTCGAGCATCGTGGAAGCTGGCTCTGGACGGGCGTTCTTGGACTTTTTCCAGGTTGAAAAACATTCGGGTGGGAAAAAGGGAATTATTGAAGTTTCGATCATGACGGATGCGACGATCCTTCGGAGGCTAGCTCATGATATTCAGTGATAGACAGTACGCAGTATCGAAGGAACAGCTCAACAATCTGAGAACCGCTGCGTTCGCTGACCAAGTTGGCGAAGGTAGGCTAGATTGGTTGAAGCAAATCGAGTCCAATGCGCTCCAAAGCCAAATCGCGGACATTCAGCGAGAGATGGCAGAGTACGACTATCTAAAGTCTGGAGCTGCTGGATTCACGGAGGAATTCTCCTTTGAAGAGCTGCCCCGCGTTCTAATACAGGCGCGTATCGCAAGAGGCCTGTCCCAAACAGATCTCGCTGAGCGTCTTGGCCTGAAAGCGCAACAAGTGCAGCGATACGAAGCAACTAACTACATGAGCGCCAGCCTTGCGCGCCTGATGGAAGTCGCCAGCATGTTGGGCGTTCGCGTCTCTGCATCCTACGGATCAGGTGAAGAGCGTTCGGAGGGGGCAATTTATGCCTGGTCTGATGCTGGTTCCATTGAATGGAACAAATTCCCGCTTCGGGAGATGGCTAGACGCGGTTGGATCAAGGGTGATGACTTGGCAACGTCAGCTCGCACCTGGTTTCATCAGGTGGCCGGGCCTCAGTTCGCGACGGCTCTTCACCGCAAAAAAATGCATAGTGGCAACGCACCAAACGAACACGCTCTCTTAGCGTGGCAAGCACGCGTGCTTCAGAAGGCAACCGATGATTTCAATGCGGGCTTGATAGGAGAGTTCAGCCTGAACGATCGTTGGTTGGGTCAGTTGGTCGCTCTCACGAAGGACAGCGACGGACCCCGCAAGGCCAAGGATCTGCTCAGCCAAAACGGCATTGGGATGATCGTTCAAAATCATCTTCCCGGAACTTATCTTGATGGCGCGGCCATGGTCGCTCCATTTGGAAATCCAGTTGTTGCCCTAACCCTTCGGTTCGATCGCCTGGATAACTTCTGGTTCGTCCTGTTCCACGAACTGGGACACGTATTCCTGCATCTATACAACTCTCTTCGGTTCGATTTTTTCGACGAAGAGGATGGCCATCAAGGCGACCAGTATGAGGAGGACGCGGACAAGTTTTCCCTGGATCAGCTCATTCCGCAAGACGTTTGGCGCAAGTGCCTATCTCGATTTGCGCTGACGGAAGAAGCGGTCCTCATCGATGCAGAAAAGCTTGGGATCAGTGCAAGTATCATTGCTGGCAGGATCAGGAAGGAGAGAAACGATTTTCGCCTCTTTACTAATCTGGTCGGGTCGGGAACCGTTCGGACGCAGTTTGAGGGATTGACGGAATGAAGCTACTTCCCAGCACGTATGTTCCGTCACTGCGATGGCGCCAAGGCGAATACCAAGCGCTGTTCCGACTTAGTGACGCGGCAAAGCAGCTCGTCGTTCCGTTCATACTTGTTCCGGAGCCGGAATACGATTTCGAGGAAGGTCGACCGAAGAAGACGGTTCAAGAGCAGGTGCAGACGTTTCCGAAGCGCTACCAGCAAAAGTGGGGCAAGAGACCCGCGTGGATCGACGTCCATACGAATATAGCCACGACAAGCATGGCGGATGGCCGAACGCCCATGTCGTACGTATTCGAGGAGATACGGAGCTTCGGATCGAGGGCTGTGCCAATCACCTCGTTGGACGCCCCGCCGGCCGTCAATGCTGTCGTGGCTGGCATCGCAACAATCGACAAGCTCGGTGTCGGTATCCGAGCTCGCCTTGAGCACGTTATGAAGCCCAACTTCGATGCACGACTAATCGCACTGATCTCTTCGATTGGTCTCACGCGAGAGCACACAGACCTCATCATCGATCTTGGCGCGCCGAATTTTCAGCCCTACGCAGACTTCGCAGATGGGCTGATAGCGGCGATGGACAACGTGTCTGCGCTGATCAGCTACCGCTCTCTGGTGGTGATCGGCACTGGCTTTCCGCAGATACTTGGCATAGACAAACCGGGTGGACACCTGCCGCGGCACGACTGGGTCTTTTACAAAACACTGCGCACCAAGCTTGCCGGAATTGGGCGGATCCCGAACTTTGGAGATTACACGATTGTCCACCCCGAATTCACCGCTCAGGACATGCGGATGTTGAAGCCAGCGGGCAAGCTCGTCTATACGGCAGGCGACACATGGAATGTTCGAAAGGGTGGGGCATTCAGATCTGACCCGGGACAGATGCACACGCATTGCGACAGCATTCTGAGATCGGGCCAGTTTTGCGGCCCTCATTTTTCAGCGGGCGACGAGTACATCGACCTGTGTGCGAAGAAGTTAGCTACGCCGTCAAATCTCACGCGCTGGAAGGAAAATGGGATCAGCCATCACATCATGCATGTGCTGGCTGATCTCGCCACGTCGAGCGCTGGGCCATGAAATTTCGGATCGCTGCAATTAAGTCCGCGATCGGCATCTGAGCGGCCAAATCGATGTAGAGCTGTAGCCTGCTTCGCTTGAGTTCACGCGGCGACGCTCCGAACCCTGCTAACAGCTCGGCAGCTTCCGAATGCCAGAGCAAGTGAGCAACTTGAATAGCATCGACGGATGGATTGGCGCGAGCGCGCCGCACTGTTTCAAACGTAATACCGCCTCGCGATCCTTTTTCAGCAAGGATTAGCCCGCACCAGTCCGGGACGATCCTTTCTGCCTTCGCCAGGTGCTTGTCGGCGCAAACAAGTGTCAGCCTGCTTAGACCCTTCGAATAAAACTCGAGCTGCCCCGGAAGTCGATCAAGCGTATCGAGGCTGCTTTTGATCTCGAAACCGTGGACTTCCGCAGATATAACCGCGACATCGATCCTTACCCTGGCATGAGACAAACCAAGTTCGTCGACGATGATGGCACTGCGGGCCTTCTGGTATGACCGAAGCTTCTTATGATGAAGCGCGGCTCTGATTTCCTGATCATTCGTAGCGAGCATGATTTTTCCCCTATCACACCTACTGGCCGATTTCGAGATGATAGCCAAGTTCTAATTCTTGTCATTGATCCGGCACATGTGGCGACGGTCTAGCAATCAGATCACTCCCCAAGCCCGAAACCTCCCCCTGCCCGTCATCTCCCGCAAGCCCAGCTCCTCGACGAGCCGCAGCGCCGCCCGCGGCGTAACGGCAAGTTCTTTTGCGATCATTCCGGTCGACACCAGCGGCCGTGATATCACCAGCTCGATCAGCTCTGGGAGTTTTGACGACGTGCGCCTCCCGATCAACCGCCGCTCCATCATTTTTCGCGCCAACGCCAACCGATCATGTTCCTTCAGGCCGAGCTCTGCGGCGGCAACGATACCGCCGAGAATGGCCAGCAACCGGGTTTCGCGATGGCGATGCCGGCGGCGATCGACGGGGATAGTTTTCAGGCCCAAATTGAAGGCGGCCAGATGGACCGCCGTCGTCAGTCCGGCCTGACGCAGGATCGATGCTGCGAGAAGCCGACCGAGCCAGGGCGTATGCTGCAGCACGGATAAATCATTCCAGGCATCGAGGGCGACCACCGCCTGCAGCACTGCGGGCAGGTCTTGCGACTGCCGTAACACGCCGCGCCACTCGTCGAGACGCTCGTCCTCGTCCCAATCGAGGTCATAGACCAGCGGATCCTTTTCGCGGCCGCCGGCGCGACCGGGCTTCTTCGCCTGCTCGATGGCAGAGTCCGAGCGGGCGAGCAGCGCGTCGATGGCGGCGAACTCGGCGTCGAGTGGGCTGGCGCCATCATCGCCATCCGGCCCCTCCCCTCCTCCGGTCTCGTCAACACCCAGGGCGCCATCGGCGTCTTGCACCATAGTAGACACGCCGGCAGCGAGGCCGTGGCCGCGGAGGCTGCGCAGACCGTCGGGGCTCAGCGCCCAGCCAGATGGTTGAGAGGCTATCCGTCGCCGAGTGCGCAAAACATCGCGAGCGATGGTCAGCTCGTGGGTCGGTGTGCGAATATCCTTCGTGGCGTCATGCAGCACCAGGTCTTCGAGATGCACGAGTTCGCCGTCGATCCACAACGAGGCGCAGGCGTCGGCAAAATGCATGCGTTCGATCCAACCTGCGCCGACCGGCGAACGTGCGACCCGTTCGTCCAGACGCGCCAAGGCAATGCCGGCGTCGAAAGAGGGCCGCATCAGGGCTGACATGCTGATTTTCGCGAGATCGTAAGCCATTGAAATCATGGTAAGTGATTTGCGACACGGACACCAGTGGATAGTTTGTGTCCGTCACATCGTATGATTGCCGGTTGGGTGTTTAACCATCGATAAGTACTGGTTATCGATGGTGAGACGATCACGCTCTGAGCAGATCCCGTTTAGAGGCGCCAGACCATTTCTCTTTTCAGCGTTACCTCCAGCAAATGCGTCGGGTGGCGGGTCTTTCCTTCCCGTTCCTACTGAGTGTGAGGCCTGCCTAGGAACCGGCATTCACGGTCATCTTTGATCAACACGATTCTCGAAAGAAGGTGATCTCAGATGTGACCACGTCCTACAGTTTCCCTCTCAAAACTGCGAGTAGACGGTACGAGATCTTTCGCCTATCGATTGCTTATGAAATCGTCGCTTGAACATATGCCGCTCCGCAAGCAGCGAGAACTCGGACGGGTTCTCGAAATCCTCCACGAGGAATTCGAGGACGCGCTGAAGGAAGGCACGGCCGATTTCAAGAAGCGTGGCAGGATACTGAAGATCGTCCTGTTCGGCTCCTACGCCAAGGGTGGCTGGGTCGATGAACCGTTCACCATGAAGGGGTATCGCTCCGATTTCGATCTGCTGATCATCGTCAACAATCGCAAGCTCTGCGAGTTCGCCGAATACTGGCACAAGGCAGCCGACCGGCTGATCCACGAAGCCGCGATCGAAACACCAGTGAGCTTCATCGTCCATTCCAGACGCGAGGTGAATACCTACCTCAAGGAGGGGCAGTATTTCTTCTCTGACATTCGCAAGGAAGGCATCGTTCTCTACGAACTGGACGATGAGCCGTTGGCTGAGCCCGAGCCCCTTTCGACTGAGGACCGGCTTCGCGTGGCGAAGGAGCATTTTGAAGAGCGGATCGAGGCTTCGACGGAATTTCTCGATCTGGCCGAACATGCACGTACTAGGGGCTACGGGAAACGAGCGGGGTTTCTTTTTCATCAGTCGCTCGAGCAAGCCTATTCCTGCATTCTCCTTACTCTCACCAATTACGGTCCACCATCGCACAACATCAAGTTTCTGCGCTCGCTCGCCGAGGAGCAGGATCGCCGGCTGGCCGAGGCCTTTCCACGTGATCAGCACCGGGAACGCGCGTGGTTCAACACATTGAACGAGGCATATGTGAAGGCGCGCTATTCAAAACATTACGAGATCAGCGAGGAGGCTCTCGCCTGGTTTGGCGAGAGGACAACCGTGCTGCTTGAATTGGTCCGGATGGTTTGCTCCGAGCATCTCGAAAGGCTGAAACACGACAGCCACTAGCTGGTGGCGTGTGGCCTTTACGCCCGACTGAAGGGGCTACGATCGAGCCCAATGCGACATCGACATGCGGCTGGAACCGGGGCATCACCTGGAACGTTTAGAGAACGCATTCAGGAGGCCGCTATGAGTGACAATCCGAAAACCAAGACATCGTCCAACACACAAAAGGACCCCGACGATTGGGTGGGCGGCGACGAGCCGATGACCGGCGCGCAGCGGTCCTATCTAAAAACCTTGTCCGAACAGGCGCACCAGCCCGATGCCTATGCCGAGGATCTGACCAAGGCGGAAGCGTCCAAGAGGATCGACGAATTAAAGCAGGCGCTCAATTTGGAATGAGCGGCCGCCTGGCGATAACCAATTGGGTGAAGCCGAAAGCCGAGGAGAACGTTTGCGCGCCGCAACACCAGCGGTGTAAGCTGTTCGAATGCAAGCTGAGGGTGCTCGCCTAGTGTTTCGTTGCCCGCACCGAGATGCTGCATCCGTAGAACCCATCGCCGACCGGAATTTGCCAGCTACGGCCGAACTTGCTGCGAACTGGTTATGTTCGAAGCCTGGACAAACCCCACAATCGCATCATCTCTGCTGGAGCTGAGATTTCTATCGGGATCACGTAGGGGTCTGCAGATCTTAGCGCCGTGAGGCTCTTGCGCTTCTTGATCGGAAGTCCGTGGCCCATGTTGCTGACTGAATAGAGGGCCACTTTCAGCTCGCCGCTCACCTTCCATGACTGCAACCTGCCCCATGGTTTTTCCTCCAAACGGCCGCTGTTTTCTGCAATGCCTTGGATTTCGAGCCACTGAGCAACACACGCGAGCGCATTGACGGGCTTGACCACCCGGTCGTCCATGCCCTGCCAGATGGTTATCGCAGGCCATACCTTGGCTTCCGGGGAAATCTCAGCAATGGGTCTTCCCCATCCGCCCGGTGGCGACGGCGCACCTGACTTCATCGCGCGCAGGGCCGACATCGCGTCGCGGGCAGATCCGAATGGCATGCCGGCGATGATCGCGGCGCCGGCAAACAATGACGGGTAGTTCGCGACGAGTGCGCCCGTCAGCGCCCCGCCGGCGGACAGCCCCGCGACGAAAACCCTCGAACGGTCGATGCGATGTCGCTCACATATGTGCTCGATCATCTGCTTGATCGAACGCACCTCGCCGCGGTCTCGAGCGACCGCGCTTGGTCGAAACCAGTTGAAGCAATTTTGCGAATTGTTTGCTCTTTTCTGCTGCGGATAAAGAAGAACGAAACCGCGCTCTTTCGCAAGCTTGGAGAAGCCGGCCGCAGCATCCAGGCTTTCGGGAGTCTGATGGCAGCCATGAAGCAAGACGACAAGCGCGGGGTTTTTCGGCAGCCGCGTGGTCGGGACGAAGGATTTCATCAGCAGGCGGCCCGGGTTACTTCCGAACGCGGTTGTCTCGACCAAAATCGGTTTCGCGGGACGGGATGTTGAACGTTTCGTTCTACTTCGGGTCGTTTCGAGAGCTTTCTCGATCCGCTTGCTGATTTTCTTTTGGGCTCTGAGGACCTTTAACAGCGATCTGCCGAGACTGACCTTCATAGGTCAAGGTTCTCAACCCGCGACAGGAGCGTTCGCAGACCTGGCTGGGCGGCGTCGCGCACGGCGTCCCTCAGTGGGAACCACTGTGTTTTACGGATGCTCTTCTCCGGAAACCTGTCCGCGATCCTCGACACCTGGAGGAGATGGACGGCCACATGGTAGCGGTTGGGACTCGTGTCCTTGCGATACGAAAACCAACCGAACACGGTCTTGTCGACGATGCCTGCTACTCCGGCCTCCTCGAAGGCCTCTCTCAGCGCCGCAGCACTGCTGGTTTCATCATCTTCGACGTGCCCCTTCGGAATGCCCCATCGACCGTTCCGTCGGCTGCCTACAAAAAGGATTTCAAGTCCACCGTTTTCGCTCCGACGGTAGCAAAGAGCACCAGCCTGCGCGACATCGCGACCAGACAAGGTTTTCGTAAGTTCCGCCTGGGCGTCTTCGTTGAGCACTGTCCGCCTCCGGTTTCGAAGCCCGCGCAAGCTAGCTGGGAGACGTTCAAGAGTCCAGTTTGCTTCAGTCCTGGCGTGGTGGGAACCACGGCGTCAGCAGTTTCGACGATCGCTGCGAGCAGCGTCGATGGTCTTGGTTCCCTCAGCGGCCCGATAATAGATCTCGGTCACCCGAAACCGGCCATCGATGCGCTTGCACTGGACGATGACGTCGATCGCAATCTTCAGCATCTCGCGTATGTCGTTTCGCTCTAGATCCCGCCCACCTTCCGATTCCTTCACCAGCAGTGTCAGCTGTTCGAATGCAAGCCTGGCCGAGTCGGCGTGGACGGTGGTGATCGAGCCCGGATGGCCTGAGTTCACGTTGCGAATGTAGTAGAACGCGGTCCCGTCGCGCAGTTCCTGCAGGAGAATGCGATCCGGCCGCATGCGCAGGCAGGATTCGAGCAGATCCTTCGCCCCGACTTTCGCCAGCCCTTGGCCTCCCTTGGAGTAGAAGAGACGGACATGGTTCGGCTGGGGGATGACGAGTTCGGGCGTGTCTTCGATGGAGATGATGCGCTCGCTCGAGGGAATATGGCGGATCAACGCCTTGGAAAGCGTCGTCTTGCCGGAGCCGGTCGCCCCGGAGATGATGATGTTCTTGCGCGCATGGACCGCTTCACGAAGAAAGGCCTGGTAGGATCCATTTTGGTAAAATTCCAGGAGCCTACGGTCGACTGAGGGGATGTCCGCGTCTTCCCGTGCCACCTCGGCGAACAAGCCGCCTTGATCGAGGTCGTTCAGGCTCAGCGACACCGACGAGGGCTTTCTGATCGTGATGCTGACTGTTCCCTTCGTTGTCGCCGGTGGGATGACCATCTGGATGCGCTCGTCGCCCGGCAGCGTTGCCGAAAGGATGGGCCGGGTTTCGTCAATCGACTGGTTGGAATAGCTTGCGACAGCCCGCGCCAGGCGCATCAGCTTGTCAAACGACAGCTCCGGCAGTTCGTGCGTTTGCCAGCCGGCCGTGCCCTCGGTGACCACCTGGGTCGGCCAGTTGACGATGACCTCGTAGAGGGACTTGTCGCGGAGAAAAGGCGACAGCGGTACCAGCAGCTCGCGCACAACGCCGGAGTCTGCTCCCTCTGTCATGGCCGGATTATTTCGTGACCAGGGTCGAAGCTGGACTGAAATCTCCAAGTACCGCCCGATCGTAGATGCGATTGCGCGGTTCGCTCACGCGAAGTCGATAGACGCTCGAGAAATCGAGATCACGCGCCACGAAGATCGAGACCAGCTCGCCTTGATGCTTCAACAGGGTCGGCGGAATGTTGATCGACTGCTCAACGGCGATGGTCGCGGCCTGCTTGCCGGCGCTCGTCGTGTTGTCTGCCTCGACATCGCTATCCTGCAGCTGGCTGTTGGCATAGGAGGTCGCGTCGCCGACGATCGACAACAGTATCGCGCTGCCGAAACGCTCCCACCAATGGGTATCGACATAGCCGTCGACACCGGCACGCCCAAGGGCATCCGTTGCGGGTGACGCCAGGGTGATGATCACGCCCGTCGGTGTCTTTGCCCGGTTCCAGAGCACAAACAGGCGTTTCTGGCCGCGGCGAAGGCCGCCGCGATATTCGCCGACGGCCTGCGTGCCCTTCTCCATCAGCACGACGCGACCGTTGTCCGACAGGACGTCACGGTTGATGACACAGCTCGTGAACCCAGGTTGGTCTGAGGACAGCGCCGTCTCCAGGACGCAAGGAATGGAGGTCCCCATGGCGACGATGAAGTCGCGATTGCCAAGGGTTCCGGCACGCGAGCCCTGCGGCTGTGTCGGCGCCAGCATGCGATTGAAGCGCTGGTCCTCGTTTTCCGCCTCGGCACTGAAGCCGCCTGGATTATTTCCGAGGGGAACGTAGTTCGACGCGGCATCGGTGCTGGCATCCTGGTCTCGAGCATGAGGCTGGCGGGATTTTTCAGCGCCATAAGCCATGACCGGCGCGCGGCGGGCAGCGTCGAGAAGCTTCTCATCCTCGCCGTCCTGCTCGGGCATTCCGGGCGTCGGCAGGATTGATTCCGGTGGCGGGGCGGCGGGTTGGACCGGCTCCTTCGCCGGCTCGAAATCGGATGTCTGACGGATCACGACGCGCTCGGGCTGGACTCCGTCGGCGGGTTTATCCTGTCCGCGCATCGACCAGAGCGCAAATCCGACGAAGGCGATTATGGCCAGCGCCACGACGCCACGTCTCAGCGTCGGATTGGTGTCGGGGCCTCGGCCGGTCGACGTTTCCGCGCGCTCGCCAGGAATGTTGGTGCTGTCTTCCTCGGCCATGACGTCCTCCTATTGTCCTGTCGCAGCCTGCGCCTTCACGATGCGCTCGACAGAGGGTGAGGTCGTATTGGTGTCGGGGTTGATGCCGATCCGATCATAGGCCTCGTTGAAGACGCACAGCACGTCGCCTCCCCTGCGCAGGATGAATTTGCGGCTGATCGCGTGCACAAGCACCAGGTTGTTCTCGACGGACTTCGGCACGAGGCTCTCGCTGCGGTCGGAACTTTCCATGTAGATCGCTGGCATTTCCTGGTTGCCAGCAAAGGCGAAGGTGGTGACTTTGCCGTTGTCGTAGACCGCCTGCGGTTCAAGTGCCGCCGACCCTTGCGCCGAATAGCGCCAGTTGCGTGGACCATAGGCTTCGTGAAGAGCAAGAACCTTGTCCGCTTCGCCGGCCTGAGCCGCTTGCGCACGAGCAGCGGCATCGAGCCTTCGGCGTTCGGCCTCATCGGCGGGATAGCGATACTTCACATAGAAGTAGGTGTTTTGCCCGGCCTCGACGGTGCCGTCGCGAACCGTCAGCTCCATCTGGTAGCTGCGGGTCGACCCGTCCCGCCTGGCCGTGACGACCGAGACGTTAGTCACGGGCTGGTTTTCGCGGGGCTTCAGGAACAGGATATTGCCGGCAGGCGCCACTTCCCATGCGACGCTGTTGCCAAGCGCGACGTGGGCGATCTCCTCGTCGGCGGCGAACTCGATCTGCACCGAGGACCGCAAGGTGCCGACGATCTTCGTGATGTTATACGGCTGGTAGTCGACAAAACGGATGCGGCTATCCTGCGATGCGCCGCGCGGAATATCGAGCGCTGACGCTGTCGTGGAGAGGCCGGCAAGAAGGAGGGCGATCAGGACAGTCTGCTTCAATTGATGGCCTCCGGATCGGCGCGGTATTCGCTGACGGCAAAACCAAGCGGATTGGTCAGCCGATCTGTCGAGGACATCGGCGCGTTGACATAAGAGAAGGTGAGCGTCGCCACCCAATGGGTGGTCCTGACCTCGTCACCGCGCGTGACGGTCCTGGTATAGCGAACCGAAGCCACATTCGCGTTGATCAGAGAGATCGAGACGACGTTGATGCGGGACGTCGCGCCGCGGCCATAGATATTCTGCGGAGAGTCCGGATTGCCGCCTCGGTAGATTGCCGCAAAACGCGTCTGTTCCGGCTGGGTCGAGAGCAGCGCGACCGTGCGAAAATTCTCCTCGGCCTCGCTCCAGACATAGGCTTCCCGCGCACGCACATATTTGGCGGCAAAATACTTGGTCACCGCCTCGTCATAGCTGCCGGCCGTCGAGGTAAGCGCCGAGACGACGTCGACGATGCCGGTCGAATTGTCGACCCGAACCACGAAGGGCTCGACCGTCTTCAAGGGGGTGAGGCCGGCAACGGCGACGATCGAGGTGGCGGCAAGCACGCTTGCGGCGATCGCGATGGACCAGGCGATGCGTGCCGACCGCTCCACCTGGATAAGCCGATCCTGATCGAAGCGGCGCGCCTTGTCGAAATAGCTCTTCAGACTGTCCTCATTCACCATCTCACCCCTCCTGGCATGGCCGATACGAACCCACAGCATCGAAATGCGCGAAGGCGGCAGGTTCCTCCGTCAGCGGCTCTCCACTATGGGAAGACAGCTGGCCGGTCGCTGTCGCCGGGACTGCGTCATTGCCGCTTTGCTTGGCGGGCTTGTTGTCCTCCCACTGCCACATGGCGCGGTTGAGCGGCCGGCGCGAATAACCGTCGCATTTGGGCAAAGGGTGGGACCGCGATGCGCAGCCAGTGAGCTCCAAGGCAAGGAGGAGCGAGACGATAATGCGGATCATTGAAATGCAAACCTCTGAAACATTTGACGTGAAGAAGGCGTTATCCGGCCCCTCAAGATCTGAGGCGGCGGCCGACGAAACGGACGCTTCGCCCAACTGCTCTGGTGCCATGCGAGGCAGCCCAGGCAAGCGTGCTTTCATGGGCGTCTCGGCTGGCACCATAGCCGTAGGTTAGCGACGCCCCGCCCGCTGCAAGCGCGGAAGCAATGCCGGGCAGCTGGTAGAAGACGTAAAGGGCGGCAAGGCAGATGGCGCAAAGGGCGACCGGACGCATCATGACATCCGTGTAGCTTTCGATTGCCGTGAAGGTCGTGTCGATGCAGCTGATCAGCAGTGAACCGATGGCGACGACCAGGACCTGGAGAATGACGAAATTGGCGAGCTGACCAATCCAGGATTCGGTAAAACGGCGGGTGGACTGGAACATCGCAAGCGCGACGAAGATCGGGCCGATCGCCAGCACGATGGCGAGCGCCAGCCGGGCATAGAGCGAGACGATATAGCCGATCGCCGCCACGGTGAAACTCGCGCCGATCGCCATCATCCCGCCGATGCCGTTGACGATGTCGGCCGGCCAGGTCGCCCGCGCCCAGATTTCCTGAGCACATTTCTGGCCCTTGTCGAGCAGGCTGTCGAAGGTGGAAGCGCTGGGCGCCGTCCCGGAGTTCAGCGCCTGCGAGATCTCGCGCGGCAGCGTCTCGAAGAAGATGTTGGTGACATAGGTCTGATATTCGCTGGCGTTGCGCACCAGCATGACGATGATGGCAAGCTTCATCGCCCGGAACGCGAATTCGAGGATGGGCTCCGGTACCGAGCCCCGCAGGACAAGGTAACCATAGAGCACGACATAGAGCGTCAGCGCCGCGGTGAGCGGGCCGCCGATGCAGCTGGCAATGTTCGACGTGCCCGACGAGATGAAATTTTCCAGCGGCGCCTTGAACTGGCCGTCGACGAAGCTGAAGACCTGGTACATAGCTCAGCCTCCAAGCGCCCTGTTCATGCGTTCAAGCCGCAACTTCCAGTCCGCCGCCGCGGCGTTTTGACAATTGGGCGTCTGACGCAAGGCGCCGGGGTTGTTGCGGCATTCACTCGTGATCTTCGCCAGCAGGACCTCATCATCCATCAGCTCGTCGACAGTATAGATCCTGTCTTCGTCGCCGAAGCAGCCAGAAAGGGTGAGCATGACGATGCCAAGCAGGAGATGTTTCATTTGAGCGCCTCTCCCATGGCATCCAGGCGCTTGCGCCAATCCTCGGCCTTGCGCTGATCATCGACCTGAACCTCAGCCTGCTGGACCATCTGGAGAGCCTGCATGCGCAGCACGTCGGTCTGCAGGAAGGCGGTTTCGGCCTGCAGGCGTGCCTGAAGATCGGCGATATCCTTGGCATCCCCGGCACTGGAGATCTGCTGGCGCAGCTGATCGATGCCGTCGATGCGCTTGGTGGCGGCATCGTAGATCTGCTGGCCAAGGCTCATCTGGCCGGCATTGCGGTTCTGGGCGCGCGCCAGTTCCTGCGCATAGAAGTCATTGGCATCGGTGCGATAGGTGGAATTATTCTCGAGGAATTTCGAGGCGGAGGTTGCGATGGCGCCGGTGCCCGAGCCTTTCAGCACCCCTTCGATGTCATCAAAATCCTGCGGCAACGCCTTGCGGATCGAGGGGTCGTTCAGCAGACCGGCGACATCGGCCATGTTGGTGACTTTGTTCAGCGATGCGTAAAGCTGTTGTGCCTGCTGAAGCTGTTGATTGAGCGCATCGAGCTGCGATTTCAGCTGCGTGATGCTTTCGATCTGCTTGGCGATCGCGGTCTGATCGATGACCGGAATACCCTGTGCGAATGCCGCTCCAACCGGCAACAGTGCAGCCGTCATCGCCAGAGCAAATCCCATTCTGACCCTTTCCATCAATCCATTCTCCTTCTTTGCTGAAACACCGGTAGCCAGTCTTCGAGCCGATCGCCGACCTCCTTCCGGATCGCCTCGGCGAGCTCGACGCTGGCGGTGCGGCCGGAGAGAAGGTCGAGCTCGTCGTCGAAACCCCTGAGGTTCAGTTCGGCGACGACGCTGTTGTGCCCCTGTTTGACGATGAAGCGGCGGCTTTCGACCGGAAGCTCGCGGGAGAGAACCTCGAACTCGCGCTCCGTCAGTTTGAACCCTTCGACGTAATCGGCATGATCGCCGCGCGGATTGGGTAGGAAGATCTGCGTCGGGCACTGCTCTATGATCGAATGGGCGATTGGCGAGACGATCGCATCGCGCGGGCTTTGGGTCGCAAACAACATCAGCCCGTTCTGTTTGCGGATCGTCTTCAGCTTGTTCTGCGCGAGGTCGCGAAAGCCTTCGTCCTGCAGGGCCTTCCAGAACTCGTCGATGACGATGATGATGCGCCGCCCGTCGATCAGCTGCTCGATGCGAAAGAACAGGTAGGCCATCAGTGGCGTGCGAATTTCCACGTTGTCGAGGAAGTCGGTCATGTCGTAGCCGATGAACTTGGCACCGATGCCGATGTCGTCGGTCTCGTTGTCGAACACCCAGCCGAGCGGACCTCCCCTTTCCCATCGCCTCAGCCGCGAGGCGATGCCCTCGGGATCTGTGTTGTTCAGGAAGGTGCGCAAGGCGCCAATGGAGCGGCGCTCGGCAGGAAGGTCCGCCAGACCGTCGACAGCCGAGGCGATGTCGCGCAGCTCGGTGACGGTCAGTTCCCGCGTCGCCGCTCCCACTAGCCTGCCAACCCAGCCTGTGAGGAACACTTTGTTTTCCGGCGTGAGGTCGAGTGCCTTCAACGGTGCGCAGCCGGTGGGAACACCGTTCCGAAGCGGCAGGTAGGTACCGCCCGCGGCCCGGACGAAGAGATCGGCGCCCCGATCCTTGTCGAAGAAGACCATGTGGGGATCATGTTTTTCGAGCTGTGAGAGCATGAAGTTCAAGAGCACCGTCTTGCCGGCGCCCGACGGTCCGCAGACGAAGGTGTTGCCAAGGTCGCTATGATGGAAGTTGAAATAGAAGGGTGAACCGGAGGCGGTCTTCAGCATGGCGACGGCCGGTCCCCATTCATTTCCGTCCTTTCTGCCGGTCGGATAGGAATGAAAGGGAGAGAGTGCTGCAAAATTTCGCGAGGTGATGGCGCCCGACCGTGCCCGATAGCGGAAGTTGCCCGGCAACTGCCCCCACCAGGCTGCCTCGAGACCAAGATCCTCGCGGGCGACGACCGCACCGCCGTTGGTGAGGTACGCCCGTGCTTTCGCCATATGGTCGCTAAGCTCCTTCACTGAAGGCGCGAAGACCGAGAGCGCGAGATGATGCTCACCGAGGACAAACCGGTTCGACTCCAGATCGTCCATGGCATCGCCGAGCTCTTCGATCTGCGAGGCCGCCTTGTCGCCGGCGCTGACCATCTGGTTCTGTTTGCGCCCCATGATCGTGCGCGCTTCGGCTTTCGAGACGAAGGCGAAAGACTGCGTCAGGATGAGTTCGAAGGGGGCGGTCAGGATGCCGTCGAGCATGCCGCCGCGGGTCGTCGCCGGATATTCCTTGAACCCGAAGATGCCGGCATAGCGGCTATCGGCCTCATGACGGATCTCGATGGTTTCGCGCCCGACGATCACCCGATCCGAATAGATCGCCGAAGATATCCTGCCCTCCGTCAACGGGACGCGCTCCCGCCGGCCGCCGACGATCTGGTGCAGCACCTCGCTCGGTTCGGAAAAGAGGATGCCGTCCTGCTCGTAAAGGGAGAGCACTCGAGGCTCGAAGCGCCTCAGGCCCGCGGTGACGTCGGATACTTTGTCCTTCAGGTGCTTCAAGCCATCTTCGTCGACTTCGACGCCGGCGCGGCCTGCCCTGCGCAGGCGAGAAACAAGGTTGGCGGCTTTTTCGGCTGGATCCCGGCCCGGATGCCAGACGAGCGAGAGGTAAAGATCGTTTCGAAACAGGTCCTCATCGATCATACGTTCGCGGTATTTTGCGTTCAGCCCCCGTGAGAATGGATTGGCAAACTCTCCATCCGGATAGGCGTTGTCGCGACGGCGAATGACATGTGTCCACAGTGCCAGTCGCTCGTCGGCGATGTTGCGGTAAAGCGTATTGAGGTCGCGGTGAAGGCTGTTCAGGTCCAGAACATCAGCGGTTTCGAAGGATACGCCATCAAGCGCGAGCATCACCATCAGCGCTCTGGACTTCAGCGCGATCGTTGTCTCGTCGACATGGCGGACGTGCGGAATGAAGGTTTCGGGGCCGAGTTCGCGTGAGCGAAGCGTTGCGATGCTAGGCAAGGCTCAGATCCCTTTCGTCATAGTGCCGGATGAGCGTCAGCGGCGAGACCGTGGCGCCGCCCCAATAGGCGGTGTTGCGTGACCGGCCGCGGGTGTCGATCCACGAGATCAGGATCCGGAACATGTTGTGGTCGTGCTTGACGAGCGTCCGGAATATGAAATGAAAGACGACGCCGACCAGTGCGTAGGCGATCGATCCCGCGGTGATGTAAAGGATCGTCGTCAGCATGACGTTCATACCCATCGCCTCCATCGTCACGCCGGCAATCATCGCCGGGCGGGTGCAGGCAAGGAACAGGGTGTCTTCCTCGATGGCGGCAGCTATCACCATGTCATCAGCTTCCGACGATCGTATTGACGAGTTCCGTCGCCCCGAAAATCCCGCCGATGCCGATGATCCAGAACCCGGCGCGGCGCAGATCCATGTAGCCGAACATCCAGGCGATGCAGATGATGATGACGGCGATGACGGCAAGCAGCCGGGCGATGTTGCCGGTCAGCATGTCGACGATGTTCTGCAACACGGTTTCGACGCCGGCTGCCTGGGCAAAAGCCGGTTCTGCCAGGCAGGCGACAATGGCGACTGCCATCAACGCGGGAGCCGCGACAGGGCGAAGGGTTGCTGTTGAGATCATTGGCTTTGCTCCAATCGTTCATTCTGAAACACGAGAACCTGAGTCTGCCGCCGGGCGTTGAAGACGTCCCACGATGCGGCTTCATTGGGCTGCGGAATGGATTCTTTGATTACTGACGCCTGCCGCCTCTCTGCCGATTCATCAGGAGGGCTTTCTTCGCGCGGTTCGCCGATGGCGACAGAGGCCAGGTTGGAAGACAGGCGGACCATTTCCTTGCGGACCTGCTCGTCATATCTGACCATCTGGCCGACCGACGGGTCGTTCCGGCCATGATAGGATTGGAGCATGACCTTCTCGGCCTGCGTGGTATCGGCGCCGGCATGCAATGCGAGGCGATAATAGCTGTTGAGCAGAGTAGCCGTCGCCTTGAGGTTTAGGCAGGTATCGAACGCATCCGAAATCGAAAGCTTCAGCTTGCGCAACTCTTCCATGCCGATGCCACCTAGGCCGATCTGGATGTCCTGATGATCAGCGGTAAGCGAGGTCGCAAGCTCTATGGCTTCCGCTTTCGACGCGGGTTGACGCTCAAGCGGTGGGCCACTGTTGATACGAATGGCGAAGGGCTTGAAGCCGCTCTCGAGACTGATGACGGCGGCAAGCGTTCTCACCTCCACCATGGGTGCGCAGTTCTGCGCGAGATCCACGAAAGTGACGGCCATCGTTCAGTACCAGACCCGCTGCGTTGCCGCGCCGTCGATGGTGACGTCGACATAGTGGGGCTGCGGGCGTACGTTCGGGCGAGCCGTCGAATAGCCCATGCACCGGCGGCGCCCATCCTCCCGTTGCCAGCGTGGTGACCGCACCAAATCCTTGTTGAATTTGTGATCATCTCCAAAAACACTGGGGCAGTATGCATTGTTCACCGGCTGGAGGGACGTCGACACGCAGGTAGTTTCCTGTCCGCGAGGACCATAATCGGTTTCCAGCCGGTAACCCGTTTCGCAGTAATAGGGCTCATAGCCGGGGCGCGAACTTGTAAAGCCGGAGCCGCTGCATGTCGGGAACGGATGTCCCTGGGCAAGCTCGCGCCACAGCTTCTGGATCGGCGGGCGGCATGCCGCGAACTGCGTCGCACCTCCAGGGTTGGAAAGGCACAGGATAACCTCGCAGCCCCATTCATTTGCCTGAGCCTGGCCAGGTGAAGTAAGGTAGGGTGGCAATATGCAGCAGGTCGCGACGACCGAGTTGAGCAGAAGGTTTTTCATGAGTACGACCCTCCAGAGGACAGCCCATAGCGGAAGAGGTGGCTTGCCTGTAACGGCGTTTATACTGATTTATATAACACAGTAAAAGAGCATGACAAGAGCACTTACAACCCAATGGCGCAATCTGGCTTTCTCAGGTCTCATCCTGCACGAAATCCTCGACCATCCGCTCGAAGACGAGACGCCTCAGGCAAGGCTGAAGCAGGTCGGCATGATGACGGTTCTGTACAGCATGAACCAGGCGCATCAGAAGCTAACCCTTTCCAACATCATGGAAATCACCGCACTAACGCGCAGCGGCGTCAAGGAGACGGTCGATCTCCTGGTCAAACGGGGGATGCTGGACGAGACGATCGTCAAGAATTCGATGGGACGTGGAACGGCCCGTCAGTTCGAGATTTCAGAGGCTCTTCTGGAGAAACTGAACTCGTTCGGAACCGGATGAAATCGGATTTAACTGGCGTTTTTGGTCGTTCTAAATCAGCCAATTGAGAAGTCACCGCAGGGCTGGGACATGATTGCAACGCCTCGGCCTGTTCTCGACACATCGAACAGAGAGCCGCCTTTTCGGGGGCCGAAGTGTTTTCGAAGTGCTGCGCCACCGATGCCAGCTTCACTGCGGAACGTCGCCAACTCGCCCGGCGGCCTGTTTTCGATGTCATGAGCCAGCCCAAGGCATCGTGCACCGCCAGCAAAAGATTGCGATCTGGTCGCATGCGAGGCCAGGCATCAAAGAAGTCCTCGCGGCGACTTTTGCCAGCCCTGGCCAGGTCAACGGTTCCAGGCCGGTCGGCATAGGAGAACAATCGGTCAGTGCCTAAAGTCTCACTCAGCGGGAAAGTCTTGGCGATCGGAAGGATCAAGCCGACCGGCTGGCCTGATGCGCTGATCGGCGCGTTTGACCAGTGCCGCCCGCTGGACGCCAACGACGCGACACTGCCATGCGAGTGCAGAGAGAGAGAGAGAGAGAGAGAGAGAGAGACGGTTGATATGTCGCCCTGCAAATATCCATAACTCGCAGACATATACGATTTGCGCACGAAACACGGATTCGACGGTCGGCATTTGCCCGGAAAACTTAAAAATTAACAGAGACTTAAACAGTTTTGATACTTCTTGCACATAAGTATGACTTTATGTGGCGGTGGCTGTTTTGGGCTCGGGTCTTTCATATTCATTTGCTAGGGCCTTCAAAGGCTTGCACCGTCTCGGGAAGGACAGGGGCGGCAATGTGGCGATCGTCGTTGCCCTCACCTTGGTGCCGATGATCGTCGCAGTCGGCGCGAGCTTTGACTACATCAGGACTTACAATGTCCGCCAGAGGATGCAGAGCGACCTCGACACGGCCCTGATCGCCGCCGTCAAAGAGATCGATACCGACGACGCCGATGCCCTCAAGCAAAAAGTTGCGGACTGGTTCCACGCGCAGGTGGAAAACAGCTATACGCTCGGCGACATCGACATCGATACGTCGAACCACAAGATCACGGCGACCGCCAGCGGCACGGTTCCGACGACGCTGATGAAGATTGCCAACATCGACACCGTTGACGTCAGCGTGGCAAGCGCCGTCAAGGGGCCGGCCACCTCCTATCTGAACGTATATATCGTTATCGACACATCGCCGTCGATGCTTTTGGCGGCGACAACGGCCGGCCAGGCGACAATGTATTCCGGCCTCGGATGCCAGTTCGCCTGCCACACCGGCGATGCACACACGATCGGCAAGACGAAATACGCCAACAATTACGAATACAGCAAGGCCAAGAGCATAAAGCTTCGCACCGATGTTGCCGGTGATGCCGTCAGAGACGTGCTTGACATGATCGACACGTCCGACAGCAATCATCAACGCATCAAGGTCGGATTATACAGCCTTGGTGATACCCTCACGGAAGTTCTGACCCCGACGCTGAGCACTGACACGGCGCGCAATCGCCTTGCGGACGCAAGTTACGGCCTTACCAGCGCGACCTCGAAGGCAGCCACCTATTTTGACGTGTCGCTTGCGACGCTCAAGCAGAAAGTCGGCACGGGCGGGGACGGAGCCTCCTCGGGCTCGCCGCTCAAGCTGGTTCTCCTGCTGACGGACGGCGTCCAGTCGCAGCGCGAATGGGTGACCGACAAAGTGACATGGAAAAACGGAAAGGCCACCTACGGAGCATACTGGAACAAGGTGGCGCCTCTCAATCCGGACTGGTGCGCCTACCTCAAAAACCAGTCCGCCACCATGGCGGTTCTTTACACCGAATACCTGCCGATCACCTCGGATTGGGGCTACAACGCAACAGTCGGCTCGACCATGGCAAGCGCCAGCTGGAAGAGCACTTACGGCGGCACCATGCAAACCGGCGTGTCGAACAGCATCACCAGACGCGACTACATCCCCTATGCGCTTTCCGACTGCGCATCTTCCAAGAGCCTGTTCATATCCGCGTCCTCGTCGACCGAGATCACGGCGGGCCTGTCGGCGCTTTTCACCCAATATCTCGCATCCGTCAGGCTGACCCAATGAGGCGAGAAAAACGCTTCGCATCGCTGCGCCGTCTGCTCGGCGATCGCAAAGGGGTCGCTGCGATCGAATTTGCGATCCTGGCTCTGCCGCTCTTCATCATGATATTCGGCATTATCGAAGTGTCGCTGATGTTCTTCGTCAACTCGGCGCTGGACGCGTCTGTGCACAAGATCTCCCGGATGATCCGCACCGGCGAGGTTGCGTCCTCCAACGTCACGCTGGCCGATTTCAAGGCCAGGATCTGCAACGACATGCTTCTGTCGTTCAGCTGCTCCGGCGGTCTGCTGGTCAAGGTGATCGTGCTTTCCGACCTCTCTTCCGCCGCCAGCACCGATCCCATCGACGCCAGCGGCAATCTCGCAGTCACCGAGACCTATGATATCGGCAAGGGCAGCGACTACATCCTGGTTCAGACGTTCCTGCCGTGGACAGCGGTCGTCAATTTCTTCAGGCTGTCGAGCGCCAAGCTTTCGGACGGCCGCTACCTGCTCGGATCTTCCGTTCTGTTCCGCAACGAGCCTTTCTGACATGATCATAAAACGGAGCCTGTCCTACTTCCGCTTCGCCCGAGCCCGCGCCCGTCGTCTCATGTGCGATCGGTCGGCGGCGTCGGGTGTGGAGTTTGCGCTCGTGTTGCCGATCCTGGTGATGCTCCTGTTCGGCACTGTCGATCTCGGCCATGCACTGACGGTCAGCCGGAAGATAGATGAGATCGCCTCCTCCACCGGCGACATGATTTCACAGCAGGGTTCCTGGACGAAGTCCGATGTCGCCAAGCTTCTTTCCGGCGCCAGCTTCATCCTGCAGCCCTATGACACGACGGGCTTGACGATCACGCTGGCGGTCGATGACATCGCCAAGAGCGGCAGCGCGACGGTCAACTGGTCTGCAGCGCTCAACACCTCCGCACTTACCTCAGGCTCGGCGAGCACAATCGAGGTCCCTTCGGAGATCCAGGATGACGGCGTACAGGTCGTGCTGACCCGGGTGCAGTACACATTGACGACGCCGGTCTCTTCGTTCTTTTCAAACTTCACCGGGCAGAATGGCTACAGCTTCGATCGCCATTACTTCAATCGCCCGCGGGTCGGCGACACGATCACTTACCAATAAGTCGGGAGGTCGAAGCCCTGCACTGCGACAGCGCAGGCTCACTTGGGCAGCTTGACGATGCCGTATGGATTGAACTTGAACTCATCCGGTTCGTAGGTCGAATCGAAGGAGAGGCTTGCGCGGCGAGCCTTCAGCGTCGGCTCAAGGCCCCGCTGCGCGATTTCGTCGGCAACCGCGTCCATGATGGCGACGATTTCCCTTTCGCTGCCGGCCGTCTCAGGCACATAGACGTCGGGCAATCCGACGAGATGGAAACCGACACTCGCCAGATATCCCGGAACCGATAGCGGCCGTTTCGCGAAGGCTAGTCGGCCGATGCGCTGCTCAGCCAGCGGGTCGGCGGCCTTTACCGCCTCTGCGCCTTGTCGGATCAACTCACTCCATCGGTCGAGGCCATGGGCAATACCGGCGCTTTCGCCCTTTACCGCAACCGCTCCCGCATCGATCAACCGCTCGACGAGGCGCAACGCCAGCATCGAAACCTTTACCGTCTCCGCCTGTGCCATGCTCGGCCCGAGGACATAGAGGACCGACTGATGATCGGCGACGGCATCTTCGTCTGCCGGGCTCCAGGCATTGGCTTCGACCCGATCCCAGCACACGGCGAATGACTGGCTCATACGGTCATCTGGCTCGGCCTGGGAATAATCCTCGTGGACGCTGAAGCCGGTGGCGAAGTCACGGATCGCCTTCGATGCTGCGTCGGACAAGGGGCTGAGGTCACGTTCGTTGCCGAGGAAACAAAGGACATGCCGGGGCGTCACCGAGGATTCCTCCGTCTCGTCGTGGTTAGACGTTTCCTCGCCGGAATCCGGGCTGATTTCCTTGGACCACGACGGTTTCCAGCTGATCATCGCCCCGATGGACGCCAAGAGCGCGCGACGCAGGAGATTCAAGATCGATGCCCTTCCGTTCGGTCGAATTTTCGCAGCCTCCTCGCCTTGTAGACGGATGAAATCCGAATCGAAAGCAGGATCAAGCGTCCGCCGGCGCGCATGATAACGGCGTCAAGCATCGGCGTAAGGATTTTGCCGGGGCAGACGGCATTGACCCGCAGCTTGTCGGGTGCATAGTCGCGGAGGTTCTGGTGAAGGCGGCGACCGCCGCCTTTGTCGCTTAAAGGCGATGTGGTTCGACGCAGGGATGTCGCGTTAGGCCCGTTGCGGGCTGCGGAGTAGTCAAATGAAAATCGACAGTATCGGATTCGTCGGAACCGGCGCGATCACCGAGGCGATGGTTCGCGGGCTTCTTACTGAGCCGGCCTATGCCTCCGAGATTCACGTGTCTCCACGAAGCGCTCACATCGCCGCGACGCTGGCAGACGAATTTGCCACTGTCAGAATTGCCAAGGACAATCAGGACGTCGTCGAGCGCAGCGACATGGTGTTCCTGGCGATACGGCCGCAGGTCGCCGAGGATGTCGTGCGCGCGCTATCGTTCAGGAATGGCCAAATGGTCGTCAGCCTCGTTGCGGCGACGGAGCGCCAGGCCCTCTCAGAATGGATCGCCGCCGACGTGCACCTCGTGCAGGCGATTCCCTTGCCCTTCGTCGCCGACCGGCAAGGCGTCACCGCCATCTATCCGCCCGATACCGCCGTCGCAGCGCTTTTCGATACGCTCGGAACGGCTGTCCAATGCCAGTCGAGGAAGGAATACGATCTTCTCGCAGCAGCGAGCGCAATGATGTCGACCTATTTCGGCATCATGGAGCAGGTTGCCGTCTGGCTGGAAAGAAGCGGCCTCGAAAAGGCGAAGGGACAGGCCTACATTGCCCCGCTCTTTGCAAGCCTCGCGCAGAAAGCGAACAGCCCCGGCAACGAACCGTTCAGCGCGCTGAGCCGCGAATTCGCGACCAAGGGCGGACTGAACGAGCAGGTTCTTTCGGACTTCGAGAAGAAGGGCGGCCTTGGCGCGCTGACCGCTGCACTCGACGGCGTGCTTGCTCGGATCGAGGGCAGGAACTAGCGCATTGGCCCGAAAATCAGAATCGATTTTCGGGCCAATGCGTAACTTCAAAGTGTTAGAGCGTCCTTTGTGCGTCCGAAGGGACGCACGGCGCTCTAGAAAGTCGGTGGCGTGCAGGCGCTGATGACCTCGCAGGGCACCGGTCCGACGCAGCGGAAGCGGTGCGGGCGCCGGCTTTCGAAATAGTAGGCGTCACCCGCTCCAAGGATCCGCCGCTCGTCATCGACCGTCACCTCGAGCCTTCCCGAGAGCACGATCCCGCCCTCCTCCCCCTCGTGAACAAGGGGGACCTTTCCGGTATCCGCGCCCGGCTGGTAACATTCCTTGAGTATTTGCAGGCTGCGCCCGAAGAGATTTTCCCCAACCTGCCTGTAGGAAATGGCGCCCTTGCCGATCTCCACCAGCTCCTCGGCCGCATAGAAGGCCTTCCTGGGACGCTCGGGCTCGAAGGCGAAGAACTCCGCCAGACCGATGGGGATGCCGTCCAGGATTCGCTTCAAGGCCCCGACCGAGGGATTGGAAGCGTTCGATTCGATCAGCGAGATCGTCGAATTGGGCACACCGGTGCGCTTGGCGAGCTCGCGCTGGGAAAGCTTATGGGCGATGCGGAGATGGCGAAGGCGGCTGCCGATGTCGACTGACATGATGCGGTTCGTTTGCGTTGTCCAGAATATCCAAAATCATATCTTTCGATCTGTTTAATTTCAACGGCTTGCGCCGACAAAGAAAACGACTTGTTTGAAAGGGAGAAATTGTCATTCTCGGCGCCATTCCCAAAGGAGGCCAGGATGGACCAGCTCAGCAAAACGAACGCGCCCGTACTCGAAAATTTCTGGATGCCGTTCACCGCGAACCGGCAATTCAAGGCCGCGCCGCGCCTTCTCGCAGCAGCGGAGGGAATGTACTACACCGACGTCGATGGACATCAGGTGCTTGACGGCACGGCCGGTCTCTGGTGCTGCAACGCCGGCCACGGCCGCAAGAAGATCGCCCAAGCCGTCGAGCGACAGCTTGCGACACTGGACTATGCGCCGACCTTTCAGATGGGGCATCCGATCGCCTTCGACTTCGCCGCGAAATTGGCTGCGAACGCTCCGGGCGGTCCGCAAGCCAAGCTCGACAGGATCTTCTTCACCGGCTCTGGCTCGGAATCGGTTGATACGGCGCTGAAGATCGCCATCGCCTATCAGCGGGCGATCGGCCAAGGCACCCGCACGCGGATCATCGGACGCGAGAAGGGATATCATGGCGTCGGGTTCGGCGGCATTTCCGTCGGCGGTCTCGTCAACAACCGGCGGGTCTTCCCTCAAATACCGGCCGACCACATGCGCCACACGCTCGACGTCGAGCGTAATGCGTTTTCGAAGGGCCTTCCCCTGCACGGCGTCGAACTGGCGGACGATCTTGAGCGGCTGGTGCAGCTGCATGGCGCCGAAACAATCGCGGCTGTTATCGTCGAGCCGATGTCGGGATCGGCGGGTGTGGTCCTGCCTGCGAAGGGCTATCTGGAGAAGCTGCGTGCGACGGCCGACAAACACGGCATCCTGCTGATCTTCGACGAGGTCATCACCGGTTTCGGCCGTCTCGGTACGCCTTTCGCGACCGACTATTTCGGCGTCGTGCCTGACCTGGTCACGGCAGCAAAGGGCCTCACCAACGGCGCGATCCCCATGGGCGCAGTCTTTGCCAGCCGCAAGATCTATGACGGCCTGATGGTCGGACCGGAAAACGCGATCGAACTCTTCCATGGCTATACCTATTCCGGCCATCCGGTCGCCTGCGCAGCCGGGCTCGCTACGCTGGAGATCTACGAGGAGGAAGGCCTGCTGACGCGCGCATCCGCCTTGGCCGAACACTGGCAGGAGGCTCTGCATTCGCTGACAGGCCAGCCTCATGTGGTCGATATCCGCAATCTCGGCCTGGTCGGCGCGGTCGAACTGGCTCCTCGTGACGGGGCGCCTGGAACCCGCGCCTATGACATCTTCGTTGACTGCTTCAACAAGGGCCTGTTGATCCGGGTAACCGGCGACATTATCGCCCTCTCGCCGCCGCTCATTATCGAGAAAAGCCAGATCGACACGATCGTTTCGATCCTCGGTGATGCCCTGAAGCGTGCGGCATAGATCCGTATCTCGCTTGCCGTTCCCGCCGGCGATCAGACACCTGGTCCATCGTCGGCGGAACCATCCGGCACGCCGAAATGGAGCTCAGCGCTTCAATGTCTGTGACGGCAGCTGGCCGAAACGCTTCCTGTATTCGGCTGCAAATCGCCCCGGATGCATAAATCCCCATTTTAGCGCGACGTCGGCGATGGCCTGCCTCGCGTCGGACTCGAGCAAATCTCGATGGGCGGCGGCCATCCGAAGGTCCTGCAGGTAGGACATTGGGGTCGTATTCCTGAACTGCCGGAAACCTTGTTGCAAAGTCCGAACGCTTACCTTGGCTGCCATCGCGATGTCGCTGAGCGAAATCGGCTCGGCGATGTGTTCCTGCATGAAGTCGATCGCCCACTTCACATGGCGTGGAGCCGGTGCAGGAGCAGGAAGCGCAAGCTCGTTCGAATAACGATTGGGGCAGGATTCCAGAAGCAGATAGATCGCCGCGTCGCACAGCGAGCTGACCGCCAGCGGCGCCCGTTGCAGCGGTCCGTCCCCACTGAGACCGCGATGCAGGCTCGAGACAATTTGCTGCAACACGAGCCCCGGGCCGTTCGTCAGATCGATGTGAGGATGAAAATCGATGTCGCCGCTGATCGTTCTCTCGAACATATGCGTGAGGTGACTGACGATCTTCGCCTGATCGACGAACAGGCCGAAATGACGGCGTGGCCCAAACAGGCGGGCACCGGCGGCGCGACCTGCCTCCAGGATCGTACCGCGGGCTGGAACCGAATAGATTTGCTCCCGCATGCCTTCGAAAGATGCGTTTCCTTCCATCGGCAGAAAAACGATCATCCTGTCGCTGGGCGCCTCCCGCCTGATCAGGATTGTGCCTTCGTAGGTGCAGTCGGCGACGGTTACCTCTTCTCCCACGGATACGAAATTGCAGCGGTATGCAATCGGCATATTGCCTTCGGCCGCAACCTTGATCGGGGAGTTCGGCGTCGACAATATTTCCGAGAGCTCATCCGGGTCTGTTCCACTGTGTGCTGTCTCCCGAAACGACATGCCCTGCTCCGCCAGCTGTCGGGTGAGGCCGCCGTTGTTCCGGATATGAGAATTGACAGACATTCGTGACCTCAAAAGACGATGTACAACAAGTGATAGCGGATTTACGCAATCATGCTCATCTTGTTTGCGTTGCCAGGACAGGTTCAGCCGTAGCGGCTGATTGCGAGATCCTTCGCGTCGATCTCCGGCTGGCCGCCGCTGACGAGATCGGCGATGAGCCGCGCCGAACCGGTGCTCATGGTCCAGCCGAGTGTGCCGTGACCGGTATTGAGAAAGAGGCCGGCAACTTTCGTCCCGCCGATGACCGGCGTGCCATCAGGCGTCATCGGACGCAGGCCGGACCAGAAGGAGGCCCTGGAAATATCGCCTCCGGGGAAGAGATCGGTGACCGAATATTCCAGCGTGCTGCGGCGGGCGAGGCCGAGATCATTGGTGTAGCCTGATATTTCGGCCATGCCGCCGACACGGATGCGGTCGCCGAGCCGGGTGATCGCGATCTTGTAGGTCTCGTCCATGACGGTCGATTCCGGCGCGCGTGACGCATCGGTGATCGGGATGGTGAGCGAATAGCCCTTGACGGGATAGACCGGCAGCCTGATGCCGAGCGGCTTGAGCAGCAGCGGCGAATAGCTGCCGAGCGCGACCACCACCGCCTCGGCACTCATCCGCTCACGATCGGTGATGATCCCGCGCACCCGGCCGGCCTCGACATCCAGCGCCTTGATCGTCGTCCCGTAAGCGAAACGGACGCCGAGCGCCTCGGCTTTGGCCGCCAGCGCGTTGGTGAACTTGAAGCAATCGCCGGTTTCGTCCTTCGGCGTCAGCAGACCGCCGACAATCTTGTCGCGCACATGCTTCAGCGCCGGTTCGAAGCGGATGCAGCCGTCCCGGTCCAGCACCTCATAGGGAATGCCGTCGGCAGCCAGCGCCTTGACATCCTTTGCCGAGGCATCGAGCTGCTGCTCAGTGCGGAACAGCTGCAGGGTTCCCTGCATGCGTTCGTCATAGGCAATGCCGGTCTCGGCGCGAAGGTCGGCTAGCGCGATGCGGCTGTAGTCGGCAAGGCGCAGCATGCGGCTCTTGTTGATCGCGTAACGCTCGAAGGTGCAGTTCGACAGCATCCTCGCCATCCAGGAGAGCATGGCCATGTCGAGTTTCGGGCGCAGGATGAGCGGCGCGTGCTTCATGAACAGCCACTTCATGGCCTTCATGGGAATGCCGGGCGCTGCCCATGGCGAGCAATAGCCGAAGGAGACTTCGCCGGCATTGGCAAAGCTCGTCTCCAGCGCCGGACCCGGCTGCCGGTCGACGACCGTGACCTCATGGCCGGCCTTGGCGAGCTGATAAGCGGATGTGACGCCGACGATGCCGGCTCCTAGAACGATGACTTTCATGATGTTCCCAATGATGGAGCCGCCGGCTCTTAGCGATATTGCCTGTCGTAACGATCGCCCAGGCCGGTTAGGATTTCGTAAGAAATGGTGCCGGCGTCTCGAGCGATGTCGTCGAGCGTCTGATGGCGGCCAAGCACTTCGACGAGACTGCCAAAGGTCAGCGCGCCTTCGGGCAGTGCTGATACGTCGACGGTCGCGCTGTCCATCGACACGCGGCCGACGATCGGCAGGCGGATGCCCTTGAAATAGACGGCACCGCGGTCGCCGAGGCATCGCGGCAGGCCATCGGCGTAGCCGGCGGCAATGGTGGCGAGACGCGTTTCCCGTTGCGTCACATGCGCGCCGCCATAGCCGATCTTCGCACCCGCGGGCACAGTGCGCGTCTGCACGACGGCGACATTGAGGCTGACGACCGGCTCCATCGGGTTCTTCTCGCCGGCGTTCGGAGCGCCGCCATAAAGCGCGATGCCCGGGCGAGCGAGCACGCCGTGATAGGCGTGGCCCAGGAAAACGCCGCCGGAATTGGCGAAGGAAATATCGAAGCCGGGAAATTCTTCGGCGATGCGGGACATCTCTTCAAACTGGTCGCCGTTCTGCTCGCTGTCGATGTCATCGGCCGAAGCCAGATGGCTCATGATGAACAGGATTTCGACATTGCTGCCATCGCGAAGAGCCGCCGCCAGCTCTGCTCGCTCTTCCCTGGGAAAACCGAGCCGCGACATGCCGGTGTCGAACTGCAGGACGGCTGGCAGGCAGCGCTTCAGAATGCGCGCAGCCGCCGACCATTGCCGCCACTGCGCCAGTGAATTGAGAACCGGGACAATGCCCATCTCGGCGCAGGCGATCTCGTTGCCCGGCTGCAAGCCGTTCAGCACGAAAATCTGGGCGTCGTGCGCAAGTGCCGGCCGGAGCCTCACGGCCTCGACAAACTGGGCGACGAAGAAATGCCTGCAACCTTCACTGTGAAGCGTTCTCGCCACCCGCTCAGCGCCAAGGCCATAGGCGTCAGCCTTGACGACGGCGCCGGCGCGGACCGGCGCCAGCATCGATACGAGCTTGCGATAGTTACGGCCAAGGGCGGCAAGATCGATTGTCAGATAACCCGTGGCTCCCTGCGTGGTCGTCGCAATGCGTGTGCGGGAAACCAAAATATCGCTATCCATGTCCACCCCTTTTCTATCTCAGGGAGTTTATGAAATAATGAGCGAAATTGCCGATCATTCAGTAGTTGATTATTGCATGCTCCGCCTATTATCCGCATAATCGATAAAAATTTGGAACGATCCACTATGCCCGCTCTCGACGCCATCGATCGCAATATCCTGAGACTGCTGCGCCTCGATGCCCGCATGAGCAATGCCAAGCTCGCCGCCGAGATCGGTCTCTCTCCATCCGCCTGTCTCAGGCGCATCAAGATCATGGAAAAATCAGGCGTGATCCGCGGCTATACGGTGCTGGTAGACACCGGCAATGCGGATGAGATGATCGCCGTGATCATCAACATCACTCTCGAACGACAAACGGAGGACTATCTCGACCGCCTCGAGGCGGCGGTCCGCCGGCATCCCGAGATCCGCGAATGTTTTTTGATGACCGGCGGTTCCGACTACCTGCTGCGCGTGGAGGTTGCCAATGCCGGCGAGTTCGAGCGGATCCACAAGGAGATCCTGTCGACCTTGCCCGGCGTCCTCAGGATTCATTCCAGCTTCTCGATCCGCAATGTTCTGGCGACGCGCACGAGGGGCAGGCGCTGAACCGCGATCACCAAGCCTATATCAATTCGAGTGCCGTGGCCTTGGCGACCGCTTCGCTCGTCGTGGCGACGGTCAGCTTCCGGCGTGCCGAGGCGAGATAGAGCTGCACCGCGCTTACCGAAATGCACAGGCGGGCGCAGATCTGCTTTGCCAGAAGGCCGCTGGCCGTCATCTCAAGACATTGCAGCTCGCGGCGGGACAGTTGCGGAAAATCCGCAATTTTTCTCATCCCCGACAGAACCATCGCCCTGTCGTGGAGATGGTGGGCGAGAAACTGGAGGTCGCGCATGCTGTCCATGCGAAATTGTCGCCAGTAGGCGTCGGGATGGTTGGAGGTCACCGTAAACAGCGATCGCTCCCCGTGAGGTCCCCGCACCGGCAGGGTAACGCCTTGCCGGCCGACACCGAAGGCCATCGCCTCCTTGAAGAAGCCATAGGCCTGGCCTGAATCCCATTTAGACGCAGACCATTCCACGGGCAGGAAGCCGCGCTGGCCGAGGCGCACGACGGGATCGATGCTGAAGTAATCCCGGTCAAGATATTGCTTTACCCACTCGGGCGGGTAGGTCAGCATCAGCAATGGATTGCTGGCCGTCGCCCCCGAGGAGCGTGTTACATGCAAAACCATGTGCGATATCGCATAGATGTGGCGGACTTCGTCCAGAGTCGTTTCCAGGTCCCCCAATGTCGGCGATGCGGAGATCCGGTCCAGACTGTAGAAAAAACGAGAACTGCTCAGCATGAGATGGACTCGTGGTTGTGTGTTGTCCTGACTGCTCGCGATGGTAACATTTCGAGATTGCCGAGAACAGCATATTTTATGGCAACTATGGCGCGACGTGAAGAACAGGTTAAAGAGCTGGCGAGACCTATCCCACTGCTGGGCGTGGGACAGCGACTGCACTTACTGCATGCCGCCATCGACAAGGGCTCTGGCAGGATAGGGAGAGGCTTGCTCCAGCAGTCGGGACAGGTTGGCCCGAAGTGTTCGACAATTGTCCGCGGTCACATCCCATAGGCCAACATACAGCTTGCCGATCTCAGGCCGAGATCGAGCAAGCGGCGTCGGCCTCCAACCGATCCTGCGGTACACCCCAACCATCGCGACATCATAGACGCCGACGATGCTTTCGATACCGGTGTCGAGCGCAAGATCACAAAGCCCTGAGAGCAGCTCCGTGGCGACTGTGCGCGATTGGTCTATGTGTCCGGCAAGCGGATGAAGGCAAAAGCGGGTACATTCCCAGGTTGTCGGGCTATCGACGTCGATAGGCTGATCGAAGAAATGCCGGAACTCGCTTTTGAGCATCGTCGCTCCTGTGGTCGGCAGCAGGCGCAGCGAACCCGTCAGCGTGCCGGAAGGTCGTTGCGTGACGAGATATACGGGATCTTCAGCCTCGTCGTATCGGTCCCTTTCCCACTGGTCCCGGACATCGACCTGCCATCCCAGCCGATCGCGAAAAACGGCGGCGCGAGCCCGAAACATTTCATCGAAAGCACGTCGATCGGTGTCGAGCATGTCTTTGGTGAGTATCCGCAACATATCCGTCCCTCCTGATGTGCTGACGTTTCACAACAAGAGGTCGACCGGGAGCAATCTGGATATTTCACCAGGTTGACCGGTGCTTGGCTTTGCCTTCCCATTTCATAAGAAATTTCTGATGTTCGTCGATCGAAAGCTCTTGGTAATTGCCAATTTTAACGCAACCAACGGGAGGATTCTTGATGACCCACGACATGGCACGCGGCAAACGTATTCGAGAGGCGATATCCCGCGGCAAGTTCCGGAAAGTTCACGCGCTGGCGGCCGAACTAGACGTGTCCGTCGCCGCCGTCTCACGCTGGCAGAATGGCGGTCATACCTCGCTGGAAAGCGCCTGCGCGCTCGCCAACCTGCTGGATGTCTCCCTCGACTGGCTGCTGCTCGGGCGAGGCACCATGGACTGGCATAGGAACAGCGCGATCTCCGCCACGGAATTGCAAATGGTTCTGGCGTTGCGCAACCGATCTGCGGCAACACGGTCCAATCTCGTTGGGCTGGTCGAATCCATCCCTCCGGAGCACCCATAAACGCCAAGCGCAATTCTGTGAGACTTTTTGACCTGAGATCAACAGCTTCAGGTTGATAAAAAGCTGATCGTCGATGATCTTTCTAGTTAAAGCTTCAAGGGCGGCACAACAGGGCGGCAGCCGCCCTGCCCTCGCCGCCGCAGAGACGTTGTTTTCACTCTCAACGCAGAAGGGTCGTTGGCGCCGGCTTTTGACGTGAAATACGCTGGACGGAAATTATCGAAAAACGCATCGCCACCCATTCGGCCGCAAAATTTTTCCCATCCGGGTCCGGAATATTTTCTCGATCTGGTCCCGGCAAGCCTCAACCGATTTTGGAGTCAGTCAATGACAGTTGCGCTTTGGAGTCAGTCAATGACAGGTGCGAACCCGGCCCATATCGGTGCCAACGCGCCTACCGTCAAACCGCGGCCTGCCTTCGCGCAGACCGACCTGGTCGCGTTGTCGCGCTATTTTTCTCTTCTGATGATGCGCAACATCACAAGCGATGGCTATGTCATCGAGGATCCCACATCGCCCGGCGTCTTCTCTGCCCCCGGCTGCGTCATCGCCGCACCCTCCTATCCAGCGAACACGCCTGGGGTCGACCAAGACTATGTTTTCAACTGGGTCCGCGACGGGGCGATTACGGCAATCGAGATCGCGCTTGCCGGCTTGCTGCCCGTTCCGGGCGGAGTTTTGCCGAGCCTGGTCGACTACGTGAACTTCGCCGCGCTCTGCCAGGCGAATGCGAAGAATTCCGACACCGTCACACTTGGCCACGCCTGCTTCACCATCACCGGCGAGGTTCGTCCGTGGTCGGAGCAGAATGACGGGCCGGCCATTCAGTCGATTGCGATCCTGACCCTGTTCGATCAGCTGGACGGCGCCACGCAGACGATCGCCAAACAACTGGTCCAGGCCAACCTCGCTTATCTTCTCGAAGTTTACCAGAACAAGACCACAAATCTCTGGGAGGAATATGAGGGCTATTCGTTTTTCGCAAGAGCCGTACAGCTGCGCTTTTTCCGGGAAATTTCCACAAACACGATCGGTATTGCGGTGCCTGTCGGGGTGGCCGACGCCATCTCCTGGCTGGAAAGCCAACTGGCAACCCACTGGAACGGGCAGCTCTATGTGAGCATTCTGGATGCCGCGGATCAAGCCGGTTACGACGCGAATATCGATATCGTCTCTTCGGTCTGCTATGGCGGGATCGAGCCAACCGATACCAAGCTTCTGGCAACGGCGGCCATCCTGCGGCGCCAGTGGGCCGATCCTTCGTCTTCGAACTATTACCCGGTCAATGGCGCCGACGCGGCCAACGGGCTCGGACCACTCTTGGGGCGCTATCCAGGCGACCATTACGATGGCGATGTGGCGGCGCCGGTTGCCGGCGGGCATCCCTGGGCTCTGTGCACCGCCAACTTCGCCGAGTTTCAATATCGGCTTGCCAATGCCATCGATTCCAGCGGCGCTATCGCCCTCGATCAGTTCTCCGAACCCTTCTTCGCGGAACTGGGACTTGGCGCATCCAGCAGCGCCGCCGACGCGTCGGCTGCCTTGCGGGCTTCGTCTGACGCCATGCTGCGCGCCATCGTCTATCACAGCGATCACTATGAGCTGAGCGAACAGTTCGATGGAACCGTTGGCTACGAGAAAAGCGTCCGGAATCTGACCTGGAGCTACGCCTCCTTTCTCTCGGCAGTCAGAGCCCGCGCCGCCGCCCCGGCCGCCAAGTCCAAACCCCGAAACTCTCGCGGCCCGAAATCATGACGATTGAAGGCCGCAGGGCCTGAAATCTCGATCGAGTCCAGAACGGCATGGTTCGCAAAGCTGATGCAGCTTTCCGGGATTAATGGAGGACCAAAGTGCTTTTTCCCCTCGAATCGGCGATAAGAGCCGATGCCAAGACCGTCGCAGAGTCTGGCGACTACGATATCGTGATCGTCGGCAGCGGCATTTCCGGAGCAATCATTGCCAAGCAGGCTGCGGAAGCGGGCAAACGTGTCCTTATCCTTGAAGCCGGAACCGGTTCCAATGTCACTCTGGCAGGCTATGACAATCTGCTGACGACTTTCTATTCGGCAGCCTCCAAGGACAACCAGTCGCCCTTTCCGCTGAATGCGAACGCGGCCATACCCCGCAGCCCGCAGCTTCGCAAGCTGCAGGCGGGGGAAACCGATAGCTCGAACTATATCGTTCAATCCGGCCCTTACGTCAGTGATACGGTATATACCCGTATTTTTGGCGGAACGACCATGCACTGGGAGGCGAAAACGCCCCGCCTGCTTCGCTCCGATTTCAAGACGCGCACCATTTTCGGCCACGGGCTGGACTGGCCGCTGAGCTTTGAGGAAGTCGAGGAGGATTACCGCCTGGCCGAGCGGGAAATCGGCGTATCGGCGAATGTCGAAGATCAGCAATATCTCGGGCAGACCTTCCCGGACGACTATGTCTTTCCCATGCGCGGCCTGCCGCTTTCCTATCTGGATCAGCAGGTCAACAAGGGCATCGAAGGCACCAGCGTCAAACTTTACGACAAGACCTATCCCCTGAAGGTCAGGCCCTATCCGCAGGGTCGCAATGGCATACCCAACCCGGCCTATGACGAAGGGAAGGGCTACCGTCCAATCGGCGCCGTTGATACGCATCAGGTCGAAGAGGGCGGCCGGTGCCAAGGCAACACCAACTGCGTACCGCTCTGTCCCGTGCAAGCGCGCTACCACTCCGGCAAAACGCTCGCCAAGGCGTTCGCTGCAAACGGGAATGGCGGCGAGCGGCTTGTCGAACTGCTGCCGCAGGCGGTCGCATCGAAGGTCAACATCGATCCGGATAGCGGGAAAGTCCGCTCTCTCGAGGTCAAGATTTACAAGGACCCGGCCTCACCGGCTCACGAGACCATCACCGTCAAGGGCAAGGTTTTCGTGCTAGCGGCAGGCGCCATCGAAACCGCGCGTCTTATGCTGGCCTCCGGCCTGCGCAGCACCAGCGGTCTTGTCGGACGCAATCTGATGGACCACGCCTACCTGCTGAACTGGGCGCTGATGCCTGAGATCTGCGGCACGATGCGCGGAACCAGCTCGACGGGCGGTATCGTCGACCTGCGGGACGGCCCTTTCCGGGAAAAGCAGGCCGCCTTCGCCATCGATATCCATAACGACGGCTGGGGTTGGGCCACGGGTGCGCCGACCTCCGACCTTCTGGAACTGGTGGATAATCGCAACCTCTACGGCGCGGATCTTCGGCGCGGCATGGTCGACCAGGTTTCGCGGCAGTTGCTGCTGGCGTTCATGATCGAGGTCATGCCCGTCGAAAGCAACCGCATCTTGGTGGATCCGCAATATACCGATGCTCTGGGCAACATGCGGCCCATCCTGTCCTTCACGGTTCCGGAATATACCATGAAGGGTGCCGCCTATGGCCGCCAGTTTGCGCGCACCGTCTTTACCCGCCTAGGCGCGCAGGACCATACCCATTACGACCCCAGCGATTTCGGCTATGTGGCCTATGAGGGACAAGGCTATGCGATCCGCGGCGGCAATCATCTGGCCGGCACCCATATCATGGGAACGACGAAGACCAATTCCGTCGTGGACAAGAACCAGCGCAGCTGGGACCACGAAAACCTCTATCTCGTGGGCGGCGGCAGCATGCCGACGATCGGCACGGCCAATGTCACCTTGACGCTGGCCGCCATGTGCTTCCGAAGCGGTCGCGACATTCTGAAGTCTCTGCATTGAACGAACACCGGCATCCGCTGCGCAGAACCGATGCGACACGAAGCCGGCCGGTGCACTCAACTTATTTCATGGAGCTTGAGCATGGATTCCCGCAGTATCAAGACGCTCGATGAGCTGAAAGAGTTTCTCTACCGGGCGATGCAGCTCGAACATGCGACGATTCCGCCGTATCTTACGGCGCTTTACTCGATCAAGCCCGGCGTCAACCAGGATGCGACCCAGGTTCTGCGCGTGATCGTCGTGGAAGAAATGCTGCATCTGACCATCGCGGCCAATATTCTTAATGCCATCGGCGGCAAGCCGGATCTTGTCAGGCCGGACTTCGTAGCCAGCTATCCGGCCGCCCTGCCGGACGGCGAGACCGATTTCAAGGTGGGCATCCAGGCATTCGGCCGTGAGGCGCTGGCGACTTTCCTGAAAATCGAGCGGCCGGCCCAGCGTCCTGAACATCTCGTCGGCAAGGGCCTGATGTACCGCAAAACTCCCGCCGACATCACCGCGCTTGCCAGCCATCCGAGCCATGAGGACCTCCATTTCTACAGTATCGGCGAGTTCTACTCGGCCATTGCGGAAGGCATCAAATATCTGGAAGCTGAAGCGCATGGGGCGGGCACAACTATCTTTACCGGCGACAGGTCGCGCCAGATCACCTCGGAATATTATTACTCCGGCGGCGGCGAGCTGTTTCCCGTGACCGATCTGAAAAGCGCCTTGGAAGCCATCGAGCTCATCATCGAACAGGGCGAGGGCGACGGCGGCGGTATCTACGACGACAACGACCACGAACTGGCCCATTACTATCGTTTCGAGGAGCTGGTCAAAGGCCGCTACTACCAGAAGGGCGACCAGCCCGGCCAGCCCACGGGTCCGCACTTACAGGTCGATTGGGAGGGCGCCTATCCCATAAAAGAGAACCTGAAAGTAAAAGATATACTCGTAGGTTCGGAACTGCGTGAGGCGGCGATCGCCTTCAACACGCGCTATGGGGAATTTCTCCAGCTTTTGACGCGTGCCTATAACGGCCAGCCCAGCCTGCTGCTGGAAGCCGTTCCGATGATGTTCGAATTCCGCAACATGATCCTCGAACTCATCCGCAATCCCCTGCCGAAGCATCCCGGTAAGAACGGCAGCCCCACCTATGAGATCCCCGGCCGTATGACACAGCCAGCCGTCACCCGGCAAAAGGAGGTGAACGCATGAGCAGCCGTTTCGAACCATTTCTGGGTCTCTCCGTCGAATTGACGGCCTTCTCCTACTTCGATCTTCTGGGAACCGGCCTGGCGGAACGCTATCTCGCCACGCTCGACAAGGTGGTCGGGAGCGAGATCACCGACACGTTGCTGGCCGCTTTCACCGCCCTGCCGCCGCCGGAAGGTGAGGCCCGTATCCAGGCCGTGCGCACGACCATTCTCGGCAATGAATTGCTGGGAGACGTGGCCCGCGCACTGATCAAGCTCTGGTATTCCGGCACATGGTTCGAGTTGTCCACCGCCTGGACGGAGCGCTTTGGCCCCAGGCCTGCGAATATCACCTTCGTCGTATCTCCCGATGCCTATGTCGAGGGCCTGCTCTGGAAGGCGATCGGAGCCCACCCTGCAGGCGCCAAGGGGCCTGGTTTCGGCTCCTGGGCCTCTCCGCCGAAAATTCCGGCTTTTTCCGGCTCTCGATTCCAAAACCTGACCTGACGCCGCTTCCGTTTGTCTTCAAAGAACTGGATCATTGCCATGACGACACATCTGCATCGACTGACGCCCGACAAGGTCTGGCTCGGTGTCATCCCCACGCTCTGGTGGAATGACGATTTCATCAACATCGACATCGGCATCCCCTACGAGCAGGCTCTGAGTGAAATGGCGCTCGCCGGTTATGTCGGATGCGGCGTCGGGCATAAGTATCCGACAGACCCGAAAATACTGCGGCCTGTCCTCGAACTCAGGGGATTGCGGATTTCCGAGCCTTGGGTGAGCACCTACTTCACCATCAAGGCGATGAATCGTCATACGCTTGAAGACGTCGATGCTCAGCTCGACTTCCTCGAAGCCATGGAAGGCGGCAGCGACGATCCGCGCAGGGCGGATCTTGTCGTCGCCGAGTTTGGCGGGGCGGTCAATCCGCTTCCAGTCGCTCTGTTTCCGAATTGCCCCGAATTCTCCGAGGACGAGTGGAAACAGCTGATCGAGGGCCTGCATGCAGCCGGAGAGAAAGCCAGGGCCCGCAACCGCCGGCTCTGCTATCACCCGCATCTCGGAACCGGGGTGATGAAGACGGAGGCGATCCACCGGCTCATGGACGAGACGGATCCTCGCCTGGTCAACATGCTGCTCGATACCGCGCACCAGGCGGCTGCCGGCGTCGATCCGCTGGCGCTGGCCAGAAAATACGCCCACCGCATTAAGCATGTACATCTGAAAGACATTCGCGCCAAGGTGGTTACGAAGATTCACACCGGAGAATTGTCCTTCCAGCAAGGGATCGAGGCGGGGATCTTCACCGTGCCGGGCGACGGCTCCATAGAGACCTTTCCGGAAATCCTCGATGCGTTGGCCGAGGCGGATTTCGCCGGCTGGATCTGCATCGAGGCGGAGCAGGACCCGGCCAAGGCCAATCCGCTGCAATACGCGAAAATGGGCCGCGAATATCTGCGCAAGCTGCTTGGATGGTAGCCCGGCGCGGACCATTTGTTTCAGCCCGATGGCGATGTGAAGGAGGCGGGGACGGATCTCGCCTCATCACAATGCCGGGCGAGACATCATCCTGAACCACGCATTACCGGATAGCGACAGCTGGAGCGATGAAGATGGAAGAGGCACGCAGGCGAGATATATATTTCAGCTTCTTTATGTTTACAGCCGACTTGAGGCCGAATGACGCGGGCTATACACAGGTTCTCGTCAGACATCTGAAAGCTCTGACCGAGATTGGCTACACGGGCTTCGATGTGCATATCGCCCCGGGACCGGCCCATGTCGGTCATCATGCTGAGGTCGAAAGCTACATCAGCCTCAGACGAGCCTTCGATCAGGCCGGCTTCCGGGATGTGAAGTTCACAACCAATGTGGGGACCACACGAACCTTCGATCCGACCTCGCCCTACGAGGAACAGCGAAAGCAGGCTCTGTCCTATCTCAAATCCCGCGTCGACATCACCTCGGTGCTGGGCGGGGAGAATACGATCATGTCAGGGCCGTTCCTCTACCCCTATGGCATCTTTCCGCTGACGGATGACGGTGAAGGGATATGGAGCGACGCGCTTCAGGATTGGATGAAGCCGCGCTACGCGGCGGCGGCCTCCATCTTCCGAGAATTGGCGCAATATTCCGCCGAGAAGCGGGTGAAGCTCGCCATCGAACCCGTCAAGAATTGGGAAACGCCCGGGCCGACAATGGTCTCGGAAGTGCTGAATTTTCTCGAAAGCGCCGACATTCCGGTCTCTGGCGTCACGATCGATACAGCCCAGGTCGTGATGGAAAGCCAGGGGCCGGCAATCTTCAGGAAAAATGTCGCCCGGGCCGCACAGCAAAGCCGGCTGAATTACGTTCATATCTCAGCGCCGGACCGGGGCGCTGTTAGAGATAGCTGGATTCCCTGGGAGATTATGCTGGACGAAATCGAGCCGGTCTATTCCGGCCCTTATCTCGTCGAAGTCTTCAACGCTATTCCCCCCTTCGAGAGCTCGATGCGAATGACGCGCAGACGCTTCTGGCGGCCCGGCGAGGACGCGCCGGAGGCGGGCGTCGACAGCGCGTACGACGTTGCGCGCGCAGCCCTGAGGACATTGGAGGAAAAGATCGCGTCCCACGGCCGACGATCTCATCCGTGATGGCGCTCCGGCGCGCATGTTGGAAACAGCCCGGGAATGCTGGGGAACCATATCTCCGCCATCCCCAGGTGAACGTCAAACCTCAGCAAACGACCTTCAAACAGGGAGATACCGATGGTGACGCAATTGCCGGAGCCCATTAAAATCGTCAGGCGAGCAGGCGATGTCCGTATTCATACTTTCATTTCAGCTTTCACGGATGACAATATCGCCAATGCAACGCACATCATCGAAAGCAGGAACAAGCTTGTTCTTGTCGATGGGCAATTCCTCGTTCCCTATGCGCTGCAATTCAGGGCATATGCCGACAGTATCGGCAAGGAGATCGACCGGATTTACCTGTCGCACAGGCACCCCGACCATTGGTTCGGCCTGGGAGCCGCATTCAGCGACATTCCGATTCATGCATTGTCGGAAACGAAGGAGTTCCTGAGGCAGCATGGGCAGGATTCCCTGAATGACCATTGGAAACTTGGCAACCTCGCTCCGACGAGCTTGGTAATTCCCGAAAAAACCGTCCGTGCCGGCCACGAGATCATCGACGGAGTCAAATACGTATTTGATGAAGTCGTTGATACGGAGATCGATTTTCTCCTCACCATAGGTCTTCCGGATGTGGGCGTTTTTATTGCGCAAGACCTGATCTACAGCGGAACGCACCTTTATCTGACGAAATACATGGAGCATTGGATCGGGATTTTGCAGGGCATGCTGCTGTCCGACTATGAGCTGTTCCTTCCCGGTCATGGCTTTCCGGCTGACAAAAACGAGGTTGCCAAAAATATAGAGTATTTGTCCGTCGCCATGGAGGCCGCCGGCAACGGCCTCACCAATGATGCTTTCAAGCGCTTCCTGCTGGAAAGATTTCCCGAACGAAAATGCCCCGGAATATTCGACATATACATACCGCGCTTATTCGATAACGCGAGCGAGTTCTAATATTCGTCAATTCTCGTTAGCAGGGGAGCCGCTGGAACATGGGCGATACATACACGGTTGGACAATATCTGGTCGACAGACTTCGCGAACTGGGCCTGGCACACCTGTTTTCCGTAGCGGGCGATTATTCGATCGAATGGGTGAACAGCTATGTCGAGAAAAGCGATATTCAGGTCATCGAAGAGGTGAATGAACTGAACGCCGGTTATGCAGCCGACGGCTATGCGAGGCTGAAAGGAATTGGTGCGCTGTGCGTCACCTATTCCGCAGGCTCGCTTTGCGCAACAAATGCGATCGCCGGATCTTACGTCGAGAAAGTGCCGGTCGTTCTGATCAACGGTGCGCCGAGCATCCAGAAAACACTCACATTCGAACAAACTGGCTACAGTTCGCATCACTTCATCAGCGGACGGGAAACGGATCTTCAGGTGTTCGAATACATAACGGCCGCTGCGGTCCGCATCGACAGCCCTCATCTTGCGCCAATGCTCATAGATTACGCGCTGACACAGTGCATCACGGAAAGACGTCCTGTCTATATCGAGTTGCTGGAGGATATGGTCGACCTGCAATGCACGCGCCCGTCGAATGCATTAAAAGCGGCGCCTGACATATCCGACGAGGACAGTCTCAATCAGTCGATCGCGCAGATCAGCGAAAGATTGCAGAATGTCACCAAACCCCTGATCTGGATCGGCGTCGAGATCGACCGGTTTGGCCTGCACGACCAGGCAGAGCGGCTCATTCGGGACCTCAAAATCCCCTACGTGACCGAGCTTTTGAGCAAGGCCATCCTGTCGGAAGACGATGTCCAATTTGCCGGGGTGTTTGACGGCAAATTATCGTCACCTTATGTCCAGTCTTTGGTCAAAGACTCCGACTTCGTATTGGCGCTGGGCGTCTGGTTGACTGATATCAATGATTTGGGTTGGCCTATTGATCTCGATAAAACCGCATTCGCCTCCTGGGATACCGTGAAATACGGCACGATCTTCAACGCACAGGTGTCGCTGGCGGATCTCGTCAACGGCTTGATCGACAAAAGGCTGACATGCAAAGCCCAAACTCTTCCAGCGAAAACGGCCAGGCAAGCGCCGGTCGCGGTGCCGGCAGGCGAAATTACCTATCAGGGCTTCTACGATTTCATTCAGCAGCAGATCGACGGAAATACCATTGTCGGTGCCGACGCCAGTTTGAATTATTTCGGCAGCCTGCTTCTTGAAGTGAGGGCTCGCCGCGGTTTCATCGTCCAATCATCCTATTCGGCTATCGGTTATATCGGTCCGGCCGCGACCGGGGTTTCGTTGGCAAAGCAAGATAACCAGAGGCTGCTGGTCTTTGCCGGGGATGGCGGGTTTCAGATGACCGCTCAATGCCTCTCGACACAAACCCGTTTCAATCTCAACCCGATCATCTTCGTGATGGACAACGGCATCTATGGCGTGGAGCAATGGCTTGCCGATGCATCGGTTTTCCACGGCAACAAGCCGTTCTACAATTCATGCATCCTGCACCGATGGAATTACAGCAAGTTGGCAGAGGTCTTTGGCTGCCAAGGCTGGAAAGTGGATACCTATGGCGAACTGCAGGACGCCATAAACGGCGCCAAAGAAAACCTGAACAGTCCGTCCATCATCCAGGTCGTCGTGCCTCAGCGGTCGATCCCCGACAATGCGAACTGGAAAGCAAACTAGAATAGCCGATGCCGCAGAAATTCTGGGGCTTCAGTCCTTGCTGGAGCGCTACCCAACACCGCAAGCATTGGCGCTGTCTGAGCACGGATTGCCCCCGCTGAAATCGTCTAATGAGACCTCGTGCGGTAGGTCGATGATGAAGCCCGAATTCGCGCCCGCCGGCCCTCGCCGACGCTGCCCACTTCAAGGACGGCGATCTGCGCGGCCCGGTCCAGGCGCGAGATGTGCCGGGCCGCGGAGAGGCCGGCGAAACCACCGCCGATGATCGCGACGTCGGCAATGACCGGTCCGGTCAACGCAGGCCGTGGCGTGCGCGGCCCGCCGAGCACAGGTGTGAGTTCCGGGACGCGCTTTAAAAGGTGAGTTGTACCTTGCAGGCGGCCGCACGATCGCTGGCGAGCGTGAAGGCTGCGGTGGCTTCTGCGAGCGGCAAGCAGTGACTGATGATCGGCCGCACGTCGATCTTGCGGCTGGAGATCAGTTCGACCGCAGTACCGAACTCCTCGTGGAAGCGCTGCGTTCCGTGGAGTTGAAGTTCCTTGCCGACGATCGCGTTGAGAGGGATCGGCACGTCTCCCGTGACGCCAACCTGCACGATTGTCCCACGCGGCCTGATAGCAGCAATCGCGCCGCGGATGGCCGGAGCGGCGGCCGAGCATTCGAAGACGAGATCGAAATAGCCCTTGCCCGCCTCGTATTCCGCAAGCGCCTGGGCATTTTTGGAAACATTGATCGTGCGGCTGGCGCCCATCGCGTTGGCCCGGTCCAGCGCCGCATCCGCAAGATCGGTCACCACGATCTCGCTTGCGCCATGATAGGAGACGACGGCAACCATCAAGGCGCCGATCGGGCCGGCACCGGTGACCAGCACCCGTTTGCCTGTAATCTCTCCCGCGCGCGATGCCGCGTGCAGGCAGACGGAGAGCGGCTCGCTGCAGGCCGCTTCCGCGGCAGTTGTCGCAGCTCCGACCGCAAAGCATTGCTTCGCCGGCACCACCAGCCATTCCCGGAACATGCCCTGCTCATGCGGCAGGCGCATCGCACTGCCCATGAAGCGCATTTCCAGGCAGTGGATCGGCATGTTTTTCTCACAATATTCGCAATGCCCGCAGGGTTGGCTTGGATTGACCGCCACCAGCGTCCCGGCCTTCAGGTCGACCCCCTCGCCCGTCTGGCTCACAGTCCCCGAGGCCTCATGGCCGGGTATGATCGGTTCACGAACACGGACCGGCCCGAAACCGCCGTCCTGATAATAATGCAGGTCGGAGCCGCAAATCCCTGCGGCCGCCATTTTGAGAAGCACCTCGCCGGGACCGGGTGCCGCAACCGCGGCGGTCTCGATCCTGAGATCGCCCTTTTCGTAAAGCCGTGCCACACGTGTCCGCATCTTGCGCTCCTATCTCAGCAGCCCGAGTTGCTGCGGCAGCCACAGCGATACGGCGGGCACGAAGGTGATCAGGATCAACGCCAGGAAGAGCGGCACCAGCCAGGGCAGGATCGCCATGGTCGTGCGTTCGACGGAGAGTTTCGCCACCCTCGACAAGACGAAAAGCACCATGCCGAGCGGCGGGTGCAACAGGCCGATCATCAGGTTCAGCGTCATGATGAGGCCGAACTGAACCGGATCGATCCCGAATTTCAGGACGATCGGCAGAAGGATCGGCACGAGGATGGTAATGGCGGCGATCGTATCCAGGAAGCAGCCGACGAAGAGCATCAGGAGGTTCACCAGGATGAGGAAAACCCATTTATTGTCGGTGATCGACAGGATCGCATCGGAGAGCAGCTGTGCCGCCTGGCTCACCGTCAGCAGCCATGCGAAGACCGATGCCGCGGTGACGATAAAGAGAACGGATGCCGTCGACTCGATCGTATCGAAACTTGCCTTGGCGAGCGTCGAGGGCGTCATCGTGCGGTAACGCACCAGACCGAGGAACAGAGACCAGAGGACGGCTGCGACGGCCGCCTCCGTCGGCGTGAACCAGCCCATCGTCATGCCGCCGATGAGGATGACGGGCGTCATCAGCGCCATGACGGCGGAGAAGCGGAAATACCAGTCGAGGGCAAGAAGGACGAGAAGAGCAATGCCCGCTGCGGCATTCACTGACACACCGGCACGTATCATCAGATAGATGGCCAGCGGCACCGCCAGAACGACGACGATTTCCATCCCGGCCGACAGCAGCTGCCTCACATCGAACGGCGCGTCCGAGCCCCAGCGCTTCTTATAGGCGAAGGCGGCGACAGTGACCATCATCAGCAGCGTCATGACGATGCCGGGCAGGATGCCCGCCATGAAAAGAGCGCCGATCGAGACGTTCGCCATCATGCCGTAGATCACGAAAGGCAGGGACGGCGGGAAGATCGGGCCGAGCGTGGCAGACGCCGCCGTCACGCCGACCGCCGCCTCGACCGGATAGCCGTGATCCTTCATCGCCTTGATCTCGATCGTACCGATACCCGCCGCATCGGCGAGCGCCGTGCCGGACATGCCGGAGAAGATGACGGAACCGATAATGTTGACCTGCGCCAGACCGCCCTTCATCCAGCCGACGAGAGCCACCGCAAAGGAGTAGATGCGGCCGGTGACACCGGCCGAGTTCATCAGGTTGCCGGCGAGGATGAAGAACGGCACTGCAAGCAGCGGGAAGCTTTCGACGCCGGCGATCATGCGCTGGGCGACGATGATGTCGGGAGCGACACCGTAAAGGACGATGTAAAGCACCGATGCGACGGCCATCGAGATGGCAACGGGCACCCCGACCAGCATCAGCACCAGAAACGAGCCAAGAAGCAGCAGCATCAGATCAACCCTCGATCGTCTGGAATTCTTCGGGGCGCTCCAGAACGGAGTAGCCGCGGCGGATATTGGCGATGAAGACGACAATCGCACGGATCAGCATCAGCACGAAGGCGACGAGAACGGCGTAGAAGACGATATTGCGCGGCAGGTCGATGGTCACCATCTGCTCTTCCGCCACGATGTCGACATAGCGCCACATCAGATGGCAGCCATAGGCGAAGAAGCCGATCCGGACGATATCGACGAAGGTTGCAAGCACACGCGCAAGACCTGCGGGCATATAGTGATAGAACACATCGACCTGGATATGCCGGGATGTGCGCACGCACATGACGGAACCGAGAAAGACGACGCCGATCAGGCAGTTGATGGCGATCTCTTCGGTCCAGGCGTAGCTGTCGTTCAGCACATAGCGCGTGAAAAACTGCAGGAAGACGCAACCCGCCATCAGCCAGAAGACGATCAGCGTGATCCAGTCCTCGATGGCATAGTCCGAAACGTTTGCGGTCGGCGCATGCCCCTCGAACTCGTGGCCGATTTCTTCAGCGGTGATTTGCGTATGAATTTCTTGCGACATGATCGATCCTGTCCGGTTCGGAATGAAGGAGCGCAGCGCCTGCAGCAGCCAAAGTGCGACAGCGTGCTTTGCGCGTCCGAAAGACGCGCGGCGCCTTACGGCGCCGCGCCACGGAGTTTACTGGATCGCGCGGATTGCTTCCCAATCGGCCTTCTCGTAGCCGAAATCCTCGAAGTTGACCTTTTCCATCACGGTCTTCTCGAAGTCGGCCTTGTCGACCTCGGTGACATTCAGGCCTTTTTCCTTAAAGGTCGCAATCAGGCTGTTTTCCTTGCCAGCGATCGTCTTGCTTGTGCGCTCGGCCGCCTCCTGCATGACCTCGCCGAAGATCTTCTTGTCCTCATCGGAAAGACTCGCCCACCGTGTCTTCGAGACCACGGTGTTGAGGTGATCGACGATGTGACCGGTGAGGATGATGTTCTTCTGAACTTCGTAGAACTTCTTCGCCTCGATTGTCGTCAGCGGGTTTTCCTGCGCCTCGACCGTGCCGTTCTGCAAGGCGAGATAGACCTCGGCAAAGGCGATCGGCGTCGTGTTGGCGCCGCAGGCGCGCGGCATGGCGAGATAGGCGGGAACGTCAGGCACGCGGATCTTCAGGCCCTGCATATCGGCGCATTTGGCGATCGGCTTGTTTGATGTCGTATGGCGCGTGCCGTAATAGCTGACGGCGGTGATGTGGTTGCCGGTCTTGTCTTCATAGCCTTTCGCAAGGCGCTTGAAGACATCGCTCTTGGTGTAGGCGATCAGATGATCGGGACCGCGGAAGATATAGGGAAAGTAGGTCACGCCGATCGGCTTGTAGTCGCGGGCCGCAAAGCTCGATCCCGAGATGATCATGTCGACCGTCCCGAGCTTGAGGCCCTGGTTGATGTCTGCTTCCTTGCCGAGCTGCGATGCCGGATAGACCTCGATCTTGTAGCGCCCGTCGGTGCGCTTGTTGATCTCTTCCGCAGCCCATACGGAATCCGTATGGAAGGGCTCGGACGTTTCATAGACATGCGCCCATTTCAGCACTGTCTGAGCTTGCACAATCGCGGTGCTCGCCATGATCGCGGCTGCGGTGCAAAGTATGGTTGCCAGTCTGCTCTTCATTGCTCTCTCCTCCTGAGCTTGGGTTAAGTCTTGATCTTTCCTTTCGACGGCCGCTCGTTGCGGCCGCGCTCCTCTTCCCCCGAAAACTCCTCCCCGAAGCTCTCGGAAAACCTCTTCTGCGACATGGTCAGATGCGCGCGCATAGCAGCCTTGGCGCCGCCTGCATCGCCGGCTGCGATCGCATCGCGGATAGCCCGATGCTCGTCCAATGCCCTGCGCCAGGTCGTCGGCCCCTCGAAGTGGCTGGCAAGCCTTGCAAAATATGGGGTCATGCGCATGTCGAACATCTCGCCCGTCACCCGGATCAATGTTGCATTTCCGACGATGGCAGCAATTCCGGTGTGGAAAGCGCGATCGGCGTCAAGCACTGCGATTGCATCGTTGACGACGCCACTCATGCGCGTCAGAGCTTCATCGAGCAGGGCGATATCGTCCGGTTTGGCGCGACCGGCAGCTTCTTCGGCGATGGCGCATTCGATGAGGGCGCGCGCCTGCAGCAGCTCGAAAGGCCCCTCGACAGGCTCCCGTTCGGCGCCTGCGACGACAGCGGCATTCTGGCGTATCACATAGATCCCGGATCCCATGCGGATGTTGACAAGACCTTCGACCTCCAGGACGATCAGCGCCTCACGGACGGTCGGGCGTGAAACCGACAGTTGCTCCGCCAGGTCTCGCTCGGCCGGCAGCCGTTGACCAACAGCAAGCTCGCCGCTTGCTATCATCAAGCGGATCTGATCTGCGACCTGCCGATAAAGGCGGCGTGATTCAACAGGCGAAAACATGATGGCCTCCCCGGCGGACTTCTCCTCAAGCCCCGCAGCTGGTCAACTGGCCTGACCAATTAATCTAGAGGTATCATTCCGCGGGTGGTGCGTCAATGCGCCGCGCAACAAACAAGCGGGCAGGGTTTAACGGGCCGTGTCCAACATCTCGTCCGCCATCTCGACGGAGAGATCAATGCCAGCGCAGACGAAGCCGGCTGCTATCTCGTCTCCGGACGAAACATGTTTGTGATACCGGGGTCGGATTTTTCGCAGCCCGGTGGGCTGCCGCGATTGGCCGCCTAACCCGCCCGGGGAGATCCAAATTGTTATTGGTCAAGGCGGCGGGAGATCCACGCTCTGACAAGGCCATTTGCCTTTGCCGCCAACTTCGTTGGAAATCGATTAAAGCCATGCGGCGCCTCCGGAAAAACGACACAGTCGGCGTTGCCGTTTTGCTGTTGCCAGTGGAGGCTCATTGACAGGCTGTCATCGATGATCGGATCGAGTGCTCCAGCGATGAACAAAGCGGGTGGAAGGCTGGACAGATCGGCAAACCGGGGGCCGCGAGCTTGACGTCCGGAAAGGCTCGGCGTCAAACGCTGAAGGTTTCGAAGTGCCGATGGTCCATCGATGACAAGGCTTCTTCCCGTTGACTGTCGCAGACTTTCCGAGCCCGTCAGATCAAAGCCGCCGCACATGGAAATGAACCCCGCGACGGATTCCGCCTTGCCGCGTTGGCGCAGATGAAGCAGCGCCTCTGCCGCAAGATGCGCGCCTGACGACTCTCCACCGAGGATGATGCGCTTGACCTGGAGTTCGGGGAGATGGTCGACGAGCCAATCGACTGCCGTCCTGCAGTCGTGCACAGTGACGTCGAGACGATCATCGATGGCATTATGAAAATCGACGGCGGCCACCAGTGTCTGGCAACGCCTTGCGATCGGGCGGGTAATGCCGTCGTCGAGACGGGCATTACCCATCACCCAGGCACCACCATGGAAATGGACATAGAGACCATGGCGAATCCCCTTCGGAACGATCAACCTCAAGCCGATCTCCCTGCCGTTGGCAGCGACGACGCGCCTGACGGCTTCGCCGCGGCGTATCGGTCCGTCGGGCACGAGCGACTGCGCCGCCTTAGTCATTGTTTGAACGCATCTGGCGTTCCAGCGCCGGTCGACATGATAGCGGGGAAGAAGGCCGAGGAAGGCATTGAGCTTTCGGGCGCCGCTTAGTTCCTGCGTGGTGAAGGACAGTGTCCCGTCGCCTGCTTCGTCCCCGATCGTCGCTCCTCTCACTTTGAGGTCAGCCCTTCTATCCTCGTCAGATGCATTCTCAGATCGGGCAAAATCTTCTGCGAGGCGCGCTTCAATGCCCCGTCCGGGCCATTTTTCGAATAATCTGAAAAGAGCGCCACGGCCTCCTGATGCGCGGTCACTTGCGTCGAAAGATAGGCTTGGTCCAGGTTTTCTCGATCGCTTTGCTGCAGCGCTTCGAGCTTCTTCTTGTGCTCGTCATCGAGGCCAGCGGGCAGTTGAACGCCATCTTCCTTGGCGGCGTCCGCCAGAATCGGGCCGGCTCGCCCATGATCTTTCAACATGTCGCCTGCAAACTGCTTTGCATCTTCGGCCGCGCCCTTGGAGACTTCAATCTCGGCTGCTTTCAGCTCAAACATGTTTGACATGGCGGCGCGGGTGGCGAAATCCACGGCCTTTTGACGGGCAGCGTCATCGGCAGCAAAGGCGGGCGCTGCAACGAACAAAAGAATGTAAAGATTGAACGTGAGCTTCATCATTGTTCTCCAAATGCGCAGGGCGAAGGCGAGCGACGACTGGTCGCCCGCCCACTTGCCGGCTCAACTCTGCTCGGCTTGTGCGCCGCTATCAGGCTTTGCCGGCCCAAGAACGGGCTTCTGTCCCATGGGCTGCGGCACCATTGTCTTGAAGCTTCCCTTGCCGTCGATCGACTTGCCGTCCGACCATCGTCCCGGAACCGGCTCGCTGCCATCCTGCTGAAACCCGAGATAGGCGTAGCTGAATTCCTGCAACTCCTGCTCCTGAGGGAAGCCGTTGGGGATCGGGAAGACCTTCGATGGCCCGCCAAGCTCCTCTAGTGCCGCCATCCACTGGTTCTGGTGCATGGTGTCTCGGGCGATGAGGTAGGAAAGCATCTCCTTCATCCCGCGATCATTGGTGAGATTGAACAACCGCGTCGCCAACACGCGACCGGTGGATTCCGCCGCGACATTCGCGGTCATATCGGCTGCGATATTGCCGCTGGCATAGATGTGCGACATGTCGAACGGGACGCCATCCGAATCGACGGGCATCGCCGAAAGACCGGCCGAAAGAAGGTTCTTCATATTCAGTCCACCGAGAACCGCGCTTGCCACGGGGTCACCCGCAACTTGTTCCTTGACCGAGACAGGCGCGCCTTCGAGGTTTAACGCCACCGCGGTCGCCAGCATCTCGATATGCCCGAGTTCTTCCGCCGCGGTGTTCATCAACAGGTCGCGAAACTTCGGGTTGCCGCGGGCGCCGCAGGCTTGAAAGAAATATTGCATGGCGACCCTGATCTCGCCCTCGACCCCGCCGATCGCCTGTTGCAGCGCGCGGGCGAAGTGGGGATCGGGGCTTTCGACCCGAACCGGGAACTGCAGCTTTCCGTCCGTGTAAAACATCGATTTCTCCTTCTTGAGGGTTGCTCGCCACGTTCGGCGAGTGGACCTGACATCCAGAAGCGGCCCCAACAAGAAATGTGAGAGACGGTTCCCGCCTCTTGGAAATATCCTGGAATTGAAGCTGTTTTCCGGGCTGAGGTCGCGGAACCAGGGCGGTTGATCGCAGTTAGGCATCAACCAACAAGGAGGACCTAAAATGCCAGGAACCGACATTAGGGACATCTTCGTCGCCGGTTTGAAAAATGCCCATGCGATGGAAAACCAAGCGCTTAGCATCATGAAACCGCAGCTCAAACGTATAGAGAATTACCCGGAGGTTGCCCAACGGCTCGACGCGCATATCCGGGAAACCGACGGGCAGATCGTCCGTCTGGAGGAAATCCTTGACAGTCTGAACGAGGACAATTCGACGCTGAAAGATATGGCGCTGTCGTTCACAGGATCCATGGCAGCCCTCGGCCATACCGTTGCAGGCGACGAAATTCTGAAGAATTCCTTTGCCAATTTCGCCTTCGAAAATTACGAGGCGGCAGCTTACAAGTCGCTGCTGGTGGTCGCCGAGGCAGGGGGATATGGCGCCGCCGTCACTGGCCTTCAGGCGAATCTGACCGAGGAGCTGGCGATGGCCGAATGGCTCAATGACAATCTGGCCGCGGTCACGGCAAAGTTTCTCTCGCTGCGACAGGTGGGCGAGACGGCGAAGGTCTAGGTCCGGCATGGTCAATCAACTTCCTTTGTCCGAGACGGACCTTGCCCCGACGCAGAAATCGGCGGATGGAACAAACGTTATCGCCGCCGATCTCGCCTATCGCACCATGTCGATCGTCAACGTCGTCTTCTATGGCGATCCGATGGGACCGGAGCCATGGGTCCTGATCGATACAGGACTTTCGACCTCGGCCGACAAGATCAAGGCTTGTGCGTCCCTGCGCTTCGGCGACGCGCGACCTGCCGCGATCGTGATGACCCATGCGCATTTCGATCACGCCGGTTCGGTCGAAAGTCTCGCCAGCTTTTGGGAGGTGCCGGTCTTTGCGCATCCGCTGGAAAGGCCATACCTGGAAGGACAGGCGTCCTATCCTCCCGCCGATCCCATGGCGGGCGGAGGTGCGATGACGTTGCTTTCACCGCTTTACCCGCGCTCGCCGGTCGACGTCCGCCCGTGGCTCAAAATCTTGCCCCCCGACCAAACGGTCCCGGGAATGCCGCGATGGAAATGGATCCACACGCCCGGCCATTCGCCAGGCCATATATCGCTGTGGCGCGAAAGCGACCGCACGCTGATTTCAGGCGATGCCATTATCACGACAGGACAGGAATCGGCATATGAGGCGATCGTGCAGACCCCGGAAATGCACGGGCCGCCCCGGTATTTCACGCCCGACTGGGAAGAGGCGGAAAAATCCGTGGCATTTCTCGCTTCGCTGGAGCCGGAGCTTATCATCAGCGGACACGGCCTACCGGTAAAAGGCCAAAATGCCAGGGACAAGCTGCATCGTCTAGCCAAGTCGTTCCGCGACATTGCCGTGCCAAAAGGCGGTCGTTACGATCTTGACCCGGCAAAGCCCGGCAAATCCGGTAACGACGCCTTTCGCTGAAACTGTCGGATACTTTATCGGCAAAACGAAAACGATCGCATCAGACCGAAACGCCAAGGGCTGGGTCCTGTAACATACAGGATCCAGCCCTTGAATCTTCTCGGTCGATAAACCGTCCCAATTACGGGGTCAGCCCATCCGGCGAGGTTTGCGTGAAGAGGTCGATCAATTGTTGTGGGCTGCGCAGGCTTCGTCCATCGGGGTGGCGTTGCTCGTGCCGCCCTGCGTCTGGAGATTGGCAGAGTTATTGACCGGATTGGGGCACTTGACCTTGTCCTTCGTGCCGCTGGTCGTGGAACCCGTCGTGGTGGTATCCGTTGCCATTGGCTTCTTGGCCTTCGTGTCTGTGCCTGCGCCGCCACCCTGGTCGGACTGGCTCTTATCAATGGTCGCACCTGCCGGCGCCGGATTCGATTGTGCGAAGGCGGATGTGGCCATGCCGATAGCCAAAAGTGACGCTGCTACGAGTTTCATACGCATTGTGATGTCCTCCTTGGGATCCTTGCATACTTGACCCACTCAGAACCTCATTCTTGGATCATTGTTCCGGCTGCAGCCGACAAAATGCACTGCCGCGCCCACAGCCATCGCGCAGTCAGGTTGAGGTCTGAAACAGCAAAAGGGACAGCTATGACGCGCAAGGGGAATGGCGACTACTTCGTGTAAAGCGCTCGCGACCGCTCGAGATGCTTGAGGAGCGCCGTTTCCGAGCCATCGACGTCGTTTGCTTCAAGGCGGTCGACGATCTCATCGTGTTCGGCGAGCGTGAATTTTTCCTTGCCGGTCCAGATCAGCATCTCGGTATGATATTCCTTCAGCCAGGCAAGCATCGCTTCGCTGACGGCGATGTAGATCGGGTTGCCGGATATCTGCGCGATGCGGGTGTGGAATTCCATGTCCGCGTCGATGAACTCTTCGGCCCGGCCAAGCGACATTCGCTGGCGCTCGATGATGTTCCTGAGATCGGCGATATCATTTGCAGAGGCACGCTGCGCGGCCTCCCGCGCCATGCCCCGCTCGAAGAAGATGCGGGCGCTCTTCAGATATTCCAGCGAGTCCGACGATTGCGACAGCATGATCTTGGCAGTGAGATCGACCTGGCGGAATATCGATTTCGCCGTCAGCCTGAGGACCTTCGCCCGCTCGCCATGCGAAATGCTGACAAGACCTTTATTGGCAAGGGACTGCATGGCCTCCCTGATCGCCGGCCGGCCGACGCCGAAGCGTTCCATCAGCACGCGCTCGGACGGCATTTCGTCGCCGGGCTGAAGCTCGCCCGAGGTGATCATTCGCTCAAGTCGATCAAACACTTCGTCAGAGAGTTTCCGGCGGACGATTTGTTCGAGGGGCTGGGTCATCACATCTCGCTGGCTCAAAATGTTTCCTCCTAACAGTTTCCGGGTCGAGAACAAAGCTGTCGGCGAAAATTTGCGGATCCGAAGATTCTACTTTTCATAATTTGGAATACTCATTATACCAGATCACGAGTTGACGCCACGGCAATATGCGTGGCGAGAGGAGCAACCGTCCGTTTCATGATGATTACCCTGACCTACCGCATCGAAACGCCCGGCAACGTCGAGGCGATGGCGGAAAAGATCGCGAGCGACCAGTCGACCGGAACCTTCGTTCCGGTCCCCGGCGAGACAGAAGAGCTGAAATCGCGCGTCGCCGCCCGTGTGCTGGCGATCCGCCCGCTCGAAGATGCGCGTCATCCGACTTGGCCCGAGGTCGCGCCCGGCACGCTGCTTCATCGCGCCGATGTCGACATCGCCTTTCCGCTGGACGCGATCGGGACAGACCTTTCGGCATTGATGACCATTGCGATCGGCGGCGTCTACTCCATCAAGGGCATGACCGGCATCCGCATCGTCGACATGACACTGCCCGAAGCCTTCAAAAGCGAGCATCCCGGACCGCAGTTCGGCATCCCCGGAAGCCGCCGCCTCACCGGCGTCGAAGGCCGGCCCATCATCGGAACGATCGTCAAGCCGGCACTTGGTCTCAGACCGCACGAAACGGCGGAACTCGTCGGCGAGCTGATCTCATCCGGCGTCGACTTCATCAAGGATGACGAGAAACTGATGAGCCCGGCCTATTCGCCGCTCAAGGACCGCGTTGCGGCGATCATGCCGCGCATTCTCGATCACGAGCAAAAGACCGGCAAGAAGGTTATGTATGCCTTCGGCATCTCGCATGCAGACCCAGACGAGATGATGCGTAACCACGACATCGTCGCCAAGGCCGGCGGCAATTGCGCCGTCGTCAACATCAACTCGATCGGCTTCGGCGGCATGAGCTTTCTGCGCAAGCGCTCCAATCTGGTGCTGCACGCGCATCGAAACGGTTGGGACGTGCTGACACGCGATCCGGGCGCCGGCATGGACTTCAGGGTCTACCAGCAGTTCTGGCGGCTGCTCGGGGTCGATCAGTTTCAGATCAACGGTATCAGGGTCAAATATTGGGAGCCGGACGACAGCTTCGTCTCATCCTTCAAGGCCGTTAGCACGCCGCTGTTTAATGCCTCCGATTGCCCGCTTCCGGTTGCCGGCTCGGGTCAGTGGGGAGGACAGGCGCCCGAGACCTATCAACGGACCGGCCGCACCGTCGATCTTCTTTATCTCTGCGGCGGCGGCATCGTCAGCCATCCCGGCGGCCCGGCGGCCGGCGTTCGGGCCGTGCAGCAGGCCTGGCAGGCAGCCGTCGCAGACATCCCGTTGGAGACCTACGCGAAAGATCATCCAGAGCTCGCCGCCTCGATTGCGAAATTCAGCGACGGCAAGGGCGCGTGACCGCGATGCATCAACCTCTCGTCAGCTATTACGGGGACGACTTCACCGGCTCCACCGATGTCATGGAGGCCTTAGCCTCGAACGGCGTGTCGACCGTGCTCTTCCTCGATATTCCGACGCCGGAACTGCTTGGACGCTTTCGGGATTGCCGCGCAATCGGCATTGCCGGGACAAGCCGCAGCGAGACCCCCGCCTGGATGCAAGAGCACCTTTCGTCCGCTTTCGAGTGGCTGAATTCGCTCGGTGCTGACATCTGCCACTACAAGGTCTGCTCGACCTTCGATTCCAGCCCCGACATCGGCAATATCGGCAAGGCGATCGAAATCGGCCGATCGGTTTTCGGGCAATCCGTCGTGCCCGTCATCGTCGGCGCGCCGCAATTGAAACGCTACACGGCATTCGGCAATCTCTTTGCCGCTTACCAGGGCCGGATCTTTCGCATCGACCGCCATCCCGTCATGAGCCGCCATCCGGTGACCCCGATGGACGAGGCGGACCTTGCGGTCCACCTGTCGAAACAGACCCGCCTTCCCGTCCTGGTCGCCGATCTCGTCGCCATCACCGCGACGGACGCCGATGCGCGTCTCGACGAGTTGGCGTCGGGTTCGGAAGGGATCCTGCTCATCGATGTCGACTCCGAGGCGACGCAGGAGGCCGCGGGCCGACAGCTGCTTCGTGTCACCGGCCGCTCGGGAAGTTTTGTCGCCGGCTCCTCCGGGGTTGAATATGCCATGCTCAGCGCTTGGCGGCGGAGCGGCTTCATCGCCAACGCCGGCGCCGAGTTTCCGGATGTCGGCCCGGTCGACCGCCTCGCCGTCGTGTCGGGCAGCGTATCGCCGACGACCGAGCGCCAGATCCGGACGGCTGTCGAGAACGGCTTCGAGAGCATCGCGCTCGATCCCCTTGCGCTGGTCTCGGAACATTGCGAAGCCGCGATGGATGCGGCGGTAGAGGCCGGCATCCAGAAGCTCAGGCAAGGCAAGAGCGTCATCCTGTATACCGCGCTTGGCCCGTCTGCGGACCGTGGCGCCGACATAGACAGGGTTCCGGGCGCTCGTCACCGGCTCGGGAGCGCGCTCGGCACGATGTTGCGCCGCCTGATCGAGAACGAAGCACTATCACGTGTGGTCGTCGCCGGCGGCGACACATCCAGTCACGCGCTCAGGCAGTTGAAGATCGACGCGCTGACGACGCTCCTTCCACTGCCTCAGACCCCAGGCTCTCCGCTTTGCCTTGCGCATGGCGATCATCAACCGACAAACGGCCTGCAGATCGCACTCAAAGGCGGCCAGGTCGGGACTGACGGTTATTTCACGCAGATCCGCGAGGGAAGGAAACACTGATGGTTTCCCTGATCCGGCTCGACCCAGAAAAACGTGTGGATCATATTATTTAAGTGATATGGTGATTGACTCATCATACCAGTATATGATCCTATCCAGAAACGGAAAAGGTGAGGAAACATGACTAAGATTGCCCTCTTCGGCGCAGGCGGGAAAATGGGATACCGGCTCGCCAAAAATCTCAAAGGCTCGCGTTTCGACGTCCGCCATGTCGAGGTGAGCGATGCAGGCAAGGCCCGTTTGAAGAATGATCTCGGTGTCGATTGCGTGCCCGTCGATGTCGGGCTTGACGGCGCCGACGTGGTGATCCTGGCCGTGCCGGACACGGCGATCGGCAAAGTCGCGGCAGGCATCGTCGATCAGCTCGCATCAGGTACCATGGTGATCGCGCTGGACGCTGCGGCTCCCTTTGCCGGCCACCTGCCGAAGCGCGATGATCTCACCTACTTCGTCACCCATCCCTGCCATCCGCCGATCTTCAACGACGAGACGGACATGCAGGCGAAAAAGGACCACTTCGGCGGCCTCTTCGCCAAGCAGCATATCGTCTCGGCACTGATGCAGGGTCCGGAAAGCGCCTACGCGCTCGGCGAGGAAATCGCCAAGCTGATCTGGGCCCCGGTCATGCGCTCGCACCGGGTCACGGTCGATCAGCTTGCCATGCTCGAACCGGGCTTGTCGGAAACCGTCTGCGCATCGCTGCTCGTCGTCATGCGACAGGCCATGGACGAATGCGTGGCACGCGGCGTTCCGGAACAGGCCGCCCGCGACTTCCTGCTCGGTCATATGAACGTGCTCGGCGCGGTCATCTTCAAGGAAGTCGACGGCGTATTCTCGGATGCCTGCAACAAGGCGATAGAGTTCGGCATCCCTGCTCTGATGCGCGACGACTGGAAAAAGGTATTCGAACCGCAGGAGATCGTCGAAAGCATCCGGCGCATCACCTGAACAGGCTTGGGGAGGGCAAACCCTCCCCTCAACCGCCCCAGGGAGAAGGGGCTTCATTCACAACAGGGAGGAAACAATGAAACTGACGCGCAGACTGACACTTGCAGCTTTTGCCGGAGCATTGGCGCTCGGAACAGCTCTTCCGGCCTTTGCGGCCGATCTCATCGCCATCATCACGCCGGCGCATGACAATCCTTTCTTCAAGGCCGAAGCCGTCGGCGCTGAAGCCAAGGCGAAGGAACTCGGCTACGAAACCCTCGTCATGACGCATGACGACGACGCCAACAAGCAGTCCGAAATGATCGACACGGCGATCGGGCGCGGCGCCAAAGCGATCATTCTCGACAATGCCGGAGCCGACGCCTCCGTCGCGGCCGTCAAAAAGGCAAAGGATGCAGGCATCCCGTCCTTCCTGATCGACCGCGAAATCAACGCCACCGGCGTTGCCGTCGCCCAGATCGTCTCGAACAACTACCAGGGCGCCCAGCTCGGGGCGCAGGAATTCGTCAAGCTGATGGGTGAGAAGGGCAATTACGTTGAGCTGGTGGGCAAAGAGTCCGACACCAATGCCGGCATCCGCTCGCAAGGCTATCATGACGTCATCGACGACTATCCGGACCTGAAGTCCGTCGCCAAGCAGTCTGCCAACTGGAGCCAGACGGAAGCCTATTCGAAGATGGAAACCATCCTCCAGGCAAATCCCGACATCAAGGGCGTGATTTCAGGCAACGACACCATGGCCATGGGTGCGATCGCTGCGCTGCAGGCGGCCGGCCGCAAGGACGTGATCGTCGTCGGCTTCGACGGTTCCAACGACGTGCGCGACTCCATCAAGTCGGGCGGCATCAAGGCAACGGTCCTGCAGCCCGCCTATGCGCAGGCTCAGTTGGCGGTGGAACAGGCCGACACCTACATCAAGAACAAGACGACGCCAAAGGAAGAGAAGCAGCTGATGGACTGCGTTCTCATCAACGCCGACAATGCCGACAAGCTCGAAACCTTCGCCCTGAAGAACTGATCAGCAGCGACTTGCGGAGGGCGCGCGGCTGCGCCCTCCGTAATGCATTTTGCAAGACGTCGAGGTTCAAAGCATGTTGAGAGTGAAGGGCGCCCTGCTCGCTGCCGTCGTGGCGGCAGCATTGCCCGGTTGCAAGATCATCAAGACGCCGACGGCCGAGGAGAAGGCTGCGGCAGCGGCCAAGACCGCCTTCGACCCGAATGCGAAGGTCGAGGCGATCTGGCAGTCCGAGGCAGTACCCTATTTCGAGAAGCGCGCCGGCGACCTGAAGGACGTCATGCAGCTTTCCGCTTCCAGTCCCGACGCCGCAGGCGAGAAATACGGTAATCCCCGCAAGCAGAGCAGCTCGCCATGGACCTATGCGGTGAAGATCACCGGCAAGGTCGTCGCGGCCGATACAGCCTCGCGCGCGGCAACGCTCGATGTCGACGCCGATGGCGACGGCAAGGCCGATGCGAAGTTGCAGATCGGGCCGGCGCTGCGCGGCACGGCGCTGCGCGACACGCTGGAATTCGTCAATTTCAACGAATTCAAGAACCAGATCGAGTGGGCGCAGTTCGGCAAAGCTTTCAACGAGAAGGCCAATACCACCTTTCTCTCCGCCATCCCGCGTGAGGACCTCGCCGGCAAGACGGTGACCGCGATCGGCGCCTTTCCGTTGCCGAGGAGCGGTGAGCTGCCGCTCATAACACCTTCGGAACTGAAGGTTGGCCCATGACCCAAGGAGAGGCACAAAAGGACGATGTTATCCTGCGCCTCGACGATGTGTCGAAGGTCTATTCGGGCATCGTCGCCGTCAAGCGCGCCAATCTCGAGCTTCGCCGCGGCGCAGTGAACGTCCTTGTCGGCGAAAACGGAGCAGGCAAGTCGACGCTGATGAAGATCATCGCCGGTGTCGAGCGTCCAACGCTCGGCCGCATCATCCTGGATGGCAAGCCCGTATCCTTCGACAGCCCTGCAGACGCGCAGGCGAATGGCATCGGCATGATCTTCCAGGAGCTCAATCTCTTCGCCAACATGTCGGTCGCCGAAAACATCTTCGCCAGGCGCGAAATCACCCGCGGCATCCTCGGCATCGATCACAAGGCACAGGTTCAAAAGGCCAATGCGTTTTTGAAACGTCTCGATGCCGGGATCGAGGCGGATACGATGGTCGAGGACCTGCCGATCGGCCAGCAGCAGCTCGTCGAGATCGCCAAGGCGATGTCGCTGGATGCCCGGATCCTGATCATGGACGAGCCGACGTCGGCTCTTTCGGCAGCCGAGGTCGAGATCCTGTTCAAGGTGATCGCGGAACTGAAGGCCCAGGGTGTGGCAATCGTCTATATCTCGCACCGGCTCGAAGAACTGATGCGGATCGGCGATTACATCACGGTGCTGCGTGACGGTCAGGTCACCGGTGAGGCAATGGTCCGCGACATCGACACACGCTGGATCGTGCGCTCGATGATCGGCTCGGATGCCAAGGACTTTGCAAAGTCCGTGGACCACGCCGTCGGAGCCGAGGTCTTTCGCGCCGAAAATATCAGCCTGCCGCGGCCGGCAGGCGGTCTTTCGGTCAACAATGTCTCCCTGTCGGTCAAGGCGGGCGAAATTCTCGGCATCTACGGCCTGATGGGTGCCGGGCGCAGTGAATTCTTCGAATGCGTGATCGGCCGTCACACACACTCGACCGGCAAGATCTTCATCGACGGCAAGCAGGTTCGCGCCCGCGACACCACCCGGCGCATCCGCCGCGGCCTTGCACTCATTCCGGAAGACCGGCAGCGGGAAGGCCTGGTCCAGGTGCTTTCCATCGCCTCCAACCTGACGCTGGCGAGCCTTGGGCGCTTCACCCGGCTCTTTCATATCAACAGGGGTGCTGAGAAGAGTGCCATTCGCGATGCAATCCGCGACCTCTCGATTAAGGCGCCGAACCCGGATTTCGAGGTGACCTCGATGTCAGGCGGCAACCAGCAGAAGGTCGTTATCGGTAAGGCCTTGATGACCAATCCGAAGGTGCTGCTGATGGACGAGCCGAGCCGCGGCATCGATGTCGGCGCCAAGGCCGATGTCTTCCGCACCATGCGGCGGCTGGCGGCAAATGGGCTCGCCATTTTATTTTCGACTTCCGACCTCGAAGAGGTCATGGCGCTTTCCGATCGCATCGCGGTCTTGAGCAACGGCCAGCTGGTCGCCGTCTTCGACCGCAACGAGGCCACGGAAGAAGCCATTATCGCGGCTTCGTCCAAGGGACACGGACATCAAGGGAAACTCGCGTCATGATGGCGGCTACATCAACCACTCTCGCGCCGAAGGGCGCCAACGGCTCCGTGCTTCTGACGCTGATGAAGCTCAGGACCTTCATCGCGCTGTTTGCCGTCATCATCTTCTTTGCGATCTTCGCCCCGAACTTCACCTCGACGGCGAACATGATCCTGATGTCGAAACATGTAGCGCTGAACGCCTTCCTGGCGATGGGCATGACCTTCGTCATCATCACAGGCGGCATCGATCTCTCGGTCGGATCGATCGTCGGGCTCTGCGGCATGGTCGCCGGCGGCTTGATCCTTTACGGCATCGAATTGCCGATCGGCTACACCATCTTTTTCAACCTCTTCGAGATCGTGCTGATCACCCTGTCGATCGGCCTGCTTATCGGTCTGATCAACGGTCTGCTGATCACCAAACTCAACGTCGCGCCCTTCATCGCCACACTCGGCACGCTCTATATCGCCCGCGGTCTGGCTTTGCTGTCGTCGGACGGGCAGACTTTTCCGAACCTTGTCGGCCGGCCTGAATATGCGACGACCGGCTTCGATTTCTTCGGCGCGGGACGCATTCTCGGTCTGCCGGTATCGATCTGGATCCTGATCGTGCTGGCGCTGCTGGCCGCCTATGTCGCCCGCTCGACGCCGATCGGCCGTCACATCTTCGCCGTCGGCGGAAATGAGCGGGCCGCGCGCATGTCCGGCATCCGGGTCGACGTCGTGAAGATCTTCGTCTACATGTTCTCCGGACTTTGCGCGGCAATCGTCGGGGTCGTCATCTCCTCGGAACTGATGGCAGCCCATCCGGCGACCGGCGAAAGCTTCGAGCTCAATGCGATTGCCGCAGCGGTGCTCGGCGGCACCTCAATGTCGGGCGGCCGCGGCACGATCGGCGGCACGATCATCGGCGCCTTCGTCATCGGCATCCTCTCCGACGGATTGGTGATGATGGGCGTCTCCTCCTTCTGGCAGATGGTCATCAAGGGCCTCGTCATTATCATCGCCGTCGTGGTCGACCAGGCGCAGCGCCGCCTGCAGCAGCGCGTCACCCTCATGCAGATGGCAAAGGCAGGTTGAGATGACGGAATTGAAGGGGGCTTTGATCGGCTGCGGTTTCTTTGCGATCAACCAGATGCATGCCTGGAATGACGTTCGGGGCGCTGACATTGTTGCGATCTGCGATCGCGATCCGGAGCGACTGAAGATCGTTGGCGATCAGTTCGGCATCGAGCGTCGATACAGTGATGCCGAGGCTTTGTTCGCCGATGGCGGTTTTGATTTCGTCGACATTGCCACAACGGTCGAGAGCCACCGCTTTCTCGTCGAAATGGCGGCTCGGAACAAGGTGCCGGCCATCTGCCAGAAGCCGTTCGCCAAGACCTTGTCAGACGCGACGGCGATGGTCGAGGCGTGTCGCAATGCCGGCATCCCGCTGATGGTGCACGAGAATTTTCGCTGGCAGACGCCGATCCAGGCTGTACGAACAGCCCTCGATTCGAATGCCATCGGCACGCCCTTCTGGGGCCGTTTCTCCTTCCGTTCGGCCTACGACGTCTTCTCCGGCCAGCCCTATCTTGCCGACGGCGAACGGTTCATCATCGAAGACCTCGGCATCCATACGCTCGACATCGCCCGCTATATCTTAGGCGACGTTCGCTCGCTCACGGCCCGCACCAAGCGGGTCAATCCGAGAATCAAGGGCGAGGATGTCGCGACCATTCTGCTCGATCACGAAAGCGGCGCCACGTCGGTCGTCGACGTCAGCTACGCCACCAGGCTCTCGAGGGAGCCGTTCCCCGAGACCTTGATCGAGCTCGACGGTGCGGAGGGCACGATCCGCCTGACCCAGGGTTACGGCCTCGAAATCACCAACGCCAAGGGCACCACCACCACCGACGTGTCGCCGAAGCTTTTGCCATGGGCCTCGCGGCCCTGGCACAATATCCAGGAGAGCGTCTACGCGATCCAGCAGCATTGGGTCGACCAGCTGGAGCGCGGCGCGGAGCATTCGACCTCCGGGGCGGACAATCTGAAGACCTTCGCCCTGGTCGAGGCAGCCTATGACAGCGCTGCCGGGGGACAGACAATCGATGTCGGAGCGATGCTGCGATGACGATCGATGCGTTCCAGCTCTACGGCACCCATATCGTCGATCCGCCACCGGTTCGCCTGAGAGCGGGAAAATTGGAAGCCGATCTCGCCAACGGCAACCTCCGCACGATCCGCTACGATGGAACCGAGGTGCTGAGGGGGATTTCCTATCTCGTTCGCGATCGGGACTGGGGCACCTACAGCCCCGAGATCGCCGATCTCAAGATCGAGCAGAGTGACGATCGTTTCGAGGTCACCTATCTCGCCCGTTGCGATGGACCGGATGATACCAAACTCATCATCGACGTTCGCATCGTCGGGAGTCCGGACCGGCTTGCCTTCGAGGCCGAAGCCATCGCCCCGACCGGATTCGAGACCAACCGTTGCGGCTTCTGCATCCTGCATCCGATCGTCGGCGTGGCGGGTTCACCGGCGACGGTCGAGCAGGTCGACGGGCAGATCGTGGCGACACGGTTTCCCGATGTCATCGAGCCGTGGCAGCCGTTCAAGGATATGCGGGCCATCACCCACGAGGTCATGCCTGGCGTTCGGGCGGAATGCCGGATGGAGGGCGACACCTTTGAAATGGAAGATCAAAGGAACTGGTCGGACGCATCCTATAAGACCTATGTCAGACCGCTCGCGCTTCCCTGGCCGTATGAGATTGTCGCCAATCGGCCCGTTCGGCAGAAAACGTCGCTTGTTATCAAGGATATCAGCCGTTCCGCGCAACGCCCTCCGGCCGCGACCTCGGGTGTCCCCATAAACCTCGAACTCGGGACGCGAACCGGCACCATGCCTGATATCGGCGTGATCATTACGCCCGAGGAGGCCGATGCGACGCTGTCGGCAAAGTCCGTCCTGTCGGAGGTCGCTCCCCGGGAACTCCTCTTCCATTTCGACCCGGGCGCCGGGCACGGAATCGACGCGCTCGCGCACTTCGCCGTACTCGCCGCGGCCCATCGCGGCCGCTCGACACTGGAGATCGCCCTCCCCTGCAAATCGTCGCCGTCAAGCGAGGCTGCCGAGATCGCCCGCCAGATGCAACTGGCGGGATTCAGACCGGATGCGATCATGATCTCGCCATCCGTCGACCGGCAATCGACGCCGCCCGGCAGCAAATGGCCGGAATGCCCGCCCCTGGATGAGGTCTATACAGCTGCCCGCGCCGCCTTTCCCGGCATTCGCATCGGTGGCGGCATGCTGAGCTATTTCACCGAACTCAACCGGAAGCGCGTCCCCGATGGACAGCTCGACTTCGTCAGCCACTGCACCAATCCGATCGTGCATGCCGCCGACGATCTCAGCGTCATGCAGACATTGGAAGCGCTGCCCTTCATCACGCGATCCGTTCGAGCGATCTATGGCGACAAGCCCTACCGGATCGGCCCGTCGACGATCCCGATGCGGCAAAACCCCTATGGCAGCCGCACGATGGACAATCCGGCGGGCGCACGCATTCCCATGGCCAATAGCGACCCACGCCACAATGGACGCTTCGCGGAGGCCTTCGGGTTCGGTTATGCGATACGGGTGCTGGATGCCGGTCTGGAATGCCTGACGCTCTCGGCCTTGTCAGGCCCGTTCGGTTTGATCGCCGGTCCGGCCGAACCGACCGAGCAAGGCGGGCGGCGCCCGTTGTTCAACACAGTGCACACATTGTCCCGATTGGCTGGCGCATCCTGGCAGGAATGCGTCTCCTCCTCGCCCTCCGAGGTCCTGTCTTTCGTTGCACGGGATGTCGCAGGCGCCAGGCTTCACGTCGTCAATCTGACGGGCGAGGAACGAATGGTCGATTGCGGCGCATGCCGGCCGGCAGATGCGGGCAAAGAGTTGCTGCTCGCGCCGTTTGCGACCGCAGCCCTCCCGCTGGCGGATTGACCTTCGGCGGTGCAATCGCATTTATGCAGGTGGAGCTCGCACTGGGAGGATCAGCATGAAGACGAAGAAGCTTATCAATGCCGGCGCAGATGCCGTCGATGAGATGCTGCAAGGCGTTCTGGCGGCGCATCCGCGCCATCTGTACGCCGTGGAGAACATGCCCCGCGCGATCATTGCCAGAAACGGGCCCCGCAAGGGCAAGGTCGGCTTGGTCATCGGCGGCGGATCGGGGCACGAACCGACATTTCTGGGGTTTGTCGGCAAGGGGCTGGCGGACGCGGCCGCAATCGGCAACGTGTTCGCGTCGCCGCCACCCGATCCGATCATCGCCTGCGCCATGGCGGTCGACGGCGGCGCCGGCGTGCTGTTCATGTATGGCAATTATGCCGGCGACGTGATGAACTTCGACATGGCTGCCGAAATGCTTGCGCTTGACGAGATCGAGGTACGCACCGTGCTCACCACGGATGACGTGGCATCCGCCCCTGCCGATCAGAAGGACAGGCGACGGGGCGTGGCGGGCAACGTCTTCATCTTCAAGGCCGCTGGCGCAGCCTGCGATCTTCTCTACTCGTTTGACGATGTCGAGCGTGTCGCCCGCCATGCCAATGCGCGAACCTATACGATGGGTGTCGCGCTTTCCCCATGTTCGCTGCCCCAGACCCTCCGGCCGAACTTCCTGATCGGCGAAGGGGAGATGGAGATCGGAATGGGAATCCATGGGGAGCCTGGCGTGGCGCGCGAGCCGCTGAGGCCGGCCGACGCGGTGACGGACGAACTCATCGACAGCATTCTTCGCGATATGAAAGCAGCCCGGGGCGATCGTGTCGCCGTGCTCGTCAATTCGCTGGGTTCGACCCCGATGATGGAACTCTACATTCTGATGCGGCGCGTGAAGTCCCGGCTCGACGATGCCGGGCTCATCCTCCATACATCGCTCGTAGGGAACTACTGCACCTCGCTCGAAATGGCCGGCGCGTCGATCACGGTCATGCATCTCGACGACGAGCTTCAGCAATTGATCGACTACCCCTGTGATTGCGCGATGTTTGCGAGGTAATCGATGACGTTTACGACCGAAGACCTGCAGCGCATGTTTGCCGGGATTGCAGAGGATATCGCGGCGGAACGAGATCAACTTTGCGAACTGGACGGTGCCATCGGAGATGGGGATCACGGCCTTGCCATGGATGCAGGCTGCCAGGCCGCGGCGAAAGCGGTCGGCGAGCTTGACGCCGAGATCGCCCCGACAGCCGCATTCAACGTCGCGGCAAAGGCTTTCCTGAATGCAGTCGGCGCTTCGTCCGGCCCCCTATATGCCACGGCCTTCATGCGCGCCGGAGCCGCCGCCAAAGACAAGCAGGTATTGAGCGACGACGACTTCCTGCGCGTCTTTGCGGCAATGGGACAGGGAATCCAGGAACGCGGAAAGGCTGAACCCGGTGAAAAGACGATGGTTGACGCCTGGAAGCCCGCGGCTGACGCGGCACTCGATGCCTGGCAGTCGGGAAAGCCCCTCCCCCAATGCTTCGAGGCAGCCGAGCGGGCAGCGCGGGCAGGCTGTGAAGCGACCAGCAACATGACGGCGGCCAAGGGACGGGCTTCGCGATTGGGGGACCGCGTGATCGGGCACACCGATCCTGGTGCCGCCTCGGCCGTCATCATCATCGCCGCAATGGCAAAATTTGCGCAGTGCGACAATGGTTAGCTCATCATACCAGTTGACATGTCGATGACTATCTGCAACAAGGGGCCCGGCTTTACAAGAGGAGGACGGTAATGCTGACCCTTTCTGCGAAATTGAAGACTGCGAGCATCGTTGCGATCGCCGTGGCGTCGCTATCGGCCACGCCGGTTCTTGCGGAAGACATCACGCTTTGGACCCTCAACTTCGACAACAATGCTGCCAACACGGCTCTGAAAAAGGTGGCGACGGACTTCGAAGCGGCAAACCCCGGAACACATGTCGAGATCGTTCAGCGCGCGGTCGACGAGCATAAGACCGCCTTGCGCGTCGCTGCTGGCTCCGACAAGGGGCCAGACATTTATTTCAGCTGGGCCGGCCTCGGCCTCGGCGGCGAATATGTGAAGGCCGGCCTGTCCCTGCCTCTCGACAAGTATTATGCCGAGTACAAGTGGAGCGACGAATTGCTGCCCTCGGCAGCGGCTTTCGCGGACCTCTATCCCGGCGGCAAGCACGGCGTCCCCTTCACCTTCAAGGGCGAGGCCGTCTATTACAACAAGAAGCTGTTCGAACAGGCCGGCATCAAGGAAGAGCCGAAGACCTACGACGAATTCCTTGCCGCGGCCGATAAGCTGAAGGCTGCAGGCATTCCTGCCTTCACCTTCGGCGGCACGGTCAACTGGCACGTCATGCGCCTCATGGACGTTATCCTTGAAACGAAGTGCGGTGCTGAAAAGCATGACGCGCTGAAGGCGATGACGCTGGACTGGACCAAGGAGCCCTGCGCGACGGAATCTTTCGCGGAGTTCGCCAAGTGGACGAAGGACTATACGCTGCAGCCATTCATGGGCATCGACAACAAACAGTCCTACAGCCTCTTCACCGCAGGCCGTGCAGCGATGATGCTCGAAGGCGACTGGCTGGTCAGCCAGCTTAACGGCTCCGGCGCCAATCTCGACGACTACGGGATTTTCCCCTTCCCGACCAACACCGATCGTCTCTACGGTTTCGCCGAGTACAACTACATCAGCACCAAGAGCAAGAGCCCTGACGTAGCGGCGAAGTTCCTCGACTACTTCCTGTCGACGAAGGTCCAGCAGGACCTGCTCGGCCAGCTGAGTTCGACCTCCGTCAACAAGAACGTACAATATGCCAACCAGAAGCCACTCGAGGCGGAATGGCTGGGGATCTTCCAGAAATACGGCAAGGTCTACATGAACGGCGACCAGGCGTTCCCGCTCGATGTCACGACGGAATATTTCCGCGTTATCAATGACGTCGCTTCCGGCAACACCGAGCCGGCCGATGCCGCCAAGCAGCTGCAGAGCTTCATCGCAAGCAGAACCTGATTCCTCCCGAGGTGCCAGTCGATCGACCCAGCTGTCGATCGACCGGCACATTCTTTCATCAGCTGGCAGCCGCTTCACTGCCAGGAGGAAAGCATGTCACTTCGACAATCGACACATGATCCGCGCGTACAAGCGCTCATCCTGCTCGTGCCAGCCCTGGCAATCTATGCCGTCTTCGCCCTCTATCCGATGCTCAATGTCGTCATCTTGAGCTTCCAGAAATGGAACGGGCTCGATCCCAATCGGCAATTTGTCGGCGTTGCGAACTATTCGGCGATTTTCACCAAAGATCCGGTCTTCTGGGTTGCCTTCCGCAACACCGTGATCTGGACCGTGATGAGCCTGATCTTTCCCCCTATGGTCGGACTGTTGCTGGCGCTCAGCCTCAATCAGAAGATATTCGGCCGCAATGGCCTCAGGGCCATCTTCTATCTGCCTGTTATCATCGCGCCGATTGCCGTCGCCACCATGTGGAAGTGGATGTACGATCCGTTCTTCGGCCTTTTCAGCCAGTTGCTCACCTCGTGGGGCATGCAGGGCTGGATCAATGACTGGCTGGGCAACAGGGATATCGCCCTTTATTCGGTCTTCGTCGCCTATCTCTGGCAGACGGTCGGCTTCTCGATGGTCCTGTTCCTGGCGGGCCTGCAGAACGTCTCTCAGACACTCGTCGAGGCCGCCCGCATCGATGGCGCCGGCCGCTGGGCGGTGTTCAAGCATGTGACATTGCCGGCCTTGCGCCCGACCATCACGATCGTTCTCGTTCTTTCCGTCATCTCCTCGCTGAAGGCCTTCGACATCGTCTATGGCCTGACCGGCGGCGGGCCGGCGCAGTCCACCCAGATGCTGGCGCTCTGGGCATTCACGCAGGCGATGCAGATCTTCGATTTCGGACGAGGCGCGGCGATTTCGGTCGTGCTGCTGCTGATCACCATGGCTGTCGTCATTCCCTATCTCAAATGGACCCAGAAGCACGAGGAGGTTGAATCGTGACAGCAGTACCGACCGACCAGACCGCAGTGCATCTGCAGGTCGAACCATCGTCGGTGAAGCGGGATCCGATTCTGATCGGCCTCTGGATCACGCTTGTCATCGTGGCGCTCGTCTGGGTCGCGCCATTCGTCTTCATCGTCTTCACCTCCTTGAAGACGCCGGCGGCGGTGACAGGTACGGGCGCCTTCGTGCCGCCAACCGAGCTCGCTTTCGAAAACTACAGCGCCGCATGGAGCCGCGGCAACTTCGCAAACTCCTTCTTCAACAGCGTCATCATCACCGTCATCAAGGTGCCACTCGGGCTGTTCCTTTCGGCGATGGCCGCCTATGCCCTTGCCAAGATCAAGCTGAAGATCACCAAGGCCCTGCTGCTGCTCGTGGTGTTCGGCACGATGATCCCCTTCCAGGTGATGCTTGCGCCGCTCTTCACCCTGGTCAATTCGTTCGGCCTGATCGACACCTATCCCGGCGTCATCCTTCCCTACATCGCCTTCGGCGTTCCCTATCAGGTTTTCATCCTGCACGGCTTCTTCAAGAGCATTCCCAAGGAGCTGTCGGAAGCAGCACTGATCGACGGCGCAAGCCACTTCATCATCTTCAGACGGATCTTTTTGCCGGTGTGCCTGCCCGTGCTTGCCGCACTGCTCATCCTCGACTTTGTCTCCACCTGGAACGAATTCGCCATGGCGCTGGTGCTGCTCCAGGATCAGCACATGTGGACCTTACCGCTCGGCCTGATGTCGTTTCAGGGGCAGTTCTCGAGCAATTACGGCCAGCTCAATGCGGCCATCGTGATGACCGTCCTGCCGGCGACGATCGTCTATCTCATCTTCCAGCGTTACTTCGTCTCTGGCCTGACCTCCGGCGCCGTCAAAGGCTAGCGACCACAAAAGCATTCACGAGGAGAATATTCTATGTCTGATGCAACAGTCGAAAAATGGGGCGTGTTCGAGGCCTCCTTTGATGGACCCTCCGATGGAAATCCCCATCTCGACGTGGCATTCGATGCCGTGTTCACCCACAAGAGCCGCGAAGTTCGCGTGCCGGGCTTTTATGATGGCAACGGCACCTACCGCATCCGCTTCATGCCGGATAGTGAGGGCGAATGGTCGTTTCTGACCCGTTCCAAGACAACCGCACTCGACGGCAAGACCGGCGCACTGATTGCGACCAGGCCTTCGGCCGGCAATCACGGCCCCGTGCGCGTGCGCAACAAGTTCCACTTCGCCTATGCCGACGGCACCCCCTTCCTATCCTTCGGGACGACCTGCTATGCTTGGACGCACCAGCCGCTCGATATGCAGAAGCAGACCCTCGAAACCCTCAAGAAGGCCCGCTTCAACAAGATGCGGATGGGCGTGTTTCCGAAGGACTATCCCTATAACGTCAACGAGCCGCTGCACGCCTGCTTCGAACGCGGGGCGGACGGAAGGGAAGACTTCGACCGTCCGAACCCCGCCTCGTTCCAGCACTTCGAAAAGCAGGTCGCAGCGCTCTGCCAACTTGGGATCGAAGCCGATATCATCATCTTCCACCCCTATGACCGGTGGGGCTATGCCGACATGTCGGCCGAACAGGATTTTCGCTATGTCGAATATCTCGCCGCTCGTCTCGCCGCCTACCGGAACGTCTGGTGGTCGCTTGCCAATGAATATGATTTCCTCATCGATACGAAGCCGATGGAGCAGTGGGATCGCTACTTCCACATCCTGGAAGAGAACGACCCCTACCAGCACCTGCGCTCCATTCATAATGGCGACGTGACGGCGAATTTCGATCACCGCAAGCCATGGGTCACGCACATCTGCATTCAAAACCCCGACGTCAAGCGGACCCAGGAATGGCGCGATGCTTACGGCAAGCCTGTCGTTAACGACGAGCCGGAATATGAAGGCGACATCCTGCAGTCATGGGGCAATCTCAATGCGCAGGAGCTCGTGCATCGCTTCTGGATCACCATGGCACGCGGCGGCTATGCCGGCCATGGCGAAACCTATTCCCATCCCGAGGACCTGATCTGGTGGGCCAAAGGCGGGGAACTGCGCGGCGAAGCGTGGAAGCGCATCGCCTTCCTCCGCGACCTCCTGGAAGCCGATGTCAAGCACGGCCTCGAACCGCTGGGCATCATCGGCGAATGGCCCTGGTCCCGCGTGTCGGGCGCGCGCGACGGCGACGGCGATTTCCGCCTGATTTATTTCGGCGAGCATCAGCCGGTGATCTGGTCCACGGGTCTGCCGGTCGACAGCGACGATTATGATGTCGATCTCATCGACACGTGGGAGATGACGATCACACCGGTCGAAAAGGTGGCGGCTCCCGTTCCGCATCCGACGCGCCATGGCTCGGTCGTGCGCGGTGGCAAGCCGGACGCAGCCTTCGGCGTCAAAATTCCGCGCAAGCCGTACCAGGCGCTGCGTGTGCGCAGGAAGCGCTAGAAGATGACAAGGGGTACGAAATGTCTGGCTTGAGTATCAGAAACGTCAAGAAATCCTTCGGTACGGTCGATATCATTCATGGTGTCGACGTCGAGATTGCCGACGGTGAGTTTACCATTCTCGTCGGCCCCTCCGGCTGCGGCAAGTCGACATTGTTGCGCATGATTGCCGGGCTCGAGGATATCACCGCCGGTCAAATCAGCATTGACGGCCGGGTCGTGAACAATCTGCAGCCGAAGGATCGCGATATTGCGATGGTCTTCCAGAACTATGCGTTGTACCCGCAGATGACGGTTTCCCAGAACATGGGATTTGCGCTCGAGCTCGCCGGGGTCAAACGGCCGGAAATCGAACAGAAGGTCGGTGAGGCTGCAGCAATTCTCGGATTGCAGCCGCTTCTCGATCGAAAGCCGGCGCAGCTGTCGGGCGGACAGCGACAGCGCGTCGCCATGGGCCGAGCCATCGTTCGAGATCCGAAAGTCTTTCTCTTCGACGAGCCGCTCTCCAATCTGGATGCGAAACTGCGGGTGAAGATGAGAGCGGAGATCAAGGCTCTGCACCAGCGCCTGAAGACCACGATCGTTTACGTCACCCATGACCAGATCGAAGCCATGACCATGGCCGACAAGATCGTCGTGCTCCACGGCGGTCGCGTCGAACAGATCGGCAGTCCGCTCGAACTCTACGACCGGCCGCGCAACATCTTTGTCGCCGGCTTCCTCGGCTCCCCCGCGATGAACTTTCTCGAGGGAACCCTTGAGGGCGCAGGCAACCCGGCATTGTCGCTGTCGGGTGGGTCACGCGTAGCGCTTTCGCGGGCTCCAGCCAATTCCGCCAACAGGCCGCTGACGCTGGGTATTCGTCCCGAAGACATCACCCTCGGTGGCGAAAACGGTGTGGATGCCGTGGTCAAGGTGGTCGAACCCACGGGATCGGAAACCCATGTCGCGGTGGAGCTCGAAGGCAGGGAGCTGACATGGGTCGTTCGCGAACGTGTCGAGCTGGTGCCGGAACAGCCGGTGAAGCTTTCTTTCGAAACGGCCAAGGTTCACTTTTTCGACCGGCAGACGCAGCAGCGTTTGAGCGCCTGAAGATGAAGGGCCCGGAGCAAGTCCGTCGAACACGAAACCGGAATTTGACGGCATCGGGCGTGCTTCATGATTCCTCGTCTTCGCAGCGAATTGGCGACTTGCAATCTCTGATCTCGCCGATAGGCTGTACCTCCAAAACGAGGTAGCCAAGGCATGCACATTCGAAGGGCCGTCTCCGCCGACGCGGCGGAGCTGAGCAGTCTCCTGAACGAGATCATCCTTGCCGGTGGAACGACCGCACTCGAAACGCCGCTTTCGGCTGCCGAGTTCGCGGACTGGTTCATCGACGGCGAGTTTCCGCTTACCTGCCATGTTGCAGAGCACGATAAGTTACTCGTCGGCTTTCAATCGCTCAGCTTATACGGCGATCCGCCGGAAGGCTTCGCCGACATCGCGACCTTTGCCCGCATGAATCCAAGAACCCCGGGCGTCGGCACCGCTCTCTTCCCCGCAACCCGAGCCGCAGCGGAAGAGTTCGGGCTCGAATTCATCAATGCCACCATTCGCGCCGACAATGTCAGCGGCCTTGGCTATTACGCAAAGATGGGCTTCGAGACCTATGACCGGCTGGTCCAGGTTCCGCTTCAGGACGGGACGCCCGTCGACAGGATCAAGAAGCGTTTCAGACTAGACGCCAGACACCTCACGATACCCGACGCCTGAAACGTGTCGATGGCGCTGTGGGAGCGCTTGGCATCCAAGGGCCGGACCGCCTTGCCCAGCGTCGCCTGCTGTAAGGGAACGAGGCCGATAAGCCGATACTGCATCGTTGCAGGCCACGCTCGAGTATTAAGCTTATGAAGTAACAGCGTAGTTTTCCACAATGGAAGAGAAGTGACCTTTAACTTCCGTCATGAGTTCCTACCCATGAAATCAAGCATTTGGGATAGAGATGGATTTGGAGCCGCAAGGACGTAAAAAGGGAACAGGTCAAAGCCATGCCCGGAGATTTGTCCATGCCAACTGCGATGTTTACGGCCGACGAACTGGCGGTGATCCGCCGCGCTTACGCCCATCAGGTGGTGGCAACCGCCGCGACGACGAACCCGCGGATCGAAGCCGCCTTTGCCACCGTCCCGCGCGAAAAATTCCTCGGCGCGCCGCCATGGCAGATCGCCAATCTGGGCGGAGGATATCGCCCCCTCCCCTCCTCCGACTTGGTTCTGGCCTATCAGGACGTGCTATTTGCCTTGCAGACCGACAAAGGTGTCAACAATGGCAGTCCCTCACTGCATGCCCGACTCCTGGCAGAGCTGGACATACAAATCGGGGATCGCATCGCGCATATCGGTGCCGGCACCGGCTATTACAGCGCCATTCTTTCGGAGCTTGTGGGAACTTCCGGTCATGTCTATGCCGTCGAGATGGATCCCGATCTGGCTGCCCACGCTCAAACAGCACTTGCCGATCGCGCCAATGTCAGCGTCATAAACGCCGACGGCAGTCAATGGCCGCAGGAAGAGGTGGATGCGATCTATGTGAATTTCGCCGTCGCGCGACCCGCGGAACCCTGGATCGAAAGGCTTCGGCCTGGAGGGCGCCTCGTGTTGCCACTCGGCGTGCCGCGCCAGGACCGACCGCCGAAAGGCGGCCGTCATGCATCCCATGGGGCCGCCCTTCGGATTGAGCGCGGCGAGAGTGGATTTGCGGCGCGTTGGATCGGCACGGCCTATTTCGTCTGCGCCAATGGTGGCCTGTCTATCGGTGACAACGAGATCGAGGCGCTGACAGCCGCCTTTAGGCGCGGCGGCATCGAGTTCGTCAAAAGCCTGCTCTGGAAAACGGAGCCGCGGATAGGACGCTGCTGGTATATCGGCGACCAATGGGCGCTGTGCTATGACGACGAATGAACCATCCGTGCGGCAGTCCACTGCCTGATCTCAGCGAGGAACGAGAGCGATGTGGTGCAGTTCGCCAAAGAGCTCGACGTTCTCGAGGCGATACTGCCTTTCGATCTACGCAGTCAGCTCGCCTCGTTTCTGGCCGACGGCGCCGTCAACACACCCACATCTGGCGCAGGAGCACGCACGGCAGCACGCTCAAAAGCAGGCTCGGAACTGGACCATTTCTAGCTCCGCGCAAGCTGGCTATCAGAGCCCTGCCCTATCCGGTGCCGGAGAACCTCCAGCCTGAGATTTGTCGGCCTTCATCTTTGATAATCGGACCAAAGGACGCCAGATGCCTGTACATCTTACCAGGAGCGGATCGATTCTCATGGGAAACGAGGCTTCATTGCCCGCCCGCCGGGCATTGCCAGAATGACAAAAGCCCGGCGCGGGAGAGGTGCGCCGGGCTTCGATAGGGACCGACAGCCGTGGGAGGAGGAGTGCTGTCCGTCGGACCGAAGCGGCTCGGAGGGGTTAAGCGCTTCGGTCTGTCACGAGGTAGTGCCGCAATGCGGCAAATTCAAGCCTAGCGGCCGCACCGATATCATAGACGAGCCACAGGCGAATTCAGCCTTTTCTGGCACGCGATTGGGCCTGGGCGCGCGGGTTGTCCGCGGACAACTTGCCGAGCGGGGGATCTGGGGCAGCGATTTCCTCCGACTTCCTGCAGAACGATCTGGTCCACCGCGAAACAATTGATGGGGCACCAGGATCGCACTGTGGGTGCGCCAAGCCTGCCGCGAGGGAGATCGTCCCAAAAGATCGACGACGATCCGTCTTGGCCGCGCAGTGCCCCATCCTTCGCCCGATCATGATGTTGCCTCACTTATCTCCACCCGACTGACGGCCGAATTGGTCGCGGCGTCGGACAAGGCGATCACCAACCTGACAGATCGGGCGCCGATCACCAACGACGGCGACAACAACCACCATCCGCCCACACTTGCGAATGCTGCGGCCGGCGCTCGGCTATCCGCTGCATCACCCAAGGGTTCAGCCTTTGGCCTACAGTGCCTGCCGTCACGCGCCACCCTCTCTACCCGGACTGAGGCGGCCAGCGGGAGCCTCGAAGGACGGGCCTGCCCGTCTTCCCGATCAACTCAGTTGGGGCACCCGCTCTGCCGGAGCGCCGCGTTGCCCTTAGTCAGCCAGCTTTTCCTTAAGCGATGGGAGCCATCGATTGCCGCCCCACCATGGGGACGCAAGAGCCGCAAGGACGATGGGGCTGCGGCTGCCCGCATCCTTGCCGTACATCTCTCCCGATGAATGAAACCGAAGCGCCAACAGCCCCGCATTTTTTCGACTGGACGGCGCTCTTCTCCTCGCCAAACATAGTACAGGCTTAGGCATTGCGGAGCTGTCAGAGATCTTCAAGCCGGATACGCCACGCCTGTTCGGCCGGCGTATGAAACCGCTTTTCGATGACGTCAGGCAGAGCCGTTGACGCGGCCGCAATACCCTTGCGAACCAGTTGCTGCGGAACCCGCTTCGCGATCAAACGACCTGGCGGAACATCCGGTTGTCCGCGGACAACAACAGGATGAGCCAACGCTAGGGCTTGCAGCTGGGATTTGGGGATTTCACCGGGGAAAGGGCGGAGGGTCGGCTGCTCCATCGGCCATGGAGTCGGCTCCTTAGAAGTCGGCCAGCAGTCCGACCGTCTCGCTGTCATGCGTTTCTTCGTACGGCCGAGCGGAAGGGCAGGGGCATCCTTTCATTCTGCAGGATCGGCAGCTCACGCCGTCGAACCCGTCGGGCGCATCAGCCCATTGCGAACAGGCAGTCGCTGAGGTAGAGCACGTCCGTCAGCGCACCGACGCAGCGGCGACTATCGTCGATATGCCTGCGGCAGCGAGCCGAGCATATGTGGGGACAGCGTTGGGTCCACTTTGCCCTGAGATCGCCGACCGTAGAGCCCAGACCGTCCCACATGCCCGAATGGGCGGCGCCCGTCTCCGATACAGGCATTTGATAGCGTGCAGCCCCGCTGCCAGCCACTGCAGAAGAGCTGCGTTCATCCCCGGCCGATACGCCGGAAGATGTTCCTGCACCTACAAACGGGATGCCGGAGCAGCTCTTGCAGTGGCGGTCGGGGAGGGGCCGCTACCGCAAAGTAGCGCCACGCTGTGTCCGAAGCGGCGCGCACCGCATCTCCACCACCGGGCGCTCAGCTCAGCCCACGCGTGGCCACTTGATCGATTTAAGCGCGTACCGCCGAGACACTATCAAGCAACCACCGACGCCATCGAGATCGCGTCCGCAGGCGGGCATTCTCTCGGTATCACCGACGCTTGCCACGGGGTACACGGAGCGAAAACAATCGGCTCGCAGCCACGGATCGGCACTTGCGCGTTGAAGCCAGAAGCGGCTATTGCACGTCGTTGTCAGCGGCGCTATTGTTTTGCGGACCGATACAGAAAGCATCGTTGCAGATGCCTGATAGGCGCGGGAATCGGGTGACAGCAAGGGCCAAGCGCCGCTTCCGATTTTGGCTCCGCACCGGATCTACCCTCTGGCGGCGCCCAAGCACCAGCAGGCAGCAAGGGAACTAAAGCCATCGTTTGCTTCCGCGAATGGTGATTTGTGCGGCAATATCAATGTATTATGATTTCTGAAACTACACCATTGGCCTTGCTTTAGGAGATACTGAGCGCAGTGGCGACGCGGCTCAATCGTTTCAATCCCTGCTTCCTCACCCGATTAGGGAAACGGACGATCTCGGTCTTGCATCAAATGTCCGCAGAAAAGCAATGGCTTGCATCCTTTAGCGACGCGCCGCGTTATCTCCGCACTAGATCGGAGACCATCCACATGCGTGATGTGGTTCAACGTAAGAGATTCTCCACCGCGGCTGCAATGATGGCCGCAGCGATCGGCGCGCTTGTCTACATGCAGGCAGTCGAGCGCAGGTCGGCCGCTCCGTCTGCGGATACTGGCCACGCAGGTGACGATCATGGCCGCAGCGCCAGTACGCCCGAGGCTATCCCTTTCAGCGGCCTTCGCGACGTCTTCTGGCGCGTCTTCCATGAAATTTTAGACGACCGCGTCACTCTCATCGCGGCGGGCGTGACCTTCTATCTCTTGCTGGCGATATTTCCTGCCCTGGCGGCCCTCGTCGCTCTCTATGGGTTGGTTGCCGATCCGGTTACCATATCCGAACATCTTCGCGAGTTGGCTGTCCTCTTGCCACCCGGCGCATTCGATCTTCTTGCCGATCAGATCAAGGCGCTCGTCGAGCGGCGCGACGGCACACTTGGCCTAACCTTTTTCGTAGGCCTCGCGGTCGCGCTATGGAGCACCCATAATGGCACGCTGGCGATATTCGACGCTATGAACGTGGCCTACGAGGAAAAGGAGAAGCGAAGCCTGGTGCGGCTTAATCTGACGGGCCTCTGCTTTACCCTATGTGCGATAGCTTTTGCGATCGTCATGGTGGCCCTCGTTGGTGTGATGCCAGTTGTGCTCTCCTATCTTTGGCTCGATCAATTCAAGGAGCACATGGCTCTTCTCCTTAGGTGGCCGCTGCTTCTGCTCGTGGTTGCGGTGGCCGTCACAATGGTCTACCGCTTTGGCCCAAGCCGGGAGGCTGCCAAGGTCCGGTGGATGACGTGGGGCGCGGTTTTGACCACGGTCGCCTGGGCCGCCATGTCGCTCGGCTTCTCTTTCTATCTAGAGAATTTCGCCAATTACAACGCGACATACGGCACGCTCGGGGCGCTGATAGGCTTCCTCATCTGGATCTGGCTTTCCGTCGTCATTCTCATCGTCGGAGGAGAGCTCAACGCAGAACTGGAGCATCAGACCGCGAGGGACACGACGACAGGAACGCCGCTGCCAATGGGAGCGCGAGGCGCCTATGTCGCGGATACTTTGGGCGAGATCAGGAACTGACCGCGAAGATTGCTCCTCTCCTGTAGTTTTGATGTATTCTGACATTTCGCCATTCCCGATAGAGGAGACGATGATGACTGCCCCGCATCCTTCCAAAACCCATATCGGCAATCATGCCCTGCATCCCGAAACCCAGATGCTGAATTACGGCTACGATCCGGAGCTCTCGGAAGGGGCGGTCAAGCCGCCGGTATTCCTCACCTCCACCTTCGTGTTCAACACGGCCGAGGATGGCCGCGACTTCTTCGATTACGTGTCTGGCCGCCGCGAGCCGCCCGAAGGGAAGGGTGCCGGCCTCGTCTATTCGCGCTTTAACCACCCAAACAGCGAAATCGTCGAAGACAGGCTCGCCGTCTACGAACGGACGGAAAGCGGCGTGCTGTTTTCATCCGGCATGGCGGCGATCGCCACCACTCTGTTCGCCTTCGTCCGGCCGGGGGATGCGATCCTGCATTCACAGCCGCTCTATGGGGGAACCGAAACGTTGCTGGCAAAGACTTTTCTGAACTTCGGCGTCGCCGCTATTGGGTTTGCCGACGGCATCAGCGAAGGATCGGTGCAGAAGGCGGCTGAAGAGGCGATGGCCAACGGCCGCGTTTCCGTTATCCTGATCGAGACGCCAGCCAATCCCACCAACAGCCTGGTCGATGTGGCGATGATCCGGCGCGTGGCCGACGCGATCGGTGCAAGACAAGGCCACATGCCGATTATCGTCTGCGACAATACCCTGCTCGGGCCGGTCTTCCAGCGGCCGATCGAGCACGGCGCCGATATCTCGCTCTATTCGCTGACGAAGTATGTCGGTGGTCATTCGGATCTGATCGCCGGCGCCGTTCTTGGTCGCAAGGCGGTGATCAAGCAGATCAAGGCCCTGCGCGGCGCGATCGGCACCCAGCTCGATCCACATTCCTGCTGGATGCTCGGCCGTTCGCTGGAAACGCTGCAGCTGCGCATGGAACGGGCAAACAGCAACGCGCGGGCCGTCGCAGACTATCTGCGCGACCACCCGAAGGTAGAGAAGGTCCACTATCTGCCCTACCACGATCCGGAATCGCCGGCCGGCCGGACCTTCATCGCGCAATGCACCGGCGCGGGCTCCACCTTTTCTTTCGACATTCGCGGCGGTCAGCCAGCCTCGTTCAAATTCCTGAACGCGCTGCAGATCTTCAAGCTCGCGGTCAGCCTCGGCGGCACGGAATCGCTTGCGAGCCATCCTGCCACCATGACGCATTCCGGCGTGCCCGCCGATGTCCGCCAGCGCATCGGCGTTCTGGAATCGACGATCCGCCTTTCGATCGGCATCGAGCATCCGGACGATCTGATCGCCGACCTGGAGATAGCCCTGCAGGCTGCGTGATCGGGAGGAAACGATGCCCGGCGGCGGCGGGCATCGTGTACCACATTATTTGTCGTCGATCGTCAGTTCCGTCTCGTCCGTGTCCAGCACGAAGACCGCAAGCAGGCGCGCCGGCTTGGTGTCGCTGGCGTTTGCGCTGACGCTGTGATGATCGCCGGGAAATTCGGCGAAGCTTTCTCCGGCCTTATACGTTTTCACCGGTCCGTCGTTCACCGCGCTGCGGATCGCCCCTTCGAGAACCGTGGCGTAGATGAAAGCGGAATTCGGATGGGTATGGCCGGGCGACATGCCGCCGGGCGCATATTCCACCATCACAGCCCTCATGCTCTTGCCGGGAACATTGGGAAGCTTCTGGTCGAAAACGACGCTTATCTTCGCTTTCCCACCTCCGGCGTGAGCCTGAGTGCCGGCGGCAAGGACAAGGGCGAAGGCCGCTGCCGAGATCATTTTCCTGAGCATGTCTGGTCTCCTTTCGTTGATAAACGAGCGCACCGGCGCACCAAGTCCGTCAGGCGCTCTTTTTCTGCGGCGGCTGCCGGCTGAGCCAATCGTCGAAGCGGATCTGGCCAAGCCGCGCCTTGGCTCCGGTCACGAGCGAATTGTCCTCGAGCTCGACGCCGAAATAGCGGGCGTGCGGATCGGCGACCACCTGGCGCGGATCGTTCGTCGCCTTGAAGAGACGCGTCACGATTTCGGTGAGGCGGACTTTCTCCGGCCCGCCGATCTCGATCGTGCCGTTCACAGGCGTACCGAGCGCCACCTCGGCCATGACGTCGGCGACGTCGTCCGAGGCGATCGGCTGCACGTAGGCCGTCGATAGATGCACGGTCTGACCGACGGTGCCTGACTGGGCGATGCCAGCCATGAATTCATGGAACTGTGTCGAGTGCACGATGGTGTAGGGTATGCCGGACGTCTTGATCAGCTCTTCCTGGGCCATCTTGGCGCGCATGTAGCCGCTGCCCTGCAGCCGCTCCATGCCGACGATCGACAGCGCGATATGATGCTTGACGCCGGCGGCAGCCCCTGCCTTGAGCAGATTGCGGCCCGAGGTCTGGAAGAATTCCAGGACGGCCTTGTCCTCGAACGAGGGCGAGTTTGCGAGATCGAGCACGACCTGCGCGCCAGCGAGCGCTTCGGCCACGCCCTTGCCGGTGATCGTGTCGACGCCCGAATTCGGCGAAGCCGCCAACACCTCGTGCCCCTTCTTGCGCAATCTTTCCACGGTCTTCGAGCCGATGAGGCCGGTGCCGCCGATAACGACGATTTTCATGGGTAGTCTCCTTGTCCTTTACGAGGAGTTTCCTCTGTTGACTTGCCTTTGTTGACTTGAAAGCGAGCAGGCGACTGCTCGGCGTGGCGAAACCGCGTCCTCTATGAGTGAAGCGGCTTCATCGGGACCGTCGCCGGTACGGCCGGTGTAACCGATGGGCAGAGAATGCGCCCGATCGCGGTCCCAAACTATTCTCCCTCGGTCGCTGTCACCCTATGCGAACGCAGTAGGCCAACTGGCTCTGCGACGAGCCGGTTGGCTGAAATGGAGGACCATCACGTCGACAGGCATGGGCCGAACCTACCGTCGGGGCAGATGACGGACCCGGAAGGCAAGGCGTATTCACCGGTCTGCAAGCCGGTGACTTCGGCCGTCAATCCTCACGATGGAGATAAGAATGACCAAGCGTCTGAACTTCATGGCCCATAAGAACAGCGGCATCGACGGCCTCGTGGCTGTTGAAGCCTGGATTGCCAAGAGCTTCGATCCGAAGCTGCTCGAACTCGTCAAAGTGCGTGTTTCCCAAATGAACGGATGCGCGCATTGCCTGCACATGCACCGCCAGGACGCACTGAAGCTCGGCGAAACGGATGACCGGCTGCTGCTTCTCAACGCATGGCGGGAGTCGCAGCTCTTCAGCACACGGGAGCGGGCGGCACTCGCCTGGGCGGAGGCTCTTACTCAGATCGCGAAAAGCCATGCGCCAGATGATGTTTATGAAGAGGCACACACCAACTTCTCGGATGACGAGCTCGTGGCGCTTTCGATCGGTATTGCGATGATCAATGCCTGGAACAGACTAGCGATCGGCTTTCGGCTTCAGCATCCGGCCGATCACAAACGCGCCGCCGCCTGACGGTCTGCGCCATCGCCGGGTCAGGAAAGCTGGGCAGCCTCGAACATGGCGGTCAGCCCGATGCCTCCGCCGATACCGATCATGGCCAGGCCGGTCGCGCCCGGCGCCCATCCGCCGATGTCGCGGATCAGCTGGCTGTATAGTCGGGTAACGAGGATTGCGCCGGAGGCCCCGAATGGATGGCCGAGCGCAATGGCTCCGCCGTCCTTGTTGATCGCGTCGGCAGGGATAGCGAGCTGGTCCAGCGATGCCAGAACCTGGGCCGCAAAGGCCTCGTTGAATTCGATGGCATCGATGTCTACGAGTGAGAGCCCGGGCTGACGCTGCAGCAGCTTTCTGGTCGAGGCGACCGGGCCGATGCCGAGCAGGTTGGGGTCGACGCCGGCAGCGGCGCTGTCGATGAAGGCAAGGCCCTTTTCGATGCCCATGCTTCTCGCCATTCCGCCACTCATAACAAGCACCAGGCAGGCGCCGTCGTTCAGCGGGCAGGCATTGCCGGCTGTCACCGAACCATCGGCCAGGAAGACCGGCCGGAGGTTTGCGAGCGCCTGGAAGGATGTAGCCGCACGTGGGCATTCGTCCCGTTCGATCAGACCGTGGCCGGTGGAAATGTCAACGATCTCGGGGCGAAAGATGCCTGCCTCGGCCGCCGCTACGGCGAGCCTATGGCTGCGCAGGGCGAATTCATCCTGTCTCTGCCGCGATATGCCGAACTGACGGGCGACGTTTTCGGCAGCAACACCCATTTCCGGGTCGCCGATCGTGTCAGGCGAAAACCGGGCGCGCCCGTAAAAACGCGGCGGCATCCCATTCGCCTTTGGTCTTTCGACGCGCCATGGCGCGGTGCTGACACTCTCCACACCGCCGGCGAGAAAACACGCGCCGGCTTTCGCCTGGATCAGGCGGGCTGCCATGATGATCGCTTCCAGGCCTGAGCCGCATTGCCGATCGATCGCAACACCTGGAACCGTCATCGGCAGGCCTGCGGCGAGTGCTGCCAGCCGCGCGATATTTCCGCCGCAGCCGGCGGCATTGCCCACCAGCACATCGTCGATGCTTTCGGGCGCAATTCCCGTCTCGGACAGGATCCGATGGATGATCGGCGCAAGCAGGTCTTCTGCCGCGACAGTCGCAAGCGATCCGAAAGCCCGGCCGATCGGCGACCGGTAGGCGGCAACCACGACTGGCTGCCAATCCTCGTCAGGCTGAAAGGCGTAGGACAAGATCATCTCCAGAAATCACGGCCTGCTCCACTTGCCCCCTCGAGATCTTGCCGCTGCTCGTCATCGGCCAGGACCTTATATGGTAGAATTGCTTGGGGATCTTGTACTTCCCGAGCATCTGCGCGCAATGATCAGCCAGGATTTTCGGGTCCACCGTCTCCCCCGAGACGACAGCGACGATCCGCTGGCCGAAATAGGCGTCAGGCAGCCCGAAGACAACGGCATCCTCTACCCCGGGACAGGCTTTCAGCGCGCTCTCGACTTCGGCGGGATAGATGTTGTTGCCGCCTGATATCATCATGCCGCCGGCCCTGCCGATCACCCGCAGCATGCCATCGGCATCGAGTTCGCCGAGATCTCCGACCGTCGCTCCCGCTTCTGTGACCCGGAACGCATGACCGTCATCGCCCCACAGATATCCATCCGCGATCAGGTCGCTCTTGACGAATATGGTTCCCGCCACATCGGTCCCGACGTCGTTCTCCTCGGGGTCGCGAATGGATATTCCCACGCCGGGATAGGCCTGTCCGACCCGCTCGATCGGAAAATCGATCTCGCCGCCGACAAGGGTCGAGACCGTCATGAAACCGAGCTCGGAGGCGCCGTAATATTCCCGGATACGGGCATTCGGAAACAGTCGGCGCATGGAGTCGACCTCGTTCCTGTCAAGCTTTGCGCCGGCGGTGAGGACATCGCGCAGAGAGGTCAGAGCGGGTTCACCCGCCCGGGCCGTTGCAATTCCGGCTATATGGGTGGGCACAGCAACCAGCCGTTCGACGTGCCAGGAGGAGAGAGTGCGTGCGACCACGCCCGGATCCCATTTCCGGACCGAATGAAAGGTCCCCCCGGCATCCAAAGCTTCGACCAATGCATAAAGCGCCAGGCCATGCGCGAGGGCTCCGGGGCACATTGTCGACGGCGCGTCTTCGAGTTCGAAAACGACGCGTCCGCGATCGAGGCTCCTGCGCCACGGCGCGCGCGAGCGATAATAGGCCTTCGGCTCGGCGGTGGTTCCCGATGTAAAGCCGATCAGGAATATCCCGTCGGCATCGACAGGCAGATCGTCTCCCCCCGCGCCGAGGTCGAAGGGCTCCGCTCCCGCGACGACGAGGGGGATGCCGAGTCTTCGGGCAATTTCAGCGCTCGGCCCCGCAATGTCGTCGACGATCAAAACGTCCGGCGCCAGGCGCTCGATGATGCGTTCGACCGTTTTCGACGGCATCATCGGGTCGATGACCGCGCAGGCGTTCGGGAAAGCGGTCGCCGCCGCAAAATACTCGGCAAAGCCGATATGGTTGCCAAGGCTGAGAGCGGCAAGCGTCTCCACGCCGGGCAGATCGAACATGCGGTGGTTCGAGCGGGGGAGCTCCTTGAGAAACCGGAAAATTGCCTTGGCGCGCAAATAGAGCTCGCCATAGCTGAGCGAGCGCCCGTCGATCACCAGCGCCGGCTTGTCCGGTGTCTCCGTTGCATGTCGAAGAAGCTGCGCATGGATCGGCATGGACACCCGCTGGTTTGAATGATCGGCAATCAGCCGGGAGACAGAGCGGCTCTGGTCGCTTCCGGGATCGGCGTCGGGCGGCTGTCGGAGAGGCCGACGCAGACCCAAACGAAATGCGCCGATGCGCAATGGGCGCCATCGCGCTGGCGAAAGAGTTCTATGGCAAAGGACAGGCTCGTGCGCCCGATTTTCTCCACATCCACCTTTGCCTCGACAACATCATCGAGGTCGATCGGGCTGTGAAAGGTGATCTCCGCCTTCTTCACGTGATAGGCAACGCCGGAGGAAGTGTGACGAAAATGGCTGAGAATTTGCCGTTGCCGCAGGAACTCGACGACCGCATCTTCGCAATAGTCGAGATAACGGGAGTTGTGGACATGACCATAGATGTCGATGTCTCGCATCGAGACCCGGAACGATGCTAAAGGCCTGTCGTCAACGCTCATTCGATCACCAATTCGACGGCGTGATCTAACCGCAGTGTGTGGGGGATGCAATGCAATATCAGGCGGTCGTGCGAAAATTCGGCTCGGCTCAGGATGTCGTCGAGCTCGAGCGGGCTGCGCTGCCGTCGCTGCGGCGCGATCAGGTGAGGGTGCGCCTGCTGGCGCGGGCGATCAATCCGTCCGATATCATCACCATATCAGGAGCTTATAGCGGACGCACGACATTGCCCTTCATTCCCGGCTTCGAAGCGTTCGGCGTGGTCGAACAGTGCGGCGAGGAGGTTCATGGGCTTTCTCCGGGAACACGCGTGCTGCCGGTGCGCAGCGCCGGTGGCTGGCAGGAATTCAAGGATACCGATCCGGGCTGGTGCCTGCGCGTTCCAGACGATCTCACCGACTTCGAAGCTGCGACGAGCTACGTCAATCCGATGACGGCCTGGTTGATGCTGCATGCCAAGATCGGGCTGAGGCCGGGCATGCGCATCGCCATCAACGCCGCCGCCTCTTCGATCGGAGCGATATTGATCGGTCTCGCCAACGCCGCAGGCGTGGAGCCGGTCGCCATCGTCCGCAGCGAAGGATCACTTGAGCGCCTGCTCGGCCGGGTCGAGGCTGTCATCATCGATAGGGAAGAAAGCGAAAGTGATCTGGTTGCCGAGCTCACCGGCCGGCATGGGCTCGACGCGGTGCTCGATTGCGTCGGAGGCGCGCGCGCCGCAGTCCTCGCCGATGCGCTGCGGCCGGGCGGACGCTTCGTGCATTACGGCCTGCTTTCGGGCCAAAGCATTCCGAATTCATTCTGGGCGTCCCATCCCGATATTTCCTTTTCCTATTTTCACCTCAGGGAATGGGTTCATTCCGAAGCCATGGACGACGTGCAGCACGCCTATTCCAAGGTCGCGGCGCAGATCGTTTCGAAGGTCATCGCGACCGAGGTGCGGGAGGTATTCCCCTTGGAAAAGGTCCGGCAAGCCCTGCAGTCCGCGCTTCCCTTGCGAACGGGCGGCAAGGTGCTCCTGGCCTGATAGGGCTTCGCCCTAGGCGTCTTCGTGCCGTTGCCGCGCGATGGTAATTGCCGCATGGTTCGGCTCGGCCCATCCGATCAGGGTTTTCATGGGGATGAGGAAGGATCGCCCCAGCTCCGTCAGTTCGTATTCGACGCGAGGCGGAACCTCCGGATAGACGGTGCGCCGCACGAAGCCGTCCTGCTCCAGATGCTTCAACGTCTTGGAGAGCATCTGTTTCGAGATGTCCCCGATCTCGCGCATCAGCTCGTTGAAGCGTTTCTTTTCGCCTTCCAGTGCCTCGAGGGTGAGCAGGCTCCATTGGTCGCCGATACGATCGAGCACGCCTCTGATCGGGCATCCCGCCCCGGGCTGTTGTTTCGGCTCGTCCGTTTCCTTGGGCATGCTCCGTCCTCGGTCATCGTCGGCTGACCTTGCCACTAAAACCTGCCTTCTTGCTCGGCATGCCGCGGTTTCATAGACCAGCTCTCATAGTCTTCTTTCTAGACTAGATCGCGAATCCACACCAAGGAGCTTGATGCATGACATTCGGGAAATCGCTTTTTGCACTCGTCATTTTGGCAGGTGTCGCCGCGCCGGCCGGCGCTTTTGCTGAATCGGCCTCGCGGGATTTGAAGATCGAGGAAGCCAACCGGAAGCTGGTGGTGGAATTCTCCGACAGGTTCTTCAACAAGCACGATATCGAGGCCGCCTCGGTCGTCGCTGACGACTACCGGCAGCACAATCCCCAAGTTCCCGACGGGAAGAAGCCTTTGATTTCCTTCTTCACCGGCTTCTTCAAGGAGAATGCCCAATCGAAGGCCGAGATCGTCCGCAGCGCCGCCGATGGCGATCTCGTCTGGCTGCATGTGCACGCGACGAACGGCGCCGACGACCGCGGCCAGGCGATCGTCGATATTTTCCGCGTCAAGGACGGCAAGATCGTCGAGCACTGGGACGTGATCCAGGCCGTTCCGAAAGAGGCGGCAAACAAGAACACCATGTTCTGAGTTGTGCGGGGCCGGCGTCCTGACTGGCCCCCGGCGCGATCCGCATCAATCAATCCGGGGACGCTCCGATTTCGGCGTTGTCAGTCCGTGTTTGGCAAGCTCCAGGGTCAGGATGCGGGTTTCGAGAAGGTTGAAGATGCGCAGAATGGCCTCGATCGCATCGAAGGGCTTCGTCAGAAAGTCCTTCGCGCCGAGAGAAAGCGCCCGCCGGCGCGTCGGCAAGGTCGCATCGGCAGTAAGCACCAGGATCGGCAGATAGCTGTTTTCCGGGATGAGCCTCGCAAAGTTCTCCAGCAGCGCGAAACCGTCCAGATCGGGCATCATCAGATCGAGAAGAACAAGATCGACAGGATGTTCGCGAAAGAGCCGCAAGGCCTCGCGTGGTTCGGTGGTGCTGATCAGCGCCGTAAAGCCTTCGCGCTTGAGGATACGCTCCAGCAGCGAGACATTGGCGGGCTCGTCGTCGACGATGAGGATTGTCGATCGGCGCACGATATCGGTGGAATCTGTCATGGACCCAATATTTCGTTGAAGCGATGCCGAACTGATATCAAGCGGCGCGGCCAAATCAAGGGCGATGCCTTTACGGCGGGCTTCCCATCGAAACCGGTCTTGCCTCTACCGCTGCAGGCGCGCGCGGCAGATCGACGTGGAAAGTGGCGCCGCCTTCGCGGTTGCTGAAACCGAGCGTTCCGCCCATGGCGTCTGTTAGATGTTTCGACAGCGCGAGCCCGAGACCCGTTCCATCCTGGCTGATCCGTTCCGCTCCCAGCCGATCGAACGGGGTGAAAAGCCGGGAGACGCGTCCGGCCGGAATGCCGGGACCGGTATCGCTGACCTCGATGCGGATACGGCCGCCATCCATCGCGCGGTGGCTGACGGTTACGCTTCCCCGGGGGCGATTGTATTTCACTCCATTGGAGAGGAGGTTGAGGAACACCTGCAGCAGACGCCGTCGGTCGGCGAGCACCGAAAGATCCGGCTCGGCCGGCTCGACGACCTCGATCGTGATCTGCTGCTTGCCGCAGAGCGGTCTTGCAAGCGACACGGCTTCATCGATCACCTCGGCGACGGGCTGTGCTTCGACAGCGAGATCCATGTGCCCGGCCTCGATCCTCGCCATGTCGAGAACCTCGTCGATGAGGCTGAGCAAATGCCGTCCGGCCCTCAAGATCTGCGCGACGCTCTCCCTGGACTCGGTATCGGTGACGTCCATTTCCAGAAGCTGCGCGAAACCGAGCACGGAATTGAGCGGCGTGCGCAGTTCGTGGCTCATGCGCGACAGAAATTCGCTCTTGGCGTTACTCGCGCGGATCGCGTCCTCACGGGCACCAAGCAGGGCTTCTTCGATTTGCTTGCGCTCGGTTATATCGCGCGTGATCTTGGAAAAGCCGCGCAACCGCCCCGTCTCGTCATGGAGTGCGGTCACGACGACGTGCGACCAGAATTGCGATCCGTCCTTGCGAACGCGCCGGCCTTCCGTTTCGGTGCGTCCGTGAAGAGCTGCTTCCGCAAGCTCTTCTGCCGGAAATGTGTCCCTGGTTTCCTTGGGATAGAAGCGGGAAAAATGCTGCCCGACGATCTCCTCAGCGCCATAACCGGTGATCCGCTCGGCACCCGCATTCCAGCTTATCACCCGTCCTGAAGTATCGAGCCCGAAGATGCCGTAGTCGCTGACGCCTTCGACCAGTTGCCGAAAACGCTCCTCGCTCTCGGTCAGGTCCGCCTCGCGTTTTTTCAGAAGGACGCTCGCATCCTCGAGCGCCTGTCCGAGGCTTCCGAGTTCATCGCGGAAGGGGTCCGCCACCGTCACGACCTTGCCTTGCGACAGCCGATGCGCCTCAGCTTTCAGCGCATGCACACGGCGCACGATGCTTGCGGAAAACAGGAAGACGGCGACGAGCGCGCCGGCAAAACCAAGAAAGCCGGCTGCGATCATCAGGCTTCGCGACAGAGTGCGAACCCGCTCCGCGGCCTCGGTCCTCGCGTGAAGCAGATCCGCCTCCCGCCGGCTCATCGCGTCGATTTCCTGTCTCAGCTCATCGAGGACCTGCTTGCCCTCGATGAGCTTGGCCGCAAGGTCCTCGCGTCCATCGGCGCGCAGGATGTCGGCCTGTTTCAGGAGTTGGAGACGATCGACTTTCGCGACGACGAGGGTGCGGATGCGTTCGAGACGGCTCTTTTGCTCTTCATCCCGCAACCGCCGACCGACCTCGTCGAGCACGACGGGCAGCCTGTCTTCGGCCCGGTTGAAGGGATCGAGAAAATCGGTTCTGCCGGTCAGCAGATAACCGCGCATCGCGGTGGCCGCTTCGGCGATCGAGGCGTGGATCTCCTGGATGCCCGACTGGATTTCGAGCGTGACCCGCACCTGATCCTCGGCAATCCGGCTTTGACGGTCGGCCACGAAGACGGAGGCGAGAGCCGCAAGCAGCAGCGCCAGCGGCACCGTGATGATGACGATGCCCTTCGCCCTCAGCGGCAGATCGGCGAAACGCAGGGTCATGGCTCTTCCTCCCGGGATGTTGCGACGAGCCCGCCGCGAACGGCCATGACCGCGGCCTGCGTCCGGTCGCCGGCGCCCAGCTTGCCGATGATGCGCTCGACGTGGATCTTCACAGTACCGGGCGAGATCTTCAGGGTCCTGGCGATCTCCTTGTTCGTCAGACCCTCGGCCACCTTCGACAAGACTTCGCGTTCCCGGATCGTCAGCGTCTCCAGGGCGCTGCTGTTGGTCTGCGGCTTGGTGGCGGCGCGGCGCAGCAGCTTGGCAACGAGAGGACCGTCGAAGAAGGCGTCGCCCTGAAGCACGCGGCGGATCGTGCGGAGAATGTCTTCCCGGCTGGCATCTTTGAGCAGATAGCCCGTGGCGCCTGCTTCGATCGCCGCTTCCAGGTAATCGAGACTGTCATGCATCGTGATGATCATGACACGTGTTGCCGGCGATACGCGCCGGATCTCCCTCGTCGCGGCGAGGCCGTCCATGCGCGGCATGCGGATGTCGAGCAGTGCCAGATCCGGCTTGTGGTGAGCTGCGGCTTCCACCGCTTCGACGCCGTCGCGCACATCTAAGGCGACATGGAAATCGTCCCGACCGCCGATCATGGCGATAAGACCGGCGCGGGCGATGTCGTGATCGTCGGCGACAAGGATCGATGCCGTCATTCTGATGTCGTGTCCTGCGCAAGGGGGGCGGCGGCGCGGACATGCGTGCCGCCCGAAGACCCGGCGTCGATCTCGATCCGGCCGCCGAGCAGCGCCAGCCGTTCCCGCATGCCGACGATGCCGAGTTGCCCGCCCCGCATCTGGGGATGGCGCAACTCGCCGATGCCTTTGCCATCATCGATCACTTCGAGATGCGCTTCGCCCTTGCCGTCCTCGAAGAGGCGCACGACCAATCGGCTCGCCTCGGCGTGCTTGATTACATTGGTGATCGCTTCCTGCGCTACGCGATAGAAGATGATCCCGGTCGATGTCGGCCAGCGGTCGGAGGCGGCATCGAGGTCGGCGATCACTTCGAGACCGTCGATCGCATCGAGACGCGTGCGCAGGGCCGCGGCGACACCGAGATCATCGAGTTCGGGCGGGCGAAGATCGGCGATGGCCGCCCTGAGATCGGCAACGGAATGGCGCGCCAGTGCAGCGAGTTGGTCGATCTCGGACTTCAGGACATGCGCCTCGCCGATGCGCGCCGCGAGGTCCTGCAGGCGATAGCTGAGGCCTGCGGCCAGCTGCGCCGAGCCGTCGTGAAGATCGAGCGCCACCCGCTGCCGCTCTTGTTCCTGCGCCTGGATCAATTGCGCGACAAGGGCCGCGAGTTCACTTCGCTGCCGCTGGAGATCGCCGAGAAGCGCTTGGTTTTCCGCTGCCTGCCGATTGAGATTGTAGGCGTCATCGAGTTGCCCCGCCACCACCTCCAATGTCTGCCGGTCGTCGGGATCCATGGCGCGCCCTCCCGGCGACCCGATAAGCATCAAACGAAGATTGGAACCGGCTTGCGAAGCGAACAGGATGCCGTCGTGCCCTGGGTTCGTCGACTTGCCCACCGTCAGCTGCATGGGCGGCGCGGTTCCCTGCAGTGGCGGAAAACCGAGCCTGGCGTACGATGCTCCCGCGAAGTCGGCAAGCCGGGACAGAACTTCCTGGGCAGCCGTTTCGAATGCCGCGGCGTCGAGAAGGTTCTGCACTTCGATGATGAAACGCAGACGAGCCGCCCGCGCTTCCGCCGCCCGATAAAGCGCCCTCAGTTCCGCGACACCAGGCGAATGCGTCGTACTTGTATCGTGCTCCAAACAGGATTGCTCCGAAGATGAATGACGCCGGCACGATAGTCATTCCGGCGGGAATGTCATCTATGCCGTTCGGCAGACCCGATCGGAGCCACCCGGCAGATGGGGCGGCGGCACTGGGCGCCTTAGATGTCGATCATGCGGTCGACCGATGCGATGTCCGCCGGAACCGCCACATAGGAAGTCAAAATGCGTACCATCATTGCTGCCGCCCTCGTTCTCGGTTTCGTTCAGGTCCAGTCGGCCGCAGCGGCTGCCGAAACGGCAACCTGTGAGCCGACAAGCGAGGCGGAAATCGCCAAGCTCTTCGACCGCTGGAATACCTCACTCGCGACGCTGAGCCCCCAGGAGGTCGCCAAGAACTACAGTGAGGACTCCGTGCTGCTCGCGACGCTGTCGAACAAGCCTCGCCTCACCCAGGCCGAACGGATCGATTATTTCGAGCACTTCCTGGCAAATGAGCCCAAGGGCCATGTCGACAGCCGCGACATCAAGATCGGCTGCAACTGGGCCGTCGACCTCGGCACTTACACCTTCACCATGAAAAACGGTTCGAAGGTTCCCGCCCGCTACACCTATACCTATGAGTTCAAGGACGGGAACTGGCTGATCACCTCGCACCACTCTTCGATGATGCCGGAGAAGTAAGGCTTCACCAGCCTGCCGGTCCGGCAGGGAGATCCCCGTATTCACCTCACGCGGGATCTCCTGACTTCCAGCCACTCGGTCGTCGCTCTCTCGCGCTATTGCCTCCGGTCGATGGCAGCGATCCCTTGGCGCTGCGGTCGCTTTCTTGCCGAACAGCAGCAGGACGGTTCGAAGCTTTGACGGCGAAGCGGGATCGGGAGTAGCATCCATGCGGCAGCGGCAAGGTGGTCAAAGCCGCCGGCCCGGTGGAGATCCAATCATGAAGCACAAACCTTTCCTCCTGACGTTCGCGGCGCTGGCATTTTGTTCCGCATGGCCAATTTCCAACGTTTTCGCTGCCGCGCAGCCTATCTTCTGGAGAGCTTTACGGCCGGCCGATCAGGCCAAGGCGACGGTGCCGCTGTCGGGCAAGGCGGCGAACGGCCCAGAGGGAGAAACACTCGCCTGGCATGGCGAGGAGCATCCGATCGAATTGACGGGCTTCGTTCTGCCGATCGACCAGGACGGCGATCTTGTCTACGAATTCATGCTGGTACCTTGGGCCGGAGCCTGCAGCCACATGCCTTCCCCTCCGCCCAACCAACTGGTTCGTGTCGTTCCGGAAGAGCCTTTGCACCTGGCAAGAATGTACGAGACCGTCACCGTGACGGGAACTCTGCGGCCCGGCCTGGATCAGGCGCAATTCTTCATGGTCGACGGTGACCGCGTCCTCACCTACGGCTACAGCATAAACCATGCCCAGGTAGCGACAGTAACGGCGGCGACCGATCCCGATCTGCTGTCACTTTCGCCTTTCGGCATCCAGCCTCGCTAGTGGAAGTCTCAGAGACGGTTTCTGGCATGGATGCCGCCAAATGCGTATATCCTACGGCATATATAAACTACGGAGGTTCTCATGCCGCTATATGCGCGTGTATTCCAATCCGGCAATTCGCAGGCCGTCCGGCTGCCGAAGGAGTTCCGCTTCGACGTGGACCAGGTGGAGGTGACGCGGGAAGGGGATGCTGTGATCCTTCGGCCACGGGCAGATCGCGGCGTGCGGTGGGCATTGTTGCATAGCGCCTTGGAGCGCGGCCTCAGCGACGATTTCATGGCGGAAGGGCGAGAGCAGCCGAAGGGGCAAGAAAGGCCTGTCTTCAGGATCTGTTCAAGTGATACCCATCTCATCGACTGGACGGTCGGGCGGTAGGTCCGGTCTCCGATGAAAAATGCCCGGGCGCAGCCGAAACAGCGCCCGGGCAAAATGCTGCCGATCAGACGAGATCGAAACGATCGGCGTTCATGACCTTGGTCCAGGCCGCGACGAAGTCCTTGACGAACTTCTGCTTGGCGTCGGACTGGCCGTAAACTTCGGCAAAGGCGCGCAGCTGCGAGTGCGAGCCGAAGATCAGGTCGACGCGGGTGCCGGTCCACTTGACTTCGCTGGTCTTGCGATCACGCCCTTCGTAAACGCCGTCCCTGCCGGCAGCGGGCGACCACAGCGTGGCCATGTCGAGCAGGTTGACGAAGAAGTCGTTGGTCAGTGTTTCCGGGCGGGCCGTGAAGACGCCATGCTCGGGCGCACCGACCTTCAGCACACGCAGGCCGCCGACGAGAACGGTCATTTCAGGTCCGGTCAGCGTCAGCAGTTGGGCACGGTCCACCAGGGCTTCTTCCGGCTTCATGAACTGCCGGCCGCCGATGTAGTTGCGGAAACCATCAGCGCGGGGTTTCAGCGCCGCGAAGGAATGCGCGTCGGTCTGTGCCTCGGAAGCGTCCATGCGGCCCGGCGTGAACGGCACGCTGACGGCATGACCGCCGGCCGCTGCCGCTTTCTCGACGCCGGCGGCGCCGGCCAGGACGATCAGGTCGGCCAGCGAGATCTTCTTCGCCCCGGTCTGAGCAGCGTTGAAGTCCCTCTGGATGCCTTCGAGAACGCCGAGGACCTTGGCGAGCTGCGCCGGCTGGTTGACCTCCCAGTCCTTCTGCGGGGCAAGGCGGATACGCGCGCCATTGGCGCCGCCACGCTTGTCAGAGCCGCGGAAGGTCGAGGCAGACGCCCAGGCGGTCGAGACCAGTTCCTGCACGGTGAGACCCGTTGCGAGCACCTTTGCCTTGAGGTCGGCGATATCCTTGTCGTCGACAAGCGGATGATCGACGGCCGGGATCACGTCCTGCCAGATCAGGTCTTCGGCCGGAACCTCCGGACCGAGGTAGCGCACCTTCGGCCCCATGTCGCGGTGGGTCAGCTTGAACCATGCGCGGGCGAAGGCATCGGCGAACTCGGCAGGGTTCTCCAGGAAGCGGCGTGAGATCTTTTCGTAAATGGGATCGAAACGCAGTGCCAGGTCGCTGGTCAGCATGGTTGGCAGATGCTTCTTCGACGGATCATAGGCATCCGGAATGGAGGCATCGGCGTTCTTGGCCTGCCACTGATGCGCGCCGCCCGGGCTCTTGGTCAGCTCCCATTCGAAAGCGAACAGGTTTTCGAAGAAGTAGTTGCTCCACTGGGTCGGCGTCTGGGTCCAGGTCACTTCGAGGCCGCTGCCGATGGCATCGCGACCGACGCCGGTGTTGAACTTGCTGGTCCAGCCCAGGCCCTGAGCTTCGAGCTCGCCGCCTTCCGGGTCGACACCGACAAACGACGGATCGCCAGCGCCATGGGTCTTACCGAAGGTGTGCCCGCCGGCGATCAGCGCCACGGTTTCTTCGTCGTTCATCGCCATACGGGCGAAGGTTTCGCGGATGTCGCGGGCGGATGCCAGCGGATCCGGAGTGCCGTTCGGGCCTTCCGGGTTGACATAGATAAGGCCCATCTGCACGGCGCCAAGCGGCTCTGCCAGTTCGCGTTCGCCACTATAGCGTTCGTCACCCAGCCATGTTCCCTCAGGACCCCAGTAGAGTTCTTCCGGCTCCCAGACGTCGGCGCGACCGCCGGCGAAACCGAAGGTCTTGAAACCCATGGATTCGAGCGCGACGTTGCCGGTGAGGATCAACAGGTCAGCCCAGGAGATCCTGTTGCCGTATTTCTGCTTGATCGGCCATAGCAGGCGGCGGGCCTTGTCGAGGTTCACGTTGTCCGGCCAGCTGTTGAGCGGCGCAAAACGCTGCTGGCCGGCCCCGGCGCCGCCGCGGCCATCGGTGATGCGGTATGTGCCGGCGCTGTGCCAGGCCATGCGGATGAACAGGCCGCCGTAATGGCCGAAATCGGCCGGCCACCAGTCCTGCGAATCCGTCATCAGCGCGTGAAGATCCTTCTTCAGGCCGTCGAGATCGAGCTTCTTGAACTCCTCGGCATAATCGAAGGCCTGGCCGAGCGGGTCGGCGCGGCCGGAATTCTGGTGAAGAATCTGCACGTTCAGCTGGTTCGGCCACCAGTCGCGATTGGATCTGCCGCGAGGCGTATTGCCGTGCGCGACAGGACATTTGCCTGCACTGTCAGTGGGATTGTCCATGATCGTCTCCTTGATTGCTTGATCTGTCTGCGGTGCAAAAAGATGAGCCGAGCTGGCGCCCCACTCTCTCCCTGCAGTCTTCATATCGGAAGCGCTTCATAAATTTAAGTTTGATTTACTGATAGTTGCGATAAGCTGAGGTTATGAAGAACCTTACCCTGAAACAGCTGCGTTATTTTGAAGCACTGGCAAGAGATGGCCGCTTCCGACGTGCCGCCGATGCCTGTGCGATCTCCCAGCCGGCATTATCAATGCAGATCAAAGAACTTGAGCAGGAGTTGGGCGGTGAGCTTTTCGAACGCAACGCACGTGAGGTGAAGCTGACCGCTTTCGGTCAGACCGTCGCTCTCAGGATCCGCGATATCCTGCGTGGCGTGGACGAACTGGCGGAACTGGCGCGCGCCGCGCGCGATCCTTTTCTGACGCGGCTGCGCATCGGCATCATCCCGACGATTGCGCCCTATCTGTTGCCGGCAATCATCAACGATTTGAACAGGAGCTTTGCAGGCATTCAGATCGAAGTGCGCGAAACGCAGACGTCGAAGCTGGTTCAGGAGTTGGCGCAAGGTCAACTCGACACGGCAATCGTTGCCTTGCCCGTGTCGGAACCCTCCCTGGCAGAACTCCAGCTCTTCAAGGAAGAGTTCGTGCTGGTTCGGCGGCCCGAAGACGAGGGTAAGCCGGTGCCCGAACGCGAGGCGCTGCGCGAAATGCGGTTGCTGCTGCTCGAGGAAGGCCATTGCTTCCGCGATCAGGCCTTGTCATTCTGCAAGATAGGGCAGGCCCGTCCCCGGGAAGTCATGGAAGGCAGCTCTTTATCCACCCTGGTCCAGATGGTCAGCGCCGGTATCGGCATCACCTTAATTCCCGAGATGGCCGTTCCCCTCGAAACGCGCTCGGCGCATGTCTCGATCTCCCGTTTTCAGTCTCCGCGGCCGTCGCGAACGATCGGCATGATCTGGCGCAATTCGACGCCCATGGCCAAACAGCTCCAGCAGGTTTCCGAGGCGGTTCGCCGGTCGGCCGACAGCATGCGCGAACAGTATGCCGCCCGGTGATGGACCTGATATGGCCCCGCCTCAAGATCGCCGTTTGAACGTATGCTCCGCTGCCGGAAACTGTCGCGATCGGACCTCTTCGGCGTAAGCGGCAGCGGCGGCCGAAATCCTTTTGCCGAGTTCGTCGTAGCGCTTCACGAAGCGCGGGGTGAAATCGTTGAAGAGCCCCAGAATGTCGTCGGAAACCAGAACCTGACCGTCGCAGGCGGAAGAAGCGCCGATACCGATGGTCGGGACGTGCATCGCGGCCGTCACCTCCCGGGCGAGGGGCTCCACCGTGCCCTCGATGACGACGGCAAAGGCGCCCGAGCCGCCAATGGCGTGGGCATCGCGACGGATTTTCGACGTCTCGTGTTCGGAATGGCCGACGGACCGATATCCGCCTGCGGTTTGGACCTGCTGCGGCATCAGGCCGATATGGCCCATCACCGGTATCCCCCGCTTCGTCAGAAAGGCGATGGTCTCGGCCATCTCCTCGCCGCCCTCCAGCTTGACGGCATCGCAACCGGTTTCCTGCAGGATGCGAACAGCATTGCGGAAGGCGGTCTCCTTGGATTCCTGATAACTGCCGAACGGCATGTCGACGACAACGCAGGCCTTGCCGACGCCGCGCATCACCGCCTTGCCGTGCGCGATCATCATGTCGAGTGTGACGCCGATGGTGGTCTCCATGCCGTAGAGCACCATGCCGAGCGAATCCCCGACCAGCAGGAGGTCGCAGTGCTCGTCGAGCAAGCGCGTCATGGGCGTCGTATAGGCGGTCAGGCAGACGATCGGCTTGCCGCCCTTCATGGCTGAGATGTGCCTTGGTGTAAGGCGCTTCTGAATTCCGACGGCACTCATCTGGTCACTCCCTTTCCCGGCAAGCCCGGCCGGCCGATAGTCCTGTTGTCGAGCAGCCGCGTCGAGCCGACTCGAACGAAGAGCGCCACGACGACAGGATCTGCGATCGACGTGACCGGCTGCAGTGTCGAGGCATCCCTGACGGCGACGACTTCGGGCTTTGCCAGCGGCTCGCGATTGAGAAATGCCGTGAGCCTTGCCTCTAGTTCCACCGGATCGGTAAGGCCGTCGGCGACCAGACGCTCGGCCTCGTCCAGGGTCTGAGGGATGATCACCGCGGCACGCCGCTCTGCCTCGCTGAGATAGACGTTGCGCGACGACAATGCGAGGCCGTCGCTGTCCCTGACCGTCGGCACCGATATCACGCGCACCGGCACGGCCAGATCGTCCACCATGCGCTTGATGATGACGACCTGCTGGTAATCCTTCTCTCCGAAATAAGCGGTCTGCGGTTGCACGATGTTGAAAAGCTTGCAGACGACAGTGGCGACGCCGGCAAAATGCCCGGGCCGTACCGCTCCTTCGAGTTCGCGCCCGAGATCGGGAACGTCGACGACGGTCAACATCGGGCGGGAATACATGTCCTCGACGCCAGGCGAAAAAAGGAAATTGACGCCGGCTTGCTTCAGCATGGCGGCATCGCGTTCCAGATCGCGCGGATAGTTGCTGAGGTCTTCCGCAGGGCCGAATTGCAGCGGATTGACGAAAATCGACACGACGACGATGTCATTCTCGGCTCGAGCGCGCGAAACGAGCTCCATATGACCGGCATGGAGATAGCCCATCGTCGGAACAAGGCCGACGGTTCGCCCCTGCCGCCTCAGCGCGTCGAGCGTGTGGCGCAGCTCGTCAATGCTCGAGAAAACCCGCATATATCCTCCCCTAGCCGGTCACTCCATCTTGGGCGCGGATAAGAAGTGTAATCGATGCGGCAGGTCAATGCATATTCCTCGATAAAAACGATTAGATGAAACGCCAAGCCGATGACACCGGACCATATCAGCCCCGGGGAACTGATTTTCGTCACTTGGCTCCTGTTCCACATCTCACCTGCTTGCAGTGGAACCGACGATGTGCGACTTCCGTTACTCGCCCTGTCCGTCAAGATACCATCACAGTCGATCGCTATGGACGTTACATGGAGGACTCATGGACAAGCCCTGGAAGATCAGCCGCGGACCGATTGCGGCAACCGAGCTCGACGTGGAGAAGGCAAACGCGATCAATGTGCTGTTGATCCGGCCGGTCGGCGTCCTTCCGGCCAAGGCGGGAGATCCCGTCCTTCCTTTTGCCGTCGGCCTTTTCAACGAACTCCGTCCGCTCCTGAAGCCCGATGCCGGCGTCACGACGCTCAGGCGAGCGACCGCGGCCTATGTCCACTGCCGGCGCTACTATTTCGCCAGCGCCCAACCCGATTCCATGCGCCATAGTCTTGACGGTGAACCTGTCGAACCACTGTCGTCCGAAGACCGGCTGGTCGCGCAAAAACGCTTTCTGAGCCTCAAGCAGACCACCGGTAAGACAGACGCGCCCGAGCAGACAGCACCGATCCCCGCTCCCCTGTTGAGCAAAAGCGAACAGATCCGCGCAGCCCTCCTCGGCAAAAGGAACGCCGCCAGCTAGAGCGGGATGACATTAGCGTCTCGCTTGCAGTCATTGCGCGGTCTTGCGTAGCGTAACCGTCATTTAAAGCTCGACGGAGTCGCTCTCTGAACTTGGCCGCATCGGGGGCGCGGAAAACGCGCCCCCGGCCGGCGCCGACCGAAGGGGAGGGGCAATCGGCCGGGTCAGTTCAACGGGATTTCGCCTGATGTGATCCGCTGCTCGTCCGCGCCAAACAGGTGGACGGTATCGTGGATCGGCGCGATCCTCAGCACCTCGCCGGGGGCTGCCCTGATCCGTTCCCTGAAGACGCAGGTCAGCGTCTGTGTCCCCAGCCGGACGATGACCAGCGTTTCCGAGCCCGTCGGCTCGACGACCACCGTCGTGACCTCGATGCCGCCCGGGTCCAACCGGATATGCTCGGGTCGAATACCGTAGGTCACTGCTGCAGGCGGATGCCGGTCGCTCGGCAGGAGCAGGCCGTCGGCGGTTCGAAACCCGTCTTCCGTCATGCTGCCGCTGATGAAATTCATCGCCGGTGAGCCGATGAAACCGGCGACGAAAAGATTGTTCGGACGATCGTACAATTCCAGCGGAGAACCCGACTGCTCGATCAGGCCGTCCTTCATGACGACGATCTTGTCGGCCATGGTCATGGCTTCGATCTGGTCATGGGTGACATAGATGGTCGTCGTCTGCAGCCGTTGATGCAGTTCCTTGATCTCCGAGCGCATCTGCACCCTGAGCTTGGCGTCGAGGTTCGACAGGGGCTCGTCGAAGAGGAAGACGGCCGGGTCGCGCACGATCGCCCGCCCCATCGCCACACGCTGTCTCTGGCCACCCGACAGTTGCTTGGGATATCTCTCTAGGAGAGTTTCGAGACCGAGGATCTTCGCGGCGTTGCCGACCCGCTGATCGATCTCCGTCCTCGGCATCCGTTTCAGCCGCAGCGAAAAGCCCATGTTCTTGGCAACGGTCATATGCGGGTAGAGCGCATAGTTCTGAAACACCATGGCGATGTCCCGGTCCTTGGGGGCAAGCTCGTTGACGATATGCTTGCCGATCTGGATCTGCCCCGAGGTGATGCCCTCAAGGCCGGCAATCATCCTCAAAAGCGTGGATTTGCCGCAGCCCGAAGGGCCGACCAGAACGACGAACTCGCCGTCGCCGATGTCGACGGATACGCCTTTGATGGCTTTGAACGCGCCGTAATCCTTGCGCGCATTGTTGACCGAAACATGAGCCATTGCCGTCCTCCCGAAATCGCTGTCAAAGTCCGCTCAGGACATTTCTCAAATAATCGAGGCCGAGGCGCTCGCCGTCCTTGCGCGCGGCTAAGTCCTTGCCCGGCCAGCCATAGGCGGCATCCTCGTGTTCGATCGACAGCGTGCCGTCGAAACCAGCCCCGCGGGCCTGGCGCAGAAACCTCGGCCAATCGATGAGGCCGAGCCCTGGCAGCTTGTATTGCCACCAGCCCTTGCCATGATAGCCGACAGCCTGCAGGTTCTCCGGATCGATTGCCGTGTCCTTGGCATGCAGGATGGCGATGCGATCCTTCACCGCCTCCATCGCCTGATAGGGATCGACGCCGATGCGGATGAGGTGCGAGGGATCGAATTCCAAGCCGAAGCGGGGGTTCTCGATCCTTTGAAAAAGCTCCTGCCATCCTTTCGGCGTCGTCCCGATGAAATTGTCCTTCGGACCCGGCCAGTTCTCGATTGCGAAGGTCAGGCCATAGGGCTGCGTCTCTTGGATCAGCCCGTTGGCGAAATCGGCGAAGTCATCATAATTGGCTTCGTCGCTTGCTGTGTCGTCCCGGCCCGGGAAAATCACGAAGATCGGGACACCTGCTCGCCCGATCGCGTCGGCAAATTCGGCGGTCTTCGCCCGAAGTGCCTCACGCTTTGCCCGGTCGGCATCGAGCTGATTGCCGAAATAGGTGATCGACGACACGAAGAGGTCGCGGCTGCGTGCGAGCGCGACGGCGGCCTCCACCCGATCGGGCGTCTTGATATGACCGCCGACATCGATCTCGATGGAGTTGAAACCGGCCGATGCTGCGAAATCCACCACTTCTTCCAGAGGGCGATCGTTGAATGTCGAAGTGTAAAAGCCGATCTTCACCAAAATCCTCCTTCACCAAAATCCGTGGGCCTTGCGGCCGTTTCAACCGTTCAGGCGATCCATGTTCTTGAGTGGCGAACGTGTGCGTTGCGCAGCGTCCGCCGATGCGAGCATGAGGGCTGCCGCCATCGGCATGACCGCCGCCCCCATGGCAGAGGCATCCTCTCCGAGCGAGGCGCGATGAAGCGAGGGAAGGTTGGTGTCCTCGGCATCGAGATGCTCGTGCACATAGCGCAGCAATTCGTCGACGATGCGGATCGGCAATCTGCCGCCGACGAGGACGGCGTCGGGGTCGACGACCATGCCGATATGCTTGACGGCGACAGCCAGATGCGCGCTCATTTCCTTCAGCCATTGCGACACAAGGCGCCTGCCATGCGCATCCAACGTCAGGAGATCGTGGGGAACACTCACCTCGACGCCGTGCCGCGCGAGGAAATCATAAAGGAAGAACAACGAGAATATCTCGCCGAGAAGCTGGACCTTCTGGGCCTTCCCGCCCCCGCCATCGGCAATCGGAAGCCAGCCGATTTCGCCGCTGAGGCCCATGGCGCCACGATGACCGTTGCCGTCGAGCACGAGGCCGCCGCCCGGGCATGGATTGATGGCGATGTAGAAGAAGCTGCTGCTTTCAGCACCCAGTCCATAATCGAGTTCGGCAAGGGCTGCGGCATTGGCTTCGTTTTCGATGAAGACGGGATGCTGTGTCAGGTTCTCCAGTGCGGCGCGCACATCGAATTCCGTCCATTCCTGATAAGCCTCGGGCTTGCCGAGGAGCGAAATTTCGCCAAGCCAATCCGGCATCGCCAGACCGATGCCGGCGAGGCGCGCGTCGTCGATGAGCCGGCTGCGCTGGAAATGCGAAATCGCATCGGCGGTGAGCTGCAGGAATTCCGCCGGCAGGATGAAGCGTTTCTCGTGATGCACGCGGGCGCGGACATTGCCGACGGCATCGACGGCCAGGATCGTCAGATGGTCGCGATCGATGTTGATGCCGATGGCAAAACAGGCATCCGGATTGATTTCGAGTTCGATCGCCGGCTGACCTCTCAGCCCATGCCGCCGGCGGGCTTCCATGATCAGGCCCTCGTCCAGCAGGCGATCGACGATCCGGGCGATCGCCGGTTTGGTAAAACCCGTCCTCCTGGCGATTTCAGCTCGCGAAATCGGCGCCTGGCGATGAATGCAGCGCAGGACGACAGCCCTGTTGTGCTCACCGGCATCTTCGACATTGGCGCCGGTCAGATCCGGGGAGAGCCTGGCGCCGAGTGTCTGGTTCATGCCCGAAATCCTTCCTTGCGCATAGCTTGAACCACTCGTCATCCCTTGACCGCGCCGCTGGTCATCGCACCGAGGATCAACCGCTGGAGCGACAGGAAGGCGACGATCGCCGGAACGACCGCGATCAGGCAGGCGGCGGCAAGCAGCTGGATGGATGAGTCGGTTTGCATGCCGCGGAAATTAAAGATGCCGACGCCGATCGGCATCAGATCATTTTTCGTGAGCAACAGAAAAGGCACCAGAAATTGCGACCAGCCGGCAATCACCGTGATGATGAAGACGGAGGCGATGCCCGGCGCCGATAATGGCAGAATGATACGCCAGAAGACCGAAAATCGATTGCAGCCATCGATCATCGCCGCTTCGTCGAGGCTGCGCGGGATGCCGTCGACCGAGCTCTTCAAGAGCCAGGTCGCCAGCGGAACGCCAAGGGCGATATAGACCATGACGACGGCAAAATGCGTATCCAGCAAGCCGAGGCGGTTCATGTAGCGGTAGAGCGGCACCATGATGACGAGCGGCGAGATCATCTGGAAAAGCAGCAGCCCCATCATCGACAGGCCCTTGCCCCGGAACTGAAAGCGGGAAAAGGCGTAAGCCGCGGGCAGTGCGACGATCAGGACGCCCAGTCCGCTGAGGGCGGCAAGCTTGAGGCCGTTCCAGAGATAGATCGGGAAATAGCTGTTGTTCAAAACGGTGATGAAATTGTCGATGGTGGGGTTGTTGGGAATATACCGCGCCGCGCCGCGATAGATCTCACGCTTGTCGCGCATCGCCATCGACAGGAGATAGGTGAGGGGGCCGGCGAAGAACACGAACATCACCAGCATGAACAGATAGCTCATGGCATCGCCGAGCCGCGTTCCGGTCCGTCCACTCATTGCTCTTCCTCCTTCGGCAGGAACGACGCATAGATAAAGGCTAGCCCGAGGCTGATGATCAGCATGAGCACGGAGAGCACGCTGCCGCCGGACAGGTCGTAGTTTCTAAAGACGATATTGAACACGTAGAGCGAGATAACCTCGGTCGCACGCCCCGGACCGCCGCCCGTCAGGGTGATGATCGCATCGAAAGTATTCACCGTCTGGATCGTGATGAGGATCATGTTGACGAGGATCGCCGCGCGCAGCTGGGGAAGCGTCACGAAGAAAAACTGCTGTGATGCCGTCGCACCGTCGACCTCGGCCGCTTCATAGAGCGAGGGATCGATCGACTTCAGCGCCGCATACATGACGACCATCGAAAATGCAGTGCCGCGCCATATGTTGGAGATCAGGGTGGACCACGGCGCAATAGCAGGGTCCGAGAGCCAGGCGACAACAGGCATGTGCATCAACCGCAGTATGCTGTTCAGCGCACCATAAGGCGCTTCGGAAAAGAGCATCTGCCAGATGATGCCGCCGGCAATTCCGGGAACGACCCACGCAACCAGCGCCGTTGTCCTCAGAATGGTGGTGCCGAACAGGCCGCGCTTTTCGCCGCGGATGACCACGACGGCCACCGCAAGGCCCAGGATCTGCTGACCGATGACGCTGCCGCCGACGAAGATCAGGGTCGCCCACAAAATGTCGGGCAGCTGCGGCGAACTCAGCGCATTGGTGATCGACCCCAGCGTATAATCCTGATTGTCGCCGATCAGCGTGGCATTGGTGAATGAAAGCCTGAAAACGTCGATGACGGGGTAAAGATAGAAGATGCCGATGACGACGATCACAGGCATGATCCAGGGCAGGGGCGCACCGGCGAAACGGCGCATGAACGTTCTGCTTTGAGGCGGGCTGTCAGCCTCGATGGCAATGGGGCTCATTGGCTTCTCTGTGCGGGGTTTCGCAATGTCGACGGCGCCTGGCGGGCAGGCGCCGTCACGGTCGGAAGCACTAGAGACGCTTGTAGGCCTCCAGCGCCGCATTGAAGGCGGCATTCAAGGCGTCTTCCGGCTTTTTGGTCCCCGAGAGCACGTCGCCCATCATGATCTGGATCTGGTTGGAGATTTCAGGATAGATCGGCACACCCGGGCGTGCCTGTCCATCGACCAGAGCCGCGGCGAAGGTCTTGTTGGCTTCGGTGGAGAAGACCTCATATTTGTCGAACAGCGACTTCCTGGTCGGCAACTGCTGCTGCAGCGCATTGGCCGGCCCCATATAGACCTCGCGTGCGAGGTTGGCGCACATCTCGATCTTGTCCTTGTCCTTGCTGAAGGAGGCGATCGTCCAGCCACCGGTGCCGGTCGAACGCTGATCGGCGCTGGGGCCGGGGATCGGCGAGAAGGTCCAGTTGTTGAACTCGTCCTCGTCGAGCGTGGCCTTCAGCTGCGCATATTGCCAGTTGCCGCCGATGAAGAGAGCCGTCGTCGCCGCGGCGGCCGCGGCATTCATATCGTCGTAATTCGCGATCGTGCTGACGCGCTTCGGCGCTGCACCGGAATCGACGAGATCCTTGAAATAATTCAGCGCCTTCAGGAATTTCTCCTTGTTCTCGCCTTCGCCGAACACTGGCTTGCCTGAGTCGTCGACGAGCTTGCCGCCCAGCGCCCAATAATTCGCGAGCCAGTCGAACGTCGTCCCTTCCCAGCGCCCGCCGTTGAAGAGAACGCCCTCCATGCCTTCCTTAGTGGAGGCGAGCGCGGCCGTTTTCAGGTCGTCCCATGTCTGCGGCGCATCCGCAACGATCGACTTGTTGCGGTAAAGCACACGAAGATCGGTATCCCACCACCAGGCACGGACCGTCTGGTCCTTATCCGTGATGCCGCTGCGGATGAAGGGGAACAGGTCATCCACTTCCTCCTTCGAAAAATACGGCGTGAAGTCCGCAAGAACTTTATTGACCATGAACTGCGAGAGGACGAAGGAGTCGACAGCAGCGCAGTCAGGCGCGTTGCCGGCCTTGGCCTGCTCCAGCATCTTGGCCTGTTCCGTGCCGATGTCCGACGACATGAATTGCATCTGCAATTTCCAGTCCGGATGCTTCTTGATGAAATCGACGAACAGCTTCTGATAGCCTTCGGCGATCGCCGGATCCGAATTGTTCGGACTATCGTTCGTCAGACGGACGACGAGGGATTTCGGCGCATCGGCAAGGCCGATCCTGTCTTTCGTGGCAAGTTCCTGGGCAAATGAAACGGATGCTGAAAATAACATGGTGCTCAGCGCAAATGCGCTGACGGTGGCGCTCTTCATGATGGGTCTCCTCCCCATTTTGAACGGATACAGCCTGGCGGTCAGTTGACCTCTCCTCATTTCCGTGCTGCATTAATTAGATTAAGTTACTTTGATTTGATGTCAAGCCACAGCTTGGAGGCCAGACCTGGGAGGTTGAGATGCTGGCGACAATCAACAGCAGCTAGCGCACAGTTCCGGAAAATCGAGATCGATTTCCGGAAAACAACATGCGCCGTGAAAGTGCTGGAGCGTCCCGCGGCACGCGCGGCGCATCCACCGCAATTTTCCTGAAGAAGAGCACGAGGCAATCGCGGATGGCTGCGATGGCGCGAGTGCGGTTTTGCCCGGCTGAGCTGCCGCGGGCAGTTAATTCCATGGAGGATAAGATGCGTCTACTCATTCTCGGTACCGGCGGAATGGCCAACCAGCATGCCGCCAACTTCAAGGCGATCGAAGGCGTCAATGTCGTGGGCGGCGTCGATGTTGTCCCGGAAAGGCTCGCGGCCTTTTGCACCGAACATGGCATCGCCAATCATTTCACGACCCTCGAGGATGCTCTCGCCTGGGGCGAGTTCGACGCAGTGGCAAACGTCACGCCGGACCGCATTCACCACCCGACGACGCTGCAGGCGATCGCAGCCGGCAAGCATGTCTTCTGCGAAAAGCCGCTCGCCACGGATGCCGTCAAGGCCATGGAGATGACCGAGGCCATCGAGCGATCGGGCAAGGTCGGCATGGTCAATTTCACCTATCGCAATTCGCCCGCTCTTCAGAAAGGCCGACAGATGGTGCTCGCCGGCGAAATCGGGGAGATCAGGCACGTCGAGGCCTCCCACCTGCAAAGCTGGCTGGTCGGTCGTCACTGGGGCGACTGGAAGAGCGAAAGCAAATGGCTGTGGCGGCTGAGCAAGAAGCACGGATCCAATGGCGCGCTCGGCGATATCGGAATTCATATCGTCGATTTCGCATCATACGGTTCCGGGCTCGACGTTGCTCATGTCTTCGCCCGGCTGAAGACCTTCGACAAGGCGCCGGGCCACAAGATCGGCGAGTATGATCTCGATGCGAATGACAGCTTTACGATGAATGTCGATTTCTTCGGCGGAGCGATCGGGACGATCCAGGCGACGCGCACGGCGGCCGGACAGATGGATCAGCTGCGCCTCAGGGTCTATGGCGAAACCGGCTCGATCGAGATAATCTACGACACCGGAAAATCGACGCTACGCGCCTGTCTCGGCGAAGACGTCCACACGGCGACCTGGCGTGACGTCCCCTTCGATCCGGTCGAGACGAACTACCAGCGTTTCGTCCAGGCCGTGCGGGCGGGCAGGACCCAGGAACCCTCGTTCCGGCGGGCGGCCAATATCCAGAAAGTCTTGGACAAGGCGCTGGCCTCCGATCTCAGCCACGCCGATGAAGCGCTCGGCTGAGTCACGCCAAAGCGGCTGGTTGGGCCATCAGGCCGAAGCCGGCGGCGGCAGCAACGTGTTGAGGAAGGGCAGGAGGGCTGCACCGAGCGCAACGCCGCCGCCGCTGAAGCTCGCGGGTTTCATCGGCGAAATCCAGGGCGTCAGCAATGGTCTCGTCGAGGTGTCGCGCCGCTCAATCGAAAGCTGATGGATCAGCGCTTCGATCACGCCCTGCGGCAGGTCGCTGCCGATCATGACGACGCTCGGGGCGAGAAAACCGGCCATGGCGATGATCGGGTCGAGCAGATGGCCTGCGGCTTCGCGTATCCATTGCGACAGTAACGGCGAGGAGAATTCCTCTCCTTGCAGCAGGCGGGTGAATGCCCGGTCGCCGATCCGTGATCTCAGGGATTCGAAACCGACGACGGTGTTCAATTGGACATTGTCCGGGCCTGTCAGCATTTCGCCGATGCTGCCTGCCCGGCCATGCACGCCGGAATAGGGAATACCGCGAATGAGAAAGCCGGCCTGAACGTCGTCGTCGATGATGATCATCGCAAGTCCGCCTTCCCTGCCGGAGCTGCCGATCGTGCGTTCGGCGAGAAGACTCGCCGTGCACTCGTTCTCGACATAGGGACGCGCGATCGTCGACATCGCGGCGATCTGCTCGCTTTGATCCTCTGTCCAGTCGTTGGCGGCGATGCCGAGGCCGATGATCGGCAATGCGGCGTGGTGATCGACCATATCCCTGACCGCCGCATGCACCACGCCGACTTTGTCAGCGGGATCCAGCTCGATGTAGACCCGGTCGTGGACCTGGCCACTTAGATCGATGAGCACGGCCTCACCACGCCTTTGGCGAAGCTTGACGCCGATCGAGAAAGCACCTTCCGGGCGCAAGGCAAACTCGGTAGCGGTGGCCCCTCCGCCAACGCCGTTGCGGCGGTTGGAGGTGACAAGCTTTTCGTCAGCCAACCGGCGGAGAATATTGGTAATGCCGGGGCCGGTCAGGCCGCAATGCCGGCCGAGTTCCATACGCGTCAGCGGGCCATGGCGGCGGATGGCTTCCAGAATGACGCGAATGTTTCGATCGGCGATTTCGCCGGACCGCAGACCGACCGTTTTGGCGCGCTGGGCGCCCATCTCCTGAGTGTGAAGCCGACGCGGCCCTGACCGAAGATACCGCATGACTGTCTTTCCTAGAGCCTTTCCGGTTGTGTACTTCATCCACGGGCTATGGGAAAGCCGGGCTTAGCAGCCGCTTTTTGGGCTGAACGTCCTATCAATCGGGATCAGGGCCATCACGGCGCTGACGAAGCGCGGCGGGCGAATGCCGCAAAATGCGTCAACAGACCCTCGAAACGACACGGCAATCGGAGCTTCACTCTATCGGTCGTTAGTAGCTGCAAGGACGATCGTTGCCGAAGCCGTCACGGCAGGCAGGTCTGAGCCCATAGTCGACGCTGCTATATCCAACCGAGCCAGTTTGCATCGAATCATTCGAGGCCGTCGTGCAGGATGACGACGATACGGCAATCACGATGACGGCTATCGTGGCTGTCAATAATTTGCGGACTTGAAACATCCCACCCTCCCCAGCTGCCTGAAATCTGCCATATCAGTGCAATTCTCAGTCAAATAGGGCCGACAGGGGTTTCGATAACTATTGTCCTCGATCAAGATCTCGTTATCCGGTGAAGGCCCATCACCGGCTTCCGATCGAGAACGGCTGGGACGACCGCAAACCCGGAGCGGTTCAGTTCTTCCGGGCTTGACGGGAAATCAAAGTTACTTAATCTAAGCGTCGACAGGACCCGCTGGGAGGAGGGCCGGCAAAACGCGATCCTTGTCGCGCCATCTTCATCTCCCCCAAACCAATGACCACGACCCCAAAAGCATGACGACAAGATTGTCAGCCGTCGATTTTTCAACAGGATAAGCCATGCCTCTGACCATTGCCCAGCGCCTCGATCGTCTGAAAGTTCGCATTGCCGAGTTGGCGCATTGGCGAGATCGACAAAGTGCTGCGATCGACGGCTGGACTTTCGAGGGCGAGCCGATTGGCCATCACCAGGATTGGCCGCACCGCCAGGGAGTGGTGCATTTTGCCGCGACCGCTGAAGCGCCGGAGGCGTGGCCTCTCGACGATATTCGCCTGCAGCTCGACCTCGGCGGCGAGAGCCTGATTACGCTCAGCTACCCCGACGGCGAGACGGAAACATTCGGTCTCGATCCCTACCATCAGGAATTCCCGCTGAAGGGCCGCCGCTTTTCGATCGCAACGGAAACCGTCGCCCGGTTTCCATTCGGCGAGCCCAATCGCGCTCCACGGCTCAACAAGGCCCAATTTATCTGGCTCGATGGTCCAGCTCACCGCCTGCATCTTCTGTTGAAGCAGGTTGCCGAGGCAATCGAGACGCTCGGCGAGCATGAAGTCGTGCCGCATCTGATGGATGCCGCCGAGCATGCGTTGCGCAGCCTCGACTGGCCGTCGGATACGGCCACCTATATCTCCCGCACGTCCGGCGCCGTCATGCAGCAGAAGATCTGGGAACTGCCGGAGCTCGAGGCTAATCCGGCAGGCCTCACGGACGAGCAGAGCGCTTCGGCGGCCACGGCCTTCGAGGCTCTGACGGCGCGGTTGAAGGAGCTGCAGAAGCGCTTTCCCCCGAACGGAGAACTGCTGCTGACGGGCCATGCGCATATCGATCTCGCCTGGCTTTGGCCCTATCGCGAGACGCGGCGGAAAATGCGGCGCACCTTCAATACGGCGCTCTCGCTGATGGAGCGCTCCGACGATTTTCGTTTCAATCAATCGACCGCTCATTATTACGCGCAGATGGAAGAGGAAGACCCGGAGCTTCTCGAGCGCATCAAGCAGAAGGTCACTGAAGGAAAGTGGGAAACCGTCGGCGGCATGTGGGTGGAGCCCGACACCAACATGCCGACCGGCGAAAGCCTCGCCCGTCAGGTTCTCTATGGCCAGCGTTATTTCGAAAAGACCTTCGGCACCCGCCATACGGTCTGCTGGCTGCCAGACTGCTTCGGCTTTTCCGGCGCGCTGCCGCAGATCCTGAAACAGGGCGGCATCGACAGCTTCTTCACGATCAAGGTCAACTGGAGCGAGACCAACCATATCCCCTCCGATCTCTTCTGGTGGAAGGGCCTCGATGGCAGCCAGGTGCTGACCCACACGTTCGACAATCCGATGCAGGGTTATAACGGCTTCGTGCAACCCGATTGCTACGTGCCGACATGGAAGAATTTCCGCGGCAAGACCCAGCACGATACTTCGCTGCTGGCCGTCGGCTATGGCGACGGCGGCGGCGGCGTCACGCCGGAGATGGTCGAGCGCGAAGTGCAGCTGCGCGATTTCCCGGCTATCCCGCAGGCGCGATGGGGCACCGTCAAAAGCTATTACGAGCAGGCCCACCGTACCGCATCGAAAAAGAACCTTCCGGTGTGGGATGGTGAAATCTATCTCGAACTGCACCGCGCCACGCTGACGTCGCAAAGCGGCGTCAAGCGCAAGCACCGCCAGGCCGAACGGGCGCTGATCACCGCCGAAACCATCGCTTCGCTGGCGCATATGCTCGGAGCAGACAGGCCCCGAAGCCTCGAAGCGGATTGGCGCGTTGTTCTGAAGAACGAGTTTCACGACATTCTGCCGGGCTCGAGCATCCGTGAAGTCTATCAGGATGCGGAGCAGGAACTGGGCGGCGCCATCGAACATGCCAAGGCCGAGCAGGCAAAGTCATTGCAGGCGCTGTCGGCCAAGCTGCCGAAGGGCGGCGTTGGCGGCGCCCTCGTCGTCGTCAATCCGTCGCTTTCGCCGAGGCCGCTCAGCGCGACACTCTCTGACGGCACGGTCATTGCGGCCGCCGATCTCGTCGCGCCCTTGTCCGTCGCAGTCTTCGACAAGGGCTCACTCAAGCCGGCGGGCGAGCTGAAGGCGGGGGCCGAGCGTCTCGAAAACGAGCACCTCTCGGTCTCCATCGGCAGGGACGGGGCGGTTGCAAGCCTCGTTCACAAGGCCACAGGCCGGGAGGCGGTCGACGGCTCGGCAAATCAGCTCTGGGTCTATCCGGCCGACAAGCCGCGCAACTGGGACGCCTGGGATATCGATGCGGATTATGCCGAAAAGGCCGTCCGCCTCGATGCGCCTGATAGCATCACCCTCGTGGAAGACGGCCCGCACCGCGCGGCGATCCGCGTCGTTTACCGCTACCGGAATTCGAGCGTCACGCAGACCTATGTGCTGACGGCCAACGCCAGGCGGCTCGACATCGAAACGACGATCGACTGGCATGATCGCCGCACGCTTCTGCGAACCCTGAACCCGGTCGCCGCACAGGCCCGCAAGGCGACCTTCGAATGCGCCTTCGGCATCGTCGAGCGGGCAACGCACACGAATACGTCCTGGGAACAGGCGATGTTCGAGGCCGTCGCGCACCGCTTCGTCGATATCAGCGAGCCGGACTTCGGAGTCGCGCTGCTCAACAATGCCAAATACGGCCATAGCGCGCGCGGCAACGTGATCGGCATGAGCCTCGTGCGCGGGCCGATCTATCCGGATCCACTGGCCGATGAAGGCGAGCAGAGCTTCACCTATGCGCTGATGCCGCATGAAGGCGCCTGGCATGAAGGCGGCGTTCTCGATGAGGCGATCGATCTCAACCAACCGCTCGTCTCGGCTGAATCCAGCGGCCTCTCCGCCGGCACTTTCACGCCGCTTGCGGTCACCGGCATCCCCGTTGCTTTCTCAGGCCTGAAACCGGCGGAAGAGGGCGACGGCCTCATCCTGCGTCTTTACGAACCGGCCGGCCGGCGCGGCAGGCTCGCCCTCGACCTACCTTCCGGATGGGCAGCATCACAGCCGCTGAACATTCTCGAAGAGCCGATGGAGCGGAAGGGACCTGCCGACATTATGCCGTTCGAAATCCGGACCTGGAAGCTGCGAAATGGCTGACGACATGTCTTGGCAGATGGCCCTTCGTTTCGGTGCCGCGGAATGATCCACGGCGCTCAGCCAAGCTCAGCCCTCTAAACCAAGGCTCGCCAGCAGGCGGCCGACATAAGCTTCCAACCCGCCGACCATGTCGAAGCGGGTGGGATCGCGCAGCCAGAGCATCTGAAGGCCATCCATCACTGCGATCAGTTCAGCCGCCATCGCCTTGCCATTAATCTTGCGGTCGATCGAGCCATCGGCGACGGCCAGTTCGAAGGTGGCGGCGATGTCGTTCTGCAGCTGGGTGGCACGATCGAGAAACCATGCCTTGGCCGGGTGATCCTTCATCAGGCTCTCGGCGTTCAGTATGGCGAAGGCCCTGACGACCTCAAACATTTCGGCGTTGCGGCGGAAGACCTCGACCATGCCCTTGAGCAGGCCGCGGAGATCGGAACGATAGGGCCCGATGAAGCTTTCACATTCGAGATCGCGCTTGTCCAGAATGGCAAGCAGGAGATCGACCTTGGTCGGAAAATGGTGCAGCAGGCCCGGCAGCGACAGGCCGACGTCGCGAGCCACATCGCCGATAGCCGAATTCTGGTAGCCGTCTTCGGCAAAACGTTGCATCGCAGCCGACAGGATCTCCGTGCGGCGTGCTTCGCCCTTGCGAGATCGGCGCCGTCGCTTTTCGTCCTGTCCGGTATTCGATTCCGAAACCTCTGCCATCGTCTCTTCCGCCTGCCTCTTTCTTCCGTCCTCCATCCATACATCACAACTCGACAGTTGACATCTTAAAAATACCGAGTAATCGGTAGGTTTAAGAACTGCATGGCGCGTGGAGAAGTTGGCGTCGCCGCCGGATGAACTGGCATCAAGCATGCTCGCCCAGCACTTCGCAATGCCCGAATTCCATTGAAGGAGAGGTTTGCATGATCGATTCCATTCTCGACAAGATGACGCTCGAGGAGCAGGTCTCGCTGCTATCAGGCGCCGATTTCTGGACGACCGTTCCCGTCGAGCGTCTTAATGTGCCGAAGATCAAGGTGACGGACGGGCCGAATGGGGCTCGCGGCGCGGGTTCGCTGGTCGGCGGCGTCAAGGCGACCTGCTTTCCTGTCGCCATTGCGCTCGGCGCCACCTGGAATCCCGATCTCGTCGAGCGCATGGGCGTGGCTCTTGCCCAGCAGGCAAAGAGCAAGGGTGCCGCCGTGCTGCTCGCCCCCACGGTGAATATCCATCGTTCCGGCCTCAACGGGCGGAATTTCGAGTGTTATTCCGAGGATCCGATGCTGACCGCGGAACTCGCCGTCGCCTATATCAAGGGCGTGCAGAGCCAGGGGATCGCCGCGACGATCAAGCATTTCGCCGGCAATGAATCCGAGATCGAGCGGCAGACCATGTCCTCCGATATCGACGAGCGGACGTTGCGCGAAATCTACTTTCCGCCCTTCGAGCAGGCTGTCAGGCGCGCCGGCGTAATGGCCGTCATGTCTTCCTATAACCGTCTCAACGGTACCTATACGAGCGAGCATGCGTGGCTGCTGACCAAGGTGCTGCGCGAGGAATGGGGGTTCGACGGGATCGTTATGTCCGACTGGTTCGGTTCGCATTCGACGGCCGAGACGATCAATGCCGGTCTTGATCTCGAAATGCCTGGCCCGGCGCGTGATCGCGGCGAGAAGCTGGTTGCGGCCGTGCGTGAGGGCAAGGTCGAGGCGGCGACCGTGCGGGCGGCGGCACGGCGGATCCTGCTGCTTCTCGAGCGGGTCGGCGCGTTCGAGAAGAAGCCTGACCTTACGGAGCAGGCGGTCGACCTGCCGGAAGACCGGGCGCTGATCCGGCGTCTCGGCGCCGAAGGCGCAGTCCTGCTCAAGAACGACAGCATCCTGCCGCTTGCCAAGACGTCGCTCGACCGGATCGCCGTCATCGGACCCAACGCCGCGAGCGCGCGCGTCATGGGCGGCGGCAGCGCGCAGATCGCCGCCCATTATACAGTCAGCCCGCTCGACGGCATTCGAGCCGCCCTTTCCAATGCCAACAGCGTCAGCCACGCCGTCGGCTGCCGCCATAACCGCCTGACCGAGGTGTTCAAGGGAAAGATCACCGTCGAATATTTCAAGGGGCGTGGGTGCCAGGGCGATCCGCTTCATGTCGAGACCGTCGACAAGGGCGAGTTCTTCTGGTTCGAGTTGCCGTCAGGCGAACTCGACCCCGCAGATTTCTCGGCGCGGATGACGATGCAATTCGTGCCGGAGGAAAGCGGCGATCACCTCTTCGGCATGACCAATGCCGGACTGGCGCGGCTCTTCGTCAATGACAGGCTCGCGGTCGACGGCCATGACGGCTGGACACGCGGCGAAAACTATTTCGGCACCGCCAATGACGAACAACGCGGCACGGTGGCGCTCGATGCGGGCAAGGCCCATACCGTCACCGTCGAGTATGACACGCCGGTGGCGACCGGGGAGGGGATCAACCTTACCGCCATTCGTTTCGGCGTCGAAAAGCCCTTGGGCGAGGCCGATATGCGGCAAGCCGTCGAGACGGCACTGAATGCCGACGTGACGCTTCTCTTTGTCGGCCGCGATGGCGAATGGGATACCGAGGGCTTGGACCTGCCCGACATGCGACTTCCCGGCCGGCAGGAGGAACTGATCGAGCGGGTTGCGGCCGTCAACGCCAACACCGTGGTCGTGCTGCAGACCGGCGGCCCGGTGGAAATGCCTTGGCTCGGCAAGGTTCGTGCCGTGCTGCAGATCTGGTATCCCGGACAAGAGCTGGGCAATGCCGTCGCTGATGTCCTCTTCGGCGATGTCGAGCCCGGCGGACGCCTGCCGCAGACATTCCCGAAGGCGCTTGCCGACAATTCCGCAATAACAGGCGATCCAGCCGTCTATCCGGGTAAGGATGGGCATGTGCGCTATGCCGAAGGTGTATTCGTCGGCTATCGTCATCACGATACACGCGCTATCGAGCCGCTCTTCCCCTTCGGTTTCGGCCTCGGATATACGCGCTTCAGCTGGGGCAAGCCGCGCCTGTCGGCCAGCGACATGGGGGCCGAAGGCGTGACCGTCAGCGTCGATCTGACCAATATCGGCGACCGGGCCGGCTCGGAACTGGTCCAGCTCTATGTGCGTTCGCCAAAGTCCAAGGTGGAGCGGCCGGACAAGGAACTGCGCGCCTTCGCAAAGCATTCGCTGCTGCCCGGTGAAACAGGGACAGCCGTGATGAAGATCCTGCCGCGTGATCTTGCTTATTTCGACGTTGAGGCCGGCGCCTTCCGCGCCGAGCCCGGCGGCTACCAGCTGGTCGTTGCGGCAAATGCCGCGGATATCAGGTTCATCATCGATCTGCCGTCACCGCTCGACACCCTGTTGCCGCCTGCATACGCAGCGGCCACCCTCTTCGGATAGCTCGCCGCCTCGACTATTCCGCCTATTCGACCGACGAAGTGCGCGCTCGACAGGGCAATTTCGGGCGCGCCGATCTCTCAACTGAATTTCAACCGGCTTGGGCCTTGGACGTCAGGGAAGCGCGCGTCGCAGTCCTTTCCCGAGGTGGTCCTTCGCCATCAAGGGCTTTGAGCGCGGCGAGGATGTCGGCATAACGCACCGGCGACGGTACGCCAGGCGGCTGCCGTAGAGCCGGAACGGACTCAATCGCATAGAGATCCGAAGCCCACGACGCCAGGATCGCTCTCTTCTCCTGCGCAGAGATGTCGGCGGCGAGAACTTCGTTCGGAGAGGTGAAATGGTGATGGGGATGAAGAATGTGCGAGGCGGAGATCGCCTCGATAACGCCATCCGGAGGCGTCGTGCTGGTGCTTTTGCCGGTCATGAACTTCTCCCAAAAATTTCCACACAAGTGAAGAACATCTTCAGGCACCATTCGATTTAGGTGAAGGAAAACAGCATTCAAGAGGCTTACAGCCGACCTTGAGCCTCGGCCAAAAAATTTTTTGATGTCCTCTTGAATCGAAAAACGCGCGAAACCAGATCATTTTCGTCGACAGCGCAAAGGCGGGTCGATCAGACCGGGGACGCGTTTTGGACGCGTCTCCATTCCATGTTGCTTTACGGAGGATATGGCTATGAGAAACGAACTTGACTTCGCACCCCTTTACCGGTCCAGCATCGGCTTCGACCGGGTCTTCAACCTCTTGAACAATGCGCAGCGGCTGCAGGCGATCGAGACCTGGCCGCCCTATGACATCGTCAAGACGAGCGAAGACGACTATCGTATCCAGATGGCAGTCGCCGGTTTCGCCGAGGCCGATCTCGAGATCACCCAGGAGCGGAACGTGCTCGTGGTGAAAGGCCAGAAGGCCGAAGGGAAGGATGGCGAATATCTGCATCGCGGCATTGCCGGGCGCGCGTTTGAACGTCGCTTCGAACTCGCGGACCACGTCAGGGTCGAGAATGCCTCCCTGACGAACGGTATTCTCTCGATCGCGCTGAAGCGTGAGGTGCCGGAAGCCATGAAGCCGCGCAAAATCGCCATTGGAGACGGCTCCTTTCAGCAGGCGCCTCTTCAGATCGAAGCAGAGCGCCAGGTGGCTTAAGGAGCGCTTCTCGATGAAGTCCCGGAAAAAGCCGTTCACGGTCGAAATCAGGAAACGCCGCGGGGCAAGTGCAAAGGACGCAGGAAAGCGTGTGCTCTCGAAGCTTCTTGACAAGCTCCGCTCGGGAGCCTCGGCTCCGGTAGCGCGATCCTGAATTGAGTTGCATGCAAGGAGGGCCGGCTTGGTGGCCGGCCCTTTGTCCGACGGACCACCATAATGGCTTCGCCGCATCCCCCGCAAATGCCCCTAAGCGACGTCGTCTTGCCGCGAATTACGTGGCTTCATCCCCTTTTGCACAAGGGGCATTCGCGAAGAGATCAGACAGCGTCGGGCTGCTTGCGAAGATTGGAGACGACGCGCCGGTTCTGCACTTTGCAGGAGCGCTCCGTGCAATCGCGGACTTCGCGCTCGTTCCCGTAACCCTTGGCCCACATCCGCTTTGCGTCCACGCCCTTTGAGATAAGATAAGCCATTGCCGCGTCGGCACGCTTCTGCGACAGCGTCTCCATATTAGACGCAGACCCTGAATCGTCGGCGAATCCCTGTAGCTTGAGCATCCAGGTCGGGTTGTTGTTGAGCCAGCTGGCTTGTTTGTCCAACGTCGCCATGGCGACGGAATCGAGCTTGGCGGAGTCCTGCGTAAAATAGATCCGTCGGCCGACATTCAGGATAAAATCTTGCTCGCTGCCAGCCGCGACGTTTTCGAAACCAGGCGCCGGATCGTTCGTCTGGCCGGTCATTGGCACCGCCGCAGGTTCTTCGAGCGAGGCGAGTTCGGTGGTGGAGCAGGCGGCAAGCGCCAAGAGCATTGTCGCGGCGAGAAGGCGCCTCGTAAATCCGGTCGCAATAGAGATCAAGGTGATATTCCTTATTCGACCGGGGTTGTCTGGCTGACCTGAGTGGCGCTTTCAGCCTGGTCTGCGATATGCGGCAGGACCTGCACCGCAGTGCCGATGGGGCAACGCTGGTAAAGATCGATGGCGTCTTCGTTAAACATACGGATACAGCCGCTGGAGGCATCCTTGCCGATGCTCCAGGGCTCCAGCGTGCCGTGGAAGCGATAGCCGGTATCGACGCCGTCGCGATGCAGGTACATGGCGCGTGGCCCGAGTGGGTTTTTCGGTGAGCCTCCCGCCACGAATTCGGGCAGTTCCGGATGGCGCTTGCGCATCTCCGGCGGCGGCGTCCAGCGCGGCCACAGCGATTTGCTGTCGATCGTCGCGCGGCCAAACCATTTGAAGCCCTCGCGACCGACGCCGACGCCGTAGCGAATGGCCGTCTTGTTCTCCATGATCACGTAGAGAAAATGGTGCCTCGTGTCGACGACGACGGTGCCGATCGGCTCGCTGCTGAAATATTTGACAACCTGGCGGTGCCACTGTTTGTCGATCTTGGCGAAGTTGGTCCTTCGGAACGTCACGCCATTGTCGACAGCGGTGCCGTCGAAATAGGAAGACGCCGCGGCAAATGCGGGTTTCCGGATTGCACCGGCGCCAAGTAACGCCAAACCACCCAGCACAATATTTCTGCGAGTCCACGGCATCGGCAATATCCCCCTTAAAGCCAAGCAGCGAAGCGTCAGTAAATCAGATTTTTCATTTGCCACAACAGAAAAATCATCTCCTCCCCAAAGGCGGAGATCGGGTCACAGTCCTCCTGTGTCTGGTATTGCCCATCGTTACTCTGGAATGCCGCGGCGCTTCGAGTTAAGGAGCCGGGCATTCATCTCCTCTGAAGATCGGCATGTACTCTTCCGCAACCGCCTGCGAGCCGATGCTCCTCACACGCGGCAGTTCCGCTTCTTCGAATGCCTCCACAAGAGCACAAAGCATCTCTCGCGCCACGCCAGGGACCACATGATGGGGCAAGTGCCCGACACCTTCCAGCAATCTGACGATCGGCCTCGGATGCTTCCTGCAAAGCCAATCAATATGCCAGTGCGGTGAAATCACGCGGTCCGCCACCCCGAAGAGAACGTGCAGGGGAAGATCGCCAGGCAGATCTGGAAGGCGCTCCATGTCTCGGTTGAAGGCGCGCAACTCGTCGGCCATCGTGCGGATGGTAATGGGATTGACCACGTGAGAGGCCGGCAGGCCCGAGAGATGAGAAGGCAGGGGATTGGGAAAAGAGGACGACCTCAGACCTCGATCCAGAAAGAATGCTGGCCACCGACCGATGACGTGCTGGCGGATCAACGGCCCGACCACCGGAGCGACCGCCGATCTAAGCACGATCAATGGCTTCGATGGCACAGGGGCGCAACACGGGGACATGAGAAAAATTCCGCTGACGAGGTCTGGTCTTCTTGCAGCAAGGTGTAACGCCGCTGCGCTGCCGATCGAGTGCGCGACGATCCTCACCTCCGGCAGATCAAGAGACGCGAGAAGGCGTTCAAGCCAGAAGGACTGTCCCTCAGGTCCGCGCTCAGCCGGTGCAAGCGGCGTGCTCCGTCCATAGCCAGGCCGGTCGGGTGCAATGATCCGGAAATCGCTGTTGTCGAAGGGAAGCAAAATTTCCTGCGCAAGGCTGCCGCAGCCATGCAGGAGGAGGACTGGGATGCCATGTGAGTTGCCACCGTCAAGGATGTGAACATCCTGATCTTCAACGTGAATTGTTGTTCCGAGCGTCGGCTGGAGTGGCTTCACTAACATGAACCGCATAACTAAAATCCGAAGAAGAAGTTCCGGCCGGTTGGGGGACGGCGCCTACGGCAATGAACCGTTAGTGTAGGATGGAAGGGAGGCCCAGCGTTGCCGCCTTATCTGTGCTACCATCATCGCGGTCTCGAAGCGGAAAGATCGAATGCTCCTTCAGCGTGTCAGTTTCTATGTGCTTCTGGTCCTCGTGACCATAGCGTTCGTCGCCGTCGTGCTACCGTTCTATTCGGCGATATTCTGGGCAGTCGTCCTCGCTATCATCTTCTTCCCGCTTCACGCCCGTATCGAGGCTCGGCTGGGTGGGCGCGGAAACCTTGCTGCAGCGCTCTCTGTGTTGATCTGTCTCTGCGTCGTTATCATTCCCGGGCTGATCGTCCTCAGTTCACTCGTCCAGCAGGGCAACCATCTCTACCAACGTATGGACACTGGCGAGATCGACGTCCGGAGCTTTATTCATAATCTGCAGGAAGCATTGCCCTTGTTCCTCCGCGACTGGCTCCGGAGCATCGAGCTGAACGGCGTCGATACGTTACAGGATCGCGTTTCCTCGGCATTGATGCAGGGCGGCGGTTTTTTTGCCGGACGCGCCTTAAGCCTCGGTCAGAACACCCTGCGGTTCTTCGTCACCTTCGGCGTGATGCTCTATCTCCTGTTCTTCATGTTCCGGGATGGGCGCGCCGTTGCCCGCGCCATCAGAAGAGCGCTGCCTCTCAGCGATGCCCATACCCTTCGCTTCACTTCCAAATTCACTTCGGTCGTTCACGCGACCGTGCGAGGCAATATTATCATCGCCATCATCCAGGGTTCGATCGGCGGCATCGCCTTTTGGGCCCTCGGCGTCGAGCCAGCCCTTCTGTGGGGCGTACTGATGAGCTTCCTGTCGCTGCTGCCTGCGGTCGGCGCCGCATTGATCTGGGTGCCCACGGCCATTTACCTGGCCCTGGCCGGCTTTTGGATGAAGGCGATTGTGCTGGTTGCGGTCGGCGCCCTCGTCATCGGTCTTGTCGATAATCTTCTGAGGCCATCCTTGGTCGGCAGGGAGACCAAGCTTCCCGACTATGTCGTCCTCATTTCCACCATTGGCGGCATCTCTCTCGTAGGCATCAATGGTTTCGTGATCGGCCCGTTGATAGCCGCTCTCTTCATCGCCGCTTGGGGGATATTCGTGGAGGAGGAGGGCACGTCGGATTCCTGACGATGCGGCCGGAGCATTTAACGATGGCTTCCGGAACTTTCATCTCCCTCAATGGTTCAACAGATTCGAACCATCATCATGGAGGTGAGCCATGAGCGCTTCGGGTGTCGCCGTCTTCGATAAGACCCTGCAAACCACAAATATATGGCTCGACGATCTGATGGCCGACCAGGGACCTGATCGGCAGCTCGCCTGGCATGTGCTTGGCGCGGTTCTTCATACGTTGAGAGATCGTCTGCCGATCGATCTGGCTGCGCATCTGTCGGCTCAGCTGCCGCTCCTTGTGCGCGGCGCCTATTACGATCGATACGATCCTTCCAATCAACCCGTCCGCTCCCGTTCCCTGGATGAGTTCCTGGAGCAGGTGAACCACGAGCTTTCATCGACGCATCCGGTAGACGCGAAGGAGGCCGTGCGGTCGGTTTTCCGTGTGCTTTCCCACTACATCGATCCGGGCGAGGTGCGGAAAGTGCGCCACGGACTGCCGGCAGAAGTCCAGGCGCTCTGGCCGGATCCGGATATGCGCCATTAGGGCCTCAAGAGAGTGACAGGAGCCGCAACCACATCGTTTCGGAAACGACTCTCACCGGAACATTCGACGTCCACTAACCGCAAAAGGCAGGAGGAAAGACCATGAAAGTGTCAGAGATCATGTCGCGCGATGTAGAAATCGCCAACCCTAACCAGACGATAGCCGAAATCGCGAGATGCATGGCCGACAGGCAGATCGGCTTCCTGCCGGTCGGCGACAACGACCGGCTCGTCGGAACCATCACCGACCGCGATCTCGTCGTGCGCGGGCTTGCCGGCGGATTAGGGGGCGATGCAAAGGTGCGCGAAGTCATGTCGCGCGATGTCAAATATTGTTTCGAAGACGAAGATGTCGACGACGTGACCCGCAATATGGGGCAGGTCCAGGTCCGCCGCCTTCCCGTCGTCAATCGTGACAAACGCCTTACCGGCGTCATCTCGCTCGGCGACGCGTCCCTGGCGGACACCGCTGCAGCAGGGGCCGGGTTGAAAAAGGTTTCCCGACCGGGCGGTGCTCATGCACATTAGAGGAGGATGATTTTAGGCCTGAAGCAATCAGCATCCTGTCGTTTGAGATCCTTCATCGTTGAGGTGGCAAGCCGACAGGTGCCCCGGTGCAATTTCCTTTTTCACTGGCACTTCCATATGACAGCGGTCCATCGCAAACGGGCATCGCGGATGGAAGTGACAGCCTTTTGGCGGGTTTATCGGGCTGGGGAGTTCGCCATCGACGGGCTTGAACTGTCGCTTGCCGGATTCGATGCGCGGCACCTCGGCCAATAGCGCTTTCGTGTAAGGATGATTGGGCCGCCTGAAAACCTCCTCGACGGGCGCCTCTTCGACGATGCGGCCGAGATACATGATCGCAACGCGATCGGAAATATGTTCCACGACGCCGAGATCATGGCTGACGAACAAATAGGTCAGGTCGAGCTTGTCACGAAGTTCCATGAACAGGTTGATCACCTGGGCCTGGATGGAAACGTCGAGTGCGGCGACGCTTTCGTCACAGACGAGGAATTTCGGCTGCACGGCAAGCGCACGCGCAATATTGACACGTTGCCGCTGGCCACCGGAAAACTGGTGCGGGTATCGCTTTTTCATGGCCGGGTCGAAACCGGCCAGCATCAAATATCTGTCGACATAGACGTCGCGTTCCGTCGAGCGGGCAAGCCCATGCGTTCGAGGCGCCTCCCAGATAAGCTCCTCGACGGTCATGCGCGGATTGAGAGCCGCCATCGGGTTCTGGAAGATCATCTGGCTGGCGAGACCGAACTGATGCTGCTCGCCTTTCGACATGGCGCTTCGATCCATCCCCTTCCAGAGAATCTGGCCCTGGCTCGGCGAGGTGATCCCGGCAATGGCGCGGCCGAGCGTCGACTTCCCGCAACCGCTTTCGCCGACGAGGCCGACAACCTCTCCGGGCCGAATGCTGAGGCTGACATTATCAAGCGCGTGAACGACAGGCGCCGGTTTGGCCAGTTTGAGCTTGAGCGCGATTTTAGCGGCGAGATCGGGCTTGGCTCCGAAGCGCTGCGACACGTTCCTCGCTTCGATCAGGGGCGCGGCGGTCGCCGTCATCATGCTACCTCTTTCGTTACGGGATGAATGCAGCGGAAGGAGCGATCGCCTTCCGGCACGAGCGCCGGCATGACCAGACAGCCGTCGGTTGCCCGATCACAGCGCGTACGAAAACTGCATCCCTGTGGGAGGCGGTTGATGGCCGGCGTCATGCCGCGGATCTGGCGAAGCGGCTCTCCGCGTCTGTTTTGCGAAGGAACGGACGCGATCAGACCGGCCGTGTAGGGATGATGAGGATCGGTCAGAACCTTGCCCACGGGTCCGGTCTCGACGAGGCGGCCAGCATACATGACGGCGATCTCGTCGGCCAATCTTGAGACGATCGCCAGATCGTGGGTGATCCAGATCACCGCCGTATTTCCCTCTTCGGTGAGCTTCTGGAATTCGGAAATGATCTGGCTCTGGATCGTCACATCCAGCGCCGTTGTCGGTTCATCGGCGATAATAAGGTCCGGCTTGTGAAGAAGCGCGATGGCAATCGCCACACGCTGGCGCATTCCGCCGGAAAACTGATGCGGATAAGCGGCAAGCCTTTCTTCAGGGCTTGGTATTCCGACCAGCGCCAAAGCATCGCGCGCCCGCTGCCGGGCAGCATCCTTCGAGACTCGCTCGTGTGCCTGCACGGCTTCCACCATCTGCGTGCCGACCGTCAGAACCGGATTGAGCGTCATCATCGGATCCTGGAATACCATGGCGATCCGTTTGCCGCGCAGCTGCCGCATCTCTTCGTCCGAATATTTCGCGATGTCGGCGCCGTCGAAGATGACGCTGCCGCCGACAATCCGCCCGGGCTTATCGAGGAGCCGCATGATCGAGAAGCCGGTCACCGACTTTCCGGATCCGGATTCTCCCACAAGACCAAGGACCTTGCCGCGCTCCACCGTGAATGACACATCATTGACGGCGCAAAGGCTGGGCCGTCCCCTGCCGCCGCCGAATTCGGTGACGAGATTGCTCACTTGCAGCAATGGGGTCATGACATGTTCCTCGGGTTGAGGACATCGCGCAGCCGGTCGCCGACGAGATTGATCGCCGCGATCGTGACCAGAAGGGCAATGCCGGGAAAGAAGCTGATCCAGTAGAGGCCCGTCAGAAGATACTGGTAGCCCGTCGAGATCAGCATGCCGAGCGATGGTTCGGTCACCGATGCACCGAGGCCGAGGAAGGACAAGGTTGCTTCGAGGCCAATTGCCCTGGCGATCTGCATGGTGGCGATGACGATGACCGGCGCAAGACAGTTCGGCAGCAGGTGCCTGAAGAGGATGCGCCATCCGGGCAGGCGCAGCATCCGGGCCGCCTCGATATACTCCTTCTCGCGCTCGACCAGAGCGGTGCCGCGGACGGTGCGGGCATAGGTCGCCCACTCGGCGATGATCAGTGCGATCACGACATTGGGCACGCCCTTGCCGAGCACAGCGAGCATCATGAGCGCCATCAATATGGTCGGAAACGAGAGCTGAAGGTCGACGAGCCGCATCATCGCGGTTTCCGTGCGACCTCCCATGTAAGCGGCGAACAGTCCGGCCGAGGTTCCGATGATGGCAGCAGCGAAAGCCGACAGAACGCCCACCAGCAACGAGGTGCGCAGGCCATAGAGGATGCCGGACAGAATATCGCGGCCCTGGCTGTCGGTACCGAGGTGATAGACAAGCCCGGTCATGGATTCGGACCCCGGCGGCAGCCGTCCGTCCATGATGTCGAGCTGCATCAAATCATAGGGGTTTTGCGGAGAGATCCATGGCGCGAACAGCGCCAGGCAACAGATGATCACCAGCGTGAGGAAGGCGATCGCGGCTGCAGGAGAGCTGAAGAAATCCGCAATCCCTTTCGACAGACGACTGGGTTCGGGCGCTGGAGCGCTTGTGTCTTGGGTGTTTGGTTCGGCCATGGGTCAAGCCTTTCCTTCCAGCCGGACCCGCGGATCCAGAAGGGTATAACAGATATCAATGATGAAATTGAGGACGACGAAGAGCAGCACCATCATCATCAGGTAGGCGACGATGACAGGGCGATCGAGAAGATTGATCGAGTCGATGATGAGCTTGCCCATGCCGGGCCACGCAAAGATGCTTTCGGTGACGACCGAAAAGGCGATCAGTGACCCGAATTCGAGGCCGATGATGGTCACCACCGGGATCATCAGGTTCTTGAGAACGTGCACGGAAATGATCCGCCGCTCTCGCAATCCCTTGGCGCGGGCAAACTTCACATAGTCCTGGGGAAGGACCTCCTGCACACCGGCGCGGGTCAGCCGAAGAATGAGCGACGTTTTAAACAGAGCCAAGTTGAAGGCGGGCAATAAGAGGTGCCTGATGCCGTCTGCGGTCAGAAACGACCATTGTACGCCAAGCAGTTCTTGCGTCGGGCCGCGGCCATTCGTCGGCAACCAGCCGAGCTCGACGGAAAATACCATGATCAGCATGAGACCGACCCAGAAGGTCGGAAGTGAGAAGCCCAGAATCGAACCGCTCATGATGAGCTGGGAGGAAATTCGATTGGGGTAGAGCCCTGCATACAGCCCAAGCGGTAAGCCGAACAGCAGCGCGATGCCGAGAGCCGTGATCGCCAGTTCGAGTGTCGCTGGGAGACGTTCAAGGATCAGACCCAGCGCCGGCCGCCCATAGACGAAGCTGTTGCCGAAATTCCCGTGCAGAAGTCCTTGGAGAAACAGCAGATATTGTTTCCACAGCGGCTGATCCAGGCCGTAATGCGCGATAACGAGTGCCCGCTCCGCCTGGTTGGCGTCCGGGTTGATCAAGATGTCGACCGGGTTGCCAATCACATTGACGCCGATGAAGACAATGATCGTCATCGCGACAACGACGAGCAGCGCCTGTATCAACCGCCTGATAATGGATGTGACCATTGAACCTCTCCCACAGCACCGCGCGTCTTTTCGAGAGCCGCAAAGGACGCTGTAACATTTTTGAATCTAGGCGACGGAGATCGCCATCCCGTCGCGCTGCGGATCGGCCGCGCCTTTCGAGATGCCGCCGTCAATCTTGATCGCGTGGACTGCGGCGAACGCATATGTCTGCGGCGACCGCGCCACCTGGTAGCCCTGCGCCCGCAACTCATCTTCGACAGAGTGGCGAATGCGATTGCAGATGTCGATCGTGTTTGACACTCCTACGATCCTTGGCGCCGAGACGGCCTCGATCACGGACATGTCGAAATCGATCATGTTCATCAGGCATTGCGCAACGGCCGGCGCGATATAGCTGCCGCCTGGCGCTCCGATGACGATGCTGGGCTCGTCGCCCTTAAAGACGATCGTCGGTGCCGCCGAGCTGGGACGCCGCTTGCCGGGCGCGATGGAGCCGGGCTTGCCCGGAAGCGGATTAAAGCGGCTCATCGTGCCATTGTACATGAAGCCGAGGCCATCGGTGATCGCGCCCGAGGGACTGCCGAGGGTGTGGGTCATCGCGACGGCATTGCCATCCTTGTCGATCACCGAGATATGGGTGGTGTCGCGTTGCGACCCATCAAGGCGCGATACGCTGGCGATCTCACCCGCCTTGATCGCGCCGGCATGCGCCTTTGCATGCTCTTTCGAAACCAGCTTTTCATAGGGCACGTCGACATATGCGGGATCGCCCATATGTGCGTCCTTGTCGATCGTCATCCGCTTCATCGCCTCGAACAGGATGCGGACATGCTCGGCGCTGCCATGCTGCAGCGAGCCGACATCGAACTGCTCCATGATATGCAGGAGTTCAAGCATCGGGAAGCCCGAGCCTGGTGGAGGCGAGGTGGCGATGCGGTTGTCGCGGTAGTCGCCCCAAACGGGCTCTACCTTCGACAATTCGTAACGCGCCAGATCCTGCCGATCGATCAAGCCGCCATTTGCCTTGAAATCGTCGGCGATCTGCTCGGCCAGTTCGCCGTGATAGAAGATGTCCGAGCCGCCGCTTCGCGCGATGCGTTCGAGGGTCTGTGCCATGTCCTTGTTGACGAGCAGGTCGCCGACATTCTTGAGCGTGCCGTCGTCGTGGAAATAGACTTTCCGGCCCGTTGCAGAAAAGCGCAGCTTGTCGAGCGTGTTGGCAAAACCGTCATTCGACTGGTCCTTGGCCCAATACCAGTGCATGTGGTTTCGGATCATGAAACCGTTACGGGCCAGGCGGATGGCCGGCTTGACGAGATCGGCCCAATCGAAGGTGCCGTAATTGCGTAGCGCGGTCTCATAGCCCTTTAGCGAGCCGGGAGTGCAGACGGCAAGGTAGCCGATATCGGAAATATTGCCTTCAAGCACGTAGCCGAAGCCGTCGCGGCTCTGGTGCTTGATCTTGTCGAGCCACATGTCCGGCGCAGCCTTCAACGGCGCGCGCGCATAAAATTCGAGGATCTCGTGCACGCCCTTTTTCGGCATATAGACATGCATGGAGCCGAAGCCGCCGATGCCGGCCATCTGCGGGTCGACCACACCTTGGACGAAAGCACAGGCAAGTGCTGCGTCGATGGCATTGCCGCCGCGTTCGAGAACTTCCGCGCCGGCTTCGACTGCCTCCGGCTGAGGCGCCACGATCGTTGCATTTCTCATTTCGCGCGACGGCCCTCCAGTACCTTTGCCAGGAAGGTCTTGACGTGACCGAGAACCTTCATCCGGTCGTGAGAGACGCCCGGAACACGATCGAATGTCACATCGACACCCGCTTTGCGGAATGAGCTCGCCAAGGCGGCAAGGCGCTCTGGCCGGGTTTTGCCGGCGTCGTTTGCGCCATCCATATAATATTTGCCGCCCGGCTTATGGGTGATTTCCCAGGTCTCCAGATCGGCGTCGCCGACGATCATATGCACCGGCACCTTGGCGAGATCCTCGGGCCGGAAGGCCTTGCCGAAGCGTGCCTCCAGATCCCGAATGCCGACCCACCAGTCACGCGTCGGATCCAGAAGGGTGACGGAACCAGGTGCGCCGATCGATGCCGCCCAGAGCTTTTCCGGATGCAGGATGGTGAAACGGTGCACGAAATGCCCGCCGCCGGAGAAGCCGAACATGGCGAATTTGGACCAGTCCTGGCGGTATTTGTCGGCCATCTCCGCGACCATGGCAAGGACGACCTGATCGTAGCGGATGTCGCCTTCCTCAAGAAACTTGTAGCCGGAACGCGCACCATCGCCGAGAACGCCAACCGGGAAGATCGGGCAAAGGATGGCGCAGTCGTTGTAGAGTCCGAATTCGGCAAAACCGTCGCGGAAGTCGATGGCCGACGTGCGCCCGGTGCCGTGGACCGCGACTAGGAGGTCGAGCTTGCGGCCGTCTGCCGCCGTCGGCGGCACATAAAGCACCATATGGAGGCGGGGATCGGCCTGAGAGGCGAAGATGGCCGTCTGGCCATAGTCATAGATGGCCTTCGCCCGGGCGACGGCTTCGCCCGTTCCAAGTTCCTGCATGAATGTCTCCTGGGAGATGAAGAAAGGGTGGCCTCGGGGCGGCCCCATGCTGCTGTTTTAAACCGCGCCGCATCGATTGGATCGATGCGACGCACTTCAAATCTTTATTTGTCCCAAAACCGCTGCACGCTTTTGGACGAGATGCATCAGTCCGCCGGCTTCACGTCGTAAGCGAGCGTATATTTGTCGCCGCGCGGGGTGTAGGACACGGTCTTCTTTGCGCCCAGCACGACGTTTTCGTAATGCATTGGGAGGAGCCAGAGGTTGTTGAAGGTCTCTGTCGACAGCTCCTTGAGAAGGGGCGCGCGTGCAGCTTCATCGAGTGTCGAACTCGCCTTGGCCAGCACCTCGTCGATCTTCGGATCGGACACGCCGCCGCCGTTATATCTGCCGGTCCCCTTTTTCTCGTCGCGCGTGGCGACGAGTGCAACAGTCGGATTGGTGGTTTCGCCGGTGTTCACACCCCAGGAGCCGAAATAGGTGCTGTAGGTGCCCTTTGAATAGGCTTCCGAATACATCGACCAGGGCAGGACCTCGACTTTCGATTTGATGCCGATGCGCGTGAACATCTGGCCGACCGCCTGCAGAACTTCGGCATCCTTGACGTAACGGCCAGAGGGGCCATGCAGGGTCAGGCTGAAGCCATCCGGATAACCGGCCTCAGCCAGAAGCGCCTTGGCTGCAGCAGGATCATAGCCCACCTTCTCGACTTTTTCGGAATAGCCCGCATAGCCTTGGACGACGAATTGGTCGGCCACCGTGCCATTCTTCTGCATGACGCGGTCGACGATTGCCGGCCGGTTGATCGACATCAGCATTGCGCGACGCACCCGTTCATCCTTGAGCGGGTTCTTGTCGAGATCGGAACCATCCGCAGCCTTCACGAAAGGTGAAACATCGCGGCTGACATCGAGCCCAAGATAGACGAAGCGGGAAGATAGGCCGTTGATGACTTGCAGATTATCGCTCGCTTCGACGCGTGCCATTCCATCGGCAGGAAGAGTTTCGACAATGTCGATCTCGTTGGAAAGAAGCGATGCCAGACGGGCGCCGTCATCGGGCAGGAAGCGCAGCGTGACGTTCGACCAGTGCGAGGGGCCAGCGAAATAGCCGTCATTGCGCTTCAAGGTCAGGTTGCTGCCTGGCGAATAGGAGACGAAGGAATAGGCCCCGGTTCCGATTGCACATTTGCCGTTGTCGAAATCCTGGACCGGCGCCTCCTTGCAATCGGCGCTGATAATGCGAATTCGGCTGACGGAATTCAGCAGGATCGGATCCGGAACCTTCGTCTCGACGACGATGGTATAGGGATCCGTGGCCGTGACATTGACAATATTGCGGGTGTAGGAAGCAAAGCTCTGGCTGGGCTTGTCGCGGGCACGCAGAAGCGAAGCGATGACGTCATCGGCGTTGAACTCGCTGCCGTCATGGAATTTCACGCCCTTCCGCAGCTTGAATTCCCAGTGGGTTGGGTCGACGACCTTCCATTCGGTGGCGAGCTCCGGAGCATTTGCCGAGGTTCCCGTGAGGTTTATGAGGCTGTCCCAGATATGGCGCGAGGTCGCATTGTTTGGCGCCGAACTGTCTTCATGGGGATCCAGCGTCGTCGGCGTCGTCGACATCCCGATCGTCAGCGGGGCTTCCTGTGCGACGACCATTGCAGGAATAGCAATCGTTCCGAGCAGCCCGATCGCTGCCCGCGTCAATGTTTTTGCGGCCATTCCATCCATCCCGGTTTAGCGTTTTTGGGCCGACCTTGCTTGGTCGGTGCGAGCAGGTTCCCGTCCGCTCTTGACACAAATTGGTAAGGGGGCCTCAAGGGGGCTGTCAAACGGAAAACAAGCGCGTTACGATAGGCGTAACTTGAAAGTATGCCAATCCTTCGACCTTAGTCGCGGAGAAACTTCTGGTCTTATGGACAAAAGACAACCATCAAAAAGCGATACCGTGCAATCTGTTGATGTCTGCATTGACGTATTGCTGAATGTCGCCAAAAACCCGGATATCAGACTGACTGAGGTGGCGCAGAACCTCGGGGAAACCAAGCCGAGAATTTTGCGCATGTTACGCACACTGGAACGGCGCGGCCTGGTGCGGAAGAGCGATACGGGCACTTATCGGCTGGGGACGACTGCGATCATTCTCGGGACCGCTGCCTCGACACAGGTTGATCTGGTGCGAATAGCCAATCCTATCCTTGAAGAAGTCGGCCAAAAGGCGAACGAAACGACCCAGCTCAGGATCATCGACAATGGGGAATCCCTGTGCATTGCAAAGTTCGAACCGATGCGCGACTTGCGGGTGCAGGCGATGATCGGTCGAAGACGGCCGCTCACGGCCGGCTCGTACAAGGTGCTTCTCGCCTATCTCCACCCCCAGGTGCAGTTACAAATGATCCCGGAGACTTTGCCGCGGCTGACCAAGCGCACGATCACGGATCGTGGCAAGCTGGTTGCTGAATTGGATAAAATCCGCCGCCAGGGATTTTGTGTGAGTTATGGTGAAGTCAGCGAGCAACTCGTCTCCGTCTCAGTGCCGGTTCTGGCATTCGACGGGTCCGTGATCGCCGCGGTGAATGTCGGCGCCCCGGCCTTCCGCACACAAAAAAGCGACGTCGACCGCTTCATCGTTCTGCTGAAGGAGGCCTCCAGCAAGATATCCGCCCGGCTGGGATGGTAGAAGTTTTCGTTGCGCGCCATGCGGAAAGGCCCCTTCTTTAGGCAAACTCAGGGGAAAAGATCGGGGAGTTCGGCGCGTGCGATGCGTCGCAATCTGACCGCTTCTGCCATGTCTATCGAGCGATAGGGAAACCGCAAGCGGGTGCTTACGGGTCCCCAATTGCCGATCGCACTCAAAAGTTTGTCGAGAGCGGCGTTCGAATAGCCAAATTCCTGGCGAAAGGGGACGATATGCGCGTCCATAAACGTGCAGATGCGTCGCTCCAAATCGAGTGCGGCGTCTATATCGTTTCGCATCGAGACCGTCCAGGTCTGAGCACCGCGGGGACTAAGGCAGGCCACGTTGGAAAAAGAGCCTGCTGCCACACCTTCCTTGGTGCCGGTTGCGAGATGATGGCCGGGGACGAAGAGCGACAGCCCGGACAGATACAGGCGCGCCTCGACATACCAGGAAGCGTCGCCATCGGCGAGCTTGATGCCGATCACCTCAGACACCGCCGCGCAGACCATGCCGAGGTCCTTTGGCGCCAGCACCCGTTTTGCATGCGGCGGATTGTAGAGGATGAGCGGAATGCCGTCGGCAGCCTCGGCCGCTCGTTTGAGGAAGTCGACCGCTTCGGCATCGTTGAGCGGCCACCAGTCGGGCAATATGACCTGAATGGCGCGGGGATCGAGCACGGCGGCGCGGCGGACGCGATTGAGCATGATCAGCGGGTCGGGCTGGCAGGCGCCGATGACGAATGGCGTTGAAGATGCCTTGCAGCGTTCGGCCAGCATTGCCTGGATGCTGTCAAACTCCGCCTCCGTCTGATTGTGGAATTCGCCGGCAGTGCCGTTCGAATAGATACCATCGACGCCGGCATCGATGAGGATGTCGATCTCTTCACCAAGCTTGTCGAATTCGATGCTGTCATCGGCTGCGATCGGCAGAAGCAGGCTCGCCCAATTTCCGCCGATGGCGGGACGCGGCGTCTTCGCATTCATCTCTTGTTTCTCCGATGGATGACGGATCAGTTGAGGTCGTCGCGGATGCAGGCCTTGAAGTGGCCGGGAGCGATTTCCCGCAGTTGCGGAACGGCGCCCGCGCAGGCTTCAAGCGCGCTCGGACAACGCGTGCGAAAAACACATCCGCTCGGCGGATTGGCCGGGCTTGGAATATCGCCTTTCAGGATCTGCCTGTTACGGCGGGCATCCGGATCAGGCGACGGAATCGCCGAGAGAAGCGCGCGTGTATAGGGATGCTGCGGTCTCGCATAGAGATCAACACTCGGCGCGATTTCCATGATGCGGCCGAGATAAAGCACGATCACCCGGTCGCAGATATATTCGACAACTGCAAGGTCATGCGAGATGAACAGCATGGTCAGGCCAAGCTGCTGCTGCAGATCGCGCAGCAGGTTGATCACTTGCGCCTGGATCGACACGTCGAGCGCCGAGACCGGCTCGTCGGCGACGATGAATTCTGGCGATAATGTCAACGCACGGGCAATGCCGATGCGCTGGCGCTGGCCACCGGAAAATTCATGGGCATATCGATTGATCGCATCGGCGGGCAGGTCGACCTGGGTCAAGGCCGACTGCGCCCGTTCGAGCCTGTCACGGGCGGTGCCGATCCCCTGGATCTTCAGGCCTTCCGTCAGGATCTCGCCGATCGTCATACGCGGCGACAGGCTAGCGAAGGGGTCCTGGAAAATATACTGCATGCGCGGCCGTTGCCTTCTGAGCGCGGAGGCGGAAAGTGCCGTGAGTTCTGTGCCGTCGAAACGGACGCTGCCTGACGACGGCTCGACCAGGCGAAGGACAGAGCGCCCGATCGTGGTCTTTCCGCTGCCGGATTCGCCGACAAGCCCGACGACTTCACCCTTGCCGATGTCGAAGGAGATACCCTCAAGAATGTTCAGCCGCGTGCCGCGGGAAGTATAATGTTTCGAAAGGTCGCGGACGGAGAGCAGCGGTGCACTCATCTAGATCTCCTGCCATCTGATGCAGCGGCTGCGATGCTGCGGATTGACCTGTTCGAGTGCGGGAACGGCAGCGCGACAGGCATCGATCGCGAACTTGCAGCGCGGGGAAAAGGCACAGCCGCTCGGCATGTTCATCAGGCTCGGAACCATGCCGGGAATGGCCGCAAGCTTTTCGCCGGCCAGCTTCATCCGCGCGGCATCGCCAAGGCGCGGCATGGAGGCGAGAAGGCCCATCGTGTAGGGGTGCTTGGGATTGCGGAAAACCTCGCCGACCGGCCCTTCTTCGACGATCCGGCCGGCATACATTACCGCGACGCGATGGGCGATTTCGGCGACCACGCCGAGATTGTGGGTGACAAAGAGCATGGCCATGCCGCGCTCGCGCTGCAGTTTGAGGAGCAGGTCGAGAATCTGCGCCTGGATCGTCACGTCGAGCGCCGTTGTCGGCTCGTCGGCGATCAGCAGCGCCGGATCGCAGGCGAGCGCCATGGCGATCGTGGCACGCTGCCGCATGCCGCCCGACAGTTCGTGCGGATATTGGCGGGCGCGGCGCTGGGCATCCGGTATGCCGACGCTTTCAAGCAACGCGACGGCTGCGTTCATCGCCGCCTTGCGGTCCGCTCCGCGATGGATGCGGATCGGCTCGGCGATCTGGTCGCCGATGGTGAAGACGGGATTGAGGCTCGACATCGGCTCCTGGAATATCATGCCGATGTCGTCGCCCCTGATCCTGCGCATGCTCTCGTCATCTAGGGAGACCAGATCTCTGACCACGCCGTCGCTGGTCGCAAGGCGGATGCTGCCTGCAGCGATCACGCCGATGTTGCGGGTGAGCAGCCGCATGACGGATAGGCTGGTGACCGACTTGCCGGAGCCGGATTCGCCGACCAGTGCAAGCGTCTCACCGGCGGCAACGGTCAGGTCGATATTGTTGACCGCCGTGATCTCGCCGCCGCGGATGCGGAAGACCGTTCGCAATCCCCTGATGTCGAGTACGGGTTCGGCGGTCTGTTCCATCAGCCGGCTCAGTTCAGCAGACCGGTTGCACGCAGGATCTCGTCGATCCGCGCCGTTTCGGCATCGTTGAGGGAGGCACGCGGCCGCGGCATGACGGCGGAATCAATGATGCCGAGGCTGCGCATCGCCGCCTTGAAGGCGCCGATGCCGGCTGCGCCGCCGCTGACGCGGCCCTGCGCGACCCAGACGATTTCGAACAGGCGGCAGAGACGCTCCTGTTCCTTCCTCGCGGCGACCCAATCACCGCGCTGGGCAGCATCCCAAAGGCGGACATAGCCGTGCGGATCGACATTGGCGATACCGGGAACGACGCCATGGGCGCCCATCAGCAGGGCAGTATCGACGACGATCTCGGAGCCGGTCATCAGGAAGACGTCCTTGTGTTCGGCAAGATCGAGGAGCGCGTAGCGGAAGTTGCCGTCGTCGCCGCTGGAATCCTTGAGGCCGATAATCGCGCCTTCCCTGGCGAGCGTGACCACGGTGTGGCGCTGCAGCTTGACGTGAACGCAGACGGGAATGTCGTAGGCGACCAGCGGAATGTCCACCGCGTCGCGGATATAACGGAAGTGGTCGAGGATCTCGGACTGGCTGGTGACCGTATAAAATGGGGCCGTCACCACAACCGCATCGGCGCCGGCGGCCTTTGCGACCTTCGCATGGGCGATGACGCGATCCGTGGTCGGGTCAATGACGCCGACGATCAGCGGCACCCGGCCATTCACCACCTTGGCCGAATGTTCGATGATTTCCCGCCGGGTCTTTTCGTCATGGAAGATCACCTCGCTCGTCGAGCCGAGCACGAATACGCCATGGCAACCGGCATCGATCAGATGCTCGAGCACGCGTGTATAGGATGGATAGTCGACGGTGAGATCGGGATTGAGCGGTGTTACGACAGGGGGGATGACACCCTTGAATTTGGTCATTTTCGATTCTTTCGATTGTCAGTTCAGTTCGGCACGCGGGTCGAAGGCATCTCTGAGGCCATCGCCAATGAAGTTGATTGCCAGGACGGCAAGGATGAGCGCGGCGCCGGGGAAGAGCCATTGCCACGGATATTGTTCGAGCACGGCGGTCGAGCGGGCCGCGTTCAGCATGTTGCCCCAGCTTGCCGCCGGCGGGGCGATGCCGAGACCGAGAAAGGACAGGCCCGCCTCGAGCAGAATGGCATTGGCGATCTGCAGCGTTGCATAGACCACGAGGATATCGATCGAGTTCGGCAGGCCGTGGCGAAAGAGCAGATGTCCGATGCCGGCGCCCATGCCGCGGGCGGCCATGACGAAGTCGCGTTCACGCAATTCCAGCAGCCGCGAACGGATCATGCGCGCCAGCAGCGGCCAGGAAAGCAGCGAGATGACGAGCACCGTCGGCCAAATGCCGGTACCGGCAATCGAGGCGAGCACAAGCAGGAAGATGACGGGCGGCAGGGTCATTACCAAATCGACGAAGCGCATCGAGACGGCGTCCGTCCATCGTCCTGCAAGCGCCGAGATTGCCCCGAAGAGAAACCCGATGACTGCCGAAAGCGCGGTCGATGCGACGGCGACCAGAAGCGAAATGCGGCCGCCTTCGAGCACGCGGGCGAAGACGTCGCGGCCGACGCCATCGGCTCCGAACCAGTGCGTTGCCGTCGGGCCGCTATTCATCGCCAGAAGATCGATGTCGTTCGGCCGGAAAGCCCACCATAGCGGATAGGAGAGGATCAGCAGCAGCATTGGAATGGCAATACAGACGCCGGCAACGGCTGCGCGGTTGAGCAGAAACCGACTGAAGGCGCGAGCCAATGGTCCGGGGCTCCGGCGTTCGGAAGAGCGTGCCAGCATGATCAGCCCACCTTGATGCGCGGGTCGACGACCGCATAGGTGATGTCGGTCAGAAGATTGACGACGATAACGCAAGCACCGATGACGAGCGTCGCGCCCATGATGACGGGGTAGTCGCGAGTCTGCACGGCATCGACAAGCAAGAGACCCATACCCGGCCAGTTGAAGACGCTCTCGATGAAGATGGCGCCGCCGATTGCAAGCCCGATGGTGGAGCCGATCAGCGTCACGATCGGAAGAAGCGCATTGCGCAAGGCATGCTTGGTGATGACCCAGAACTCGCGAACGCCCTTTGCGCGGGCCGTGCGCACGTAATCCTGGTTCAGGACTTCGAGCAGCGACGCGCGCATGTAACGCATGATCAATGCGGCTTGCGCGACAGACAGAAGTGCCGCCGGCAGGATCAGATGGTGGAGGAGATCACCGAGCGAGAATTCCTCGCCCGGCGTCAGCATGCCGCCGGATGGCATCCAGTGCAGGCGGACGGAGAAAATATAAAGCCCGATCAGCGCGCTGAGGAAGGCAGGGCTCGAAATGCCGGCAAGCGCAACCACCGACAAGGAGAGATCGGCAAGCGAATTGCGGCGGACGGCGCCGATCACCCCGAAGGTAATGCCGGCGACGATGGCGAAGGCAAGTGCGGTGCCCATCAAGAGCACTGTCGGGCCGATCCGTGACAGCACTAAACCCAGAACCGGCTGATCGAGACGCTTGATCGAATAGCCGAGATTGCCGGTCAGCGCCTGCTGCAACCAGCCCAGATACTGCACGGGCAAGGGCTGATCGAGCCCGAGGCTTCGGCGCAGATCGGCAAGATCTGACGGCGACATCGGCAGATTCGGATCGATATAGGCATCGATCGGATCGCCGGGTGTCAGGCGCAGCAGCAGGAAGATCAGCATGCTCAGGGCAACGAGCATGCCTATTCCTATGATCAGACGTCTGAGACTGTATTGGAGCATCGGCAATCCGTCTTATCGGGCCGTCTTGTGAGGGTGGCCGAGGCCACCCTCGAGGCTTTCCCGGCAAACGCCTATTCGGCAATCGACCATTTCTGCGGATTGGCTTGGTAGGGGCCGCCGCCCGGCGCCGGCGTCCAGACGAAATCCTTCACCTTGGTCGAGACGATGCCGTAGCGGTTTGCCACCCAGAGCGTCGCCCAGGGCAGGTTCGTGTTCATCGCCTTGCAGACGTCCTGGTAGGCGGCATCCCGCTTGGTGCTATCAGGCTCGGCCAAGGCACTATCGAGCGCCTTGGTGAGGTCAGGCATGCGAACCCTGGCGACATTCGGTCCGGCCGGAGGGATCTGCTTCTCGTTGAGGCCGACATTGATGCTTCCGGCATCCGGCCCGTTCTGCAGCCCGGCATAAACCAACTGGAACTGGGCAATATCCGGCGTCGCATTGAGCACGATGCTGTTATAGGTCGGCGCATCGACGGCGCGCGGGACGATGTTGATGCCGACCTGGGCAAGCATTGCCTGGACTGCGGCAAGCACGTTGGTCGCCAGCGGCGTAGTGTAATAGGTCAGAAGCGTGATCGGTTTGCTGCCGTTGATCTGGTCCCAACCGGCTTCCGTCAGCAATTGCTTGGCCTTCTCGGGATCGTAGGTATAGGTGTCGATGCCCTGAGGTATCAGCTGTTCGGCGACATAGGCGCAATTGGCAGGCTTGGCCGCGCCGCCATAGAGGCTCTGGATGATGGCATCGCGATTGATCGCGTACATCACCGCCTGGCGGACGCGCACGTCCTTCCAGAGCGGGGAATCGTGGTTGAAGCCGAGATAGTTGACGACGAAAGAGTTGCCTTCGATGACCTTAAAGTCCTTGTTGTCCTTGAAGGTCGGCACGTCGTTGGAATCGACATAGGTGAACTGGATTTCGCCGGATCTCAGCGCCGCGATCGCTGCGGCCGGGTTGGCGAAATAGCGATTGATGACGCGTTCCAGTGCGGGTTTGCCACCGCGGTAATCGGTATTTGCGGCAAGTTCGACATATTGATCCGAGACGTATTTGGTGAATTTGAACGGACCGGTGCCGATCGGGGCCGTGGACCACCACGCGTTCTTCGCCAGCTGGTCGGCCGGAATCGAGGAGAGGGCATGCTCGGGCAGCATCATCACCTTGGTCATCGTGTCGGGAAAACTGCTGCTGGGGGCGCTGAGCTTGATGACAACAGTGTGATCGTCCGGTGTCTCGACCGACGATATGCCCTTCAGCCGGGCAGCGAGCACCGAGCCGGTTTTCGCTTCCATCGCAAGGCCCATGGTGAACTTCGCGTCCTTGGCGGTGAACGGTTTGCCGTCATGCCATTTGGCGTCCGCCAGCTTGAACGTGTAGGTCATCTGGTCGGAGCTGACCTCGTAGGAGCTTGCCAGCGCGCCGACGACCTTCTGCAGCTTCTCGTCATAGGTGATCAGCGGTTCGTAGTAGACGCTGAGCCAGGTGAAGCCGGCGGTCGCGGCGAGCGGATTGAAGTTGCCCTGGAAGCCTCCGGGGCCGACATCGAAACCGCCCGACAGCGTGGCTGCCTGAGCCTCAGCTGCAACGCCCGAAACGACAAGAGCCGGAACGGCAGCCGTCGACAGCAGGGCGCCAAGCGCAATGACGGATAATCTAGACAGTCTTTTCATGTGTTCCTCCCACGTTTGAACTTGTCTTGTTGTTGGCAATCACCCGGGCAATGCCTTCGTAGTGACGATCCAGGCGTCTGCGCGCCTCCTCCAGATCTTTTGCCTCGATCGCATCGACGATCGCGGCATGGTCGCGCCACGTCGCCATCGGATCGGCATTTTCAAGGTTGACGAAATCCGACGCCTTATAGAAGGCGAGCCAGAAGACATCGATCAGCCGCACCAGCGTTTCATTGTCCTGGCAGCGAAACAGCAGTCGGTGGAACAACTGGTCGTCTTGCGCAAAGGTTTCGCCCCGCTCAGCATGGGCGCGCATCCGATTGACGGTGGCGCGCAGCTCGGCGATGTCCTCCTCGCCGATCACGTCGATCGTCTTGCCGATCAATCCCACTTCCAGCGTACGCCGGATTTCGAGGACCTCCTCGATCTGCCGCAGGGCGCCGCCGAGGCCATAAGCGAGGTTGTCGAGAAGCGGCTCGAAGGAAAAGGCCTTCACGAAGATGCCGACGCCGCGCCGCGTCTCCAGCACGCCGAGCGATTCCAACGCCTTTATGCCTTCCCTCAGCGAATTGCGGCTGACGCCGAGCTGGGTGGCGAGCTCTCCTTCCGCCGGAAGCAGGGTGCCGGGCGCAAGGCCATTGTCGCCGATATAGGCGCGCAGACTTTCCTGCACGGAGACATGCAACAGCGGCGCGCGCGTTAGCGGCTTCATCGATTTCAATGTCATGCCGGTCACTTTCCCGCATCGCCGATAAGATTGAAGTTACATATCGACTTGTAGGATATCTGTCAAATGGTCAGGTTTGGAGAGCTGCCGCCGAACCCGGCTGGCAGCCGTTTGAGGCGGGAGTTTTTGGGCACCGGAAGGACCACAAGAACGGCGCACTTTTGCCGGAATTACTTCATTGGAGGCTTTGATCGACCTCTGGAGAGTGGACCACCACGCGGTTGCGGCCGGTCTTTTTGGCAAGGTAGAGGGCCGCATCCGCTTGTCGCTGCATGTGCTCTGCTGACACGGGTTCACCGTTTTGCATCGATATCGCTAGTCCGATGCTGACAGTGACCCAGGGACCGACGCGGGAAGTAGGATTTGGAAGAGACGCAGCTTCTACTCGGCTGCGAATTCTCTCAGCGATCACCCCGGCCTCCTGTTGATCGGAGCCTGGGAGAAAGACGAGAAATTCTTCGCCTCCGTACCGGGCGACCTGGTCCCGCTCGTCTCTCATGCTGCTCTGAATGATGCCGGCAACTTTCACCAGGCAGCGGTCGCCTTCGGCATGTCCGAGATTATCGTTGAGATGCTTGAAGTCGTCGACATCGCACATCAGCATCGCCGCGCCGTTCGTTCTTTTGAGGTCTTCGTTCCAGAAATGATTTAGCGTTTCCATCATCGAACGCCGGTTGGCGACACCCGTCAACGGGTCGGTCCGCGCCAGCAATTCCAGCTGCGAGTTGGCGTCTGTAAGCTCCGCGAGGCGACTTCGATCTCGTAACTCGAGCAAGAAAGTCTTCTGAGCGAAGATGGTGGCGGTGCGGCGGGCAACGACGGTTGCAGCCACACCGCTTGCGAAAAACAGCGTCCCGGCCAGAGCACTTCCCGCTTCAATGTCTGGATTGCGCAGCTGAAACACAAGGTAGAGACCGAGGGCAGCAGCGCCGATCGCCATCGCCCAACTGAGTGGAATCGGAAATATGATAATAGCAGTGACGGCCACAAAAAGCATGATGGTCAAATGCCGCTCGTAAAACTCACCACCGCTGTTAACCCCAACCAAGGCTACCGACAGGAGGATGAGAAAAACGGCCGAGAGGAGGAAAACTCCCTGCACCCACAAAGCATGCGGCCGCAGGAAGGCTATCGCGGCGACAAGAGCCGCTGGGGGAAGGATAGACGCTGGCCAAAGCATCGACATGACGGTTTCGGTCGGAAGCAAGATCGCGTTGAGACCCAACGTCAGGACGTCGAGCACGATAACCCAAACCATCCACGCGCGGATGATCTTGGCAGTCCGCGGCCAGGAGCGTTCGCCAAAAAGCTGGGCCAGTTCCCCATTGAGGCGGATATCACGCGTGCGTCCACCGAGCAGGCGCTCGACTTGCTCTACAATGGCCGGGCTCAACCTCTGAAGAGGTTTCCGCGAAGACGCCCTTACCGGTTTGATAGGAGCTGTGGTTCGCTCGGTATCCATGTGTCGGATCTAGGGAGCAGACGACTGGAGGCAAGACGAGCCGCGAATTCCGCCCCAAAAGACGATATGCTTGCCCTAATGATTTTGTACCACGGGACAACAGTATGTCGTTACCGTATCATATTGGGTCAAAGTCTCGTTCGTGCCAGGCCGAACTCACGATTCAATTCTTTTCACGGCGATCACCTTTCAGTCGGTAGACCGACACGTGATTTGCCCTCCGTCAGAGCGGGATAGTAAGCGTTCGACTTGACGTCTGGTTTCCGAATGACGGCCGCTCACGCCGTGACCTGATTTCCAGCCAGCCCTCGTTGAGCAGGATCTTGACCGTCTGCACTGCGTTGTGGTGCATCTCGATGGCTGCTCCTTCCCATCGCTGACATCGGCATCTATGACAGGACAATACGGGCCTCTTGACCGGCGGCTGTAATGGGAGTGGCAGTTGCTCAACTGAGCGCGATAGGGTTTTGCGCAAATCCGGCGGACGACCTATCCGGCGAGCCACTTCAGCGGCAAATGGACGGTGGATGACGGCTGCAATTTGTCGCAGTTCCAAAAGCGCCATTCCAAACCACGCGAGGAGTTGCCAGGTGATATCGCACTCCATATATTGATAGCATAACCATCAGCCTTAAGGGAGTGCAATCGATGGCTGCAGTTACAATACGCAATTTGTCTGACGAGACACACCGTGCCTTAAGAGTGAGGGCAGCTCATCACGGCCGCAGTACAGAAGCAGAAATCCGTGACATCCTTGAAACAGCGGTACGGCCAGCTGAGCGCGTCATGTTGGGCTCGTTGCTAGCATCGATCGGCCGCGAGGCAGGACTTTCCAACAACGACGTGGATAATCTGCAGCTAGTCCGAGACAAAGCAGCTGCGGAACCTATGAGTTTCGAATGATCCTGATCGATACCAACGTCATCTCGGAGCCATGGAAGCCCACACCCGATTATCAGGTGCTGGCGTGGATCGATGCTCAAGCAGTGGAAACCCTGTTCGTTTCGGCGATTACAGTAGCTGAGTTGCGGTTCGGCATTGCCGCGATGCCTAGCGGAAGACGAAAGACCGTCCTCTACGATCGACTAGAACAGGAAGTTCTGCCTCTATTTTTAGGGCGCGTTCTATCCTTCGACATGGCTGCGTCACAGAGCTATTCGGAATTGATGGCGCGAGCACGCCTAGCAGGTCGGGCAATCGGTAAAGCAGATGCCTATATCGCCGCAACTGCCGCTGCGAACGGATTTATTGTCGCCACCCGCGACACTAGTCCCTTCGAAGCCGCAGGACTTAACGTTATCAACCCGTGGTACGCACCAACATAGCAGCGACAAAGCGTCAGATGATTGCGGAGCCGCAATCGCCAGCTCGACCCATCAAGAGCGGTAGGTTGACAGTCGTCTCGGTCCCCTGTTAGGCCCCTTCCTCGCACGACAGAACCGCCTGCGTTGGGCATTTCACCTAGCACAGAATGCTACGAGGCCTCGATGCTACGTGCAACCTTTTCGAGAATGTGGGCGCGGGAATCTATGGATTAAAAGGTGACTAAAATAATCATCTTATGTTGACAAGGCCAATTTCGCTCCATAGGTTCCGCCCGCATCCGTGACGTAGGGACCAAGCAATGGCTTATGTTTTTTTGAACGTTTCTAATAATCTACTAACAATTTACAGAGAGACGCTATTTGCCACGACAGCGATCCTCCTGATTGGCGTTGCGGTGCCGCCGGCCTTCGCCCAGACCGCTTCCGCAGATGCCAACGCGACTGCGCTGGAACCGATCGTCATTCAAGGTGCAGCCTCTGATAGCAAGACCGACCGGACGTCGGTGACAGCCAAAAACAGCGCCGGCGCAACCAAGATCAGCACGCCGCTCGTTGAGACGCCGCGTTCGATCTCGGTGACGACGGAGAAGGAAATCGAGCAACGCGGCGCGCAGACGGTCATCGAGGCCGTGCGCTATTCGGCCGGCGTGACGACAGGAACGAGCGGCTTCGATCCGCGCTTCGATCAGATCTACATTCGGGGCTACAACGCCACGACGGTCGGCGACTATCGTGACGGATTGCGCCAGCCCTATATCAATTACGGCACGTTCCGTACCGAACCCTATCAGTTGCAGCGGGTCGAAGTGATAAAGGGGCCGGTTTCCGTTCTTTACGGTTCTGGTTCGCCGGGCGGCCTCGTCAACAAGATATCGAAGCTTCCGACCGAGGAGCCGATCCGCGAAGTCGGCATTAGCTACGGCACCGAGGATCGGGTGCAGGGGATGTTCGATTTCGGCGGGCCGATAAGCGAAGACAACGAGGATTTTCTTTATCGCATCGTCGGCGTCGCCCGCCGCGGCGACACCAATTTCGATATTGCCGACGACCGCTATTTGCTAGCGCCGTCCTTTACCTGGAGGCCTGACGAGGGCACGTCCTTTACGGTTTATGGCCTGGCGCAGGCCGACGAGACCGACTCTAACGTCGGCGCGATCACGACCTCAGACGGGAGGATCCTCGACATTAGGGCGAGCGATCCCGACTATGACTACCAGAAGGTCAAGCAGCAGCAGGTCGGCTATCAGTTCGAGCATGAATTCGACAATGGCCTGACATTCCGGCAGAACCTGCGTTATTCGCATCTCGATCTCAGGGCTCGCTACCTCGGCGTTTCCAGCTGGACCGGGACCGTCGCGCATCGTGGCACAAATGCGATCCGGGACGAAATGAACGTTTTCCAGGTCGACAATCAGCTCGAGGCGAAGTTCGACACAGGCCCGCTTGCGCATACGATGCTGTTCGGGCTCGACTACACCAATCTCCAGTCGAGTTTTGGCTATGGCGCCGGAGCCGCCGATCCGGCATTCGACTTCGATATCGCCAATCCGACTTATGGAGTCTCGGGCGCCACGCCGGATTATAATGTCTTGGCTTCCGATGCCGACATGCGGCAGGTCGGCATTTACGTCATGGACCAAATCGAGGTCGGAAACTGGCGCTTCAACCTCGGCGGCCGGCAGACCTGGGTGAATCAGACGCGAGATGCGACCTTGCCCACGGTCAGCTCGGAGGAGGTCGACAAGAACGCCTTCTCTGTACAGGCCGGCGCCCTTTACCTCTTCGACAACGGCATCGCGCCATTCGTTTCCTACGCGACCTCCTTCGATCCGGTCACCAACCGATCGGCTACCAACACAATTCTTCCGCCGACGAAGGGCGAGCAATACGAAGTCGGCGTGAAGTACCAGCCTCCCGGCTCCGATATCCTGCTGTCGGCCGTCGCCTATCACATCGTCGAGCAGAATAAGCCGAGGCTCGCCGACCCATTGACATTTGCCTACGATTCTCAAGGAGAGGTGACCGGAAAGGGCATCGAGCTTGAAGCCCGCGCGGCGATCGCCGACGGTCTCGATATTATTGCGGCCTATACCTACAACGACTCCGAAGTGACCGGGGGCAACAACGTCGGAAATACTCCGGCCATCACCCCGACCCATATTGCAAGCCTTTGGGCGAACTACACGTTCCAGGAAAGCAACCCCTTCAACGGTCTGTCGGTTGGCGCCGGCGTCCGCTACATCGGTGAGACCTGGACGGATGTGGCCAATACCTCGAAGAATCCTGCGACTTTCTACGTCGATGCATCGGCCTCCTATGATTTCGGCGCTGTCGACAAGAAATACGAGGGCCTGACAGCCGCCTTCAACATCCGCAACATAGCCGATGAGCGCGAAACAGTTTGCGAAGAGGGCTTCTGCTATCTCGGCCAGGGCCGCAACATGACCGGCACCCTGAAGTATCGGTGGTAAATACATGGCGGCGGAGACGAATGGAGCGCTCCAGCCCGCGACGTTGATCGCTGAACACCCCGTCGCTCATCGGGCCGTCGACCTCGACGGTCTGGTGGGCGACGGCGCGTTCTCCTATTGCCGCGGCAAGCTGATCAGCACTCTCCCGCAGACGGGCATCGTTGTTTCCTGCAGGGATCTTTGTGACCCGGCGATCTTCGACGAGATCATTGGCCGATATGCGCAAAAATTCCCGGGCAGCGACCGTCGTGCGATCGTCTCCATGTGGACGCTCTATTATTTCAGCATGCTGACGATTGCTCCGAGCGTCCATATGTTCATGAACCGCATCGCGCTACCGTTGGAGGTCGATCGGCTTTCGCTCGTCTGCAACGAACAGACAGGCGAGCCGGAAGCATTCGTGATGTCAGGCAGGCCCGAGGTGACGAGTGACCCGGCCGGCGAGCTTCACCGGCTGATGCTCGGTCATGCCGAGCCCGTCATCGCGGCGATCGCCGTCAATGCCGGCGTTGCGCCGAAGCTTCTCTGGAACAATGTCGCGGCCTATCTCTCCTGGATTCTGAAAGAGATCGCTCATCGCCATGAGCCCGCCCTCGTCGAAGGCGGCCTGGCGCTGCTGGAAGAAGCTCAATGGCCGGGCGGCGGGCGCAACCCGATGTTCGGCATGATCCGCATTGCGCGCCAGCAATGCGGGCTCGAATTCGTGCGCCGGAAAGTCTGCTGCCTGCGCTATAACCTGCCGGGCGTCGGCGGCTGCGGCGAAGCCTGCCCGCTGCCGGAGGGGCGCCACTAGCTCCTAGGCCCACCGCGCGCAGAGACGGTGCCCTGCGCCCCAGTTATTGCCAATGCCCGCCAAGCAGAAAGTCTCGTCGTCTCAAAGCATAGCCTCACCTGCCTCGACGTCGGCGAGTGACTTGACCATGAACAGGCATGGATGGTCCTCGTGCCAGAGCTTTGCAAAGACCTCCGCCCGCACAAAGCCGTTCCGGTCATAGAAGCGCCGCGTCGCCTCGAACTGCGGTTCATCGAGGCCGCGCGGGGCGAGCGTCTTGACCGTCAGCAGCCGCGCACCCAATTCATGGCCGAAACGTTCGGCCGCATCGATGAGATGGCGTCCGGCGCCGCGACCGTGATGTTCCGGTCGGGTCGCAATCAGCGCGATCTCGACGGCGTCGGGCGGGTGCGGCTTCAAGGCGATCAACGCGGTCACGACATTCGCTTCGACATAGCCGAACACCGGCAGGTCTTCGATCGCGTGGGCGCTCGCTTCGATGACCTCAGGTTCTGAAAACCAGTCGGGTAAAGCCCCCATGATCGATCGGCAGAGCTCTGCCTTGCCGGTCAGGATCTCAATTGTTTTTCCCATTTTCTCTCGCCTCCGATCGGTCGATTTAAACTTGACTCCTGTTATCACCTTAAAATAGACACTGCAATCAAGTCGTGTACTTTCCTCGAAAAAGGATGGCTAAGACCGAACCAGCCAGCAACGACAGAGCCTGATTTTCCATTTGTAAAAAGGGTACAGGACAATGCACACATTGCATCGTGATGTGAACGGAAATGCCGTAGTCAATGCCATGATCGAAAACAAGGACAAGCTCCTTAAAACGATTGAAAGCGTTGTCAAATCAAGGTCATATTCCGAGGATATATTTCAAGATGGAGTCATCAAAGCCTATGGGGTCAAAACCGACGACATTCGTTGCCCGATCGGCTACGCCTTCCGGATGGTCTATAATCTCGCACTCGATGAGAGCCGCCGGCGACGCCAAAAGATGAACAACCATAGGTCGATAGACCAGATTCAGGAGATCACGGCTCCCGTCCCCACCGTGCTCGACCAGCTCGTCGCTGCCGAGACCCTGCGCAATGTGCTTGCCTCGCTCGAGGCGCTGCCGAAGCGAACCAACGATGCCTTCATTCGCCATCGCCTCAACGGCGTGCCGCAGAAGGATATTGCAGCCGAACTCGGCGTCTCAAGGACCCTCGTCAACTTCATGATCAAGGCGGCAGAGGAACATTGCCATCTGGCGATCGCCGAACCTGCTTCCCGCCCCGATCATGCGCGCCGGCAGGAGCCTACCGTTTCGCTGCGTGCAGCGCCTGCTGCAAATCGCTCCACAGCAGTTCCGGCTCTTCCAGGCCAACGGCGAAACGAACCGTCTGCTCGCTCACGCCGAACCGGATGAAGGAGGTCATCCGGTCGGGGATCTGCAGCGCGACCTTGGCGGGGACCACCAGCGTTTCTGGTCCCCCCCAGCTAACACCGAGACGGATGTCGCGAAGGCTATTCACAAAACGTGCGACATCGATATCGGGATGGAGGTCGAAGGCAAACAGCCCGGCATAACCCGTCAACGTCGCCCGCCCGGGGTGCTCCTGAAACGCCGGGTGACGAACGCGTCCGATCGCAGAATGCTCCTTCAACCGCCCGGCCAGCAAAAGCCCGCTGCGCTCATGCTCCTTGAGACGGACACGCAGCGTGCGCATGCCGCGCAGCAGCAGCCAGGCCTCGAACGGTGACAGTTTGGCACCGACATAGGGGTAGGATGTGGCATTGATCCTGGCGATGGCCTCTTTCGAGCCGACGACGACGCCGGCGACCGTATCGCTGTGACCGCCGAGATATTTCGAGGCGGCGTGAATGACGATATCGACGCCATGCTGGATCGGTTTCTGAAAGAGCGGCGTTGCCCAGGAATTGTCGATGATGGTGGTGACGCCGGCCTCCTTTGCCATGGCCGACAGCGCCGCAATGTCCTGGAGTTCGAAGACGAAGGACGTGGGGTTTTCGAGGTAGAGCAGCTTGGCGCCCTGCAGCGCCTTGCGGACCTCGTCATGGTCGGCGGGATCGACGAAATCCACCGCGACACCGAGCCTGGCAAGCAGCTTCACCAGAAGGCGGTAGACATCGTTGTAGAGATGGCGGACCGCAACGACCCGGTCGCCTGCCTCAACAAGGCTGAGAATTGTCGATGTAATGGCAGCCGTTCCGCTGGAGAAGGCACGCCCATCCTCGGCGCCCTCGAGGCGGGCAACCAGGAGTTCGAATTCGCGGACCGTCGGATTGTCGCCGCGCGAATAGATGTAGTTGCGCGTGCGGCCGGCGAAAACATCCTCCATCGCCTCATAACTGTCGTAGGTGAAGAGCGACGTTTGGAAGATCGGCGGAGACACGGCGTTGAATGCCGCCGGATCGATAGGCGTAAAGAGATCGTCAGCGGCCGCATGGGCGCCAAGGTCGTGCGGATTGATCGACTGGTTCATGGTCATCCTCTCATGGACAAAAGCTGGGATATGGACGGATGGCGGTCAGATGGTCGGCAGAGCGCTGCCGGAGCGCGCTGAGCGTCCTCGCCAGGCAGACGGCGGACAACAGGCCGGTCAGGACAGAGGCCAGGAACATTGCCGCCAGCAAGCCTGAAAAGCCGACGAACGGCGGCAGAAGAGCAAGCAGCGGAAAGAGAAGATAGCCGTTCTGCGCCAGACCGATGGCAACCGCCGCTTTTGGTCTGCCCTGGGCCTGGAAGAGGATCAGCACCGTTTGCCGCAGGCCGAACAGCAGAAGCGGAAGATGGGTCGCGATGATCGCTTGCCCTGCGATCCCGATCACCACCGCATCGTCGGTGAAGAACGAGGCAAGTCCTTCGGAGAAAACGAGCGCGGCCAATCCATAGGCGCCACTCATGGCAGTTGTGACCACTGTGAGGATGCGGGCTGCCGACAGCATCCGCGCGGTATCGCCTCGACCCCAGGCAAAGCTCAGGATCGACTGTGCTCCGAGTGAGATGCCGATGACGGGGAGGGTTCCCCCCGCCAGCAGCCGCAAGGCAATTCCGACGCCGGCAATGCCGGCTTCTCCGTTATAGGTGCCGGCGAGCGATACCATTGCCGCAATCGCGCCTGCGGTTGCGAGACTGGTCAGCGTCGTCGGCGCGCCCACAGCAAGCACCGGTTTGAGATAGCCGATTTCTCCCAACCGCCAGCCAAACGTCAGCCGGACCGTCCCAAGCCGCCTGGTGTGGTAGGCGCCGTAGATGCAAAGCGCGACCAGTTGGGACAGGATGGTTGCGATTGCAACGCCCTGCAGGCCGAGGCCGAAGCCGAAGATCATGATCGGGTCGAGGATCATGTTCAGCGCAAAGCAGGCGACCAGCGTCCACATGCTGAAGCGGGCATTGCCCTCTGCGATCGCCAGGAAATCGAGAATGATCTGCGCCATCGTCAGCGGCACCGAGATCGCAATGATCATCAGATAATGCTGCGCGAGCGGCTGAAGGGCAGGCGTGGCGCCGAACAGCAAAAAATCTGGAAATGCGACGATTGCGATGGCACTTGCCGCGCCGAAAACGACGCCGGCAGCAAGACTGATCGAGGCAATGGCGCCGGCCCGGGATCGGTTGCCGGCGCCGAGCGTGCGTCCGACCTCCGTTGCAACACCGACGCCGATCCCCTCGCCGAAGGCGGCTATGAGCATGAGGATCGGCAGGACGATCATGATCGCCGCGATCTGGTCGTCACCGATCATCCCGACGAAGATCATGTTGATCGTATGATGGGCGGCGTTGATCGACAGGCCGAACATGGCCGGCAGTCCAAGCCGAAGCAGCAGCCTGAAAAGCTCAGGACTGGCAAGGTCTTCCGGTGCGAGACGCTGCCGTCTCCGGAAGCTGCCGCTGACGTCGCTCATATCGTTCATGATGCAGGCACCCAAAGACGATCGCCGAAGAAACGCTCGCGGCCGAGCATCACCAGGAGCGCTCGCTTGTGCGGAAAATCGAAATGTTTGACCTTGGCAAAACCGGAACGATCGAGGTTGCGGATCTGCTGTTCGTGACTGGCGCGCGGCTCGCCGACAATGCGTTTCGTGCGCGGATCGTCGAGGAAGATGAAATGCATCAGCGAGGGAAGCCATGCGCTGATCCATTTCTTGCCGCGATAGCCGGGCTCGCCGATCGCGACATGCCATCCACGATCATAGTCGTCGGCATCGTAAAAGGGACCGAGACGATCCTCCTTCGCCCAGTAAACTTCGAAATAGCCGAAGGGGATGTCCGCGAAACTGCCGATCAGCGGCAGGACATGCGGATCTGCGATCCTTTCTTCCAGGATCTCCCGGTGCTTGTCGATCGAACCCGCATCCTCCCAGATAGTGTTGACCTTTTCGTCGTTCATCCAGCGATGAAATGCAGCAAGATCGGTCTCGGGATCGGCCACAGTGAAGGCGATATCCCGTTCCAGCCACGGAATGAAACGCCTGTAGATCGTGCCCTTGGGCTTTGCAGGCCGGCGCGGATGATACCGGCCCGCGGTCATCTCCTGCACGGGCGGCAGCGGATAGGACAGCTGCGGCAACCATAGCGAGGGCCATTGCCATAGGATCGCCGAATCGAGCCTTCCGTCCGGGGCCGCAATGTGCGGCGAAAGGCTGGCCTGATGCCCTTCGAAAACGACTGACGTGATCGAGCGATCTTCTGCCGTCAACGCTTCGGCGGCTGCCATCAGAAGCTCTGCCGATTGCACCGGATCTCCATGGTAGAAGGTCACCGACGCGATGCCGGCCTCGACCTCGAATGCGGCTTCGTGGTGGCCGTAAGCGGTCTTGAGATGGATGAGATTGGGGGCGAGACTGACGTAGCTGCGCGACTGCAGAGCGCGCCTTTGTTTGACGGCGTCGAAATCCATGATGTTCTCCATGGCCGGTCGAGGACCGATCGGGCTTTTGGCGCTGCGAGCATGAAGCGTGCTCTCGCGCCGATTTAGTAGAATGACGATCCATCTCCCCCTGGGTTTAGGGGTAAGCGAAGAAAAAAATTCTCATCAATTTTCTAAACTGCAGCCCGCCTGATCCGTCACTTGCGCATGACCATCATCACCGCAGGAGCTGCGAATGGACAATCTTGAGCCCCATAACGATCTCTGGATCGCCGTCATCGACACCGAGCGTCGCTACTCGGTCTGGCCGCAGGACAAGCGGATTCCCATCGGCTGGGAGCCGGCGGGTTTTACCGGTTCGCGCCAGCAATGCCTGGCGCATATCCGTGACGTCTGGGCGGATCCGCGCCCCCTCTCCTTGCGCTCGGCAGTCGCCGGCGATGCGCGTCTCTGAAAACGGCTGGATGGCACGGATGAACAAACAGATCACAAACTTCGCAGATGCCTACCCGACCGATGTCGCAACGGACGCGGTCTTCGAGAGCTTCCCGCTGACAATCGCGCAGAAGCGTATCTGGTCGCTGGAGCAGATCGGCAATGACACGGTGTTTCCCGACCAGGTCATTTCGCTGCGATTGAGCCCGGCGGTCGACGTCAAGACCATTGCCGGCGCCTGCCGGACGCTCGTGGCGCAACATCCGTCGCTTGCCACACGGTTTCGCCGGCTGGCGGGCGGCCGCGTCGAGCAATACTGCGGCACATTGACCGCAGTACCGATCGAGATTGTCGGCGAAGGCGCTGCTCTTGCAGAGGCGGATGCGTTGGCCGCCAAGAAAGCCTTCCGCGACGGGCGCTTCGATCTCCTTGCTGGTTCGCCTGCGCGTATTCAGATTATCTTGCTTGCCGATGGGCAGTCGCTTCTGACGATCGTGCTTCATCCTGTGATCTCGGATGATCGCGAGAAGTCTATTCTCGTCGGCTCCCTGACGCGAATTCTCGACGGCGCACCCGCCGGCGACACACAGCCGGCTGAAATCTCGGCCGGAACGCGGGAGGCTGACTGGCTGCAGACGGAGCAGGCGCAGGAATCCCTCTCCTATTGGCGGAACACGATCGGTCTCGATTATTCGGCCTCGACATTTCCCACCCGCTTCAACAGCGGCGGGCTGGCAGGTGTGGCGCGCGCTCAGCACCGATTTTCGATCGAGCCCGATCTCTGGGAAAAGCTCAGTCGGCATGCACAGCATAAGGGATATCAGGTCGAGCGCGTGCTTCATGCCGCCTTTTGTGCGCTGCTGGCGCGTTACAGCGGCAATTATGCCTTGCTGACCGGGCTCCTGGTCGCGCGGCCGGAGAAGGAACACCTTGCGAACCGCGGCCGTGCCGAACAGGTCCTTCCCCTCATCCTGTCGCTGACATCAAGAAGCTCTCTCGACGATGTCATCGCAGCGATCTCGTCGGCAACGCAGGAGGGCCTTGCCCGGCTCGTTCCGCTGGAGCGCATCACCCAGGAACTGGTCGTCGACGAAGCCGCTGCCCAGGAAGCCGTGGTCAAGGCCCTGTTCGAATTCCGGGAGCCGTATTCGGTCCCCAGGCACGCAACCAATCTGGAGCCGCTGGGGGCGCGCGCCGACAGCGAGTTATCCCTGGTGATCGAGGCGTGCCTGGATGGCGCCGCATACGGGCTGATCGATTATGCAGGTGATCTCTATGACAGCGCCCTGATTGCCCGTGTCTCCCGGCATTTCACCCTTGTACTCGAACAGATCGTTGTGCGTGACAATGTGCGGATCAAGGATATCGAACTCGTGGGGAGTGATGAGCTCAACCAGCTGTCGGCCCCCTACGAAGACGAGGTCGTCAACGACGACAGGCCGGTCCACGAGCTGATATCGGTCCATTCGCGCCAGACGCCGGAGAAGACGGCGATCGTCTACGGTGACGAGGAATGGAGCCATGGCTGGCTGGAAGCCAGCACCAACCGCCTCGCACATCGGCTGCGGCATGTGGGTGTTCGCGCCGAGGTGACGGTCGCCATCTTCATCAAGCGATCGCCGGAGGCCATCGTCGCAATCCTCGCGACGCTGAAGGCGGGCGGCGCCTATATCCCGGTCGAGCCCGACCATCCACCGGTCCGCAACCATCACATTCTGCGCGACGGCGGCGTCAAGATCGTCCTGACCCATAGCTGGCTTCGCCATCGGCTGCCGGAAGAGCTCGACGCCATTATCCTCGAACTCGACAAGATCGACCTCGACGACGAGCCGGATACGCCGCTTGATATTCCCACTCACAAGGATCAGCTCGCCTATGTCATGTACACGTCAGGATCGACCGGATTGCCGAAGGGCGTGGCCGTCGAGCACGGCCCGCTGACGCACCATCTGCAGAACACCTCGCGTGTCTACGGCATGAGCTCGGCCTCCCGTGAGCTGCCGTTCCTGCCTTTCAGTTCGGATGGCGGCCATGAGCGATGGATGAACCCGCTGATGGAGGGCGGCAGTATCATTCTTCCCGATCAGCCGCTGTGGACCCCGGAAGAAACATTGACGGCCATGCGCAAGCACGGCGCCAACAATGCCAGCATTCCCACAACCTATCTGCAGCAGCTGGCGGAATGGGCGGATATTACCGACGGCGCGCCTCCGATGCGGCTTTATTCCTTCGGCGGCGAGGGGCTGGCGCAGCCGACCTTCGATCTTCTGTCGCGGGCGCTGAAATCGGAATGGCTGATCAACGGCTACGGGCCGACCGAAACCATCATGACGCCGATGGTCTGGAAGGTGAGGGCTGGCACGAAATTCCAGGGAGTCTATGCTCCGCTCGGCCGCGCTGTCGGGTTGAGGCGCGTCTATGTGCTCGACACCGACCTCAATCCGTGCCCGATCGGCGTGACCGGTGAGCTTTATATCGGCGGCGAAGGTATCGCACGCGGCTACCTCGGCAAGCCGGATACGACGGCGGATCGCTTCATCCCCGATCCGTTCTCGAGCGACGGCGGCCGGCTTTATCGCTCCGGCGATCTGACGCGTTGGCGTGATGACGGAACCGTCGAATTCGTCGGCCGTGTCGACCATCAGGTGAAGCTGCGCGGCTACCGGATCGAGCTTGGCGAGATCGAAGCGGCTCTCCTCCAGCAACCCGGCGTCGGCGAAGCCCTTGTCGTCCTGCGTGATGACGATGCCAGCGAGAAGGCGCTCGTCGCCTACGTCGTTGCCAAGAAAGCCGAGAGGTTGGACGTCGAGACGATCCGTGCCGGCCTCGAGCGCAGCCTGCCATCCTACATGGTGCCGGCTGCCGTGGTCGAACTGGAGAAAATGCCGACCAATCCGAACAGCAAGCTCGATCGATTTGCGCTGCCAGCGCCACAACCGGTCAAACGCACAATCGTCGAGCCGGCGACCGCGCTCGAAGAGGAGGTGCTGGATGTCTGGCGGCAGGTTCTCAAGCTGGAAGCAATCAGCGTCGAGGACAATTTCTTCGCGATCGGCGGCAATTCGCTCGGCGCGATCCGCATCCTTTCGCAGCTGCGGCAGCGCCGGCCGAAAACCCCGCTCACCTTCGCCGATATCTTCAACAATCCGACAGTGCGCTCATTTGCCGGCGTGATGGAGCAGGGTGACCAACGGGATTTGTCAGAGGTGATCGTGCTGCGTGCTTCCGGCGCCAAGCCGCGGCTCTATTGCTTCCCAGGCCTTCTCGTCAGCACCCGTGAATATGTCAAGCTCGTCGACTATCTCGGAGCCGACCAGCCGGCGACCGGCTTCATTTGCCACTCGCTTTCCGAGAAAAAGGCAATCGGCGCTCCGGTCGAAGAGATCATTGAGAGCTATGTCGACCATATCAGGACGCATAGCCAGGGAGCGCCCTGCTATTTCCTCGGCTGGTCCTGGGGCGGGCTTCTGGCCTATGAGGCTGCCCGCACCCTCGGCAACGAGGTCGACGTCAGGATGATGGCGATGGTCGACGTGTGCGATCTCGGATCGGAATTCGCGATCGGCGCAAAGCCGAAGTTCCGGCCGGGCGAGCGCGACGAGCTTCATCGAGACGTAGAGGCGTGGCTAGGAAAAACGGCGATGCGTCCCGAATGGGACCGGCTGCTGTCGACGATGGACGCGGATACTTACGATCAATTCCTGCGTTTCGTCGGCGACGAGAAGGACCCGCTTCCGAACGACGGGCCTGATATCAGCAGCCGGGAGCATACCTTCTGGGTGCTGATCGACAATGCCCTGATTTTCCGCAAGCATCGGCTCGTTCCTCACGATGTGCCGATCTATCCCTGGGCTGCCGACGACAGCCTCAACCGCGGCCTCAATCTGATCGACTGGCACCGCCTGTCGCCGCGGGCGCATGCGGCCGAAATCATCACCGGCACCAACCATCTGCATATGATCGGGTCTCCCGCCTTCCATTCAAGGCTTGCCCTGCGTCTCAAGGAAACAGAGAAGGATATCGCATGACCGTCGCTTTTGCCCGCAGGGATGCCGTGAGCGAGCCGCTCGATATTGCCGGCATCGGTATCGGGCCCTCCAATCTGAGCCTCGCCTGCCTGTTCGAGTCGGTGCCCGAGATCAGGAGCTGCTTCTTCGAGCGGCGGCCATGTTTCGATTGGCATCCCGGCATGATGATGCCCGGCGTCGAACTGCAGTCGTCCTTTTTGAAAGACCTCGTCACCCCGGTCCTGCCGACCAGCCGCTGGTCATTTGTCTCCTATCTGGTTGCCCATAAGAGGCTCTACGCCTTCCTGAACGCCAATTATGACGCCGTTCCCCGGCAGGAGTTCGCGCGCTATCTCGCCTGGGTCGCCAACGGGGTGGACGGCCTGCGCTTTGGAACGGAGATCCGCGACGTCGAGCACCGCGACGACCGGTTCTTCCTGCGGTTCGACAACGGTCAGGAGGAGGCGCGAAACCTGGTGATCGGCACGGGGTCGTCGCCCTTCGTGCCAGACTGGGCAAAACCGTTCCTGAGTGCCGATTGCTTTCATAACAGCGAGGCCAAGTCGCGTCTCAGCGATCTCGGCGCCGCCCGCATCGTCGTGGTCGGCGGCGGTCAAAGCGGCGGCGAAGTCGTCGAAGCCTTGCTTGCCGATCCCGGTTCCATGACGGAGCTGACATGGATCAGCCGGCGTCATAATTTCGAGCCGATCAACGATACACCGTTTTCAAACCAGGTCTTCTCACCGGAATACGTGCAGGCCTATCTGAAGCTTAGCGGCGAGCAGAAGCAGGCCGCGTTGAGGAACTCTATCCTGACCAGCGACGGCTTGTCGATTTCGACGATTCATTCGATCTATCGCCGCCTTTATGCGTTGCGTTATCTCGAACCGAGCACGCTCAATGCATCTCTGGCGCCAAATCGCGATGTGATCCAGATGGAGCGGAACGGCAATGCCTATCGGCTCATCGTCAGGAACCAATTCGACGGCGGAATCGAGGTGCTGCATGCGGATGCGGTGGTTCTGGCAACCGGATACCGGTTCCGATTGCCGGATGCTCTCGGCTCGCTGGGCGACAGGATAGCGCTCGACAGAAACGGTTATCCGCTTCTCAATGACGACTACACGATGCAGTGGACGGGTCCGAGGGCCAACCGGTTGTTTGCGCAGAATGCGGGGCGGTACTCGCACGGTATCGCCGACTCTCAGCTCAGCCTCATGGCTTGGCGCAGCGCAACCATCGTCAATACGCTTCTCGGCCGGCAGCATTTCGATGCGGAACCCGACAACGGGCAACTCGCCTGGGCGACGGAGATCGCTTCCGCAATGCCTCATCAGCTCCGGACTGGTTATTCCGACGGCATGCTGTCGTCCTGAAACAGGCGTGTCGAAATGCCGGGGAACCCGGATTGAGAGCAAACAGCCAGCGCAACGACGTGCTGGCTGCCACTTTCGACCAGACGGTGATGCCATTGCCGGTCACGATCGCCGCCATCGACCATCACTGGGATACCATCCTTCCAGGAAAAGGCGACGTTGCGGGGATCCTCGCGCAGCCCGACGCCGAGTGCCTTCAGATGACTCTCCTTGAGCGTCCAGAGTGCGGCCGCCGCGCGCCCGCGTTCGGACGCAGGCAATTCCGCGAGCCAGCGCCGTTCGTCTGCACTGCAATAGCTATCCACTGCCGCCGCTTCGATCTCGGTATCGGCGCGCTCGCAGTCTATTCCCAGGTGGTCACATGCTGAAGCGACAGCGGCCGCCACGAGCCCGTCGGTATTCGAGAGGCTGAATTGCGGCCTCTCACGCCCCTCAAGCCTCAGCTTGCCGCGGTTGTCCGGGGACAACAGGAGCTTGCTCGGCGATATCCCGGTATGCACGCTCAACAGCCGCCGCAGGAGATACCGGCCGGCAATGAAAGAGGCCCGATCCCGGTCAAACAGGTAGGTCGCGGCGCGCTCCCGTTCATCCGTTGAAAGCGACTGCATCCGGCGGTTTCGGTCGCCTTCGTTCTCAGAATACTGCCAAAGCGCGATTTCAATGCCGGCGGCTTGGTCTTCAGGTTGGTGCATTTTCGCTCGTCGTGGCTGCTATCTTCCTGAATTTTCAAGAACTCTGGGTCGTAACGCGTTTAATTGATCGCGGAAGTATCGGTCAACTCAGAAGATCTTCGAAAATGAAGCGGGAACATTGTTTAGTTAATACTAAATTATTGAATCTGGTGCGAGATCTTGCATCAGCCGGCACGCCGGTCGTCCCAGCTACCTTCGAGGAGACCCGCATGAAGCGCCCGAGTATCAAGCAAGCCCTGATCTTAAAGCTGTCGATCATCAGCCTGTTCCTGGTTGGCCTGTCCTATGTCTCGCTGAGCACGATTTCGACACTTCGCGGCAATACTGAGCAGATCGGGACCTTCTGGATGCAGCGGCTTGTGACGGCTCGCGAGATCAAGGATGACTTTCTTGACCTGAAATTGGTTTATGCCCATTACCTCCTGGAGGATACAGCGGAAGAGCGGAATCTCGGGCAGCAAAGAATCGATGCCGCCGCTGCCGCACTCGAGAAAGTTGTCACCGAATACGAAAAAGGCGTCCGCACCGAGCGGGGGCGCGAACTGATCAATCAGATCAAGCCGGAACTCACCAAATATCGCGCGCTGGCAGAGCAGATGATCGCGTTAGAAAATGACGGAAAGACGCCTGAAGCAATCCGTTTCTTCAAGGAAAATATGGAGCCACAAGCCGAGTTGGTGAACAAGGCGGTGGCAGATCTGGCCGCTTTTATTCTTAGCCAGGCCGAAGGCTTTGTGGCCGCGAGCGGTGCTTCCGCACAATCCGCTTTCATGCTGACGGCCACGATCGCAGCGCTGGCCGTGCTTCTTGCTGTGGCAGGCATCTTCTTTGCCATTTCGGGCATCGCCAGCCCAATCCGAAGCATCGCCTCCGCCATGAGGCGCTTGTCCGATGGTGATCTTGACAGCGATATTCCCTATGCCGGTCGCGCCGACGAAATCGGCGAGATGGCGGGTGCGGTTGAAATCTTCCGCCAGAATGCCCTGAACGTCGTCAGGCTCGAGAAGGAAGCCGCTGAATCACGTAGCGAGAGTGAGGCAGCGCGCGCCGCATCGCAGCAGCGCGCCGAACGCGAGGCGGAACAATTGCGCTTCGCAACCACGACCTTGGGCGAAGGGCTCCGGCGGCTTGCAGCAGGCGACATATCCTTCCAGCTTTCGGAGCAGTTTGCTGCCCAATACGAAACTTTGCGGGAAGACTTCAACGCTTCGCTCCGGCAATTGGGTGCGACGATCGGTGCCGTGCTCGAGACGGTACACAGCATCGATAATGGTACCGGCGAGATTGCATCTGCCGCGCAGGATCTTTCCAAGCGTACCGAACAACAAGCAGCCTCTCTTGAGGAGACGGCTGCAGCCTTGGACGAGATCACGTCGAATGTGACGATGTCGACCAAACGCACCGACGAGGCACGCAACGTGGCCAAAGAAGCCGATATCAGCGCTCAGCGGTCGGCAAATGTCGTCTCGCAGACGGAACAGGCCATGCGACGCATCGAAGACAGTTCACAGCAGATTTCGAACATCATCGGTGCAATTGACGAAATCGCCTTTCAGACGAACCTCCTGGCGCTGAATGCCGGCGTTGAGGCTGCCCGGGCGGGTGAGGCGGGCAAGGGTTTTGCCGTTGTCGCTCAGGAAGTCCGTGAACTCGCCCAGCGTGCCGCTCAAGCGGCCAAGGAAATCAAAGGCTTTATTCAAAAGTCATCAGCTGATGTGGAAAATGGCGTGAAACTGGTTCTTGAAACCGGAACCTCGCTCAAGTCGATCGGTGAGTACGTCGTCCAGATCAACCAACTGATGGATGCGATTGCCACATCGGCGCGTGAGCAGTCGACTGGACTTGCCGAGATCAATACGGCCGTCAATCAGATGGACCAGGCGACCCAGCAAAATGCGGCGATGGTCGAGCAGTCGACGGCCGCCGTTGCCTCATTGTCCTCCGAGGCGGGCCGCCTGCGGGATCTGGTCAATCAGTTTCAATTGGACGACGACAAAAGCACGGCGGACGTGCAGCGCAGCCGGCGGCCCTTCGAAGGCAACAGGCCAATCCAGTTGGTCGCTCAGCGGCGCGTGATCCAAAGATGACGCGCGGCTGACGTCAGATCAGATACACGAATTTTGTCCTGGTAGTCTCGAGCTTCTGCAACGCGTACCATAGTGTCGGCGGGGGGCCGGCAGGACAGCTCGGCCATTTGAGGCGGGCACCCGATAGGGTTAGCGCGGTAAGTATTGTAGAATATGCGGATATGCGCATAATTTCCGCGGCTGCCGCTGCTAGGCAAGATTGATCGAGGGCTCTGGAGATCCCATGGAAACAATCGTCGAGGACGCCCGTGTTTGACGTAGTGTCGCCCGAACTCGTAGTCGATGCACTGTTTGCGTGTCGAAAGACGGCGGCGATAAAGGCGGCCATCGAGCTTGATCTCTTTACTCATATAAACGAGGGCGAGACGGCAGCATCGCTGGCGTCGGCAACAAGCGCCTCGGAGCGTGGGGTGCGCATCCTGTGCGACTACCTTGTGGTACATGGTTTTCTGACAAAGGAGAGCGGACAGTACCGAATGACGCCCTCGACCAGAATGTTCCTCGATCGCAATTCGCCGGCCTATATGGGCGCGGCCGTCGAGTTCACGGCCGCACCCGAAATACTGGATAATTTTCTGCGCGATCCGGCCGCCGTCGTGCGAAACGGCGGTTCGGCCGGGCTTGCGAACGTGTCGGCAGACAACCCCGTCTGGTTGAAGTTTGCGCGCGGCATGGGCTCCTTTACCGGGCTCAGCGCCAAAATGCTGGCTGGCGAAATCTCCGGCTGGCCGAGGCCTCCAAAAAAGGTGTTGGACATCGCTGCAGGTCCAGGCGTTTTCGGGATCGAAATTGCGAAGGCCTTTCCAACGGCGGAGATCGTCGCGGTCGACTGGGCCGCCGTATTAGCACTGTCGAGGCAGAATGCGGAAAAAGCCGGCGTGGCTGACCGGTACCAGACGATAGCCGGCAGTGCTTTCGATGTTGAGTGGGGCACGGGTTATGACCTTGTCCTGCTTCCGAATTTTCTGCACCACTTCGATTTGCCGAAATGTGCCCAACTGTTACGAAAGATCATCGCCAGCCTTGCAGAGCATGGTCGGATCGTCGCGGTCGATTTCGTGCCGAACGAAGATGGCGTGTCGCCGCCTTTTCCCGCAGCGTTCTCCTGGGAGATGCTCGCCAGCACGCCGGCTGGCCAGGCTTATACGCAAAGTGAGTTGACTGAGATGGCAAGACTTGCCGGCCTTGCCGGCGTCACGATCAAATCGATGCCGCCAACTCCGGCAAGCGTTATTCTCTTTGAATAGCCGGTCGACCGTCGTTTGCGTCGCCTAGCTGACACCTGCCGAGTCGCTGCGCTGAAGCATGTAGCCGCTACAAAAAGCGCTTATCGTTCGCCGCATTTGCTCGTGCCCGGCGGTTCCGTTCAAGGCGGTCGTCCTGCTTTTTGTCGCAAAACATTATGGACGCAGGCGATATTCTCATATCCCGCCGCATCCTGTAGGCTTGATATCTGCAGCCCTCAGGAATTTCAGATCGATGAAAAAGACTTTCAATCCGGCCTTGGTGCGCCGGCCTTTTGGAAATTATAATCACGGCCTGCTGGTGCCGCCCGGCGCATCACTTCTCGTCACGTCGGGCCAGCTTGGTATCGGTCTTGACGATGCTGTTCCGAGCGACATCACTGCTCAGGCGGAACTCTGCTTCGAGGCGATCAAGGCGATCCTCGAAGAGGCGGAGATGAGTTTTGCCGACGTCATCCGTATTTCGGGCTTCGTCACCCGCCGCGAGGATTTCCCGGCCTATATGGCGGTGCGGGATCGCTATACGCTCGATCCGAAGCCTGTTTCCACCTTGCTCGTCATCGGCGGCTTTACGCGCCCTGAGTTCCTGGTCGAAGTGGAAGTGACGGCCGCGAAAATCTTCTAGAAGCGCTCCATCGCGTCTCCGACGCGGGCGAGGAACTTTGCCCGCGTCTCCGGCGTGCAATTGTTCATGTCGTAATGGGCGAGGAACGTCACCGGCCTCACCGGATTGATCTGCGCCCTCAGCACGCGCTTGATGATTTTCTTCGGCGGGTTGCCGGCGGCGAAGGCCCGGAAGGGCGTTGCGCCATAAGTCAGGACGGCTGCGAGCTTGCGGATGTGGCGCAGCCGCGATTCCACCTTGCCGTTGACCAGCTCGAAGGAAACGCCTGGCAGCCAGACGCGGTCGAAATAGCCTTTCAGGATTGCCGGAAAGCCGAAGTTCCAGATCGGGGTGCAGATCACCAGCCCCTCGGCCGCTTTCAGCCGGTCGACATGCGATCCCACCAGCTTAAGATTTTCCGGATAATCGTGATAGACGAGCCGGTCGCGGCGCGAGAGCACGGGATCGAACTGCTCTTCATAGAGGTCGCAGGCATCCACTCTATGCCCCGCCTTCTGCAGGCTCTCGACGGTCTGCCGGTAAAGCGCCTTGCCGTAACTTTCCTCGACCGGGTGAGAGTGGAGGACGAGAACCCTCATGAGGCCTCCATCAGGGCCGCCAGGCCAGGGAAGAGATAGTTCTTGCCGGCGTTGAAGTCGAAATCGGGATTTTCCCACGCGATCATCTTGCCGGGATTGAGCAGGCCCTTCGGATCGGTTTCCTGCTTGAAGGCGAGCTGAACCGCGTCGGTGCGCTTCATGCCGCCTTCTTCGAGCGTATATCGGTGCGGGTTGAAGATCGGGCATCCATTGTCCTGGTGGATCTTGATGATCTCCTCCAGCCTCTCCTCGGTGGTATAGCGCACCAGCGGCAGGCCGGAGCACTGGATCTGGCCGTCGAATTTGATGAATTCGAGATGACACGGCACTTCGTCACCAAAGATTTCGACCATCTTCCGAACCTTGGCGACATGATCCGGTCCGGGATATTGAACCTGCAGATAGGTGAAGCTCGGGTCGACCTTCAGCGCGCGCAATGTCGTGTGGTTCCAGGCAAGCTCATAGGCGTGCGGGATGCCGCGCATGCTTTCCACCTTGTCGGAGCGGAACATGATCTCGCCCTTCTGCGCCGCCGTAAAAGCCAGAAAGGCATCCAGGGAGTGCGGCGCGATCATCAGCACGACGATCGACTGGCCCTGACGGATGTAGGGCTTGTGGCGGGTGAAATAGTCGTAAGGAATGGGAGCGGCGATCGGCGCGATCTCCTTGACGAGGATGCCGTTGCATTTCGCCAGCGCGTCGGAAAAGCGCACGGCATCCATGAAATCATCGTAGCCAACCAGGACATCGACCCAGTCATAGGCAGGTGCAAGCGGCATCTCGATCTCGGTGATGATGCCGTTGGTTCCGTAAGCGTGGCTCACCTTCTGGAGATCCCAGCCGGTGAGGTCGAGCACGCGCGGTTCGGCCTCCATGGTGACGACGCGCAGGCGCAGGATGTTTCCGAGGTCGCGCAAGCCGCCCCAGGTGATCGAGCCGACGCCGCCCGAGCCGCCGGCGATGAAGCCGCCGACCGTCGCCGTCTGGGCGGTGGAGGGGTGGAAGCGCAGCTCCTGGCCGGAATGGGCCTTGGTCTGCTTGTCGAGATGGGCAAGCACGATGCCGGGTTCGCAGATGACGCGGCCGGGATGGATCTCCTTGATCTTGTCCATCGCCGCAAGGTTCAGCACGATGCCGCCGGAAAGTGGCATGGCCTGGCCGTAATTGCCGGTGCCGGCGCCGCGCGGCGTGACCGGCACGCCATGGGCATAGGCGACCTTCAGCGTCCTTATGACCTCTTCCTCGGTCTTCGGCGTAACGACGAGATCGGCGGAAACATTGTCGAGCTGCGCCTTCAGGATCGGCGAGTACCAATAGAAATCCCGGCTCTTCTGGCGAACGAGCGCCGGATTGTCCTCGACGGCGATGCCCTCGATTTCCTTTTTGATCTTCTGATAATCGGCCATGTCAGCCTCCAACGACGTTATCGAGTTCACGGTAATCCGGCAGGCTGCGGTCGATCACCTTGCCGCGGCGAAGCACGACGCGGTCAGACTGCGGACGGGAAAGGAATTCACTCCAGCGCCGCGCGCTGAAGAGCACGAGATCGGCCGGATCGCCGGCGGCGATACGGCCCTTGTCCGGCCGTCCGACGATGGCGGCGGGCGAGGTGGTGACGACACGGGCGGCGGTATCGAGCGGGTGGTCGAGATGCAGGATCCGCACGGCCTCGCGGAAGACCTCCACCGGATCGAGATCGCCATAGGCATAAAAGGGGTCGCGGGTATTGTCGGAGGCGACCGCGGTCGCGACACCGGCGGCGGCCAATTCCTTGAACAGCGTGACGCCGCGCCAGCGCGGGGTGCGGCCGGGATAGCGATCCTGCAGATACATGTTGCACATCGGTAGTGAGATGACCGCGATACGTGCCTTGGCGACCAACTCGACGGTGCGCGCGGCGGTGTCCTCGTCCTGGCGGGCGAGCGAGCAGCAATGGCCGGCGGTCACCTTGCCGTCGAACCCGTTGCGCAACACGGCCTCGGCGATCGCCTTCAGCGTCTCGGCGCCGCGATCATCCGTCTCGTCGACATGCAGATCGATATCCAGGCCATGCTCTGCGGCAGTCCTGAAGAGTGTGTCAAGCTGCCAGACAAGCTCCGGCCCCATCCTGGTGACACCGCCAAGCAGGCCGCCGGTCTGTCGGATTGTTGTGACGAGATCGGCAAAGAAGATGCCGTCTGCCATGGCATCCAGCGGGAAGAGGGCGACCGCCTGCAGTGCAATCCTGTCCTTCCAGGCATCCCGGATTTCGGCAAAGACCTCGAAGGAGATGCGATGCTGGGGCGCAAGCGAATCCAGGTGCGTGCGGATCAGGCTGGTGCCATGGGCATAGGCGGAGCGCAGCGAGAATTCCATGCGCCGTTTGACGTCTGCCGCCGACCAGTTGGCTTCCCGGTCGGCCCTGACCGCATCGAGCGCCCCCATGAAGCTGCCGTCGGGATTGGCCTGGCGCGGCCAGATATGGCCCTTGTCGAGATGGGTATGGATATCGGCGAAGCACGGCCAGACCATGCCGTCCTTAAGATCGGTCCTGGCATAATCGGCGGGTGCGGCGCCGGCCGGCCGGATGGCGGCAATCATGCCGTCACTGATGACGATATCGACCGTTGCCAGCCCTTCCGTGACCGGCACGTCGACATGCTCGAGGCTGACGGCAGGCACTGTCGCATTGCTCAGCACGAAGCGGGCCGCGTTCGGCGGGGATATGAAGGAATAGGTCATCAGTTTTCCCGTTTAATGCTGCTTTCATGCCAGCGATGAAGGCTCAGCCAGGCGATCAGTGTGGTGAGGCCGAAGATCGCTACGCCAAGCATGGAGAGCATCAAAAGGGCTGCGAAGAGCCGCGGGATGTTCATCCGGTACTGCGCTTCGAGCAGGCGGAAGGCGAGGCCGGAACCGGCACCGGCCGAGCCTGCGGCAAATTCGGCGACGACGGCGGCGATCAGCGCAAGGCCACCGCCGATCCTGAGGCCGGTCATGAAATAGGGTTGGGCGGCAGGCAGTTTGAGAAAGAGCAGCGTCTGCCAGCGCGAAGCGCCGTAGAGCTCAAAGAGGTTGATCAGATTGTGGTCGACGCTCTTCAGTCCCTGGACCATATTCGAAAGGATCGGGAAAAAGGCGACGAGGAAGGCGCAGATGAGCAGCGCGACCTGCGTCGACGGCGCATAGATCAGGATCAGCGGCGAGATGGCGACGATCGGCGTTACCTGCAGGATGACGGCAAGGGGATAGAAGGCAAGCTCGACCCAGCGCGACTGCACGAGAAAGATCGCAAAACCGACGCCGCCGACAAGCGCCAGCATCAGCGACATGAAGGTGATCTTGGTGGTGACCCAGAGGGCAGGGGCAAGCGTACCCCAATCCGTCACGAAGGCGTTTGCCACAGCGGCCGGTCCTGGCAGGATATAGGGCGGCACGCCGGACATTTTCACATAGGCGTACCAGACGAGGATCATCAGGGCGATGACGAGGAAGGGGATGGCAATGCGCAGCGCAAGATCGCGGCGCCTTGCGCTTGCGGTACCCTTAACGAGCAGCGGCGATGTGTCTGTTTCGTCACTCATCAATGATCCCCTGCCGAATTGATCGCCCCGATCAACGAATGCGACACCGTTTCGCAGGCCTTGCGGTATTCTTCCGAGGTGCGGTAGTGCGCGTCGCGTTCGAGGCTTGTGATCAGCGGGACGTCGGCATGCACGCGCCCGGGCCTTGCCTTCATCACGACGATACGGTTCGAGAGATAGGCGGACTCAAAGACCGAGTGCGTCACGAAAATCACCGTAATGCCGGTCGCCTTCCACAGCCGCAGCACGTCGTCGTTGAGCTTCTGACGGGTGATCTCATCAAGCGCGGCGAAAGGCTCGTCCATCAGCAGCAGCTTCGGCTTCGTCACCAGCGCACGGGCGATCGAGACGCGCATCTTCATGCCGCCGGAAAGTTCGCGCGGATAGGCCTTGGCAAAATCCTGAAGGCCGACGGTGGTTAGAACTTCGATGATCTGATCATGCGCGGCGGCCTTCGGAACGCGCCTCAACCTCAGCGGCAAATGGACGTTGTCGAACACGTTCTTCCAGGGCATCAACGTCGGCTCCTGGAAGACAAAGCCGATATCGCCCTCCGGCAGACCTCTGGAATTGATGCGCGAACTCGGCCAGTCGATCGTTCCCGAGGTGACATCGCCGAGACCGGCGATGATGCGCAGCGCCGTCGACTTGCCGCAGCCGGAAGGGCCGAGCAGGCTGACGAACTCGCCGCTTTCGACCGTGAGCGACATATTCGAAAGGGCGACAGTGCCGCTGGAAAAGACCTTCGAGACCGACTGCATGACAACAAGCGGCCGCTTGCGCGTCTCTTTCGGGGATACCGCCTGGGCGTCTGCTGGGAGCATTGCTGTCTCGTTCATGCGGGAGGATACGGCCCGCCACATCGTCGATGGCGGACCAGGAGAGCCGTCGGTCGGCCTACTTCTTCAGTGCCATTCCGGCGCCCTTGCAGACGAACTTCGTCGTGAAGGCCTTGGTGTAATCGGTATCGGCCTTGAACACCTTGATGGCGGTCATCTCGTCGAAGAACTTCTTGTAATGGGCGTCGGTGATGCAGCCGATGCCCTTGTCGAGGCTGTCGCCGGATTCGATAATGCCGTATTCCTTCATCTTGGCGATCGAATAGGCGATCTGGCCGTCCGTCATTTCAGGATTGTCCTTCCTGATCAGTTCGTTCGCCTTGGTGTTGTCGCCGTAGAGATAGTTGTACCAACCTTCGATCGAAGCATCGACGAAGCGCTGCACGACGTCGGACTTGCCGTCGATCATCGCCTGCGTCGTCGTGATCATCGTCGAATAGGGCGAGTAGCCGTTGTCGGCGAGCAGGAAGACCTTCGGCTCGAAGCCTGCCTGCTTCTGGATCTCGTAGGGTTCGGAGGTCAGGTACCCCTGCTGGGCAGAATCCTTGTCTGCGAGGAAGGGGGCGGGACTGAAGTTATAGGGCTTGTACTGCTCGTCCTTGAAGCCCTTGAAGTTGGCCTTCATCCATTCGAAATAGGTGAGGTAGCCGTCTTTGCTGAGGAACAGCGTTTTCAGCTTGGCGAGATCCTCGAACTTGCCGACGCCGTTGTCCGGATGGGCGATCAGCACCTGCGGATCCTTTTGGAAGATCGCGGCGACATCGACCAGCGGAATGCCCTGCTCGACGGCGGATATCTCCCCCTGAGGACCACCCATGTAAAAATCGAGCTTGCCGGAGATCAGCAGCGCGCTGCCTGCAGCATTCGGGCCACCCTGGACGATGGTGACGTCGAGGCCGTATTTCGCATAGGTGCCGTCGGCGACGGCTTGGTAGAAGCCGCCATGTTCGGCTTGGGCAAGCCAGTTCGTCCCATAGCTCACCTTGTCGAGGGCAAGCGCCGGCGAGGCGGCGGCAAGCATCGAGGCGAGGCCGAGGCAGCTCAGGAATCGCGTCTTCGTCTGTGCTTTCAACATGGTCGGCAGTTCCCCTTTTGTAACCGAGGGAAGCCTTATCCGGCTCCCTTTTGAGAGAATTTGAGCCATTGCCATGCGCTTTGAAAAGCATCAAAATTCGTGCACATTGATGCCTTTTCGGCATCTGTCGGAAAGCTGAAAATAATTTGTGCGGCCTGCGCAAAATATATGCATCGGAGAGACTATGCTGCACTCCAGACGCCTTCTCTACATCAACGAGATCGCCCGTTGCGGTTCGATCCGCAAGGCGGCTGCGCGCCTCAACGTGGCGTCATCGGCGGTCAACAGGCAGATTTTGGCGCTGGAGGAGGAGATCGGGGCGCCGCTTTTCGAGCGGCTGCCGCGTGGCCTGCGGCTGACGGCTGCCGGCGAGCTCTGCATCGAGCATATTCGGGACGTGCTGAAGAATTACGAGCGCCTGGAGGGGCGCATCCGCAGCCTCAAGATGCAGCAGGCGGGCAAGGTGCGTATGGTGACGACCGTTGGGCTTGCAGCCGGGCCACTGCCTGAAATCATCGCGCGCTTTCTGTCAGAGCATCCACGCGTCTTCGTCCAGCTGCGCAACGACACCGGTGGTACGACGGCCAGCCCCGTTGTTTCAGGCGAGGTGGATATCGGTCTCGGCTTCAACATCCCCGCCATGCCCGGCATCCGCACGCTCGGAAATTTCGATATCCCGATCGGCGTCGTGCTGCCGCCGGGGCATCACCTGATCGGTCCCGGGCCGATCAACCTCGCCGATGTCACCCAGGAAAAACTGGTTCTGGCGCAGCCGGGCACCAGCCTGCGCGAGGTGATCAACCTTGCTTTTGCGCGCCTGCCCATCTCGGTCGAGCCGGTACTGGAAACCAATGCATCGGAGATGCTGAAACAGCTGGTTAAATGCGGCACCGGGCTGACGCTGCTCAATCCGCTCGACGTCATCACCGAATGCCGGCGCGGCGAACTCGTCTTCCGGCCGATCGCCGAGCCGCATGCGCGTTACCAGCAGATGAAACTGTTTGCCCGTGCCCGTGCGCCCCTCGACGCGGCCACCAGCCTTTTCGTCGAATATCTGCTCGCCGAACTGCTCGGCCTGGTGCAGGAATTGCAGGCCAAGGGTCATATCCCACCAGATCTGAAACCCGCGGCTGATCCTATTTCACATAGAGATTCGAAAGCGGATAGGCCTTGAGGTCCCGGAGCAGCTCGACGAACCCGTTGACTTGATGGCGGCAGATCGCCTCACCCTTTTCGGCAGTGGCAATCGAGGCATCGCCGACCACACCGAAGGGATTGAGGTCATGCGCGATCCAGGCCAGCGAATGCGGCGGCAGAGGCTGAAGAAATTTGGATTGCTCCCGCATCCCTTCGGCTTTCGAGGTAAAGTTCTGCGCCTTGTCCATCCGCACCAGCTCGGGGCGGAAGTGCAGCATCAACGACGTCTCGACATCGCCGCCGTGGATGCCGTATTTGCTCTCGTGATCGCTGACCATGCCTTCCGGATGGCCGAAGCGGCCCCATTGCGTGGAGACCACCGCCATTTGATAGCGCACGCGCAGTTCGCGCGCGACGATGCTCATGATGTCGACATTGCCGCCGTGGGAATTGACGATCACCATCTTCCGCACCCCGGCTTCGGCAACCTTTGCACCGATCGCCGTCCAGACGGGGATGAGCAGTTCTGCACTGAGCGACAGCGTGCCGGGGCCGTAGATATGTTCGTTGGCCTTGCCGATCTCCTGTGTCGGAAGGACCAGCATGTCCAGATCCTCCGGCCGCTGCCTCTTCAGCTCCGCCAGCATGCCGGTCGCGATGGCGACATCCGTTGCGATCGGCAGATGCGGGCCGTGCTGTTCCGTCGAGGCGATGGGCAGAACGGCAATCGTGGTCTCGGGGGAGAGGCCGGCAAAATCATATGTATTGAGCTCGTTCCAGTAAAACGGCGTGGGCATGCGGTCTTCCCCTTTCGTCACCTGCTTCGATAGGGAGTAGGAAATAATGATGAGCCGGAAAAGCATCATTTTTTGCGCATGGCGCTGCTTTTTTTCGCGCGCATCGGCGGGCGTTGCTCCGCTGGCGCTTCCGCGTCCAAGGCAACTTCATTGAGTTGTGGCTCGCGGCATCTTATGACCGCGGCTCGGGGAATTCATGAGCCAGATCGATAACCGTATGCAGAATAAAGGACCTAATCAGAAGGCAGAGTTGCACTAAGTCTGCAGACGGCGTTGACGCGCGCCTATGTCCAACGAGCAAGGTGGAACAGTTCATGCCAAGCCAGACACAACTGGAAATTTCCCGGCGAGACCTACTTATCTCGTCGGCCGCAACGATTGCGGTCACCGGAGCCGTCGCGCCCGCGGCGGCACAGTCCCCAGGAAATGACATGGCCTATACATCGAAAGTTTCCTTCTCAGTTAACGGTGAGAACCGCGATCTCGAGGTCGACAACAGAACGTCGCTGCTCGACGCGCTGCGCGAGCACCTGCATCTCACCGGCACGAAAAAGGGATGCGATCACGGCCAATGCGGCGCATGCACCGTCATGGTCGACGGCCACCGCATCAATTCCTGCCTGACGCTGGCGGTCATGCACGAAGGCGATCAAATCACCACGATCGAGGGCCTCGGCCAGCCTGAAAACCTTCATCCGATGCAGGCGGCCTTCGTGAAGCATGATGGCTTCCAGTGCGGCTACTGCACGCCGGGACAGATCTGTTCCTCCGTGGCGGTGCTCGAGGAGATCAAGGCGAATATACCGAGCCACGTCACCGGCGATCTTACGGCTCAGGCGGCCGTCACTCCGGCCGAGATCCGCGAACGCATGAGCGGCAACATCTGTCGATGCGGCGCCTATTCCAACATTGTCGATGCCATTGCTGAAGTCGCGGGGATCAAAGCATGAGAGCCTTCACCTATGAACGCGCCTCCTCCGTCGAGGCCGCGGCCAAAGCAGCCGCTTCCAATCCCGAAACAAAATTCATCGCCGGCGGCACCAACCTCCTCGATCTGATGAAGCTCGAGATCGAAACGCCAACGCATCTGATCGACGTCAATGGTGTCGGCCTCGACAAGATCGAACCCACGCCAGAGGGCGGGCTGCGCATCGGCGCTTTGGTCCGCAACACCGATCTTGCCGCCCATGAAACCGTTCGCCGTGACTACGGCCTGATCTCCAGGGCGCTTGTCGCGGGTGCCTCCGGGCAATTGCGCAACAAGGCAACGACTGCCGGCAACCTCCTGCAGCGCACGCGCTGTCCCTATTTCTATGACCCGAACCAGCCGTGCAACAAGCGGCAGCCGGGCAGCGGCTGTTCCGCCATCGGCGGCTTCAGCCGCCAGCATGCCGTCGTCGGCACAAGCGAAGCTTGCATCGCCACGCATCCGAGTGACATGGCCATCGCCATGCGGGCGCTTGATGCCGTTGTGGAAACGGTCAAGGCCGACGGCAGTCGCCGCTCGATCGCGATCGCCGACTTTCATCGGTTGCCCGGCGACACGCCCCACATCGAGACCGTTCTCGAGCGCGGCGAGTTCATCACGGCGGTCCTGCTGCCGCCCCCGATCGGCGGCAAGCAAATCTATCGCAAGGTGCGAGACCGCGCCTCCTATGCCTTCGCACTCGTCTCGGTCGGAGCGGTCATCCAGCCGGACGGGACAGGACGTATCGCCGTCGGCGGCATCGCCCACAAGCCGTGGCGCATCGAGGCAGCCGAAACCGAGCTGCCTAAAGGCGCGCGAGCGGCTGCAGGCGTGCTTCTTGCCGATGCCCATCCGACCGAACAGAACCGTTTCAAGGTCGACCTGGTCGAGCGTACGCTCGGCGCGGTCATTGCCGAAGCAAGGGGTTGAGCCATGCAGTTCGATAAGCCAGCGACAACCAACCCGATCGACAATCTGAAGGTTGTCGGCCAGCCGATCCACCGCATCGACGGCCAGCTCAAGACGACCGGCCGGGCGATGTACGCCTATGAGTGGCACGATCCGAACATGCGCTACGCCTATGGTTATCCCGTTGGCGCGGCCATCGCCAAAGGCCGCATCACGTCCATGGACGTTTCAACCGCCAAAAAGGCTCCTGGTGTGCTTGCGGTGGTGACGACGCTCGACGTCGGCGAGCGGAAGAAGGGCACGTTCAACACCGCCAAGCTCTTCGGTGGCGATGAGGTTCAGCACTATCACCAGACAGTCGCCGTCGTCGTTGCCGAGAGCTTCGAGCAGGCCCGTGCCGCAGCCGCTCTGGTCAAGGTCGATTACGCCGAAGAAAAGGGTGCGTACGACCTCGGGCAGGCAAAGGATAACGCCGTCAAGCCGGACGAATCGCAGCAGCCCGATACTGCGGTCGGCGATTTCGATGCTGCCTTCAAGTCAGCGCCCGTCACTCTGGACGCGACCTACACGACGCCCGACCAATCCCATTCCATGATGGAGCCGCATGCTTCCATCGCCGCCTGGAGCGGCGATGAACTGACGGTGTGGACGTCAAGTCAAATGATCGACTGGTGGCGCACGGATCTGGCGACCACACTCGGCATAGACAAGGAAAAGGTCCATCTCATGTCGCCGTTCATCGGCGGCGGGTTCGGCGGCAAGCTCTTCCTGCGAGCCGACGCCGTGCTTGCCGCGTTCGGAGCGAAGGCTGTTGGGCGTCCGGTAAAAGTCGCTCTTCCACGACCGCTCATGCCAAACAACACAACTCATCGGCCGGCGACAATCCAGCGGATCCGTATTGGAACCGAGCGTGACGGCAAGATAACCGCTATTGCGCACGAAAGCTGGTCCGGCGACCAACCCGGCGGCCAGCTTGAGACCGCCGTCAATCAGACCCGTCTTCTCTATGCCGGGGCAAACCGCATGACCGCGATGCGGCTGGCGACACTTCACCTTCCCGAGGGCAATGCCATGCGCGCTCCGGGCGAAGCCCCCGGACTGATGGCGCTCGAAATAGCCATCGACGAGATTGCCGAAAAAGTTGGGATCGATCCTGTGCAGTTTCGGATCGTCAACGACACGCAGGTCGATCCGGAAAAGCCGCAGCGGCCTTTTTCCCAGCGCAATCTCGTCGGCTGCCTGACGCTCGGTGCCGAGCGGTTTGGCTGGGGTGAAAGGGGAAGGCCGGGTTCCAGGCGGGACGGCAACTGGCTGGTCGGCATGGGCGTCGCCGCTGCCTTCCGCAACAACCTCGTCCTTCCCTCCGGAGCAAGGGTAAAGCTCGACCAGGAAGGCGTCGTAACGGTCGAAACCGACATGACCGACATCGGGACGGGCAGCTACACGATCATCGCCCAGACCGCCGCCGAGATGATGGGAGTGACGATCGACAAGGTCGCCGTCCAACTCGGCGACTCGCGTTTTCCGGTTTCTGCGGGCTCCGGCGGACAGTTCGGCGCTAATTCTTCCACGTCTGGCGTCTACGCAGCCTGTGTCAAGCTGCGTGAGACCATTGCCAAGAAGCTCGGCTTCAACTCCGAAGACATCGTCTTCGAGAATGGCGAGGTCCGCTCGGGCAATCGTTCGGTGCCGCTTGCCGAGGCTGCCGGTCCCGATGGCCTTGTCGGCGAGGACACGATCAAATGGGGCGAGCTCACCGAGACCCATCAGCAATCGACATTTGGAGCACACTTCGTGGAGGTTGGCGTCGACGTTGCCACAGGAGAAAGCCGTATTCGCAGAATGCTCGCAGTCTGCGCGGCAGGTCGGATCCTCAACCCGATCACGGCCCGCAGCCAGGTCATCGGCGCGATGACGATGGGGGCGGGCGGCGCGCTGTCCGAGGAACTGGCGGTCGACACCCGTCGCGGCTTCTTCGTCAACCACGATCTCGCCAGCTACGAAGTGGCGGTGCATGCCGACATTCCGCACCAGGAGGTGATCTTCATGGACGAGACCGATCCGATGTCCTCGCCGATGAAGGCCAAGGGCGTCGGCGAGCTTGGCCTTTGCGGCGTGGCGGCCGCGATTGCTAACGCGGTCTACAACGCAACCGGCGTCAGGGTTCGGCATTACCCGCTGACCCTTGACAAACTGATCGGCGGCTTGCCGGATGTGGCCTGATTAGTCGGCGGCGGCCTTAAAGCCGGACCGCCGTCAATTTCTGTAGGATCTTGCATGGATCAGACACTTGCGCCCATTGCGGCACCAATTCCCGTCAGGGCCTCGTCCACCGACGATCCTGCGGAACTGCTTCGCTTCGCGATAGACGCCCGTTGCCTCGGCGCGGCGGCTCTTGCAACCCTTGTCGAAATCCGCGGTGGCGCTGCGCGCTCGCTTGGCGCCCATATGGCAGTTGCCGCGGACGGGCGTTTCTGCGGCTATGTCTCGGGCGGATGCGTCGAAGCCGCCGTCGCCGCAGAAGCGCTTCTGGCAATGGCGCAAGGACGGGACCGTATGGTGAAATTCGGCGACGGCTCTCCCTTCTTCGACATTGTCCTTCCCTGCGGCGGCGGGATCACCGTTGCAATCCATGTCCTGAAAGATGTCGGCGCTCTGCGGCATGTTCTCGATCGTCTCGAACGGCGGCAGGCAGCCGCTCTTGTCTACTCGGGGGAGCGGCAGACGCTTATATCCGTCGACCCGCCGCTGCGGACGTGCTGGACCGAGGGTAATTTCCTGACCGTCTATCGTCCCCGCACCCGCGTCGTCGTTTCCGGGCGGACGATCGAAGCACAGGCCGTCGCACGGCTGGCCGAGGCTTCCGGCTACGACGTGATCGTCAGAGGACGGGGCGAGGGTGCCGCCGACACCATCGACCCCTTCACCGCCGTCGTGCTCCTGCATCATGACCTCGACGCCGAAGCCGTCATTCTCGAGGCCGCGCTTCACTCGCCCGTCTTTTATATCGGCGCGCTCGGCAGCACCCGGACGCATCGTCGACGTGTCGAGCGGTTGACAGCCTTGGGTTTCAGACGTGACGATATCGATCGTATCAAGGCGCCCATCGGGATGTTCGGCCCGACCCGGGATGCAACCTCGCTCGCCCTGTCGGTTCTGGCCGATGTCGCCGCGGCAAGACTGGTGGCTTATGCGTAAAGCGTCGGTCGCGATCGTCATTCTCGCTGCCGGCAAGGCAAGCCGGATGGGTGAGGGCGGGAAGCACAAGCTGCTGGCCAAGTTCGACGGCGTGCCGCTCGTGCGGCGGTCGGCATTGACCGCGCTCGGTGCGGATGCAGCGTCCGTGATTGTCGTCACGGGCCATCGCAGGAGCGAGATCGAGGCCGCGCTCGATGGGCTCGATCTGACTTTCATCGATAATCCCGATTACGCCAGCGGCATGGCAAGCTCGCTCATAGTAGGATTCTCATCGGGGGACGCTGACAGCGCCGAAGGCATTCTCGTCATGCTGGCCGATATGCCCGGCGTTTCCACGACGCATCTCGACGCCCTGATTTCCGCCTTTCGCAACGCGGGCGGCAAGGCCGTCGTGCGCGCCGTTTCACAGGGCAAGCCCGGCAATCCTGTTATCCTGCCACGTTCTCTCACTCAGGCAGTCCTCCGACTTCGAGGCGATGTCGGCGCTCGCGCTATCATCGCCACATCAGGCCTGCCCGTGCTTGATGTCGATGTTGGCGACGCGGCCTTGCTCGACGTCGATACGCCGGACGAGGTATTGGCCGCTGGTGGCGCAATGAACTGACCAGCGGAAAATACAGTGAGATGAGGATGATTTGACGCAACGGTTCGAGCTGGATTCTCCGCGGCTTTGAATTCGCCACTCTCAGCCGCGGATATGCCAAGCCGTCATTCTGCAGCCGATGTCATCAACGCACCGACCTGAATGCCTCTCGCAGTTCCTCAGCGAAAAGCTGGGGCTGTTCCCAGGCGGCAAAGTGACCGCCCATATCGACACGGTGGTAATAATGCAGCGTGGGATAGGCCTCCTTGCTCCAACTCTCCGGCGCCTGGTAGATCTCCTTTGGGAATACGCTGATTGCCACCGGGATCTTGATCTCTTTGGTCTTCTGCGCGTCTGCGCTGAAGTTGTTGTTGTTGTTTTCCCAATAGAACCGCGACGAGGATGCCCCAGTGTTGGTCAGCCAGTACAAAGTGATGTCATTCAGCATTTCGTCCCTGGAAAAAACGCGCTCGGGAACGCCCTCGCTGTCGCTCCATTGAGCAAATTTTTCGTAGATCCAGGCAGCCAAACCCGACGGCGAGTCGGAAAGCGAGTAGCCGATCGTCTGCGGACGCGTCACCATCATGGCCCCATACGCCGCATTCCGGCCGAAGAAGGTGCTCAACGATTCATAGGCATCCCGCTCGGGCGCCGACAGTCCCGCAGGAGCCGGGTCTCCACTGTTGATCGCCTTGGTGAGATTGCCCGGAACGGTCGCCGGCATGTTGAGATGGATGCCAAGCAGGCCCTTGGGTGCCTGGCGCGCCAACGCGTCGGAGATAACGGAGCCGTGGTCGCCACCCTGGGAAACGTAGTGCGCGTAGCCGAGCCGCTTCATCAGGATGTCCCATGCTCGCGCAACGCGGTCAGGCCCCCAGCCAAGCTCCGTCGGCTTACCCGAAAAGCCGTAGCCGGGGATGGAAGGGATGACGACATCAAATGCGTCCTCCGCTTTACCGCCATAAGCAGTCGGATCTGTAAGAGGGCCGATCGCCTTGATGAACTCAAAGGTCGAACCCGGCCAACCATGGGTCAGAATGACCGGAAGGGCGTTGGGATGACGCGATCGCACATGGATGAACTGGATATCGACCCCATCGATCGTCGTGATAAATTCCGGAAGTGCATTGAGTTCAGCCTCGGCTTTGCGCCAATCGTAATCAGTGCCCCAGTATCGGACCAGATCCTGGACGCGCGAAAGCTGAATGCCTTGCGAGGTGTCGCTCACGGTCTCCTTGTCTGGCCAACGCGTTTCGGCAATGCGCTTGCGCAGATCGTCAAGCTGTGACTGCGGAACGTGGATCTGGAACGGGCGGATCGTTTCGTCGGCCTCGATCGGCGTCGTCGGCCCGTCCGATGTGACATCGGCGGCACTCGCTGGCACAAGGTAACCGGCTGGGAACAGCAACATCGGTCCAACCGCCATCACCATTGCTCCGTGGGCAAGCCGGCGCCAGGCAAAAATATTGTCAAACTTCTTCATGTGGCACTCCATGTTCTTGTCGCCCGGGGCGACATTTCGTGACGGAGTGATGTCTGACGGGTCTGCGTATCTGGCATGTTTCAAGAAATGCCAAAAACGTATCAGAGTGTGGAGTGGCGGCTACACAGGGGCGGGAACGCGGTCGTCGAGGACCGACCTGGCCCCACGGCGCCTGAATAGAAAATCAATACCTCATTGCTGTCTGCGGAGGCTGCCCAGCATAGCCTTGAATCCCGCAACCGCCCGCTTCGAAACCGCCTCCGGATTCTCCGCATTCGCGATCCAAAGCGCCATATGGCTGCTGGCGCCATTGATGAGGCGAGCGGCGGTTTCGGTGTCGATGTCGATGATCTCGCCATCGGTCTTGAGACGGTCGAGGCTGCGGGAGAGGGCGGCGATACAGCCGGGAGTGTTCTGCCATTGCGAGATATCGCCGAGTACAGCCGGGCCATCGCGAAACATGATGCGCTGGATTTCGGGCTCAAGCGCCATTTCGATATAAGCGGAGCACTCGTCGACAAAGCCCTGCCAGCGCGTCGGAGCGGCGGCCGAGACCTCGTTCAGCCGCTCCGTCATTTCCGCGTCGATTTCCATGATCACGGCCTGGAGCAGGCCCCTCTTGTCACCGAAGTGGTGATAGAGGGCCCCGCGCGTCAGCCCCGCTTCGCCGGTGAAATCGTCCATCGAGGCTTCGGCATAGCCGATCGTGCCAAAGGCACGTCGCCCGGCTGCGATAAGTTTGCCGCGGGTCTCTGCGATCATCTCCTGGCGCGGTTTGCGCATGGCTTCTCCATTGGCATACGCCGCGTATCTTTTTCATTGACATACGGGACGTATGCATTATCTAAACACATACGCTCCGTATATAAGTGTTCTATCCGATAGCTGGAAGGATCGTCCCATGTCAAATCCGTATAAACAAATATTCGCGGCATCTGGGGCCAAGGGCTTCTCCGCAGCCGGCTTTTTCGCACGCCTTCCCATCGCCATGGCGCCGATCGGCATCGTTGCCATGCTCTCCCAGGCACATGGCGAATATTGGCTGGCGGGCGCCGTGTCGGCGACTTATGCGCTCACCAATGCGATGATCTCGCCGCAGATTTCGCGAGCGGTCGACCGGCTGGGCCAGACGGCAGTGGTCGTTCCCACAACCATCGTATCCGTGCTGGCGTTTATCGCGCTGATCGCCGCGACCAATCAGAACTGGCCGGTGTGGACACTCTTCGCCACAGCCTTCCTCGCGGCAGCCATGCCGAGCATTCCGGCGCTGATGCGGGCGCGCTGGACGGAACTGTTTCGCAACCGGCCCGAACTCAACACCGCCTTCGCGTTCGAAAGTGCCGCGGACGAACTGGTCTATATCGCCGGCGCCTCGCTGTCGGTCGGGCTGGCCGTCGCCTTATTCCCCGAAGCCGGCATGATGGTGAGCACAGCTTTTCTGGCGCTCGGGACGGTCGCCTTCATCCTGCAGCGCGGCACCGAGCCGAAGGTGCGTCATGTCGCCGGCGCGGCTTCGGTTGGCTCCGCGATCCGCCAGCGTCCGGTGCAGATCATCACGCTCGCGCTGATCTTCGTCGGCGCGATCTTCGCAACGGCGGAAGTGAGTGTTGTCGCCATCACCAAGGAGCTTGGTCAGCCGAATGCGGCAAGCCTGGTGATCGGTGTCTATGCCCTCGGTTCCTTCCTAGTGGGTTTGACCCTCGGCGCGCTTAATCTGCGCATCCCCTTGCACCGTCAGCTGCTGATCGCTGTTGCGATCCTCGCACTGACCTCGCTGCCGCTGCTCGTCGCCGGCAGCTCGGTAACCCTGCTTGCTGTCGCCGTCTTCGTCAGCGGCATCGCGATCTCGCCGACCTTTATAACGGCCTTCGGACTGATCGAGCGTCGCGTGCCGGAATCGGTGCTGACCGAGGGCGTCACCTGGGTGATGACCGGCATCGGCATCGGTATGGCGCTCGGCGCCTTCGTCTCGGGCTGGGTCGTCGACACCTACGGTCCCCAGAGCGGATTCTGGGTGTCTGCGGCCGCCGGGGCCGTAACCGTCCTTATCATTACCCTCGGTCAGCGTACCCTCTCGGGCGAGTGCACCGGCGGGGAAGATTGCGCGATGCTGGAGCCGGCGCAGTAGAAGGGCGGACGGTAGACAGGAGCGACGCAGGAGGATTCACCTTGAACGGTTCGAAACCGTTCAAGGTGAAGGCAGTGGCTCACGCAGCTTTTCGGGAGAACTCACGAGCTAAGTCGAGGAATGCTCGGACGCCGGCCGATAGATTCCGGCGTCCAGGATAGTAGAGGCATAGGCCTGGATAGGGCGGCGTCCAATCTTCCAGAACACGAATAACGCGCCCCGCCTCTATGTCCGAGAGAATGTCTTGTTCGAAGAGGTAGCCCACGCCGGCGCTTTCGAGCACAGCAGTCCGCGTAAGGCTGGCCTCATCGAGTGCGATTGGCCCCCGCACGTCTATCTGCACCGGCTCGCCGTCTTTTTCGAACCGCCATCGAAACAAGGAGCCGTCCGGCAGGCGCACACGAATGCACCTGTGATTGAGAAGATCCGGAGGCACCATGGGCTTACCATGTTTCCCGAAATACTCGGGAGACCCAACCACTGCGTGTCGCTGAGGCCGGCCGAGCGAAACGGCAATCATGTCGCTGGGAACGAGGCCCTCAACCCTGACGCCCAGATCGAACCCGTCCTTGACGATATCGACCAACTTACCCTCGGTGACGATATCGACATTCATGTCGGGATAGCGGCGCAGGAACTCCAGCACGAGCGGTGAGATGATGGCGCGCGCCGCAAACGGCGCTGCGTTGATCCGTATTGTTCCGGAAGGAGTCTCGCGGTGGGCGCGTACCAGATCCAGAGCAGCATGGAGGTCCTTAAGCGTGGGCCCTACCTGCTGCACAAACAACCGGCCGGCATCCGTCAGCGACACACTGCGGGTGGTACGGTTGAACAACCGCACGCCAAGTCCAGCCTCGAGCCGGCTTATCGTATGGCTCAACGCGGTCGTGGACATGCCGAGATCAATGGCCGCTGCTCGAAAAGTCCCGCGCCTCGCAATTGCAATGGCAGCTTCAAGTTCCTTCAGGCTGGCTAGCTCCATTGTCCCGCACTGTTCATCATCGCATGCCGCTTTATCCCACTTATTTATGCAATGGTCGAGGGATAAGTATCGGTTAGGTTATGAGGAGAACACAATGGATACGCCCGGAATCATAAACACGTACTTTGAAGCAGACCGTCGCAATGACGCGGATGCGCTGCTGGACACCTTTGCGATCGAAGCCGTCGTCGAAGACGAAGGAGCGCGCCATCAGGGCGTCGCCGCAATCCGAGAATGGTGGGTGGCTGCGAAGAAGGCGGCTCAGTACGTTGCTGAGCCTTTGGAATGCACGGTCGACGGCGACAAAGCGCTTCTCCGAGCCAAGGTGAGCGGCCAGTTTCCCGGTAGCCCGGTGACGCTCGCCTACGACTTCGCCATCAAAGGCGGCAAGATCGTCAGCCTGGAGATCCGATAATGACTGACTTTCTCGATTTGGAAGGCAAACGCGTCCTCATTACGGCTGGGACCAAGGGCGCCGGCGCTGCGACCGTTAGTTTGTTTCGGGAACTCGGCGCGCGGGTGCTGACGACAGCGCGGGCGCGTCCGGAAGCCCTGCCGGATGAATTGTTCGTTGAAGCGGACCTGACCACCGAGGAAGGCTGTGCAATGGTCGCGGATGCCGCGCGCCAACGTCTCGGCGGCGTTGATATCATCGTTCACATGCTGGGCGGTTCGTCAGCGGCCGGCGGTGGATTTTCCGCTTTAACAGACGACGAATGGCAAAAGGAGCTGTTTCTCAATCTGTTTCCAGCTGTTCGACTGGATCGGCTGCTCGTCCCGGACATGGTCGCCCGAGGGAGCGGCGTGGTCGTGCATGTCACTTCCATACAGAGAGTGCTGCCGCTTCCAGAATCGACGACCGCCTATGCTGCAGCCAAGGCAGCACTTTCTACCTACAGCAAGGCCATGTCCAAGGAGGTGTCGCCGAAGGGTGTCCGCGTCGTTCGGGTGTCGCCGGGCTGGATCGAAACGGAAGCCTCCGTTCGCCTTGCTGAGCGCTTGGCGAAGCAGGCCGGAACTGACCTTGAAGGCGGCAAAAAGATCATCATGGATGGGCTTGGCGGCATTCCGCTCGGTCGTCCGGCCAAACCGGAAGAGGTCGCGAATCTGATCGCATTCCTCGCCTCCGACCGCGCTGCTTCGATCACCGGTAGCGAATTCACGATTGATGGGGGGACGGTCCCCACTGCATAGATGCTGCCATGCACGTGCAGATCAGGCGGGTGCGTCCCACCCGCCAATTTGGGAATAGATTGCATTGCGGAGATGACGTACGTCGCGGTTCAGCGCGGCCAACTCATGCGGTGTTTGGGTCGAGACTGCAAGCAAAGTGTCGCTGAGACAACCTGCCTTGTGCTGCAAGGCGCGGCCTTCTTCGGTCAACGCGATCACCACTTGCCGCTCGTTGCTCAGGTTTCTGGTCCTGCGCAGCAGGCCGGATGCCTCGAGGCGCTTCAGAAGCGGCGTCAACGTGCTGGATTCCAAAGCAAGGGCGTTGGCAATTGAGCCCACCGTTTGCCCATCTTCGCTCCATAACACGTTGAGCACGAGATACTGCGGGTAAGTCAGGCCCAACTCATCGAGAAGGGGCTTGTAGGCACGCTGGATGGCGATGCCGGCGGTGTAAATCGCGTAGCACAATTGGTCGTGTAAAGGCGGTGGATCGTTGTGAGGTTTGGTCATTTTAAGCTCCTGTAGACCTCCATATAGCCTATGCAATAGCAAAATTAAATATCGCGATAAGAATTATCTTGACGAGCAATCTAAAGTCTGCGAGCTTACATATATCGCGATAACAGTTATCGCAGTTAATAGGAGATAGCCATGACACGCAAGACCGCGACCACCGTAGCCGCAATTGCTGCTGCAGCCTCACTGTCCGCTGCCGCATTGCCGGCGAACGCAGCGGACACCATCCCTCAAGACCAGTCCGTCAGAAACGTTGTGCTTGTCCACGGCGCCTTTGCGGACGGTTCTGGCTGGAAGGGTGTTTACGACAATCTCACCAAGCGCGGCTATCGCGTTACGATCGTCCAGAACCCGCTGACCTCCCTCGAAGACGACGTTGCCGCCACCAAACGTGCGTTGGAACGGCAGGATGGTCCGGTCATTCTCGTTGGACATTCCTGGGGCGGCACGGTCATCACGGAAGCGGGTATCGACGCAAAGGTTGCTGGCCTCGTCTATGTTTCTGCTCTGTCCCCCGGTGCCGGCGAGACAACGGCACAGCAATACCAAGGATTTGCTCCTGCATCGGCATTCGTCATTGAGACCACGAAAGATGGCTTTGGATATGTCAGCCCGGAAAAGTTCAAGACTGGCTTTGCTCATGACGTCAGCGATGCGGATGTTGCATTCATGAGGGATGCGCAGGTTTCGATCAACATGTCGGCGTTCGGCACGAAGTTGGAAAATGCTGCATGGCGCGCCAAGCCGAGCTGGGCCGTCATCGCTACCGAAGACAAGGCATTCGATCAGGCGATGCTGATCCACATGGCAGAGCGCATCAAGGCGAAGATCACCAAGGTTTCGGCAAGCCACGCCCTGTTCATGACGCAGCCGAAGGTCGTCGCCGATACCATTGATCAGGCCGCTAAGGCCGTCTCGGCGAAGAAGCAATGACAGACGTAGCCTCATCGGGACAGTCCGCACTGTCCCGATGACGACGAGCAGGGGCTGTCGAACCGAGCGAGGTCGGGCCGAAGCGCGCACATGGAAGGCCGCACGATCTCGGACTGGGATCCATTGCCCGCATTCGCCCCCGGGATCCCCAGCAATTTCGCTATTATTTTGAATCCATTCACGGAGGTAGTCACGTGAAGCTGAATAGTCATGACCAAAATGCACCCGAAAATCCGCCCATTCCTCAGCGCGAGGTCGGTGCTGTTTTCGACTTCATCGTCTGCGGCGCCGGGTCCAGCGGCTCCGTTGTCGCTGCGCGACTGGCAGAGGATGGGAACGCGAGCGTTCTGCTGCTCGAGGCAGGTGGGGACGATGCGGCCGAAACCGTTACGGACCCTGCGCAGTGGCCGCTCAATCTCGGCTCGAGCCGGGACTGGGGTCTTGTTGGACAACCGACCCCCGGCCTAGATGGACGACGTCTCCCTCTCAGCATGGGCAAGGGGCTCGGTGGCGGTTCGAGCATCAATGTCATGGTGTGGGCCAGAGGACACAAGGGAGATTGGGACCACTTTGCCGCTGAAGCCGGCGATGACGCGTGGGGCTACCAGTCGATCCTCGGCTACTATCGCCGGATCGAAGACTGGCACGGCGCTCCGGACCCAACGCGTCGCGGCGTGGGAGGACCTGCCTACGTAGCGCAGCCGCAGGCGCCCCAACCGATCGCAGAGGCCCTGTTGCGTGCGGCATCCACTATCGGCATTCCCGTCTACGATAGCTCGAACGGTGAAATGATGGAGGGGCCAGGAGGGGCATCGATCGCTGAACTGCGGATCCGCGATGGCAAGCGGGAATCCGTGTTCGGATCCTATGTGCGTCCGCTCATGTCGCGGCCGAACCTGACGGTGCTGACCGATGCGCTGGTCACGCGTCTCATCTTCGATGGCAAGCGGGTGATTGGGGTCGAGGTTCTCGTCGAAGGTCAGCGACGTCAGTTCACGGCGCGTTGCGAGACGGTGCTTTCGCTTGGCGCGATCAACACGCCGAAAGTTCTGATGCAGTCCGGTATAGGCCCGGAAGATGAGTTACACGCTCATGGCATTCCTGTCGTTCAGCACTTACCTGGTGTCGGTCGCAATCATCAGGATCACCTCGCATTCGGCTGCACCTGGGCATATCGAAAACCTGAAACAATCGGTGGTAGCGGCTGCGAAGCAAAACTATATTGGAAGAGCGACTCGCGTCTTGCCCAGCCGGACATTCTTCAGTGCCAGTTGGAGTTCGCAGTGCCATCGCCGATCGAGACGGGTCTCGAAACGCCCGAACATGGCTGGACTATGTTTAACGGTCTCGCCCAACCGCAAAGCCGTGGCCGACTACGGCTTTCCGGGCCGGATACAAACGATCCCATCCTGATCGAACCCAACTCTTTGAGTGAACCAGAAGACATGGCTGCTGCCCTGGCCGCGGTGGAGCTATGCCGGGAATTGGGAAATAGCGACGCTTTCAAGCCCTTGGTAACGGCCGAGACTGCTCCGGGTGCGCGCGACCGATCGGGGATGATCGACTTTATACGGCGTTCGGCCGTCACCTATTGGCATCAATCCTGCACAGCCAAGATGGGGCGCGACAGCATGTCGGTGGTCGATAACGAGCTCAAAGTGTATGGTATTGATGGCCTTCGCATCGCAGACTCTTCGATCATGCCTCGCATCACCACCGGCAACACGATGGCGCCTTGTGTTGTCATCGGAGAGCGGGCGGCCGATCTGATCCGGGAAATGCATGGCCTTACGGACTCGAGCGGAGGGTTCAATCAGCTCATATGATGAAGAGATTTATGTGGAGCTCGGCGGCGCATGCGTGGGCCGCCGAGCTTTTTTAGCAACGGGTTTGTATTGGTTCAAGGCGACTAACCTCACGGCACCTGCGCCCCACTCACGGCGACATAGACCGAATAAACCGACCGCGTCGCCGCAATGAACAGCCGATTGCGTTGAGGCCCGCCGAAAGTGAGGTTGGCGACGGTCTGGGGTACACGGATCTTGCCGATCAGTTTGCCCGCCGGGTCAAAGCAATGCACGCCATCGGCCGCACTCGACCAGAGGTTCCCGTTGACGTCTGTGCGGATGCCGTCCGGAATGCCGTTGTCGATGAGACAGAAGACGCGGCCGTTTGCCAGGCTGCTGCCGTTAACCACGTCGAAAGCGCGGATGTGGCGCGGCAGGCTTTCGTCATGGCTGGCGGCTGAGTCTGCGACGTAGAGGATTGTCTCGTCAGGCGAGAAGGCGAGGCCGTTCGGCTGGATGAAATCCGTGACGACAGCAGCAAGCGCGCCTGTCGTCGGATCGAGCCGATAGACGTTGCGCGTTGCCTGCTCCGGCTCGGCGCGATAGCCTTCGTAGTCCGACATGATGCCGTAGGTGGGATCGGTGAACCAGATCGTGCCGTCTGATTTCACCACCACATCGTTCGGCGAATTGAGCCTGGCGCCCTCGAAACGGTCGGCGAGCACGGTGATCGAGCCGTCGACCTCGGTGCGGGTGACGCGGCGCGCCCCATGTTCGCAGGAGATCAGCCGTCCCTGCCGGTCGCGCGTATGGCCGTTGGTGAAGTTGGACGGCTGCCGATAGACGGAGACGCCGCTGTCAGGTGTCCATCGCAGCATGCGCTGGTTGGGAATGTCGCTCCACAGCAGCTGGTTCGCATCGTTGAACCAGACCGGACCCTCCGCCCAGCGGCAGCCGGAATGGAGTTCGTCGAGACCGGCGCTGGTCACGATCATCTGCCGGAAGCGCGGGTCGTGGATTTCGTAAATGCTGGCCTCGGCCATGGCGGTCTTTCCGTTTATCGCATGCCGGCCCGGCGACCGCCGGCGAGCATGATGACGCTGATGATGATGAGGCCGGTCATGATCAGGCGGATGCCCGCGCCGAGCCCGTAAGTGTTGAGCATGGAAACGACCAGGAACATGAAGAGCGATGCGCCCCAGATGCCCGGCACGTTGGAATCGCCGCCGGCGACTGCCGTGCCGCCGATCACGACGACGGCAATCGACATCAGCAGATATTCCGAGCCCATGTTGAGCGCCGCGCCGCCGGAGAAACAGGCGAGCAGATAGCCTGCGACCGATGCGAGCACGGCGCAGAAGAGATAGGTGACGAAGCGCGTGCCATCGACCGGTATGCCGGCCATGCGCGCAGCCGGCATGCTCTGGCCGATCGCCGAGATCCAGCGCCCGTAGATCGTCTTTTCGAGCAGGAACCAGGCAAGCAGCGAGATGAGGAATGCCACGATCGCCACATTCGGCACGCCGAGCGTGTTCGACGTGGTGAATTCCGCCAGCACGCTCGGAGGCTTGATGCGCAAGCCCCGGTTCGTCCAGATGGCGGCGGACTGCACGATGAAGCTCATGGACAGTGTGGCGATGATCGGCGGAATGCGCAGCGCCTTGATGAGTGCATAATTGCCGAGACCGACGACAACACCGATGATGATGGCGACGAGAAGGCCGGGCAGGATCATGCCGTTTTCGACATTCATCAGCTTCAGCGCCACCGTGCCGGCAAGCGTCATGGTGGCGGGAACCGAGAGATCGATATTGCCGGGGCCGAGCGTGATGACGAACATCTGGCCGATGCCGACGATGACCGAGAAGGCCGCGAAGGTGAGGGCTGCCTGCGACAGGCCAAGAGCGCTGGCGCCGAGCGTCACCATGATCGTCAGGAACCAGACGACAAAGGCGGCAAGCCACGACCAGATCCAGGGTTTGCGGAATAGGCGAAGGAGCGGGGTCATCGGCGTTTCTCCCGCTTCTCCAGGCGGTTCAGCATCAGCCGAAGTGCCAGCACGATGATCAGAATCGCGCCCTGAGCCCCGATCTGCCAGTCCGGCGAGATGCGCAGGAAGGACAGGAACGAGCCGGCAAGCGTCAGCGTCAGCGCGCCGATGACGGCGCCGATCGGGGAGACGCGGCCGCCGATGAACTCGCCGCCGCCGAGGATCACGCCGGCGATCGACAGCAACGTGTAGCGCAGCGCGATATTGGAATCGGCCGAGGTGGTCAGGCCGACGAGGGCGATGCCGGCGAGCACGGCAAAGAGGCCGGCAAGACCATAGGCGGCAGCGCGCGCTCCGACAATCGACCAGCCGGCGCGCTCGACCGAGCGTTGGTTGCCGCCAATGCCACGCATCAGCACGCCGAGCGACGACCGCATGACGAGAAGATGGGCGACCAAGGCGATGACGATGCTGGCGACGATCGCCATCGGCGCCAGCGGCGGCTTGACGGTCATCAGCCAGCGCACCCAGTCCGGCGCCTGCCCGCCCGGTGCCGGCAGCAGCAGGACGGCAAGGCCGCCCCAGACGAAGCTCATGCCGAGGGTCACGACGATGGACGGCAGGTTGCGCAGATAGATGACGACGCCGAGGCCTGCATAGGTTGCGATCGCGCCTGCAAGGATCAGCACGCCGATCACCGGAGCATCCCGCAGAAAGGTCGCGGTGACGCAGGCGACGAAGCTGACGAAGGCGCCCATCGAGAGATCGAGATCGTTGACCGCCATCACGACCATCTGGGCGATCGTCGCAAGCGCGATCGGCACAGCCAGGTTGAACAGCAGGTTGAGCCCGACATAGCTCATGGCGCGCGGCTGCAGCCAGAAGACGGCGGCGAGCAGCAGCGTCAGCGATAGGGCGGGAATGGCTAGACGCAGGGCGTCGGACGACAGCCGGAACGTCATGCGGCGACCCCTTCGAAGGAGGCGGCGATGATGTTCTTCTCGTTGACGGCATCACCGGCGAGTTCGGCCGTGATGCGGCCTTCGCGGAAGACGTAGACGCGGTCGCAGAGGCGGACCTCGTCCATCTCCGTCGAGTACCAGATGAAGGTGCGGCCGCGCGCCGCTTCCTCGCGGATGATCGCGTAGACCTCCTGCTTGGTGCCGACGTCGACACCGCGCATCGGATCGTCCATCAGGACAACAGGCGCGCGCGTTGCAAGCGCGCGGGCAAAGAGCACCTTTTGCTGGTTGCCGCCCGAAAGCGACAGGATGCGGTTGTCCATATCGGGCGTGCGGATCTCGATCCGCCGCTTCCAGTCGGCGCCTTTCGTGCCCTCCTCGCCCGCGAGGATGAGGCCGCGTCGGGAGAGGTCACCGAGCGAGGCGATGGAGAAGTTGCGCAGGATGCTCCAGAGTTCGAAGATGCCGTTGAGGCGGCGGTCGCCGGCGACGAAGGTGACGAGCGGATCGCGCTCGGGCAGCCAGTTGCCGGACTGGGCGGCATGCAGGGCGAGCAGGAGCTCCGTCTGCCCATGGCCCGCCAGACCCGCCAGGCCGATGATCTCGCCCTTGCGCGCCGCAAAGGAAAGGCCCTTCCCCTGATGGGATAGGATGACCGGAGCGGCGGACAGTTCGCGCACTGAGCGCTGCCCTGTCTCCTCCTTCGCAACCGTGCCCATGGCTTCGACGAGGCCGTGGTGGTCAAAGCCCCGCGCCGGGCGCTCGGCGACGACGCGACCGTCCTTCATGACGATGATGCGGTCGGCGGTTTCGAGGATCTCGTGCAGGATATGCGAGATGAAGATGACGGACCCGCCCTCGGCAATGAAGCGGCGGACATGGTCGAGCATCTGGCGGGCAAGGCTTGCATCGAGCGACGAGGTCGGTTCGTCGAGGATCACCAGCCTCGGTGCAATGCCGGAGTCGGAAAAGGCCATTGATATCTCGACCATCTGCCGCTCGGCGATCGAAAGATCTCCCACGGCCCGGCTGCTGTCGATGCCGTGGCCGGGAAAGACGGCGTCGAGGCTCGTCTCGATGATTTTTGCGGCGCGCTTCCGCCAACCCAAACCACCGAGATGGCGATGCATGATGCGCGTGTTCTCGATGATCGAAAGGTTGGGGCAGAGCGAAAGCTCCTGGAAGACGCAGCGCAGGCCGCGGGCACGCGCGGCGTTGATGCCGTAGCGCTCCAGCCGCTCGCCGTCGCTCGCCACACTTCCTTCATGCGGCGCGAGACCGCCGTTGATCACGCTGACGATGGTGGACTTGCCGGCGCCATTGTGTCCGACCAGCCCGACGCATTCGCCCGGCATGACGTGGAGGGTCACGCCATCGAGTGCCCTGACTGCGCCGAAACTCACCTTGGCGCCATCGACGGCGATCACCGCCTTCAAAACGTCATCCATGCTGCCCGCCATGCCTGCTGCAAAAAATGCCGCGCGACCTTCTGCGGCCGCGCGGCAGTCGCCGGGAGAATTACTTTGCCGACTCTATGACCTTGATTGCGTCTGCCTGCGTGTATTCCACGTTGGCGACGCCGCCGGCCTGGGTATTGGCGAGGTTGGTTTCGAGATTATCCTGGTCGATGCGCAGGAAAGGCACGACGAGGTCCTTCTTGACTTCCTTGCCGTCGAGGATCTGTTGTGCCACCCAGAAGGCGAGCGTGGAAACGCCGGGCGCGATGGACACGGACATGGTCTCGTAGCCCTTCGCGTCCTTCTGCTCCTTCCACCACTTCAGTTCGTCTTCGCGGTTGCCCATGATAATGATCGGCATCTTCCGGTCGGTCGCGGCAATCGCCTGGGCGGCGCCGTAGCCGTCGCCGCCCTGCGTTACCACACCGACGATGTCGGGCAGGCTCGGAAGGATGCCGGCGACAGCCTTCTGCGCCACGTCCTGCGCCCAGTCGCCATGAACGGAGCCGACAATCTTGAACTGCGGGAACTGCTTGATACCCTCGTGAATGCCGGCAGAGATCTCGTCGTCCACGAAGACACCGGCAAGGCCGCGGATCTCGAGCAGGTTGCCACCATTCGGAATTTTCTTCGACAGGTACTCGACCTCGCTCCGCCCCATTTCCTTGAAGTTGACGGCGATGCGCCAGGCGCAGGGCTCGGTCACGATGCCGTCGAAGGAGACGACGGTGATGCCGGCGTCGCAGGCCTCCTTGACCGCGCCGTTCAGCGCCGTCGGCGAGGCGGCGTTCAGCACGATGGCGTCATAGCCCTGCAGGATCATGTTCTGGATCTGCGCGGCCTGTTCCGTCGCCTGGTTCTCGGCGGTGGTGAAAGGGTCGGCTGCGGCAACGGTGCCCGCCTTTACGGCTTCGCCCGTCACCTTGCCCCAGCTCGTCAGCATGGCCTGGCGCCACGAGTTGCCGGCATAGTTGTTGGAAAGGGCGATCTTCTTGGCCGACGTGTCGGCAAAGGCGGAAACGGGCATCGCGGCGCAAGCAATAGCGGCCGATGCCAGAAGCATCTTACGGATTGTCATGTCTTCCTCCCTGATGATCGCGCTGGTCGGCGGATCGCTTCACTCCTGCCGGCCCAATTGGGTCTGAGTGAAAATTGTTCTTGCACTGAGCTTCCTCCTCTCAGTAAGGGCAGGATGCGGGAGATCGACCGGCCTGTACAGGGGCAAGGCGGCAATCCGTTTGCGGGATTTGCGCAACAAGCTGCGGGTTTACGCAAGACGGCGGCGCTTCCGCGGGCGCTTACTGCGAAGGGTCGCGGCCGGTTGAGGAGCCTGCCGCCGCCTCGGGGAGGAACTGACGATGCTGCATCTCGTACCCGCAGCCATGTTCGACCATTATCTCGGCATCTCCCGGCTGCTAGCGGGCCAGCTCGACTTTCGCTCGGCTATCCGTTCCGTTGCCGCCGAGGTCGCCCATATCATCCCGCACGACCACCTCGATGTCTGCGTGCTGCTTGAGGGCGGCAACTACCACACGGCCTACGAGACGGGCATCGAAACTGCCTGGGGCGGGCTTGCCGGCGCGCCTGTTGTCAACAGCCCCATCCGTTCGCTGCTCTGGGGCGAGGTGGATTTTCTGCTGGCGGACGACGCCATGACCGACCCGCGTTTCCACTTCGAGGGCGCCTTCAAGCGGCCGATCGTCGAACAGTCGCTGAGGAGCCGCTTACATGTGCCGATGAAAGTGCAGGGCACGATCATCGCAGCGCTCTCCTGTTCGTCGCACAGGGCGGGCGTCTATACGATGGAGGATATCGAACGCGCCCGCATCATCGCCGACCTGCTGACGCCCTATTTCTTCGCGCTGCAGGCGGCCGAGCAGGCGCAACGCTCGGCCATTGTCGAGGCAGAGGCCCGCGCCCGCGAGGAGGGTTTGCGGCAAGGTGCGCTGAAGCTTACCGAAGCGCTGGAGCAGGAACGCCAGCGCATCGGCATGGACCTGCACGACCAGACGCTCGCCGACTTGACGCGGCTCGCCCGCCGGATCGATCGGCTGTCGCGCAACGGCGAGGTGGCGCCCGAGGCGCTGGAGCCGATCTCCCGTTCCCTGCAGCATTGCATGCAGGATCTGCGGCAGATCATCGAGCAGGCAAAACCCTCCGTGCTCCAGCTCTTCGGCCTCGCCCAGGCAATCGAGCATCATCTGGACCGATCGACCCGCGACACGGGATCGGGGATCGAGTGGGGCCTTGTCGACGAGACGCACGGCGCACTGGAGCGACTGGAACCGACCGTCAGCGTCGCGCTGTTCCGGATCGCCCAGGAGGCGATCAACAATGCGGTGCGCCATGCCGCGCCACTGGCCGTCACGGTGCGGCTCGAGGCCGATGACGACCGGCTATCGATCGAAATCTCCGACGACGGAACCGGCCTCGCCAAGGCGCGGGGACGGATCGGCGGCGGCATCGACAATATGAAGACCCGTGCGCGGCTGATTTCGGCGCGGTTCACGACCGGCCCCGGCCACAACAATCGCGGCACTGTGGTGCGCGTCGTGCTACCGCTCGTACCGAACGACCCGCCGAGCGGGCCAAACTGAGGAGAAGGGCATGATGAAGGTTCTGATCGTCGAGGACGACCCGCTGCACCGGTCCTATCTGCACGAGGCGGTCAACGCGGCTCTGCCGGAATGCGACACGGTGATCGAGGCGGAGAACGGAACCGTCGGCGAGAAGCTCGCCCGCGACCACAAGTCGGCGCATATCGTCATGGACCTGCAGATGGCGAACCGCAACGGCATCGAAGCGGCGCGCACCATCTGGAAGGAGCGGCCGGAGACCCGGATCCTGTTCTGGTCGAATTACTCGGACGAGGCCTATGTGCGCGGCGTCTCCCGCATCGTGCCGGATGGCGCCGCCTATGGTTATGTGCTGAAATCCGCCTCCGACGAGCGACTGAAACTTGCGCTACGCTCGATCTTCATCGAGAGCCAATGCGTCATCGACCGCGAGGTGCGGGGCCTGCAGCAGAAGAGCCTCGGCCAGACGAACGGCTTTACCGATTCCGAATACGAGATCCTCGTCGATATCGCGCTTGGCCTCACCGACCGGGCCATCGCCAAACGTCGGGGCCTTTCGCTGCGCAGCGTGCAGAACCGCCTGCAGCAGCTCTACGACAAGCTCGACGTCTACCAGAGCGCTGGCGACGACCACGAGGACGGCCGCTTCAATCTGCGCGCCCGTGCCGTTACGGTCGCTTTCCTGCGCAAACTCCTGAACTACAGCGCTCTGGAGCGAGCTGAAGCAGAGCTGCAGGAGTGGCTTGAGGGGAAGTAGTTTTCCGGAGCCGAGACCATCACGTCAACATCTCTCGCCGTAATCCAGGATGCGCAGATATGATTGCCAACTATAACGACTCTGGACTCGAGCTGTCATACGACCCCGAATTTTACGCCCTTATGGCGGAAAGCTTCGAACGAAGCGTAGGACGGCGTCTGGCGCCGGAAGGCCAGGGTGCCGAATGGCTTTATGACCAGTCGCCGGCTGTCGTCCTTGCCCACAACACCGACGCCGATCCGCGCTTCATCTACGCGAACCGCGCAGCCCAGGCCTGCTTCGAATACTCATGGGACGAGTTCATCACTTTGCCATCGCGTCTTTCGGCGGAGGCGCCCGATCGCGCCGAACGTGAGAGGCTGTTGAATGCCGTGGCGGCGAATGGCTTTATCGCCGACTATCGCGGACTTCGCATCGCCAAGTCAGGGCGGCGTTTCTATATCGAAAAAGCCATCGTTTGGGATCTTGTCGACCGCAGCGGATGCCGTCGTGGTCAGGCTGCGACATTCGATTCCTGGCAAGACGTGCAGGCGGATTGAGCGCCGGCTGCGGAGACACCAACCAGGCGCCAGAAATGTCCGCAGCTTTGCAAAACCATGTCGTTTGCCATTTGGTTGCCAAAAAACCATGATTGCGTCACATAAATCGCCCATCGACACTCGGCATCAAGAATTGGATCAACGCTGAATGCGCATAGCCTACTTTTTCCTTGGTGCATTTCTTGCAATTGCACAGTCCGCATATGCTGAAGTTGCATCACCGCCTGCTCTGGCGCCGCTAAAGCGACAGGCGCAAGCCGCCGAGTTGAGCGCACAATTTCTTTCGCGGTATAGCTACAAGCCCGTTCCACTCGACGACGCCTTGTCGGCCAGGATCATGGATGGGTTCATCAAGTCACTTGATCCGGACCGCATGCTCTTCCTGCAAGCCGACATCGACGGATTCATGTCCGACCGCAGCGAGATCGATGATGCCATCGAGGAGAGAGACTTGAAGATCCCGTTTGCGATCTTCAAAGCGTATCAGCAGCGCGTTGTCGACCGCATGAACTATGCGCGCAACCTGCTTAAGCAGGACTTCGATTTCAGCGCGCAGGAAGATTATTCGGTGCTGCGCGATAAAGCGCCGTGGCCGCAGTCGGAGGCCGAGAGCAATGAGCTTTGGCGCAAGCGCGTCAAGAGCGACTGGTTGCGGTTGAAACTGGGCGGCCAAAACGACGCGGCCATTCGCGAAACACTCGACAAACGTTATGAAAACACACTCGAGCGCGCTTACAAGTTTAAAAGCGACGACGTTTTCCAATCGTTTATGGACGCCTACGCAACGTCGATCGATCCGCACACGGACTATTTCGGTACGGCCGCTTCAGCCGACTTCAATGTCTCGATGAAGCTTTCGCTGTTTGGTATCGGTGCGGTCCTGCAGGAGCGCGACGACTACACGACGATCCGCGAGCTCGTGCCTGGCGGACCGGCACAACTGTCCGGCAAGCTCTCGGTCGGAGACCGGATTACCGGCGTTGGCCAAGGCAAGGACGGCGCGATCAAGGACGTGGTGGGCACGCGCCTCGATGAAGTCGTGCAGATGATACGCGGGAAAAAGGGTTCCGTCGTGCGTTTGGACATCCTGCCGGCAGATGCCGGAGCTGATGCCACGCATCGCGTCATCAGCCTGGTGCGCGATAAGATCAGCCTAGACAAGCAAGCCGCCAGAAAGGCTGTATTGTCCGTAAAAGCGGGCGACGTCACGCGTAAAATCGGGATCATTACCCTGCCGGTATTCTATGAGGATTTTGAAGCCAAGCGCAAAGGAGACAAGGATTACAAGAGTGCAAGCCGCGACGTCGCCAAGCTTCTCGGCGAGCTGAGCCAAGAAAAGGTCGACAGCGTTCTCATCGACCTGCGCAACAACGGCGGCGGTTCATTGGACGAGGCGATCGATTTGACTGGCCTGTTCATCGGCGATGGTCCGGTCGTTCAGCAACGCGGCAGCGATGGCAAGGTCGAGGTCAGGAGCTCGGAGCTTGCAGCGCCTGTCTGGACAGGCCCGATCGGTGTCCTGATCAATCGCGGGTCGGCGTCGGCTTCGGAGATTTTTGCCGCGGCAATCCAGGATTACGGCCGAGGCGTGATCGTCGGCGAACCCAGTTTCGGGAAGGGCACCGTTCAGACCGTCGTCGATCTTGACCGGATCGTCCGCAACAGCAAACCCGAGTTCGGGGAGCTAAAGGTGACGATTGCCCAGTTTTTCCGGGTCAACGGCGGTACGACGCAGTTGCACGGCGTGACGCCCGATATCAGCTTGCCAGGACTTTTCGATCCGGCGAACTTCGGCGAGACCAGTTATGACAATGCCTTGCCGTGGGCGCAGATCAAACCTGCGAAGTACACGGCCGCCGACACGGTCACGAGGTTGCTGCCGACATTGCAAAGCCGCCATGATGCGCGGGTTGAGAGCGATCCGGATTTCCAACGCCTGATAAAAGACATTGCCGACCTCAAGGCGCAGCGCGAAAAAGGGGTCGTTTCCCTCAATGAAGCCGAAAGACGCAAAGAAGCGACGGCTCGCGAGAAACGGTTCAAGGATCGAGCGAAAGCAGGGGATGGCGAGGATCTTGGAGATGATGGCCTGGAGGCAGGCGAGCGCAGCCTCAGCGCTGATATTGCCATCGAGAATGCCCGCAAGAATGCAAAAGACGTCTTGCTGGACGAGGCCGCCGCCATTCTTGCAGACCAGGCGGATCTGCAGGAAGGCGTGCTCAAGGCAGCCGCAAAACAATCGGGAAACACGGACGGAAAATAGTCAGTCCGACGGGTGTAGGTTCAGGTCCTGTGACAAATTTCGGAACGCGATCGTGTAACGACAAAATCTTGACGCCGCTTGTCCGGATGCAAGCGCGCCACTGAATATGCCATCAAACCTGCGACGCGCAACCTGATCGATCGCGCCGCCGAGCTGCTTGCTAAGAAAGGGGACGAACGCCATCCACTGGGGTTGCTGCTTGACGCTCCACGCCCGCGACTTCACACTTGCAGTATCGAAGGTGAGTCGGACAGACTGTACCGTTTTTCGCATCCGTTGCTCACCTCAGAGGGAGTCGCCAGCAGGGTTTGATTGGTCCATGCGCCGACTGACACCGGTTGATCGGCAAATAGGATCGAGATTGATTGAGTTCGAACTCGCAGCCGCTCCTATTTGCTTGTGAGGTCGCGCCGTGGATAAAGTGCCATCAGCAGTCGATCCTCCTCGCGACAGCCCGCCTTGGCACGGGAATTTCCCAATGCCGAGGAACCGCTGGTCCCTGCTTTGGCCAGGGCTTTTGATATTAATTTTGCTTCTTGCAGGCACCGTCGTTTTTTACCGTGAAATCCATCACCTCGAAGATCCGGTCGGTCCCTTCGAAAATCGAGTTCTCAATAAAGCTGCCCGATCACCTCGCATAGCCGCCCGCCCTGATCCGGCGGCTCCTTCTCCCCTCCCGCCGACGCCGATATCGCTGCAGCTGATCGAGATCCCGAAGTTGGAGTTGGCAAGTCAATTTCTGCGGATGTGGCGCGTCTCGGGGTCGAACTTTTGCGGTGCTCTTCGAGAAGCCGGCATCGATATGAGCGAATGGAAAGCCGCATCGATGCGCAATCGCAGCTATGAATGTTATTTTCAGCGCATCTACGAACGGGACGAGGTGCGTCCACTCAGCTCGACCTTCGTTAAGGTTCGCGGAGATGAATTGGGCAATATTCTTGAGCTCCGCGCCAAGATCATTGGGCCGACGACCGACGCTCAGGGGCGTCTCGCCCCAGCCGTCCTGCGGATTTTCGAGATCATCGTGAAGCAGGCGTGCTGGCGTGATTTCGAGGATGCTCTTGCGTCCATCCAAAACCTTCAAGATGTCGAATACGAACGATTCGGCTCCTATCTCAGCTTCACGCGTGAAGCCGGCAGCGGAAATATCTTCAATTTTGTTCTTGGTCTTAAGGCGACTTCAGATTCGCAGGTGAGGACTAAGGCGTATTTTTCGACCGAGCGCTGGCTCCGAATGCCCGTCGTGTTCCAGCGAGCTTCATCCTCAGGGAGCGCTCGGGCACGTCCATATCAGCCACCTGCGCTCAATGACGTCGCTAGCACCCGTCACAATCCAAGATCAAGCAACTGTGGCTGAACATCGACGATTTCATCGTATTGAGCGATGAAAGCGTCACGCCGAGCAGCCGAACTGGACGCTTGAAGGATAATGGACGGGCAATGGGTCAGGAGGTCGCAAGCCCGCCGAAGGCCCTCGAAGTAGTGTTCGCTGAACCATTCCATGAATGCTGCGATCATCTCAGGAACTTCTTGTACACATACTATGTGTACGCTACATTGCGATTAAGGAGATAATTATGCCGAGAACCGCGGACAACAAAACCGAACGCTACCAGCTCCGTATCCCGCCAAAGCAGAAGGCAATTATCGCGCGCGCGGCTGCCCTCTCGAACAAGGATATGGCAGATTTCATTCTCGATAAGATAGTACCTGAAGCCGAAGCCGTCATCCAGGCTGCTGAAGTTGAGACCGTGTCGAGCCGCGATTTCATCCGCATCCTCGACCTGCTTGAACACCCGCCAAAACCGAACGCGAAACTACGCGCTGCGATCTCTGCTCTACCGGATGCCCTGTGACCCTCCCCGTCTGGCATGAAGAGCCGATCGCTAAGTCGCACGATCGGGCCTCATTCGATTGCGGCGATGGGGCAATGAACGAGTTCATTCGGCGCTTCGCTCGGCAGAGCCATGAGCAGAATGCGGCGAAGACCTTCTGCGCCATCGACAAGGCCCAACCTGATCGCATCCTCGGATTCTACACAGTCGCGCCTTCGGCCGTTACACATGAGGCCGTGCCTCCAAAGCTGACGAGAGGCCTCGCACGCCATGAAGTCGCAGGCTTCAAGCTTGCGCGCTTGGCAACCGACATAAAGGTGGCGGGAAAGGGTTTAGGCGGCCAGCTCATCGCTGCTGCAGCGCTCCGTTGCCTGCGGCTCGCCAGCGAGGGCGGCGGGATCCTGCTCATCATCGATGCCAAGAGCGAACGCGCCGCCCATTGGTATGCCAGCTATGGCGCCGAACCGCTGCAAGGGAAACCACTCACCCTCGTTATGCCGCTTGCCACCTTCGCCGCCGACTTCAAGGCCAAGGGGCTCTTGTAGCCGGTTAGCCGCCAAGCCATTGATATCCTGGATACAGCAAAACAGGGCTCTGCGCGTTGCGGGCGGGAGGTGCCGGCTTGAACCGCGACATCTCACACCATCAGTCAAAGCTGTTTGCCAGCAGAACCGCGGAGAGCTTTTTTATTCCCGCGGCAAGTCCTATCCAGAAATCCTCGGCGACTAAGATTGAGGCGATGCCGCCGAACGCATGGACAGGCCCGGAAAAGAACATATCTTCAAGAGGCCTTCCTTTCTGGAAGCCTCGATCCAAACAGCACGGGCAAACATCCAATGACCAAAGGCTCCGATCTTCTAGTGGCAGCGCTTGAGAACGAAGGTGTCGAGCGCATTTTCGGCATCCCAGGCGAAGAGAATCTCGACGTCGTCGAATCCATCCGAAAGTCGTCGATTGAGCTCGTCCTCACCCGACACGAACAGGCGGCGGCTTTCATGGCCGCGACCTATGGCCGCCTGACTGGAAAGCCCGGCGTCTGCCTGACGACGCTCGGGCCTGGTGCTCTGAACCTCTCGACGGGTGCCGCCTATGCCTTGCTCGGCGCGATGCCGATGGTGATGATAACCGGTCAGAAGGGGATTCTCTCGTCCCGCCAGGCGCGTTTCCAGGTGGTCGATGTCGTCGCGTCGATGAAGCCGCTGACCAAGCTCGCAAGGCAGATCGTGTCGCCGCAGATGATCCCGACGACGGTCAGGGAGGCGTTCCGCATCGCCCAGGAGGAAAGGCCGGGGCCGGTACATCTGGAGCTTCCGGAAGATATTGCGGCTGAAGAATGCCAGGAAGTGGCACTGATTGCACCGCATCAGCTCGAACTGCCGACGGCAAGCGATGCGGCCCTCGATCGCGCCGCCGCCCTCATCGCCGCAGCCAAACGTCCGCTTCTGATGTTCGGGGCCGCCGCCTCGCGTCCCCGCTCGACATCGGATATTGCGCAGTTTGTGATCCGTACGCGCATTCCGTTTTTTACCACTCAGATGGGGAAGGGAACGGTGCCCGGCGGAACCGAACTTTATATGGGCACCGCCGCGCTGTCGGAGCGGGATTATGTCCACGAGGCCATCGAACAGGCAGACCTTATCATCACGATCGGGCACGACACGATCGAGAAGCCACCCTTCATCATGGGCAAGGGCGGCCCGAAGGTCGTCCATGTCGGATATCAGCCGGCGACCGTTGAGCAGGTCTACTTCCCGCAATCCGAAGTCATCGGCGACATCGGCCCTTCGCTGAAGGCGCTGGCGGATCGCCTCGAGGGCAAGCTGCCAAACGCGCAGGCGCTTCTTCACCTGCGGGAGCGCATTCTCGAGCGCATTGCCGCGCGGGCGACGGAGGATCGCTTCACGCCGCAGCGACTGGTTTACGATATAAGAGAGGTGATGCCGCATGATGGCATCCTGGCGCTCGATAACGGCATGTACAAGATCTGGTTCGCGCGCAACTACCGAACGCGGATGGCGAACACGCTGCTGCTCGACAATGCTCTTGCAACGATGGGAGCCGGGCTGCCGTCGGCGATGGTTGCCTCGATGCTATACCCCGAGCGGCGGGTCATGGCGATCTGTGGTGACGGCGGCTTCATGATGAACTCCCAGGAACTCGAGACCGCCGTCAGGCTGAAGCTCAACCTCGTCGTTCTTGTCATCGAGGACAATGCTTATGGGATGATCCGCTGGAAGCAAGCCGTAGACGAATTCCCGGATTTCGGGATGACCTTCGGCAATCCCGACTTCGTGAAATATGCCGAATCCTACGGCGCCAGGGGAACCAGGGTCGACGATATCGGCCAGTTCAAACAGGTTCTCGAAGAGGCATTCTCCGGAGGTGGCGTCCATCTGGTGAACGTTCCGGTCGACTATTCGGAAAATGAGCGCGTGCTGGTGAAGGAGCTTCGTGAACGGCTCCCTGATATATTGGAGGTCTGAGAGATGGCCGACGGATCAGGCGGCACTCCGCCCGGAGATTACCGGCGGTATTAGCAGCCGTCCTCGTCCGTGAGCAGGATGGCTACGGTGTCGAATATCCCGCAGAATTAGATAAGCGTTGGATAAGAGCTTGTTAAGCCAGGATAGGCTTGCCTCGCCTGATATCGGGAGGCATGGTCTGTCGCGGAACAACGGAATCGCGAACCGCGGACGAGGCCTACTGCAAAGCGCTACAGTGTCCTTGCGTGTCCGAAAAGACGCGCGGCGCTGGAGGCCATGCTCGAAAGCTCGCGGCGCATCGCAAACATGGCTGATTAATGTTTTCCTTCCTGCACAGTTCGGACCTTCATATTGGCAAACGATTTGGCAATCTTCCGGAGGATTTGAGAGGGCGCCTGCGCGAGGCGCGGCATAGCGTGATCGCCAGGCTTGCCGGTGCGGCACGTGAGCATGGGGCAGGTGTCATCCTGCTCGCAGGCGACACGTTCGATACCGAGACGCCGACGCCGGCCGTACTTCGGCAAGCGCTTGGCGAGATGGCCCGAAACGCACCGCTGCGCTGGGTCCTGCTTCCGGGCAATCACGATTCACTGCTGGCGGATCAGCTCTGGAGTGCTGCGCGCGGCGTGGTGCCCGACAATGTCATCCTTGCGACGGAAGCGACGCCTCTTCCGCTTGGACCGGATGTCGTCCTGCTGCCGGCGCCTTGCACGACCAGGAGGCCGGGCCGCGACCTGACCGAATGGATGACGGGTGCCGCCACGCCGGACGGCTCCATCCGCATTGGCCTCGCCCATGGCCCGATCCAGGAATTTTCGGAGGATGCCGCGGCCACGAACGTGATTGCGCCGAACCGCGCGGCGCTGGCCGGCCTCGATTACATGGCGCTCGGCGATTGGCACGGATCGGTGGCGGTGGACGCCAGAACGTATTACAGCGGCGCGCCCGAGCCGGACCGTTTCAAGCATGACCGGCCGGGACAGGCGATGGTCGTTTCCATTGCAGGACAAGGGGCGATGCCGACGACGGCGGCTGTGGCAACTGCCAGCTTTTCCTGGCAGACATTGCAGCTTCCGCTGCTGGCAGCGGAAGACGGTGTTGAAGCGCTGAAGGCCGCGCTGCCGGAACCGTTCGCGCGGCGACAAACCCTGTTGCGCGTCGCGCTGTCCGGCCGTGCCCGATTGAACGGGCGCACGGCAATGACCAGCCTGCTGCAGCAGGTCGCGCCGGAATTTGCGCATCTGGAGATCGATACGGAACTGCTGGGGACCGATTGCGAGAGCGATGATCTGGAGATCATCGACCGAGCCGGTGCGTTGCGCGATACTGCGGATTTGCTGCTTGCCGAAAGCCTCGACCAATCCCGCTCTGGCGATGACAGGGGTGTGGCGCGTGAGGCGTTGATCCGCCTGTTTTCCTATTGCGAGGCGATCGATCGATGAAACTCAACGCTCTTCGCCTTCACAACGTCAAACGCTTCGCCGGCCGCGGCATATCCGTCGAAGGAATCGCCGACGGCGTGAATGTGCTGAGCGCTGCCAACGAACACGGCAAATCGACCTGTTTCGAGGCGCTGCATGCGCTGTTCTTCCAGCCGCACGGCGGCACGCCAAAGAGCGTGCAGATGCTGCGCCCCTATAGCGGCGGCAATCCGATCGTCGAGGCCGATATCACGATTGAAGCCGGCCGCTACCGCTTGACCAAGCAGTTCTATGGCGGACGGCGCGCCAGCGTCACCGATCTCGGCAGCGGCCGGCTCGTCGCCCAGGCCGACGAGGCCGAGGCTTTCATCGGCGATCTCATTTCCGGCGGAACGGCCGGCCCGGCAGGCCTGCTCTGGGTGCGCCAGGGCGTCACCGGCATCGAAAATCGCAGCAAGAGCGAGGAAGAAAACGACAAGCGGGTGCGCGAAAGCCTGCTGTCTTCGGTGCAGGGCGAGGTGGAGGCGCTGACGGGCGGGCGGCGCATGTCGGCAGTGCTCGAAGCCTGCGAGGATGAACTCAATCGCCTGGTCACCGCGACGCTCCGGCCAAAGGCCGGAGGCCGCTTTGCCGCCGCGCTCGAGGAGTGTGACCGGTTGCAGGCGGAGGAGGCGCGGCTGGCCAAGGAGGTGGAGATGCTGCACGGCGCACTCGATCGCCGCCGCTCAGTGCAGGCGAGACTCAGCGAACTGGAAAATTCGGACGAAGAGGCCGGCCGGAAGACGGCGATTGCCAACGCCGAGTCGGTGCTCGAAGCCGCTAAACTGCATGACAGGGAACTCAAGGCGCTCGACGCCGAGGCTACTTTGGCCGCCAGTCGCCGCGATGAGGCGCAGCAGGCATTCGACCGCTTCCACACGGCATTGAACCGCAGTGGCGAACTCGCGCGGCGTTTCGCCTTGGCGGAAAAGGAGCTTTCAAATGCAGCCGAGCGACGCGCGGCATCGCTGGCCGAAAGCGAGGCCGCTACGGCGGAGGTTCAGGCAGCCGAAGAGGATGAGCGGGTAAACCGCGAATTGCTGGCGCGGCTGGAGGCAGCACTCCGTTCGCGTCACGCCGCAGAGCGGCTGGCGGAGGTTCGTCTGCATCTCGAACAGGCGGAAGCGGCGCGGCAGCAGATCGAGGACGGAGAGGCTGCGCACGCAATGCTCGCCATTCCAGCCGACGCCATCGAACGACTTGAAGCACTCGACATCAAGATCGTCGGCTTGCGCGCAGCCGCCGAAGTCGGCCTTCCCTCACTCAGGATCGATTACCTGAAGGACGTCTCCGGATTGGTGAGCATGGACCGCCAGCCTTTGCATGGGGGCGAGGATAAGAGCTTTGCCGGGATGGCGAGGCTCGACATAGCGGGCGTCGGCACGCTGACCATCCATTCCGGCCGGCAGGCCGATCACAATGGGGTGTTGGAGACCGCGGAAGCCACGCGCCAAACATTGCTTGCCAAGCTCGGTGTCGACAGTCTGCGGACGGCGCGGCAGCGCGATATTGCTGCGCGGAATAAGCAGGAGGAACTGGTGCGGGCGCGCCAGCGGCTCGCCGATCTCGCCCCGAATGGCATTGACGAGCTTCACCTCGACGCCGCACGCTTTGCCGAACTCAGCCAGGGTGCGGTCGAACTCGACGCCAACCCGGAAGAGGTGCGTGCCGGTCTCGCGGATGCGACACGGCGCATCGAACTGGCGCGCAACAGGGCGCGGGAGGCGTCAGTGATGCGCACGGAAGCCGGCGAGGCCATATTGCGGGCGCAGACCGAGCACGCCAGGCTTGGCCAGGAACTCGAGGCGATCGAGATGGTCATCGGCCCCGAAGCCGGCCGAACTGAATTGCAACGGGACCTTGCGGCAAGGCTTTCCAGCGCCAAAGAACAATGCGACGCGGTTGAGCTCCGGGCCGGGCCTTTGCGCAGGACAGGACGGGACCTCGCCGGCGCAGAGGCCGCCCTTGCCAGGGCGCGCTCGGTCGCCGACGCCGCAAGCCGCGAAATTGCCAGGCTTCGCGAAGAGCTTGCCGATCTCGGCGGTCAGATCCGCACCCGCTCGGACAGTGCGGTGGAAGAAAACTGGTTGGAAACTCGCGGTTTGCTTGACGCGGCGCGGGAACAGGTAAAGCGCTTCGAGACGGAGGTCGCCGTGCTCGATCGCCTGCGCAAGGCGCTGACGGCGACGCGGGCAGCCGCGCGCGACCTTTATCTCAAGCCTGTTATGAACGAACTCGCCCCGCTGCTCGGCCTGCTGTTCGACGACATCACGATTACCTTCGACGGCGATACCTTGCTGCCGCAGATCGTGCGCCGCAATGGCCTGGACGAGGATGTCGATCGCCTGAGCGGCGGCATGCGGGAGCAGCTCTCGGTGCTGACCCGCCTCGCATTCGCAAGGCTGCTTGCCCGCGACGGCCGGCCGGCGCCTGTCATCCTCGACGACGCGCTTGTTTATTCCGACGACGACCGGATCGAGCGGATGTTCGATGCGCTGCACCGCCAATCGCGCGACCAGCAGATCCTGGTCTTCTCCTGCCGCCAGCGCGCCTTCGCCAAGCTGGGCGGCAATGTGCTCACGATGCAGCCGTGGCAGCCGGATTGATGAGGATCAATGCTCAGGCGAGCACTCTGCCACGCTCAAGCCACAGATAGGCTGCAGCCGTCCAAGAAAAGCCGAGGCCGCCGCAACCTTCGCCGGTGACCGGATCGAAATATTCGGCGAAACCTTCCGTTTCGATCGCTGTGACGGTCGATTTCCGCAGGTCTTCGGCCACATCCGCATGGCCATTGCGCCTGAGTCCGTCGATCAGCAGCCAGTTGATGATCGCCCAGGCGGGGCCGCGCCAGTAGCGCTTCGGCTCCCAGCTGGCGATGCCGGGTTTGGTCGTGGGGAAGGCAACCTTGAGATCCTTGGACCAGGCTTTCATTTCCGAGATCAGGGCGTCGGCAACCTGCTTGTCGAGGTCCAGCGAGAGGAGGGGGATGAAACCGGCTTGCGTTGCGGCTTCGACATCTTCGCCGGAGATCAGGTCTCGCGAGACGAAGCGGGCGAGGCCCGGCCGCCATTGGGCCATCATCGCCTTGCGAGTGCGGTTGTTGAAGGCAGCGACCTCGATCGCGTCTTCGGTCCGGCCGAACAGGCGGGCAAGGTGCTCAAGGTCCTCGCCCGCCTTGAGCAGGATCGCGGTCGTCTGGATTTCGGCGACCTTGAAGGGCGCCTTTTCCCATTGCCTCGCCGGCTCCCAGCCGCAGGCGGCATAGGTATCGACGAGATGGATGAAGCGGCGGTAATCCTCGTCGCGCGGGCGCATGCCGGCATCGACATGGCCGGTGTCCTTGCGCACGACAGGCGTGTCGGTTGTGACGGGCACGCGGGCAAGCGCGATGTCCCAGGCGGGAGAATTGTCGCTGCCGCTTTCCCAGGGGTGAAGGAGTGCTACGAGCCCCGTGCCTTCAGGGTCGCGGGCGGAATACCACCAGCGGTGCCATTTCAGCGCCGCCTCGTAGAGGGGCAGGGTGCGCGTCTCGTCCTCCTTGCCGGCGACCTCATGCAGCTTGCGCAGTGCGATCGCGAAGACCGGCGGCTGGGTTATGCCGGAGGTCGGGATCGTGTGCTTCGTGCGCCAGACATCCGGCCCCGGGAAATAGGTTTCGCTTGGCGCGTGGAAGACGATATGCGGGATCATTCCATCCGCCCACTGGCCCTCGACCAGCCGCTCCAGTTCGCGATAGGCGCGGCCGGTATCGTAGAGCGCAAAGCCCATGGCGACAAAAGCGGAATCCCAGTTCCACTGGAAAGGGTAGAGCCGGTCGGTCGGCACGGTATAGCCGCCGCGATCGTTCACAGCGAGGATGCGCTTCGCCTGGTCGATATGCGTGTTCATTCTGGATGCTCCGGTATTCTTAGGCCAGCACGGCCGGAAAGGACTTGCCGCTTTCAGGCGAAAGCCAGGTAATGCGCTTCTGGTCGAGCCTCAGGCCGATCGTGTCGCCGCTCTTCACCGTTTCCGAGGCCGGCAGGATGACGCGCACCGGCTGGTCGTGGATCGAGCCGGTCAGAAGCAGGTGCGAGCCCATCGGTTCGGCAACGCGAACCCGCATTTCGAGACCCTGCGGCAACGGCGCGAGTTCGACCGCCTCGCCGCGCAGGCCGAGGATTATTTCACTGCCGGACCCTTGAGGCGCTGCAAGCCGTTCGGCGCCTGCCGCCACCTGGCTGTTCGTCACCGGCACCTTGATGAAGTTCATCGGCGGGTTGCCGATGAAGCCGCCGACGAAACGTGTCGCCGGGTGATTGTAGATCTCGACCGGATGGCCGACCTGCTCGACCACGCCGCCATGCATGACGGCGATGCGATCGGAAAGGCCCATGGCCTCCGTCTGGTCGTGGGTGACATAGATCGTCGTGGTGCCTGCCGATTGCAGCACGGTCTTAAGCTCGGTGCGCATTTCGAGACGGAGCAGCGCGTCGAGATTGGAAAGCGGCTCGTCCATCAGCAGAACCTTCGGTTCGACGGCAAGGGCGCGAGCGACCGCAACGCGCTGGCGCTGGCCGCCGGAAAGCTTGTTCGGGTAGCGGTCGAGATATTGCTCGATATGCAGGAGGCCGGCGGCCTTCTCGACCTGCGCCTTCACGCGTGCGTCGTCGGCCTTCTGCATCCGCAGCCCGAAGGCGACGTTTTCGTAGACCGTCATATGCGGAAAGACGGCATAGTTCTGGAAGACCATCGCAAGCCCGCGATCCCGGGGTGCCAGGCCGATCACCGACTTGTCGCCGATACGGACATCTCCCGATGTTGCCGTCTCGAGGCCGGCGATGATGCGCAGCAGCGTGGTCTTGCCACAGCCGGACGGACCGAGCAGCGAGACGAATTCGCCGTCGTTGATCGTCAGCGAGACCTCTTTCAGCGCCTGGAAGGCTCCGAAGCTCTTGCGGATGCGGTCGATGACAATATTGGCCATATCGATGGTCCCGTTATTTGGAGGAAATGCCCCAGATCGCGAAGAGGTAGCGCCTGACCGCGAAGATGAAGACAACCGAGGGAAGGATGAGCATCAGGCCCCCGGCAAAGCGGTAATGCATCGGGCTTTCCGAAAGCACGGTCAGCAGGTAGGCGGTCAGCGTGCGATTGCGCACCGTCAGCACCGAGGCGGCAAAAACCTCGTTCCAGGAGATGACGAAGGCAAAGACCGCGGTCGCGACGATGCCGGGCAGAGCGAGTGGCGCCACCACCTTGAAGAAGGCCTGGATGCGGGTGCAGCCAAACACCCAGGCGGCTTCCTCCAACTCCTTCGGCACGCCGAGGAAAATGCCCTGCGTAACGAGTGCGGCGAAAGGCAGGGCGAGGACCGTATGAATAAGGCCGACGCCGAGGATCGTATCGTAGAGGCCGAGCCGGATGAAGGAGACCGTCAGCGGCAGTGCCAGGATCGCCAGCGGGAAGGCGCGGGTCAGCAACACCAGGAGGCGGTAGCTGTCCTTGCCGCGGAAATCATAGCGGGCGAGCGCATAACCTGCCGGCGCGCCGAGCAGGATCGAAAGCCCCACCGTGATGCCGGCTGCCCCCAGCGAATTCAGGAAGGACTGGACGACGCCTTCGGTCTTCAGGAAGAGAATGAAGGGCTCGAGCGATATGCCCGTGGGAAGGCCGGTCTTCGGCCAGATATAGACGCCCTGGCGGCCGCCAAGCGCGCCGAGCGCGACCAGATAGATCGGCACCAGCACCCAGGCGCAGAGTGCGGCGATGCCGCTCCACAGCAGCCAGCGCCGCGAGGAGACGAAGCCGGCGGCGTAGTCCGCAGCCGTGTTGACGGTATCCGTGGTCATGGCAGGCGCTCCGGATCGACCTTTAAGGCTTTCAGATAGATAAGCGTGGCGGCAAGCGAGATGATCATGATCAGCACCGCATAGGCGGCGGCGACGCTGTAATTCTGGTTCTGGTTCTGCCAGTTATAGGCCTCGCCGACGAGAACCGGGAAGTTGCGTCCGCCGAGCGCATAGACCACCGCGAAGACCTCGAAGGCGAGCACGGTGCGCAGGATCAACGCCGATTGCAGGGCCGGGCGGACCAGCGGCAGGGTGATGCGCCAGAAGCGCGTCCACGGGCCAGCCCCGAAGATTTCGGCGGCTTCTTTGAACTCCTTCGGCACCTGATTGAGACCGGCGACGATGATGACCATGACGATTGCCGTGCCGCGCCAGATTTCGGCAACCGCAATCGCGAGGAAGAGCGCGACCGGCGTCTGGTAGGAGAGCCAGCTTGCCTGCCTGCCGATGATGCCGAGGCCGAAGAGCAGCGAATTCAGATAGCCGGTGTTCTGCAGGATCGACAGCCAGACGAGACCGGCGGCGAGATCGGAAATGCCGAGCGGAATCGTCCAGATCCACAGGATCGTCTCCCGCCCACGGCCGACCTTGGCGACCATCGTGCCCATGGCCAGCGCAATGGCGATCTGCACCGGCACGACCGCGATCGTCAGCAGGAAGGTGTTCTTCACCGAGCGGGTGAAATTGATGTCGGTGACCATGCGCTCGGCATTTGCGAGCGATGGCGCGCCATTGTCCGAAACCGCCAGCCAGATCGTCTGTACCAGAGGCACGACGAACAACAGCGCCAGGAAGGCGACGGATGGCAGGATCAGCAGATAAGGGATCCAGGGTCGGCTGTTGGTCATCGGCTCCGGCCTAGACGAGCAGAGGGTTGAAAGAGCGCCCGGGCATTCCGCCCGGACGCTTGCTAAGCGGATTTATTGAACCGGGCAGGGGCCATCGCTCTTGGCATCGGGCGCCCAGCAGGCAGCCTTCGTGTCGGTCATCAGCTTGGCCATCGTCGCGCCTTGGGTCTTCAGCACGTCTGCAACGGGCTCGTTCTGCAGCACGATGCGCTGGAAACTATCCATGTAGACCTTGTTGAACTCGCCGCCCTTGTCGCCGAGACCGACCGGGAGCAGCGAGATGACCGCGTCCTTGGAAGCCTGGGTGGCGGTGACCGCACCGGCGAGCAGGGCGACGCCGGCATCGAGATCCGGCGGCAGCTTGACGTTCAGGGTCGGGAAGAAGCCGACCTTGGAGGCGGTCAGGAGCTGCGTCTCCGGCATGGAGAGGTGTTCGATGATTTTTTCTGCACCGGCCTTGTCGGGCGCACCCTTCGGAATGGCGAGACCGGCAACGACTGGCATGTAGCCGCGACCCTTGGGACCGGCGGGGGCGGGGAAGACGACATAATCGTCAGGTGCTGCGGAAATGGCATTCTTCAGGCGGGCGATATGATCCCAGGCGACCATGACTTCGCCGGCGGCCAGCGGCTCCTGCATGAAGTCGTAGCTGGTGGAGTTCGGTGTCACATAGGCCCACAGCGCCTTCAGCTTCTCCCAGCCGGCAGCCGCGTCGGCACTCTGGAAAGTGCGCACGACGCCTCCGGTGAACGACGGATAGAAATAGCCCTGGAAGTAACGCGCCATCAGCCCCTTCGGGCCGGCCGGGAAACCGATCTGCGGCTGGCCCGTCGCTTCCTGCATGTTCTTGCCCCACTCGATCAGCTGATCGTAGTTCAGCGCGTTCACGTCGGCGCCGGCAGGCAGGTATTGCAGGGCTTCCTTCTTGGCAGCCATCACATAGGTCGCCTGCATCCACGGGATATATTGCTGGGTCGACTTGCCGAGCTTGCCGAGGTCGAGCAGCGACTGCGGCATGCCGCTCGCTGCCAGCTTCTTTGCGAGATCGTCGAGCGGTTCGAGCGTGTCCTTGTCGGCGAGCGGCGAAAGCTCGCCATGGAGCGCACCGACGAGGCTGACGGTGTGCTTGCCAGCCTGGCGTTCGGCCTCCATGCGGACGGCAAACTGCGGCGGCTCCTCGACCACGTAATCGACCGGGCCGACGTCCTTCAGGAGTTCTTCGCGGACGACGGTCGCCTCCTCGATCGGACGAAGCTGGGTGGACACGAAAACCGTCTGGGCAAGCACCGGTGAGGCGAAGGCCAGCACGGTGGAAGCCAGAATTCCAAATGACATGATATGTTTCATCTTCTCCTCCTTCATTGTTCTTTGTTTGAGATGCACTGCTGTCTATGCCGCTCTAAGCGGACGGCGATGGCTGTCGCGATCGACAAATTCGATCGCATGAAGTTCCTGGAGTTCTTCGGCGGTTTCGCCGGCAATGGCACGCAGCAGCAGCGAGGCGAAGCTTGCGCCGAGGTGTTCGCCGGTCATACGCATCGTCGAGAGCGGCGGGCTGGTGAAGGCGCCCATCGGCAGGTCGTCATGGCCGACAATGCTGATCTGGTTGCCGCCATCGACCTCGCGCAGCGCCCGAAGCGCCCCGATCGCCATTTCGTCGGTGGCGCAGACGAGGGCGGTCGGACGCGACGGTTGGCGCAGAAGTTCGAGTGCTGCGAGATAACCGCCCTGTTCCAGCGGCGCGCCTTCGGCGCAGAGGTCGGTGGCCAGGCCGCATTCCTCCATCGCCGCCCGCCAGCCGCGGCAGCGGTCATGTGCGAAGTAATATTCCTGCGGGCCGGCGATATGGCCGATGCGGCGGTGGCCGGCAGCATGGAAGCGCAAGGTCGCGGCCCGGAAGCCGGCAAAGCCGTCGCCATCGATATAGGGATGGGGCGCCAGGCTTTCGGTGCGGCCGTTGGTGACGAAGGGAATGCCGCGCGACTGCAGGAATTCGACGCGCTCGTCCTTCCGCTTGGTGCGGACGAGAAGCATGGCATCGACGCGGCGGCCATCGACGAAGCGGCGGCAGATGTCGAGTTCGCTCTCGCCGCGCGGCACCGGTGCAATCACCAGATTGAGGCCGGCAGCAGCAAGATGTTCGGCGCAGCCGGACAACATATCGAGGAAATGCGGAGGGCCGATATGGCCGGGATCGCTCGGCAGCGTGACGGCAACGAGCTCGGCTCGCTGCTTGCGGAGGCGGCGGGCCGAAGCATTCGGCCGGTAGCCGACCTTGTCGGCAGCCTCGCGAACCCGCTCGCGCGTGGTGGCCGACACATCGGCATAACCGTCGAGCGCACGCGACACCGTGGTGATCGACAGTCCCAGCGATTGCGCGAGTTGTTTGAGATTGGCCAAGACCTTCCTCCCGAAGTGAGAAAAACATTCTCCAAAACGTTTTGGGAGTCAAGCCAAAACGTTTTGGAACGATCATCTCTAGCCGGGAAAAGCGCGGGAGCTGTAGGAGACAGCTAGGAACGCTCAACGCAGGTTTGGCGGAACCACTATCTTGTGTATCTGGATACGCTCAGGAAGTTCGCACAGCAGTTCTGCATCTCGCGCCAGATGATGAACCTGCTCTGGATCACCTTTCGTAAACGCCGTCATCGATTCCATGTCGGCCCAGTAGGAGATCGTCGTGAACCATGTTTCATCCTTTCGATCTTCGCGCAGCAATTGGACGCCGAGTGCCGTCTTTTGTAGCGGCGGAACTCCCTCAGCGCGATTGTAAGCTTCGTATTCATCAGCAAATTCCGGCTTCGTGCGACCGCGCCAGATACGGGCGATAGTTGGAACTTTCGTCATGTTCTGCACCCTGTGACATTTGAATGAAGCAAGCCGACGGTCGAGGACGTCTGCCTCAAACGGCACGGCATCGTGGAACAGGGTATCAAGCCCTGCCAATCAGAGGCGATTATGCGCCAGGCATGCGCCAATCCGGGCATCACACCCATTCAGCCCGGAACGTCTGTTCCACGAGCAAAAGGAGATGAGTCCCACGATCGATTATTCAAGGCCCGCGTGAGCCGATCGACCCTGCCTCTGGTCTGGACTTTCTAACTCCGCTTCGGGGCTCGGCCGTTGATGGCTCGCGAGTGTGTCTATTCGATCAAAATCTAATCAACGGCGTAACCTGATTTGAAAGTCGGTTTGGTAGGCAGGGTCTCCTTCCGGGAAGTAACGTCATGATCCTTCAGTTGCAGAATGCCATTCTGGAAATGATTGCCAAAGGGGAACCGCTGGCAGCAACGATCGAGCAACTTTGCCTCAGGGTTGAGGCCGCCGTTCCTGGAATCATCGCTTCGGTGCTGACGTTTGATGGGAGTCGTCTTCACACACTTGCTGGCCCCTCCCTTCCGCCTGACTATTCAGCGGCTGTCGACAATCTTGAAGCCGGTCCTCTTGCGGGCTCCTGTGGCGCTGCCGCCTATTTCGGAGAAGCGGTCGTTGTCACCGATATCGAGACCGATCCTCGTTGGCAGGACTTCAAGTCCCTGGTCCTTCCGCTGGGGTTTAAGGCCTGCTGGTCCAGCCCGATCAAGCGTGGCGAGCGGGTGATCGGCACCTTTGCCTTCTACTATCGAGAACACGGCGGTCCGAAGGCCGTCGAACGAGACCTCGTCGAAGCTTGTGTCCATCTCTGCACAATCGCCATCGATCGCGAAGAACGGGTGATGGAACGTCAGCGACTGACATATAGCGACGCCATGACGGGACTGTCTAATCGCGCTCGTTTCAACCAGCTTCTCGCCGAAGATCTGCCTCGATCCCGCCGCGCCTGGGGCATCTTGCTTGTTGACATCGACAACTTGAAACTCGTGAACGACACGTTCGGGCACGCAGCCGGCGACGCATTGATTCAAGTGGTTGCAGACCGAGTCGCTACGGCAGCAGGCGCCAAAAACACCTTTAGGCTTGGCGGAGATGAGTTTGCTGTCATTGTGTCGGACGACAAAGACCTTGATCTGAGTGCGAGGGCCTCCGACATCCTCAAAGCGCTGTCTTCTCCTTCAACGTGCGACGGTCATGTCGTCTTTCCCGCCGCGACGATTGGCGGTGCGTTGGCAGAGACCGAAACAAACCCTGACCAGATCCGCCAGAACGCCGATGTGGCGCTCTATCATGCGAAAGAACACAACCGCGGTCGATACGTGCAACACTATCCCGGCCTGGGCACCGCCCTGACCAGACGCTTCAGGGCGGTTCGGGACGTGGGCGTCGCCCTGGAAGACGATAGGATCGACGCGCATTACCAACCGATCTTGCGCCTTGATACGCGGGAAATTGTCGGTTTCGAAGCCTTGTGTCGAATGACCACGCCTTCAGGCGAAATCATAGCCGCAGCGCATTTCCATGAGGCGACAAAAGACGCGCATATTGCTGCTGAGCTGACCCAACGGATGTTGCTGAGGGTTGCGAGAGACATCCGCAGCTGGCTCGCCCGGGGCCTTCCTCTCCAGCATGTCGGCATCAACCTGTCCGCCGCAGATTTTCGTGGCGGCAATCTGCAAGACAGGCTGTGCCGAATTTTCGGGGAAGCGGAGGTTCCTCTCAAGCATATCATCCTCGAAGTGACGGAATCGGTTTATCTCGGACAACGGGACTATGTCGTAGCGGACGAGATAAAGGCTCTTCGGTCCAGGGGTTTGCGGGTTGCCCTCGACGACTTCGGCACGGGCTACGCGTCTTTGACCCATCTGCTGACGGTGCCGGTCGACATCATCAAGATCGACAAGTCCTTCATCGACCGCATGGTGCCGGGCGACGCTGGGACCTTCATCGTTGAGGGCCTGATCGGAATAGCTCACAAGCTGGGGATCCGGGTCGTCGCAGAAGGCATTGAAACAGAACCCCAAGCTGTTCAATTGAGCCAGCTCGGCTGCAAGCTCGGGCAGGGCTATCTGTTTTCGAAAGCAGTCGATCGAACGGTTGCCGCGGCCATTTTAGAGCAGCATGGACAACGGCTCAACCAAGACAAGACCCGTGCCGGAGCCCGATAGCCTGAGCGAGGTTTTCGCGCTCGGGCCAGCCCCGGATAGCTGAGACAACGCTTGAGTACCAAGATTATTTTGAACGGATCAGAGATGCGAAAACGGATACATGTCAGCCAATTGCGGGTAGGAATGTATGTCGAGGACGTCGAAATCGAGGGAGAAGACAGGACACGCCGGTTCAAGCCGTTCCTGATCTCGGCCGCCGGTCAGGTCGAGAGTTTGATGGCAAACCGCCTGATGACGGTTGTTATCGACGTCGGAAAAGGCGCGGATGTCGACCCGGGCGGGGCACAGGACATCGACCGGACTGCGTTTGAAGCCCAGCTTCGTGCCGTGTTTTCGGCAAAGGATATCAAGCAGGCGAGGGAATGCGTCGAGGATACGAGACCGCAGATCCGTCAAATGCTTGCCCACGCCAGGATCAAAGCCTCTTTCGCCAGTGATGCGGCAAGCGCAGCTGTGGAGCGGATCATGTCGGCAGCCTTCGACAATGCCGGCGCGCTTATCGCAGTCGCAAAGCTGAAGGAAAAAGATGAACTGACGTTTCTCCACTCGCTGGCGGTTAGCGCATTGATGATCACCCTAGGGCGCAGCCTCGGTCATGGAGAAGAGGATGTGCGGGTCCTGGGACTCGGCGGACTGGTTCACGATCTTGGAAAAATGGCGCTGCCGGACGAGATTTTGACGAAACCCGGCAAGCTGACGGCCGAGGAAATGGATCTTGTCCGCGGGCATCCTCAGCGGGGATATGAGCTGGTTTCCCATGTCGCGCATATCCCGAAGCCGGTGCTCGACATTTGTCGCTACCACCACGAAAAATTCGATGGCTCGGGCTATCCTGGCCGGCTCGCCGGAAAGAAGATCCCTTACGTAGCCCGGCTTGCGGCGATTTGTGACGTTTACGAAGCGCTGACCACAATCAGGCCGTATAAGCGCGCCTTCTCGCAAGCAGAGGCGATCAACATGATGATGAATTCGCCGGGCCATTTCGATAGCCAGCTTCTTTCCGCATTCGTGTCAAAAATGGTGATCAGCGGCACGCTCCACTAAAGCCGTACGGCGGTCGCACTGGGGGAACATGATCAGAAGTGATATTCTGCTGGCAGGGGCGATCTTGCTTTCCGCGATCATCGTTGGTGGCGCGATCCTCATCCGCCCCTCCGATTTTGATCGATGCCTGGCGGTGATTTCCGCCGAGTTCTATCGCCGGGACCAAACGGCGACGCTTGATCCGCGTGAGGTCGAAGCGCAAGCCGCACGCATCTGCTCAGGTAGTGAGCCGAAATAAGTAGGCACCCAGAGCCATCACGAACCCCGTCTGTTGGAATCTCATTAAGGCGCTGGAGTATTCTTGGAGTTCACCGCTTCCCGGAAATGACGGGGGGTCGTACCCGTTCGCTCCTTGAAAATCTCGTAAAAGCGACTGCTGGAACCAAATCCGCAGTCAAAACCGATCTGGAGGACCGGATCGTCCGTGTCCGTCAGCAGCTGCATCGCCCGGGCAATCCGATGTCGGGTCAGGTATTCGTTGACTGATATTCCCAGAACCTTTCGGAAAGCGCTGTTGGCGGTGCTTGGATGCATTCCCGCAAGCTTGGCGAGATCGGCTACGCTTACTGGATCCGCGTAGCGGGAATTGATGAGGTCGATCAGCAGCTCGACGTGGCGCACTGCCTGGCCGGCCAACGATGTCGGAGAGACATGGGTTGGCGAATTGCCGCTTTCAGCATTGTCCAGGATCAGACGTCGTATTCGCAGTCGTGCTTCCTCCACGACCAGTTTCCGTCTTGCCGCACTGCCGCGCTGCCATTCCTTTTCCCATCGTGGGAGGGTCAAAGCATCCATCGCTTCCCGATTTCCCTGCGACAGAAATCTCCCCTGCATGATCGACTGCCTTGCCTTTCTGTCCACCGGCAGACCCAGAAAATCGACAAGGGGAAGATAGAGGCATACGAGCGGCGCGTTTTCGGCAACAGCGATCGTCTGATGGGGAATCGCGGCCCAGAATAGAACCAGGCGGCCGGCCTCAACCTGTTCCCGCCTTCCATTAAAAAGGTAAGTCATCTGGCCTGCCATCAGCAGGTTTAATTCAACGTGGTCGTGCCAATGCGGTGCTGCCATCGCATCAGCGATGTGACGCTCGACCAGGAACTCCCCTCGGGATCCAATCCATTCGCCGCGGCTTTGGGTATGTTTCATGCGTCCAAGACTCGAATTCCGGAATTAATAGGCCGATGCCGGGAGGAAATTCTGACCTAGAAGGAGCACTAAGCAATCACAACCGATAGGGAGATTGCAATGCCGAAGATTTGCCTGGTAGGCGCTGGTAGCACCGTTTTTGCACAGAACATTCTGGGAGACGTCCTGTCCTCGCAGAGAGGCGGCGACTACGTCATCAGCCTCTTCGACGTCGATCCAGAGCGACTGAAGACATCAGAGATCGTCGCTCGCCGGATCTGCGAGTCGCTTAAGCTTTCAAACGTCAGGATCGACGCCACGCTCGACCGGCGGGAAGCGCTGCGCGGTTCCGATTTCGTGATCCTCATGATGCAGGTCGGTGGCTACAAACCGGCGACCGTCACGGACTTCGACATTCCAAAAAAATATGGCTTGCGTCAGACGATCGCCGACACCCTTGGCATCGGCGGCATTTTCCGCGGTTTGCGGACGATACCAGTCCTTGAGGCGATCTGCCGAGACATGCAGGAGGTCTGCCCGCAGGCTCTTCTGATGCAGTACGTCAACCCGATGGCCATCAACTGCTGGGCGATCAAGGATCTGGCCCCGGAAATCCGCACCGTCGGCTTGTGTCACAGTGTGCAGCACACAGCCGGGCATCTCGCCCAATGCCTCGGCGAGGACATTGCCGACGTGAACTATGTTTCGGCTGGGATCAACCACGTCGCCTTCTTCCTGAAATATGAGAAAATTCATAGCGACGGACGGCGGGAAGATCTTTATCCGAGACTGAACGCTCTCGCCGCCGATGGCCGCGTTCCGCCGGACGATCGGGTGCGGTTCGATGTTCTCAAACGGCTCGGCCACTTCGTCACCGAATCCAGCGAGCATTTCTCCGAGTATACCTCCTGGTACATCAAGGAGGGACGAGGGGACCTGATCGATCAGCTCAATATTCCGTTGGACGAATACATCCGGCGCTGCGAGGTGCAGATCAAAGAGTGGCATGCCCTGCGCAAGGAACTGGAAGGCGATAAGCCGATCGAGGTGTGCCGCAGCAACGAATACGCGGCCGGCATCATTCATGCCGCGGTAACTGGCAACCCGGCGCTGATATACGGCAATGTCCCAAACAACGGCCTGATCGAGAATCTGCCCGATGAATGCATCGTGGAAGTGCCTTGCCATGTCGACAGAAATGGAATTCAGCCGGTCCGGGTCGGTCGGATCCCTTCTCAGCTTTCCGCCGTCATGAACCTGAGCGTTTCGGTTCAACAGTTGACGGTCGAGGCGGCTCTTACAAAAAACCGCGAGCGCATCTACCAGGCCGCTCTGCTCGATCCGCATACGTCTGCGGAACTGTCGCCAGACCAAATCTGGAACCTTGTCGACGACCTGATCGTCGCACACGGCGATTTGCTGCCGAGATATCAGTGAGATCCCGTGGATAAGCCAGCCACAAGCGTATGGCATTCGTTTAGACGCGCCGTGAATTCACGGCGCGTTTTTTTCATTCCAGCCATCATCCAATAAATCACAAAACGTCAGAAAATTGATTGACACTGATCATTTGAAATGAAACCATGATCGAAATTGGGATCGGCCGTGAGGGAGGTTTTCGTTGAGCCAGGCAGTTGGAGTGAAGGTCGATCGATTGGATGCCATTCGCAGCCACCTCTACGCGAACGGCTTTTCGACCATTCAGGCGCTTGCCGATGCGATCGGAGCATCGCTTGCCACGGTTCGTAGAGACCTGCAGATCCTTGAGCAGGAAGGCGCCATTGATCGCGTGCATGGTGGAGCGCGCATTGCCGAAGGATCGTCGGTTGAGGTTGCATTTCAGGAGCGCGAAAAGCGCCATCTATCGGCCAAACGGGCGATTGCCACCGCGGCCTATGGCTTGCTTCATCCGCGTACGGCGATCTTTCTCGACGCGGGAACCACCGTCCTGCAGCTTGCGCGCCTCGTTCGCATCAACCCCATGCCGCTCAGGATATTCACCAACGGCCTGACGGTAGCGCAGGAATTCCTGAATATTCCGAATTTGGAGGTGGTGCTTCTCGGCGGTCAGCTGCGTAGCGAAAATGCGTCGCTCGTCGGACCTCAGGCGGAGGCAATGCTGGAAACATTATGGTTCGACCAGCTCTTTCTTGGCGCCAGCGCCATCAGCTCCGACGGCGCGATCTACAGCGTGGACAGTGCGGAGGCGAGCCTTAACCGGCGCATGCTGGCTCGGTCGGCCAATCGTTTCGTTCTGGCCGATTCCTCGAAATTCGGAACCACCGCGACCTACAAGGTCGCACCGCTGGACACCGCGAAAGTCATTACCGATTCCGGGCTTTCGCGGCATTGGCGTGACGAGCTCGTCAACTTCGGCGTCGACGCAACGATCGCGGATCTGAGGGCGAAAGAGTGAGCGACGCGCTGATCCTCGGCATCGATGGTGGCGGAAGCAAGGTGCTGGTTGCCCTCGCGGACAAGCGTGGCCGGATATTGCGGCGTTCCCGCGGCCATGGCGTCAATCCCATGGACAATCCGAATTGGCTCCATGAGCTGGAGCAGCATCTCCTTCCCTTTCGCGATGAAGGAAATCTGGCGGCCGTCGCCGCAGCGCTGCCCGCCTACGGCGAGGTTGAGCGCCTGTCGGCTCTACAGCGCGATGCGATCGAGCGGCTGTTCCCAAACGTCCACCGGCGCGTCCTCAACGATGTGGACGCGGCGCACCTCGGTGCTTTTGCGGGCGAGCCGGGTATCCTCATTCTTTCCGGCACGGGTTCAATGGCATGGGCGCGTAACTCCGAAGGCCGATCGGCGCGCACCGGCGGCTGGGGAGATCTCATCGGTGACGAGGGCAGCAGCCATTGGATCGGGCAGAGGGCGCTCAATCTCGTCAGCCAAAGCTTGGATGGGCGTGCTTCGGCAACAGCTCTCGCGAAGGCCCTGTTTGACCACCTTCGCATCGACTTGAGCAATCCCATGAATGGGCTCGGCGATTGGGCCAGCTCCCTGGCAAACCCACGGGCGGACATTGCAGCAATTTCGACCCTCGTCGATCAGGTCGCACTTGGCGGCGATAAAGGGGCGGTCGGGTTGATCGAGCAGGCGGCCGATGAACTGGCGAAGCATCATGCGGCAATTGCCGGCCATTGTGATCCGGATGCCGACTGGACCTATGCCGGCGGTACTTTTTCGAGCCGGCTGCTTTTGGAGGCGCTTGAACGGCGAATTGGCAGGCCTCCGGCTTTGCCGAAACTTCCCCCCATTGGCGGCGCGCTCCTGGCTGCCGCCCAACTTCTCGACTGGCCGTTAGACGACGGCTGGTTCGGGCAAATCGTGGCCACGGCCAAAGGCGGTGACTACGCATCCCAGTAATTGAGCTCAAGAATAATGAAGGATGGGAACATGCATAAATTGATCTTGCCTCTACTTGCATCGGCGGCCTTGGCAATCGCCGCACCGGCTCTTGGCCAGGACGCCAAGCCGCTTGCCGGTCAGTCGATCACGGTGCTCATGCCATCGCCGCAGGGACCGAACATCGCCTCTGACTTCGAAGCCGAAACCGGCATTCACGTCGACCTGCAGACCCTGTCGTGGGACGACATCCGCCCGAAGCTGGTGACAGCCTTGGTTGCCGGTACAGCGCCAGCGGATGTGACCGAATTCGATTGGTCCTGGACCGGTCAGTTCAGCGCGGCCGGTTGGTATATGCCGCTCAACGACGTGATCGACGCCGATACGGTGAAAGATATCGGCGTTGCCAAGATCTTCACGGTTGACGGCAAATTATTGGGAATTCCCTACACCAACGACTTCCGGGTGATGCTCGTCAACAAGAAGCATTTCACGGATGCGGGCATCACCGAGATGCCGAAAACATTGGACGCCCTGGTCACTGCCGCCAAGAAGATCAAGGAAAAAGGCATTGTCGAATATCCGATTGGCCTGCCGGTTTCAGCAACGGAAGGCGCGTCAACGAGCTGGTACCTGCTGACCAAGGCCTTCGGTGGCGAACTCTTCGACAAGGACTTCAATCCGCTCTTCACCTCGCCGGATTCGGCTGGTTACAAGGCGCTTGCTTTCGAATTGATGCTCCTCAAGGAAGGGCTGGTCGATCCGGCGTCTACCGGCCTGAAGGACAGCCAGATCAATGAGAGCATGTTCGCGCAGGGCATCACCAGCATCATGATCTCCGGTGAGCCCGGTCGTCTTGGCCAGATGAACGATCCCAAGCAGTCGAAAGTCGCCGGCCAGGTAGAGGCGATCCTCGTGCCGACGGCAAGCGGTGAAACGCGCAGTTTCGGCCTTCCGGAAGCGCTGGCTATTCCAAACGTCTCTGCCAACAAGGAGGCGGCGATCGCTTTCGTCAAATGGTTCACCAGCAAGGACTTCCAGAAGAAGAATGCCGTGAACGGCTTCCTGCCGACACGCACGTCGGCGCTTTCCGAACTGAACGAATCCGGAAAGCTGAACAGCGGCGACGCTCTCGTGGCGCAGTCGAAGACGGTTGAGCCGCTGTTCCCGCAAGGCACGCCGCCTTGGTATCCGCAATTTTCCAGCGGCGTAAACACGGCGATCAACAGCGCTGCCAAGGGACAGATGAGCGTCGACCAGGCGATGGAGGCTATCGCTTCCGCCGCCAAGCAGGCGATGGCGCAATGACAGCTTTGGCGTCCGAAGGGGCCACGAGCAAACGTGGGGTCGGCTTCAACGCCGACGCCACGCTCGGCTTGCTGTTGGTGTCGCCCATCGTTATCACGATGGCAGCTTTGGTCTTCTACCCCATGGGAAGAACCGTCTGGGACAGCCTGCACAGGGTCAACCCCATGCAGGCCGGCACGCCATTCGTCGGTCTTGAGAACTACAGCCGAATGCTGTCGGATGGCCAGCTCGCGACGGCCTGGAGCAACACGCTCATGTATGTTGTTCTGGCTGTCGCCGCCGAAACCGTGTTCGGCGTTCTTGCAGCCGCTCTCATCAATCAGATCAAGGTCGGGCGGCAATGGGTTCTCGCTGCGGTGATCTTGCCCTGGGCGCTGCCCGGCGTTGTGAATTCGGTCATTTGGCTTTGGATTTATCAACCGGGCGCGGGTCTGTTGAACGGCATTCTTTCAGCGCTCGGGCTCCCCTTCGAAAATCACGTCTGGTTCAACGATCGTACCAGCGCAATCGTCGCCGTAACGATCGTCCATGTCTGGCGCATGATGCCTTTGACGATCGTCATCGTTCTTGCGGCGATGCAGAGTATCCCTGTTCATCTCTATGAGGCTGCGCGGATCGATGGGGCCACGCGCGTTCAGATGTTCGGATGGGTAACCCTGCCGCTGGTTCGCAGCGCGATCGCTGTTGCCATGACGAACGCAACCGTGAACGCTTTCAATCTCTTCGACGAGGCCTGGGTTCTGGCGGGCGCCAGCCTCGAGACCCGACCGGTGCTCGTCCAGATCTACCTCGAAACCTTCCAGAATCTCCGCTTCTCGTATGGCATGGCGCTTTCGGTCGTGATCACTCTCGTGTCTCTGCTGATTTCGCTGGTCTACGTCCTTCGTGTCTATCGCAACACACGGTTCGACTGATGAGATCTACTATTGCCTATCGAATGATGATTTGGGCCGGTGTCGTCGTCCTGTTGATCTGGTCTCTTGGGCCGATCTACTGGACCATTGCGAGTTCGGTTACGCCCAGCGAAGACTTTTCGACCCGGCCGATCAACTTCTTCCCGCAGCACTTTACGCTCGATCACTACTCCCGGCTGCTCGGCATCAATATTGCGCGGATCGGGGGTGTGGAGGTGTTCAAACAGTTCCGGGCCGCATTGCTCAACAGCGTGGTGACTTCAATCGCTGCCACGCTGCTTTGCGTCGCGATATCCTCTCTGGGGGCTTACGCGTTCACCAGGCTTCAGTTTCCCGGCCGGAAAGCGCTTTTTGTCGCCGTTGTCGCGACGCTGGCCATTCCCGCCTACGCTGTCTTGATCCCGCTCTATCAGATCATGATCAAGCTGCATCTCGTCGATACCTATGTGGGTGTTTCGCTGATCTATGTCTCGGCCTTCCTGCCTCTGTCGCTCTGGCTGTTGCGGAGCGTGTTCGAAGCTCTTCCGATCGCACTGGAAGAGGCGGCGCAACTCGACGGAGCGGGCCGGCTCTACATCTTCTTCAACATCGTCCTGCCGCTGGCCGGACCGGGTCTGACGGCAGCGGCAATCCTCACGTTTCTGGGTGCCTGGGGGCAGTATCTCGTACCGCTCATTTTTTCGCCGCAGGCGACGAAGCCGCTAACGGTTCTGATTCCGGAATTCGTAACGAAGAACTTCATCGACTACGGCCTCATCACAGCGAGTGGCTCGATCGCGATCGTCATCCCCGCCCTCGTCGTCATTTTTCTCAACCGTTACCTCGTCAGCGGCCTGTTGGCCGGTTCCGTCAAATAATCGGAGACTTCATGAGCACGACCGAAAAGGTTATTTTCGAGCAATTTCCCTATTGGGAGAAGGCCATTGAATTGAATTCTGCCGACGACCGCGCGGAGCTGCTCGTCTTCGTCGGTTGCGGCACCTCCTTCAATCTTGCACTCTCGCTGGCAGCCTATGCCAATATGGCCGGACGCAAGGCAATCGCGGTCCCTGGTGCGGAATGGCAAAACCGGCCCTCGGCTTTCTGGCCGGAGTGGCGCAACACACACGTCGTTGCGCTTTCCCGAAGCGGCGAGACGACGGAGACAGTCGCCGCGGCAAAGGCAAGCCGCGCCGCCGGCGCCTTCGTGACGGCGATAACCGTCGAACCGGAAAGCTCTCTCGCGAAAAATTGCGATCGGATGATCGCGGCCGAAACCCATCCGGACGAAGGTATCGTCATGACGGTATCGGCTAGCCTCATGGTCCTTCTCGGTTTGCAGATGATCGGGCAGAAGGTTCCTGCCTCTGTGGTGAATTCCGCCCGCCAGCTCGCGAGCGCTCTCGATGCGGCGCTTCCTGGAATTATCGCCGACCGGTCGCACTTCGTCTTTCTCGGTGGCGGGCCGCTCTTCGGCATCGCCCTGGAGGGAGCGCTCAAGCTCATGGAAATGAGCCAGATCATGACCCAGGCCTTCCACCCGCTGGAATACCGTCATGGGCCGATCAGCCTCGTTGACGCAAAGACGGTTGCGGTCATGCTGTACAGCTCCGACCAGAGGGAGGCGGAGACGAAACTGGTGGGAGAACTGAGAGAAAAAGGCGCGGTCGTCATCGGTGTGGGTGGTCCAGGCGATCTGGAACTCGCCGTCGATGTCGATCTGTCGCTTGCGGGCCTCGTTGTCCTTCCGGCGCTGCAGGTCCTCGGCGAACGCGCCGCGCAGGCTCGGCAAATCGACACGGTCTCTCCCCGTCACCTGACGAAGGTTGTAACGCTCGCATGACGTCGATCGAAGAGAACCGGCAGACCGCGCTCCGAAAGCTTTTCGGTGCCCGAAACCTGCCTTTTCCCCATGGCGTCACTTCGGTCTGCTCGGCGCATCCGCTGGTCATCGAGGCCGCGCTTCGGCGCGCCGGCATGGAGCACCGGGCGGTCCTCATCGAAGCCACCTGCAATCAGGTCAATCAGGAGGGCGGCTATACCGCGATGACGCCGGCGGACTTTCGCCGTTTCATCGAGGACATCGCCGCAGCGACTGATTTTCCAGCCGAACGCATCATCCTGGGAGGCGATCACCTCGGTCCCAACCCATGGAGAAAATTGGCGGCCAAGGAGGCAATGCTGCGCGCCGAGGCTATGGTGACGGCCTATGTCGAGGCAGGATTTGAAAAGATTCACCTGGATACGTCGATGGGCTGTGCCGGTGAACCAGCGGCGCTCGATGACGAATTGACCGCGGCGCGGGCCGCTCGATTGGCAAAGGCCGCTGAGGAGGCCGCTCGTCGTTCAGGCCGCCGTCCGCCGGTCTATATCATCGGAACCGAGGTGCCGCCTCCAGGTGGTGCAACGCACGCACTTGAAGACATCGAAATTACCCGGGCCGGTGCGGCGACGAAAACGCTGGCGGTACACCGGGCGTCGTTTGCCGAAGCAGGTTTGGCGTCGGCGATGGAGCGGGTCATTGGAATCGTGGTTCAACCGGGCGTGGAATTTGGCAACGCGGACGTGGCGCTCTACAAGCCTGAACGAGCCAAGAGCCTCATTCGTTCGCTGGACGACATGCCGGGCTTGGTTTTCGAAGCACATTCCACCGACTACCAGCCGGCCGAAGCCTTGTCTGCTCTCGTCGACGGCGGCTTTGCAATCCTCAAGGTCGGACCGGGGCTGACTTTCGCGCTGCGCGAAGCGCTCTACGGTCTCGATGCGATCGCTGACGTGCTTGCCGGGGGGAACCCGCGAACCGGACTGGTGACGACCATGGAAAAGATCATGGTCGAGCAACCGGCAAGCTGGGCGGCCCACTATGGCGGAAGTCCCGATGAGGAGCGACTGCAACGGCATTTCAGCTATAGTGATCGAATTCGCTATTACTGGCCGGATCCTCGCGCATCCGCCGCGGTCGGCGAATTGTTCAGCCGGCTCCCCGATGAAATTCCCGAAACTCTGATCAGCCAATATCTCGGCCGACTCTATTCCGACGTGGTGTCAAAGCGGGTCGCTCCGAAGGCCCGCGAACTCTGCCTTGCTGCGATCGACGCGGTACTGGCGCCTTATTCAGCCGCCACGGCAATCCAATGAGCAATCGACAGCCGTGTCCAACGAGCGGCTGCATCCGAAGATACCAACATTCAGCCGGAGAAAGTTATGGCGTCAGTAAGTGTGGCGAATGCCCGCAAGAGCTACGGTCACTTCGAAGTTCTGCATGGGGTGGATATTAATATCCAAGACGGCGAATTCGTAATCCTGGTCGGTCCCTCCGGGTGCGGGAAGTCGACATTGTTGCGGATGATCGCCGGCCTCGAAGAGATTTCAGCTGGCCGGATATCGATCGGCAGCAAGGTCGTGAACAATGTCGCGCCAAAAGAACGCGATATCGCGATGGTTTTCCAATCCTACGCGCTCTACCCCCATCTGACAGTCGAGGCGAATATGGGTTTTTCGCTGAAGCTGGCGAAAGCCCCAAAGGAACAGACCAGGCAACGTGTTCGGGAGGCCGCTGAAATTCTGGGGCTAGGGCATCTGCTCGATAGATATCCGAAAAACCTGTCGGGTGGCCAACGTCAACGTGTGGCGATGGGCCGTGCCATCGTTAGAAATCCGCAGGTCTTTCTGTTTGACGAACCATTGTCGAACCTGGACGCGAAGCTGCGTGTGCAGATGCGTTCGGAAATCAAGCAACTGCACCAGCGACTGAAGACAACGACCATTTACGTCACCCACGATCAGATCGAGGCCATGACGATGGCCGATCGGATTGTTGTGATGCGGGACGGCTTCGTCGAGCAGATAGGCTCGCCACTCGATCTCTACGACCGGCCGGCAAACCTCTTCGTTGCGGGCTTCATCGGTTCGCCGGCGATGAACCTTATTCGAGGCCAGGTCAGCACTTCAGGGCCGCTGGAGTTGATCGCGGACGGCGGAGGTAGGCTGCCACTACCCGAAGCAGCGTCATTGGAACGCGGTGCACAGCTTATCTACGGCATTCGCCCTGAGCATCTCACAATCGGACAAGGTCCCGTTGCCGTTGAGGTCGTTCTCGTCGAGCCCACCGGTGCTGAGATCCAGGTCACCACGAAGTTTGGTGAGGATCATCTTGTTGCGACGGTAAGAGAGCGCCTTGATCTCCGCGCCGGCGACCGGATCGTCATTGCGCCGGATCTCAGTAAACTGCATCTGTTCGACGCAAAAACCGAGCAACGGTTGAAGTCTGTCTAACGTGACTATTTTCTCGGGCTGGCGGAACGCGGAGGTCAACTGATGACAGGTCGGAGAGTTGGCCAACGCTGGCCAATGGTTCGTTGAAAGTCAGCGTTCAAGGCTGCCGGCGGCGGCGATGATCTCCGCCGCAGTCGGGAAGATGCCAAGACCGTCCGGCCCGTCCAGCGCCTCGATTTGCGACCAGGCGATGGTGCCGTTCGCATTGACCAGGAAGTGCCCGACGAGCTGGGTAGCGTGGTTCGCCAAGATCGCCATATCGGCTTCATCAAGCTCGAAGTGGTCCTTGGCGTTGAGTATAGTATTGGCTTCCATGGGTTGTAGCAATTCCGGCAACTCGCCCGTGGGGTTGATGCGCGCCGCCTGGAACTGCGCCATCGTCGCGCTATAAGGCCATTCGGGCTGCTTGCTGCTCCCATCGGGCAGGAACTCAGCATGGGGCACACCATAGGCCCGATGTGTGTGGCAGTCGGGATCGCATAGCAGCGTTACTGGCGTCGGACGGTGGCGGAAATACAGGCGAGCGCGTTCTACCGGTGTGTTGATAACGGCCACGGTCTCCACTCCGGCGGCGCGCAGGGTGGGCTGTATGCCAGCAAGCTGTTCGACCTGGCGCCGGCAGAACGGGCAGTGCAACCCGCGAAAGAACCCGATCACGAACGGGCGACCGCTCAAATCGGCGAAAGAGACGGTTCCGTCGAAGTTGGCCGTGGCGAGCGCGAAGGCGGGGGCGGTTTCTCCTGGTTGCAGCGGGCGTTTCTGGTCTTCCATGGAATAGTTCCTTTGTCGTATCGTCCAGGTAGACGACCGAAATTTAACTATATCACTTGTCGCAAGAAGGCCCAGCGTTCGATGCTGAGATCGCCGAATGTGGTTCGGCATGCCATTTGGCCTTCCGACCGGCGTCGAGAGCCTTGCCGGTATCGATCGCCGCTCCTATCTTATTTAGAATAGACTGATGGAGCAACGAGATGGCGGAGCTTGTGGCCGACACTCTAATCGACATGACGATCGAGATCATTCCACCGGAAGACACAAAGGAACAACCCGATAGTCGTGCTTGCCTTTGCTGTAAGCGCCGGCGTCAGTGGATGGACGATGACGGCTGCGGCATCTGTGAGGAATGCTTGGCCTCCTGATCGACACAAGAAGGGCACAAGGCGATGGCAATCCGCAGCGCCGGACTTCTGCTATACCGGCGTGTTTCCAGCGACATCGAAGTGCTTCTCGTCCATCCGGGCGGCCCTTTTTGGGCTGGGAAAGACGAGGCTGCGTGGTCGATCCCGAAGGGGCTGGTCGAACCTGGAGAAGATGAGCTTGCGGCGGCAATAAGGGAGACGGCCGAAGAGCTGAGTGTAGCAGTCGATGGCAGGTTCACACCGTTGGGCGAATACCGACAACCCGGCGGAAAGATAGTCGTCGCGTGGGCGATCGAAGCCGATCCGATACTCGACGTGAATGCGATACAAAGTTGCCAATTCGAAATGGAATGGCCACCACGGTCGGGCCAGGTAAAGAGCTTTCCTGAAGTCGATCGGGCGGGGTGGTTTTCCCCTCCCGACGCAGCCATAAAGCTGTTGAAAGGGCAGCGATCGATGCTTGCCGACCTCCTGACACATCTGAAATGATAGGCTCGAATTATTGATTGAGCCGCGCCATTTCGCTGCACCCATGCATGACGTGCGCGGCAGCCATGAGTTGCTTCTGAAGACAGCCATCCTATCTGACAGTCACCGCCATATGACTGAAATCGAGAAATCGAGCTGCGATTCGCCTTGAGCACGCGCGAGGAGACAATCATGAACGGCATTTCCAAAACCCTGAACGACATGACGCTTGTCGAACGCTCGAGCCTGCTCGACACCGTCGCCGATGCCTTAGAAGCAACGGCCGAGGAGGCGGAAGGTGAAGGCGACACCCGCTTCGTCGCCAACTCCATCTGCGTCGCCAATACGATTCGCGGTCTATCCGGGGACATGACGCCCCGCGATCTGCAGGCGGCCGAGTTGCTCCTTGAGCAGGGCATCATGCTCGTCCACCAGTTCTCGAACCGGGCGAAGACGAACGGAATGATCCACTAACAGTGAGCGAGGCGCTCCCGTCAGCAATGCGCTCTGTCAGTGTGACGGAGGCTGAAGGATTGAGATAAAGCCGTTGATCCGTACCGGGGAATAGCGGATGCCGCCGGCCCCTGGCGAGAACGAGTGGTCTCCGCTGCGGCAAACCGCGGCAGCGGGAGAATTGCAGACACGCCAGGGAAGGCTTTATTTCCAATGGATTGCCGGTTCAATGCGCTACCGTGTCGAGTGGCCGATATAGCAGGGTTCACCTTTGTTCGGTCAGGAGCAGCGTAATGCAGCCTGGTCGCACAGGCCTTGCCGTCTGCTTGATGGTGGCTGCCGCTTTTTTAAATAGTTTCGACGCGGTCATTGTGCGTTTGCTGGCCGGCGACGTGCATCCCTTGATGATCGGCTTTTTCCGGTCGTTTTTCGGGCTTCTTGTCGTCACGCCCTGGATCGTGTCACGGGTCGACCTGAAATCCTCTCCCTATCGTGTTCTGCATGTCGTGCGTGCAGGTCTGAAGCTTGCCTCACTGGTTGCTTTGTTCGTCGCCTTTGCGCACGCGCCACTCGCCGATGCCACGGCGATCAATTTCACCATGCCCATGTTTCTCGTTCTCGGCGCGTGGCTGGTGCTCAAGGAGCATGTCGGCATCTCCAGCGTGGCCGGCATTGTCGCAGGTTTTATCGGCGTCATGATCATCATTCGCCCTGGAGCGTCCGGTTTCGACCAATGGCTGCTTTTTGCGCTGGCAGGAGCGGTCTTGACGGCGGCCAGCCAATTGATGCTGCGGCGGATGGCGTTGAGGGATAGTGCCGACCGGCTGGTTGCATGGAATCTGATAGCGACGGTGCCGCTTGGCCTGATCATCATGCTGCCGGTCTGGTCAATGCCGACCTGGAGCCAACTCGGACTGCTTGCCCTGCAAGGGGCACTCGGCGCGCTCAACATGACACTGATCACGCGCGCCTTCGGTATGGCGGCCGCAAGCGTTCTGGCACCGCTCGACTTTCTCCGACTGCCCGTCGTGGCCCTTATGGCCTTCTCATTTTTCTCGGAAGTTCCGGCCGCACAGACGTGGATCGGCGCGGCGGTGATCATCGGCGCGGCCATTATCGGAACGCGCGGCATGACATGGCGACGCAAGCCGCCGGTTGACAAGCCCTGATCATTTTTGGGGTTCACAAAAATTTTAGATGCACTAATATTTCAGTTCTAGCGACTGGTCGTCGAGCTGCCTGTTGCCGGAGGGGTATCACAGGCAGCACAGACGAAGACGAAACCGGACATCACGACCCCCATGGGGTTCACTCGGGAGGAGTGCATGAAGAGTTTCATCGGCAAACGCGCGATCGCCAGTGGCGTATCGCTCGTGGTGCTTATCGTCATCGTGTTCTTCCTGTCCCGGCTGACGGGCGATCCGACCGACCTCTATCTGCCGATCGATGCGACCACCGAAATGCGCCAGCAATTCCGTGAGATGAACGGTTTCAACGATCCGTTGATCATCCAGTTCGGTCGTTATGTCTCGGATCTTGCCCAAGGCAATTTCGGTCAGTCACTGCGACAGGCCCGTCCGGCCATGGATGTCGTGCTGGAGGCTTTCGTCTGGACCTTCTGGCTGGCTGTCATCACCATGGCGCTGGTCACGGTCGCCGCGATCGTCATCGGTTCGCTCGCGGCGTTTCGTGTCGGCGGCGTCTTCGACCGTCTCGCCACTTTCTTCTCGCTGATCGGCGCTGCGGCGCCGGACTTCTGGCTGGCCATCGTGGCGATCGTCATTTTCGCCGTCAAACTGCATGTCCTGCCGACATCGGGAACAGGAACGTTCTGGCACTGGGTCCTGCCGGTCAGCGTGCTGTTCATCCGGCCTTTCGGCCTGATCCTGCAGGTGGTCCGCGGCTCGATGATCAGTGTTCTGTCTTCCGCCTATGTGAAGACGGCCCGCGCCAAGGGGGTCCGATCGAAATCAATCATCTTCATTCACGGACTGCGCAACGCCATGCTGCCGGTGATCACCGTCATCGGCGACCAGGCGGCCGCCATCTTGAACGGTGCCGTCGTCGTCGAGACTGTGTTTGGCTTTCCGGGCATCGGCAAGCTGATGATCGATTCCATTTTGCTTCGCGATTTCGCCGTCGTGCTGGCCGTCATCATGGTCTCGGCACTGGCGATCTTCATCATGAACCTGTTGATCGACATCGCCTATGCGCTGCTCGATCCACGCATCCGGTATTGAGCGATGACGATGGCCGACACACAAATCCTCGCCGAGAAAAAACCAAGCGGCCCGATCGGGCGCTGGCTGACGATGCTGTGGGCGGACAAGCTCGCTTTTTTCGCGGCTCTGTTCCTCTTGATCGTTCTGCTCTGTGCGCTGTTTGGCCCGCTCCTGCTGGAGGCCATCGCCACCAAGCAGAACCTGCGGGGCCGCAACGCGCCGCCGTTCGATATCACCCGCGGAATGCTTTATGTCCTCGGCGCCGATGCGCTGGGCAGGCCGCTTCTTGCCCGCGTCATCGTGGCGGCGCAAAATACCATCCTGGTGGCCGCAGCAGCCGTGCTGGCATCATCCGTCGTCGGTACGGCGCTCGGTCTGGTGGCAGGTTATAGCCGCTCTTCTGCTGCTCAATGGATCATGCGCCTCGGCGACGTCATCATGTCCTTTCCGTCGCTGCTTCTGGCGGTGATCGTGCTCTACATGCTCGAGCCCTCGGTCACCAACATCGTCCTCGTCCTGGCGATCACCCGCATTCCCATCTATCTGCGCACCACGCGCGCCGAAGTGCTGGAAGTGCGCGAGCGGATGTTCGTGCAGGCGGCGAAGGTCATGGGAGCATCGTATTGGCGCATTGTCTTCCATCACATCCTGCCAGTGATCTTCCCAACACTGGTGACCATTGCGACGCTGGATTTCGCCTTCGTCATGCTGGCGGAATCCTCCCTGTCATTCCTGGGCATCGGCATTCAGGCGCCGGAGATCACCTGGGGTCTCATGGTTGCTCAAGGACGACCCTATCTCACCAATGCGTGGTGGCTTTCCTTCTGGCCGGGCCTTGCAATCATCCTGACGACGCTGTCGCTGAACCTTCTGTCGAATTGGCTGCGCATCGCGCTCGATCCGACGCAACGCTGGCGCCTTGAAATGAGGGGCAGGAAAAATGGCTGAACATCTTTTGGAAGTGCGTGACCTCTCGGTCGAGTTTCACACCGCCAGCGGGACCGTCAAGGCGGTGCATGATGTCAGCTGGCATCTCGATCGCGGCGAGACGCTGGCGATCCTTGGGGAAAGCGGTTCAGGCAAATCCGTGTCGGCCTCGGCGGTCATGAATCTGATCGACATGCCGCCCGGTAAGATCACCAGCGGCGCCATTCTCCTCAACGGGCGCGACATGCTGAAAATGACGCCCGAGGAGCGGCGCTCGATCAACGGCGCCAAGATCGCCATGATCTTTCAGGACCCGCTCGCCCACCTCAATCCGGTCTATCCGGTCGGCTGGCAAATCACCGAGATGATGACGACACATGGCCAGTCGGCGGAGCGCGCCGGCGCGAGGGCGCTCGAATTGATCGGACGCGTCGGCATAACCGATCCTCAGGCGGCGATGCGAAAGTATCCATTCCAGTTCTCCGGCGGCCAGCGGCAGCGCCTGATGATCGCCATGGCGATCGCCTGCAAGCCCGATATCCTGATCGCGGATGAACCCACCACCGCGCTCGATGTGACGGTACAGGCGCAGGTGCTCGAACTTCTGCAGGAGTTGCAGCAGGAAACCGGCATGGGCCTGTTGCTGATCACTCACGATCTGGGCGTCGTTGCCGAGATCGCCGACCGGGTCGTGGTGATGAATTCCGGCTGCGTGGTCGAAACCGGCAATGCGGCCGAAGTCTATCGCAACCCGCAGAACGCCTACACGAAGAAGCTGATAGCCGCCGCACCGGGGAAGGGTGCGATGGCGCAAGAGCGCGACCGGCAGGGCGAACCGCTGCTGCGCGCCATCGGCTTGAAAAAGAGTTTTGGCGCATTCCAGGCGCTGAAGGGCGTGGATTTCGTCATTATGCCCGGCGAGACGGTTGCCGTTGTCGGTGAGAGCGGTTCCGGCAAGTCAACCCTTGCCCGGGCAATCGTTCGCCTCGATGATCCGCAGGAGGGCCAGGTTCTCTACCGCGGCAACGATCTGCTTGCGATGACCCCGAGGGAAATATTCGGGCTGCGTCGCGATTTGCAGATGGTCTTTCAGGACCCGACCCAGTCACTGAACCCGCGGATGAGTGTGTTCCGGTTGATTTCGGAGGCCTGGGTCATTCACCCGGATATCCTGCCGAAAGCGAGATGGAAGGAGAGAGTGGCCGAGTTGCTGGTCAAGGTTGGCCTGAAACCGGATATGGCCGACCGGTATCCACATCAGTTTTCCGGCGGCCAGCGCCAGCGCATCGCGATTGCCCGGGCGCTGGCGATGGAGCCGAAACTGATCATCTGCGACGAGGCGGTTTCGGCACTCGACGTGTCGATCCAGGCGCAGGTGATCGCTTTGCTTGAGGGCCTGCGTCGCGAATTCGGCCTGTCCTACCTCTTCATCGCACACGACCTGCCGGTGGTTCGCGATTTCGCCGATCGCGTTATCGTCATGAAGGCCGGCGAGATTGTCGAGGAGGGTCCGGTGGAGCAGATCTTCAACGCGCCCTTCCACCCCTACACGCAGGCGCTTCTTGCCGCGAGCCTCGATCCCGATCCTGAGATCCAGGCCACCCGACGCGCCGCCCGCCAACGACAGGAAGGACTCGTTTCCGCATGAAGCCCGATGTTATCGTCGCCTATCCGCTCCGGCCCCATCAGATGGCGATGCTGGAGGAGACCTACACGCTGCACCGGCTCGATCTGGTCAAAGGCGAAGAGCGGGATGCTCTCTTGCAGCAAGCCGGCCCGAGCTCTTCCGCGCTGGTCTGCAACGGCCATGTGACGATCGACGAAGCCCTGCTTTCGAAATTGCCGGCATTAAAGCTTGCCGCCTGTTCCTCGGCTGGCTACGACCAGATGGACGTCGAGGCGATGACACGGCGCGGCATCAAGCTCACCAATACATCCGAGGTGCTGTGCGACGACGTTGCCGACATGGCACTGCTTCTGATGCTTGCGGCACGCCGGCGCCTGCCGGAAGGCGATCGCTATGTGCGCTCCGGCGACTGGGGTCAGAAAGGGATGATGCCGCTGACGACATCGACGTCGGGCAAGAAGGCCGGGATCGTCGGCCTCGGCCGCATAGGGATGGCGATTGCCAAGCGATGCGAAGCTGTCGGACTGACGGTCGGCTATTACGGCAGGACGAAGAAAGAAGGCAACGATTTTGCCTATTTCGACACGCCGGTAAAACTGGCGGACTGGGCCGATATCCTGATCGTCGCGACGCCTGGCGGCCCCGCCACCGAAGGATTGATTTCGGCGGACGTGCTGAATGCGCTCGGACCGACCGGCAGCTTCATCAACATTGCCCGCGGCACCGTGGTCGATGAGCCGGCCTTGATCAAGGCCTTGCAGGAAAGGCGGATCGCCTCGGCCGGCATCGATGTCTACCTCAACGAACCCAATCCCGATCCGCGCTTCGCAGCGCTCGACAACGTTGTGCTCTATCCCCACCATGCCAGCGGTACCGAGGAAACGCGCGACAGGATGGCGCAATTGACGGTCGACAACCTTGCAGCCTTCTTCGCAGGCAGGCCGCTGCTGACGCCCGTCAATTGACTCCGGCAAAACCCGCGGCGGGGCGGATCAGACGAAGTAGTCCGGGAACTCCTTCCGCAGGTCTTCCACTTTTGCGACGGTGCGGCTGAGATGCTCACGGATCGCGTCGACGGCACCCTGTTCGTTGCGCGCGGCAATCGCATCGATGATGGCGTGATGCCCATCGAGAATGCTGACGATCTTGCCCTTTTCGGGCAGATGCAGGCGACGAATACGCTCGAGATGGCCGGAGCGCTCGCGTATCAACTGGTGGAGGCTGCTGCGCTTGGCGCCTGCGAACAATGTCTGGTGAAAGAGCTCGTCGAGCTCCTGGAAGATCGCGATCTGATCGGCGTCGTCGGCGACTGCCGCCTGCATCTTGATGATCGACCGGGCGCGGGTAATGACGCTCGGATCCGGGTCCGGATCGGTTGCGAGGCGGCGGCAAACTTCGGTTTCCAGTGCAACGCGGAGGAAATGCGCCTCGTAAATCTGCAGGACGTCGATCCTGGTCACCACAGTGCGGGACTGCGGATAAATGCGAACCAGACCCTCCTGTTTGAGAAGCTGCAATGCGTCACGGATGGGAGTCTGGCTGACTTGATAAGTCTCGGTGAGCTCGGTGCGCGACAGCGTGGTGTCCGGCGGCAACTGAATGGTGATGATGCGCTTGCGCAGATCATCATAGACTCGCTGGACGGTACTGCCAGCGACGACCGGGAAGCCGGGCGCGGTCAGGCCGAATGTAGAGGCGAACTGGGAATTCATGTGAGGCGTCCTTTTCGGCTCCATTCATAGCTTTGCACGACCTAATGCACAAGAACGCAAACTTTCCATTGATATATATGTCAAACTAAAATATCAGTTGGTGCAAACGCTGAAATAAGCAAGCGAAAAGGTGGGAGAAGGCCGTGACCGCGAGGAAAACCTACGAGCAATTGCGGTCCGCCCGATGGATGCTGCCGGATGATCAGCGCTCGTTCGGCCACCGGTCGCGGACCATGCAGATGGGTTACGCACCGGAGGATTGGCAGGGAAAGCCGATCATTGCCGTGATCAACACCTGGTCCGATGCGCAGCCGTGCCACATGCATTTCCGTGAACGGGCCGAATGGGTGAAGCGGGGAATTCTTCAGTCGGGTGGGTTCCCCATGGAACTGCCCGCTCTTTCCCTTTCCGAAAACTTCGTCAAGCCGACGACGATGCTCTATCGCAATATGCTGGCGATGGAGACCGAGGAACTGTTGCGGAGCCATCCTGTCGATGGCGCCGTTCTGATGGGTGGCTGCGACAAGACGACACCAGGCCTTGTCATGGGCGCAGTCAGCATGGGCATTCCCTTCATTTATCTGCCGGCCGGCCCGATGCTTCGCGGTAACTATGCCGGCAAGACGCTGGGCTCCGGTACCGACGGCTTCAAATATTGGGACGAGCGCCGCGCCGGCATGATCACCCAGGAGGAGTGGCAGGGCATCGAAGGCGGAATCGCCCGCAGTTACGGCCATTGCATGACCATGGGCACGGCATCGACGATGACGGCGATCGCCGAGGCTATGGGGTTGACGCTGCCGGGCGCATCCTCGATCCCAGCAGCCGATGCCAACCACCAGCGCATGTCGGCGGCCTGCGGCCGCCGCATCGTCGATATGGTGTGGGAGGATCTGACGCCGGACCAGATCATCACGCCCGCGGCCGTCGACAATGCGGTCACCGTCGCCATGGCGACCGGCTGCTCCACCAATGCCATCATTCACCTGATTGCCATGGCGCGGCGCGCTGGCGTCCCGCTGGAGCTTGATGATCTCGATCGTATCGGTCGCACGACGCCGGTTCTCGCCAACATCCGGCCTTCCGGTTCGACCTACCTGATGGAGGATTTCTTTTATGCGGGTGGCCTGCGCGCTCTGATGAAGCAGCTCGGCGACAAGCTTGATCCCACCGCGATCACCGTGACGGGAAAACCCTTGGTGGATGGTCTGGACCAGGTGAAGATCTACAATGACGACGTTATCCGGCCATTGTCGAACCCGGTCTATCACGAAGGCTCGCTGGCCGTGCTCAAGGGGAACCTGTGTCCCGACGGCGCGGTCATCAAACCGGCGGCCTGCGACCCGAAATTCCATCGCCATTGCGGCCCGGCGCTGGTCGCAGACAGCTATGCGGAGATGAAGAAGATCATCGACGATCCAGACTATCCGCTGACGCCGGACACCGTTCTCGTGCTCCGCAATGCCGGCCCCCAGGGCGGACCGGGCATGCCGGAATGGGGCATGATCCCGATGCCGAAGGCGCTGTTGAAGCTCGGCCTGCGCGACATGGTGCGGATCTCGGACGCCCGCATGTCCGGAACCAGTTTCGGTGCCTGCGTGCTGCATGTCGCACCGGAATCTTATGTTGGCGGGCCTTTGGCCCTGCTGAGAACGGGGGACATGGTCGAGCTTGATATTCCGGCACGCAGCCTCAATATGCTGGTTTCCGAAGAAGAGATCACAGCGCGGCGGGCCGGGTGGGTGGCGCCGACGCGGCATTATGAGCGCGGCTACGGCTTTATGTTCTCCGGCCATATCGAGCAGGCCGACAAAGGCTGCGACTTTGATTTCCTGACCACGCAATTCGGTGGCAAGACGCCGGAACCGGCTATCAACTGAGGCACCACGATGTTTGATCCCGATCGACGTACGATTCCCGCACAGCCTCCCAAGGCTGGCTTCGCTGCCGGTCCGTCCAAGCTGGACGCCATCCGATCGGTCACCCTGTCGCTCGTTTACCTGCCTTTGGCGCGGCCGATCAGCGATGCCAAGGTTTTGACGGGCCGACAGAAGCCGCTGACCCAGGTGGCCTTTCTATTTTGCGAGATCGTCTCCGAGGCCGGCCATAGCGGTCTCGGTTTCAGTTACTCGAAGCGGGCAGGCGGACCTGCCCTTTATGCACATGCCTGCGAGCTTGCCGACAACCTGATCGGCGAAGACCCCAACGACACCGCGCGCATCTGGGACAAGCTCTGCTGGGCCGGAGCCTCGGTCGGCCGCTCCGGCATTGCAACACAGGCAATCGCCGCCATCGACATCTGCCTCTGGGACCTGAAGGCGAAACGCGCCGGCTTGCCGCTTGCAAAACTGCTTGGCGCCCATCGCGACAGTGTCGCCTGCTACAACACCTCCGGCGGCTTCCTGTCATCGAGCGTCGAGGAAATCCGCGATGCCATCGACCACTCGATCGCCTCCGGTATCGGCGGCATCAAGATCAAGGTCGGACAGCCGGACCCGATGATCGACCTTCGCCGGCTTGATGCGGTGACCAGCCATATCGATGGCCGTGTCCCGCTGATGGTCGATGCAAACCAGCAATGGGACCGCACGACGGCCTTGCGCTTCGGCCGGCTGGTCGAACCGCTCAACCTCGAATGGATCGAAGAGCCGCTCGATGCCTATGACGCCGAGGGCCATGCCGCACTGGCGCGGGAACTTGCCACGCCGATCGCCACCGGCGAAATGCTGGCAAGCGCCGACGAGCACATGGCGCTGATCCGGGCCGATGCGGTCGACTTCATTCAGCCGGATGCGCCGCGTGTCGGCGGCATCACGCCCTTTCTGCGCATCTGCACGCACGCAGAGGCGAAACGTATGCGCCTGGCGCCGCATTTCGCCATGGAAATCCATCTGCACCTGGCGGCCGCCTATGCGCATGAGCCGTGGGTCGAGCATTTCGATTGGCTGGCGCCACTGTTTAACGAACAACTCGAGATCAAGGACGGCCGAATGATCGTGCCGGCTCGTCCTGGACTCGGCTGCAGCCTGACAGGCAAGGCGCGTGATTGGACTGTGGAAACCCGCAGCTTCGGCGCCTGAACGAGAACGAGGAGGAGGAAATATGAACCCCGCAACCCGTGAAAAACTGATGGGTGTCTCCGTCGCGACGCTCTGCTCGGCCCTGTTCAAGCGCGGCCTGAGAAACCAGACGATACAGGATGTTCGGCCGGTCCAGCCGAAGGGTCGCAATATGGTCGGACCGGCCTTCACGCTGCGCTACATGCCGGCGCGCGAGGACCGCAACGCGATGAACGTCTTTCGGAACCCGAAACATCCGCAACGGCTTGCGATCGAGACTTGCCCGGACGGCGCTGTTCTGGTGATGGACAGCCGCAAGGATCCGCGCGCAGCGTCTGCCGGCGACATCCTGATTACCCGCCTGATGATGCGCGGCGGAGCCGGCGTCGTCACCGACGGCGGCTTCCGGGACGCCATGACGATCGGTGGCCTTGATATCCCCGCCTATCACCACCGTCCCTCCAGTCCGACGAACCTGACGCTGCACGAGGCAATCGACATCAATGTGCCGATAGGCTGTGGCGATGTTGCGGTCTTCCCGGGCGACATCATGGTTGGCGACGACGACAGCGTGATCGTCATCCCTGCCGAGATCGCCGACGAGATCGCCGATGAAGCAGTGGAGATGACCGCTTACGAGGATTTCGTGACAGAACGCGTCAAGCAAGGTCACACGATCATTGGCCTTTACCCGGCCACCGACGAAAGCAATCTGACGCTCTTTGCCGAATGGCGGAAGGTGAATGGCCGCTAGGGCGGCGCATCTTGAACACCACTTCACGTATCAAGACGGAGCAAGGCTCCGCCGAGGAGAATAACAATGAGCTGGACCCCTTCAGGCAGGCATTTCATCGCCGGCGAGTGGATTGCCGGAACGACGACATTTCGGTCCGAGCCGGCGCATGGGCAGGCACATGACTTCGCTGTCGGCACAACGGAACTGGTCGACCGCGCCTGCCGCGCTGCTGAAGCTGCCTTTGCAGCATTTTCGGCAACGACACGCGAGGAACGCGCCATTTTCCTCGAGGCAATCGCCGAGGAGATCGACAAGCGTGGCGAGGCCGTTACCCTCATCGGAACGCAGGAAACCGGACTTCCAGAGGGCCGGCTCAACGGCGAACGTGCTCGTACCACCGGCCAACTCAGATTGTTTGCCGAGCATATCCGCAAGGGCGCGCATCTCGACGCGCGCATCGATGCGGCGCAACCGGACCGGCAACCGGCACCGCGCCCCGAGATCCGCCTGGTGCAACGGCCGATCGGCCCCGTCGCCGTCTTCGGCGCTTCGAATTTTCCGCTGGCATTCTCGACCGCCGGCGGCGATACGGCAGCCGCGCTTGCGGCGGGCTGCCCGGTCGTGGTGAAGGGACATTCAGCCCATCCCGGCACCGGAGAAATTATCGCCGAGGCGATCGCCGCTGCTAGCGAACGCACCGGAATGCCGGCCGGCGTCTTCAGTCTGATCCAGGGCGGCCGCCGTGATGTCGGAACGGCTCTGGTGACCCATCCGGCCATCAAAGCAGTTGGCTTTACCGGCTCGCTTGCCGGCGGGCGGGCGCTCTTTGACCTTTGCGCCCAGCGCCCTGAGCCAATCCCCTTTTTCGGGGAATTGGGCAGCGTTAATCCGATGTTCCTGCTGCCGGCCGCTACCGCTGCCCGGGCGGAGGCAATCGGTTCAGGCTGGGCTGGTTCACTGACGCTTGGTGCCGGCCAGTTCTGCACCAAACCCGGTATCGCCGTCGTCGTCGACGGGCCGGAGGCGGACAAGTTCACCAGTGCCGCCAAGGCGGCTCTTGAAAAGGTGGCGACGCAGACGATGCTGACCAACGGCATCGCCACAGCCTATCACGACGGTGTGGACCGCCTGCGGGCAAGCAATGCCGTCGCGCCGGTACTCGCTGCAGAGAGTGCCGGCCGGGACGCAGCGCCGAACCTGTTCGAGACCAACGGCTCGGCCTGGCTTGCCGATCATTCGCTCAGTGAAGAAGTATTCGGTCCTCTCGGTCTCGTCGTACGCGTCGGCTCGCCTGAAAAGATGCTCGCCCTTGCCGAAAGCTTCCAGGGACAGTTGACCGCGACGATCCATATGGACGACGCCGATCTTGGCCTTGCCCGCGACCTGCTGCCGATCCTCGAAAGAAAGGCGGGCAGATTGCTGGTCAATGGCTTCCCTACTGGTGTCGAGGTTGTCGATTCCATGGTGCATGGCGGGCCCTACCCGGCCTCGACCAACTTCGGCGCAACAAGCGTCGGGACCATGTCGATCCGCAGATTTCTGCGACCCGTTGCCTACCAGAATTTCCCCGCGGACCTGTTGCCCCAAGACCTGCGCAATTGAAGGAGTGCCAAATTGATTGCCCCGACTGAACTTCGCGAGATCATTCGCAACGGCCTGCTGTCCTTCCCTGTCACGCCTTTTGATGCCGAAGACCGGTTTGCCGCCAGGCCATTTTCAGCGCATCTGGAATGGCTGTCATCCTACCCCGTTGCCGGCCTGATCGTTGCCGGCGGCACCGGCGAGCTATTCTCGTTGACGCCGGGTGAGGTGGTCGAGGTGGTAAAGGCCGCCCGCGCCGTGTCCGGCGATGCACCCGTTATTGCCGGATGCGGCTACGGCACGCGGATTGCCTGCGACATGGCGCGCGACATCGAGGCGGCGGGCGGCGACGGCATTCTTCTGCTGCCGCATTACCTGACCGAGGCGCCGGCAGATGGCATTGCCGCGCGTGTACGGGCCATTTGCAAGGCCACCAATATGGGCGTCATCGTTTATAATCGTGGCCAGGCGCGGGTTTCGGCCGAGCAGCTTGCTCAGCTTGCCGACGAATGCCCAAATCTGATCGGCTTCAAGGATGGAACCGGCGACATCGATACGGTACGCCGTGTCACGATCGCGCTCGGGGACCGCCTTTCCTATATTGGCGGCATGCCGACACACGAACTGTTTGCTCAAGCCTATCGCGGAGCCGGCATGCCGACCTATTCCTCGGCGGTCTTCAATTTCGTGCCTGAAACGGCACTGAGATTCCACAAGGCATTCCTCGCCGGTGAAGACGCGGCCTGTGAGCAGATGCTGCGCGATTTCTACTATCCCTTTGCCCGCATCCGCGATCGCAAGGCCGGTTATGCTGTTTCTGCGGTCAAGGCAGGCGTGCGTTTGCGCGGCTTTGATGCCGGTCCGGTGCGGGCGCCGCTGACGGATCTTACCGACGAGGAAGTCGAGATGATGCGCGAACTGATCGCTTCGGCCGGGTAAAATTTCGCGCCTGCCGAGTGGATGCCGGAGCACCGGAAAACGGGACACAGATTTAGTGTGAGGAGCGCCAAAGGCGCATGGGAGGAGAACGAAATGAAACTGCATTTGTTAGCTGCCTGCTTTTCAACAACGGTGCTCGCGCTGAGTTTCGGCTCGGCTCAGGCGCAGGATGCCAAGAGCAACGTCACTATTGTGCTTGCCGAAACGGTCGATGTCGTCGAGCCCTGTATGGCTGCCCGCCAGGACGTCGGCCGGGTCATTTCTGAAAACGTCAACGAGATGCTGGTGGAATTCGACTACGTCAATGGCGGCCTCAAGCCCCGCCTGGCGACGGAATGGTCGAAGATTGACGACGACACCTGGGAGTTCAAGCTGCGCCCGAATGTCAAATGGCACGATGGCAAGCCGTTCACCGCCAAAGATGTCCAGTTCACCATCGAGCGCAACAAGAACAAGAAGCTCAGCTGTGAGACCGGCGGCAAATATTTCGGCGGCACCGAGTTCAGCTTCGAAACGCCGGATGCCAACACGATCCGGATTACGACAAAACCGGCGCAACCGATTCTTCCGCTTCTGATGACCGTGATGGCCGTGGAATCGGCCGAGGCGACACCAGCAGACGAATTCACCCGCAAGCCGATCGGCACTGGCCCCTATACGTTCGACAAATGGGAAATCGGCCAGTCGATCGTGCTGAAACGCAATCCGGAATATTGGGGGGAAAAGCCGCAGGTGGAACAGGCGACCTATCTGTTCCGCTCCGACAGCGCCGTTGCTGCCGCCATGGTCGATGCCGGCGAAGCCGATATCGTCCCGGCCGTATCCGTGCAGGATGCCACCAACAAGGAAACCGATTTCGCCTATCCGAATTCGGAGACGACATCGCTGCGCATCGATACGCGCGCAGCACCCCTTAACGACCGGCGCATCCGTGAAGCGATGAACCTCGCTATTGATCGTCAGGCGATGCTCGGAACACTGTTCCCCGAACAGGCCAAGATCGCGACACAGCTCGTCGTGCCGACCACGATCGGCTACAATGCCGATATTCCCGCCTGGCCGTATGATCCCGAAAAAGCAAAGGAACTGGTCGCAGCAGCGAAAACGGACGGCGTGCCGGTCGATCGCGAGATCCGCATCATCGGCCGTAATGGGCAATATCCCAATGCCACCGAAGCGATGGAAGCGATGATGGCAATGCTTCAGGAAGTTGGGTTGAACGTAAAGCTCGACATGTATGACGTTTCCGTGTGGAACGGCTACTTCGTCGCACCCTTTGTCGCCGATTCCGGTCCGACGCTGACCCAGTCGCAGCACGACAATGCGACCGGCGATCCCGTCTTCACCGCATTCGTGAAATACGCGACCGACGGCTCGCACTCCATGGTTCGCGATCCTGCCGTCGACGCGCTGATCGCCAAGGCGACGTCTGCCACCGGCGACGAGCGAACAAAACTCTGGAAGGAGCTGTTCGCCAAAGTGAATACCGAAATCATCGCCGACATCCCGATGTTCCACATGGTCGGTTTCACCCGCGTCTCGCCGCGTCTCGACTTCAAGCCGACGATCGCGACGAATTCCGAACTGCAGTTGTCGCAGATCCGCTTCAAGTAAGCCGGGTTGCCGCACTTAAGCACGGGCCGCCCGCAAATAGCGGCCCGTGCTTTCCATGACGTGAGGGAGGAATGCCTATGCCGCTGATTGACCGCATTGCCCTGACCCAATTCACCGAGCAGATATTGACCCGCGCCGGCATGGAGCCCGACAAGGCCGAAACGACTGCCGCCGTGCTGGTGGAGGGCGACATGATCGGCCACGAAACCCATGGCGTCAGCCTTTTGAACTGGTATGTCGAGGCGTTGGAGGACGGCTCGCTGGCGAAGTCCGGCAGCTATGAGGTCGTCAATGACCGCGGCGCAGCCTTTGTTTGGGACGGCAAATCCCTCCCGGGTGCATGGCTGCTGACCAAGGCGATCGAGCAAGCCTGCGAACGCGTAAGCGATCATGGCGTCGTCACCGCCGCGATCCGCAACTGCCATCATACCTGCGCTCTTTCAGCGTTCATGCGGCAGGTGACCGACCGGGGCCTCATCGTGCAGCTGTCGGTCTCGCATCCCGCTGCAAGCCGCGTTGCGCCCTATGGCGGCACGAAGCCGCTTCTGACGCCAAACCCGATGGCGGCCGGCTTCCCGACGTCCAGGGATCCGATCCTGATCGACGTCTCGGCCTCGATCACCACCACGACCATGACGCAAAACCTGGCGAAGGCCGGCAAGAAATTTCCTGAGGCCTGGGCTCTCACCGCCGCAGGCGAGCCGACCGATGATCCACGCGAAGTGACCGAACGGGGCGGGACAATGATGCCTCTTGGCGGCCAGTTGAAGGGGCACAAGGGTTTTGGGCTCGGGCTGATCGTCGAATTGCTGGGGCAGGGGCTTTCCGGCAAGGGACGGGCCAACACGCCGTCCGGTGTCTTTTCGCAAAGCGCTTTCCTTCAGGTCATCGATCCCGCCTTTTTTGCCGGGCTGGATGCCTTTACGGCGCAGTCTGACTTTCTCGCCTCTGCATGCCGCAGCAATCCTCCGGCGCCCTGGAACAATGGCCCCGTTCGCATGCCGGGCGACAGCGCCGCACGAAAGCGCCGCTCGGCGTTGGAAGAGGGCGTGCCGGTCGGCGAGGTGGCTTGGCAGAAGCTTTGTAAACATGCCGAGATCCTGGGCTTGCCTCTTCCTGACGTCGCTGCTTGACGAAAACATCTCGGCTTCGAAACTTCTATCGGTCGCCGCAACGCCCGGTCAGGTGCAATCAGATCGGCCAGACCAATAGCAGGATCGGCACACTGACGACCACCACAATGAGCGAGAGCGGCAGACCCAATCGCGCGTAGTCACCAAACCGATATCCGCCCGGTCCCATCACGAGCGTGTTGCACTGGTGTCCGATGGGGGTGAGGAAGTCACAGCCGGCTCCAATTGCCACCGCCATCAGAAAAGCATCGGGTCTAAAGCCCAGCTGCTCGGCAAAGGTCGCGGCGATCGGGGCCATGACCAGAACCGTCGCTGCGTTGTTCAAAAACGGGGTTACGGCCATGGCCGCAACCAGGATGAGAGCCAACGCACCGAAGGGCGGGAGCATTTCGGCGGTTCGCGAAAGGAGGTCCGCGATGATGTCGGTGGTTCCTGTGGTCCTGAGCGAGTCGCTGATCGGAATGAGAGCGGCCAGCATGATCAGAATGGGCGCATCGAGATGCTGATAAACTTCCCGCAAAGGGATGGATCCGGTGACCACCATCAAAAAAGCTGCGGCGAAAAACGCCGTCGCAACGGGGATCCCGCCAAAGGCCGTGGCCGCCATCGTCGCCAAGAGGATGATGACGGGGACCAGGCCATTGCGGGCGCTGCCGAGCTTCAGATTTCGTTCGACGAGCGGTAGGCATCCCCACTCGCGCAAAAGATCCGGTAATTTCTGCAGGTTGCCCTGCAGGACCAAGACGTCCCCGTTGCGGATCTTGATCTCCCCCAGACGCTCGGTGAAGCGTTTGTCGCGGCGGCTGACGGCAAGAAGGTTGAGGCCGGTATTGTCAAAAAGCGAGACGTCTTTTGCGCTGACGCCGATCAATCGGGAATGTTCGCCGACAATGGCTTCGACAGAACCTATGTCGCGGCGCGCCTCCGGCTGGTGCTTGCGATCGGACAGTTGAAGCTTGGCTTCGCTGACGATCTTGTCGAGCGCGCTCTGCTCGCCCTCGATAATAAGCAGGTCGCCATCCTTGAGCACGGTGTCGGGAAGGGGCGTGCGCTTTTGCCCGCCGCCGCCGATAATGGCGGTGACCATCGCATCGCCGCCGGCAGGTTTCTGCAGCCAGCTGACCGACTGCCCGATCGCCCCGGACGGCGCTGCGACCTTGGCTTCGGTGGTATAGTTTTTGATCGCTACCGCCTCGTCCATCGATGTCTCTACACGCGATCTTTCAGGCAGCAGCCTGTAGAAGAGCGCCAGAAAAACAACGCCGGCGACCGAGAGCGCCAGGCCGACAGGCGTATAGTCAAACATCATGAACGGCTGCCCGGTGATCTCCTCGCGCACCCGGGACACGATGATGTTTGGCGACGTGCCGATCTGCGTCATGAGCCCTCCAAGCAGGGAGGCGAAAGACATCGGCATCAAGAACATGGACGGCGATACGTTTGACTTTCGCGCCATTTGCACAGCGACCGGAATCATGATCGCCAGCGCACCGATGTTTTTGATAAAGGCTGACAGGGCTGCGACTATGGCAACCAAGATGATCAGCTGCATCCTTGGCCCACGTCGTTCGGGCGAAAATCTGCGCAAGGCGACATCCATGATCCCCGATCTGGATATCGCCGCACTCACGATGAGCGCGCTGCCGACGATAATGACGATGTCGTCGGCAAAGCCGGTAAAGGCATTTTTGGCGGGGACGACCCCGATAATGATCGCGATGAGAAGTGCGCTCACGGCGACGATATCATATCGATAACGATCCCATAGAAACGCACCCATCATCAGCGTGATGACGAGAACGGACAGCCATTGATCCCAGCGCATCTTTGCATCCTGATGGTAGCGATTAACGCTTGAGCATGGATAACGATGCTTGGTGAGGTGAATTTTTTGTTCCGATACTCACCGCTCTATCTTCTGACAGTTGCGGCGGGTTGATCCCAGGACGCATGCCGAGGCAGGCGCTACAGGAGCTGGACGGGCCAATGCCGGTATCGAGAAGATCATCTGAGAGACGCTTCACGGCGGTCCTTGAACCGTCGGCGCACAGCCACAATATCATTTCGTCAGGACCATTGGTGGCATGAAAGGAGGAAAAGATGCCGCTGAACGATGTTCCATGGATCCGGCCGGTGACGATCCGGCTGCAGTGCGGTTTAGAGCGTACCTTCACAGGCGTTTACGACGCCTTGGATTTTCTCGAGAACGAATGGCCGCTGCGTCATGGAGAGCGCCATGAGCGAGCGGTGAAGACGTGCCGCGGCGCGCTTAACGGGATCATTCCCGGCATCGTCGCGCGTGAGGCCTTCGTGGCGGCCTGTCTCGAAGTCGGAATGCCGGCCGTCCTGGTCCCGTGGAAGAGGAAGCCCGCTCCGCATCCGCCCCGGCCAGCGCGTCACGCGGCCATCTAGGGTATCAGTGATGACCTCGCCTCCGATGAGGCGAGGTCTTGCCGAAGCGCGCGTTTTCCCGATGAGCGCCGGTATAAACGCCCTGATGGAACTTCCAGCTGCCAGCCGGCATTTCGCTGTCGGGGCTGCTTTCTGGAGCGATTATGGCCAGCGACAAACTATCGACTTATCGATCGAAGCGCGATTTTCAAAAAACGGCCGAGCCGAGCGGCGAAAAGCGCCTGACGCGCAGCAACCGCCGTCGCTTCGTCATCCAGAAACATGATGCCACCCGGCTGCACTACGATCTGAGACTCGAGTTGGACGGCGTCTTCAAGTCCTGGGCTGTCACGAAAGGGCCATCCCTCGATCCGCACGACAAGCGGCTGGCCGTCGAGGTGGAGGATCACCCACTGGACTATGGTGATTTCGAAGGCACCATTCCGAAAGGCCAGTATGGCGGCGGCACTGTCATGCTGTGGGATCGGGGCTATTGGGAACCGGAAGGAAAGAAGAGCCCGGAGCAGGCGCTGGCAAAAGGCGATTTCAAGTTTACGCTGGAAGGCAAACGCCTGCACGGCAGCTTCGTGCTGGTGCGGATGCGCAACGATCGCGACCGTGGCAAGCGCACCAACTGGCTGCTGATCAAACACCACGACGAGTTCTCCGTCGACGAGAACGGCGCGACTATCCTCGAAGAAAATCAGACATCGGTTGCCTCCGGCCGAACCATGGAAATGATCGCGGCCGGCAAAGGACGAAAGCCCAAGCCTTTCATGGTCGAGGGCGGCGATGTTCGGGCCGATGCGGTCTGGGACAGCAATCAGGGACTGGCTGCCGACGAGAGAAAAGAGGATGCCCGAACTGGAGGAGACTCCAAGACGGTGACACAGGTCGATTTGCCGGATTTCATTGCGCCGCAGCTCTGCCAGACCCTGGAGCGCCCTCCGGCAGGCACCGGCTGGATTCACGAGATCAAGTTCGACGGTTACCGGATCCAGATGCGCGTGCTCGATGGTGAGGCGACGCTGAAGACCAGGAAAGGGCTCGACTGGACTGCAAAATATCCCGATATCGCCGAGGCGGCATCGGCATTGCCCGATGCGATCATCGACGGCGAGATCTGCGCCCTCGACGATAGTGGCGCTCCTGATTTCGCGGCCCTGCAGGCTGCCCTTTCGGAAGGCAAGACCAGCGAACTCGTCTATTTCGCCTTCGATCTACTCTATGAGGGAGGGGAGGATTTGCGATCTCTGCCGCTCGTCGAGCGCAAGGCGCGGCTTCAAAGCCTCCTGTCCGACGCCGGCAGCGATCCGCGCATTCGTTTCGTCGAACATTTCGAGACTGGCGGCGATGCAGTTCTCCGGTCTGCATGCAAGCTCTCGCTGGAAGGCATCATCTCCAAACAAGCGGATGCACCCTATCAATCCGGCCGTACTGAAAGCTGGGCGAAGTCGAAATGCCGCGCCGGCCATGAGGTGGTAATTGGCGCCTACGCAAAGACCAACGGGAAATTCCGATCCCTGCTGGTCGGCGTCTATCGTGGCGACCACTTCGTTTATGTCGGCCGCGTCGGCACTGGATATGGCGCAAAGAAAGTCGAAACGCTGCTGCCGAAGTTGAAGGCGCTCGAGACGGCGAAATCGCCTTTCACCGGTGTCGGCGCACCGAAAAAGGAGGCCGAGGTCACGTGGCTGAAGCCCGAGCTCGTGGCGGAAATCGAATTCGCAGGATGGACCTCAGACGGTATTGTCCGGCAGGCGGCCTTCAAGGGGCTGAGGGAAGACAAGCCGGCGAAAGAGGTCAAGGCTGAACGGCCGGCGAAACCCGCGCGAACTGACGTGCCGCAGCCGGCGGTGCAGGCGAAGGCCAGGCCCGTCCGCCGAAAAAGCGCCAAAGCCGAGGTCATGGGGGTGCTGATTTCAAACCCGGACAAGCCGCTATGGCCGGATGCGAATGACGGCGAAGCGGTCACCAAGGAAGAGCTGGCCCGCTACTACGAAGCCGTCGGTTCCTGGCTGATCGAGCACATCAAGGGACGCCCATGTTCGGTCATCCGCGCACCCGACGGGATCGGCGGCGAGCAATTTTTCCAGCGCCATGCGATGCCCGGCACCTCGAACCTTCTCGAACTGGTCAAGGTTTTCGGCGATAAAAAGCCCTATCTGCAAATCGACCGGGTCGAAGGCTTGGCCGCCGTCGCGCAGATCGGCGCGGTCGAGCTGCACCCCTGGAATTGCGAACCGCATCAGCCCGAGGTGCCCGGGCGTCTCGTCTTCGACCTTGATCCAGGTCCGGACGTGCCGTTCTCCGCTGTGGTTTCGGCGGCCCGGGAAATGCGGGACCGTCTCGACGCGCTGGGCCTGATCAGCTTTTGCAAGACGACTGGCGGCAAGGGTCTGCACGTTGTCACTCCGCTCGCGGTCAACAAGCGCAAGCCGCTTTCGTGGGCTGAAGCGAAGGGTTTTGCGCACGATGTGTGCCAGCAGATGGCGCGCGACAATCCCGATCTCTATCTGATCAAAATGACGAAGAGCCTGAGGAACGGCCGGATCTTCCTCGACTATCTGCGCAACGACCGGATGGCGACGGCGGTGGCGCCTTTGTCACCGCGCGCCCGGCCGGGCGCCACCGTCTCGATGCCACTGACCTGGACCCAGGTCAAGTCGGACCTGGACCCCAAGCGCTTCACCATCCGCACCGTTCCTGCTCTTCTGGCGAAATCGTCGGCCTGGGAAGACTATTGCGACGGCCAACGGCCACTGGAACAGGCGATCAAGCGCTTCGCCAAGGCGCGGGTCGCGGCTTGATTGAGGGGCTTACCGCGGACCGGGTTCGAGGTGATAGTTAGCGCGAACCGCAATTGCTTTGGGAGTTCGCGCCCGGCGATCCACCGTGGCGACAGCCGGGCCAGGCGTCGGATTAATGCCATGTGTTCAAGTTGGATTTGTTGCAGGCAACGACACTCGCCTGGCCACGATCGACAGTTTCCGTGGAGCAGTCCGAAAAGTCCATCGGTCGGAGGCTTTCGACGCTGATTGCTTTATCGCATCGTCGGGAGGTCAGTCGCCTATCGAGCCGCTGCCTCGTGGTACAGCTTCATCGCGTCTGACGCGGTTTCGCCATGCGTACCCTCCCTCGGAAGCAGGTTTACCGCCAATCGAACCACGGTGTCAGCAAGCCCGTCTTGCGCCGATAGGCTTCATATTCGGATGCCAGCGGTGATAGGGAGAACTTCCTCTCCTCATTGCGGGCTGCAATCACGTAGACAACCGTAAAAAATAAGACCGGCAGGATCGACCATATCGACCAAGATGCCAGCGCCCACCCCGACCAGAAGAGCAGGTAGGACGTGTAAAAAGGGTGCCGCAGGTAGCGATAGGGACCGTCGGTGACAAGACTATCTGGATGATCGAGGGTGAACACAAAGCGCAACCTGGCCTGTCGCGAGGCCGACACCGCCCACCAGAACAAGCCCGCCGACCCGATTTCAAATCCCAGTCCTACTACCTGTACCCATAGCATCTGGGTCCCGGACCAAACCAGGTACAGGAAAAACGCCGTCGTCGCGATGACGCCGACGGAGATCAGCTTTGCTCCGGCTTCCATCTTCGGTGAGTTGAAGTGGCCTCGCAACGACCACGCGTAGGACCCGACGATAGTCAGGCTGGTGATCGAAATAATGAAGTCCAGAAGAAATTGCATCTCGATGCCCGGCTTGAAAGGTTGGTTACAATTGCTGCTGCGACAGACCTAGCCCGTATACAACGCCTAGGCAAATGATTGATGTATGATACGCAACCGCACTGAAACGAGTCATGATTGCACGACCTGGTTTAGATCTGGTTTACGATGATCATGCACCGGCCGTAGATATTTTCGTGCAAGACTTCGGGCTGGGCTTTAGGGGTCGCAGCTTATGGACGTATTTCACTGTACAATCGACACCAGCCACGGCGCCGTGGGCATCAGTGACACTATCGATGGCGCTGCACCACTGGTTATGATACACGGTTCCGGCAGCTCACGGACGGTCTTTTCACGGCAACTACACAGCCATTTGTCCCGGAATTGGCGTCTGATTGCGCTCGATCTTCCGGGACATGGCGAATCGAGCGACGCTCGAGATCCGCAGTCAACTTATACCGTCACCGGTCTTGCCGACTGCATAGGAGAGGTGGCAGCCCGCCTGGGGCTTCATCGCTTTCCCGTGCTGGGATGGTCGCTTGGCGGTCACGTCGCGATTGAGATGGCGGGCAGCGGCAACAGCATTTCGGGCCTGATGTTGTGCGGCACGCCACCGGTCCCCAGCGGTCTCCTCGGAATGCTGCGGGGATTCCATCCATCATTTGATATTCTTCTGGCATCAAAAGAGAACTTTACATCGCGTGACGTGGAGCGGTTTCAGTCTCTTTGCTTTGGAGACACGAGCAACCCCTCCTTTCGCGACGCCATAGCGCGCGCAGACGGGAGACTAAGGAGCGTTTTTTCTCGCGCAATGTTGCGGGGGCAGGGGGTGGATCAGCGCCGCACCGTCGAACAGGCTGATATACCCATTGCTTTTGTGAATGGATTTCATGACCCCTTTGTCAAACTCAGCTATTTTTCGGGCCTGAACATCCAGTTGCTCTTCGAAGGCAAAGCGCATGTAATGGAAGGTGCTGGTCACGCGCCTTTCTGGGAAAAGCCGGAGAGCTTCAACTCGATGCTCGACCGGTTCCTGAACACAGTCGCCGCTCATGAAGCCAATATCGATCTGAAGAATCATCACTTTCTTTCGAACAGATCAGTGTTCTAAGAGCAATACGCGGAGCTGCGGTCTCCTGTGCTTACAGTTTCCGAAACATGTCGCGGGAAGATCGACGAGCGGCTCGAAAGACGACACAGGATCTTTCAGGGCAGGTAATCGGATCGGAATGCGAGGGATGTGGCTCGCCATTTGCCGCGGCCACGAACTCGTACTGCAAACGACGTGGTTTCCATCGGTCGTAAAACAATATTTGACGTCTAAGTTCATTATGCGACGGTCATGGTCGGGCAACCGCCATTGCCTTTCCCGCAGACCGATCCCGCCCTATCATTCAGAGGCGCCTGCATGAAATCCAGGGAGATGGGAGAGCGATGCAGAAACGTTTAGGCCTGTTAGCGGCAGGAGTCTTTCTCCTCCAGCCATGCTCCTTCGCCAACGCACAGGCACCGAATGCCCTGGAGAGGGCCATCGGAGATGCGCAGCCATGCAGGTCGTTGAAGACCAAGGTATCGAGCTTCGGTATCAGTGTGGAGGTAGGCGTCGACAAGCTCGATTCGGTGAAGATCGAAAACCTGCAATTGTCGGTCAATGGCAACACCGCGGAGGCGAGCGCCCGCGGCACGCTTGCTTGCAAGACCTCGGACGAAGCGCTGGTACAAGGAGGGTTTTCAGCGACCGCTGAGGTTCGGCTGAAGGTCGACCTTACGACCTGCAAGATGACCGAGACCTCCATCGAGATCGTGAAGACCGGTGGCCGGTTCGGCGACATCGTCAAAGGACTTGAGACTGAAATCTCTGGCGCCCTCCGGCGAAGTCTGGAGAGGAACGTGGCCAAGCTTTGCGAGAAGTGATCAGCGGATCGACACCGTTAGACAGGAAGGGATCGAAGACTGCGTTGCAGAGGTGCCGCCGCCTCAGCGGAGCAACCCATCGCGACAGAACTCTTCCCAGCCGAGAGGTTTCGAACGTGACGCATCGTCGGGGTCGGCATCAAGTTTCGAAGGGGTCTTGGCCTTGGTCTTCAACGAACGCGTCAACTTCGCTTTCAAGGCTGCCCGTCGTCGTTTCTCGGCCGTCGCTTCAGCATCCTCTTCGCGCCAGACTGTCACCATGTCTCGGTCGAGGATGTCCTCCACCACGCGCGGGTCGAATACGTGGAAGGTAATCTTCCTCGCCCGCCCACGCAGCTTCACCGTGCGGGTTCCTGCACTGGGCAAGCGCCCGTCGCTGAGCCAGCGAAGTCTCTCGGTAGTAGAGATCGTCAGGATATCCTGGATTTCACGGGGGATCACAGGCAGGCTTTCGATGTCTTCGAGCGCGTTGGAAACGACTGACGAAGCAGCACGGAACGCACTCTTAGCCGTTTCAGCCATCGCCAGTGTCAGAGCACCCGCCTCGATTTCGAGCGACTTTCTCACCGCCAAAGGCAGACGTGCGCGAATCTCCAGCAGAATCCCCTTCGCGCGAACGGATGATCCGAGCGTGGCTGCGGTCGATAGGGGCCACTCCTTGATCAGCTCCGCATCGTCGGTGGTTTTGGGTTTTGCCATGTACGAGTAGATGGGCCTTCCGCTCTGCAGCGTCAACGACTACGTCAGGACGGAAGGCATCATGTGATTACGCCCAGTCGCGGTACTCGGGCATCTGTTTGAACTCGTCCTTGGTCCAGCTCGTAACGGCATGAACGTCGCCGTCTTCATCGCGCATGACCGCGGAGCCGCCGGCGCCCGCGCCATGGATATGATCGACCTTGCCGACCTTGTGATGGTCGGCTCCATAGATGGCGGCACCTTCGAGGACGGCAGGCGTAATCTGAAGTCGTCAAGCGTACGTGGTTGGTGTGTTCCCTGATCGTTTCCTCTTTTGTGAAGGAGGGGTCCGCCCGTCCGGCGATGTGATCAGCTGGTTTTCGCGGCGTGCTGATATTGCCATTCGCAAAACTGCTCCAAATAACGGTTTGGTAAATCGCGTGCCATCATGCGTTGACAACCCTCTTTTGCTCAGGTCTACTGGTCCACTTACCGGACCAGTAGACCTGAGCGCGGGGAGGGGAAAAGCAATGGACGTTCGAGCGATGCTCGAAGACGAGGTTGCGGCGCTCGGTGGAGCGCCGAAGAAGTCGATGAAAGACTTCGTCGTCCAGAAGATTGCGACCTTCATTGCCACCGGCATTCTCAAGGTGGGCGATCCGCTGCCAAGCGAACGTGAACTCGCCTCCGCACTCTCGGTCAGCCGCGAGACCGTCCGTGGGGCGATCCTTATCCTTTCCACGCATGGGATTCTCTCGGTTGTGCAAGGAACGCGCACGGTGGTGGCATCAGAGGACGTCGGCGAATTGGCCGTTCAGGCTGCGCGGTATCGCGACATCGCGGCCTACAGTCTCGACAATGTTCATGAGGCTCGGCTTCTTATCGAAGCACAGGTCGTCAGGGCTGCCGCGCTCAAGATGGAACCTTCAACTTTTGATTATCTCCGCAAGTCGATCGCAGCGCAGGAGGCCGCCTGTGACGATCCTGTTCGTTTTTTGATATGTGACCGGGAATTTCACACCGTTATCTATCGTTCCGGCGGCAACGCGGTGCTGGCTGATATGGCCGCCGACCTCTATTCCTATCTTCTGAGCCACCGAAGGCGCGTCGTATCGCAGCCCGGGAGTATCGCAACGAGCATCGCCGACCACCGGATGATCCTCGCCGGCTTGGAGACGCGGGATCCGGACGCCGCATGCGCGGCCTTCGCGATACACGAAACCCGCATTTATACGACCACCAAACTGCTCTTCTCGTAGTTCGCAGGGAGGCGAAACACGATGCATATTCTCATTATCGGGGCGGGAGGAATGATCGGCGGGAAGCTCGCCGCCACACTGGGGCGCAGCGGTTCCCTCGGCGATCATGCAATCACGCGCATGACGCTCTCGGATGTCACGGCTCCGCTGGTGCCGGCCGGCGCCTCCGTGCCGGTCGAAGCACTGGCTGCCGATATTTCCGAAAGCGCCGCAGCGGAAGCCCTGGCGGCTCGCCGGGCCGACGTTATCTTCCATCTCGCCGCGATCGTTTCCGGCGAAGCCGAGCGCAATTTCGAACTCGGCTACCGGGTCAATCTCGACGGCACGCGATCGCTGTTGGAAGCGATCCGCCGGGAAGGAAGCCGCCAGGCCTATGTTCCCCGCTTCGTATTCTCCTCATCGATCGCGGTCTATGGCTCGCCGTTTCCCGATCCCATTCCCGACGATTACGTGCTGGCGCCTCTGACCAGCTACGGAGTCCAGAAGGCGATATCCGAGCTTCTACTTGCCGACTATTCGCGGCGCGGCTTTATCGACGGCGTCGGAATTCGGTTGCCGACCATCGTGATCCGGCCGGGTGCGCCGAACGCCGCCGCATCGGGCTTCTTTTCCGGAATCCTGCGTGAACCGCTCGCAGGCCAGCGGGCTGTTCTTCCGGTCGAAGAAACGGTCAAGCACTGGCTGGCAAGCCCGCGATCCGCCATCAACTTCCTGATCCATGCTGCGACGCTCGACACGGCGGCGCTGGGTGTTCGGCGCACGCTCACCATGCCAGGCGTCGCCGCCACCGTTGCCGACCAGATTGCCGCCTTGCGCCGTGCTGCCGGTCCCGAGGCGGCGGACTTGATCGATCACCGCCGCGACGAGGTCATTGAAGGGATCGTCGCCGGATGGCCGAAGTCCTTTTCGCCCGAACGCGCGACGCAACTGGGTTTTTCCGCCGAAACCACGGTGGACGAGCTGATCGAGGTCTATCTCGCCGAAGACGCTCCGGGTGCGTCCGGATGAGATTGGGCTGGGCTAAAACCGCGCCATAGGAGGAGAGTACCGCCAGGGCACACCCGCATATGCGGGATTGCAACGGCAGAAGGACTTGAGAAGATAAGGCCGCCGGCAAGATATACGAAAATACGAAGACATAGCATGTAGCGCTCGATTTCTGGGAGGAGTGGGTATGGCAGGCGTTCAATTCGCGGATGTGCGGAAATCATTCGGGTCGTTTCCGGTGATCAAAGGCGTGGATATCGACATTGCCGACGGGGAGTTCGTTATCCTGGTCGGCCCGTCGGGTTGTGGAAAGTCCACTCTTCTGCGGATGCTGGCGGGACTTGAGAATATTTCCGGCGGTGAGATCAAGATCGGCGGGCGCGTGGTCAACACGCTGCCGCCCAAGGACCGCGACATCGCCATGGTGTTCCAGAACTATGCGCTCTATCCGCATATGACGGTACAGGAGAACATGGGTTTCTCGCTGATGCTGAACAAGGCGCCGAAGGCGGAAGCCGAGAAGCGGGTGAAATATGCCGCCGGCATCCTCGGTCTCGACAAATTGCTCGACCGTTATCCGCGCCAGCTTTCCGGCGGCCAGCGCCAGCGTGTCGCCATGGGCCGCGCCATCGTCCGCGATCCGGAAGTCTTCCTATTCGACGAACCGTTGTCCAACCTCGATGCGAAACTGCGCGTTGCCATGCGCGCCGAAATCAAGGAACTGCACCAGCGGCTGAAAACGACGACGGTCTACGTCACCCACGACCAGATCGAGGCCATGACCATGGCCGACAAGATCGTGGTCATGCATGACGGCGTCGTCGAGCAGATCGGCACGCCGCTCGAGCTTTACGACAAGCCGGCCAATCTCTTCGTTGGCGGGTTCATCGGCTCGCCGGCGATGAACATGATCAAGGGTAGGATCGACCCCGAAAACCCTAAAAGTTTCAAGGCGCCGGACGGCACGGCGCTCCCGGTTTCCAATCCGCCTGCCGACGCCCTGGGCCGCGACCTCGTCTATGGGCTGCGCCCGGAATACATCCTGCTCGATGCCGATGGCCTGCCCGGCGAAATCGTGGTGATCGAGCCGACCGGCTACGAGACGCATCTTATCCTCAGGCTCGGCGGCAGCGACCTCAGCTGCGTCTTCCGCGAACGCGTCAGCGCGCGGCCGGGCGAGACCCTGCGCGTTGCGATCGACGCCGCGCATGTTCATCTCTTCGATGCCGAGAGCGGCCGGAGATTGACCAACTGACGCCGTCCGGCGGCTGCGCGGGGCGGAGGAGCCCCCGTCGCCCGCAAGCCGGCAGCACCCCGTTTTAGGGATTCAAGGACCGTCGTTCGCAATGCGGGAGGTGAACGTCGGGGAGTTCGCACCCGCTTTTCTGAAGAGGAGGAATATCATGAGTTTTAAGAGACGTGACTTTCTTGCCGCCTCGGCTGCCGTTGCCGGCGCCGCCGGCCTAGGCATCCGGCCGACCTTCGCGCAGGCCGAACCGACCTATACACCGGAAAGCGGCGCCAGCCTGCGGCTGTTGCGCTGGACACCCTTCGTCAAGGGCGATGAGGAGGCCTGGATTGCAAACACCAAGAAATTCACAGACGCGACCGGCGTAGATGTGCGCATCGACAAGGAAAGCTGGGAAGATATCCGCCCAAAGGCTGCCGTCGCGGCCAATGTCGGTTCCGGCCCGGACCTCATCATGTGCTGGTTCGACGACGCTCACCAGTATCCCGACAAGCTGGTCGACCTGACCGAGCTCGCCAACTATCTCGGCAACAAATATGGCGGCTGGTATGATGGTGTGAAGGGCTATGCGGCGCGCGGCGACACATTCATCGCCATGCCGCTGGCCGCAATCGGCAATGCGGTGGTCTATCGCGACACTCACGTGAAGGCGGCCGGCTTCAGCGAATTCCCGAAAGACACGGCAGGCTTGCTTGAGCTTTGCAAGGCGATGAAAGCCAAGGGCACGCCGGCAGGCTTCCCGCACGGCAAGGCCGTTGGCGACGGCAACAACTACGCCCATTGGCTGCTTTGGAGCCACGGCGGCAAGATGGTCGACGAAGGCGGCAAGGTAACGATCAACAGCCCGGAAACGCTGGCTTCGATCAACTATGCCAAGGAGCTCTATGCGACCTTCATTCCAGGCACGGAAAGCTGGCAGGACGTCAACAACAACCGTGCCTTCCTCGCCGGCCAGGTTTCGCTGATCGCCAACGGCGTCTCGGTTTATTACACAGCCAAGAACGACCCGAAGCTCGCCGAGATCGCCAAGGACATCCGCACGACGAATTTCCCGGTCGGCCCGGTTGGCCAGAGCGTCGAGCTTTTCCAGACGAGCTCACTGCTTCTCTTCAAGCACACCAAATATCCGGAAGCGGCGAAGGCCTACATCAAGTTCATGATGGAAGCCGACCAGATGAATGCCTGGATCCAGGGCTCCAGCGCCTATTGCTGCCAGCCGCTCAAGGCTTTCGCCCAGAACCCGATCTGGACATCCGATCCGATCCACGCGCCTTATGCGCGCGCCTCGGAAAAATTGCGCCCGAACGGCTATGGCGGCCCACTCGGTTATGCCTCGGCAGCGACCATGGCCGACTACGTTCTGGTCGACATGTATGCGGCCGCCGTCACCGGCCAGATGTCGCCCGAAGATGCGATGAAGGAAGCTGAACGCCGGGCAAACCGCTACTATCGCGTCTGAGCCGCGCTTCAAAGCAAGCGGCATGCCGGCTTCGGCATGCCGCTAGCACTCTGCGAGTTCAAAACGTAATCTGGAGATAAGCAATGTCGATGGTGAATCCGGAGGATAGACGCGGGCCGATCTCTTCGCTCCTGCAGAACAACAACGTGCTCGGCTTCCTGTTCATGCTGCCGGCGGCGGTGTTCCTCGTCTGCTTTCTCACCTATCCGCTGGGGCTCGGCGTCTGGCTCGGCTTCACCGATACGAGGATCGGCCGCGACGGCATCTTCATCGGGCTGGAGAACTACCAGTTCCTGATGGACGACGGCGTCTTCTGGCTGTCGGTCTTCAACACCATTCTCTATACCTCCGTTGCCTCGGTGCTGAAATTCGCGCTCGGCCTCTGGCTGGCGATGCTGCTCAATCAGCACCTGCCGTTCAAATCCTTCTTCCGGGCCATCGTGCTGCTTCCCTGGGTCGTGCCAACGGTGCTTTCGGCCCTGGCCTTCTGGTGGATCTACGATTCCCAATTTTCGATCATCTCCTGGTCGCTGATGCAGCTGGGACTGATCAGCGGGCCGATCAACTTTCTCGGGGACCCCATAAATGCGCGCATATCCGTCATCGTCGCCAATGTCTGGCGCGGCATTCCCTTCGTGGCGATCTCGCTGCTTGCGGGGCTGCAGACGATTCCGGCGTCGCTGCAGGAGGCCGCCTCGCTCGATGGCGCCACGAGCTGGCAGCGTTTCCGCTATGTGACGCTGCCGATGTTGACGCCGATCATCGCCGTGGTGATGACTTTCTCGGTGCTCTTCACCTTTACGGATTTCCAGCTCATCTACGTGCTGACCAAGGGTGGACCCGTCAACGCGACGCATCTGATGGCGACGCTATCCTTCCAGCGCGGCATTCCAGGCGGTCAGCTCGGCGAGGGTGCGGCCATCGCGGTCGCCATGGTGCCCTTCCTGCTCGGCGCCATCATGTTCAGCTTCTTCGGGCTGCAACGGCGCAAATGGCAACAGGGCGGCCAGGATTAAGGCCAGGGTTAGAGCCAAATTGGGGTTAGGGAGAGTGACGATGTCGATAAATTCAAACGCCGCCGATCAGGTCGTGACCGACAATGCCGAAGGTATGAGCTATCTGAACCGCCTGCCGCGGCGGATCGTGATGCTCTACCTGCCGATGGCGGTCTTCGTCGTCGTGCTGCTCTTCCCGTTCTACTGGATGGCGATCACCGCGGTGAAGCCGAACGATCAGCTGACCGACTATAACAACTACAGCCCCTTCTGGGTCGTGGGGGCGACGCTCGATCACATCAAATACCTGTTCTTTGAGACATCCTATCCGGGCTGGCTGTGGAACACGATGCTGGTGGCGGTCTGCTCCACCTTCCTCTCGTTGGTGGCGTCAGTCTTCGGCGCCTATGCGATCGAGCGCGTCCGCTTCACCGGCTCGCGTTCGGTCGGCCTCGTCATTTTCCTCGCCTATCTCGTGCCGCCGTCGATCCTCTTCATCCCGCTTGCCTTCATCGTCTTCAAGCTCGGGATCTATGACTCGCGGCTGGCGCTGATCTTCACCTATCCGACCTTCCTCATTCCCTTCTGCACCTGGCTGCTGATGGGCTATTTCCGCTCGATTCCATTCGAGCTGGAGGAAAGCGCGCTGGTGGACGGCGCCAACAGGTGGCAGATTCTCACCAAGATCATTCTGCCGCTCGCAGTACCCGGGCTGATTTCAGCTGGCATTTTCGCCTTCACGCTGTCCTGGAACGAATTCATCTATGCGCTGACTTTCATCCAGTCGTCGGAAAACAAAACCATTCCTGTGGGCGTACTGACCGAACTGGTGCGCGGCGACGTCTTCGAATGGGGGGCACTGATGGCGGGCGCATTGTTCGGCTCGCTTCCGGTGGTCATCCTCTACTCGTTCTTCGTGGACTACTACGTCTCATCGATGACCGGGGCGGTGAAGGAGTGACATTCTACCCCGGACACGCCCTTGCTTCCTGCAGCATGCGACTGCTTGTTATTGCAGGAGGCGTGTCCGCGAAAATGGGATCACGTGCCTTCCCATCATGTATCGAAACCTCGTCTTGCCGAGATCGAATAATTGTAAACTGTCGCGTAGCTCGTCGATACGAGCAGCGGAAATGCGATGGTCTTGAGTATTTCCGGTGTGCCGGTCGCCGCATGGATTGCCACGAGAATGCTGGCTGAGCCGAGACAAGCAATGAGAGGCGGCGCCCAAAATCGTACCGATCCGTCGAAGCGCTTGGAAAGCCAGTCAATCACAGATTTCAGGAAAAGCGTCAGGCAGGCGGATATCGTACCCTGCACAAGCCCGGCATAGAGCGGCAATGGCATGGCGTGCGCCCGATTGGCGAAGACCGCCCAGCTGCCCATTACCAAAGAGGCGAAGAGAACATGGACAAGGCCGCTGCGGAGAAGCCGGTGCAGTGCATTCGGCATCACAACGACCACCCGTGGCGGACAAGATGGTGCAACAGGGTCAGAGCCTGTTCTTCATCGCGGCGCGCAAAATGTCGTTGATCCGATCCTGCCAGCCAGGGCCATCTTCCTGGAAATAGGCAAGCACATCACTGTCGATCTTGAGCGAAACAAGCTCCTTTGTATTCGGCAGCGCCGGCCGCTCAACAGCTTGTTTCGGCTTCTTCTTCGCGGGATTGAACAACGCTTCGGCAGCATCCATTGGATTGACAGGTCTGCGGGGCGAGTTTGCCATCGTTATGACTTTCTATTGCCTGTCGGATCGACATATGAGCGGCATACGGGATCTCGGCTGCTTCGTCGACTATTTAGGTCGTTTCATCAGGGCGATTTAGCCGACCTGCTCGACCGCCGGCGTGCGGGAGCCATTGCCGGCAGGTTCTGGATGCCAGACCTGCCGACAATCTGGGCGTCAATCAGCCTTTTTGCGATACAGCAATGTCATGAGTGCGAGGACGCATCCCAAGACTCCGACGGATGCAAAGATGTAGAAGTTCCACTGCGGAGCCAGGCCTGCACCCAGAACCGCACCGCCGATGGCCGGTCCTATCATGCCTCCGATACGGCCGATGCCGAGCGAGAAACCAAGGCCGGTTCCGCGGATCTCGACCGGATAGAGGTTTCCAACGAGAACGTTGGCGAGGATCTGCGTACCGATCGTTCCCGTACCGGCAAGTGCGACGAGACCATAAACCTGGAGGCCCTGATCCACCTGCGTCAGCAACCAGATCGAGCAGGCACCGAGAAGAAACATCCCAGCCACGACTATTTTGACATTTCCGCGGTCGGCAATCCTTGCGCCGATCAGGAGGCCGACGGCCGCTCCGAGATTGAGCGTTACGGAGAAGAGGAGGGCAGAACCGAGGTCATAGCCCATCTTGTTCATGATGGTCGGAAGCCAGTTGACCATGCCGAATGTGAGCAGAAGCGAACAGAAGTGAATGCCCCATGCGTTCAATGTCGGCAGCAGGCGACCTTCGGAAAACAGCGACCGGATGCCCACTTGTCGAAACGCAGCAGGCCTGGCTATAGGATTGGGCAGCCCGTACTGGTTTGCAATCTGGTTCGCTTCGGTCTGGCGGTTCTTCGTTGCCAGCCATTCGGGGGACTCGGGGATGAGACGGATGAAGAAAGGCAGAAGCAGGATCGGTGCACCGCCGATAATCATCAGTGGACGCCATCCGTATTTCTGTATCAGCAGCATTCCGAGGATACCCGAGATGATGCCGCCGGCCAGGTAACCCAGAAGAGCAATCGAATAGGCCATTGCCTTCCGTTTCGGCGGAGAAAACTCGATGATTAGAGCGGTTACCGTCGGAAAAAGAGCTCCAAGGCCCAGGCCGGCGAGAAAACGTGTTCCCTCGAAAGCGAGAAAGTTCGGCGCAAGACCGCTGCCGATCATCATCACGGAAAAGCTCAGCAGACTGGCGATGATGACCTTGCGACGACCTATCCTGTCAGCAAGTGTTCCGGCAACGAGAGCGCCCAGCAGCATACCGAATAGGGTGATGGAGGCAGCCCGTCCGACCATGCCCGGCGTCAGGCCCCAACTGGCTTCACCGAGCAAAGCCGGCGCGACTGCGCCGTAAACGATCAGGTCATAGCCGTCGAACAGGATCAGCAGACCGCAAAGGGCGATGATGATATTCGGGCTGCGAACGCGTTCGTTGATAATAGCGAGATCTTGTATGGCCAATGTTCCCTCCCCATACATTTGCGTACAGGAAGTACGCTCCTGCCAGCGGCAGGTCCGCGTCGATCCGTGTACAAATCCTCCTGGATCGTTGCCGGCGTGGTTCCTCCCAGCGCCAGACTCACCCGCAAACGGGCTATGTCAAGACAACGATGACACGCTATTAAATACTTGCGAATAAAATATTTGCAACTGCAAACTTTTCAGCTCGCAACTTTTCCCTTTCCGGACATTGCCGGCAGGTTGCTGTGCATGCGGCGCAGCGCCTTCTTCAGTGCTGCGACCTCCTCGTCCGACATGTCCTGAACCGCGGTGCGTTCAAGCTCGACGGCAAGCGGCATGAGCCTTTCGGTCAGCGCCTCGCCCTGCGGGGTCAGCCTTACGATGACGATACGGCCATTATCTTCCGGACGTGTTCTCGACACCAGCTTCCGCTTGGTCAGTGTGCCGACGAGGCGCGACAGCGTCGAAATCTCGACGGAGACGACGTCGGCGAGATCTCCAAGGGTGCTCTCCCGGCGCTCCTTGAGCATGGCCAGAACCCGGTACATCGCCACGCTGAGATTGTCTTCGGCGATTCTCTGCGCGAATACCTCGGCTATCCGCACGCCGGCGCGATTGAGAAGATAAGGAACGGAATCGGTAAGTTTGTACATGTCTCTGTCTGCTGGCGGGATTTCGCTTGCTGAGGGCTCTCTCCGACATGCACCTAAATGACCGGAAAGACAACACGATTGGCTTTCAGCCGTCGAGAAAGGTCGAGTAAGGCCAGCATTTTCCCGCTCAATTTATAAACTTGCATTGACAATAGTTGCAAATGCAATAATCTAGATGCCGAGGAGACACGGGAGGAAATCATGTCTGCCACTGCTGCCCTCGGCATAGCGCCGGACCCCGCACCGATCAGCGATGCGTTTCGATCGACCATGCGCCGTTTCCCGGCGACGGTGACAGTCATTTCTGCTTGTCGCAACGGCGCGGATCATGGAATGACGGCGACCGCCGTCACATCACTTTCGATGGATCCGCCATCTCTCATCATCTGCCTGAACAATCGCACCTACCTGCATGACATGCTGCTTGAGGTGCCGGAATTCGCAGTCAGCATTCTGACCGACAGGCAGGCAGCCGTATCGGAAGGTTTCAGCGGCAAGATCGCGCCTGAGCGTCGGTTCGACGCTGCCGATTGGGTTCGCCATGAGCGCGGCATGATGGTGCTGAACACCGCTCATGCCTCGGTTGTCTGCCGCCGCATGGGCGCAGTTCCCTATGGAACGCACACGATCTTCATCGGGCAGGTGGTGGATACACGCCATTCCGAAAACACGATCGCGCTGATGTACGAAAATTCGAAATATTGCGCGCCGCAGCACGCGCTTCCTGCATCCCAGAACTGAAGGTAGTCCCATGAACAATACAGCCGCCCTGTTTCCCGCCTCGGCGCGGGTCAAGACCGCATGTCTTGCAGATCGCATCGCCCCGGTGCTGGACGAAATCCGTGCCGGCGCGCGCGATACCGAAAAATCCGGCCGTGTGCCGGTCCGCTCTATCGATCTGCTGCGCTCCGCCGGCTATTTCGATGTCGTCAAGCCGGCCCGTTTCGGCGGCGACGAAGGATCCTTTGCCGAGCTTGTCGATGCAAATATCGAGCTATCGTCGGCCTGCGCCTCCACCGGCTGGGTTGCCGGCCTCCTTTCCGCGCATCAATGGCTGCTTGCCATGTTCGATGAAAGGGTTCAGCAGGACGTGTGGGGCAGCAATCCGGATGCGCTGCTCTGCGGTTCCTACGCGCCGGTCCGCATGGCGGAACGCGTCGAGGGTGGTTTCCGGCTATCCGGCGATTGGGCCTTTGCGAGCGGATGCGAAAATGCCCAATGGGCGCTCTGTGCGGCGATCATTCCGCCAAACGGCGAGGGGGAGCATCCTGTACCGGCGTTTCTTCTGGTTCCCGCCAGCGACTATACCATCGCCGAGACCTGGGACGTTGTCGGCCTCGCAGGCACCGGCTCAAAAAGCCTGATCCTTAAGGATGTCTTCGTTCCCGAATACCGCATATTGAGCTTTCCGGATGCGACCTCCGGCAGAACGCCGGGCGGACGTGGCTACAAGGGTATCGGGCTTTTCAACATTCCGCTCCTCATGGGAGTTCCGTTCTGCCTCGGCAGCGCCGCCGTCGGTGCGGCCAAGGGCGCACTGGATAGCTATATCGACCAGATCGGGACCCGTGTGACACGTGGTGCAGTGGCCGGTGGCAACAACAAGATCGCGGAGTTTCCGACGATCCAGCTTCGCGTGGCGGAAGCCTCCGCATCGGTGGATGCCGCCCGCGAAATCATTCTGCGCGATATTGCCCGGGCGCAGCAACTGGCCCAGGCCCGCGAGGATGGCACCGGCGAGATCACCGAGGAAGATCGGATTCTTGCCCGCCGCAGCCAGTCCTTTGCGGTCAGCCTGGCCCTTCGGGCGGTCGAAGCACTCAATGCATCGACAGGCGGCCTCGGCCTCCAGATGTCCAACCCCGTCCAGCGGGCGTGGCGCGATGCAAATGCCGTCGGGCGCCACATTTCCATGAACTGGGATGCCGTCGGCACCATGGCCGGCCAGCAACTGCTCGGTCTTCCGCCCAAGGGACAATTCTGATCCGCCATCCTCAGCATTTCGATTCAAGACAGGAAAGAGAACATATCGTGCAAGGCAAGATCGCGCTTGAAGAACATTTCGCCATTCCCGAGACGCTGCAGGATTCTGCCGGATTCGTGCCGGGCGACTACTGGACGGAACTATCCGCCCGTCTCCTAGATATCCAGGAAAAGCGTTTGCGGCTGATGGATGCCCACGGCATCGAGAAGATGATCCTGTCGCTGAACGCTCCGGCCGTGCAGGCGATCCCGGACAAGGCAAAGGCGCTGGAGATTTCCCGACGCGCCAACGACTTCCTGGCGGAGCAATGCGTCAAGAACCCGAACCGTTTTCTGGGATTTGCAGCATTGCCCCTGCAGGATCCGGATGCCGCAGCGCAGGAATTGCAGCGCTGCGTGACGACGCTGGGTTTTGTCGGCGCGCTAGTCAATGGCTTCTCGCAGGAAGGCGACGGAACGACGCCGCTCTACTACGACCTGCCGCAATACCGCCCGTTCTGGGCCGAAGTCGAAAAGCTCAACGTTCCTTTCTATCTGCATCCGCGCAACCCGCTGCCGCAGGATAGCCGGATCTATGCCGGCCATTCCTGGCTGATGGGGCCGACCTGGGCGTTCGCGCAGGAGACCGCTGTTCATGCGCTGCGCCTGATGGGGTCCGGCCTGTTTGATGAACATCCGGCCTTGCGGATCATCGTTGGCCACATGGGCGAGGGACTGCCATACATGATGTGGCGCATCGACAACCGGAATGCGTGGGTCAAGGTGGAAAAGAGCTATCCGGCCAAACGCCCGATTGCTGATTATTTCAACGAAAATTTCTACATCACGACGTCGGGGAACTTCCGCACCCAATCGCTTATCGATGCTATGCTGGAAATCGGCGCGGACCGAATTCTGTTCTCGACAGATTGGCCATTCGAGAACGTCGACCATGCTGCAAACTGGTTCGACAGCACGACCATCTCCGAAGCCGACCGTCTGAAGATCGGTCGCACCAACGCGGTTTCACTCTTCAAACTCGATCGATAGCATGGTTGTACCTTTCAGATACACGGCCAGCGCGGCCCAGGTGATATTCGGGAGCGGCTCGTTGAACCGTCTCGCCGAGGCGATTGCAGGGCAGGGCGGCAAACGCGCCCTGATCCTTTCGACCCCGCACCAGAAAGCGGAGGCTGAACGGATCGCCGCTTCCCTCGGCCCGCTTGCGGCTGGACTATTCCACGATGCGACGATGCATACGCCGGTCGATGTGACCGAGCGCGCGATGGCGGCCTATAACGCAGCCGGTGCCGATTGCGTCGTCGCGATCGGCGGCGGATCGACGATCGGTCTCGGCAAGGCAATCGCCTATCGCAACGACGCGCTGCAAATCGTGGTGGCGACGACCTATGCGGGGTCGGAGGTAACACCAATCCTCGGTCAGACAGAGAACGGGCAGAAGACGACGGTCCGCGGGGCCGGCATCCTGCCTGAAGTGGTGATCTACGATCCTGAATTGACACTGGGATTGCCGGTCAACATCAGCGTCAGCAGCGGGCTCAATGCGATGGCGCATGCGGTCGAAGGTCTCTACGCGCAGGATCGCAACCCCATTTCGTCGATGATGGCGGTCGAGGGCTTGCGCGCGCTGAAGCAGGCTTTGCCTCAAATCGTCAATGCACCTGGGGACATCGAGCCGCGAAGCGAAGCGCTTTACGGTTCCTGGCTGTGCGGCACGGTGCTCGGAGCGGTTGGCATGGCCCTGCATCACAAGCTTTGCCATACGCTGGGCGGTAGCTTCGACCTGCCGCATGCCGAAACCCATGCGGTCATTCTTCCCCATTCTTCTGCCTACAATGCCGCAGCCGCGACGGATGCGCTAAAGCCCGCTGCCGATCTTTTTGGCGGCTCGCTGGGCGGCGGTCTTTATGATTTTGCCGCTTCGATCGGCGCGCCCATGGCGCTGCGGGATCTGGGTATGAAGGAAGCCGATCTGGATCATGCGGCGGAACTCGCCGCCCGGAATCCCTACTGGAACCCGCGCCCGATCGAACGGAAAGCGATCCGGGCTTTGTTGCAGAGCGCCTGGGAGGGCGCGCGGCCGCGTTAATGCTTTAGGAGGATGGCCACGTGACTGAATATTTCACCGAAGAGAGATCCGTGGAAGCCGTCAACTCGCGGATGGGGCAGGGCGTTGATCCGCGCCTTGCCGAAGTCATGGAGTCGCTCGTCAAGCACCTGCATGCCTTTGCCAAGGATATCAGCCTGACCCAGGAGGAATGGGAGCTGGCAATACACTTCCTGACCCGTACCGGCCATCTCTGTCATGATGAGCGACAGGAGTTCATCCTGCTCAGCGATACGTTGGGTTTGTCGATGTTGGTGGATGCGATCAACAATCGGCATCCGCCAGGCGCCACGGAAAATACGGTGTTTGGACCATTCCATGTCGAAGGGGCGCCCGTACGGCAGATGGGTGAAAAGATCTCGCTCGACGGCAAGGGCGAGAGTTGTCTCTTCATCGGCCGGGTGCTGGATCTTGACGGCAATCCGATCGAGGGAGCCCGGATCGATGTATGGTCGGATAATTCCGATGGCTTCTACGACGTCCAGCAGCCGGATATCCAGCCGAAGTGGAACAACCGTGGCATTTTCGTCACCGGCGCAGATGGCGTCTATAGCTTCGTTGGCATAAAGCCGGTTTCCTATCCGATCCCGGATGACGGCCCGGTCGGCCAGATGTTGGCGTCCCTCGGCCGCCATCCCTACCGTCCAGCCCATACCCATTACCTGATTACGGCTTCAGGTTATCAGAAGCTCGTCACCCACACGTTTGTCGGCGACGATCCTTATCTGGAATCCGATACGGTGTTTGGCGTTAAAAACAGCCTGGTCGCGCCTTTCGAGCGTGTCGATCACCCGACGGTCTGGCGCTCCGATTTCGACTTCGTGCTGACGCCGGTGGAGAATAGACAATGATCGTCGCCCGCTACGCGGTATCCGACCCCTGCAAGGCTGCCGAACGCTCGCGATTGCTCGATGAGCACAAGGCCTATCTGCATGGCGCGCCGATCCGCATCCTGCTGTCCGGACCTTCTGCACCGCCGTCGGAGGGCAAGGGTTCCACCGCAATCGTGATCGCGCAAGTCGAAACGCTCGCCGAGTTCGAGGCGTTCAGCGCAGGAGACCCCTTCGTCCGCTCCGGCATTTACGCGAGCGTCGATATATTCGAATGGCGGCCCAGTTTTGGGCTTCTTCTCGAGAACCTCTGATCGGCGTTTTGACCTTAGAGCAAGGATGATTTTAGCTCATATCGAAGACGGCGGCGTTGTCCTGAACCTCGCGCAGCCCCTTGTAGGAGGCATGGCGGAGATTGCCGTCATCCGTCCAGCCGCGAAACTCGATCTCGGCGATCAGCGTCGGCTGCACGAGGACAAGACGCTTGCCCTTCAGGGGAACGGCAGGCCGGCTCGTCTTCAACCGGTCCAACGTCTTTTTCAGGTATTCAGCATCTCTGGCACCGAAACCGGTTCCGACCGACCCAACGTAAATCCAGTCGAGCCCTTGTCTGCCGGCCAGCAGCAGCCTGCCGATGCCGCCGCGGGCGGATGCCGACTGCTCATAACCGACGATCATGAAGCTCTCGCTCTGGACGCATTTGATTTTCAGCCAATCGCCCGTGCGACCGCTGCGGTAGGGCCGGTCGCGGTGCTTGGCAATGATGCCTTCCAGATGACGATGGCAGGCGTGCTCGAGGAGGTCTTCGGCCGGCAGCTCTATCTCTTCGGAGATGCGGATCGTCTGATCATCGCCTTCCGGTATCAGGTCTTCAAGCAGGTGCCGGCGTACGTCAAGCTCGGTGCCGGTCAGATCGTGTCCATCGAGATAGAGAAGGTCGAAGGCAACGAGGATTGACTCGGTCGACACCCGCTTGCCGCCCCGCCCGCCGAGAGAACGTTGCAGGGCGCCAAAATCCGATCGGCCGTGATCATCGAGTACAACGGCCTCGCCATCGAGAATGGCGGTCGTCACCCCAAGCTCTTTTGCTGCCGCAGCGATGGCGGGGAAGCGATGGGTCCAGTCATGGCCGCCGCGAGTAATGACTCGCACGCCCTTCGGTTCAATATGGATTGCCAATCGATAGCCATCCAATTTCACCTCATAGAGCCAATCCGGCCCCACGGGCACAGTCGGCTTCAGCAGTGCGAGGCACGGCTCAATGCGCGACGGCATTGGATCGAAGGGCAGACTGGGCTGGTCAGGATCGCGCTTGCGGATCGGACGAGACTGCAGCGTTGAGTGAGATTCGTCGAGCAAGGGCAGAATTGGGCGGCGCGGGCGCGTCATGATCAGGTCTAGCGCCTCCCCGGGCGGTTTTCCGCTTCGACCGACTTGCGCAGGGCATCCATGATGTTGATGACATTGCTTGGTGCCGGCTCTTGCTTTTCCTTGGACTTGGACGTTGTCCTGCTCGGCTTTTTCATCTGCTTCTTCTTCGCGTCGATGATGTCGAGGAGTTTGTCCTGAACCGGATCGGAAACCATCTTCGGGCTCCAGTGCTGCGTCTGCTTTTTGATGAGCTGCTGGACAAGCGGCATCATTTCGCTGTCGGCAGGCTGGTCATCGACTCTCTCGAAATAGGTCTCTGCATCGCGCACCTCATCCCCATAACGCAGCGTCCAAAGTACGATGCCCATGCCGCGTGGCTCCAACATGACGGCGCGTTCCCGTCTCGAGATCACCAGTCTCGATATGCCGACCATATTCTCGGCGGCCATGGCGTCGCGAATGACTGAAAACGCCTCCTGGCCGACCGGATCGTCCGGAGAAAGATAGTAGGGCGTATCGAGCCAAATCCAGTCGACGCCGTCGCGCGGTGCGAAAACTTCGATGTCGATTGTTTTGGTACTGTCGAGCGCGATACTTTCGAGTTCCTCGTCTTCCAGAATGACATACTCGTTCTCGCCGCGTTGATAACCCTTGACCTCGTCCTCATCCCTCACCTCCTTGCCAGTGACAGAATCCACGTAATGGCTGACGACGCGGTTCTGCGTCTCTCGGTTCAAGGTGTGGAAGCGGACCTTCTCGTTTTCCGAGGTCGCCGGCATCATCTGCACGGGGCAGGTGACAAGCGAGAGCTTGAGGTAGCCTTTCCAGTGGGGACGAAGCGCCATGGCATCCTCCGATCAGCTGGCGCGGCGGTGTTGAGCGGCGCCGGTGCCACGCGACTTCGCCGATGTAGCACGCGCTGCCTTCTGGCGCGCTTTTCCGGCATTGGCGTTAGCTGCGGTGCGCTTGTTCTTGGCGGGCGCGGGCACTCCGGCACTTTCACGCAGCGCCTGAAGCAAGTCGCTCGGCTTTGATGCGGGAGGCGCCTTCTTCTTCGGCAGCGTACGGCCCTCAATCTTGGCCTTCACCAGCTCGGCGACGGCCTCCTCATAGCGATCATCGAACTGCTTCGGATCAAATTCACCTTTCTTCGTATTGATGATGTGCTTGGCAAGTTCCAGCATCTCGCCTTCGATCTTCAGGTCCGGCATTTCCTCGAAAGCCTTTTGCGACGAACGGACCTCATAGTCATAGTTCAAGGTGGAGCCGACCAAGCCGTTGCCGTGCGGCCGAATGAGAACGGTACGCAGACGCCGGAACAAGACCGTACGAGCAATTGCAGCAACCTTGGCCTTTTTCATGCCGTCGCGCAGCAGTTTATAGGCGTCTCCGCCTAACTTGTCGGGAGCAAGGTAGTAGGGCTTGTCGAAATAGACATCATCCACTTCATCGCAGGGAATGAACGCCTCGACCGTAAGTGTCTTATCGCTGTTCGGAATCGCGGCCGCGACTTCGTCGGGTTCAAGGACGACATATCGCCCGTCCTCGATCTCGAAACCTTTGACCTGATCCTCGCGCTCGACGGGATCGCCGGTTTCGCTGTCGACGAACTCACGCCGAACCCGATTGCCAGTCTTTCGGTTAAGGGTGTTGAATGCGATCCGTTCGGACGAGGATGCGGCCGTGTAGAGCGCGACGGGAAACGCAACTTCCCCAAACTTGATGTAGCCTTTCCAATTCGCCCGCGGGGCAACCATCTGCGCGACTCCCTCACACAACCAACGCGAGTCAACTCAATCACCCGGCTGATTGTTCCGCCGCGAAACGAATCTAATTTCAATGACTTAACGTACGACAGCCTCCCGTATTCCGAGTCCGGAGATGTTCTTGATTCGATGCACCTTTTTGTCACGGCGTGCGTTTCAAGAAGACGGCAACCACAGGAATAGATGACATGCCCAAGCGCGAACTGATCGATACCGGCACCGACAAACGCTATGTCCGCCGTAATAAGCAGGGACAGTTTAAGGAGAGCGATGACGTCGGTCGCTCGCTAGCTGCCGATCGACGCCAAACGGCCAAGACGAAAGCAAAGGCCGGCGAGGGCGACCAAGGCGATCACAACATCAAGCATTGACGAGGTCGCCAACCGCATCGACCTCCCGCATCGGCCTCTTCGGCCTATTCGGCCAGACAGCCGATGCGGGTCGTCCTGCCGCCGACAAGCCGTTTCTTGGTCGCGGCAGGATCAGCGGGCGCTGTACTTTGCGTCGAGATCATCCATGGCCTTGACGTTACCGGCAGAGCGGCCGTTCTCGTCGAAGGTCTGGGCAAGAAATGCATCAGCGATCGACTTTGCAAGCTCGGTTCCGATGACGCGGGCTCCCATGGTGATGATCTGCGCATTGTTGGAAAGCGCTGCACGCTCGGCAGAATAGGTGTCGTGCGTCAGGGCAGCACGGATGCCCGGAACCTTGTTGGCCGAGATGCAGACGCCGATGCCGGTGCCGCAAACGAGGATCGCCTTGTCGTAGGTGCCGTCGATGACGCCTGAGGCGACGCGATCCGACAGGTTGGCGTAGAAAGGATCGGCACCGGCGCTGGTGCGCGAGACTTCGTAGACGTCGAAGCGGTCCTTCAGATGGTCGGCCAGAACCTTGGCGAGGCCTTCGCCGGCGCTGTCTCCTGCAATGGCAAGCTTCATTGTGTTTCTCCTCAGAGTTTGGCGGCGCATCTGGCCAGGATGTCGAGGTAACCTTCGACATTCCAGGCCGAACGGCCAATGAAGAGCCCGTCGATATGTGGGCTCGATATCAGTTCTTCGCAGTTCTGCGGGTTGACCGACCCGCCGTAGAGGCAGGGGATCTTCCGGCCCAGCACAGTTTCGGCAACGGCGATGATTTCAGACTGGCGGGCATCCGCATAATCCGCAGTCGCCGGGATGCCCTTCTCGCCGATCGCCCAGACGGGCTCGTAGGCAAGCAGGATTTCGGCGCTTTTCTGGGCGTTAGAAAGTTTCGAAAGCGCGCCGCGCACCTGGGTTGCCAGGGTGTCGGCGGCCTTTCCGCTTTCGCGGTCGGAAAGCGTCTCGCCAATGCAGATCAGCGGAATGAGACCGTGGCGAACCGCCGCTTCGGTCTTCAGACCCACAGTCTCGTCGGTCTCTGCAAAATGTTCGCGCCGTTCGGAATGACCGAGCTCGACGAGATCAAGATTGCAGTCCTTCAGCATCACCGGCGAGACTTCGCCGGTCCAGGCGCCCTGGTCGGCCCAATGCATGTTCTGGGCGCCGACCTTCACCGATGTCTTGGCAAGCAGCGACTTGACCTCGCGCACCGCTGTGAAGGGCGGAATCACAAAGCGCTGGATACGCGGGTCGCGCGCGGCATCGGCAGCTTCGAGGCCGCGGGCGAAATGCTCGGCTTCAGCAAGCGTCTTATTCATCTTCCAGCTGGTACCAATCCAGAAGCGCGGCTTTTCGGTCATGTCGGACCCTGCGTTGATGCAATTGTGAGCGTAATGCCCGCCTGCTCGAATTCCTCGAGGACACTAGCATCCGGTGCGCTGTCAGTGATAATCGCGTCGAAGTCGGCCAGGTCGGCCATGACATGCAGGGCAGTGTGGCCGATGCGCTGATGGTTGACCAGAAGGCAGGTCCTGGTCGACGACGCGATCATCGCCCGTTTGGCGCGCACGACGTTATCGTCCATGTGATAGGCGCGCCCGCCGCTGACGGCGGGCGTCGAAATGAAGGCGATGTCGGCTCTCAGGCGCGACAGTGCCTCCTCGGTGACGACGCCGAGATAGGCGTTGAATTTGGCCGAGTAGATCCCGCCGAGCGCGATCAGCGTGATGCCGGTTTCGCCTTTCAGCCGCTCCATGATCGCCGCGTTGTTGGTGATCAAGGTCAACGGCCGCTTCTGCAGCAGCATTTCGCCGAGCACGGCCGCCATCGAGCCGTCGTTTACCATCACCGTCATACCCGGCTCGACCAGTTCCAGCGCGGTCTCGGCCATAGCCAGCTTGGCCTCGTTGCCCTGGCGTTCGCGAATGCGGAAGTCGCTTTCGAACTGCGTTCCGGCGTCAATGGTCGCGCCGCCGCGAACCTTGCGCAGGACGCCGGCCTGCTCGAGATCGTCGAGATCGCGATGGATCGTCATCTTTGACACGGTGAAGCGATCGGCAAGGTCGTCGAGATCGACGGTCTTGTTTTCGACGAGCAGGTTGACGATCAACTGCTGCCGCTCTTCCCGCCTCATCCCGATCTCCACCCTCGTTTGATGTTAAGATAACGGAGTATGCGTGATAATCAACATTTATTATGTTATTTTGCTATCAAATATTGTTGTGTTTCCGTAGCTACTTCAGCAGCGACTGCGCGGTTCGTTCGTCGGTGATCAGCCCGAAAAGGCGACGGCTATTCAGAATTGCCCGGATGGCCGCCACTTTCGACTGTCCGCCCGCCAGCGCCACGAGCCGCTCTTTCTTGGTTTTGGGAAAAGATGCAGAGAGCGTGCGCGCCGTCAGCGCGGTCTCGAGGATATGGCCGTCGGCGTCGAAAAAATGTCCGAGGATTTCGCCGACGCCGCCTGCGGCAGCAATGTCGTCGATTTCACCCGGTTCGACCATGCCGGACAAAACCAGCTGCGCCTCGGCATCGACAGTTCCCAGGCCGACGAGCTTGAGGTCGGCATTATTGGCAAGATCGAAGACCTCCTTGACGGCACGCTGCGCCTTCAGCACTTCGCGGTCCTCGCCGGTATTGGCAAAAAAGGGAACCGGCATGACATAGGCATGGGCGCCGGTCTTTTCGGCGATGCGATGCATCACGTCATAGGGATTGGCGCCGTAGTTTCGTGTCAGCCCGCCAAGCAACGAGACGAAGCGCAGGTTCTTCGCGCTCACCCTCGGCATATATTGCACGGCGGCGGAAAGCGTGCGGCCATGACCAAGGCCGATCACCGTATTGTCGCCGCGCTCGATCTCGCGCTTGAGATAGCCGGCGCCTGCATGGCCGAGTGCGCGCAGCGGCAAGCCTTCCTCGCCGAGATCGGGTGCGACCTCGCAATATTGAAGCCCGAACCGTTCCGAAAGCCGCATCTCCAGCTCGACACATTCGACGATATCCCCGTCGATGGTAACTTTGACGACACCATCGGCGACCGCTCTGGCGATCAGTCGATGGGCCTTTACCGACGGCACGCCGAGGCGGCGCGCAACGTCGGACTGCGTCAGGCCACCGGCATAGTGAAGCCAGGCAGCACGCACGGCAAGCGTATCATCGGCGTCCGTCATCACGGCTCCTTTTCGAAGGTCTTGCGGCGATTCCGCCGTATCGCAGTGCCGCCTTTTAAAGATCTCCGCCTCAGATGTTCAAGTCGGCGATGCCGGTGTCGATATGCGGCGCCCAGAAGGCGACGCTTTCGGCAATCTGCGGGATGACCTGGCGATCGTTCGGCTCGCGTTCCTTGAAGGAGAGTTCCAGGCAGATTTCATTGTCCTTCGCCCCACCTTCGGCCAGCGCCTGGAGCAGAGGTGCCGGCTGGATGCGGCCCTTGGCGTTAAATTCGGCGGTAAAGGGCCGGTGCCCGCCCTTGTCCATCAGGCTCTGTTTGATGTGGATGATCGGCGATATCGGCGGGACGGCACGCGCCCAGGCATAGGGGTCGTAGTCGTCGGGATTGGCGGAGGTTATGTCGCCATGATCGATATCCGCCATCATCCACATCGGGATGGCCATTCCGGCCGATGTCAGCCGCTCCTGCAGCGACAGGCAGGCGCCGATCGTCTCGCCGAACTCGCGGCCGATGCTCATCGGTTCCCAGAACATGTAGGAGAGGCCTGCGGCACGCGCGTGCTCGGCGACATCGGCCCAACAATCGATGGCGATCTTGATCAGTTCCTCGCGTCTGGCCGGATCGTCGAAGTCCTTGTAGGTGAAGATCGCAAATTGCGTGCCGACCGAGTGGCCGCCGAGATCGGCGGTGATGTCGGCAAAGGTCTTGAACCAGTCGAGGTAGTAGCGGCGCACATCGGCATCCGGATGTCCGAAATGGTTGAGGCGCCCATAGGGGCCTGTCATGCCCGAGGTGACCCGTACGCCGGTGCGTTTCAGCGCCGCGCTCATCGTGCGCGTCAGGCGGCGGATGACGGGTGCCTGCCAGCTCGGATTGATGAATTCGTGGGTCAGTTGAATGTCGCGGATCCGCAAATCACGCGCAACCGTATCGATCAGATCGTCTGGATCGGCAAAGCGGTTCACCAGCGGATTGGTATTGAGCGAAAGGGTCAGCGGCATGGCGGCATCCTTCAGGCGGCGGCAAGGCGGGAGGAAGCAAACCACTCGCCAAAGGCCGCGCGTTCCGCTTCGTTCAGATGGAGGTAGTGTTTGGTGCGGCGATAGAGGATGTCGTCCGCCGTTTCGGCCCATTCCGTGGCAACGAGATAGCGGGCCTCGGCCTCGTAGAGCTGTCCGCCGAAATGCCGCCCGAGCCCTTCCATGCTTGTCGCGCCGGCCACCACATTCCTGGCGCGAGCGCCGTAGAGACGGCCGTAGTGATGCACGAGTTTGCGCTGCATCCAGGGATAGATATCGCGCAGGCTGTTGGCGAAGCTCTCGTAGTCGGCATTCGGAATTTCGCCGCCGGGCAGTGGCGCCTTCTCAGTCCAGTCGCCTCCCATATTCGGGAAAATATGCTTGAGACGCTGCATGCCGCGTTCGGCGAGCTCGCGGAATGTGGTGATCTTGCCGCCGAAGACGTTGAGCAGCGGAGCGCCGCTTGTCTCGTCGAGATCGAAGACATAGTCGCGGGTAACAGCGGACGGGTTGCCCTTGCCATCGTCAAACAGCGGGCGCACGCCGGAGAAGCTGTGCAGCACATCGTGGCGACGCAGCTTTTCCTTGAAGTAGCGATTGACCGCCTGGAGTAGATACTCGATCTCCGTCTCGTCGGCGGCGACATCCTCGGCCCGGCCTTCGTAGGCGATATCGGTCGTCCCGATCAGCGCCTTGTCACCCTCGTAGGGATTGATGAAAATGACGCGTTTGTCGTGGTTCTGCACCAGATAGGCATTGGCGCCCGCCCAGAACTTCGGCACGATGATGTGGCTGCCCTTGACGAGCCGAACATTGCGGCTGGAGTTCGACCCGGCGACGCGATTGATGATGTCCATCACCCAGGGGCCGGCGCAGTTCACCAGACATTTGGCACGGAAGGTTCGCGTCTCTCCCGTCGTGTTGCTTTTCGTGACCACGGTCCAACCGCCGTTCTCGCGGCGGGCCGAAACGGCCGGCGAGCGGGTCAGCACCAGAGCGCCGTTTTCCGCTGCGCTCACCGCATTCAAGGTCACGAGGCGGGCGTCGTCGACCCAGCAATCGGAATATTCAAAGCCGCGTGTGTATTGATCGAGGATCGGCGTGCCCTCGGGGTCGCGGAGCAGGTTGAGCGTGCGGGTCCCGGGCAGCTTCTTGCGGCCGCCGAGATGATCATAGAGGAAGAGGCCGAGCCGCACGAGCCATGCGGGGCGATCCTCTGGGCTGTGCGGCAGGACAAAGCGCATCGGCCAGATGATATGGGGCGCGGCATTGAGCAGCACTTCACGCTCGATCAGCGCCTCACGCACCAAGCGGAATTCGTAATATTCGAGGTAACGCAGACCGCCATGCACCAGCTTGCCCGAGCGAGACGAGGTTCCCTGTGCCAGATCGTCCTTTTCGCACAGCACGACCTTCAGGCCGCGACCAGCGGCATCGCGTGCTATCCCCGCACCGTTGATGCCTCCGCCGATGACGAAGAGATCCAGGAGTTCGGGTTCGGTCATGTCATGCTCCTTCAATGCCTGCTGCATCAGAATTACGCGCCCAGCGGCGACGTCGTTGCGGCTTCGGCAAGCTTGTCCCAGGCGGGCGCCATTGCCTGGCGTACATCGGTGTAGGCAGAAAAAAGCCGGTGGAACCTGTGGGCCTCGCTGGCATCCGGTATCTCCGGATCGCCGAGCAGCGGCGTCACCCAGTCGGCAATGCAATCGTCCATGCTGGAATAGACGCCGACAGCCACCGCGGCCATCATCGCCACGCCGGCCGCCCCGGTCTCCTCGCGGCGCGACTGGCGGATCGGTGCGTTGACGGCGGCCGAAAGTGAGCGGCGAAGGGCGACGGAGCGTGTTGCCCCGCCGGTGACCCGCAGCTCTTCGGGCATCGCGCCCATCGCCGCGTAGCAGTCGCGGGTGGCAAGCCCCAACCCTTCGACCACGCTGCGCAGCAGGTCGGGGAAGCCGTGACGCATCGAAAGCCCGGTGAAGCCCGCGCGCGCATTGGCGTTGACGAAAGGCCCACGTTCGCCCGCTTCGGAAATGTAGGGATGGTAAAGCACCGACCCCGGCCGGCTTTCTGCAAACCAGCCGTCGATGCGCGCAATGAGGTCTGCATGCGAAGCAGGCTTTCCTGCCTCGGCCATCAGATAGGCGGCGACGTCGAGGATCCAGTCGACGTTGATCGTGGCGCCCATATTCGTCTGGACCTGGGTGACGATGCCGGGGATAGGCAGGGCGATCACATAGCCGGTCCCTTCACGATTGAGCTGAACATCGGCAACGGACTTGGCGCGCAAGTGCACGCCGGTCGAGCCGATCGTCGAGCAGGCGGCGTTGTGAGCGCCGCTGCGCACGCCTGCACCAAGCGCCGTCATCACCATGTCGACATAGCCGAGGCAGACTGGCGTTCCGGCAAGAAGCCCACAGGCCTTCGCCGCCTGCGATGTCAGTGGGTGGCTGATCTCGCTGCCGTCGATGATTTCGGGCAGGAGCCTGCGTCTATGGTCAAGGCCGAGCGCGTCGATCACGACTGCATCATACTGGCGCGTTCTGAAATTGCCGAAGGTGAAACTCGCCTCCGATGGATCGGTTGCCCGCACGCCTGTGAGGTTGAGATAGAGCCAGTCCTTGCAGTGCAGCGCCGTCTCCGCCCGATCGAGAAGATCCGGCGTGAAGCGGTCCATATGGGCAAGTTGCGCGCCCTGCTGGCAAGTGTTGAGCCCGGTGCCTGTTGCCTCGAAGCGGGCACGGTTCTGCGTTCCGCCGGCGAGCGACGTCACTGTCGGCGCGGCGCGCGCATCGAGCCACAGCCAGGCGTCGGCGACCGGCCGATTGCCGCGGCCGACGAGCCAGGTTCCGTCGCCCTGTCCGGTGACGGCGATAGCTGCGGTGCGGGATGCAAGATCAGGGACTTTTTCGCCGAGGCCACGCAACGCGCTGGCGCAATCGAGCCAGGTCTGATCCAGCGACTGCGTTGCCGAGCCATCGTCTCCGGTGGCGTATCTATTGCGCACGGAGGCAGTGGCGATCTGGCGGCCGGACAGATCGAAGGCGACAGCCTTGATGACCGAGGTGCCGGCATCTATCCCAATGATAATCTTCTCGGTCATGTCATTGCAGGCCTATCTCGCCACCACCGCAAGCGCCGCGGCGGGCCATACGCGCATCAAATTCATCTGAAATCCTCCCGATCCCTAACTCTCTGCGATGATGCATGCGGCTGCCAACTTCGGTTCTTTCACGAGCAACGGCAAGCGCGGCCACTTCGGCAAATCCCAGGATCGGCGCGCCGCAGAAACCATCCTAAGCTCGCTCGAAAAGATAACATAAAGATACCATAATGCTAGTAAGATTTTTCTAGCGGTGTAATTTTTTTCATCTAAAATAGAGGAGTAGGGAGTTTGCTTCCCCGCCGCCGCGCTATCGGCAGGTGGCGTCAAAAGCGGCAGAGCGCGCAATGCTGCAGCTGTGAGATAATAGTTAAAAAACATGTGGATGGCGAAATTATGCGGCTGAATGACAGATGTGAAAGTGTCTGCATTTGCCGCCGCTTTTTGCTGCACCGCAGCGTGATGAACAAGATGTGAGGTCGTGCATTTCAGTCAAGTTGCCACGAAAGTGCCGTTGACAGCTTATAAAATATATAACATCATCTACGGCATAAATAACATACTTCTATCACGGAAGTCCCTTCCTGATGGAGAATTGCAGGCCAAGGCGGCTGGAGGAGACAATCGCCGGTCTTGTTGAGGAGGCTTCCGATGCGAATTTTCGTCCAGAGTTGCGCTCTTGCGGGCGGCCCGCCGGCTTCCGTTCCAGTGCGACGCAGTGCTTCAGCCCGTCTGCGGTCATCATCGCGCTAGCCTTCTTCACCTCGCTATTCCAAGCCCAAAGGCCGAACGGACATGAGTACATCGCCCGATTATCCAGCATCAAAGCCGAGCAGCAGCAATCGCACGCTCCTTGTCAGCGCGGCGTTGACGGCCATCGTCGTTGCAGCGATCGCGTTCGATACGACGGTCGTCAGGATCGGCTCCGAAAACGATGTCCGCCAGCAGGCATTCTCTCCGGAAACCTTCGGCGCCGAGCAGTTCCCGAAGATCAAGGCGAATGTCGAGGAGCGGGCCGTTGCCGCCGCCGATCTCGCGGCCGCCATTGCCGCCGACAAGAAGGCGGCGGCCGAGAAATACGGTACCGCGACGAGCACCGGACCGGTCATCCCCGTCACGCTGACCGGCGTTTTCGGCGCCCGCAAGTCGAACACCAACGAAATGAAGATCGATGGGTTGCCTCCCGAGACGGTGGTCCGTGTCCAGACCGGCCCTGCGGTCAACGGCACGGACCTCCGCGATGCAACCGGCACCATCGAATTCGGCCAGTTTACCAACCAGATCCAGTATCAGGATGCCGGCTCGGCCATCAATAACGAGATGAAGAAGGCGGTTTTCGCGGGCCTGGATGCTGACGCCCTGGACGGAAAGCAGGCGACCGTGGTCGGCGTCTTCAAGCTCATCAACCCGAAGAACTGGCTGGTCACGCCGGTAAAGGTCGAGCTCAAATGAACCAGCCGCAACGCAGCAACGGGGCGAAAGGCGAGGTGGTCCTCGCTGCCCGCAACATAGCAAAATCCTACGGCAGCGTTCACGCCCTCAAGGGAGTGAACTTCGACATCCATCGCGGCCAGGTCACAACGCTGTTCGGGGAGAACGGCGCGGGCAAGTCGACCCTGATGAAGATCCTTTCGGGTGTGGCGCAGCCAAGCTCCGGCGAGATCGTTCTCGACGGCTCACCGATCAGCTTTACCTCGTCGACCCATGCGCGCGAGTGCGGGATCTCCATCATCCATCAGGAGCTCAGCCTGGCCCCCAATCTCAGTGTCCGCGACAATATTTTCATGGGCCGCGAGATCATCAAGGGCGGTGTCGTCGATTTCGCTGAAGAGGAGCGTCAGACCCGGGCGCTGATGGAAGAGCTCGAGGAAGACATCGATCCGCTGACGCGGGTCGAGGATCTTCGCCTCGGCCAGCAGCAGATTGTCGAAATTGCCCGGGCACTCTCCGTCAATTCGCGCATCCTGATCATGGACGAGCCGACCTCGGCGCTGAGCGCGACGGAGGTGGAAGTGCTCTTCAAGGTCATCCACGACCTGACGAGCCGTGGCGTGTCGATCGTCTACATCTCGCATCATCTGGAAGAGGCGCTGCAGATCACCCATCACGCCGTCGTTCTGCGCGACGGAAACATGACGGCCTATGCCGAGCGCAAGGACATCGATCTCGAATGGATCGTCCGCAACATGGTCGGCGAGAATTTCGACCTTGGCAGCCCGCCGCAAGGTCACCCGTTCGGAAACCTCTCGCTTTCCATCGAAAACCTCAGTGTCCCCGGCCCCTCCGGCGCTGCCTATAATGCAGTCGATCGTCTGTCGCTCAAGGTGCGTGCCGGCGAAATCGTCTGCATCTACGGGCTGATGGGCGCGGGGCGCACGGAACTGCTCGAGTGCATTGCCGGACGTCTGCGCGCAAGTGGCGGACAGGTTCTGCTCGAAGGACAGGACGTCAGCGGGCTCAGCATCGCCGGGCGCATTGCCAGCGGTCTCGTGCTCGTGCCCGAAGATCGCCAGCGCGACGGCCTCGTCCAGACGATGACGGTCGGCTCCAATCTGTCGCTTGCGAGTATCCGCGCCTTCACCAAAGGGCTTTTCACCTCCGGCCATCGGGAGCGCGATCTCGTCAATGACGCGATCCGGCGGGTGCATGTGAAAACCGATGGCGGTGCTGCGTCGATCGGCTCGCTCTCCGGCGGCAACCAGCAGAAGGTCGTCATCGGCAAGATGCTGGCAACCCAGCCAAAGGTCATCCTGCTTGATGAGCCAAGCCGCGGCATCGACATCGGCGCCAAGGCGGAAGTTTTCAAATTGCTCGCGGAGCGCGCCAAGCAGGGATTGGCGGTCATCTATTCGACGTCCGAAGTCAATGAATGCCTGAGTATCGCACACCGCATCATCGTCATGCACCGCGGCAGGATATCGGCCGAGTTCGGCTCGGATGTCACCAAGGAAAAGATCATGGCCGCCTCCGGCGAAGCCGTGATCGCGCACTAGCCTGGATTATGGAGCACTGATTATGTCAGTCACGAACGTCACCGAAAAGAAATCAGTTTCCAGCGGGCCGAAGCGCAATACCAATATCGTGCGTCTCATCCTGGAGGGCCGGGCCTTCTTCGCGCTGATCGTCATCATTGCGGTCTTCTCGTTCCTGTCGCCCTATTACTTCACGCTGAACAACTTCCTGATCATGGCGTCGCACGTCGCGATCTTCGGCATTCTGGCGATCGGCATGCTGCTCGTTATCCTCAATGGCGGTATCGATCTGTCGGTCGGCTCGACACTGGGGCTTGCAGGCTGCATCGCCGGTTTCCTGATGCACGGCGTCACGCTCACCTATTTCGGCGTCATCCTCTATCCGCCGGTCTGGGCCGTCGTCGTCATCACATGTGCGCTCGGTGCGCTGGTCGGTGCGGTCAACGGCGTGCTGATCGCCTATCTCAAGGTGCCGGCCTTCGTCGCCTCGCTCGGCGTGCTCTACGTCGCCCGCGGTATCGCGCTCTTGATGACCAACGGCCTGACCTACAACAATCTCGGTGGCCGTCCGGAACTCGGCAATACCGGTTTCGACTGGCTCGGCTTCAACCGGCTCGCAGGCATTCCGATCGGTGTCATCGTGCTTGCGGTTCTCGCCATCATTTGCGGCATCGTGCTGAGCCGCACCGCCTTCGGCCGCTGGCTCTATGCCTCAGGCGGTAACGAGCGAGCCGCCGACCTCTCCGGTGTCCCGGTCAAGCGTGTGAAGATCATCGTCTATGTGCTTTCGGGCGTCTGTGCTGCGATCGCCGGTCTGGTCCTCTCCTCGCAGCTGACTTCAGCCGGTCCGACGGCAGGCACAACCTACGAGCTGACGGCAATCGCAGCCGTGGTCATCGGCGGCGCGGCGCTGACCGGCGGCCGCGGTACGGTTCGCGGCACCATGCTCGGCGCCTTCGTCATCGGCTTCCTTTCGGACGGCCTCGTGATCATCGGCGTCTCGGCCTACTGGCAGACCGTGTTCACCGGCGCTGTGATCGTTCTCGCCGTCCTCATGAACAGCATCCAATACGGCCGCCGGGTCAAATCGTCCTGACGGCTAAGACCGAAACTTATCCACGACGGCAGATTGGAATCCACGAAGCCGATTGCGGAAAGCCCTGCCGGATCCCCGGCAATAACTAAGCTCACGAATGGGAGAGAGACTATGTTTAAGAAAGGCATGCGCATACTTCTGGCCGCCGCGGCTGTAGCACCGCTTCTAGCAAGCTCGGCTTGGGCAGCGGGCATGATGACGATCATCGTCAACGATCCGTCGAATCCCTATTGGTTGACGGAAGGCAATGTCGCCAAGGCTACTGCCGAGAAGCTCGGCTACACCGCCTCGGTCAATGCCCACAAGGGTGACACCAACACCGAAAGCAACCTGATCGATACCGCGATCACCAACAAGTCGGTGGCGATCATCCTCGACCCGGCAAACGCCGACGGTTCCGTCGGTGCGGTCAAGAAGGCCGTTGCTGCCGGCATCCCGGTCATCCTCGTCAACGCCGAAATCAACCAGGAAGGCCTGGCCAAGGCGCAGCTTGTTTCCAACAACGCACAGGGCGCCGCTCTCGGCGCGCAGCAATGGGTCGAAGCGATCGGCGACAAGGGCAACTATGCCGAACTCTTCGGCGCTCCGTCCGACAACAACGCGGCGACGCGGTCGAATGGCTACGAGACTGTCCTTTCGCAGTATCCGGATCTGAAAAAGGTCGCCAAGGAAGTTGCCAACTGGGACCGTACCCAGGGCCACAACAAGATGCAGTCCATGCTGCAAGCCAACCCGGATATCGTCGGCGTCATCTCTGGCAATGACGAAATGGCGCTCGGTGCGATCGCCGCGCTCAAGGAAGCCGGCAAGCTCGCCAATGTGAAGGTCGGCGGCTTCGACGGTTCGCCGGATGCCGTTGCTGCCATCAAGGCGGGCGAACTCCAATACACCGTTCTCCAACCGGTTGCCGTCTTCTCCGAAGAAGCCGTCAAGCAGGCCGACAATCTCATCAAGACGGGTAACACCGGCGCCAAGAGCGAGAAGCAGCTCTTCGATTGCCTGTTGATCACCAAGGACAACATCGACAAGTACACTGGCCCGTTCGTTCTGGCTCAGTAAACAGAAGAGGGCGCTCGCAAGAGCGCCCTCACTTTCATGCTGGAAGCGATGGCCGGCGGTTCAATCACCGGTTGCTCTTCGCCTTTTTGCCTTGGCGCGGCAATCACTGTACGAAGCTGGGATCCACAATTCAGCGACAGGGGTGACCCGTGACACAGAAGACCAGCCGGGACGACGATCTGTTGGACCAACTCACCAGCGACAGCCGGCAGACGCGCCAGATCGCGCGCCGCCGCATGATTGCAGAGGCCGTGATGGGTGAAGGCTCGATGCGGATTGAAGACCTGACCGACCGCTTTGGGATCAGCCTGATGACGGCTCATCGCGACGTCGATGAACTCGTCAGCCGCGGCCTCTTCAGGAAGACGCGCGGCATCGTCACGGCGGCGGCGACCAATCTCATCGAATCCAGCGACGTCTACCGCTCGAACCGTCAGTCGGCCGAAAAGAAGCTGATCGCCGAGGCGGCAATGCAATTCGTCGAACCGGGGCAGGCGATCTTTTTCGATGACTCGACCACGGTTCTCCAGATGGCGGCACATCTGCCGTCGAAGGCGCCGGTCACCGCAATCACCAATTCCCTGACGCTGATGAATGCGCTGACGGGCCTGCACGACGTGACGCTGCTCGCCCTCGGCGGCCAGTATTACAATTGGTGCAATGCCTTCATGGGTCGCATGACCATCAACGAGATCAAGGCTCTCAGGGCCGATGTCGCGTTCATCTCGATGTCGGCGATCAGCGATGGCACGGTGCTGCACCAGTCTCCTGAAACAGTCGATACCAAGCGCGCCATGTTCGACTGTTCCGTAAAACGCATCCTGCTTGCCGATCATACCAAGTTCGAACGGCGTGCGCTCCACAGTTTCGCAGCACTGGATGAATTCGACGTCGTCATCGTCGACGACAAGACCCAGCCGGTGCACATCGACCGCATGCGGTCCAGAGATATCAACGTGGTCATCGCCAAGGGCGCCGGAGGGCGCTCCTGACGGCGCCGGCCCGTTGCTCCTCGTGAGGTAAATCTGAATGCCGACACTGCTCGGGATTGATAGTGGTTTGACAGTCACCAAGGCAGTCATCTTCGATATCGACGGCACGCCGCTTGCAGTCGCCCGACGTCGCGTCACGCAGTTCATTCGGAAGGCACGCCATATCGAGCGCGACATGGATGAATTGTGGAACGCGACGGCCGATGCCATTCGCGAAGCGATTTCCCTCAGCGGACGACCGGCAAGCGACATAGAGGGCATTGCCGCTACCGCGCATGGAGACGGCATCTACCTGCTCGATCACGCCCGGAAGCCGCTTGGCCGGGCCATTCTCTCGCTGGACAGCCGGGCAGGGGCGATCGTCGACCGGTGGACGCAGAGCGATGTCGCCGACCTGGCGATCGAACTGACGGGACAGATCCCGCACGTCTCCGCGCCATCGGCATTGCTTGCCTGGATCCGCGAAATGGAGCCTGAACGCTATAAGCGCATCGGCCATTTCTGCAGCTGCAAGGACTGGCTGCGGTTCTGCCTGACCGGGATCATCGGTACGGACCGCACCGAAGCGAGCACCTCCTTCACCAATGTCAAAACGCAGAACTACAGCGAGGACGCCCTTCGGCTGTTTGGATTGCAGGATCTCGTCCACGCCCTGCCGCCGGCCTCGCGCTCCGACCAGATCGTCGGACGCGTGACCCGTGAAGCCGCGCAACTGACGGGCCTTGCCGAAGGGACGGCTGTCGTTGCCGGTCTGCACGACGTCACGGCCTCGGCGCTCGGGGCAGGGGGCTATGCCAAGGGCGTTGTCGCAGTCATTGCCGGAACCTATTCGATCAACGAAACGCTTTCGTCGGAACCGCGTGTCGACCGGCGCTGGTTCTGCCGTAACGGGATTGCACCCGGCATCTGGAACAGCATGTCGATCTCTCCGGCATCGACGGCCAATTACGACTGGTTTCTGGACACGCTCTGCGCTGCCGAACGGAAGAATGGCGAGGTGCAAGGCAACTCGATCCACGCCCTACTGGCGCCCGAGATCGACGCCGCTTTCGAGCGCCCCTCGACGGCGCTCTTCCATCCCTATCTGTTCGGCTCGCCTTATGGCGCAGCAGCCAGCGCCGGCTTCTTCGGGCTCGGTGGATGGCACGACCGCGGCGATATGCTGCGCGCCGTGCTTGAGGGCATCGCTTTCAATCATCGCATCCATGTCGACGCGCTTCGCGACGGCTTTGCCTTCGATCAGGCGCGGCTCGCCGGTGGCGTCTCGCGCAATCCTGCCGTCGTGCAGATGTTTGCCGATGTGCTTGGCATGCCGGTCACGGTCACCGAGACCGATGAGGCGGCCGCCTGGGGTGCTGCGCTTTGTGCCGGCTCGGGCGCCGGTATCTTTGCCGATCCGCAGAGCGATCCGCGCGACACGGCCTCCATCGCGAAAACTTGCCGGCCGGATGCGGCGCGCAGCGCGGATTATGAAAAGCGTTACCAGGTATTCCGCGACATTGCCGACGCGATGATCCCCCTTTGGCCTAGGATTGCCGCGCTTGCGCCGGAGCAATCGGCAAACTGAAAAGACAAATGCCTGCAGCGGCGGGCGATTGAGGACGATGAGCATGACCCCCGATTTGCAGCAGCGCTTCTCGAATCTCGGCGAGAACGATATCGACGTTTTGATCATCGGGGCGGGCATCAACGGTGCCGGCCTGTTCCGCGACCTCTCGCTACAGGGTGTCAATTGCCTGATCGTCGACAAGGCCGACTTTGCCTCCGGCACGAGCGCCGCACCATCGCGGCTCATTCACGGCGGCCTGAAATATCTGGAAACGGGTGAGTTCGGACTGGTTGCGCAGTCGACGCTTGAGCGCAACCTCCTGCTCAAGAACGCGCCGCATTGCGTCGAGCCGCTGCCGACCTTCATTCCGGTCTTTTCCTGGACACGCGGAATCTGGGCAGCGATCCGGACGCTCTTCGGGTCGAAGACGGCGCCGCGCAGCCGTGGTGCGGTTCTCATCAAGATCGGGCTTCGGCTCTACGACTTCTTCGGTTCGCGCGACCAGGTCATGCCGCGCCACCGGCTGATCCTGAAGAAACAGGCGCGCAAGGAAATGCCGCATATTACGCCTGCCATCGTCGCCGGCGGCATCTATTACGATGCCAAGATCAGCAGGCCGGAGCGGCTCGTCTATGAGCTCGTGCGTGATGGTCTCGACGCGAATGCGGGGAGCCTCGCGGCGAATTTCGCGACACTGGCCGCCGTTTCAGACGGGCGTTTGACCTTCCGGCAGCCTGATGGTCGCGAGTTCGGCGTCGCTCCCAAGCTGGTCGTCAATGCGGCAGGTCCTTGGATCGATCACGTCAACACGTTGCTCGGCGCTCCATCGCACCTGATCGGCGGCACGAAGGGTTCCCACATCCTGCTTGACCATCCCGAATTGGTGCGAAGCCTCAACGGCCACATGATCTATTTCGAGGCCGACGACGGCCGCATCTGCCTGGTCTACGACTATCTCGGGCTGGCGCTGGTCGGCTCGACCGACATTCCCGCGGATGATCCGGACAACGTCTCCTGCGAAGAGCCCGAAACGGAGTATTTCCTCGAAAGCGTCCGCTCGCTGCTGCCGACGCTGCGCTTCGATCACAACCAGATCGTTTACAGCTATAGTGGCATCCGCCCGCTACCTGCATCGGATGCGACCGTACCAGGGCTGATCAGCCGCGATCACTCCGCGCCGGTGAAGGAGCCAGAGGACGGCAGACCTTTTCCGATCATTTCGCTGGTGGGAGGCAAGTGGACGACATTCCGCGGCTTTGCGGAAGAGGTCGCCGACACCATTCTCGCCCGGCTGCAGCGCAGCCGCAGCCAGTCGACGCGCTATCTCGCGATCGGCGGCGGCAAGGCCTTTCCGGCTGAGGCCAAGCAACGTAACGCCTGGATCAGGGATATGGCGTCACGCAGCGGCGTTGTTGCCGAGCGAGCTGACGAACTGCTCGGCCGCTACGGCACGACGGCTGTGGCCCTGCTTTCTTCCCCCTCAAGCTATTCCGACGAACAGCGCCTGACCGGTGCGTCGCGTTACAGTTTCCGGGAGATCGACTGGATCGCCCGGAACGAACTCGCCGTCCACCTGTCGGACATCGTGATGCGCCGCACGACGCTTGCGATCGAGGGCCGGTTGACGCTGGAAGGCCTGCGGGAAATCGCCGGCGTTGTCGGGGCGGCGCTCGATTGGAATGCCGAACGAACGGCAAGCGAAATCGAGGATGTTGTCAGCCAGCTGAGCCGCTTCCACGGCCAAGCACTGACGGGCGGACCTGTCGCCGCCGAGCCGGAAAAGGCACCCCGCCCGGCCTCGGGCTAGCCCAGTTTCAGGAGAAAGCCGGATCGAGTGAACCGGACTTGTAACGCTTCGCCATTTCCGCAACGGGAAGGGGCGTGATGCGGCCCGCCATACCGGCCGTGCCGAACTGTTCGAAGCGCTCCTTGCAGAGCTTGGTCAGCGCCGTCATTGCCGGCTTCAGATATTTGCGCGGGTCGAACTCGCTCGGGTCCTCCTGCAGCACGCGGCGGATTTGACCGGTCATCGCCATTCTGCCATCGGTATCGATGTTGACCTTGCGCACACCGTTCTTGATGCCGCGCTGAATTTCCTCGACCGGCACTCCCCATGTCGGCTTCATCTGACCGCCATATTTGTTGATGATCTCCTGCAGCTCGATCGGGACCGAGGACGAGCCATGCATGACGAGATGCGTGTTCGGGAGCTTGCGGTGAATTTCTTCGATGACGTTCATCGCCAGCACCGAACCGTCCGGCTTGCGGGTGAACTTGTAAGCGCCATGCGATGTGCCCATCGCTATAGCGAGCGCATCGACCTTGGTTTCGCGCACGAACTTCACGGCTTCGTCCGGATCGGTCAGCAGCTGGTCATGCGAAAGCTTGCCCTCGGCGCCGTGGCCGTCCTCGGCCTCGCCCATGCCGGTCTCCAGGGAACCGAGAACGCCGAGTTCGCCTTCCACCGAGATGCCGCCGAAATGCGCCATATCGGTCACCATCTTGGTGACGCCGACATTATAGGCCCAGTCGGCGGGCGTCTTGGCGTCCGCCTTCAGCGAACCATCCATCATCACCGAGGTGAAGCCCGCCTGGATCGCCGTCATGCAATTGGAGGGATCGTTGCCGTGATCGAGATGCACGCAGACAGGAATATGCGGATAGATTTCGACGACGGCATCCATCATGTGCTTCAACATGATGTCATGGGCATAGGCGCGGGCTCCGCGCGACGCCTGCATGATAACCGGCGCATGACACGCGTCGGCGGCTTCCATGATGGCGAGCGCCTGCTCCATATTGTTGATGTTGAAAGCGGGAACGCCGTAGCCTTCCTCCGCAGCATGGTCGAGCAGTTGCCTCAGCGTAATGCGTGCCATCCAAGATTCCCCCATATCGATGGTCGATCGAAACGCCGCCATCTCTTCGAAACTAGAGCCCAGGCGCGAGCCGTTCAAGCGTCTTATTTTAATAGGCAAAATGGCATAGGAGGATGAATGTAACAAGCAATAATAACAATATCACAACGAGTATGATATTTCTCAGCAGTCATTTCGTACCCACAAGCCGAAAGAAATTCCAACATTTGCTGAAGAGATGGGGCGCATGGTCTTGCCGGCGGTGGCGAGAGCTCTTCAGCCGGGCACCCCTGTGGCCGCTGCGGTTGTGACTTATGGACGACCAGCATCAGCCTCGACTTAAGGCTGATGCAACCGAATGGGCGATATCCGGCAACTGGGGTCAGATCAGACCGTATTGTTCCGCCTTATTGCGTAGGAACGGCAGGCCTTTGCCCATGACCTCTTCCATATCGCGTGCAACGGGGCGCCAGACGGCCAGGCCATAGGCGACCTCAACCGGCATGTTGATGAAGCTTTCCATCGCAAGCCCGCCCTTGAATCCGATTGCGGCAAGCGCGGCATAGATCGCATCCCACGGGATGTTGCCGTAGCCCGGCGTGCCGCGGTCGCTTTCGGAAAGATGGATGTACTTTAGGTGATCGCGGGCGATCAGGATGCCGTTTGCCGCACCCTTTTCCTCGATATTCATGTGGTAGGTGTCGAGGTGAACGAAGATGTTGTCGGCGCCGACACGCTCCACCATGTCGACGGCCTGCTGCGCCGAATTGATCAGGTGGTTCTCATAGCGGTTCACGGCCTCGACACCGAGCTGGATGCCGTACTTCCTCGCATGTTTTGCCGCCGCGTCGAGCACTTTGGCGATGTTGTCGTATTCGCCTTGCGTCGGCGGCACGCCGGTACGCTCGCCGATGCCGCCGAAGATGACGCCGGACAGAGCTTCCGCGTTCATTTCCGCAGTCTTTTCGATCGCGACCTTCAGATGCTCGATCGCCGCATCCGGGCGAACGGATGCCCAGGCATGTTCCGGCAGGCCGAGCGAGCAGACGGCGCGCAGCTTGTGCTTTTCGAGCAGGTCGCGGGTGTGTTTGGTATCTACAGCCGGCGCATTGAGCAGCGCGATCTCGATGAAGTCCATTTTGTAATGCACGGCTCCGGCAATCGCCTTCTCGGCGCCTGCGCGATCCCAGTTCATGGTCCACATGCTGGTGTGAACGCCGAAACCTTCCATGGTCGTATCTCCTATTTCACGATTCTGATGAACTTGGCCGAGAGCCATCGCAGCACCATCACGACGATGAGCAGGATGCCCCAGACGGCAGTGGTGAGATGCTGGTTGGCGCCGAGCAGGTTGAGCCCCGAAGAGAGGAGCTGCAGCACGATGAGCGCCACGAAAACGGGCAGGACGCGGCCGAAGCCGCCGAAAGGATTGATGCCGCCGAGAAAGCAGGCGAGCACGGTGATCAGCAGATAGGACTCACCGTGGCCGACGCGCACCGAATTGAAGCGCGCAAGCATGATGATGCCGGCAACCGCCGCCATCACGCCGGAAAGCATGTAGACCAGCACCAGGACCTTGCGGGTGTTGATGCCGGAATAGCGGGCAGACTCGATATTGGAGCCGATCATGTAGGTGGAAAAGCCGAGCTTGGAGCGCGAGAGCAGGATGTGGCTGGCGATCACGCAGGCGATCAGGATCAACAAAGGTACCGGGATGCCGAGGATGCTGCCGTGGCCGATCGGAGCGATGAAGGTGGGGAAGCCCGAAATATCGCCGCCGCGTGTCAGGAACTCGCCGAGGCCGCGCAGGAAGATCATCATCGACAGCGAAACGAGGATCGGATGGGCGCGGGTAAAGGCGATGACCAGGCCCATGACCAGGCCGCTTGCCGCGCCGACGGCGAGCGCCAGAGCCGAGCCGAGCAGGAAGGCGCCCGGGCCGGCATCGATGCCGCCATTGGCCTGCAGCGTCCAGGCGAGCGTCAGGCCGGCGATGTTGGCGGTGAAGGTGATCGCAAGGTTGAGGCCGCCGGTGAGGATCGGCATCAGCATGGCAAGCGTCAGGATGCCAAGCTCGGGAAGCTGAAAGGCGACCGATCCGAAGGTCGCGCTCGTGAGGAAATGCGGCGAGGCGACACCGAAGACGATCAGCACGGCCGCCAGTGCGGCGAGGGGACCGGCCATGTCGGCCCCGAAGATGGCGTTGAAGCGGGCGGCGAGCGCGTTCATCAGCTCTCTCCCCTGTCTGCAGGCCTGTCGCCGGTCAATTTGCGAGTCGCAAATACCGGCACCAGATTGCCGATGCGGGCGCTCGACAAGGTGATCGCAACGAGGATGATCGCGCCGACGATCATCTTGAAGGCGAAGGGCGAGACGCCCATCAGGTTGAGGCCGTTCTGGGTGATCGAGACGAGCAGCACGCCCAGCACGCAACCGAGCACCGAGCCCTTGCCGCCGCCCAGCCGCGCGCCGCCGAGTACCACCGCAGCCAGGACATCGAGCTCGCGGCCATAAAGTGCATTCGGCACGACCTCCTGCGCATAATGCGCCTGCATGAGACCGGCGATGCCTGCCATCAATCCAAGCCAACCGAAGGCGATGAACTGCATGGCGCCGATATTGATGCCGAAGCGGCGCGCCCCTTCCGGATTGTCGCCAAAGGCATAGAGCTGCCGGCCGGTGGTCGTGCGGGTAATGAAGAGCCAGGTGGCGAGCGTGCAGACGGCCATGACGACAACCGGCAAGGTGATCTCAGCCCAGCTCCCATCGGCCATTTCGCGCTCGTAGATGATGACGCGGGTCGTCAGCCAGTCGGGCAGATTGTAGATCGACACGCCCTTGGTGAAGAACATCAGCAGGCCGAAATAGACGTTGAAGGTCGCGATCGTCGCGACGATCGAGATGATCCGGAAGCGGTGGATCAGGAAGGCGTTGATCATCCCGAGCACCATGCCGATACCGGCCGCGATCAGCAGACCGGACACCCAGCCGCCCCCGCCGATCCGCTCAAGCGCCAGTGCAGTGACATATTGCACGATCGAGGCGGCGACGGCGAAGGAGATGTCGATGCCGCCTGATATCAGCACCACGAGCAGGCCGACGGCGAAGATGATATTGACCGCGCTGATGTTGAGCAGGTCGAACCCATTGCCGAGCGTGATGAAGCGGTCGGTCGTAAAAGCCAGGACAATGCTCATCGCGATGATGACGGCAAACAGCACGAATTCCGTCGTATAGGCCAGGAACAGCTTACGCATAAACCGTCGCCTCCAGGTCCTTCAGTGTGGTCGCGCGCGGATCGTACCAGCCGGCCATGTGGCCCTTTTCCATATGGATGATCCGATCGGCGTTGAAATAGACCTCCGGCACCTCGTCCGAGATGAGGATGATCGCAAGCCCCGCCTCGGCAAGGCGCGCTACGATTTCGAAGATGCCGGCGCGGGCGCCGACATCGACGCCCACCGTGGGCGCATCGAGGATCAGCACCTTTGGATCGGTGGCGAGCCATTTGGCAATGGCGACGCGCTGCTGGTTCCCGCCCGAAAGCGTCGAGATCGCATCGTCCTGCCTGCCGATCCTAACGCCGAGATCGGCGATCCAGCGCGCGACGAGCGAACGCTTCTTTTCAGGCGAAATGAGCCGGCCGCTCAGGATGCGGTTGAGCGAGGCCATGACCAGATTGTCGGCGATGGATTGCGGCTGGTTGAGACCGAGCGAAAGGCGGTCTTCGGAGAGATAGGCGACACCTGATGTGATCGCCTCGCGGTTGGAGGCAAAGCGCACCGGCTTTCCCTCCAACACGATCGTTCCGGAGGCGGGCCGGCGCATGCCGAACAGCGTGAGGGCAAGTTCGGTGCGCCCGGAGCCAAGCAGGCCGGTGATCCCGAGCGTCTCGCCACGGCGCAGATCAAAGGAGATGTCCTCGAACTCGCCAGGCCGGGAAAGCTTGCTGACAGAAAGCACGACCGGGTTCTGCGATACGTCGCGGGCGACTACATTCTGGTCGAAGGTGCGCCCGGTCATCAGCTCGGTGATCTTAGACTGGGTCATGCCCTCCACCGGATAGACCCCGACCAGCGCGCCATCGCGCAGCACGGTGATGCGCGAGGAGATTTCCAGCACCTCCGCAAGACGATGGCTGACGAAGACCACGGCAACGCCCGAGGCCGACAGCGTGCGCACGATCGCCAGCAGATGATCGGTCTCCGACTGGGTGAGGGAGGCGGTCGGCTCGTCCATGAAGACGATCCGGGCCTCTCCGACCAGCGCGCGGGCAATGGCGACGATCTGGCGCTGAGCGATGGCGAAATCCTTAAGGGGTCTGTCGACGTCGAGGGTGACGCCGAGGCGGGCGAGTGCTTCCTCGGCTATTCCGCGGATCGCGGCATAATTGACGAAGCGCGGGCGCGAACCGGAAAGGGTCTGGAAGGCGATATTCTCAGCCACGCTCATTTCCGGAAAGAGCGCGAGATCCTGCCAGATGATCTGGATGCCGCGGGACTGGGCCATGCCTGGCGTCATGTGGGATATCGTCTCACCGTCGAAGACGATCTCGGCGCCGTCAGCAGGCCGATAGACGCCGGAGATCACCTTGATCAGCGTGCTCTTGCCGGAGCCATTTTCGCCGGCCAGGCAATGCACTTCGCCGGGCAAGACTTCGAAGGAGACGTCTTTGAGCGCCTTGACACCGCCGAATGTCATGTTGATGCCGCGAAGCGAAAGAAGCGGCGTGGCCTTCACACCATCATCCGTTGCTGTGTTCATGCCGGTTGCCCGTCCAGTCGAATGCCATAAAAGTCAAATGGTCCGGCCATGGCCGGATACCGCTCTCTTTCCCGAACGCCGGGCCGGTCGACATGGACCAGCCCGACACCCGGGGAGGGGGCCTCTTCAGAGGCCCATTGCGGCCAGGTCGTCGACCGTATCCTTGTTGATCGGCAGCAGTTGATCGACGATGATGTCGTTACCAACAGGCTTGATCACGCCGAGACCCGGAATGTCATCACCTTCCTTGACGCTCTCGCCCTTGATCAGGCGATCGGCGAGCGTGACGAAGACTTCGCCGGCCTGTTTCGGATTCCACATGAAGCCGCCCGATATCGCGTCGGCCTTGATCAGCTTCTGGCCCTGACCGGGCGAGAACGGGCCGAGCACGAAGATTTTGCCCGTCTTGCGGCGTTCCTCGATGGCGCGCCCAGCGCCGATCGGACCCTGGCTGCCGAAGGCGAGGAAGCCGGTCAGATCCGGATGCGCGGCAATGAGATCGAGCGCCGTCGAGCGGCTCTTGTCGACGTCTTCCGCCACGCCGTAGCGCTCACCGACGAGCTTCATGTCCGGGTAATTCGCCTTGATATAGGCGATTGCGGCATCCGCCCAGGCGTTGTGCAGCGGCACGGTCAGCGAGCCGACGAAGACGGCATATTCGCCCTTGCCGCCCATTTTCTCGGCGAGCAGCTTGCCATGCGCTTCACCGAAGCCGGTGGCCGATGCGAGCTCGAAATTCCAGTCGGCGCCCTTCTGCGAGGGCGATTCATGCGTAATGACCTTGATGCCGGCGGCCTGCGCCTTGGTCAGCACGGGCTCAAGCACCTTGGCATCGTTCGGAACCACGCCGATGACCTTGACGCCTTGGGCAATCAGATCCTCGATGGCGCGCACCTGCAGCGCCGGGTCGGCGCTGGTCGGGCCAATCATGAAGGCATCGACCCCCAGTTTCTGGCCCTGTTCCTTGATCCCGGCTTCCATCGCGTTGAACCAGGGAATGCCGCCGATCTTGACGACAACGCCGACCTTCGGCGCGTCCTGCGCAAACGCGACCACCGCCCCGGCAAGCGACAGCGATGCGGCAAACGCCGCTACGATAAGGCTCCTCATCCTCACTCCTCCTCAAAGGTCGCTCATACGAACGACGACCACCGGCCGGTTTGCGGCAGGTTGTTCCTGATTGCTTCTTGGCGAGGGAATACCCTTGCCTCCCATCCCGCCTCCTCCGGCGAACCATCTTAGCACAATCGATCTTTCTTTTTTGCACAATCGATGGTGCAATGACTATCGATCAAGGCGGGGCTTTCGTCAAGAGGGGTTTGTTTCTAAGGGAAGCGACAAAGGAAGGCGCGATATGACCAACGTCAGCAGGAAGAAGGCGACCATCTACGATCTCTCGATCCTATCGGGTGCGTCGCCTTCCACCGTGAGCGCCGTGCTGAACGGAAGCTGGCGGAAACGGCGTATCAAAGAGGCGACGGCGCAGCTCATTCAGAATCTGGCAAACGAGCACGGCTATACGGCAAATCTGCAGGCCCGCGGCTTGCGTTCGTCCCGCTCCGGTCTCGTCGGTCTTCTGCTGCCGGTGCACGACAACCGCTATTTCTCCTCGATGGCGCAGTCTTTCGAGGCGCAGGTCAGAAGCCGCGGCCAGTGCCCTCTCGTCGTCAGCGCCTGTCGCGATCCGGAGGAGGAGCGCAAGGTTGTCGAGACGCTGATCTCCTATTCGATCGACGAGCTTTTCATCGCCGGCGCAACCGATCCGGATGGCGTGCACAAGGTTTGCGAAAAGGCTGGGCTGAAGCACGTCAACATCGATCTGCCGGGCACGCTGGCGCCGTCGATCATCAGCGACAATCATGAAGGTGCGCGCATGCTGACACAGGCGATCATCGAACGCGCGCAGGAGGATGGCCCACTTTCACCCGACGATCTGTACCTGTTCGGCGGCCGCAACGACCATGCCAGCCATGAGCGAATTCGCGGCTTTCGCGACGTAAAGCGCGCATTGCTGGGCGCGGATCCGGACGTCTGCATCCAGCCGACCGGCTATTCCCCCGCCATGACGGCGCGCGCCTTCGAAGCCTTCTACGAAGGCCATGGAAAGCTGCCGCGCGCATTCTTCGTCAATTCCTCGATCAACCTCGAAGGGCTGATGCGCTTCCTCGCCCTGCACCCGCATGAGACCTTCGCCGATATCATCGTCGGCTGCTACGACTACGATCCCTTCGGCTCCTTCCTGCCTTTCCCCGTCTTCATGATCCGGCAGGACAGCGAGGCGATGATCACCAAGGGGTTTGCGATCCTCGACGCAGACCGCGGCCCAGCAATTACGCATCTGGTGCAGCCGACCCTCGTGCCCCCACGCACGGCGCTGATCGGCCCGCTCGATGCGCTGAAAGATATCGAGTAATGCATCCTGCCTCGTTTCGCTACGATCAAGGATGGCGGAGGATGCTTGGCGTGCAGCTTGCACCACATAGGCGCGCCTGACGAACACGATGAGCACGCTAAAAAGAGCCCACTACCTCCAGTTCCATAAATAAGGGTTACACATCAGCGGCTTATCCTGAGTAAGGCGTCGCCGGTTCACATCCCTTCAAGAGCACTAAAACGGGCGGGGCCTCGGCTGAGTCGTGCCGATTTACAATGATTGTTTCGAGTCTTTCTCGCAACACCTGAGCGGGAACTGTAATCTTGGACGGATTTGGCTGGATTAGAGCGATTCAGCTGCGGTATCCGTAAGACTGCGAAGCGATTTGCGCGAGCGGGACAGCTAGAGACAGCACGTCCACATCTCCTAAAGCAGGATCTTGATGAACGCGGATATGATAGCCGCCTGGGCGGTGGAAAATGGATTCCATGCGATGGATTCCGGGAATTATCGTCGCCATGACAATGCAGGCGTGATCACGATCGAGATAAAGAGGATGTCATTCCTCCTCATCGATGAGAGGCAAGGCTTGCGACCCCGCCTCATATCGCGGTTGTTCAAAGACATATCCCTCACAAGCGGGAGCGGCCGCTTGCAGGGTCTACTTGACCACAAACGCAATCATTGAGCGCTGCCCTTATTCGACAGCCCAACCAATTCAGGTGGCGGATCATGGGCTGATGCCGATGAGCACCGTCGCAAACGTTCTACACTTTCAATATTTCTTCTTGCGAACGATCTTGTTGCCGCGTGGTCCGCTCACGACCGGTGTTCGGTCGCGGTTTTCTGCAAGCAGGTTCCGCCAGCGTTCCAGGCGATCGGCGACCAGAGCACCGCTTGCGACAGCTGCCTGGACCGCGCACCCAGGTTCATGGGCATGGGTGCAATCGCGAAAGCGGCAAAGCGGCGCCAGCTCGGTTATTTCAGCAAAGAGGGTGTCTATACCGTCGGCACCATCACTCACGTAAAGCGTTCTTATTCCCGGCGTATCGATGACCCAGCCGCCGCCTGAAATTGCATGCAGGGATCGCGCCGTAGTTGTGTGGCGGCCCTGCGCGTCATATTCGCGGATGGTGCCCGTCTTTTGCTTTGCGTCGGATTCAGGCCCGGTCATGGTGTTCACCAGCGTTGATTTTCCGACACCAGAAGATCCCACTAACGCAACCGTCTGGCCAACGCCGCACCAGGGCCTCAACAGGGAAACGGCGTCCGCGGAGCGCCCATTCAAGGCGATGACTGGCAGGTCACGCTGCAACGCCTCGGCTTGCGCCTGGAATATGCCGACATCTTCCGCGGTGTCCACCTTCGTTAGCACAATCACCGGATTGCTCCCGGCCTGGTTGGCCATGATCAGGTAACGTTCCAGCCGAGCAAGATTAAAATCGGCATTGCACGAGGTCACGATCAACAGGGTGTCGATGTTGGCGGCAACAAGTTGCTGGCCACGTCCGCCTTCCGGGCGTCGCTGAAAGACACTTTTTCGGTCGAGACGTCTGATAAGCATGTCAGTCAGTGCATCGGCAAGAACCCAGTCGCCCACCGCGTAGTCACCGGTACTGGTATTGGATGGAAATTCCAGTCCGACCGGCCCGGTGACATCGATTGCCTCGATGCGTGCCCGGTGAACTGAAGCGATGCGTCTGGGGATCAAGTCCGCTTCGCTGGGCTGGACCTGGTCAGCGAAGAATTCAGACCACCCAAGCAGTTCCAGCGATGAAGAAAGTTGGGAGCTGGTCAAATCTTGTTCCACTTTCAGTAAGGCTGCCATAAAGGGTTTTGAATGATCTTCCGCGGCGTTTCGCCTAGCGTGGATGATCCCGTTTTGGCAACGAGGTTGCGTAAGCAGCAGCTTCGCCGGGGTAGGGGAAATCGTCCCCGAGCTGACGGTCCCCATCGTAGACTTTGAAGGTAGGCCCCTCGACTTCAACGATCTTATAGCCATTCACGTATTCGATCTTCGGTGTTTTCCAGCCCATCAAAGCTCTCCAGTGCGGTCCGAGGGTTGTGTCTCTGAGGATGTGCCAAGACCTCATACACAGCGATCTATGACCTATCAGGTGCTTCACGATTAGCCAACGCCGGTTCGATCCCGCTCAAGGCCGTCGTTCGTCTGTAAATTCGGCGAAGCGTCACCGCCAGGCTGGTTTACACGTGATCAATAGCGCACGATGGCGATCTCCCCCGACCAGAACGGACTGACCTTCAATCTCGCAAGGCTTAGGGAAAGCACCATGCATGCCGCGACGACGTGCTCGTTTGGGCCTTGCGCGGAACCAATCGCGCGGCCAAAAACCGGCAGCACAATAAGTCACCCGTTGACGCTTCGAGCAATCGCAGCGCTACCGCCGCCGGCAGCCCGGCGCGTAGCAAGCGCCTTGGCCGAGAAGAGCGCGTAAATGATCAGCGGAAGACAGACGAGATAGGATGTCCGGATGCCAGCATGTTCGGCAATGAAGCCGAGCAGCGGCGGCGCCAGGAAGAAGACGACAAAGCTCATCTGGCCGAGGGCGGCGACGTTGAGATACGCCGCGCGATCTGTGCGTTGGGCCGCCGCCGAAACGGCGAGAGGATAGACCGCGCTGCAGCCGGCGCCCATCAAGGCAAAGCCCGCCAGCGCGACATAGGGATGCGGCGCCCCCGACACGGCGCAGATGCCGATCGCCGAAAGAACAAGCAACATCGTGGCGACGGCTCGCGCACCAAACCGATCGACAAGCGGATCGACGAACAGGCGCGCCAGCGCCATGCAGAAGGTAAAGAGCGTCAATCCCAGTCCGCCAATGAAGGGCTCGACCGAAAACACATCGCGCATATAGATCGCCGACCAGTCGATCCCGGCACCTTCGACGAGAAAGGCCGCGATGCCGATCACGCAGAGCGGCATTAGGCCCCAGGTGGGAAGCGCTACCAGCGGCGCCTTGCCTTCATGCAACGCGATCCGCGCCGGTGCATTCCGCATGCCGGAAATCGCCCAGATGCCGATGATAAGAACCGTGACAAAGGTCGCGGCGAGATGGAGTTCCATCGAAATGCCGGCTTGGCGGACGACGGAGGAGACAAGTGCTGTGACGAAGAAGCCGAGGCTCCAGAAACCATGCGCCCTGTTCATCACGCCGCGTCCTAACTGCGCTTCGATGCGGTCGATCTCAACATTGAGATTGATCTCCAGCGCCCCGGCGAGCAGCCCCTCGACGAAGAGCACACAGAACACGAGCGGCGCCGCACCGATCCACGGCACCAGCGACAGCAGCGCAGATGTGCCGAGAACAGTAATGAATGCCGTCGTACGCGCGCCCAGCCGGGCGATCAAGGGCGAAGATAAAGTCAACGAAATCAAGGCGCCGATCGCAGCCCCTATCAGCGTCAACCCCAACTCGGACTTATTGACGCCCATCGCAACCTGCAAATCCGGCATCCTCGACAGCAGCGCGCCCAGCGACACAGCGAAGAGAAAGAAGCAGACATAGATCCGCTGCTGCGGCGCGATTTTCATGATGCAACTCCGGGGATTGACGCGTCGACGCAAAACACGCGCGTATGGACCTGGGATGTCTATCTCAGAGGGCCCAAGATCGAAACTAGTTTCTGAGGGAATGCGTCGGAGAAGGTGATCTTGGGGAGCGGCGCGATTTGCCGAGCCGCGGTAACGTGTGCGTGCCGCTTGATCAAGGTTTCAAGCTTGCCGCCGCGATTCCAAATGCGAGCTTCGTACCGCTTGAGAGCAAGAACCATGTGCTCGTGCCGGACGAGGCCTGCATGTAACGTGTTTCAAGCCGAATTTGCTGCCTTCCTCGGGTAGAAATCGGTCGAGGCAGCCGCGCGCGGTTCGTGGGGCTATCTCACATCAAGCCTCCCAACGATCTCCTTTGGTCTAGCAGGTGCGTCGCTTTTCGCCGATACAGATTGAGGAGCTAGTTTGACAAACTTTGCCAATTTCAGTTTAACTTGTGCGCAGTATGGAGGCCCAAATGGCCGACTGTGGCGACGGCCATCTACCCATCGCTCTCGTTTTTCGTACCCGACTCGGGTAACAACACAGCCAGGCGGCGGCGCAACTCATTTCTGAAAATTGCGCGTGCCTGCGCGATTTCATGGAAACCGATATGCGCAACGAAGCGCATGACCGTAGAGACGGAGACGCCGCAGTCGTCCGCGATTGAGGTCGCGCTACCAAAGGCCATGAGTTCCGGTTTGGCCAGGACCCTCTTCGCCACATTCTCGACGCGAAGAGGGAAGGTGACGTGGCGGCAGGCGATGGCCGACTTCAGCTCTTCGAAACTTGCCGGCGGGCTGCATAGATTGCGGATATGCTGCGACATTTCTTGGCACACTCCGTCTTTTGCGATCCGGCCTAGAGGCTGGACAGCTGAATTGTCCTGCGTTCGGTAATCGACGTGATACAGGCGAGCGCGATGGCAAGCGCATTGCGGGCATCTTCACCGGTCGGGCCGGTGACGGAGCCTGTCCTTATGGCGTCGACGAAGGAGGCGAGCTGGGCGGTGTAACCGTGGACAAAGTGATCCGTGTCACGCCGCCAGGTATCGTTCGAAACTCCGTTCTTGTCGTAGAGCGTCATCGAGGAACGGCGTACATCGCCCATCGTCACCATGCCTCCGGAGCCGAAGACCTCACCGCGGATGTCGTAGCCGTACATGGCGCAGAAATTCGCCTCCGCCACAGCGATCGAACCGTTGTCGAAGCGGATGGTGACGACGGCGGTGTCGTGAAAACCCTTTCTGGCAAAGTCCGGTACCACGAGGGCATCGGCAATCGCCGTCACCTCGATCGGGGTTGCTTTCGGGTTCAGCCACAGCAGCGTGTCGAAGTCGTGGATCAGCGTCTCATAGAAGATCGTCCATAGCGGCGTCTTTTCCGGGTTGCCGCCGTAGGGACCCGGGTCTCGCGTCAACGAGCGAAGAAGTTGGACGGAACCAACTTTGCCGGCGTCGATCGCCGCGCGGCCCTCGTAAAAAGCCTGGTCCCAGCGGCGATTGAAACCAACCTGGAGCGGTACCTTGGCAGACTTTGTCTCAGCGATCGCCTCGTCTGCTTCCCCGAGCGTCAGCGCCATCGGCTTTTCGCAGAAGACCGCTTTTCCGGCCCGGGCGGCTTCCACGACGACGCTCGTGTGGAAACGCGCCGGCGTGGCGATGATGACGCCATCGATCTCCGGATTGGCGAGGAGCTCCGATACGCTGGTATAGGCTTTGGGTGCATCGAGCGCTGCCGCCAGTTTTTCGGCAGCGCCCGGCGCCGGATCGGCGACGGCGAGCAAATTGGCATCAACCAGGCGCCGGGCGACGCTTTCGGCGTGGAACGAACCGATGCGGCCGGCACCGATGAGAGCGAGATTGACGGGACGGTGGGCGGGCATGGAAAGCTCCTGAAAATGCTGCTGTCGGATCAAAGGGAAAACGCGTCGCGAAAGCGGGAAAGCGCCAGCTCGTCATCGCCGGAAGGCCAGGCTTCCATGCCGATCGTGCCCCGGTAGCCCATCTCATTCAGGGCGCGTGCGATCGCCGGATAGTTGATTTCACCAGTGCCCGGCTCTTTACGGCCGGGAACGTCGGCGACCTGGATTTCACCGATATGTGGAAGAGCGGTGCGGCAAAGCTCGATCAAGTTCCCCTCGCCGATCTGTGCGTGGTAAAGATCGAGGTTGAGCTTCAGCGACGGCCGGTTGACGGCCGCCACCAATGCAAGAGTGTCGGCGGCCTTGGCAAACGGCGTCTTCGGATGGTCAACAGCCTCGTTCAGGTTTTCGAGCACGAAGGTGACGCCTTCCTCCTCGCCGAGATCGGCGATACGCTGTAGGGTGTCGTACGCCTTCAGCCACATGGCGCCAGTGACGATTTCCGATTTGACGACGGGCAGACCCTGCCCGTCGAGCCCGGTGCCGTGCAGGTTGAGGCGTGGGCAGTTGAGTTCCTTGGCGACGGGGATCGACAGGCGCGCTGTGCGCAGAAGCTCATTCGCACCTTCCTCGTCTGCCAAAGTGCCGGTCACGTATCCGGTCATCGACGAGAAAGTGGCGCCAGATTTTGCGATCGCCTTGATATCGTGTTTCGTCCAGTCCCAAATTTCCGCCTGGAAACCGAGTTCTGTGATCCGTTTCAGCCGATCAAGAACGGGCAGGGAGCGAAACACCATTTCAGCGCAGACTGCGAGCATGAAAGGCGAGGATTTTAGGATCGTGGTCATTTCTGTTTCCCAATGCTTGTATTGCTCAGATCGTCCCGCCGAGCTCGTGAGAAATCACCTGCAGTTCCTTGCCGCCGGCCATGAGGTTCTGCAGTTCCTCGAGAGAAATCTCGCTTTTGTCGAAGGTGCCGAGCGTCTTTCCACGATTGAGAACCGTGAAGCGGTTCCCGACTGCAAAGGCGTGGCGGACATTGTGGGTAATAAAAATTACGCCGAGGCCTTTTTGTTGGACCTGGTGGATGTACTTCAGCACCATTGAGGTCTGGGCAACACCCAATGCCGACGTCGGCTCATCGAGGATGAGGACCTTGGCTCCGAAATAGACGGCCCGCGCGATCGCCACACATTGCCGCTCGCCGCCGGAAAGGGTGCCGACCGCCTGGTTGGGGTCGCGGATATCGATGCCGATCTTGTGCATCTCCTCGCGGGTCACCTCGCTGCAATACTTGAAGTCGACATGGCGAAACGGAGGAATGCCCTTTACGGGTTCCCGTCCCATGAAGAAGTTTCGCGTGATCGACATCAGCGGGATCATCGCCAGATCCTGATAGACGGTTGCGATCCCGGCATCGAGCGCATCGCGCGGACTGGTGAACGCGACTGGCTTTCCCTCGACCAGGAAATCGCCGCCCGAAGGACGGACCACACCCGACAGCGTCTTGATGAGCGTGGATTTCCCAGCTCCGTTGTCGCCAAGCAGGCAGAGCACCTCGCCCCGCGACACCTTCATCGAAACGCCCGAGAGCGCAATGACGGAGCCGTAGTGCTTGACGATATTTTTGACTTCGATGACCGGCGGAGCGGTTTGTGATTGGCTATCAGTCATGATCAGCGCTCCCCTGTCACTTTGCGGCGGATGAAATTGTTGAAGAGAACGGCCAAAAGCAGCATGGAGCCGAGGAACACCTGGAACCAATCCGAGTCGAACTTCGTGTAGGTCAAGCCGATCGAGACGAGGCCGAAAATGATGGCACCGAAGAAGGCGCCGATCGCCGAACCATAACCGCCGGTCAGCAGGCATCCGCCAATCACGGCAGCGATGATCGCCTCGAATTCCTTCTGGAAGCCGCGGCGCGCGTCCGTCGAGCCGGCGTCCAGAACCGTGATGATGGCCACAAGCGCCGCGGCGCAGGCCGTGAGCGCGAAGAGCCCCGTCTTCACGCGATCGACCGGTACGCCGGAGTTTCTTGCCGAATTGGGATCGCCGCCGGCGGCAAAGACCCAGTTTCCGCTCCGGGTGCGCAGAAGAACCCAGGTGGCGAGCCCGGCAATGGCGATGAACCAGACCACGGACACCGGCACGCCCGTGACTTTCGGAACGCCGTTGTCGAACTTCTCGATCAGGCCATGGGCTGCAAGCCAGCTGAAAAGATCCTGGAAGGCGACGCCTGAGAACAAACGCTTCAAGAGACCGTCGCCGACGACCTCACCGATGCCGCGAAGCTGCGTTGAGCCGCCTGTCGCCCATTTCAGGCCAACGAGGGTTAAACCCCGCAGAATGAAAAGGAAGGCAAGCGTGACGATGAACGACGGCAGCCGTGTCCTGATCACGATCTGTCCGTTCACCGCGCCCATGGCGGCTGCAAGCAGCATCGTGATGATAATGGAAATCCAGAGCGGTTGGCCGAAATTGGTCAGGGCCGCACCGAAGATCAATCCGGCGAAGGCCACCATAGAGCCGATCGAGAGATCGAACTCGCCACCAATCATCAGCAGAGCTGCCGCAATGGCGAGAATTCCCAGCTGTGAGGCCGGGGCCAGGATCGTCATCACACCTGAAAGCGAAAACATCGAACGGTCTGCGGTAAGAAAGAAGAACGTCACCACCAGGATGAGGCCAGCAACCGCACCGAGCTCGGGCCGACGCATCATATGTGTGAGAAAGCCCACCTGCTTGATGCGCTCGTCGGAGTTAGACGCATCTCCTATTTTTTGCTCAATCGGAGCCATGATACCTACCTCCCAATGGATGCAATTCGCCGAAGCGCCGAGGGCATTCCTCACGGCGCACGTCGCCTGTCGAACACCCTCTTCGAAAGCGGAGGGTGTTCGACAATCAAGCCTTTCGGCAGTCGTGGATTAGCGGATGCCCTTTGCAGATAATTCGACGACCTGGGCGGCCTTTTCCTTGGTGATCAGGTTCGGACCGGAAGGCACGTTGCCGCCGGGGATCAGGCCGTACTTGGCATAGTTTGCGAGGAAGACCACGGGCAGATAACCCTGGAGGAACTGCTGCTGATCGATGGCGAAAGCGGCATCGCCAGCTGCGACAGCCTTCAGGAAGTCTGCAGAAAGGTCGAAAGTGGCGACTTTGATCTTGCCAGTCATGCCTGCATCGGCGACGGCAGCCAGCGACGGTTCGCCGGCAGTGCTTGCGCCAAGCGCCATAACGGTGTCGATGTCGGGATTGGAACTGAGCGCCGCCTTCACCTTGGCCCGAACGTCGGCCGGATCGTTGGAGACGGGTAGGACCGTAACGGTACCCGCAAAACCATCGGAAAAGCCCTTGCAACGCTGATCGAGGGAGACGTTGCCGACTTCCTGGTTGACGCAGATGGCAACCTTGCCGCCCATTTCCTTGAGCTTTTCGCCCGCTGCCTTGCCGGCGCTGTATTCGTCCTGGCCGACATGGAGGAGCGCTCCGAGCGACTTCGAGACATCGGAACCGGAATTGATGGAAATGACCGGAATGCCGGCGGCGACAGCCTTTTGTATGGACGGGCCCAATGCGGACGAATCCGGGATCGAGACGATCAGACCGGCTGGCTTCTGGTTGACGGCTGCGTCGATCAACTGGCTCATGGCCACCATGTCGAAGGTTTCCGGTGCGCGATAATCGATGCTGACACCGGCATCCTTGGCACCGGCGCTCACTCCGTTCTTGACGACGGACCAGAAGGGGTCGTTGGCCTGGCCGTGCGTTACGGCGATGATGTTGATATCCTGTGCGATGGCAACGCCGGATGCAGCGCCAAGCGCTCCAACCACGGCAGCGCCCAGCACGATTTTACGAAGAAACGATTTCATAAAAACTCCTCCCAAAGGGTGTCCCGCACCTCCGAGCGCGAGAACCACCAAAAACGCCTCAGACGGCGCGTCCTCCAAAGTTGCTACCGGGTGCATATTTTTTGCTACCGGTAGCAAACGTGCATAGCTATAAGATTCTTGCTAAGAGAAATCAACCATTCATTTCGCATTCCGGCAGAAATGGAATAAACGTTTCAAACGGGAGGTTCGACTATGAAGCGAGCGACGGCGCAGAACGTGGCGATGGAGGCCGGCGTTTCAAAGTGGACGGTCATCCGCGCATTTACGCCGGGTGCATCGATCACGGAAGCAAGCAAAGCCAAAGTGCTGGAGGCGGCAGAGCGGCTCAATTATCGGCCTAACCTGTTGGCCAGGAGCCTTGCCACCAATTCTACACATCAGGTCGCGGTTCTCGTTGATGACTTCGCAAACCCGCACAAGCTTCCGTTTCTTGAAAAGCTGACCGCCAGCCTGCAGGCGGAGGGGCTCGTGACCATGTTGATCAATATCAATCAACACTACAACCACGTGCACGCCATATTGAATGCCGACCAGCGGCAGGTTGATGCGATCGTGCTCTTTGGTACGGCGTTTCGGGACGAGATGTTGACAGATCATAAGCTGGGACGCGGTGGGCCTCCGATGTTTGTTCTTGCTCGAGATAGCCAGATCGAAGGTGTTCCCGCCATCTCCTGCGATGCGGTCGTGGCGATTGCCGAGATCGGCGAGCACCTATTAAAAAGGGGATATCGGAGACCGGGATTTATGGCCGGGGCGCGTACATTGTCTACAGCGCTTGGCAGGCGGAGAAACTTTAAGGAGTTCTGGCGAACCGCTCTCGGCGTCGAGCTCGTAGAGATGTCTGCCGAGCGTTACAGCGCAGAAGCCGGCGCGCAAGCCGCACGGGACTATCTGTCCAAAATTGCGCCGGAAGACCGGATCGATGTCCTCATGTGCGAAAACGATGCTCTCGCGTTCGGAGCGATGGATGTTGCCCGAAGCGAGTTCGGCTTACGTGTGCCGGATGATCTCGCCATTGTGGGCTTCGACAACGCTGCTCCTGCGGCGTCACCAGCATACGGCCTTACAACCTACGAGCAACCCACCGACCAGATGGTCAAAGCGGCAATAGACATGATTCTGGAAAGAGCACCGAGGGAGACGGTTAACTTCAAAGGCGAGCTTGTGGTGAGAGATTCGGCCTGATTGATCAAGCAATATAGGCCAAAACGTATTTGGGCAAAATCCTCCAGGCGACATCTTGTCCGGGGCGCTGCGGTTGATTGGTGCAATCACTTAGTTCCATAAGCTATCTTATGCGATATATGCATGTGGGGGCTATTTAGTAATGCGACAGTTGGGCCAGTTAGAGATGCGACAGTCTCGCCTCTCGACGCACTGGTCAA